>NZ_PEET01000001.1:4947500-5044351 GCF_002754175.1 Acidovorax sp. 59 | reverse complement strand
CAGCTCAAGCGCAACCCGGCCACGCGCCACATTCCGGTGCACGTGGTCTCGGTGGCCGATTACTCGCAAGAGGCCTTGGGCCGGGGCGCCGTGGGCTACGCCCTCAAGCCCGTCAAGCGCGACGAACTGGTGCATGCCCTGCAGCGGCTGGAAGCCAAGTTCACCCAGAACCTGCGGCGCGTGCTGGTGGTGGAAGACGACGAACGCCAGCGCGAGAGCGTGCGCCACCTGCTCACCAACGACGACGTGGAGATTGTGGGCGCCGGCACGGCAGCCGAGGCGCTGGCGCACCTGCGCGGCTCCACCTTTGACTGCATGGTGATGGACCTGAACCTGCCCGACCTGAGCGGCTACGAATTGCTGCAGCAGATGACGGAGCAGGACGGCGTCTCCTTCCCGCCCGTCATCGTGTACACAGGCCGCGCCCTGTCGCGCGACGAGGAGCAGCAGCTGCGCCGGTTCTCCAAGTCCATCATCATCAAGGACGCCCGCTCCCCCGAGCGGCTGCTCGACGAGGTCACGCTGTTCCTGCACCAGGTGGAGTCGGAGCTGTCGGCAGAGCACCGCCATATGCTGCAGGTGGCCCGCAACCGCGAGACTGCCCTGGAAGGCCGCAACGTGCTGGTGGTGGAAGACGATGTGCGCAACGTGTTTGCGCTCTCCAGCATCCTGGAGCCCACCGGCATCCACGTGGAGATTGCGCGCAACGGCCTGGAGGCCCTGCAGGCGCTGGAGCGCGCCGGCAGCGGCGGCCACCCCGCGATTGACCTGGTGCTGATGGACATCATGATGCCGGAGATGGACGGTTACACCGCCATGCGCGAGATCCGCAACCGCCCTGAGTGGCGCCGCCTGCCCATCATCGCGCTGACCGCCAAGGCCATGAAGGACGATCAGGAAAAATGCCTGGCCGCCGGGGCCAATGACTACATCGCCAAGCCGCTGGACGTGGAGAAGCTGCTGTCCCTGGTGCGGGTGTGGATGCCCAAGTAGGCCCCGCCATGCCCCATCGCAAGGCCCGCACCGCAGACATCGAGCAGCGCCTGCTGATCGATGCCATCTACCACCGCTACCACTACGACTTCCGGGGCTACGCACAGGCGTCGCTCAAGCGGCGGCTGGCGTCGGCGCTGGTGCAGTTCGACTGCAAGACGCTGTCGCAGCTGCAGGACCGCGTGCTGCACGAGCCCGCCGTGTTCCCTGCGCTGCTCGAATACCTCACCGTGCAGGTGAGCGACATGTTCCGCGACCCCAGTTACTTCCAGGCGCTGCGCCAGGAGGTGGTGCCGCTGCTGCGCACCTACCCGTCGCTCAAGGTCTGGGTGGCCGGGTGCAGCGCGGGAGAAGAGGTGTATTCGCTGGCCATCCTGCTGCAGGAAGAAGGCCTGCTGGACCGCACGCTGATCTACGCCACGGACATCAACCCGCACGCGCTGCGCGCCGCCGAGGCAGGTGTGTTCGACCTGTCCCGAGTGCCTGCGTTCACCGAGAACCATGCGCGCTCCGGCGCCCGCAGCTCGTTGTCGGACTACTACGCTGCCGGCTATGGCCGCGTGGTGTTCGACAAGGGCTTGCGCGAGCACATGGTGTTCTCTGACCACAGCCTGGCCACCGACAGCGTGTTTGCCGAGGTCCATCTGGTGTCGTGCCGCAATGTGCTCATCTACTTCGAGCGCGACCTGCAGGATCGCGCCCTGGGGCTGTTCCGCGAGTCGCTGTGCCACCGGGGGTTTCTGGGCCTGGGCTCCAAGGAGTCGCTGCGGTTTTCGGCGCACACCGATGCGTTCGACGACTTCGTGCTGCAAGACCGCATCTACCGCAAGAAGGCCGGGCTGTGAGCAGCCCCGCCCACACACCCAGGCCAGTGCCCCCCGAGGGCTACGCCGCCATCGTGGTGGGCGGGTCTTCGGGCGGTATCGATGCCTTGCTGGAGCTGCTGCCAGCACTGCCCGCCACGCTGCAGGCGGCGGTGCTGGTGGTGCTGCACCTGCCTCGGGACCGGCGCAGCCTGCTGGTGGACATCTTCCAGCCCCGCTGCGCCCTGGCGCTGCGCGAGGCGCAGGACAAGGACGCCATCACGCCAGGCTCGGTGAGCTTTGCGCCCCCGGACTACCACCTGCTGGTTGACAGCGGGCCCCAGGGCCCGCATGTGGGGCTGTCGGTAGACCCTCCCCTGCATTTTTCCCGTCCCTCCATCGACGTCCTGTTCGAGTCCGCAGCAGACCACTACGGCCCCCGGCTGGTGGGCATTCTGCTGTCGGGCGCCAACGAAGATGGTGTGCACGGCCTGCAGGCCATTCAGGCAGCGGGCGGCCTCACCATCGTGCAAGACCCTGCCAGCGCCGGCATGCCCACCATGCCACAGGCGGCCATCGCGGCCGTGACGGTTGACCACATCCTGCCCCCTGAAGGCATTGCAAGGCTGCTGGCGGACCTGCATCAGCGCCAGCAGCTTTGATATGGGCATATGCGTCCCTCCTTGAGAACCCCATCCACCCTCCCCACCGCCCATGCCCCAGACCGACCGCACCAAATGCCTGCTCGTTGACGATGTCGAGGAAAACCTGATCGCCCTGGAGGCCCTGCTGCAACGCGACGGGCTGGATATCCTCAAGGCCCAGTCTGGCCCCGAGGCCCTGGAGCTGCTGCTGGCCCACGATGACGTGGCACTGGCCTTGCTGGACGTGCAAATGCCCGAGATGAACGGCTTTGAGCTGGCGGAGCTGATCCGGGGCAGCGAACGCACCCGACACATTCCCCTCATCTTCATGACGGCGGGTTCGCGGGAGCAGAACTGGCAGTTCCGGGGGTACGAGAGTGGTGCGGTGGACTTTCTGTACAAACCCATCGACCCACACATGCTCACCAACAAGGCGAGCGTGTTCTTTGAACTGCACCGGCGCAAGCAGGCGCTGGCGCATGAGCTGCGCGCGCGCACCGAAGCGTTGCGCATCAACGAAATGTTCATGGCAGTGCTGAGCCATGACCTGCGCACGCCCCTGCAGTCCATCGTCGCAGCAGCCACGGTGCTCAAGCGCCAGCCGTCCCCCGACAAGGCCGCGCTGATGGCCGACCGGGTGCTAAGCGCCAGCCAGCGCATGGGCCACATGATCGAAGACCTGCTGGACGTGACCCGCATTCGCCAGGCGGGCGGGCTGGCGCTGCAGCTGGGCTCCACCCACATGCAGGCGCTGGTGCAGCGCACGCTGAATGAGGTGGCCACCAGCCACCCGGAACGCTACATCGGGTCCACCCTGCAAGGCGACCTGGCCGGCACCTGGGATGCCGAACGCCTGTGTCAGGTGATCACCAACCTGGTTGGCAACGCCCTGCACCACGGCAGAGTCGACCACCCTGTGCAGATTGCAGTGGACGGTACCAGCCCTGAGGAGGTGAGCATCACAGTGTCCAACGGCGGCACCATTCCCCCTGAGCTGCTGCCGCATCTGTTCGACCCGTTCCGGGGTGGAGAGCGTGAGCCCGGCCGCCACCAGGGGCTGGGGCTGGGCCTCTTCATTGCGCACCAGATCGTGCGGGCCCACCGTGGAACCATCGAGGCCCAGTCACGGGACGATGTCACGACCTTTCGTGTGAGACTGCCGCGCCACTCGCCAGCACGCAGCCCCCGCAATTGACTGCGCGCAGCCCAGCACAACAGCGCAGATCGCCACGACCGGGGGGGTGGCGTGATGAATAAAGGATGAACAGCGAGCGATCGGCGCTCGCAAGACTCAGCCGGCGGCTGAAGCCAGCGCTGTATGGATGGACTCGAGCAACTGCTCCAGCTCTTCCAGCTCAAAAGGTTTGAGCAAGGCGCGCACGTTGGGCCCCCAACTGCGCGGGTGGCTACCGAGCTCGTAGCCGGAGCACAGCACCACCCACCGCTGCGCATCACCCGCCAGCAGCTGGCGGGCCAGTTCCGTGCCCGAGAGGCCTGGCAGGCTGACATCGGTCACCACCACATCAAAGACGTCCCCAGCATCCAGCGCCAGCGCCTCCTCGGCAGTGGCGCAGGGCGTGACCGTCCGGCCTTCACCTTCCATGAGCATGCCGATGGTCTCGCGCAGCTCCGGGTTGTCTTCAACGTACAGGATTCGCATACATCGGAGGGGATTGATACGCCATGCCACCCTGCGAAGAAGGGGCATGACCAAAACCCGCATCATGCGCAGGCGATGGACATGCGCCATGTAGGACAAGGCGCTCTTCTTCGCTGTGCTGCACTGTTCTGCGCCCCTCGGGTCATGCGCTTGGAAGCTGCGAACCCTTTTACTCTTCGAGCAATGAGCGCAGCATCCACGCCGTCTGCTCGTGCACCGTCAGGCGCTGGGTCAGCAGGTCGGCCGTGGGCTCGTCGCTGGCCTTGTCGGCCAGAGGGAACAGGCTGCGCGCCGTGCGGGCCACGGCCTCGTGGCCTTCAACCAGCACGCGCACCATGTCCAACGCCTTGGGCGGCTTGGCGGGCGCGTCGGGTACCGTCGCCAGCTTGCCGAACTCGGCGTAAGAACCCGGCGCCACATGGCCCAGCGAGCGGATGCGCTCGGCAATCGGGTCCACCGCGTTCCACAGTTCGGTGTACTGCGCCATGAACATGGTGTGCAGCGTGTTGAACATAGGGCCCGTCACGTTCCAGTGGAAGTTGTGGGTGGTGAGGTACAGGGTGTAGGTGTCGGCCAGCAGGCGCGACAGGCCCTGGGCGATGGCAGCGCGGTCCTTGTCGCTGATGCCGATGTTGATGCTGGGGGCAGAGGTCTTGCCAGGTGCGGCTTTTCCAGGAGCTTTGGCCATGGGGAGGTTCCTTCCGTGCGGAAAACATGAAACACCCCGCGCGGTGCGGGGTCCTCAAACACTGTAGCGCAAGCAAAAGCCCCACAGCGTCAGCCAACATCGATGCCCTGCACCTGGGTCAAGAAAACACGCGGGGGCAAGCACCGCAGGCTTATTGCATCTGCGGCAAGTTGCCGATGCGCACCAGCATCTCGGTGAACATCTGCATGTCGGCATCCAGGTCGGCCACTTCCTTGAACTCCTTGGCGTTGTGGGCCGTGTACTTCTTGCCAGGCATGGCGGGGCCAAAGTTGATGGCGTTGGGCATCAGCTTGGCCGTGGTGCTGCCGGCGGTGGGCACGGGCTTGGCTTCGAGGCCTGTGGTGTCGCCAAAGGTGTTGAGTAGCGTGGCCAGCCAGGCGCCCTGGGGGTCGCGCGCCATCCAGTTGCCCTGGCTGTGGTCCACCTCCACCGCCACGCCGGCCTGGGCGCCCCAGGCCTTGATGCGTTCGGTAGTGGCCTTGGCCAGCGCTTCGGGCGTATTGCCACGGGGCATGCGCACGTTCACCAGCACATCGACCTTGCCATCCTTTTCGCGGATGAGGTTGGGCGACATCGTGAGCGGGCCCATGAAGTCATCGCTGTAAGCCAGGCCCAGCGTGCGCCCCAGGTAATCGGTGCCATACAGGTCGGTCAGGTAACGCACGGCCTGCGCATAACCGTTGGGTGCCAGAGCAAGGCCTGACTCCTTGAGAAACAGCGCTAGGCGCGGCAGCGGGTTCACGCCTTCTTCGGGGCGCGATCCGTGTGCCGATGCGCCGGTCACCTTCACCACCACCGCACCGCCGTCCTGCGCCACATCGATGCCGAATGCGCCGCCCTGCGGCTGGTACTTCGCAACAAAGGCGCCCTTGGCAGCGTTCAGCCGCGCCGCCACATCTGCCAGGTTGCCACCGTGCAGCCGGGCCGTGGCGGTTTGCGGCACTGCGTTGGCCGATGCGGCACCCGCCATGGCGGTGATAACCGTAGCGCCCGGATTGGCAGCCGATGACAGCGGGAACGAGGCGCGCAGCGCACCCGAGCCCTTCTCGGCCACCACCGCAGGATATTTGCTATCGAGCACGATGTTGTACTCAGGCAGCGTGGTCTTGGCACGGTAGTACTTCATCGCGTCGCCACCGGTTTCTTCGGTGGTTTCGATCATGAGGCGGATGGTGCGCGCCAGCGGCAGGCCGCTGTCCTTGACGGCCTTCATCGCAAACAGCACCGTGGCGATGGAGCCCTTGTCGTCAATGGAGCCCCGGCCATACAGGTTGCCGCCCACGCGGGTCAGCTGGAAGGGGTCGAGCTTTGTGCCATCGTCCAGCACCCATTCGTCGGCCACCACGGGCACCACGTCGGCATGGGTGAGGATGCCGAACTCCTCGGGGCCAGTGCCAGGCAGCTTCACTTCAAAGATGCGGTTGTCCACGTTGCGGTACTGCAGGCCGAAGTCCTTGGCCATCCCCTCCACCAAGGCACCGAAGGCGATGATGTGCTTGTCTTCGTGCGGCGGCACCTTGTCGGCGCGCACCGTGGGAATGGCCACCATCTTCGCCGTGGCGTCGATCACCGCCGCCTGGTTGCGCAAGCGGTTGTGCAGACCCAGCAAGCGGCTGATGTTGACCAGGTCATCACCCACCAAAGGCTTGTGCGCCAGGTAAGCCGACACGGCGGTCTGCAGCTGCGGCTGCATCTGTCCAGCCAGCGCCAGGAACTGTCGGAAGTCCGCTGCTGCAGCGGCGGCAGGCGCGGCCGCAATGCGGTCGAGCGCAGGCTTCTTCAGCGTCTGGGTCGCGGGTGGGGGGGTGGGGGTGGAGCAAGCCGTCAGGGCGGCAACCAGCGTGGCGGTGAGCCAAAGCGTCTTCATAGGAACCTCTTGTGGGGGCAAAGGCACCGACCGCCGATGGGCAGAGGGCGCCGTGGAGCATGGCCTGCCCGGGCCGGGTGGACCTGCGCAGGGGCGGCGGGAGTGTAGCGCCGATTCCAGGAAGCGAATCAGTGCCCAGCAGCCGTTCAGGACAGTCGGGTCACGCCTGGCAGCTCGCACGCATAGATGGCGTTGCGCAGAGCGGCAATGGCTTCGTAGCGCGTGAAGCTGCGGCGCCACGCCAGCACCACGCGGCGCACGGGCGGCGGGCCACCGTCTTCCTCACGGATGGGCAGGTAGCGGATGTAGGTCTCGTCGCTCTTGCGGCGGCGCGACACCGTGAGCAACGCATCGCGCGGCACCGACAGGCGTGGCACCAGCGTCACCCCCATGCCGGCGGCCACCATGTGCTTGATGGTCTCCAGCGACGAGCCCTCAAACGACTTGCGGATGCCCTCGGCATTGCTCGCAAAGCGCGCGAACTCGGGGCACACCTCCAGCACATGGTCCCGGAAGCAATGGCCCGCCCCGAGCAGCAGCATGGTCTCGTTTTTCAGCTCGGCAGCCGTGACCGACTTCTTGGCCGCCAAGGGGTGCGTGCTGGGCACGGCCGCCATGAAGGGTTCGTCATACAGCGGCGCCATGGCCAGGCCGGTGTCGGGGAAAGGCTCGGCCAGGATGGCGCAGTCGATCTCGCCCGTGCGCAGCATCTCCAGCAGCTTGACGGTGAAGTTCTCCTGCAGCATCAGCGGCATCTGCGGGGTGCGCGTGATGGACTGGCGCACCAGCTCGGGCAGCAGATAGGGCCCGATGGTGTAGATCACGCCCAGCGTGAGCGGACCGGCCAGCGGGTCCTTGCCGCGCTTGGCGATTTCCTTGATGGCCGCCGCCTGCTCCAGCACGCTTTGCGCCTGGCGAACAATGTCCTCGCCCAGCGGGGTCACCGTGACTTCGCCCGCGCTGCGCTCGAACAGCTTCACGTCCAGCTCTTCTTCCAGCTTCTTGATGGCCACCGAGAGCGTGGGTTGCGACACATAGCAGGCGTCGGCCGCATGGCCAAAGTGCTTCTCGCGGGCCACCGCAACGATGTACTTGAGTTCGGTGAGGGTCATGGTGTGTTCCTGCGGGCCACGTCAGTGTCGTTCTGAGCGTCTCATGCCTTGAGATAGTCCGATTTTCCACCCAACCAGCGCGCCACGTGTTTGGCGGCCAATTCCGGGTAGCGGTCTAGCATCTGGGGGGCCAGTTCACGCGCCCATTCCAGCAGATGGGTATCGGTCGCCAGGTCGGCAAACCGCAGCAGCGCATCGCCCGACTGGCGGGCGCCCAGAAACTCGCCGGGGCCCCGGATCTCCAGGTCGCGCCGGGCGATCTCGAAGCCATCGTTGGTTTCGGCCATGGCGCGCAGGCGCTCCTTGGCGGTTTCGCCCACGCGGCCGCTGTCGTTGGTGGCGTACAGCAGCACACAGGCCGAGGCCGCCGCGCCGCGCCCCACGCGGCCGCGCAGCTGGTGCAATTGCGAGAGGCCAAAACGCTCGGCATGTTCAATGACCATGAGCGAGGCGTTGGGCACGTCCACGCCCACCTCGATCACCGTGGTGCTGACCAGCACGCCCATCTGGCCACTGGTGAAGAGCGCCATCACGGCCTTCTTCTCGGCGGTGGGCATACGCGAGTGCAGCAGGCCGACCATGCAGCCCGGCAAGGCCTCGCTCAGGTCGGCGTGTGTGGCGGTCGCGTTGGAGAGGTCCAGCGCCTCGCTCTCTTCGATCAGCGGGCACACCCAGTACACCTGCCGTCCGGCCTCCACCTGCGCGCCGATGCGCTCGATCACCTCGTCCTTGCGGCTGTCTGCAATCAGCTTGGTGACGATGGGCGTGCGGCCTGGCGGCAGCTCGTCGATGACCGACACATCCAGGTCCGCGTAGTAGCTCATGGCCAAAGTGCGCGGGATGGGCGTGGCGCTCATCATGAGCATGTGCGGCTCCATGCCGTGGGCCGCCAACTTTTGCCGCAAGGCCAGCCGCTGCGCCACGCCAAAGCGGTGTTGCTCGTCGATGATGGCCAGCGCCAGGTTCTTGAACTGCACCTGGTCCTGGATCACGGCGTGCGTGCCCACCACCAGCGCCGCCTCGCCGCTGGCCACCAGCGCCAGCATGGCGGTTCGGTCCTTCTTCTTTTGCCCGCCCACCAGCCAGGCCACCTTGCGGCCGTGTGCGGCCAGCAGCGGTTCGAGCCAGCCGATCATCTTGGCAAAGTGCTGCTCGGCCAGGATTTCGGTGGGTGCCATCAGCGCGCACTGCCAGCCCGCGTCCATGGCCAGGCAGGCGGCCAGGGCCGACACCACGGTTTTGCCCGAACCCACATCGCCCTGCAGTAATCGGTGCATGGGCACCTGGCGGGCCAGATCGGCCGCGATCTCTTCGCCCACGCGGCGCTGGGCCGCCGTCAGGTCAAACGGCAATACGCCCATCAACTGTTCGTGCAATGGCAAGGCGCCGTCGGCGCTGCGCCGGGGCCGCAGCACCGGCGCGCGCAGCATGTCGCGTTCACGCCGCGACTGCTGCTGCGACAGCTGCTGGGCCAGCAACTCCTCCGCCTTCAACCGCTGCCAGGCGGGGTGGCTCTGGTCCTCCAGCGTGGACAGCGCCACATCGGGCGTGGGATGGTGCAAAAAAGTGAGCGCCTCGCGCAAGCTGAACCTGCGCTGCAGGCCATTGGGGCCATAAACCCGGGCCATCGGTGGCTCTGTGCCGGGTGGCAGGGTGTCCGACAAATCCACCCGCGTCAGCGCACTGACGACGGCCCGGCGCAGGTAGGGTTGGGGCAGTCCGGCGGTGGTGGGGTAGACGGGCGTGAGAGCGGCGGGCAACTCGCCACCCGCCACGCGGAAGGCCGGGTGCAGCATCTGCCGCCCCCAGAAGCCGCCTTTGACCTCGCCCCGAATGCGCAGGCGCGCGCCCACGGCCAGGGTCTTCTGGTGCGACGGGTAGAAGCTGAAAAAGCGCAGCTCACAGCTGCCGGTGTCATCCTCTACCTGCACCAGCAGCTGGCGGCGGGGGCGCAGTTGCACCTCGCTGGCAGTGACCGTGGCCTCGATCTGTACCGTTTGCCCGTCGCGCGCGTTGGCCAGCGGGGTGATGCGGGTTTCATCCTCATAGCGCAAGGGCAGGTGCAGGGCCAGGTCGATATCGCGGCGCAGGCCCAGTTTTTGCAACGCCTTCTGCGCCACCGAGGCCGCACCCTGGCCACGCGCGGCCGGGACGGCGGAGCGCGCAGTGGGTTTGGCGGGAGCAGGGGCGGCAGCGGGCATGGAGAGCAATTTGCTAGGGAAAACGAGCGGAGATCGCAGCCTGAAAAGGCTACCATGGTTACCATTGCTAACGCCTGATCACGGCGTGTTTTCGAGTCCGGGGCCCCGTCATGCTCAAGCGCATTCACATCCAACACCTGACCCTGGGCATGTACCTGCACGAGTTTTGCGGCTCGTGGATGGAGCACCCCTTCTGGCGGGCCAAGTTCCTGCTCAAGGACCCCAAGGACCTCGCCCGCATCCAGGCCACCGCCATTCAGGAAATCTGGATCGATACCGACAAGGGCCTGGATGTGGCCGCAGGCACGGCGTCGATGTCGCGCGAAGAGGTGGATGCGCAGATCGAGACCGACTTCAGCCGCCTGGAGGACCTGCCCCCCATCAAGGTGACGCTGCCTTCACCCCCTCCTCCCCCCAAGCGGGACCGCCAACCGGCGGACATGCACAGCGAACTGAGGATGGCAGCCGCCATCTGCGTCAAGTCCAAGGAAGCGGTGGTCTCGATGTTCAACGAGGCCCGCATGGGCCGCGCAGTGGACTCGGCCAGTGCACAGAGCCTGGTGGAAGAAATCTCCGACTCCGTCACCCGCAACCCCGGCGCACTCATCAGCCTGGCGCGGCTGAAGACGGCCGACGACTACACCTACATGCATTCGGTGGCGGTGTGCGCACTCATGGTGGCCCTTGCCAAGCAGCTCAAGCTCAAGGACGACCAGCAGCGGCTCGCTGGCATGGCAGGCCTGCTGCACGACCTGGGCAAGGCGGCCATCCCGCTGGCAGTGCTCAACAAGCCCGGCAAGCTCACCGACCAGGAGTTCACCGTGGTGCGCAGCCATCCGGTGGAGGGCTACCACATGCTCAAGGAAGGCGGCAACGTGCCCGACGCCGTGCTGGACGCCTGCCTGCACCACCATGAAAAGGTGGACGGCTCGGGCTACCCCGACAAGCTGCAGGGCGAAGGCATCAGCGTGATCGCCCGCATGACGGCCATCTGCGACGTATACGACGCCATCACCTCCGACCGACCCTACAAGCGCGGCTGGGACCCGGCCGAGTCGCTGCGCCGCATGGCCGAGTGGACCAGGGACCACTTTGACGCACGCATCTTTCAGGCGTTTGTCAAAAGCATCGGCATCTACCCCGTGGGCTCGCTGGTGCGGCTGACCTCGGGCCGCATCGGCATCGTGACTGAACAATCGCCCACCGCGCTGACCACCCCCATCGTCAAGGTGTTTTTCTCGACCAAGTCCGACCTGCGCATTCCGCCCGAGGTGGTGAACCTGGCCGCCCCGGACTGCAACGAGAAGATCGTGGCACGCGAAGACCCCGAGAAGTGGCGCTTTCCCGACCTGGACGAGCTGTGGTCCGGCTTCTCCGACAAGGTCTGGTAGCCCATGCCTGCACTGATCATCACCCTGACGCTCAACCCCGCCCTCGACCTGGCGACCACCACCGACCACGTGGCCCCCACACACAAGCTGCGCTGCGGCCCGGTGCGACGGTTTGCGGGGGGCGGCGGCATCAACGTGGCGCGGGTGCTGCACCGCCTGGGCGCGGACGTGAGCGCGTGGGCACTGGCGGGCGGCGCGGCGGGCGCCCAGGTGCAGCAGTTGCTGGCCGGCGAGGGCGTGCCCACGCGGCTGCAGCGCATTGCGGGCGACACGCGCGAGAACTTTTCGGTGGTCGAGACCAGCACGGGCCAGGAGTTTCGGTTTGTGCTGCCCGGCCCCATGCTGCAGGTCAGCGAGTGGCAGGCCTGCCTGGATGCGCTGGCTACCTACACACCGCCACCCCGCTGGCTGATTGCCAGCGGCAGCCTGCCGCCTGGCACGCCGGACGACTTCTACGCCCAGCTGGCGCGCGCCGCATCCGGCCGGGGCGTGCGGGTGGCCGTCGACACCTCGGGGCCGCCGCTGGCGGCGGCATTGCAGGCCGGGGTGGCGCTGGTCAAACCCAGCCTGCGCGAGCTGCGCGACCTGTTGCAACAGCCCCTGGAACAGGCGGTCGACTGGTGCACTGCCGCCCAGTCGCTGGTGCGCAGCGGCGCCGCCGACACCGTGGCCCTGTCGGTGGGCGAGCAAGGCGCCGTGCTGGCCACGCGGGAGGGGGTATGGCAGGCGCCAGCGCTGAACGTGCCCGCTACGACCGGCACCACGGGCGCTGGGGACTGCTTTTTGGCCGCGCTGGTCTGGGCGCTGGACCGGGGCGATGCGCCTGCCGAGGCGCTGCGCTGGGGCGTGGCCGCAGGCGCTGCCGCCTTGCTGCATCCGGGCACCACCCTGGCCCAGGCCGATGACGTGCAACGGTTGGTGCACAGCGTACCGGCACCAGTGGCATTCACCACCTCGCCCTAGCACCGCGCCTGCAGGGGCTGCAGCCCCGTGGGACAATCGCGCCTTCCGCAATTTTTACCTTGGCACGGGCCCGTTCGGCCCTCAAGCACGATGACTGATCTTTCCTCCGGCGCAGCCAGCGCGCCCCACGCTCCCCGCGTGTTCACCCTCAGCGACTTCGACTTCTCGCTGCCCCCCGAACTCATTGCCCAGCACCCCGCGCCCGAGCGCAGCGCCTCGCGCCTGCTCGATGGCCGCGCCATGCAGCCGGTAGACCGCATCTTTCGCGAGCTGCCCGGACTGCTGCGCGAAGGCGACCTGCTGGTGTTCAACGACACGCGCGTGGTCAAGGCGCGCATCTTTGGCGAGAAGGCCAGCGGCGGCAAGCTGGAGTTGCTGATCGAACGCGTGCTGCCCGTCGAGGCTGGCAACCCGGGTAACGAAGTCGTGGCCCACATGAAGGTCAGCAAGAAGCCCCTGCCCGGCAGCGTGGTGCACATGGCCGGTGGCCGCAAGGCGGGCGGCTTTGACGCGCAGTTGCTGGGCCGCTGGCCCACCGAGGACGGCCCGCTGTTCCGCTTTGCGCTGCACGGCCCTGCAGGCGAATCGCCCTGGGAGCTGATGGACCGCCACGGCCACCTGCCGCTGCCGCCCTACATCGAGCGCCAGCAAAACACCGACCACGACCCCGACGAGGCCGAGGACAGCCAGCGCTACCAGACCGTGTTTGCCCGCAACCCCGGCGCCGTGGCCGCGCCCACGGCCGCGCTGCATTTTGACGAAGGCGTGCTGGCCGACCTGGCCGCACGCGGCATCGAACGCGCCAGCGTCACGTTGCACGTGGGCGCGGGCACCTTCCAACCCTGCAAGACCGAGAACCTGGCCGAGCACCAGATGCACAGCGAGTGGTACGAGATTCCGCTGGCCACGCTGGCCGCGCTGGAGCGCTGCCGCCAGCGCGGCGGCCGCGTGGTGGCCGTGGGCACCACCACCGTGCGCACACTCGAATCCTGGGCGAAGACGGGCCAGGCCTCTGGCGACACCAACATCTTCATCACACCGGGCTTTGCATTCCAGGTGGTGGATGTGCTGATCACCAACTTCCACCTGCCCAAGAGCACGCTGATGATGCTGGTGAGCGCGTTTGCGGGTTATGCCCACATCATGGGCCTGTACCGGCACGCCATTGCGCATCAGTACCGCTTCTTCAGTTATGGCGACGCCATGCTGCTGGAGCGTGCGCGCGGCACGCCGTGAGTTCCTCAGGCCCTGCGCCGTCGACCAGCCCTGCAGCCCGCCGGCGTGCGGCGCTGGCAGGCATCGCGCTGGCCGTGGTGGCCTGCGCGTTCTTTGCGCTGCTGGACACCGCGAGCAAGCTGGTCAGTGTGGGTGTGCCCATCGTAATGGCGCTGTGGATGCGCTATGTATTCCAGTCGCTGCTGACCACGGCCTTCGTGCTGCAGCGCGCGGGGCGCACGGCGCTGCGCACCACACAGCCCCGCTTCCAGGCCTTGCGCGGCGCGCTGTTCGCCATGACCAGCCTGTTCGGCTTCATCAGCCTCACGGCCCTGCCGCTGGCGGAGTTCACGGCCATCGTGGCCACGGTGCCGCTGTGTGTGACGGTGGTGGCGGCCCTGTGGCTGCACCAGCCGGTGAGCCCTTTGCGCTGGCTGCTGGTGGTGACGGGCCTGGCGGGCACGCTGGCCATCATCCGGCCCGGCGGTGAGGCCTTCACCTGGGCGCTGCTGTGGCCGCTGTGCATGCTGGCTGCGGGCACCGGCTACCAGGTGCTGAGCAGCAAGATGGCCGGGCACGAGAGCCCCGCTACCACGCAGCTCTACACCAGCTGGATCGCCACCGCGCTGGTGTCGCTGGGCGTGCCGTTCTTCTGGCAGCCGGTGAGCGACCCGTGGCTGTGGGCCGGCATGTTCACCATGGGCCTGTCGAGCGCGGTGGGCCACATGCTGTTGCTCAACGCCTATGCGCGCACCACGCCGGTGACGATTGCGCCGTTCCTGTATTCACAGATCGGGTTTGCGATGCTGGCGGGCTGGCTGGTGTACCGCCATGTGCCCGATGCGTGGTCGATGGCGGGCATCGCGGCCATCGTGCTCAGCGGCGCGGCCAGCGCCTGGCTGACCGTGCGCGAGACACGTTAAGAGCCGAAACAGCCGGTAGCGCTAGTGCAATATGCCTGAGCAGCTATATATTCAATAGCATCAAGCCCACCGCCTGGGCATGGATCAGAACGCCACCGCGTGCCCGTCCTTGCGCGGGTCGGAGCCCGCGATGTAGCTGTTGCCGTTCTTGAGCACCAGTTGGGCGCCGCCAAAGGCGAACACGCCGTTGCCCTCTTCCACCGTCACCTCGTGCCCGCGCGCGCGCAGCGCGGCGACCACGGCGGGGTCGAACCCTGGCTCCACCGCCACACCCTTGCCGCCGGTGATGCGCCAGCGCGGCGCATCGGCGGCTGCCTGCGGGTTCTGGCCGTAGCGCAGCACGCGCAGCGCCATCTGCGTGTGGCCCTGGCTCTGCATGGGGCCGCCCATCACGCCGAAAGCCATCTGCGGCGTGCCGTCGGCATGCATGGCAAAGGCCGGGATGATGGTGTGCGAGGGGCGCTTGCGCGGCGCCACCTGGTTGGCATGGCCCCGGATCAGGTTGAAGCCGTGGCCCCGGTTCTGCAGGCTGATGCCCGTGCCCGGCACCACCACGCCCGAGCCAAAGCCCATGTAGTTGGACTGGATGAACGAGACCATCATGCCCGACGCGTCGGCTGCCGCCAGGTACACCGTGCCGCCGGGGCGTGGCGCGCCATAGCCGGGGTCGCCAGCGCGCGTGGTGTCGATCAGCGCGGCGCGGCTGCGCAGGTAGTCGGGGTTCAGCAGCGCATCGGGCTTGACGTGCATGGCGTCGATGTCGGCGTTGTACTGGTGCAGGTCGGCAAACGCGAGCTTCATGGCCTCGATGCTGGCGTGCACGGTTTCCACGTCGTCCAGCGGGTGCTTGCCAATGCCATGCGCGTCGAGCATGCCCAGCGCCATCAGCGCCGCAATGCCCTGGCCGTTGGGCGGAATCTCATGGACCACCGAGTCGCCAAACCGCTGCTGGATGGTGCCCACCCAGTCGGCCTGGTGGGCGGCCAGGTCGGCCATCGTCATGGCGCCTCCGTTGGCTTGCGCATGGGCGGCGATGCGCTCGGCAATCACGCCCCGGTAGAAGGCCTCGCCCTCGGTTTCGGCAATCAGCTCCAGCGTGCGCGCATGGGCGTCACTGCGAAAGATTTCACCCGCCTGGGGCACGCGACCATTCGGCATGAAGCACTCGGCAAAACCGGGCTGCGTGCCCAGCTTGGCAGCGCCCAGCGCCCACAGGCGGGCGATGGTGGGCGACACCGGAAAGCCGTTGCGCGCGTAGTCGATGGCGGGCTGGGCCAGTTGTGCAAACGGCAGCTTGCCCAGGCGCTTGGACAAGGCCACCCAGGCCGACACGGCACCCGGCACGGTGACGGCGTTCCAGCCCGTTTCGGGAATGCCGCCCAGCTTCTCGAAGTATTCAGGCGTCCATGCCGCAGGCGAGCGGCCCGAAGCATTGAGGCCGTGCAGCTCCTTGCCATCCCACACGATGGCAAACCCGTCGCTGCCCAGGCCGCAGCCCGTGGGCTCCACCACCGTGAGCGCCATGGCAGCGGCAATGGCGGCGTCCACCGCGTTGCCACCCGCCAGCAGCATGCGAAGGCCCGCCTGCGCGGCCAGCGGCTGCGAGGTGGAGACCACATTGCGGCCCATGACCGCGCTGCGGTTGGAGGCGTAGGGAAGGGACCAGTCGAGAGAATTGGAATTCATAAAGCGTGTGTCTCCAAGGCCCATGTCCGGTGAGCCAGACACGGGTAGAACAGGCATGGCGCAGGCGAGAGACGCCGAGAAAGGGCCGCCCCGCACCGAGGGCGTCGTCCCCCTTGGGGGAAGGCGCCGAAGGCGACTCAGGGGGGTTAATCGATATTTATTTTGTGTTGGCGAATCACCGTCGCCCAGCGATTGCTATCGGCCTGCACCATGGCACCAAACTGCGCGGGCGTGCGCGGTGCGGCGGGCTCCACGCCCAGCTTGGCCAAGCTCTCGGCCACTTCGGGAGCCTGCACGGCTTTGGCAAAGGCCTTGTGCACCTTCTCCACCAGCGCGGGGGATGCCCCGGCAGGCAGGTACACACCAAACCAGGTCACCGACGAATAGCCGGGCAGGCCAGATTCGGCCAGCGTGGGCAGCTCAGGCGCCAGGGTGCTGCGCTTTTCGCTGGTCACGGCCAGCGCGCGCAGGCGGCCGGCCTTGGCGTGCGGCATGCCGGTGGGCAGCGAGTCAAACAGCACATGCGTCTGCCCGGCAATCAGGTCAGGGATGGCCAGGGCCGTGCCCTTGTAGGGGATGTGCGTCATCTCCACACCCGCCTGGGCGCTGAAGGCGGCCGTGTTCAGGTGCACGATGGTGCCGTTGCCGCTGGTGGCGTAGTTGAGCTTGCCGGGGTGGGCCTTGGCGTAGGCAATCAGTTCACCCACGGTCTTGACCGGCAGGCTGTTGGTGACCAGCAGCACGCTGGGTGCGTCGGCCACATGGGCCACCGGCGTGAAGTCCTTGCGCGGGTCATAAGCCAGCTTGGGCATGAGGTGGGGCGAGATGGCATGTGTGCTGCTCGTGGTCAGCAGCAGGGTGTAGCCGTCGGGTGCGGCCTTGGCCGCCTCGGCCGTGCCCAGGGTGCCGCCAGCGCCGGGCTTGTTGTCCACCACCAGTTGCTGCCCCAGGTCGGCCGCGACGCGCTGGGTAACGGTACGGGCCACCAGGTCGGTCGCGCCGCTGGCGGGGAAGGGCACGATCACCCGCACAGGGCGATCCGGCCAGTTGGCTTGTGCCTGCGCGGCAGATGCCAGCACCAGCAGGCCGGCCAGGCCCCAGACACCACGGCCCCAGGAAAGTAGACGCATACAGAGCACTCCCGCAAAGAAATCGGACACAACAGAGGATGGAACCATCTTAGGAAGCTGCGCCTTGCTTGACCACCAGCATTTCAGCAAGCTGCTTTGCCACCACGGCAAACCGGCGCATACTGAACACCTCCCTCTCCGCCCCTTCCTCCATGCGTCCCCACCTGCTGCAAGACACCACCCTGCGCTACTTTCTGGCCGTGGCGCAGAGTGGATCGCTCACCGAGGCTTCGGCCCGGCTGCATGTGGCCGCCTCGGCACTGAGCCGCCAGATCGCGGGGCTGGAAGCCCAGCTGGGCACGCCCCTCTTTGAGCGCCACCCGCGCGGCATGGTGCTGACGGCGGCGGGCGAGATCCTGGCGGTGCACGCGCGCCGCACGTTGCTGGACGCCGAGCGCGCGCTGGGCGAGATCGGCGCGCTGCAGGGCCTGCGTGCGGGGCAGGTGCGTCTGGCCACATCGGATGCGTTCGCGAACGAGCTGGTGCCGCGCCTGTGCGTGGAGTTCCAGCGCACGTACGCAGGGGTGCAGTTCAGCGTGATCGCCTTGCCCACCGCCCAGGTGCCCGACGCCGTGCGCAGCGGCGCAGCCGACATCGGCCTGTGCTTCAGCCGCGCACCGCACAAGGACATCGACGTGGCCTACCGCCAGAGCGCGCCGGTGCTGGCCCTGCTGCCCCCGGGCCACCCACTGGCCAGCGCAGGCAGCGTGACCCTGGCGCAGATGGCCGAGTACCCCCTCGCGCTGCCCCCGGCCGAAACCACGGTGCGCCAGATGATCGACATCGTCTGCAGCCGCCAGGGCCTGCAGCTCGAAGCCGTGCTCATCAGCAACCACGCCAAGACGGTGGTCAACTTTGTACAGCTGGGCGGCGGCCTGTCCGTAGCCAGCGAGATCGCCGTGCGCCACCTGGTGGCCGAAGGCGCCATCGTGGCCCTGCCCATCAGCGACCCTGGCATGGACCTGCGCGACATCGAACTCCAGACCCTGGCCGGGCGCAGCCTGCCGGTGGCGGCGCAGGCGTTTCTGGAACTGCTCAAGGAACAGCTGCCGGGCGAAGAGCCTGCTGACAATCGGTCCCCGGCGAGATCGTGAACAGGCGCTGAGGCACTCCGGTCACTGCGGCTGCCAGAGGTGGGCCAGCCGCATGAACCCGTGAGTGTGCGGGTCCTCCCGCGCGACGATGTGGTCTGCCTCGCCGGTGCGGGACAAGTCCACCACCCGCTGTTCGATGTGCGAGCCAGAGCGCAGCGAGAAGAACACGCGCACCCGGGGCGCCGTCAGGGCCTCGGGGTTGTGCTCCACCACCACGGCGAGCCTGTGCGAGGCCAGACGCACCAGCGACCCCACCGGGTAGATACCCACCACCCGCACAAAGGCGTGCAGGATCGACGGGTCGAAATGCCCCTCCCACTGCGCCATCCGCGCCAGGGCCATGGCCGGGTCCCAGGCGCTCTTGTAGGCCCGCTCGGAAGTCACCGCGTCATACACATCGCAGACCGCCGCCATGCGTGCCAGCAGGCTGATCTGTCCCTGTGGCAAGCCATGCGGGTAGCCGCTGCCGTCCATCTTTTCATGGTGGTGCAGACAGACGTCGATCACGGAGTCCGGTACCTGGCCACCACGGCGCAGGATCTCCACCCCGTGCTGCGGGTGCATCTGCATCACCCGGAACTCTTCGGGCGTGAGCTTGCCCGGCTTGTCCAGGATGTGGCCAGGCACCCGCAGCTTGCCCACGTCGTGCAGCAACCCGCACATGCCCGCCTCCCGCACCTGGTCGGGCGCCAAACCCAGTTGGCGCGCCAGCGCGATCATCAAGGTGCACACCGCCACGGAATGCGCGAAGGTGTAGTTGTCCTTGCTTTTGAGGCGCACCAGCCCGATCAGCGCTCCGGGCTGCGTCGCCACCGCCGCCGTCAGCTCATCCACGATGGCCAAGCTGTGGTCCAGGGATATCGCCTGCCCCGCACGGGCCTGGCAGAACAGCGCCCGGACCACCTCGCGCGCCTTCACTGCCAGCCGTTCGGCGCGGTGGGGCGGGGTCACCGCATCGCCCCGGGCCGGGATGTGGTGCTGCCGCGATGCAGCCTGCGTGGCAGGGGCGGCTGGCAGGTCCGCCGGGGTGTACGCACCGCCCTCGCGCACAGATGCAGCCCCGGCAGCCACATCCGCGCCGCGCGAGACATCGATCCAGCAATGCGCCACCCCACTGCTGCGCAGGGCCAGGACATCGTCCTCACCCTGCAGGGCAAACCGGCTGCGCCAGAAGGGATGGTCCATCCACGACGCATCCAGCGCGTGCACAAACATGCCTGGCAGGGCCTGATCGACCGGAATCCTTTTCAACACAGGGGCACCATCCATTGCGACCTACCTGGCATGGGGAACCCGGCGGGGTTCAGCCCATGCCACTCCCCACCTTGTTCAGTAACGCGTCCAGGCATCCCCATCGCCTGCCGAGGCCGCCTGTCGGGCGGTAGTACCGGCGCCCGGTACCGCCTTCTGTGCCGCGCGTGGCAGTGCAGGGGCCAGCCGCTGTGACGCCCCGGGCGCGGCAAGACCGGTCGCGGGGGCGGGTCGCTGCGCATCCGGCCCCAGGCGAAACACGGCCACCGCCTGCACCAGTTGCTGGGCCTGGCTGTTCAGGCTGTCTGCGGCGGCGGCCGCCTCTTCGACCAGGGCGGCGTTTTGCTGGGTCACCGTGTCCAGCTGGGTCACGGCTTCGTTGATCTGGCTGATGCCTGCAGTTTGCTCCTGCGTGGCGGTGGTGATGTCGCCAATCAGGTCGGCCACGCTGCGCACCTGGGCCACCAGGGTGTCCATCACCTGGCCGGCATCGTTGACCAGCTGGCTGCCTTTCTCGACCCGGCCCACGCTGTCCTCGATCAGGCCCTTGATCTCTTTCGCCGCCGCTGCGCTGCGCTGGGCCAGGCTGCGCACTTCGCTCGCCACCACGGCAAAACCACGGCCCTGCTCGCCTGCACGCGCCGCCTCCACCGCAGCGTTCAGCGCCAGGATGTTGGTCTGGAAAGCGATGCCGTCGATCACGCCGATGATGTCGGAGATGCGCTGGGACGATGTGTTGATCTCTGCCATCGTCGCCACCACCTGCCCCACCACGCGGCCGCCATCGTGGGCCGCCGCGCTGGCGCTGCGCGCAAGCTCGGCCGCCTGGCGCGACACGTCGGCACTGCTTTGCACGGTGCTGGTCAGCTCTTCCATCGAGGCCGCCGTCTCCTCCAGGTTGCTGGCCTGCTCCTCGGTGCGCTGGGACAGGTCGGCATTGCCCACCGAGATCTGACCGGCGCCCGTGGCAATGCTGTCGCTGGCCTCGCGCACCGTACCCACCACGCTGCGCAGCGAGCGCTGCATGTCGTGCATCGCAGCCACCACACTGCCCGCCCCGGCACGCGATGTATCGATGGGCAGAGACAGGTCCCCGGCAGCGATGGCATTGGCAGCCTGCGCCACAGCGGCCGGCTCGCCGCCCAGCGCGCGCGTGAGGCTGCGGGTGAGGGCCACGCCAATCGCGATCCCTACCAGGGCACCACCGGCCGTCAAGGAGATCAGCAGCACGCGGATGCGGCCGTAGATCGCGTCCGTCTCATCGTTGAGCGCCTTGGCGTCGCTGCGCTTGCGCTCGACCAGCTTGCCCAGCAGGTCGTCGGCCTTGTCGGCCAGGGTGCGCACTGCGCGCATCTTGTCGGTGGAGGCGCGCACGTTGGCCAGCTCCTCCTCCTTGAGCAAGGCCGCGACCTGGTCCAGCCCGGCTGCGTAATCGCGCAAGGCAGCGCCAGCGTCCCGTGCCAGGGCCTTGCCGCTGTCGGTGACGAAGTACTGGGCGGAGCGCTCCAGTTCGCTCTGTGCCTGCGACACGCTCTCGCCGGCAGCCTGCAATTGGGTGGCGCGCTCCTGCTCCGACACCGCCAGCAGCGCACTGCGCATGGCCCGCCCGGCGACGACAAGGTTGATGTTGGCTTCGGTGGCATGCAACATGCCAGCGATCTCGCGCTCATACATCAGCTGGGCCAGGTCATTGATCTGGGACGATTTCTGGACTCCGTTGATCCCGATCACCGCCCCCACGGCCGCGACGGCGAGAAACCCGCCAATCAGCTTGCTCCCTACCGAAAGCTTCTTGAACCATTCCACGACGTCATTTCCTTTGCTGTGTTCTTGTCGATGGCAAGACACCGTGGATGCTCCGCGCCACAGCCACCCGGCGGCGGCATGCGCCGCCGGGCCCGCAGACCTCCCCCCGACTCAGCGGGATTGTCCAAACACAGCCTGACTACCGTCTACACGATTCGCGCA
This sequence comes from Acidovorax sp. 59, assembly GCF_002754175.1. NCBI lineage: Bacteria > Pseudomonadati > Pseudomonadota > Betaproteobacteria > Burkholderiales > Comamonadaceae > Acidovorax > Acidovorax sp. 59. Next base: position 5,022,741 of record NZ_PEET01000001.1, on the reverse strand, counting down.
GTTGTGTGCATGTTTAACGCAAAAGTAACCTCCAGGTGTTTATTTGGCAGCCATTGACCGCAAGGTCTGCTTGTACACTGCGCCACCCAGGAACTCGATGCAGAGCCCAAGGCTCACACCCGGCCACCTCTGGTTTTCTTCCCGCATTCAGCGGTATCGCGCTCTGAACCCAACGTCCGTCCCGTCCCCTTTGCTGTTCGGCAACGACCGTTGCGCCACCTTCTCCACCCCCGCAGCGTTCGGAGAATCGGTCCTGCCCCTGTGGCCCAAGCTCCAGGATTGCGATGCACAGCCACGGGACAAAGCCTTTGCGGGCCAGTCGGCCTCCGTGGTGCTGCCCGGCATATCCGCCATAGCCGCGTCGTTTACGTCGCTGCGTGTTGCGGTGGAAGACAACACGCGCGCCTCCGTGTCCTTCAAGCTGCAAGGCCACAACGAGTTGCGGGTGCAGAACCAGAAGCTGGAGCTGACCGGCCCCCGCTGCGTGTTCATTCCGGCGGGTTCTGGCCCCCAGGAAGCCGTCGGCCAGGGCCAGAACGTGCTCATGCTGCAACTGGACCCCCAGGGGCTGCACATGGCGGCGCGCGCATTGCGGGGTCTGGAAGCGGGGTGCCCGGTCGACCTGGACCATGGGCGGGTCCGCTTTCTGACTTCGCAGATGGGCCCTTCTCTGGAGGCCCTGGCGCGGCACATCGGGGCCACCATCCACCTGCACCTGGACCAGCCAGAGCTGCTGCACCGGCTGGGTTTTCAGGACTTTGTTTACCGCCAGCTGGTGCTGCTGTTCCGGCCGGACTGGCTGACTGCGGAGACCCGCCCACCCCGCCCGGGCAGCCTGCGCGAACGCGTGGCCGTGGACAAGGTGTGCGATGCGATGCTGGCCGAGCCCGGGGCTCGCTTCACCCTCAGCGAGCTGGCCCAGCTGGGCTGCCTGTCGGTCCGGGCGCTGCAATACGCGTTTCAGCACCGGTTTGGGCAGTCCCCCATGCAGTGGCTGCGCGACCAGCGGCTGGCGACCGCGCGCCAACACCTGCTTCAGGACAGCGCGGACAGCATCGCGCAGATTGCCATGGATTGCGGGTTTGCCAGCGCCAGCAGCTTTTCAGCGTTCTACCGTGAGCGCTATGGCGAGTCACCTGCCCAGACCCGCACGCGAAGGGTTTGAAAACCGAAAGGGCGGCCCATGACCCCTGGGGGCCGCCGTGCAAGGGCTCAGTAACCGTGCTGCGCGCGAAAATCCCGCGCCTTGCCAAAGTGCCCGTTGCCAATGAAGGGCACGGGCGGGCGCAGCGCCGATAACGGCGAGGGGTGGTTGGACGTGAGCACCAGGTGCCCCCGGTCTGCGGGAATCCACGCGCGCTTTCCCTGTGCGTGCGAGCCCCAGAGCATGAACACCACCGGACGCGGGCCCTCGGCCACGTGGCGGATGACGGTGTCAGTCAGCTCTTCCCAGCCCTTGCCCGCATGGCTGGCGGCCTGGCCCTCTTCCACCGTGAGGCAGGTGTTGAGCAGCAGCACGCCATTCTTTGCCCACTTGACCAGGCTCCCGCCGGGGTTCGGGAACGGGGGAAACGCCACCCCCAGGTCGCGCTGCATTTCCTTGAAGATGTTCTGCAGCGAGGGCGGCAGCCGCACGCCCGGCGCCACCGAAAATGCCAGACCCTCGGCCTGGCCCCGGCCGTGGTACGGGTCCTGCCCCAGGATGACCACGCGCACATCTTCGGGTGGCGTCAGGTCCAGCGCGCGCAACGGCTGGGGCGGAAAGATCGCAGCCCCGGCCTGCAGCCGCGCCTGCAAGTGAGCGAGCAACGCCTGCCCACGCGCGCCTGCAAAAAAGGCGTCCACCAAGGGCTGCCAGCCAGGGGCTACCGGCCAGTCGGCGGGTCGGGCCGTCTGGAGTTGCGTGGCGGGCATTTCAGAGGAATTCATGGCGAAATAGGCTGGTAGCGCTAGTTACACATGCTCCAGCAGCTATCAAAAACATAGTGATCGATCACTGTCAAGCGAACAGCTTGGCCAGCGCCAGGCCGGGGTCATCCGCCCGCATGAAGGCCTCGCCCACCAGAAAGGCGTGCACACCCGCGTCGCGCATGGTCTTCACATCGGCAGGCTTGAGGATGCCGGACTCGGTGACCAGCAAACGGTCCGCTGGCACATCCTTGAGCATGCCCAGGGTGGTATCCAGCGTGACTTCAAACGTGCGCAGGTTGCGGTTGTTGATGCCCACCAGTGGGGTCTTGAGCTTGAGCGCGCGCTCCAGCTCGGGGCGGTCGTGCACCTCCACCAGCACCGCCATGTCCAGGCTGCGGGCAATGGCCTCGAAATCAGCCATCTGCGCGTCATCCAGGCAGGCAGCGATCAGCAGGATGGCATCGGCGCCCATGGCGCGGGATTCGTAGATCTGGTACGCATCCACCATGAAGTCCTTGCGCAGCACCGGCAGCAGGGTGCTGGCGCGGGCCTGCTTCAGGTAGTCGGGCTGGCCCTGAAAGAACTGCCGGTCAGTCAGCACCGACAGGCAGGCCGCGCTGACCTTGCCATCGCCTTCCATATAGCTTTGCGCAATGTCAGCGGGCTCGAAGTCAGCGCGCAGCACGCCCTTGCTGGGGCTGGCTTTCTTGACCTCGGCAATCACCGCCGCCTGGCCCTTGGCGATCTTGGCCCGCAGCGCGCCTTCAAAGTCGCGCGTGAGCACGCGGCTCTCGGCATCGGCGCGCATGGCATCGAACGGCAGGCGCTTTTTGGCGGCGGCCACTTCTTCGTGCTTGACGGCCACGATCTTGTTGAGGATGTCACTACTCATGGTTGGCTGCCTTGTCGGTTTCGGTGGGCTCAGCGGAGCCCTGTTTCAGAATGCGGGTGAACACGCGGTGCATCACGACCCCGGCCACGATGAACAGGGCAGAGACGCCCAGTGCGATCCAGGTGCCCGGGTTGTGCCACATGGCTGGGTCAGGCCGCCGTATCAGACCGCTGTGGCCAGCGCATGCGTGCGCGTGACCACCTGCTCCAGCTTGGCCAGCGCGGCGCCGGAGGCAATCGCAGCGCGTGCCTTGGCAATGCCCGTCTGGATGGACTCGGCCACGTTGGCGGCGTACAGGGCCACGCCTGCATTCAGGCAGACGATGTCCTGCGCGGCACCGGGTTCGCCCTTGAGCACGCCGATCAGCATCTCACGCGACTGCTCGGGTGTTTCGACCTTGAGCGCCCGGTTGCTGGCCATCGGCAGGCCGAAGTCTTCAGGGTGGATCTCGTATTCGGTGATCTGGCCGTTCTTCAGCTCACCGACCAGCGTGGCGGCGCCCAGGCTCACTTCGTCCATGCCGTCACGGCCGTACACCACCAGCGCGTGTTCGGCGCCCAGGCGCTGCAGCGCGCGCACCTGGATACCGACGAGGTCGGGGTGGAACACGCCCATCAGGATGTTGGGAGCACCGGCCGGGTTGGTCAGCGGGCCCAGGATGTTGAAGATGGTGCGCACGCCCAGTTCCTTGCGCACCGGGGCCACGTTCTTCATGGCCGGGTGGTGGTTGGGCGCAAACATGAAGCCGATGCCCACTTCAGCGATGCACTGGGCGATCTGCTCGGGCTTCAGGTTGATGTGGATGCCCAGGGCCTCCATCACGTCGGCGCTGCCGCTTTTGCTCGACACACCGCGCCCGCCATGTTTGCTGACCTTGGCGCCTGAGGCGGCGGCCACGAACATCGAGCAGGTGGAGATGTTGAAGGTGTTGGCACCGTCGCCGCCCGTGCCCACGATGTCCACCATGTGGGTCGCGTCCTTGACGTGCACCTTGGTGCTGAACTCGCGCATCACCTGCGCGGCTGCGGTGATCTCGCCGATGGTTTCCTTCTTCACGCGCAGGCCGGTGATGATGGACGCGGTCATGACGGGCGAGAGTTCGCCGTTCATGATGAGCCGCATCAGGTGCAGCATCTCGTCGTGGAAGATTTCGCGGTGTTCGATGGTGCGCTGCAACGCTTCCTGGGGGGTAATGGGCATGGAATGTCTCCTGGTATTTATGCAGAGGGCTGGTCTGTGAAGGCCAGCTTGAGCCCGAAGCCGATGAACATGGCACCGGCCACGCGGTCCAGCCAGTGCATGCCGCGCTGGATCACCCCGGCGCGCCGTGCCATCCACGATGCCGCCAGCGCCCAGCCCACGTTGACGGGGATGGCGTTGAGGTTGAACAGCACGCCCAACAGCACGAAGGCCAGCGCCTTGTTGTCCGCGCCCGGCGCGATGAACTGCGGCACGAAGGCCAGGAAGAAGATCGCGACCTTGGGGTTGAGCACATTGGTCCAAAAGCCACCGAGGAACACCTTGCGCAGCGGTGTGTGCTGCGCACGGGCCGCCTGCGCCGCCGCCAGCGCTGCACTGTTGCCCCCATCGGCACCGGGCTTGGACAACAGCATGCGCACCCCCATCCACATCAGGTAGGCCGCGCCGACCCACTTGAGCATCGTGAATGCCGTGGCCGATGCGGCCAGCAGCGCGCCCACGCCCACGGCTGCCGCAAAGATGTGCACGAAACACCCGGCCGTGATGCCCAGGCCCGCCACGATGCCCGCGCGGGTGCCGGACTTGAGCGCGTTGGTCACGATGTAAAGCACATCGGGGCCTGGCGTGAGGTTGAGCAGCCAGCCTGCGGCGATAAACATCACCAGCTGGTGGGCGTCGATGAAGCTCATGCGCGCTGCTCCAGAAAGTTCTTGAGCATGGCGTGGCCATGTTCGGTGAGGATGCTTTCGGGGTGAAACTGCACGCCTTCGATCGCCAGCGTCTTGTGGCGTACGCCCATGATCTCGCCGTCCTCCGTCCAGGCCGTCACTTCCAGCACATCGGGGCAGGTGGAGCGCTCGATGGCGAGGGAGTGGTAGCGGTTGACGGTGAACTGCTCGGGTAGCCCCGCAAACACGCCCTTTTGCGTGGTGGTGATGACGCTGGTCTTGCCGTGCATCAGCTCCTGCGCGCGGATGATGTTGCCGCCGAAGGCCGCGCCAATGCTCTGGTGGCCCAGGCACACGCCCAGGATGGGCAGCTTGCCGGCAAAGTGCTTGATCGCTGCTACCGAGATACCCGCCTCTGCGGGCGAGCAAGGCCCGGGTGAAATCACCAGGCGGTCGAGCTGGCCCGCGTTGAGGCGCGCCTCGATCTCGGCCACGGTGATCTCGTCGTTGCGGAACACCTCGACCTCGGCGCCCAGTTCACCAAAGTACTGGACGATGTTGTAAGTGAAGCTGTCGTAGTTGTCGACCATCAAGAGTTTCATGCGGCGCTCCCGGCAAGGGCGGGCTCGCGCAGACGGGCGAACTCGCGGTGTTCATAGGCGATGCAGGCTTCCATGAGGCTGCGGTAGATGGCTTCCATCACGTCGGCGTCACCGCCTTCGGCCTGGGCGCGCTCGCGCACGCGGGCCACGATGGCCTCAATGCGCGCTTCATCGCGCACCTGTTCCACACCTTGCTTGATGCGGGCGGCCTGGGTCATGTAGCCCACGCGCTCTACCAGCAAGGGCACCAGGACGTCGTCCAGCGCGTTCACTTCGCGGCGCACGTCCTGCATGGTGGTGCAGGGTTTGACTCGGGTGATAGCGAGGGTCATTCCAGCCCCTCCTCGACCAGTTCGGCGGCGCGCAGCAGCGCACGGGCCTTGTGTTCGGTTTCTTTCCATTCCAGCTCGGGCACCGAGTCAGCCACCACACCGGCAGCCGCCTGCACGTAGAGCGTTCCGTTCTTGATGATGCCAGTGCGGATCGCAATCGCCACGTCCATGTCGCCCGCGTAGCTCAGGTAGCCGCAGGCGCCGCCGTACAGGCCGCGCTTGGTGGGTTCGAGCTGGTCGATGAGTTCCATGGCGTGCACCTTGGGCGCGCCGGTGAGTGTGCCGGCGGGGAAGGTGGCCTTGAGCACATCCATGCTGGTCATGCCGTCGTGCAGGATGCCTTCCACGTTGCTCACGATGTGCATCACATGGCTGTAGCGCTCAACTGCAAAGGCCTCGGTCACCTTCACGGTGCCGGTTTTGGCGATGCGGCCGATATCGTTGCGCGCCAGGTCGATCAGCATCACGTGCTCGGCACGTTCCTTGGGGTCGTTGATGAGTTCGACCTCGGTGGCCTTGTCCTTCTCGGGCGTGGCGCCACGCGGGCGGGTGCCCGCCAGGGGGCGGATGGTGACCTTGGTGCCTTCGTCGGTCTTCTCCTGGCGCACCAGGATCTCGGGGCTGGCGCCCACCACATGGAAGTCGCCAAAGTCGTAGAAGTACATGTACGGCGACGGGTTCAGCGAACGCAGCGCACGGTACAGCGACAGGGGCGACTCGGTGTAGCGCTTGTGGATGCGCTGGCCCACCTGCACCTGCATGAAGTCGCCTGCGGCAATCAGCTCCTTGGCGCGCTCCACGGCGGCCAAGTAGTCAGCCTTGGCAAAGTCGCGCTGGGCGGGGTGGCTTTCGGTGGCCTTGACCACGGGGGCGCTCACCGAATACTTGAGCTGCTCTTTCAGCTCGCGCAGGCGCTTCTTGGCCTTGGCGTACGCCTCCGGCTGGGCCGGGTCGGCGTAGACGATGAGGTACAGCTTGCCAGAGAGGTTGTCGATGACGGCCAGCTCCTCGCACTGCAACAGCAGGATGTCGGGGCAGCCCAGGGTGTCGGGCGGGCAGGTGGTCTCCAGCTTCTTTTCGATATAGCGCACCGCGTCGTAGCCGAAGTAACCGGCCAGGCCGCCACAAAAACGCGGCAGGCCGGGGCGCAAAGCCACTTTGAAACGCTTTTGGTAGGCCTCGATGAAATCGAGCGGGTTGCCTTGCGCGGTCTCGACCACCTGACCGTCGGTCACCACCTCGGTCCTGGCCTGGTCGCCAAAGCCGCTGGCGCGCAGCAGGGTGCGGGCGGGCAGGCCAATGAAGCTGTAGCGCCCGAAGCGCTCGCCGCCCACCACGGATTCGAGCAGGAAGCTGTGCTTGCCGCCGTCTTTGGTGTGCGCCAGCTTCAGATAGAGCGAGAGCGGAGTTTCCAGGTCCGCAAAGGCCTCGGCCATGAGCGGAATGCGGTTATAGCCTTCGCTGGCCAGGCTTTTGAATTCAAGTTCTGTGATCACGGGGAGGGCTCCCAGCTGTCGCAGCGCGTGTCCCTGTGCAATGGAAAAGGGGCGCTGCGGTCCATTCAATCGGCCTCACCGCATCCGGGTGGAGGCCACGGGTGCACGCTGGGGCTGCTGCCCAGGTGCCATCAGGCGTTCAAAGCGACAGGCTGACGCCAGGGCCAGGCTCCCCGGTCGCTGCAACCTGTGATGAACACGTGGTGAATGAACATGGGCCAAAGTGTAGCAAAGCTTTTTTAGCGGGCTGATTTGACAGATCTCACAGCGAGATCGCACAACCGCTCGAAAACCCTGTTGCGGCCCGACAGGAGCGCTGCAACAATTTGAAACGAACGACCGTTCTTTTTTAGGAGCTGCGCATGAAATTCCTGACGCGATGCGCTGTGATGGCGGGAGCTTGCCTGTTGGCAGCCAGTGCCATTGCCCAGCCCATTACCGTGGCCGACGTGAAATACGAAGAAACCGCCAGCCTGGGCGGCAGCACCCTGCAGCTCAACGGCGCAGGGGTGCGCTACAAGGCAGTGTTCAAGGTATACACGGCGGGGCTGTATCTTGAAAAGAAAGCCGGCACACCCGCCGACGTCATGGCCCAGAAGGGCCCCAAGCGCATGAGCATCACCATGCTGCGCGACATCGACTCCACCGAGCTGGGCAAGCTGTTCTCGCGCGGCATGGAGGACAACATGGACCGCGCGGCATTCTCCAAGCTCATTCCTGGCGTGCTCCGCATGAGCCAGATCTTCTCGGACCACAAGAAGCTGGTTGCGGGAGACCAGTTCCAGATCGACTGGATTCCGGGTACCGGCACCATCATCACCGTCAAGGGCAAGCCGCAGGGAGAGCCCTTCAAGGAACCCGAGTTCTTCAACGCGTTGCTGGGTATCTGGCTGGGCAATGCGCCAGCTGACTGGAAGCTCAAGGACGCGTTGCTGGGCAAGACCGCCCAGTCATCGTCCTAGTTGTCCTAGGGCAAACACCCACGCCCTCCCGGCAAAGGCTGTCGCGCGCCCGACAGACGCGCCCCCTACCCGGGAGTAGCCTGTGCCTCAGTCCCCGCTCCAGCCATTGCCCAACCTTTCCAGCCCTTTTTTGACAACGCGACAACCGGTCTCCCGCTGCGCACACCCGCAGCGCCCGAGGCCACGGCCTGAACCGAGCTTTGTGCGCTATCCGCGCCCCGCAACGAGCCGTCTGTAACGCCCCTTCTGCCCCCAGCCCCCTTACGCGCCAGACACCACCATGAAACTCAGCAACCTTTCCGTCGGCCTGCGCCTGGGCGCATCCTTCGGCGCCATTCTTCTCATCACGGCTCTCATTGCGGCCACAGGGATGTGGCGCATTGCCAGCCTGCAAAGTGCCAGCGAGCGCGTCGCCACGCAGGAGATCGAGCAGCAAACCCTTGTGGAGGACTGGGCGTCGGACATCCGTCTGAACTGGGTACGCACCGAGGCCTTCCTCAAGGCCATCGACCGCGACTACATGGACAAGCTCACCGCCGATACCCAGGCGACGGCGAAGGGCATGGAAGCCAAGGTCAAGCGCATTGAGGCACTGGTGCAAGGCGACCAGGCCAAGGGGCTTCTGGCAGCAATTGCGACGGCCCGGCAGGCCTACAACGACAAGCTCAACGAAATCCGGGAACTGCACCGCGGTGGCGAACCCAACGTGCCCGCCCTCGTGGACAAAGACCTGCGCCCGCTGGCCGACAAATACCTTCAATCCCTCGACGACCTGCGCAAAACCATGGCCGCCCAGCTGGCCGAAAGCCAGGCAGACACCTCCACCCTGGCCAAAGCCAGCCAGGTGCTGTTGGGCGTAGGCACGCTGGTGGCCGTCGCGCTCGGCGCATTGATGGGCCTGACCGTCACGCGCTCCATCGTGCGCCCCTTGCAGCAAGGCCAACAAGCCGCCGAAAGCATTGCAGATGGCGACCTGACCCACCCCATTACCACCAGTGGCAATGACGAAACCGGCCAGTTGCTGCAGGCACTGTCCACCATGCAATCGCGCCTGGCCACCATCGTGGGCAACGTGCGCAACAGCGCCGAGGGCGTGGCCACGGCCAGTGCCGAGATTGCATCAGGCAACAACGACCTGAGTGCCCGCACAGAACAGCAGGCCAGCGCACTGGAGGAAACCGCAGCCTCCATGGAAGAGCTGGGCTCCACCGTGCGCCAGAATGCCGACAACGCCCGCACCGCCAACCAGTTGGCCATGAGCGCCAGCACCGTGGCCGTGCAGGGCGGCGACGTTGTGGCCGAGGTGGTGGACACCATGAAGGGCATCAACGACAGCAGCCGCAAGATCGCCGACATCATCAGCGTGATCGATGGCATCGCCTTCCAGACCAACATCCTGGCGCTGAACGCGGCTGTGGAGGCCGCACGCGCGGGCGAACAGGGTCGGGGCTTTGCCGTGGTGGCGGGCGAGGTGCGCAGCCTGGCGCAACGCAGCGCCGAGGCCGCCAAGGAGATCAAGGGTCTGATTGGAACCAGTGTGGAACGCGTGGAGCGCGGCACGGCCCTGGTGGACAAGGCCGGCGCCACGATGACCGAAGTGGTCAGCGCGATTCGGCGTGTGACCGACATCATGGGCGAGATCAGCGCCGCCAGCAGCGAACAAAGCCAGGGCGTCTCACAGGTCGGAGAGGCCATCACGCAGATGGACCAGGCCACCCAGCAAAACGCCGCCCTGGTGGAACAAAGTGCGGCCGCCGCCGACAGCCTCAAGACCCAGGCCGGCCAGCTGGTGGACGCCGTGGCGGTGTTCCGCCTCTCAGACAACGCCACGCGCCCCAACAACACCGTGCCCACCCCCGTGCGCAGCAATCCCCCCGCGTCATCACGTCTGGATTACCGCAGCGTGGCGCCGCGCCAGCTGACCGCCTGAACAGGCAAGCTCTGCCAGCTCAGGCGAGCTGCGCCAGCGTATCCACAAAACCATCGGCATCCACGGCCCGCACGGGCTGGCCGTGGTTGTAGCCATAGGTGACCAGCACCACCGGGCAGCCCGCAGCCCGCGCGGCCTGCGCATCGTTGCTGGAGTCGCCCACCATGAGAGTGCGCGCAGGGTCGGTACCCAAGGCTTCGCAGGTCTTGAGCAACGGCAACGGATCGGGCTTCTTGCGCTCGAACGAGTCGCCACCGAAGACCTTCTCGAAATAGCCGTCAAACCCCTTGGACTGCAGCAAGGGCAGCGCAAAGTCCCGGGGCTTGTTGGTCAGACAGGCGAGACGCAGACCCCGGGCGCGCAAAGCCTGGAGCCCCGCCTCCACACCGTCATACACCCCGGCATACTGGCCATTGATGGCGAGATAGTGGCGTTGGTAGCTGGCCCAGGCCGATGGATACAACGCTTCAATTTCAGTAGCAATAGAGGCATGATTTATCTGCACTAGCACGTGGTTGAGCACTGAACGCAGCAAATGCTCCGACCCCTTGCCCACCATGTGTTCGATGGTCTGCGCCGCAATCGACGGCAGCTCCAGTTCGCGCAGCATGCGGTTCAGTGCCTCGTTGAAATCACCCATGGTGTCCACCATGGTTCCGTCCAGGTCGATGATGGCGGCGTCCACGCCGGTGAGCAATGTGGACAGCGAGGGGGTAACGGCGAGAGACATTGGGCAAGCATTCGGAAAGAGAAGACAGGACCAAGTTTACGGAACCCGTCAAATCCTCCCCTGGTCTGCCTTGCTTCGTTCACCGCAGACTGAGCGTCTCGCGCTTCCACGCAGGGTCTTGCCAGCGCTGGAACAGGGGCAGCGCTGCAACATCGCCCGTCACGCGCTCGGTGGTCAAGCCCTCCAGCCGCACCACCTCAAAACTCTTGCGGTAGCGGCCCTGGCCCCGGGCTTCGCGCGCCACCAGCATTTGCTGGCCGCCGGGCACCCAGCCCGCCCATTCGGCCACGCCGGTCTCGGGCGTGGCGGCGGCGGGCGGCAGCACATCGGCCAGCCAGCCGCCTTCCGTTTTGCGCAGCACCCACAGCTCGCGCCAGCCTTCCATGGGCTGCACGGCCAGGGCCAAGGCTGTGCCTTCGCGGTTGGTGCTGGCCGATGCAGTCCACACCACGCCGTAGGTGCAGCGGCGCAGCAGCGGGGCCTTGACGCTGTGCTGCGCGTCCACCAGCAGCACGCAGGTTTCGCCGGGGGCGCCAGGCTCAGTCAGCAGCGTGGGGCGAGTGCTGGCGGCCGAGGTGACAGGCACAACAGCAGGCACCAGCGCCCAGCGCACCGCACTCACCCGCATGGCGGCGTCGTTGTAGGCGCTCTGGTCCTCGTCAGGCAGCTCGGCCTTGCTCACGCCGGTGAATTCCGTCAGGGCACGTGCAGCGGCGGCGGCCACAGCCGGGTCGGCCGCGTTCTTACGCGCCTGCTGGAACGCTGCAGCACCCCACACGCTGGAGCGGCGCATCTGTACACGGTTGCGCAGGTAGCCGGGCAGACCCGCCACGTCCACGCGCTCCAGTACCTCAGCCTGCCAGGTTGTGACCTTGGCACGCTCGTGTGCGGGCAGATCGGGGTTGATGCATTCGGGGCGAGTCAGCGCCAGGACGGCACGGGCGCGCTGCTCGGCATCGGCCACGGGCATGGCCAGCAGGCGGCGAAAGGCCTCGCCCTCGTAGCAAACCTGCATGCGGCCTTCGACCTCGTAGGTGGCAAAGCGCAGGCCGTAGGCGTTGGCCACATCCAGATGGGCCGACAACGTGGCACCCGATGCCTTGCCCGGCACGGCCACCGAGGCACGGCGCGCCAGGCGGTCTGCAAAGGTGCCCAGGGCATCGAAAGCCTGGGCACCCTCCACACCCGACAGGGCCTTGGCGGGCGCGGTTTGCAGGTAGGCGGCGGTGAGGCCAATGCCCAGCGCCTCGGCACCCGGCGTTTCCTGCACAAAGCGCATCACGGCCAGCAGCGCGGGGCCTTCCGCCTCGGTCAGGGCCACGCGGCGCACATCGCTGGCGCGGATGAAGCCACCGCGCTCGCGCTTGTGGTCCCACACCTGCAAATAGTCGAGGCGCTCGCCACGCACTTCGAGCACTTCGCCCTGCCACAGGCTGGCCTGCTGCTGGGCTCCGTCGCGGGGTGCAGCGCGCAGGCTGGCCTGGTCTTGCACCACGATGGCGCTGCCCTGGGCGCTGGGCGATGGCTGGGGGGCGGCCTCGGCCGCCACGGTCACTGCAGCGCTGGCCACGGCTGCCAACAAAGTTGCGAAGGTGGCGTTCATGTTCACTGCTCCACGGCTTGGGTGGTGGTGGCGTCGTCGGCCACGGCCGCAGCATGGGCTGCACCGGCCTGGGCGTTGCGGTTGCCACCCAGCAGCGCGGCACCGATGAAGTCGCCGTTGGTAGGCGGGGGCGCGATGATGACCTGGATCTTGTCCGAGAGCTTGTCGGCCAGCGTCTTCTGAATGAGCAGCGGGTGTTTGGTCACCAGCGCGCCTTCGCGGGCCATTTGCTCGGCGTTGACCTTGCCCACGCGGTCCATGCGGTAGGCCTCGGCTTCGGCCAGCTTCTGGCGGGCGTCGGCTTCGCCGTTGGCTTCGATGCGGCGGGCCTGGGCGGCGCCTTCAGCAGCTTTCACGCGGGCCACACGCTCGGCTTCGGCCTCCAGCTGGCGCTGTTCGATCTGGCGCTGCTTGAAGGGCAGCACGTGCTTCATGGCCTCTTCCTGGGCCTTGGCGGCGATGACCTGCTCACGCGCGGCGGCTTCGGCGGCCACTTCGCGACGCACCTTGTCGGCGTTGGCGTCCAGCTCGGTTTCCTTCACGCGCTTGTCTTTCAGCTCCAGCGTGTAGCGCATTTTTTCGGACGCCAGCTCTTCGGCCAGCAGGCTGTCCATGCCACGGCGGTATTCGGCGGGCAGGTCCACCTTGCCGATCTGCAGGCTGCGCAGCGTCACGCCATCGGCAGCCAGGCGGGCGCGCAGTTCGGTTTCGATGATCTGTGCAATTTCGGCGCGCTTGGACGAGAAGATTTCACGCACCGTGTAGCGGGCAAACACCTTGTAGACCAGGCCCTGCACGGCGGGCTCCACGATGTCGACGCCCAGGTTGTCGGGCAGGTTGCCGGCATTGACGGCGGGCGAGTTGGGGTCCAGCGCATAGCGCACGCTCAAATCCAGCCCCAGCGACAGGCCTTCCACCGACTGCAGCGGCGCGCTACCCGTGGCCTGGCGCATGGCCTCAGGGCGATAGCTCTGGTCGCGCAGCGAGAACACGCGCACCGTGTGCAGGCCGGGCACCACCCACACGCTGCCATCCCGCCACAGGCTCACCGAGCCGGTGAACTGGTTCAGGCGCACACCCAGGTCGCCTTGCGCCAGGTGTTGCACGGGCGGATTGCGGTACACCATCAGACCCGCTGCGACGACCACGGCGCCAGCGGCCAGCCAGCGCACGGTGCGGGCGGTGGGCAGCAGGTAGGCCCAGTTCAACGGGGCGGCCGACACCGGGCCCGCTGTGGGGGGGATGCCTTGCAGATCAGCGTCCAACACGGGTTCCGTGCCCGCTTCGGGCAAGGGGGTGGAGCGACGGCCCTTCAGGGTCTGCACGATGCGATTCCAGGTGGCTTTCATGGTGTTTCTCTCTCAGGTTGGTTCGATGTTGTTGTCGTTTCTGAGCCGTCGCCGTGGCTGGCTCATTGAGGACCGATTGTTCGGATCCACCCCGGAAGCAACAACGCAGTGCAGCCCCCAATGCGCTCACACCGGACGCACGAACCTTCCGGCCCCGGAAGAAAAACTCACACCGCCCAGAACGGGGCGCCGGGATAATCCACCCACCCCTCTACAGCCCCGCCCTGCCCATGACCCGCATTGCCGTGATCGAAGACGACCTGCCCACCAGCAACCAGTTGGCCGGGTGGATACGCAGCGCCAAGAGCGGTATCGTCATCGACCAGTGGTTTACCCGCGACGAGGCCGAGGCCGCGCTGGCCCGCGAGCACTACGACGCGGTGGTGCTGGACATTGAGTTAGGCCGCGAGCGCCATGCGGGCGTGGCCCTCATCAACGCCATCAACAAGCTGCGCCAGGGCACGCCGGTGCTGGTGGTGTCGGCCATGCCTGCGGCCATCTACCGCAGCATCATGAAGGCGCTGGACGCGTGGGACTACCTGCAGAAAACCACGTTTGAAGAAGCCGATTTCATCGAGACTTTTCTCGACATCCTGCGCACCACGCAGGCACAGGCCCCGGCCAGCGCAGCCCCTGCCCCGGCGGGCGATGCTCTGGTGCTGGACCCGCTGTGGCAGCGCACCCCCACCTGGCGCGGCGAGCGCATCAACCTGCCGCTCACGGCCCAGCGCATTCTGGCCACGCTGCACCAGCGCAGTGGCGAGGTGGTGTCGTATGACGAACTGTTCGAGGTGGTGAAAAGTGGCCGCAATCGCGACAACGTACGCAAGCATGTGAGCACCATTCGCGAGGCGCTGCGCGAAGTGGACCCCGGATTTGAAGGCATTGAGAACGTGCCCATGCGCGGCTTCCGCTGGGTCGGTAAATGAAGCGCCTGCTGCGCCGCCCCGCGCTGGAGATGCCCCGGCTGGGCCTGCCCGCGTTCCGCCTGCGCATTCTGGTGCGCGGGGTGTTCGTGCTGCTGGCACTGGCCACGGTGGTGCTGAGCGTGGTGGTGCTCAAGGACGAAAAGGAGCGCGCCTGGCAGGCCTACCAGCATGGGTTTGTGCGCAGCCAGGCCGAGGTCATGGCGCGGCTGCGCCACCCCTCCGGCCAGTTGGCGCTGCTCAATGCCAGCCACCTCGGCCAGGGCGTGACGCCGCTGGCGCCGCTACTGCTGCCCTATGCGGCCATCGACTTTGACGACCCCCAAAAATCGCAACAGGCCGTGGAGATGGCGGGCTGCTCTGTGCAGTACCCCGATGGCGCCTCAGTGTGCGCGGCGATTGGCAACAACCCCTATGCGGGCGGCTTCATTTACCTGGTGGGCAGCTTCTATGCCGGCGAACTGACGCCCCGCGAGCGCGGCGCCTTGGTGCCCGCCGAGGCACACCGTGCGCGCATCACCCTGGACATGCGGGGTGCCACCTACCGCTGGATTGCGCCGTATGAGGCCATGCCCCCACAAGGCAGCGTGGCCGTGCGCGGGCGTCTGACGGGATTTGTGGACAACGGCACGCCGCAGCTCGACGCCCGCGCGCGGCCCGTGCGCGACTTTCGCGGCTGGCTGTGGCAAAACGGCCAGTGCCGCGACCTGCCGCCCCCATCGGCCAGCTCGCCCGCTGGCGAGGCCACCACCACTGACTGCCTGCGCCGCACGCACTACTCCATCCGCCTGCCGGTCGAACTGTTCCGCGAAGCCCTGTTCCGCAAGGACGAGCGCCTGGTCTGGCCGCCGGAAGACTTGGGACAGATGCGGGTGCGGGTGGAGATGCTGGCGCCGGGCGAGGACACCAAGCCCTTGTTCGACAGCGACGCACCCGGCGCGCAACTGGCCGCATCGCTGGGCGACCTCTCGCGCAGCCTGCTGCCGGGTGAGCGTGTGCAGATCCGCAAAATGGGCAGCGACGAAGCCAGCGCCATCACCCTCAAGGGCGTCGAAGTGCAGGCCGATCCATCTGCACCGTGGCTGCTGCGCCTGATCCGCTGGCTGCCGCTGGAGGCCGCAGGCGTGGGCCCGGCAGCAGCCACGCCCGCCGCCCCTACGGCCCTGGACATTCTGGACACGCCCACGGGAAACTACGTGGTCAACTTCACCGGCCACCTGCGCGGCGTGGAGCAAGGCTTGGCCGCCGTGGCCACGCGCCTGTCGTGGTACCTGGGTGCCATGCTGGGCGCCATTGCGCTGGCCTGGCTCGTGGTCGAGGTGGGCCTGATCCGCCGCGTGACGGCCCTGACCCGCCGCGCCGCCGCCGTGTCGTACAACGTGCAGCCTGGCCACACCGGCCCCCGGCTGGGCGATCTGGATGTGTCGGACCTGCGCGGCTCGGACGAGCTGGGCATTCTGGCCGGTGGCTTGGCCGACCTGCTGCAGCGCGTGAAGGACGACCTGCAGCGCGAGCAGCTGCGCGCCCAACAAGAGCGCGACATGTGGCACGCCGTAGGGCACGAGATCATGTCGCCCCTGCAGTCGCTGATGGCGCTGAACGGCCCACAAGACCCCGGCCACCGCTATGTGCAGCGCATGCAGCAGGCCATCCATGTGTTGTATGGCACGGCATCGCCCGCCGAAGCGCTGCAGGCCGCCGATGTGCCCGAGGGGCGGCTGGACCTGGATGCCTTCTTGCGCAACGTGGCCGACAACGCCCACTTTGCGGGCATTCTGGATGTGGTGTACGACCTGGGCCCAAGCCACCCTGGCCCGGTCATCGTGCGGGCCGACGAGTTTGCGCTCGAAGACGTGGTGACCCACATCTTGCGCAATGCCGACCGCTATCGCCCCACGGGCAGCCCCATCAGGCTGACCCTCACGGCGTCAGAATCCACCGCCAGCGCTACGCTGCACAATCAGGGCTCCACCATTGCAGACGAACTGCTGGAGCGGATTTTTGAGCTGGGCGTTTCCGACCCCGCCAGCCCCACCCCGCTGGGCGAGGGCGAGCACCGGGGCCAGGGGCTGTTTGTGGCCAAAACCTACATGGCCAAGATGGGCGGCACCATCAATGCGCGCAACACGTCTGATGGCGCGGCCTTCATCCTGACCTTTCAGCGACTGGGCTGACCCAGCCCAAGACGCGAAGCGCGCGCACGGGCAAGGGCGGCTCTGTCCGACAGGGGCACATGGCCCCGGCGCCTACCCTGCAGGCATAGGTTCAGACCATCGTCTGCCATTGCCTCAGGAGCCCTCCATGAAACGCCTTTCCTTTGCCACCTCTATCTTCGCTGCGGCCTTGCTGCTGGCCTGTGCGGGCGCATCCGCTCAAACGCCGCCGCAGGACGCGCGGGCACGCTACGAGCAGGAGCGGGAAAAGTGCATGACCAACAACACCCAGGACAGCCTGGCCACCTGCCTGCGCGAGGCCAACAACGCACTGGACGCTTCCCGCAAGGGCGATCTCAGCAACCCCGGAGCCGCCGCCACCGACAACGCCACCCAGCGTTGTGCAGCGTTCCAGACGGCTGCTGACCAGGCGGATTGCATGCGCCGCGTGCAAAGCAGCCCGGCGAGTGGCTCGGTCTCCGGCGGCGGCGTGCTGCGCGAATCGACCACGACCACCATCACCGTGCCTGCGCAACAGTAACCTGACCTCCCATCAGGTGCGGTCTGCCAAAAAGGCATCCGCACCCAATCTTCGCAGCGACCGAGGCGATCAGCCCAAGGCGACACGCATCGCGTCGATCACGCCCCGGTAGTCCGGCTTGCCAAAGATGGCGCTGCCTGCGACAAAGGTGTCAGCGCCCGCGTCAGCCACGCGGCGGATGTTGTCGGTCTTGATGCCGCCATCGACTTCCAGACGAATGTCCTTGCCAGAAGCATCAATGCGCTTGCGCACAGCTTCGATCTTGCGCAGCGCGGAGTCGATAAAGCTCTGGCCGCCAAAGCCGGGGTTCACGCTCATGATGAGGATGAGGTCGATGTCGTCGATCACCCAGTCGAGCACGTCCAGAGGTTCGGCGGGATTGAACACCAGGCCAGGCTTGACGCCTTTGGACCGGATGGCCTGGATGCTGCGGTGCACATGGCCCGAGGCATCGGGGTGGAAGCTGATGTAGTCAGCACCCGCGTCGGCAAAGGCAGCGGCCAAGGCATCCACAGGCTGGATCATCAGGTGCACGTCAATCGGCACGGCCACGCCCGCAGGCGTTTTGGCGTGGGGCTTCAAGGCCTGGCAGACCATGGGGCCAAACGTCAGGTTGGGCACGTAATGGTTGTCCATCACGTCAAAGTGAATCCAGTCGGCGCCAGCGGCAATGACATTGCGCACTTCCTCGCCCAGGCGGGCAAAGTCGGCGGAAAGGATAGAGGGGGCGATTTGGAATGTGCGGCTCATCCCCCGATTGTCGCAAAGCGCAGAACCACTGGGGTTTTGGCACGTGGGAGTTGCCCACACACGGGGCGGCACGGTTACCATGCGGCCCATGCCAAAGTACCAGTTTGACGTGGAAGTGCTGCCCGAATACCTGCCCGAGCAGTCTGCGCCGGACACCGGGGTGTTCAGCTTTGCCTACACCATCACCATCACCAACGCAGGGGACGCGCCCGCCCAGCTGATCTCGCGACACTGGATCATCAGCGACGCGCGCGGCCACACCGAAGAGGTCAAGGGACTGGGCGTGGTGGGACAGCAGCCACTGCTCAAGCCGGGTGAGTCGTTCCAGTACACCAGCGGCTGTCGCCTGCGCACCTCCAGCGGCACCATGCACGGCACCTTCCATTGCGTGGCCGAAGATGGCGAGCCTTTCAATACCCCGGTGCCCTTGTTCGTGCTGGAGGCGATCAGCCACGGCCCGTCGGGTGAGCCCCTGAGCGGCCGGGTGCTGCATTGAAGAACCATTCCCACAGCCCCCATGCCCACCCCTCCATGGGACCGCTATCCATCGGATGGGCGGCTTTTCCTGTGGGAGCAGGCCATCCATGAAAAATTCCGCCGAGCCCAAAGACCTGGCCCACCTGCTGGCGGCGCTGGACCCTGCCGCCGACCTGGCCCATCGCCACCTCTGGCTCATCCACCTGCTGGACTGGGTGCGCGGCAAGCGTGATTCGGTGCCTGCCGCGGTGGGCCGGGTGCAGCTTTTCATCGATGCAGTCGCGGCGCGGCCCGATATTCAGCAGCGGCTGCAGGACTGGTGGGCGACGCTGGTGGACCAGGTAGACATCACCACCTTGCTGGCAGACTTTGGCTTTGCACCCCGCACCGCCCTGGTCAGCGAGATGGCCGAACGCCTGCGCACCAAGCTGCTGCCGGGCAGCCCAGAGACCATCGATGCGTCCGAACTGTTCATGCTGGCCTTGCCCCGTGCGTTCGACGCGCAATGGCTGGCAGCGCTGGATGAAGCCACCCTGAACCGCCTGGTGATGTTGCTGGCCCAGGACAACGCCGATGAGCGCCCAGGCGGCGCGACACGCTGGCACCGCGCCTTGCTGGACGCCATCACCTACTGTGCAGGGCAAATCCTCTCGACCGGCTTTGCACCCGAACTGCGGCTGCGCATGAGCGAATCTGCACGGGAGGCACAACCCTTCCACGCCCTCATCCGCGACGTGGAAAGCCTGCGGGTCGAGGTGCTGCACGCACTGCGCACCCCCGACCGGCTGGACGCATCCGCCCAGCGCCTGCGCGAACGCCTGGAGGCCTGCCGCGCGGCGGCTGCCACCGTCTATACGCATTTCGAGGACAACGGCATTTCGGTGGGGCTGGTGTTCCGGCTGCGGCAGCTGCGCGAGCGCATCTTGCGCGTGCGCGTGCTTCTCGACTGCCTGCTGTCCGCGCAGCCCGCCGTCACTGCGGCGCAACTCATGGCACAGCTGGTGATGGTGGGACAGGAGCGGCGCAGCCTGCGCGCGCTGCTGGCCTCCAACTCCTCGCTGCTGGCGGCCAAGGTGGCCGAGCGCAGCGCCGAAACGGGCGAGCACTACATCACCCGCACCAGTGCCGAATACCGCTCCATGCTGCGCAAGGCGGCAGGGGGCGGTGCGCTGATGGCCTTCACCACACTGATCAAGTTTGGCCTGTATGCGCTCGCGCTCTCGGCCTTCTGGGGCGGCTTCATGGCGGGCATCAACTATGCCGTGAGCTTTGTGCTGATCCAGTTGCTGCATTTCACGGTGGCCACCAAACAACCTGCCATGACCGCGCCCGCCATGGCGGCCAAGCTCAAGGAGCTGGGCACCGGCGATGCGATCGAGTCGTTCGTGGACGAGATCACGCACCTGGTGCGCTCGCAGGTGGCCGCTGTGCTGGGCAATGTGCTGGTGGTGTTCCCGGCCGTGCTGGCACTGGCTGCACTGATTGCACTGGCCACGGGCCACCCGGCCATCAGCGAGAAGCAGGCCGAGCATGTGTTCGAGTCCTTGCACCTGCTGGGGCCGTCGCTGTTCTTTGCCGCCTTTACCGGGGTGCTGCTGTTTGCCTCCAGCATCATCGCGGGCTGGACAGAGAACTGGTTTGTGCTGCACCGCATGGACTCGGCCCTCCACTACAACCCGCGCATCACCGGGCTATTGGGAGCCGAGCGCGCCGCGCGCTGGGCGCGGTTCCTGCGCGAGAACCTGTCGGGTTTTGCAGCCAACATCTCGCTGGGTTTCATGCTGGGCCTGGTGCCTGCTTTCGCTGCGTTTTTCGGCTTGGGGCTGGATGTACGGCACGTCACCCTCTCCACCGGGCAGGTGGCGGCCGCCGGCGCCACGCTGGGTCTGCAGGTGCTGCAGTTGCCCGCGTTCTGGTGGGCAGTAGCCTCGCTCCCGTTCCTGGGCGCACTGAATGTGTCGGTGAGCTTTTATCTGGCCTTCAGTCTGGCGCTGCGTGCACAGAACGTGAGCGGCGTGGACCGCTCGCGCATCTATGCCGCGATCCGCGCCCGCCTGCGCACCGCGCCGCTGAGCTTTTTTGTGCCCGAGCGGCGGGGGCCACTCGCGACAACGGCACAGGGCTGAGGCGAAACCGCCGCCTCTGTCCTACAAGGGCGGAGTGTTTCCGCCTGTAAATTCAAGGGCCCAACGCCCCAGCGCACCCCGTCCCATCTGCGGAGGGCCTGTGCGCCGGGGCCTCCACTCCAACGGGCAGCGCCCGTCTGACGCAGAGGTCCGATGAAATGAATGAAATCCTGAGCTTTTGGGCGCAGTGGCTGCGCCCCTCGGCCGGGCTGCCTACGGTGCAATGGTCACTGCTGCTGGCGGTAGCCGCCATGGCAGGCTATCTCACCCAACGCCACACCGGCCTGCCCAAGGTGGTGGGCTATTCGCTGGTGGGCACGGCAGCCGGCCTGGCAGGCTTCAGCGGCGCGGTCTGGCCGCTGCAGGGCATTGGCCTGTTCCTGCTGGAGCTGGGCGTGGCCATTGTGCTGTTCGAATGTGGCGGCCGTATCCCGCTGCGCTGGTTCCGCCACAACCCCATGGTGCTGGTGCAGAGCATTGCCGAATCGGTGCTGACCTATTTCGCGGTGTACTGGGTGCTGGTGTGGCTGCAGCTGCCGCCCCAGGCGGCTGGCCCGCTGGCCCTGGTGGCGCTGGCGGCATCTCCTGCAGTGCTGACCCGGGTGGTGGCCGACACCCGTGCCGCCGGCCCGGTGACCGAACGCGCCATTGTGCTCACCACCCTTTCCACGTTGTATGCCCTGACGCTGGGCAGCGCCAAGGCAGAACTCATCAACCGCCAGAGCCTCACCGTGCTGGAGGCCGTGTCGCCCGTGGTGGTGGTGCTGGGCGTATCGATCGTGGTGGCCGCCGTGCTGGCCCTGGTGCTGCGCATGGCGCTGCGCTTCATGAGCCCCACCAGCGAAAACACCTCCATGCTGTTCCTGGCCCTGGTGGCTGCAGGCACGGCAGTGGCCGCTCACATGGGGGGCTCGGCACCACTGGCCGCGCTGCTGGGGGGCATGCTGCTCAAGCAGCTCAACCCGCGCCCCTGGGCCTGGCCACGGCAGCTGGGCAATGCATCGTCCCTGCTCACCATGCTGATGTTCGTGCTGGTTTCCACCGTGGCGGCCCAGGCCGACTGGAGCGCGCCCGTGGCCGGTGTGGTGCTGGCCCTGATTGCCGTGCGCCTGCTGGCCAAGGCCACCGGCGTGGCGCTGGGCAATGTGGGCAGCGGCGCCAGCTGGAAGCAGGCGCTGTGGGTGGGCTGCGCGATGACCCCCATGTCCTCCATCGCCCTGCTGATCGCCTCGCAGTTTGTGCTCGCGTCGCCTTCCACCGGCCATGTGATCGCGGGTGTGGCGCTGCCCGCCATCTTGCTGATGGAGGTATTTGGTGCCGTCATTGCCACCGTGGCCATCTACCGTGCGGGCGAAAGCTCCAAACCCTGGGCACCCCTGACCCGCAGCAACAACAACGGAGAGTCCCCCCGTGAGTCTTGAAGCCTTCACCCATTCCGAGCCGCTGACGCTGGGCGTCGAGCTGGAGCTGCAGCTGGTCAACACCAATGACTACGACCTGGCGCCCTACGCCGAGGACATGCTGCGCCTCATGAAGAAAACCCCGCTGCCCGGTAGCGTGGTGCCCGAGATGACGAACAGCATGATCGAAATCTCCACCGGCATCTGCCACTCGGCCAGCGAGGTGCTGGGCCAGCTCACGCCCATCCGCGATGCGCTGGTCAAAAGCGCCGACAAGCTCAACATTGCCGTGGTGGGTGGCGGCACGCACCCGTTCCAGCAGTGGCACGAGCGCCGCATCTACGACAAGCCGCGCTTTCGCGAGCTGTCCGAGCTGTACGGCTACCTGTCCAAGCAGTTCACCATCTTCGGACAGCACGTGCACATTGGCTGCCCGGATGCGGATGCGGCGCTGCTGATGCTGCACCGCATGTCGCGCTACATCCCGCACTTCATTGCGCTGTCGGCGTCCAGCCCCTATGTGCAAGGGCAGGACACGGCATTTGACTCGGCCCGGCTCAACTCGGTGTTCGCGTTCCCCTTGTCGGGGCGCGCACCGATGGCACTGACCTGGGACGACTTCACGACCTACTTCAACAAGATGACCCTCACGGGCGTGGTCAAGAGCATGAAGGACTTCTACTGGGACATCCGCCCCAAGCCCGAGTTCGGCACCATCGAGATCCGCGTGTTCGACACGCCGCTCACCATCGAGCGCGCTGCGGCCCTCGCGGGCTACGTGCAGTCGCTGGGCGCGTGGTTCCTGGCCGACCAGCCCTTCATGCCCGAAGAGGACGACTACCTCGTGTACACCTACAACCGCTTCCAGGCCTGCCGGTTTGGCATGGACGCGGTGTATGTGGACCCGGCCACGGGCGACCACATGCCGCTGCGCGAGCACATCCTGCGCACCATGGACAAGATCGCAGGCCACGCGGCCGTACAGGGCGCATCAAGCGCTATGCACATGCTGCGCACCGAGGTCGAGGCGGGGCAGAACGATGCCCGCTGGCTGCGCCAACGCCAGAGCGAAGAGCAGCTGCTGGCCGAGGTAAGCCGCCAGGCAGCGCAGCGCTTTCGCGGCGCGGCGGCCGGCTGAGAATCTGGCACGCCCCTCCACAAGCTGCCCGCTCTTATCCCACTCACAATCGGGGCATGGGTGAATTTGACTTGATTGCGCGCTACTTCACGCGCCCCGTTCGCAACGCCGTGCTGGGCGTGGGCGACGACTGTGCCTTGCTGGCACCGCGCCCCGGCATGCAGCTGGCCATCAGCAGCGACATGCTGGTGGAGGGCCGCCACTTCTTTCCCGACGTCGACCCCGAAGCCCTGGGCCACAAGGCGCTGGCCGTGAACCTGTCCGACCTGGCGGCGTGTGGTGCCAAGCCGCTCGCGTTCACGCTGGCCCTGTCGCTGCCCCGGGTCGATGAGGCCTGGCTGGCGGGCTTCTCGCGCGGGCTGCTGGCGCTGGCCGATGCCCACGGCTGCGAGCTGGTGGGCGGCGACACCACGCAGGGCCCGCTCAACATCTGCATCACCGTGTTTGGCGAGGTACCCACCGGCCAGGCCCTGCTGCGCAGCCGCGCACAGCCCGGCGACGACATCTATGTGAGTGGCACGCTGGGCGACGCCAGGCTGGCGCTGGAGGCTCTGCTCGGCCACATCGCCCTGCCCGCCGAGGCGCTGGCCCGCGCCCGCCAGCGGCTGGAGCGCCCCACCCCGCGCGTGGCCCTGGGCCTGGCCTTGCGCGGCGTGGCCACCAGCGCCATGGATGTGAGCGACGGACTGCTGGGCGACCTGTCGCACATCCTCCAAGCCTCGGGGGCAGGGGCCTGTATCGACACCTCAAAAACTATACATTTGATAGCAGCAAAGACATATTCGACTAGCGCAACCAGCCCATTGGACCTTGAACTGGTCCACCAATGCACCTTGGCGGGCGGCGACGACTACGAGCTGGCCTTCACCGCCCCGCGCGCGCGGCGTGACGCGGTGGCCGCCTCGGCGCAGGCAAGCGGCACGCCCGTCACCCGCATCGGCACCGTGCTGGCTGAGCCAGGCCTTTGGCTGGTGGACGCGCAGGGGCAGGCGGTGGAGAACCGTTACGCCTCGTTCGACCATTTCCGGTGACGGGCGGTGGCAGGCAAAAATTTTTTGCAACCCATGAATCCTTTTGCGCAACCAGCCGCTCTTGGTAGGGAAGGTGCCCTGTGCCGGCGCCTTCATTTCCCCACCAAGGAGTTTTTCACCATGCTGTACCGCAAGAACATCACCCGCCCCGAAATCCTGCTGCGCGTTGCAGGGGGCGTCGCCCTCATCGCTGCAGGCCTGTGGTGGACGTCCGCATCGCCCCTGGGCCTGGCGCTGGCAGCCTCGGGCGTTGGCAGCATCCTGAGCGGTGCCTTTGGCTACTGCCCCGCCTGTGCCATGGTGGGCCGCAAGCCTGTCGAGTGACCGCCCATGGCCACCACCCACCCAGCCCCCACCGTGGCCCAGCTTCTGCCCGCCGCACGCAGCGGTGACGCAGCGGCCATGGAGCAGCTGCTGCGCCTCACCCGTCCCGACATCCGCCGCTATGCGCTGCGCCACTGCGCCGCCACCACGGCGACGGACGACGTCGTGCAGGAGGCGCTCATCATCGTGTACCGCCGCGTGGGCGCGCTGCGCGAGGTGGCGGCGTTCGGCGGGTGGGTGGTGCGCATCGTGCAGCGGCTGTGCATGCAGCCCATGCTGGCCTGGCTCAAGGGCGAGCCGCTGGCACAGGTGGAAGACAACCTCGCCTGGTCGCACCGCCCCGACCACGAACTGCGCCATGACCTGGCCCTGGCCATCGACTCGCTGCCGCCCCTGTACCGCGAGGCCCTGCTGATGCGCGACTTCGAGGAGCTGACCATCGAGGAGATGGCGCAGCGGCTGGGTGTGACGCGCGAGGCGGCCAAAAGCCGCCTGCACCGCGCGCGGGCCCTGGTGCGGGAGTACCTGGCACCCACGGACCGCACCGGCACCACGTAGCGCTGCAGCGCGGAGAACCCGCCTCAGCGCATCTGGAACAGCTCCTGGTGAAAGCGCGCAAGCGAGCGCCCCAGCTGCTCCATGCCCTGGCGCACCGCCTCGGCAAAACCCTGCGGTCCGCAGAACCACACACTCGCCGCCGGGCTGGTGCCCGCGAGCAACGCTGCGGGTGTCACGGGCCCAGCGTTGTCACTGTAGTGAATCTCCAGCGTCACGCTGGGCAAGCGGGCACACAGTGCAGCCATGCGCTCGGCAAACACCGCCTCACCCGCATGGCGCACACAGTAGTGCAGGTGCACCCGGGGCGCCAGCGCGGGCGTGGACTGCATCGACTCCAGCCAGGCCATGAACGGCGTGGCGCCAATGCCTGCGGCGACCCACACCTGCTCGGTGGCGCTGCCGCTGCGAAAGTCAAAGCAGCCGTACGGCCCCTCGATGCTCACCTGCTGCCCGGGACGGACATGCAGGGGCAACTGGCTCGTGTGGTCGCCCAGCGCCTTGATCGCAAACCGCAGCACGCCATCACCCTGGTCGGCGTTGAGCAGGGTGAAGGGGTGCGCCCCTTCGGCACGGCCAAAGGTGACAAATGCAAACTGACCGGCCGCATGCTTCCAGCCACTGGCGGGGCTGACCTGGCAGGTCACTTCCAGCACCCCAGCCCCTTGGGGCGACACGCTCACCACACGGGCTGCATGGCGGCGGCGGCGCCCGATGGCCCCGGCCAGCGAGCGCACGGCGCACAGCGCCCCCACCAGCGTGCACAGGCCCACCAGAACACCTGCCGGCTGTTGCCACCAAGCAGGCGGCGTGAGCACCACGGCATGGAAGGCCAACACCAGGTACACCACGGCCAGCAGCTTGTGGAGGTAACGCCACACGTGGTACGGGAACCGCTGCCACAGCGTGATGACCAGCATGGCCGCCAGGAACCACACGGCCCACTCTCCCATCTCCTCGGCCAGGTGGCGGAAGGTGTTGAGCCACCAGTCAGCGCGCGGCGTGCGCACCGGGCGACCCACCCAGTCGGCCAGGAGGCTGCGCGAGAGCTGCAGCCCGTAGTGCACCAACCCCAGCACAATCGCGCCAATGCCCGCCCACTTGTGCAGGCGGTAGCTCTTGTCCAGGCCACCGAGCGGTTTTTCCAGCCACGCGGGCCGCACGGCCAGCACCATGATCAGCGACATCAGCGCCCAGGCCGCCACGCCGGTGAGCAGGATCAGCTGGTTGCGCCACCACCAGACATCGCCCCATGCGGCCGGCGCAGGTTGGGGCACCCACAGTGCCAGCAGCCACGCTGTGAATGCCAGCGCCAGAGAGCCCCCCAAGACCTTCTTCCACATCACCAGTCCCAACTATTTATTGCAATGCAGCAACTGTAGAAACCCGCGATGAACGCCACCTGAACGGAGTGTGAAGAGGCGGCAAAGCGTGGTGGCTGGTGGCCGAGGGTTGATCTGCATCAGCAATCTGCGCGGGGGCTGCCCTCCTCTGGGTCAAGTCCGCACAAAACGCGCGAGGGGCCTGCGGGGTGTGGCAGGCACCTCGCCTTCGGGGTAGCCGATGCGGCAGAACATCTGCACGGTGGCGTCCTGCGGCGTGCGCGGCGCGGGCAGCCCCAGCACCAGCTGGTGCACACGCTCGAAGTGCAGGGCCATCTCGGCAAACTCCTGCACGGCCTGGCTCATCGGGTGCATGCCCACACCGAGCGCCGTGGCCTGCAGCTGCTGGCGTACATAGAGGCGGCCGGTGTGGACCTGGTCGCTGCGCGTGTTGGGGCCGGTGATCCACACAAAACCCATGGCCGTGCGGCTGTGCCCTTCAAAGCGGCCCATGGCGCTTTTGTAGGCTGCGCTGCCTTCGACGGGTGGCGCCGAGCGGTCGAACATGCCCAGCGCCGACACCGCGCGCACAAACGGCGAGTTGAGCGAGATGCCGTCGCGGTGCTGCAGGATTTCCCCCGGCCCGACACGCGTGAGGTGGATGCTTTCCATCATGGTGCGCGGCGTGAGCAGCTCAACCCGGGCGGACTCCCAGCACAGCGTGCGCAGGGCGGGCAGCTGGCCGGCGCTGACCGTGCCGCCGACGCCCAGCGGGGCACCGGCCTGGGCACTGCCCAGCAACTGGGCCAGCAACTCGGGCGCCACGGGGCGGGTGGTGTCGAAATCTGTCTTGGGCGTGCGGCGCAGCAGCACCTGGGCGAACAGCGGATCGGGCGCGCCGCCGGGTTGGAGCGTGATGCGCGCCACGGGGCGGCTGTCCCAGTCCTTCAGGGCCATGGGCAACTCGCCCTGCGGCCACAGCAACACTTCACTGGCCACGCCCTGCTGGGCCAGCGCCATCACCAGCAGCTCCAGGAAGGCGCCATGGCCGATCAGGATCTGCCGCCCCAGGGGATCGGTGTGGGGCAGCACCCGCTCGCGGTCGGTGCGCAGGGTGATCACGCCCTCTTCGCGCAGATCCACCAGCCAGGGCTGCAGGTTGTGCGGGTTGGGCGCGGTGATGGCGTAGGCCACGGCGCGGCGGCGCAGGTCGGTCTCGCCCACCGGACCTTTCCAGGCCTCCACCGCCTCGGCGGGATAGTGCGAGCCCACGGCACCACAGGCGACCAGCGTGCCCGCAGTAGCGGCGGCGATGGTGCCACCCCCTGCCAAACGGATGAAGTTGCGACGGTTCATGAGAATGCTCCGATGGTTCAAAAGGTGATGCGGTCAGGCCAGCGCGGCGCGGATTGAACGGATGGACACCAGCCCCAAATCGACCAGCGCCTGGCGCACGGCCTGATCGAAGGGGGTGTGGGGCTCGTCGCCGATGAGCGCGCGCAGGCGGGTGTTGTCCAGACGGTGGGGCGTGCGCCACAGATAGCGCATGTCCGCCAGCGCAGCGAACGTGGGGGCCACCAGCCCCATCACGCGCAGCAGCGGCCACGGCAACTGGTCCACCCGCAGCGCGCCCGCATCGGGCAACCAGCCCTGCTCTGCTGCAATGGCCGTGAAGCTGTGCAGCCACTGCTGCGCGGTAACGTGGTGCCCAGCGAAATGCAGGCACTCGAAGGCGGCCAGCCGGTGCCGCTCCTGCGCCACGCGCACCAGCGTGCGGGCCAGGTCGGGCAGGTACGCCCAGGGCGTGGCCACGTCCAGCGGGCCGGGCCAGGTGATGCGGCCCCGGGGTAGGTCCTTGGCGATGGCCTGGTCGATCCAGCTGCCCGTGCCGCTGCCAAAGAAGTCCCCGGCGCGCAGCACCACGGCGCGCATCTCGCCCCCCTGCGTGGCGGCCTGCAGGCGCTGCTCCAGCTGCACCCGCATGCGGCCCTTGAAGCCCTTGGCGGCCTGGTGCGTGTCTTCGTGCAGTACAGGTGGCATGGCTTCGCCAAAGTTGTAGACGTTGCCCGGCAGCATCAGCGTGGCGCACAGCTGGCGGGTGACGGCAATGGCCGCTTCCATCAATGCGGGGGCTTCTTCGCGCCAGGCCTTGTGGGTGTAGGCGGGGTTCAGCGCATGCACCACCACCTGCGCACCCTGCGCCTGGGCGGCCAGTGCGGCGGTGTCATCGACCGGCACGGGCATCCACCACACCCCAGCGATGGCAGGCAAGGTGGCATGCTGCGCACCGGGCCGCACCTGGGCCAGCACCTGCCAGCCCGCCTGGGCAAACGCACGGGCGGCGGCCAGGCCCAGGCGGCCCCGGGCGCCCAGGATCAGCACGGTGGGCGGCTGCTCGCCAGCGGTGGGGGAGAAGGGTTGAGGGGTCATGCCAGGGCTCCATTCACAAGGGATGGAGCGATTGTGGAAACGCAGGCACCGTTACACAATTGGCTAAGCATTCATACCAGCAATGCAAATATGAATACCACCAACCACCCCACTGCCGCCCGATTGCGGGCACGCTATTGCCATGAACCAGACCTTTGACTGGAGCCTCGTGCAGTCCTTCCTGGCCGCGCTCGACCAGGGCAGCCTGCTGGGCGCCGCACGCGCACTCAACGCCAGCCAGCCCACCATCGGCCGCCACATTGCCGAGCTGGAATCGCAGCTGGGCGTCGTGCTGTTCGAGCGCACCGGGCGCGGCCTGCTGCCCACGGCCACGGCGCTGCGGCTGGCCGAATCGGCCCGCGCCATGGAGATGGGCGCCCACCAGCTCGCACGCAGCGTGTCGGGCGCGGAGGAAGGCGTGACCGGCACCGTGCGCATCACCGCCAGCCAGCCCGTGGCCTGCGTGCTGCTGCCGCCCGTGCTGGCGCGTATGCGCCAGGCGCTGCCCGAAGTGCAGGTGGAGCTGGTGGCCAGCAACCAGGTCACCAACCTGCTGCGCCGCGAGGCCGACATTGCGCTGCGCATGGTGCGCCCCGACCAGGCCAGCCTGGTGGCCAAGCGCATCGGCGCGGTGACGCTGGGTGCCTACGCCCACCGCGACTACCTGCGCCGCAAGGGCACACCCCGCCAACCGCCCGACCTGCTGCAGCACGAGCTGGTGGGCAACGACCGGCACGAAGACATCCAGCAAGGCTTTGCCGCGATGGGCTACCCGGTGGAGCGCGGGCACTTCGCGTTCCGCACCGACGACCTCATGGCCTACTGGGAGGCTGTGCGGGCGGGGCTGGGCATCGGCTTTGTGGGCAACTACCTGGCCCGCACCGACCCGAACGTGGTGGCCGTGCTGCCCATGCTGCCCCTGCCCGATCTGCCCATCTGGCTCACGGTGCACCGCGAGATCCGCACCAGCCGCAAGATTCGGGCGGTGTATGACTTTCTGGCGGCAGAGGTGCCCTTGGTGCTGTAGACCACGGGCAGCTCGCTGCCTGGCTGCTAGCATCCCAGTCCCTTTGTCCATTGCGCCCAAGGAGCCCCATGCGCCCCGTGAGCCCCCCATTCCCCTTCCTTCACCTTCCAGCGCGCCCCGCACTGCTGGTACTGGGCTTGGCCGTCCTGGCCCCGCTGTCTGCAGCCGCCCAAGACACCTCCCGCATCGCCCGTGTCACCGTCTACCCCGGCAGCGCCACGGTAGAGCGCGTGGCCAAGGTGGCCGCTGGCGCACGCAGCCTCACGCTGGCCTGCCTGCCCGCGTCGCTGGATGTGCAAAGCCTGCAGATCAACGCCGACCCCGCCGTGCGCGTGGACGAGTTCAATGTGCTCACCGAAGACCGCGACGTGGCGGCAGGCTGCGCCAGTCCGCTGGACGGCCGCATCCGAGAGCTGGAGGACCAGATCGCGGGGGTGAAGGCCGAGTCCTCGGCCCTGCAGCTGGTGGATGGCTATCTGCGCAGCGTGGCGCAAACCGGCGCGGGCCCGGAGTCGGCAGCGCCTGCCACTTCCGCCCCCCGTGCTGCCACACCGACGCCCGCACAGATCACCGCCACTGCCGAGGTCCTGCGCAAGTCCGGGCAGGACAGCTTTGCGCGCGCGCATCAGCTCCAGCGCAAGCAGGAGGCACTGGAGCTGTCCCTCAAGCCGCTCGCGGCAGAGCGCGACCGCGTGGCCAGCCAGCGTGCGCGGGTGGTGTCAGTCACCATCAACCTGGCTACCGAGCGCGAGGCTGAGCTGCGCCTGTCCTACCAGGTGCGCGGCCCCGGCTGGCAGCCCAGCTACCGCGCCACGCTGGATGCGAACAAATCCATGGTGCTGATCGAACGCCAGGCGCTGGTGGCCCAGAACAGCGGCGAAGACTGGGGCAGTGTGCAGCTGACCCTGTCCACCGGGCAGCCGGGCCGCGCCACTCAAGGGCAACTGCCCCGCCCCTGGTGGCTGAACGTGGCACCGCCCCCGCAGGCCTCGCCCGCGCCGGCCATGGCGATGGCGCCTGCGCCCGCACCGGCCATTGCGTCCCTGTCCCGGTCCCGCAATGCCGCCGAGGAAGCCATGCCCACGTTTGACGTGAGCGCCCTCGACAAGGGGTTTGCCACCGAGTTCGCCGTGCCCCAGCGCATCACCGTGCCCTCCAGCGGCCAGCGCGTGACGCTGGCGCTGGGCAATCACAGCGCCCCCGCCACGCTGGTCACGCGCACGGCACCGGCCATGGAAGAAGCCGCCTACCTGGTTGCCCACATTGCCCAGCCGCCCGGCGTGTGGCCGGCAGGCGCAGCAGGCCTGTACCGCGATGGCGCCTTTGTGGGCAACGGCCGCATCGACTTTGGCGCGCCCAGTGCAGGCGCCCCAGCCGGCAGCACCAGCCTGTCGTTTGGCCGCGATGAGCTGGTCACCGTACGGGCCGAGCCCGTGCAGGATCTGACGGGCAGCAGCGGGTTTACCGGCTCGCGCGTGGAGCGCAAGACGCGCCGGACCTACAGCGTGGAGAACCGCCACAAGACGGCCATCACGCTGCAGGTGCTGCATGCCGCACCAGTGTCGCGCAACGAAAAGATCGAGGTCGAATCGCGCTACCAGCCCCAGCCGTCGGACACAGCCTGGAACCGCACGCCCGGCACCGTATCCTGGCAGCAATCCGTGGCGACGGGGGCCACTGCCCAGTTCAGCGCCGAGCACACCATCCGCTACCCCAAGGACGTGGAGCTGATCGAACGCCAGTGACCTTGGCAACACGGTGACTGGCCCTCCAAAGACCCCGCGCAACGGCGTGTCGGTCACAATCCGCCCCAGCGATCACATTGGTGCCACCAAGCCCCCAGGAGCCCGCCGCCATGAGTTACCAACACCTCCTTGTTGCCGTTGACGGCAGCCCCACCGCTGACCACGCTGTGAACGAAGCCACGGGCCTGGCCAAGGCAACGGGTGGACGCATTCGCCTGCTGAACGTGATGGACCCTTTGGCCCACATCAGCGGTTTTGAGCGGCCCGAGGTTTACAGCCAGGAGGTGCTGCCCCGCCTGCGCCAGGCGGGCGAGGCGTTGCTGCGCCGCGCCCAAGAGCGCGTGGCGCAAAGCGGTGTGCCGGTGGACACGGTGCTGATCGAAAACCTGGATGCCCGGGTGGCTGACCTGGTGGTGGAACACGCGCGGGCCTGGGGCGCCGACCTGATCGTGCTGGGCACCCACGGGCGCCGTGGCCTGGCACGCGTGCTGATGGGCAGTGATGCCGAGCAGATTGCCCGCACCGCCCCCGTGCCCGTACTGCTGGTGCGCCTGCCTGCCGGGGCAGACGGCGGTGCCGCCAGCGCCTGATCAATTTTCCGTCGCGACATGACCGCTTCCGAGCCACTGCCACCCCTTGCCCCCCTGCGCCCCAGCGTGCGCTTCATGCTGTCCCACCCCGCCCACTTCATGGCGCTGGGCTTTGGCGCGGGCCTGGCCCCCAAGGCGCCAGGCACCGTGGGCACGCTGTGGGCCTGGCTGGCCTACCTGGTGCTGCAGCAGTGGCTGAACCCGCGGCAAATGGGCCTGTTGATCGTGATCAGCACCGTGGTGGGCTGGTGGGCCTGCACCACCACAGCGCGCCACATGCGCGTGGCCGACCCCGGCAGCATCGTGTGGGACGAAGTCGTGGCCTTCTGGCTGGTGCTGTGGCTGGCCATGCCCATGGGGCTGTGGGGGCAGGTGGTGGCGTTTGGGCTGTTCCGCTTTTTTGATGCTGCCAAACCTGGCCCGGTTGGCTGGGCCGACAGCCTGTTCAAGGGCTTTGGCTGGCGCGGGGGCTGGGGTATCTTGTGGGACGACTTTGTGGCAGCCTTCTGTACCTTGCTGGTCATCGCACTGTGGAGGTTCTGATGGCACCCACGTCACTATCAAAAAGTGAGCTGCTAGCGCAAGAAGTACAAGCGCTTGAGGCCAATTTGACGCAAATATCGCTGCGTTTGCTGGCCCGCCGCCACATGCTGGCCACCGCCGAAAGCTGCACCGGCGGCATGATCGCCGCCGCCTGCACCGACCTGTCGGGCTCGAGCCAGTGGTTCGAGCGCGGCTTTGTGACCTATTCCAACGAGGCCAAGGCCGAGATGCTGGGGGTGCCCCCCAGCCTGATCGAGCAGCACGGTGCGGTGAGCGAGCCTGTGGCACGCGCCATGGCCGATGGTGCGCTGACCCACTCGCGCGCGCAGGTCAGCCTGGCCGTGACCGGCGTCGCGGGCCCCACAGGCGGCACCGAGACCAAGCCGGTGGGCACCGTGTGGTTTGCCTGGTGCGTGGGCGGCGAAACCCACAGCGAGATGCAGCACTTTGCCGGGGACCGCGCCGCCGTCCGCACGGCCACGCTGCGATACGCCCTGAAGCGGCTGCTCAGCCTGCTGCCTGCCTGACCTCGCTGGCAAGATCCCCGGCCCCGGCATGAGCGGCCGCTGTCGTCCACAAGACAGGGCTTCACCCGCCCCTTGCCACACCATACGGCCATGACAACGAAACCCTCCTGGTTTGACGGCTTTGCCACCCGGCGCATCAGCACCTCGGGCGCGGAGATCTTTGTGCGCACCGGCGGCACCGTGGGCGCACCCCCGCTGCTGCTGTTGCACGGCTTTCCGCAAACCCATGCGCTGTGGCATCGCGTGGCGCAGCAATTGGCACGCGACTACTGTCTGGTGCTGCCGGACTTGCGCGGTTATGGCGACTCATCCCACGCGCCCGGCCTGCCCGACCACAGCAACTACAGCAAACGCGCCCTGGCGCAGGACATGGCCGAGGTGATGACCACGCTGGGCCACGACACGTTCTACCTGTGCGGCCACGACCGGGGCGGCCGTGTGGCCCACCGCCTGGCGCTGGACCACGCCGCGCGTGTGAAGAAGCTGTGCGTGATCGACATCGCCCCCACGCTCGACATGTACGCGCGCACCGACATGGAGTTTGCGCGCGCCTATTACCACTGGTTTCACCTGATCCAGCCCGCGCCGCTGCCCGAGACCATGATCGGCGGCAACGCCCGCGCCTACCTGCACGCCAAGCTGGGCGGCTGGGGCAGCGCGGGCCTGGCCCACATCGAGCCACAGGCCCTGGCCGATTACGAACGCTGCTTTTGCACACCCGAAGCCATCCACACCGCCTGTGAGGACTACCGCGCCAGTGCGGGCGTCGACCTGGACCACGACCGCGACAGCCGCGCGCGCGGCGAAAAAATAGCGTGCGACACCCTCGTGATCTGGGGTGCGCACGGCGTGGTGCACCGGCTGTTCGATCCGCTGGCACTCTGGCAGGCGCAGTGTGCGGGCGTGGTCACTGGCCAGGCCGTTCCGGCGGGGCACTTCATCCCCGAACAATTGCCCGAGGCCACGGCCCAGGCGCTGAGCGCCTTCATGCACTGACGACCAGGTCCGACACGGCCCGAAAGGGCAATCGAAAGGCTCTGCCGTGCATTTGTTCACGCGCTGCGCGGCCACCATGCCCCGTGCAGTGCGCACAGGTGACATCGCGTTCCTAGAATCCGCCGCTTCGCACGCTGCGGAACCCATGGCCAGCACCGGTGGCTGGTAAGCCATCACCTTCCGCAGCGCCCCCACTGTGCCTTGCCGATTGCGTGACCATGCCTCCCTTTACCGCGACCCAGAACCAACTGCTCACCGAGCATCTGCGCAGCTTTCTGCCAGGCATTGAGCCCGAGGCGCTGGAGCTGCTGCGCGCCCAGCTGGAGTGGGTGGAGGTGCCCGGCGGCAGCACGCTGATGGCGCAGGGCGAGCCCGGCGAGTCGATGTACCTCACCGTGAGCGGCCGCCTGCGTGCCTATGTGCGCAGCGATGACGGCAGCATCGGCCCGCAGCGCCGTGTGGCCGATATGGGCCGGGGCCAGGTGATTGGCGAGATCAGCCTGTTCACCGACGCACCCCGCGCCGCCACCGTGGTCGCCGTGCGCGACTCGGTGCTGGTGCGACTGACCAAGGACGTGTTCAAGACCCTGCTGGCCAGCAGCGCCCAGGTATCGATTGCGCTCACGCGCCAGATCATCCAGCGCCTGCAGTCGGGCGCCGCCACCCATACGGCCGCGCAGGAGCGCCCGGTGGCCATGGGCCTGCTGCCGGTGAGCAGCGGCGTAGACCTGCAGGCTTTTGGCCAGCGTCTGGCGCGCCACCTCGGCACGGTAGGCCGCGTACGGGTGGTGGACTCGACCACCGTGGACGCCGAATTGCAGGAGCCCGGCATTGCGCAGCGCGAAGGCGCCGACGCCACGGCCAACCGCCGCATTGCCATGCTGCTCGACGATATCGAGGCCCGCAACGACTTTGTGCTGCTGCTGGCCGACCCCGAGCCCACCCCCTGGACGCGCCGCGTGAGCCGCCACTGCGACGAGTTGCTGCTGCTGGCCGACGCGCAGGCCGAGCCCGCCATCCACCCGATTGAAGAAAACTGCCTGCTGCGCCGCGCGCCCCTGGCCGAGGCCGCCGAGATCCTGGTGCTGCTGCACCCGGAAGGCACGCAGTGCCCACGTGGCACCCAGCAATGGCTGGACCGCCGCCCCGTGGCCGACCACGTGCATGTGCGCCCCACCCTCGACCGCGACATGGCGCGCCTGGCCCGCATCCAGAGCCGCACGGCCGTGGGCCTGGTGCTGGCGGGCGGCGGCGCACGCGGCTTTGCGCACCTGGGCATCTACCGCGCCTTGCAGGAAGAAGGCGTGGAGATCGACTGCGTGGGCGGCACCAGCATTGGATCGGTCATGGCCGCGTATGTGGCATCCGACCGGCCGCTGGCGACGGTGATGGCCAACGCCCGAGAGGCGTTTCGCACCAACCCCACGGGAGACTTCAACCTGCTGCCGCTGATGTCGCTTATCAAGGGCCGCCGACTGCGCCACATCCTGCATGACGCCGTGGGCCGGCTGGTGGGCTTCCCGGCCCAGGTGGAAGACCTGTGGAAGAACTACTACTGCGTGGCCACCAACTACTCGCGCGCCAGCGAACAGGTGGTGCGCCGTGGCAGCCTGGTGAAGTCGCTGCTGGCCAGCATCTCCATCCCCGGCGCGCTGCCACCCGTGGTGCACGAGGGCGACCTGCTGTGCGATGGTGGCACGTTCAACAACTTCCCAGTGGATGTGATGCGCAGCAGCATGCGCGGCGTGGGCACGGTGATTGGTGTGGACCTGAACTTCCGCAAGCCCCGCCGCATCGAGCTGGACGACATCCCCAGCAGCTGGGCCCTGCTGCGCGACAAGCTGCGGCCGCGCGCGCAGCGCCGCTACAAGCTGCCCTCGCTGGCCAGCTACCTCATGCAGGTCACCATCCTGTACAGCATGTCGCGGCAGCGCCAGTCGCAGCAGCTCACCGACCTGTACTTCAACCCCCCCATGGACCGCGTCGGCATGCTGCAATGGAACCGGTTCGAGCAGATCGTGCAGCAGGGGTATGCGCACGGCATCCAGGTGCTGGACGCATTGGATGACACTCAGCGGCGGCGCATCGGCGGGCTGCGCACCAGCTGAAAGCACATCGCCGCGCCGGTCCCGCAGGGGGCAGGCAGCGCGACGGCCCCGGTGTAGCATGGGCGCCCTTGAGGAGGAGAACCCATGCACCCCAACGCCCAGACCCTGCAACGCTTCTACACCGCGTTTGCCCAACTGGACCACGCCACCATGGCCGCCTGCTATGCCCCCGACGCCACGTTTGACGACGAGGCCTTTTCCCTGAAAAGCCGCGAGCAGGTGGCAGGCATGTGGCGCATGCTGTGCACTGCGACGAAAAAGCCCGGCGCCGCCGAGCACTGGAAGCTGGAGTTCAGCGGCATCGACGCCGATGCGCAGGGCGGCAAGGCGCACTGGGAGGCGCACTACCTCTTCAGCGCCACCGGGCGCAAGGTGCACAACATCATCGACGGCACCTTCACCTTCACGCCCGACGGGCTGATTGCCACTCACCGTGACCGCTTCAACTTCTGGCGCTGGGCGCGGCAGGCACTGGGCGCACCGGGCCTGCTGCTGGGCTGGTCGCCTTCGCTCAAGCGCAAGGTGCGGAGTACGGCAGCGGGGAATTTGAAGAAGTTTCTGGCGCAGGGTTGAACCCGCACCGGCTGGCGGACACCACCCACGGACAAGGAAACGCCATGCAGGTGCAAGGCCAATGCTATTGCGGCGCAATCGCCTACGAAGCGCAGGCGGAGCCCGGCACTGCTACGGTGTGCCATTGCACGGACTGCCAAGCGCATTCCGGCTCCGCCTTCCGTGCCAACATCCAGGCCCCGGCGGCAGGCTTTCGGCTCACCCGCGGCACACCCCGCACGTACATCAAGACAGCGGCCAGCGGCAACCGGCGTGTGCTGGCCTTCTGCGACGTCTGCGGAAGCTCGCTGTATGCCTGCGCGGCCGACAATCCGCAGACCTATTCCCTGCGGCTCGGAACCATCACGCAAAGGCACGAGCTGGGCACGCCGCAGCGCCAGATCTGGACGCGGCGCCGCCTAGCGTGGGTCACCTTGCCAAAAGACATCGACGCGTTCGACGGACAGCCGTAGCGCCCCACGGTCGCAGGGGCTTGCAGCAAAAGCTGCGGGGCTATCAGCCTTTCGCGCTTTTTCTGCAAGCACGACCAGATAACAAAAAAGTAGTGCCAGAGGTTGCGCTTACGCGCCGTGGCACTTCTTGTACTTCTTGCCGCTGCCGCAGTGGCAAGGGTCATTGCGCCCCGGCTCGGGCGCCTTGCGTACCGTCTCCACGCGAGGGCCCATGCTCTTCCACAGCTGGCGCAGGTCGTACACGGCCCAGATGGCTTCGCCGAAGGCTTCCACGCGCGCCTGGCTGGTGCTGGGCGGGCCGTCTTCGTCGTACATGCAGACCTCGGGCTTACCGGTGTCGTCTTCGGTCAGGGCCACGATGCGCTCCAGCGCATCGTCCAGCCACTTGGCAGCTTCCTTGTCGCGCGGGGCGGCCCAGTCTTCGGGCCAGTTCTCCACCGCAAACATGAAGCCCAGCGCCCAGACCTGGCCGAAGGACGGGATCTCCTGGTCGTCGCCCATCTCGGCACGCTGCTCGTCGGTCAGGCTGGCCACGGCGCCGCGCATGTCCATGGCTTCGGGCTGGAAGGTGCGGTCGTCGTCCAGCGTCTTCACGTCGGTGTCGAGCTGGGCCACGATCTCGTTCCAGCGGCGCATCCACAGGTCCATAAAGCGGGCTTGCTGGGCGGCATCGGCAAACGCGGGCAACTGCGGCAGCGGGTCGCCTTCGGCCACATCCAGCTCGGCGCCGTCGCCCAGCAGCATGGGCAGGTATTCGGCCGGGCCGATGGGGCGGCGGCTGCAGATCAGCGCGGTCATGAAGCCGTCGCAGAACTCCCACTGCGGGATTTCCTCGCCGCGCGCGCGCAGGTCGTCGAGGATGTTGTCCATCTCCTCCAGCTCATCCGGGCCCAGCGCAGCGGCCGGGGCGGTGGTGGGGTCGAGATCGTCAGTGGCGGGGGTGGGCGATGCAGGTTCGGTCATGGGAGGACTCCGGTCGTCAAGGGAGAAAGCGGGGGCGGCAAAACAATGTTTTACTTTTATGATGCGCAGGCCTTGTGCCGTGGCGCTGGTGTAGCGGCGGAGGTACGGCGACCCGGGGTGGTGCCGGGCCTCAAAAGCGCCTTGCGCAACATGGCAACCCGATAAAAAGGCGGTCAGTGTAGCCCCCTCTCGCACCGCCACCAGAACCAGGACCCCCATGCTCCACCAACTGAACTCCCTGTACCCGGTGCGCTACACGGCCTTTGCGCTGTGCGTTTTCGGGCTGCTGCTGTCGCTGTTTGCGCTGGTGGCTTTTCACGTAGGGTTGCCCGTGGTGCTGGTGTTTGCTGCCCTGGTCGCAGTGGGCGTGTACGACCTGCAGCAGTCGCGCCACGCCATTTTGCGCAACTACCCGGTCATCGGGCACATCCGCTTCATGCTCGAATATGTGCGGCCCGAGGTGCGCCAGTATTTCATC
The DNA here is from genome assembly GCF_002754175.1 of Acidovorax sp. 59. Taxonomy (NCBI): domain Bacteria; kingdom Pseudomonadati; phylum Pseudomonadota; class Betaproteobacteria; order Burkholderiales; family Comamonadaceae; genus Acidovorax; species Acidovorax sp. 59. The sequence continues at coordinate 4,983,891 of NZ_PEET01000001.1, read as the reverse complement.
GAAAGCGATAGCGAGGCCGCGCCGTTCTCGCGCGCCCAGCGCTCGCTGGTGTACCAGCGCGCCAAGGGCGACCCGGACAACCGCCCCTTCGGCACGCACCTGGACGTGGGCGCGCATGGGTATGAATGGGTGAACCACTCGCTCGCGCCCACGCAGCTGCCGTCGCACGACTTCCGTGTGTGGATCGGGGGTAGCCCCGATGCGCCGTCGCCATCGGTATCGCCTTGCACCCAGCCCTACCACGCGAGCGTGTTCAACATCTCGGCCATGAGCTTTGGCGCACTGTCGGCCAACGCCATCCTGGCGCTCAACCAGGGCGCCAAAAAAGGTGGCTTTGCGCACGACACGGGCGAGGGCAGCATCAGCCAGCACCACCGCGTGCATGGCGGGGACCTGATCTGGGAGATTGGCTCAGGCTACTTTGGCTGCCGCAACCACGATGGCACCTTTAGCGAAGAGCGTTTTGCGGCCAATGCCACCGACCCGCAGGTCAAGATGATCGAGCTGAAGCTGAGCCAGGGCGCCAAGCCCGGCCACGGCGGCGTGCTGCCCGGCGCCAAGGTGACGGCCGAGATCGCCGCCGCACGCGGGGTGAAGGAGGGCGAAGCCTGCATCTCGCCCGCCAGCCACAGCGCCTTCCGCACGCCGGTCGAGATGATGCAGTTCATCGCCAAACTGCGCACGCTTTCGGGCGGCAAGCCCACGGGCTTCAAGTTCTGCCTGGGCCACCCTTGGGAGTGGTTTGCCATCGTCAAGGCCATGCTGGTCACGGGCATCACGCCCGACTTCATCGTGGTCGATGGCGCCGAGGGCGGCACGGGGGCGGCGCCCGTGGAGTTCAGCGACCACGTGGGCGCCCCGCTGCAAGAGGGCCTGCTGCTGGTGCACAACACGCTGGTGGGCGTGAACCTACGCGACCACGTGCGCATTGGCTGCGCGGGCAAGGTCATCAGCGCCTTCGACATCGCTCGCATGATGGCGCTGGGCGCCGACTGGTGCAACGCGGGGCGTGGCTTCATGATGGCGCTGGGCTGCATCCAGGCGCAAAACTGCCACACCGGCCACTGCCCCACGGGCGTGACCACCCAAGACCCGCTGCGCCAGCAGGCCCTGGTGGTGCCCGACAAGGCCACGCGCGTGGCGCAGTTCCACCGCAGCACGCTGCACGCGCTGCAGGAACTGGTGCAGGCCGCCGGGCTGCGCCACCCCAAGGACATCACGGCCCACCACATCGTGCGCCGCATCAGCGACACCGAGGTGCGCCTGCTGTCCAACCTGATCACGCGCATGCAACCGGGCGCGCTGCTCGGCCCGCTCGACGCGCAGCACAACGTGTTCCGCCTGTACTGGCCGCTGGCCAGCGCGCACAGTTTTCAGGCCAGCGAGCCTGCGCTGGAACCCTCCATCCCCCACCATGTCGAGCTGGTGCACGCCGCAGCCGTGGGCACCGCAGCGGCGGTGGCGGGGGACGCTGCTGTATGAATCTGACGATGGACGCATCCGCCCCCACCCACACCACCGCCCCGGACTACGCCGCCTTTTTGCAGCAACAACTCGCCACCCAGCCGCACAACGTGATGGCCCATGTGCTGGGCAACGAACAGATCTGGATCAAGCGCGCGGGAGCCCCCCACGGAACAGGCCGCTACCGCGCCATGGCCTTGCTGGCCGCCCTGCTGCGGCTGGATGCCCTGCGCCCCGTGCCCAACCCCGGCGGCCCCACGGCCATTGCCACCGAAGTGCAGCGCCTGCGCGACCTGGCAGCACGCGGCATCCGCGTGCCCGTAGTGCTGGCCGCGTTGCCGAATGGTTTTGCCATGCGCCACCTGGGCAACGTGGGTGAGGAAACCCATTCGCTGGGCAACGAGATCGACCACGCCGTGCAGGCGGGCGACACGGCCGCTGTGCTGGCGCTGTGGCAGCAGGGGTTGGGCACCCTGACCCAGGTGCACCACCAGGGCACCTGCCTGAGCCAGGCGTTTGCGCGCAATCTGGTGCGCTGCCCCGATGGCGAGGTGGCCTGCATCGATTTTGAGGACGACCCCGCCGCCGTGCTGCCGCTGGCGGTGTGCCATGTGCGCGATGCGCTGTGTTACGCGCATTCCACCGCGATTTACCTACATGCCAGCGGCACGCTGACCGAGGGGCGCGAGCGCTGGGCGGCGTGGGTGGCGCAGGGGAGCGAGGAGATGCGGGCGGTGCTGGCCACCAGTGTCCGGCGGATGGGGTGGATGCGGAATCTGCCCACCAATCGCAAACTGGGGCGGGATTTGCAGCGGGTGCGGGCGGCGTATGACCTCTTGGCTCAAGGCTAGATCAACCAGTAGGTCGGGTTAGCCGCTGGCGTAACCCGACAGGCCATGCCCGTGGAAGAAAACGTCGGGTTAGACCGCGCTACCCCAACCTACGCTAGCCACAGCCAGGCAGCAACCCCCAAGCAGCCCACCGACAGCATCACAAAAATCCAGTAGAGGCCGGGAATGCCCCCCACTGCAGTGATTTCGTTCGATTGCGCGCCCTCCTGCTCGGCGCGCGACAAAGGATCCACACCAACCGCCCGACCGGAAGAGGGCGGCACGGCCCAGACTTTGTGACCGGATGTCCGGTTGAACTGAAACGCATCAAAAGCGAGGTAGGCGAAGAAGCCCGAGAGGACAAGAAAACCCAACGGTCCCATACCGATCCTTGCAGCAGAAACTAATCAATGCGTGATCAGGCCGCCGCCGTGGCGGGCGCCTCTTCCAGCACCAGCGCAGTCGCCACATCCGCCCCCAGGTTCACCAACCGCTTGCGCATGCAGATCACCGCCTTGTCCTTGCTCAGCAAAATTGCCCGGTGCGCCGCCGCCAGGTCGATGAACTTCTGGTCGTCCGCGTCCTTGCACACGTAAGTCACCTTGGGTGCGATGTCCACCCGCCGCGACTGCGCATCAAACGCCGTCAGCACCTTGGCGGCACTCACGCGGTAGTAGTTCATGCGCTCAACGATGTGCGGGTAGGCCAGCACGCGCTCCAGCTCATCGCGCATGACGTGGGTGGCGATCCAGGCCAGGCGCCCTTGGGCCAGCAGCGTGCGCAGGGGGGCGGTGCGCGGGTCGCTGAAGATCAGCAGGTCGAGCGCCACATTGGTGTCCACCACCACGGGGCGTGCGGGCTCGTTCGCCAATGCCTCGGCGGGAAGGCGCAGTTCAACCTTCATGGCGCGGGCCGCCGTCGGGGGTAGGCTTGGCAGCCCGGTCGCGCACGGCGCCCTTGATCATGTCGAAGCGGAACATGCGGCATTCGATGGGGCCGTTCCACATCGGTACGCGGCGCGATTCCTTCAGGCGCATCTTGCCGGGCAGTTTCAGGTCGGGCGTCAGCATCCAGGCCGTCCAGCCGCTGTAGTTCTTCTTCCAGTGCGTGGCGAGCTGGCTGAAGAATTCGCCGCCGTCTTCGGTCTGCGCCTCTTCGCGGCCCACGGCCATGCCCTGGGCGCGGTCGGCCGCGCGCTCGCTGGCGTTGCGGCCCGCGCTGCCTGCGGCGGCAATGCGCTCGCCGTAGGGTGGGTTGAGCAGCATCACACCGGGTTGCTCGCAGGGTGGCATGCGCTGCAGGGCGTCGCCGCCGCGCAACTGCACGGCCTGGGCCACGCCTGCGCGCTCGGCGTTGCGCTGCGCAAAATCGACCATGCGGAAGGCCACATCACTGCCAAACAGGGGCACAGCGCTAGTACATATTGCGCCTTCAGCTTCGTTTTTGATAGCAGACCAAACGTGCGCCTGGAAGGGCAGCAGCTTTTCAAACGCAAAGCGACGCAGCATGCCCGCCGGGATGCGGCAGGCGATCTGCGCAGCCTCGACCACGATGGTGCCGCTGCCGCAGCAGGGGTCATACAGGGGCTGGGGGTTGTCGCCGTGCGGGTCCCAGCCGCTGGCGGCAATCATGGCGGCGGCCAAGGTCTCCTTGAGCGGCGCGTCGCCCTTGTCCTCGCGCCAGCCGCGCTTGAACAGCGGCTCGCCCGAGGTGTCGATGTAGATCGTGGCCTCGTCGGTGGTCAGGTGCAGGTGGATGCGCACATCGGGCCACTGGGTGTTCACATCGGGGCGTACGCCGCTCTTGTGGCGGAAGCGGTCGGCCACCGCGTCCTTGACCTTGAGGCCCGCGAAGTTCAGGCTCTGCAGCGGGCTGTGCTGGGCCGTCACCTCGACCTTGAAGGTCTGGCGCGTGGTGAACCAGATCTCCCAGGCCACCTCGCTGGCCATGGCATAGAGGTCGTTCTCAGACCGGTAGGGGCGGTGCGCCAGTTGCACCAGAACGCGCTGGGCCAGGCGGCTGTGCAGGTTGAGCTGCATGGCCTGGCGCCACGAGGCGCGCAAGAGCACACCGCCCCGGCCCACCAGCAGGTCTTGCCCCGTGAGGCCGGTGATGCCATGCACCTCGTCAGCCAGAAAGCCCTCGACGCCCGCAGCGCAAGGGAGAAAAAGTTGGAGTTGGTTCATGTCGATGGGGAGGATACGCGCTCGGACAATGCATGGGAATCCGGCGTGCCTGCGCGGGCCAGCAGCAGCTGACGGATGGAGTCTGGGATGGGAGCAACCTTGCGGCTGGCCTTGCCGATGAAGACGATGCCGATCTTGCCGCGCGCCACCTCGCGGCCTGAGGTCTTCTCGGTCATGCAAAAGACCAGGTCAAACCCATAGCGGTTGAAATCCGCCGGCGCCATCTCCACCCGCATGGTTTCGCCGTGAAAACCTTCGGACTTGTACTGCGCCACGATGTCGCCGACCACGATGGACAGACCGCCCACATCGGCCTCGGGGTAGCCGAGTGACTGAAAGAAGCGCACCCGCGCTTCGGACACCAGGCTGAGCAGCTGCGCGTTGTCCAGATGCCCGCCCTGGTTCACGTGGCTGATGTAGATCTGCAGTTCGGTGGCAAAGCCGAAGTGCGGTGGGAGGTCGAAGACGATGCGGGCCATGGTCGGAAAGTGGGAGGGCAAAACAGGAAGCGAAGGCAGGTGCCAGCGACGGACATAGCGCATTGCGCGAAAGACAGGGTCTGCCCTTCCAGGCGCCAGATGGGAAGCACAGGGGGACGCCATCCCATCTACAGCGTGGTGCCCAGGCCACTGCAGGGGAGTGTTGCGCACGAGTCCTGTGGGCCGGGCGCCACTGTCTCGTATGCTCTCGGGCAGTGGATTTTACCGGAGCCCCTTCATGCGCCCTTTTGTTCGGACCCTGTTGACCACCCTGGCGCTGGCCGTGGTGCCGTTGGCAGCCAACGCCCAGACGCTCTACAAATCAGTGGGTACGGACGGCAGGGTGGTTTACAGCGACAAGCCTCCCACGACCGGTGCCGTAGAGAAAACGATGAAGCTGGAAAACCTGCCGGTCAGCGTGGTACCGGGGGCGGGCCCCGCCCCCAAAACAGCCACTCCGGACACTCCACAGATTGCGGCTCCTCGGGGCGATGTGGTGCTGTACATGGCCACCTGGTGCGGCTACTGCAAGGCGGCCAAGGCCTATCTGGCGAGCAAGGGCATCGCCTATCGGGAGCTGGATATCGACACGCCTTCTGGCAAGGCGGCGTTCAGTCAGCTGGGGGCCAGAGGCGTACCGGTCTTGCTGACCAACGGCCAGAAGATCGCAGGATTCACGCCACAAGCATATGACGCGGTATTCATGGCGCGCAAATAGCCCGGCATTGAACTGTTGCCTGGACGACCAGAGAACACTCGCGCGCCTCCACGCCGGGAGCGCTAAAGCGCCTTGCGCAAATTCGCTGGCGCGATCTTGAGCGCCTCGCGGTACTTGGCCACGGTGCGGCGTGCGCACTCGATGCCCTGCTCCTTGAGCATCTCGGCGATCTGGCTGTCGGACAGCGGCTTGGCCGGGTTTTCGGCGGACACGAACTGCTTGATCAGTGCGCGCACGGCCGTGCTGGACGCATTGCCACCGGTCTCGGTGCCCAGGCCAGAGCCAAAGAAGTACTTCAGCTCGTAGGTACCGATCGGCGTGGCCATGTACTTGGCCGTGGTCACGCGGCTGATGGTGGACTCGTGCAGACCCAGTTCGTCGGCGATGTCGCGCAGCACCAGGGGGCGCATGGCCAGCTCGCCGTGGGTGAAGAAGTTCTTCTGCCGCTCGACGATGGCGCGCGAGACGCGCAGGATGGTGTCAAAGCGCTGCTGGATGTTCTTGATGAACCAGCGCGCCTCCTGCAGGCGCTGCTGCATGCCCTGGTGGCCTTCGCCGCCCTTGTGGCCTCGTAGCGCGCCGGCGTAGATGTCGTGCACGCGCAGACGGGGCATCACGTCGGGGTTGAGCTGCACGATGAAGTTGTGCTGGCCGTCCCGCCCGTTGGCGCGACCGGCTTTGCGCACGATGACGTCGGGGATGATGATGTTGCGCTCTACGTCGGCAAAACGGCGGCCGGGGCGAGGCTCCAGGCGGGCGATGAGTGCCATGGCAGAGCGGGTGCGTTCTTCTCCGGCCACGCCACCTTCGCTGCACAGCTGCGTCAGGCGGCGGATGTCTCGGCGAGCCAGCATCTCCAGCGGCTGCTGACAGATGCGCAGCGCGGTCTGCACGGTCTCGGGGTCGGCGTCGCTGTCTTCATCCGCCGCCAGCGCCGTGAGCTGCAGCGTCAGGCATTCAGACAAATTGCGCGCGCCCACGCCCACGGGCTCCAGGCTTTGCAACAGGCGCTGGGCCACGGTGAAGCGGTGCACCAATTCTTCGATCTGTTCCAGGTCGTCGGGCCCGGCCAGGCTGATGGCCAGCTCTTCAAGCGACTCTTCCAGGTAGCCGTCGTCGTTCAGCGATTCGATGAGAAAACGCAGCGCGGCCGTGTCCACTTCAGACAGCCGCAGCGACAGTGCCTGGCGGTGCAAAAAGGCGGTGAGCGATTCGTGCGAACGGGCCAGCTCGGTGGCGTCGGCCTCGTCGCCTTCCGCATCGTTGCGGGTGCGCGCCGGGGCGTCGCCACCCCACTCGGCGTCGTTGGGCGCCATCTCGACGGTGCCGTCGCCGCTCCAGTCGGGCTCGTCGGCACTTCCATTGGGGATTTCAGCCTCGTTTTGGCTCTCAGCGCTAGTACTGCTTGCACCGACCGATCCTAAAAACATAGCATCATCGGCGCTGTACTCGTCGGCCTGCGCGGGCGTGTCGGCGGCTTCCAGGCCAAACTCCTCGCGCGGTGCTTCGTCGGCATTGCGTTCGAGGAACGGGTTTTCGTCGAGCATCTGCTCGACTTCCTGCGAGAGTTCGAGCGTGGACAACTGCAGCAGCCGGATGGACTGCTGGAGCTGGGGGGTCAATGCAAGGTGCTGCGAGACGCGCAGCGACAGTCCAGGCTTCATCACATGCGGAAATGCTCGCCCAGGTACACGCGGCGTACTTCGGCGTTGTCCACGATCTCGGAGGGCGTGCCCTGCGCCAGCACGCGGCCGTCGCTGATGATGAAGGCGTGGTCGCAGATGCCCAGCGTCTCGCGCACGTTGTGGTCGGTGATGAGCACACCGATACCGCGTGCCTTGAGGAAGCCGATGATGCGCTGGATCTCGATCACTGCGATGGGGTCGATGCCGGCAAAAGGCTCGTCCAGCAGGATGAAACGCGGCTGGGTGGCCAGGGCACGGGCGATCTCGACGCGGCGGCGCTCGCCACCGGACAGCGCCAGCGCGGGCGAGGCACGCAGGTGGTCCACACGCAGCTCTTGCAGCAATGCCGTCAGGCGTTCTTCGATGGCGTCGCGCGACAGCGGCTGGCCGTCATCGGCGCGCTGCAGTTCCAGCACCGCACGCACGTTTTCTTCGACGGTGAGCTTGCGGAAGATCGAGGCTTCTTGCGGCAGGTACGACAGACCCAGCCGCGAGCGGCGGTGGATGGGCATGTGGGCCACCGAGTGGCCATCGATGCGAATATCACCTGCATCGCTGCGCACCAGGCCCACGATCATGTAAAAGGATGTGGTCTTGCCCGCGCCGTTGGGGCCGAGCAACCCCACAACCTCGCCTTTTTGCACCACCAACGACACATCCTTGACGACCTTGCGGCTGCCATAGGATTTGGCCAGATGCTGTACCTCCAGGCGGCTACCCGCCTGGGAGTCAGGACCGGTACTCACAGCAGGCCCGCTCACTTGGCGCCGCCGCCAAGGCTGTTGCTGGGGCGCAGCGCCGGTGCGGGCGCGTCAGGCGCTGGGGCCGGGGCTGCCGCGCCGGGCGGAGGGTCTTTGGGCGCCAGCACGGCGCGCACACGACCACCGGGCGCTGGTGTGTCGCCCGCCGCAGCAGAAGAGGCTGGTGCCTTCTGGCCATCGACGGTGAACACGTCGGTGAGGTTGTTGTAGACGATCACGGCGCCGGTGATCTCGTCGTTCAATACCGACCCACGGTACCGGCGGAGTTCGGCGCGGGTGATGAAGCGCACGTTGTCGGCCTTGCCGTCGTATTCGATGACTTCGCTTTCGCCTTCGATGAACTCGTCAGGCGCCCCCGCCACGGTGTCGCGCTTTTGGCGGAAGAACGCCCGTTTGCCCGCCTCGGCCGTGACCACGCCGTACTGGTAGCCGTCGGCGTCCTGGCGCACATCCAGCCGCGCGCCGCGCAGCACGATGGTGCCCTTGGTCATCACCACGCGGCCCGAGAACACGCTGGTCTGCTTGAGTTCATCGTGGCGCAGGGCGTCGGCCTCGATGTTCATGGGCTTGGCACGGTCAGCCTTTTCGGCATGTGCCATGCCCGCAAGGCCGGTCAGGGCTGCGAGCACAAGGAGGGGGAGTAGGCGGTGGGTCATAGGGCACGAATCTTGCAATGATTGTAGCCACCCGATGGTACCCACCCCGAAAAAAAAGCCCGCGTCAGCGGGCCTTTGGGACAACTTGCCGACAGGGTCGGCACATCGTCAGGCTTTGCGTGCCGTGGCCGCCAGGTATTCGACCACCTGCAACACGGTTTGCATGCTGCCGGCCATCGTGCCGTCGGTGTAGTACTTGCCTGCCACACCCATGGAAGGCACGCCCTCAACACCGTACGAATCTTGCAGCTGCGAGGCGCGACGCACCTGGTTGGCCACGCTGAAGGAGCCGTAGACCTCCTTGAACTTGGCCGCATCCACGCCCTGCTGGGTCACCCAGGCCAGGATTTCGTCGTCCTTGGCGAGCTTGGCCTTTTCCACGTGGATGGCACGGAAGACCTTGGCGTGCAGGGCTTCGAGCTTGCCCATGCCTTCGAGCGTGTAGTACAGCTTTTGCTGGGGCACGAAGCTGGCGTTGAACGCCACAGGCACGCGGCGGATGGAGAGGTCCTTGGGCGCAGCCTTGACCCAGGCGTCCAGCGTGGGCTCGAAGGCGTTGCAGTGGGGGCAGCTGTACCAGAAGAACTCGATCACATCGACCTTGCCAGCCGGCGCATCGGGGGCGACGGGCTTGTCCAGCCGCTTGAAGTCCTTGCCCTCCTTGAACTGGCGGGCTTGCGCCATGGCGGGGTTGGCCACTGGCAGCGTCAGGGCAGAAGCGGCAACCGCCGAGGCGGCGGACAAAGAAAACTCACGGCGTTTCATGACAAAGACTCTCCTGGTTCAGGTATGCGGGATGTGAGACATCCCTTTACAAAAAGTTCAGCCCTGGTGGTGGCGCTGTATGCACAGGCCCCTGTTCACAGCCACAGGCCGATCAGCGCTGCACACGCACCAGCGCCGATTCCAGCCCGGCGCCATCGAGTTTCTCTTTGAGCACTTCGGCATCGTCACGCTTGGTGAAAGGACCGATGCGCACCCGGAAGACCGCCCGGCCATTTTGCTCACGCTCGCTCACGCGGGCCTCCCAGCCCAGCATGGCCAGCTTGGCGCGCTGGGCGTCTGCGTCGGCCTGGGTGCGGAAGGCGCCCGCCTGCACAAAGTAGTCAAACGGGTCCACACTGCCCTTGGCCGCGGCCTTGGCCACGGCCAGATCGCCCAGCGGGTCAGCGCCCGGCTTGCTCTCGGCCTTGGCCTCGGCTTTGGCGTCTGGCTTGCTCGCGGCAGGCTTGGCAGCCGACGCGGCGGCGCGCACCTCAGGGGCGGGAGCGGATGCAGGGGCTGACGCGGCTGCCGCCACCGCTGGCGCCGCAGGGCGGGCCGGGTTCTTGCCATACAGCGGCGAATTCGGGTCCCAGTTCTTGTTTTTCTGGGACTCCGCTGCGTCCAGGTCGGCACCGCGGCCATTGCCCTTGTTCAGGAAGGGCACCGGCACCTTGGTCACGTACACGGCCACGGCCAGCGCCGCGCCCAGGCCCACGATGACCCCGACGATGAAGCCGACAATGGTCCCGCCCGTCTGTTGCTTTTTCATATTGGTAGTAACTGCTTACATTCTGGCCGGGGCCGACACGCCCAGCACGGCCAGGCCATTGTGCAATACCTGGGCGGTGGCAGCGACCAGCGCCAGGCGCGCCTTCTTCACAGCCTCGTCGTCCACGAGGATGCGCTCGGCATCGTAATAGCTGTGGTAGCTGGCGGCCAGGTCGCGCAGGTAGAAGGTCACATCGTGTGGCGCCTCACCGTCGGCGGCGGCGGTGAGCATCTCGGGGTACTTGGCCAGTTGCAGCATCAGCGCCTGGGCCTGCGGGCCTTCGAGGGCGGACAGGTCCACATCCTTGAGCGAAGCCACATCACCACCGCCCGCCTCTTGCCACGCACGCAGCACCGACTGGATGCGAGCATGCGCGTACTGCACGTAGTACACGGGGTTGTCGTTGTTCTGTGCCACGGCCAGGTCCACGTCGAAGGTGTACTCGGTGTCGGGCTTGCGGCTGAGCAGGAAGAAGCGCACCGCGTCCTTGCTGGTCCACTCGATCAGGTCGCGCAGCGTGACGTAGCTGCCCGCACGCTTGCTGATCTTGACCTCTTCGCCGCCCTTGACCACCCGCACCATGGTGTGCAGCACGTAGTCGGGGTAGCCCTGCGGAATGCCCACATCGGCCGCCTGCAGGCCGGCGCGCACGCGGGCGATGGTGCCGTGGTGGTCCGTGCCCTGGATGTTGACGACCTTGGTGAAGCCGCGCTCCCACTTGGCAATGTGGTAGGCCACGTCGGGCACGAAGTAGGTGAACGTGCCGTCCTGCTTGCGCATGACGCGGTCCTTGTCGTCGCCGTAGTCAGTGCTCTTGAGCCACAGCGCGCCGTCCTGCTCGTAAGTCTTGCCGTTGGCAATGAGCTTGTTCACCGTGGCCTCGACGCGGCCGCTGGTATACAGGCTGGACTCGAGGTAATACTCGTCGAACTGGAGGTTGAACGCCTGCAGGTCCTTGTCTTGCTCGTTGCGCAGGTAGGCCACCGCAAACTGGCGGATATTGTCGTAATCCTCCACATCGCCATTGGCCGTGAACTCGCGGTCGTCGGCCTTGACGGTGGCCTTGGCCTTGAAGGCCTCGGCAATGTCGGCGATGTAGTCACCGTTGTAGAAGTTCTTGGCCAGCGGGTTTTCGCTGTCGGTAGGCCAGCAGTCGTCTCCGGGCTTGAAACCCTTGGCGCGCAGCTGCGTGCTCTTGGTCAGAGTGTCGATCTGCACGCCCGCGTCGTTGTAATAGAACTCGCGGTGCACCTTCCAGCCCTGGGTGCTGAACAGGTTGCAGATGGCATCGCCCAGCGCGGCCTGGCGGCCGTGGCCCACGTGCAGCGGGCCCGTGGGGTTGGCCGACACGAACTCGACCAGCACCTGCTGGCCATTGCTGGCCTGGTAACCAAAGCGCTCGCCCGCAGCCAGCACCTCACGCACCACTTCCTGCTTGGCGGCGGGTTGGAGGCGGATGTTCAGAAAGCCCGGGCCCGCGATTTCAATGGCGGACACCCAGCGCTGAAAGGCGGGCGTGCCTTCGAGGGCGGTCTTGAGCTGTTCCCCCAGTGCGCGCGGGTTGAGCTTGAGGGGCTTGGCCAGTTGCATGGCTGCGGTGCAGGCGAAGTCGCCATGGGCCGCCACCTTGGGAGATTCAAATGCCGCCTTGGCGCCAGCGCCGGGGGACAGGTTTTCCAGCTCGGCTGCGAGCGCAGCGAGCAATTCATTTTTGGCTGTGAGCATCGGAGGATTTTACGGGTCTGCCAGCAGCAGGGCGCCAGACGCGCCGCCAGGAGGCATCCCGCAGCCAAAGGCACAATGGGCCGCAATGCCCTTTCAACCGGAGATTGCGCGTGCAACCCCAGCCCATCCTGCTCTATCGGCGCCGCTGGACCCTGGTGTTTCAGGTGCCTTTTGTGATGCTGATGGCGGTATGCCTGGCCTTCTCGCTCTATGGGGCTTTGGCATCGAACGACCGGCTGCTCACGGCCCTCTGCCTGTGCGCCGCATTCGTCTCCTTCTGTGTGGGCGGAACCCTGGGCCGGTCCGCCCTGGAGGCCTACCGGGAGCAAGACCCGGCGGTGGTCATTGACGCCACCGGCATCACCGATCTGCGCCAGGACGACCCGCACACCGTGCCCTGGGAAGCCATGGAACGTGTGCACCTGGACGGCTACGAAGGCGTGATCCTGGTCAAGTTGCGCCCCGGCCACAGAGACTCCGCACTGGGTGTGATCGTCAAGGCACTCAAACGCTGGCAGCAACGGGGGGATGTGGTGTTTGCCCTGGGTGGCCTGGCGCACGACCCCCGGCAGATCCACACGGCACTGAAAGCCTTTCATGCAGCCGCGGCCACCAGGGCCCGCGCAGGGTTGTGATGACGGGTCCGCGTTGTCGCACGCCATGTTCTATGGTGCAATGCCCCCGGGACCCCCCATAACGCATTCACACCAGGAGATTCCATGAAAAAGCTTCTTTCCTTGACTGCACTCGGACTGGCCCTGTCCGTGGGCTTTGGTGCCCACGCCGCCGAAGACGCCAAGGCCCCCACCAAGCAGCAATCGAAGATGGCGACCTGCAACAAGGACGCCGGAGAGATGAAAGGCGACGAGCGCAAGGCGTTCATGAAGACTTGCCTGAGCAACAAGCCCGCCACCCAGCAGGACAAGATGAAAACCTGCAATGCCGATGCCAAGGCCAAGACCCTCAAGGGCGACGAGCGCAAGGCCTTCATGAGCGATTGCCTGAAGAAGTGAAGTAAGTTCATACCCGGTGCAGCGCCACCGGCTCAGACAAAGAAAAGCCCGCCGGCATCAAGCCGGGCGGGCTTTTTTTATTGGGGGGTATTTGCGCTTACCAGCCGCGCGCCCAGAACACCGCAATCACAGCCACCACGGGCAGCACATGCGACTGGATCATCACTAGGCGGCGGACCCGCGCGACTTCTGCGGCGGGCGGCAGCGCACCGGTGCTGCGCAGGTTCTGGCGCCAGCGGCGGAACGCGGCCGAGGGCACAAACGACAGCAGGACCATGGCCAGCACCAGGGTGATCTTGATGTGAAAAAGGGGCTGCGACAGGTACCAAGAAGCGCCCTTCACGCCCCAGATCAACCGGGCCACGCCGCTCCCAATCATGACCGCACCGGCCACACCGTAGATCACATCCAGCCGGGCCAGGCGCTCGACCACGGCGGCGTTGAGCCACTCGATACGGCACAGCGCCGCCTGGCTGGACAGAAAAACCACAAAGGTCAGGATGGCCAGAAGGTGAAAGGCAGCCAGGAAGGCTTCGAGGGTCATGGTGCGGATTCCTTGTAGCGCCCGAGGCCACTGCGCCGCGCCAAGCGCTCACAGTGCCGTCCGGCAGGGCCACCATTGTGCGCGATGGCGTGGGCTCAACGCGCTCAAAGAAAAACGGCGCGGGCCCGAAAGCCCGCGCCGCTGGGAGCGCAGATTCAGCAAGTGCCAACCATCAAGCCACAGTGCGCGCCACCGTGGCCACAGGCACATCCGCCGGCACCACGGGCGCCGATGCCGCAGACACCGCGAGCGGCAGCGGATGGCCATTCATCGCCGCGTCCAGGCGTTCCTGGTCCAGCGCGTTTTCCCAGCGGGAGACAACCACCGTGGCCACGGCGTTACCGATGAAGTTGGTCAGCGATCGGCATTCGCTCATGAAGCGGTCCACGCCCAGAATCAGCGCCATGCCGGCCACGGGCACTTCGGGCACCACGGCCAGCGTGGCGGCCAGGGTGATGAAGCCCGCGCCCGTCACACCCGCTGCGCCCTTGGAAGACAGCATCGCCACCAGCAACAGCGCCACCTGGTGGCCCAGCGTCAGCTCGGTGTTGGTGGCCTGGGCGATGAACAGCGCGGCCAGCGTCATGTAGATGTTGGTGCCGTCCAGGTTGAACGAGTAGCCCGTGGGCACCACGAGGCCCACCACCGACTTGCTGCAACCGGCCTTTTCCATCTTTTCCATCAGCGACGGCAGGGCCGATTCAGACGAAGACGTGCCCAGCACCAGCATCAGCTCGGCCTTGAGGTAGCGGATCAGCTTGAACACCGAGAAGCCACACAGGCGCGCCACAAAGCCCAGGATCACCACCACAAACAGCAGCGAGGTGATGTAGAACGAACCCACCAGCCAGGCCAGATTGACCAGTGAGCCCAGGCCAAACTTGCCAATGGTGAACGCCATGGCACCAAACGCACCCAGGGGCGCGGCCTTCATCACGATGCCCACCACCTTGAACACAGGCGTCGTCAGCGCGTCCAGAAAGTTCAGCACCGGACGGCCTGCCTCACCCACCATGGCCAGGCCAATGCCAAACAGCACGGCCACCAGCAGCACCTGCAGGATGTTGTCGCCCACGAACGGGCTCACCAGCGTCTTGGGGATGATGTCCATCGCAAAGCCCGTGAGCGTCATCTCGTGCGACTTGGCCACGTAGCCCTTCACAGCCGTCTGGTCCAGGTCGGCCACATTGATGTTCATGCCCGCGCCGGGCTGCACCACGTTGGCCACCACCAGGCCCACCACCAGGGCCAGCGTGGAGAAGAACAGGAAGTACGCCATGGCCTTGCCGAACACGCGGCCCACGGTGGAGAGCTGCGACATGCCCGCGATGCCGGTCACGATGGTCAGGAAGATCACCGGAGCGATGATCATCTTGACCAGCTTGATGAACGCGTCACCCAGCGGCTTGAGCGCCTCGCCGTAGGACGGCTCGAAATGGCCCAGCAGAACGCCCAGGACGATGGCGAACACCACCTGGAAGTACAGTTGCCGATAAAAAGGCAGCTTCAAGGTCGAGGCTGCGGGAGCGGAATGGTTGTGCATGGAACGGGTCTCCTGGGGTCACGGGTCTGCACCACCGGGGTGCCTCCGGCGCGCGTCAAGGGTGCCGTTTGTACCGCTGCACTTTGTTTCAGCCGATAACCTATTGGTATTAGTCGAGAGCGGCTCCATAGGAGAACGCGTGCCCCAAATCAGGGTAACTACTTAGTCCCCAGCCTGGTGCAGCACACTCCCACCCGCACCCAATTGGCCTTGGTGCCGCACAACCACCCCGCTGGATTCCCATGCCCACGCCCCGCCTTCGCCAGTTCTGGACGCTGCTCATCCTGCTAGCAGGCACGGTGGCCAGCATGTTCGCCGCCGGTCAGTGGGCCTGGCACCGGTCCTTGCTGGACGAAAGCGAGAGCGTGCAGCGCCAGCTGGCCCTGTACGGGCAGACGCTGGCCCAGCGCATCGACCGCTACCGCACCCTGCCCGAGGTGCTGGCCCTGGACGCGCAGTTGCAGGACGCCCTGCGCCGCACCCTGAGCACCGACGAGGTAGCGCAGCTCAACCGCAAGCTGGAGCAGGCCAACGGCGCCAGCCAGTCCTCCACCCTCACCCTGCTCGACCGCGACGGCCTGGCCGTGGCCGCCAGCAACTGGCGCACGGCCACCAGCAACGTGGGCGTGGACTACAGCTTTCGCCCCTATGTGCAGCAGGCGCTGGCCCAGGGGCGCGGCAGCTTCTACGGCATTGGCGTGACCACGGGCGAGCCGGGCTACTTCCTATCGCAGGCCATCCGTGACGACAGCGGCCACATCCTGGGGCTGGTGGCCATCAAGATTGCGCTGCAGGAGCTGGAGCGCGAATGGCTGCAGACACCCGACATCGTGCTGGCGTCGGACGCGCATGGCGTGGTCTTTCTCGCCAGCCAGGACGCCTGGCGCTACCGCCTGCTGGAACCGCTTGACGACGAGGAGCGCCGCGAGCTGAACGCCACCCGCCAATACTCCGACCAGCCCCTGCGCCCGCTCGACGTCCGCGTGGACGACCGCCTGGACAACGGCGGGCGGCTGGTGCGTGTGCAACCGTCCGCCGACATGCCCGCCCCGCCCGGCCGCATGCTGTGGCTGACCCAGCCCCTGCCCGGCACGCCCTGGCAACTGCACCTGGTGCACACCACCCACAGCAGCATTGCCGACAGCCGCTGGGCGGCCGCAGCCGGGGGCGGCGGCTGGCTGGCCCTGTCGCTGCTGGTGCTGTTTGTGCGCCAGCGCCAGCGCCTGGCCCGCCTGCGCCAGCGCAGCCGCCAGGAGTTGGAGACCGTGCTGCAACAGCACGCGCAGGAGTTGCGCACCGCGCAGGACGGCATCGTGCAGGCGGCGCAGCAGGCTGACATGGGCCTCTCCCGCAGTCTGGAACACCTGCCCCAGGGGGTGGTCATCATCGACGCCGACCTGAAGCTGGTGGCGTGGAACTCGCGCTATGTGCAGCTGTTCCGCTACCCCGCCGACCTGATGCAGGTGGGCCGCCCCATTGAAGACCTGATGCGCCACAACGCGCGCCGGGGCCTGCTGGGCCCGGGCCCGGTGGAAGAAGCCATCGAACGCCGCCTGGCCCACCTGCGCAGTGGCACCCCCCATCTGCACGAAAGCGCCAAGGACGACGGCACGGTGCTGGAGATCCGGGGCAACCCGCTGCCCGAGGGCGGTTTTGTGACCAGCTACGCCGATATCACCAGCTACAAGAACGCCGCACGCGAGCTGCGATCGCTGGCCGACGCGCTGGAGCAGCGCGTGGCCGACCGCACCCGCGACCTGGACGCCGCGCGGCGCGAGGCCGAGCAGGCCAACCGCTCCAAAACCCGCTTTGTGGCCGCCGCCGTGCACGACCTGCTGCAGCCCCTGAACGCCGCGCGCATGTTCACCTCGCTGCTGCGCAGCCATCTGCCAGGCGACGCCGAACGGCACGCCGTGGACAGCATCGACGGCGCCCTGGCCGCGCAGGACGCCATCCTCAACAGCCTGCTCGACATCTCGCGCATGGAATCGGGCCAGTTCGATGTGCACATCCACGACGTGGCCCTGGGGCCACTGCTACAGGTGCTGGGCCACAACTTTGGCGTGCTGGCCGAAAGCCAGGGCCTGCAACTGCGCTGCGTGCCCACACGCGCCGTGGTGCGCACCGACGACAACCTGCTGCGCCGCATCTTGCAGAACTTTGTCTCCAACGCCATCCGCTACAGCCGGCGAGGGCGCATCGTGGTGGGCTGCCGCAGGGTGGGCAACCACCTGCGCATCGAGGTGCACGACCAGGGCCCCGGCATCCCCGAGGCATTGCAGCGCGAGATCTTTGAAGAATTCCGCCGCCTGGACGAAGGCCGCGCCGACGACCGGGGCGCAGGCCTGGGCCTGGCCATCGTCGAACGCCTGGGCCGCCTGCTGGGGCACGAGATTGGCCTGCGCTCGCAACTGGGGCGCGGCAGCGTGTTCTGGGTGTGCGTGCCGCTGGGCAACCCCGCCGCCGCGCAGCAGGCTGCGCCCCCCGCCACCACGCAGCAACCCGCCGACGACGCCCCCCTGCAGGGCAGCAGCGCCTGGGTCATTGATGACGACGGCCCTACCTGCGCCGCTACGCAGGCCCTGCTGCAGCGCTGGGGGTGCACGGTGCCGCTGGCCGCTGGCGCGCCCGAGGCCCTGGCCGCCGCCCAGCCCGGCCAGGCACCGCAGCTGGTGCTACTGGACGTGCACCTGGGCGCCGGCCTCCACGGCCCCGAAGTGTTCGCGCAGCTGTGCCAGCGCTGGGGCCAGACGCCTGCCGTGATCCTGGTCACCGCCGAGCGCGATGCCACCCTGCGCCGCCAGGCCGCCGAACGCGGCTGGGGCTTTCTGGCCAAGCCGGTGCGGGCGCCCGCGCTGCGGGCGCTGGTGAGCCAGACGCTGCTGAGACAGGGAGCATCCCCCTGAGCCGCTGCGCGGCGGGGCGGCCCTTGCACGGCGCCTCGCGCAGGGTGCTGCGCCCGGTTGGAGAGGCCGCGCTCGTCGCTACGCTTTTAGTAGCATCCAGGGCTCGTTGAATAAGCGACAACGGCCGTTTTGATGCAGATCTCCACCTCAGGAAGACACGCCGTCTTCCGTCTCCAGGCTTTTGACCAGCACCGCCGCCTGCGTGCGGCTGTAGCACGCGAGCTTTTTCAGGATGGCGGTGACATGCACCTTCACCGTGTTCTCGGCCAGGCCCAGCGCGCTCGCAATCTGCTTGTTGAGCAAACCATCGGCCAGGCAGAGCAGCACGCGGAACTGCTGGGGCGTGAGCTGCGCCAGGCGCGCGGCCAGTTCGGCGTCGGCCTCGGAGCGCTCGGCCGCCATGGGCGGGAACCAGCTGCCGCCGTCCAGCACGGCCTGGATGGCGTCGCCCATGGCGTCGGCGGGCGCGGACTTGGGGATGAAGCCTGCCGCGCCAAACTGCTGGGCGCGGCGGATGACGCGGGGGTGGTCGTTGGACGAGATGATGACCACGGGCAGCTCGGGGTATTCGCCGCGCACATGCAGCAGGGCAGAGAAGCCGCGCGTGCCGGGCATGCTCAGGTCCAGCAGCACCAGCTCGACCTCGGGATGGTCCTGCAGCGCCTGACCCAGCGTGGCGGCGCTGGCCGCCTCCAGCGTACGGAACTGCGGCATCCGCTCGCGCAGCACGTGCAGCACAGCCGCACGGAACAGCGGGTGGTCGTCAGCGACAAGGAGCGTGGGCGCGGTGGACATGGAGTGTTGTGCAGTCTGCCACGGGGGCTATCAACCGCCGGCCTGCGGGCCTTTCCAGAACGCGGGCTGTGCGTACTGGTGCTTGAGGTGTTCGATCCACAGCCGCACCCGCAGCGGCATGTGCTTGCGCTGCGGGAACACCACATAGATGCCGTTGGGCGGTGCGGCAAAATCGTGCAGCACCTCCACTAGGCGCCCGGCGGCGATCTCGGCCTCCACCTCCCAGGTGCTGCGCCAGGCAATGCCGTAGCCCGCCAGGCACCAGTCGTGCAGCACCTGCCCGTCCGAGCAATCGAGCGGGCCGCCGGGCTTGAGGTGGATGACCTCGGTGCCACTGCCCTCGACCGGCATGCGGAACGCCCAGCCCCGTGTTTGCGATGCCTCGCTCGACAGCGTGAGGCAGTCGTGCTGCACCAGCTCGCTGGGGTGGCGCGGCGTGCCGTGGCGCTGCAGGTAGGCTGGTGTGGCCACGCACAGGCGGCGGTTGTCGGCAATGCGCACGCTCACCAGCGACGAGTCGGGCAGGTCGCCCACGCGCACGGCGCAGTCATAGCCCTCGCCCGCCAGGTCCACCACGCGGTCGCTGAGGTTGAGCGAGATGGTCACGTCCGGGTGGGCGCTGCGAAAACGTGGTACCAGCGGCGCCACATGGCGGCGGCCAAAGCCGGCCGGTGCGGTGATGCGCAAATGGCCCGTGGCCTTGACGCCCCCTTCGGACACGCTGGCCTCGGCATTGGCCACGTCGGACAACAGGCGCTGGCAGTCTTCCAAAAACGCACTGCCCTCATGCGTGAGGCTGATGCGGCGCGTGGTGCGCACCAAGAGCTTCACGCCCAGGTGTTCTTCCAGCGCATCGAGCCGCCGCCCCATGATGGCCGGCGCCACGCCCTCGGCCTTGGCCGCAGCGGTGAGGCTGCCGCGTGTTGCCACCGACACAAACGATTCGAAGGCCTTGAGTTTGTCCATGGGCGCTGATTATGGGGATAAAGCGGAGAAGGGCCTGGTGACAGACTTGGGCACGGCCTGTGATCGGTTTTGAAGCCAAACAGGCCGCATGCGCTAGTGGAATATGCCTGAGCAGCTACATAAATGATAGTGAACCAGCATCACCCCCACTTCACACCAGGCGCGACTTGAGGAACCCCACGGTGCCATAGCGCTTGACCTCGGTGTAGAGGTCGCGCGTGAGGCCCTGCACCATGGCGGTGTAGGCGTCGGCCAGGTCGGGGGCGATGGTGAAGTGGTCGTAGTTCACGATCACGCCCACGCGCTCGCCCTGTGCGGCGAGCGGGGCGAGCAGGCGGCGCACCTCCTGCTCGATGGCGTCGATGGTGCTGGCGGTGTTGATCTGCAGCCCCGAGAAGTCGATGTGCAGCAGCTGGCGCGCGGCGTCCAGCTCAAAGCGTTGCACCAGCGGGCGGTTGAGCAGCTGCTCGCGCAGGCCCAGCGGGCCGGGCTCGCACAGGCGCAGGTCCATGGTCTGCAGGCCGGGGCTGATGCGAGGCGTGAATGCCATGTGGGCCAGCACGTCGCGGTGCAGGTCGATGCCGGGCGCCAACTCGATCAGCTCCAGCGCACCGCCGCCATCCGCCTCGCCCGATGGCACCAGGCGGAACACGCAGCGCTCGGTCACATACAACACGCGCTGGCCACGCCGCAGGGCTTCGGCGCCGCTGAAGGTGCGGTGCTCGACTTCGCGCACCAGCTTGCGCGCGCCGCCTTCGTGCAGGATGTGCAGGTGGCCGTCCACGGCCTCCACCTGCAGCGCGCCCGCCGTGAAGGTGCCGACAAACACCACGGTCTTGGCGTTCTGGCTGATGTTGATGAAGCCGCCCGCACCCGCCAGGCGCGGGCCGAACTTGCTCACGTTGAGGTTGCCGTGCTGGTCGGCCTGCGCCAGGCCCAGGATCGCGATGTCCAGGCCCCCGCCGTCGTAGAAGTCGAACTGGTTGGGCTGGTCGATGATGGCCTGCGGGTTCACGGCCGCGCCGAAGTTCAGGCCGCCCGCCGGAATACCGCCGATCACGCCGGGCTCGGCCGTGAGCGTGACGAGGTCGATGATGCGCTCTTCAGCCGCTACGTTGGCCACCCCCTCGGGCATGCCTATCCCCAGGTTCACCACCTGGTGCGGGCGCAGCTCCAGCGCCGCGCGGCGGGCGATGATCTTGCGCTCGGTCAGGGGCATGGCCTCCAGCGTGTCCATGGGCACGCGCAACTCGCCCGCAAACGCGGCGCTGTAGGGCTCGGCAAAGGTCTGGTGGTGGTGCGCGGGCTCGGTGGCCAGCACCACGGCGTCCACCAGCACGCCGGGCACCTTCACCTGCCGGGGGTTGAGCGTGCCGCGCTCGGCGATGCGCTCGACCTGGGCGATGACCACGCCGCCCGAGTTGCGCGCGGCCATGGCAATCGCCAGCGCTTCGAGCGTGAGCGCCTCGCGCTCCATGGTGAGGTTGCCGTCGGCGTCGGCCGTGGTCGCGCGGATGATGCCCACGTGGATCGGAAAGGCCTTGTAGAACAGGTAGTCCTGCCCGTCGATGGGCAGGATGCGCACCAGGTCTTCGGTGGTGCGCGCATTGAGCTTGCCGCCGCCGTGGCGCGGGTCCACAAAGGTGTCCAGGCCCACGCGCGTGAGCGTGCCGGGCTTGCCTGCAGCGATGTCGCGGAACAGGTGCGTGATCACGCCCTGGGGCAGGTTCCAGGCCTCGATCTGGTTGTCCACCGCCAGCTTCTGGATGCGCGGCACCAGGCTCCAGTGCCCGCCGATCACGCGCTTGAGCAGGCCGGCGTGGCCCAGGTGGTTGAGGCCCCGCTGCTTGCCGTCGCCCTGGCCTGCGGCGTAGACCAGCGTGAGGTCGCGCGGGGTTTGGGTCGTTTCCCAGCGCTGGGCCAGCGCCACGGCAATGCTCTCGGCAAAGCCGATGCCCACAAAGCCGCCCGTGGCCACGGTGTCGCCGTCGTGGATGAGCTGCACGGCATCGGCGGCGCTCACGATCTTGTTCTTGTGGGCCGCGTTGAGCGCGCTGGCGTCCAGGGGTGCCTGCATGGGTTTGTCTCCCGGTGGGTTTGTTGTGCGCGCAGCGTAGTGGGTAACGGGCGAAAGCACCATTCAGGGTGACTACGGACTGTCACCAGTTTTGCGTAAAAGTCACTGGTTTAGAGATTTTCAGCGTATTTATGTGGGCAAACATTTGCAATACAGTCTGTCCATGGCCTGCTGTTGCGGGCACCGTTTTTCATTGATCTCCGTTTTCACCACTCTTCTTGAGGCACCCCATGACCGAACGCACCCAAGTCCACGGCCTGCAAGTGGCCACTTCCCTGTACCGCTTTGTCGAAGACAAGGTGCTGCCCGGCACGGGGGTGGACGCCGCCGCCTTCTGGAAAGGGTTTGACGCCATCGTGTCCGACCTGGCCCCACGCAACATCGCCCTGCTGGCCGAGCGCGACCGCCTGCAAACCGAGCTGGACACCTGGCACAAGGCCAACCCCGGCCCCATCCAGAACATGGTGGCCTACCGCGGCTTTCTCGAAAAGATCGGCTACCTGGTGCCCCAGCCTGCCGACGTGAAGGCCACCACCACCAACGTGGACGACGAGCTGGCCACGCAGGCCGGCCCGCAGCTGGTGGTGCCCATCCTGAACGCACGTTATGCACTCAACGCCGCCAACGCGCGCTGGGGCAGCCTGTATGACGCGTTGTATGGCACGGACGCCATCAGCGAAGAAGGCGGCGCCGAAAAGGGCAAGGGCTACAACCCCGTGCGCGGCGCCAAGGTGATCGCCTTTGCGCGCCAGGTGCTGGACGACACCGCGCCTTTGGCCTCGGGCTCGCACAAGGATTCGACGGGCTACAAAGTGGAAGGCGGCCAGCTGGTGGTGTCACTCTCCAACGGCAGCACCACAGGCCTGAAGGACGCGTCGCAGTTCAAGGGCTACCAGGGCAATGCCGCTGCGCCGTCGTCGGTGCTGCTGCAGCACAACGGCCTGCACCTCGATATCCAGATCGACCGCAGCACGCCCATCGGCCAGTCCGATGCCGCAGGCGTGAGCGATCTGGTGCTGGAAGCGGCCCTGTCCACCATCCTGGACCTGGAAGACTCCGTGGCCGCCGTGGACGCCGAAGACAAGGTGCTGGGCTACAGCAACTGGCTGGGCATCATCCAGGCCACGCTGACCGAGCAGGTCGCCAAGGGCGGCAAGACCTTCACGCGCGGGCTGAACCCTGACCGTGTTTACACGGCCCCCCAAGGCGGCGAAGTGCGCCTGCATGGCCGCTCGCTGATGTTCCTGCGCAATGTGGGCCACCTGATGACCAACCCGGCCATCCTGTGGACCGACGCGCAGGGCACACAGCGCGAGATCCCCGAAGGCATCATGGACGCGGTAGTGACCACGGCCATCGCGCTGCACGATCTGCAAGGGCACGGCGCCAACGGCATCCGCAACTCCCGCAAGGGCAGCGTCTACATCGTCAAGCCCAAGATGCACGGCCCGGCCGAAGTCGGCTTTGCCGCTGAACTCTTCGGCCGCGTCGAGAAGCTGCTGGGCCTTCCCGACAGCACCGTGAAGCTGGGCATCATGGACGAGGAGCGCCGCACGTCCGTCAACCTCAAGGCCTGTATTGCCGCTGCATCAAGCCGCGTGGCGTTCATCAACACCGGCTTTCTGGACCGCACCGGCGACGAAATGCACACCGCCATGCACGCTGGTCCTATGGTGCGCAAGGGCGACATGAAGACCAGCGCCTGGATCCAGTCGTACGAGAAGAACAACGTGCTGGTGGGCCTCTCCTGTGGCCTGCGCGGCAAGGCGCAGATCGGCAAGGGCATGTGGGCCATGCCCGACCTGATGGCCGAGATGCTCAAGCAGAAGATCGCCCACCCCAAGGCCGGTGCCAACACTGCCTGGGTGCCCAGCCCCACGGGCGCCACACTGCACGCGCTGCACTACCACCAGGTGAAGGTGAGCGACATCCAGATCGAGCTGGAAAAAACCGATGTGAACGCCGAACGCGACAACCTGCTGACCGGCCTGCTGACCGTGCCCGTGGCCGCCGCCCCGAACTGGAGCGACGCCGAGAAGCAGCAGGAGCTGGACAACAACGCCCAGGGCATTCTGGGCTACGTGGTGCGCTGGGTGGACCAGGGCGTGGGCTGCTCCAAGGTGCCCGACATCCACAACGTGGGCCTGATGGAAGACCGCGCCACGCTGCGCATCAGCAGCCAGCACATGGCCAACTGGTTGCACCATGGCGTGGTGACCGAAGCCCAGGTGCGCGAGACCTTCGAGCGCATGGCCGCCGTGGTGGACCAGCAAAACGCGGGTGACCCGCTGTACCAGCCCATGGCCGGACACTTTGCCACCAGCATGGCCTACAAGGCAGCGTGTGACCTGGTCTTCAAGGGCATGGAGCAGCCCAGCGGCTACACCGAGCCACTGCTGCACGCCTGGCGCCTGAAGCTGAAGGCAGCACAAGCGGCCTGATTCCCAACTGCAGGCAGTGCCGTATTCATGGCGTTGCCTGCTCCACTTTTGATAGCTGCTAGCACAATAAATATGTGCGCTAGCAGCTATTTTTGTTTCAGGCAGTACTCCGGCTCACCCTGTTCAGTTGCGTGAGAGGCGGCGACCGCGTTTGGGGCAAGCTGCGCCGTACACTGGCACCGACGCCCACGCGTTCACTCCTATGCCTGCAGCACCACCTACCCGCCCCGTTCCGTCTGCCTGCCCGCTGTGCGGGCAGCCCAATCAGTGCGCTATCGCGGCGGGTCTCCCAGCAGAAAGCTGCTGGTGCATGACGCAGACCATCGACCCTGCGGCCTTTGCCGCTTTGCCGCAGGAGGCACGCGGCAAGGTCTGTATCTGCGCGGCTTGCGGCGCGCCGGCGCCAGGCGCACAGCAACCTTCCGCCGCAGGCCACCCGCCTTCGCCGATATGATTTGGGCTTTTCGCTGTCTTCACAGCGCGCAAAGGAACAAGACATGCCTACGTACCACATCGAAATGATGGAAGGCCGCACGGTCGAGCAAAAGAAGAAGCTGGTGGAAGAGATCACCCGCGTATCCGTCGAGATCCTGGGCGGCTCGCCCGAGTCGGTGGACATCCTGATTACGGACGTGAAGCGCGAAAACTGGGCCACGGGCGGCAAGCTCTGGCTGGAGCGCACATCCTGAGTGGTGCAGCCTCCCTCCGTCACTGACCCCGTGGCATCGCCTCTCTGCTGGATCGCTTCATGAGCACCGCTTCGGGGTCTCTGGCCGTATTGCGCGAGCGTTATGGCGAGCGCTACCGGTGGCTGTTGTTGCTGTCCGTGATGGTCGGCACCATGGCCTCCATCATGTCCTCCACCATCGTCAACGTGGCGATACCGGACATGAGCCACTACTTTGCACTGGGCCAGGAACGCGCCCAGTGGGTCACCTCCGGGTTCATGGTGGCCACCACCGTGTCCATGCTCACCACCCCCTGGCTGTTGTCGCGGTACGGCTACCGCGCGACTTATGTGGGCGCGATGTTGCTGCTGCTCGTTGGCGGCGTGGGGGGCGGCCTGGCGCGCGACTTTGGCCTGGTGCTGGCAGCACGCGTCGCCGAGGGGCTGGCGGCCGGTGTCGTGCAACCCATCCCGGCCGTCATCATCCTGTATGCCTTCCAGCCCCACGAGCAGGGGCGCGCCAGCGGCATCTTTGGCATGGGTGTTGTGCTGGCGCCGGCCATCGGTCCGAGCATGGGCGGTTTGCTGGTGGATTGGTTTGGCTGGCGCTCCATTTTTTTCATGGTGGTGCCACTCTGCCTGGCCTCCATCTGGCTGGCGTACAAGTTTGTACCGGTCACCGCCCCTGGAGGGGTTGAGGCCAATCGGCAAGGCCAGGCACTGGACTGGCGAGGCCTTCTGCTGGGCACGGTGGGAACGCTGTGCCTGCTGAACGGCCTGGTGTCGCTGCATGGCGGCTCTCACGTCGAGGCGGTGGGCTTGCTGATGGGTGCTGTGGTGGCCGTCGCCTGTTTCATTGCCTGGCAGCGCAGGCTGCTGCGCACCGGGCGCAAGCCGCTCATGGACCTGCGCCTCTTCCAATACCGGCAGTTCGCCATGGGCAGTGTGGTGGCATTCATCTACGGCACCGCCTTGTTCGGCTCTACCTATCTGTTGCCGGTGTTCATGCAACTGGGGCTGGAGCTGTCGGCATCGCACGTGGGCACCCTCATGCTGCCGGCAGGGTTCGTTCTGGCCGCCACCATCGCCATGGTGGGCCGATTGGCGGACCGGCAGCCCACCCATTTATTGGTCAGCACTGGCCTCGGTTTGCTGGCCCTGTCGTTCGGGCTGATGGTGTTTGTGGGCCTTGGCTCGTCGCTGTGGATGCTGGTCGCTTTTGCGATCCTGGGGCGCATCGGACTCGGCTTCATTCTGCCCTCGCTGAATCTGGGCTCCATGCGTCCGCTGGACAAGTCGCTCATTTCTCAGGGCTCCAGCGCCATTGGCTTCTTGCGCATGCTGGGCGGCGCAGCCGGGGTCAGCCTGTGCGGCATCGTGCTCGAATGGCGACTCGGCGCACATGGTGCCTCGTTGACGGCCGGAGCAAGCAACCCGGCGCGCATCGCAGCATTCGGTGAAACCTTTTTGATGCTGACTTTTCTGTGCGGGCTGGCGCTGGTGGCCGCCTGGCAGCTGCGCGAGGCGCGGCCAGATTGACAGCAGGCATACCTTGTCCTGATGCTTGAAGGCGGATGCGCGCATTGAGCACCTAAGCCTTTCAAGAAATCAAAGAAACGGAACCTTCGCCATGTGCCAACTCCTCGGCATGAATTGCAATGTGCCCACCGATGTGACCTTCAGCTTTACGGGCTTTGCGCAACGCGGCGGGAAGACCGACCACCATACCGACGGCTGGGGCATCGCGTTTTTTGAGGACAAGGGGCTTCGGCACTTCGTGGACCATCTGGCGGCTGTGGATTCACCAGTGGCCGAACTCATTCGCCGTTACCCCATCAAGAGCCGGAACGTCATCGCCCATATCCGCAAGGCCACCCAAGGCATGGTGAGCCTGCAGAACTGCCATCCGTTCGTGCGTGAGCTGTGGGGCCGCTACTGGGTCTTTGCCCACAACGGAGATTTGAAAGACTTCCGCCCTCGCCTGCATTCGCATTTCCGCCCCGTGGGCGATACCGACAGCGAGCATGCGTTTTGCTGGATCATGCAAGAGTTGGCCAAATCGCACGCCAGCGTGCCTTCTGTTCCAGAGCTGACGCTAACGCTCAAGGAACTCGCTGCCCGCATAGCTCCTCACGGCACATTCAATTTCCTTCTTTCCAATGGACAGGCGTTGTGGGCACACGCCTCTACCCATCTGCACTACATAGAGCGCCGCCATCCCTTCGGCGCTGCGCAGCTGAGCGACGAAGACCTCCAGCTGGATTTTTCGAAGGAGACTGGCGTGAACGATCAGGTGGCAGTGATCGTGACCAGCCCCCTCACGACCAACGAAACGTGGGCGGCGTTCGGCAAAGGTGAACTGCTGGTGTTCGAACAAGGCCGACGGCTGCCTATCTGACGCATACGATATATCGCCGGTGAGAGAGGCTGTGAATATGGGGACGCTCGGAATGGATGCACTTTGGTTCTCGCGAGGTTCTATCGATCAGCGCATGCCGTATCGATTGAAGCGAGTGGGTCCATTCCGACAGTTAGATCTGGAGCTGTGCGGACTGCGTAGATGAGGGGCTTCCTGCGCTTGGCGGTCCGGTAAGTCCGATGCAAACCCAGCGAACTGCGGTACCACAAGCGTTAACCAGCCTACAGCCCCTGGCGCATTTCGATGCCGTCTAAAAGCAAAAAACCCCAGTCATATCTGACTGGGGTTTTCTGGGCTGTAAGAGCCTGACGATGACCTACTTTCACACGGGAACCCGCACTATCATCGGCGCAAAGTCGTTTCACTGTCCTGTTCGGGATGGGAAGGAGTGGGACCAACTTGCTATGGTCATCAGGCATAACTTGGTGCTGGGCAGTTTTTGTGAACTGCCTGGCAAATTCATAGAGTCTGGAATCAGATTTTTGTTTTGACTGCGTCTAACTTGGCATAACAGACTTTGAGCTTCACGCTGTGAGCGTGTTGGCTATCAAAGTTATAGGGTCAAGCCGCACGAGCAATTAGTATCAGTTAGCTTAACGCATTACTGCGCTTCCACACCTGACCTATCAACGTCCTGGTCTTGAACGACTCTTTAGGGGGCTCAAGGCCCCGGCAGATCTCATCTTGAAACGAGTTTCCCGCTTAGATGCTTTCAGCGGTTATCTCTTCCACACTTAGCTACTCGGCAATGCCACTGGCGTGACAACCGATACACCAGAGGTGTGTCCACTCCGGTCCTCTCGTACTAGGAGCAGGCTTCCTCAAATCTGCAGCGCCCACGGAAGATAGGGACCAAACTGTCTCACGACGTTTTAAACCCAGCTCACGTACCTCTTTAAATGGCGAACAGCCATACCCTTGGGACCGGCTACAGCCCCAGGATGAGATGAGCCGACATCGAGGTGCCAAACACCGCCGTCGATATGAACTCTTGGGCGGTATCAGCCTGTTATCCCCAGAGTACCTTTTATCCGTTGAGCGATGGCCCTTCCATACAGAACCACCGGATCACTATGTCCTGCTTTCGCATCTGCTCGACTTGTCAGTCTCGCAGTTAAGCACGCTTATGCCATTGCACTATCGTCACGATGTCCGACCGTAACTAGCGTACCTTCGAACTCCTCCGTTACGCTTTGGGAGGAGACCGCCCCAGTCAAACTGCCTACCATGCACTGTCCCCGATCCAGATAATGG
Source organism: Acidovorax sp. 59 (assembly GCF_002754175.1). Lineage (NCBI taxonomy): Bacteria > Pseudomonadati > Pseudomonadota > Betaproteobacteria > Burkholderiales > Comamonadaceae > Acidovorax > Acidovorax sp. 59. The sequence goes on along the minus strand of NZ_PEET01000001.1, from coordinate 4,955,228 downwards.
ACCTAGGTTAGAACCTCAAACACACCAGGGTGGTATTTCAACGTTGGCTCCATGAGAACTAGCGTCCTCACTTCAAAGCCTCCCACCTATCCTACACAGATCTGTTCAAAGTCCAATACAAAGCTACAGTAAAGGTTCATGGGGTCTTTCCGTCTTTCCGCGGGGAGATTGCATCATCACAAACATTTCAACTTCGCTGAGTCTCAGGAGGAGACAGTGTGGCCATCGTTACGCCATTCGTGCAGGTCGGAACTTACCCGACAAGGAATTTCGCTACCTTAGGACCGTTATAGTTACGGCCGCCGTTTACTGGGACTTCAATCAAGAGCTTGCACCCCATCATTTAATCTTCCAGCACCGGGCAGGCGTCACACCCTATACGTCCACTTTCGTGTTTGCAGAGTGCTGTGTTTTTATTAAACAGTCGCAGCCACCGATTTTTTGCAACCCCGTTGGGCTCCCTCTGTACGAGTTCACCTACTTGGGGCATACCTTCTCCCGAAGTTACGGTATCAATTTGCCGAGTTCCTTCTCCTGAGTTCTCTCAAGCGCCTTAGAATACTCATCTCGCGCACCAGTGTCGGTTTGCGGTACGGTCGTCAATAGCTGAAGCTTAGTGGCTTTTCCTGGAAGCAGGGTATCACTCACTTCGTCTGCAAGCAGACTCGTTATCACCCCTCATCTAAACCCGGCGGATTTGCCTACCGAGCACGACTACAGGCTTGAACCAACATATCCAACAGTTGGCTGAGCTAACCTTCTCCGTCCCCACATCGCACTATTGATCGGTACAGGAATATTGACCTGTTTCCCATCAGCTACGCATCTCTGCCTCGCCTTAGGGGCCGACTCACTCTACGCCGATGAACGTTGCGTAGAAAACCTTGCGCTTACGGCGAGGGGGCTTTTCACCCCCTTTAACGCTACTCATGTCAGCATTCGCACTTCTGATACCTCCAGCATCCGTTACCAGACACCTTCACAGGCCTACAGAACGCTCTCCTACCACTTGCAATAAATTGCAAATCCGCAGCTTCGGTAACTGGCTTAGCCCCGTTACATCTTCCGCGCAGGACGACTCGATCAGTGAGCTATTACGCTTTCTTTAAATGATGGCTGCTTCTAAGCCAACATCCTGACTGTTTTAGCCTTCCCACTTCGTTTCCCACTTAGCCAATTTTAGGGACCTTAGCTGGCGGTCTGGGTTGTTTCCCTCTTGAGTCCGGACGTTAGCACCCGGTGCTCTGTCTCCCAAGCTGTACTCTGCGGTATTCGGAGTTTGCATAGGTTTGGTAAGTCGCCATGACCCCCTAGCCTAAACAGTGCTCTACCCCCGCAGGTAATACTTGAGGCACTACCTAAATAGTTTTCGGAGAGAACCAGCTATTTCCAAGTTTGTTTAGCCTTTCACCCCTATCCACAGCTCATCCCCTAGTTTTGCAACACTAGTGGGTTCGGACCTCCAGTACCTGTTACGGCACCTTCATCCTGGCCATGGATAGATCACTTGGTTTCGGGTCTACACCCAGCGACTGATTCGCCCTATTCGGACTCGATTTCTCTACGGCTTCCCTATTCGGTTAACCTTGCCACTGAATGTAAGTCGCTGACCCATTATACAAAAGGTACGCAGTCACCCTTGCGGGCTCCTACTTTTTGTAAGCATGCGGTTTCAGGATCTATTTCACTCCCCTCCCGGGGTTCTTTTCGCCTTTCCCTCACGGTACTGGTTCACTATCGGTCGATTACGAGTATTTAGCCTTGGAGGATGGTCCCCCCATATTCAGACAGGATTTCTCGTGTCCCGCCCTACTTTTCTCTAACTTAGTACCACACGTCTGTTTTCGCATACAGGGCTATCACCTGCTATGGCCGGGCTTTCCATCCCGTTTTGCTAACAGTCGTGCTATCACTAGAAGGCTCTTCCGATTTCGCTCGCCACTACTTTCGGAATCTCGGTTGATGTCTTTTCCTCGAGCTACTGAGATGTTTCAGTTCACCCGGTTCGCCTCGCATACCTATGTATTCAGTATGCGATACCTCTTGCGAGGTGGGTTTCCCCATTCAGAAATCTCCGGATCAAAGCTTATTTGCCAGCTCCCCGAAGCTTATCGCAGGCTATCACGTCTTTCGTCGCCTGTAATCGCCAAGGCATCCACCACATGCTCTTAGTCACTTGACCCTATAACTTTGACATCTCTTTCAAGATATCGCCGTCATCTCAAGGACTTGCCAGGTCTTTCACCTGACGCGTTATGCCGTAATGTGAATAATTCCTCGATATCACTATCAAGAAACATTCGTCATTACTGAGTTCAAATTACTTCGCAATCACTTTCGCAATCACGTTTGCTCATTGAACATTCGTTTTGACGCAATCAAAAATTTGTCACCAAGGGCACGGTCTGCACTAAACCTTTACGAATGTGCAGTTTCCCCTGGCAACTCTGATTTCGACTCTATGAATTTTTAAAGAACAGCCGTTTGATCAATCGATATTGATCAACAACAAAGCAGCCTCTTTCAAAGCAGCTTTGGTGTTGAATTTCCGAAGTGTGGTTGGTGGAGGATGACGGGATCGAACCGACGACCCCCTGCTTGCAAAGCAGGTGCTCTCCCAGCTGAGCTAATCCCCCAGTGTCCTCTTACCGTATCTAGCCATCGGAATTTGGTGGGTCTAGTTGGGCTCGAACCAACGACCCCCGCCTTATCAAGACGGTGCTCTAACCAGCTGAGCTACAGACCCATTCCACATTCTTGCGAATCCCTTCGCAGGTCTGCGGCTTGTTCCAACAACCGATAAGTGTGGGCGTTCAATATTGAATGCAGTTTTCCAGAAAGGAGGTGATCCAGCCGCACCTTCCGATACGGCTACCTTGTTACGACTTCACCCCAGTCACGAACCCTGCCGTGGTAATCGCCCTCCTTGCGGTTAGGCTAACTACTTCTGGCAGAACCCGCTCCCATGGTGTGACGGGCGGTGTGTACAAGACCCGGGAACGTATTCACCGCGACATTCTGATCCGCGATTACTAGCGATTCCGACTTCACGCAGTCGAGTTGCAGACTGCGATCCGGACTACGACTGGCTTTATGGGATTGGCTCCCCCTCGCGGGTTGGCAACCCTCTGTACCAGCCATTGTATGACGTGTGTAGCCCCACCTATAAGGGCCATGAGGACTTGACGTCATCCCCACCTTCCTCCGGTTTGTCACCGGCAGTCTCATTAGAGTGCCCAACTGAATGTAGCAACTAATGACAAGGGTTGCGCTCGTTGCGGGACTTAACCCAACATCTCACGACACGAGCTGACGACAGCCATGCAGCACCTGTGTTACGGTTCTCTTTCGAGCACTCCTCTATCTCTAAAGGATTCCGTACATGTCAAAGGTGGGTAAGGTTTTTCGCGTTGCATCGAATTAAACCACATCATCCACCGCTTGTGCGGGTCCCCGTCAATTCCTTTGAGTTTCAACCTTGCGGCCGTACTCCCCAGGCGGTCAACTTCACGCGTTAGCTTCGTTACTGAGTCAGTGAAGACCCAACAACCAGTTGACATCGTTTAGGGCGTGGACTACCAGGGTATCTAATCCTGTTTGCTCCCCACGCTTTCGTGCATGAGCGTCAGTACAGGCCCAGGGGATTGCCTTCGCCATCGGTGTTCCTCCGCATATCTACGCATTTCACTGCTACACGCGGAATTCCATCCCCCTCTGCCGTACTCTAGCTATACAGTCACAAATGCAGTTCCCAGGTTGAGCCCGGGGATTTCACATCTGTCTTATATAACCGCCTGCGCACGCTTTACGCCCAGTAATTCCGATTAACGCTCGCACCCTACGTATTACCGCGGCTGCTGGCACGTAGTTAGCCGGTGCTTATTCTTACGGTACCGTCATGGACCCCAGGTATTAACCAGAGTCTTTTCGTTCCGTACAAAAGCAGTTTACAACCCGAAGGCCTTCATCCTGCACGCGGCATGGCTGGATCAGGCTTGCGCCCATTGTCCAAAATTCCCCACTGCTGCCTCCCGTAGGAGTCTGGGCCGTGTCTCAGTCCCAGTGTGGCTGGTCGTCCTCTCAGACCAGCTACAGATCGTCGGCTTGGTAAGCTTTTATCCCACCAACTACCTAATCTGCCATCGGCCGCTCCGTGAGCGCAAGGCCTTGCGGTCCCCTGCTTTCATCCTGAGATCGTATGCGGTATTAGCAAAGCTTTCGCTTCGTTATCCCCCACTCTCGGGCACGTTCCGATGTATTACTCACCCGTTCGCCACTCGTCAGCATCCGAAGACCTGTTACCGTTCGACTTGCATGTGTAAGGCATGCCGCCAGCGTTCAATCTGAGCCAGGATCAAACTCTACAGTTCGATCTTGATTTTTTCGCTCTTTCGAGCAACTCATAATTAAGAATTGAAGTGAACTTCACTTCTCTCTCATGAGCGTTTGTAGTGCTAAGCACTAGTTCCAAAGAACTTGGCACTCGCCATCAAACGCCCACGCTTATCGGCTGTATATTTTTAAGGATCCCAACAAAACAAATCAGACCAAAATCTTTTTTATTTTGCAAACTTCGCTGCGATCAGCGAAGCCTTGAATTCTAGCACAGTTTTTGAAGAACTGTCAAACTTTTGCTTTCTTTTGGACCATCTGTTTAATGATCCAAAAGAAAACACCCAGTATCAACACTGGGTGTTCCTTGCTGTAAGAGCCTGACGATGACCTACTTTCACACGGGAACCCGCACTATCATCGGCGCAAAGTCGTTTCACTGTCCTGTTCGGGATGGGAAGGAGTGGGACCAACTTGCTATGGTCATCAGGCATAACTTGGTGCTGGGCAGTTTTTGTGAACTGCCTGGCAAATTCATAGAGTCTGGAATCAGATTTTTGTTTTGACTGCGTCTAACTTGGCATAACAGACTTTGAGCTTCACGCTGTGAGCGTGTTGGCTATCAAAGTTATAGGGTCAAGCCGCACGAGCAATTAGTATCAGTTAGCTTAACGCATTACTGCGCTTCCACACCTGACCTATCAACGTCCTGGTCTTGAACGACTCTTTAGGGGGCTCAAGGCCCCGGCAGATCTCATCTTGAAACGAGTTTCCCGCTTAGATGCTTTCAGCGGTTATCTCTTCCACACTTAGCTACTCGGCAATGCCACTGGCGTGACAACCGATACACCAGAGGTGTGTCCACTCCGGTCCTCTCGTACTAGGAGCAGGCTTCCTCAAATCTGCAGCGCCCACGGAAGATAGGGACCAAACTGTCTCACGACGTTTTAAACCCAGCTCACGTACCTCTTTAAATGGCGAACAGCCATACCCTTGGGACCGGCTACAGCCCCAGGATGAGATGAGCCGACATCGAGGTGCCAAACACCGCCGTCGATATGAACTCTTGGGCGGTATCAGCCTGTTATCCCCAGAGTACCTTTTATCCGTTGAGCGATGGCCCTTCCATACAGAACCACCGGATCACTATGTCCTGCTTTCGCATCTGCTCGACTTGTCAGTCTCGCAGTTAAGCACGCTTATGCCATTGCACTATCGTCACGATGTCCGACCGTAACTAGCGTACCTTCGAACTCCTCCGTTACGCTTTGGGAGGAGACCGCCCCAGTCAAACTGCCTACCATGCACTGTCCCCGATCCAGATAATGGACCTAGGTTAGAACCTCAAACACACCAGGGTGGTATTTCAACGTTGGCTCCATGAGAACTAGCGTCCTCACTTCAAAGCCTCCCACCTATCCTACACAGATCTGTTCAAAGTCCAATACAAAGCTACAGTAAAGGTTCATGGGGTCTTTCCGTCTTTCCGCGGGGAGATTGCATCATCACAAACATTTCAACTTCGCTGAGTCTCAGGAGGAGACAGTGTGGCCATCGTTACGCCATTCGTGCAGGTCGGAACTTACCCGACAAGGAATTTCGCTACCTTAGGACCGTTATAGTTACGGCCGCCGTTTACTGGGACTTCAATCAAGAGCTTGCACCCCATCATTTAATCTTCCAGCACCGGGCAGGCGTCACACCCTATACGTCCACTTTCGTGTTTGCAGAGTGCTGTGTTTTTATTAAACAGTCGCAGCCACCGATTTTTTGCAACCCCGTTGGGCTCCCTCTGTACGAGTTCACCTACTTGGGGCATACCTTCTCCCGAAGTTACGGTATCAATTTGCCGAGTTCCTTCTCCTGAGTTCTCTCAAGCGCCTTAGAATACTCATCTCGCGCACCAGTGTCGGTTTGCGGTACGGTCGTCAATAGCTGAAGCTTAGTGGCTTTTCCTGGAAGCAGGGTATCACTCACTTCGTCTGCAAGCAGACTCGTTATCACCCCTCATCTAAACCCGGCGGATTTGCCTACCGAGCACGACTACAGGCTTGAACCAACATATCCAACAGTTGGCTGAGCTAACCTTCTCCGTCCCCACATCGCACTATTGATCGGTACAGGAATATTGACCTGTTTCCCATCAGCTACGCATCTCTGCCTCGCCTTAGGGGCCGACTCACTCTACGCCGATGAACGTTGCGTAGAAAACCTTGCGCTTACGGCGAGGGGGCTTTTCACCCCCTTTAACGCTACTCATGTCAGCATTCGCACTTCTGATACCTCCAGCATCCGTTACCAGACACCTTCACAGGCCTACAGAACGCTCTCCTACCACTTGCAATAAATTGCAAATCCGCAGCTTCGGTAACTGGCTTAGCCCCGTTACATCTTCCGCGCAGGACGACTCGATCAGTGAGCTATTACGCTTTCTTTAAATGATGGCTGCTTCTAAGCCAACATCCTGACTGTTTTAGCCTTCCCACTTCGTTTCCCACTTAGCCAATTTTAGGGACCTTAGCTGGCGGTCTGGGTTGTTTCCCTCTTGAGTCCGGACGTTAGCACCCGGTGCTCTGTCTCCCAAGCTGTACTCTGCGGTATTCGGAGTTTGCATAGGTTTGGTAAGTCGCCATGACCCCCTAGCCTAAACAGTGCTCTACCCCCGCAGGTAATACTTGAGGCACTACCTAAATAGTTTTCGGAGAGAACCAGCTATTTCCAAGTTTGTTTAGCCTTTCACCCCTATCCACAGCTCATCCCCTAGTTTTGCAACACTAGTGGGTTCGGACCTCCAGTACCTGTTACGGCACCTTCATCCTGGCCATGGATAGATCACTTGGTTTCGGGTCTACACCCAGCGACTGATTCGCCCTATTCGGACTCGATTTCTCTACGGCTTCCCTATTCGGTTAACCTTGCCACTGAATGTAAGTCGCTGACCCATTATACAAAAGGTACGCAGTCACCCTTGCGGGCTCCTACTTTTTGTAAGCATGCGGTTTCAGGATCTATTTCACTCCCCTCCCGGGGTTCTTTTCGCCTTTCCCTCACGGTACTGGTTCACTATCGGTCGATTACGAGTATTTAGCCTTGGAGGATGGTCCCCCCATATTCAGACAGGATTTCTCGTGTCCCGCCCTACTTTTCTCTAACTTAGTACCACACGTCTGTTTTCGCATACAGGGCTATCACCTGCTATGGCCGGGCTTTCCATCCCGTTTTGCTAACAGTCGTGCTATCACTAGAAGGCTCTTCCGATTTCGCTCGCCACTACTTTCGGAATCTCGGTTGATGTCTTTTCCTCGAGCTACTGAGATGTTTCAGTTCACCCGGTTCGCCTCGCATACCTATGTATTCAGTATGCGATACCTCTTGCGAGGTGGGTTTCCCCATTCA
>NZ_PEET01000001.1:1312500-4942500 GCF_002754175.1 Acidovorax sp. 59 | reverse complement strand
CCACCAGCACCGCCACGAAACCCGCCACCGCCGTGGAAAGGCTCAGGTCTTTGAAAAATTGCATGGGCGCGATTCTGGCACCGCGCGCGCCTGGCGCTCAGGCAGGCCGTCAGCCCACTCCAACAGCTACAGTATTAATAGCATTTTAGACAATGAGCACTAGCGCTACAAGGCAAAAACAGCGCAAAACCAGCCCAAGGCCCCCGTCCCAGGCCAGGGGGAGCCCCCTCAGCCCGTCAGATCTCGATCTTGGAGCCCAGCTCGACCACCGCGTTATTGGGCAGGTGCAGAAAGTCGGCCGCGCCACTGGCGTTGTGGTGCATTTGGGCAAACAGCTTTTCGCGCCAAGGCGCCATGCCGCTGCCGATGGTGGGGATGACGGTGTCCCGCGACAGGAAATAGCTGGTGGTCATCGACTCCAGCTCGCAACCACGCCCACGCAGCAGCTCCAGCGCGCGTGGCAGGTCGGGGTCGTTCTTGAAACCGTAATGCACCACCACCTGCCAGCAGTCGTGCCCCAGCGATTCGACTTGCAGCCGCTTGTCCAGACCAATCCAGGGCGTCTCGTGGTTGTGCACGGTGACAAACAGGTTTTGCTGGTGCAGCACCTTGTTGTGCTTGAGGTTGTGCAGCAGGGCATTGGGCACCGCGCCGGTTTCGGCCGTCAGGAAGACGGCTGTGCCATCCACCCGCGTGGGCGGGCTGATGAAGATCGACTCCAGGAAGTCCTTGAGGTCGATGGCGTCGGCACGCAGCTTGTCATTGAGCAGGCGGCGCCCTTCCTTCCAGGTCATCATGAGCGAGAACACGATGCCGCCGATCATCAGCGGGAACCAGCCACCCTGGAACAGCTTGAGCAGGTTGGAGGCGAAGAACGCCAGGTCCACCACAAAGAAGCAGCCCGTGGCCGCAACGCACAGCGCCAGCGGATACCGCCAGCCGTAGCGGATCACGAAGAAGGTCAGCGTGGTGGTGATCAGCATGTCCAGCGTCACCGCGATGCCGTAGGCGGCTGCCAGATTGCTCGACGAGCGGAACATCACCACCGCCAGCACGATGGCCACGAACAGCCCCCAGTTGACCAGCGGCATGTAGATCTGGCCCGTGTCACGCACGCTGGTGTGCTGGATGTTCAGGCGCGGCAGGTAGCCCAGCTGGATGACCTGCTTGGTCACGCTGAATGCGCCGGTGATCAACGCCTGCGAGGCAATCACGGTGGCCATGGTGGCCAGGATCACCAAAGGCACCAGCGCCCAGTCGGGGGCCATCAGATAGAACGGGTTCTTGACGGCCTCGGGCTCAGCCAGCAGCAGCGCGCCCTGGCCAAAATAATTGAGGGTGAGCGCCGGCATGGCCACACCAAACCAGGCCATGCGGATCGGGCGCTTGCCGAAGTGGCCCAGGTCGGCATACAAGGCCTCGGCGCCCGTCACGCACAGCACCACCGCGCCCAGAATGATGAAACTGGTGCCCGGGTTGGCCCACATGAAGCCCAACGCATGGTGCGGACTCAGCGCCCACAAGATCTCCGGATGCCCCACGATATGCGACACGCCCAGCAGCGCGATGGTGACAAACCACACCAGCGTGATGGGACCAAAAAACTTGCCGATGCCGCCCGTGCCGCGCTTTTGCACGGCAAACAGGCAAAACAGCACCACCAGCGTGATCGGTATCACGTAGTGCTTGAAGTGATCCGACACCACTTCCAGCCCCTCCACCGCCGACAGCACCGAGATGGCCGGGGTGATAACGCCATCGCCGTAAAACAGCGAAGTGCCAAAAATGCCCACGGCCAGCAACACGCTGCGCAGCTGGGGCTTGTCTTTGACCGCCTGGGAGGCCAGGGCCAGCATGGCGATGAGGCCCCCCTCACCGTGGTTGTCGGCGCGCAGCACCAGCACCACGTACTTCAGGGAGACGATGACCGTGAGGGTCCAGAAAAAGATGGAGAGGATGCCGTAGATGTTTGCGGGCGTGAACGGCACATGGCCGGACCCGAACACCTCCTTGACGGCATACAGCACGCTGGTGCCGATATCGCCATACACAACACCGATGGCGCCCAGCGTGAGCGCTGCGAGCGATGACTTGGAGCTTTGCACTGACCACCCCCGCGCACTGGGCCTGACGGGGTTCCGTTACTTTTGGGAACGCTATTGTGCGCCTGAGCCAGATCAAGCGATTGGAGGCGAAACCCCATGTTGCGACGCAGCAACTTGCCCTTGGCAACCGGGCGCGGGCGTGGCATGCGGGACCACCGCACTCCCCCGCAGGCCCGCTGTGCAGCGTCGCCGAGAGGGCGCAGACGTTGAAACCCGGTGCCCCCAAGACCCGTAAGGGGCCCCAGAGACCCTGGTTTTCAGTCGTACACCTCGGCGTCGGGGTTGGTGGCCTCCAGCTCGTAGCTGGCCGCCAGCATCGCCAGCCGGGCCACCACGCCGTACATATAGAAGCGGTTGGGCGCGCTCACACCCGGGCGCACGCCAGGCTGGGGCATGTGGGTGCTGTGTTCAAAGGCCAGGGGCACAAAGCTCGCGCCGGGGGCGTTGAGGTTTTCATCCACACCGCGCTCGGCGTGCATGCGGTAGAAGCCCCCCACCACGTAGCGGTCCATCATGTAGACCACAGGCTCGGCCACGGCGTCGTTCACGCGCTCCTGCGTCAGCACCCCTTCCTGGATGATGACTTCGCTCACCGGCTGGCCGTCCTTGATCACGGCCATCTTGTTGCGCGTCTTGCGGTTGACCGCGTCCAGCTCCTTGGCGTCGCGCACGGTCATGATGCCCATGCCGTACGTGCCGTTGTTGGCCTTGACGATCACGAAGGGCTTTTCGTTGATGCCGTATTCCTTGTACTTGCGGCGCACCTTGGTCAGGAGTGCGTCCACGCTGGTCTGCAGCTGGTCCATGCCCGTGCCCTCGGCAAAGTCCACCTCGCCGCACTGGCTGTACATGGGGTTGACCAGCCAGGGGTCGATACCCAGCATCTTGCCAAAGCGCTTGGCCACCTCTTCGTAGTTCTTGAAGTGGGTGCTCTTCTTGCGCACGCTCCAGCCGGCGTGCAGCGGGGGCAGCAGATACTGCTCGTGGATGTCTTCCAGAATGCCGGGGGCGCCTGCGGTGAGGTCGTTGTTCAGCAGGATGGTGCAGGGGTCAAAGTCCTTGAGCCCCAGGCGGCGCTTGGTGCGCACCACGGGTTCCAGGGTCACGGTGTCGCCGTTGGGCAGCTCGATCAGCGTGGACTTCTTGATCTCGGGGCTGATGGAGCCGACCCGCACGTTCAGGCCCGCCATGTTGAAGATGCGCTGCAGCTGCACCACGTTGGACAGGTAGAACGTGTTGCGCGTGTGGTTCTCCGGAATGATCAGCAGGTTACGCGCTTCGGGGCAGATCTTCTCGATGGCAGCCATCGCAGCCTGCACGGCCAGGGGCAGCATCTCCTTGGTCAGGTTGTTCCAGCCGCCCGGGAACAGGTTGGTGTCGACCGGGGCCAGCTTGAACCCCGCATTGCGGATGTCTACCGACGTGTAGAACGGCGGGGTGTGCTCCATCCACTCCAGCCGGAACCAGCGTTCGATGGCGGGCATCGAGTCGAGAATGCGCTGTTCGAGTTCGTTGATCGGCCCGGTGAGGGCCGTGATGAGATGCGGAACCATGGAAAGCCCTCGGGAAGCGATTGCAGTGAATTGTAGGATGTGGGGTCAGGCCGGGTTTTCGCAAGTCACCCCCGGTGCAGCCACGGCCCTGCCCCCTACCGGCGCCAGAACGCCGGGGTCAGCAAGGCCATAAAGCTAAGTATCTCCAGCCGGCCCAGCAGCATGGCCAGCGTGCACACCCAGATCTGAAAATCGGTGAGCACCGCGTAGTTGGACGCCGGCCCCACGCTGCCCAGGCCCGGCCCCGCGCAGTTGACGCTGGCCAGCACCACCGAGAACGCCGTCACCGGGTCCAGGTCTGTCAGCAGCATGACCATGCTCAGCCCAAAGACCGTGCCGCCATAGACCAGCATGAAGGCCAGCACCGAGAAGATCACCCGGTTGTCCACTGCAGCGCCGCCCAGTTGCACCGGCTGCACGGCGCGCGGGTGCACCAGGCGGTTCATCTCGCGGCGCGCCTGCTTGACGAGGATAAGCATGCGGACCATCTTGATGCCCCCGCCCGTCGAGCCCGCACTGGTGGCCACACCCGACAGCAGCAGCATGAACACCGGCGCAAACACGGGCCATGCCAGGTAGTCCACCGTGGCGTAGCCGGTGGTGGTGGCCAGCGACACCAGATTGAACATGCCATGGCGCAGCGCGTCCAGCGGCCCATACACGCCCTTGGCCCACAACAGCAGAGCCACCAGCAGACCGCCGCCAATCAGCGTCACCAGCGTGGCCCGCAGCTCCGGGTCGCGCCAGAAGCCGCCCCACTGGCCCTTGCGAATGGCGACGAAGTACAGCGCAAAATTGCAGCTGGCCACCAGCATGAAGAAGATGCAGATCGCCTCCAGCAGCGGCGACTGGAAGTACCCAAAGCTCAGGTCGTGAGACGACAGCCCGCCCAGGCTCACGGTGGTGAACATGTGCATCAACGCATCCAGCGGCCCCATGCCCCCGGCCCAATAGGCCAGGCCACACAGCACGGAAAACAGCGCATACACCCCCCAGAGCCCCTTGGCCGTGCCGGTCATGCGTGGCGTGAGCTTGGTGTCCTTCAGCGGCCCCGCCGCCTCGGCCTTGAACAGCTGGCTGCCCCCGACGCCCAGCAGCGGCAGCACGGCCACGGCCAAAATCAGGATGCCCATGCCGCCCATCCACTGCAAGAAGGTGCGCCACACATTCACCGACACCGGCAACGCATCCAGGCCCGCCAGCACGGTGGAGCCCGTGGTCGTCAGCCCCGACACCGCCTCGAAGTAGGCGTGCGTGAACGACAGCGGGTGCCCGGTGTAGTGCCCGGCCAGCATCAGCGGCAGCGCGGCCGACAGGGGCAGCAGCATCCACACCAGAGAGACCAGCATCACGCCGTGGCGCGGCTGCAGCTCTTGCCGGAACAGCCGCAACCGCCACCACAGCCACGCGCCCGCCAGCATCGTGGCGCCCATGGACAGCGGGTACACAAACCAGACGCCGTCGCGCGTCCACAGCGAGACTGCCAGCGGCAGGCCCATGGACAGCGAGAAGATCATCACCAGAATGCCCAGCACGCGCAGAACGGGAAACATGTCCGTCATGACTCGGGCCCCTGGTCCATGGCAGCCGACATCGCATGCAGCCGTCGATACTGGTGCAGCCCAGGCGAGGGCCGCCGCGCAAGGGCCGCCCCGCCGCGCTGGCGGCGTCCTCCTGCCCGCAGCGCACAGCGCTGCGAGAGCGGGGGGAAGGCGCGAAGCGACTCAGGGGGGTGCATCAAAAGAACGTCGCGCTCACGCGGAAGAGCTTTTCCACATCGCGCACCAGCCGCTTGTTGGGCAGGAAGAACACCACATGGTCATTGCTCTCGATCACCGTGGCGCTGCGCGGGATGATGACCTCGGGCTCGCGCAGATCGGCAGCGGATGCACCCGTGGTTTCCGAAGCGTCAGGCAGACCGCGCACGATCAGGCCGATGTGCACATCGCGCGGCAGTTGCAGATCGCTGACCTTGCGGCCGACCACGCGCGAGCTCTTGCGGTCGCCGCGCGCCACGATCTCCAGCGCCTCGGCCACCCCACGTCGCAGGCTGTGCACGGCCTGTACGTCGCCCTGGCGCACATAGGCCAGCAGCTCGCCCAGCATGGCCTGCGCGGGCGACAGCGCGATGTCGATCTGCGTGCCGTGCATCAGATCGGCATAGCTGCGCCGGTTGATGAGGGCCAGCACCCGGCTCGCGCCCATGCGCTTGGCCAGCAGGCAGGACATGATGTTGTCCTCGTCGTCGTCGGTGAGCGCGAGGAACAGGTCCACCTCCTCGATGCCTTCGTCACCCAGCAGGTCTTCGTCGGTGGTGTCGCCCTGCAGCACCAGCACCTCAGGCGGCAGGGCCGACGCCAGCTCCACGCAGCGGTCCGCATGGTCCTCGATGATCTTGATGTGAAAACGCCCGCCCGCCTGGCTGAGCTGCCGCGCCAGCCGCAGACCCAGCCGGCCGCCGCCCGCAATCATGATGCGGCGCACAGGCTGGAGCTGCTGGGATGCCGGGCGGTGCAGAGCGGCCAGCACGTTGGCGATGTGCTCGTGCGCGGCCAGCACGAACACCTCGTCCCCCGGCTCGACGCGCGTGCGGCCGTCGCAGGCGATGAAGCGGTCAGGCTCGTCGGGAAAGCGCCGGTAGATGGCCACCATGCGCATCGCCAGCTCCGGCGCACTCTCGCGCAGCGCGCCGATGGAGTGGCCCACCATCGGCGCCCCCACACGCGCCCGCACCGACACCAGGCATGCGCGGCCCCCGGCAAATTCGCGCACCTGCATGGCCTCGGGGTACTCGATGAGCTTGCCGATGTAGCGGGTCAGCGATTCTTCGGGGCAGATGATGCGGTCCACCGCAAACCCCTCGGGGCCCACCAGCCGCTCATGGGCCTCGAAGCCTGTGGACCGCACCCGCGCGATGCGCTTGGGGATGTTGAACAGCAGCTGCGCGATCTTGCAGCACACCAAATTGGTCTCGTCCTGCGCAGCGCAGGCGATCAGCAGGTCGGTGTCCTCGGCCCCCGCCTCGGCCAGCACGGCAGGCTCGATGCCGTTGCCCACCACCCCGCGCAGATCAAACCGCGACTCCAGGTCGCGCAGGCGCGCGGCGTCGGTGTCGATGACGGTGATGTCGTTGCGCTCGGACACCAGGCTGTCTGCCACGCTCTGGCCCACGCGGCCGGCGCCGAGGATGATGATTTTCATATGAAATAGGCCGCAAGCGCTAGTCGAACATGCGCCAGCAGCTATCGTTTCAGGAGCGCATCAGGCCCGCACCTCACCTTCGCCCAGCACCACGTACTTGAGCGAAGTGAGGCCTTCAATGCCCACCGGGCCGCGCGCATGGAACTTGTCGGTGCTGATGCCGATTTCGGCGCCCAGGCCGTACTCGAAACCGTCGGCAAACCGCGTGCTGGCGTTCACCATCACGCTGGCCGAATCCACCTCGCGCAGGAACTGCTGGGCATGCATGTGGTCGCGCGTCAGGATGGCATCGGTGTGGTGGCTGCTGTAGCGGTTGATGTGGGCGATGGCTTCATCCACCCCCGCCACGATCTTCACGCTGATGATCGGGGCCAGGTATTCCTCGCTCCAGTCCTGCTCGGTGGCGGGCACCAGGTGGGCACCAGGTACCGACTGCAGAATCGCCAGCGACTCGGGGCAACCGCGCATCTCCACGCCCTTGGCGGCGTACACCGCGCCGATCTGGGGCAGAAAATCTGCCGCCACGCCACGCGCCACCAGCAGGCCTTCGCTCGCGTTGCAGGGGCTGTACTTGTTGGTCTTGGCGTTGTCGGCCACCTTGACGGCCATGGCGATGTCGCAGGGGTCGTCCACATAGGTGTGGCAGTTGCCATCCAGGTGCTTGATCACGGGCACCTTGGCATCGCGGCTGATGCGCTCGATCAGGCCCTTGCCGCCGCGCGGGATGATCACGTCTACAAACTGCGGCATGGCAATGAGCTGGCCCACGGCCTCGCGGTCGGTGGTCTGCACCAGTTGCACCGCGTCCTGTGGCAAGCCCGCCTCGGCCAGCGCCTGCTGCACCAGCTTGGCCAGCGCCTTGTTCGAATCAATGGCCTCGGAGCCGCCGCGCAGGATGCAGGCGTTGCCGCTCTTGATCGACAACGACGCGGCTTCGATGGTGACGTTGGGACGGCTCTCGTAGATCATGCCGAACACGCCAATCGGCACCCGCATCTGCCCGACGCGAATGCCGCTGGGCTGCTGCTTCATGCCCAGGATCTCGCCAATGATGTCGGGCATGGCGGCCAGCTGCTCGCAGCCCTCGGCACAAGTCTCCAGCACCTTGGGGGTGAGCTTGAGCCGGTCCACCATCGGGCCCGCCAGCCCATTGGCCACGGCGCGCTCCAGGTCTTTGGCATTGTCGACCTGCAGCGCAGCCACGTTCTCGCGCAGCAACCGGGCCAGCGCCTTGAGCGCTTTGTTTTTGATAGCTGCCGGCGCTTTGGCCATCAGCGCAGAGGCCGTTTTTGCCTGGAGACCGAGAGAGTGCGTGTATTCAGCGACGTTGAGGGCGTTCATCCAGCGATTTTGCCGCACTTGGTATCGGCCCGGTGGGCGCGGGCCCATGGCTGCTTTACCCTCGGGCGTATCACCCATCCTGGCCCCGCCCGGCTACGCCATGACCGACACCGCCCACACCCAGCTCACCACCTTCACCCAGGCCCTGCAAGCCTTTGAACGCGGCGACCACACCGCCGCCACCCTCAGCACCCTGGCCCGCGAGCAAACCACCCTGCTCGCCGCCCTGCCCCCGCGCTACAGCGATGTGCTGCTGAACCTGCTGGACCGACTGGAATCGAGCGCGCTGTTTTCGGAAGAAAGCTGCTCGTTCAGCCAAAAGGATCTGGTGGCGAACTTGACGATGTGGGCTGAAAAAGCACAGGGCACATTGAACGCCAGCTGACACGCCCAAGGGCCGAGCGCAGCGATGGCCCGAAGGGCTGTTGGCTGTTGGCTGTTGGCTGTTGGCTGTTGGCTGTTGGCTGTTGGCTGTTGGCTGTTGGCTGTTGGCTGTTGGCTGTTGGCTGTTGGCTGTTTGGATGTTCGGCTCCCCCCTGCTGGCTGCGCCTGCGGCGGGGCGGTTGTGGGGTGGCATGGGCGTCGAAGCGCCCATGCTTCGTGAACTGGCTCGCCGTGGCTGTCTGAGCGGCGCGCGCAGCGCAAAGCGAGTTCCACGGCGCACCCCGCAACCGCACCGCTGCAGGTTTGCCTCCACGCGCCGCGTGGGGGTCGCAGACTGGGGGTCGCCTTTTCTTTGCTTACTTTCTTTTGGCGAAGCAAAAGAAAGTGAGTCGCCCGCCGGGGCGATAACCCGGCTCCTGCCCTAGGCCGAGGCACTAACTCCAAATTTCATAGCTACTAGCACACGTCCACAAAGCGCCAGACTCCAGAAACCCCTCAAACCTCCGCCCGCCCCAACCACTTCTCCCGGGCAATGTAAGCCCGCACCCCCAGCCCCATGAACGGCTGGGGCGGCATGCGCGTCGGCCCACCCAACGCCAACGCATGCGCCAACAACGGATGGTCCTGCCCCAGCGCCAAATCCGCCGCCAACGCCCCCAGGGCCGTGAACTTGACCACCCCCGCCCCATTGCACCCGGCGACGCCATGCACCTGCGGCGCCAGCCGCCCCCAGCGCGGCGCGCCATTGCGGGTGATGGCGATGGAACCTTCCCAAAAATGCTCCAGCGCCACATCGGCCAGTTGCGGAAAACGCGCGGCAAACACAGCCGCATGCTCGCGCCGCACCCGCTCGCGCACCGCAGGACTGACGCGGAACTGCGGCGCATATTCAAAGCCCTGGCGCACCAGAATGCGGTGGTCGTCCGTGTAGCGCAGCGTGGCCCCGGTCACGGCACTCGCAGGCGTCACGCCCCAGCCCTCGGGCGCGCCCAGGCGGCTGCGCTGCTCGGGCGTGAGCGGCGCAGTCAGCGAACCAAAGGTGACCAGCGGAAACGTCTCCGCACCCCAGGCGCTGCCAAACAAGCCCAGTTGTTGCGCAAAGCCATTGGCCGCCAACAGCAACTGCGGCGCACGCACGCTGCCCTGCGGGGTGTGAGCCACCACCTTGCCACCCGATAGGTCCAGCCGCTGCACCGGCGTTTGCTCGTGCAAGGTGACATTGGCGGGTAGCGCATCCGCCAGGCCCCGGCACAGCGCGGCGGGGTTAAGCAGCACGGTGCCCGGCGTGTAAAGCCCGGCGGCAAAGTAGCGAGTGCCCAGGCGCGCGGCCAGGGCGTTGCGGTCCAGCAGCTCGTGCGCAGCCCCCAGGGCGCGCAACTCATCCACATGGTGCTGCAGCGTGCGCTCGGCAGCGGGCGACACGGCGCAGTGGTACTTGCCTGCGCGGCGCCATTGGCAGTCGATGCGGTGCTGCCCTACCAGTTGCTCAAGCTCACTCAAACCAGCCGTGAGCAACGCCTGGTAGTGCGCGGCCTGGCGCAGTTCTTCGAGCGAGCTGCCGATGTTGTGCGGCATATCGATGGCAAAGCCCGAGTTGCGGCCCGAGGCGTTGTTGCCCACGGTGCCTGCATCCACCACCACGATGTGGGCGTGGGGGCGCAGCTCGGCTAGGCGGCGCGCGGCGGCCAGGCCCGCAAAGCCCGCGCCCAGCACCAGCCAGTCGGCCACCACCTCGCCCTGCAGCGCAGGGCGCGGCGTGCGCGGGGGCAGGATGGCGGACCAGCCGTTGGAGGAGTCGTCGTTGGGGAGGCGCAGGGGCCGAGAACCCTGCGAGGGCCGCAGGGTGGCATCCACATGCGCCATCACCGCGCCGCGCTGGTCAGGCGGCACAGCTGCAAGGCCAGGCGCTGCAGGGCCTGCCAGCCGTCTTGCGGCCAGTCGGGCTGCTTGAGGCCTTTGACGATGCCATCCACCGTGTGGGCCGACTGCAGCAGGCGAGCCAAAGCGGCGTCGCTGGCCTTGGGCAGGATGCGTTCAAACAGCCGCTCCTTGGGGCCCCAGATGCGGTTCTCGCGCAGGGCCATGGGCAAGGGGCGGCCGGCGTTCATGGCGTCTTTCACGCGCTTGAGGGCACGGATGTCTTCGGCCAGTGCCCAGTGCACCAGCACTTCGGCCTCGCCCTCAGCTTGCAGACCATCGAGCATGCGCTGCACGCGGGCCGTCTGCCCGGCCAGCACGGATTCGGACAGCTTGAATACGTCATAGCGCGCCACGTTGAGCACGGCGGCTTCGACCTGGGCTTGCGTGAGCTCTCCCGCCGGGTGCAGCAGCGCGAGCTTTTGAATCTCCTGGTGCGCGGCCAGCAGGTTGCCCTCCACGCGGTCGGCAAAGAACTGCAGGGTGCGTTGGCCCTCTTCGCCCGCCACCACGCGCTGGCCCTGTGCGGCCAGGCGCTGGGCAATCCATTGCGGCAGCTGGCCACGCTCGATGGGGTCGATCTGGATGGAGGTGCCATTGCCCTCCAGCGCGGCAAACCAGGCACCGGTTTTGGTGGCTTTATCAAGGCGCGGCAGCATGACCATGGTGAGCGTGCTGTCGCTGCCCCGGGCCGATTCAGCGATCTGCTGCAGCGCCACGCTGCCGTCCTTGCCGGGCTTGCCCGAGGGAATGCGGATCTCGACGATCTGCTTGTCGGCAAACAGGCTCAAACTGCCGCCAGCGGCGAGCACGGCACTCCAGTCGAAGTGGGCACCGGCCACGGTGTAGCTGCTGCGCTCGGTGTAGCCCTGGGTGCGGGCGGTGGCGCGGATGGCGTCGGCCGCCTCTTGCTGGAGCAAGGGCTCATCGCCATGCAGGACATAAAGCGGCGACAGGCCCCGTTGAAGATGCTGAGAGAGTTGGGCCAGGGCGACTTGCATGCGGCAAAGTTTATCGCCTGGGCAGGCCCGGCATTGCGCAAATTGCCAGCGTATGCCCTCACAGTGCACAAGAGAGGTCACGAACCGATCAGCTGCGGCGCTGTTCATTGGCGCCCAAAGCCCTGAGAATTCCCCCGGGCGCCCACGCCCTTCCCGCCCACTGCCATACCCCAGAAAGTCAGACCGCCATGCCCCCCACCGCCCTGCGCAGCGCCCAGCCCACCAGCCTGATCGGCGCCCCCACCGACATCGGCGCCGGCGCGCGCGGCGCCTCCATGGGGCCCGAGGCCTTGCGTGTGGCCGGCCTGCAGGCGGCGCTGGAGTCCCACGGGCTGCAGGTGTTTGACCGGGGCAACCTGAGTGGCCCGGCCAACCCGTGGCAGCCGCCCGTAGACGGCTACCGCCACCTGCCCGAGGTGGTGGAATGGAACCAGCGCGTGTTCGACGCGGTGTATGCAGAACTGCAGCTGGGCCACCTGCCCATCCTGCTGGGTGGCGACCACTGCCTGGGCCTGGGCAGCATCAGCGCCGTGGCCCGCCATTGCGCGGAGGTGGGCAAAAAACTGCGGGTGCTGTGGCTCGATGCCCATGCCGACTTCAACACCAGTGCACTGACCCCCAGCGGCAATGTGCATGGCATGCCCGTGGCCTGCCTGTGCGGTTTCGGCCCCGAGGCGCTGACCGGGTTGGCCCGCATGCCGGGCGGTGGCCCGGCTCTGCACCCCTCGCAGATCCGGCAGATCGGCATCCGCAGCGTGGACGCGGGCGAAAAGCGCTTTGTGCATGAGCAGGGCCTGGAGGTGTTCGACATGCGCTACATCGACGAGGTGGGCATGCGCCAGACCATGCAGCAGGCGCTGGCCGGGCTGGATGCGCACACCCACCTGCATGTGAGCTTTGATGTGGATTTTCTGGACCCCGACATTGCCCCCGGGGTGGGCACCACGGTGCCCGGTGGCCCAACTTACCGCGAGGCGCAGTTGTGCATGGAGATGATTGCCGACAGCGGGCGCCTGGCCTCGCTGGACATTGTGGAACTCAACCCCGCGCTGGATGTGCGCAACCGCACGGCCGTGCTGGCGGTGGACCTGGTGGAGTCGCTGTTTGGCAAGAGCACGCTCATGCGCGTGCCCTCGCACGGCCAGGGGCCGACGCTGAGCGCGTGAGCGCGCACATTCTTAGAGCAGCTCACAAAACTCAGCGAAGCGGCCATGGCCAGGCGTTTCGCCGCAGGCAGTACGACCAGTACGACAAGGCGAGACAACGCCGCCAGGGGAGTTCTGTGAGCTGCTCTTAGCGCTTGGCCGCCGCGAGCCGGCGCATGAGCTGCTGCACCAGATCCGTCCGCATGTCGCGGTAAAGCAGCGCCTCTTCGGCCTCCTTGGCCAGGGCAATGGTTTCGTTGTAGCTGATGTCGCGCTGCTGCAGCAGCTCGGTGTCCGGAATCAGCTCCACGCCCGTGGGAGTGCGCAGGCGGAACTTGATACGCAGGCGCAGTTGCAGCTCGCGCACCTGTCCCGACGCATTGAGGCCCACCACCACACGCTCCTGCTGCTCCTGCAGCAGATCGAAGATGGCCTCTGCCGTCGGCATGCTGGCCGGGTCGCGCAGCAGTTTGAGCTGGCTGCCCGATCCGTCGAGTGTGCGCTGCAGCTCACGCGCCAGCGGCGAGCTGGCAGGGGCCGCGATGTAGAGCGAGCCAAACCCGAACTCCGGCACGCCACGCAGCCGGAATCCGCAGGCAGACAACAGGGCCACCGGGGCCAAACTGAGCAGTGTGCGTTTGTTCATGGGGTCAGACCACCACGTTCACCAGACGACCTGGCACCACGATCACGCGCTTCGGATGAGCGCCTGCGGCCTGGGCCACAAAGGCCTCGCTGGCCAGCGCAATGCGCTCGATCTCGGCCTTGTCGGCCTGGGCGGGCACATGGATGGAGCCGCGCAGCTTGCCGTTGACCTGCAGCATGAGTTCGATCTCGTCCTGCACCAGCGCGCCGGCATCCACCTGCGGCCAGGGCGCATCGAGCAGGTCGCCCAGCGCACCAGCGTAGCCCAGGCCCGTCCACAGGCTGTGGGCGATGTGGGGCGTGGCGGGGTACAGGCAGCGCAGCAGGATGCCAAAGCCTTCGATCAGCGCCACCTGGGCACCGGCCGAGTCCATGGCCTTGAAATCTTCGAGCGCGTTGATCATCTTCATCGCGCCGGAGACCACGGTGTTGTACTGCATGCGCTGGTAGTCGTAGTCCACCTGCTTGAGCACGTTGTGGATCTCCAGGCGCAGGGCCTTGGCTTCCTTGCCAAACTGCACATCCTGCAGGCTGCTGGCACCGGCCACGCTGGCCATGGCAGCGTCGCGGTCGATGGCCGAGAGCTTGAGGCCGAAGTTCCACACGCGGCGCAGGAAGCGGTAGCTGCCTTCCACCGCAGCGTCGTTCCACTCCAGCGTGGCTTCGGGCGGCGCGGTGAACATGGTGTAAAGGCGGGCCGTGTCGGCGCCGTACTTCTCGATCAGGTCCTGCGGGTCCACGCCGTTGTTTTTGGACTTGGACATGGTGCCCACGCCCTCGTAGTCGATGGGCGTGCCCACGGGCAGCAGGCCGTCGCCGCTGGTGGCTTCGTTCTTGAGCTTGGCACCGATGATCTTGCCGCCTTCATCGAGCACATGCTCCACGTCGTGCGGCCAGAAGTAGTCCTTGCCGCCCTTGGCAGTGCGGCGGCTGTAGATGTGGTTGAGCACCATGCCCTGCGTGAGCAGCTTGGTAAAGGGCTCATCGACCTTGACCAGGCCCAGGTCGCGCATGACCTTGGTCCAGAAGCGGGCGTACAGCAGGTGCAGGATGGCGTGTTCGATACCACCGATGTACTGGTCCATCGGCATCCAGTAATCGGCGCCGCCAGCGACCATGGCTTCACTGTTCTTTGGGTCGCAGTACCGCATGAAGTACCACGAGCTGTCCACGAACGTGTCCATGGTGTCCGTCTCGCGGCGGGCAGCCTTGCCACACACGGGGCAGGTCACGCCCGCGTGGAAGCCTTCGTGCTTGTGCAGCGGGTTGCCCGAGCCGTCGGGGATGCAGTCTTGCGGCAGCACCACGGGCAGGTCTTTTTCGGGCACGGGCACGGCGCCGTGCTCGTCGCAGTGGATGATCGGGATCGGCGTGCCCCAGTAACGCTGGCGGCTCACGCCCCAGTCGCGCAGGCGCCAGGTGGTCTTCTTCTCGCCCAGGCCCTTTTGCTCCAGCGCATGGGCCACGGCGTTCACGGCCTCCTTGTACGACAGGCCGCTGAAGCTGTCGGAGTTGATGGTCACGCCGCGTTGCTTGTCGCCGTACCAGTCGTTCCATTGGTGGTAGTCAAAGTGTTCGCCATCGACCAGCACCACCTGCTTGATCTCGATGCCGTACTTGAGGGCAAACGCGAAGTCGCGCTCGTCGTGCGCGGGCACCCCCATCACGGCGCCGTCGCCATAGCCCATCAACACGTAGTTGCCGACCCAGACCTCGACCTTTTCGTCGGTGAGCGGGTGGGTGACGAACAGGCCCGTTGGCACGCCCTTCTTCTCTTGGGTAGCCAGCTCGGCCTCGGTAGTGCCGCCGCTCTTGCATTCTTCGATAAAGGCTCTGAGAGCAGGATTGGTCTTGGCGGCGTGGGCGGCCAGCGGGTGCTCCGGCGCCACGGCGCAGAAGGTCACGCCCATGATGGTGTCGGCGCGCGTGGTGAACACGTACATCTTGCCGTCGCCGATCAATGCGCCATCGTCGCCTGCAATGTCGTGCGTGAAGGCGAAGCGCACGCCCTCAGACTTGCCGATCCAGTTCTCCTGCATCAGCTTCACGCGCTCGGGCCAGCCGGGCAACTTGTCGCCCGTCACGAAGTCCAGCAGCTCTTCGGCGTAGTCGGTGATCTTGAGGTAGTAGCCGGGGATCTCGCGCTTTTCGACCACCGCACCCGTGCGCCAGCCCTTGCCGTCAATCACCTGCTCGTTGGCCAGCACGGTCTGGTCCACCGGGTCCCAGTTCACGACCTGGGTCTTGCGGTAAGCGATGCCCTTTTCCAGCATCTTCAAAAACAGCCACTGGTTCCACTTGTAGTAAGTGGGGTCGCAGGTGGCCACTTCGCGGCTCCAGTCGATGGCCAGGCCCATGGCCTGCATCTGCTTTTTCATGTACGCGATGTTTTCGTACGTCCACTTGGCCGGTGGCACGCCGTTCTTCAGCGCCGCGTTTTCGGCGGGCAGGCCGAACGCGTCCCAGCCCATGGGCATCAAGACGTTGTGGCCGTTCATGCGCAGGTAGCGCGTGAGCATGTCGTTGATGGTGTAGTTGCGCACGTGGCCCATGTGCAGCTTGCCGCTGGGGTAGGGCAGCATGGAGCAGGCGTAGAACTTCTTCTTGCTCGTGTCTTCCGTCACGCGGTAGGCGTCGGTGGCGGTCCAGTGGTCGTGCGCCGCGCGTTCGACGTCTTGGGGAGAGTATTTGTCTTGCATGGGAGCTCGGGGGTGAGAGAAGAGTGCAGCCGCAGGGCCGCGCTGCAGGGATTTTAGGCGGTCAGGGACTGGCACCGGCGTGCCAGCAGCCGGGGCGGGTCAGCGGGACGGGGCTGGAGACGCAGGCGACACAGGATTGGCCGCAGGTTCGGCCACAAATCCGATGCGCTGCAGCCCAGCCAGGTGGGCCGCGCCCATGACTTCGACCACGCGGCCATAGGGCACGGCAGCGTCGGCGCGCAGCTGCACCTCGGTGTCAGGGCGCTCGGCGCCAATGCGGCGCAAGCGCTCGGCCAGCGCAGCCTGCGACAGGGGCTGGTCATCCAGAAAGGCCTGGCCCGAGGCGTCGACCACCAGCGTGACGAATTGCGGGGCCGTGCCGGGCGTGGCGCCTTCGGTGCGCGGCAGGTCCAGCCGGATGGAGCTGGCCAGCAGCGGTGCCGTGAGGATGAAGATGACCACCAGTACCAGCATCACGTCCACCAGCGGCGTCATGTTGATGTCGCTCATGGGCTGCGGCCCGGTGGTGCGTTCGAGTCGTCCGAAACTCATGCCCCCACGCTCCCCGCTGCGCGTGGTTCGCTGCCCCCCAAGGGGGCTGACCTGCCTTGGGGCGGCCCGGCGGCGGGTCGGCTCATGCCCCCACACTCCCCGCTGCGCGTGGTTCGCTGCTCCCCAAGGGGGCGGCCCCGCCTTGGAGCGGCCCGGCGGCGGGTTGGCTCGCATTGCTCAGGCCTTCTGTGGTGCCAGCCAAACTGTGGACGGGGGCCGTGTCGATGATCAGCTCTCGCAGATCGCGCGCAAACCCTTCCAGGTCAGCCTCAATGCGACCGAGCAAGCGGCCAAATACGTTGTAGGCCAGCACGGCAGGGATTGCCACGGCCAGCCCAGCCGCCGTCATGACCAGGGCCTCGCCCACCGGGCCGGAAACGCGATCAATGGTGATCTGCCCCGCGCCTGCCATGGCGGTGAGCGCATGGTATATGCCCCACACGGTGCCCAGCAGCCCCACAAAAGGCGCCGTGGAGCCCACCGTGGCCAGCAGCACCTGGCCAAACTGCAGGCGTCCCAGCACATCGTGCAGGGCATCGCGCAGCACCCGCGTGAGCCGCTGCGACAGGCTGCCAGCCGTGGCCAGCGTGGACTGGGCCATGCTGTCGTGATTCGCTATCAAATTTGCAGCAACCACCAAAGGAAGCACTAGCGCATCCCGGTCAAAAGACTGCAAACGCTGCTGCGCGAGGGCCAGCGAGGGCGCCTGCCAGAACGCGGCCGTGCAACGGGCCACGTCGGCACTGGCGCGGCGCATGAGCCGCAGCTTCCACACAATGACCACCCAGCTTGCCACCGACATGGCCAGCAAGACCAGTGCCGCACTTTGCGTCACGGCATCGCCCTGGCGCCACCAGTGGAGCGCGTCCATGGGAGTCGGCGGATCAGTGCAAGCCCAGCACGTCGAACATGTCGAACATGCCAGTCTTGTGGGCAGCCAGGAAGCGCACAGCGCGCAAGGCGCCCTGCGCGTACGTGGCGCGGCTGGAGGACTTGTGCGTGACCTCGATGCGCTCGCCGATGCCCGCAAACAGCACGGTGTGGTCGCCCACGATGTCGCCACCACGGATGGCAGCAAAGCCGATGCTGGAGGGGTCGCGCTCGCCCGTCACGCCTTCGCGGGCGTACACGGCGCAGTCCTTGAGGTCGCGGCCCAGGGCCTCGGCAATCACCTCGCCCATCTTGAGCGCGGTGCCCGAGGGTGCATCGACCTTGTGGCGGTGGTGGGCTTCGATGATTTCGATGTCGTACCCCGTGGCCATGGCCTTGGCGGCCATTTGCAGCAGCTTGAGCGTGACGTTCACACCCACGCTCATGTTGGGCGAGAACATGATGGCGGTGCGCTGTGCGTAGGCGTCGAGTTCGGCCTTTTGCGCATCGGTGAAGCCGGTGGTGCCGATGACGGCCTTCACGCCCAGCCGGGCGCACACGGCCAGGTGGGCCAGCGTGCCCTCGGGGCGGGTGAAGTCAATGAGCACCTCGGCGTTCTTCAGGCCGGCCGCCACGTCGGCCGTGATGGCCACACCGCTGGCGTAGCCCAGAAAGGCAGTGGCGTCCGAGCCGATGGCCGGGCTGGCGGCCACATCCAGTGCACCGGCCAGCACGCAGTCGTCGCTGGCGCGGATGGCCTCGATCAGCATGCGGCCCATGCGGCCCGAAGCCCCGGCGACGGCTACACGGAGGGGGGATGCCGCGGGAGCCGCAGGCGAAGAAGTCGCGGTCATGAAAAGATCCTGTTCATTGATAGGGCAGCCAGCGCACCGGGCTCACTGCCAGGGCCGCAAGGTTCAGCGCGCGGGCGCTTCAAGCGGCGGGTAACTGGTGGCGGCAGGCAATGCCGGCGGTGTGGCCGCTGCTGGCGCGGGGCGCTCCTTGACCGGGTACTTGGCCAGTTGCTCCGGCGTGGCTTCCAAAGCCGGCACCTTGCCCTTGGCACCGTCGCGCGCACCCAGCGTGGCGACGAACTCGGTCTCGGTCGGCATTTCATCGCCTTCGGAGCGCTCCAGGGCATCGCCCTTGAAGAACACGGTCAGCTTGCGGGTCTGAATCTCTTCGCCAGGGCGTTTGAGCGTGAACACGTACTCCCAGCGGTCCGCATGGAACAGGCTGGTGACCAGCGGCGTCCCGAGAATCTCACGCACTTGCTGGCGGCTCATGCCGGGCTGCAGGGCTTCGACCTGCTCGCGGGACACGAAATTGCCCTGCACCACGTCCACCCGGTAGGGCTTGACGATGTTGGCGATGCGGCTGCTGGCGCCATCCAGACTGCCGCAACCGGTCAGGGCGGCCATGCTGGCACCGATCAACACAACCAGGCTCAGACGGGCGCTGTAACGGGCTTGGACGGGCATGGGTAAAAGGCCAAAGGATATGATCGTCCCATTGTAGCGGCAGCCCCTCCGGACCCTGAGCCGGTTGCCCGCCCCCGAAAGAGCCAGCCATGACCAATATCGACGAACTCAAAAGCACGGGACTCAAGGCCACACTGCCCCGACTGAAGATTCTGGAGATTTTCCAGAAGGGTGCGCAGCGCCACATGACGGCCGAAGACGTGTTCCGCGTGCTGCTGGAAGAGCGCTCGGACATCGGCCTGGCCACCGTGTACCGGGTGCTCACACAATTCGAGCAGGCCGGCATCCTGATCCGCAGCAATTTCGAGAGCGGCAAGGCGGTGTACGAGCTCAACGAAGGGCAACACCACGACCACTTCATCTGCACTTCGTGTGGCAAGGTGGAAGAGTTTTACGACCCCGAGATCGAAAAGCGGCAGCATGCTGTGGCCAAAGCCAAGGGCTGGCTGGTGCAGGACCACACCATGGCCCTGTACGGGCAGTGCGCCGACTGCGCTAAGAAATGACTCCCCCCTGAGCCACCTTCGGCGTCTTCCCCCCAAGGGAGACGCTCCCGGGGCGGCCCTTGCACGGGAGCCCTGGTATGGGCCGCGCCAGTTTCGGTGGCCTGAGGCCGCTAGCCGCCCGTATCGCGCTCCATGGCACGGCGATGGCGTTCGACAAACTCTTGGTAGGTGTCGATGCCGCGCAGTTGCAGGATGGTGTTGCGCACGGCGGCCTCGACCAGCACGGCGATGTTGCGGCCGGCGACCACCTGGATCACGACCTTGAGCACCGGCACGCCCAGCACGTCCTGCGTGAGCGGCTCGTAGGGCAGACGCTCGTAGTCACGCTCCAGCGTCTCCTTACGCACCAGGTGCACGATGAGCTTGAGGCGCATCTTGCGGCGCACCGCCGTCTCGCCAAAGATGGCGCGGATATCGAGCAGGCCGATGCCGCGCACTTCCAGCAGGTTTTGCAGCAGCTCGGGGCACTTGCCCTCGATGGTGGTCTGGTTGATGCGGAACAAATCCACGGCATCGTCGGCCACCAGACCGTTGCCACGCGAGATCAGCTCCAGGCCCAGCTCGCTCTTTCCCAGGCCCGACTCGCCGGTGATCATCACGCCCAGGCCCAGAATATCCATGAACACACCGTGCATCGTGGTGCGGTCAGCGAAGTGCTTGGACAGGTAGGCGCGCAGCACGTCGATGACAAACGCCGACGACTCGTGCGTGGAAAACATCGGAATCTGCGCACGCTCGCACATCGACACCAGCGCGTCGGGTGCGGTCTGGTTGTCGGCCAGCACCAGAACGGGGGGCTCCAGCGTCACTATACGGGCGATGCGGCGCTTGCAATCGTCAGGGGAGGCGTTGCTCAGGTACGCAATCTCGCGCTCGCCGAGGATCTGAACCCGGTACGGATGGATGTAGTTGAGATAGCCGACCAGGTCGGCGCCGGAACGCGCGGAGCGCACGGCCACTTCGTCAAAACGGCGCTCGGAGGCTCCGAGACCTGCCACCCACTCCCACTTCAGGGGGCCGCGAAATTCCTCGAAAAGAACATCGGCGCTGACAACATTGGGCTTCACGGCAGTCAGTCAGGGTGATCAGCGCAGGCGGCGGAGAAAGCACTCAGGCCGTTTGGGTGGATTGCCAGCCCGCGATCATGCCGTGCAGTTCGGCGGCATCAGCGCAGGCCTTGAGCTTTTCACGCAAGGCAGAGTCGCTGAGCAACTCGGCAATCTCGGAGAGGATTTCCAGGTGTTTTTGCGTGGCCGCCTCGGGCACCAGCAAAAAGATCAGCAGCCCCACCGGCAACTCGTCCGGCGCATCGAACCCAATGGGATTGAGCAACTGAAACACGGCCGCCATCGGGGCCTTGAGGCCTTTGATGCGCCCATGGGGAATGGCCACACCATGACCGAGCCCGGTGGAGCCCAGGCGTTCGCGGGCAAACAGACTGTCGGTGATCAGCGCCCGGGAAAGGCCGTGCTGGCTCTCGAACAGCAGACCCGCTTCTTCAAAAGCACGCTTCTTGCTAGTGGCGTCCACGCTCACAAGCACTTGAGCGGAGGGCAGGATGGAGGCGAGTCGGTTCATGGTCAAGGGTAACAATTATGCACATATTGGCGAAAACCCTGAGCGCGGCGCGTCAGGCAACAAAAAAACCGCCCGAGAGGGGCGGCTGCTGTGCCAGGCTCAGGGCTGGCGCATCAAGCGTGCAGTTCGCGCTTGGCGGCTTCGTGGTGGTGATCTTGTAAACGGTCCTTGTGGCGGACCACCTGACGGTCCATCTTATCGACCAGTTCGTCCACAGCCGCATACAGGTCGGCGTGGGAGCTTTCGGCAAACAGGTCGCTGCCCTTCACATGGATGTTGCATTCCGCTCGCTGTCTCTTTTCCTTTTCCTTTTGCTTCTCTACCGTCAGCAGTACCTTGACATCGACAACTTGGTCAAAATGGCGGGTGATCCGGTCCAGCTTGGTGGTGACATAGTTGCGCAAGGCGGGAGTAACTTCGAGGTGGTGACCGCTGATCGTCAAGTTCATAAATAAGTCTCCTGTGGCTCTCGGTGGAAAAACGCCGTCCTGGATCAGAGGAGCGGCTCGGCGAACTTGGATGCATCTGTTGTTGACGTCGTGGGTTCACTATGCCCCTGCCCTCCCTGAAATGCAATCCCATACCGCCGCAGGCCGCTGGGTTATGCCCGGCAAGGTGCCAAGCACCCGAAAAGCGCGCACAATGGGCGGATTGAAGGGACTGGCCAAAGTGCAGCGCAAGCCCCTCCCTTGTCACGGTGCCGGCGGCGCCGCACCATGCAGCGTGAGGCGCCCCACCACCAGCATCGACAGCAGGCTGGCGCCGATGCCCACCAGCGCAGCCACCCAGTAGTTCTGTACCAGCCCCTGCGCATCACGGCTGATCAGCACCCCTCCCACAAAAGACGCGACACCCATCGCCGCCGATTGCACGGAGGCATTCAGCGTCATGAAGGTCCCTCGCAAAGGCGCGTGCGCCGCAGAGGCAATGATGGCCATGCCCGGAATCATGCGGCCACTGACAAAGGTGAACATCAGCGTGGACACCATCAACACGCCCCACAGCGGCAACCCCTGTACCAGCGTGATACCCAGGATGCAGGGAAGGCCTGCGAGGGCCAGCCACCGGAAGGTGGGCACCTTTCCATGCCGGTCGGTCATGCGCCCGAACAGGCGTGCCGTGAACAAGGTCACCACCCCGCCGCACAGGTACACCAGCGGAACCTGATCGGCGCGCACACCCGCATTGGTCTGCATGTAAATGGTGATGTAGGGAATCACCGTAAAACCTGTAAACATCAGCAACGCCGAGAACAGAAATGCCCACCGGTGGTTGCTATCCGCCAGCACCTGGGTGATACCGCTCAGCACAGACCGCCCGTTGGCAGCCTGGACATGGCCCGCCATGGTCGGTAGCGTGCGGGCCGCCTGCACGGCCAGCACTCCCACCATGGCGGCAATGCCAATGAACGGCAGGTTCCAGCCCCCGTACTGCGCGAGGATCAGCCCCAGGGGCACGCCAGCCACCGTGGACACGGAAAACGACGTCATCACGATGCCCATGGCACGCCCGCGCCGCTCAAAGGGCACCACGTCCGCCACGATGGTCTGCGACAAGGCCGACAGCACGCCGCCAAAAGTCCCCGCGAGAATGCGTGCCACCATCAGCGTGCCGTACGTGGGCGCGAGGCCACAGGCCAGCGTCGCCAGCCCAAACAGGCCATAGAGCACCAGCAGAAGCCGCTTGCGACCGAAGCGATCGATGTAAGTCGAAGCCAGCAGGCCTGACGCCCCCGCCGACAGCGTGTAGGCAGACACCAGCAAACCAAACTGCGCGTCGGTGATCGCAAACAGCTGCGTGAGCTGCGGGCCCAGCGGCATCATGATCATGAAATCCAGGATGTGGGTGAACTGGATGCCTGCCAGCGTCAGCAGCAGCCACAGTTCGCGGCGGGGGGAAAGCTCAGGCGTAGAAGAAGACACAGCAGACGGCCGCAGGGGCCCAGGCAGGTTCAGGGCCGCCCAGTGTGCCGCATGCCTGCCCGGAACACACCCTTCTCGGCGCATTCCCCGCGGAATCCGCCGCCCTTCAGAGCGGCGCGTAAAATCCACCGGTTGCGCCCAGGCCTCCCCTGCCGCGCGCCCCTTTCCCCTACGTTCTTCGGACTGCCCGCAGCGGACACCCACCGCCCACACCGACACCATGACCCAGCCCAGCTCCACCGCCCTGCACACTTCGGCCCTGACTTCGCTGCCCCTGCTGGCACGCGGCAAGGTGCGTGACAACTACGCCGTGGGCGACGACCGCATCCTGATGGTGGCCAGCGACCGCCTGTCGGCCTTCGACGTCATCATGGGCGAGCCTATCCCCGGCAAGGGCGAGCTGCTCACCCAAATGGCCCTGTTCTGGTTCGACAAGCTCGGCCACATCTGCCCCAATCACCTCACAGGCGACGCACCCGAGAGCGTGGTGAGCCCCGAGGAAGCCCCTCAAATCCGTGGCCGCTCGATGCTGGTCCAGCGCCTCAAGCCCATCCCGGTCGAAGCCGTGGTGCGCGGCTACCTGGCTGGCAGCGGCTGGAAGGAATACCAGGAATCGCGCTCGGTCTGCGGCGTGCCCCTGCCCGAAGGCCTGACCAACGCCGCCAAGCTGCCCGAACCCATCTACACGCCCGCCGCCAAGGCCGCCATGGGCGAGCACGATGAGAACATCACCTTCGAGCGCACGGTGGAGATGATTGGCCTGGACCTGGCCACCCGCATCCGCGATCTGAGCATTGCCATCTACAAGGCCGCGGCCGACATCGCGCTCACCAAGGGCATGATCATTGCCGACACGAAATTCGAGTTTGGCCTGGCCCCTGACGGCACGCTGGTGCTGATGGACGAAGTACTCACCCCCGACAGCTCCCGCTACTGGCCAGTGGAGGGCTACGCTGAAGCCCTGGCCAAGGGCGAGAACCCCCCCAGCTACGACAAGCAGTTTGTGCGTGACTGGCTGGAGCAGGCCCAGGTCAACGGCAAGCCCTGGGACAAGACCCCTCCATCGCCCCGCCTGCCCCAGGCGGTGATTGAAAAGACGGCGGCGAAGTACCGTGAGGCCCTGGAGCGACTGACATCGGCATAAATCTGCTGTGGGAGTGGCACCCGCCAAAAGCCCCTTTGAAGCCTAGCCCGGCAGCGTTTCGACGGCTTCAAAACGCAGCAATTGCTCGCCTTCGGCCCCCCGTAGCAGGAGCTGCGTGCCGACCTGGCGAAAGCCCCGCACCGCCAGCAGCGCCTCAAAATACTGGGTCTCTAGCCCACTGCTTTGCAGGCACAAGCTGATGTTGGACACGAGCTGCCCCATGCGTAGGTGTCCGCTCTGAGGTTGCAACTCATAGTCGGCGAGAAAGCGGTTGCAGCCGCCCGAGCCTGCCACCCGCGGCTCATCTGCCTGGAAAACCAGATGGGGCACCGACACACCATCGGCAGGGCGGGATAGGGCCTCCCCAGCCATTTCGACGAGCCGCCAATGGGTCAGCAGCAGGGGCACGGACGCCTCCACAGTGGCAGCCAGCGGCAGCAGCCGCTGCATTTGAACATCAACATGGCGGTACGCCGCGTCCTGCGGCACGGAGTAGCGCCTGTCGCTGGCCAGAAGCAATCGCCCCTCCAAGGTGACGGTGGTTCGCACCTCATAACGCCCCTTGGGCACAAACCGCGCAGAGGGGTAGGGAATCCACAGCGCGTAAGGGGGCTGACCTGCAGGTTGGCGGCGCTGCCGCCCCAAAACGACGGGCGGCTGGTCTGGCTGGGTCACATCCAGCAAAGTGGCCTCAAAAACAGCCTCGGGCGGCAGCATGACACGCTCTCGCGAAAGCGCCACCCCCGTAACCACGGCGTCTGGAGCAGGGGGACGCGTCACGCAACCAGTCACCCCCAGTATCCACGCCAAAACGCCGCTATAGAGCCCGCGGCGTAGACAGCCTAGACGTGCCCCATTGCGCCAGGGTGGCAATTGGATGGAGAGCGCCTGCGTCGCGCCGTTCACCACTGCAACCTCTTGAGCCCTCAGCTCAGCACCACACTCGACAACCGCCGGCGGTAGGTGGCCACCACCGGGTCTTCGGGCGGGATCTGGCCCTCGGCGACCTTGGGCTTGGGTGCCTCGATCAGTTCGAGGATGGCGACGTAGGTCTTGCGGGCGATCTCTTCGCTCCACGCCTTGTCGCGCATGAGGATTTCGAGCAGCTCGTCCATGGCGTCGGTCCAGCGCTGCTGGGTGATGAGCCAGCGGGCGCGGGCATAGCGGGTGTCGAAATCCCGCTTGTTCGCGGTAATTTTTGCCTCAAATTCGGCCTCAGCGCTAGCGTCATATGCGCCAGACGCTACAAAATCAAGAGCATCCATCCAGGTCGTGAGGGCCCCCAGCTTGCGCGACATGGCGGCCTTGGCAATCACGGGAGCAAAAGCCACCTTGGCATCGTCCTCGCGCCCCAGCTGCAGCAGCAGCTTGACGTAGTCAAAGCGCGCGTCATCGTTGGCGGGGTCGGTCACGACGGCATGCTGCAGCTTCTCCAATGCGGTGCCGGTATCGCCTCCGGCGAGAGCTTCCTGCGCCTCTTCTTCCTCGGCCTCGGCCACCATCTCTTCAGCGGTGGGGACGTGCTTGTCGAGGAAGGCGCGCACCTGGCCTTCGGGCAAGGCGCCCATGAAACCATCGACAGGCTGACCGTTCATCAGCAGCACGCAGGTAGGAATGCTGCGGATTCCGAACATGCCCGCCAGCTGCTGTTCCTGGTCGGAGTCGATCTTGGCGAGCTTGAAGCGGCCCGCGTATTCCGTCTCCAGCTTCTCCAGCACCGGCCCCAGGGACTTGCAGGGGCCACACCAGGGCGCCCAGAAGTCCACCAGCACGGGCACGTTCATCGAGGCGGCAACCACCTCGGCTTCAAAGTTCTCTACGGTGACGTCAATCATGATGGTGTGGGGCCCGAGGCCTATGGAGCGGTTTGCGCGCTATTTTGGCCCATCGAAACAGCCCCACACCCGCCAGGGAGGCGCAAAAAGTAAAATCGCGGGTTCTACCTACAGCGGCTGGGCAGGCAAGGCCTGCCGGCCAGCACCTTCCACACCATGAAACCCATCCAGATCGGCGTGGTCATGGGTTCCAGCAGCGACTGGGACACCATGCAGCATGCAGTGCAAATCCTTGAACAGTTCGGCATCGCGCACGAGGCCCGCGTGGTGTCGGCCCACCGCATGCCCGACGACATGTTTGCCTACGCCGAGGCCGCCGCCGGCCGGGGGCTGAAGGCCATCATCGCCGGGGCCGGCGGTGCTGCCCACCTGCCCGGCATGATCGCCGCCAAGACCACCGTGCCCGTGCTGGGCGTGCCCGTGGCCAGCCGCCACCTGCAGGGTGTGGATTCGCTGCACTCCATCGTACAAATGCCCAAAGGCATCCCCGTGGCGACGTTTGCCATCGGCACCGCCGGTGCGGCCAACGCCGCCCTGTTTGCCGTGGCCCTGCTGGCCAATGAGAGCCCCGAGCTGCGCCAGCGCCTGGAAGCCTTCCGCGCCGAGCAGACGGAAGTGGCCCGCAACATGACCCTGCCGCCCGCTGCATGAGCGCCGCCATGCAACCCTTGCTCCCCGGATCGACGTTGGGTGTTCTGGGTGGCGGCCAGCTGGGCCGCATGTTCGTCCACCAGGCCCAGGCCATGGGCTACTTCACGGCCGTGCTCGATGCCGACCCCACCAGCCCTGCCGGGCTGGTGAGCCACCACCACATCCAGACAGGTTACGAAGACCCGCAGGGCCTCGCGGAGCTGGCCCGCCTGTCGGATGCGGTGACCACCGAGTTCGAGAACGTACCCGCCGCTGCACTGGCCACCCTGGCCGCGCAACGCCCCGTGTCGCCCGCCGCCAGCGCTGTGTCGGTGGCGCAGGACCGTGCACGCGAGAAGGCGCACTTTGTGGCCTGCGGCGTGCCCTGCGCGCCCTATGCCGTGATCGAAACCGCAGAGCAACTGGCCGCCGTATCCCCCCACCTTTTGCCCGGCATCCTCAAGACGGCCCGCATGGGCTACGACGGCAAGGGCCAGGTGCGCGTGAAGACGCCCGCCGATCTGGCCGCCGCCTGGGATTCGGTCGGCCAAGTGGCCTGCGTGCTGGAGAAGATGCTGCCGCTGCAGCTGGAATGCTCCGTCATCGTGGCGCGTGGTGCCGATGGGACGATGGTGCACCTGCCGGTGCAGCGCAACCTGCACCGCGACGGCATCCTGGCCGTGACCGAGGTTCATGAAGGAAATCTGCCGCAAGCGCTAGTGGATCAAGCGGTAGCCGCTGCAAAATCTGTAGCAGAAGGCCTGCAGTATGTGGGCGTGCTGTGCGTGGAGTTCTTCGTGCTGCAGGACGGCAGCCTGGTGGTCAACGAGATCGCACCGCGCCCACACAACAGCGGCCACTACAGCCAGAACGCCTGCGATGTGTCGCAGTTCGAGCTGCAGGTGCGCACCATGGCCCGCCTGCCGCTGACGCAGCCGCGCCAGCACAGCGCCGCCGTCATGCTGAACCTGCTCGGCGACCTGTGGTTTGCCCACGGCGACGCGGAGCAGACCCCGCCCTGGGCCCAGGTACTGGCCCTACCCGGCACCCACCTGCACCTGTATGGCAAGCGCGACGCCAAGCGCGGCCGCAAGATGGGGCACCTGAACATCACCGCCGCCACCCCCGAGGCTGCGCGCGCCACGGCCCTGCAGGCTGCAGCGCTGCTGGGCATCGAGCCCTTCTGAGCCAGACTGTTTCCATGATTCTCGACGGCAACGACCCCCAGGCCATCGCCACCGCTGCACGCGCAGTGCGCAGCGGCGCCCTGCTGGGTCTCCCCACCGAAACGGTGTATGGCCTCGCAGCCGATGCCAGCAGCGATACCGCCGTGGCGCAGATCTTTGCCACCAAGGGGCGGCCCAGCGACCACCCGCTGATCGTGCACGTGGCCAATGCCGAGGGCATTGCGCATTTCGCCAGTGAAGTGCCCGGCTTTGCACAAAAGCTCGTTGATGCCTTCTGGCCCGGCCCGCTCACGCTCATCCTGCCGCGCTTGCCCGGCGTAGCCACCGCCGCCACCGGCGGGCAGGACAGCGTGGGATTGCGCTGCCCCGCGCACCCCGTGGCCCACGCACTGCTGGTGGCCTGCGCAGCCGCTGGCGACAGCAACGAGGCCGGCGGCCCTCCCGTGTGGGGCGTTGCAGCCCCCAGTGCCAACCGTTTTGGCC
Organism: Acidovorax sp. 59; assembly: GCF_002754175.1. Lineage (NCBI taxonomy): Bacteria > Pseudomonadati > Pseudomonadota > Betaproteobacteria > Burkholderiales > Comamonadaceae > Acidovorax > Acidovorax sp. 59. The sequence goes on along the minus strand of NZ_PEET01000001.1, from coordinate 4,914,321 downwards.
GCGTGAGCCCCACCACCGCCCAGCATGTGCAGGACGAGCTGGGCTCCGACCTGCTGGTGCTGGACGGCGGGCCCTGCGATGTGGGCATTGAAAGCACCATCGTGGACTGCACGCGCGGTGTGCCGGTGCTGCTGCGGCCCGGCGCCATCACCCGGGCGCAGATTGCGGCCGCTTGCGGCATGGCCCCGCTGTCCAAGGAAGACCTGCCCACGGCCACACCCCGCGCCTCGGGCACGCTGGAGGCCCACTATGCCCCCAGCGCCAAGGTGCGGCTGATGGACGCGAAGGCACTGCAGACCAGCCTGGACCTGCTGGGTACCGATGCCGCCCACATTGCGATCTATGCCCGCACTGCGTTGCGCAGTCGGTCCTCCAAGCTGGTCATGCGGCGCATGCCCGATGACGCGGCTGCCACGGCGCAGCAGCTGTTCGCCGTGCTGCGCGGTTTTGACGACGAGGGCGTGAAGCTGATCTGGATCGAGACCCCGCCGGCGAGCCCCGATTGGGAGGGCGTGCGCGACCGCCTGCAGCGCGCCTCCGCCGCCTGACCCGGCACGATGGCGCCGCTTTACATCCGTTGACTTTGCGTCGTTAAACTACCCCCCACTTTTCTGGAGAAATACATGGCAGCAAATTGGATGCGCCGCACCATCATGGTCGCCGCATGTGCGTCGGCCGCGTTGCTCGCGGCCTGCGGTTCCAGCACCACCGAATCGGCCATCTCGCCCCAGCGCTTTATTGCGTTCGGCGACGCCATGAACGATGTGGGGCAAAACGGCTCGCGTTACACCGTCAATGACGGCAGCGTCAACAACTGGACCCTGCAACTGGTGGCCAACTACGGCAAGTCGCTCGCCCCGGTCTCCGCAGGCGGCCTGAGCTACGCCACTGGCAACGCCCGCGTCAGTGCCAAGCCCGACGCCACAGGCAATGCCAGCACCCGGACCGTCACCGAACAAATCGATACCTTTCTGGCCAGTGGCAGCTTTGCGGCCACCGACGTGGTGATCGTGAGCGGCGGTATCAGCGACGTGATCGCCGGCATGGCCGCTGTGAACGCAGGCACCCAGACCCAGGACGCCATGGTGGCCGCCGCCCGCAAGGCTGGGGAGGACCTGGCTGCACAGGTGCGCCGCCTGGTGACGGCGGGCGCCAAGTATGTGGTGGTGACCGGCACCTACGACCTGAGCAAGACCCCCTGGGCCAAGACCATCGGCCGCGAAGCTTTGCTGAGCAACGCCAGCAGCCGCTTCAACGAAGGCCTGCTGGTGGGCATCGTGGACCTGGGCGCCAACGTGCTGTACGTGGACTCGGCCTACTACGTGAACCTGTACACCAGCGTGCCGGGCAACTATGGTTTCAACAACTCCACGGCGGCAGTGTGCACGTCGGTGGACGCAAACAACGGCATCGGCATTGGCGCAGGCCAGGTCAACTCGGCCCTGTGCACGTCCTCCACGCTGCTGTCGGGTGCCAATGCCACCTCGTTCGTATTTGCCGACAGCGTGTACCTCACGCCATCGGCCCAGCGCCAGTTTGGCACCTACGCCTACGACCGCCTGCGCGCGCGCTGGTAAGACGGAGCGCTGCAGGCGCCCCAAAACAAAAAGGCCGCCCTCGGGGCGGCCTTTTTTTTGTGGGCGGCTGGTCTGCCACCTTGTGCGGATCAGAACCGATACACCACGCCCAATGCCACCACGTTGGGGTTGAGTTTGACGTCGATGGTCTGGCCCGTGGACAGCGTGTTGCGTGTCTTCACAAAGGTCTTGTAGTACGCCACGTCCAGCGACCACTGGTCGTTCAGCGCAATGCTCACGCCCACTTGTGGCGTCAGGCCAAACCGCGATTCAGCGCTCAGTGTGGTGGGGCGCGAGGGACTGCCGCCGGTCAGACCGGTCAACGCGGCGGTGCCCCGCTCCTTGAAGAACTTGGCGTAGGTCACACCCAGGCCCACGTAGGGCCGCACCCGGGCATTGGCCTCCAGAAAGCGGTACTGCGCGAACACGGTCATGGGCAGCACCTTGACCTCGCCGATCTTGCCCACGCCGCCGATGGCTCCGGCGCCCATGATGTTGTGCTTGAAAGGCAGTGCCAGGGGCACGTCCACCGCCCAGTGGTCGGTGAGCATGTAGGTGATGCCGCCAGCCAGCTGCGTGTCGGCATGCACGTCCACCTTGGTGCCCGTGAAGCTGGGCGCAGACAGGTCGCCACTGGTGACCTGCGGCGAGATTTGCGTGGCGCCGGCGCGCACCAGCCAGCTGCCAGCGGTTTGCGCCTGGGCGCCACCGGACAAGGAGAGCGCCAGTGCGGCCACAGCGCCAGCCAGGGAAGGGGTGATGGTTTTGTTTTGCATGGTATTTGAACCCTTCAACAGCCAATTACAGCCAGCCCGCGCGGGCCAGCGAACGCGAGACCAACTGGCTGACCAGCTGGTGGCCATACGGCGTGGGGTGGAAGCTGTCGGAGAACGCATAGGTCTTCCACCAGTCCGCGCCGCCCGTGGCGCCTGCGGGCGGCGTCTGTGCCGACAAAGCTGCTGCCGTGCAGGTGGGAAAGGTGTAGGTGGGCAGGCCGTCAGCACCTTGGCCGGTGATGGGGCACGCGGTGTTCTTGGCGTTGGTAAGCCCGAACTGTGCGGGGTTCGCCACCTGGTCGTTGAACGAGGTGTAGAAGTCCACCACCACCACCTTGCTATTGCCCGCAAAACGTTTGGCCAGCTGGGCGTTGAAGGCTTCGAGCCAAGCCTTGAGCAGCCCCTGCACTTGCGCGCTGGCGGCGGCGCCGGCCGACGCCGTGATGCCACCGAGCACCTGTTGCAGACGCGGCGTCTTGTCGATGGCGGGCATGTTGAGCACCGCCACACGCTGCGCGCCCTTGCTCAAGGCATTGGCTTCGATCGCGTCGTGGAACTTGTCAGCCAGCGCCACCATGTAGGCGCCGCCCACCTGGACCTGGCCCGTAGCACCGCCCGCCAGGCCGGCGTTCACCGTGGCCGCAGGCAACAGGGTGGAGAGCACCGCACCGAAGGTCTTGCCGCCATCCTTGGAGGCCGACAGGTAGGCACCGATGAGGTCCGCAGCGTCGTTGCCGCCACCGTCGATCAGCAACAGGTCCCCCGCGCTGAAGCCGTCAGCCCCTGCATCGGTCAGCTGCTTGACGATGGAGACAGGCGACGCAGGCGCCGTGAAGTTGTTGATGCGCGCGCCGCCAATGGCGTAGTTAGTACAACCCGCCGCGCTGTTGAAAGCGCTGCCGGTGGATACATAGCGGGGACAGAGCGTGTTTGCGTAGCTGCTGGCCACCAGTTCGGGCCAGATGGGTGTGGACGCCGGGCCTGTGGGGGCACTGCCCTGCACCGTGAACTTGAAGCCAAACGTGCCGCTGTCGGCAATGCTGTCACCCATGACCTTGACGGTCTTGATGGGCGCCACCGGCGAAGTGTCGGCACCGCCGCCCCCACACGCCAGCAGCAGCGATGCTGCCGCCAGAGAAACCCACAAAGCCTTGCGCTGAAAAACCATCGGTATCACTCCTGTTATCGTAAAAATAGAACGACCGTGCTATTTCTCAAGAATCATATTCGCCAACGCAAAAAAGCCCCACCGGGTAAACACCGGTGGGGCTTAGGGGTGGGGTTCTAAAAGCCTGTGGGGCTCGTTCAGCGCTTCACACAGGCATCACGGCTGTCATTTGACGGTGTCGAACACCGCCTTGGCCTGCGCGTGGCAGAAAGGTGGCTCGTAGGTGCCGTGGTAGCTGCCGTAGTAGGTGGCAAAGGCTGCCGAGTTAGGGTCGGTGGGCGCCTTGCCGCCAGGGCCGTAGGTGGCCTGGATGGCAGCGTCCACATCGACTGTGTTGACGTTCGTCACACCCCGGCTGTCAAAGTCGGCTTTCATGACGACCATGTGAACGGCCGGCGGCACGGTGGGGTCGCCAGCACCGCCACACAGCATCACACGCGCCTTGGGGGTCCAGCCCAGCAGGTCATTCTTTTTGGCGGCCAGGTACAGCGGGTGGGTGGCGCTGGTCTGGGAGCCGGTGATGAACGCCGACTGGAACAGCGCGTCACGCGCCTGGTTGGGTGTGCCCGAGGGCAGCGTGCCCGTGGTCACCAGGGTGGTGTAGTTGAGCGTGGGGTTGGGCAGCAGGTTCTCGATGTAGCCGGAGTACGGCGCCTTGAACACGTCCTTCACGTCGGTGTAGACGTTGCCATAGACCTTCTGCCAGGCGGTGACGAGGTAGGGCACAAAGAACTGCACGCCCGCGATCGCGTCGGGAATGCGCAGCGAACCCGACAGGTTGTAGGGGCCGGCCAAGTGCGCGCCCGCGACCACATTGAATTCGTTGCCGTAGTCCCGCTCGGCCGCGCGCTGCGCTGCCATGGACGAGTGGCCGCCCTGCGAGTAACCGGTGAACATCACCTTGCCCGACAGCGTGGCCCCCACCGTGCCTGCCGCATTGCGTGCCGCGCGCACCGAGTCGATGACCGATGTGGCTTCTGAATCCGCGTGCAAGTAGGGGTGGTAGCTGTAGCCCGACTTGGCAAAGCCCAGGTAGTCGGTGGCCACCACGGCATAGCCCTGCGCGGCGTACATGGCCGCTAGCAGGAAGGTTTCGCTGTCCTGCGGGTTGGCCAGGGTGCGGGGCTTTTGCACATCGGTGCCCTTGGCATAGGCCACCAGCGGGGCTGCAGTGGTGCAGCTGCCGGCTGGCACCAGCATCACGCCCGAGGCGTTGGTGTTTTCGCCGCTCTTGGCCCCCACGGTCGCATAGTTCAGCGACACCACCTTCACATCGCACTTGGCCTTGCCGCTGATCGCCTGCAGACCGCTGCTGGCCGTGGCCGCGTCGATCTGCGCCACGGTGAGCGTCGTGAGCGTGGCGGGGGGGTCAATCAGTGCGCCGCGCGCCGGGTCGTCAGAGCCACCGCAGGCGACAAGCAGGACCGCCGCAGCGGCCACACAGGTAAGGCGGAAATAGGTCATGGATGGATACCTCGGTCAGTGAAGAACGACGCATCGTGCGCGCACCTGCGCTGCAGCATCCATAGGGGATAACGCGGGAGGCCATGCCTCGCCAGACACCTAGGCGACAGCGCGCCAGGGCGGCCCCGCCCGGTCAGTCAGGACGGCGTGCGCTGTACACCAGCTTCATGCCCAGGATGGTGCCGGCCAGGGCCAGGGTGATGGCATTGGCCACCACGATGGGCCAGGCCGCCAGCGCCAGGCCGTAGGCCAGCCACAGCGCGACCCCCACGGTGAAGACGCTGTACATGCCCAGCGAGATACCGCTCACGTCCCGCGTGCGAAAGGTGTGCAGGGCCTGCGGCACGAAGCTGCAGGTGGTCAGGCAGGCGGCCAGGTAGCCGATCAGTTCATGGAGTTGCATGGTGGGGAAAACGCAGGGCAGCAGCGATTATTCACTGCTCACGCGCCGTCCAGTCGATGAGGCTGTCGAGCACGGGCCGCGCTGCCCCTGCATTGGCGTGGTTGACCACCGCCACCAACACATAGCGGCGCCCGCTGGCGGCATGCACATAGCCTGCAACGGCCATCACGTCGCGCAGGCTGCCCGTCTTGAGGTGGGCGGTGCCAGCACGGCTCTGGCTGCGGCGCAGCGTGCCGTCCACGCCCGTGATCGGCAGCGACGCCACCAGCTCGGGCATCACGGGCGATACCCACGCCACCTGCAGCATGCGGGCCAGGGCCTGTGCGGTCAGGCGGGCGTCGCGGCTGAGCCCGGCGCCGTTGTCCACCTGCGGCAGGTCGGCATCGCCCATGCGGGCCTGCCACCACTGGCGCAGCACCTCGCGGGCGCCGTCGAATGTGGCCACGCCGCTTTTTTGCAGCGCCAGGGTCAGAAAGACCTGCTGCGCCATCACGTTGTTGCTGTACTTGTTCACGTCGCGCACTACCTCGGCCAGCGCAGGGGACGGGACCACAAACGCGGGCTTGAGGCCCGGGGGCACCTTGCCGTCGCGCACGCTGCCCGTGAGCTTGCCGCCCAGTTCGCGCCACATGCCCTCCACCGCCCGCGCCGCAAAGCCGCGCGGGTCGGCCGCCGCCACCGGCCACACCCGCTCGCCACACGCAGCGGGGTACACGCCCTGGAACGACACCTTCGAGGGGTCCGACAACTCCGCACGCAGGGCGGTCCGCCAGTCACCACAGTCGGCGCCTGGCGCCGCCAGCGCCACGGTGGGCTGGCGCTGCACTCCAGCCAGAGGCGGGTCGTACTGGACGCGCGCCAGGCCGGCGGCCGCATCGGGCACAAAGGTCATCACCGACGATTTGTAATTGAGCAGCAGGGCGTCCGGTGAGGCGTTGTAGGGCCGCAGCGGCTCGCCATCAAACCGTGCCGGGTCCTGGTCCGGCACGTCGAACGCCGTGCGGTCCAGCACGATATCGCCCACGATGACCTGGATGCCCTGGCCCTGCAGCCGCCGCATCAGCAGCCACAACCGCTCCATGACCAGCTTGGGGTCGCCCTGGCCCTGGATGTAGACATTGCCCCGCAGGCTGCCGTCCTGTACCGTGCCTTGCACATACACCGGCGTGTTCCAGACGTAGGCGGGGCCCAGCTGCTCCAGCGCTGCATAGGTGGTCACCAGCTTCATCACCGACGCGGGGTTCACAGGCACCTGGGCACGGTGCGCAAGGCGCGGGCTGGCCTTGCCGGCAGCTTGCGCGTCCACCACCACCACCGACAGGGACTCGCGCGGCAGCCTGGCGCGCGCCAGGGCGGCCTCCACCTCGGGCGGCAGCGAGCCAGCAGGCGGCCCGCCCGTCTGCGCCCCCGCCAGGCCCGCCCCGCCTGCAGCCACTAGCCACGCAGCCGCACAACCCACCACACCACGCAGCACACGGCGGCGCCAAAGAGCAGAAACAGACAACATGGCGGGGAGTCTATCGCCCGCGCACCCGCACCAGGCCCCGCGCCAGCACGGCATGCGGCGGGCGCCGATAATCGCGCGATGCGTTTTTCTCCCCGCACCATCGGCCTGCTGGCGGCCGTGGTCACCGTCACCATCTGGACGGGCTTCATCATCATCGCCCGCGCCTCGGCCCAGCGCACGCTCACCCCGTTCGACATCGCACTGCTGCGCATCGTGGGCGCCAGCCTGGTGCTGCTGCCCTGGGGCTGGTGGATGGTGCGACGGCGCCAGACGGCATTGGGGGCCTCGGCACCGCCGTCCAGCCTGGCAGGCATCTCCCCCTTGCCCTTGCGCACCACGGCGCTGCTGGGCAGCTTTGGCGGGCTGCTGTACGCACTGCTGGCCTATTCAGGGTTCTTCCATGCACCGGCCACCCATGCGGCGGTGCTCATGCCGGGCAGCTTGCCGCTGTGGACGGCGCTGCTGGCCGCCTGGTTGCTGCGCGACCACATCACGCCGCTGCGCGCTGCAGGCCTGGCGCTGATCGTGGCGGGCGACCTGCTGGTGGGCGGGCGCAGTCTGCTGGCGGCGTTTTCGGGCGGGGACGTCTGGAAGGGCGACCTGCTGTTCATGCTGGCCGCGTCGTCCTGGGCCACCTACAGCGTGCTGGCGCGGCGCCACGCGGTCGATGCGGTGCAGGCCACCATCGCCATCACCGCGTTTGCCTGCGTGGTGTACCTGCCCAGCTACGCGCTGCTGGTCTGGCTGGGTGCGGTCACCAGCCATCTGGCCCAGGCGCCGTGGAGCGAGATCGCGTTCCAGATGCTGTTCCAGGGCGGTGGCTCCGTGGTGGTCTCCGGCATTGGCTTCACGCGCATGATCCAGCACTACGGCCCCGTACGCTCGACCATGATCACGGCGCTGGTGCCCGGTCTGTCCGCCATGGGGGCGGTGATTTTCCTGGACGAGCCGATGCACTGGAATCTGGTGGCCGGCCTGCTGCTGGTCACCGCCGGTATCCTCCTGGGCGTGCTGCGCAAAAGCCAGGCCCCGTCCACCCCAGCCACAGCCACCTCCTGAGCGCCTGCTCACCGACCGCGCCACCCAAGATCTTCCGACCCTGCCCATGAATCTGCTCACCTTTGACACCAGCACCGACACCCTCTCCATCGCCGTGCAGCATGGCGATGGGGTCTGGCAGCACCAGGGGCCGGGGGGCGCACAGGCCTCGGCGGCGCTGATCCCCGCCGTGCGTGCGCTGATGGCGCAGGCGGGCCTGACTTTCGACATGCTGGATGCGGTGGTGTTCGGGCGCGGCCCCGGCTCTTTCACCGGACTGCGCACCGCCTGCGCCGTGGCCCAGGGGCTGGCCTTTGGCGCCAAGGGCGGTCAGGGCGTGCCGGTATTGCCCGTGGACACCCTGCTGGCCGTGGCGGAGGAAGCACGCCAGCAACACGGCTGTACCCACGTGGTGGCGGTGCTGGATGCCCGCATGGACGAGGTCTACCACGCGCGCTGCGAATGGTTGCCCGCCGAAGCCCGCTGGCGCGCAGACGAAGACTTTGGCCTGGGGGCGCCCGAGTCGGTGCAGCCACCCGATGGCTGGACGGTAGCCGGCAATGCCCGCGCAGCCTATGGCGACCGGCTGGCACCGACCGCCACGCACGTCACCGCGTTGCCCACCGCCACGGCCCTGCTGCGCCTGGCGCCCGCGCTGATTGCAGCGGGCCATGCCGTGGCCGCTGGTGACGCCCTGCCCCGCTACATCCGCGATAAAGTGGCGCAAACCACCGCTGAACGCGCCGCACTGCGCGCCGCCCAGGCGGCTGTGACGCCCTGAAAAAAGGGTGAACGAATCCAGCATGAGCGCACTGCCTACCTCCTCCACATCGCCGTCCGATGCCAGCCAAAACCGCCCCGAGGCGCGCTTTGAGGCCCTGACCCTGGCCCGGCTCGATGCCGTGCTGGCCGTGGAGCAGCGCGCCTATTCGCACCCTTGGACCCGTGGCAACTTCACCGACGCCATGGCGTCTGGCTACGAGACGCAGCTCCTGATGGCGGACGACCATCTGCTGGGCTACTTTGTGGCCATGATGGGGGTGGATGAGGTGCACCTGCTCAACATCACCGTCACCCCCGAATACCAGCGCCAGGGCTGGGCCCGCGTGCTGCTGGACGCCCTGGCCTTGTGGTCACGCGGGCGCGGTGCACAATGGCTGTGGCTGGAGGTGCGGGCGAGCAACCTGCGCGCCCAGCAGATCTACCAGACCCACGGATTCCGCCGCGTGGGCGACCGCAAGCGTTACTACCCCGCAGCACACGGACAGCGCGAAGATGCCGTGGTCATGAGCCTGGCGCTCTGACCGCGCACCGCACCCCGTACCTGCTGAACCACCGATGGCCTGTTTTCTTTCCGTATGAGCCTCCACCTCGATGCGCGCCAGCGCGCCATGCTGCAAGAAATGGGGGTCACCGTGTGGGGCCCATCCCCCGCCCAGGAGGCCAGCGCCCAGCCCCCGGCAACCGCCTCAGCAGATCCTGCGGCCGTGGCGGCACCTGCCATGACGCCGCCGCGCGCACAACCACAGACACCGGCCCCTGCGCTCGCCGAGCGCCCTCAAGCGCCACCAGCCCACACCACCAGCCGCAGCGCACCGCCGGCTCCGACTCCTGCACCTGCCACCACAGGCGCGGCCGCGCCCGCCCTGCGGCTGCACCCACGCCAGACGCTCTACCCCGCCGCCGACCCGGCGCAAACGCCCGCCGGGTTGGGCCGGGGCTGGCTCATCGTGGCCGAGAGCTTGACCCCCGCCGAGCCCCTGGGTGGCGATGCGGGCCGCTTGCTCGACAACATGCTGCGGGCCATGCAATTGCACCGGCACCCGCGCGTGTTCCTGGCGGCGCTGGAACGGTCTGCGCCCGGCACGGAAGCCAGCGCCGACATCCCGGCCAGCCTGGCCGATGCTGTGGCCCAGCTGCAGCCCGCCATGGTGCTGGTGCTGGGTCATGTGGCGGCACGCGCGGCGCTGGGCCGGACCGAGCCCCTGGGCCGCCTGCGCGCGGGCCCGCATGTGCTGGCCGGTTGCCCGGCGGTGGTGACCTACGACCCCGCCTTTTTGCTGCGCTCGCAAGACAACAAGGCCGCCGCCTGGGCCGACCTGTGCCGGGCGCTGGCCATGGTGCGCAGTGCCGAGGCCGAGGGCTGAGAGCCTGTTGGCAGGGCCCCAGCCCCCTTCCATGCCCCCCGCCGGACCGGCGAGATCATCGCCCGGTGCCATAATCCGCCGCTTGCCTAATTTTTACGGAGACAGCTCCTTGGAAACCTACCCGAGTTGGTAGCTTTCAGCTCCCGGCGCATTTGACTGCTGTGGGGTTGAAAGCACCCCTACCCCCACACCGCAGACGCCAAAAAACAAGGGAGTGAGCCCATGCTCAACATCTTTACGCTCGCCAATGGCCGGCTGTTCCAGGAAGAAATCGAGTCCCTGGAAGAGTTGACCAAGTTCCAGCCGATCTGGGTGGACCTGGAAGCCCCCACGCTCGAAGAGAAGCGCTGGATCAAGCAGCACTACGGCCTGTCCATCCCCGAGGATGCGATGGACGAGGACATCGAGGAATCCGCCCGCTTCTACGAGGAAGACAACGGCGAGCTGCACATCCGCAGCGACTTCTTGATCGATGACGACGAAAACCCCCGTTCGGTGCGCGTGGCCTTCATCCTGAACCAGCACAACACCAACCTGAAAAGCCGGGGCGTGCTGTTCTCCATCCACGATGAAGACGTGCCCGTGTTCCGCCTGCTGCGCATGCGCGCGCGCCGCGCGCCCGGGCTGATTGAAGACGCCAAGGAAGTGCTGCTCAAGCTGTTCGACGCCGACGCCGAATACTCGGCCGACACGCTGGAGAACATCTACGACGAGCTGGAGGCCGTGAGCAAGCAGGTGCTGGCCGGCGACGTGACCGACACCCGCGCTGGCGAGGTGCTGGCCGCCATCGCCCGCCAGGAAGACTTGAACGGTCGTATCCGCCGCAACGTGATGGACACGCGCCGCGCCGTGAGCTTCATGATGCGCTCCAAGATGCTCAACTCCGAGCAGTTCGAGGAAGCCCGCCAGATCCTGCGCGACATCGAGTCGCTGGACAACCACACGGCGTTCCTGTTCGACAAGATCAACTTCTTGATGGACGCCACGGTCGGTTTCATCAACATCAACCAGAACAAGATCATCAAGATCTTCTCGGTGGCCAGCGTCGCCTTGCTGCCACCCACACTGATCGCCAGCGTGTACGGCATGAACTTCAAGTTCATGCCCGAGCTGGACTGGTCGCTGGGCTACCCGTATGCGCTGGGCCTGATGCTGGCGAGCGCGCTCGGGCCCATGTGGTACTTCCGCAAGCGGGGCTGGTTGAAGTAGCCCCCTATGGCGCTGCGCGCCTTCCCCCCGAGGGGGGACGCCTCCAGCGGCCCGGCAAAGCCGGTTCCGCGGTGGCGCTGGTAGATACATTGCGCCGGTTTCAGCGCATCGTATCGAACGGCAAATGGGATGCGGTGGAGTGCTCTTTAGAGGGAAAATCTGCCGCAAGCGCTAGTGCAACATGCCTTAGTCGCTATCAATTTCATAGTTTTTGTAAGAACGACAGCACCATGTGCTCGGCGTACCGGCTGGCCACGGTCTGCACGAATTGGGCGAAGTCGCCGTGGGCTGCGTCGTCGGCGCGGTCGGAGATGGTGCGCACCGCGGCAAAGGGCAGGCTGTAGTCATGGCACACCTGGGCGACGGCGGCACCCTCCATCTCCACGGCCAGCACATCGTGCCCGGCCGCGCGCAGGGAGGTGCACAGGCGCTCGGACTCTTGTGCGGTGGCCACAAAACGATCGCCGCTGGCCACTAGGCCCTGGTGCGCCCGATGGGCACCCCCATGAATATTTTTCAAGCCCCAGAGACCGCTTGCGTCAGTGACGCATAGGTTGGCAGCTTCCAAAAGCATAGCAGTCAGTACCGGATCGCACGCCAGGCGGGTGCGTGCGTATCCCGGCAGCTCCCACCGAGGGAACAGCGGCGAGGCATCCATGTCGTGCTGCACATAGTCTTGCGCCACCACCACATCGCCCCGGTACACCCCATCGCCGACACCACCCGCGACGCCCGTGAAGACGATGCGCGCCACCCCAAAATGTTCGATCAAGGCCGTGGCCGTGGTGGCAGCAGCCACCTTGCCGATGCCCGACAGCGCCAGCACCACCGGGCGGTCGTGCAGCTCTCCGCGCCAGAACGCGCGGCCAGCGTGCATCAGCCGCTGCGGGTGCGCCAGCTGTTGCACCAGCGAGCTCTGTTCTTCGGGCAGCGCACTCAGGATGGCAGTGCTCATGCAAAGGTCCTTGGGGTCATGTCATGGGGACACAAAACACCCGCGCCACCCTGGGCAGCGCGGTCGCAAAAAAGGCGGCCGAAGCCGCCTGGGGATTGTGACGTGCCAGCAGGCCGCGTCACTTCTTGTCGCGCAGTTCGCGGCGCAGGATTTTGCCCACCGGGGTCTTGGGCAGCTCGGTGCGGAATTCGATCACCTTGGGCTGCTTGTAACCCGTGAGCTCGTGGCGGCAGAACTCCTTGACCTGCGCTTCGGTGAGCGCCGGGTCCTTCTTCACGATCACGAGCTTCACAGCCTCGCCGGTCTTTTCGTCGGGCACGCCCACCACGGCGCATTCGAGCACGCCAGGGCAGTTGGCCACCACTTCTTCGACCTCGTTGGGGTACACGTTGAAGCCGCTGACCAGCACCATGTCCTTCTTGCGGTCCACGATCTTGAAGAAGCCGCGCGCATCCATCACGCCGATGTCGCCCGACTTGAAGTAGCCGTCTTCGGTCATGACCTTGGCGGTTTCATCGGGGCGCTGCCAGTAGCCGGCCATCACCTGAGGGCCCTTGATGGCGATTTCGCCCGGCTCGCCCAGCGTGGTGACCTCACGGCCTTCATCGTCCAGTAGCTTCATGGAGGTGCTGGGCAGCGGCACGCCGATGGTGCCGGTGTATTCGGTGCTGGTGGTGGGGTTGCAGCTGGCCGAAGGGCTGGTCTCCGACAGGCCATACCCTTCGCAGATGGGGCAACCCGTCTTTTCGAGCCAGAGCTTGGCCACAGCACCCTGCACCGCCATGCCACCACCCACCGAGACCTTGAGGTTCTTCCAGTTGACGGTGTTGAAGTCCGGGTGGTTGGCCAGGCCGTTGAACAGCGTGTTGACGGCCGGGAAGCTGTGGAAGGTGTGCTTGGACAGCTCCTTGAGCACCGCAGGCAGGTCGCGCGGGTTGGGGATCAGGATGGTCTTGCCGCCCGTGCGCATGCTCAGCATCATGTTCACCGTGAACGCGAAGATGTGGTACAGCGGCAGCGCGCAGATGCTGGTGGGCTGCTCACCTGCGGGCACCTTCTTCATCACGGGCTCGTTCCAGGCCTCGGACTGCAGCACGTTGGCGATCACGTTGCGGTGCAGCAGCACCGCGCCCTTGCTGACGCCCGTGGTGCCGCCGGTGTACTGCAGCAGCGCGATGTCGTCGGGCTTGATGTCGGGCTTCTTGAGGGTGCCGCGCGTGCCCTGGGCCACGGCGTCATTGAAGCGCACCGCACCCGGCAGGTTGTAGGCGGGCACCATCTTCTTGACGTTGCGCACCACGTAGTTGACCAGGGTCCCTTTGAGCAGACCGAGCTGGTCACCCATGGCGCACAGCACCACGTGCTTGACGGGCGTGTGCGCGATGCACTGCTCCAGCGTGGTGGCAAAGTTCTCGATGATGACGATGGCCTTGGCGCCCGAGTCCTTGAGCTGGTGCTCCAGCTCGCGCGGCGTGTACAGCGGGTTCACGTTGACGACCACAAAGCCCGCGCGCAGCACGGCCGCCACGGTCACCGGGTACTGGGGCACGTTGGGCATCATGATGGCCACGCGGTCGCCCTTGACCAGCCCCAGGCCCTGCAGATAGGCCGCAAACGCGCTGGAGAGCGAATCGGTCTGGGCGTAGGTCACGTCCTTGCCCATGAAGCTGTAGGCCACGCGGTTGGCGTACTTCTTGAACGCCTCGTCCATCAGCGCCACAAGGGAGCTGTACTGCGTGGTGTCGATGTCTGCGGGAACACCTTGTGGATAGGCGGCCAGCCACGGGCGGTCGGTCATTGGGATTGTCTCCTGGTAGGTTTTATGGGGGTCCTGCAAGCACGCCGATGTTTTTCAGCACGATCGTGCTTTTATTGTGGAGGAATTATGCCCGTCAGCTCTTGAGCGCGGTCAGTACCTCATCCAGCATTTTCTTGGCATCGCCAAACAGCATGCGGTTGTTGTCCTTGTAGAACAAGGGGTTGTCCACCCCCGCATAGCCCGAGGCCATCGAGCGCTTCATCACGATGGAGGTCTTGGCCTTCCACACTTCGAGCACCGGCATGCCAGCGATGGGGCTGGACGGATCGTCCAGCGCGCTGGGGTTCACGATGTCGTTGGCGCCAATGACCATGGCCACGTCGGCATCGGGGAAGTCCTCGTTGATCTCGTCCATCTCCATCACGATGTCGTAGGGCACCTTGGCCTCGGCCAGCAGCACGTTCATGTGGCCGGGCATGCGGCCCGCCACGGGGTGGATGGCAAAGCGCACATCCACGCCCTTCTCGCGCAGGGTCTTGGTGATCTCGTACACCGTGTGCTGCGCCTGGGCTACGGCCATGCCGTAACCGGGCACGATGATGACGCTCTTGGCGTCGCGCAGCAGCTCGGCCGTCTCAGCGGAGCTGACGGGTACGGCCTCGCCCTGCGGCTCGGCAGCTTCGCCCTTTTTGGCGGGCGTGCCCGCGCCCGAACCAAAGCCCCCCGCAATCACGCTGATGAAATTGCGGTTCATCGCATTGCACATGATGTAGGACAGGATGGCGCCCGAAGAACCCACGAGCGCGCCGGTCACGATGAGCAGGTCGTTGGACAGCATGAAGCCCGTGGCCGCCGCCGCCCAGCCCGAGTAGCTGTTGAGCATGGACACCACCACCGGCATGTCGGCACCACCAATCGCCATGACCATGTGGATGCCGAACAGCAGCGCGATCACTGTCATCACCATGAGCGGCACCATGCCTTGCTCGACGGTCTCGGCGCGCAGGAACTCACGGCCAAACCAGATCACGATCAGCAGCGCGGCCAGGTTGAGCCAGTGGCGGCCGGGCAGCAGCAGCGGCTTGCCGCCGATCTTGCCGTTGAGCTTGCCAAAGGCAATCAGCGAGCCGCTGAAGGTGACGGCACCAATCAGGATGCCCACATAAATCTCCACCTCGTGGATGATCTTCTCGGCACCCTGCAGCTGAATCGAGGTATCGACATAGCTGGCAAACCCCACCAGGCAAGCCGCAAGGCCCACCAGGCTGTGCATGAGCGCGACCAGTTCGGGCATCTGGGTCATCTTGACGACCTTGGCCGCATACAGGCCGATGCCGCCGCCAATGACCAGAGCGCCGACGATCCAGGCCACACCTGCGGGGCTCACGCGCGGGCCGAACACCGTGGCCAGCACGGCCAGCGCCATGCCGACCATGCCGAACAGGTTGCCCCGGCGCGAGGTTTCAGGGTTGGAGAGCCCACCCAGGCTCAGGATGAACAAAATGGCCGCGCCCAGGTAGGCCACGGTAGCGAGACTTTGGGACATGTTCTGTGCTCCTCGTTGTTCTTGTCGTTATCGGATTACTTGCGGAACATGGCGAGCATGCGACGCGTGACCGCAAAGCCGCCGAACATGTTGATGGCCGTGAGCACCAGGGCCGCAAAGGCCAGCCACAGGATCAGCCCGTCCGGGCGCCCGTTGACGCCCGCATCGGGCGGCGCAATCTGCACCAGCGCGCCGATGGCGATGATGCTGGAGATGGCGTTGGTCACGCTCATCAGCGGCGTGTGCAGCGCGGGTGTGACGTTCCACACCACCATGTAGCCGATGAAGCAGGCCAGCACGAACACCGTGAAGTGCCCCAGGAAGGCCACGGGAGCGTAGGCACCGATGGCCCAGAACAGCACAGCCAGCACGGCAAAAACGATGGTCAGCGTCTTGGCGGACATGGGTGCGCCTGTGCCGTGGCTCGATTTCTTCTCGGCCACCGGGGCTGCCGCCTTGGGCGCGGGTGCCGGCGCCTGCTTGAGCGGCGGCGCAGGCCAGGTGATCGAGCCTTCCTTGACCACAGTGAGGCCGCGGATCGCGTCGTCCTCCATATTGACCACGGCCACGCCGTCCTTGGCCTTGCACAGCTCTTCCGTCAGGCGCAACAGGTTGGTGGCATACAGCGTGGACGACTGCTTGGCCAGGCGCGAGGCCAGGTCGGTGTAGCCGACGATGGTCACACCATGGCGCACCACGGCCTGGCCGGGCACGGTCAGCTCGCAGTTGCCGCCCTGCTCGGCCGCCATGTCCACGATCACGCTGCCGGGCTTCATGCTCTGCACCATCTCGGCGGTGATGAGCTTGGGCGCGGGCTTGCCCGGAATCAGCGCGGTGGTGATGATGATGTCGGCGTCCTTGGCCTGCTCGGCGTACATCTTGCGCTGCGCAGCCTGAAAGCCCTCGCTCATGACCTTGGCATAGCCGCCGCCGCCCGAGCCTTCTTCCTCGTAGTCCACCTTGACGAACTCGCCGCCCAGTGACTTGACCTGGTCGGCCACCTCGGCACGGGTGTCATTGGCGCGCACGATGGCGCCCAGGTTGGCTGCGGTGCCAATGGCGGCAAGACCGGCCACGCCAGCGCCTGCAATGAACACCTTGGCGGGCGGCACTTTGCCTGCGGCCGTGATCTGGCCGTTGAAGAAGCGGCCGAAGGCATTGGCCGCCTCGATGACGGCGCGGTAGCCGCTGACGCCTGCGGTGGAAGTGAGCGCGTCCATCTTCTGGGCGCGCGAGAGCGTGCGCGGCA
This sequence comes from Acidovorax sp. 59, assembly GCF_002754175.1. Taxonomy (NCBI): domain Bacteria; kingdom Pseudomonadati; phylum Pseudomonadota; class Betaproteobacteria; order Burkholderiales; family Comamonadaceae; genus Acidovorax; species Acidovorax sp. 59. The sequence continues at coordinate 4,897,523 of NZ_PEET01000001.1, read as the reverse complement.
GGCAGTCAATGGCCAGCACCGTCGCCTTGCGGGCCGCCAGCTGCTGCATCAGTTCAGGGTTCTGGGCGGGCCAGATGAAGTCGACGAGCGTCGTGCCCTCGCGCATCAGCGCCACTTCATCGCTGCTGGGCGGGCGGACCTTGAAGACGATATCGGATGCAGCCCACAGCGAGGCAGCGTCGCCCACGATCTCGGCGCCCGCAGCGCGGTAGGCGTCGTCACTGAAGTTGGCGGCATCCCCAGCCCCAGACTCCACCGCGACAGTGAAGCCCAGCTTGATCAGCTTTTCCACCACATCGGGCACGGTGGCCACGCGCTTTTCACCGGGGAAGGTCTCCCTGGGCACGCCGATACGCTGCGGCTGCGGGACGGGGCTTGTCTGCATTAGAGGTCTCCTCGAGTTTCGTAATCGTTATGCAAGGCCGCCAGGCAGGGGAGGACTGGCGCGCTAGGGTTTGGATGTGGGCGCAGGGAACGGGAAGGGCGGAATGGCCAGGTGGCCGTCCACCATGCCGGAGCTCAGGCGCACGGCCTGGGCCAGGTCACGCCCCCATTGCAGCGCGGGTCTTCCCGCCACAAGGAACTCCTCGTTATTGCGCGTAGCCGGACGCAACAGCCGCTGGTCCACCAAGGCATCGACCTTCACCCAGGCACCCGCCTCCGTCACGTAGCGATAGCTCAGATAGGTAAAGGGCTGGGTCAGAGTGATCTGGCGGGTGCTGAGCCACTCGACAAGGTCCGGCCGGTTCTTGTCCAGCCACTGGGAACTGCTTCCCCATCGCTTGAGGCGCAGACAGTCTGCACGCACGGGGCTCCCTGCAGCGCCATCCTCCACGGTGACGTCCTGCTGGGTGGGGCAATAACCGATGCCCTGCGGAGAACCACTCAGGTCCCCGGCACGGTTGGTCTGCACACGCAACACGGCCAGCCAGTCTCCCTGCGCATTACGCAGCCCCACATCGCGGGTCTGAAGTGCAATACGCCCTGCAGAGCCCGCAACGGTTTCCTCCGAAGTGCCCAGGTCCTGCCAGGCCCCCGGCGGCAGTACAAGGCGGGCACGCCCGACTGGATATTCGGACTTGGGAGGAACGGTCAGGGGCGCGCACGCCACCGTGAACACCGTCACAGCCAACACAGGCAACAGCCGCCGGAACTTTGAAATGGTCAGAGTCATAGAGAAAGGTTCATACGAATTCGCCTTCAATCATCCCACGGCACCCAAGTCCGTCCCTCGACGGCTTCTGCCATGCAACAACCAGCGCGGTGTAGCTGGTGAAAAATGTGTTGAAAGCGCCCTGGTATCGGACACTTCTTGCGGCGCTGCCGGTGGGCAAGCTGACCGCGAGCTTACATGAAGAAAATCTTGTCGCTGTCGCCTTTGTCTGCAGTAGAGGGAACTCCCCAGTCTCCCCCCGCAAACAGGCAAAAAAAAGCCTGGCAGCACAAAGCAGCCAGGCTGGGCAGCGGCCCCGCAGGGCCTGGTGCCAACGATCAGTTCACCACTTGGGCCAGCGCACCCGAGGCGTACTGGGCGGCCACGGCCTGCAGGCTCAGGCCCTTGATCTTGCTGCCCTGGCCTTCGCAGCCGAACTCCAGGTAACGCTGCTTGCACACCTGCTTGGCCGCTTCGCGGGCGGGCTTGAGCCATTCGCGGGCGTCGAACTTGTCGGGGTTTTCAAACAGGAACTTGCGCACCGCGCCCGTCATCGCCAGACGGATGTCGGTGTCGATGTTGATCTTGCGCACGCCGTGCTTGATGGCTTCCTGGATTTCCTCGACGGGCACGCCGTACGTTTCCTTCATCTTGCCGCCGTACTGGTTGATGATGGCCAGCAACTCGGCAGGCACCGACGAGGAGCCATGCATCACCAAGTGGGTGTTGGGGATGCGCTGGTGGATTTCCTTCACGCGGCTGATGGCCAGGATGTCGCCCGTGGGCTTGCGGCTGAACTTGTAGGCGCCATGGCTGGTGCCGATGGCGATGGCCAGGGCGTCCAGCTGGGTGGCCTTCACAAACACGGCGGCTTCTTCGGGATCGGTCAGCATCTGGCTGTGGTCGAGCTTGCCGACCGCACCAATGCCGTCTTCTTCGCCCGCATCCCCGGTTTCGAGGTTGCCCAGGCAGCCCAGTTCGCCTTCGACCGTAACGCCCACCTTGTGCGCCATGTCCACCACCTTGCGCGTCACTTCAACGTTGTAGTCGAAGGACGAAGGGGTCTTGCCGTCTTCCATCAGCGAGCCGTCCATCATCACCGAGCCAAAGCCCAGGTCGATGGCACCCTGGCAAATCTTGGGCGAGGTGCCGTGGTCCTGGTGCATCACCAGCGGGATGTGAGGGAAGGCCTCGACCGCCGCCTGGATCAGGTGCTTGATGAACGGCTCGCCCGCGTACTTGCGTGCGCCAGCGCTGGCCTGCAGGATGACGGGAGCGCCCACTTCGTCCGCAGCAGCCATTACGGCCTGCACCTGCTCCAGGTTGTTGACGTTGAAGGCAGGGATGCCATAGCTGTTGGCAGCGGCATGGTCGAGCAGTTCGCGCATCGAAACGAGGGGCATGGTCGTGGGGTCCGTGGTGGGTTGAAGAAGGAGGGCGCGAGGCGCTGTAGCACCGGGCAACGCGGTGGTAACCGCTTCGTAACTCGCAATTTTAACCGGGGGACAACACGGAGGGCGATGGCAAATCCAACCGGTAGCAGGTGGTAAAGGGCGCTAGCGCAGGTGCGGCACCAAAGTGCCCCCCATGGATGTCCGCCACGCGGCGCAGGATTTCATGACCCAGGTGCAGGCTGTCCACCGGTGAGGCCGCAGTACGGCCCACCGCACTGCCCACCTGCTGGCGTGCCCCATCGTCACACACCTGCAGCCACGCGCCACCGGTGTCGGTGGAGCCCAGTTGGACCGCGATCTGGGTGCCTTCGGGCGTGTGCTTGAGCGCGTTTTCCACCAGATTGCGCACTGCAATGTCCAGCAACACCGCATGGCCGGGCACGGTGAGAGCAGGCGGGGCTGACAGGGCCAGGTCATCGCCGCGTTTCCACGCCGCCTGGGCATAGTCGGCGCACACCGACCGCGCCAGTGCGCTCAGGTCCACGGGCGCCTTGGCTTCGTGCAGCTCAGCCCGGCTGGCGCGGGCCAGGGCCAGCAGCTGGTTGAGAACGTGACCCGCGCGCAGAGCATCCTGGCCGATGCGCGCCAGCGCCTGGGCACGGGCTTCTTCCGTCAGTTCCCCCGCCAGGGCGCTGGCCTGCAGTGCGATGGAGGACAGCGGCGTGCGCAGCTCGTGGGCCACCTCATTGGCCAGGCGGCGCTCTCGCACCATGGCGACCTGCTGGCGGTCCAGCAACGTATTGATCGACGCCACGACCGACTCGAACTCGCTCCAGGCATGGCGCGAGGCCAGGCGCTGGGCGCTGGCCGGGTCCAGCGCCGCCACATCGGCCGACAGTGCATAAAGGGGCCGCAAGCCGCGCCACAGCGCCAGCCCCAAGGCCAGGGACACCACAGGCAGCAACCACAAGCCGGGTTCAATGAGCTGCCCGGCAATGTCATCCGCCAGCTCGTCCCGCTCGCGCAGCTCCAGCATCACCATGATCTTGCGGGTGCGCCCGGCATCCCATTGCGAAAAGCTGCGCCAGGCCACCTTGTCGGGCCCCAGTGTCAGGTCGGCAAACCCCTCGGCATCGCTGAAAGGCGGCTCGGACACCGAGCCCGTGAGCGAGAGCACCCGCCCCTGCGCATCCCACTGCACCACGCTGATGGTCTGCTGATAGTCGTGCGTCTTGAGCCAGGGTGTGGGGGTGCGCTCGGTCCGCTGTGGGCCTTCCATCGCCTCGGTGGCCCGCAGGTTGAGCAGCAGCGCGGCCACGCTGGCCAGGTGCCCGTCAGTCAGCTCATCGGCCTCATGCACACCGGTCCGGTAGCCAATGAAGACGAAGCTGCCCCAGACGATGGCCAGCGCGCCCAACGACCACAGCAGCAGCTGCCGGGTCAACGATGGGCGGCGCCCGGGCGCCGGGCGAGGAGATGCGGGCGCGTTCACGCGGGCTTCTCCTGCGGCATGAAGTAACCCACCCCGCGCATGGTCTGGATACAGGCGCTGCCCAGCTTGCGGCGCAGGTGGTGAATGTGGACCTCGACCGCGTTGCTCTCCACCGCGGCATCCCAGCTGTACAGGCGTTCCTCAATCTGCTGGCGCGACAGCACCCGGCCCCGCGCCTCCAGCAGCACCAGCAGCACGGAAAACTCGCGCGGAGACATCTCCACGGGGTTGCCTTGCTGGCGCACCGTGCGGGTCGCGGGGTCCAGCTCGATATCACCCAGACGGATGGTGGGCGACGCCCGTCCTGCTGCACGCCGAAGCAGCGCCCGCAAGCGCGCGTCCAGCTCGTCCACATCAAACGGCTTGGTCAGGTAGTCGTCGGCGCCCTGGTCCAGCCCCGCGATGCGCTGGTGCACCTGGTCACGCGCCGTGACGATCAGCACCGGTGTAGAGGGGTCCGGCAAGGCGGACGACGCGGCCCCGGTGGCGGGCGGGCTCAGGCGAAGGCGCCGCAGCAGTTCGCTACCGTCACCGTCCACCAGCCCCAGGTCCAGCAGCACGGCATCGAAACGCTCGGCGCGCAGGGCACTCCAGGCACTGGCGACGCCGTCGCTGACATCCACCGCATAGCCGCGTTGCTGGAGGTTGCTGCGCAGGCCACTGGCTATGCCCGCATCGTCTTCGACCACGAGTATTCGCATGCAGGCATTGTCGCAGCCCATCGGACAGGGGCGGGACAAGGGCAGCATCGGCTTTAAGACGGCGTTAAGTACGACCGCCTATCTTGCAGGCCATGCAGCCTTCGCCCGTCACGCCGTCCACCGCACCCATTGCGTCCCGAACCCCCTCCCACCGCCACACACTGCTTGTCTGGACTCTGGGAGCACTGGCCTGTGTGGTGGCCTGGGATGCCGCAGGGCAAGACCTGGCGTTTGCCCAGGTGTTTGGGTCGTCCAACGGATTTCCGATGCGGGACCAGTGGTTTTTTGTGCAGGTGCTGCACGAAGGGGCCCGCCGCCTGGGATGGTTGCTGGTGTTGCTGCTGGCCCTGAGCGTGTGGTGGCCACGCGGCTTTCTGCGCAAGCTGGACGCCAGCGAGCGCCTGCAGATGGCCGTGAGTGCCCTGCTCTCGCTGGCCGTGGTCAGCATCACCAAAAACCTCAGCGCCACCAGTTGCCCCTGGGACCTTGCGCAGTTTGGCGGCGTGGCACGCCACGTGTCGCACTGGGCGCTGGGAGTGCTCGATGGCGGCAGCGGCCGCTGTTTTCCGGCGGGCCATGCGTCGGCGGGATTCGCCTTTTTGGGAGGCTACTTCGCATTGCGCCACAAGCTACCGTCGGCCGCACGCTGGTGGTTGGCGGGTGCGTTGCTGGCGGGGTTCGTCTTGGGTGCGGCCCAGCAGGTGCGTGGCGCCCATTTCATGAGCCACACGCTGTGGACAGGCTGGCTGTGCTGGACGACCGGCTGGCTCTGCGACCTGGCGGCCACAGCACTGCGCCCGCGCTTTCCACATTTCGCCAGCACCACCACGCCACCGGACAGCTCCCATGCTTGAACTCGACCTGGCCTTGTTTCAGGCCCTCAATGCCGACGCCGCCACCTTGCCCGCAGTGGTGACGGTGGCCCGGTGGGTGTCGCAGCAACTGCCCACCGCCATGGGCGGCCTGCTGCTCGGCAGCTTTGTGCTGGGCAACGCAGCGCAGCGGCGCGCCCTGGTGCTGGCGCTCGCGTCCATGGCCCTGGCGTGGGTAGGAGTACAGCTGTTGCGACTGGCGGTGCCGGCGCCGCGGCCTGCGCAGCTGGGCATTGGCGTCCAGTGGATCGAGCATGCCGCTCGCGCAGGCTTTCCCAGCATGCATGTGGCAGGCGCCGCCGCGCTGGCGGCCAGTCTCGCCCTGCGGCCGGTTCGCGGGCTGACCTGGCTGGCCGCGGCGGTCACAGCCGCCATGGTCTGGAGCCGCGTCTGCCTGGGAGTGCACTTCCCGTCTGATGTGCTGGCGGGCCTGGTCACCGGTGGGCTGGCAGCGGCGGCCATCCACGCACTGGCCGCGCGCGCACCGCGCTGGCAAGCAGCCCTGGAGCACAAGTCGCCACAAGGCAACGCGCACTGACCGCCGCCCAGCGCCGCCGGACTCCTGCCCGGGACGCTGCCCCGCAGCGGTGAGGGTGCAACCCCTCGATCGGTCAGCTGGCCACGCAGATCTTCAGCATGTTCGTGCCGCCGGGTGCGCCCATGGGCTCACCGCAGGTGATGGCGTACACATCCCCCTTTTGCACGATGTTGCGGCTCTTGAGGTGGCGCTCTGCCTGATCCAGCGCGGTGTCGCGGTCGGCACTGGTGTCCATCAGCAAAGGGCGCACGTTGCGGTACATGGCCATCTTGCGTTGCGTGGCCACCTTGGGCGTGAGCGCATAGATGGGGATGCGGATGCTGTGCCGGCTCATCCACAGCGCCGTCGCGCCACTGTCCGTCATGGCCACGATGGCCTTGGCGCCCAGGTGGTGCGCGGTGAACAGCGCCCCCATGGCGATGGACTGGTCGATCCGGCCGAAGGTCTGGCCGGTGAAGTCGGCATCGAGCTGGTGGTCTTCCGCCGCTTCGGCCGCGGCGCAGATGGTGGCCATCTCTTCCACGGTCTCGAGCGGGTAGCGGCCTGCGGCCGTCTCGGCACTCAGCATCACGGCGTCGGTGCCATCCAGCACGGCGTTGGCCACGTCACTCACCTCGGCACGCGTGGGCACGGGGTTGGTGATCATGCTTTCCATCATCTGCGTGGCGGTGATCACGACCTTGTCCAGCTCGCGCGCCATGCGGATCATCTTCTTTTGCAGCGCGGGCACGGCCGCGTTGCCGACTTCTACCGCCAGGTCGCCACGCGCCACCATGATGCCGTCAGAGACGCGCAAGATGGCCTCCAGGTGCGGGATGGCCTCGGCGCGTTCGATCTTGGCGATCAGGCCCGGCTTGTGGCGGTACTCGGAAGCAGCCACATTGCACAGCTGGCGCGCCATCTCCATGTCGGTCGCGTTCTTGGGAAAGCTCACCGCTACATAGTCGGCCTGGAAGCTCATGGCCGTGCGGATGTCTTCCATGTCCTTGGCCGTCAAGGCCGGTGCCGTGAGGCCGCCGCCCTTCTTGTTAATGCCCTTGTTGTTCGACAGCTCGCCGCCCACCTTGACCGTGGTGTGTACTTCTTCACCGCGCACCGCATCCACGGTGAGCACGATCAGGCCATCATTGAGCAGCAGCAGGTCACCCGCTTTCACGTCACGCGGCAGCTCCTTGTAGTCCAGCCCCACGCCTTCGATGTCGCCCAGCTCGGTGCGCGAGGCGTCGAGCACGAATTTGGCACCCGATTCCAGCTGCACCTTGCCTTCGGCAAACTTGCCCACACGGATCTTGGGCCCCTGCAGGTCGGCCATGATGGCCACCTCACGGCCTGCCCGCTGGGCGGCTGCACGCACGGTGGCAGCGCGGTCGATGTGGTCCTGCGCCTTGCCGTGGCTGAAGTTCAGCCGCACCACGTTCACCCCCGCTCGGATCATCGCCTCCAGCAGCGCCGGGTCGCTCGATGCAGGACCCAGGGTGGCAACAATCTTGGTAGCGCGGCGGGTAGGCATGGACATGTCTCTTTTCTCTCGGTCGTTGGGGATGTAATCGAGTTTCAATTCTCACACGAAGCGGTTACATGCGAGTTACCCCGTGCAGCGGCACCGTGACTCGGCCTCTCAGAGCAGTGGAGATGACAGCAGATGCGCCAGCACATGCGCAATGATCGCCGCCTCCAGGCCGTGGCGCGCATAGAGCCAGCCCGCCACCAGACCAAAGGCCGTGTTGCCCACCAGCACGAATGCCACCACGGGCACGGTCAACACCCCGGCCAGCGCCTGCGCGGCAGGCAGATGCCCCACGGCAAACAACACAGCGCTGAGCACCACCGCCGCAGCCTCCAGCCCCTTGCCTGGCCGCCCATGACCACGCAGCAGCAGGCGCCAGCCCAGCCACAGCAGCAGGGTCATCACACCCCAGCGCACCAGCAGCTCTTCGGTGATGCCGCCATACAGCAACTTGACCGCCAATGGCATGGCACTGGCAGGATCGGAGGGCTGCAGCGCCGTGGGCGCCAGTCGGGACAGCACCCATAGCCACGCAGCGCCCGCCACACCACCGCAGACTCCGGGCAGGAGTTGGGCCCGAAACGCGGGCCCTGCGGGCCGGCCGGCCAGCCAGGAAGACATGGCCGGCGCCTGCAGGCCCACGCGAGGCGCCAGCCACACCCCGAGCGCCACGGCCAGCGCCAGGAGCACCGCCGTCTGCAACCCGCTGAGCACCAGCACGACCTCCGGTGGCAGCGGCAGCAGGGCTTCATTGGCCTTCAGGGTGGGCAGCAGCGCCCAGACCACCGCCACCACGCCGGGCATGCCCAGCAGCCACAGCGCACCGCCCAGCCGCCACTTGCCGGGTTGCGCCGGAGCGCGCGCCGCGTCTGCCCCGGCAGTGTTGTCCACGGCCATGGTTTTGCCCACGCTCAGGCGCGCATCAGCGCTTCGATCTCGTCGGCCTTCACCGGGACACCGCGCGTGATCAGCTCACAACCCGTCTCGGTGACGATGGCATCGTCTTCGATGCGGATGCCGATGTTGTGGAACTGCTCGGGCACGCCGTCGGCGGGGCGCACGTAGATGCCGGGCTCGATGGTCAGCACCATGCCGGGCCGCAGGATGCGGCTGGGGCGATTGGTGATCGTTTCGCCCGAGAGCGGGTCTTTGCGTTCGCTGGTCTGCCCCACCTCGCCGGGCTCCACATAGCTGCCGCAGTCGTGCACGTCCATGCCCAGCCAGTGGCTGGTGCGGTGCATGTAGAACTGGAAGTAGGCGCGCTTGTCGATCACGTCCTGCGCGGTGCCCACCTTGTTCTTGTCGAGCAGGCCCAGGTCCAGCATGCCCTGCGCCAGCACGGCCACCGTGGCGTCGTGCGGGTCGTTGAAGCGGGCACCCGCCTTGGTGGCAGCCACGGCCGCGTCCTGGCTGGCCAGCACCAGGTCGTACAGCGCACGCTGTGGGCCCGTGAATTTTCCGTTGGCGGGGAAGGTGCGCGTGATGTCGCTGGCGTAGCTGTCCAGCTCGCAGCCCGCGTCGATCAGCACCAGCTCGCCATCGCGCACCGGGGCTGCATCGGCCCGGTAGTGCAGCACGCAGGCGTTGGCACCGGCGGCCACGATGGAGCTGTAGGCCGGGTACTGCGAGCCCGCCTCGCGAAACGCGTGCAGCAGCTCGGCATCCAGGTGGTATTCACGCACATCCTCCCCGGCGCGCAGCATGCGGGCCGAGCGCTGCATGGCGCGGATGTGGGCCTGCGCACTGATGGCGCTGGCGCGGCGCATGATGTCCTGCTCGTGGGTGTCCTTGAAAAGGCGCATCTCGTCGAGCAGCGTGCACAGGTCGTTCTGTTCTGCGGGGCAGATGGCGCCATAGCGCACACGGCCGCGCACCACGTTGAGCCAGCCCTCCACCCGCGCCGCCAAGCCGCTGTGCGTGGCAAACGGGTACCAGACGCAGGCCGTGTTTTCGAGCAGGCGCGGCAGCTTGCTGTCCAGTTCGGCCATCGAATGCGCGGCGTCCACGCCCAACGCGGCGGGCGCAGCGGCCGGGCCGAGGCGGTAGCCATCCCAGATTTCGCGCTCCAGATCCTTGGGCTGGCAGAACAGCGTGCTGCGGCCATCGTGCGCCAGCACCAGGCAGGCGCCAGGCTCGGTAAAGCCTGTCAGGTAATAGAAGTAGCTGTCGTGGCGGAACAGAAAGTCGCTGTCGCGGTTGCGCGGGCGCTCCAGCGCCGTGGGGATGATGGCGATGCCCCCTGGGCCCAGCTGGGCAGCCAGGTGCGCACGGCGCTGGGCATAGACGGAGGCAGGCACGGTGGTGTTCATGGCGCGTCGTGAGAATAGGAATTGAGTTCGGCCAGCCGCTCGGGCGTGCCCACATCGGTCCAACGGCCGGTGTAGAGCTGCGCACTGACGCGGCCATTGTCCATCGCCCGGCGCAGCAGCGGCGCCAGCGGGGCTTTGATGCCGCCCGGATTGCCAGGCGGAATGTCACACCAAGGCCCTGCAAACAGCTCGGCGCGCAGCAGGGCGATGGTGCTGTAGGTGTAACGCGGTGTGGAGTCGTCGGCGGGCAGGTTCAGCGCCAGGCCGTCGGCCGACAGGCCAAAGTCGCCACGTGGGTTGTGGGTGGGGTTGGACACCAGCCACAGGTGGGCCAGATGATCGCTGGCCTCGAAGGCCGCTACCGCTGCGCTGTCGAACACGAAATCGGGCGCAAACACATCGCCTGCGGCCAGCCAGAACACCGGGCCGAGCTGCGGCAATGCACGGGCGATACCGCCAGCGGTTTCCAGCGCGCCGCCAAAGTCCACCCCTTCGTGGGAGTATGAAATTGATAGCTGCTCAGGCATATTTTTCCTGCGCTTGGAGGCAAAAACGCTGGAGAAAAACGCGCTGATCTGTTCGCCCAGCCATGCGGTGTTGATCACCGCCCGCTCCACACCTGCGTCCAGCAAAGCCTGCAGGTGCCACTGCAGCAGTGGCTGGCCCTGCACCTGCAGCAGCGGCTTGGGCATGCTGTCGGTCAGCGGGCGCATGCGCTCGCCACGGCCTGCGGCCAGAAGCAGGGCAGGCACCTGATGGCGGGCGGCACTCATGCCGCCACCCCGCTCACAGAGCCCCGCTGGAGCGCATGGCGCTCCACGGTGGTGGGGTCGAACAAGGCCAGCAAGGCTTCCATCAGCGCACGCGCCTTGGCCGAATGGTCGGCGCCGAAATTGCACACATACACATCCAGCGTCACGCCGCGCTGCTCGGGCCACGTGTGCACGCACAGGTGCGACTCGGCCAGCAACACCGTGGCAGTCACCCCGCCGGGGCCGTGCTCGGTGGCAGGAAATTCATGGAACAACTGCCCCACAGGCTGGAGCCCAGCGGCGCGCACCGCTTCGGTACAGGCGCGGCCCAGGGCGGTAGCGTCCAGCAGCCATGCGGAGGCGCAACGGCAGCCATGGAGATCGGCGGTGAGATGCAGTCCTTGCATGGGCCGCACTGTAGTGCATTGCCACCGGGCTTCCTGCTGGCAGCCTGCGAATTCAGGTGAGCGCAAGCCACCTCGGTAAAATGCCGGGTTTCCCCCGACTCACCCACCCTGAACTCTCCCCCCATGGCCAACACCCAGCAATCCCAACAGATGGCAAATGCGATCCGCGCATTGGCCATGGACGCCGTTCAACAAGCCAACTCCGGCCACCCCGGCGCCCCCATGGGCATGGCCGACATGGCCGTGGCGCTGTGGAGCCGCCACCTCAAGCACAACCCCACCAACCCCCAGTGGTTTGACCGCGACCGGTTTGTGCTGTCCAACGGCCACGGCTCGATGCTGCTGTACGCATTGCTGCACCTCACCGGCTACGACATGCCCATCGGCGAGCTGAAGAACTTCCGCCAGTTGCACAGCAAGACCGCCGGCCACCCCGAAGTAGGCATCACCCCCGGCGTGGAAACCACCACCGGCCCGCTGGGCCAGGGCATCACCAATGCCGTGGGCTTTGCGCTGGCCGAAAAGCTGCTGGCTGCCGAGTTCAACCGCGAAGGCCACGCCGTGGTGGACCACCACACCTACGCCTTCCTGGGCGATGGCTGCCTGATGGAAGGCATCAGCCACGAAGCCGTGTCGCTGGCCGGCGCCTGGAAGCTCAACAAGCTGATCGCCCTGTACGACGACAACGGCATCAGCATCGACGGTCAGGTTGCTCCCTGGTTTGCCGACAACACCCCCCTGCGCTTCGTGGCCAGCGGCTGGAACGTGATCGGGCCCATTGATGGCCACGACGCCGACAAGGTGGCCGCAGCCATCGTCGAAGCCAAGAAGCAGACCGAGCGCCCCACGCTCATCGTGTGCAAGACACACATCGGCAAGGGCAGCCCCAACCGCGTGAACACCGCCAAGGCCCACGGCGAGCCCCTGGGCGCCGAAGAAATCAAGCTCACGCGCGAAGCCCTGGGCTGGACCAGCGAGCCCTTCGTGATCCCCGAAGATGTTTACGCCGGCTGGGACGCCAAGGCCGCTGGCGCTGCCGCTGAAGCCACCTGGAACGAACGGTTTGCCGCCTACAGCAAGGCTTTCCCCGAGCTGGCTGCCGAATACACCCGCCGCATGCAGGGCGACCTGCCCGCCAACTTTGCGCAAGTGGCCGTGGACACCGTGGTGGCCGCGCACACCAAGGGCGAGACCGTGGCCAGCCGCAAGGCCAGCCAGCTGGCGCTGGAAGCCTTCACCGCTGCGCTGCCCGAACTGCTGGGCGGCAGCGCCGACTTGACAGGCTCCAACCTCACCAACACCAAGAGCACACCCAATCTGCGCTTTGACATGCAGGGCAACGTGGTGCAGACCGCGCTCGAAAACGGCCAAAAGATCGGTGGCCGCCACATCAACTACGGCGTGCGCGAATTCGGCATGGCCGCCATCATGAACGGCGTGGCGCTGCACGGCGGCTTCATTCCCTACGGCGGCACCTTCCTCACGTTCAGCGACTACAGCCGCAACGCCATCCGCATGGCTGCCCTGATGAAGCAGCGCGTAATCCACGTGTTCACGCACGACTCCATCGGCCTGGGCGAAGACGGCCCCACGCACCAGTCCATCGAGCACGTGGCCAGCCTGCGCCTGATTCCCAACCTCGATGTCTGGCGCCCCGCTGACACGGCAGAAACCGCCGTGGCCTGGAGCGTGGCCCTGTCCAACCGCAACAAGCCCACCGTGCTGGCCCTGTCGCGCCAGAACCTGCCCTATGCGCCCAAGCGCGACCTGGGCGACATCTCGCGCGGCGCCTACGTGCTGAGCGAGCCTGCCGACGTGGGCATCAAGAAGAAGCCCGTGGCCGTGATCATTGCCACCGGCTCTGAAGTGCAGCTGGCCCTGAAGGCCCAGCGCCTGCTGGCCGACAAGAAGATCGGCGTGCGCGTGGTCTCCATGCCCAGCACCACCACCTTCGACCGCGAAGATGCCAAGTACAAGAGCAGTGTGCTGCCTGCGGGCGTGCCGCGCGTGGCCGTGGAAATGGGCGTGACCGACGGCTGGTGGAAGTACGGCTGCGCCGCCGTGGTGGGCATCGACACCTACGGCGAATCTGCCCCTGCGCCTGTGCTGTTCAAGCATTTCGGATTCACCGAAGAGAACGTGGCCGACGCAGTGCTGGTGGCCATCGGCGCGGCCCGCCTGAAGCCCGCCAAGAAGGCCCGTTAAAACGCCCTTTGCCCGCTGCGCACCGCTGCCAGCGGGCGCGCGGCGGCCAATTCATGATTTCGACTTTGCAACTTTGAAGAGGCTCCCTATGACGATCAAGATTGGTATCAACGGCTTCGGCCGCATCGGCCGCAACGTGCTGCGCTCGGCCATCCAGAACTTCAGCGACATCGAAGTCGTGGGCATCAACGACCTGCTGGAGCCTGAGTACCTGGCGTACATGCTGCAGTACGACTCGGTGCACGGCCGCTTCAAGGGCACCGTAGCGGTCGAGGGCAACACCCTGATCGTCAATGGCAAGAAGATCCGCCTCACGCAAGAGCGCGACCCCGCCAACCTGAAGTGGAACGAAGTCGGCGCCGACGTGGTGATCGAATCCACCGGCCTGTTCCTAGACAAGGTCACCGCGCAGAAGCACCTTGACGCTGGCGCCAAGAAGGTCATCCTGTCGGCTCCGTCGAAAGACGACACCCCCATGTTCGTGTTCGGCGTGAACCACGACACCTACGCAGGCCAGGCCATCATCTCCAACGCATCGTGCACCACCAACTGCCTGGCCCCCGTGGCCAAGGTGCTGAACGACAAGTGGGGCATCAAGCGCGGCCTGATGACCACCGTGCACGCAGCCACCGCCACGCAAAAGACCGTGGACGGCCCTTCGAACAAGGACTGGCGCGGCGGCCGTGGCATTCTGGAAAACATCATCCCCTCCAGCACTGGCGCTGCCAAGGCCGTGGGCGTGGTGATCCCTGCGCTGAACAAGAAGCTGACCGGCATGTCCTTCCGCGTGCCCACCTCCGACGTGTCGGTGGTGGACCTGACGGTGGAGCTGGACAAGGCTGCCACCTACGAAGAAATCAAGGCCGAAATGAAGGCCCAGTCCGAAGGCGCCCTGAAGGGCGTACTGGGTTACACCGAAGACAAGGTGGTGGCCACCGACTTCCGTGGCGATACCCGCACGTCCATCTTTGACGCTGACGCCGGCATCGCGCTGGACGGCACCTTCGTGAAGGTCGTGAGCTGGTACGACAACGAATGGGGCTACTCGAACAAGTGCCTGGAAATGGTGCGCGTGGTCGCCAAGTAAGCTTTCTTTGAGAAGTTGAAAAAGCGCTAGAGGTAACTACCCTGTTCAAGCCGGCCGCCTGCAAAGGCTGCCGGCTTTTTTTTGCCTACGCAGTACCCGCCTGCGCAATCAGGACACCGCAGCAGCAGGGGCCTGCGGCGGCGTGCTGGCAATGTGCACCGTGCGGGTGGGGAACGCAAACGCCACACCCATGGCCTTGAACTCGCGCAGCAGCCCCAGGTTGATGGACTGCTGCAAGTCCATGTAGAGGTTGTAGGCCGGGTCTTCCACGATGTAGACCACCTCGTAGTCCAGCGAGTTGGTACCCAGCGCCTTGAAATGCGCGCGGTCAAAGCGCAGCTCCGGGTGCGACTCGATGAGCTTGCGCACGACGCCTGGAATCGCCTCCGCCTGCTCGGGGGTGGTGTCATAGGCCACGCCAAAGGTAAACACGATGCGCCGCCGCTCCAGCATGCGAAAGTTGCTGATGGTCTGCTTGAGCAGGTCGGTGTTGGACATCACGATCTGCTCGCCCTGCAGGCTGCGGATGCGTGTGGTCTTGAGACCAATCACCTGCACCGTGCCCGACACATTGCCCACCACGATGAAGTCGCCCACCTCAAACGGCTTGTCCACCGCGATGGCGAGCGAGGCAAACAGGTCTCCCAAGATGTTTTGCACCGCCAGCGCCACCGCAATGCCGCCCACGCCCAGGCTGGCGATAAAGGCCGTGATGTTCACGCCCACATTCGACAAGATGGCCAGCAGCACCACGCTCCACAGCAGCGTGCGCAGCCCCCAGGACATCAGCGTGGCCGAGGCACTGACCTGCGTCATGCCACTGGACGAGTGCCGCTCCACATAGCGGCGCACACCAATGCCAATGGCACGCATGCCCCACAGGCCCATCTGCAGCGCCACGGCCACAAACCACAGCTGGCTCAGGCGGTTCTCCCAGCGGCCGGGCAGGTCCAGCAGGCTCGCGCCCACGAGCAGAGCCACCACCAGCATCAGCGTGCGGCTGGTGCCTTCCAGCACATCCACCATGGTCTGCGCCATGCCGCTGTGCGACTGCGTGGCCCACACCTTGGCGCGGCGGGTCAGCAGGTGCAGCACCAAAAGGATGGCTGCATAGGTGGCCGTGGTGGCCGCCAGGGCCACGCACAGGCTCCACAGCGGCACGCCGGCAAAGGTGGCCTCCTGGACCCAGGTCATAAAGTTGGACGGCTGCATGCGGGGACTCTCCTCTTCGTGGTGCAGTGACGGGATGGGGCGCGCGTGGGCGGGGCTGATACACGGGGTCACCCGTGACCTCGGCCATGCAGGGTGCTTCAGCCCCGCAATGGAGCGCTGAGGTGCGCAACGTCCTTGATCGAGACCCCGTGGAAGTCAGAGTTCCGCAGTTGATCAGGCAACGGCCAATTCGCCGCTGGTCTGCCCCGTTTGCAAGTGTTCGTAAGACATGCCCCACAGCAATACAGAGGCAGGGCCTACGCCCCGGTGCCGCGCGGGCCCCAACAATGCATCAACACCAGAACACCGCTGGCTGCCCGCCCGAAATCTCGGTGCGGCACATCCCACAACCTCCACAGGAGTCCACCACACCATGCATTCATCCGCATTGATCCGTACCGCCACAGCGGCACTCGCACTGGGCGCACTGGCCGCCTGTTCTTCCACCCCGGCGCCCACCGAACAGATGGCGGTCACCCGCACCACTGTCAACCGCGTGGCGGCTGCCCCGGCTGTGGCCACCAGCGCCCCCGTGCAGTTGCAACAAGCGCGCGAGAAGCTGATGCAGGCCGAAAAAGCCATGGCTGAAAAGGACTATGTGGCCGCGCGCCGCCTGGCCGCTGAGGCCGAGGTAGATGCCCGCGTGGCCGAAACCCGCGCCGACGCCGCCAGCAATGCCGCCAACCTGACGCAAGTGCAAGACGGCATCCGAGCGCTGCAAGAAGAAATCGACCGCCGATCGCCGCGCTAGGCCAGCGCCAGACGTTGAAGCCTTAGCGCCCAACCTGGCTTCGACTCACGCCCAACACCGTTGAGGCCCCGCGATTGACCTCCCCCCATTTCAAGGAACACCTGACCATGCATCGCTTTTTTCACCGAACCACCGCCCTGTGCACCAGCCTGATTGCCGTAGGCCTGCTGGCCGCCTGCGCCAGCACCACCCCATCGCCCGCGCTGGAAGAGGCCCGTACCGCAGTGAGCACCGCTGCAGGAGACCCGGCCGTCAACCAGTACGCGCAGCTCGAACTGAAGCAAGCCACCGACGCACTGGCCAAGGCCGACCGCGTGTGGGCCGATGACCGCGACACGTCCGAGACCAACCACCTGGCGTACATCGCCCGCCAACGCGCCGAGATCGCCACCAATGCAGCCCGCGCACGCCAGCTCGATGCCAACATCAAACAGGCAGGCAGCGAAGGCGACCGCATCCGTCTGCAGGCCCGCACCCAAGAGGCTGACGCGGCCCGCCTGCGCGCCCAGCAAGCCCAGCAGCAGGCGATGAGCGCCGAGCAACGCGCCGCACAACAGCAGGCGCAAGCCACCGCTGCCATGGCCCAGGCCAATGCGGCACAAGACCGCGTGCGCGCACTCGAAGCGCAATTGCGCGAACTCGAAGCCCAGCAGACCGAACGCGGCCTGCTGGTGACCTTGGGCGATGTGCTGTTTGCCTTCAACAAGGCCGAACTCTCGGCCCAGGCCGGCCCGCGCCTGGACAAGCTGGCGAACTTTCTCAAACAGTTCCCGGACCGCAAGCTGTTGATCGAGGGCTACACCGACAGCGTGGGTGGCGACAGCTACAACCAGGACCTGTCAGACCGCCGCGCGCAGGCCGTGCGCGATGCGTTGGTGCAGCGCGGCGTGGACAGCAGCCGCATCGCCGCACGCGGCTACGGCAAGGCCCACCCGGTGGCTGACAACGCGTCGCCCGAAGGCCGCGCCATGAACCGCCGTGTGGAGATCGTGATTGCCGATGACAAGGGCAATTTGCGAGGCCGTTGAGGCTCCACAAAAAGCCTCACCGTCAAGTCGTATTGAAACTGCAGCGAACCTGCACTGAAGCCCACAAAGACCGCGCCGCCTACGCTGCGCGGTCTTCAAACGTTTCGGTATCGACTTCGCTCGCGGCTTGTGCGTTGTAGCGGTGGCCCACGACCGTGCGCTCGTTGATCAGCGCATCCAGCCGCGCCATGGTGGCGGCGTCCAGTCGCACGTTGGCAGCACCCAGGTCGTCCTGCAAATGCTCCACACTGGTGGTGCCTGGGATGGGAATGATGTGCTCAGCCTTGTGCAGCAGCCACGCCAGCGCCAGCTGGGCGGGGGTGCAACCCACATTGTGCGCAATGGCTTGGTAGCCATCGAGCAGCTTCAGATTGGCGGCATAGGCGTCGGGCGCAAAACGGGGCATGGCGCGGCGGATATCCTTGGCATCCAGCGTGCTCACATCGCGCAGATCGCCACACAGAAAGCCCCGCGCCACGGGGCTGAACGCCACAAAGGCGACGCCCAGTTCTCGGCAGGCGTCCAGCACAGCAATCTCGGGGTTGCGCGTCCAGAGCGAATACTCGGTCTGCACCGCAGCAATGGGGTGCACCGCGTGCGCCTTGCGCAGCGTGGCGGCCGACACCTCCGACAGGCCGATGCTGCGGATCTTGCCCGCGCGCACCAGGTCGGCCAGCGCACCCACGCTGTCTTCAATGGGCACCTTCTTGTCCCAGCGGTGCAGGTAGTACAGGTCGATCACGTCGGTCTGCAGGCGGCGCAGGCTGTCTTCGCAGGTCTGGCGCAGCGTGGCGGGGCGGCCGTCAATCACGCGCACCAGCTTGCCGTCGCCATTCACATCCACGCCCTGCATGCCGCATTTGCTGGCCAGGGTGAAACGGCTGCGGTGCTGCTTCAGCACACGGCCCACCAGGGTTTCGTTGGCGCCAAAGCCGTACAGCGCGGCGGTGTCAAACAGCGTCACACCCGCATCCAGCGCGGCCAGCAGCACGCGTTCGCCCTGCTCGGCAGACACCGGGGCGCCATAGGCGTGCGACAGATTCATGCAGCCCAGGCCGATGGCCGAGACGGAGAAAGGTCCAAGGTTTCTTTGTTGCATGCCGCGAGCTTACGGCAAGCGAGGCAACCCACCGGGTGGCTCGGGCTTGGAGGCTGGGCTAAGCCTTTGCAACGGGTGGCCGCTTCGCCCACAGCTCAATGCGCTCGCCCGCAGCACAGGCGGCCACCAGCTGCGCAAACCGCGCCTCCCGGGTCGCATCACGTTTGGCGGATGCGACCCAGTGCAGCATCACCTTGCGGTAGCTGGGCGGTGTGGACTCCTGAAAGTACCGCCACGCGGCCTTGTTGCTCTGGAACGTGCGTTGCAGCGCCACCGGCAGCTCGGCCACCCCCGCCTGCTCGTGCGAGTAGATGGCCGACTTGTCTGCCTTGCGGTGCGCGAAGGCGGCCAGCCCCGCAGGCGTCATGCGGCCTGCCGCCTGCAGCTGCTCCACCTTGGCGATGTTGACCGCACTCCAGATCGACGACGGCTTGCGCGGAGTGAAGCGGATCGAATACGTGTGCTCGTCAATACGCCGCCGAATGCCATCGATCCACCCAAAGCACAGCGCTTCGTCCACCGACTCCGGCCAGCCCATGCTGGGGCGGCCCGAGCCCACCTTGTGAAAACCCACCAGCAGCTCCGTCGCGCTGGCGGCGTGGCGCTCCAGCCAATCGCGGAACGCCTGCGGGGAGGCAAAGAAGGTGGGCGCGGGCTGCTGGATCATGGTGCTGCAAACGTCCTTCCGTCTTGCCTTCTTCCTACCAGTTGCAGCTGCAGGTGCGCGGTTCAGGCCACCACGGCGTCATGCACTTGCTCGGCGTGTGGCCCCAGCGGCACCACGCACAGCGTCACACCATCGAGCGTGAGCACCAGCCCTAACTGCCCGCCTACCTGCACCACCCCACCCACAGTGGCGCTTGCGTGCTGGGCACGCGGCAGCACAAGCTGCATCGCCTGGGCTGCGGCATGCACCGCCCCCGCGCTGACGGACGGCTGGCGCAGCAGCGCCCACAGTGTCTGTGGGTCTCGCGATTGCAGCGACTGCAGATACAGGCGCAGCGCTGCTGCGGTGGCGCCCTTGGGTTCATGGCTGGATTCGTCGCCCTCCTGCGCCTGCCGCAACCGCTGCAAGGCGCGGCGCAGTTGCTGGCGGCTGGCTACTTCAGACCGACCGCTGGCCTGCGCCAGCTCGGCATGGCTGGCATCGAACACCGCATGCAACAGCACCGCAGCGCCCTCCGCGGGCGTCACACACTCTGCCAGTCGCCGCAGCGCGAGCATGGCCTGCTGCGCAAGAGCAGCATCGGCCTCCGCAGAGGGTGCGACCGCGCCAGCGTCTGCGACATCGGCGTGCGCGCTCTGAACGGCTTCAGCCAGCCATTGCGCCATCCACTGGCGCCGCCGCAAACGGTCGATGGCCAGATTGCGCACCACTGTCAGCAGCCAGGCCTGGGCAGCATTGAGCGCAGGGGCATTAACCTCCAGCGCGCGCACATAGGCGTCCTGCACCGCGTCTTCAGCATCGACCGGGCCTAGAAGGCGCGTGGCGGCGCGCACCAAGGCACTGCGGCTGGCGCGTACGAGCGCCACGGTGTGTTCGTCTTTTCGCATCGGAGCATGGTGCCACAGGCAGACCCAAAGCAGACTAGGACAGCAGTTGATGGACGAATGCAAGGATCCGGCGTTGGGTCGAAGGAAGGGCTCAGGCCCAAAGCAGACCTTGCGCGTAGCGTACCAATCGATCGGTGTGGCGGACTTCTGTAAAGTCTCAACATGTTGATCCATCACCCTCGTTCCACGCCCCAACTCCACCGCGATTTCCTCGATCGCGCCGTCTCTATCTTGGCAGCAGACTCCCGGGTTGTCGGTGTTGCAGCGGCCGGCTCCTATTCTGCAGACCTGATGGACGACTACAGCGATCTAGATTTGGTCGTCGTGTGCGAGGGCGCGAGCTTTGACGAGGTGATGCAGAGCCGCAAGCAAGTCGCTTCCAAGCTCGGGCGGCTGGTGGCAGCGTTCACAGGCGAGCACGTCGGCGAGCCACGCTTACTGATCTGCCTTTACGGACCACCCGCCCTTCATGTTGACCTCAAGTTTGTTCGCATTGAGGATCTGAAAGACCGGGTCGACCAACCCACCGTGTTGTGGGAGCGCGATGTGCGGCTGACCGAGGCACTAGCCCACGGGAAGCGAGCATTTCCCCCGCCCGACCACCAGTGGATCGAAGATCGATTCTGGGTGTGGGTGCACTACGGCGCCTCGAAGATTGCCCGCGGAGAACTGCAGGAGGCGTTGGACTTCTTCTCTTTTTTGCGCGGGTGCGTGCTTGGTCCGCTTGGGCTTGAACGTGCGGGCAAGGCACCCATCGGTGTTCGGCGGGTAGAACTAGTGCCAGAGTTGGCGTCATTGCTGGCAAACACGGTTGCTACTCTGAATGCTCCCGCATTGTTGGAAGCGCTGGAGAACACTATCGCGGCGTATCGGACCCTTCGTGCGTCGACGGTCAAAGTGAACACAGACGGCGAATACGTTGCCATGAATTTTTTGCACCAAGTACGCAGCCAAATGGGTTGAAGGCCCCGGGGCGTTCTTCACGTACCCTGGAGCCGCAAGTTCCGGTTCTGGCCGATAGCACCCACCCCAATGTCACCCAGCAGTTGCAATGCAGCCTAACCCTCTGGCCTGGGGGAAACATAGGTAGCTACGCCTGACAAGGCTGGCTGAACGGGCACAACCCGCAGCAAAAAGCCACCCGCTATTCCCCCCCGCGACAAGCTCCACCCGCCGTTCCATGGACAATCTCGGCATGTCTGGCGCCCCTACTCCTACTTCACCCCCCTCCTCGCCCCGCCCCGTGCTGATCGCCGGCGGCGGCATCGGTGGCATGGCCACTGCCCTCACCCTGCACCAGATCGGCGTGCCCTGCATCGTCTTTGAATCGGTGCCCGAGCTGCAGCCGCTGGGCGTGGGCATCAACCTGCAGCCCAACGCCGTGCGAGAACTGCACGACCTGGGGTTTGGCAACGAGGTGCTGGACACGATCGGCCTGCAGGCGCGCGAATGGGCGCTGGTGGGTCGCAACGGCAACGAGGTGTACGCCGAGCCACGCGGGCTGGAGGCGGGCTACCACTGGCCGCAGTATTCGGTGCACCGGGGGCAGCTGCAGATGATGCTGTTCAACGCGGTGCGAGAGCGCCTGGGAACCGACGCAGTGCAGCTGGGGCAGCGGGTGGTGGGCTACCGGCAGGATGCGAACGGCGTCACCGCCATTGTCGAGACACGCGACGGAGAGAAGCGTGAGGTAGCTGGCTCGCTGCTGATTGCCGCCGACGGCCTGCACTCGGCCGTGCGGGCGCAGATGCACCCCACGCAGCCGCCCATCCAGTGGGGCGGCGCCATCATGTGGCGCGGCACCACGCCGGGGGTGCCGGTGCGCACGGGCGCGTCGTTTGTGGGCGTGGGCTCGCTGCGGCACCGTGTGGTGTTCTACCCCATCACCCCGCCCGACCCGGCCACAGGCCTGGCCACCATCAACTGGATCGCCGAGATCACGGTCGACAACCAGGGCGGCTGGCAGCAGGGCGACTGGAACCGGCGCGTGGCACTGGATGAGTTCATCCACCACTTCGAGGGCTGGAACTACAGCTGGCTGGACGTGCCCGCCATGTTGCGCGGCGCCAAGGATATTTTTGAGTACCCCATGATCGACCGCGACCCCGTGCCCACCTGGGTAGACGGCCGCGTGGCGCTGCTGGGCGACGCGGCGCATGTGATGTACCCCGTGGGCTCCAACGGTGCCAGCCAGGCCATCGTGGACGCGCGCGTGCTGGGGGCGCAATTGGTGACGCAGGGTGTCGGCCCGGAGGCGCTGCGCGCGTACGACGACAAGCTGTGCAAGGACATCTCTGCGCTGGTGCTGCGCAACCGGGGCTCCGGCCCGTTTGGTCTGCTGGGGCTGGTGGACGAGCGCTGCGGCGGGGTGTTCGACCACATCGACGACGTGCTGCCGCGTGAGGAGCGCGAGGGCTTCATGGCCCGCTACAAGGCGGCGGCGGGCTTTGCGATCGAGACGCTGAATGCGGCGCCGCCCACCATTGCGCCGGGGCAACGCGTGGCCGCAGGCTGAACAGTCCGAGGGGCGCAGTGCGGGCCAGTGGGTCCGCACTGCAGCGCTGGCCTGGATATGCAAGCGCAGAGAAATGTCACGCCCGGCGTCTCTCGTTCGTCAAGGCAGTCCTATCACTCGCAAGGACTTGCCCCATGGACACGCCAGATACCACCACACCCGCTTCAGCCCCCACCCAAGGCGCCGAACCGCGCACGTCTTACCTGGAAGAAAAAGCCTTCAAGGCCCGCACCCTGCTGGTCTTTGGCACCATCACCGACACCCTGGCCGCCGATGTGGCGCGGCGGCTGATTGCGCTGGATGCCGAGAGTGCCGAGCCCATCGACATGCTGGTGAGCTCGCCCGGGGGGCACCTGGAGTCGGGCGACACGATCCACGACCTGGTGCGCTTCATCACTGCACCGGTGAACATGATTGGCACCGGCTGGGTGGGCAGCGCGGCCACGCACCTGTACCTGGCGGCGCCACGCGAGCGGCGGTTCTGCCTGCCCAACACGCGCTTTCTGATCCACCAGCCCAGCGGTGGCGCCGGCGGACCGGCCAGTGACATCGCCATCCAGGCGCGCGAGATGGTGAAAGCGCGTGAGCGGATTGCAGCCACCATCGCCCGGCAGACCGGCAAGCCGCTGGAGGTGGTGCTGGCAGACATCGAGCGCGACCGCTGGCTGTCGGCCGAAGAGGCGGTGGACTACGGCCTGGTCTCACGCATCATCGAGCACAAGGCGGCATTGAAGGGGTGAGGCCAGCCCCCGAAATATCAAATGCATAGCTGCCGGCGCTTGATACAAAAGCGCCAGCAGCCCATTGGGCTTGCAATCAGCCTGCGTTGAGCTGCAGCTCCAGGTCGTGCAGCACCTGGTAGCACGGCAGCACCTGAGCCACGCTGGCATTGGGCTCGCGGCCTTCCTTGATGGCGGCGAAGAACTCGCGGTCCTGCAGCTCGATGCCGTTCATGCTCACATCGACCTTGCTCACGTCGATCTTCTCTTCCTTGCCATTCACCAGGTCGTCGTAGCGCGCAACGTACGTGGCCGAGTCGCCGATGTAGCGGAAGAAAGTGCCGAGCGGGCCGTCGTTGTTGAACGAGAGCGACAGCGTGCAGATGGCACCGTTGGCGGCCTTGAGCTGGATGCTCATGTCCATCGCGATGCCCAGCGTGGGGTGGATGGGGCCCTGGATGGCGTTGGCCTTCACGATGGGGCTGCCGGCCTGGTAGGCGAACAGGTCCACCGTGTGGGCAGCGTGGTGCCACAGCAGGTGGTCCGTCCAGCTGCGGGCCTGGCCCAGCGCATTCATGTTGGTGCGGCGGAAGAAGTAGGTCTGCACATCCATCTGCTGGATGTTGAACTCACCCGCCGTGATCTTTTGGTGCACGTACTGGTGGCTGGGGTTGAAGCGGCGGGTGTGGCCACACATGGCCACCAGGCCCGTCTGCTTTTGCAGGGCGATGACCTTCTCGCCATCGGCCAGCACATCGCACAGCGGGATCTCGACCTGCACATGCTTGCCCGCTTCCAGGCAGGCGATGGTCTGGCTGGCGTGCATCTGCGTGGGCGTGCACAGGATCACGGCGTCCACTTCTTTGATGGCCAGGCTGTCGGCCAGGTCGGTGGTGACATGCTTGATGCCGTACTTGTCGGCCACTTCCTGGGTCTTGGCCAGGTCGCGGCTGATGAGGGAGACGACTTCGACGCCGTCGATGTTTTGGATGCCGTCCAGGTGCTTGATGCCGAAGGCGCCAGCGCCGGCGAGTGCGACTTTGATGGTCATGGTGTGTGTCCTTTGGCGTGATTTTTAGGTGTTCTCAAGAATCAGGTGGCCCACGGCGGTGTTGGACGCGGGCACATGGTAGAAGCGGTGCGCCAGCCTCGGGGGCTTGCCTCCGGCCACGTCGGCCATCGCGCCACGCGCGATGAGCCACATCACGAGTTCAATGCCTTCGCTGCCCGCTTCGCGCACGTAGTCAATGTGCGGGATGCTGGCGGCGGCCTCGGGGTCGTTGATGAGCTTGTCGAGGAAGGCGTTGTCGAACTCCTTGTTGATGAGGCCGGCACGCGGGCCCTGCAGCTGGTGGCTCATGCCGCCCGTGCCCCAGATGTGCACATTCAGGTCTTCTTCGTAGCTCTCCACCGCCTTGCGGATGGCCTGGCCCAGGTTGTAGCAGCGGCGGCCGCTGGGCACGGGGTACTGCACCACGTTGACGGCGAACGGGATCACCGGGCAGGGCCAAGCTCCCGTCTTGGGGTCTTGCTCGCCGCACATCAGAGACAGCGGCACGGTGAGGCCGTGGTCCACGTCCATCTTGTTGACGATGGTGAGGTCAAAGTCCTGCTGGATGACCGACTGCGCAATGTGCGCGGCCAGGTCGGGGTGGCCCTGCACCACGGGCACGGGGCGGGGCCCCCAGCCCTCGTCGGCGGGCTGGAACTGCGCGGCCGTGCCGATGGCGAACGTGGGGATCATCTCCAGGCTGAAGGCCGTGGCGTGGTCGTTGTAGACCAGGAAGATCACGTCGGGCTTGTTGTCCTTCATCCATTGCTTGGAGAAGTCGTAGCCCGCGAACAGCGGCTTCCAGTAGTCTTCCTGCGTCTTGCCCAGGTCCAGCGCAGCGCCAATGGCAGGCACGTGCGACGTGAACACGGAGGCGGTGATCTTGGCCATGGTCAGTTTCCTTTATTGCCGGCAGCGCCTTGTGGCTGGCGGTGTGCCTGTGCGTCGCCGTCTTCGCCGATCACGCGGTTGCCATTGGCCGAGCGGCCGCCGCTGATCATCATGTTGCGGTATTCCTCTTCGGTCATGCCGGTCATGCTGCCCGCCATCTGCTGGAAGCTCTTGCCATCGGTGGCGCCGATCTTGGCCAGAAAGTAGATGTTGCCGCCCAAGCGGATGCACCAGTTCAGGTCGCGTGCCAGCACGGCCTGCTTCTGCTCTTCGGTCATCGCCCATTCATCGAGGTAGGCGCGTTCGTTGGCCTTGAAACGCTCGCGGTTGCCGGCCTTCATCAGGCTCATGCAGAACTGGTTGAGCCAGTAGCCCTTGCGGCTTTGCTCGGCGTCGAAGATGGTCGTGCCGGGCACGTCCAGGTAGGGTTTGTCGAGTGGCATGGCATCAGCCTTTCTTTGTCACTTCTTCGGGCCAGTAGAGGCGCATGGGGTTATCCACCAGCAGCTTTTGCTGCAGCTCGGCCGTGGGGGCGATGTGCGGAATGAAGTCCACCAGCAGGCCGTCGTCGGGCATGTGGTCCTTGAGGTTGGGGTGCGGCCAGTCGGTGCCCCAGAGCACGCGGTCGGGGAACTCTGCGACCACCTTGCGGGCGAACGGGATCACGTCGGTGTAGGCATTTTGCTCGCCGTTCAGGGCCTTGGGGCCAGTCACGGAGAGGCGCTCGGGGCAGCTCACCTTGCTCCACACATTGGGGTGCTGGCGCATGAACTTCAGGAACAGCTCAAACTCCGGTCCGTCCACCGGCTTGTTCACATCGGGGCGGCCCATGTGGTCCACCACCACGGTGGTGGGCAGTGCAGTGAAGAAGTCCCACAGCTCGGGCAGGTCCACGGCCTCGAAGTAGATCACCACGTGCCAGCCGAGCTTGGCGATGCGCGCGGCAATCTCCATCAGCTCGTCCTTGGGCGTGAAGTCCACCAGGCGCTTGACGAAGTTGAAGCGCACGCCACGCACACCGGCGTCGTGCATGGCCTGCAGCTCTTGGTCGGTGACCGAGCGCTTGACGGTGGCCACGCCCCGCGCCTTACCGCCAGAGTGCACCAGCGCATCCACCATCGCGCGGTTGTCCGCACCGTGGCAGGTGGCCTGCACCACCACGTTGCGCGCAAAGCCCAGGTGGTCGCGCAGCGCGTACAGCTGGTATTTGCTGGCGTCGCAGGGCGTGTACTTGCGCTCAGGCGCGTAGGGGAACTCGGCACCGGGGCCGAACACGTGGCAGTGCGCGTCCACAGCGCCTGCGGGCACCTGGAAGCGGGGTTTGCTGGGGCCGGCGTACCAGTCCAGCCAGCCGGGGGTCTTGGTGAATTCGCTCATGGGCGTGGGTCCTTGGTTGCTGGGTGGGGCAGGTCAGTCGAGGGACACGTTGGCCTTCTTGATCACGTCGCCAAAACGCTGGCTCTCGTCCTTGACGAACTGGGCGAACTGCGCGCGCGTTGTGGGGAAGGGCTCGTAGCCAAAGCTCTTGAACTTCTCCTGCACATCGGCGCCGGACAGGGCCTGCTCGATGTCCTTGCGGATCTTGTCGGTCACGGCAGCGGGCAGGCCGGGCGGCACGGCGATGGCGTTCCAGCCCGTCACCTCAAAGCCCTTGGGGCCACCCGATTCGCCCACGGTGGGCACATCCGGAAAGCTGGCCAAGCGCTGCGGCGCGGTGACGGCCAGAAAGCGCAGCTTGCCCGCACGTTGCAGCGGCCCGGCTGTGGCGGCGCTGCCCAGCGCAAACGACAGCTCGCCGGTGGAGACCGAGGTGTAGAGCTGCGTGGTTTCTTTGTAGAGCACGTGCTCCATCTGCGTGCCGGTGGCGCTTTCAAACAGCTCGGAGCCCAGGTGCACCGGGTTGCCGATGGACCAGGAGCCGTAGTTGAGCTTGCCAGGGTTGGCCTTGGCGTCGGCCACGATGTCGCCCACGGTTTTGTATTTGCTGTTGGCGGCCACGGTGAAGAAGAAATAGGTCTTGAACAGCGGCAGCAGCGTGTCGAAGTCCTTGGCCGTGTCGTACGGCAGCTTCTTGAACAGGCTGGGGTAGGCGGCCAGGTGCACGTTGTCGAGCACGATCAGGTCATGCCCGTCCTTGGCGCCGCGCTTGAACGCGTCGATGGCGATGAAGCCATTGCCACCGGGGCGGTTCTCGACGACCACAGGCTGGCCCCAGGCGCGGCCGAGTTTTTCGGCCACCAGGCGGGCCACACCGTCCGGGCCACCGCCCACGGGGAAGGGCGTGATGATGCGCACGGGCTTGGACGGAAACACCTGCGCCGAGGCGAACTGGGGCACACAGCCCAGGGCTGTGGCCAGGCCCACGGCCAGGCCCACACGGCGGGAGAGAGAAACGGGAGACACGGAACAACGCATGGAAAGAAGAAGCTGTTTGCTATTAATTACATAGCTGCAAGCGCATGATTGACTAGCGCTTGCAGCCCAAAAGACTGAAAAACCGCTCAATCGATGTACTTGAGGCCCGCCTTCTCCAGGCCGGGACGCATGTTGTACATGTCCAGGCCCAGCACGCCGCTGGCGAGCTTGGCGCGCTTCTCGCCCTCAAAGCTCTCGCGCTTTTGCGCGGCGGCCAGGGTCTCGGCCGCGCGGGCGGCGGGCACACACACCACACCGTCGTCGTCGGCCACGATCACGTCGCCCGGCGTGACCAGTGCACCGGCGCACACCACGGGGATGTTGACCGAGCCCAGCGTGGCCTTGATGGTGCCCTTGCTGCTGATCGCGCGGCTCCACACGGGGAAGTTCATCTCCTGCAGCGTCTTCACGTCGCGCACACCGGCGTCGATGATGAGGGCGCGCGCGCCACGCGCCTGGAAACTGGTGGCCAGCAGGTCGCCAAAGTAGCCGTCGGTGCACTCCGAGGTGACGGCCGCCACCACGATGTCGCCGGGCTGGATCTGCTCGGCCGCCACATGCATCATCCAGTTGTCGCCAGGCTGCAGCAGCACGGTGACGGCCGTGCCGCTGACCTGCTGGCCGCTGTAGATGGGGCGCATATAGGGCTTGAGCAGGCCCACGCGGCCCATGGCCTCGTGCACGGTGGCCGAGCCGAGTGCAGCCAGGCCGTCAGCGGCTGCGCGGTCAGCGCGGGTGATGTTGCGATAGACAACGCCAAGTTCAAACATGTCAGAGCCCCTTTGCCTTCAGGCGTGAATCGAGTCGGGAGAACACGCGGCGCGTGTTGGCTTCGTAGATCTGGTGCTTGTCGTCGGCACTCAGGATGGTGGAGGCCTCGATGTAGCGCTTGGTGTCGTCGTAGTAGTTGCCGGTGGTGGGGTCAATGCCCCGCACCGCGCCGATCATCTCGCTGGCAAACAGCACGTTCTTCACCGGGATCACGGTGTTCAGCAGGTCGATGCCGGGCTGGTGGTACACGCAGGTGTCGAAGTACACGTTGTTCATCAGGTGCTCGTCGAGCAGCGGCTTCTTCATCTCCTGCGCCAGCCCACGGAAGCGGCCCCAGTGGTAGGGCACCGCGCCGCCGCCGTGCGGGATCAGGAACTTGAGCGTGGGGAAGTCCTTGAACAGGTCGCCCTGGATGAGCTGCATGAAGGCCGTGGTGTCGGCGTTCAGGTAGTGCGCGCCGGTGGTGTGAAAGCACGCGTTGCAGCTGGTGCTCACGTGGATCATGGCGGGCAGGTCGTACTCCACCATCTTTTCGTAGATGGGGTACCAGTGCTTGTCGGTCAGCGGGGGGCTGGTCCAGTGGCCGCCGGAAGGGTCTGGGTTCAGGTTGATGCCCACGGCGCCGTATTCGTGCACGCACTTTTCCAGCTCGGGGATGCAGGTCGCCGGATCGACACCAGGGCTTTGCGGCAGCATGGCCACGGGCACAAAGTGGTCGGGGAACAGCGTGGAGACACGGTAGCACAGCTCGTTGCAGATGGCGGCCCAGGTGCTGGACACATTGAAGTCGCCGATGTGGTGCGCCATGAAGCTGGCGCGCGGGCTGAACAGCGTGATGTCGCTGCCGCGCTCCTTCATCAGCTTGAGCTGGTTGGTCTCGATGGACTCGCGCAGCTCGTCGTCGCTGATGTGCAGGTCTGCCACTTTGGGCATGGCGGCTGGGTCTTTGATGCCGGCGATCTGCGCATTGCGCCAGTTCTCCAGCGCCTTGGGGGCCGTGGTGTAGTGGCCGTGGCAGTCGATGATGAGGCTCATGTTTGGGTGCTCCTGGAAGGTGTTCTTGTGATCGGTCAGGCGGGGGTCATGCCCTGCTTTTGCTTGGCGTCCGCCGCAGCGGGAGAGGCCAGGTAAGCCAGCAACGCACGTGCTGCATCCACCTGTTGCGAATGCACGCCAACGCCTGCGGAAAACGTGGTGGTGATCTGGATGGCCGGTGGCAGCGGGCCCACGATCTGGATGCCCTGCACGTGCAGCAGCTCGCTCAGTTGCTGAAAGCCCAGCGCCACCTCACCCTTGGCCACCAGCGAGCCCACGGGCACACCGGGGGGCGCCTGCACCATGCGCGGGGCGATCTGATCGGCAATGCCCCAGCGCTCGAACAGCTTGGCCAGCGCCACGCCGCTGGGGCCAGTGGACAGGCTGATGCTGGGCGCAGCCAGCACGGCAGCGCGCACGGCGTCTTCGCTCGACAGGTCGGGCAGCGGCGCGCCGGCAGGCACGGCCACGGCCACGCCGGAGTGCACCCAGTCCACCTTGCTGCCGGGCACCAGATGGCCCGCAGCCAAAAGCTTGTCGATGGCGTCGGACGCAAGGATGACCACGTCGAATACCTCACCGGCCGCCACACGCTTGGCGGCGTCCACACCGCCCACCGATTCGATGACAGCCTGCGTGCCCGACTGCTGCGCAAAACCGGCCACCAGATCGGCCAGCACCTGGCGCGTGGCCATGGAAGAAATGCCTCGGATCACAGGCGCCGTCATGCGTTGTCTCCTGCCGGGCTGCGGGTGGCCCAGGCGGTGCGTGCAGTTGTATACATGCCGCCGATTGTGGGCAGCCGCAGCCCAAACATGAAGGCGGCACCAGCACTACCAGATATATCATTCCGTGATCGTTGACCTACAGCTATAGCAGAGAGCCTTGCCCATGGACCTGAAGCAGATCGAATACTTTGTGCGGGTGGCCGAGCTGGGCAGCTTTACCCGCGCCTCGGTGGTACTGGACATCGCCCAGCCTGCGCTGAGCCGCCAGGTGCGCCTGCTGGAGGTGGAGCTGCGCCAGAACCTGCTGGTGCGCAACGGCCGAGGCGCCACGCCCACTGAGGCGGGCAAGCTGCTGCTGGAGCACGGGCGCGGCATCCTGCACCAGGTGGAGCGCGCACGGGAGGAGCTGGGCCGCGTGCGCGGCGCCCTGGCCGGGCGCGTGGCCATCGGCCTGCCACCCAGCATTGCCAAGGTGCTGACCGTGCCGCTGACCCGCGCCTTCCGCGTGAAGATGCCGGACGCGGCGCTGGCCATCAGCGAGGGCCTGTCGGTTGCCATGCGCGAATCGCTGACCACCGGGCTGCTCGACATCGCACTGCTTTACAACACCACGCCCGCGCCGGGCATCGAGACCACGGCGCTGCTGGAAGAAGACCTGTTTCTGGTGCAGCGCCGCGCCCCCGGCCAGAGCGAGGCGGAGGCCGATGCCCTGGGCCGCACGCCCCTGCCGCTGGACGAGCTGCCGCGTTTTCCGCTGGTCATCCCTACGCGCCCCAACTCCATCCGCATGCTGGTGGAATCCGAACTGGCCGCACGCGGCAAGCGCCCGCAAATCAGCCTGGAGATCGATGGCGTGGCGGCCATCCTGGACCTGGTGGCCGATGGCGCGGGCTGCGCGGTGCTGCCCATGAATGCGGTCACCACGTCGGGCAAATCGGAAGTGTTCAGTACCCGGCCCATCCACGGCGCGGGCAGCGATGGGGACGGAGAGGAGGAAGGCGGCAGCACCCGCCTGCGCAGCAAGCTGTTCATGGCCGTCAGCTCGCAACGCCCGGCCACACTCACACAGCAGGCGATGGCGGAGCTGATTCGGACGACGCTGCAGGCGTTGTATAGGTCTCCCCCCTGAGCCGCTGCGCGGCATCCCCCCAAAGGGGGACGGCACCCTCGCTGCGGGGCGGCCCTTGCTCGGTGCCTCTGGCATTGCGCCGCGCCAGTTTCACCGGCGGGTGGCGATTCGCAGGCTCAGTCCTTTGCAGGCACGACGGACAAACGGCCCAACACCCGGTCCGCATAGTCCTGCCAGCGCGCGTCCTTGGGCAGGCCGTGAAAGACGCCTTCGCGCGCGAGGTCGGCCACCCACTGCTGCTTGGCGGCGATGGCCGAGGCCATCAGTGGCTCCATGCCGGCCTCGTGCACCGTGTGGGCCGATTCGCGCATCTCTTCGGCGCGGCGCTGGCCGTGCTGCACGACGCGGCTGAAGAAGTAGCGACCCTGTTCGTGCCAGTCGATGGAGGGAAAGGTCTCGGCCAAGGTGGGCAGCACATGGTCTTCCACGCCGTAGTGGCGGGCGGTGGCGTAGCTCTCAATCACCAGGGCTTCAAGGCCCTTGATCATGATGCTGCGGCACATCTTGATGGCGCTGGCCACGCCCAGTTGCTCGCTCACGGGTTTGGCATCCATGCCCCAGCTGGTCAGCACAGTGGCCAGCGCGGCAGCCTGCACGCCGCCCAGCAGCATGGGCACGCGGATGCCGTAGGGGGGCACCGAGGTCATCACGCCCGCCTCGACATAGTGCGCACCCCGCGCCTCGATGAGCGCAGCGGCCTGCTGCTTGGTGCCGGGCGATGCCGAGTTGAGGTCCAGGAACACGGTGCCGGGGCGGATGTGCTGCGCGGCCTCCTGCGCCACGGCCAGCGTGTTCGATGCGGTGACGGCCGAGATGATGCAGTCACAACGCGTGCACAGTGCCTGCATCCCATCCACGGCCACCACGCCCGCTTGCGCGGCGTGCTTCTGCAGGGCGTCGCGGTGCGCGGGGTCGGCCAGCTTCAGGTCCCAGGCAGCGACCGAGGCCACGCCGGGCTGGACACGCAAGCCCGCACTGAAGATCTTGCCCACCTCGCCATAGCCCACGAGGCCGATGTGTGTGATGTTCATCCGATTTGCCTTTCGGTCACAAAAGCCGAAGCGCAGCAACCGTCACTGCCGCGCGATCTTGGCCCGGGCGATCACATCACTCCAACGGCGCACATCGGCCGCCAGGTGCTCGCCCAGTTGCGTGGGGGTGCTGCCCTGGGCATTCAGATTCAGCTCCAGCAGGCGCTTTTTCACATCGGGCTGGGCGAGTGCGGTCTGCACTTCGCGCGACAGACGCTCCACCACGGCAGCAGGTGTCTTGGCGGGCACGGCCAGGCCGTTCCACGACGTGACGTTGAAGCCCGCCAGTGGCCCGCCGCTTTCGCGCACCGTGGGCACGTCGGGCAACTGCGGCGCCCGCTGCACTCCCATCACAGCCAGCGGCCGCAGGGCCTTGGCGCCGATCTGTGGCATGAGACCGCCCAGGATGTCGATCATCACGTCGATCTCGCCACCCCGCAGCGCCGTGATGACCGGCGGCGTGCCGTTGAAAGGCACCACTTGCGCGTCGATGCCCGCCGTCACCTTGAACAGCTCGGCCGCCAGGTTCTGTGTGGTGCCGATCTGTGGCGTGCCGATATTGAGCTTGCCCGGGTGGGCACGCGCATAAGCCAGAAGCTCGGCCAGGGTGGCAAAACGCCCGCCTTCTTTCACCACCACGGCCAGATCAAACGTGGCCAGCAGCGAGACAGGCGCAAAGTCCTTGAGAGTGTCGAACGGCAGCGACTGGAACAGCGCGGCGCTGACCGCTGTGCCGCTGCTCACCAGCAGCAGCGTGTGGCCGTCGGGCTCAGCCCGCGCTACCAGGTCTCCCGCCACCACGCCGCCTGCGCTGGGCTTGTTCTCAATGACCACGCTTTGCCCCAGCGGGCCGGCGATCTTCTGGCCCACCGTGCGCGCCGTGATGTCGGCCGCACCGCCCGCCGCATTGGGCACGACGATGCGCAGCGGGCGTGAGGGGAAAGCGGCCTGCGCGCTGGCCGCACCGCCGAACGACGCTGCCAGCCAGGCCAGAAGGGTTCTGCGGTGCACGGCGCTGCCCATGGCGCGCGCTACCGTGCCACGCCCAGCAGGCGGTCCAGCAGGTCAGGCTGGGCGCTCAGCTCGGCGGCACTGCCGGTGTGCACCACGGTGCCCCGGTCCAGCACGGCGGCGTGGTCCGAGATGGCCAGGATGGCCTGCGGATGCTGCTCCACGATGATGGCCGACAGGCCCTCTTCGCGCGTGATGCGGCGGATGGCGCGCAGCAGCTCTTCCACGATGATGGGCGCGAGGCCTTCGAGCGGCTCATCCAGCAGCAGCAGGCGCGGGTTGAGCACCAGCGCGCGGCCCACGGCCAGCATCTGCTGCTCGCCGCCGGACAGCTGTGTGCCCAGGTTGGTCTTGCGCTCGGCCAGGCGCGGGAACATTTCGTACACGCGCTCGGGCGTCCACGGCCGTGCGGTCGATCCTTTGCGGCCCGGGCGCGCCACGGCCGTGAGGTTCTCGTGCACCGTGAGCGACTTGAAGATGTTGCGCTCTTGCGGCACCCAGCCGATGCCGGCCGCCGCGCGTTCGTGTGGGGGCAACTTGTGCAGCGCCACGCCGGCCAGGCTCACTGTGCCGGCATGCTGGCGCGTGGCCCCGGCCAGCGTGTTGATGAGCGTGGTCTTGCCCGTGCCGTTGCGCCCCAGCAGGGCCAGCGTGTCGCCTTCGGGCAGGGCCAGCGAAATGCCTTGCAGCACCACGGCCTCGCCGTAGCCTGCGCTCAGGCCCTCGATGCGCAGGAGTTCTGTCTTAGACATGCGCATCCTCCCCATGGCCGAGGTACACCGCCTTCACCTGCGGGTCATTGGCAATCGTGTCCGGGTCGCCCTCGGTGAGCACGGTGCCGTTGACCAGCACCGTCATGCGGTTGGCAAAGCTGAAAACCAGGTCCATATCGTGTTCGATCAACAGCACCGAGACATCGGCGGGCAGGGCCGCCACGGTCTGCAGCAGCTCCTCGCGCTCGCCGGCGGGCACACCGGCCACGGGTTCGTCGAGCAGCAACACGCGCGGCTCGCAGGCCAGCGCAATCGCAATCTCCAGCAGGCGACGCTTGCCGTAGGCCAGCACGCGCGTTTCTTCGGCCATGACGGACGTGAGGTGGAACTGCTCCAGCAGTTGATCGCAGCGCTCGGTGACGGCCTTGCGCGCACCCAGCGGTTGCCACCACTTGCCGCCCAGGCCCTGGTGTTGCGATACCGTGAGCGCCAGGGTTTCGAGCGGCGTGAGCGTGTCAAACAGCTGGTTGATCTGGAACGTACGCACCATGCCGCGCTGCACCCGTTGGTGCGGTGCCAGGCGTGTGATGTCCTGGCCTTCGAGCGTGATGGAGCCTTCGGTGGGCTCCAGCACGCCGGTCAGCAAGTTGATGAGCGTGGTCTTGCCCGCACCGTTGGGGCCGATGAGCGCATGGCGCGCGCCCTTTTGCAGGTTCAGCGTGACGTTGTTGGTGGCCGTGATGCCGCCAAAACGCTTGACCAAGCCCTTGGCCGACAGCACGGTGGTGGAGGTTGTCGTGTTCATATCAATGGCCTCCCGCTTTGGAGGCAACCCCAGCCTTGCGACCGGCGCCAAACCAGGTCCAGGGGCGGAACAGACGGTCGCGCCCGACCAGTACCAGCACCACCAGGAACAAGCCCACCCAGAAGGTCCAGTACTGCGGAGTGATGGACGAGATCACGTCCTGCAGCAGCTTGAAGCCAATGGCGCCAAGGATGCCGCCGTACAGCCAGCCCACGCCGCCGATCACCAGAATCAGCATCACGTCGGCCGAGCGGTGGAACTCGAACAGGTCGAGCGAGGCAAAGCCTGTGGTCTGCGTGAGCAGTGCGCCCGCGGCACCGGCCAGCGCAGCGGCCAGCGTGTACACCTGCGCCAGCTTGGCCGTCACGGGGATACCGATGGCCATGGCGCGCAGCCGGTTGTCGCGGATGGCCTTGAGCGTGGCACCAAAAGGCGACTGCACGATGCGGCGCGCGATGAGGAAGAACACCAGCAGCACGGTGAGCGAATACCACGCGGCCGTGCGGCCGTACAGGTCAAACTCGAACTGGCCAAGCACCGGCCCCATCATCACGCCCTGCAGGCCGTCGGCGCCACCGGTCAGCCAGTCGAGCTTGTTGGCCAGCTCCAGCATCACCAGTCCCACGCCCAGCGTGACCATGAGGCGGGTGAGATCGGTGCCGCGCATGATGGTGAGCGACGCCACGGCGCCCAGCACGGTGGCCGCGCCAATGCCCACGGCCAGGCCCACCAGCGGGTCGGGCATCACATGCTTGGCAAACAGCGCGGCCGCGTAGCCGCCCAGCCCGAAGAAAGCCGCATGGCCCAGCGAGACGATGCCGGTGTAGCCCAGGATGAGGTCCAGCGAAATCGCGAACAGCGCCACGATGGCGATCTCGTTGATGATGAGTGCGTGGCTCGGCAGCGCCAGCGGCGCGGCAAAGGCCAGCAGCCACAGCACGGGCTCCCACCAGCGAAAGCGCCGGGCCTGCAGCAAGGTGTTTTGCAGGTTTGACATCACTTGCCCCCCTTGCGCACAAAGAGGCCCTGGGGGCGCCAGATGAGGATCAGGATCATGAGGCTGTACACAATGAAAGCGCCCAGCTTGGGGATGTAGTACTTGCCTGCCACGTCGGCAATGCCGAGCAGCAGCGCGGCCAGCAGCGGGCCGGTGATGGACGAGGTGCCGCCCACCGCCACCACGATCAAAAAGTAGATCATGAACTTGAGCGGGAAGCTCGGGTCGAGACCCAGCACCTCCGCGCCCAGCGCTCCGCCCAGGCCCGCCAGGCCGGACCCAAAAGCGAAGGTGGACAAAAACACGATGTTCACGTTGATGCCCATGCCAGCGGCCACGCGCTGGTCGTCCACACTGGCGCGCAGGCGGCTGCCGAAGCGGGTTTTGGTGAGCACATACTGCAGGCCCACGGTGAGCGCAGCGCACACCGCGATGATGAACAGGCGGTAGTGCCCCATGCCCAGCATGAGGGCACCGGTGCCGATCTCGGTCCGGCCCTTGAGCCATTCAGGCAGCTGCATGATCTGCTGCGTGGAGCCCACAAAGTAGTCCACGCTGGCCACGGCCATGAACACCAGGCCAATGGAGAACAGCACCTGGTCCAGGTGGGCCTTGTGGTACAGCGGGCGGTACAGCGTGCGCTCCAGCACGCCGCCCAGCAAGGCCGTACCGACAAAGGCGATGGGCAGGCAGACGAGGAAGGGCACATCCAGCCGCTGCATGAGCAGCACGGTGATGTAGCCCCCCGCCATGGCAAAGGCCCCGTGCGCGAGGTTGATGAAGTTCATCAGCCCCATGGTCACGGCCAGGCCGACTGCCAGGATGAACAGCAGCATGCCGTAGGCAACGCCGTCGAAAAGAATGGTCAGCATGAAATCACTTCATTGAAGACAAAAGTGCACCACCCTGCTCAGGGCTGTGGAAGTGCGACGAATCACCAAAGCCGGACGTTCAACCTGCGGCCCCCGGTTTCGACAGGCTCAGTCCGAACGGATCGAGAGGGAGCCTGCCCGTAAATACTGGCGCGGCCCAGACCAGCGGCCGCCGCGCAAGGGCCGCCCCGCCGAGCTGGCGGCGTCCCCCTGGGGGCTGAGTGCCGCGGCTCCGAGCCTGCCTGCGCAGGCTTGGACGGCAACGAAGAGTGGCCGCATCTGGCGGACACACCGAGCGGGTCGCGGCTCAGGGGGCTTACTTAGTCTTGCCGGGATCCTTGACGTCCTTGATCACGTCGAACTCCACGTTATACAGCTGGCCGTTCACGCGCTCCACCTTGCGCAGGTACACGTCCTGCACGATGTCGCGGGTCTGCGCATCGATGAACACCTTGCCGCGCGGGCTTTCGAAGATCTGGCCCTTCATGGCGGCCAGCAGGGCGTCACCGCCGCCGGCACCCTTGGTGGTCTTGAGCGCTTCATAGATCACGCGCATGCCGTCATAGCCGCCCACGGCCATGAAGTTGGGACGCAAGCCCTTGTTAGCCTTCTCGAAGGCTTCCACGAACTTCTTGTTCATGGGCGAGGGGTGCGCAGCCGAGTAGTGGTGCGAGGTGACCACGCCCAGGGCGCCATCGCCCATGTCGTTGAGTTGATCGTCGTCCGTCACGTCGCCGGTGCCGATGAGCTTGATGCCGGCCTTGTCCATGCCGCGCTCCAGGAACTGCTTCATCACCGCAGCGCCCGCGCCCGAGGGCACAAAGACAAACAGCGCGTCGGGTTTGGCGTCGCGCACCTTCTGCAGGAAGGGGGCGAAGTCGGGGTTGCGCAGCGGCACGCGCAGGGCTTCGGTCACCTGGCCGCCGTTGAACGTGAGGCGCTGGTTGAAGAACTTTTCGGCGTCGATGCCGGGGCCGTAGTCGCTCACCAGGGTCACGACCTTCTTGATGCCGTTCTTGGGTGCCCAGTCGGCCAGGGCCACCGACACTTGCGGCAGCGTGAAGCTGGTACGCACCACGTAGGGCGAGGCCTCGGTGATGCTGGACGTGGCGGCAGCCATCACCACCAGGGGGGTTTTGGACTGCGTGGCCAGCGGGGCGGTGGCCATGGCCGAGGGCGTGATGCCCATGCCGGCGAGCACGTTGACCTTTTCGTTGACGACCAGCTCCTGGGCCAGGCGGCGGGTCACATCAGGAAGACTGGTGTCGTCCTTGATGATGAGCTGCACCTTCTTGCCACCCACCATGTCGCCGTTCTGGGCCATGTACAGGCGCGCCGCGGCTTCGATCTGGCGGCCGGTGGTGGCTTGCTGGCCGGTCATGGGCAGAACCAGGCCGATCTTGAACACGTTGTCCTGCGCCACGGCGGGCAACACGGTCAGGCCGGTGGACAGCGCGATGGCGGCGGCAGCCGAGGCACGAAGAAGGTGGCGTTTTTGCATCGTTGTCTCCTGTGGAAAGTCGTTGTATACAGAAAATGCTGGCGGGAGTTTGGCGTGGGCTGCGTTATTTCACAAGCGCAAATTCAAGCATTCAGGTATCGCCAAATGCAATAACCCAAGAAGCCCCGGACGCCTGCACCGGCCGTTATGCCCGCTCGCGGATCAGCTGTACACCGGGCAAGCCCTGCACCTGCGACGCCTGCACCGCCGCCAGCAGGTTCCGCCGGGTGATGCGCGAGTGCTCTCGCAGGATGGCCTCGGCCCGTGCACCCTCGCGCCGCTCGATGGCATCGAGCGCCTGGCGGTGCTGGTCTTGCGCCACCACCAGCATGTCGCGCGCCTGGGCCGAATGCGTCTGCACCACCACAAACGCAGAGGGCGACGCAAACGGCAGGCCCTTGACGCGGTCCAGCTCCCGCGCCACCACATCGCTGCCCACCATGCGGCTGAGCAGCAGGTGAAACCGTGCATTCAGCTCCACATAGCGCGAAAAACCTTCGTCATCCAGCGTGGGCGGGGCCAGGGCACTGTCGATGGCGTCCAGGCAGGCATGGGCCTCGGCCAGCAGGGCGGGGGCCACGCCCCGCTCGGCCGCCAGGCGCGCGGCCAACCCTTCCATGGTGCCGCGCAGTTCAATGGCGTCGGCCACATCGGTTTCAGAGAACGTGCGCACGGCGTAGCCGCCACCGGGCAGTCGGTGCAGCAGGCCCTCCTGCTCCAGCCGCATCAGCGCGGCGCGAATGGGCGTGCGCGATACCCCCAGCTTCTCGACGAGGGTCAGCTCGGCAATGCGGGCGCCGCCGGGCAGCTCGCCCGCCAGGATCATCTCGCGCAGGCGCAATTGCGCCTTGACGGCCTGCGAGGTACCTGCCTCGGCGGCCTCGGCGGGTAGGGCAATGGTCAGGGGTTCGGGAGGGTTCATGGCGATAGGGAGCGATGCGACCAGCGACGGGGAGAGAGTCAGTCAGCGCAATGTATACAGAAACCAAAACAACATCCACTCAAAAACACTTCAACACATTACAAAACAACAAGTTAGAAGATATGCCGGAGTGCAATAGCTGCTTTACGCCTTTACTATGTATACATAAACTCGCCTTTTTCGCACAATCGCCCCACCTAGCCTGCGATCTGCGAGCGGGCTGTATACCAAGCCTGCAACGACACCATCCACCCACGGAGAGAGACAACCATGTATCCCAAGAACGCCTGGTACGTAGCCTGCACGCCCGACGAGATCGCGGACAAGCCCCTGGGCCGCACCATCTGCGGCGAGAAGATCGTGTTCTACCGCCCCGCGCCCGACCAGGTCGCCGCGCTGGACGACTTCTGCCCCCACCGGGGCGCCCCGCTGTCGCTGGGCACAGTGTGCGAAGGCCACCTGCAATGCGGCTACCACGGCCTGCGGGTGGAATGCACGGGCAAGTCGGTGTCCATGCCCGGCCAGCGCGTGCAGGGGTTCCCCAAGGCGCGCAGCTTTCCGGTGGTGGAGCGCTATGGCTTCATCTGGGTGTGGCCCGGCGACGCCGACAAGGCCGACCCCGCCACCATCCACCACCTGCCCTGGGCCAACAACCCTGAATGGGCTTACGGCGGCGGGCTGTACCACATCGCCTGCGACTACCGCCTGATGATCGACAACCTGATGGACCTGACGCACGAGACCTATGTGCACTCCACCAGCATCGGCCAGAAGGAAATCGACGAGGTGCCCTGCAAGACCCGCGTGGAGGGCGACGAGGTGATCACCAGCCGCTTCATGGAAGGCATTGAAGCCCCCCCGTTCTGGAAGATGGCGCTGCGCATGAACGGCCTGCCCGACGACCAGCTGGTGGACCGCTGGCAGATCTGCCACTTCACGCCCCCCAGCCATGTGCTGATCGAGGTGGGCGTGGCCCTGGCCGGCAACGGCGGCTACAACGCCCCGGCCGACAAGAAGGCATCGAGCATCGTGGTGGACTTCATCACGCCCGAGACCGAAACGTCGATCCACTACTTCTGGGGCATGGCCCGCAACTTCAAGCCGCAAGACCCGTCGCTCACCACCCAGATCCGCGACGGCCAGGGCAAGATCTT
The DNA here is from genome assembly GCF_002754175.1 of Acidovorax sp. 59. Classification (NCBI taxonomy): domain Bacteria; kingdom Pseudomonadati; phylum Pseudomonadota; class Betaproteobacteria; order Burkholderiales; family Comamonadaceae; genus Acidovorax; species Acidovorax sp. 59. Next base: position 4,857,202 of record NZ_PEET01000001.1, on the reverse strand, counting down.
TGCGGAGGACCAGCAGATGCTGGAGCTGCAGCAGGAGAACCTGCTGCGTTACCCCGACCGCAAGCTGCTCATGCTCAACATCGATGCGGGTGGCGTGCAGTCGCGCAAGATTCTGGACCGCCTGCTGGCGGCAGAACACGCGCCTGCCACAGCACAGGCGGTGGCCGCATGACCGCGCAGGAGACCCTGCAGGTCCGCGTCGTCAAGAAGCAGGCCGAAGCCGAGGGCATCGCCAGCTATGAGCTGGCGCGGCTGGACGGCGCCGCACTGCCGCCGTTCAGCGCGGGCTCGCACATCGATGTGCACCTGCCGGGCGGGCTGACTCGGCAGTACTCGCTGTGCAATGCCTCGCACGAGTCGCACCGCTACCGCATCGCCGTGTTGCGTGACCCGGCATCGCGCGGCGGCTCGATCGCCATGCACGACAGCGTGCACGAGGGCGACGTGATCACCATCAGCACGCCGCGCAACCACTTTGCGCTGCACCCTGCACAGCGCACGCTGCTGCTGGCGGGCGGCATTGGTGTGACGCCACTGCTGTGCATGGCCGACCGGCTGGCGCGCACGGGTGCTGACTTTGCGCTGCACTACTGCACCCGCTCTGCCGAACGCACGGCGTTTGCGGCCGAAATTGCCGCATCGGCCATTGCGCCCCACGCCCACTTTCACTTCGATGCAGGCGCCCCCGAGCAGAAGCTGGACACCGCCGCCGTGCTGGCGGCCCCCGGCCCTGACAAGCGGCTGTACGTGTGTGGCCCGGCAGGCTTCATCGACCATGTGGTGACCACCGCCAAGGCCCTGGGCTGGGCGCAGGACCATATCCACCTGGAATACTTTGGCGCCCCGGCGCAGGACACCTCGGGCGACCAGGGGTTTGAGGTGCGCATTGCCAGCACGGGCAAGGTCTACCCCATTGCGCCCGATGTGTCGGTGGTGGAAGCGCTGCGCAAGGAGGGCATCGACATCCTGACCTCGTGCGAACAAGGCGTGTGTGGCACCTGCCTCACGCGCGTGCTGGAAGGCGAGGTGGACCACCGCGACATGTACCTGACCGACGAAGAAAAGGCGGCCAACGAGCAGTTCATGCCCTGCTGCTCCCGCGCGCGCAGCAAGCTGCTGGTGCTCGACCTGTAGGCGACCCCAACAAAAAGGCGCTGCAACCTTCGGGCTGCAGCGCCTTTTTCATTACTCCTGAATTGATAGCTACCAGCACATGAAAATCATGCGCTAGAAGCCCATTTCACTTCGAATTCACTTCAATCCCGTTCGTCGGCGGCCACACGGATGGTGTCGCGGCCATTGCGGTCCTTCACACGGCCCAGGTCAGTGTCGAGGGCGCGGGCCAGCTTGTCGGCCGCGCCGATGAAGGCGTTGGCCATCTTGTCGGCCTCATCAGTCACGGTGATGGGTTGGCGGCCCGTGACACGCGCTTCAATGCGGCAGCGCTTGTCATTGGCACCGGACTTGCCCGCATCCAGATCGGTGAGGAACACCTCCAGCCGCGTCACATGGTCCTGAAAGCGGGACAGCCGGCTCTTGCACTCGTCCGTGATCCAGCGCGCCAGCGAATCGCCGCCGTGGATGTGGTCGTCGGTGTTGACTTGTACTTGCATGGAGAGGGTCCTTCCTGATGAAGTTGCGAAGCCCCCATCATGGCACCTGCATCCATACCCCCGGTGAATACATGTCAAAGGATGTAGAGAGCCTGGTGACGATGTCGCGGGGGATGGTCCACAGGCTCTTACAGTTTGTCGAGCGCCACGGCGGCCTGCCAGGGCGCATCGGCAGGCAACCCCCGCGCTTCATTCACACGCGCCAGCAGGCGGGTAGCGGCCGGGTCTCCGGGCAGCCGTTCCAGCACCATTTCCAGCTGCACCTCGGCGCCGGCCCAGTCACGCGCATGGAAGGCGTTCAACGCGGCCAGGCTGGCATCACGCACCGCCGCATCCTCGCACGGCGTGAATACGCGCACGGGCTCGGTCTTGCCCTTGACGATCACATCGTCCAGCGCGCGCAACGCCGCTGTCGGCGGCAGCTGCGCTGCGGTGGCGGCCGACAGCAGGATGCCGGTGCCAAACGCCTTGTTGGCGCCCTCCAGCCGCGCGGCCAGGTTCACCGCGTCGCCAATGGCCGTGTATGAAAAGCGCTGGTCCGAGCCCACATTGCCCACCACCACACGCCCCGTGTGCAGCCCGATCCGCATGTGGATGGGCGGCAGGCCGCGCGCGCGCAGGTCGGCCACCAGCGCCCGCATGGCCTGCTGCATGGCGATGGCGGCGGCCACGGCGTGTTCGGCATGCCGCGGGTCGTCCAGCGGCGCACCCCAGAAGGCCATCACCGCGTCGCCAATGAACTTGTCCACGGTGCCGCCCGTGGCGTGCACGATCGGCGTCATGGCGTTGAAGTAGCCGGTGAGCACCTCCACCGTCTGCTCGGCACTGAGCTGCTCGGACAGCGTGGTGAAGTTGGCCAGGTCGGTGAACATGAGCGTGACCTCGCGTGCCTCGCCACCCAGGCGCATCAGCTCGGGCTGCGCAATGAGGCGCGAGACCACGGCGGGCGGCACGTACTGCGCAAACATCGCCCGCGTCTGGCGCGCGCGCTGGCGCACCACGGCATAGCCCACCAGCGCAGCCGCCCCATAAATGGCGACTGCCGCCGCCGCAGGCAACAGCGGCGGCCACCACAGGCGCGGGCCGGCAAACAGCCCCCACGACACGGCTCCCACGGCCACCACCAGCGTCGCCGTCAGCGCCGCCGCGCCCGCCGGGTGCAGCCGCCGGCTCGCCCCCAACAGCACCGGCAGCAGCAGCACGGTGATCACCAGGGTCCATGCGTCCGACACGCTGCGCAGCCCACCGCCGGTGAGGTAGTTGTCCAGCAGCGTGGCCTGCAGCTCCACCCCCGGAAAAAGCCGCTCACCGCCCGCCGTGCCAAACGGCGAGTTGAACAGGTCGGCCTGCGAGTGCGCCAGCTCGGTGGCGGTGCGCGCCGAGCGCCCCACCAGCACGATCTTGCCCTTGAAGAAACCTGCAGGCAGCAGCCCCGGCTCCAGCGCCTGGTAGTACGAGCGCGTGTCAAACGTGCCGCGCGGGCCCCGGTAGCCGATCCAGTCGAAATGGTGCAGCGCCGGGGTCTGGCCGCGCGCCTCTGTCACGCGCTGGGCCAGCCGCAGCGCAAAGCCTTCGCGCGCGACGGGGGCGCGGCGCACCACGAAGTCGTCGTCCGGCTCGACCCCGGCATCGCCCGCATCGGCGCCAGCGTCCAGAAACCGCTGCAGCGGCTGGATGTCCATCCACAGCGCGGCATTGGCGCTGTCGATCTTCTCGCGGGTGGAGGCCAGCACCACGGGCAAGCCCTGCCCCACCTGGGCCATCGTGCGGTCCAGAGCGGCGTCTTCAGCCTCGGTGGTGGGGTCGGCAAAAACAATGTCCAGCCCCACGGCCAGGGCACCGTCTGCGCGCAGCCGCTCCAGCAGTGCCGCATGCACGCTGCGCGGAAATGGCCAGGTCTGTTGCAGCTCCTGAAACGTCGGCTCGTCGATCGCAAGAATCACCACCGGCACCGTCGTGCGGTGGGGGGCCGCCAGCGCCGTCAGCACGTCAAAGGTCTTGAACTCCAGCGCATGCCAGGTGCGACTGAGCGTGGCCGCCCCCACCAGCAGCAGCGCCAGCACCCCCGCCGCGAGCGAGAGCCACCGCTGGCGCTGTCGGGCGTGCGGCATCGCCGCCCCATCAGAAGCGATAGCGCGCATCCAGGACATAGCGGGTCTTTTGCCGGTCGGACTTGGGCGCCCACAGGTTCATGGCCGCAACGCCCACCACCCAGCGTTTGTCCTGCGTTTCCCAGAAGCCCATCAGGTCCACGCCCCAGCCCGGCGCACGGCGCGTGAGGTTCTCCTTGTCCTCAAACCGCTCCGAGCGGTACACCGCGCGCGCGCTCAGGTACAGGCGCTGCGCGCTGGCCCAGGTGGCACCCAGCGCCACGGTATGGCGCGGAATGTAGGGAATGCGCCCCACCACCTCGGCACCACCATCGAGCATGCGGCTTTCGCTGTGCTGGTACAGGTACTTGGCGTAGCCCGACCAGCGGCGGCTGAACATGTGGTTGACCGTGCCACCCAAGGTCTGCAGCGTGCCGCGCTCAAAACTCGGCGTGTCCTCCAACAGATCACTGGTGGACAGGTTGACCAGCTGCGCGTTGCGCATCTCTTCGAGGAACGGCAGGCTGGGCGTGCGCAGGTCCACACCAATCGTGCCGGGGTTGTTCACCCGCAGGTGGTCGGCCCGCAGGCCCACAAAGGTGTTGGCACCCACCTCCATGCCCAGCTGTGCCACTGTGCGTTTGTGGCGCCCTCCAGCCTCCACCAGGCGGTCCTCGACAGGGATGCCTGCGGTCTCCACGCTGGCGAGGGTGGAGACGCTGAGAGGCCGCAGCCAGTCCTGATAGGCCACGCGCAGCGTGGTGCCCGCAGCAGGCTGCCACACCGCGCCCAGGCGCGGCGTGACCACGCGCTCGGTGTCCGCGCGGCGGGCCTGGTCTTCGCTCAGGGCATCCAGCCCCACCAGATAGCTCTGCGTGAGGCCGTCCACGCGGTGGCGGATTTGCTGCAGCCCCAGGGCTGCGTCCAGGCTCAGCGCCGGGTCCAGGCGTTGCGTGGTGGCCAGGGTGAGGCCGGTGTAACGACGGTCAATGCGGTTGTAGCCTGCCAGGACGAGGTAGTCGCGGTACAGGCCCACGTTTGGAATGTCAGCCACCACGGCGGCCTCGCCCGCCAGCAGGTTGTTCTGGCGCTCGCGCACATGCTCCAGCGTCACGCTCCAGCGGCTGCCGGGGGTGGTGTCCACGGTGTGGCGCAGCTGAATGTCGCTGAAGTCCTTGCGCGGGGCACTGCTCACGCCCATGACGGTCAGGAACGGTGGCTCGATGTAGGCCGTGGGGTAGCGCAGCAATTGCAGGTTGTCCACGCTGCGGCCCAGCTTGATCCAGGTTTGCTCCGTCGGCCCCCACCGGTAGGCCATGCCCAGAGCGCCCTGGGTGACGGTGTCGTCCAGCGAAGTCTCCTGCGCGTTCTGGCCGCGCAGGCGCATGCTGAACTGATTGGCGTAGGCAAACAGGTTGATGCGCTCGGTGGGCTGCATGCCCACCCCAGCGGTGATGGCATGGGCACGCAGGTCTCCCTCGCCCGCACGCATGGCAGGAAGGCGGTTGACCTGCAGGTCGAACGGATAGGCACTCACATCCGCCGTCTGCGCCTTGAAGAACCACGACACCGGCACATGGCTGTTGTCCAGGCCATTGAGCGTGACCGCTGGCGCACGCATCCGGTAGAACTCGCGGTCCAGCGTCACGCCTACCGATCCGTGGCTGCCGGGCTGCTGCAGCAGCGGCGAATAACGCTGGCTGCCCCCAAACGCCATGGGGTCGGTCAGAAAGCCCTGGAACAGCGCCGAGTTCTTGTTGAATTCGCCCGCATAGCGGTCTGCCATGAACAGGTGGCTGCCGCCCCAGTAGGGGTAGAAGCTCTGCTGCGCCATCTCCAGCGCCCAGTCTTCCATGCCAAAGAACGCCAGCGATGACCCCAGGTTCGCACTGCCCTTCTGGTCGTTGGCCACCTGGTTGAGCGACTTGAGATATGGCATGCGCCCCACGGCGGCGCGCGCAGCCTCCACCGCTTCGCCGGGCTGGAACAGATCGGTGTGGATCTGCGCCAGCAGCATGTAGGGCACAGGGTCCTTGTCGTCCAGTACGGTCGCCTGCTGCAAGGTGGTCAGCGCATCCTGATGGCGGCCCAGCTGGTAGTAGGCCACGGCAGTCCAGGTCTTGGCGCGGGCATAGCGCGGCTCCATCACGCCCGCCCGCAAGAACGCATCCAGCGCGGCATCCGGCTGCCCTTGCTTGAGGTGCAGCAGCCCCTGGCCGGTGAGCGCGACGTAGTCTGCCGGGTTGTCACCCAGCGCGGTGGCAAACGCCTGACCCGCTTCGGTGAACTGGTTCACAAAGGTTTCCAGCGTGCCCAGCTCGCCCCAGGCACCGGGCGATTGCGGCGACAGCTGCAACGCGCGACGCAGGTTCTCGCGGGCGGGGCGCGGGTCTTCGCGCTCGGCATGCGCACTGCCCAGGCCTTGCCAGGCGCGTGCATCGCCTGGCGCCAAAGTCTGGGCCTCGGCATAGGCGGCCAGCGTGCCAGGCGCATCGCCCCGGCGCCGGGCCAGCTCGGCGCGCACCAGCGCCAGGTCGGCGTGGGCCGTGCCTTGCGCGGGGGCCAGGGTGGCAGCCGCTTCGTCCACCCGGTCGCTCAGGATCTGCACGCGCGCCAGTTGCGCCACCAGCGCCGGGTGGGCGGGCCAGCGCTGGAGCGCCGTGCGCAGCGTCCCGGCCGCTGCAGCCCCTTCCCCCTCCATCAGCTGCACGTCGGACTGCATGAGCCACGCGGGCAGCGGCGCGGCGTCCACCGCAGCCACCTGCCGCGTCAGCGACCCGCGTGCGGCCAGCAGGTCGCCCGCCTGCAGGGCCACAGCCGCATCAAACACATCCACCCATACAGGCGCTGCGGTAGTGCGCGCCTGCGCCAGCGCGGCACGGGCCGCCCCGAGGTCGCGTGCCGCCAGGGCATCCCGCACGGGCGCCAGCGCTGCAGGCACGGGCTCGGCCGACAGGTGGGGCACCGGGTCGGCACGCAGCGCGTTGACCCACTGGATGCGGTCTCGCGGCTGGCTCAGCACCAGCTTGACCGGGGCCTTGCCCACTTCGGCCAGCGCCGCTTCGTTGGCGCCCACCGACACCGAGCCCTGCGCGTTGGAAAACTCCACCGTGCCCGACAGCACGGTGATCAGCGTGCGGCCATCGTCCTCCACACTGATGTCCCAATCGGTGCCACGGATCGCAGCCGTCGCGGCCGGTGTCTCCAGGTTCAGGCGGCTGCCGTCGGCACGTTTGGTCTGCGTCCACGCACGGCCAGCGTTGAGCAGCAAGGTGGTCACGGGCTGTGCCGGGGTGGCCACGCCCTTGACCTGCAGCACCGTGTTCTGGTGCAGTCGCAGCTGGGTGTCGTCCGCGAACAGCAGCGCCATCTTGGCGGCCTGGCGCGTGCGCACAAAGTCGCCCTGGGCCAGGGCCTGGGCCAGTCGGGCAGGGCCCCAGTCGGCTGCGGAGGCGGCACGCTGGTCACCTGCGCCTTGCAGGCTGATGATCTCTGCCGCCGCACCGGCGGGCACGGTGGCCTGTGCCACCAGCGGACAGGCGGCAGCTGTCGCGGCCACCAGCGCAGCCAGGGCGGACAAACGGAATTTTGGATGGGACATTTTTTCTGCTTTCGGGGAAGGCGTGCATCGCGCCACCGGGCGCCCCTCCCTGGCACCGGGTGAGCCGAAATTATGGCGATCAGCCCCCCAGATTTCGCCCGCCCCCCGTCGACATGCGGACACATTTCATGAAGAAAGCCACATTTCGTTGCAGGTTGTGGCGCTTTGCGTGCCCCACCAGCCCATGGAGGCGACGCGCCGCTCCGCACGGCCCTTTCCTACAGACGCCACAGGGGGTGCGGTGCTACAACTGCAGGAATCACGCGCACAAGCGCTGCCCGGAGCTTTCCCCCATGCCTGCTGCCCCCCGCCTCAAGATTGGACTGTCCGCCTGCTTTCAACACGCCGACCCTGCACGCCCGCTGTTCACGGGCAAGACGCTGCAATACGTCGAGCAGTCCATCGCCCACTGGCTGATGTCGGCCGGTGCCATGGTGGTGATGGTGCCCTGCCCCACAGGCGAGACCGCGCGTGGTGACGTGACGCTAGACCACTACGCCGAATGGCTCGACGGCATCGTGATGCACGGCGGCGCCGACGTGTGGCCGGGCAACTATGGCGAGGAGCCCTTGCGCGAGGAGTGGGTGGGCGACCGTGTGCGCGACCTGTACGACCTGGCCGTGGTCAAAGCCTTTGCCCAGGTGGGCAAGCCCATCTTTGGCGTGTGCCGGGGCCTGCAGCTCATCAACGTGGCCTTTGGCGGCGCGCTGTACCAAGACATCGAGACCCAGCACCCCGGCGCGCAGCAGCACCGCAACGCCACCACCTACGACCAGCACTTCCACGACATCCAGATCCTGCCGGACTCGCACCTGGCCACGCTGTACCCCAACATGCCACGCGCCCGGGTCAACAGCATCCACCACCAGGGCATCAAGCGGGTGGCGCCGGAATTTGTGGTCGAGGCACTGAGCGAACCCGATGGCGTGCCCGAGGCGATTCGCCTCAAGCCCGCGCCAGGGCGCGGCTACATCGCCGCCACGCAATGGCACCCCGAGTTCCACAAGCAGGGCTCGGACACGCTGGACGACACGGCCATCCTGAATGACTTTCTGGCGGCTTGTGAACAAGCCAAGGCCCACCCGCGACCTGCGGCGCGCCCCGCGCCCTCGCTGCGGGAGCGGGCCGCGCGGCGGCTGCGTCAAGCACTGTCACGGCAGCGCAACTGACGCAGACGCCGGTGCACCCCTGCCCGGCGGCAACACCGCAAACAGCACTTCCTGCAGCTGTGCCCGCAACCAGCGGTGCGCCGCGTCCTGCTGGTAGCGCACATGCCAGATCAGGTACATGGGCAGGCTGGGGCAAGCCACTGGCACCGGCACATGCGCCAGCGCTGCCAAGGCGGTGCGCGCCATCAGCGATGGCGCGGTGGTGAGCAGCGCAGTCCCCCGCACGAACGCGGGCAGGGCCGCAAAGCCCGGCACACGCACCACCATGCGACGGCGCACGCCGCGCGCCTCTAGCAGCTGGTCCAGCTCCAGCCCCCGGCGCGCCTCGTAGGCCACGGTGGCGTGGTCCGCGGCCAGGTACTCGGTCTCTGACAGCGGAGCACTGCGCACGGCGGGGTCGTAGAACACGCGGTATTGATCCTCCAACAAGCGCTTTTGCACGATGTCGGTGCCCTCCGGCGGGCGGGGGCTGATGACAAGCTGGCAGGCGTCCGAGCGCAACAGCTCCGCACTGGGTGCGCCGCTGGGCACGATGCGCAGCGTGACGCCCGGTGCGGCGCTGCGCAGGCGGGCAGCCAGCGCGGGCAGCAGCAAATCGCGCTGGAAGTCGTTGGCGGCGATGGTCAGCTCGGTCTGCCAAGCGCGCGGGTCAAAGTCGGCCCCTTGGGCAAACCGCTGCATCTGGTGCAGCATGTCGCGCGCGGGCTGGGCCAGGGCCTCGGCGCGTGCGGTGGGCACGATGCCGCGCCCGCGCTTCACAAACAACGGGTCGCCGGTGATGGCGCGCAGCTTGTCGAGCAAATGGCTCACCGCCGACTGGGTGACGCCCAGGCGATCGGCCGCCGCCGTGATGCTGCCCGTCTCCAGCACCGCCAGCAGCAGCTTCAGCAGGTGCCCGTCCAGCTGTGATCCATCGAATTTGCTCATGCATTCGATGATCTTGGCCCCCTTCATCTTTGGCAATGCCGTCGCGACACTGCGGGCTGACTTACATCAAGCCCCGGAGACTTCCATGCCTTCCCTCAACCCCCCGATCCCCGGCACCACGCCGTTCGATGGCGACCAGGCCCGCAAGGGCTATGCGCTGAACAAGATGTGCTTCTCGTTCAACAACGAGGCCAACCGCAAGGCCTTTGTGGCCGACGAAGAGGCGTACATGCGCACGTACGGCCTGAACGAACAGCAGGCCGCCGCCATCCGCGCCAAGAACGTGCTGCAGCTCATCGCCGCAGGCGGCAACGCCTACTACCTGGCCAAGTTTGCGGGCATCTTCAAGCTGGACATGCAGGACATCGGCGCGCAGCAGACGGGCATGACCAAAGACGAATTCAAGGCCATGCTCGTGGCCGCAGGCAAATAAGGAGACAAACCCATGGCACAACTCATCGGCGGCCTCGGCACCTCGCACATCCCGGCCATTGGCAACGCCATCCACAAGGGCCTGCAGAACGAGCCTTACTGGAAGCCGTTCTTCGACGGTTTTCCTCCCATCCGCCAATGGCTGGGCGAGAAGAAGCCCGACGTGGTGGTGATGTTCTACAACGACCACGGCCTGAACTTTTTTCTCGACAAGATGCCCACCTTCGCTGTGGGCGCAGCGGCGCAATACAACAATGCCGACGAAGGCTGGGGCATCCCCACGTTGCCGCCGTTCCCGGGCGAGGTGGACCTGTCGTGGCACCTCATCAACACACTCATCGAGCAAGAGTTTGACGTGACCACCTGCCAGGAGATGCTGGTGGACCACGCCTGCACGCTGCCGCTCAAACTCTTCTGGCCCGAGGGCGATTGCCCCGTGACGGTGGTGCCAGTGTGTATCAACACCGTGCAGTTCCCGCTGCCCTCGGCCAAGCGCTGCTACGCCCTGGGCAAGGCCGTGGGCCAGGCCATCCAGAGCTGGGACAGCAACAAGAAGGTGGCGGTGATCGCCTCGGGCGGCCTCAGCCACCAGCTCGACGGCGAGCGCGCGGGCTTCATCAACAAGGCGTTTGACCTGCAGTTCATCGAAAGCCTGACCACCAACCCCGAGTGGGCCACGCAGTTCAGCGTGCACGAGCTGGTGGAAAAGACCGGCACCCAGGGCGTGGAACTGCTGATGTGGCTGGCCATGCGCGGGGCGCTGTCCACCGCCAGCGCGGGGGTGCGGCGGGTGCACAGCAACTATCACATCCCCATTTCGAACACGGCCACGGCGGTGATGGCCCTCGAAACGGTGTAGTCCAGCAATTTTTAGATGATTTTGGCTGCAAGCGCATGATTTTCATGCGTTTGCAGCTATCAAATCAGGAGCACATTGCCGCTATCGCTTGACCCCAGGCTGGCGTCAGACAATCAAAATACTGTAAATTCATCCAGTGAATTTACAGTCCAAACTCGCCATCCTGGCCGACGCCGCCAAGTACGACGCCTCGTGTGCATCGAGCGGTGCTGCGCCGCGCGACTCGGTGGGCGGGCGCGGCATGGGGTCCACCGAGGGCATGGGCATCTGCCACAGCTATGCGCCGGACGGGCGCTGCATCTCGCTGCTCAAGATTCTGCTCACCAACTTCTGCCAGTACGACTGCCTGTACTGCGTGAACCGTGTCACCAGCAACGTGTCCCGCGCGCGCTTCACGGTCGATGAGGTGGTGCGGCTCACGCTGGACTTCTACCGCCGCAATTGCATCGAGGGGCTGTTCCTGTCCAGCGGCATCATCCAGAGCCCCGACTACACCATGGAGCAGGTGGTGGAGGTGGCCCGCGTGCTGCGCGAGGAGCACGACTTTCGCGGCTACATCCACCTCAAGACCATTCCCGACGCATCGCCCGAGCTGATGCAGCGCGCTGGCCGCTATGCCGACCGCCTGTCCATCAACATCGAGCTGCCCACAGCCGAGGGCCTGAAGGCGCTGGCCCCTGAGAAAAACAGCGCCGCCATCGACCGGTCCATGGCCCGCATGGCGGTGCACATTGGCGAATCCCGCGCCGCGCGCAAGGAGCAGGCTGCACAGCCCATCGTGTCCATGCCGCAGTCGCGCACCACACGCCGTGCCGGCGTGCCGCACTTCGCGCCCGGCGGGCAGAGCACGCAGATGATCGTGGGGGCCGATGCCACCAGCGACCGCATCATCCTCGCCACCAGCGCGCGGCTGTATGGCGCGCACCAGCTCCGGCGCGTGTACTACTCAGCCTTCAGCCCCGTCCCCGACGCCGCCCACGCCCTGCCGCTGGCAGCGCCGCCCACAGTGCGCGAGCACCGGCTGTACCAGGCCGACTGGCTGATGCGCTTTTATGGCTTCACCCACGACGAGATCGTGCCGACATCTCAGCAGGGCATGCTGGCGCTGGACATGGACCCCAAGCTGGCCTGGGCGCTGGCGCACCGCGAGCGCTTTCCGGTCAACCTCAACACTGCCCCGCGCGAACTGCTGCTGCGCGTGCCCGGGTTTGGTGTGCAGACGGTGGACCGCCTGCTGGCCGCGCGCCGCGTGCGCCGCCTGCGGCATGCGGACCTGGCGCGGCTGCATGTGCCGCTCAAGAAAGTGCTACCGTTTGTAGAGGCGGCCGACTACTGCCCCGGCCGTGCGCTGGACGCTGCCGACCTCGCCGCGCAGTTGACGCCGCCGCCGGTGCAGCGCAGCCTGTTCTGAGCTGGAGCGGCACGGATGCAGCGCCACACCATCACGCTGGACCACGCCACCGACTGGCCCGGTTTTCGCCAAGCGGCACGCGCCCTGGTGCAAGCCAACGTGCCTCCGCAGGCTGTGGACTGGCGCTGCCTGGCGGATGCCGCTGAAGACCTGTTCGCGCCCGAGCCTGCTGCCAGCGACACCTGGCCCAGCGCAGCCCCCGATGCGCCGCCGCTGCGCGTACCGCCCGACTTTGTGCACCTGTGCGAGCAGCTCATCCTGCACCGCGACCCGGGCCGCTTTGCGCTGATGTACCGCCTGCTGTGGCGCATGGCGCAGGGCGGCCATGAAGCCGACGCCGCGCGGCACGACCCGCTGGACGCCGACCGCATGTTGGCCCACCACATGGTACGCAGCGTGCGGCGGGACATCCACAAGATGCACGCCTTTGTGCGCTTCCGGCCCGTGGTGGAACCCGACGGCCAGACCCTGCACATGGCCTGGTTCGAGCCCGACCACTACATCACCGTGGCCAACGCGGGCTTCTTCATCCGCCGCTTCACGCAGATGCGCTGGGCCATCCTCACGCCCGACGCCAGCGTGCGCTGGGACGGCCAGCAGCTGCACACCGGCCCCGGCGCGCAGCGCAGCGACGCGCCGCCGCCCGATGCGGGCGAGGCGCTGTGGCTCACCTACTACCGCCACATCTTCAACCCCGCGCGGCTCAAGCTGGCCATGATGAAGAAGGAGATGCCCACGCACTACTGGCACAACCTGCCCGAGGCCGCGCTCATCACTGAGCTGGCGCAGACAGCACACGAGCGCAGCGCCAAGATGGTGGAGGCCGAGGCCACCGTGCCGCGCAGGCGCATCGCGGGGACAACGGCACCCCGTGCGCGGCCCGCTGGTGGTGCCCCACTCAGTCCAGCGCTGCCTCGCGCATCACCCGGAACTGAGGGGCCGACACCGGCGGTGTCCAGCGCCACGGCAGCACCTGCGGCCGCCACAGGGCGCGCAGCACCGTGAGCCGCAGCACACGCTGTGCACCGGGCCAGGGCGCACGCGCTGCGCGGTCCCACAGCACCTCGGCCTGCGCGGCAATGTGCAGCAAGCCGCCCTCTTCATAGTCCACCACCAGCAAGCCTGCCAGCGGGTGCAGAGCGAGGTTGCCCAGGGTGTTGAAGAACTGGTTGCCAGGGTAGTCCGGCAGGCTCAGCACCACGCCGGCCTCCGTGTTCGCCACCTGCACAAAGCCTGCCTCGCCGCCCCGGTGCGATACATCCACGCCTTCGCTGTGCTCGGCACCAGGGCGTGGCGCCGAGGCACTGGCGATGAACAGGGTGTCGGCACGCTGCACGCGCTCGATGGCGGCGGCGTCCAGTCCGGCGCCCAGCCACTGCACCGGGCCCGGAGCGGCCAGCGCAGCGCGCAGGCCTGGCTGCCGCGCCTGGATGTATTTGGGGCAGTTGCCAAAGCTCTGCACCACCTGCACGTCCAGGCCGTTATCGCCAAACGCTGCCACCCGCCCGTTCATGCGGTTGCGCCGCCGCGTGTGCGGCTCCAGCCCCAGCACGCCCACGGCCGCGCCTGGCGCCAGGTGTGTGAGCACCGGGTCCTTGGAATCCGGCGCAGTCGCGATCTGCATGTGCTGCGCATCGGGGGTGTGCACAAACCCGGGAGGTCCGGCAAGCATCGTGGCCCACGGCTGGCCCTGTTCATCCAGCGTCCCCAGCAGCAAGGTGGGCAGCTTTTCAAACAGCTCACGGTGCTGGTCGGGCATGTGATCACGCAGCACCATCGCACCCACGGCCGCCATGCGCTCGCGCACACCCACGCGCGCCTGCAGGGCCTGCTCACCGCGGTGGAAAGCCTCGGGCGGCACCGGCGCCGCAACCGATGCAGCGGCCACGGTGGCTGTCATGCCGCCACCTGCTCGGCAGTGGGCAGCTGGTCGGCCAGCACCGGGTAGCCCGGCAAGGCCTGCATGCGCGCCACCCAGGCCGCAATGCGCGGGTAGGCATCCAGCGGCAGCCCCGCCAGGTGGGCCTGCGAGGTGTAGCTGACCATGGCCACATCGGCCAGGCTGGGCGCTGAACCCCCGAGCAACCAGGCCCGCCCCTGCAGTTCGTCCTCCATGAAGGCGAGCAGGCGCTTGCCGGTGGCCTGCGCCACCTCGTTCACGGCACGGCCCGTCAACGCCGCAAAGCGCGGCCCTCCGATGCCCGGCGCCAGAAAGCCCGCCGCCAGGCTGAACCAGCGCTGCAACTGAGCCTGCCCCACGGCGTCTTGTGGCAGCCAGGCACTGCCGGGGGCGTAGCGCTGCACCAGATAAACCAGGATGCCATTGCTGTCACTCAGCACCTGGCCCGCGTCCACCAGCACGGGCACCTGGCCCAGCGGGTTGAGCGCCAGAAACTCCGCGCGCTGGTGTTCGCCGCGCAGCAGATTCACATCAATCAGTTCATAGGGCAAGCCGAGCAGGGACAGCATCAGCTCCACGCGATGGCAATGGCCCGAGATGGGCATGCGGTACAGCTGGAGCGGGGTGGAGGGGAACATGGTGAAGCCTCGTCGGTGGGTGAGTGAAAAGATGGCTCGACGATATCTATTGCAAGCGGCGATGTGAATAGCCAATCACCGCTTTTCATAATTGCGGCATCCGCAATAATGGGTCACATGGACTACCTCGACACCTTGCGCTGTTTTGTGACCGTGGCCGATGCGGGCGGCTTTGCCGTGGCAGGCCGGCGGCTGGGCTGCTCGGCCACGGCTGTCACGCGCGCCATTGCGGCGCTGGAGGCGCGGCTGGGTGTGCTGCTGTTCCAGCGCAGTACACGTTTGGTGCGGCTGACCGAGGCGGGCGAGCGCTTTTTGCAAGACTGCCGCCCCATCCTGAACGACCTGCACGAGGCCGAGCAGGCCGCCAGCGGTGCACAGGCCGAGGCCCAGGGGCTGCTGTCCATCACGGCACCGCAGATGTTCGGCATCCAGCATGTGGCCCCCATCGTGCAGGGCTTTTTGCAGGCCCAGCCGCGCGTGCAGGTGCGCACTCTGTTCGTCAACCGCCTGGTGCATTTGCTCGAAGAAGGCATGGACGTGGCCATCCGCATCGCGCACCTGCCTGACTCCGGCCTCACTGCCGTGCAAGTGGGTGCGCTGCGCCGCCTGGTGGTGGCGTCTCCCGCCTACCTGGCGCAACACGGCAAGCCACGCCACCCGGCCGACCTGAGCAGCCACCGGGCCATCGGCTTCGCCTTTGATGCACGCACGCCAGCGCCCTGGAAGTTTCGCGATGGCGCCACCGGCCAGCCGCAATTCACCTGGATCAGCAACAGCAACGAGGTGGACATTGCCGCCGCAGAGGCAGGCATCGGCCTGACCCGCTGCCTTGCCTACCAGGCCGCAGCCGGCCTGCGCGCAGGGCGCTTGCGCATCGTGCTGGCCGACCACGAACTGCCCCCCGTGCCCGTGCACATCGTGTACCCCGCAGGCCGGCGGGCCCCGGCGAAAGTGCGCGCCTTTGTCGAATGGGCACGCGAGCGCTTGACCAAGGAGCCGGTGCTGAACGGGCGCGGTCTGGGCCGCGGTAACGCCTTGTTGCCAATGACTTCGTAACCTGTCATCGCAACGCCTCCGAGCGCCGTTGCATAGCTAAGTCCGACGCTGTGTCGGGCGGTCATCCGATCTGAAAGGATTTCTCATGAACAAGCTCCTCGCTGCCCTGCTCGCCGGTTTCTTTGTGACCGCATCGTTTGCCCAAGCCCCTGCGGCCCCCGCAACGCCAGCAACCCCCGCGAAGGCCGCGGCGCCTGCGACCCCTGCCACATCGGCCATGCCTGCCACCCCAGCGACTCCGGCCACGCCCGCCACACCAGCGGCCAAAGCCGAAGCCAAGCCCGCAGTAACGCCAACCGCCACAGCGTCTGCCCCTGCAGAAAAGAAGGCAGAGAAGAAGGCGAAGGCCAAGAAGACCAAGGCAGCAGCAGAGAAAAAGGCCGACGCTGCCAAGCCTGAAGCAGCCAAGTAAGTTCCCAGTCGACCACTACACAAAGCCCGCTCTGCGGGCTTTGAGTTTTTCTATCTCAGGGTTCCATGCTGTCGCTGTAGCACCCGCAGAAATGCGAGGACAAGAAATGCGATCGCAAGATCCAGCGCGCTTCATTTCATGCACCGTGGGCACTCACCGCGGGACAGGCTCCGGCAAGCGCAGTGAGGCTGCGGCTGCATTCAGGATTTCGTTCGACAGCTCTTCATCGTCCACCGCGCGCGCCAACACCATGGCGCCTACCAGATTCGCATAGTCGGCCAGCGCACGCTGGCGCTTCGCAGCCTTGGTACGGCCAGGCACCAAGGTGGCCAGTCCTTCCAGTTGGGCGCGCACGCCCTCGGTCACGGCATGACGCACGGCCGGCCCCTGCCGGGCTGCATCACCGCCCAGTGCGGCCAGCAGACAACCCTGACCGGGTGCATCTCGGTGGCGGGGCGAAAGATAAGCCGCCTCGATAGCTGCCAAAGGGTCCTGCCCCTTATCCACAGCGTCACGCGCAATGGCTGCCCAGGCAGTCTGCAGCCGGTGCAAGGCCCTTGCGCTGGCCTGCGCCATCAGCTCGTCCTTGGACGCAAAGTGCCCATAGAACCCGCCATGCGTGAGCCCCGCGCTCTTCATGAGGTCGGCCACACCAATGCCGTCGAAACCCTTTTCGCGAAACAACTGCGCGGCCGCATCAAGGATGCGCTCACGGTTCTCCGCCATCTGTTCCTTGCTGACTTTCATTGTGTATCTCCCTGGGCAACATGCACTGAAACTTGGTCTTGACATTTTATATGATGATCATCATATAATTTAAACGTGACGATCATCATCTAAAAAAGCTTTCAGGAAACTGCCATGACCACCACAGCAAACCATTCTTCGCGCCCATCTCTGGGCACAGCCCTCATCACAGGCGCTTCGTCCGGCATTGGTGCCGTGTACGCAGACCGGCTGGCGCGCCGTGGTTACGATTTGATCCTGGTAGCGCGTGACGCCGCACGCCTGGCTGCACTCGCCCACCGTCTGGCGCAGGAGACCGGGGTGAAGACTGAGGTGCTGCAGGCGGACCTGATGGACCGCAGCGACCTGATCCGTGTGGAGCAGCGTCTGCACAGCGACGCCAGCATCACGCTGCTGCTCAACAACGCGGGAATTGCGGTGACAGGGACATTGCTGGACGCCGATATCGATGCCGTGGAACGCATGGTGGCGCTGAACGTGCTGGCACCCACCCGGCTCGCTGCGGCCGCAGCCAAGGGCTTTGCGACGCGGAGGGCAGGCACGCTGATCAACATTGCCTCCGTTCTGGCACTGCTGCCGGAGATGTTCAGCGGCACGTACAGCGGTACCAAGGCTTACCTGCTGAACCTCACCCGGTCCCTGCAGCAGGAGCTGGGGCCGATAGGCGTCCGCGTGCAGGCTGTGATGCCGGGTGCAACACGCACCGAGATCTGGGACCGCGCGGGTACACCCATCAGCCACCTGCCGCAAGACATGCTGATGGACGTGGACGCCATGGTGGATGCCGCGCTGGCCGGTCTGGATCAGGGCGAAGCGGTGACCATCCCCTCGCTGGAAGCGGTGCACGAGTGGAACGCGCTGGAAGACGCGCGCCGGGCGCTCGGGCCTTTCCTGTCGCTGCGTCAGCCTGCCCAACGCTACGCGGTCACCACCAGCGCCTGAGCCTTCCTGCACCACAACCGAGGTCTGACCATGCAAGCACTGATTTCTGCCTATGCCCGCTCCCCGTTCCACTTCGCCCGCAAGGGAGCGTTGGCCGATGTGCGGCCCGACACTCTGGCCGCGCAGGTGGTCACGGGCCTGCTACAGCGTACCGGCATCGACCCTGCAACCCTTGAAGACGTGATTGCCGGCTGCGCCTACCCGGAGGCGGCACAGGGCAACAACATCGCGCGTATCGTGTCGCTGCTGGCGGGCCTGCCACACGAAGTGGGTGGCATGACGGTGAACCGCTTTTGCGGATCGTCCATGTCCGCCATCCATATCGCCGCCGCACAGATTGAGGCAGGCCTGGGCGAGGCCTTTCTGTGCATTGGCGTCGAGTCCATGACCATGGTTCCGCAGGGGGGCTTCAACTTCTCGGCCCACCCCACGTTGTACGAGCACAGCGATGCGTACATCGGCATGGGAGAGACGGCCGAGAATGTTGCCCACCGATACGGGGTGAGCCGCGCTGATCAGGAAGCACTGGCCGTCTCGTCGCACCACAAGGCTGCGGCGGCGCGTGAGGCGGGGCTGCTGAAAGACGAAATCGTGCCCATTACCCTGGCGTCGGGCGACTGGGTCACTCAGGACGGCTGCATCCGCCCCGGCACCACACTGGAAGCACTGGCGGCGCTGCGGCCCGCATTCCGCGCAGATGGTGTGGTGACCGCAGGCACCTCGTCGCCGCTGACCGATGGTGCAGTGGCTGTCTTGGTGACCACCCACGCATATGCAGCGCGGCACGGCCTGGCCCCGCTAGCCCGCATCCGCGCAATGGCCACTGCGGGCGTAGATCCCGCGTACATGGGCATGGGCCCCGTACCCGCCACACGCAAGGCACTGGCCCGCGCGAAGCTGTCGGTCAGTGATCTGGATGTCGTGGAGATCAATGAAGCGTTTGGATCGCAAGCCCTGGCGTGCATCCGCGAACTGGGCCTGCGCGAAGACACCGTCAATCTGGATGGGGGTGGGTTGTCCATCGGCCACCCGCTGGGCGCCACCGGTGCGCGCATCACGGGCAAGGCCGCTGCGCTGCTGCAGCGCGAGAAGGGCCGCTATGCGCTGGCCACACAGTGCATTGGTGGCGGCCAGGGCATTGCGACGGTGCTGGAGGCCCTATAACCAGCAGAGGCAAATCAGAGGCCCGCGCAGCGGCCTCTGGAATGACTATCAGTGGTGGTGGCCATGCGCACCATGCACATGGCGGTGCGCAACTTCTTCGGGGCTGGCAGCGCGCACTTCAGTGACCTTGCAACTGAAGGTCAACGCCTGGCCTGCCAGCGGGTGGTTGCCGTCCAGATGCACTTCAGGGCCCTTGATCTTGACCACGTTGAACACGGCGGGCTGACCGTCGTTGCCCACGCCTTGCAGCTGGCCGCCGACCTTCACGCCGGGCGGGAACTCGCTTTTGGGAATGGTGCGCACCAGGCTTTCATCGCGCGCGCCGAAGGCGTCTTCCACCGCCAGCTGCAGTGTGGTGCTGAAGCCCACGGCCTTGCCATCGAGTGCGGCCTCGACCTTGGGGAAGATGTTTTCGTAGCCACCGTGCAGGTACGACAGGTGCCCCGCATCCAGCGGCTTGCCCTGGGGGGTGGTGACCTTGTAGGTGATGGTGACGGCGGAGTCTTTGGTGATAGTGGTGGCCATGGTGGTGCTTGCGCTTTCAGGCGGTGAAGAATCGGCGCGGGGCTGGCAGGGGTATGCCACCAGCCGCCGCGCGGGTCAGAACGAAACCCCGGATTGTCCACGAGGCGCCGGACGGCTGCCGCAGGGCCTCGTGGAAGCTTGGCAGGGCCTGTTGAACAACCCTATGCGCCCGCCGGGGCCTCAGCCGGGCGCTCTTCCTTCGTCTGGCCGGGGTAGCGCGCAAAACGCCGCGCTTCGGTGCCGTGCACCGGGTCCTGGTCGGGCCAGGGCCAGCCGCCGAACTGGGTACGGCGGTAGTCGTTCATGGCCTGCATGATCTCGGCCTGTGTGTTCATCACAAACGGGCCGTACTGCGCCACGGGCTCGGCGATGGGCTGGCCTTGCAGCAGCAGGCATTCCAGCGGCGTGGCGCCGGTGTTGGTCAGCAGCCAGTCCTGGCCGGCCACCAGCTCCAGCGCAGCGTGCTGGCCCACGTCCTGCGGGCCCACGCGCAGGCTGTCGCCCACAAAGAAGTACAGCATGCGGCGCGTGCCCTGGCCGCGCGCGGCAGGCAGCGTCCACTGCGCGCCGGGGTCCATGCGCAGCGTCCAGATCGCCACATCGCCCTCGGGCTGCGAAGCCCAGGACTCGGGTGGCGGCGCCAGCGGCGCGGGCGCGCCGGGCAGGGCGCCCGCCACCACCGTCACCGTGGTGGCACGGCCTGCGTCGTCGTGGTGGACCAGGCGCGGAATGCGCTCGTTCCACAGCATGGTGAAGTGCGGCTCCACCATCTTGTTCTTCGCGGGCAGGTTCAGCCAGATCTGGAACAGCTCCAGCGGGTTCGGCTCGGTGGCGTTGAGCAGCGGGAACATCTCCGAATGCACGATGCCCTTGCCCGCCGTGACCCACTGCACATCACCCCCGCCAAAACGCGCGGCGGCGCCCAGCGAGTCGGAATGGTCGATGAGGCCCTTGCGCACGAGGGTCACGGTTTCAAAGCCCCGGTGCGGGTGGCCCGGAAAGCCGGGCACCGTGTCGCCGTGGTACATGCTCCAGCCGTCCTTGCGGCTGAAGTCGCTGCCGATCTGGCGGCCCTCCAGCGACACGGCGGGCGCAAACGCGCCATTGCCTGCGGGGTAGGCGTCGTCATGGTGGGCACAGAACAGGAACGGGTCCATCGTGGGCCACAGCGGACCCAGCGCCTGGGCCTGCACGACGGGCAGGCTGGCGGCAGACGAAGACACGGTGGGGGAGGACGACATCAAGGACTCCTTGGGTTTGCGCCACCGGCTATCGGGCAGCACGCCTGCCAAAGATAAGGCCAGCGGCCGCTTTCAGAAGTGCGCTGGGTGGAACAGTGCGGTGCGGCATACAGGACAGTGCCGCACAGCGTGCGCACACAGCTTCGCCACCATTTCAAGCCAAAATGACTGCATGCGCTAGTGGAATATGCCTGAACAGCTATCAATTGAATAGCACCCCATCTCCTCACACGGCACCCGCGTGGGAAGGCGCGGCGGCGGACGGAGGCGGTGCCGGGCGCAACACGAAACCACCCAGCACTGCGGCCACCAGCGAGCACAAGGCCGACACCCAGAACGCTAGCTGGTAGCCCGCATTGAGCGCCTGCTGCACGCTGGCCCCGGCCTGGCGCAGGTGGTCGGTGCGCGCATCGGCCAGGCTGGCCAGGATGGCGAGGCCCAGGGCGCCGCCCATCATGAAGGCCGTGTTCACCACCCCCGAGGCCAGCCCCGAGTCTTCGGGCTTCACATCGCCCATGGCGGCCAGCAGCAGCGGGTTGAGCGCAATGCCGGCGCCCACGCCCAGCAGCAGCATGCCGGGCAGCACGTGGATCACAAAGCGCCCCTCGGTGGGCGCCAGCGCAAACAGGGCCAGACCCACCGCCGCCAGCAGCAGCCCCCAGCCCAGCGTGCGGCGGATGCCAAAACGCATCACCACCCAGGCCGACAGCCCCAGCGAGCAGCCCGCCATGATGAGGTTGGACGGCAGGAACGCCAGGCCCACCTGCATGGCGTCGTAGCCCAGCACCAGCTGCATGTACAGCGCCGACAGAAAGAACCACGCAAACATCGACGCCGCCCACAGCACGCCCACCACGTTGGAGATGGCCAAATTGCGCAGCCGCAACAGCGGCAGGGGCACCAGCGGCGCAGCCACATGCGACTCGATGAACAAAAACGCCGCCAGCAGTGCCGCCGCAGCCCCCAGCAGCCCCAGCGACTGCAGCGAGGTCCACCCGGCCGCGTTGCCGTTGACGATGGCGTACACCGCGAGCATCAGCGACGCGGTGATGGTGAGGGCGCCCGCCACGTCCAGCCGCTGCCCGTGGGCCTGGCCCTTGCCGCCCGGCAGCAGCGCCAGACAGGCCAGGTAGATGGCCACGCCCACGGGAATGTTGACCAGAAAGATCCAGTGCCAGCTCAATGCGCTGGTGAGCACCCCGCCCAACAGCACCCCAATGCTGCCGCCCCCGGCACATACAAAGCCGTAGACACCCATGGCGCGCGCACGCTCGCCGGGCTCGGTGAACAGATTCATGATGAGCGACAACGCCACGGCCGACACCACCGCGCCGCCCACGCCCTGCACCGCGCGCGCCGCCACCAGCAGCCCCTGCGTATTGGCCAGCCCGCAGGCCAGCGATGCGATGGTGAACAGCGTGATGCCCGCCAGGAACAGCCGCCGGTGGCCGTACAGATCGCCCAGCCGCCCACCCAGCAGCAGGCAGCCGCCAAAGGTAAGCATGTAGGCGTTGACCACCCACACCAGCGAGGTTTCGGTAAAGCCCAGGTCGGCCTTGATGCTGGGCAGCGCGACATTCACGATGGTGGTGTCGAGCACGATCATCAGCTCGCCCAGGCACAGCAGGATGAGTGCGGGCCAGCGTGCGCGGCCTTCGATGCGGAGGGTCATGGGACGGTGGAAATCAAAAGAGATTGGCAGCGCAGTGTGTCACGCGCGTTGCACTTGCGACTGGCGGAGGGCCAGGCCAGTGCGCCCGTGGAGCTGGCTTGGCCAGTCCACCGGGTGCGTTCCCCTCCAGGGGGAAGCCGCGCAGCGGCTCAGGAGGTTCTCGTGTACTTGGCTTGCATGAACTGCTTCCAGCCGCCGTCCGGCTGCTGGCCGAATGAGGTGAGCGTGCGCTCGTTGGCGCTGATGACGGTGATCACGTCCCGGTAGCGCATGGTGGCGCCGTCGGCCTTGAAGCTGGGGCCTTCGGTCTCCAGCGTCAGCAACTTCTGGTCGGCATCCAGCGTGCCGCGGTACACCCACATATGCGTCATCATCGAGCCCACCCAGGTGCCGACAAACGCCTGCTGATCCGGGTCGTAGCCCAGCGTCATCAGCATGCGGGCCTCGCCGCCCCCGCCGGGCATGGAGCCCGCCCCTTCGCAGAGCACCCACAGGCTGCCCAGCGCGCGCACTTGCTCGGTGCCCCGGCTTTGCGCGGGGGGTTCGCCCGGGCCCATGTCGGCCAGGGACTCGCAGGTCCAGTCGCCCAGCAGCTGCTGCAGCCAGCGGTGCATGGCGTGGGGTTCGGGGTTCATCATGGGGGGTCTCCTGGTGCCGTGTTGCGGGCGCTGCTCAGTCGCGGTCGGGCGCTCCGAGCGGAAAGTAGTGGCGGTAGGGGCGCCCGCCCTCCACCGCGCGTGCAAACGAGGGGCGTGCCAGCAGCCGGGCACGGTAGGCGCGCAGCTGCGGGTAGGTGGCTGCGATGGGGTGCGTCCAGTCGGCATAGAACAGCGACGGCGCCGCAGCGCAGTCGGCCAGCGAGAACGACTCGCCCGCCGCCCAGGTGCGCCCTGCCCACATGCCCTCCAGCCAGGCGTAGGCTTTCTCCAGCTTCTCCGCAGCCCAGGCCACGCCTTCTGCCTTGCGCTCGGCGTTGCCGGTCAGCGCGGCATTCACCGCGTGCTGCACCGGGGCCATCACGTGCAGGTCAAAGAAGCGGTCCATGAACCGCACGTCCAGTGCCGCCCGGGGGTCGGCGGGAATCAGCGGCACAGGCCCCGGGTGCGCGAGCTGCAGGTGCTCGATCACGATGCTGCTTTCCACCACCGTGTGGTCACCGTCCACCAGCACCGGAAACTTCGCCAGCGGCCAGTGGCGCAACCAGTCGGCGGAATGGCTGACGGGCTCTGCGGGGTCAAGATTGAGCAGTTCGAACGGTGTCCCGTTCTCGTACAGTGCGATCAGCACCTTCTGGGTGTAGGACGAAAAAGGGTGGCCATAGAGAGCGAGCATGCGGGTTCCTGTGGGGGAGTCGGTGGTAGTGATGGCGGTTGCACTCATTCGGGGGCCACCACCATCCAGGGCACGCCAAAGCGGTCGGCCACCATGCCAAACGCCTGCGAGAAAAAGGTCTTGGTGAGCGGCATCTGCACCTTGCCGCCATCGGCCAGCGCATCGAAATAGCGCTTGGCATCGGCCGCATTGGCGGGGCTCAGCGCCAGCGAGATGCCCTGGAAGCTGGCGTGGCCCGAGCCCATGCCGTCCGACGCCATGATCTGCGTGTCGCCCACGGTGAACGAGGCGTGCATGACCATCTCGGGCGTGGGGCCCGGGCCGCTGCCATCGGCGCAGCCCTCGCCGGCGGCGGGCTCGGGGTTGTCCTTGTAGCGCATGAGCATGGTGACTTGGGCGCCCAAAGCGTGGCGGTAAAACTCCAGCGCTTCATCGCAGCGGCCTTCGAACATCAGGTAGGGCTCGACTTTCATGGGGGTCTCCTGGGGAACATGGACGGGGCAGGAAGGGTTTCGGCGCGCAATTGTGAACACCGTCCACAAACAATAACAAAGATAATGGACAGTGTCCACATCCCAACGATCCATGACCGTAAGCACCCGCAACAAAGCTGCCCCCTCCAGCGCACCCGCCGCACGCGCCACCTACCGCCACGGGGATCTGCACCGTGCGCTGCTGGACGCGGGCATCGAACTGGCGCGCCAGGGCGGGCCGGATGCGGTGGTGCTGCGCGAGGCCACACGCCGCGCGGGTGTGGCACCCAATGCGGCCTACCGCCATTTCGCCAACCGCGACGACCTGCTGGGCGCCGTGCGCGCCGCTGCCGTGGCCGCCGCCGCGCGGTCCATGGAGGCCGAGCTGGCCCTTGTGCCCACCACCGGCACACCCACCGAGCAGGCCCACGCCAAGGTGCGCGCCGTGGGCGCCGGCTACCTGCGGTTTGCGCACACCGAGACAGGGCTCTTTCGCACCGCGTTCGGAGGCCGGTTCACGGTGCAGCAAACCCCCGACCCCGCCATGGGCGGTGCCACGGGGCTCAACCCCTTCCAGCACCTGAGCGCCGCACTGGACGACCTGGTGGCCGCGGGCGCCCTGCCGCCCGCGCGCCGCCCCGGCGCCGAATACCTGGCCTGGTCCACCGTGCATGGCATGGCGCTGCTAGCCATCGACGGGCCGCTGCGCGGCACGCCCCAACAGATGCTGGACCTGCTGGGCCAGCGGTTGCTGGACATGGTGGAACGGGGGCTGTGAGCGCACCGCGCACGCCGGGTCCACTCAAGAACTGCCTTGGAACGGGCTTCGATGATCCTATGGGCCGATAGCGCCCACAAATAATGCCCTTGCTGCTATTTAATTTGCAGCAAATATCGCCCGTGCCTCATCCGGCCACCAGCCCATACAGCCGCGCCGTGGCCTGCACCCGCGCCACCAGCGCGCGGCGCAATGCCAGGGGCCGCAGCACTTCCACCTGCGGCGACAACCGCATCAGCTGCCCGCAGGCATGCTCCACCGACTCGATGGGGATCGTCACGGCCATGCGGCCGTCCTTGCGACGGGACGGAGGAGCGGCGGCCACCGCACGCGCCACGGCGCTGCTGAGCGCTCGCAGACCGCGCAACCCTTCGGGCGTGGCCAGCAGTGCAGCCTCGCCCGTGTACAGGCCTGACTCAAAACGCCGGATCGACGCGGCCCAGTAGCCCGGCAGGTCAAAGCGTGCGGGGCGCCTGACTGGTTGGTCCAGCGCTGTGGCCGCGTGAATGTTCGACACCCGGTAGGTGCGGGGCCCGCGCGTGTCGGCTCCCGTGGGCAAGGCCACCAGGTACCACACACCCGCTTTCAGCACCAGGCCCAGCGGGCTCACCGTGCGCTCTGCCGTGCGCGCCCAGCCCTCGTAGCGCAGAGTGATCTGGTGGCCGCTCCACACGGCGGCTGCCACCGTGGGCAAATACGGCGTGGGGTCGCTCTCGCGGTACCAGTCCACCGGGTCCAGGTGCAGGCGCGTGCTCACGCGCTGCGCGTCGTCGCGCCAGGCGGCGGGCAGTGCGGCCAGCAGCTTCAGGCGCGCCCCCGCCACATCGCCGCCCAGGCCCAGGTCCTGCGCAGGGCCGGGCAGGCCGCTCAAGAAAACGGCCTGCGCCTCCGACGGCGTGAGGCCTGTGAGTGTGGTCTTCCAGCCCGGCAGCAGCGCAAAGCCACCGTGGCGCCCCCGCTCGGCATAGATGGGCACACCCGCAGCGCTGAGCTGGTCCACATCGCGGTACAGCGTGCGCACCGACACCTCCAGCGCCTCGGCCAGCGCCTGCGCGCTCATGCGGCCGCGCGTTTCCAGCAGCATCTGGAGGGACAACAAACGGCTGGCGCGCATGGGTTTTGGCAGGGGTGGTGAAAAAGACAGAACACCAAAGATAGCGCAAATACCTGCCATGGGTTGGCAGGTATCGGTGCGCACACTGCAGGCCTGTCTTTGCCTTGTTGCCCCCCCTACCTTTTCAGGAGCCCCCATGCCCACCACCGATCCCCACGCCATCGTTGAACTGCGCCAGTACACCTTGCACCCCCAGCAGCGCGAGGTGCTCATCGACCTGTTCGACCGGGAGTTTGTGGAAACCCAGGAGGCGGTCGGCATGCGCGTGCTGGGCCAGTTCCGCGACCTGGACCGGCCCGACCGGTTCGTCTGGCTGCGCAGCTTTGCCGACATGCAGGTGCGCCACCGCGCGCTGGAGGGCTTCTATGGCGGCCCCGTGTGGGCGGCACACCGCCACGCCGCCAATGCAACCATGATCGATTCGGACAACGTGCACCTGCTCTGCCCCGCCTGGCCCGGCGCCACGGCGGCCCTGCCGCACCATGCAAGGCCGCAGCCGGGCGCGCAGGGTGCCACCGCTGGCGTCCTGCAGGTCACCGTGGTGCCGTTGCGTGAGCCCGCCACACCACCACTGCTGGACTTCTGCCGCCACCGCATGACGCCCACCCTGCAGCGCGGCGGCGCGCGCCAGCTCGCCTGGTTCTGCACCGAGCCCAGCCCCAACACGTTTGCCCGCCTGCCGGTGCGCGAAGGCGAACCCGTGCTGGTGGGCCTGGCCCTGTTTGGCGACGAGGCTGCGCTGACATCGTTTACCGACAGCGGGGCCTGGGCGCGTGACGTGGCGCCCGGTCTTGCGCCCTGGCTGGCGGCAGAGCCCGAGGTGCTCCGCCTGCAGCCCACCGCGCGTTCGGCGCTGCATGCGTGACGCACCGCACACCTCTCCCCCTGACGCATCGACCACCACGGAGCCCCACCATGTCCACCCCAGCCCGCCTCACTCCCATCCCGTCGCCCACCATCGCGCCCAGTGCCGCGCGCGACTTCGACTTTCTCATGGGCCCCTGGCGCATTCGCAACACGCGGCTGGTGCACCGGCTCGCGGGCTGCCACGACTGGGAGGTGTTCGACGCCACGGGCACCGCACATCCATTGCCCGGTGGCATCGGCAACTTCGACGACTTCACGCCGCTGGCATGGAAGCCCGGCTACGTGGGCATGGCACTGCGTGTGTTCAACCCCGTGACGCAGCGCTGGAGCATCTACTGGCTGGACAACCTCACGGGCGGCCTGGACCCGGCCAACGGCCTGCTGCTGCCGCCCGTGGTGGGTGGCTTCCAGGGCGGTGTGGGCCTGTTTGAAGGCGAGGAGCTGTTCGAGGGCCGCCCGGTGCGCGTGCGCTTCGAGTGGTCGCAGATGCACACCGGCGCCCCGCGCTGGCAGCAGGCGTTTTCGGACGATGGCGGCGCGACCTGGGAGGTGAACTGGGTGATGGAGTTTGCACGGCCTGTGTGAGCGTGGTCAGCCCCCAGCACCGACCCAAAAATGGGAGGCCCAACAGCCCCTGCCGCCTGACGGCAGGGTGCTGCCAGCTACCCCAACAGGAGCAGGGACTCACGCCGCCTGAAGCGCAGCTTCCTGCACCGGGAAGTCTGTGGACACCGCCACCGCACGCCACTGCGCCGTCTCTTTTGCCACAAAGGCATGTTTGTCGGCAATGGTCTGCAGCGTGTCCGTGCCCAGCGGCAGGCGCAGCGGCGGCGTGGGGCTGGCCACCAGCTGCATCACGGCCTGGGCCAGGCGCACCGGGTCGCCGGGCTGGTTCAGGTTGATGCGGCGGGCGGCCTCGCGCACGGCACCGGCGCTCTCGGCGTAGTCGTCCAGCACCCGGGGCGACACGGCCAGCGAGGCGCTGTCCAGAAACTCGGTGCGGAAGTACCCCGGCTCCACCACCGTGGCGTGGATGCCCAGCGGCGCCAGCTCGGCATGCAGCGCCTCGGTGATGCCCTCGACCGCAAACTTGGTGGAGCAGTACAGACCAAACCCGGCGGCCGACTGCACACCGCCCAGCGACGAGATGTTGACCACATGCCCGGCGCGGCGCGCGCGCATGGCGGGCAGCGCGGCGCGAGTCACATGCAGCAGGCCGAACACGTTGGTGTCGTACAGGCGCCGCACCTCGTCGGCTGTGGCCTCTTCCACCGCGCCGAGCAGGCCGTAGCCTGCGTTGTTGACCAGCACGTCGATGCGGCCGAAGCGGTCGAGCGCCGCGCCCACAGCATGGCGGGCCAGGGCCTCGTCGGTCACGTCCAGCGCCAGGGGCAGCAGGGCATCGTGTGCGCCCAAGCGCTTTTCGACCGATGCGGCATCGCGCGACGTGGCGATGACGGCATCGCCCTGGGCCAGCGCGGCCTCGGCAATGCGCGCGCCGATGCCACGCGAGGCGCCGGTGATCAGCCAGACGCGGGGGTAGGAAGAACGGGTGGTGGTCGTGGCTGTGGTGGTCGTGGCTGTGGTGGTCGTGGCTGTGGTGGGGGTGGTGTGTGCGGCGTTCATGGTTGGTCCTTGAGGTGGTGTTGAGCAATGGGCGGTGCCCATGACGGTGGACTTTAGGCAAGCCATTGCCATGCAACTAGCCCATAATCTCTGGATTCATTCACAAGCAACGCTTGCCAATCCACCACACACCCACCCCGCACAATGCCTGTCCACCATGGCCATCAATGAACTGCGCGCCATCGCCAACTTCGTCAAGGCCGCCGAGCTGGGCAGCCTGCGCCAGGCGGCGGCCGCGCAGGGCATCACGCCACAGGCGTCCAGCCAGCTGCTGGTGCAGCTCGAATCGCACCTGGGCGTGCGACTGTTCCACCGCACCACGCGCAGCCTGAGCCTGACCGAAGAAGGGCGCCAGTTCCTGGCGTCGGCACAGCCGGGCCTGGCCACGCTGCAGCACGCGGTGCAGGGCGCGCGGCGCGGGCGTGAGGCAATGGCGGGGCCGCTGCGCATCGTGGCGCCACGCTCCATCCTGCTGGAGGTGATCTGGCCGGTGCTGCACGAGTTCTGCCGCCGCCACCCGCTGGTGGAGCCCGATGTGCAGCTCGACGACCGCATCGGCAACTGGGTGGAAGACCGCGTGGATGTCGGCTTCCGCTCGGGCTACCCGCCCGAGGGTGGCGTGGTGGCGCGGCGGCTGCTCACGCTGCAGCTCATCGTGTGCGCCGCGCCCGCCTACATCGCACGCCACGGTGCGCCGGCCAGCATCGACGACCTGGCGCAGCACCGCTGCAGCGGCTTTCGCCATGCATCGACCGGGAAGCCCATGCCCTGGGAATTCCAGGTGGCCGACGACATCGTGGCGCGCACCATCCACCCCACCTTCTGCACCAACGACATCGAGGTGGAGGCCCGTGCGGTGCTGGGCGGCCACGCGGTGGGCCAGTTGGTGGGCGTGACGGCCGCGCCGCTGGTGCGCAGCGGCCAGCTGGTGCCGCTGCTGCCCCAGCATGTGGCGCAGCACCTGGCGCTCTACGTGTACTACGGCAGCCGCACGGCGCTGCCAGCGCGCGTGCGGGCCTTCATCGACCTGGCGGTGGAGACGGTGGCCAACAACCCCGCCTATCTGCTCACGCCCAAAGAGCTGGCGACCCACGGCCCTGCGGTGCAGAAAACGCCCCGGGCGCGAAAGCCCACGCAGTGAGCGCCGTGCTGACAGCTCAGAAGGTGTGAACGGATCCGGCGTGTCCGAGCAGGCCGCTAAAGCACGGCCGGTCTAGGCGCAAAGCACAGCCATGGCGCGGGCTATGGCGAGCATTTGCAACGACGAGCGGGTGTGTTTTGGCGGGATGAGCGGGCATGATGGGTGCGTTCACACCTTCTCAAGCCGCAAACCCACCGTCGATCAGCAAGCTCGCCCCCGTCACCATGCCCGATTCCGGCCCGGCCAGATAAGCCACCATGCCCGCGATCTCATCGGGGTGGGCATGGCGGCTCAGGGCCATCAGGCCGTGCATGTCGCCCGCCATGGGGCCGTCAGCGGGGTTCATGTCGGTGTTCACGGGGCCGGGCTGCACGTTGTTCACCGTGATGCCACGCGGGCCCAGGTCGCGCGCCAGGCCCTTGGTCAGGCCCACGATGGCGGCCTTGCTCATGCCGTACACGCTGAATCCGGCCCATGGCACGCGGTCGGAGTTGGTGCTGCCGATGGTGATCACGCGGCCATAGGCACCGCCTTGTCCCATGTGGCGCACGGCGGCCTGGGTGGCTACGAACACAGCGCGCACGTTGACGTTAAGCGTGTGGTCAAAGTCGGCCAGCGCAAAGCTGCCGATTTCACCCGCGATGGCGACGCCCGCGTTGTTGACGAGGATGTCCAGGCGGCCCAGCTCGCGCGCGGCGCGGTCCACCGCCTGCGTGAGGGCGACGGCATCGGCGCTGTCGGCCTGCAGGGCCAGGGCCTTGCCGCCGCTCGCAGCAATGTCCGCCACCAGCGCCTGCGCAGGCGCTGCGGAGCTGCTGTAGGTGAAGGCCACGGCCGCCCCGTCGCGCGCCAGGCGCCGCACGATGGCCGCGCCAATGCCGCGCGCGCCGCCGGTGACGAGCGCGACCTTGCCCGCCAGCGGGCGACCAGGCGATGAAGGGGCGGAGACCTGGGATGTTTCAGACACGGAAGACATGGTGTTGTTTCTCCAACAAGATGCATGCAGAAAATAGTTCGCAACCGAACCGGGAAGACCTGCAGTGTCAGAAAAACACTCATGCTCCGGTAGCCATGAATGGGCTGTATGTCTTTCAACCCTTGGTTGAAAATACACCGCATGCAACCCCTCAGCCACCTCGAATCGTTTGTGCAGTCCGCCCAAGCGGGCAGCTTTTCGGCCGCCGCACGGCTCATGGGCCTGACGCCCGCCGCCGTGAGCAAGAACGTGGCGAGGCTGGAGGCCAGCCTGGGCGTGCGGCTGTTCCAGCGCAGCACGCGCAGCCTCACGCTGACCGAGGGCGGGCAGCGCCTGCTGGCGCAAGTGGGCCCGCCACTCACCGCCCTGGCCGATGCGGTGGACCACGCGGCCGAGGCCGAGCAGCAGCCTGCGGGCACGCTCAAGGTCAGCATGGGCCAGGCCTTTGGCCGCGCGTACCTGGTGCCGCTGCTCACCGAGTTCTTGCAGCGCTACCCGGCTATCCAGCCCGACTGGCGCTTTGAAAACCGGCAGGTGGACTTGATCGGCGAGGGCTTTGACGCCGGCATCGGCGGCGGCCTGAACCTGAACCCCGACATGGTGGCACGCACACTGGGCCCCATCCACCTGGTGGTTGTGGCCGCGCCTGCACTGCTGCAGGGCCGCAAGCGGGCACCACGCCACCCGGCGGACCTGGCGCAGTGGGACGGCATTGCACGGCGCAATATCCGCACCGGGCGCATCAACCTCACCACGCTGCGCAACAAGGCGGGCGATGCCGCCCCCGTGGAGCTGCGCCCGCGCGTCGTGTTCGACGACCCCGAGGCCATGTGCCAGGCCGCGCTGATGGGCCTGGGCCTGGCCGTGCTGCCCATGCCGTTTGCGCAGCCCTGGCTGGCGCGGGGCGACCTGGTGCGGGTGGTGCCCGGCTGGTGGGCCGATGCAGGGCCGACCTCGCTGTACTACCCCAGCAAGAAGCTGCTGCCCGCCCGCACCCGGGTGTTTGTGGACTTTGTGCTGGAGCAGTTCAGCACGCGCGGATTTGCGCAAAGGGTGCGTGGAGACTGACAGACACAGCGTGTGGTGCCAGGCCGCGGCAGCGCGGTGGCAATAATGGGCCTTTGCAACCGCTCTGGACCACCGTCATGCCCCAACACATCGGCATCGTGGGCTGCTCCGCCGAAGGTGCCGCCCTGTGTTACCGCACCCTGTGCGCCGAAGGCGCCGCATTGCTGGGCCGCCCGCATGCGCACCCCGAGGTGACGCTGCACACGCCGTCGCTGGCCGACTATGTGGACTGCCTGGACCGGCATGACCTGCAAGGCGTGGCCGACCTGATGCTGGCCTCCGCCCACAAGCTGGCGCGTGCAGGCGCAGATTTTCTGATCTGCCCCGACAACACCATCCACCAGGCGATGGACCGGGTGCTGCCCCATTCGCCGCTGCCCTGGCTGCACATTGCCGAAGTGGTGGCGGCCGAGGCGGCAGTGCGCGGCCACCGGCGCCTGGCACTCACCGGCACGCGCTGGCTGGTGGACAGCAACGTGTACCCCGACGCGCTGCAGGGCCGGGGCCTGCAATGGGTGCGCCCCACGGAGGCCGAGCGCAGCGAGATCAACCGCATCATCATGGACGAGCTCGTGCCCGGCGTCATTCGCCCCGAGGGCGTGGCCATGTTCCAGCAGATCATCGCCCGCATGCAGCGCGAGGACGGCTGCGATGCCGTGGTGCTGGGCTGCACCGAGATCCCGCTGATCCTGAGCGACGCCAACTCCCCGCTGCCCACGCTGGACTCCACCCGCCTGCTGGCCCGTGCCGCGCTGCGGCGGGCCGTGCAAGCGGACTGAACGCAACTACTTGAGCCGCTGCGCCACCACCGCATCCAGCGAGGCCATGAAGGTCTCCACGGCCCGCGTGTAGGCGCTCTCCAGGCCCAGCTGCGCGTTGATCTCGCCGTGGGTCAGCTCCTGCGGCAGCACCTCGGCACGGCCCCCCAGGTCGCGCACGCGGCGGGCCATGCCCTGGGCCTGCAGGCAGGGGTGATCGGGGCGCTCGATGGAACAGACCAACTGGAACGGCGGCACCGGCCCCGACAGCGCGTGGTACGGCGACACTGCGGCCCAGAACAACGGGTTGGCGCCCATCACCTCGTCATAAAACGGGTAGTGCGGCGCGGTCATCACCACGGGCACATTGAGCGCCGCGCTGTCCAGCGACACGGTGCCCAGCCAGGGCCAGGCCCCCTCGCGCTGGGCCAGGGTGGGTGATGCATTGATGAGCGACACCAGGTGCGCGCCCGCTGAGTGCCCCATCAGGATGAACCGCGATGCATCGGCGCCCCAGCTGGCGGCGCGGCTTTGCGCGGCGGCCAGCGCCATGGCCACGTCCTGCGCCTCCTGCAGCACGTTCACGGTGGGGTACAGGCGGTAGTTCACCGAGATGAACACAAAGCCCTTGGGCACCCAGCGCGCCACCTTCTCCTGCACCACGCGGGACATGGCCTTGTCGCCCGTGCGCCAGGCGCCGCCATGCACCATGAAGATCACCGGCGCGCGCGTACCACTGGCCACCGCAGCACTGCTGGCGGCGTCGCCAGCAGCGGGCAGGTAGACATCCATGCGCTGCAGCGGGTCCGCACCATAGGGCACATCGGCCACGCGCTGCACACCGACGGGCAAGGCCGCAGCGGTGTCGCGCACCTGCGCGAAAGGCCCCAGCCCCCGCAGCTGGGCGTGGGCGGGTGGGGTCAACACGGCGGCCAGCGCGCACAGCGCTGCGCCGAGGCCTGTGCGCAGTGAGGCGAACTCGAAGAGTGGGGTGGAAGGACGGGACATGCGGGATCTCCTGGCTCAATGAAGTAGAGATGAAAAATCAGGGCCGCGCAGGGCAGGTCATCGGGGCGCCGCTGGCGTCAAAGCAGCTGGCGCTGCGGGTGCGGCCGGTGTCCGCGGTGTACGAGCTGCTGGTCTGCACGCTGTTGCCAGTGGCTGCGCTGGTGGCCGTGGTGGTGCGGCCCTGGGTCACGCTGCCGTCGGCGCTGCGCGTAGCGGCGCCCGTGCTCTGCAGCGTGCCCCGGTCGCCCTGTGCGGCCAAGGTGCTGCTGTGGCTGGCCGTGCCATCGGCATTCCTTGCGCTCTGGCCCTGGCGCACAGCCATGGCGCCGTTGGGGCCCACCACGGCAGCGCCGCTGCGCACACTGCCGTGGCCCTGGCCGTCGGTGGACACGCTGCGGCCGCGCAGCACGCCCCCACCGCCCGGCGCTGCGCGGACCACGCCGGTGCGGGCGGTGGTGCTGCCGTCGGCGTTGTGCTCCACCGTGTGGCGGCTGCGTGCGTTGGCATCGTTCGCTGCCAGAAGCAACAGTGCCGCCACGGCCAAGGCGGCCAGCAGCATGGCCCGGTAAGTGGCAACAGGGGCGGTCGGTGTCGGGACGGAAGGGAACATGGCGGTGGGCTCCTTGCAACAGAACAGGGGGTACGAAGCAGCGGGGTGCTGCGCTGGCCTGAACTATGGCCGCCAGGTATGAGCCAGTTGTGGCGCCCGCTGCACGATGTATGACAAAGCATGACAAACCACCGTCGCGTGTCATGCGTTGTCATGCACCGGAGCACCTGCCCGCGCTGGCACCCGGTGTTTTCGGCCCTACCATTGGCACGCAGCCTTGGCTGCACCCACCCGCTGCCACACCCACACACCGCCCCATGACGGAAGCCCTGGCCAAGATCCTGGTCGCCGACGACGAACCCGACCTGCGTGCGCTGCTGCAGCGCTACCTGAGCGACCAGGGCTACAGCGTACGCACGGTCGATGGCGCGGGCCCGCTCGATGTGCTGCTGCAGCGCGAGCGCTTTGATGTGCTGGTGCTCGACGTGATGATGCCGGGCGAGGATGGCCTGTCGATCTGCCGCCGCCTGCGCGCGCAGGGCGAGACCATTCCCATCCTGATGCTCACGGCCAGGGGCGACCCCGTGGACCGCATCGTGGGCCTGGAGATGGGCGCCGACGACTACCTGCCCAAACCCTTCAACCCGCGCGAGCTGCTGGCCCGCATCCAGGCCATGGTGCGCCGCCAGCGCCTGCTGGGTGCGCACACCGGGCCGCGCCAGACGGGCGGACGCATTGCGTTTGGCGCGTTCACGCTATGGCTGGACGAGCGCCGGCTGGAGCGCAACGGTGGCGAGGGCGGCCAAGGTGCGCAAGACGTGCCCCTGACCACGGGCGAATTCGCGCTGCTGCAGGCGCTGGTACAGCAACCGCACCGGCCTCTGGGCCGCGACCGGCTCATCGCACTGGCCTATGGCCCCGACCACACCGCCACCGACCGCAGCATCGATGTGCAGGTGATGCGCCTGCGCAAACTCATCGAGGCCGACCCTGCCCAGCCGCGCCACATCCGCACCGTGTGGGGCGTGGGCTATGTGTTTGTGCCCGATGGCGCAGCGCCGGGCGGCGGAGGCAGGGCATGACCCCCTCCGCCACACCCCAGGCCGCCGGAGGCTGGTGGCCGCGCAGCCTGCTCGGGCGCAACCTGCTGCTGATGGCGGTGCTCATCGTGCTGGGTCAGCTGGTGGCGGCCGTGCTGGTGCGGCAGATGATCTTTCAGCCCCGCGTGGCACAGGTGGCCGATGGCGTGGCGCGCAATGTGGGCGCGCTGCGCGCAGGGCTGCAGGCACTGCCCCCGGCACAGCGGGCCGCCTTTGTCGAGGCCTTCAACCAGCAGGCTGTGCGGTCGGCCCCGCCGGTGGCAGCGGAGAACGCTGCGCGGCGTGCACTGCTGTCGCCCATGGAGCGGCAGTTTGTGCAGGCGGTGTCGCGCCGCCTGGGGGCGGACGATGCGACAACAAGCACATCGCAACCCGTATGGCGCCGCGACAGCACCGGCGTGCTGGCGCTGCGTGTGGTGCACCAGGGGCCGCAGGGGGCGGAGACCTATTGGCTGAACCTGCCCAGCGTGTTCCCCACGCGCGAGTTCACCGGCGCCTGGCTGGCCGCCACGCTGGCCAGCATGCTGCTGGCGCTGCTGGGGGCCTGGTGGCTGCAGCGGCACATCAACCGCCCGCTGGCACAGGTGGTGGCGGCGGCCCGGCAGCTGGCGCAGGGCCGGCCCCCTGCGCCGCTGCCCGAAGACGGACCCGAAGAAATCGCCACCGTGGGCCGCAGCTTCAATCACATGGCGCACAGCCTGGCCGCTGCCGAGCAGGAACGCGCGCTGATGCTGGCCGGGGTGTCGCACGACCTGCGCACCCCGCTGACCAAGCTGCGCCTGGGCGTGGAGATTGCCGGTGCACAGGTGGATGCCCCCCTGGCCGCGAGCATGGCGCGCAGCATTGACGAGATGGACGGCATCGTGGGCCAGTTCCTGCAGTTTGCGCGGGTCGGTTCCAACGCAGGCGAGGCCGAGGCGCCCACCCCCGCATCGCTCAACGACCTGGCCCAGGCCGTGGCCGAGGCGCAGGCCGACCATGGGCGCACCGTGCGGCTGGCGCTGGGCACGCTGCCCGACGTGCCGGTGCGCCCCCAGGCCCTGCGCCGCGCGCTGGACAACCTGGTGGAAAACGCCTGGCGCCACGGCACGCCGCCGGTGCTGCTGCGCACGGGGGCGGATGCCGACGGCGTGTGGCTGGAGGTGCAGGACCAGGGCCCCGGCATCGCCCCGGCAGAGCTGGACCGCATTCGCCAGCCCTTTGCGCGCGGCGATGGAGCGGCACGTTCGGGCGCACCGGGCGCGGGGCTGGGCCTGGCCATTGTGGAGCGCGTGGCGCGCAGCCACGGCGGGCGGCTGGAGCTGCGCAGCGCGGCGGGCGCGGGCCTGCGGGCGCGACTGGTGCTACCTCTCGGCGGACAGGCCTGAGGCCGCCGGGCGCGCCCAGGGCACGCTGCACCCTGAAATTCAGCCAAAAGTGCCGCGAGCGCTAGTGGAATATGCGACAGCAGCTGTCAAATCAATAGCAAATCAATGAACCTGGCAGGCCCTCAGGCCACCGGCATCTTCAGCTTGCGGTACAGCGTCTGGCGGCTGATGCCCAGCTGGCGCGCGGCCTGCGACATGTTGCCGCGCGCAGCCTGCAGCGCCTGGTCGATGGCGGCCTGGGACAGCTGCTGCAGGCTCAGGCTGGCTGGCAGGCCGTCCACAACGGCGCCCGCTGCGGCATCGCTGCGCGGGCTGGCGGGCACCGCCGTCAGCGCCTGCACCAGGTCGTCGGGCATGTGCTCCCAGCCCAGGGTGTCTTCACCCTCGGCCAGCATGGCGCAGGCGGTGCGCAGCACGTTGGCCAGCTGGCGCAGGTTGCCGGGCCAGGGGTAGGCGGCCAGGCGGGCCAGCAGGTCGGGCGCCACCTGCACTTCAAAACCCAGACCCTGTTCCGTCGCCAGGTCGGCCAGCAGGCGCTGCAGCAGCGCCACAAAGTCGCTGCGCTCGCGCAGTGCGGGCAGCTGCACCGTGAGGCCGTTGATGCGGTAGTACAGATCTTGCCGAAAGCGCCCTTGCTCCGCCGCCTGCATGAGCTGGTTGTGCGTGGCGCAGACCAGTGCAAAGTCCACCGGCACGGCCTTGCTGGCGCCCACGGGCGTCACGCTGCGCTCTTGCAGCACACGCAGCAGACGGGTCTGCAGGGCCAGCGGCATGTCGCCGATTTCGTCGAGAAACAGCGTGCCGCCATGGGCCTCGCGCAGGCGGCCCAGGTGGCCCTCCTTGCGCGCGCCGGTGAAGGCACCGGCCACATGGCCGAAGAGTTCTGATTCGATCAGGTGCTCGGGGATGGCTGCGCAGTTGATGGCCACAAACGGCGCATCGCGGCGCGGGCCGCTGGCGTGCAGCGCGCGCGCAAACACCTCCTTGCCCACGCCCGACTCGCCCTGCACCAGCACCGCAATCGGTTTGCCCACCACGCGGCGGGCCTTGTCGGCGGCGGCGCGCCAGCGCGCGTCGCCGGTGTCCAGCTGGGCCAGGGCGTCTTGCTGGGACACTGCGGCAGCCGTAGCGGTGGGCCGTGTGGGGGTGGCGACCCAGGCGGCGTCCATCTGCACCTGGGCAAACAGCAAGGCGCCTTGCAGTGTGCGCAAGGCCTGCGGCTGCTGGGGGCGGCGCTTGTGGTGCGAGAGCAGGTCATCGAGCCGCACATCCAGCACCCGCTCCAGCAAGGTGGCGCCCACGTCCCCCGCATGCAGGCCCAGCTGCGCCAGGGCCACGCGGTTGGCACCCACGATCCAGCCGTCGGCCGACACGGCCACGATGCCCTCGGCCACGCTGCCAATGCCCTCGGGCGCGCTGTGCAGGTGCAGCCGGATGTTGCGTTTGCAGGTGGCCGCCAGCAGGCGGTTTTCGATCATGCGGGCGGCCGTGCTCACAAGGCCCAGCGTGTGGGCGTGGCCGTGGCGGTAGTCGCCCGAGATGTCGAGGATGCCCAGCAACTCGCCCGTGGCCGACAGGATGGGCGAAGCCGCGCAGGTGAGAAAGTTGTTGCGCTCCAGAAAATGCTCGCCGCCGTGCACCTCCACCGCGCAGGCCTCGGCCAGCGCCGTGCCGATGGCATTGGTGCCCCGGTGGGCCTCGTGCCAGGAGGCACCGCTGGTCAGCGCCACGCGCTCGGCCTTGTCCACAAAGTACGGATCGCCCAGCGTGTGCATGAGCATGCCGCGCCGGTCGGCCAGCACCACCACGCTCTGGCTGTGGCGCACTTGCTCGAACAGGTATTCCATCACCGGCCGCGAATGCGCAAGCAGCTCAGGGTTGCTGGCCAGCACCTGGCGCAGCGTGCCGCTGCTGGGGTGGTCGATGGCCTGCGGCCGCCCGGTGGGCAGCAGGCCGGCCGCCATGCTGCGCGACCAGGAGCGCGCCAGGCGCTCGTCCACCAGGCCGCTGGGGCACTGGCCAGAGTCCAGCAGGTGCTGGCGAGCCTGTCGCAGGGCGACGGGAGAAGTGTTGGGGCGCACGCTTTGTCTCCGTGCAGGCTCAGGGCGGCCCGCTTGTGGTGTGTGGGCCAGTATGGCGGGCTCGACGGCGCGGGGCAAGGGTGTGGGCGCAAGCGGTGTGCCAACTGTTCCATTTCGTGACAGGTGTCGCGGCCCGGCACACCGCGATGCGGGCGGCTGCAACAGGTGTCCGCCCTGGGCTGCCGAAAAAATCCAATGAAATCAACACTTCGCGCGCCGTGGCCTGCTGGCATGTGTTTTGAGTAAGGGATTGGCATCGGACAGGCCTAAAGAGACCGCCCGATGCACACAACCATCGCAGGAGACAACACCATGACCGTGTACGCAGCCCCCGGCGCCGCTGGCGCCAAGATCACCTACAAGCCCCGTTACGACAACTTCATCGGCGGCAAATTCGTGCCGCCCGTCAAGGGCCAGTACTTCGATGTCATCACGCCCGTGAGCGGCAAGGTCTACACCCAGGCCGCGCGCTCCACGGCCGAAGACATCGAGCTGGCCCTGGACGCCGCCCACGCTGCGGCCGACGCCTGGGGCAAGACCGATGCCGCCACGCGCGCCAACATCCTGCTCAAGATCGCCAACCGCATCGAAGAAAACCTGGAGCGCCTGGCCTACGCCGAAACCGTGGACAACGGCAAAGCCATCCGCGAGACGCTGAACGCCGACATCCCGCTCACCGTGGACCACTTCCGCTACTTTGCGGGCTGCGTGCGTGCGCAGGAAGGTGCCTTGAGCAACATCGACGAGAACACGGTGGCGTACCACATCCAGGAACCGCTGGGCGTGGTGGGCCAGATCATTCCGTGGAACTTCCCCATCCTGATGGCCGCCTGGAAGCTGGCCCCCGCGCTGGGTGCCGGCAACTGCGTGGTGCTCAAGCCTGCAGAGTCCACGCCCATCTCCATCCTGATCCTGGTCGAGCTGATTGCCGACCTGCTGCCGCCCGGCGTGCTCAACATCGTCAACGGCTACGGCCGCGAGGCGGGCATGCCGCTGGCGCAGAGCAAGCGCATCGCCAAGATCGCGTTTACCGGTTCCACCAGCACCGGCCGCGTGATTGCGCAGGCCGCTGCCAACAACCTGATCCCCGCTACGCTGGAGCTGGGCGGCAAGAGCCCCAACATCTTCTTTGCCGATGTGATGGACAAGGACGATGCGTTTCTGGACAAGGCGATTGAAGGCCTGGTGCTGTTTGCGTTCAACCAGGGCGAGGTTTGCACCTGCCCGAGCCGCGCGCTGATCCAGGAAAGCATCTACGACCAATTCATGGAGCGTGTCTTGAAGCGCGTGGCCGCTATCAAACACCAGAACCCGCTGGACACCGACAGCATGATGGGCGCGCAGGCCAGCAAAGAGCAGCTCACCAAGATCCTGAGCTACCTGGACCTGGGCAAGCAGGAAGGCGCCGAAGTGCTCGCCGGTGGCGGCCAGGCCCACCTGGGCGGCGACCTGGAAGGCGGCTACTACGTGCAGCCCACGCTGTTCAAGGGCCACAACAAGATGCGCATCTTCCAGGAAGAAATCTTCGGTCCCGTGCTGGCCGTGACCACCTTCAAGGACGAAGCCGAAGCCCTCGCCATTGCCAACGACACGCTGTATGGCCTGGGCGCCGGTGTGTGGAGCCGCAACGGCAATGTGGCCTACCGCATGGGCCGCGCCATCAAGGCCGGGCGGGTGTGGACCAACTGCTACCACGCGTACCCCGCGCATGCGGCGTTTGGTGGCTACAAGGAGTCGGGCATTGGGCGTGAGACGCACAAGATGATGCTGGACCACTATCAACAGACCAAGAACCTGCTGGTGTCGTACTCGGAAAACAAGCTGGGCTTCTTCTGATCTGGGGTGGCGGTCCAAAAACCGCCCCTGGCGTCGTTGCTCCGTCTGGCCGTGGCGCTGCCACTGTCTGCGACGGAGGCGCCTAGCCAGAGACGGTTTGTGAACCGCTGGAAACGTTTCTACTGACGCGGCTCGTTGTTCCAACTGGCCGCGTTTTTTGCATTGCACGCTGGAGACACCCCATGGTCGAAAAAGTCACCGCCACCCCTGCCGCGCTGCAGTTGGTGGCCTTTCTGCAAGCAAAGCATGGCCCTGCGCTCATGTTCCACCAGAGTGGCGGCTGCTGCGACAACAGCGCGGCCAACTGCTATCTGCCGGGTGAGATCACGATGGGTGCGGGCGACGTGTACCTGGGCGATATTGGCGGCTGCCCGTTCTACATCGGGCGTGCGCAGTACGAGACCTGGAAGCACACGCAGCTCATCATCGATGTGATCGAAGGCACGGGCGGCACGTTTTCGCTGGAGGGGCCGGAGGGCAAGGCCTTTCACACGCGCTCGCGGGTGTTCACCGACGCCGAGCTGACCGAACTGGGCATCGCGCACGGGCCTGCGGCGTGACCCCCCGGGGGCTGTACGGCCCTCCATGACGCCCCTTCATGCCCGCTCCAGCACAATTCGGGTCATTCAGACCGGTAGCGCTAGTGCAATATGCCGCTGTAGCTATTGAATTCGTAGCGCCGCCATGGCACCACGGCCACCCGCTTCATCCCCCAGGCGGAACACCGACACCACGTGCACCAGGTCTTCGGCCTGGTTCTTGAGGCTGCTGGCGGCGGCGGCCATCTCTTCGACCAGTGCAGCGTTCTGCTGGGTCACCTGGTCCATCTGCGTCACGGCCTCGCCCACCTGGGCCACACCCAGGGACTGTTCGTGGCTGGCGGCGCTGATCTCGCCCACGATGTCGGTCACGCGGCGGATGGCGCCCACCACCTCGCTCATCGTGGCGCCGGCGCGGTCCACCAGGGCGCTGCCCTGGGCCACGCGCTCCACGCTGGCGCTGATGAGCGTCTTGATCTCGCGCGCGGCCTCGGCACTGCGCCCGGCCAGGCTGCGCACCTCGCTGGCCACCACCGCAAAGCCCCGGCCTTGCTCGCCCGCACGGGCCGCCTCCACCGCGGCGTTCAGCGCGAGGATGTTGGTCTGGAACGCGATGGAGTCGATCACGCCGATGATGTCGGAGATCTTCTGCGACGAGGCGTTGATGCCGTGCATGGTGTCCACCACCTGCGCCACCACTTCACCGCCCTGCACGGCCACGGTGCTGGCATTGGCGGCCAGCTGGCTGGCCTGCTGGGCACTGTCGGCGTTCTGGCGCACGGTGGCGTTGAGCTGCTCCATGGACGCGGCGGTTTCTTCCAGCGCGCTGGCCTGGCTTTCGGTGCGGGCCGACAGGTCGGTGTTGCCCTGGGCAATCTGCACGCTGGCGGTGGCCACGCTTTCTGACCCGCTGCGCACGTTGCGCACCACCTGCGTGAGTTGTGTGCGCATCTGCTGCAACGCCTCCAGCAACTGACCCACCTCGTTGGTGCCATGGGCAATGGGGGCGCCGCTCAGGTCTCCCTGCGCCACAGCGCGTGACAGCGCCACGGCCTGCGACAGCGGCCCGGTCATGGAGCGCACAAACACCAGCGCCATTGCACTGGTGGCCGACAGCGTGAGCACCAAGGCCAGCGCCACCCACAGCAGGTTGCGCTGCAGCCCCGCCACGCGCGCCTGCAGCGCCTGGTCCAGGCTGGTCATCGACAGGTTGTTGAGCGCGTTCAGCGCCTCGATGGTGCGGGTGAACGCGTCAAAGTAATCCTTGGACGGCAGCTGCAGCTCCGTGGCGTTGAGGATGTCGCGCTCCACCATCTGCAGCGACTGCTGGATCTGCCCTTGCACGGCCTGCACGCTGCTGCCCAGCGCGCGCTGCAGCTCGGCATTGCCCTGCAGGGCGCGGTCCAGCCCCCGGAAGGTGTCGCCCTGCAGCTCGGCCACGCGTTGCTGCAGCACCAGCAGCTGGCCCTTGCCCTGGGGCGTGAGCTCGCGCTTGCCCAAGGCGCTGGCGCCCTGGGCGCGCAGCATGCCCAGCTTTTCCCCCAGCATGGGGGCTTGGGCCAGCGACGCCTGCACCAGCGCGTGGGTGTCGGCCTCGGGGTCGATCTGCAGGCCATAGGCATGCACCAGCGCCTCGTTGAGCTGCAGCAGCGTTGCGATGAGTTGGGTGTGCTGCGCGGTGCTTTGCACCTGTTCGATGCTGCGTGCGGCCACGGCCTGCTCCAGGGTGCGCCAGGTCTGCTGCGCCTGGGTCCAGGCCGCCATCTGCGCCGCAGGCACCTTGGCGGCGGCAAAGCGGGCGCTCACGTCGTCCAGCGCGGTGTTGACCGCATCGCGCGCGGCAGGGCGGCGCGCGGCCAGCGACTCGTCACCCCCCAGCATGCCCACCGACAGGCCACGGTGCACCTGCATGCGCTGCACCAGCAGCGTGAGCGCCTGGGCCGGGGCCACGCCCTGCGCTTCCAGGCGCGCGTGGTCGATGGCGTGGAGGGAGTCGCGCACCACCAGGAAGGTGGGCAAGGCGCTCATCATGAGCCCGATGGTCCCCAGGATGAGGAATTTTTCGAGCAGGTTCAACCGGTGAAGCAATGACATGGCAATGGACGCAGGCCACACGGCGTGCGCTTTAGAGTAGGCCCCAGGGGCGGGTGTCGGCACCGCCGACTGGATAGCGGCCCTCTCAAGAACCTGTTGACGATCTCGCAGGGGATCACCAACACGCTCTGAAGGCCAAACGGAATGGTTCTCAATGTAGGGACGTGTCCGCAGTATGGTTTTGACTCAGGTCAAGTCACGCAGAGCTTCCCCGCCCGTGGCTGGACGGCCGGTATCGGGCTGTGTACCGGTGCGCAAAGGGGCTACGGCCGCCGGTGCGCTGGAGAATAATGAACACATCCCCATCCTCTGGAGCCCCTGGCATGCACTCGATCACCCTGCGTTTCCTGGCGTCCCAGTCCACCCTGCCCCAGGCGGGCCGCGTGCCCGGTGGCACGGTGCTGCGCTGGGTGGATGAGGCTGGATTTGCCTGCGCCAGCGCCTGGGCCCAAGGGGATTGCGTGACCGAGTTTGTGGGCGGCGCCCACTTTGTGCGCCCTATCCGGCCGGGCAATCTGGTCGAGGTGCACGCGCGCCTGGCTTACACC
Source organism: Acidovorax sp. 59 (assembly GCF_002754175.1). Lineage (NCBI taxonomy): Bacteria > Pseudomonadati > Pseudomonadota > Betaproteobacteria > Burkholderiales > Comamonadaceae > Acidovorax > Acidovorax sp. 59. The sequence goes on along the minus strand of NZ_PEET01000001.1, from coordinate 4,813,547 downwards.
ACCGACACCAGCATGTGCCTGGCGGTGGAGGTGCGCAGCGGCGCCGTCCACGGCGCGCCGCTGGAGGATGTGGTGCACTGCGTGGCCGTGTACACCGCCGTGGATGCCAGCGACCAGCCGCGCACCGTAGACAAATGGAGCCCCGAGACGCCCGGCGACATTGCACTGGCCCAGCGCGTGAAGGCCCACATCGACGCAGCGCGCGCGGCGCAATGAGCGGCGCTGCACAGGCCGCATCCGCCACCAGCCCGCTGCGTGCGCGCGACCTGCTCGCGGCGCTGGTGGTGGTGATCCTCTGGGGCGTGAACTTTGTGGCGATGAAGTGGGGGCTGCGCAGCTTCAGCCCCTTCCAGCTGGGCGCCGCGCGCTACCTGTGTGCAGCGCTGCCGCTGGTGCTGCTGGTGCGCCCGCCGCGCATGCACTGGCGCTGGGTGCTGCTGTTCGGCTTGTTCCAGGGCGTTGGGCAGTTCGGCTTTTTGTTCATGGGACTCAAGGTGGGCATGACGGCCGGGCTGGCCAGCGTGCTGCTGCAGACCCAGGTGTTCTTCACGGCGCTGCTGGGCTTTGCGCTGTTGCGCGAGCGGCCGGGGCTGCCGCTGCGCGTGGGCATGGGGCTGGCCGCACTGGGGCTGGTGTGTTTTGCGATGAACTATGTGAGCCCGGGCTCCGGCATGGGGGTGGCGGCAGCCACCACGCTGGCGGGCCTGCTGCTCACGCTGTGTGGCGCGGCGATGTGGGCGTCGTCCAACATCGTGGCGCGGCTGGCGCAGCAGCACAGCCCGGGCTTTGATCCGTTGGCCTTTGTGATCTGGAGCAGCCTGGTGCCGGTGCTGCCGTTCATGGCGCTGTCCGCCCTGTTCGACCCTGACGCCGCGCGCTGGCTGCAGTGGCAGACGCTGGCCAGCGTGCCGCTGCTGTCATGGGCCGCCGTGGCCTACCTGGGCTGGGCCGCCACCATCGTGGGCTACGCGCTGTGGACCAACCTGCTGCAGCGCTACCCCGCCAACCGCGTGGCGCCGTTCAGTCTGGCGGTGCCAGTGGTGGGCCTCACCGCAGGCTGGCTGCTGCTGGACGAGGGCGTGGCGCCCTGGCAGTGGGCGGGCATTGCGCTGGTGGTGGCGGCGCTGGCCTGTGTGGTGCTGGGGCCCAGACTACAAGCCAAAATGGCCGGTAGCGCTAGTTGAATATGCTGCAAAAGCTATCAATTGGATAGCATTCAGCCACCGCACCGGCTACAGCAACCTGCGCCGCGCAAAGCGCACCACGGTCACCCCGGCACGTGCCTGGCGCACCGAGGGCATGACCAGCACGCAGTCGTCGTACGGAGTGACCACCGGCACGCCGTCGTTGTCACCAATCACCGTGCCCGCCTTCTCGAACACTTCCAGGCCCGTGTACGGCGCCACGAAGCGGAAGGCGCTGCTGGTGGCGACCACGGGGCCGGTCACCTCCAGTGCCCACTGGCGCGGTGCGTCGGGCAGGCGCCAGCCGGGCAGCTGCTGCGCCAGTGCGTCGGCGCTCAGGGCGCCAGACTGCTCGATGAAGCGCACGCACTGGTCCTGCGCCACGGCGCGGCTGGCCGGGTCGCCATGGAAGCCACATTCGATCAGCAGCGAGCGGGTGCCGTTATCGTCCAGGTCACCAAACCGGCCGTAGTCGCGCATGCGCACGCCGTCCTTGTGGCCGGCGTCCACCACGATGTGCTCGGGCGAGCGCATGGCACGCGCCAGCGCCAGGTTGCGCGGCTGGATGCCGGTGAGCAGCAACGGCGCCGAGGGCTCGTGCATGGAATGGATGTCGAGCAGCCAGTCGGCCTGCGCCACCCACGGGCGCAGCGCGGCGGCGCGGCGGCGCTCGTTGGTGTCGGCCGCATCGATGCGCTCGTCCAGCCACTGGCGGTTGAGGTCTTCGTCGGTGAAGCGCGAGGCGTCGTGGTTGCCAGGGTCAAACCGGTCGAAGGCATCGAGGTTGCAGAACGCAAGCGTGAGCGTGCCCTGCTGCGGGCGCACACCGGCGTCGAGCAGGCCTTTGAGCGCCCAGGCGCCGCACAGCTCGTTGCCATGCACCAGGGCGCTGATCATCACGTGGCGGCCGGGCCGGCCCGAGTCAAAGTGCCACACGCCTTCGGTGCCGGTGTTGCCTGCACGCCAGGCGCCGATGTCGGGGGCGGGCAGCGCAAACACCAGGGGTTGCACGGATGCGGGGGGGAGAGTGCTGCTGCTCATTCTTCGATCTTGGCGAATTCGACAATCTTCTTGTACTTGGCCACTTCGGTGGTCAGGAACTGGTCGATGTTCACGGTGGGCGAGGCCACGGTGGACCCGCTGGCTTCCATCTTCTTGCGGAAGTCCGGCGATTGCAGGCTGTCGGCCAGCGCCTTCTTGAGCTTGTCGGTCACCGGCTTGGGCAGGTTGGCAGGCGCCATGAGCGCAAACCACACGCTGATGTCCACGTTCTTGTACTGCGGCGACTCGGCCAGCGCGGGGATGTCGGGTGTGGTGGCGGAGCGCTTGGCCTCGGTGGTGCCCAATGCAATCACCTTGCCGCTCTTGATGTGCGGCAGGCCGCTGGAGAGCACGAACACGCCGTACTCCAGGTTGTTGCCCATGAGGTCGCTGGTGAGCGGCGCCACGCCCCGGTAGGGGATGTGGGTCATGAACAGCTTGCCTTGCTCCTTCACGGCCTCGCCCGCCAGGTGCAGCGCCGTGCCCACGCCCGAGCTGCCGTAGCTGAACTTGCCGGGGTTCTTGGACACCTTCTGCGTGAACTCCGCCATGTTCTTGACGCCCGCGCCGGTGGAGGCCACCAGCACCAGCGGCTGGGAGGCAATGAGGCCGATGGCGGTGAAGTCCTTGATGTCGTACTTGACCTTCTTGGTCACGAGCTTGTTGATGGCGATCTCGTTGTTGGCGCCCACCAGCAGGGTGTAGCCGTCGGGTGCGGCGTTGGCCACCTTCTGCGCACCGATCGCGCCACCTGCACCGCCCAGGTTCTCGATCACCACCGGCACGCCGAGCTTGTTGCCCAGCTCGGTGGCCACCGTGCGTGCGGTCAGGTCGGTGCTGCCGCCGGGCGGATAGCCCACCACGATGGTGATGGGCTTGCTGGGGTAGGCGTCTTGCGCGATGGCAGGGGCAGCGAGAACGGCCAGGCCGCACAGCAGTGCAGCACGGCGCAAGGGACGGACGGTGGTCATGGTGAAACTCCTTGGCAAAGGCGTGGGGCTGAATGGGGCGGGTGAGGTATGGATTGGATTGTGAAAAACCGGCCCCTGGCTGTTGGTGCCAAAACGGCACCAGGTCGTGCTGATTCGCGATGCCTGCCACGGGGAAACCCGCAGGTCTCTCACCGTGGACACGCGCTCATCAGCGCTGCGCCAGGGCCTTCCACAGCGCCTCGGCCAGCGGCCCCAGGCGGCGCTTGGGGCGGTACAGGCGCACGTCAAAACGCACCTCCATGCGGGCGTCACCCGCCAGCGCGAGGCGCTGGGCCTTGCAGTCGGCAAACACCATGGACCAGGGCAGCCACGCAACGCCCAGGCCTTTTTGTACGTATTCGTAGTGGGCGTCGGCCGAGTCGCACTCCACCACGCGCTGCAGCCGAGGCGCATGGGGGTTGTGCGCCAGGTGGTCTTCCACCAGCCGCCCCAAGGCCAGCTGGGGGGCGTAGGCCAGGTAGGGCACCCGCGTGGCGTCGGGCCCGAACCGGTGCAACGCCTGTCCCTGCGCCGTGGCGCGCGAGACGGGCACCAGCCGGTCGGAGGCCACCGTCAGGTGCGTGAACTGCCGCGCATCGAGACGGATGGCCAAAGCCGGGTGGTGGTACACGAGCGAAAAATCGGCCTCGTTGCGCTCCAGCATGCCCACGGTGTCGGCCAGCGCCCGGGTGCGAATGCACAGCTCGCCGCCTTGCAAAATGGGCTGCAGGCGCACCAGCCAGTCGGCCACCACGGTGCGCGCCAAGGTGCGGCCCGTGGCCAGGGTCACGGTGCGGGCCTGCCGCCCGGCCAGGCTTTGCAGCTCTTCGTGCGACTGGGTGAGGCTGCGGGCCAGGTGGCCGGCGGTCTCCAGAAAACTCTGCCCGGCGGGCGTGAGGGTGACCGGGCCACCGCTGCCGCGCTCCACCAGCGGCGTGCCAGCCCAGGCTTCCAGCGCACGAATGCGGCGGCCAAACGCGGGGTGGGTGACATGCCGCAGCTCCGCCGCGCGGGTGAAGCTGCGCTCCTGCGCCAGCACGATGAAGTCTTCCAGCCATTTCAACTGCATCGTCGGCTCCTGAAGGGGCGGCTGTCCGGTCGGTGGGCTGGTGCCCGGGCTGTGCCGGCCCCTTTGTAGGACCAGACACCGCGGTCGGAGTGAGAGGGCTCAGCCCCGGGCAGCTTCCAGAACGCCTCGGGTGCGCATGGCTTCTGCACGCGAGGCCGCAGCAAAGTCCTCCCCTTTGGACGCGTAGAGAATGGCCCGCGACGAGTTCACGATGATCGGCCCGTCACTGCGCAGCCCGGCGCGCACGGTGGCGGCGGCATCACCACCCTGGGCACCCACGCCCGGAATCAGCAGCGGCAGCGTGGGCGCGATGGCACGCACGCGCTCGATCTCCTGCGGGTAGGTGGCGCCCACCACCAGGCCGAGCTGGCCGTTCTTGTTCCAGGGGCCTTGCGCCAGACGCGCCACATGCTCGTACATGAGCGGCTGGCCCTCGACGCTGGCCAGGCGCTGGGTCTGCAGGTCATCGCCGCCGGGGTTGGACGTACGGCAGAGCAAAAACGCGCCCTTGCCGTGGTAGGCCAGATAGGGCTCGATGGAGTCGAAGCCCATGAAGGGCGACAGCGTGACGGCATCGGCACCGTAGCGCTCGAAGGCCTCCTTGGCGTACTGCTCGGCCGTGGAGCCGATGTCGCCGCGCTTGGCGTCCAGGATCACCGGCACCTGCGGTGCGTTGGCCCGCATGTGCTGCATCAGGCGTTCGAGCTGGTCCTCGGCACCGTGCGCAGCGAAGTAGGCGATCTGCGGCTTGAAGGCACACACCATGTCGGCGGTAGCGTCCACGATGGCCGCGCAAAAGTCATAGATCTTGCGGGGGTCGCCCTGCATCGCGGCGGGAAACCGCGTGGGTTCAGGGTCCAGGCCCACGCACAGCAGGGAGTTGTTCTGTGCCGTGGCGTCGCGCAGCATGTCGGTGAAGTTCATGGGGCGTGATTTTAGGTGGGTGGGCACGGGATGCCCCCGCCGGGGACCGTGATCGTCGAAGAGAGGTTCTGCGAAGCGGGGGTTTCGGGCACCCCGGGGTGTGCCGACGGGCAACAAAAAAGGCCGTCGAGACGGCCTTTTTGCGGTAGTACAGGGAGCAACAAGTCCCTGGTGAGAACGAAAGATCAGCGGGGCACAGCCAACAGGCGTTGCACGTCGCGGTCGTTGGGCAGCGCGTAGTCGTAGCCACGCACGATGCGGCTGTCTTCGGTGCGCACCAGCTTCAGGCTCACGTAGGTGTAGTTGGCAGCCGCTGAGTAGGTGCCCACCAGCACCAGCGAGGCGTTGTGGTTGCGGGCAATGTCCTTGATCTCACGCGACAGCAGCAGCTCGCCCTGGCCTTCGCGCACGAACACGTCACCGCGCAGCTTGATTTCCTTCACGTTGAAGCCGCTGGCCGCCATGCTGGTGGCGTACTGCTCGGACAACGTGCGACCCAGCGGGGCGGCGCGGCTGAGGTCGTTGACGTTGACCACGGTGGCCACGAGCACGGGCCCGCCACCCAGCGAGTTCATGTCAAAACCGGTGGTCAGCTTGGTCACCGCGTCACGGCTGCTCTGGATGAACTGGCTGCTGGCGGCTTCCTGGTAGGTGGGCTCGACGCGCACCGGCGCAGCGTTGTTGGCGCAACCGGCCAGCACCACGCCGGCCAGCACCGTCAGAAGAAGTGCGGGGGTTTTCATTGCGAGACAACCTTCATGTTGACGTTCTTGTACGAGGGGCGCGTGAACAACGGGGTGTCAGCGTTTTCCAGGTAGTACACGTCGGTCTTGCGAGCCAGGTACTGGCCGCCGCGCGTGACGGTGGTGGTCAGGATCAGCTCGGTGTTGGTCGGGCCACCGGAGTTGATGCTGTTGGCATAGTCGGCGGCGATCGACAGACCCAGGCCTGCGGCCAGCTGGGCGTCGATGTGCTCATGGCGCAAGCCGTAGGCGGCAAACAGGCCTGCAGCCAGCATGGTGAACTGACCAGGGATGAAGTGCGGGCGGTCGCTGTTGTGACGCACGACCTGGATACCGTAGGAGACTTCCAGGGCCTGGCCCAGGTTCTGCTGCACCACGGCGCCGTTCTGGACCAGTTTGGTGATCAGGAACTCGCGGAACGCGGTCTCAAACTGCGTGGCATTGGCGGGCAAGGACACATGCAGGGGGGTGTTGGGGGCCACGCCGGCCTTGTCCAGGGTGCTCAGCGTCTGATTGACCACATCGCGCGAGACCAGGTCCCAATGTCCGGCGGAGCGAACCTTGGGCTGCGAGGTGTACTCGAAATTTTCCGCGACGGGAATAGGCGCCCTCTGTGCGCACCCCACCAAAGTTGCCACAGCGCCAGCCAGCACGGCCAAGCTGATTGCCTTTGAAAACGACATGATTCCCTCCTACGGACTGAATTTGCGAGGATCCGAACAGATGCGACCCGCACGATTGAAAAATAATTCTGGGCGGTATCCTCAACAAAAACAAGAAAAAATTACGCTAACTACGCTCCGGCGTACACAGTTCGTTGTTTTTGGTCACAGTTGTGTGCCGATGCAAGGCGTGTAAGCAGGCAGAGCCACCTTTGCGGTGGCCCGCCTTGCATTTGCTTACACGGAAGCGGCTGCGCGCTGCTCCAGGATGTCGAAAGCGGGCAGCTTTTTGCCTTCCAGCACTTCCAGGAAAGCACCGCCACCGGTGGAGATGTAACCCACCTGTTTGTCGATGCCGTACTTGGCAATGGCGGCCAGCGTGTCGCCACCACCCGCAATGCTGAAGGCCGAGGATTCGGCAATCGCCTTGGCGAGTTGCTTGGTACCGTTCTCAAAAGCGGCAAACTCGAACACGCCCACGGGGCCATTCCAGACGATGGTGCCAGCAGACTTGAGCTGGGCCGCGAGGCGGGCAGCCGTCTCGGGGCCGATGTCCAGGATCATGTCGTCGGGCGCCACGTCCGTGGCGGCCTTCACCGTGGCGGGGGCATCCGCAGCAAATGTCTTGGCCACGACCACGTCCGTGGGGATCGGCACCTCGGCGCCACGCGCCTTCATGGCAGCCATCACGGACTTGGCGGCGTCCAGCAGATCGGGCTCAGCCAGACTCTTGCCGATGGGCAGGCCTGCCGCCAACATGAAGGTATTGGCAATGCCGCCGCCCACGATGAGCTGGTCCACCTTGTCGGCCAGGCTTTGCAGGATGGTGAGCTTGGTGGACACCTTGGAGCCCGCCACGATGGCCGCCAGCGGGCGCTGGGGATGCGCCAGGGCCTTGGTCAGGGCATCGATCTCGGCCGACAGCAGCGGGCCGGCGCAGGCGATGGGGGCGTACTGGGCGATACCGTAGGTGGTGCCTTCGGCGCGGTGGGCGGTGCCAAACGCGTCGTTCACGAAGATGTCGCACAGCGCGGCCATCTTGCGTGCCAGCTCCTCTTTGTTTTTCTTCTCACCCACGTTCAGGCGGCAGTTTTCCAGCAGCACGATCTGGCCGGGGGCCACTTGCACGCCATCCACCCAGTTGGCGACCAGCGGCACTTCACGGTCCAGCAGTTCGGCCATGCGCTGGGCCACGGGGGCCAGGGAGTCTTCGGGTTTGAATTCGCCTTCAGTCGGGCGGCCGAGGTGGCTGGTGACCATGACGGCGGCACCAGCGTCCAACGCCATGCGGACCGCGGGAATGGAGGCACGGATGCGGGTGTCTTCAGTGATGTTGCCGGCGTCGTCTTGCGGCACGTTCAGGTCGGCGCGGATGAAGACGCGCTGGTTGCGGGCCTTGCCCTGGGCGCACAGATCGGAAAAGCGAAGGATGTTCATGGGGGAAGGTTTCCTGGAGGGGCCGGTGGATCAGGGGCGCCATTTTAGGCGGCCCTGCTGACGCGGCCGGCCGCCGCCAGCACCTACCAGCCCCAGCCGATGTGCAGTGGCAGATACACCGCCATGCCCACCAGAATGGTGCCCAGGATGCCCCGGCGCCAGAAGTAATACACGCTGGCCAACAGCACAGCCGGCAGGCGGGCGTCCATGAAGGTGTCGATCAACTCGCCCTGCACCATGAGGATCTCGGGCGCGATGACGGCGGTGAGCGCGGCCAGCGGGGCATATTTGAGGCCACGCTTGAGCCAGTCGGGCAGGGGCAGCTCACGCTCCGGGATCATGAAAAAAGAGCGTGACACCACCGTGATCACCGCCAGGCCCACAGTGGCCAGCAAGGGATAGATCCAGGACCAGCTCATGGGTGGCGTTCCTGGCGCAGCGGCACCACATCGCCCGCCTCGACATGCTCACGTTCCTCGGGCGGCATGACGCTGTCAGCGGGCACCAGCAGCAACTCGGGTTGGCGACGGCGGCGGTCCACGGCCTCCATCAGCAGTCCCGCGGCCACGGCGGCCGCCAACGCCACCAGGATGTTGAGCTTGAGCGGCAAGGCAAACGCAGCAATCGCCGCGGTCGCTGCAACGCCCGTAGCGAGCCAGGTGGCCCGGTCGAACAGCAGGGACAGCAGCACGCCCAGCAAGGCCAGCACCCCCGCAAAACCCAGCCCCCAAGACAGGGGCACCGCGTTGGCCAGCAGGATGCCGGCGATGGACGGCACCTGCCAAGCCAGCCAGTTGGTAGAGGCAGCGCCCCAGAAGTACGGCACCTGCTCTGGCGCCGGTCGGGGTTCCGGAAAGCGCTTCATGAACGCCACATAGATCACGTCCCCGCTGAAATACCCCACGGCCAGGCGCTGGCGCAGCGGCAGGTGCGCAAAGTAGCTGCGCCACATGCTGCTGAAGATCACAAACCGCAGGTTGACGCAGGCGGCCGTGAGCCACACCACCCACAGCGGCGCGCCCACGGACAGCAGCGGAATGACGGCAAGCTGGGCACTGCCGGCATACACCAGCAGCGACATGAACACCGCCATGCCGACCGACATGCCACTCTTGACCATGGCCACCCCGGTGACCAACCCCCAGGCGGCGATGCCCAGCGACGTGCCCGCCATGTCGATGGCAGCCATGCGGAAGGAGGGGTGGCGCAGTGTCCGGCCCAGGGCAGCAGACACGCTCATGCAGGGTTGGCGCCCAGCACCATGCCCGGCTGCAGGTCAAAGCCGCGCAAGAAATCAGCCGCCGCCAGCCGCTTGCCACCCGCCCGCTGCAACGTGGTCAGGCGCAAGGCCGTGCCGCTACCGCATGCGACAGTCACTCCGGCGCCATCTGCAGCCAAAATCTGCCCGGGGCGCTGGTCGGATATGCCTTGAACGCTATCAATTGCATAGCTCCAGATCTTGATCGTCTCGCCGTTGCACTCGGTGCTGGCCCCCGGGAAGGGATCGAACGCGCGAATGCGCTGGCCAATGACTGCGGCAGGCAGTGTCCAGTCGATCGTGCTCTCGGCCTTTTCGATCTTGTGGGCGTAGGTGATGCCGTCTGCCGGTTGCGGCACGGCAGTGAGGCCACCGCAGGCGGCCAGCTCCAGCGCCTCGACGATCATGCGACCGCCCAGCGCGGCCAGGCGGTCGTGCAAGGTGGCCGTGGTGTCGCTCGGGGCGATGGGCAGGCGCTCGGTGAGCAGCATGTCGCCCGTGTCCAGCCCGGCGTCCATCTGCATGATGGTGACGCCCGTTTCCGCATCGCCTGCCTCGATGGCGCGGTGGATGGGGGCGGCCCCGCGCCAGCGCGGCAGCAGGCTCGCGTGGATGTTCAGGCAGCCCAGGCGCGGTAGATCCAGGGTCCACTGCGGCAGGATCAGCCCGTAGGCGGCCACGACCATCACATCGGCCTGGGCTGCGAGCAGGGCTTCGCGCGCTGCAGCGGCATCCTCGGGGTATTTGCCATCCAGGCGCAGGCTGCGGGGCTGTGCGATAGCAATGCCGTGCTCCAGTGCGCATTGCTTCACAGGCGAAGCCTGCAGCTTCATGCCACGGCCAGCGGGGCGATCCGGTTGCGTGAGAACCAGTGGAACGGTGAAGCCTGCAGACAACAGCCGCTCCAGGGCCACACGGGCGAATTCGGGGGTACCAGCAAAAATGACTCTCATGAAAGCAGATAGCGGCTCAGGTGGGCGCGGGACTCAGTGGCCCAGCGGGACCACCCAACCAGTCAATCGCGTGCGTTGTCAAAATTCGGCAGTTCGTCGGTGAACAACACCTGGCGCACCACCCCTTGGCGATCCAGGTGCACATGGGCCTGTCGCAGGTCCGAGTTCTGCCGGAAGCGGTAGGTCCAGATATCACCATCAAAGCGCGCCACATGCTCGACACGCAAGGGCATTCCGAAGGTGTTTTGCAGGTCGGCACGGGTCCAGGTGCCCACGGGCAGGTTCTCGAATCGCTGCTGCGTGAGCACCTGCTCGTTGCGCACCAGCCGGCCACTGGTATCAAAGTCGAGGTTGTAGGCGGCAAACCCGGCGGGTAATTCCGAGTACAGCAGCCGCTCGCCAGAGGGCAGCGCTATCGTGGCGGTTGGCGGGCCCAGGCGAGCGATCACTTCGGCCCGCAACGCGCCGGGCCGTTCACGGGCCGGCAGCACACAGCCCACCAACTGGCAAGCCAGCGCCACCAGCGCCAGCACTCTGACGCCCCGGCGGACGCAGAGCGCTGCGTGCATCACCCGCGCGCCTCCCGCTGCTGCTTGACCATCTTGGTCTTGATGCGGTTGCGCTTGAGGGGAGAGAGGTATTCCACAAACACCTTGCCCATCAGGTGGTCCATCTCGTGCTGAATACAGACCGCCAGCAGTCCGTCGGCCTCGATGACGCGGGACTGGCCCTGAGCGTCCAGCGCGCGCACCTGCACCGCGTCAAAACGCTCCACGCCGTCATAAATGCCAGGCACCGACAGGCAGCCTTCTTCGTTCAGGTGCTTTTCGGCGCTGGTCCAGACCAGTTCGGGGTTGATCAACACCAGGGGCTGATCGCGCTCCTCCGACACGTCGATGACCACCAGCCGCTCATGCACATCCACCTGGGTGGCCGCCAAGCCAATGCCGTGCGCGTCGTACATCGTGGCCAGCATGTCTGCCACCAGCGTGCGGATGCGGTCGTCCACCGCCTGGACGGGGCGGGCGACCTTGTGAAGCCGGGGGTCCGGGTAACAGAGAATGGGAAGGATTGCCATGGCTGCAGGTAAGAGATGTCGCTATTTTCGCCACTTTTGCGGCCTACTGCCGCCCTGCGAGCCAATAATCGTTGCCGAATCAAGGGCTTGAGCAGAGAATCTAAGAAGCTTTGTAACGTATTTGCCCGGCCGCACGCCTGCTTTGTGCGCCGAGGTGCCAGCGAGGGGGCGTTTCCCAATGCATGAGAAAAGGAACAACATGACGGCATTCACCAGCGTGCGGCGGACCGCCCTGGGCGCGCTCACCATCATTGCTGGCGCCCTGCTGGTCATGCCGGCCCAGGCGCAAAACTACCCGATCTCCAGCGGCCAGCGCGCCACAGCGCAGCAGGTGTCCGAGCGGGGTGTGCCCCTGGAAGAGCTGGCCCCCAACGCCCCCGACACCTACACCGTCAAGCGGGGCGACACGCTGTGGGGCATTTCGGGCATGTACCTCAAGCGCCCTTGGCGCTGGCCCGAGCTCTGGGGCATGAACCTCAAGGCCATCCCCAACCCGCACCTGATCTTCCCGGGCCAGACGCTGTACCTCATCAAGGAAGGGGGCTACGCCCGCCTGAGCACCAGCCGCTCGAACGAACCCGAAACCGTACGCATCTCGCCGCGCACGCGCAGCGACAGTCTGGCCGATTCTGCGCTGCCCACACTCAAGCAGCACCTCATTGAGCCGTTCCTGGTCGAGCCGTTGGTGGTGGACGAGCAAGTGCTGCTGAGCGCCCCGCGCGTGATCGCGACGACCGAAGAGCGCGTGCTGATGGCGGCGGGCGACCGTGTCTATGTGCGTGGGGACGCCGCGTCGCCCATGCTGGCAGAAGCGGGCGAACCCCGGTACTACCGTGTTTTCCGCAATGCCGTGGCGCTCAAGGACCCCGTGACGGCCGAAGTGCTGGGATACGAAGCCCAGTACCTGGGCAAAGCGGAACTGGTGCGTGGCGAGTCGTTCGAAGAAATTCCGAACGGCAAGGGTGGATACACGGCGGAATACATCCCCGCCACCGTGGATCTGTCGGCCACCAAAGAAGAGGTCCGCGCTGGTGACCGCCTTCTCCCCGCGCCAGCGCGTCCGTTCCTGAGCTACACCCCCCGAGCCCCCGAGATGGAAGTGGATGCCCGCGTGGTGTCCATTTATGGCAGTTCGGCCGTGGCCTACGCAGCCCAAAATCAGGTGGTAGCCATCAATATGGGTTCGCAGGACGGACTGGAGCCTGGCCATGTGCTCAGCCTGCTCACCAAGGGCGACCGCATCAAGGACATGACCGACAGCAACAGGGCGATGGTCAAGCTGCCCAGTGAAATCAACGGCACTGCCATGGTGTTCCGCACCTTCGAGCGCGTGTCCTATGTGCTGCTGCTGGAAATCCGCAACGGTGTGCGCGTCGGCGACCGCTTGGTCAACCCCAAGTAACGCTGAGGGCCGGTAGTACGTATCGCCGCGCGGGGTTCCTGCGCTGCGGTAGTCACGTTGCCGCGCCGTACTGGTATCCATGGACCACGACGAACTCGGCGCCTGGCTGCGGCTGACCTTGACGCCAGGCATTGGCAACGGGGCCGCGCGGCGTCTGCTGGCACGCTTTGGCTTGCCGCAATCCATCTTTCAGCAGACCGAAGCCGCCCTGCAACTCTGTGTGCCCGCCGCGCAGGCCAAGGCGTTGCGCGAGATTCCGCAGGGGTGGGAAGCCCTGTGGCAGACCACCGCCCAATGGCTTGCCAGTGCTGTCCCACAAGGCCCCGCGCGCGCCATCGTGAGCCTGGGCGACCTGCGCTATCCCCAAGCCCTGCTGGACACGGAAGACCCGCCGCTGCTGCTGTACCTCATAGGCCCGGCATCACTGCTGGAGCACCAGCCTTTTCCCAGTGATCGCTGTCTCGCTGTAGTCGGGAGCCGTAATCCCACCGCCCAGGGTGCAGAGAACGCTCGCCTGTTTGCCCGCGCGCTGCACAGCGCAGGCTTGACCATCGTGTCGGGGCTTGCGCTGGGGGTAGACACTGCTGCCCACGAAGGCGCGCTGGACTCGGCGACACCCCCTTGCGCAAGGGCCGCCACCATCGCCGTGGTAGGCACCGGGCTCGACCGCGTGTATCCGCGCAAGAACCTGGACCTGGCCCATCGCATTGCCGCACTCGGACTGATCGTCAGCGAGTACCCCCTGGGTACTCCACCGCTGCCAGCCAACTTTCCCAAACGCAACCGCATCATTTCGGGCCTCTCGCAGGGCACGCTGGTGGTGGAAGCCGCACTGGCATCGGGCTCGCTGATCACAGCCCGCATGGCGGCCGAGCAGGGGCGTGAAGTGTTTGCCATTCCAGGTTCCATTCATGCACCGCAGTCACGCGGCTGCCATGCGCTGATCCGTCAAGGCGCCAAGCTGGTGGAGTCTGCCCAGGATGTACTGGAAGAACTCAAGATCCCCGCCACCACCATGTCCGGCCTGCCCCACGAAGGCGCGAACGCCGCAGGAGTCGCTGAATCGGACGGCAGCGAAGACCCCGTGCTCGCCGCCTTGGGCTACGACCCCATGGGGCTGGATGCTCTGGTCGCCCGCACGGGCATGGGCGCATCGGCCTTGCAGGTGGCCCTGCTGGAACTGGAACTCGACGGCAGCATTGCGCGGTTGCCGGGGGGGTTGTTTCAGCGGGTCGGCAGGGGATAGCTGATCACTCAGTGATCGCCCGGGGCCAGAGGGGCGCAAGGGATGCCAACACGCATCCCGGATAAGCGCCTGTTGACGATCTCACAGGATATCTCACACAGGCACTGAGCAACGCCTGCGGGGGGCTCAGTCCAGCAATCGTTCCGGGTTGGCGTCCAGCTTGGCCAGGGCATCGCGCGTGGCGCGCAGCGTGAGCCCTTCCTCGTCCTGGGCCACCAGCAAGCCAGCCTGCAGGTACGCCGCCAGGCGGCGCAACTGGATCAGGTAACTGCTGCCATCCACCGCAGCAAACAGGTGCAACTGCTTGCGCTGGCTTTGCCAGGCGTACTGCACCTGGGCCGATGCACCGTTGTGGTCCAGTGTGTACCAGGTGCCCGGCTGCAGATCCTGCGCCCAGACCACCATGGCATCGTCCACCGGAGCACCGTTGTCAGCAATCACGTGGATGGACGAGGCGTCGATGCCCAGCATCATCTCGATGTTGTCCGCATTGAGCGGCATGTCACCCAGCGTGGCGTCACTGATGAAGTCTTCGAGGTTGGCCAGGCGCTTGGCCATGGCATCGATGTGCGCCTGGGGAATGGACGCCGTCTTGGACAAAAAGGCGTCGGCCAGGGTGTCTGTCAACACTTTGACCTGCGCATCCTGCGCCGCGCCGTTCACGCCCAGCAGGGTCAGCCCTTGGCGCAGGCGTTGCAGCAGCGCGGGCAGGTTCTGGATGACCTGGGCCCGGTCGCTGCGATTGGGTTTGGCGCTGGCGGCCCAGACGAGGTCTGCTGCCGTGCGCTTGAAGGCCACCGTGTCGGCATGTTGAGGGCCATCGCGCACGGCCGACAGCGCCAGCACCTCGGCCCAGGTCTTGAACAGGAACTCGCGGATCTCGTCGCGCACTGGCATGTCGCGCAACATGGTGCGCAGCTCGATGGTGTACTGGATCGCCAGCGTTTCCCGTTGCTCGACCTGCTGGGCGACGCTTACCAGGCGCGAGGTGACCTGCTTTTCAGTGAGGAACTTGGCCAGGAATTTCTCGAACTCGTCATAGACGAGCTGGAAGACGCGGCGTCCGGTCTCGGGGTACTGCTCGATCACCTGCACCACACGGCGAATCTCGGCTTCCAACGCGCTGCCATTGATGCTGGTCGCGTCAAACCCGAGTACACAGGCACCCATGCGGTCGATCAGCTTGCGGGCGGGATGGTCGAGATTGCTGAAAAATTCGGGCTCAGCCAAGGCCACACGCAGCACCGGCACCTGCAGCCGGGCAAACCACACCCGCACGGCGGGCGGTATCCGGTCCTCTGCGAGGATGCTCTGGAACATCAACGCCACCACCTCGATGATGGCCTTCTCGCCCGAGGTGGTCGCTTTCTTCTTGAGTTCGGTGGAGCGCTCCCGCACGGCGCCCACCAACTGGACCACGGCTGCAGGGCTGTAGTCTTCCATCAGCGTGGCCACGCCACTGTAGTAGGTGTCCGCATGCACGCGGTGCGCCGTGAGTGCATGGGCCAGCGCGGCCGAAGCGGGCGGCGCATTCACCATGTCAAAGCCGGTGGCGGGCTGCGTGAGCAGCCGTCGCAACTGCCCCATCACACCCTGCGCACGCTGGCGTGCCCGGGCGAGCGGCGTCATGCCCGTGGCAAAGGCCGTGGGCATTCCGTGTTGTGGCCGGGGGTAGCCGCCATGTCCGGGGGGCGGCATCTGCGTGCCCGGTGGCCCCATCGGCCGAGCCCCAGCGGGCATGCCGGGAGGCTGCTGCACTCCTCCGCGCGCGGCCATCATGGCCTGGCGGGTCTGCGCCAGGGCCTGCGAAGCCAAGCCTCCAGAACCCGAATCGCCCCCGCCACTGCCCGTGGCGGTGCCCCCCTGCGTGCGGCGCACCTTGGATTTGAGATCGACCTGCGGCGTGATGCCCTGCTCTACGTAGAACACGTTGACCGCCTGGTAGTGCTTCTGAAGCAGGTTGGCCAACTCGCGCTGCAGGGGGTCCACCACGGTTTGCAGGTCCGTGCGGGGTAGCCCTGCCTCCACCCATTGTTCCACCAGCAACAGGCATACCGTATCGGGTCGCAGGATGTCGCTACTGTCCAGCTCCTGCCCCTCCAGCGACTGGGTGCGCTGGCGCAAGGTGTCGAACTGATGGCTGACCTGCTCGTTCACCGTCAATGCCATGCGCGAGGCGAGGATCTTGTTCTCGACCACATCGTCACTGAGCAGCTCGAACTGACTGAGCCCACCACCACCAGCCGCCAGCTGGCCACGTGTAGAGCTGACGTGGGGAGCCAGCGCCTCTTGCCAGGCCTTGCCGGCGCGCTCCGTCCATGCGGAATGTTTTTGCTGGTACTGCAGCCACGCATCCCGGCGCGACTGCATCTCGCGGGCTGTGCCCGTCTGGTTCATCAACGCGGTGAGGAAGTCCTGGACGGTCTTGTCCAGATCCACCAACCCTCCACAGATCCCCTCTACAAACCGCTGGCGCGCCTGGCGGGCCAGGCGGCGTTGCGGAACAGAAGGGGGCGTGGTGTGCATGAACAGATATTAGCGGGTCAGACGGTAGCTCCGGCATGGGGATCGTTGGGATCCCCCTCCTTTTTGGCGGGCTTGACGAGGTCCTCGCGCTTGACGCCCAGCCACATGGCAATAGCCGCCGCCACGAACACCGAGGAATAGATACCGAACAGGATACCGATGGTCAGCGCCAATGCAAAGTAGTGCAAGCTCGGGCCGCCAAAGAAGAACATTGACAGCACCATCGCCTCGGTAGAGGCGTGGGTGATGATGGTTCGACTCATCGTGCTGGTGATGGCGTGGTCGATCACCTCGTGCGTGGTCATCTTGCGGTACTTGCGGAAGGCCTCGCGGATCCGGTCGAAGATCACGACCGATTCGTTCACCGAGTAACCCAGCACTGCGAGCACGCCGGCGAGCACCGACAGCGAGAACTCCCACTGGAAGAACGCAAAGAAGCCCAGGATGATCACCACGTCGTGCAGGTTGGCAATGATTGCAGCGACGCCGAACTTCCACTCAAAGCGGAAGGCCAGGTAGATCACGATGCCCACGACCACCATGGCCAGCGCCATCAGGCCGCCGTGCACCAGTTCCTCGCCCACCTGCGGGCCTACAAATTCGGTGCGACGCAAGATCACTGCGGGGTCTGCAGCCTTCAAGGCGCCCAGCACCTGCTCGCTCTGCTGTGCGGACGTCACGCCCTTTTGCACGGGCAGGCGGATCATCACGTCACGCGAGGTGCCGAAATTCTGCACCTGCACGTCGGGGTAGCCCAGTGCGGCCACGGTGTCGCGGACCTTGGCCAGTTCGGCGGGCTGGCTGTAGGCCACTTCCATCACGGTGCCGCCCGTGAACTCCACCGACAGGTGCAGCCCACGCGTAAGCAGGAAGAACACCGCCAGAGCGAAAGTGATGAAGGAGATCGCGTTGAAGACCAACGCGTGCTTCATGAAAGGGATGTCTTTGCGGATACGGAAGAATTCCATGGTCTTCCTCCTTTAGTTTGTCTTGGCCACAGCACTATCGGACTCAGGCTTCCACACCTGACCGATGGCCACGCTCTTGAGCTTCTTCTTGCGGCCGTACCACAGGTTCACCAGGCCACGCGAGAAGAACACTGCCGAGAACATGCTGGTCAGGATGCCGATGCAGTGCACCACAGCAAAGCCACGCACCGGGCCGGAGCCAAATGCCAGCAGCGCCAAGCCCGCGATCAAGGTGGTCACGTTCGAGTCCAGGATGGTGGCCCAGGCACGCTCATACCCCGCGTGGATGGCCGCCTGGGGCGACACACCCTCGCGCAACTCTTCGCGGATGCGCTCGTTGATCAGCACGTTGGAGTCAATCGCCACCCCCAGCGCCAGCGCCATGGCAGCGATGCCGGGCAGCGTGAGCGTGGCCTGCAGCATGGACAAGATGGCCAGCAGCAGCAGCACGTTCACCGCCAGCGAGACGGTGGAGAAAATGCCGAACAGTGCGTAGTAGATGCACATGAACACCGCAATGGCCACCATGCCCCACACCACGCTGTGGATACCGCGCTCGATGTTGTCGGCGCCCAGGCTGGGGCCGATGGTGTATTCCTCGATGATTTCCATGGGCGCGGCCAGCGAGCCAGCGCGCAACAGCAGGGCGGTGTCGTTGGCCTCGGCCGTGGTCATGCGGCCCGAGATCTGCACGCGGCCGCCACCGATTTCGGAACGGATGACAGGGGCCGTGACGACCTCGCCCTTGCCCTTTTCGAACAGCACGATGGCCATGCGCTTGCCCACGTTCTCGCGCGTAATGTCCTTGAAGATGCGGGAGCCCTTGGCGTCCAGCGTGAGGTTGACAGTGGGTTCCTGCGTCTGGCCGTCAAAGCCCGGCTGCGCATCGGTCAGGTTTTCGCCGGTCAGGATAACCTGCTTCTTGACGATGACGGGCTGGCCGTTGCGTTCCAGGTAGCGCTCGGAGCCGAACGGCACGGGGCCACGGCCTGTCTCTGCAGAACGGGCTTCGGTGCCCTCGTCCACCATGCGCACTTCCAGCGTGGCGGTGCGGCCCAGGATGTCCTTGGCCTTGGCGGTGTCCTGCACGCCGGGCAGCTGCACCACGATGCGGTCCAGGCCCTGCTGCTGGATCACGGGCTCGGCCACGCCCAGCTCGTTGATCCGGTTGTGCAGCGTGACCATGTTCTGCTTGAGCGCCTGCTCCTGCACGCGGCGTGTGGCTTCGGGCTTGATCGAAGCGCGCAGCTTGAACTCAGTGCCTTCTGGCGTGGTGGTGACCTGGAGATCGGCGAACTGGTCGGCGATCAGGTTGCGCGCGGCCGTGGCCGTGGCTTCATCGCGCACCTTGATGTCGATGGACTGGCCATCGCGGCTGATGCCGCCATGGCGGATGTTCTTGTCGCGCAGTGCCGTGCGGATGTCACCCGCATAGGACTCGGCCTTCTTGGTCAGCGCCGCCTGCATGTCCACCTGCAGCATGAAGTGCACGCCACCGCGCAGGTCCAGCCCCAGGTACATCGGATTGGCGTGCAGGGCCTTGAGCCACAGCGGCGAACGCGACACGAGGTTGAGGGCCACGATGTAGGAAGGGTCGTTGGCGTCAGGCACCAGCGCCTTCTGGATGGCGTCCTTGGCCTTGAGCTGGGTGTCGGGCGTGTCGAAACGCGCGCGCACCGAGTTGCCCTCCAGCGCCACAAAGTCAGGCGTCACACCGGCGGCCTTGAGGGCTTCTTCCACCCGCTGCTGCACGGCGGTATCCACCTTGATGGTGGCCTTGGCCGACGACACCTGCACAGCAGGCGCCTCGCCAAAGAAATTGGGCAGGGTGTACAAGGCACCCACCAGCAGCACGATCACCAGGATCGCGTACTTCCAGACCGGATAACGGTTCATGATCGCGCTCTCACCTCAGTTGTGCTGGCGCCCTACGCGCCAGCGCCCCCTGACCCCGCGCCCGGACGGGCCGGGGCGCGCAGCGCCTCAGGGGGATGTTCATGGATTACTTGACGGAGCCCTTGGGCAGCACCTGCACCACAGCGCTGCGCTGCATTTGCACTTCCACGCCACTGGCGATCTCGATGTGCAGAAACCCTTCGGACAGGCGCGTCACCTTGCCCACGATGCCACCGGCGGTAGCCACTTCATCGCCCTTGGCAATGGCGTCGATCATGGCGCGGTGTTCTTTCTGGCGCTTCATCTGGGGGCGGATCATGACGAAGTACAGCACCACAAACATGAGCACCAGGGGCAGCATGCCGGTCAGAGAGGACATGATGTCACCGCCGCCAGCGGCTGCGGCAGGTGCGGTTTGGGCGAAAGCGGAAGAAATAAACACGGACTGGACTCCACAACGGATGGTCAAAATTCACACAACCCGCCCACACCAAGCGCCAAAGCGCCTGCGGGGGCAGAACAGGGCATTGTATGCGGCGCCTCGAGCGCCGCCCAAGGGGGAAGACCCAAGCGCGCAGCGGGTGTTTGCCACCTGCGGGCCCCACAAGGGCCTGCCAGCGGAAATACAGGCCAAAAACGGGTGATGCGCTAGGGATTCATGCCTCGATAGCTACACTATTAATAGCAAAAGCCCGCACAGAGGCGGGCTTTGTGGGAGACACTGACGGCAGAAGGACCTATCAGGCGACCTGACGCTGGACCGGGGCGCCCGTGCGCCACTGGGCCATCAGGCCGTCCCACTTGGGACGCGCCGCCTTCAGGTGCCGTTCCTTCACGTGGCCGTAACCACGGATCTCTTCGGGAATGCGGGCAATTTCCACCGCCAAGGCCAGGTTGTCAGCGTTCAGGCGGGCCAGCAGCTCGTCGACGCAGGCGCGGTATTCGACGATCAGTGCACGCTCCATGCGGCGCTCCTCGGTCTTGCCGAAGATGTCCAGTGCCGTGCCGCGCAGGCCTTTCATCTTGGCCAGCAGGCCGAAGGCGCTGCGCATCCAAGGGCCAAACGGCTGCTTCACCAGCTCGCCCTTGTCGTTCTTCTTGGCGGTCAGGGGTGGTGCCAGGTGGTGCACCAGCTTGTAATCGCCTTCGAACATGTTCGCGATCTTGTCCGTGAAGGCCTTGTCGGTGTGCAGGCGCGCCACTTCGTACTCGTCCTTGTAGGCCATGAGCTTGAACAGGTAGCGGGCCACCGCCTCAGACAGGCGGGTGCCGCTGCCCAGTTTTGCTTCCGCCGCCTTCACTTTCTCGACGAAGGCCTGGTACTCGGAAGCGTAAGCGGCGTTCTGATAACCCGTCAGGAACTCCACGCGCTTGGCCACCATCTCGGCCAGCGACGGCTTCTTGACGAACTGGATCACTTGCGCGGCCTGGAACAGCGCCTGCACAGCCGCCAGGTCGTGCGCGCAGCGGCGGCCCCATTCAAACGCTGCCTTGTTGTTGTCCACCTGCACGCCGTTCAATTCCATGGCGCGCATCAGCGATGCGTAGGTGAGTGGCACGCGGCCCTTTTGCCAGGCGTAGCCCAGCATCAGCGGGTTGGTGTAGATGCTGTCGCCCAGCAGCTGGGTGGCCACTTGCTCGGCGTCAAAGCTGCCCACACCTGCCGCGCCCACGGCGGTGGCAATGGCGGCGTCGCAGTTGCCACCAGGGAACTGCCAGTCCGGGTTGTTCACAAACGCCGCCGTAGGCGTGCTGTGGGTGTTGAGCGCTACAAAGGTGCGGCCGGGCTGCATGACAGCCAGGGTGTACTTGTGCGCGGCCACGATGGAGTCGCAGCCGATCACCAGGTCGGCCTTGGCGGTATCAACCTTGGTGGTGTAGATGGCGTCGGGGCGATTGGCGATCTGGATGTGGCTCCAGGTAGCGCCGCCCTTTTGCGCCAGGCCCCCGGCGTCCTGCGTGATCACGCCTTTGCCATCGAGGTGCGCGGCCATGCCCAGCAGCGAGCCGATGGTGATCACGCCCGTGCCGCCCACGCCGCCCACCACAATACCCCAGGCGCTTTCAGCCACGGGTAGCACGGGCTCAGGAATGAAGGGCAGCGCCGACAGGTCGCCCTTCTTCTCCTTCTTGGGCTTCTTGAGCTGGCCACCTTCCACCGTCACAAAGCTCGGGCAGAAGCCGTTGACGCAGGAGTAGTCCTTGTTGCACGTGCTCTGGTTGATCCGGCGCTTGCGGCCGAACTCGGTCTCCACGGGCTCCACGCTCAGGCAGTTCGACTTCGTCGAGCAGTCGCCGCAGCCCTCGCACACCAGGTCGTTGATGACCACGGTCTTGTCAGGGGTGGCCAGCTTGCCGCGCTTGCGACGGCGGCGCTTTTCGGTGGCGCAGGTCTGGTCGTAAATGATGGCCGTGCAGCCCTTGATCTCACGGAACTGGCGCTGGATGGTGTCCAGCTCGTCGCGGTGGTGCACCGTCACGCCATCGGCCAGGGCCACACCGTCGTATTTGTGCGGCTCGTCGGTCACGATCACGAGCTTTGCCACACCTTCGGCCTTGAGGCTGTTCATGATCTGCAGCACCGAGTGGCCCTCGGGCCGCTCGCCCACCTGCTGGCCGCCGGTCATGGCCACGGCGTCGTTGTAGAGCACCTTGTAGGTGATGTTCACACCCGCCGCAATGCTCTGGCGAATGGCCAGCAGGCCGCTGTGGAAGTAGGTGCCGTCGCCCAGGTTGGCGAAGATGTGCGCGTCAGTGGTGAAGGGCTGCTGACCGACCCAGGTCACGCCCTCGCCGCCCATTTGCGTGAAGGTGCTGGTGCGGCGGTCGGGCATCCAGTTGACCATGTAGTGGCAGCCAATGCCGGCGACGGCGCGGGAGCCTTCGGGCACGCGGGTGCTGGTGTTGTGCGGGCAGCCGCTGCAGAACCACGGAGCGCGTTCGCCCGTGTCCACCTTCAACTCCGTCATGGCGCGTTCGCTGGCCTCGATGATGGCCAGGCGCGCCTCCATGCGGGCCACGATGTCAGAGGGCACCCCCAGCTTCTTGAGGCGCTTGGCAATTGCCTTGGCGATGATGGCGGGCGTGAGGTCGGCCTTGGCGCGCAGCAGCCAGTTCTGGCTGGGGTTGGGCATGCTCCATTCGCCGCCGGTGGCGTCGCCCTCGGGCTCGTCGAACTTGCCCAGCACGTTGGGACGCACATCGGGGCGCCAGTTGTACAGCTCCTCCTTGAGCTGGTATTCGATGACCTGGCGCTTTTCCTCCACCACCAGAATCTCTTGCAGGCCCTGGGCAAAGTCACGCGTGATGGTGGCTTCGAGCGGCCACACCACGTTGACCTTGTGTACGCGGATGCCCAGGCTGCGGCAGGTGTCGTCGTCCAGGCCCAGGTCCACCAGCGCCTGGCGCGTGTCGTTGTAGGCCTTGCCGCTGGCGATGATGCCGAAGCGGTCCTGTTTGCCTTCGATGACGTTGTAGTTGAGCTTGTTGGCGCGGATGTACGCCAGGGCCGCGTACCACTTGTAGTCCATGAGGCGCGCCTCCTGCTCCAACGGCGCATCAGGCCAGCGGATGTGCAGGCCGCCGGGCGGCATCACGAAGTCCTCGGGCATCACGATCTTCACGCGGTCCGGGTCGATGTTGATGCTGCTGGACGACTCCACCACCTCCTGAATGGTCTTCATGCCCGACCACACGCCCGAAAAACGACTCATGGCAAAGGCGTGCAGGCCCATGTCCAGAATTTCTTGCACGCTGCTCGGGAAGAACACCGGCGTGCCGCAGGCCTTGAAGATGTGGTCGCTCTGGTGCGCGGCCGTGCTGCTCTTGCTGATGTGGTCGTCGCCCGCAATCGCGATCACGCCGCCGTGCTTGGCGGTGCCCGCCATGTTGGCGTGCTTGAACACGTCCGAGCAGCGGTCCACGCCCGGGCCCTTGCCGTACCAGATGCCGAAGACGCCATCGAACTTTTTGCTTTGCGGGTACAGGTCGAGTTGCTGCGTGCCCCACACGGCCGTGGCGCCCAGTTCTTCGTTCACGCCGGGCTGAAAGACGATGTTGTTGGCCGCCAGGTGCTTCTTGGCGGCCCACAGCGCCTGGTCGTACGTGCCCAGGGGCGAGCCCCGGTAGCCACTGATGAAGCCCGCTGTATTGAGCCCCGCCGCCGCATCGCGCTGGCGCTGCAGCATGGGCAGGCGCACGAGGGCCTGCACGCCGCTCATGAAGGCGCGGCCCTCGCCCAAGGTGTATTTGTCATCCAAAGTGACCGTCTCTAGCGCTTTGCGGATGGACTCGGGCAGGGGGGCGTTCATGGCTATGTCTCCAATGGCTTTTGTGGGGTCCGCGCCTTGTGGGCACGCTGGGGCAGCACCTGCGGCCCGTTTAGGGCCACGGCACTAATGTGCAGGTAAGTGTATGTCTGCGCCGCTGATATGTCTTTGCGTTCTGTGCCGTGTTTAGGCTATTCTGAGAAAGGATCTTTCTCTTTTCTGCCACTTTGTGAACACTCTCGACAAATTCGATATCGCCATCCTCAACGAGCTGCAGGCTGACGCCCGACTGACAAATGCCGAGCTGGCCCAGCGGGTGGGCCTGTCGGCCGCACCCTGCTGGCGCCGCGTGCGGGCGCTGGAGGAGCAAGGCTTCATCAAGGGCTACCGCGCAGAGATCGACCGGCACAAGATCGGCCTCGGGGTACTGGCCTTCGTGCGGCTGGATGCAGACCGCAGCACGGGCAACCTCACGCGCAAGATGGAGGAAGCCATCCGACAGATTCCGGAAGTGGTGTCGTGCCACTACATCAGCGGCACCGGCACCTTCGAGCTGCAGGTGGTGGCACGGGATCTGGACAGCTTCTCGCAGTTTGCGCGCGACGTGCTGCTGAACCTGCCCAATGTGAAAGACATGCACACCAGCTTCTCGCTGGGTGAGGTGAAGGCCAGCGGGGCGCTGCCGCTGACACACCTCACACGCACACGGGCTTGAAGGCGCGCCGCCCTGGCTCTGCCAGCTCCAAAAGGCAGGGCAGATTGGGGCCACGCCTCATTTCATGAGCGCCTCAGCGCGGCCACAGCGCCCAAAGGCGCAAGTTCTGCTTGAGCCGGCCCGCGATGTCACCCGCCTCTGGCCCCCAACCCGTGAAATAGTCCGCACGCACTGCACCGAGGATGGCGCTGCCTGTGTCCTGTGCGAGCACCAGGCGGTTGAGCTGCACCTGCGGGCCGGACGAAGCCAGCCACACGGGTGTGCCGTAGGGAATGCTCTGCCGGTCCACCGCAATCGATCGGCCCGGCGTCAAGGGCACGCCCTGCGCACCACGCGGGCCAAACCCGGCGTCCAGCGGGCTCAAAGGCTCTTCGCGGAAGAACACATAGCGAGGGTTGCTCCACAGCAGCTCATTGGTGCGCTGGGGGTTCGCGGCCACCCAGGCTCGGATGCCCGGCCAGGACGCATCGCGCGTCAGGCCCTGGTCCAGCAGCCAGCGGCCCACGCTCTGGTAGGGCTGGTCATTGGTGCCTGCGTAGGCTACCCGCACCAGCGAGACCGAGCCATCGGGCTCGGTGATGCGCAGACGGCCCGACCCCTGGATGTGCAGCACCATGGACTCGATGGGATCACGCAGCCACGCAATGGCCCGACCCGCGAGCGCGGCCTGGGCCTCCGGCAGGGTGTCAATCTGCTGGCGGGTGTACCAGGGCTTGCGCGCCCCCAGGCTGGCGGGTACCCGATAGATAGGCACCGTGAAGCCATTGCCGGGCTGCCGTGCCGCGTCCATCATGGGTTCGTAGTAGGCCGTCAGCAGACCATCGGCGTTGCCGTCAGTGGCCTCGACGCGGTAGGGCTGCAAGCGTGCGATGAGCCAGGCGCGCTGCTCATCGGCCGTGGCAATGCTCAGCTGCCGGACCTCGCTGCACAGCGCAGTGAAGGGCGGCTGGGGCCGCTCGCAGCTCTTGATCCACGCGTTCCAGGCTTCGTGCAGCGCGTCTTCGGTAAAACCCGGCAGCTCGGCCCAGCGCACGGGAATCCAGCGGCTTTTGGGCTGCGCCATGGGCGATGGCAGCGGGCCGGTGTCGCCCGGCAGCACCACCGCACTGGGCGGCAGCGGCGCAGGAGTGCCCCCAGGGCGTGCGGGGACTGGGGCAGGGGGCGTGGAGCAGGCGGCCAGCGTTCCTACAATCAGCGCGGTTAACGCAACGCGCAGGAGTGTCAATTTCATGGGGCTGATTTTGCTTGAAGCGCTGCTGGCGCTGGTGGTACTGGTGGCTATCGTGTGGTGGACCATGTTCTCGGGCCGCAAGGGAGGGGAACTGAAGTCCCCACCGCCCGCCGACAGCGACAAGCATCCGCCAGCGCCTTGAACGGGCAGTGAGTTGCGCCCCAGGGACGGCCCTGTCCTACAACCGATGGGCCAGCGCGCCGATGGCACAGCTTCATCGCGGGCCCCACGATGGCGTGAGCTGGGTGATGCCACTGCACGGGACGCGATAACGCTCCGACAGCGCGGCGGGTGCAAGGCCCGCCCACCCAGCGCCACCGATTTTCCAGGAGCACACACATGCGCACACACATTCAAATTCTCGGGGCTGCCGCCGCCATCGTTCTGGTCACCGGATGCGCCAGCATGGACGACACCCAGCGCCGCACTGCCACCGGAGCGGGCATTGGGGCGCTGGCAGGCGCGGTCATCGGATCCGCCACCGGCGGCAGCGCCGGGACCGGCGCCGTGGTGGGCGCCGGTGTCGGGGCACTCGGCACCTACATCTGGTCGCAGAACATGGAGCGCCAAAAACGCGAGATGGAACAGGCCACCCAGGGCACCGGCATCGCCGTGACCCAGACGGCTGACAACCAGCTCAAGCTCAATATCCCCAGCGACATCTCGTTTGCCGTGGGCCGCTCGGACATCCAGCCCAACTTCGCGCCGGTCCTGGACCAGTTTGCCGCAGGCCTGCGCAACAACCCGAACACGGACGTACGTATCGTGGGGCACACCGACAGCACAGGCAGCGATGCCACCAACAACCCCCTGTCGATGGACCGCGCCGCAAGCACCCGCAGCTACCTGACAGCGCGCGGTGTGGATGGCCGCCGCATCGTGATCGAAGGCATGGGCGAGCGTTACCCCATCGCTACCAACGACACCGCCGAGGGCCGTGCGCGCAACCGGCGGGTCGAGATTTTTGTGGGCGAACGACCACGGGGCTGATCGCCCGGACTGCGAACTCCCCGCCAGGAGGTGGGCTCAGTTACCCGTGCGCAGCAGGTTGGCCAACTCCACAGCGGACTTGACCTGCATCTTGTCGAACACCCGTGAGCGGTGAACCTCGACCGTGCGCACGCTGATGTCGAGCTGGTCAGCGATGAGCTTGTTGGGAAGACCGGCCACCACCAGGTCCATCACATCACGCTCCCGCTCGGTCAGTTCGCTCAGCCGCACCTGCAAGTCACTGCGTTCGCGCACCTGGGCCAGCCGCTCGGCCGATTGGGCGAGTGCCTGCTCGATGCGGTCCACCAGCGCGTTGTCGGAAAACGGCTTCTCGCAAAAATCAAAGGCGCCCCGCTTGACGGTGTCCACGGCGGTGGGCACGTCCGCATGGCCAGTGAGAAAGATCACCGGCATGGTGGCCAGGTCGCCCCGCGCGGCCAACACGTCAAACAGTGCCAGCCCGCTCATGCCAGGCATACGCACATCCAGCAGCAGGCAACAGGGCTGGCGTTGGGGGGGCCGCTTTTGCAGCATGGCATCGAAGGCTTCGGCCGAATCAAAGGACTCGCTGGGCAGCCTGCGCGAGCGCAGCAGCCAGGCCAGCGCCTCGCGCACGCTGGCGTCATCGTCCACGATGTACACGGTGGCGTTGGTGATGGGCTCCATAGATCAGTTCAGTTGTCCATTGCAATGTCAGTCACGCGCAGACGATGAAAGCACCAAAGCCCCATCGCTGGCCGCCGTAACTGCCTCAGGGGGTGGGTCCATTGTTAACGGGCAGCGTGAAGGTGAATACCGTACCACGGGGCTCATTCGGCGCAAATCCGAGAAAACCGCCGTGTTGTTCGATGACGGTGCGGCACATGCTCAACCCCAAGCCCATGCCCTCCGGGCGGGTGGTGAAAAACGGGGTGAACAGTTTTTCTGCGACCTCGGGGGGAATCCCGGTTCCCACATCGGTCACAGCAAATTCAATCCAGCCGTTATGCGGGTTGGAGGCAGCACGCCGCACCCGGATATCCAGCACGCGATTGCGCACGCCGGGATCATCCATCGCCTGCATGGCATTGCGCGCCAGGTTCAGCAACACCTGCTCCACCATCGTACGGTCACACAGCGCGGGCGCCAGGCCCTGCTCCACCGATGTGTTGACGCGCACGCCCAGTTTGCGGGCCTGCAGGCTCACCAGCGGCAGGATGGCATCGAGCAATTGCTGCGCATGCACTGCCTCACGGGCTTGGTCGCGGCGCCGGACGAAGTCGTGAACACTTTTGATCACTCGGCCCGCTCGCTCGGCCTGGCGGGCAATCTGGCGCATGGCCATGCGCACATCCTCCAGCGCGTCGGGCTCGGGTACAGACGCACTGGCGGGAGCGGCATGTTCCAGCAGGTTGATGGAACCATTGGCGTAGCTGGAGATGGCGGCCAGCGGCTGGTTGAGTTCATGGCTGAGCAACGAAGCCATCTCGCCCACCGTGGCCAGCCGCGCAGTGGCCTGCAGCCGCTCCTGCGAGGCGCGGGACAGCTCCTCGACCCGGCGCTGTTCGCTGATGTCCAGGAACGCGCTCATCCAGCCGGTGTGTTGGCCTT
Source organism: Acidovorax sp. 59 (assembly GCF_002754175.1). Classification (NCBI taxonomy): domain Bacteria; kingdom Pseudomonadati; phylum Pseudomonadota; class Betaproteobacteria; order Burkholderiales; family Comamonadaceae; genus Acidovorax; species Acidovorax sp. 59. The sequence continues at coordinate 4,785,395 of NZ_PEET01000001.1, read as the reverse complement.
GGGCATTGATGAGCGGGGCCTCGATGATCAGCACGGGAAACCGCGTGCCGTCCTTGCGCATGAACTCGGACTCAAACCCCTCGCGCGGCGGCATGGTGCCGGCAAAACGGATGGCCTGGCGCTGGCGGTATTCCTCCACACGCTCGGGGGGCCAATAGGGTGCCGACATGCTCAGGCCCAGCAGCTCCTGCGGGCTGAAGCCCACCATCTCGCAGAAGGCCGGGTTGACGTAGGTGATGCGCCCCTCCAGGTCGCGCGCGCGAAGCCCGGTCACCAGCGAGTCCTCCATCGCCTTGCGAAAGGCCAGCGCATCGGCCAGGTCACGCTCGGCGCGCAGGCGGCGGCGGTTGTCGCGCACCAGCACCACCATCACCGTCACCAGCGCAATCGACATGGCCGTGACCAGGGCCGTCAACACATTGGGGAACAGGCTGGGTGCACTGTGCCAGCTGTCCATGCGCAGCACCAATGTACTGCCTGGCAAGTCCAGCAGATGCTGCGCCGAGAACATGCGCGACCCCCGTCGCGCCGCTCCCAGCACCGCCAGCCGGGTGCCGTCGGCCTCTGTGAAGGAGGCTTCCTGGCTGCGCGTGAGGTTGTGCCCCACCAGATTGGCCAGGATGTCCTGCAGCGCATACGTCGCGACCAGATACCCCATGGTGCGTCCGCTGGCAGACAACGGAACACACAGCTCCATCATCTCCGAGCCCAGGCCGTCACCATGGGGCTGAAAGTAGCTGCTGGAATACGCTGGCCCCCCCAGGCGACGCGCGTTGGCACAGGCGATGGTGAGGTCCGACTGGCCACTGTCGCGCAGCCGCATGTCCCAGGCCACCGGGCGGTAGGGCGACTGCACGTGGGTGCGCATGCGCAGATTCGCATCGCGCAGCTCAATGCGCACGAGCTCGCGCCGGTTACGCAGCAGGTCAGACGCCTCGACCTCCCAGGCCAGATGGCTCGGGTTGTCGCTGGGAAGTGCCTGCAGGCTTTGCAGGTTGTGCGTCAGCGCGGTGCGGATGTCCGAGACTGCATCGGCTGTGTCCCGCTCCAGACGGGTCTGCACCTGGCTGGCTTCATAGCGCCCGGCAAGCCACACCATGGTGGCAAGCATGGACACCACGAGCAGTACCAGCGCCGTCCATAACGACCAGCGACGCCAGGCTCCGCGCCAGCGCTGCAGCAGGGTGCGTTTAACGGGCGTTGGCTTCACAGCACGCGGTGGGTCAATGCGGGCAGCTGAGCGCGCACGGCACTCAGGCGCTGCGCGTCCAGCTCGCCGGCTACCACGCCAGCGCCTTGATCGCGCTGCGCGATGATGCTGCCCCAGGGGTCCACCAGCATGCTGTGGCCCCAGGTATGGCGGCCGTTGGCGTGCACACCGCCTTGAGCAGGGGCCAGCACATAGGCCAGGTTTTCCACCGCGCGGGCACGCAGCAACACTTCCCAGTGCGCCTGACCCGTGGTGTGCGTGAAGGCGCTCGGCACCAGCAGCAGGTCCGCACTCGCGCGGGCATGCGCGCGGTACAACTCCGGAAAGCGCAGGTCGTAACACACGGACAACCCCACCCGCCAGCGCTGACCGCTGCGCGCTTGCAGATCAAACTGCACCGGGGTGTCACCGGCGTCGATGACACGGCCTTCGTCGTACTGTTCAGCGCCGTTGCTGAAGCGAAAGAGATGGATCTTGTCGTAGCGCGCCACACAGGCACCCGTCGGGTCGAAGACCAGCGTCGTGTTGCGCACACGGTCCGGCGTACCCGTGGCCATCGGCAGCGTGCCGCCCACGATCCACATCTCAAGCGCGCGCGCGATATCGGCCAGAAACTGCTGGATCACGCCGGAACCAGCGGTCTCGCGCAAGGCGAGCTTGTCAGTGTCCTTGTGCCCCATCAGGCAAAAATACTCCGGCAGCACCGCCAACTCAGCGCCGCCCTGCGCAGCCTGTTCCAGCAGCTGGCGCGCAACGCGCAGGTTATCGTCCAGCGCGATGCCAGACACCATCTGGATGGCGGCGACTTTCATGAAGGTTCTCCAGTCTTGGGGGGTGGGTTGGCCCGGGGCGTCGCCTCGGTGGCAGGGCTCGATTCGCGCCCGCGGCGGGCCACGCGCACCACCCGCGGGTCGGCCCAGGTGCCGTCGATGCGGAATTCCTGCGTGGCAGCCTCGATGAGCGGACCGCGCAAAAACACCTGTGCCAAAAAGCTGCCCAGGCCAATCACCGGGTTGATGGCCGTGGCCACAAGCGACGCCGTCATGGCGTTGATCTCTGGCACCACCACCACACGCAGGTCCTGCGTCTCCTGGTCGATGTTGGCGCTGCCTTCCATCAGTACGGCCGCATTGACGCCCTTCATCTGCAGGTTGTTGGTGGTGGCCACACCGCGCTCGATGCGTACATCACCGCGCACAAAATCAAACGCAAAACCTTCACTGAACACATCGCGAAAATCCAGTGTCAAGCGGCGCGGCAATGATTGCAGACTGAGCACGCCCAGCAGCTTGGCCAGACCAGGATCAGCCTTCAGAAACTGGCCGGATTCGACATTCAGGTTGATCTGCCCGGTCATGCTGCGGTAATCGGGGCTGAAGGGAGCGCCAATCCAGCCCACCTGCCCTTCCATGCGGCCCTTGCCGCGCCGCACCACGTTGGCCATGCCCAGGCGGGCCAGCAGATCGCCCGAGTCGCGGATATCGAGCTTGAAGCTGAGCACGGTGCGCCGCTCGGTCGAACGGGGGCCTGCAGAGGCCGCATTGAGCACCGCCCAGTTGCCGTTGGCAGTGAAAGCTGCTTCGGGCGCCGTGATATTGAACTTGGACAGGCGCCACTCGCGCTGCACCCCCTCGCCGCCCCGGTTCTGGGCCTCCATCTCCACCCGTCCCAGCCGCTTGCCACGCAGCTCGAAATCCTCCACGACGATGTCCAGCGCAGGCAGGTTGCCCGGTTGCTCGTTGAGCAGTTCTTCGACCTGGGTCACGTCGCTTTGCGGCATGTTCACACGCGACAGCCGGGCAAACAAACGGCCGTTGCTGAAGTCGGGCGATCCGGGCTGGCGGTACTCCAGGTAGCCATTGAGTTCGGTGGCATCGAGGTTGGCACGCCAGGTGGAGCCGTCGCGCAGCGCACCTGCCACCACGTTGTGCAGCGTGCGGCCTTGCAACGTGAGCTCGCGCGCGCGCAGCGCCAGGGTGGTGGGCAGATAGTCCTGTGCCACGGCCTGCCCGGCAGGCGTGGTCGCCACTGCGGCACCCCGGGGGGCGGGCTCGGCGGCAGTGGCCCGGGTGAGCACCTCGTCCCAGGCGTCCACATCCAGCTTGCCCTGGTTGATGTTGGCAGCCACGCCTTGCGCAGGCATCGGGGCGGACTCGCCGTTGCTCAGGCCCACACCGATGGCGCCGCGCAGCACGCGCGGCTGGGCGCCGCTCAGGTCGCGCACATAGGTGGCCGATCCAAGCGGCCCCAAGTCCAGCACGATCTGGTCTCGCAGCGGGGGGGCGTTGCTCCCGTTGCCGTTGTTGTTCGCCAACCCCACCAGTGATTCACGCGCCACCTGGTTGTCAAAGCGCAGGGGCAGGCTGCTGTCCGCCGTCTTGCCCAGCGGGGGCGGCAAGGCCAAGGCCAGGCCCTGCAGGCTGGTGTTGACCTGCAGCTCGGGCACCCCGCGGCGAAACGACAGGGCCAGCGCGTAAGGTGCGCTGCCGGTGGCACGCCGCGCCAGTTGCGACAACATGCCCAGCTGCGGGGTTTGCTGCAGGCCTTCGGCCGTGGCGGTGCCCTGCGCACGGATCTGCACCGCCGACTCGGTGGCCGGGGCATTGGCCGCCAGCGCACGCATGCCGCCTTCCAGCCGCACGGGGCCGCCCAGCGCCTGGGCCTGCACATTGGACAGTGAAAACCCGGTCTCGCTGAACTGCACGGCGCCCCGAACGCGGGTGAGCGCCGGGGTGTCGGGGGTGATGCGCAGCTCATTGCCAGCCAACGTGACGCTGCCCTGCACCTTGGATTTGTTGATATCGCTGATGGGCAGGCTCAGTCGCAACTGGAAGTCGGCATTGCCCGTGCCGCTGGCCTGCTCCAGCGCATTGCCCGTCATACGGCCCAGCGGTGATGTGGTCATGAGCGTGAGCAGCTCTGCCAGCGGGCCGCGTGCATCGGCGCTCACGCCCACCACGGTCTGCGCCAGGTCTGGAATGCGGGCATCGACCTTGGACAGCCGCAGGCCCTTGCTGCCTGCAAAGCCGCCGCTGGCGCCGCGCACCTGCATGGACGAACGCTCAAAAATCAGCTCGCCGCCGAGGTCAGTCAACGCAGGCCAGGGCAGGGTGCCCGCAAGCTGCAGCGCAGTAGGAACGTAGGCATAGGTCACGTCCTTGACGCGCGCCGCAATGCGGAATTCGCCCTGCTTGGGATCGTTGAAGGGCAGGTCGTGCAGATCGCCCTTGACGCGGAACTGCACATTGCTGGCGCTGCCGGCGACCACCGCGTCGCGCACATAGTGACGCGAATCGGCAGGAATGGACAGGGGCAGGTAGCGGTGCACCCGGATGCCGTCGGCACGGTGCAGCGTGCCGGTGAGGTCCAGCACCCCCGGAAAGCGCGACCGGTGGGGCGCCTTGGATGCGTCGCTGGTGTGCCAGGTGGCACGGGCATCGCCCTGCGCATCGGCGTTGGCGAACTGCACATCATTGGCCTGCACGGCAATACGGCTGCCATCCAGCTGCCAGCGCACGTCGGCACTGAGCCGGTCCAGCGGCAGGACGGGTTCCTCGAACACCCCTGGCAGCACCAGCGCACCTGACGCCATGGTCAGTGCCGCCTTGCCCCCTGCCTGGTTCATGTCGATGTCCACATTGGCGCCACGCAGACCCAGGTGGGCGGGGGCCGAGCCATCCGTGGCACCCGCCAGTGCCAGCCCCTGGATACGCCCCTTGACCTGGTACTGCTGCAACGCATCCAGAGGTCCCTTCCAGGTGGCCTGGATCTCTTCCACCAGCCCTTGGGGCGTGTAAGAGCGCAAGGCGTCGTGGGCGACCGTCCCCAGCGGCAGGCGGCTGGCCACCTGCGCCAGGGCCGCCAGGTCCAGCCGGTCAGCCCGCAACTCGCCTTGCGCCGGGGCCTTGCCGTTGGCATCGGTGTGCACCAGCCGCAAGTTGCCGCCGGGCCAGGTCAGACCGTCATCGGTCTGGAACTGCAGCGCCTGCGTCGAGAACTCAAAGCCGCCGGTGAACCTCCGCCCCCCCAGCCGGCCCTGGATGGAAGGAAGAACCAGCGGGCGCAGATCGGCGGCCAGCGTGGTGTTCACATCGGCCAGCGCCAGGTCGGCCGTGCCCCCCACCACCTGGCCGCTGCGCACATCGGCCCAGGCCCGCAGCGCGCCCCGGCCCTGCGCCACCTCGATGCCCACATCGGCGTGGTGCCGCAGATGCGACACATCGACCCGCGTGAAGTGCGCAAACACCTGACCGTTCCAGTGCTTCCAGTTGCCATCGCGGGCGCGCAGCAGCGGCGCGCGAAACAAGCCGACCAGGCTGAAACGGTCCCCCCATTCCGGCGGCGGCGTGGCATCCACCCGGAGGTTGTGGCGCCAGTTGCCGTTGCGCAAAACCAGATCCACCTTTTCCAGCGCCAGCTCGGGAGCGCCGCGCTGCTCATCGGTCCAGCGCACCGTGCCGTCCTTGATGTAGACCTCGCCCTGCGAGAACAACCAGTCGGCCGCAGCGCTGCTGTCGCCCTGGTTCTGGGCAAACTCCAGCCCCGCCACATAGATGCGTCCGTCACTCGCCCGGCGCACATCCAGGTCGGGGCCTTCGATGTAAAGCTGCTCGAACCCCCACTGCAGCAACGAACGGGGTGACAGCGCCACCACCACCCGGGGCAGGCGCAACGCAGTGCGGCCCGAGGCATCCAGCAGCGCGACATCAGACAGCTCGATGGACGGGATCAGCCCCTCGGTGCGGGCCACGATGGCGCCGATCTGCACGGGAACCCCCAATACCCGTGCGGCCTGCGCCTGCAACTGTGGGCGGAAATCACCGATTCGCGGCACAATCCAGCCATGAAGAGCCCCCCATGCGATGGTCAGCAACAGCCAGAAGGCGAGCAACAAGCCCAGCGACCACCGTGCAAAACCTGCGACTATTTTCAGCAGGCGTGAGGGGTGCGAGGTGGGATCGATCATGGTGAGATGGAAAGTGGCAGGAATTATGACCCGCAGCCCTGGCGTGGGTTCACTCGTGTCCCGAGTGCCCAGTGAGCTTTTGTATGCCGTCGGGCCCGCAGACCAGCACCCCGCTTCCCGTCCAACATCCGGCTGTGGCTGCCATGCATCCTTCTCTGTCTGACCCCCGCTGCCATCAGCCCCTGCCCGAGGGACCTCTGGCCGAGCATTCCCGCTTCTACCAGCGCCTGCACCGCCGCTACGCCAACGACCTGCCGCTGCTGCCACCCGGTGTTCCGGTGCTTGCGACCATGGAGCAGGCCTACGACGCTCTGTGCGCGCGCGGCTGCGACACGGGCACCGCGCTGCGGGTGCTGCGCCAGCTGGTCATGGAACGACTGATCCAGCTGGACTGCGAAGCGCAGACACCGCTGGCCGACATCACCCGGGCCGTGACCGAACTGGCCGAGCTGGCCCTGGACCGCGCCTGCCAGCAGGCCCGCCGCGAGCTGGACGAACGCCATGGTGCCCCGTGCGGCCCACAGGGCCGGCCCGTGCAGCTGTGGATCATCGGCATGGGCAAACTGGGCGCCCGCGAGCTCAATGTCTCGAGCGACATCGACCTCATCTATGTGTATGAGCACGATGGGGAAACTGCCGGCATGCCCGATGGCCGTGGGCGCATCTCCAACCACGAATACTTTGCGCGCGCCGTCAAGGCCATCTACAGCCTGGTGGGCGACACCACCGAGCATGGCTTCGTCTTCCGGGTGGACCTGGCCCTGCGGCCCAACGGCAACTCGGGCCCCGCATCGGTGTCCCTGGCCGCGCTGGAGGAATACCTGCAGGTGCAGGGCCGCGAATGGGAGCGTTTTGCCTGGCTCAAAAGCCGCGTGGTGGCCCCCCGCGAGTGCATCGGCCGCCCCGAGGTGCAGGCGCTGCGCGGCGTGGTGCTGCCGTTTGTGTTTCGCCGTTACCTGGACTACAGCGTGTTCGATGCGTTGCGCTCGCTGCACAGCCAGATCCGGGACCATGCGTCCAAACGCAGCGCCGGGCACCCCGAGCGTGCCAACGACGTCAAGCTCTCGCGCGGTGGCATCCGCGAGATCGAATTCACCGTGCAGCTGCTGCAGGTGGTGCGCGGCGGGCAGTTCCCCGAGCTGCGCCGCCGCCCCACGCTGGATGCGCTGCAGCGCCTGGCCCATGCGGGCCTGATGCCGCAGGAAACCGCCGACGCGCTGGCCCGGGCCTATGTATTCCTGCGCCGGGTGGAGCACCGCATCCAATACCTGGACGACCAGCAGACCCACGTGCTGCCCACCCGCGACGACGACCTGGCCTGGATCGCCAGCACCCTGGGCTACAAGGACTGCTGCGCCTTCCTGCACGAGCTGGACGCACATCGCGAGCTGGTGGCCCAGGAGTTCGACACCCTGCTGGGTGGCAACGGCAAAAAACAATGCAGTGGCGGTGGCTGTGGTGGCCCCCGGGCGGCGGCACCACCGCCTCCAGAGCTGGAAGGCCTGCTGGAGCAACTGCCACCGGGCTTTCGCGAACGTGTGGCCGAGTGGCGCAACCACCCACGCGTGGCCGGACTCCGTGACGAGGCGCGGGCCCGCCTGTTCCGCCTGGTGCAGCGCACGGCCCAGTGGCTCAAGGAAGGACGCGTCACCGAAGAGGCCACCGTGCGCCTGGCCAACTGGCTGGAGCCGCTGCTGCGGCGCGAAAGCTATCTGGCGCTGCTGCTGGAGCGGCCGTCGGTGCACGAACAGCTGCTGCACCTGCTGGGCGCGGCCAAATGGCCCGCACGGTACCTGCTGCAGCACCCCGGTGTGATCGACGAGCTGGTGGGCGATGCACTGTTGTCCGAACGTTTTGTGGTGGCCGACTTTGAACGCGAGCTGGGCATGCGCCTGGCGTCGCTGCGCTCTACCGGCGAGGACGACGACGAAACCCTGCTCAACCTGCTGCGCCGTGCGCAACATGCCGAAACCTTCCGCACCCTGGCGCGCGATGTGGAGCGCCGCATCACCGTCGAGCAGGTGGCCGACGACCTGAGCGCGCTGGCCGACAGCGTGCTGCGCATCACCAGCCAGTGGTGCTGGAGCCGCCTCAAGAACCGCCACCGCGACGAGCCCCAGTTCGCCATCATTGGCTACGGCAAGCTGGGCGGGAAGGAGCTGGGCTACGGCAGCGACCTGGACATCGTCTTTGTATTTGACGACGACGACGAACGCGCCCCCGAGGTGTACGCGGCCTTTGTGCGCAAGCTCATCAACTGGCTCACCGTCAAGACCGGCGAGGGCGACCTGTACGAGATCGACACGGCCCTGCGGCCCAATGGCAACTCGGGCCTGCTGGTGACGAGCTTCGAGGCCTACGCCAACTACCAGCAGCAACGCGGCAGCAATACCGCCTGGACCTGGGAACACCAGGCCATGACACGTGCGCGGTTCGTGATGGGCAGCGAGGCCTTGCGCGAGCGCTTTGACGCTGTGCGCGAGGCCGTCATCACCTCTGCCCGCGACCCGCTGGCGTTGAAAGACGAAATCGTGACCATGCGCGAGCGGGTGCGCTCAGCCCACCCCACGCCCGCCGGTCGCTTCGACGTGAAGCACAGCCCGGGGGGCATGGTGGACGCCGAATTTGCCGTGCAGTACCTAGTGCTCTCGCAGTCTGCCGCCCACCCTGAATTGCGTGGCAACCTGGGCAACATTGCACTGCTGCAGCGGGCCGAGCAAGTGGGCCTGCTGCCCCCAGGCGTGGGCCACGCAGCCGCCGACGCCTACCGCGAACTGCGCCGTGTACAGCACGTGGCGCGGCTGGACGAGGCGCCCACCCAGGTCACGCCACCCGCACTGCAGGCCGAGCGCGATGCCGTGCTGGCGCTGTGGTCGGCGGTCTTCGGCTCCGCAGCCCCATCGGCCTGATCGGCCGGGCGCACTGCGCAAGGGATGGCCGACTTCTGGAGGGGTCGCCTTCCCCCTCCCCGCCATATATTGGAACGGTGCAAAACCTCCATCCCATCTGCCCGTCCCTCGCTGCATTCAACAGGTCATCCCTGGCAAAAACACGGCCGAAACACCCACGATATTTTTTGAAACAAAAATTTAATCAATCGTTTGATTAAATAGTGCTGTAATCCGGCTCCATGCCAGATTCAGCCCCCAAGCCAGCCCGGCCTTCCATGCCCCCCCCACCGCCCACGGAAGGCGCACAGGCGCGCGCGCGGCTGCTACACGCCGCCTTGCGCCTCTTTGCCGAAAACGGCTTTGCCAAGGCGTCCATCCGCGACATTGCCCAGGCGGCGGGTGTCAACCCGGCCTCCATCAGCTACTACTTTGGCGACAAGAACGGGCTGTACTGCGCAGCGTTCACCGAGCCCATGGGCAGCCCCATCGCTGTGGATGCCTGGCCGGACACCTTGCCTGCGTTCATCGAGCTGCTGATCCAGAGCTTCATGCAACCCCTGCACGAAGGCGACCTGGTCGAGCTGTGCATGCGCCTGCACTTTCGCGAAATGCTGGACCCCACCGGGCTGTGGCAGCAGGAGCTGGAGTGCGAGATCAAGCCTGCCCACGCCGCGCTCGTCGGCCTACTGTGCAAGGAGTTCGGCCTGAAAACTGACGATGACGATGTGCACCGCCTGGCCATGGCCATCACCGCCCTGGCGCTGCAGTACTACGTGGGCCGCGACGTGGTGCAGGCCGTGCGCCCCGGACTCACCGCCACGCCACGGGGGCTGGCCGCCACCACATCCCGGCTGGTGGACTTTGCCCAGTTCATGGTGGACGGGGAACGCCAGCGCCGCGCTGCGGCCCGCGCGGCCGCCCCCGCCAAAAAAAACTCCTCTCCCCGTACCCCAGAGTGACTTGCACATGCGACTGATCTCACACAAACCCTTGTGGCTGGCGCTGGTCCTGCCACTGGTGGCCTGCTCCACCACCGCACCACCTGCGCAGGTATCGGCACCCGCACCTGCGGCCTGGAACGCACCCTTGCCGCACCAGGGCTCCCTCACGGGCATGGCCCACTGGTGGACCCAGCTGCAAGACCCGCTGCTGGTCGAGCTGATCGACGCCGCCCAGGCCGTGAGCCCGGGCATCGCGCAGGCCCAGTCGCGCATTGCGCAGGCCCGCGCCACGCAGGTGGGCAGCCGGGCGGCGTTGCTGCCTTCGCTCGACGCACAGGCCAGCGCCAGCCGGGGCTTCAATGACCAGCTGGCGCGCGTGGCGACCACCTCGCAGGCAGGGCTGCAGGCCAGCTGGGAGCTGGACCTGTTTGGCGCCAACCGCGCCGCCAAAACCGCTGCCGATGAGCGGCTGGCCGGCGCGCAGGCCCTGTGGCACGAGGCGCGCGTGAGCGTGGCAGCCGAGGTGGCACAGCAGACCAGCAGCATCCGCACCTGCCTGGCCCAGCAACAGGTGGCCGAGCGCGATGCGCAGTCCCGTAGCGAAACGTCCCGCCTGTCCCAACTCAGCGAACGTGCGGGCTTTACTGCGCCCGCCACGGCCGCACTGGCACGCGCCAGCGCCGCCGAGGCCCAGGCCCGCGCCTCACAGCAACGCATGCAATGCGATGTGGAGGTCAAGGCCCTGGTGGCGCTCACCGGTTGGGAAGAACCCACGCTGCGCACCCGGCTGGCCCAGCCGGTGGCTGCGGCCCCGGACGCTTTGTTCACCATTGACGCACTGCCCGCCCAGGTGCTGACCCAGCGCCCCGACGTGTACAACGCCGAGCGCGAAGTGGCTGCCGCCAGTGAGGACGTCGCCAGCGCCCAGGCCCAGCGCTACCCACGTCTGACCCTCAGCGGCAGTGTGGGTGCAGCCCAGGTGCGCACGGGGGGCGTGACCACCGACCTGAACACCTGGACCATCGGCCCGCTGGCGCTCAGCGTGCCGATCTTTGACGGCGGCCGCCGCGCCGCGCAGACCGATGCGGCGCAGGCCCGCTACGACGAGGCCGCGTCGCAGTACCGCGCCAAGGTGCGCCAGGCTGTGAGCGAGGTCGAGCAAGCCCTGGTGCGCCTGCAAAGCACGGCCGAGCGCAGTGCCAGTGCACGCACGGCCGCCGAGGGCTACCGCGCGTCGTTCGACGCGACCGAGGCGCGCTGGCGTGGTGGCCTGGCCAGTCTGGTGGAGCTGGAAGATGCCCGGCGCACAGCACTGGCCGCCGAGAACGCGCTGGTCGCGCTGCAGCACGAACGCCAGACCGCCTGGATTGCGCTGTACCGCGCCGCCGGTGGTGGATGGAAGCTATGAGACACCCCCCTGAGGCGCTTTGCGCCTCGGTGCGTCCGCCGGAGGCGGCCGCTCTTCACCGCCGTCCAAGCCTGCGCAGGCAGGCTCGGAGCCGCGGCGCTCAGCCCCCGCTCTCGCATTGCTGCGCAATCCTGGCAGGGGGACGCAGCCCTCGCTGCGGGGCGGCCCTTGCTGGGCTGCCCTCGTCTGCGCATCGCCAGTTTCGAGCGCAGTGGGCCACGCCCAACACCATGCACAGCTGATATGAACTCCCCAGGACAGATGCACATGCAACACTCCTCTTTCTCCTTCAAGTTTTCCCCCACCGCCCTCGCCGTGATCGCCGCCTGCGTGCTGGCCACGGGCGGTGCGCTGGTTTTCTCGGGCGCATCGCGTGCCGCCGATGAACCCAAGGCGGGCCAGCCCCGGCCTGCGCTCACCGTCAGCACGGCACAGCCACAGCGCATGCAGGTGCCGTTGCGCCTGGCGGCCAACGGCAACATCGCCGCGTGGCAAGAGGCGAGCATTGGGGCCGAGAGCAACGGCCTGCGCCTGACCGAGGTGCGTGTGAACGTGGGCGATGTGGTCAAGGCCGGGCAGGTGCTGGCCACCTTCTCGGCCGACACGGTGCTGGCCGATGTGGCCCAGAGCCGCGCCAGCCTGCTCGAAGCCCAGGCCAATGCGGCCGAGGCCTCCGCCAATGCCGACCGCGCCCGCTCGTTGCAAGCCACGGGCGCACTCAGCCAGCAGCAGATCCAGCAGTTCACGACGGCTGAGCAAACCGTCCAGGCCCGCGTGGAAGCGGCCAAGGCCGCGCTGAACGCGCAGCAGCTGCGCCTCAAATACACGCAGGTGGTGGCGCCTGACAGCGGCGTGATCTCGGCCCGCACGGCCACCGTGGGCGCGGTGGTGGGGGCAGGCACGGAGCTGTTCCGCATGGTGCGCAAGGGCCGCCTGGAGTGGCGCGCCGAGGTCACGTCCACCGAGCTGCGACGCATCCAGCCTGGGGCCAAGGTCAGTGTCACCGCCGCCAGCGGCGCCGTGGCCGAGGGCACCGTGCGCATGGTCGCGCCCACGGTGGACCCGCAAACGCGCAATGCGCTGGTCTATGTGGACCTGCCCGCCAACACCGACTTCCGTGCCGGGATGTTTGCGCGGGGCGAGTTTGCACTGGGCAGCAGCGACGCACTCACCGTGCCACAAGAGGCGCTGGTGGTGCGCGACGGGTTCTCGTACGTGTTTGTGGTGGGCGGAGACCAGCGCGTGCAGATGCGCAAGGTCCAGACCGGCCGCCGCGTGGCCGACCGGGTCGAGGTGCTGTCGGGCCTGGATGCTGGAGCCTCCGTCGCCGTGCGCGGTGCGGGCTTTTTGAACGATGGCGACCTGGTGCGCGTGGCGGCCCCTGCGGCGGCGCCAGCGGCTGGCAAGCAGTCCTCCAGCCAGCATTTCATGCAAAAAGTGCCTGTAGCGCTAGTGAATCATGCGCAAACAGCTATCAATTAAGGAGCATTCCACATGAATGTGTCCACCTGGTCCATCAAGAACCCCATACCGGCGCTGATGCTGTTTGTGCTGCTGACCTTCGGCGGCCTGCTGTCCTTCAACGCCATGAAGGTGCAGAACTTTCCCGACATCGACCTGCCCACGATCTCCGTGACCGTGGCGCTGCCGGGCGCCTCGCCCGCGCAGCTGGAGAACGACGTGGCGCGCAAGATCGAGAACAGCATCGCCACGCTGCAGGGCCTCAAGCACATCTACACCAAGGTGCAGGACGGCGGCGCCACCATCACCGCCGAGTTCCGGCTGGAGAAGCCCACGCAGGAGGCGCTGGACGACGTGCGCTCCGCCGTGGCCCGTGTGCGCGGCGACCTGCCGGGTGACGTGCGCGACCCCATCGTCACCAAGATGGACCTGGCCGCGCAGCCCGTGTTGGCCTTCACCATCGCGTCGGCCCGCATGGACGATGAGGCGCTGTCCTGGTTTGTGGACGATGCCGTGGCCAAGAAGCTGCTCACCGTGCGCGGCGTGGGCGCCGTCAACCGCGTGGGCGGTGTGCAGCGCGAGGTGCATGTGGCACTCGACCCGGTCAAGCTGCAGTCCCTGGGCGCCACGGCGGCCGATGTGTCACGCCAGCTGCGGCTGGTGCAGACGGAGAGTGCTGGCGGCCGCACCGACCTGGGCGGCAGCGAGCAGCCGGTGCGCACACTGGCCACCGTGCAGTCGGCGCAGGAGCTGGCGGGCCTGACGCTGGCACTGTCGGACGGCCGCCACGTGCGGCTGGACCAGGTGGCCACGGTGACAGACACCATCGCCGAGCCCCGCGCGCTGGCCCTGCTCAACGGCAAGCCGGTGGTGGGCTTCGAGGTCGCACGCAGCAAGGGCGCGAGCGAAGTGGAAGTGGGCGCTGCCGTGCAGGCGGCCCTCCAGGAGATGCGCGCGCAGCACCCGGACCTGGAAATCACCGAGGCCTTCAACTTCGTGCAGCCCGTGCAGGAGGAATACGATGGCTCCATGCACCTGCTGTACGAAGGCGCGCTGCTGGCCGTGCTGGTGGTGTGGCTCTTCCTGCGCGACTGGCGCGCCACCTTCGTGTCGGCCGTGGCGCTGCCGCTGTCGGTGATCCCGGCGTTCATCGGCATGTACTGGCTGGGCTTCTCGATCAACGTGATCACGCTGCTGGCGCTGTCGCTGGTGGTGGGCATCCTGGTGGACGACGCGATCGTGGAGGTGGAGAACATCGTGCGCCACCTGCGCATGGGCAAGACGCCCTACCAGGCGGCCATGGAGGCGGCCGACGAGATCGGCCTGGCCGTGATCGCCACCACTTTCACGCTGATCGCGGTGTTTCTGCCCACGGCGTTCATGAGCGGCATTGCGGGCAAGTTCTTCAAGCAGTTTGGCTGGACGGCGTCGCTCGCGGTGTTTGCCAGCCTGGTGGTGGCGCGCCTGCTCACGCCCATGATGGCGGCCTACATCCTCAAGCCCATCGTGGGCGACCACAAGGACCCGCGCTGGATGACGGTGTACCTGCGCTGGGCCGCGTGGTGCATCAAGCACCGGTGGATGACCTTCATTGCCACGGCGGCCTTTTTCATCGGCTCGCTGGCGCTGATCCCGCTGCTGCCTACGGGCTTCATCCCGCCGGACGACAACTCGCAGACCCAGGTGTACCTGGAGCTGCCACCCGGCGCCACGCTGGCGCAGACGCGTGCCGTGGCCGAAGACGCGCGTCAGCGCATCGCCAAGGTGGAGCATGTGCAAAGTGTGTACACCACCATCGGCGGCGGATCGGCCGGCACTGATCCTTTCATGGGAGGCGCCAGCACCGAAACGCGCAAGGCCACGCTGACCATCTTGCTGTCCGAGCGCGGCGACCGTCCGCGCAAGCAGGGCATCGAGAACCAGATCCGCGCCGCGCTGGAGACGCTGCCTGGCGTGCGCAGCAAGGTGGGCCTGGGCGGCTCGGGCGAGAAGTACGTGCTGGTGCTCACGGGCGACGACCCGCAGGCGCTGACCACGGCCGCATTGGCGGTCGAGAAAGACCTGCGCACCATCCCCGGCCTGGGCAGCATCTCGTCCACCGCCAGCCTCGTGCGCTCCGAAATTGCCGTGCGCCCCGACTTTGCGCGCGCCGCCGACCTGGGCGTGACCAGCAGTGCGATTGCCGAAACGCTGCGCATTGCCACCGTGGGCGACTACGACGTGTCGCTGCCCAAGCTCAACCTGGCCGCGCGCCAGGTGCCCATCGTCGTCAAGCTGCAGGACGATGCGCGCAAGGACCTGTCGCTGCTGGAACGCCTGCCGGTGCCCGGCGCCAAGGGCCCGGTGATGCTGGGCCAGGTGGCCACGCTGGAGTTCAGCGGCGGCCCGGCCGTGGTGGACCGCTACGACCGCGCGCGCAACGTGAACTTCGAGATCGAACTCTCGGGCCAGCCGCTGGGCGACGTGACCAAGGCGGTGGAAGCGCTGCCCTCCATCCAGAACCTGCCAGCCGGCGTGCGCCAGATCACGATTGGCGACGCCGAGATGATGGGCGAGCTGTTTGCCAGCTTCGGCCTGGCCATGCTCACCGGCGTGCTGTGCATCTACATCGTGCTGGTGCTGCTGTTCAAGGATTTCCTGCACCCGGTGACCATCCTGGCGGCGCTGCCGCTGTCGCTGGGTGGCGCGTTTGTGGGGCTGCTGATAGCGCAAAAGAGCTTCTCCATGCCCTCGCTCATCGGGCTGATCATGCTCATGGGCATTGCCACCAAGAACTCCATCCTGCTGGTGGAGTACGCGATTCTGGCGCGGCGCGAGCATGGCATGACGCGCTTTGAGGCGCTGATCGACGCCTGCCACAAGCGCGCACGGCCCATCATCATGACCACGCTGGCCATGGGTGCAGGCATGCTGCCCATCGCCATCGGCCTGGGTGCTGCGGACGCGAGCTTTCGCTCGCCCATGGCGGTGGCGGTAATTGGCGGGCTCATCACCTCCACGCTGCTGAGCCTCCTGGTGATTCCGGCGGTGTTTACTGGGGTGGACGACCTGGGGCAAGGGTTCGGCCGGCTGGCCCGCCGCCTGCGCGGGGGGCGCCATGCCCCGGGCGCACCGGCGGCCCCCACAGCCGCAGCCACGGCGCAACCAGCACCTCCCTCCGCCCCCTGACGCCGAGTCTTGGCGCCGCCCCCCGGCGTGAGCCCAAAAAGCAGGGCAATCACGGGGGTCGCGCGGGCTTTGGCGGGAGGTAGCCGTCGGATAATGCAACGCGCACCATGAACCTCGTCAGCCTCAACATCGAATCCATCCAGCTGGGCCATCCCCTGCCTTTTGTGCTGCGGGGGGCCGATGGCGTGTTGCTGGCGCAAAAGGGCTATGTGATCCGCACCCGCGACGAACTGGCCAAGCTGGTCGAACGCGGGCGCGAGCTGTGCGTGGACACCGACGAATCCGGCGGCAGCCACCGCGCCTACCTGGCGCAGCTGCAGCGCATGCTGATCGCCGACACCAACCTGGGCGAGATCGCCGCCATGAAGATGACGGCCGGCGAGCAGGCCGCCGCAGCGGCCGCTGCGCGTGCGGGCAAAACCCTGCCCGACTGGCCCGAGCTGCAGTTGCGCGCCACGCAGCTGCTGCGCGCCCCATCGCCCAGCGACTTTGGCGGGCGGTTTCAGGCGCTGCACGACGAGCTGGTGCGCCATTGCGAGCAGACGCCCGACGCCACGCTGCTGGCACTGATCTATCTCTCGGCGCAGGAAACGCGCATGTACAGCGCCACGCATTCCATGCTGGTCAGCTGCGTGTGCATGGTGGTGGCCCGCGAGATGCTGCGCTGGCCCAGCGGCCGGGTGCAGCAATTGGGGCACGCAGCGCTGAGCATGAACATCGCCATGACCGAGCTGCAGGACCAGTTGGTGCTGCAGACCCAGCCCCTCACCGCGACCCAGATTGCCGCCGTGGAAGACCACGCGGCGCGGTCCGAGGCGCTGCTGCGCCATCTGGGCGTGGCCGACCCGGTGTGGCTGGAGGCCGTGCGCTGCCACCACCACCGCACGCCCGGGCCCCTGGCCAAAAAGACCGAAGCCCAGCAAATGGCCCGCCTGCTGCAGCGCGCCGACATTTTTGGTGCCCGCCTGGCCCCCCGCGCCGCGCGGCTGCCCATGCCTGTCACTGCCGCCATGCAGGCCAGCTACTACGACGAAGAGCACCAGGTGGACGAGGCCGGCGCCGCCCTCGTCAAGACCCTGGGCGTCTATCCCCCCGGTGCCTTTGTGCGCCTGGCCAGCCGTGAAGTGGGCGTGGTCATCCGCCGGGGCACCACCGCCACCACCCCTCGCGTGGCCGTGGTGACCAACCGCGACGGCATGGCCACGGGCGAGCCCATTCCCCGCGATACGGGCATGCCGCCCTGGAAGGTCACCGGTGTGGTGGCTTTCAAGGACGTGCGGGTCAACCTGTCGTTGGACCGCCTGCTGCAGATGGTCTGACGCCTGGGAGGGCGCTGCGAGCCCCCCGGTTCTGCGTGCCGCCGCTGTCTGCGGCGGACAACCCCCCTGTTTTCAGCATTGAGCGTCGCCTCATGCCTGGCTCCTGGTGCCTGGCACCGGGTCTGACGCCGCGCTCGCCCCTTTTCCCTGCCGGGTGATCGGCCGGCGCCGTTTGGGCTGCACGGCCGTTTTGGGCCCCCTCACCCCGTTACTTCCGAAATCTGAATCCAAATGCGTTCGCACCACGTAAACCATTCAGTACAAATAAAAACTCATGTGGACAAAAAATGATGAAATGGTTAAATTGGCCGTACTCACTGCCCAAAGTCCTATGAACCGCCTGACAAGACTCCTCTCGACAGCCACCGCGCTGGCGGCCTGGCTGCTGCTGGCGCCCGCCGCCCAAGCGGCCGATGCGCCTGCAGCGTGCCCGGCCACGCTGCAGCACACCTTTCCGCGCCTGCAGGACGAAAAGCCGCAGTCGCTTTGCCAGTACAGCGGAAAAGTGGTTCTGGTGGTCAACACGGCCAGCTTCTGTGGCTTTACCGGCCAGTACAAGGGGCTGGAAGAGCTGTATGCCCGCTACAAGGACAAGGGGCTGGTGGTGCTGGGCTTCCCGTCCAACGACTTTGCCCAGGAAAAAGGCAGCAACAAGGAAATCGCCGACTTCTGCGAAAACACCTTCGGGGTGAAATTTCCCATGTTTGCCAAAAGCAGCGTGAAGGGCCCGGAGGCCTCGCCGCTGTACCAGCAACTGGCGCAGCTGTCGGGCACGGCGCCCCGCTGGAACTTCCACAAATACCTGCTGGGGCGCGACGGCAAGCTGGTGGACAACTACTCCAGCCTGACCGGGCCGGACAACAAGGGCCTGGTGCGTGCCATCGAACAGCAGCTCGCCCTGCCCACACCCCGGTGAGCGCAATGACTTCTTTACATTTCTTGAAAAAAAATACAGGCGCCCTCTGGAACTTCGCCGGAGCGGCCTCACTCTATCCATTGCGCAAGACGATTGCGCAGCGTACAGTTTTAATGTTGCGAAGCCTTTCGGGCCCCCGGGTTCCGACTGACCTCCTGGAGCGCTTCTCCTCCCTCCCTCTCTTATTCGTTTCGGGACGCTTCGCAACCTTTTTATTCCGTGCACCGGCCAGAGGGAGCCGGTCATGAAAATCGCCATCATCGGCTCCGGCATCTCCGGGCTTTCCGTCGCGCACCAGCTGCGCGGCCAGGCGGACATCACGCTGTTCGAGGCGGGCGACTACTTCGGCGGCCACACCCACACCGTCGATGTCACCCTGCCCGATGCGTCAGGCGCCCCGGTCACACACGGCGTGGACACCGGCTTTCTGGTGTTCAACGAGCGCACCTATCCCCATCTGATCCGCCTGCTGGCCGAGCTGGGCGTGGAGACGGCCAAATCCGACATGTCGTTTTCGGTGCAGGTGCCCGCAGCCCTGGGCGGTGGCCGCGCGCTGGAATGGAGCGGCACCAACCTGAGCACCGTGTTTGCCCAGCGCTCCAACCTGGTCAACCCACGCTTTCTGGGCATGCTGCGCGACCTGCTGCGCTTCAACAAGCTGTGCACGCGCATTGCCGAAAAGCAGGCCGAGGCCGCGCTGATGCAGCCCTTGGGTGACTTCCTGCGCGAGCACCGCTTTGGCGACGCGTTCCGCGACTGGTACTTCTTGCCCATGCTGGGCTGCATCTGGAGCTGCCCCACGGACCAGATGCTGAAGTTCCCCGTGGCCACCATGATCCGGTTCTGCCACAACCATGGCCTGATCCAGGTGAGCAACCGGCCGCAGTGGTGGACGGTGTCCGGCGGCGCGCGCCACTATGTGGACAAGATCGTGGCGGGCATTGCCGACAAGCGCCTGAACACGCCCGTGCGCCGCATTGAGCGCGATGCCGCCGGTGTGCGCGTGGTGACTGCAGACCGCACCGAACACTTTGACAAGGTGGTGCTGGCCACACACTCTGACCAGTCGCTCGCGCTGCTGGCCCAGCCGACGACCCAGGAGCGCGCCGTGCTCGGCGCCATCCGCTACCAGGCCAACCGCGCCGTGCTGCACACCGATACGTCGGTGCTGCCCCAGCGCCGCGCCGCCTGGGCCGCGTGGAACTATGAGCGCGCCCAACAGCGCAGCCGAGAGTCGGCCCGCGTGTGCCTGCACTACCTCATCAACCAGCTGCAGCCCGTGCCGTTCGCGCAGCCCGTGGTGGTGTCGCTCAACCCGGTGCGTGACATTGCGCCCGAGCACGTGATCGGCAGCTACGAATACGCCCACCCGGTGTTCGATATGGCCGCCATCCGCGCGCAGCAGCAGGTGGGCAAGCTGCAAGGGCAGCAGCACACCTGGTTCTGCGGCGCCTGGACGGGCTACGGCTTCCACGAGGACGGGCTGAAATCCGGCCTGGCCGTGGCCGAACAATTGCGGGCGGCCCTGCCAGCCCCCTTGGCGGAGGCCGCGTGAGCCACGCGCCGGCCCCCACCGCAGCGCCCCTGATCGGCTTCGGCCAGGTGCGCCACACGCGGCTGCGGCCCCGGCGGCATGCGTTCGCCTACCCCACGTTTTTCCTGATGCTGCCGATGCGCAGCCTGCCCGGCATGCGTGGGGAGCTGGCTGTGAACCGGCGTGGCGCCATCAGCTTCCATGACGTGGACCACGGCGACGGCCGCAGCGCGGCACAGGGCGGGGCGCTGGCCTGGCTGGACGAACTGCTGCGCACCGAAGGCATCACCGACGCCACGGGCGAGGTCTGGCTGCACTGCTACCCCCGCGTGCTGGGCTACACCTTCAAGCCCGTGAGCTTCTGGTACTGCCACCGTGCGGACGGCCACCTGCGCGCCATCGTGGTAGAGGTGAACAACACCTTTGGCGAGCGCCACTGCTACCTGCTGGATGCGCCGCAGTACGGCGCGGAACAGCAAGCACGCAAGGTGTTCCACGTGTCTCCTTTCTGCGAGGTGAGCGGCGGTTACCGCTTTCGTTTCATGCGCACCGAGGCAGGTGCACAGGACGCAGGCCGCACCGTGGTGCGTATCGACCACGACGACGACACCGGCCCCCTCATCCAGACCAGCGTGAGCGGCACCCTGCAGGCCATCACCGCACAGACCCTGCGCCAGGCGCTCTGGGGCTACCCCGCCATGACGCTGGCCATCATCGCCCGCATCCACTGGCACGCGCTGCAGCTGTGGCTCAAGCGCGTGCGTTTCCACCGCAAGCCCGAGGCGCCCGCCGCCGCCGTGACCC
The DNA here is from genome assembly GCF_002754175.1 of Acidovorax sp. 59. Classification (NCBI taxonomy): domain Bacteria; kingdom Pseudomonadati; phylum Pseudomonadota; class Betaproteobacteria; order Burkholderiales; family Comamonadaceae; genus Acidovorax; species Acidovorax sp. 59. The sequence continues at coordinate 4,764,777 of NZ_PEET01000001.1, read as the reverse complement.
GTTGATTTCCATGACGAACGAGACCGCCATGAACTCCACCACCGCCCCCCGCTCTGCCCAAGCCCTGCCCGCCGGCACCCCCGCAGCCGCACGCACAGCGCTCAAGCTGCTGCACAAGCTGCAGCACGGTCACCTCACGGTGCAACTGCCCGACGGCACCCTGCAGCACTTCGGCCACGGGAACGGTCCCTCGGCCGCGATCACGCTCAAGAACTGGAATGTGTGCAGCGCCGCACTCAAGTCGGGCGACATCGGCTTTGCCGAGAGCTACATCGCGGGCGACTGGACCACGCCGCACCTGACCGACCTGCTCAAGCTCTTCATCGCCAACCGCCAGCAGGTCGAAGGCGTGATCTACGGCACCTGGGCGGGCCGGCTGCTGTACCGCATCAAGCACCTGCTCAACCGCAACACCCGCGCCAACAGCCAGAAGAACATCCACGCCCACTACGACCTGGGCAATGCGTTCTACGAACTCTGGCTGGACGACACGATGAACTACTCGTCCGCCTGGTTTGAGGGCGATGCGGGCGGTGATATGCGCACCGCGCAGCACGCCAAGGTGCGTCGCGCCTTGCGCATGGCGGGGGTGGAGCCCGGTTCCCGCGTGCTGGAGATCGGCTGCGGCTGGGGCGCGCTGGCCGAGATGGCGACCGTCGAATTCGGCGCCCGCCTGACGGGGGTGACGCTCTCCACCGAGCAGCTCGCGTTTGCGCAAAAGCGCATGGCGCAGCAGGGGGTGGCCGAGCGTGCCGACCTGCGCCTGCAGGACTACCGCGACATCCAGGACGGCCCGTACGACGCCATATGCTCCATCGAGATGGTCGAGGCCGTGGGCCGCGAATACTGGCCCACCTACTTCCAGTCGGTGAACCGGCTGCTCAAGCCCGGCGGCAAGGCCTGCATCCAGAGCATCGTCATCGACGACAGCCTGTTCGACCGCTACATCAGTTCCACCGACTTCATCCAGCAATACATCTTCCCAGGCGGCTGCCTGCCCTGCCCGCGCGAGTTCCGCCGCGAAGCCGAGGCGGCGGGCCTGCGCGTGGCGGACGAGTTCGCGTTTGGTCAGGACTACGCCGAAACCCTCAAGCGCTGGCGCGAACGTTTTCTGGCGCAGCGCACCCAGATCCTGCAGCTGGGCTTTGACCAGCGCTTCATGCACATCTGGGAGTTCTACCTCGCGTACTGCGAAGCAGCGTTTGCGATGAGCAACATCGACCTGGTGCAGTACACGCTGGTCAAGGACTGATCAAGGACCGAGAATTGCTATGAAAAACATAGCTATCGCCGCAATATTCACTAGCGCATTGATGGCTTTTGGCCCGCAAACCGCGCTGGCGCAGGTGGCAGAGGCCAGCGCCGCCGCTGCAGCCCCGCTGTCGGGTGCGCGGTTGGTGGGGCAGGGCGTGCTGCGCTTTCTGGGGTTTGAGATCTACCGCGCGCGGCTGTGGGTGCAGCCCGGCTTTGACGCCGACAACTACGCTGCCCACCCCTTGGCGCTGGAGCTGACCTACCACCGCGATTTTTCGGCCGACGCCATCGCCAAGCGCTCCATCGAGGAGATGCGCCGCGTCGGCAGCTTCACGCCCCAGCAGGCCACGCGCTGGCAGCAGGCGCTGGCCGCCGCCTTGCCAGATGTGAAGGCGGGCGACCGGTTGCTGGGCCTGTACCAGCCCGGCGCGGGCGCCGTGTTCAAGATGGGCGGGCGTGTGGTGGGCGAGGTGCCCGACGCCGAGTTCTCGCGCCTGTTCTTCGGCATCTGGCTGTCGCCACAGACCTCCGAGCCCGGGCTGCGGCAAGAGCTGATCGCCGCCACCCGCACGGCGGGCCAAGGGCAGCAATGACCACCCACACACCCATTCGCGCCGGCCAAGGCCTGGCCTATGGGCTGTTGGGCCTGCCGCTGGCTTTTGTGGCGCTGCCGCTGTATGTGCTGTTGCCCAATCACTACGCCCGCGAGTTCGGCATGCCACTGGCCACGCTGGGCTCGGTGCTGCTGGCGGCGCGGCTGTTTGACGCGGTGTCCGACCCGCTGCTGGGACGTCTGTCCGACCACCTGTTCGGCCGCTCGGTGCGCGCCGTGCTGGCGGTGGGCGCGGTGTCGGCTGTGGTGCTGGCGCTGGGGCTGACCAGCCTGTTCTTTCCGCTGGTGCGCGGGGCCGATGCGCTGATTGCGTGGGCACTGGTGGCACTGCTCATCACCTACACGGCCTATAGCCAGCTGGGCATTGCGCACCAGTCCTGGGGCGCACGGCTGGGTGGCGATGAGCTGCAGCGCGGCCGCATCGTGGCCTGGCGTGAGGGCGCCGCGCTGGTGGGCGTGGTGCTGGCTTCGGTGCTGCCCGCGCTGCTGGGCCTGCCGGTGATGCTCAGTGTGTTTGCCCTCACCCTGCTGCTGGGCTGGTGGGCGTGGACCAGAGCCCCACGCCCCGCAGACCATGCTGAGGCCGTGGCAGGCGTGTACCGACCGGCACAGCGCGCCAGCCTGTGGCGGCCCTGGGGACGGGCTGCCTTTCGCCGCCTGCTGGCCGTGTTCATGCTCAACGGCATCGCCAGCGCCATCCCGGCCACGCTGGTGCTGTTCTTCATTCAAGACCGCCTGCAGGCCCCGCCTGCGCAGGAGCCCTTGTTCCTCGCGGCCTATTTTGTCTGTGCGGCGCTGTCCATTCCGCTGTGGCTGCGTGCCGTGGCGCGCTGGGGCCTGGCGCGCGCCTGGCTGTCGGGCATGCTGCTGGCGATTGCCGTGTTTGTGTGGACGGCGTTTCTGGGCGCGGGTGATGTGTTGCCGTTCCTCATGGTCTGCGCGCTGTCAGGCGTGGCCCTGGGCACGGACCTGGCCCTGCCCAGCGCCCTGCTGGCGGGCGTGATCGCGGCCGAGGGCGACAGCGGCCGGCACGAGGGCGCGTACTTCGGCTGGTGGAACTTTGCCACCAAGCTCAACCTGGCCCTGGCAGCAGGCCTGGCGCTGCCCCTGCTGAGCTGGCTGGGCTACACGCCGGGCACGCGCAGCGATGACGGCCTGCAGACACTGGGCCTGGCCTACGCCGTGCTGCCCTGCGCGCTCAAGCTGGCGGCAGCAGCAGCGCTGTACGTCCTTTTTCTGCGGCACCCACGCGGTGCGGCGATGGCTGGAACCTGACACCCATACCCCCAAGGCACAACCCATGATGCAAAGACGCCTCCTCCTCTCCGCCGCTGTGGCTGCGCCCGTGGTGCTGTCCGGCTGCGCCAGCCAGAACCTGGATGGCTACGCCACCGAGAAACCGGTGCTGGACCTGGCCCATTATTTCAACGGCAAGATCGACGCCTACGGCATCTTCCAGGACCGCAGCGGCCAGATCGTCAAACGCTTCACCGTGGTGATGGACTGCAGCTGGAAAGGCAACGAGGGCGTGCTGGATGAAGCCTTCACCTACTCCGACGGCACCACACAGCGCCGCATCTGGCGCCTGACCAAGCACGCGGACGGCCGTTACACCGGCACCGCCGACGATGTGGTGGGCACGGCCAACGGCCAGACGCGCGGCAACGCCTTCCGCTGGAACTACACGCTGGCCCTGCCGGTGGATGGCAAGGTCTACAACGTGGACCTGGACGACTGGATGTACCTCATCGACGACCGGGTGATGCTCAACCGCGCCACCATGACCAAGTTCGGCGTGCGCCTGGGCGAGATCACGCTGTCCTTCACCAAACGCGCACCATGAGCCTCAACCCTCCCTTGCGCGACTGGCAGGGCCGCCGTGCCTGGCTCATCGGGGCCAGCAGTGGCATTGGCCGGGCCACCGCAGCCGCGCTGCATGCGCGCGGTGCGCAGGTCATCGTGTCGGCGCGCAGCGGTGACGCACTGAACGCCTTTGTCGTGCAGCACCCCGGAAGCATGGCGCTGGCTTTTGACACTGCCGAACCGGCACAGGTGCAGGCCGCCGCAGCGCAGGTGCTCGCGGGAGGGGCGCCCGACCTGGTGTGCTACTGCGCGGGCTACTACCGCGACATGCGCGCCACCGACTTCGATCTGGCCGTGATGCTGCGCCATGAGCAGATCAACTACAACGGCGTGCTGCACGTGCTGGCCGCCGTGTTGCCCGCCATGCTGGCCGCAGCGGAGGCCGGGCGCCCAGGCCACGTGAGCCTTATCAGCAGCGTGGCAGGCTTTCGCGGCCTGCCCAAGAGCCTGGCCTATGGGCCCACCAAGGCGGCCCTCATCAACCTGGCCGAGGCGCTGTACCTGGACCTGCACGACCTGGGCATGGGCGTGAGCGTGATCAACCCTGGTTTTGTGGCCACGCCACTCACGGCGGGCAACGACTTCACCATGCCAGCCCTCATCTCACCCGAAGCAGCAGCGGCAGCCATCGTGCAGGGCTGGGAGCGGGGGCATTTCGACATCCACTTTCCCAAGCGTTTCACACGCGTGATGAAGCTGCTGCGGCTGTTGCCGTACCGTTGGTACTTCCCCGCCGTTCGTCGCTTCACAGGCCTTTGACTTTTTCGATGCAGCTCCCGAACACATCCCCATCCACCGAAGAAGCCGTCACGCGCGTTGTCGCGTTCTTTGAAAACCTCTCGCCTGCCGACATAGCGGCCATTGGCCATTTCTACGCACCACAGGCGCGCTTCAAGGACCCCTTCAACGAGGTGCAGGGCGTGCCTGCCATCCAGGCCATTTTTGCCCACATGTTCGAGGCGCTGGAGCAGCCGCGTTTTGTGGTCACCGGCCGGGTGGTGCAGGGCACGCAGTGCTTCTTGACCTGGGACTTCCTGTTCGCGTTCAAGGACTTTCACAAGGGCGTGACGCAGACGGTGCGTGGTGCCTCGCACCTGGTGCTGGACGAACAGGGTCTGGTGACGCTGCACCGCGACTACTGGGATGCGGCCGAAGAGCTGTACGAAAAGCTGCCCGTGGTGGGCGCACTGATGCGCTGGCTCAAAAAGCGCGCCAACAGCTAGGGATCCGCTGCACGCATCGAGCGGTAAGTGGGCGCTGTGGATCGGAATGGTCTGCTAGGCGCAAAACGCAGCATCAGCTGTCGCTATTGCGAAGTGTTGCAACACCGCAGGCTGCCCGAGACCGCAGATGCTCACGGCGCGGCGATTCGTGCACAGGGTCCCCGGGGCCCGCTCACCCTCTTCACCCCACTGCCCGGATGCGCGAATGCCCGGGCAAGGGCACTGCGCGTTGCAACACGCCTTCGGCCAGCCACAGCGCACTGTTCCACGCCCGTTGCGCCACATAGGGCAGAGGCAGCTGCTGGTAGTCGTCGTTGAAGACCTCAAAGCTGTAATCGCCCTGGTAGCCCATGCCGTCCAGCGTGCGTACCAGTTCGGCCAGCGCCTTGCTGTGCACGCCTTCGCCAGGGAACACGCGAAAGTGCCGCGCGGTCTCGATGCGCTCTTGCACTGTGCGCGTTTCCTGCCACATGAAGTCGGACAGCTGCACGAGGTAGATCTTGGCGGGGTCCACGTCCTCCAGCGCCGCGAGCGGCGTGCTGGTGGCGAACTGGTGGTACGAATCAATGGCCAGCCCGAGGTTGGGGCAATCGGCCTGTTCCACGGCGGCCCAGGCCTGGTGCACCTCGTTGATGTGGCGGCCCCAGGAGAGGCCCTCAAACGCCACGCGGATGCCATGGGGCAGCGCCAGCAGGGCCAGCTTGCGCAGGTCGCGCGCAATCGCATCGGCGTCAGACGTGGCGTGCGAAGACGTGGAGCTGCATGCCAGCAGCACGGGCGCGCCCAGGTCACGCGCCATCAGGATCATCTGCTTGGCGATGTCCACCTTGTAGCTGTGCAGGTGGCCGGACAAGCCTTCAAAATCGCGCAGCACCTGGAAGCCCGTCACCCGCAAGCCGCTGCTGCGCACGGCGTGCACGGCGGCCTCGATGCCCTCGGGGTGGCCCACGATGTCGCGCGCGGCCAGCATGATCTGGCCAAATCCGGCGGCCTTGACGGCGGCGAGCTTGGCCTCCAGCGGGCCGGCCAGGCTGATGGTGTCCATGCCAAAGTCGGCGACGTTGCGTTGCATGGTGGATGTGCGCATGGGGCAGTCTCCAGGCTCAGCGTGCGTCCAGCACCAGTTCGAAGCTGGGAGCGCCGGCATCTGCGCGGGTGAGGGCGCCGCGCGTGCCCGTGTGCACGCCGGTGGGGGACTCGACGAAGTCCACGCCGCGCTCGCGCAGCGCTTGCACCGTGGCCAGCACGTCGGGCGCGCCAAAGGCCACACGTTGCAGCAACTCTTCGGGGTCGGCTTCCAGCGCATCGACCAGCGGTTCGATGAGCTGCCAATGCAGCGTGCCACAGGGGCTGGCCAGGATGCGACCGTGGGTGAGCACGCCAAACGACTGGTCCGGTGCCAGCTCGGCGAAGCCAAACAGTTCCCTGTAGAAGTGGATCCAGTCCTCCCCACGGCCCAGGCCGATGTACTGCACCACGCCAAACAGGTGCAGGCCCTGCAACGCGGGCGGGCGCTGGTTGACGGTGGGGATGGGCACAAAGTCCACGTCGTAGATGGAGAACTCCTTCCAGCGGTCGACAAAGTAGATGCGGCTGGCACCCACCCCGTGGATGGCGGGGATGTTCAGCTCCATCACCTCGACCTCGGTGTGCACGGCCCAGGCACCCAGTTCCAGCACCCGGCGGTAGGCCGCGGCCGCATTGCCCACGCGAAAAGCAATGGCGGCGAGCACCGGCGCTTCGGTGAGCGCGGGCGGGGCGTGCACGCCGGTGAGCTCTTTGTCCTGGTGGGCGTTGACGATGATGTTCATGTCGCCCTGGCGGTACAGCAGCACCTCGCGCGAGCGGTGGCGCGCCACGGGCTGAAAGCCCATGCGCTCCAGCGCCTGGCCCAGCGCCTGCGGACGGCTGGTGGCGTATTCGATGAACTCCACGCCCTGCAGGCCCAGGGGGTTGGGCAGTTCGCCCAGCGTTTCGCGGGCGGCCATCATTGGGGTGCTCATGGTGTCGGTTCCTTGAGGGTTGCGGCGGGCAGTGGCATCAGCGCGTGCTGACCAGGCGGCGGAAATGCGCATCCATGCGCGCCGCATCGGGCGCCTCGCCGGTGAACAGTTCGAACGCGCCCACGGCCTGGCCCACAGCCATGCCACCGCCGTCGGACACCCGGCAGCCCAGCGCGCGTGCGGCCTGTACCAGGGCGGTGTCGAGCGGGAAATACACCACTTCGGACACCCACATCGGGGGCCGCAGCAGGGCCACATCGAGTGGCAGGCCGGGCAGTTTGTCCATGCCCGTGGGCGTGGCGTGGATCAGGCCTGTGGCCTGCGCCATGGCCGATTGGATGTCGGAGGCTTCGGCCCGGACGCCGTACAGCGCATTCACGTCGGCTGCCAGTTGAGCCGCACGCTCGGGCTGCGCATCGACGATGCTCAGGTGCTCGACGCCCAGCCGCAGCACGGCGTGTGCAATCGCAGCGCCGGCACCGCCCGCGCCGAGCAGCACCACGCGGCGCAGGTCGGCGCCAGGCAGTGCGCGGGTAAAGCCCCAGGTCCAGCCCGATCCGTCGGTGTTGTGGCCCACGAGTTTTCCGCCCTGGATGACCACGGTGTTCACGGCGCCCATGGCGCGCGCTTCTTCGGACAGGCTGTCGAGGTGCGGAATCACCGCCTGCTTGCAGGGGTAGGTCACGTTGCAGCCCGCGTAGCCCATGATGCGCGCCGCCGACAACAGCGTGGGCAGATGCTCCGCCGAGGAAGCAGAGCGGTCCAGGTCGATGAGCTGGTAGTGCAGGCGCATGCCGTGGTGGCGCGCTTCTTCTTCGTGCAGCGCGGGCGACAGCGATTTCTGGATACCGGCACCGATCAGTCCGATCAGCACCTTGCGGGGGCTTGTGGATGGCATGGCGGACGTGGGTGTGGTGACCGGGGGATCAAGCAGCTGGATGCTCATGGGGCGGGCGGGATACGGGGTGAATGCACGGCCGGGCGTGGCGGGGTCACTGGCAGCCGTGCAGGGAGGGCAGCGTGGGGCTTACTTGCCGCCGCGCAGCTTGGCCAGCGTGGCGTAGACCTCTTTCACCGTCTCTGCGCCCACTTTTTCGCTGTGCTTTTCGACCACGGGTTTCACCTTGGCGCGCAGCTTGTCCAGCTCGGCAGGCGAGAACTCGGACACCTGCATGCCGGCCTTCTTGAGGTCTTCCAGCGCCACATTGGCCTGCACGCGCGACACACCGCGCTGGAAGGTGGTGGCCTCGGCCATGGCGTCGGTCAGCGCCTTTTGGTCAGCAGGGTTCAGGCTGTCCCAGAACTTCTTGCTCACGATCACGGCCTGGGGGTTGTACATGTGGCGCGTCACGGTCAGGTACTTCTGCACCTCCGCAAACTTGGACGACAGGATGGTGGAGAACGGGTTCTCCTGGCCGTCCACGGCCTTCTGCTCCATGGCCGTGTACAGCTCGGGGAAGGGCATGGGCACGGCATTGGCGCCCAGCGCGTTGAACATGTCGATGTAGATGGGCGACTGGATCACGCGGATCTTGAGGCCTGCAATGTCTTCAGCCTTGGTGATGGGGCGCTTGCTGTTGGTGAGGTTGCGAAAGCCCAGCTCCCAATAACCCAGGCCCACCAGGTTCTTGGCCTGCAGCTTGTCGAGCAGCTTCTTGCCGAAGGGGCCGTCCGTCACGGCGTCAGCCTCTTGGGGCGTAGCGAACAGGAAGGGGAAGTCGTAGATGCCGAATTCCTTGGCCTGGGCCGACAGAATGCCCGCGTTGAGCACCGTCATCTCCACCGTGCCACCTTGCAGCGCCGACACGGTCTGCAGGTCGCCGCCCAGCGTGCCGCCGGGGAAGAGCTTGACGGCAATGCGGCCGTTGGTCTTGGCCGCCACCAGGTCGGCAAACTTTTGCGCGCCCTGGGCCTGCGGGTGGTCCTTCTGGTTCTGGAAGGCGAACTTGATGGTGCGCTCCTGCGCGTGCGCAGCGGGCAGCAGCGATGCGGCGACGAGGGCCGTGGCGAGCAGGGTCTTGAGCAGCTTCATGGGATGGTCTCCTTGGTTTTTTGGCAGGCAGAAACGGTAGGCGCGGGAGGGAGGGTCAGCCCCCCAGCAGGCGCAAGGGCACGAGAACGATGGACGGGAACAGCACCAGCAGGAACATGACGATCAACTGCGCCACCATGAACGGCATGACGCCCCGGGTGACTTGCGACATGGAAATGCGGCCCACCCCGGCCACCACGTTGAGCACGGTGCCCACGGGCGGCGTGATGAGGCCAATGGCGTTGTTGATGATGAACAGCACGCCGAAGTACACCGGGTCAATGCCCGCCGCCTTGACCACCGGCATCAGCACGGGCGTGAGGATGAGGATGGTCGGCGTCATATCCATCGCGGTGCCCACCACCATGACCAGCACCATGATCGCGATCAGCAACAACGTCTGGTTGCCCATGAAGGGCTCCAGCATGCCGATGACAGCAGACGGGAGGTCGGCCACGGTGATGAGCCAGGCCGACACCATGGCTGCAGCGACCAGAAACATCACCACGGCGCTGGTGCGTGCGGAGGTCTGAAAGATCTCCACCAGCTGACGCAGGGTCAGCTCACGGTACACGACCATCGCGACAAACAACGAGTAGACGGCGGCCACCACAGCGGCCTCGGTGGGTGTGAACACCCCCATGCGCAGACCCACCAGGATGATGATGGGCAGGCCCAGGGCCCAGACGGCTTCGCGCAACGCCAGCAGCAGCTCGGCGCGCGTTGCGCGCTTCGGCGGCGCCACGTTCTCGCGCCGCACCAGCCACCACCACGTCACAGCCAGCGAGAGCCCCAGCAGCACACCGGGAACAATGCCCGCAAGGAACAGCTTGCTGATGGACACGTTGGCGGCTACGCCAAAGATCACAAAGCCGATCGAGGGCGGTATCACTGGCGCGATGATCCCGGCGGAGGCAATCAAGCCCGCCGAACGCTCCTTGTTGTGCCCCGCAGCCACCATCATGGGCAGCAGCAGCGACGCGAGTGCCGCCGCATCCGCCACGGCCGAGCCCGACACTGCCGCCAGGATCACGGCCGCCATGATGGCCACGTAGCCCAGCCCGCCGGGGACATGGCCCACCACGGTGAGCGCCAGCTTCACGATGCGCTTGGACAGCCCGCCCACATTCATGATCTCGCCCGCCAGCATGAAAAACGGCACGGCCAGCAGCGGGAAGCTGTCCGCGCCATTGATCACGTTCTGCGCGAGGATTTGAGCATCGAACAGGTCGAGATGCCACATCAGCGCCACACCGCAGAGGAGCAGAGCGAAAGCGATGGGGACGCCGATCGCCATGGCGAGCAGCAGGGAACCGAGGAAGATGGTGACGGTCATGGTGCGCGTTCCAGTGCAAATGAGGGGTCAGCGACGGGGGCCTGCAGCGGGAGTGCTGGCACTGGCGTCTTCCGTGCGGTGTTGCAGTGCCGCGAGTTCTTCGCTTTCCTGCACCATGACCAGCTCATGCTCGCCCAGTGGCACAAAGAGCGTGCGCAGCAGATCGCGGACCAGAATGGCAATGGCTGATGCGCCCATGAGCACACCGCTGGCATAGAAGATGCCCACGGACGCCCCGGTCACCGGCGCCTCGGTGTCGGCATTGATCAGCATCTGGGCCCAGCTGCCTTTGAGCAGCAGCCAGGAGACATACAGCATCGAGATCTGTGCGAGAACCAGGCAGACCTTCTTGCCCGCAGCGGGCAGGCGGGACACCAAGACATCGGTGCCCAGGTGTCCATGCTCTCGCAAAGCCACCACGGCCCCCATGAAGGTCAGCCACACAAACAGCCATCGCGACAGCTCTTCGGACACCGTGATGCCCGAGTTCACCGTGTAGCGCAGCACCACGTTGCCGAACACCAGCACCACCATGATGGCCAGACACAGGCCGGAAAGCATGTCGAGTGCGCGGGTGTATCGCCCGAGCCAGCGGTCGGCCAGTGCAAGCATGGTGTCTCCAGTCGTTATCAGTTCGTGGATTTAATTTTGTACGAACTGGTTAGTATTTGATCTAGGTGCAAACCCTGCTCGCGAACAGCGATAGGGTAGTGCTGGGTGGCGCGGCGTGGGGCCGCGATGGATGGGTCAACCACGCCCGGCGAAGAGCGTCCTCCGGCTCATGGCCCTGAAGAACAGCGGGGTGCCAGGCGCGCAGCGCGCCGGGGGGATTCGATTCAGGGCCGCAGAAAGCGCACGATCATTTCAATGATCGATTCACGGCGTTGCGCCGTGGCGGCAGGCGTATCCAGCGAGCGCTTGAAGATCGCGCCAAAGGTGTGGCGGTTGGCCACGTTGAAAAAGCACAGCGCCGAAATCGACATGTGCAGATCGACAGGGTCCACATCCGGACGAAAAACCCCCGCTGCCACGCCACGCTGGTACACGTCGCGCACGGCATGGATGACCGGAATATTCAGTTCCTGGATCGTGGCGGATTGGGTGATGTACTCGCCCCGGTGCATGTTCTCGTTCATGACCAGGCGGATGAAGTCGGGATTGGCAAGCTGGTAGTCCACCGTGAAACCGACCAGCGTGCGCAGCGCCTGCTCGGGCGCCAGGTCTTCGAGGTGCAGCTCGGACTCAATGCGCCGGATGCGGCGGTAGGCGTCTTCCAGCACCGCCACATACAGACCTTCCTTGCTACCAAAGTAGTAGTAGATCATGCGCTTGCTGGTGCTGGTCAGTGCCGCGATCTCGTCGATGCGGGCCCCAGCCAGGCCCTTGTCGGCAAACTCTGCCGTGGCCACCTGCAGGATGTTGGCCATGGTGCGGTCTGGGTCGTTCACGCGCACCCGGTCGGCGCCCGGCGTGGCAGCGGCCTCGCGTGCGGCGCGCTGGCGGGTCGCCCTGGTACCAACGGTGGGGGGTGGGTTTTGAACCATTTCGTTCATACGCCCGGGAGCATACGGCAAGCAGGGGACCGGACTGCACAAAGACCCGCGGCACTCTGCGGGAGGACGGGCTTGCCGGAGCCTTTCAGCAGCCGAGCGGCGGGGTCAGGCGGGCTTGGTGTCCGCGAAACTCGGGCGCTGCATCAGCTTGTCGAGCAGCTTGCCCAGGTTGGGGTACTCGCTGCGCCAGGCGATCTCGGGAAAGCGGAACTCCAGCCAACCCAGAGCGCAACCCACGGCGATGTCCGACAGGCTCAGGTGGATGCCGCTGCAATAGGGCTTGTCGCCCAGCCCCTGGCTCATGGACTTGAGGCCATCGTTCACCTTGAGCAGTTGGCGGTCGATCCAGGCCTGGCTGCGTTCGCTGTCCTTGCGGTGAACCCAGGTGGCTTCCAGGCGGGCCAGGATGCCGGCATCCATCACGCCGTCGGCCAGGGCCTCCCAGGTTTTGACTTCAGCGCGCTCGCGGCCCTGGGAAGGGATGAGCTTGCCCACGGGCGACAGGGTGTCGAGGTATTCGACGATGACGCGCGAGTCAAACACAGCCTCGCCGCCTTCCATCACCAGACAGGGTACCTTGCCCAGGGGGTTGGATGCAGAGATATGGGTGTCGTCTGCCCAGACGTTTTCTTGCACGAACTGGTAGTCGAGCTTTTTCTCAGCCATCACGATACGTACTTTGCGCACGTAGGGGCTGGCGGTGGCTCCGATCAATTTCATGGTGTGTCTTCCAGTGCGCGGGGAATGCTGAACAATTCGGGTTTGATTCTATCGACAGCGACCCGGCATGAGGCTGACTGATGCGCCGCCCCCACAAACCCCGCCGACCGGCCCCGCCTACAATCGTGCGCCATGAGCCTGTCCACCATCACCGCCCTGTCGCCGCTTGACGGCCGTTACGCCCCCAAACTTGCCGCCCTTCGCCCGATCATGAGCGAGCACGGCTACATGCACCGCCGCGTGCAAGTGGAAGTGGCGTGGTTCATTGCCTTGTCGGATGCAGGGTTTGCAGAGTTCAAGCCCCTCACCACCGGAGCGCGCGCTTACTTGCTGGGCCTGGTCAAGAACTTCTCCGAGGCCGATGCTGCAGCCATCAAGGAGATCGAGAAGACCACCAACCACGACGTGAAGGCGGTCGAATACTGGATCAAGAGCAAGTTCGAGGCACGCCCCGAGCTGGAAAAAGCCTCCGAGTTCGTGCACTTTGCCTGCACCAGCGAAGACATCAACAACACCAGCCACGCCCTGCAGCTGCGCTCGGGTCGCGACCAGGTGGTGCTGCCAGGGCTGGACCGCATCGTGCTCAAGCTGCGCGAAATGGCACACGCCTTTGCCGAAGTGCCCATGCTCAGCCGCACCCACGGCCAGACGGCAAGCCCCACCACCGTGGGCAAGGAAATGGCCAACGTGGTGATGCGCCTGCAAACCGCCTGCGACCGCATCGCCAGCGTCAAGATCATGGGCAAGATGAACGGTGCAGTGGGCAACTACAACGCCCACCTGTCTGCCTGGCCCGACTTTGACTGGGAAGCCTTCAGCAAGAAGGTCATCGAGACACCCGAGCCTCTGGGCCTGGGCCTGACTTTCCAGCCGTACAGCATCCAGATCGAGCCCCATGACTACATGGCCGAGCTGTTCGATGCCGTCGCCCGTGCCAACACCATCCTGATCGACCTCTCGCGCGACATCTGGGGTTACGTGAGCCTAGGCTACTTCAAGCAGCGCCTCAAGGCGGGCGAAATCGGCTCGTCCACCATGCCGCACAAAGTCAACCCCATCGACTTCGAGAACGCCGAAGGCAACCTGGGCCTGGCCAACGCGCTGCTCAAGCACCTGTCCGAAAAGCTGCCCATCAGCCGCTGGCAGCGTGACCTGACCGACAGCACCGTGCTGCGCAACATGGGCGTGGCCCTGGGCTACGCCACGCTGGCCTATGCCTCGTTGCTCACGGGCCTGAACAAACTCGAAATCAACGAAGAAGCCCTGGCCGAAGACCTGGACGCGTCCTGGGAAGTGCTAGCTGAACCCATCCAGACGGTGATGCGCCGCTTTGGAGTGCAGGGCGCCTACGAAAAGCTCAAGGAAGTGACCCGGGGCAAGACCGTGACGGCCGAAGCGCTGCACGGGTTGATCCAGTCGCTGGAGATTCCTCAGGCCGAAAAGGACCGACTGCTGGCGATGACGCCCGGCAGCTATGTGGGCAAGGCGGCCGAGCTGGCGCGCCGGGTTTAACCTCGTTGTGCATTCACCAGGCCCGAGCTCCTCGCATCTCCTGGAGCCCCCGCTGCCACAAAGAAAGCACCATCGCACCAACAACTTTGACGCTCTGCGAATGATGGCAGCGCTACTGGTAATTTGGAGTCACCAGTTTGCGCTCATGGGGCAATCAACCCCACTGTTTTTTGGCAACGAGCCAGGCGCGGCTGGGGTGGTGATGTTCTTCGCGATCAGCGGATACCTAGTCAGCAAGTCCTGGGGCGCTGATCCCCATGTAGGGCGCTTTGCGATGCGCCGTGCCCTGCGAATCTGGCCGGGCCTGACGGTGGTTGTACTGCTCGCCGTGCTAGTGCTAGGTCCATTGCTCACCGAGCTACCGTTCGCTGCGTATTTGGACCATCACGAGACGCGCCAGCACCTGGGTAACCTAATTCTCAGCACCCACACCAGCCTGCCAGGCGTTTTTGTTAGCAATCCTCATCCGGGCTCGGTCAATGGGCCTCTGTGGACAATTCCCCTGGAGGTGGGCTGCTATGCGGGGCTAGCCGTTCTAGGAGCAATGGGAGTAATGCGCTGGCGCTGGGCACCGTTGGGAGTTTTCTTTTTACTTACCGCCTGGCTACAGTGGCGTTATCGTGGACCTGCGTTTCCCCAGTGGTCATTTGCACTGCAATATGCGATTGTTTTTTCCTTAGGTGCTGCCCTCGCACGGGGGGAACGCTTTTGGCGACCTCGTCCGTGGACCTCCGCATTAATTTTCCTCGTAGCTTGCGGAGTATTGCTGCAGTGGGGCACACCGATTCTTGGCGGGCAGGCGCCTTTGTGGGCGTTGGGGGCACTCGCTGTCATCTGGGGCAGTTGCAGTACACCAGGGTTCGCGAGTGCGGGGCGCTTTGGCGATTTCTCATACGGGCTCTACATTTATGGTTTCCCTGTACAGCAGTTAGTTATCTGGAGCTTTGCTAATCAGCTCAGTTTTTCTAACGCTTTCACGCTGAGCGTGCTAGGGGCGCTCAGCCTTGCAGTTATGTCTTGGCATTGGGTAGAAAAACCTGCTCTCCGGTGGAAGCCACGTAAGCCTACTGCACCCTAGCCACTTGGCGGAGCGACTATGCACGGAAACCAGCGACGCGATTCATCGCCTTGGTCTCCATACACTACCTATCCCCTCTACAGCTTACATGGCAATCAAATCCACCATCTTCAAAGCAAACCTTGCGATCGCCGACATCGACCACGGCTACTACGCCGACCATGCGCTCACCCTGGCACGCCACCCCAGCGAAACCGACGAGCGCATGATGGTGCGGCTGGCAGCCCTGGCCATTGAGGCGCACCAGCTCAATGACCTGTGCAATGGCGACGCCACACTCGCGTTCGGCGCAGGGCTGTCGGACCCGGATGACCCAGATGCATCGCTGACGGACTTTACTGGCCGCAAACGCGTGTGGATCGAAGTAGGGCAGCCGGAAGACAAGCCCCTGACGAAAGCCTGCAGCAAGGCTGACTCGGTGATCGTCTACTGCTTCAACCACGCGGCCGAGATCTGGTGGAAGGGCATTGAAACCAAGCTTTCGCGGCTGGATAAGCTGCAGGTCTGGCGCATTCCGACCGAGGCGTCGCAAGCGCTGGCAAAGCTGGCCGAGCGCAGCATGCAGCTGCAGGCCACAGTGCAGGAAGGATCCATCACCCTCAGCAGCACACAAGGCAGCGTGCATGTGGAGCCCGTACGCTGGAAGTGAGGGCGTTTTGGGGCAAAGTTCCTGGTAGCGCTAGAGGAATATGCCTTAATGGCTATCAAATATATAGCAAACCACCCAATGCCGTCAGTCGCGCGGCATGAACGCTCCGCAATTCCAACACTGCTCAAACCCGCCTTCCACCAACTCGCCACAGAGACAGGCCCAGTGGCGCTGCGGCAGGTTGTGTAACTCTTGCAGCAAGGCTTGTGCACGCGCAGCGTGCTCTTCGTGGTCCAGCCAGATCTCGGGCAGGCACTGATCGGGTGGCAGGTGTCCGGCGGCAGCGCCCAGGTACTGGCGCTGCACAGAGGCCGTCATGCCCGCTTCGCACAGCAGATCCGCCCACAGGGTGGCGATCGCAATGTTCGGGGCTTGGGTCAGGCGCAGCATGGCGCCACCTTAGCGGTTTGCCGGGCGAGCGTACAGCCCATCGCCCATCAACCTACCCCGCCGTTGGCGCCCCTGGCGCGGTCACGCCCTCTGCGGCGCGCTCGGCGTATCGGTTGAAACGCCAGGCCGAGTGCTCCAGCGTGATACGGCGCCACACCCCCCGCTTTTCCGCCGGAGTGTACGAGGGCCAGAATTGCACCTCGTCGAAGGTGCGCCCGCAGCCCTTGCACAGGTCGTCGCCTTGGCTGGTGGAGCAAATCGCGATGCAAGGTGTGTCGGGCGTCGTGTCGTACCAGGCCTGCCATGCCGCCATGGCTGCGGAAGGCAGGCTGTCCTCGTCGATCTCTGTGGTGTGCCCGTAGACCATCAGCGCATAGACCTCCCCCAGGGCCTGGACCTCAGGCGCCAGACCCAACCCATCGGGTGATGCGGGCGCACGGTGCCGCCAGTGATTGATGGCAGCTTCGATGTCGGTGATGTGGATGGCAGCCATGAAAGCGGGGCAAGGGACGCGCAAGCGCAGGGGCACAAGAGGGGCTGGATGATAGCGGCCCGCCACAAGGGATGCTGGCAGTGGTGGTATCCGCCGTATTTCCCCGAGCGAGGCAGCACGCCCAGCCCCACCCCGGCGTGTACGCAGTAACCACAACACCCCGGCCCTTGCGCTGCCTCGCCGGTAATGTTCCAATCGCGGTCTCGAAGGGGAGTAGCTCCCGCCTTGCCAGCCAGCCCACCGCCATCCGGGCTTGAGCGGCACAAGGCATCGGATTTGTCGTCAATACGAAGCTTTGCTTCCGGCAATCCGGGTTCACGCACAACCAGCTTGTGTAGAACTGAGCAAGACCTTTGATGGGCCCACCGTGGGCTGATCAAGGCCGTCCCTTCGCTTGCCATGTCTCCCCTGTCTGGGGCAAGCCTTCCTTGACCAGGTCACCGTAAGCCCCCTATCCCTGCGGGGGACTCGGCGCTACAGTGGCGCCAGGATCCTCGTTTCGCGCCACTGACATTGAGGAATTTATGGACTTTTTGGCTTCGCCCGAATTCTGGCTCGCACTCGGCCAGATCATCATCATCGACATCCTGCTGGGTGGTGACAACGCCGTGGTCATTGCCCTGGCCTGCCGCAAACTGCCCCCTGCACAACGCACCAAGGGCATCATCTGGGGCACTGCGGGCGCCATCGTGCTGCGCGTGATCCTGATCGCCTTTGCGATGACCTTGCTGGCGCTGCCCTTCCTCAAGTTCGTGGGCGCGCTGCTTCTGGTGTGGATCGGTGTGAAGCTGCTGGCTCCCGATGAAGAGGGCCATGGCGACGTGCAAGGCAGCGACAAGCTGCTGGCTGCCATCAAGACCATCATCGTGGCCGACCTGGTCATGAGCGTGGACAACGTGATCGCTATTGCCGGCGCGGCCCAGAATGCGGGCGACCATTCGTTCCTGCTGGTGGTGCTGGGTCTGCTGATCTCTATCCCGATCATCGTCTGGGGGAGTCAGCTGGTCATCAAGCTCATGGAGCGGTTTCCCCTCATCATCACGCTGGGTGGCATGCTGCTGGGCTGGATTGCCGGCGGCATGCTGGTCACCGACCCAGCCCTCGCCAACCCTGACAAGTGGCAGTGGATGCTCAAGATGCCCGTCGATAGCGTGAGCGGCGAAGTCACCGATGTCGTGAAGTACGGGGCCAGTGTGGCCGGTGCGCTGCTGGTTTTGCTGGCTGGCAAGATCATCCTGGCTCGCCGTGCCAGTGCTGGCTCGGCACCGGTTGGGCACTGACCGCTTCACGCGAATTGCATTGCATCTGACGCGGCGCAGGGGGCCATACCGCTCCCCTGTGGTCAGCATCACACCTGGAGGTGGGTATGGACAGAGTCATCGTGTATGTGGACGACGCAGCGTACGCACAGCAAGTGCTGGCACCCCTGTGTGGGCGCCCAGCCAGCGCACACACCCATTGGGTGCTGGTAGCGTGTGCGCCACGCATGACCCACCGTGTCAGCAAATGGGTGAGCCACAGCACCCGCGAGAACTGGCGTACGAAGTGGGCGGATAAGCTGTTCGCACAAATTGTTCCGACACTTCATACCCCCTCGGGGGCTGTAACCACCGTGGTGGCCAAGGGCCCGTTGGCCGAGCTCACG
This sequence comes from Acidovorax sp. 59, assembly GCF_002754175.1. Classification (NCBI taxonomy): domain Bacteria; kingdom Pseudomonadati; phylum Pseudomonadota; class Betaproteobacteria; order Burkholderiales; family Comamonadaceae; genus Acidovorax; species Acidovorax sp. 59. The sequence goes on along the minus strand of NZ_PEET01000001.1, from coordinate 4,746,413 downwards.
GCTCAACTTCAGGCAGATGCCGGCGGCATGGTGACCGCACCCGTGGTGGACGCGCGCCGGCCCAAGTCCGAGCCTGTGCAGCCCACTGGCCGCGTGGACGGGCGCTGGTCGTCACTGTCGGGCACGCTAGGCAGCGTGCTCACCGGCTTTGGTGTGTTGTGGGTGCTGGCGCTCGAATAGGCCGGTAGGTGTGTGTGGCCAGGCAAGCCACATCCAATGATTGCAGCACAGCAGGCCAGTGCTATTCTCCGGCCATGCGACTTCTTCTGAAATGGCTGCTCAGCGCTGCATCGCTGCTGTTTGTGGCTTACATCTACAGCGGTGTGGAGGTGAAAAGCTTCACCTCGGCGCTGATCGCGGCCTTCGTGATCGGCCTGTTCAATGTGGTGCTGCGACCGGTGCTGGTCGTACTCACGTTACCCGTCACCATCGTTACGGTCGGGCTGTTTCTCTTCGTCATCAACGCACTCATGTTCTGGGCAGCGGCCAGCGTGCTGGACGGCTTCCACGTCGCCGGTTTTGGGGCTGCACTGCTGGGTTCGCTGATCTACTCGGTGCTGGGCTTGGTCATCGAATCAGCGCTCGGTGGCCTGTTCGCGAAGAAGTGACTCCATCGAGCGCAGACGCGTGTCGATGATGGAGGCCTCAATGTGGTCCACTGCCGCACCGCCTCGGCGAGCCATATCCTGGCCGGCCTTGAACCGGTCTACAGCGGCGGCATAGTCATAGCGCGCAGCCTGCGCTTCGGCCTCCGCACGAATCGCCCGGAGCGCCTGGCCTTGTGCTTGCCAGGTGGACGCCAGTAGTTGCCATACAGTCGCATCCTTGGGGTGGGTTGCCACCCAGGTTTGCAAGGCTTGCGTGGCGTCAGCGGGTCGGTTGGCGCGCAGCAGGGCTTGGGTACGCAACACAAGTTCTGGCCTGCGTGCGTTGTTGCCATCTGGAATGGACGGCAGGGCCGCAGATGCATCGCCAGCTGCCAATTCGGTCTCTGCCACCAACAGGCGTGCGAGACGATGCGCAGCGGCGTCCTGCCGCACCAAGTCGTCCAGTTGGCGCGCGATCAGACGCGCATTTGCCGCATCACGCAACTGGCTGCTTGCCAACGCCGCCGCATACAGCGCGCCGGCCCGTCGCGGCAGTAGCTGCGACTGAAACCCCGAGCCCTTGGGCTCAGCGATCCACTGGCGCAAGGTATCCACTCCGGGGTTAGACAGCACACGCGCCCTCGCAGCCACCATGGCATGTTCGCTGGAAGCCTGCATTGCGGCGCCCGGCGCAGATGCTGCACCCGGAGGGATGCGCGACTGCATGTCTGCCATACGCTCCGTGGTCAGCGGGTGGCTGCGCAAATAAGGCCACGACCCATTGTCATTGAGTCGATTAGCTTGCTGCAGCTTTTCAAACATGCTCACAAACCCTTGGGGCGCAAAACCCGCGGGGGCCATCAGCCCGTAGCCAATGCGGTCCGCCTCACGCTCCATGTCCCGCGAGAAATTGAGCTGATTCTGAATGGCCAAGGCTTGGCCTCCCACGACCAGGGCCTGCGTGGCGCCTGGGTTCTTGCTGGCCGCAAGTGCGCCCAACACCATGGCCCCCAGCAGCAAGGGCGTCTGCTTGCTCTGCTGCGTGATCAGTCGCGAGATGTGACGCTGGGTCACATGGCTCAGCTCGTGCGCCAGTACCGAGGCCAGTTCATCGCGCGTGGCCACCACACCGATCAACCCCAGATGCACCCCCAGGTACCCACCGGGCAAAGCGAAAGCATTCACCGTGCGATCGCGTCCCAGCAGGATTTCCCAGGCAAAGCGTTCGTCCAGTTCGGCACTGAGTTCTCCCCGAGCCTTGGCTGCTGCCAGGAGGGGGTGCCATATGCCTTGCACATAGTCGGCCACCACTGGGTCATCGACGTAGTCCGGGTCGCGGTACAGCTCACGAATGATGCGATCACCGAGACGGCGCTCGGCGCTGGTAGTAAGGTCGCTGGTATCGCCGAGGGTGGGGAGCCCGCTCTGCGCGAGAGCTGACACTGATGTCATCAAAATGGCAAACACGGCTACCGCTCGACTCGCCCAAAAGAAGCAAACTTTAGTAGCAAGCTCTAGCACTTGGGGTCCCTTAGCCTTTCATTTCGCAATCACACCGACCGGGACGAGCACGGCCGTATGATGCTTCGACGTGGAAAATGTTTCGCATTCCGACGCTGTCAATCGCGGCTCCCCCCTTACATCATGACATTCAAGACCTTGGATACTGCTCAAATTTCGGGCCTCACTCATTTCGACGCCAAAGGCCAAGCCCACATGGTCGATGTGGGAGCAAAAACACCAACCCACCGCATTGCGTTAGCTACTGGCCGTATCCAGATGAAGGCCGAGACCTTGGCGCTGATTGAATCGGGAACAGCCAAGAAAGGCGATGTGCTAGGCATTGCTCGCATCGCCGGCATCATGGCAGCCAAAAAGACGAGCGATCTCATCCCACTTTGCCATCCATTGGCGCTGACGCGCGTTTCCATAGAATTTGGCTCCGCATGCGTTTACCAACCGGGCGCCACAGGGATTTTTTGCACGGCTTCCGTTGAAACAGTTGGTCCTACTGGCGTCGAAATGGAAGCACTCATCGCTGTTCAGATTGCACTACTTACTATTTACGACATGTGTAAGGCAGTAGATCGGGGCATGTCTATTCACGACGTGTCGGTGACAGAGAAGCACGGAGGGAAATCAGGGAGTTTTGTGAAGTGAGTCTCTTAGATCGCCGGAAGGAATATTGAACATAGAAAGTCCAAACAGAGGATCCTCACTCTAGATATAACACTACTTTGTTCTAGGCCACGTAATCTGTGTCATCGACGGATAAGTGATCGCGAGTTCCTGCCACTGCGTTCGCAATTCCTCCGCCCCACGGGGTTTGACTCCATTTGATCTCAACATAACGATCAGCCAATATTCAGCTTCTCGAGGCTTCCCTGCCAGAGCATACATCGCAGCCAGTTTATATTGCCCTACGAGGCTTGGCATTAGCTTCGACACTCGAGTCGCTCTTGCGATATCGGCATCACTGTGCTCGCTTACAGGATCAACTCTGCCTAACCATAGCAAATCCCCTAAGTGGCTGAGAACCATGGGTGAAGGCAACGAATTCTCATTAGGCCTGGCCAGCCTTTGATGCTCAAAGCGAAGAGCGAAGAAGTTTTTCTCAATAGGAAGGTAGTCACGTACCGTGATAACAATCCCTAGGAATGCTGCACCAAGTAGCAAGAACACAGGCCAGCGGGAGCTTCGAAAGTGTCCCTTGAATGCCAAGGAAATGTTGAGTGCCCCGACTATCAACCCTAATGGCAACAAAAAGTAAGCGTAATACAACGGAAACTCTAACATCGCATGGATGCCCAGCGCCACCACGAAGAGAAGCATCCACAGTTGCTCCCGCGTTCGCAGCCTCAACGAGGCGCGCACAAACCAAAACACCAGGACCGCGCATATCGCCAGACCGATAGGAATACCCATAAAAGCCAGCAAATCCAGAAACAGATTGTGGGCGTGCCTCAAGCTTCCAAATGTAGGTACCAAGTAAGGATCAGCGGGAAACTGCGTCAAGCTGGTCTGCATCCAGCCATATCCGAACCAAGGCTGGTGCTTTAACGAATCCAATACACCCGCCCAAATATCAAGCCGTATCTCCCCCCCCGTTAGCCCACGCACTTCCTGCGGCGGACGTCCAAGCAAAATATTGACATGGGGCAGAGCAAAAACGCAGAGCACAAATACGGCAGTCCAGCAAAGTGCCGATACGACGACTCTCCACTCCACGCCGAGTCGTTTACGCCAAAACAATATTGCAACCAGCGAGCAAGAAACTACCACCCAGCTGGTGCGTGACTCGGTCAGCGCCAAACCAACGGCTAGTAGCACGGCCAAGATCCACGCCGCCATGCCTGGCATGCGCTGCTGCTCGTGAAGCCAAGCGCAAGCCAGAACGCCCAGACACATCAAGCTGGCGAGCTGGTTCGGCTGTCCGACGTTGGCATGGAACCTTCCAGCAGGTGCCGGGAGGAACAGCCAAAAAGCCTCGCCCACATCGACACTCAGCCACTGCTGCAGCTGAATAATCAATGACCCCATGGCACCAATGAGCGCCGCCACAAACAAGAACTGAGCACATTGACCCGGCCTTGAGCGCTCCCAAGCGCTGCCTACCAGCAAAGCAATGGAGAGCGCCAAAAGATACAAAGCATTGGTCCAGGCAACCCCCGGTGTTTCTATGAGACCTGCTGCGTACTGAACAACAACGGCACCAAGACACCCAAAGGCTACCAACGGCAGCAGATGCCAATCCAAAAGCCCCTCGCCTCGATACCTCCATAGCACTGTAGCCGCCACGATACCCAGCACTATGCTGGCCCAGGCGTCGGAATAGAAATCTGCCCATGGCCAGTGATGATTCGGGAGCCACCAGCTCACAGCCAAAGCCATCGCGGCCAGCGTCAGATGCCCACTACTTTTGAAAATAAGAGGGTTGGGTGTCATGCAGGAAAATAGAAGTCGCAAAATACAAAGAGGGGGCCATGCCCCCTCCTGTTGAACCTAGCGCTGGCTGCGCCAAGTTGGTTACTTGCAAGAACCAGGTGCATATTTGAGCGCTGCACCGGCTCCCTTGCAAATCCACTCGTACACTTGGGTGCCTTGCCCTCCGCCTGCAGCGGTCAAGTTGTAAGCGGTATTACCGCTCATGAATGGCTGGAGGGTGATGGTGTCACCGGCAGCAAAGTTTGGCGTCTGACCCAGATTTGATGCATGCGGAGTCACAGTAATCAAACCCGTTGCAGCGGTTGTAGCGATCGATGCCACCATCTTCGTTGGGTTGTCAGCATCGCAGCCGAACGCATTGGTCCCTGACAGGACTGCATCAGTGCGCATGCTCTGAATGGTCTCACTGATGGTCGTGCGACACTGGGACGCGGCCAACACCACTTCAGACATACGAGCTTTGATGGTGTAGTCTTTGTATGCAGGCAAAGCTACAGCAGCCAAGATACCGATGATCGCAACTACGATCATCAATTCGATAAGGGTAAAACCCTTTTGGATAGAACGCTTCATGAAGAACTCCTAGGAAAAGTTGCAAATGCATGTTCGTTCATGCAAGTGCCGTGCCTGCCTTTTGAAGGTTGACCGGAGCCCGTCTAAAACCGGAATGAAGCCGCACCAAGGACAGAAAAAGAACCCTTTAGTGGCTACGACGACATCAGAATTCAAGCGAATTTCTGGTGAAGCTCGCCAAGGAGACATTGCATCAAACATTGTTTGCGAAGCACGCCAATTCGATCATCTAGTGACACCAATACCTGCTCGGCATAGGGCCTCATGCCTTTTTCGAAATTACATTCTTGTCACTCAGTATTGTCACAACCGAGCGCGCACTGCTCACATCTGCATCGTTTGTCCAGCACTCAACCAACGAATGTCGTGCGCGCTTTGAAGGGCGCTTGCGGTGCAGTCCAGCCGCTTGATCTCCTCCATGATGAGCGAGGTCTCCGACGGCTTGGTGTGGGTGATGTAGATGGGATAACAATCATCTACCGGGATATGAGCCAATTCGTGCGCCAAGGCCTCTGGGGAGAGGTGCAGGCTCCGCCGGGCCAGATCACGTTCACGATTGCTGAAGGCTGTTTCGATCACTAAACAAACTACCTTCAATGCGTTGATGCGATTCCAGAATGGCAGATTGCGCTCGGTATCACCACTGAAAACCCACCAGCCGGTATCGCCTTGCACTGCAAACCCCACGGCCGGGACGGTATGGTTGGCTGGTAGCACCTCGATCTGGACACCTGCGATGCTCAATACTTCGCCCAATACAAAAGCGTGATACCGTAGAAATGGGGACGCAGCAGAAGGTATCGCGCTGAAATCTGGCCAGATAACGTTGTTGAATACATGCGCCTGAAGCGCCCCAATGGTGGCAGCCAACGCGTGTACCTGTACCGGGCCAGTGCGCAGCGATGACACGGCGTCGAGCATCAGAGGCAGTGCGGCGATGTGATCCAGGTGGGAATGGGTCAGCAGCACATGGTCAATCTTGGCCATCTCTTCCAGCGTGAGGTCGCCCACACCAGTTCCCGCATCAAGCAAGATGCTGTCACCAATCAAGAACGATGTCGTACGACAGTCCTTGGCGATAGCGCCGGAACACCCCAGCACGCGAACCTTCATGTAGAGCCTTCTACTTGGTGTCGAAATTGGTGGCGCTGTCCCAGTCAGGATTGAAAGGCAACACACGCAAGCCTTCGACCCGTGCAGCATACAACTCGTAGAGAGTGCAAGGAGGTCTGAGGCCTCGCAACTGAGCCATCAGCTTGTCGCATTGTGCCCATTCCTGCGCCGCATAGGCTCGCAGAAAACCCTCCCATACCACCAGTTCTTCGGCGAGTTCGGCGGGTAGCTGATCACGGGGCACCAGCGGCTGGTAAATCGGCACGGCCTGCGCCTTGCCCTTGACGCGCACGCGATCCATGGCCTGCCATACAAACTGAGGGGCGAGCTGCATGGCAGATTCGCTCACCACGATCGAAGTACCGTAGTGCTTGGACAGTCCCTCCAGGCGGGAGCCAAGGTTGACCGCATCGCCGATGACCGTATAGCTGCGCCGGATGTCCGAGCCCATGTCACCTACGCACATGACCCCGGTGTTGAGTCCAATGCCCACCCCGATCTCGGGCAAACCGCGCTGGCGATGATTGGCGTTGATTTGCCCAATGGCCTGTGACATTTCCAAGGCCGCCGTCACTGCAAGTTGCGCATGATCAGGCGTGGCCACTGGAGCCCCCCAAAAAGCCATAACGCAGTCGCCCATGTACTTGTCAATCGTTCCCCGGTGGCTTCGGATGATGTGGGTGAGCTTGCTGAACACCTCATTCAACAAGCCTTGCAATTGCAGCGGCTCCATCCGTTCAGACATCGCGGTGAAACCGCGCATGTCGCAGAACATCACCGTCAGCTCCCGGTTGGTGGCCTGCATGCTGTAGTGCTCAGGCTGCTTGACCATCTCGGCCACCAGCTCTGGCGGCACATAGGCGCTGAACAGCGCTGCGAGCTCGCGCTTGGAGCGGCTCTCCACAAAGTAGCCATACGCCATGTTGAGGGCAAAGGCCAGCATAGCCATCACCACCGCAGTGGCGAGCGGCAACGCCAGCCCCTGCGCGATGTACATCCACAGATTGAGTCCTACCAGCGCACAAAGCACACCACCACTGAGCAAGACCGCAGACGATGCTGACAAGAGCGGCAAGGCAACTGCCAATAGCAAACCCGCGCACAGCAGCTGCAGCACATCAAACCCAGCGGCATAGTCAGGCCGAACGATGCTCTTGCCATCCAGGAATGCCGACAACACGTTGGCATGGGTCTCCACGCCTGGGTACGCCCTACCCACCGGCGTCACACGCAAATCCAGCAAACCAGGTGCTGTCGAACCTACCAGCACCAATTGATCCTTGAGTTGACCAGCCGGCAGCAAGCCATCCAGAACGTCCGACGCCGAGATGTACCGAAAGGAACCACCCTTGGCATCGCCCGGCCCACGGTAGGGGATGAGCGTGGCCAACTGATGGTCCACGGGGAGCGCCAGCGTGCGACCGCCTTGGCGCAGCACGATGCTTTGGAGCACATCATGCGTCCCGGACGGCTTGGGATTCACAAAGCCCGGGTGAATCTCTGGCAGACCGATGGCGGTGCGGAACATTGCCAACGCCAGCGATTCGTAATATTGCCCCTGGTACTCAGCCAACAGGGGGAGGGAACGAACAACTCCGTCCTCGTCCGTGATCGAGTTGAAGAAGCCTGCAGCAGGTGCCGCCTGGGTCAGGGACTCAATATTGCTGCTGTACCCACGCCACGTAGTAGCCCCCAGAGGCAAGCCCCGCAAGCGCTCCACGGGCAGGGCGGGTTCTGGCAGCATGCCTTTCATGATGCCATCGCGGTCTTCGCCCGACAGGTAATAACCCAGCACCACGGGCTGCCCACGCAAGGACTGCGCAAAAAGCGCGTCATAGTCCAGCGACGGTGCCAGTCTTTTCAGTTGCTCCTGGAAGGCTGGCTGACTGCGCAAAGGGCCTTGGGCCAGCTCTTGCAACGTAGAGAGACCTGAACTCTCGTCGGCCTCGGCAAACAGAACGTCAAACCCTATGACCGACACTTGCTGGCGTTCAAACAGTTCGCGCACCAGCGCGGCCATTTTGTCCCTGCGCCAGGGCCATTGGCCCACACGCCCCAGACTTTTCTCGTCGATGTCGACAATGACGATGCGCTCGTCCAGCGTTCGAAGCATGGTCACCCGCAGGCGGGTGTCGTAGATGATGTTGTCCAGTCTCTCCAACACCTGCAAGTGGAGCACGTCGGCCACATGCAGCAACGCAAAAACCAGCGGTATCAGCGTGACCGCAATGCGTTGCCAGCGTCGGAAGAACAGCTGCGACAGGGACTGCAACATAGGTCCACGCGCAGGAATGAGAGTGTCCAGTCAGCAAGGGCCCGCAGCGAAAATGCGAGCCATTTGCATAGTGTCAGCTTTGCTCGAACTGCATCTCGGTGCCAGCCAGTTCCAGGCGATCACCGTGCTTCAGAGGAACCGGTGATGCACCAATGGCAGCGCCGTTGAGCAGCGGCATGTCCGGTCCTTCGACATGGGCCAAGACAAAACCCTGGTGTCGCTTGGTGATGGAAGCCACAGCCACACCCGGCTTACCAATGGTGGTCACCACTTTCTGCAGCGACACTTCACGCCCCGCAGCAGCACCGGACATGACACGAATCACGGCCGAAATCGGGGCTGGCGCGGGCGCGGCCGGAGCGGGCCTAGCAGCGGCGACCGCAGGCGGCACCATTCCGGGCTTGAAGATCATGGTCTTCTCAAAGTTCTGACCTTCGGCGTCCTGGAGGAACCGAATCTTGTACTTGCCCACTTCCACTGTATCGCCATTGCGCAACTCCTGGCGCTTGACGGCCTTGGCGTTCACATAAGTGCCGTTGGTGCTGCCCAGGTCTTCAATCTCCACATCCTGTCCCACCATGTGGAGCACGGCATGCTCACCGCTCACCGCAAGGTTGTCGATCACGATGTCGTTGTAGGGGCGCCGGCCCAGCGTGGTCCGCTCCTTGGTCAGCTGCACTTCCTTGATGACAACGCCGTCGATTGAAACGATCATTCTCGGCATGATCCACTCCTGATGTGATGAATTGTTGTAGTTCGGGCCGTTCAAGAGGCCCCTAGCAATCGGGACATGAGGCCACGCTTCTTGCCCCCAGCGGCAGCCTGCACCAGCAGCACGCTCACGTTATCACGACCGCCGTTGGCGTTGGCGGTGTCAATGAGCAGTGTCGCTTTTTCCTCCAAAGGCATGGGCGCCCGCACGAGCTCCGCCAGATCCGAATCGGACACCATGTCGGTGAGCCCATCGGAACAGAGTAAAAACAGATCATTCGGCGCCACCTGAAACTCGTTGACTTCCATCAGTACATTGGGCTCCACACCCAAGGCCCGAGTCACCAGATTGCGATTGGAAGACATGGCCGCCTGCTGCGCCGTCAGCAGCCCCGCATCGACCTGTTCCTGCAACCAGGAATGGTCGCGCGTGATTTGCTGCAAAGCACCGTCACGCAGACGGTAACAGCGCGAATCGCCAATATGCCCCAGGATCAGGCGGCTGCCGTGGAACACGGCAACCACCAGCGTCGTACCCATGCCCGCGTACTGCGGATTGGAAAGAGATGCCCCCAGAATGGCGTGATTGGCGTTCTCCACGCAGATTTCCAGCGCCCGGCGCACGTCCGTAGACTGGGGACTCGCGCCGGCTTGGGCCAACCAGCGGACCATTTCGGTACGGATGAAGGTGGTGGCCATGCCACTGGCCACTTCACCCGCGTTGTAGCCGCCCATGCCATCGGCCAATATCGCGACCTGCGCATCGCGGTCAACGGCTACCGCGTCTTCGTTGTTGGAACGCACGCGGCCCTTGTCGGTCCGCGCAGTGAATTCGTAGGTCATGGATGTGAAGGCGTGCGTCATGGGGCGCCCGAAATCGGCGGGGCTGCCGCACCCCGCACAGCGGGGGGCTCCATCACGGTTTCCTGAAAATCCGCCATTTCTTGCCCTGTTGCATCGCGGTCCGCATCATAGACGACTGGTTCAGGGCTGAATCGGGCATCGCCGGCCATGGCCTGCCGCAGATCCGCCGCGAACTGCCGCCCGGTCTGATAACGCGTCTCTGGCCGCTTTTGCAACGACAGCGCCACCACCCTGGCCACTGCGGCTGAGAGTTCGGGACGCAGCTGGCGCACATCGGGCGCCTCCACGCTCGCGATCTTGTGCATCAGCTCGGTCATGGACGCGCCCCGCAGCGGCAGCGTGCCCGTCAACAACTGGAAGAGGGTGATGCCCAGCGAATAAAGGTCGGAGCGCCCATCTACTTTCTTTCCCGCCAGTTGCTCCGGAGACATGAAGCTGGGTGTTCCCAGAACCAGCCCCGTACGGGTCTTGCTCGAATCCGTGATGCGGGCAATACCGAAGTCCGTCACTTTGACCGCGTCTGTCCCGCTGTCAAACATGATGTTGGCGGGCTTGATATCGCGGTGCACCACATTGTGGGCATGGGCATAGTCCAGCGCATCGGCCACCCTGGCTGCAATGGAGAGCACGGTGGGGACCGGCAGCAGCCGGTCCTGGCCACAGACATGGGTCAGGTCCTGACCCTTGAGGAACTCCATGGCGATATAGGCCAAGTCATGCTCCTCACCGGCATCAAAAATGGTGACGATGTTCGGATGCTGTAATCGGCCTGCAGTTTCGGCCTCTCGGAAAAACCGTGCGCGCGCATCGATCAGGGCGTCACCTTCGAACTCCTGCCCCAAGGCCAGAGTCTTGATGGCTACGACGCGGCCGATCTTCGGGTCGCGTCCCAGATACACCACTCCCATGGCGCCTTTGCCAATTTCGCGATCAATCTGGTAGCGCCCCAACATGGGCACGCCGACACTCGCATCGCCTGGCAGGCGGGGCGCTGCAGCGCCGGCACCCGGCAAAGAGTCTGTGGTGCCCTGCGGAGCTTGCGCGCCACCTTGTGCCTGAGCCTTGGCACGCTTGTAGCGGATGCGGGCGTCCTTGTAGTGCCGGTCATGGCGCAGGATATGTTCGTAGACCGTCTGCGCCTTGCCGAAGTGGCGCTTGCGCTCGAAATCCTCCGCCAGATGGTAGAGATTGTCCAGAAGCGCGTCGCTGGCAGGTACCTTGCGCAGGCGCTCAAAGGCCATATCCAGTTGTCCCTGGCCCTGCAGAGCCAAGCCCATCATGCGGTCCGTCTCGGCGGCTTCTGCGGAACGTCCGGAGGCGTCACTCAGTCGACCACGGTGCAAAAGCACCACCACGGTAGTACCAGCCAATACAGCCAGCACTGGCAGCAACAACGGAACCCACAACCCCCCATAGCGCAAAAGGGTCCATTCGGCGATGACAACGGTGAGCGCGAGCGCCGCACCGCCCCCCATCCCGACGGGGCGCGCCAAACGCGGCGCCAACAGCACCAGATACACCCCCCCCAGCGCCAACACCAGCCAAGCGGCCGGAGTAGCCCAGCCTGGCTCTGTCACGCCCAGCCCGAGGCGAATGGATGACAAGGTTTGCGCCAACACCTCCACCGGATAGGCAGCATGCTCCCCCAGCTGCGCCGCTGGGGCGCCCATCTTCTCCGTCATTTCGCCCACCAATACGATCTTGCCCTGCAAGCTACCAGCGGCGACGGTTCCATCGAGCACGCTGGCAGCCGACAGAATAGGGAAGGTGCCCGCTCCATCGCCAGCCACTTGCCAGCGGGGACGCAACACGGCGCCTGCATTGGTGGCAACGTTCAGCCCTCCGAGCCGCAGCCCCGCAGGCGCATCGACCACGCGGATATCACCCAACCCCAGATGCAGGCTGTGTTGCGCCGCCAGCAACGCCAAGGACGGCACCCCCACGCTGTCGTAGCGAAGAAGCAGTGGAACCTGGCGTACACGCCCATCCAGGTCAGCCTCTGCATACAAGTGCCCCACCCCAGCCGCCACCGCGCCCAACGACGGGATGGGGTGCTGCGCCGACTGCATCGGGGTTGCAGCAGCACCCGGGTCGGGCAACGTGCTGCGACGCACGTACGACGGCAGGGGCGCAGCAGCCCCGCCACTTTCATAACGCGAAGCCAGGAGCACGTTGCCCGCCCGCTGTATGGAGGCTGCCAGACGCGCATCGCCGTCGAGTACAGCTTCTGCCTCACCCACCACACGGCCGAGCTCGGCCGTCAGTGCGGTTCCCTCAGGCGCAGCGGCAAGGGTTTCGCGGATTTTTCTCAGGTAACCCAAGCCCCTGTCGTTCTGGGGCTGTGTGAGTGGGGGGGTGTAAACAACGGTTTGGGCACCAGCCGCTGACAGGCCATCAACCAGGCGCGCGTGGATGTCACGCGACCAGGGCCACGGCCCCAGAGCGGCCAAGCTGGCATCATCGATGGCGACAATCACCACGTCGGCCAACGGGGCAGGGGACGAGGTGCGGATGGCGGCGTCGTAGAGCTTGTGTTCGAGCGACAACGATGCGCCCGTGACCGCGCACAGGCCCGCTACGGCCAGTGCCACCAATCCGCCCCAAAAGCCATCGGTACGCCATCCATCCATCCGCCGCGCCGAGGTTTTTCGTCCCACTTGCTGTTATTCCACTCAGTATTGGGTGGATTTGAAGCAATAACTGCGCCCATGCAGTTCAAGGGCCTCAGGACCGTTGTTAAGAGGAGATTCGGAGCGAATGGGCAGCGGGGGTGGCGTTGCGTGTCGTTCTTGTCACGCAACCCCGGGATGGGACGCCAGCGCCATGCCATTTTTGTCAGTCGCTGGCCTTAAAGAGGGGTTGCACCTCCGTGCAAGCCCCTTGGGCTGCAACCCTCAGGTCGCGGATGCGCTGTTGGATCCCTTGCGCCAGAACTTGCCCACGCCCACCACCAGCGCGGCGCCCAGTGCGGCTGCTACATAGTGCAGCGCAGGGTGCGCCACTGCGTAGTCATGCAAGATGGCATCGCTGGCGATGGTTTCTCCACCCACCCAGCCGATCAGCGCGGCGCCGAGCACCACGATGACAGGGAAACGCTCCATGAGCTTGATCATGAGGGTGCTGCCGAAAATCACCAGCGGGATACTGATGGCCAAGCCCAACACCAGCAGCACCACGTTGCCCTGGGCCGCAGCCGCCACAGCGATCACGTTGTCCAGGCTCATCACCAAGTCGGCGATGAGGATGGTGCGGACGGCGGCCATCAGGCTGCCATAGGTTTTGGACTCGCCCTCGTCCTCCTCGTCGTCGCTGAGCAGCTGAAAGCCGATCCACAGCAGCAGACAACCGCCCACGATCTGCAGGAACGACAGCTCTAGCAGCTTGGCAGCCACAACGGTCAGCAGAATCCGCAAGACCACGGCAGCGCCAGAGCCCCAGAACACGGCTTTCTTTTGCTGATGGGGGGGAAGGGACCGGGCTGCCAGCGCGATGACCACCGCGTTATCGCCCGAAAGAATGATGTTGATCCAGACGATCTTCACCAGGCCGATCCAAAAATCGGCGCTTTGCAGAAACTCCATGACTGACTCCACTGTTATGAATGCAAGAAGCGCCCGGAACCTGGGTTCCGAGCGCTTCTCTTTTTGTAGGAGCCGCCAGTCTAGCGGTCTGTGCCGCGCACCGCGTCCGTAATTGTGCTTACGGACGGGACAGCGACAGCCCGCTTACTTCAGCTGGGCCTTGAGCAACTTGCCCAGTTCCGAAGGGTTGCGGGTGATGATGAAACCCGACTCTTCCATGATGGCCAGCTTGGCATCGGCCGTATCGGCGCCGCCAGAGATCAGCGCGCCAGCGTGGCCCATGCGCTTGCCGGGAGGGGCGGTCACGCCAGCGATGAAGCCCACGATAGGCTTCTTCATGTTGGCCTTGCACCACTGGGCGGCTTCGGCTTCGTCCGGACCGCCGATTTCGCCAATCATGATCACGGCGTCGGTGTCTGGATCGTCGTTGAAAGCCTTCATCACGTCGATGTGCTTGAGGCCGTTGATGGGGTCGCCACCAATGCCCACGGCGCTCGATTGACCCAGACCGACTTCGGTCAACATGGCCACGGCTTCGTACGTCAGCGTGCCCGAGCGGGACACCACACCGATACGGCCCTTACGGTGGATGTGACCGGGCATGATGCCGATCTTGATTTCGTCAGGCGTGATCAGGCCAGGGCAGTTGGGGCCCAGCAGCAGCGTCTTCTTGCCGCCAGCGGCTTCCTTGGCCTTCATCTTGTTGCGCACCATCAGCATATCCTTGACCGGAATGCCTTCGGTGATGCAGATGGCCATGTCCAGGTCGGCTTCGACAGCTTCCCAGATCGCGTCCGCAGCGCCTGCGGGCGGCACATAGATCACCGACACGGTGGCACCGGTCTGCTGGGCGGCTTCCTTGACGGAGGCGTAGATCGGGATGTTGAAGATCGACTCGCCCGCCTTCTTGGGGTTCACGCCCGCCACGAAGCAGTTCTTGCCGTTCGCGTATTCCTGGCACTTTTCGGTGTGGAACTGGCCAGTCTTGCCCGTGATGCCCTGGGTGATGACCTTGGTGTCTTTGTTGATGTAGATCGACATGTGTGTTCTCCGGGCTTACTTGACGGCAGCAACGATCTTGGTCGCAGCTTCGGCCATGGTGTCTGCGGCAATGATGGGCAGGCCAGACTCGGCCAGCATCTTCTTGCCGAGCTCTTCGTTCGTGCCCTTCATGCGCACGACCAGCGGCACGTTCAGGTTCACGGCCTTGCAAGCGGTGATCACGCCGGTGGCGATGGTGTCGCACTTCATGATGCCGCCGAAGATGTTGACCAGAATGCCTTCGACCTTGGGGTTCTTCAGCATGATCTTGAAGGCTTCAGTCACCTTCTCGGGGGTGGCACCGCCGCCCACGTCCAGGAAGTTGGCTGGCTCGCCGCCGAACAGCTTGATGGTGTCCATGGTGGCCATGGCTAGGCCGGCGCCGTTCACCAGGCAGCCGATGTTGCCATCGAGGCTGATGTAGGCCAGGTCGAACTTGGAGGCTTCCACTTCGGCCGGATCTTCTTCGTCCAGATCGCGGAAGGCCACGATTTCTGGGTGACGGAACAGGGCGTTGGCGTCAAAGTTGAACTTGGCGTCCAGGGCCATCAGGTTGCCCTTTGAGTCGCAGTTCAGGGGGTTGATTTCCACCAGCGACGCGTCGGTGTCCATGTAGCACTTGTAGATCTTGGCGAAGATGTCTACGGCTTGGTCGATGGAAGCGCCGGTCAGGCCGATGGCGGCTGCCACCTTGCGGCTCTGCGCTTCGGTGATGCCGGTCAGTGGGTCGATCATCTCGGTGACGATCTTCTCGGGTGTGGAGTGGGCTACTTCCTCGATGTCCATGCCGCCTTCGCTCGAAGCGATCAGGGCGACCTTCTGCGTGGCGCGGTCGGTGACCAGCGAGACGTACAGTTCGTTCTTGATGTCAGCGCCGTCTTCGATGTACAGGCGGCGGACCTTCTGGCCCTCAGCGCCGGTCTGGTGGGTGACCAGCTGCATGCCCAGGATTTCGCTGGCGCGTGCTTTCACGTCGTCGATGGTCTTGGCAACCTTCACGCCGCCGCCCTTGCCACGGCCACCGGCGTGGATCTGGGCCTTGACCACCCACACGGGGCCGCCGAGCTTCTGGGCTGCTTCCACGGCTTCTTGCACCGTGAATGCGGGAATGCCACGCGGAACGGGCACACCAAAATTGCGCAAGATTTCCTTGCCTTGGTATTCGTGAATCTTCATGAGGTCTCTCTCAGGGAAGGGTGGTAGTTACCCGTTTACCATGAACAGATGTCTGGCCGCGGGCTTGGGACATGGCAACCCGCGACTGTATCATGCTGCAACGCACCATCCTTGTGCCTGACTTACACCCTGGGTGGGCCTGGCGGCCTTCCCGCCCCCCTTCTATCCGGCAGACGCTGCCACCTTTTTTGCAGGAGCACCCCCCATGTCCAAAGTCTTTATTGATGGCGAAGCCGGTACCACGGGCCTGCAGATCCGCGAGCGCCTGCAGGCCATGCCGCAGATCGAACTGGTCAGCATTGCGCCTGAGCTGCGCAAGGACCCGGCCGCCAAGCGCGACCTGATCGCGGGGGTGGATCTGGTGGTGCTGTGCCTGCACGACGACGCTGCGCGCGACACCGTGGCGATGGTGGACGAGATCGAGCGCAGCTCGGGCCGCAAGGTCAAGGTGATCGATGCCAGCACGGCGCACCGCACGGCCGATGGTTGGGTGTACGGGTTTCCGGAACTCGCGGCAGCGCAGACACAAGCGGTGCGCGACGCCGCCCGCGTCTCCAACCCCGGCTGCTACGCCACGGGCGCGATTGCCATGCTGCACCCGCTGGTCGATGCAGGCCTGATCCCGGCGGACTACCCTTTGAGCCTGCCTTCGGTCTCGGGCTACTCCGGCGGCGGCCGCACCATGATCGAGGCCTACGAGGCGGGCACCGCAGCGCCGTATGAGGCCTATGCGCTGGGCCTGTCGCACAAGCACATCCCCGAAATCTTGCGCTACACCGGGCTCACACGCCGCCCGGTGTTCATCCCTGCGGTGGGCAACTTCCGCCAAGGCATGCTGGTGCAGTTGCCGCTGCACCTGGACCTGCTGCCCGGAGCCCCCAAGGCCAGCGACCTGCACGACGTGCTGGCCGGCCACTACAGCCGCACCAACACGCCAGAACAATGGGTCAGCGTGCTGCCCCCCACCGACGATTTGAAGCTGGCCGCCGACACGCTGACCGACACCAACAAGCTTGAGCTGCGCGTGTTTGCCAACGAGCAATACCGGCAGGCCGTGGTCATCGCGCGCCTGGACAACCTGGGCAAAGGCGCCAGTGGCGCTGCAGTGCAGAACCTGCAATTGATGCTGGGCGTGTAAACACCTCAGAGCGCGTCAGGAAGCGGGGCCGATGCCCCGCTTGTTGGCGTTGCGGTCAGCCCTCGTCAGACGCATCGGCGCCCAGCACCGCGCGCCGCGCCACATCGCCTGAGAACCCCCGCACCAGCAAAAACCGCATCTGCTTGGCGCGGGTTTGCGGATCTGCGGCGGGCTCGCCAAACTTGCGGCGCCACACCTCGCGGGCACGCTCCAGTTCGCTGCCCTGCAGCTGGGCCACTGCTTGCTGCACAGCCTCTGCGCCCAGCCCCTTGGACTGCAGCTCCTGCCGGATGCGCGAAGCACCGAGGCGGCCGGCGCGCCGGTTCAGCACCGACTCCACCACCCTGGCCTCGCTGATGAAGTCCTTGGCCTGCAGGTCGTCCAGCACAGCCTCCAGGTCTTCGCCCTCCTGCACATGCGGCGCGAGCTTGCGCTGCAGCTCGGCGCGCGAATGCTCCCGCTGGCTCAGCAGCCGCAGCGCACGGCCCTTGAGCGAGAGCGCAGTGAATCCCATGACTGACCAAATGCTATATTTTCAATAGCTACAGACGCATATGATATGAGCGCCTGCAGGCTATTTGCCTTCAAAAACCGAAATCACTCGTCCGCAGCCGCTGCTGGGGCCTGCAGTGCGCCAGGCAGCAGCGCAATGCCCAGGCCTTCGCGCACCTTGTTCTCGATCTCGCGGGCCAGGTCGGGGTTTTCGCGCAAAAACTCGCGGGCGTTGTCACGGCCCTGGCCGATCTTTTCACCGTTGTAGGCGTACCAGGCACCGCTCTTTTCCACGATCTTGGCCGTCACGCCCATGTCGATGATCTCGCCCTCGCGGCTGATGCCTTCACCGAACAGGATGTCGAACTCGGCCGTCTTGAAGGGCGGGCTCACCTTGTTCTTGACCACCTTGACCTTGGTCTCGTTGCCGATGGCTTCGTCGCCCTTCTTGATCGTGCCGGTGCGACGGATGTCGAGGCGCACCGACGCGTAGAACTTGAGCGCATTGCCGCCGGTCGTCGTTTCGGGCGAGCCGAACATCACGCCGATCTTCATACGGATCTGGTTGATGAAGATGACCATGCAGTTGGTCTTCTTGATCGTGGCGGTGAGCTTGCGCAGCGCCTGGCTCATCAGGCGGGCTTGCAGACCGGGCAGGGCGTCGCCCATCTCGCCTTCGATTTCGGCCTTGGGCGTGAGCGCAGCCACCGAGTCCACCACGATCAGGTCCACGGCGCCGGAGCGCACCAGGCTGTCCACGATTTCCAGCGCCTGCTCGCCGGTATCGGGCTGGCTGATCAGCAGGTCGGACAGCTGCACACCCAGCTTCTGGGCGTACTGCACATCCAGGGCGTGCTCTGCGTCGACAAACGCGCAGGTGCCGCCTTGCTTTTGCATCTCGGCAATCACCTGCAGCGTGAGCGTGGTCTTGCCCGACGATTCCGGGCCATAGATTTCGACCACACGGCCACGGGGCAGGCCGCCCACGCCCAGCGCAATGTCCAGGCCCAGCGAGCCGGTGGAGACGACCTGGATATCCTCGATCACCTCGCCTTCACCCAGGCGCATGATCGTGCCCTTGCCGAATTGCTTCTCGATCTGGGCGAGCGCGGCGGCCAGGGCCTTGGCCTTTTCCGTGTTCACGGGCAATGCGGGGTTGGTGCCTTTGACTGCGACGTCCATGAGAAACTCCTTGAAAAACAACAGGTTGGATGCTTGCACCGCTCTGCGGTTAATCACAGGCTGGATGCTTGAACAGTAGTTTATGCGAGCAATGAAATCTAGATAAAGCGATTTTTAGTCAGTTTGCCTGACAATATCGGATGCCCGATTTTTCTCCAGCCGCCCCCGTTGCCACGCCCGCCCAGGGGCCTGACGACCGCTGGCGCCAGACCCACCTGGGCCGCCTGATGGGCAGCGCCCTGCGCCGCTTCGACGCGCGGGTGCTGCAGCTCATGGCGCGCAATGTGGAGGTGCCACTGGCGCTGTCCAACCTGGCAGCACGCGACCAGGTGACGGCTGCACACGTGCACATCACCCGGCACCTGGCCTTGCAGGGCGACCGACTGACCGATCTGGCCCAGCGCGCGGGCATGACCAAGCAGGCCATGGCCAACCTGGTGGACCAATGCGAGGCCTGGGGGCTGGTCACGCGCGAGGCCGACCCGCTGGATGCGCGGGTGCGCCGCGTGTGCTTCACGCCCACCGGCCTGGCGTGGCTGCAGGCGTTCCGGGATGCCGTGGCGCAGGCCGAGGCGGAGTTCCGCGACGAGGTGGGACATGACGTGGCCACCGTGGTGGCCATTGGGCTGGAGGCCTATGCGGGCGGCGATACGGGTGCCTGAGCCCCCATCGGCTCTGCGCACGCCAGCAGCCATTCCCTGAAGCACTGCAGCGCGTGCAGCTGCGTGCGGCCTTCGGGGTAGCAGAACCAGTAGCCCACATCACTCCGGTAACCGCCGCGCAGGTCGGCGTCGGGCAGGGGCTCGCGCACCAGGCCTGCCGTGATTTCATCCTGCACCAGGCAGCGCGGCACCAGCGCCAGGCCCATGCCCGCCATCACGGCGCGGATCATGGTCTGGAACTGGTCGAACTGCGGCCCGGCCAGCGGGTCGATGAGGCCCTCCGCCCCGTGCGTCTCGCTCCAGCGCAACCACGCCTCGGGCACGGTCACGTGGCGCAGCAGCGTGTAGCGGGCCACATCGCGCGGGGTGTGGATGGGCCAGTCGGCCACCTTGGTGCGGGGAGCGATCAGCGCCACCTCGTTGCCCGTGATGTGGTGGGCGTGCGCGCCGGGCCAGTGGCCGTCGCCGAACAGGATGGCGCAGTCCAGCTCGGGGCGGGTGAAGTCGTAGCTGTGCACATAGGGCACAAAGTGCAGCGTGATTTGCGGGTGCTGTTGCTGGAACTGCGGCAGGCGTGGGATGAGCCATTTGGCCGCAAACGTGGGCAGGCTGGACAGGTGCAGCGCCCCCCCACCGTCATCGCTGGTGATCAGCTCCAGCGTGGCGGCCTCCAGCTGCGCCAGCACGCCACGCACCGCCTTTTCGTAGCGCTCGCCGGCGGGGGTGAGCGCCAGGCGCTTGCGGCTGCGTTCGAACAGCGGCACGCCCACCCAGGTCTCCAGTTCCTTGACCTGTTTGCTGACCGCGCTTTGGGTGAGGTGCAGGGCCTCGGCCGCGCGGGACACCCCGCAGAACCGCGTCACCGTGGAAAAAGCCCGCAGCAGGTGAACGGGTGGCGAGAGGCGGCGAAGAGATGACATAGTAAGTAATCAAATCATTCCAAATAAGAATGTTATCAGGCATATCCATTGCTTGGTAGAGCGCATTGAATCCTTTAACCTCAATGCAACCCATAGGAGAAACGCCCATGCAACGCCGTCACCTGCTCTCAGCACTGGCCGCCGTATCTTTCGCTCCCGGAATGTCTTTGGCGCAAGAGGGCAAGCCCCTGCGCATCATCGTTCCGTTCCCGCCCGGGGGCGCCACGGACATCACGGCCCGCAGTCTGCAAGAGTCGCTGGCGCGCATCCTCAAGCAGCCCGTGGTGCTGGAAAACCGGGGCGGCGCAGGCGGCTCCATCGGCATGGCCGAAGTCGCCCGCGCGCCGGCAGACGGCCTCACCCTGGGCGTGGCCACGCTGTCCACCCATGGCGTGAACCCCGCCGTGTACACCAAGTTGCCCTACCACCCGACCAAGGACTTCATCGGCGTGACCGAGATCGTCAAGGCCCCGGGCGTCATCGTGATCAACCCGGCCGTGGTGCCCGTCAAGGACTTTGCGGAGCTGGTAAAGTACCTCAAGGCCAACCCCGGCAAGGTGTCCTACGCCACCCCCGGCAACGGCACCATCGGCCACATGTGGGGCGAGCTGTTCAAGAGCAGCACCGGCACCTCCATGGTGCACATCCCCTACCGTGGTGCAGGCCCGGCCATCAACGACGTGCTGGCGGGCCAGGTGGCGGTGTACTTTGACCAGGTGGCTTCGTCGCTCCCGCACGTCAAATCGGGCAAGCTCAAGGCGCTGGCGGTGTCGTGGCCCGAGCGGCTGGATGTGTTGCCCGATGTGCCCACCTACGCCGAACTGGGCTACAAGCAGGCCAACGAGCCTTCATGGTTTGGCCTGGTGGCCCCTGCGGGCACGCCCCCGGCGGCGGCAGACCGCATCCAGCAAGCCGTCGCCCAGGCCCTGAAGGAGCCTGCCGTGCGCGAGCGACTGGCAGGCCAGGGCCTCTACCCCTCGGGCACCACACCCAAGGAATTCACGGCCCAGATCGCCAGCGAGATCGACAAGATGAAGCGCGTGGCGGCCTACGCCAAGGTGGTGCTCGACTGACCTGATTTCCCCGGGCCCTCGCCCCGGGGACGGCCACAGCTGGGATGGTGAGACGACGCAGGCAAGCCTGCTTCCCGGGCCTGCTCAAGGTCTCAGGGATAACCATAGTCACATCCCGGTCTGGGCGGCTAGGCCAGCCGCCCTCCTTTGCGCACACTCTGCCTATGCATGCAGCCTTGAAACTGATCCACCACCGCTTCCAGCAGGCCCAGCCCGGCGTCACCGGCTCGCCGGGGCTTGCCACACAACCCTCCAGCACCGCCACCGTCACTGCGGTGCCCGGCAGCACACCACTGGTCCTCGACTCCCCCCACAGCGGCACCCGGTACCCCGACGACTTTGGTTCCGCCCTAGACCTGGCCACGCTGCGCCGGGCCGAAGACACCCACGTCGAAAAGATCTACGACTTTGCCCCCGCGCTCGGCGTGGCCTGGGTCGAGGCCCACTTCCCCCGCATCTACCTGGACGCCAACCGCGATACGACCGAGCTGGACACCAGCCTGCTGGACGGCGACTGGCCCGACCCCATCTCCACCGATCCCAAGGTGCTCAGCAAGGTGCGCCTGGGCAAGGGGCTGATCTGGAAGTTCACCGACCAGGGCGAACCCATCTACCAGCGCCAGCTCACTGCGGCCGAGGTGCGTGCGCGCATCGACCGCTGCTGGCGCCCGTACCACGCCGCCGTGGCCCAGGCCATCGATGCCGCCCATGCGCGCCACGGCTACAGCATCCACCTCAACTGCCACTCCATGCCCGCCGTGGCCGGGCGCTTTGCCACCGAGTTTCCGGGGCTGGAGCATGCCGACTTTGTGGTGGGCGACCGCGATGGCACCACCGCCAGCCCGGCGCTGTCGGCACTGATCTGCGAGCACCTGCGCGCATGCGGCTATAGCGTCGAATACAACCACCCCTACAAGGGCGTGGAGCTGGTGCGCCGCTACGGCAACCCCGCGCAGCACCGCCACAGCATCCAGGTCGAGATCAACCGCAAGCTCTACATGGACGAGCAGACGCTCGCCCAGATGCCTGAGGGCATGGCGCGGCTGCAGGCGGACCTCAAGACCCTGGTGCAGAGGCTGCTGGCACACGATCCGCGCTGAGCACCCGACGCAGGCCCGGCGGGCTCAGGCCACCAGCGTGGAGACCCCTTCGTAGAGCAGGCCCATGCTGTCCGCCGTGGCGATATTGCTGTGGGCCAGGCCCGCGCGCGAACCATCGAGTGCGACCACCGACAGCGCCTGAAAGCCCGCGTCCTGCCCGTTGTGCAGCAACCAGCCCGTGCCGTGCACCGCATGCACCAGCCAACCCAGGCCATAGCGGCCTGCGGGGGCATGCCCCAGGTCCTGCAGGCCCTTCACATAGCTGCGGGGCAAGGGGGTGGCGTCGCCGCGCAATGCCTGCAGGTGCCACTGCAGCCACCGCGCGTCCTCCTCCACCGTCAGGCTCACGGCGCCTGCCGGGTCCAAGACCTCCAGCCACACACGTTCCGGCGCCTCGGCCAGGGGCAGGGGCTGCAGCCGCCCGTCCAGGATTTCATGCCCGGCGGGCTGCTGGCTACCGGCACGCATCGGTTCTCCCACAAAGAGCGAAAGGCCCAGGGGCTGGGCCACGCGCTGGCGCAGCAGATCCGCCCACCCCAGGCCCGTGGCCGCGCGCAGCATGCGGGCCGCCAGCGCATAGCCTGCGTTGGAGTAGGCAAAGCCCGGGTCTGCGCCCGTGCCGCGAACGGGCGGCTGGCGCAGCAGCCACTGCAGGAAGAACGCCTCTGCCTCCGCAGGTTGCTGCAAGCGCGCCAGCACCTCAGGGCCCACTGCATTCACGAACAGGTCCACGTCTTCGATGGCTGAAAAACCCATCACCCCGGCGCGATGGTCCAGCAGGTCGCGCAGCGTGATCTGCTGATAGGCGGGCAGGGCGCTCTGCGCCAGCTCGGGCAAGGTCTGGGCCAGCGTGCTGTCCCAGCGCAGCAGGCCCTGGTCCACCACGCTCGCGGCCGCGCAGGCCGTCATGGCCTTGGTGTTGGAGCCGATGGCCATCAGGTCGCCGATGGCCAGGGGCGCATTGCCACCCAGGCGGCGCAGCCCCGCGACGGCTGTGCGGACCTGGCGCGGGTCCGCCCACCCGGCGGCAGCGCCCACCACACCCTGCTTCACCAGCGCTTGGGCCAGGGTCTGCACCCGCTTGTGGGCTTCGCGGGGACCGTCGTCGTCGCCACCGCCGCAGGCGGTGAGCACACTGCCCAGCGTGGACAGGCCTGCGGCGGCCAGCCAGTGGCGGCGCGAGAGGAGGAGGGCGCTGCGCGCCGTGGACGGGGTAACAAGGCGGGTAGGGTTCATGGCATCTCGTGAAGTGAAGAAGATGCCGGGATTGTTGAAACGCCAACCTTGGGCGAACCCAAAGATCTGTGTGGGGAATGACGGCTGCCGGGTACGGGTTGTCAGCCCGCCACCGGCCAGCGCAGCGTGAAGCCTACGCCCCGTCCGTACAGCCCCGGCCCCAGGCGGACCTGCCCGCCCAGGTGGCCGATGGCCTGCTGCGCAATGGTGAGCCCCAGGCCCGATCCGCTGCTGCGCGCGCGTGGCGAGCGCCAGAAACGCTCGAACACCCGGTCCTGCTCACCGGCCGCTATGCCCGGGCCGTCGTCGGCAATCCAGACCACCACGTCGCCGCCCTCCTGCCGCACCCGCAACTGCACCTCGCGCCCCGCGCCCGGGCCGCAGCCGTGCTTGAGCGCGTTGTCCAGCACATTGCCCAGGGCGGACCAGAGCAGCTGGCGGTCCAACGGCAGCTTCAGGGTGTCCGGCCCGTCGAGCGACAGCTCCACGCCCAGGCCCTCAGCCCAGCCCGCGCGCTCGGCCAGGCAGTCCTGCAGCAGCGCCATCAGGTCCTGGGGCGCGGTGGGGTGCTGCGCGGGGGCCTCCTCCAGTGCCGCCAGCGTGAGCAGCTGTTCGCTCAGGTGCGCGGCGCGCTGCACGGCGCGCGTCAGCGCCTCGCTGGCCTGCGCGCGTGCGGGGCCTTCGGGGGCTTGCGCCAGCACATGGGCCTGGGTGGCGATGACGGCCATGGGCGTGCGCAGTTCGTGGGCCGCGTCGTGCACCAGGGCCTTTTCGCGCGCTAGGTGGGCCCGCAGGCGGGCCAGCAGCTGGTCGAACGACTGGGCCAGGCCGTGCAGCTCGCGCTGGGGCGGAAGGTGCTGCAGCGGCCGCAGGTCGTTGGCCGAGCGCGCGGCGATCTGGGCATCCAGCCGCGCCAGCGGGCGCAGCCCGGTGCGCACGGCCAGCCACAGCGGCAGGCCCACCAGCGGCAGCGCCAGCAGCACCGAGGCCGCCAGGTCTTCGCCCATGAAGCCCAGCAGCCGCGCATCGGCCAGGCGGGGCTCGGCCACCACCACGCGCCACGGGCCCGTGCTTTCCCACGCCACCCAATGGGGTGCGCCGGCCACGTCCATCGCGGCATGGCCTGCGTCGCCTGCCAGCACCACCGCGTGCACACCGGCCGTGCTGCTATGCAGAAGCTGGCCTGTGCGGTCCTGCAGCTGCAGCAGCACCGAGGTGCCCTGCAGCAGGTCCACGTCCGCGCGCATGGCGTTGAGGGTGTGGGCCATGCCGTGCACCAGCGCCCGGGCCTCGGCGGGCTGGTCCAGCGTGGCCAGCGCCCCCGCCAGCCCCTGCGCGAGCTGGCGCACGCCGGGGTTGGTGTCCATGGCGCGGTAGTGGGTGATGGCCGCCTGGCCCAGCAGCACCAGCCACACCAGCGCCATGGCCGCGAGCAGTGCCAGCAGGGTGCGGCGCATGAGGCTCGGGCCCCACCAGCCGCGTGGGGGCGCGGGGGTCTCGGTAGGTGGTGTCATGGCTGCAGCCGGTAGCCCACGCCACGCACCGTGACCACGCGCTCTGCGCCGATCTTCTTGCGCAGGTTGGAGACATGCACCTCCAGCGTGGCGGCGTCCAGCGCGTCGCCCAGGGGTTCGAGACGCTGGGCAAGCACGTTCTTGGCCACCACTTTGCCGGGTTCGCGCGCCAGCTCCACCAGCAGCCGGAACTCGCGCGGCGACAGCGCCAGGGGCTCTTTGCCCAGCCAGGCCTCGTGCCGCCGGGGCGCCAAGCGCAGTGCGCCCAGCGTCCACTCCTCGCTGGCCTGGCGCGCACTGCGCCGCAGCACGGCGTGCAGGCGCGACAGCAGCTCGGGCACGTCGAAAGGCTTGAGCACGTAGTCGTCGGCCCCGCCATCCAGGCCGTCAAGCCGGTCCTGCAAGGCGGTGCGGGCCGTGATCACGATCACCGGCAGGCTGAGGCCCGCGCGGCGCCAGCGACGCAGCAACGCCATGCCCTGGCCGTCGGGCAGGGTCAGGTCCAGCAGCACGGCGGCGACCTCGTTGGCGTCGGGCAGGGGCGGCGTGGCGGCCACGCTGCGCAGCCATTGCACAGTGAAGCCGCCCT
The DNA here is from genome assembly GCF_002754175.1 of Acidovorax sp. 59. NCBI lineage: Bacteria > Pseudomonadati > Pseudomonadota > Betaproteobacteria > Burkholderiales > Comamonadaceae > Acidovorax > Acidovorax sp. 59. The sequence continues at coordinate 4,720,641 of NZ_PEET01000001.1, read as the reverse complement.
GCTGCAGGGCTTGCAGCAGGGCCTGGCCCAGGTCCAGGTCGTCTTCGATGAGCAGGATGTGCATGGCCGCCATTTTCCGTGTCCCCAGCTTGCAGCCAGCCAAAGGCGCCGGACAGGGAGCTGGCGCCTAAAATCCTCGCACAGGCAGACAATGACGACACAGGCCCGCCCACGGGCCGCACCACCCAAGGAGACAGTCCGCATGCGCATCCTCATTGCCGAAGACGACCAGGTGCTGGCCGATGGCCTGCTGCGCACGCTGCGTGCCTCGGGCGCCGTGGTGGACCATGTCGCCAGCGGCAGCGAGGCCGACGCGGCGCTGATGACCAACAACGAGTTCGACCTGCTCATCCTGGACCTGGGCCTGCCCAAGATGCATGGGCTGGAGGTGCTGAAAAAGCTGCGCGGCCGGGGCTCCGCCCTGCCGGTGCTCATCCTCACCGCCGCAGACAGCGTGGAAGAGCGCGTGAAGGGCCTGGACTTTGGCGCCGACGACTACATGGCCAAGCCCTTCAGCCTGCAAGAGCTCGAAGCCCGCGTGCGGGCCCTCACGCGCCGGGGCATGGGCGGTACCAGCAGCGCCATCAAGCACGGCCCGCTGGTGTACGACCAGGCCGGCCGCGTGGCCACCATCGACGGCAAGATGATCGAGCTGTCGGCCCGCGAGCTGGGCCTGCTGGAGGTGCTGCTGCAGCGCGCCGGCCGCCTGGTGAGCAAGGAGCAGCTGGTGGAGCGCCTGTGCGAGTGGGGCGAGGAGGTGAGCAACAACGCCATCGAGGTCTACATCCACCGCCTGCGCAAGAAGATCGAAGGCGGGCCCATCCGCATCGCCACCGTGCGCGGCCTGGGCTACTGCCTTGAGAAGATCCCCAATTAACTATCAAAACGATAGCAGCTTGTGCATATGAATCTAGCGCTATCGGGTGTTTTGGCTTCAAAAATGCCACGGCGGCCGCTGTGAAGATCTTCCAGCGCGAGCAGCGCTCCCTGTTCGGCGAAATCCTGGACTGGATGCTCACGCCGCTGCTGCTGCTGTGGCCTGTGAGCCTGGCGCTGACCTGGCTCGTGGCGCAGGGCCTGGCCAACAAGCCGTTTGATCGGGCGCTCGAGTACAACGCCCACGCCCTCGCCCAACTGGTGAGCGTGGTGGGCGACAAGGCCCAGTTCAACCTGCCCCAGCCCGCCAGCGAGATCCTGCGGGCCGACGACTCCGACATCGTGTACTACCAGGTCATCGGCCCGGGCGGCGAGTTCCTCTCGGGCGAGCGCGAGCTGCCCGAGCCCCCGAGCGACGAGGTGCCCCTGTCGGGCGAGGTGCGGTTGCGCGATGCCGAGATGCGCGGCATTGACATCCGCGTGGCCTATATCTGGGTGCGGCTGCCGCTCAAGGACACGCCGGTGGCGCTGGTCCAGGTGGCCGAGACGCGCGAAAAGCGCAGCGTGCTGGCCACCGAAATCATCAAGGGCGTGATGCTGCCGCAGTTCGTCATCCTGCCGCTGGCGGTGCTGCTGGTCTGGCTGGCGCTGGCGCGGGGCATCCAGCCGCTCAACCAGCTGGAGCAGCGCATCCGCGCGCGCAACCCCGACGACCTCTCGCCGCTGGACGACCGCACCGTGCCGCTCGAAGTGGCGCCACTGGTGTCGTCCGTCAACGACCTGCTCACGCGGCTGAACGATTCGCTGGCCACGCAAAAGCGCTTTCTGGCCGATGCCGCGCACCAGCTCAAGACCCCGCTGGCGGGCCTGCGCATGCAGGCCGACCTGGCCCAGCGCGAAGGCACCAGCACCGAAGAGCTCAAGCGCTCGCTGCAGCAGATCGGGCGCTCCAGCATCCGCGCCACACACACCGTCAACCAGCTGCTGGCGCTGGCGCGGGCCGAGGGCAGCGGCGTGGGCATTGCCCGCCAGCCCTGCGACCTGGCGCGCCTGGTGATCGAGGTGGTGCGCGACTCGGTGCCCCGTGCGCTCGACAAGCACATCGACCTGGGCTACGACGGCGCCGAGCCCGGATCGCCGGGCGTGCTGATCGACGGCAACCCCACGCTGCTCAAGGAGCTGGTGCGCAACCTGGTGGACAACGCCATCAACTACACGCCCTCCACGCCCGACAAACCCGGCGTGGTCACTGCCCGCGTGCTGGCCGACACCTTCGGCCATGTGCTGCTGCTGCAGGTCGAGGACTCCGGCCCCGGCGTGCCCGAGGCCGAGCGCGAGCTGGTGTTCCAGCCGTTCTACCGCGCCCTGGGCAGCGAGGCCGACGGCTCCGGCCTGGGCCTGCCCATCGTGCTGGAGATTGCCAGCAAGCACGACGCCGAGGTCACGCTCGAAGACGCACGCCCTGGCCAGACTCCGCCCGGCGCACGCTTCAGCGTGCGTTTTGCGGCGCGGGACGTGGTGGCGGGCAGCTGACACCGTGACGGGCCCTGCCGCTGGCGTGGCAGAGGACAAGGCCACCACGCCGCAGGGTTGATGCGCCGGCAACCCGCCACAGCACCGGGCATCCGGCATCATGCGGCCTCGTAGCCTAGCCCGATCTTTTTGCACGGACGCAGCCCCCGCCATGACCTCACCGCCCCGCCGCTTTGCCAACACGCACCCTGCCGTGGTGATCGGCAACTTCCCCTGGTACGAAATGGTCTGGCGCTCGCTGCGCGGCGATTTCAAGCCGCGCAGCGAGCCTGCGGGCGGCTACGGGGCCTTTGCCCGGCAGTGGACGCAGCCCGTGGACCCCGCGCGCCTGGCACAGCGCCAGCAGGCCCCCGTGATCACCTGGCTGGGCCATGTCTCCATGCTGCTGCAGGTGGCGGGCCTCAACGTGCTGATCGACCCCACGCTGTGCGATTTTGCGGGCCCCCTGGGCCGCTTCGGTGCCCCGCGCCGTGTGCCTGCGCCCCTGGCGCCCGAGGACCTGCCGCCCATCGATGTGGTGCTGATCTCGCACAACCACTACGACCACCTTTGCTACGGCACCTTGCGCCGCCTGCGCGACGCGGGCCAGTCGCCCCGCTTTGTGGTGCCGCTGGGGCTGGCCGACTGGTTCACACAGCGGGGCATGGGCCCCGTCACCGCGTTGAACTGGTGGGAGCACGCCGACATCGCCCCCGGCGTGCGCGTGGTGTTCACGCCGTCGCAGCATTGGAGCCGCCGCACCCCGTGGGATACGAATGCCTCGCTGTGGGGTGGGTACCTGCTGGAATGGGCGCGCCCGCAGGCGGCTGCGCCCTGGCGCTTTCTGTTCCCGGGCGACACGGGCTACAGCGACGACTTCAAGGCCATCCGCCAGCGCCTGGGGCCGGTGGACTTTCTGGCCCTGCCCATCGGCGCCTATCTGCCCCGCGACTTCATGAAGCCCATGCACGTGAACCCCGAGGACGCCGTGCAACTCATGCTGGATGTAGAGGCCAGGCAGGCCATGGGTGTGCACTGGGGCACGTTCATGCTGACGCAGGAGGCCTTCGACCACCCGCCGCGCGACCTGGCCGCCGCGCTCGCGCAACGTGGCCTGCCGCTGGACCGCGTCTGGCTCATGCGGCAGGGCGAGACGCGCGCCATACCGCTGCCATAGCGCTGCACCGGGGTTGGCGCAGCAACCGTGCTCACGCCACGCGCTGCACCGACATCAGGGCCATGTACAAAAAGCCCCGGCCCGTGGGCACGCGGTACACGCCCTGGGCGCCCAGCACCTGCGCGGCCACGCCCGACAGCTCCCAGCCATCGGTGGCATCGCCCTTCCACAGCGGCACCGTGAGGTGCAGGAAGCCTTGGGCTTCGCCCCACTCCCGCACCGCAGCGATGCGCGACACCACCGGGGCCTCGTTGTGGAAATTGGCCCAGGCCCACAGCCAGGTGCCGCTGGCCTCCGACACGGAGCCGATGAACTCGATGTCGGCCACCAGACGGGGCACACCGCCGTCTGAAAAGGTCAAGGTGCCTGCCGCCTGGTCGTAGTCCCAGCGTTCAAAGTGCGAAATGCCGTGGTCCTGCTCCAGTGCGCGCTGCTTGTCCCGCAGCGCATGGTGGCCCTGTGTCACCGCATCGATCCAGGCGGCTTCGGCATCACCGTCCAGGGCCTCCACGCTGCGTGCCATGGCGTCCTGGTAGCAGTGGTGGCACAGGATCTGGAGGTCCAGGCAGTCAGCGTTGTGTTCGTTCCACTCGCCGCCTGTCTTAAGCAGCTCGGTATGGCAGCTCGCACACCAGGCGTCCGGGTAAGGGGTGTCTGGCGACGGCGCATCGCAAAACCAGCGTTGCACCGGGTGGCGGCACAGGTGGCCGCACACGTAGGTGGGCGCGGCCTCTCCGTGCTCGCCGCACTGGATGGATGTCGGCTCTTCGTTCATGGTGAAGGTGCTCAGCCGCAGGTGCGCAGCGTCTTGCCCGCCATGGCCGTGCGCAGCACATCCAGCTGTGCCCGCAGCGCGTCGTTCACGGCGGACAGGCGCAGCGTGAAGCCGGGGGATTCGGCGCGCTCCTGGATCACGCGCGCCGTGCGCACACCTTTGTTGCCGAGGTTGGCCAGCTCGCGCTCGGCCGCCTCTTTCGATGCAAAGCGGCCCAGCGACAAGCCCAGTTCGAGCGTGCCCCCGGCGCGGTCGTGGTCCACCTTGCGGGCGCGCAGCTCGGCACGCTTGCGGTCCAGTGTTTCCACATCGTCAAAGCGCCCCATGTAGACCATCCAGCGGCCCGGCACGGGCGTGGGCTCCAGCATCCAGCTGCCTGAGGGCAAGCCAGCAGCCGCCGTGCGCAGCACTTCGGCCTGGCGCTCGTCGAAGACGCCGGCCTGCAGGCACTCGGCAGATTCTGCGGGGGCCGGGGCAGCCGGTGTGGAGGCGGGGGTGGGGGAATAGTTGGCGGCGGTGGCCTGGGATGGGGAAGCAGGGGTGGGGGCGGGGGGCGCAGCAGAGGAGGTCTTGCTGGGGTTGACCTTCAGGATCTGCAGCGTCTCGGGCCGGATCTGCTGATTCATGCGCTGGGGCTCGGACTGCTCTTGCGGCGCATAGCCAAACTGGCGCAGCAGCCCCTGCGACCACGCGTAGTAGCCCGCGTTGGCCAGCAGCAGCACGATCACGGCAAGACGGAGCATGGGGCGCGGCCTTTCAAGAACACTCGCATCGGAAGAGGAAACTGTCTCACACCGGTGGCACCGCCGCCGGCCGGACGCTGATTTCAGAACTGGTGATGGCCTGCATGCCACCGGCTGTGTGCACCAGCAGCGCGCCATCATCGCCCACGCCATGCGCGGTGCCGGTGTGGCCGTCGCTCAGCGTCACCGCGCGGCCCTGCAACACATCACGTGCCGCAAAGCGGGGCTGCATGGGCGCAAACCCATAGCCCGCAAACGACTGCAGCATGGCCACCAGCGGCGGCACGATCCGCAGCAGGGCGGTGGGTGCGTCCAGGCCCGGCTCCACCTCCTGCAGGCTGCCGGGGGGCATGCTCATGCCCTCGGGGCTGCGCGGCAGCACGTTGATGCCAATGCCCACCACCACATAGCGCGCGGTGCTGGTGCTGGCCTGCGAAGCCACAGCCTGGGGTGCCACAAAACTGGCCGTCTCCACCAGGATGCCACCCAGCTTGCGGTCGCCCGCAGCGCCGCCCAGCCACAGGTCGTTGGGCCACTTGAGCCCCACACGCGCAGGCTGCCCCGCCCCCAGCGCAGGCAGCACGGGCTGCAGGCTTTCGGCCACGCTCACCCCCACGGCGAGCGACAGGCCGGACCAGTCCTGGGGGGCCAGCGGCAGTCCCAAGGACATCATGAGAGAAGCCCCCACATCGCTTTGCCACACCCGCCCCAGCCGCCCGCGCCCGGCAGTCTGCTGCTCGGCCACCAGCAAGGTGGGCTCGCACTGGCCGTTGCGCGCACGGCGCATCAATTCGGTGTTGGTGGAGTCGATGGTGGGCAGCACCTCGACGGTAAAGCCCGGTAACAGCGGTGACACCGCTTCCCAGACGGCCTCGGCAGGCCAGCGGATGGGGGCATTCATCGCCGGGCCTTTTTGGCGGCCTTGGCGGAAGGTTTGGACGGCGGCAGCGGCACGGGAGGTGCCCAGCCGCGCTTGGGCGCCAGCAGCGTGCCCCGGCAGTTGGGGCTGCCACACCAGCAGGGGTATTCGGCCTTGAGCTTCGGGGTGTAGCGCTCTTCAATGATCAGGCCGTAGTCGTAGTTCAGCTCTTCGCCCGCCTTGATGTTGCGCAGCGCGGTGATGAAAATGCGGCCGTCCCGCTCGTCGGCATAACAGTTGGGGTTGCAGCTGTGGTTGATCCAGCGCGACGAATTGCCACCGAACTTTGCATCGATCACGTGGTCTTCATCCACATGGAAGTAGAACGTGTGGTTGGGCTGCAAGGGGTCGTGCGGGTGCCGGTCCTGCGCCTCCTGCCAGCCGATCACTTCACCCGTGTATTCGACAAGGACTTCGCCCTCTGCAATATCCTGCACGGCAAAAACGCCCTTGCCGTGCACGCCCGAACGCCGGGTCTGGATGCGACGGCCCTGCGCGGGGGTCGGGGTTGCGGGCGGTGCGGTGCGGGGCATGGCAAAAACTCTGTTAACTTGAATATGCACACATGCGCGTGCGCGTGTACGCGTGAGGCAACGAATTGTAGAAGCGACCGGCCGGATGCCGGACAGCCAGACTGGCGAGAAACCAAAAAATGACCAAGACCCTGGTAATTGCAGAGAAACCCTCGGTGGCGCAAGACATCGTGCGCGCGCTGACCCCCGTGGCGGGCAAGTTCGAGAAGCACGAAGACCACTTCGAGAACGACCGCTATGTAGTCACCAGCGCCGTGGGCCACCTGGTGGAGATCCAGGCCCCCGAGCAGTTCGACGTGAAGCGCGGCAAGTGGAGCTTTGCGCACCTGCCTGTGATCCCGCCGTACTTTGACCTGAAGCCCGTGGACAAGACCAAGAGCCGCCTGAACGCGGTGGTCAAGCAGGCCAAGCGCAAGGACGTGACACAGCTCATCAACGCCTGCGACGCGGGCCGCGAGGGGGAGCTGATCTTCCGCCTGATCGAACAGTACGCCGGTGGCGCCAAGCCCCTGGGCAAACCGGTCAAGCGCCTGTGGCTGCAGTCCATGACGCCCCAGGCCATCCGCGACGGCTTTGATGCGCTGCGCACCGAGCAGCAGATGGCGGGCCTGGCCAGCGCGGCCCGCAGCCGCTCCGAGGCCGACTGGCTGGTGGGCATCAATGGCACGCGGGCCATGACGGCGTTCAACTCGCGCGATGGTGGGTTCTTCCTGACCACCGTGGGCCGGGTGCAGACGCCCACGCTGTCGCTGGTGGTGGAGCGCGAGGAAAAGATCCGCAAGTTCATCAGCCGCGACTATTGGGAAATCCACGCCACCTTTGGCGCGGAGGCCGGCGAGTACCCCGCAAAGTGGTTCGACCCCAAGTGGAAGAAGGGCGAGGATGTGGAAATGCGCGCGGACCGTGTGTGGTCCGCCGCCGAGGCCACGGCCATTGCCAACGCCGTGCGCGGCAAGCAGGCCACCGTCACCGAAGAGAGCAAGCCCACCACGCAAGCCTCACCCCTGCTGTTTGACTTGACCAGCCTGCAGCGCGAGGCCAACGGCAAGTTCGGCTTCTCGGCAAAGACCACGCTGGCGCTGGCGCAGAGCCTTTACGAGCGCCACAAGGCCCTGACCTACCCACGTACCGACTCGCGCGCGCTGCCGGAAGACTATTTGCCGGTGGCCAAGCAGACCTTTGAAATGCTGGCCGACAGCGGCATGCGGCATCTGGCGCCCCACGCGCTCACGGCGCTGAACAACAACTACGTGCGCCCGTCCAAGCGCATCTTCGACAACAGCAAGGTCAGCGATCACTTTGCCATCATCCCCACGCTGCAGGCACCGAGCGGCCTGAGCGAAGCCGAGCAAAAGCTGTACGACCTGGTCGTGCGCCGCTTCATGGCGGTGTTCTTCCCCAGCGCTGAATACACGGTGACCACGCGCATCAGCACCGTGGCCCCGCACAGCTTCAAGACCGAAGGCAAGGTGCTGGTCAAGCCGGGCTGGCTGGCCATCTATGGCAAGGAAGCGGCCGACGAAGTGGAAGGTGGCAAGGACGGCGACAAGGGCCAGAACCTGGTGCCGGTGAAGCCCGGCGAAAGCGTCAACACCCTGGCTGCCGACCCCAAGGGCCTCAAGACCAAGCCCCCCGCCCGCTACTCTGAAGCCACGCTGCTGGGCGCCATGGAAAGCGCGGGCAAGCAGATCGACGACGACGAACTGCGCGAAGCCATGCAGGAAAAAGGCCTGGGCACGCCTGCCACGCGCGCGGCCATCATCGAAGGCCTGCTGACCGAAAAGTACATGCTGCGCGAAGGCCGTGAAATCATCCCCACGGCCAAGGCCTTCCAGCTCATGACGCTGCTGCGCGGTCTGGAAGTGGAAGAACTCTGCCGTGCCGACCTGACCGGCGAGTGGGAGTACAAGCTCTCGCAAATGGAAAAGGGCCAACTGAGCCGTGAAGCCTTCATGGCCGAGATCGCCGCCATGACCGAGCGCATGGTCAAGAAGGCCAAGGAATACGACCGCGACACCATCCCCGGCGACTACGCCACGCTTGAATCGCCCTGCCCCAACTGCGGCGGCGTGGTGAAGGAAAACTACCGCCGCTTTGCCTGCGTGGGCAAGGCAGGCGCTGAGGGCTGCGGCTTCAGCTTTGGCAAATCGCCCGCAGGGCGCACCTTTGAAACCGCAGAGGCCAACGCCCTGCTGCGGGACAAGAAGATCGGCCCGCTGGAGGGCTTCCGCTCCAAGGCGGGCTGGCCCTTCACGTCCGAGATCGTCATCAAGTACGACGACGAGGCGCACAACTACAAGCTCGAATTCGACTTTGGTGACGACAAGAAGGGCGAAGAGTCCGGCGAGATCGTGGAGTTTGAAGACGCCGCCCTGGGCCCCTGCCCCATCTGCGGATCGGAAGTGCACGAACACGGCAGCAACTATGTGTGCAGCAAGGCCGTGCCTACCGCGGCGCAGCCGACGCCCAGCTGCACCTTCAAGAGCGGCAAGATCATCCTGCAGCAGCCCGTGGAGCGCGAGCAGATGCACAAGCTTCTGGAGACCGGCAAGACCGACCTGCTCGACAAGTTCGTGAGCATGCGCACGCGCCGCAACTTCAAGGCCCACCTGGCGTGGGACAAGGAGGCGGGCAAGGTCAACTTTGAATTCGCGCCCAGCAAGTTCCCACCCCGTCCGGGCGCCGCTTCAAAAACAATAGCAACCAAGGCGAAACCCACTAGCGCTGCCGCCAAAAAAGCCCCTGCAAAGAAGGCCGCAGCCAAAACGACGGCTGCCAAAGCCCCGCGCAAGGCCGCTGCAGGCAAGGCCCCCAGCGCCGCCCTGGCCGCCGTGATTGGCAACGAGCCGGTGGCGCGCCCCGAGGCCGTGAAGAAGATGTGGGAATACATCAAGGCCCACAAACTGCAAGACCCCAAGGACAAGCGCACCATCGTCGCTGACGACAAGCTGCGCGCCGTGTTCGGCAAGGACAGCGCGGGCATGTTTGAGCTGGCGGGCATTCTGGGCAACCACCTGGGCGGCGAATGATGAAGCCGCTGAACATGGTGCCTATCGCGTCGATGGCGGGCAGCGTCTGCCGCACCGCGCTGGTGGCACTCGCGGTTGCCGCTGCGCTGGGGGGTTGCACCACCACAGGCTCCGCACGCTCCAGCGACCCGGCCAGCCAGCAGCAGCCCCAGGGCGCGAGCGGCGTGACCGTGTTTGGCGATATCGACGTGAACGTGACGCGGGAGCGCACTCGCTGACAAGCCTTCGCAGGCGCTCTCACCGCATCCTTATGCGCAGCCGCACTGAACGCACCGTCCTCACCGCCATCGCGGTCGTGGTGGTTGCTGCCGCCGCCGCTGCGTGGTGGACGCGCGATGCCTGGCTGCCGCAGGCAGGGCCGTGGTCCGAGCAGATGTGGAAAAAGATCACCCGCCCGGGCCCCGACACCCTGCCGCCTGACAAGCGGCCCGCCCAGGCGCAGCCCGCACGCAGCGGCGCCTCCACGCCCGCCGCGCCGCAACCGCGCAAGTGTGTGAAAGACGGCCGCACTACCTACACCGACCAGCCCTGTCCCAAGGGCACGCAAGAGCTGCCGGTGGATGGCGCGGTGACTTCGCTCCCGCCCTGACGGTTCGCTGCCCATCGGACAAAGGCATCACCAGGCGCCTGAACCCACGCTTGCATCCGGCATGGGTTCTTGCATCGCAGGGTTCGCCGTCGCCCCAGTGTCTCCTGCGTTTCTGCCCCGCGCACATCCGCGCCACCATGTCACGCCGCTGCAATGGCGCCGCCCTAGAGTCGGCCTCTTTTCAGAAACGGAACTGTTGCCATGAAAGCCTTGTCCTCCTTCGCCGCTGTCTGCCTGTCTGCCCTGGTGCTTGCCGGGTGTGGCGGTAGTGACGATGCGCCTGCACAACCCCAGGTCATCGCGCACCGTGGCGCCAGCGGCTATCTGCCGGAGCACACGCTGGGCGGCTACGAGCTGGCCATCCGCATGGGGGCTGACTTCATCGAGCCCGACCTGCAGATCACCAAAGACGGCGCGCTGGTCGCCATCCACGACGACACCCTGAACCGCACCACCAACGTGGCCACGCTGTTCGCGCAGCGCAACGGCGGCTACAAGGTGTCGGACTTCACCCTCGCCGAAATCAAGACGCTGACCGTGATGCCCACCGGCACGGGCAAGGCAAGCTATCCAGGCTTCACGCCCAGCTCGGCCAACGCGTTCGCCGTGCCCACCTTCCAGGAAGTGGTGGACCTGGCCAAAAAACAAAGCAGCACCGCAGGCCGCGAAGTGGGCATCTACCCAGAGGCCAAGCAGGCCGATCCCGCCATGGAAGACGGCATCTTGAAGACCCTGGCCGCCAACGGCTACAACGCCAACAGCAAGGTCTTCATCCAGTCGTTCAGCGATGCCACGCTGCGCAGCCTGCGCACCAAGCAAGTCGCGCAGAACAACAAGATGCCGCTGATCCTGCTGGGGGTGGCCACCACCGCAGCGGACGGCACCGCACGCATGGGGGTCACGGGCGCCACCGGCGTGCAGGCGCTCACGCTCAAGGATGTCGCTACCTTCACCGAGGGGGTGGGCGTGCTCATCAACAACACCACCTACCCGGTCACAAAGTCCTTCATCGACCAGGCCCACGCCGCAGGCCTGAAGGTGCACGGCTGGACCTTTGCGCAGGCCGATGCCGCCCCCGCCGCCGTAGAGTTCCGCAAGTACCTGGACATGGGCATGGACGGCATGTTTGCCAACTACCCCGACCTGGCCGTGACCGCCCGCAACGCCTACGTGCAGGGCAAGTAAGCCCGGCGGAGCGAAGGGGGCAGCACCACACACGGGGTGCCAGTGCGCTGAATAGCCCCCATGCGACAACCGGGCAGGCGCAACTGGGCTAGTCTTGCGGCAACGTCCTGTGCTTGAGCCTTTCGACCATGTCCTCTTCTGCCCCTTCCCGATCCCTGCCCCTGCGCGGCGCCACCAACTTCCGCGACCTCGGCGGCTACACCGGCCACGGCGGCCGCCCGGTGAAATGGCGCCGCATCTTCCGCTCTGACCACCTGGCGGGCCTGACGCCCGAGGACCAGGCCCTGCTGGCAGACCTGGGCGTGGCCCGCGCGGTGGACTTTCGCGGCCAGGCCGAAAGCGCCGCGTATGCCTACGCACTGCCCGGCGTGGCCTACCACCCACTGCACATCGAGCCCACCGTGGTGCAGCGCGCGCTGGAGCTGCAACGCACCGGCCGCCAGCTCACGGCCCAAGACGCCGTGGGCCTGATGCAGGACACCTACCGGGGTTTTGTGCACGACAACGCCCCGCGTTTTGCCGAGCTGTTCCGCCTGCTGCTGGCCAGCGATACGCCCACCGTCTTTCACTGCACGGCGGGCAAGGACCGCACCGGCTTTGCCGCTGCCCTCATCCTGCTGACTCTGGGCGTACCGCGCGATGTGGTCATGCACGACTACCTGCTCACCAACACGCTCTACCAGCGCCCCCCCGGCATGGGCAGCCACGCGCCGGAAGAAGTGCTGCGCGTGCTATGGCGTGTGCAAGAGGAGTTTCTGGATGCCGCCCTGCACATGGTGGACAACGACTATGGCGGTCTGCAGCCCTATCTGGTGGACGTGCTGGGCGTGGACGCGGCCGCGCAGAAGGAACTGATGGGGCGGTACCTGCAGGCGGCCTGAGCTGCCGATGGTGCCCGCTGGCAGCGCCTGCCCAGCTTACCCCGGGCTGTGCTGCGGCCGCGCTGTCACAGCGCGTTGCTGACGCACGCGCCAGAACAGCCAGCCCACGATCGACAAGTTCAGCAGGTTCCACGCCATGCCGTTCAAAAACGCCGCGCGGTAGCTGCCCGTCAGGTCAAAGATCCAGCCCGACATCCAGCCCCCCAGCGCCATGCCGATCAGCGTGGCCATGATCACAGCACCCACCCGCGCACCGGCCTCCTGCGGGGCGAAATACTCGCGGATGATGATGGCGTAGGCGGGCACGATGCCGCCCTGGAACAGCCCGAACATCGCCGAGATGACATACAGCGGCACCAGCCCGTCAAACGGCAAAAACAGCGCCAGCCCCACACCCTGCAACGCAGACCCCAGCAGCAGCGTGCGCACGCCGCCAATGCGGTCGCAGATCACACCCGACACCAAGCGGCTGACGATGCCGCAGGCCAGCATCAGCGACAGCATCTCTGCCCCGCGCGCTGCGCCAAAACCCAGGTCGGTGCAATAGGCCACGATGTGCACCTGCGGCATCGCCATGGCCACGCAGCACGCAACGCCCGCCACACACAGCAATAGCTGTGCATGCAGCGGGCGCAGACCGAACGGGCGGCTGCGGTCGAGCGGCAACGGCGAGGGCGCTGCACCCGACGCGGCCGGTGCCATCGCTGCCGATGCTGCATCCATCTGCACCATGGGCGCGCGCTGGCGCATGCGCAGTGCCAGCAGCAGCATGCCCACACCACACACAATGCCCAGCAGCACATAGGTGTGGCGCCAGCCGATCAGCTCAATGCCGTGCTGCACGATGGGCGGCCACAGCGCGCCCGCAATGTAGTTGCCACTGGCGCAGATTGCCACCGCAATGCCGCGCCGCTTGTTCCACCACAGCGCGGTGTCTGCCATCAGCGGCGCAAACGTGGCCGAGCTGCCAATCAGCCCCATCAACCCGTGCGCCAGCCCAAACCCCCAGATGCTGCCCGACAGCCCCGCCCACACAAACCCGCCACACACAGCCACCGCGCCCACGCACAGCACCGGCATCAGCCCATGCCGGTCGGCCATGCGGCCCGTCCAGATGCCGCCCAGCCCCAGGCACACCATCATCAGCGTGTAGGGCAGCGACGCATCCGCGCGGCCCACGCCAAACTCGGCCTGCACGGCGGGCAGCACCACCGACACCACATACATGCTGCTGTTGCCCAGCACCACCAGGCCCAACGTGGTCAGCAGGCGCCAGGCGGCCTGGCGGGAGTCGATGCGGGATGCGGGGGCGGCGGCTGGGGGGGGCGAAGAGGTGTTCGGCATGCGGGGCAATTTACCCGACGGCACTGCAGGGACTTGCAGGGCGGCGCCAGTGCACGCTAAGGGCCAGGGTGCCGTTAGTTGATTGGTATGAAATTGATAGCTGCTAGCGCTTATTGGATAAGCGCTACAGGCCAATATGGTTTGAATAGTCTTGACTGGGTAGGTCTTTCTGCAGCGGCCCACTCAACCAGCGCTTGCCAACACGCTTGGCATCGAAAAGTTGCGCCCTACTGCCACACCACCTAAAGTGCCTTAACAACTGCATACAAAGATATGCATCGCACAACATAGGGGGGCGACTCGCGGCATGGCGACATTGATACCGGCACTGGGTGCGTGCTTGCGGCGCATGACCCCTGGAGAAAAGCGCCTGGCTGAGAGGCTGGAAGACAAGCTGGACGACGACTACCTGCTCTGGTACGACGTAACCGTGGGCCCGCAGCAACTGCACCCCGACTTCATCGTGCTGCACCCCAGCCGGGGCTTGCTGATTCTGGAGGTCAAAGACTTCCGCCTGAGCACCATCGTGCAGGCCGACAAGGAAGACTGGACCATTCTGGACGCCACCAGCAGCGAGCCCAAAGCCATCCAGTCCCCCTTCGCCCAGGCCCGCAACTATGCGCATACGGTGCTCGACGCCCTGCGCGCCGACAAGCGCCTGGTGCACCCCGATGGCCGCCGCCAGGGCGAAGTGGTGTTTGCCTGGAGCTACGGCGTGGTGCTGCCCAACATCACGCGCAAACAGTTCACCGAAGCACAGCTGGGCCAGGCCATTGCACCCCACCGCGTCATCTGCAGCGACGAGATGACCGACAGCGTGGAGCCCGAGGCTTTCCAGAGCCGCCTGTGGGAGATGTTCCCCTACGAGCGCTACCACACGCTCACCCTGCCGCAGATTGACCGCGTGCGCTGGATCCTCTTCCCGCAGGTGCGCATCCCTGAGCAGGCCAGCCTGTTCGACGAGGCCGACATGCAGGCCGAAGTGCCCGACATGCTGCGCGTGATGGACCTGCAGCAAGAGCAACTGGCCCGCAGCCTGGGCGACGGCCACCGTGTTATCCACGGCGTGGCGGGCTCTGGCAAAACCATGGTGCTGGGCTACCGTGCCGAATACCTGGCCCGCGCCCACGCCGCAGGCAAGCCCGTGCTGGTGCTCTGCTACAACGAGCCGCTGGCCGTCAAACTCGCCGCCACCATGGCCGCCAAGGGCCTGAGTGATCGCGTGCACTGCGTCCACTTCCACAAATGGGCCAGGGCCCAACTGGTGGCCTACGGGCAGACCTTGCCCGCAGACAACCAGAGCACGGACGCCAAGATGGCCGAGATGGTCCAGCGCGTCATCACCGGCGTGGACCGGGGCCACATCCCCACCGGCCAATACCTGGCGGTGCTCATCGACGAGGGCCACGACTTTGCGCCCGAATGGCTCAAGCTCGTCACCCAAATGGTGGACCCCACCACCAACAGCCTGCTGGTGCTATACGACGACGCGCAAAGCATTTACGAGCGCGGCCGCAAAAAGAACTTCAGCTTCAAAAGCGTGGGCATCCAGGCGCAGGGCCGCACCACCATCCTCAAGATCAACTACCGCAACACGCGGCAAATCCTGCAAGCCGCCAACGCCCTCGCGGGCGACCTGCTCACCGCCGAAGACCGCGACGACGACGGCATCCCCCTCGTCAAACCCGTGAGCTGTGGCCGCGACGGCCCCGAGCCCATCGTCATCAACTTGCCCACCTTGCCCGAACAGGCCGCCAAGATCGCCGAGCTGCTGCAAGGCGCGCATGCGGATGGCTTCGCCTGGGGCGACATGGCCGTGCTGTGCCGCACCGAAAAAATCCGCGACCTGTGCGCCAGCGCCCTCTACAAACGCGGCGTGCCTGTGCAAAACCGCCGGAGGTCGGGCGACTACAACCCGCTGGCCAACAGCGTGAAGGTGATGACCATGATGGTCAGCAAGGGGCTGGAATTCCCGGTGGTGGCGATACCGGGGGTGGAGCGAATGGGGGCGGAGGCTACCGAGCCGGGAGAGGGCGCGCAGGCGCTGTCAGAGGCCGAGGTGCTGGCGCGCAGGGAGGCGGCGCGGGTGTTGTATGTGGCGGTGACGAGGGCTGCGCAGAGGTTGGTGTTGGGGGTGTGCGGGAATGGCAGTTTTTGCGCCCGATTGCCTCACTCGCCTTGACGTAAAGTACCCCACTTGCAATTGAAAGACTGCCCCATGGCCCGCGCATCTACTACCAAGCCCGATAAAGAAGAACCACTAGAAAAGCAGCTTTGGAAAGCCGCCGACAAGCTGCGCAAGAACATTGACGCAGCCGAGTACAAGCACGTGGTGCTGGGCTTGATATTTCTCAAATACATTTCGGATTCGTTTGCCGAGATGTTTGAAAAGCTCCAAGACGGAGAAGGTGACTACGCAGGGGCAGACCCCGAGGACAAAGACGAGTACAAGGCGGAGAACATTTTCTTTGTACCGCCCGAGGCACGATGGTCCTTTCTGCTTAGCAAGGCCAAGCTGCCCACCGTAGGCACTTTTGTGGATGCAGCCATGGATGCCATCGAGAAGGAAAACCCCTCCCTCAAAGGCGTGCTACCCAAAGTGTTTGCACGGCAAAACCTCGACCCCGCCAGCCTGGGCGGCCTGATTGATTTGGTAGGCAACATCGCGCTGGGTGATGCCAAATCGCGTAGCGCCGATGTGCTGGGCCACGTGTTTGAATATTTTTTGGGCGAATTTGCGCTGGCCGAAGGCAAGCAAGGCGGGCAGTTCTACACACCGCGCAGCATTGTGGAGCTGCTGGTGGAAATGCTGGAGCCCTACAAAGGTCGGGTGTTTGACCCCTGCTGCGGCTCCGGCGGCATGTTTGTGCAGTCTGAAAAATTCGTCACCTCGCACCAAGGCCGCGTGAACGACATTTCCATCTATGGGCAAGAGAGCAACCAAACTACTTGGCGCTTGGCCAAGATGAATCTGGCCATTCGCGGCATTGATGCCAGCCAAGTGAAATGGAACAACGAAGGCTCGTTTCTGAACGACGCGCACAAAGACTTGAAGGCCGACTTCATCATCGCCAACCCGCCTTTCAACGTGAGCGACTGGAGTGGTGAGCTGTTGCGCAAAGATGGCCGCTGGCAATTCGGTGTGCCGCCCACAGGCAACGCCAACTTTGCTTGGCTGCAGCACTTTCACCACCATCTGGCTCCCAATGGCCGCGCGGGCGTGGTACTGGCCAAGGGTGCGCTTACCAGCAAAAGCAGTGGCGAGGGCGACATCCGCAAGGCACTGGTGGCAGAGGGCAACCTCATCGACTGCATCGTCAACCTGCCCGCCAAACTGTTTCTCAACACTCAGATACCCGCCGCGCTGTGGTTCATGAACCGCGCTCGAGCCAACGGCCACCCGCGCAAGGGCGAGATTTTGTTTATTGATGCCCGCAACTTGGGCTACCTCATCAACCGCCGCACCCGCGAACTCAGCACTGACGACATTCAAAAGATCGCCAGCGTGTACCACGCATGGCGCACGGGTGAGGCTACGTATGAGGACGAAAAAGGCTTTTGTGCATCAGTGCCCCTGGCGCGCGTGACCGAGCTGGACTATGTGCTGACACCAGGCCGCTATGTCGGCTTGCCCGATGAGGAAGATGACTTCAATTTTGCCGAGCGGTTTGCGGCACTCAAGGCCGAGTTTGAAGCGCAGTTGCTAGAAGAGGTGAAGCTGAACAAAGCCATTGCCGAGAATTTGGCGAAAGTGCAGGCATGACGCAAAACTGCTTGTCCACGTCACGCTTCATCGCGTTTTTTGACGAATGTAGCCGCATTCACGGACTCAAGGTGTACCCAAAATGAAAACGGACGCTTCCGGTTTCCCAGAAAACGTCCGCCGACCGGGCATTCCCAATCCAGCCGCGATTCCATCCGAGAGCCCGGCGAGTGTGGTGCCGCAAGGGCTTCAGAATCCGGGGATTTCGGCGAACCTAGGGAATGTGAAACTATGAGTGAGTGGAAAGAAGCACCACTTGGTGACCTGATAAATCTTAAGCGTGGATACGATCTGCCAAGCAATAGCCGCATCGAAGGCAAAGTTCCAATATTTTCATCCTCCGGAATTTCGGGTTTCCACAACGAGAAAAAGGCAAATGGACCCGGTGTAGTCACCGGGCGATATGGAACGATAGGACAAGTGTTCTATGCGAGCGGTAGTTATTGGCCGTTGAATACCACCTTATATGTTCAAGACTTTAAGGGTAACAACCCTAAATTTGTTTACTACTTCTTGCAGCAACTCGATTGGGAAAAATACAGCGACAAGAGCGCAGTCCCCGGTGTTAATCGCAACGATGTTCATCAGGAGCGCGTAGCGTTCCCGCAACCCTCGGAACAACAATCCATCGCGGCCGTCCTCAGCAGCATCGACGAAAAAATAGACCTGTTGAACCGTCAAATCCAAACGCTTGAAACTATGGCCGCAACCCTGTTCCGCCAGTGGTTTGTGAAAGATGTGCAGGAAGGCTGGGTCGAAAGGCCACTGAGCGACATTGCCCATTTCTTGAATGGCTTGGCATGCCAAAAATATCCAGCAACCAATGCGTTGGAAAAATTGCCAGTCCTCAAAATTAAAGAGCTGAGCGGCGGCATCTCCGAAGCATCCGACTGGGCAACCAGCCAAGTCAAGCCCGACTACATCGTCGAAGCGGGCGATGTGATTTTTGCATGGTCTGCATCCTTGATGGTCAAGGTGTGGAATGGTGAAAAGTGCGTATTGAATCAGCACTTGTTCAAGGTGACGTCGAACGAGTTTCCAAAGTGGTTTTATCTGATGTGGTGCAAGCACCATCTCGCAGAGTTCATTGCCGTGGCCACCAGCCACGCCACCACAATGGGGCACATCAAACGCGGCGACTTGGATACGGCCATGGTACTGGTGCCGCCACCCGACGTGCTCGAAAACATGACCCAGCAAATGCAACCGCTGCTGGACAAGCAGATTGCCAATGCCAAGCAGCGAAAAACTCTGGAGAAGCTGCGTGACACTCTGCTGCCCAAATTGATGAGCGGGGAAGTGCGGGTGACCTACTGATGGAAAAACTACGCAACACGCTGGAGCAGTACGGTCGCTGGAAACCGCTTTCGGTTTACGTAGACCGAATGGAAGCCAGCCTGGAGAGCGATTTCAGCAATGCGGTGGAAAACGCCAAGGCCTTGCTGGAGTCCATCGGCAAGGAGATATGCCAGGTAAAAGCGGTGGAATTGCCCGCTGCTGCAAGCATTAACGCTGTGATGAAACGCTCCTTCATGGCATTGGGTTACACGTCCGAGGACTTGGTAAGTCAAGTATCTGGCGCACTGGCGAATATTGGCCAGCAAGTGGGAAATTTGCGTAATGAAATTAGCCCTACCTCCCACGGAAAACCTTTGGCAGCTCTAAGCGAGCGAAACGACAAAGTTGATTTGCTGACACGAGAGTTCCTGATTGACAGTACGCTCGTGGTAGCGGTGTTTCTGATTCGGTCGTTTGAAGAGCGACACAGCGAAACAGCATCGCCACGGGATGCGCAGACTAACAACTCGTCCGATTACGAAGATAACGAGGCCTTCAATAACTACTGGGATGAAACCTTTGGTGAATTTGCCATGGGCCAATACTCTTACCCTGCCAGCGAAATTTTGTTTAGCGTAGACGCACAGGCTTATGCAGCGGAACATAAGGCCTTCATGGAAGCAGACGAAGATTCGGCCGGGGAAGCGCTATGAAATGTATGCGAGTCATCCATATGACGCTTTTCGTTCTCGTGTCTTGAATCAATAGCTTAGGCCTTCACCAAAAGCGATATAGAACCCATATGCTCACCGAATCCGCCATCGAAGCCTTTGCCATCAAACTGTTGGAGCGGCTGGGTTACATCTATCTGCACGGCCCGAGCATGGCCCCGGACAGCGACAACCCGGAGCGCAGCACCTATGCCGATGTGCTGCTGCTTGAGCGTATGACGCAGGCCGCCAGGCGCATCAACCACAGGCTGCCCACAGACGTGGTGGACGCAGCGTTAAGGGATGTGCAGCGCATCCATTCGCCCGACCTGTTGACCAATAACGAAGCGTTTCACCGGCTGCTGACGGAGGGCGTGCCAGTTAATTTGCAAAAGGACGGTGACACGCGGGGTGAGCGGGTGTGGTTGGTGGACTTTGAGCGGCCAGAGAACAACGAGTTTGTGGTGGTGAACCAGTTCACGGTGATAGAAAACCACCAGAACAAGCGGCCTGACCTGGTGCTGTTTGTGAATGGCATGCCGCTGGTGGTGATTGAGTTGAAGAATGCCACCGATGAAAAGGCCACGCTCAAAACTGCCCACCAGCAGATAGACACTTACAAGCAAGCGATACCCAGCTTGTTCACCACCAATGCCATCGTGGTTATCTCGGATGGGCTGGAGGCCAGGGCGGGCTCGGTGTCGGCAGGCCTGTCGCGCTTTATGGTGTGGAAGAGTGCAGACGGCAAGGCCGAGGCATCGCACTTGGTGAGCCAACTAGAAACCTTGATTTTGGGCATGCTGAACCAAGCCACTTTGCTGGACTTGGTGCGCCATTTCATTGTGTTTGAGAAGAGCGGCCAAGAAGACCCGAAAACAGGGCAGATCACCATCAGCACCGCCAAGAAGCTGGCGGCTTATCACCAGTATTACGCCGTGAACGCGGCGGTGGCATCTACCCTGCGCGCAGCGGACATTAGCGGGCCGCCTTCGGTGCGCGAGAACCCGGCCAGCTATGGGGCACCTAGCGTTACAAGCCAACCCAAAGGCGACATGAAGGCTGGGGTGGTTTGGCACACGCAGGGCTCTGGTAAATCATTGTCAATGGTTTTTTACACCGGCAAGATTGTGCTGGCGCTCAACAACCCAACGGTGCTGGTGATCACCGACCGCAATGACTTGGACGACCAGCTCTTTGATACTTTTGCAGCATCCAAACAGTTATTGCGCCAAGAGCCCGTGCAGGCAAAAGACCGCGACCACTTGAAGGAGTTGCTGCGTGTTTCGGCTGGTGGCGTGGTGTTTTCGACCATTCAGAAGTTCCAGCCTGAAAAGGGCAATGTGTACGAAGAGCTGTCTCGGCGGCAAAACATAGTGGTGATTGCCGACGAAGCGCACCGCACGCAATATGGATTTGCTGCCAAAACGGTGGACGAAAAGAATGAGGCTGGCGATGTAATTGGCAAGCGAGTTGTTTACGGCTTTGCCAAGTATTTGCGCGATGCCTTGCCCAACGCCACCTACCTGGGCTTTACCGGTACGCCTATTGAGAAGACCGATGTCAACACCCCGGCGGTGTTTGGCAACTATGTGGATATTTACGACATTGCCCAAGCGGTGGAAGACGGCGCTACTGTGCGCATCTACTATGAGAGCCGCTTGGCCAAAGTGAGCCTGAGCGACGAGGGCAAGAAGCTAATTGCGGAGCTGGACGAAGAGTTGGAGCAAGAGGAGCTGACTGAAACGCAGAAGGCCAAGGCTAAATGGACAAAGATGGAGGCGCTGATTGGCAGTGAGCCGCGCGTCAAAAATATCGCGCATGACATCGTGGCGCACTTTGAGGCACGCCAGGAGGTATTTGCAGGCAAGGCGATGGTGGTGAGTATGTCGCGGCGCATTGCCGCCGACTTATATGAAGAGATCATCCTGCTGCGACCCGAGTGGCACTCGGATGATTTACGCAAAGGCGCGATCAAGGTGGTGATGACAGCATCGTCTAGCGACGGCCCCAAACTGGCCAAGCACCACACCACCAAAGAGCAGCGCAAGGTGTTGGCCGAGCGCATGAAGTCAGGCAGTGACCCACTCAAGCTGGTGATCGTGCGCGACATGTGGCTCACCGGCTTTGATGCACCCAGCATGCACACGCTGTACATCGACAAGCCGATGAAAGGCCACAACCTGATGCAGGCGATTGCGCGGGTGAACCGTGTCTACAAAGACAAACCCGGTGGTTTGGTGGTGGACTATCTGGGCATCGCCGCAGACCTGAAAACGGCCCTGTCCTTCTACTCGGATGCGGGCGGCAAGGGTGACCCAGCGTTGGCACAGGAGCAAGCCATAGCGTTAATGCTGGAAAAGCTAGAAGTGATTTCTGCGCTGTTCCATGGCTTTGCTTATGAGGACTATTTTGCTGCGGATACGGCGCAAAAACTATCACTTATTCTTGCGGCCGAAGAGCATGTTTTGGGGCTAGACGATGGGCGTAAGCGCTTTTTGAACGAGGTCGCTGCGCTCTCGCAAGCTTTTGCCATAGCAGTACCACACGAGCAGGCGATGGAGGTGAAAGACGAGGTCGGGTTCTTTCAAGCTGTCAAAGCGCGGTTGGCTAAGTTTGACAATACGTCAGACGGACGAAGCAACGAAGAGATCGAAACCACCATTCGGCAAGTGATAGACCAGGCGCTGGTTTCGGAGCAAGTGATTGACGTGTTTGATGCAGCGGGCATCAAGAAGCCAGATATTTCCATTTTGTCCGACGAATTCTTGGCGGAGCTTAAAGGGTATGAGCATAAAAATGTGGCGCTGGAAGTCCTCAAAAAACTGCTGAACGACGAGTTGAAGGTGCGCGCCAAACGCAACTTGGTGCAAAGCCGCTCTCTCATGGAGATGTTGGAAACCGCCATCAAGAAGTACCAAAACAAGATTCTGACGGCGGCCGAGGTAATGGAAGAGCTCATCAAGGTAAGCAAGGAAATTGTGAGTGCTGACAGTGAGGCCGCGCATATGGGCCTGTCGGACTTTGAATACGCTTTCTACACAGCGGTGGCCAACAACGACAGCGCCAAAGAGCTAATGCATCAAGACAAACTACGTGAGCTAGCCGTGGTGCTGACCCAGCGGGTGCGGGAGAACGCCTCCATTGACTGGACTATCAAGGAAAACGTTAAAGCCAAGCTCAAGGTCATTGTGAAGCGAACATTGCGCCAGTTCGGCTACCCACCTGACATGGAGCTGCTGGCGACTGAGACTGTTTTGAAGCAAGCGGAGATGATTGCGAGTGAACTCAATCCATAGAAGCGCAAACATCGGATCGGATTCAGAGTTGCAGAGGGGCGCTACTTTGAGTTGATCTTTCTGCTCCGTTATTGATAGCTGGTCACGCAATATCAAAGCGGGCTACAGACTTTTTAAATACCAAATTCTCCGCTAACTACCCCACGCACGAAATCATCTGCCCCCACTGCAGCAAAGCCTTCAAGATCGACGGGGCGGGGTATGCCGACATCCTCAACCACCTGTTTGAGCTGCACACCGGCACGCTGGCGCAGCGGCTGGCGCGGTATGCGCAGGGGTAGGTGGTGGTGACTTGCAGCGTTGCTATACCGTGAATTGCTTCTGATTTGATAGCTGCTAGCGCTTATGGTTTAAGCGCTAGCAGCCTATTTGACCAAGATGTAGGCGGTATTCCGCCCGCCACCTTCCAGCCGCGCCAGCACGCCCCGGGCCAGCAGGTCGTTGATGTCGCGCAGCGCCGTATCGGGTGAGCATTTGGCCATCGCCGCCCACTTGGCGTTGGTCAGTTTGCCTTCCATGCCATCCAGCACGCGGTTCAGCACCAGCGTTTGGCGGGCGTTCATGGGCGTGCCCGCCCAGCGCTGCCAGAACTGGGCTTTGTCCAGCACGCCCGCCAGTGTGGCGTCTGAGCCCTGCACGGCGCGCAGCAGGCAGCCCAGAAACCAGTGCAGCCACGGGGTCACGTCCAGCGGGCCTTTTTGGGTGGCTTCTAGCTGGTCGTAATAGTCTTTGCGCTCGCGCTGAATTTGGGCGCTGAAGCTGTAAAAGCGCTGATGCGTGCCTTCAGCACGTGCCAGGGCCATGTCGCCCACGGCGCGGCTCAGGCGGCCGTTGCCGTCGTCAAACGGGTGCAGGGTGACCAGCCACAGGTGGGCCAGCCCGGCTTTGATGAGGGCGTCGCCCACCGGGGCGGCTTCAAACCAGTCAAAAAAGGCCTGGGTTTGCGCGGGCAGGGTGGCGGCGGGCGGGGCTTCAAAGTGCACTTTCTCCCGCCCCACAGGGCCAGACACGACCTGCATGGGGCCGCTGGCATCGGTGCGCCACCCGGCCACGGTGATGCGCATGCGCCCGCTGTAGCCGGTGGGGAACAGCGCCGCGTGCCAGCCAAACAGGCGCTCGGCGGTCAGGGGCTGGTCAAAGTTGCGGGTGGCGTCCAGCACCACGTCCACCACGCCATCCACATGCCGGTCGCTGGGGGCCAGGGCTTCAATGTCGAGCCCCAGCTTGCGGGCCACGGAGGAGCGCACGGCATCCAGGTCCAGCCGCTCGCCCTCAATGGCGCTGGTGGTGATGACTTCTTGCGTCAGCACCTGCAAGGTGGCCTGGTCGCGCTGCGCCAGCCCCAGCTCTGCCATGCGCCCGGCCAGCATGCCCTGTGCGCGGTGCACCTGGGCCAGTGGCGCGGCCAGGGCGGCGGCATCAAAAGCAAGGTTCGGCCAATCGGGCAACTGCCAGAGGTAGCGGGGCGTGCGGGTGGGGCGGTGGTGGCGCATGCGGTGATTATGGAGGTTATTCGCCGCAAATAATGCGGTGAATCAATGCGCTTTTCGCCGCACATGTGTTGCCGCACAAAAGGCTGGCGACATGGCATTCACCGCTTGCGCTGGATTGCGCGCAGTGCACCCACATGGCTGCGCATGGTGCCCGCTATGCTCCCCACCCGACGAAACACGACACACACGGTACGCGCCATGCACGAAATCATCTGCCCCCACTGCAACAAAGCCTTCAAGATCGACGAGGCGGGGTATGCCGACATCCTCAAGCAGGTGCGCGATGGCGAGTTTGAGCAAGCTTTGCACGAGCGGCTGGAGCTGGCCGAGCGGGAAAAGCGCGACGCGATTGCCCTGGCCAAGGCGGAGGTGACCAACGCGCTGCAAAAGGCGGCGGCGGCCAAAGACACCGAGATTCAGGCGCTGAAGGCTCAGCTGGACGCGGGCGAGGTGGAGCGCAAGTTGGCCGTCACAGAGGCTTTGGGCACGGTGAGCAAAGAGCGCGATGCGCTGGCCAACGAATTAGCCCAAGCGCGCAACGCGCAGCAGGCCGCCGCCCAGTTGGCCGAGGCCAAGCTGGCCCATGCGCTGCAGGCCGAAGCCGCCAAAAAGGACGCCGAGATTCAGGCCCTGCAAGCCAAGCTGGCGGCCAGCGATGTAGCGCGCCAACTGGCGGTGACGGAGGCGGTGAACCAGGCCGTGGGCGTGGTGGCCCAAGAGCGCGATGCCTTGAAACATGACCTCAGCCTCATCACCGTCAAAAACCAGCTGGAAGAGAAAGCCATCAAGGAGCAATTTGCCCTGCAGTTGCGCGACCGCGAGGGCGAGATTGAGCGCCTGCGCGACATGAAGGCGCGGCTATCGACCAAGATGGTGGGCGAAACGCTGGAGCAGCACTGCGAGATTGAGTTCAACCGCATTCGGGCGGCGGCGTTTCAGCGCGCGCACTTTGAGAAGGACAACGACGCCCGCACCGGCAGCAAGGGCGACTACATCTTCCGCGAGGCGGATGAGCACGGCACCGAGATCGTTTCCATCATGTTTGAGATGAAGAACGAGAGCGATGAAACGGCCACCAAGAAGCGCAACGAAGACTTCTTGAAAGAGCTGGACAAGGACCGCACCGAGAAGGCGTGCGAATACGCGGTGCTGGTGTCCCTGCTGGAGCCGGAGAGCGAGCTGTACAACAGCGGCATCGTCGATGTGTCGCACCGCTACCCCAAGATGTATGTGGTGCGGCCGCAGTTCTTTGTGCCGCTGATCACGCTGCTGCGCAATGCGGCGTTGAACTCGCTGAAGTACAAGTCTGAGCTGGCGATGGTGCGTTCGCAGAACCTGGACATCACCAAGTTTGAGACGCAGCTGGACGAGTTCAAAACCGCGTTTGGCCGCAACTGGCGTTTGGCGTCAGACGGGTTCGAGGAGGCCATCAAGCGCATTGACGAGGCCATCAAGGACCTGGAGAAGACCAAGGAGGCGCTGCACAAGTCCGCCAACAACCTGCGCCTGGCCAACGACAAGGCCGAAGACCTGACGATCAAGAAGCTGACACGCGGCAACCCGACGATGGCGGCCAAGTTTGCGGAACTGAAGCAGGTGGGGCTTGCGGATGGGGAGTGAGCGGGGTGTTGCGCACCATCAGCGCGAGACAAAAACTCCTGTTTTTATAGCTGCTTGCGCTTACCCGGTATGCGCTACAGGCCAATTTGATCTGAATATTCGCGGCATCAAGATGCTGACTCACACCTTGACCGAAGCCCCCGTGGCATAGAACTGGCCTCCCGCCACGTAGTGCAGCGTGCGCAGCGCGTCGGGCGCGGTGTCGAACTCCCAGTGCCCGTTGCGGAACACGCGGTCGTCAGCCCAGGCGGCCACCACTTCGCCGATGAAAAGGTCATAGGCCTGCTGGTTGTGCGGCTCAGGGATCACGCGGCACAGCAGCCAGGCAGCGCAACCTTGCACCAGCGGGGGCGTGGCCTGCGCCGGGTGGCCGGGCGCTTCAAACAACGGCACGCCATGGCGCTGCAGCTTGTCGGGCGTGGTCTTGGCGCTGTCGGTGCCCAGCGCCACAGTCAGCGCGGCCAGGGGCACGGTGGGCAGCTGCAGAGCAAAGAAGCCGCTGGCCTCCACCAGTTCGCGCGTGCGCGTGGCCTTGTCGAGCACCACCGTGACCTTGGGCGGTGCAAAGTCCAGTGCGCAGGCCCACGATGCCGCCATGACGTTGTGCTGGCCCGCGTGGGCGGCCGACACCAGCACGACGGGGCCGTGGTTGAGCAGGCGGTAGGCCTTGTCGAGGGGCACCGGGGTGAAGTGGCGGTGGGAGGCAGTGGGCAGCATGGGGGGTGAGGGTCTGTTCAAAGGGCAATACCAGGGGATGGGGCAGTGCGTGGAGCCTGTGGGCGTTGCTGAAATTTGCTATCAATTAGATAGCTATTCAGGCATATTGCACTAGCGCCATGGCGCATTTTTGCCTCAAAACGGCTTCCATGAAGCCTGTGGGGGCGCTCTGGGGCCAGCGGCACGGCCCGCCCAATGCCCCCGCCCCTGAGTGCCGCACAGGGGCTTGTGGCCCGCGCCGGTGATGGCGATAGCCACCCGCTAACATGCCAACGCCAACCGTTGGCCACAACCCGCCCCCTGAGGGGCCTACAGGAGACGATGAATGTTCAGTCATGTGATGGTCGGTGTGAACGACCTGGAGCGGTCCAAGAAGTTTTATGACGCGCTGCTGGGGGCGCTGGGCGTACCGCCCGGTGTGGCCAACAAGAACCGCTACTTCTATCGCGGCCCCACTGGTACCTTTGGCATCACCACCCCCATCAACGGCGAGCCCGCCACCTTTGCCAATGGCGGCACCATCGGTTTTGCCATGCAGTCGCCCGAGCAGGCCGATGCCTTCCACGCCGCCGGTGTAGCGAACGGTGGCATCACCTGCGAAGACCCACCCGGCTGGCGCGAAGGCCCCGGCGGCAAGCTGTACCTGGCGTACCTGCGCGACCCGGACGGCAACAAGATCTGCGCCCTGCACCGCCCGGCCAAGGCCTGATCAACGGGCAGGCCCCCCGCTGCAACCCCGGTAGCGTTGCAGCCAGCGCTGGGCGCCCTGCACACCGTGGCAGGCCGCAGCGGCCATGGCCCCGGTGACGGCCAGCATGGCCAGTGTGTGAACCCCCAGCGCGGCCAGCGCGAACAGCAAGGGGGTGGAGAGCCGGTCGCCCCCAGAGGCCACCCCACCTGCAGCGACATCGCCCCCGCACAGCGGCGCCAGCGCAGGCACCAGCGCCAGCCCGGCACCGTGCACCGTGGCCACCCCAAAGGACCAGATTGCCATGCCCACGGGCCCGGCCGGCTTGCGCAGGCGATGCCACGCCGCCCCCGTCAGACGCACGCGAGCGACTATCACCACCCCGCCCAGGCCGCCCGCCACCGCCAGCAGGGCAGGTGGCGACAACGACAGCCCCCACCCCACCGCAGCCGCCGTCAGTGCCACGGCGGCCAGGTGCCCGACGGCCATGGGCAGCAGTGCGCGCAGCGGCATGCTGTGGTCACGCGCACAGAGGCTCCAGATGGTGGCCAGCCCCCAGCCCGTGAGCGGATTGAGCCCGTGCAGTGCCCCCATGGCGGCGATGGCCAGCCAGGACCAGAGGGTGGCGTCCATGGTCGCGGTCTCAACCGTGTGTGGTTCAGCCCCGCGTGGAGCAGCACCCGCCCGGCGCCGTGTGGGCCGGTGAAGGCTGTGGCGCCTGTGCAGCTGGTGCCGCCGCAGACGCAGCCGCTGGCAGGGAAGGTGCATACCGGTCGTGGTGGCGCACCCAGTCCATGGGGTAGGCGGGGTTGGTCTCGTGGCGGCCTCGGGGCGCGAGGTCCAGCAGCTGGTAGGTGCCCATCATGGCCTCCACGCCGCGCCCGAAGGTGGAGTAAGCGTGGAACACCTCGCCCGCATCGCTGCGCACAAACACGCTGATGCCCGGCGCCTCATCGGCGGGGAACGGCTGCATGCCGTAGTTGTAGAACACCTCGCCGTGGCCGCGTGCGCGCTGCTCGGGCGTGAAGCTCACGGCAAAGTCGTGGTTGAAGTCGCTGCCATGCGACGACGCCCAGCGAAACTGCCAGCTCATGCGCTGGCGAAAACGCTCGATCTCGGCCAGCGGCGCGCGCGAGACGGCGAGCACCGACACGTCGCGGTGCTGCAAGTGCAGCTCCATGCCGCCCATGTGGTCGGCCATGAAAGAGCAGCTGGGGCAGCCCTGCTCCCACCCCGGGCCAAACATGAAGTGCTGCACGAGCAGCTGGCTGCGGCCATCGAACAGGTCGGCCAAGGCGCGCGGACCCTGCAGCGTGTCCAGCGTGTAGCGCTTGTCCACGCGGGTCCAGGGCAGTGCGCGGCGCTGCGCGGCGACCTCGTCATGCAGGCGGGTCAGGGCCTTTTCGCGGGCCAGCAGCGCATGGCGCTGAGCCAGCCATTCGTCGGCAGAAACCACGGGGTGGGAAGTGGGTGCGTTCATGGGGGTGCTCCTGGTGGGTGGTGGATGACGTCGCGGGACGGAGAATTGCGTGGGGAGGGAGGCGCTGGCAGGCGGACCTGTCCCCGGCCTGCGACATCGCGTGATGCGCGCAGGGCCTTTGGTTGCAAGAGGTGGTGGGTGCGGCGGGGCGCCGCGTCGCTCAAGGGCTGAAGGTGTCAGGGGCTCAGGTGCGGGCCGCCTTGGGCCGGCGCACAGCGCGGACCTTGCCGCTGCCGCCGCCCCCGCAGTAGAAGAGGTCGGCACCGTCCGATTCGAGGCCGCTCACGCCCACGCCTGGAGGCATGTCGAGCTGCTGCAGCACGGCGCCGGTGGCGGGGTCGATGTGGCGCAGCGTGCTCTCGTCACCTTCCCAGGTGCCGTGCCACATCTCGCCGTCCACCCAGGTCACGCCGGTCACAAAGCGGTCGGACTCGATGGTGCGCCGGATGGCGCCGGTGGCGGGGTCGATCTGGTGGATCTTGCGGTCGCGGTACTGGCCCACCCACAGGCTGCCCTCGGCCCAGGTGAGGCCCGAGTCGTTGCCGTTGCCGGGTGCAGGAATGGAGGCCACCACCCGGCCGGTGGCGGGGTCGATCTTGTCGATGCGCGCCTCGGTGATCTGGTACAGGTGCCTGCCGTCAAACGCAGTGCCGGCATCGCTGGCCACGGCCAGCGTGCGCAGGGTCTCGCCCGTGGCGGCATCGAAGGCCACCAGGTGCGCCCCCGTGGCCGCCCAGACATGCTGGCCGTCGTGGGTGACGCCGTGCACGCTGTCCGCGCCCGCAAAGGGGCCGTATTCGCGCACGATCTCTGCGGGTTGTGAAGGGTGGCGGCGGAGGGTGGCGGGTGTCGGGTCGCTGTGGGTGCATGCGGTCATGGTTGGCTCCTGTGGGGTGGCCCGGTGGGGGCTTGGCGTCCACTTTATGCAATCGGCAGCGCAGCAGGGAGTAACAAGATCGTCGTGAATCCGGACAGCGGCGGCGCCAGCCAGCGCTGCGCGCGCGCGCGGCCGATGGAGCGCACACGGCCTTGTGCTTCCAGCTCGGCCAACGCGCGCTGCACGGTGCGCTGGCTGGCATCCGTGGCCAACGCGAGCGCCGAGGTGGACCAGGCCGCACCGTCCGACAGCAGAGCCAGCAGCGCCGCCTGCTCGCCATCGATGGGCGGCGCCAGCACCACCACGGGCCGTGCGTCCAAGGGCTGCAGCGCAAAGCCGCGCGCTGTGGCCTCGATGCGCGCCAGTGGCCGCAGGAGCGCGCGCAGGCGCCCTACCTCCACCCGCAGCCGCGCACGGTGGGTGTCGTCGGGGTGGCGGGTGCGAAAGGCCTGCGCAATCAACGCCTCGCGCTCGGCATCGCCGGGCCAGGCTTGCGCCAGCGCACACACCAGCGCGAACAGGATGGGCCGGCGTGCCAGCGGTTGCCACACGGCGGCGTCTGCGGTGGAGGGGCCACCGCCCACCCCCACGCAGCGCCGACATGCATCCACCACCAGCGCGCCCGATGCCAGCAGGTCTGCCACATCGGAAAGGCGCAGCGGCTGGTCCACCCCTGCCCCCACACGCCGCGCTGCGGGTTGATCCAGCACGGCGCGCGCCTGGGCCACCTCAGCCAGCAGGGCGGGTACATGGGCTTGCTCGGCGGCCTCCTGCGCACGGTCCAGCGCCGCGCTGGCGGAGGCGATGTGCAGCGAGCGCAGCGCCAGCTCGGCCAGGGTCAGGTCGGCCATGGCCCGCAGGGCGGGGGGCAGGTCGCCCGCTGTGGGGGCGGTCGCCATGGCGTCCATGGCCGCTGCGGCTTCGTCCAGGCGGCCGATGCGCAGCAGCCGCCGCGCCGCAATCAGCCGCGCCTGTGTGGCGTTGGCGGTGTCGCCGTGGGCTTGCAGCGTGTCGGCCGCCTCCAGCAGCGGGCGGGGTAACCCGCCCAGGTCGCGCATGGCCAGCGCCACCTCGGCCTCGGCCACCACACAACGGGCGCGCGCCTGGGCTTCGTGGGCGCCAAAGGCACGCGCAGCCTGCCGCAGCAGGTCGCGCGCACGGGGGTGTTCGCCCAGCTGCGCCATGGCAATGCCGCGCAAGGCCAGGGCGGGTGGGTCGTCGCGCAGGGCCACGCGCTTGAGGGCGCCCAGCGGGTCCCCGGCGGCCAGCGCGCGGGCGGATGCGGAGATCAGCGAATCCATGGCCGCAGACTACACCGCCAGAGGCCCCCACTCCCGTGGGCGATACTCGCCGCCTCGAACAGCCACCTCGAATCGCCATCGTGCGGCTGCCCCCGCAGGCGGTTCCGGGCAAAAGGAAGCAGCAGTGAAACCAGTGACCGGCAGCGCAGACGCGGCCATTTTTGACGAGGCGTACTACCAGCGCTTTTACTTCGACAAGAAGACCAGCGTGGTGGACCCGGCGCACACCGAGCGCCTGGGCGCGTTTGTGTGCAGCTACCTGCAGTACCTGCGCGTGCCCGTGCGGCGGGTGCTGGATGTGGGCTGCGGCATTGGCCTGTGGCGCGATGTGATCGCACGGCATTTTCCGCAGGCACAGTTCCACGGCGTGGAGTTCAGCGAATACCTGTGCCAGCGGTTTGGCTGGGAGCGCGGCTCGGTGGTGGACTACAAGGCCCGCACGCCGTACGACCTGGTGATCTGCCAGGGCGTGCTGCCCTACCTGAGCGAGGCCGACGTGCAAAAGGCCATGCGCAACCTGGCGCGCCTGAGCCGGGGCGCCCTGTATGTGGAGGCCGTCGCGCGCGAGGACTGGGAACAGGATGTGGTGGACGAGCAAGTGACCGACCCGCGCATGTTCCGCCACCCCGCACAGCTGTACCGCCGCACGCTGGGCGAGGGCTTTACCGAGCTGGGTGGGGGCGTGTGGCTGAGCCCGCTGGCAGAGCTGCCGCTGTTTGCGCTGGAACGTGCGGGCGGCCGGTGACACAGCCCGCAGCCCCCTCGGCGACTGACGTGGCCACCACCGATACGCCGTCCGTCACACCACCTGTCCCACCACATGCGGTGGCACGCCTGCGCGCCGAGCGCCTGGCCCGCAGTGCCAAGCCCTTTCTGGCCCGGGGCGGCCCCAAGGGCGAGCGCTGCGCGGGCTGCCGCCTGGTGCCCAGCCACTGCATCTGCGCGCTGCGGCCCGTGCTGCCCACGCGTGCAGGCATGTGCCTGCTGATGGCGGACATCGAGCCCCTCAAGCCCAGCAACACCGGCTGGCTGATCGCCGATGTGGTGGCCGACACCTATGCGTTTGGCTGGGCGCGCACCGAGGTAAACCCCGACCTGCTGGCGCTGCTGGCCGACCCACAGTGGCAGCCGTATGTGGTGTTCCCCGGCGAGTTCGTGGCGCCCGAGCGCGTGGCCACGCAGGTGGCCCAGGCCGAGGGCAAACGCCCGCTGTTCTTGCTGCTCGACGCCACCTGGCCCGAGGCGCGCAAGATGTTCCGCAAGAGCCCCTACCTCAACCACCTGCCCGTGCTGAGCCTGCAGCCCGAGCAGCTCTCGCGCTACCACCTGCGCCGATCCACCCGCATGGACCACTTCTGCACCTCCGAGGTCGGCGCGCTGTGCCTGGAGCTGGCGGGCGAGCTGCAGGCCGCACAGGCGCTGGAGGCATACCTGGATGTGTTCACCCACCACTATCTGCAGGCCAAGCACCAGTTGCCGGTGGCTGTGGACGATGCCACGCACCTGCGGCTGCGCGGTGTGTTCAGCGCGGGCTGAGCAAAACGCACTTTGGCACGCGGTCCGCCAGGGGGATTGCGCGACACGGGCAAAATGCACCGATGAAAGCTCCCCCCCGCCTGCAGTCCCTCATCGAGGAAGGCCTGATCGACACCGTGGTCCGGCAGCTCATGAGCGGCAAGGAGGCCATGGTCTACGTGGTGCGCTGCGGTGACGAAACGCGCTGCGCCAAGATCTACAAAGAAGCGAACAACCGCAGCTTTCGCCAAGCCGTGGATTACACCGAGAACCGCAAGGTCAAGAACTCGCGCTCGGCCCGTGCCATGGCCAAGGGCAGCAAGTTTGGCCGGCAAGAGCAAGAGGCCGCCTGGCAAAGCGCCGAGGTCGATGCGCTCTACCGCCTGGCCGCGGCGGGCGTGCGCGTGCCGCAGCCCTACAACTTTCACGACGGCGTGCTGCTGATGGAGCTGGTGACCGATGCCCACGGCGATGCCGCCCCGCGCCTGAACGATGTGAGCTTCACGCCCGAAGACGCGCGCACCCACCACGCCACGCTGGTGGCCGAGGTGGTGCGCATGCTGTGTGCGGGTGTGGTGCATGGGGACTTGTCGGAGTTCAACATCCTGCTGGCCTACCTGCCTGGCACAGAAGGTGAAGAGGCGGGCCACGATGGCCCCGTCATCATCGACCTGCCCCAGGCCGTGGACGCTGCGGGCAACAACCACGCCCAGCGCATGCTGCTGCGCGACGTGGCCAACCTGCGCGACTTCTTCGGCCAGTTTGCCCCCGAGCTGCGCACCACCCAATACGGCCCCGAAATCTGGAGCCTGTACCAGAGCGGGCTGCTGAGCAATGAGACGCCGCTCACCGGCATCTATGCGCCGACGCATGCCGATGTGGACATGCAGGCCGTGCTGCGCGAGATTGACGACGCGCGCGACGAAGATGCAGCGCGCAGGCTGCGCATGGCGGCGGGCTGACGCCGTCTCCACCACGCAGGGCTGTGGCACCATCGCGGCCTTTTTCAGTGTCGCTTGCCCGCCATGCCGTTCATCCACATCCGCAACTTCTGCCCCGGCGACGAACCTGCATTGCGCGCCGTTTTCCATGCCTCGGTGCATGGGTTGGCTTGCAAGAACTACACCGCCGAACAACTCGCCGCCTGGGCTCCGCTGCACCATGACGCCCCACAGTGGGCAGAGCGCATGCGTGCCAACCAGCCCTTCATCGCGCAAGCGCAGAGCAGGGGCGCCATCGCCGGGTTTGCCGACCTGCAGGCCAACGGCTATATCGACATGTTCTTCGTGGCCCCGGAGTTCGCACGACAGGGCGTGGCCCGGGCGCTGATGGCGCACATTCACGCGCAAGCGGCGCAGCGCGGCATCACCCAGTTGCACGCGCACGTCAGCCTGACCGCCGAGCCCTTTTTTGCCGCCCAGGGCTTCGTGGTGGAAGCGCGCCAGCAGGTGGAGCGTGCGGGCGTGGTGCTGCACAACGCGCGCATGGCCAAGGCCTTGGCAGCCCGCCTGAGGGATCAGTCCTGATTTGATAGCTACTTGCGCTTATCAATCAAGCGCCAGAGGCCAATTTGGCTTGAAATGAAACCACAGTGCTGTGCCCCTGCACCTGCAGGTGCCTTACAGTAGCCGCCCCGCACACACAAACCCACCCACATACCAGCCACAACGGCTGCCACCCCATGACCAAAGACCTGGCCCGACAGAACGAACTCAAACCCATGGCCCTGTGCGAGCCCTGCCAGGGCATTCAGCGCAACTGGCGCAAAGCGCCGGGCCATGCCGAGCTGGTGCAGCGCGGCAACCGCAAGGAAGACCGTGAGGACGGCACCGTCACCATCACCCGCTATGTGTGCGACCGCTGCGGCACCGCGTGGGAGTACGAGAACGACAAGAACAACCAGCGGGCGGGCTGGTCGGTCGTGGGGCGCTGAGCGCGGCGCTGGTCGCACCGGTGGCGGCCGAGCCCCGCCACCGCCATCCCGCAGCCCACGTGTAAATGCACCTATTTTGATAGCACCCAAGGCATATAGCACTAGCGCTATCGCCCCAAAATCCACAAACTTCTGGTAACAACGCCTGCAGCAAGCCTTGGGCACCTTTTTGCTACCGCGGTGTCACAACGGTTTTGACGGAAAGCCCCCATGCTGCATCGCCGACGATTCCTGACCCACGCCACCCGGGGCATTGCCCTGGGCGGCGCGGTGCTGCTGGTGGCGCGGGGCGCGCTGGCACAGCCCAGCTACACCGTGCCTCTGGCCCAACTGCAGGCCATGGTGGACCCCAAGTTTCCGCGCAACGTGCCGGTACAAGGCCTGTTCAACCTGAGCGTGCAGGCGCCCCACCTGCGCCTGCTGCCCGAAGTGAACCGGCTGGGCGCAGCCATGGCGCTGGATGTGGCCGGCCCGGCGCTGCGGCGCAGCCACCAGGGCAGCCTGGAGGTGGAGTTTGCGCTGCGCTACGAGGCCAGCGACCGCACGCTGCGCGCCCACCAGATCCAGCTGGGGCGCATGGAGTTTCCCAGCCTGCGCCCGGCGGTGACCGAGCTGCTCAATGCCTACGGCCCGCTGCTGGCCGAACAGTCGCTGCGCGAAGTTACTTTGCACCAACTGCGCCCGCAAGACACGGCGGTGTTTGACGGCCTGGGCCTGCAGCCAGGGCCCATCACCGTGACGGCCAAGGGGCTGACCGTGGCGTTTGTGAGCAAGACGCCCTGACGGCCAACAGGGCTCAGGCGGGCGATTTTTTCAAGTAAGGCGCCAGATACCGCCCCGTATGGCTGGCCGGGTTGGCCGCCAGCTCCTCGGGCGTGCCCACGCCCACCACGGTGCCACCGCCGGCACCGCCCTCGGGCCCCATGTCGATGAGCCAGTCGGCGGTTTTGATCACGTCCAGGTTGTGCTCGATGATGACGATGGTGTTGCCCGCGTCGCGCAGCTGGTGCAGCACTTTGAGCAGCAGGTCGATGTCGGCAAAGTGCAGGCCGGTAGTGGGTTCGTCCAGGATGTAGAGCGTGCGGCCCGTGTCGCGCTTGCTCAGCTCCTGCGCCAGCTTCACCCGCTGCGCCTCGCCGCCCGACAGCGTGGTGGCGGCCTGGCCCAGGCGGATATAGCTCAAGCCCACATCCAGCAGCGTCTGCAGCTTGCGCGCAATGGTCGGCACGTCCTTGAAGTAGGCCGCAGCGTCCTCCACCGTCAGTTCCAGGATCTGGGCGATGTTCTTGCCCTTCCACAACACCTCCAGCGTCTCGCGGTTGTAGCGCTGGCCGTGGCAGATGTCGCAGGGCACGTACACGTCGGGCAAGAAGTGCATCTCCACCTTCACCACGCCGTCGCCCTGGCAGGCCTCGCAGCGGCCGCCGCCCGATGACTGCGATACGTTGAAGCTGAAGCGCCCCGGGCCGTAGCCCCGCTCCTTGGCGGTGTTGGTCTCGGCCATCAACTCGCGGATGGGCGTGAACAGGCCGGTGTAGGTGGCCGGGTTGCTGCGCGGCGTGCGGCCAATGGGGCTTTGGTCCACATTGATGACCTTGTCGAAATACTCGATGCCCACGATCTCTTCGTGCTCGGCCGGCTCTTCGTGCGCTCGGTGCACCTGCCGCGCCACGGCGGCATAGAGCGTGTCGTTGACCAAGGTGCTTTTGCCCGAGCCCGACACGCCCGTCACGCAGGTGAGCAGCCCCACCGGGAAGTCCACCGTCACGCCCTTCAAATTGTTGCCCGTGGCACCCACCACCCGCAGCGCCTGCACGGCGCCCTGGCGCGCATGGTGCTCGGCCATGCGCTCGGCGCGGCGCTTGCTGGCTTCGGTCTGCGGAAAGCGCGACTTGGTCTTGGCCTCCACCACGGGCGCGGGCTGGTCCAGCACCGGCAACCAGGGCGTGCGGCGCTGGGGCACGGCAATGGTGCGCGTGCCCGACAAGTACTGGCCCGTGAGCGACTGGGCATTGGCGCGCACTTCGTCGTACGTGCCCTGCGCCATCACCCGCCCGCCGTGAACGCCCGCACCGGGGCCCATGTCGATCACATGGTCGGCGGCGCGCATCATGTCCTCGTCGTGCTCGACCACGATCACGCTATTGCCGATGTCGCGCAGGTGCTGCAGCGTGGCGATCAGCCGGTCGTTGTCGCGCTGGTGCAGGCCAATGCTGGGCTCGTCGAGCACGTACATCACTCCCGTCAGGCCCGATCCAATTTGGGAGGCCAGGCGAATGCGCTGCGCCTCTCCACCGCTGAGCGTTTCAGCGCTGCGGTCCAGGCTCAGGTAGCTCAGGCCCACGTCGTTCAAAAACTGCAGGCGCGTGGCGATCTCGCGCACCACCTTGTCGGCAATCTCGGCCTTGGCACCGGTGAGCTGCAGGGCGTGGAACCACGCGTGCGCGTCGCTCAGCGTGGCGTGGCTCACTTCGTAGATGGCACGGGCCTGTGTGCCTTCGCCCACCTTCACATGGCGGGCCTCGCGGCGCAGGCGCACGCCGTGGCATTCGGGGCAGGGCTGGGTGCTGCGAAAGCGTGCCAGGTCTTCGCGTACCACCACCGAATCCGTCTCGCGGTAACGGCGCGCCATGTTGGGGATGATGCCTTCGAAGGGGTGCTTCTTGGTGTGCACCTTGCCCTTGGAAGCCCCGCTGTCCATGATGTAGCTGAAGGCGATTTCTTCATCACCCGAGCCGTGCAGGATGGCGTGCTGCACCGGCGCAGGCAGCGACTCAAACGGTGCCTCGATGTCGAATGCGTAGTGCCGGGCCAGGCTCTCCAGCATCGCAAAGTAGTAGCCATTGCGCCGGTCCCAGCCCTTAATGGCACCGCTGGCCAGGCTGAGCGACGGGAAGGCCACCACGCGCGCCGGGTCGAACACCTCGCGCTGGCCAATGCCGTCGCACGCCGGGCAGGCGCCCATCGGCGAGTTGAACGAGAACAGGCGCGGCTCCAGCTCGGCCAACGAGTAGCTGCACACCGGGCACGCGAATTTGCTGCTGAACAGATGCTCCTGCCCCGTGTCCATCTCCAGTGCCAGAACGCGGCCATTGCCCTCATTGCCACCCACGCGCAGGGCCGCCTCAATGCTCTCGGCCAAGCGCTGCTGCAGGTCAGCGCGCACCTTCACCCGGTCGATCACCACGTCAATGTCGTGCTTCTCGGTCTTCTTGAGCGGGGGCAGGTTCTCGTGCTCGTAGATCTGCCCATCCACGCGAAAGCGGATGTAGCCCAGCGCCTGCATCTGCGCAAACAGTTCGGTGAACTCGCCCTTTTTCTCGCGTGCCACGGGGGCCATCACCATGAGTTTGGTGTCCTCGGGCAGGGCCAGCACGGCGTCCACCATCTGGCTCACCGTCTGCGCGGCCAGCGGCAGGCCGTGGTCGGGGCAGAACGGTGTGCCAGCGCGGGCATACAGCAGGCGCAGGTAGTCGTGGATCTCGGTCACCGTGCCCACGGTGGAGCGCGGGTTGTGGCTGGTCGCCTTCTGCTCAATGCTGATGGCGGGCGACAGGCCTTCGATCAGGTCCACATCCGGCTTGTCCAGCCGCCCCAGAAACTGCCGAGCATAGGCAGACAGGCTCTCCACATAGCGCCGCTGGCCTTCGGCATACAGCGTGTCGAACGCCAGACTGGACTTGCCCGAGCCCGACAGCCCGGTGATCACCACCAGCTGGTTGCGCGGGATGTCCAGGTCGATGTTCTTGAGGTTGTGCGTGCGCGCCCCCCGGATGCTGATGCGCTGCTCGCGCAGGGCGCGGGCGAGGTAGACACCATCGGCGGATCGGTCATCGGCAACAGGGGGAGGGGTCACGGGCGGGCTCGGTGCAGGAAAACCCACCATGATAGGTCACCCACGTTTTCTGGCGTAGCACTTCAGCATTACCCGCCAGGCCTGCACCGCGTCCCTGCGCACCACGCTTTGGAGGCCTTCGAGCAGCCACCCAGCCAATCGGCGAAAATCCCGGTTTTGCTTCTTCGGGCCTTAGCGCACCACCGTGCCGGATTCTCCTTCCCTGTCAGCCACCGCCGCCTCCCGGCAACCCACCCCCAGTACCCAGATGACCCCGCTGGAGCGCCGCTCCAGCATCAGCCTGGCGCTGATCTTTGCGCTGCGCATGCTGGGCCTGTTCCTGGTGCTGCCCGTGTTTGCCCTGGAGGCACGCAAGTACCCCGGTGGCGACGATCCCGCCCTGGTGGGTCTGGCCATGGGCATCTACGGCCTGACGCAGGCAGTCCTGCAGCTGCCGCTGGGCATCGCTTCCGACCGCTTCGGGCGCAAGCGGGTGATCGTGCTCGGCCTGCTCGTCTTCGCAGGCGGCAGTCTGATGGCTGCGCTGGCGGATTCTCTGACCGGACTGCTGCTGGGCCGGGCGCTGCAGGGCGCAGGGGCTGTGTCGGCAGCCGTGACCGCGCTGCTGGCCGACCAGACACGCGACAGCGTGCGCACCAAGGCGATGGCGCTGGTGGGCGGCAGCATCGGGCTGATGTTTGCTGTGGCGCTGGTGGCTGCACCGATGTTGGCTGCCCATATCGGCCTGGCGGGGCTGTTTGGCCTGACCTGTGCGCTGGCCCTGGCCGGTGTGGCCGTGGTGGTGTGGTGGGTGCCGCCCGAGCCTGCGCTGCATCGGAACGCCCCCCGGGGCCGCCTGGCCGATGTGTGGGGACACCCTGACCTGCTGCGCCTGAACCTCGGCGTGTTTGTGCTGCACACCGTGCAGCTGTCCATGTGGGTGGCCGTGCCCGCGATGCTGGTACAGGCAGGACTCACCAAAGACCACCACTGGCAGGTGTACCTGCCCGCCGTGGTGCTGTCGTTTGCCGCCATGGGCGGGCTGTTTGCGCTGGAGCGTGCGGGCCGACTGCGCGCAGCCCTGCTCGGAGCCATTGCCCTGGTGCTGGTGGTGCAGGCGGGGCTGGGCCTGCTGGCGGCCAGCGGTGTGCCTGCCACGCTGTGGGTGCTGGGGCCTTTGCTGTTCGTCTTTTTCTGCGGATTCAATGCGCTGGAGGCCAGCCAGCCCAGCCTGGTGTCGCGCATGGCGCCAGCCCAGCTGCGCGGCGCCGCGCTGGGCAGCTACAACACCCTGCAGTCTCTGGGCCTGTTTGCGGGCGGTGCGATGGGTGGCGCGCTGGTGAAATGGGCCGGGGCTCCAGGCCTGTTTGCCGTGACCACGGCGCTCACGGCTCTGTGGCTGGTGCTGACCTGGCCGCTGCGGCCCGTGGGGCGTGGCGGGCACTGAACCGCCAAGCCGTGCCACGCCGTCAGGGCTTCCATTGCCCCCCGGTTGCGGCACAATGGAGCGTTTGGCGCCTGGAATCTCTCTCCAAATCCGGCGCTTTTATCCCTTAAAGGCAAAGACAGCACCATGGCATCCGTAAACAAAGTCATCATCGTCGGCAACCTGGGCCGCGACCCTGAAATGCGCACCTTCCCCAGTGGCGATCAGGTGGCCAACGTGACGATTGCCACCACCGACAAGTGGAAAGACAAGCAGTCTGGCGAAATGAAGGAAGCCACCGAATGGCACCGCGTGGTCTTCAACGGCCGCCTCGCCGAAATCGCCGGCCAGTACCTGCGCAAAGGCTCGCAGGTGTATGTAGAGGGCAGCCTGCGCACCCGCAAGTGGACCGACCAGAGCGGCGTTGAGAAGTACAGCACCGAAATCCGCGCCGACCAGATGCAGATGCTGGGCAGCCGCCAGGGCATGGGCGGTGGCGGACAGGGCGGCGGACAGCAAGGCGGTGGATACGACGACGGTTACGGTGGCGACCAGGGTGGCTACGACCAGGCCCCGCGCCGTGCAGCGCCAGCGCCGCGCCCCATGGCCGCCCCCGCTCAGCGCCCTGCACCCGCCCCCGTGGCACAGGCACCGCGCGCGGCCTCCGGATTTGACGACATGGACGACGACATTCCGTTCTGACAGCTTCTGGCGCCGGACTCAGTCCCCAGCCCGCACCCGCAAGGTGCGGGTTTTTTTTCGTCGGTGCGCAAGGCATGCCCAACCCCACGGAAAACGTCGCCTGTGGGCGTCAAAACGTAGCAACTCGCAACAGGAGGTGCTGGAGCCCGCCCGACTCACAAGCGCCAGCGCGGCCATGGAGCGATGGCTTTTACAACGGCGCTCACGGGCGCCGCTTCTCAGTTTTGTCCAGTTCGGCACCACCGCGACAAACCAACAATTCCTTACATTCGATACGGAAATATCAAAGATCATCGCGGACTGGCTCGCCAAAGAGGTGCAAAACCCGGCGGCCAGCAGTTACCAAAATCAATATTCCAAACTGAAAAGAGAGAGGGTTGTGATGCCGGGGTTCGTCCGAAAGATTTTGATATTTGTCACTGGCTACGCGTGGCTCCTGCTGCTGGCGGGCCCGGGGCTCATCGGGCTGTCGGTGTACAGCGGCTGGAAGGCGGAAGACGGCCACGCCTACGTGGCGCGCGAAAGTCTGCAGACCGTGTCCGGTACCGTGACGCAGGCCTCTGAAGTCACCGTCAAGCGCAAGCGTCGTACGACCAAGAAGTACTACGAAATCACGGTCCAGCCCGACACCGCTGGTGCCGAGGCGCGCAAGCTGCGCATCGACCACAGCACGCCGCAGCAGCTGGTGGGCAACCTGATCGACGAAAAAGTCACCGCCTTGGTCGATGGCAGCGACAGCGACCTGGTCTATGAAGTATCGGCAGACGGCGCGACCGTCATCAGCTACGACACCACCAAACAGCGGCTGCAGGCCGAAGCAGCCTCCTCCGCGCAGTCCTTCAGCGGCGCAGGCACCTGGATCTTTGCCATTTTGCTCACGCTGGTGGGAGCGGCAGGCGTGTGGTCCAACCGCAAGCTGCGCGCCGCCGACGAAGCACACCAGCTGGCCGCCGCCTGACGGCCATACCCCATAAAAAGAGAGAGGGAGGGAGGGGCAGCGCCCGGGGCGCGCTCCTCCCATCGTTTGCGCCAACCTGCGCGCTCACTACGGAGGACCACACCATGAACCCCAACGCACTTTCGCCACAAACCCCTGCGGGCGCTCCGATGGAGCGGCGCGATTTCATCGTCTCTACCTACAAGCACCTGGGCGTGGCCATTCTGGCCTTTGTCGTGCTGTCGGCGGTACTGATGGTGAGCGGACTTTCCACCGCCGCGGCCAAGATGCTCATGGCCAGCGGTAGCAAATTCCTGTGGCTGGGGGTCATGGGCGCTTTCATGCTCGTGGGCTGGCTGGCATCGCACCTGGCCGACAACTCGGACAACCCTCAGACACAGCTGATGGGCCTGGGCCTCTACGTGCTGGCCGAAGGGCTCATCTTTGCCCCGATGTTCGGCATTGCCCAGCTTTTGGTGCCCGGCGCCATCGGCGCTGCCGCCTTCATCACGCTGCTGCTGGTGGCGGCGCTCACATGGACGGCGTTCAGCAGCAAGACCGACTTTTCGTTCCTGGGCGGCATCCTGAAGGTGGCGGGCCTGGTGGCACTGGGCACCATCATCGCGGGCGCCATCTTCGGCTTCAAGCTGGGCATCTGGTTCTCAGGGCTCATGGTGCTGTTTGCGGGCGCCTGCGTGCTGTACGACACCTCGCGCATCATCCACGACTACCCTGCAGACCGCCCCGCCGGCGCAGCGCTGCACCTGTTCGCATCGATTGCGCTCATGCTCTGGTACGTGCTGCGCATCCTGATCAGCCTGGCCATGAACGACGACTGACACGCCGGGGCACAACCCCACAAAAAAGCCGGAGCGGTCACCGCCTCGGCTTTTTTGCATCTGGAAAGAGAGTTTCAAGACAAATCAGGTGCAAGCGCTAGATTCCATTGCCCTGACAGCTATCAATTTTGAAGCATCAACGGGCCATGGCTGGCTGCCCCGCCGGCGCATGGCCGGTGGGCTGCGGCAGCCCCTCCACGGCAGCAATCACGCCACCGCCCAGGCAGACATCACCGTCGTACAGCACCGCGCTCTGCCCGGGCGTCACGGCCCATTGGGCGTCCGGAAACTGCAGCGCAAAGCCATCGGGCACGGTCTCCAGCGCGCACGCTGCGTCCTGCTGGCGGTAGCGCGTCTTGGCAGCGTAGGCGCCGGGCGCCGGGGCCTGCCCAGCGCACCAGCTCACGTCCTGCGCCACCAGGCGGTGCGACAACAGCCAGGGGTGGTCGTGACCTTGCACCACCCGCAGCGTGTTTTTCTCCAGGTCCTTGCGGGCCACGAACCAGGGCTCGTGCGCGCCGCCACCGCGCTGGGCGCCTTTTTCCTTCACGCCCCCAATGCCCAGGCCCTGGCGCTGGCCCAGCGTGTAGAAACTCAGGCCCACATGCTGACCCAGCTTGCGTCCCCGGTCGTCCAGAATGGGCCCGGGCGCATGGCTGATGTAGCGGTTCAGAAACTCGCGGAAGGGCCGCTCACCGATGAAGCAGATGCCGGTGGAATCCTTCTTCTTGGCGTTCGGCAGGCCGATCTCCTCGGCAATGCGGCGCACTTCGGTCTTGTGCAGCTCACCCACGGGGAACAATGTCTTGGACAGCTGCGCCTGGTTCAGGCGGTGCAGAAAGTAGCTCTGGTCCTTGCTCGGGTCCAGGCCCTTGAGCAGTTCGTGCAGGCCCGTGGCCAGGTTGTGTCGCACCCGGGCATAGTGGCCGGTGGCGATCTTCTCCGCCCCCAGGCGCATCGCGTGGTCCAAGAAGGCCTTGAACTTGATCTCGGCGTTGCACAGCACATCGGGATTGGGTGTGCGGCCGGCCTGGTACTCGCGCAGGAACTCGGCAAACACCCGGTCCTTGTAGTCGGCCGCGAAGTTCACATGCTCGATCTCGATGCCGATCACATCGGCCACAGCGGCTGCGTCCACAAAGTCGATGTTGGACGAGCAGTACTCGCTGTCGTCATCGTCTTCCCAGTTTTTCATGAAGATGCCGACCACCTCATGGCCCTGCTTTTTGAGCAGGTATGCGGTCACGGCCGAGTCCACGCCGCCGGAGAGGCCGACGACAACGCGCTGTTTGGTAGGGGAAGTCATTGCCCCGATTGTATTTTTGATGCCGCCGGGGCACTGCGCGGGCGCGCAGAACGCGTAGCCACGAGCAGGTCATACAGCTGCTGCGCGGCAGGCGACAGGGTTTTTCCCCGGCGCTTGATCAGCCCCATCTGCCGCGTGACGATGGGCTCCACCAGCGGAATACTGACCAGCGTGGGGTGGTCCTTGCCCGGCATGGCCAGGCTGGGCACGGCCGCCACGCCCAGGCCCGCCTCCACCAGGCCGAGCAGCGTGGTCACGTGCTTGGCCTCGTACAGGCACTGGGGCCGGTCGGGCACGTTGGCCAGCGCCAGGTCCATGAGCAGGCGGTTGCCCGAGGTCTTGCCCACCGACATGAAGTCGTGCTGGCCCAGCTCGGCCCAGCTCACCTTCTTGCGGCGCGCCAGCACATGGTCGCGCCGGCAGGCGGCCACAAAACGCTCGGCCAGCACGGGCTTGAACTCGATCTCGGCCTCCTGGCTGCCGATGAAGTTCAGGCCGAAGTCCGCATCGCCCTGCGCCACGGCCACCAGCACCTCGTTGGCGCTGGCGTCGTGCACCTTGACGCGGATTTTCGGAAACCGCTCGTGGTAGCGCTTGACCACCTGCGGCAGGAAGTAATACACGGCCGAGGGCACGCAGGCAATGGTGACCTCGCCCATGCGCCGCGCGGCCACATCGCCCAGGCCCATGAGCATGCCGTCCAGGTCGTCCAGCCACACGCGGGTCTTGCGCGCAAAGTCGCGGCCTACGGCCGTGAGCGTGACGCGGCGCGTGGTGCGGTCGAGCAGACGCACACCCAGGGCTTCTTCGAGCTTGTCGATGCGACGGCTGAACGCAGGCTGCGACAGGTGGATGGCCTCGGCGGCCGCACGAAAGCTCTGCAGCTCGGCCACGGCCGCAAAGGCCTGGATGTCGGCAAGGTCGAATTTGTTGTTCATCGCGGCGTCCTTCCAGTGCGCTTCGGGGTGTTTTTAGCGTTGCAAGCCGTGCATCAAACGATCGGAACATTGCAATTCACGGCCGTGATTGGAGCATGTACAAGCCGCGTTAGCCTATTGCACAGCATGCATCAATCGTTGCCAACAATGCAATTCACAGATCATCGAAGGCGTCGCACCATGCCGACCCATGAGCACCAACATTCCTTGCGTTCTGATGCGTGGCGGCACTTCCCGGGGGCCGTTCTTCCTGGCCGACTGGCTGCCGCGCGACCCCGAAGCCCGCGACCGCACGCTGA
This sequence comes from Acidovorax sp. 59, assembly GCF_002754175.1. Lineage (NCBI taxonomy): Bacteria > Pseudomonadati > Pseudomonadota > Betaproteobacteria > Burkholderiales > Comamonadaceae > Acidovorax > Acidovorax sp. 59. The sequence continues at coordinate 4,676,125 of NZ_PEET01000001.1, read as the reverse complement.
TTGCAGCCCTGGGATCGCCCCATGAGCTGCAGATCGACGGCCTGGGCGGCGGCAACTCGCTGACCAGCAAGGTCGCCATCGTCTCGCGCTCCACGCAGCCTGACTGCGATGTGGACTATCTGTTTGCCCAGGTCAGCGTGCAGGAAGCCCGCGTGGACACGCGGCCCAACTGCGGCAACATGCTGGCCGGTGTGGGGCCCTTTGCCATCGAGCAGGGGCTGGTCCCCGCAGACCGCGAAGGCCAGACCACCACCGTGCGTGTCTACAACGTCAACACCCGCTCCCGCATCGACGTGCAGGTGTGCACGGCAGGCGGCCAGGTGCACTACGACGGTGATGTGCGCATTGACGGCGTGCAGGGCACGGCAGCCCCCGTGCTGATGAACTTCCTGGACGCCTGGGGCGCCGTCACCGGGCAGATCTTTCCCACCGGCCAGCGCATCGACACCATTCAGGGCCTGGATGTCACCTGCATCGACGCAGCGCAGGTGATGGTGCTGGTGCGCGCCACCGACCTGGGCCTGCGCGGCGACGAGACACCCGCCGAGCTGGACGCCAGCACCGCCTTGCTCACCCGCCTGGAGGCTCTGCGCCTCGAAGCCGGCCACCGCATGGGCATGGGCGACGTGACACACAGCGTGTTGCCCAAGCCGGTGATCGTGTCGCCAGGCACACAACCGGGCAGTGTGGTGTCGCGCTACTTCACCCCCCACCAGTGCCACCGCTCGCATGCGGTGACGGGCGCGATTGGCGTCGCGGCGGCCTCGGTACTGCCGGGCACCGTGGCCACCGACGACCGGCATGCACCCGCCGCCGGGCTGCGCCGCGTGGAGGTGCAACACCCGGCAGGCCGCATCCAGGTGGAGGTGGAACTCAGCGAGGTGGATGGCCAGTTCAAGCTGGTGCAGGCCGCGCTGGTACGCACCGCCCGAAAGATTCTGGAAGGCACGCTGTTCGTTCCCGAAACCGCCCCCGCGCACTGAGCGCTCTTCAGGGCGCCGCTTGCGCAGCGCCCTTCCAAAGATTTCAACCATTACGACAGGAGACAAACCATGACCCGTTCCATTCACTCCACCACGCGCCGCACGGCGCTGGCCACGGCTGCGCTAGCGCTCGCGTCCAGCGCCTTCTGGGCCGCCGGCACCGCCCACGCCGCCTACCCCCACAAACCCATCACCCTGGTCGTGCCCACCGCCGCAGGTGGCGGCAACGACGGCATGGCACGCGTGGTGGCGATCAAGCTCTCCACCCTGCTGGGCCAGCAGGTCATCGTGGAAAACAAGGCCGGGGCCAATGGCGCCATTGCGGCCGAATATGTGGCGCGCGCCGCGCCGGACGGGCACACCATTTTGTTCGGCTACATCGGCACCCACGGCATGAGCCCCGCGCTGCAGAAGCTGCGCTACGACCCCATCACGCAGTTCGAGCCCATCGGCATGGTGAGCTACTCGCCCACGCTGATGGTGGTGAACCCCAAGGTGCCGGCCAAGACGGTGGGCGAACTGGTGGCGCTGAGCAAGGCCAAACCCCACGACTTCAACTACGCATCGGCCGGCAACGGCACGGCCCCACACTTCTCGGCGGAAATCTTCAAGCTCGAAAGTGGCGCCCAGATGGCCCATGTGCCCTACCGGGGCGCAGCCCCCGCCATGAACGACACCATGGCCGGGCAGACGCAGGTGATGTTTCCCAGCCTGTTCTCGGCCTACCCGCACGTGAAGGGCGGCAAGCTGCGCGCCCTGGCGCTGGCCGGGCCCAAGCGCTCGTCGCTGCTGCCCGATGTGCCCACGCTGGAGGAGGCCGGCATCAAGGGCGTGGAGATCACCCAGTGGTACGCCCTGTTCGCGCCCGGCAAGACGCCCCGCCCGGTGATCGACCTGCTCAACAAGACCTTGAACACCGCGCTGGCAGACAAGGACGTGGTGCGCCGCATCGAGGAGCAAGGCGCGGTGGTGGACACCAGTACGCCCGAGCAACTGGCCCTGACGGTGAAGCAGGAACTCGCCAAGTGGAAGGGTGTGGTGGTCAAGGCCCAGCTCACACCCGACTGAACCGCTGCGAAGACGGCTTGGGGAGGCAGACGGGCGCCACCGCCCCTGCGCGGCACGCCCGCATTTCAACAAAAGGAGACACAGATGAGAACAAAGATGGCAGCGGCCTGCACTGCACTGATCGGCCACTGCGCGATGGCACAAGGCACCGACGTGACACTGTACGGCGTGGTGGACCTGGGCCTGCGCAACGGCAGCGGCCTCACCGCATCCAACGCGCCCACGGCCGGCTCCAGTCGCAGCCTGGGCAGCGGTATCCACACCACCAGCCGATGGGGCCTGAGGGGCAGTGAAGACCTGGGCGGCGGCGCCAAGGCACTGTTCAACCTGGAGAGCGGCCTCAACGCCGACACGGGTGCCCCGGCCAACGCCACCAAATACTTCGACCGCGCATCCTGGGTGGGCCTGCAGGGCAGCTGGGGCACGCTGGCCCTGGGCCGCCAGACCACGACGCTGGCCGATGCCATCTCGCCCGTGGATCCGCTGGCCATGCGCTTTGCCAGCTTCAACCCCAACATCAGCGTGACGGCGCTGAGCCAGCATGGCCTGGGCATCGAGTACGGCAGCGCAGGCGCAAACTCGGGCTCGTACCGGCTGGACAATTCGCTCAAGTACACGGGCCGCTTCGGCGGCTTCACGGCGCGTGCCATGTGGGGCATAGGCGAGGTCGCATCGCAGGCCTCGGCCCTGTCGTCACGCGGCGTGGGCCTGGCCTGGGCTGCGGATGGCTTCGTGGTATCCGGCGCCTACCAGAGCTTCAACGACACCAACAAGCGATCACTCGACGGCACCACCCTGGGTGCCGCGTACCAATGGGGCAGCGTGCGCCTGGCTGCCAACGCCGGCCGCAACAAGGCCGAAACGGCCGCAGGCCGCTTCACCGTGCAGCGCGTGTTGTCCGCCGGCGGCACCTGGGCGGCCACGCCGTGGGTGGACCTGACAGCGGCCTACTACAAGGTGGACCGCTCGCGCACCGGTGCGGCCGACGACGGCTACGGCCGCCTGGTGGCGTTTGCCGAGTACAAGCTATCGCGCCGCACCAAGGTGTATGCCGAGCTGGACAACACCCGCTGGCGCAACGGCTTCCAGGGCGCGGCGAACAAGGCCACGGCCACCGGCATCTCGGCCGGTGTGGTGCACACGTTCTGAGCGCGGCGCCACAACGCAGCGGGTACTGGGCACAGGGTTGGCAGAGGCTTGCGCCCCAAAGCCACCCTGTGCACGAAGAACACCCGCCGAAGGGTGGCGGGTGGGGCAAACTACCCGCTACCGCACCACCATCGAGGTGAAAGGCCACACATAAGCCTGCAGGCTCACCAGCAGCCCGACCAGACAGGCCAGCGCAATCGAGTGGAAGAAGACGAAGCGCAGGATATCCCCTTCATGGTTGAACCAGCGGGTGGCAGTGGAGGCCACGACGATCGACTGCGCATCGATCATCTTGCCCATCACGCCGCCCGAGCTGTTGGCGGCGCCCATGAGATTGGGCGAAAGGCCCAGCTGCTCGGCCGCCACCTTTTGCATGCCACCGAACAGCACGTTGGAGGCCGTGTCCGACCCCGTCAGCGCCACCCCCAGCCAGCCCATGAGGGTGCCAAAGAAGGGATACAACACGCCGGTGTTCGCGAACGCCAGACCCAGGGTGGTGTCCGTGCCCGAGTAGCGGGTGAGCGTGCCCAGTGCCAGCATGAGCACGATGGTCAGCAGCGAATAGCGCACCAGCCAGATGGTGCGGAAGAACGTACCGACGATGGCCACAGGGCTGTAGCGCATCAGCAGGGCACTGATCAGTGCGGACAGCAAGATGCCCGTGCCGGTGGCCGACAGCAGGTTCAGCGTGTAGACCGCGCCTTCCTTGGTGGGCTTGGGCACCACGGGAGGCATCTTTTCAATGAGGTTGTGCAGCCCGTCCATCGGGAAAGCCGGAGCGAAGATGCCGTTGAGCGCTGCCTTGACCGATGGCAGCCCCCAGACAAACACACACACCGACAGAATCAGCCAAGGCATCCAGGCGTTGATCAGCTGGGCGCGCGAGTAGCGAACGACCGGCTGTGCAGGCTTGGCTTCGGCGGCGCTCGCGTCGTGGCCCCGCATGGAAGGCGAGGTCCAGATCTTCTTGGGCTGCCACACGCGCAGGAACGCGATCAGACTCGCCATGGAGATGATGGCTGCAATGATATCCACCAGCTCAGGGCCGATGTAGTTGGAGACCAGGAACTGCGGAATGGCAAACGACACACCGGCCACCAGAATGGCAGGCCAGATCTCCCACATGGCCTTGCGCCCGGCAAACGCCCAGATCAGCCAGAACGGCACCAGCACCGAGAAGAAGGGCAGCTGGCGGCCGATCATGGCCGTCACCTCCATCAGGTCGTAGCCGTGCACCTTGGCCAGCGTGATCACTGGCGTGCCCAGTGCACCAAACGCCACGGGGGCGGTATTGGCGATCAACGACAGCCCCGAGGCAGCGAGTGGCGAGAAGCCCAACCCGATCAGGATCGCGGCAGTGACTGCCACGGGCGTGCCAAAACCGGCGGCCCCTTCAAAGAATGCGCCAAAGCAAAATGCGATCAGCAGCAGCTGGATGCGGCGGTCTTCCGTGATGTTGGACAGCGAGTCCTGCAGCACCTTGAAGCTACCGTTCTGCTCAGTCAGCTGGTGCAGAAAAATGATGTTCAGCACGATCCAGCCGATTGGCAGCAGCCCCACAAAACCGCCATACAAGGCGGCGCGACCCGCCATCTCGGCGGGCATGCCATAAGCGAATATGGCCACCACCAGCGCTGCGATGAGCCCCATGCCGGCAGCGATGTGGGCTTTGATGTGAAAGAACCCCAGGGCGGCCAGCATGATGATCACCGGGATCGCGGCCAGCGCGGTGGACGCAACCATATTGCCCGCCGGGTTGTAGATTTGTTGCCAGATCATGGCCTGTCTCCGTTCGGAAAGGGTTGAAGTGAAAAAATGCTGGCGCAGCAGTCGCCAGTGCCTGGTTCGCCACCGGATTCTTCGGGAAAGCGCCTGTGTCTCTCTTGAAATGCGGTCCACTGGCGGTGTAATTAATTTCAAGTCCCCAGCCTCCATAGGGAATTGACGGGTCACCGGGGCTCGGACTGCGCGTTTACCCGGAGCAACGGCGTCAGCCTGCTGCAAGTGGCGCGTTGCGCGCTCAGCACGCAGTCGCCAACGAGTCAGGGCGGCGCGGCAGCACCGGTGTATTCGCGCCCCCGGGGGGAGCAACGGACGCTCCGGGGTACAGTTCCGCATGGCAAAAAGGGCGCTATGGAACTGAGACAACTGCGCTATTTCGTGCGCGTGGTGGAGCAAGGCTCTATGAGCCGCGCCGCGCTGGACCTCGACGTGGTGCAGTCCGCACTCAGCCAGCAGATCACGCGGCTGGAGAGCGAGCTGTCCACGCGCCTGCTGCAGCGCACGCCGCGCGGCGTGACCCCCACCGAGGCAGGGCTGGCGTTCTTTCGCGAGGCGCAGCTCACCCTGCGCCATGCCGACCAGGCCGTGCGCGCGGCGCAGCAGGCGCGGCTGTCGGGCACCGTCACCGTGGGGCTGGCGCCCACCACCTCGGGCGTGCTGGGCCTGCCGCTGATGCAGGCCATGCGCACACGCTACCCCGACGTGCGGCTGCACATGGTGGAGAGCATGTCGGGACACCTCACGGCCATGCTGCATGCGCGCGAGCTGGACCTGGCCGTGCTGTTCGACACCCGCCTGCACCAGGCGCAACAGGCCACGGGCGCGCGTCGCTGGGACATGGCGCCGCTGCTGGAGGAAGACCTGTTCCTCATCTGTGCCCGCAGCGGTCCCGGCAACCCCTGTGGCCGGCAGCTGCCGGAAACCATCACCGTCGCCGAGCTGGGGCAGGAGCCGCTGATCCTGCCCACCGGCCCACACGGCCTGCGCAGCACCCTGGACACGGCCTTTGCCCGCGACCGCGTGGCACCGCACGTGGTGCTGGAGGTGGACTCGCTTGCCATGGTGATGGCCGCCGTGGATGCGGGCCTGGGCTCCACCGTGCAGCCCTGGGCCGCCATGGGCCGCTACCCGGATGCGGCCGAGCGCTTTCAGTGCGCGCGCCTCACCGACGCGCCCGCGCGCCGCGTCAACCTGCTGTGCAGCCTGCCCGACGAAGAACTCTCGCCCGCCGCGCTGGCCGCACGCGTGGTGCTGACGGATTGCGTGCGCGAATTGGTAACGAGCGGCCAGTGGTTTGGCACGACATGGATCGGCGGACAAGACACCAGCGCCTGAGCGGCCACCCCGCAGCCATCACGATCCGTGATACCCCCATGACCTGAACCCGCTGCACAGCGGGCCTGCGTCTCCCTACAGTCGCCATCACCCCGATGAACGACACGGCGACCGCGCCAGGAGACACCCCATGGGCCCCACACCCCCTTCTTCATACCCCCGCGCGCAACGCACCGCCTGGAGCCACCGGCCATGAGCGGCGATGCTGTGGTCGATGTGCTGGTCATCGGCGGCGGCAACGCTGCCCTGTGCGCCGCCCTGATGGCGCGCGAGGCGGGCGCCAGCGTGCTGCTGCTCGAATCGGCCCCGCGCGCCTGGCGCGGCGGCAATTCGGCCCACACCCGCAACCTGCGATGCATGCACGATGCGCCGCAGGACGTACTGGTCGATGCCTACCCCGAAGAGGAGTTCTGGCAGGACCTGCTCAAGGTGACCGGCGGGCTGACCAACGAGCACCTGGCGCGCCTGGTGATCCGCGAGTCGAGCACCTGCCGGCCCTGGATGCGCCGCCACGGCGTGCACTTCCAGCCCGCGCTGGCGGGCACGCTGCATGTGGCGCGCACCAACGCGTTCTTCATGGGCGGCGGCAAGGCGCTGGTCAATGCCTACTACCGCAGCGCGGAGCAGCTGGGCGTGCAGAGCCGCTACGAAGCGCCCGTGGAGCGCATCGAGATGGAGGGCCCCCGCTTCGTCGCAGCCCACCTGGCCAACGGCGAGCGCATTGCCGCCAAGAGCTGCGTGCTGGCCGCGGGCGGCTTTGAATCGAACCGCGAATGGCTGCGCGAAGCCTGGGGCCAGAACGAGCGCGGCGAGTGGCCGGCCGACAACTTCCTGATCCGCGGCACGGCCTACAACAAGGGCGTGCTGCTCAAGCACCTGCTCGACGACCACGGCGCCGACCGCATCGGCGACCCCACGCAGGCGCACATGGTGGCCATCGACGCGCGCGCGCCGCTGTACGACGGCGGCATCTGCACGCGCATCGACTGCGTGTCGCTGGGCGTGGTGGTCAACCGCGCGGGCGAACGCTTCTACGACGAGGGCGAGGACTTCTGGCCCAAGCGCTATGCCATCTGGGGCCGCCTGGTGGCGCAGCAGCCGGGGCAGATCGGCTACTCCATCATCGACAGCAAGGCCATTGGCCGCTTCATGCCGCCCGTGTTCCCGGGCGTAAAGGCCGACACGCTGCCCGAGCTGGCGCAAAAGCTCGGCCTGCCCGTGGACACCTTCACCCGCACGCTCGATACCTACAACGCCGCCTGCCGCGTGGGCCAGTTCGACCACACCACGCTGGACGACTGCCATACCGAAGGCGTGGCACCCGCCAAGACACACTGGGCCCGGCCCATCGACACCGGCCCGTTCTACGGCTATGCGCTCAAGCCTGGCGTCACCTTTACCTACCTGGGTCTGCACACCGACGACACGGCTGCGGTGCGCTTTAACAACCAGCCCAGCCCCAACCTGTTTGTGGCCGGCGAAATGATGGCCGGCAACGTGCTGGGCAAAGGCTACACCGCCGGCGTGGGCATGAGCATTGGCACTGCGTTTGGCCGCATTGCGGGCACGCAGGCAGCTTTGGCCTCCAAACGCCCGGTAGCGCTAGTCGAACATGCCTCAAACGCTACAAAACAAGGAGCAAACCATGCAAACGCTTGAGGCCCTGACGCGCGACGCCCGGGCGCTGGCAAATGGCGACATCGTGCTGTCTGCGCCCGAGACCGAGGTGGCGCGCCAGCTGCAGATCTGCAACGCCTGCCGCTACTGCGAAGGCTTTTGCGCCGTGTTCCCGGCCATGACGCGGCGGCTGGAGTTTGGCAAGGCCGACATCCACTTCATCGCCAACCTGTGTCACAACTGTGGTGCCTGCCTGCACGCCTGCCAGTACGCGCCGCCGCACGAGTTTGCGGTGAACATTCCGCAGGCCATGGCCCAGGTGCGCGGCCAGACCTATGCCGACTACGCCTGGCCACCCGCGCTGGGCCAGCTGTACCAGCGCAACGGCCTGACCCTGGCCCTGGCACTGGTGGCCGGGCTCACGCTGTTCCTGCTGCTGGCCGTGGTGCTGCATGGCCAGGGCATCGCCGCGCTGTGGCAGGCCCCTGTGGGCGGCTTCTACGGCATCTTCCCGCACAACCTGCTGGTGGGCCTGTTTGCGCCCGTGTTCCTGTTCGCCGTGCTGGCGCTGGGCCTCGGCGTGCGCCGCTTCTGGCGCGACGTGACGCCCGCTACCAGCGGCGCGCCGCTGAGCGCGCCCGCCACGGCCGAGGCCACCGATGCCGTGCTGCGCCTCAAGTACCTGGACGGCGGCCATGGCGATGGCTGCCACAACGAGGACGATGCCTACACCCTGTCGCGCAGGCGCATGCACCACCTCACGTTCTACGGCTTCATGCTGTGTTTTGCGGCCACCAGCGTGGCGACGCTGTACCACTACCTGCTGGGCGTGCCTGCTCCGTATGACCTGCCTAGCTTGCCCAAGCTGCTGGGCGGCGTGGGCGGCATCAGCCTGGCGATTGGCACCGCAGGCCTGTGGCGGCTGAACCTGCGCCGCCACCCCCAGCATGGCGATGCGGCACAAAAGCCCATGGACCGCGCCTTCATTGCGCTGCTGTGCCTCACCGCCACCAGCGGCCTGGCGCTGTGGGCGGTGCGTGGCACCGCAGGCCTGCCGCTGCTGCTGTGCCTGCACCTGGGCGCGGTGATGGCGCTGTTCGCCACCATGCCCTACGGCAAGTTTGCGCACGGCATCTTCCGCACCGCGTCGCTGCTGCGCCATGCCGTGGAGAAGCGACAGCCCAACCCCATCGGCCTGGGCGCCGACTGATCCCCAGCCCCCCAACAACCCACAATGAAGGAGACCCCCATGAACCCCAAAAGAACCCTGCTGCGTTGCGCCTTGGCGCTGGCCACCCTGCCTCTCGCCTTGGGCGCTGCGGCGCAAGACTTTCCGCCCAAGAAGCCCGTCACGCTGGTCGTGGGCTTTGCCGCAGGCGGCGCGGCCGATGCGGCGGCACGGCTCATCGCCAAGAAGCTGGGCGAGAACATCGGCCAGTCGGTGGTGGTGGACAACAAGGGTGGCGCAGGCGGCAACATCGCGCACCAGTTTGTGGCCAATGCGCCCGCCGATGGCTCGGTGCTGCTGCTCGGGTCGGTGGGACCGCTCACCATTGCGCCCCACCTGATGAAGGTGGCCTACGACCCCTTCAAGGACCTGGCCGCCGTGTCGGGCGGGGTGAACTTTCCGAACGTGCTGGTGGTGCACAAGGGCGCGGGCGTGAAGACGCTGGCCGAGTTTGTGCAGCTGTCCAAGAAGAAGCCCGGCAGCGTGGACTTTGCCTCCACCGGCGCGGGCTCGGCATCGCACCTGGCGGGTGAACTGTTCAACCAGCGAGCCGGCATCGACATGACCCATGTGCCCTACAAGGGCGGCGCCCCCGCGCTGCAGGACCTGCTGGGCGAGCGCGTGACCTCGTACTTTGCCGCGCCCCCCACTGCGCTGCCGCATGTGGAGACGGGCAAGCTCATACCGCTGGCCACCACCGGCCTCACGCGTCCGGCCTACCTGCCCAACATCCCTACCGTGGCGGAGTCGGGCTATCCGGGCTTTGAGGCGCTCAACTGGTACGCCTTTGTGGCGCCGGGCAAAACGCCCGCGCCGCTGCTGGACCGCTGGAACCAGGAGATCGTGAAGGTGCTGAACGACCCGGGCGTGAAAGAGGCGCTGAATAAGCACGGCCTCACGCCGCAGCCCACCACACGCGCCGAGCTGACGGCCTTCATGAAGAAGGAATCGACCCAGTGGGCCACCATCATCAAGGAACGCAAGCTGACGGCGGACTGATGGAAGCGGGCGCAGGAGCTGCGGCAGCGGGGGCAGTGGCGCCCGCCCGCCATCCTCGTTTTCCCGGAGGCCGTCACACAGCCGACACCCGCCGCCGCGCCGGGTGCGCAACACTGTGGCAAACCTCCCAGGAGTCCTGTCGATGCATGCCCGCATTTCCTCCCTTTTGACCGTTTTGCTCGGTGCCTTTGCGGTCGCCCCCGCGCTGGCCCAGCCCGCTGCCGCCGCCAACTACGACGCGCCGGATACCTGGCTGTGCCGCCCCGGCCGCGCCGACCTGTGCAGCACCGACCAGACGGTCACCACGCTGGCCGCCGAAGGCCAACGCACGGTGCAGGTGATCAAGCCGCAGGCCGATGCGCCCATCGACTGCTTTTACGTGTACCCCACGATCTCGCAGGACCCCAACCCGCACAGCACGCTGCAACCTGGCCCGGGTGAGCAGCGGGCGGTGGCGCAGCAGTTTGCCCCCTTTGCCTCGGTGTGCCGTCCGTTTGCACCCATGTACCGGCAGATCACGCTGGCGGGGCTGCGCGCGGCCATGTCGGGCAACCCGGCCGGGGTGAACCCGGAGATGGCCATCGAGGACGTGCGCGCCGCGTGGCGGCACTATCTGGCCAATGACAACAAGGGCCGGGGCGTGGTGCTGGTGGGGCATTCCCAGGGCAGCCGCATGCTGCTGGAGTTGCTCAAGCGCGATGTGGACGGCCAGCCGGTGCAGCAGCGCCTGGTGTCGGCCCTGCTGATCGGCTTCAACGTGATGGTCCCTGCGGGTGCGGACACCGGAGGGTCGCTGCCCACGCTGCCCCTGTGCCGTACCGGCGCGCAAACCGGGTGTGTGGTGACATACGCCACGTTCCGCGAGACATCACCGCCGCCCGCGAACTCCCGCTTTGGCCGCAGCAATGCGGCGGGCGCCGAGGTGGCCTGCACGGACCCGGTGCGCCTGAGCGGCCAGCCGCTGCGCAGCATGCTGGCCCGCGAGGCCAACCTGCTGGGGCAGCCCGTGTTGCGTGCGCAATGGGCGCAGGGCCTGGAGGGCGTGAGCACCCCGTTTGTGAGCCTGCCGGGCCTGATGCGTGCAAGCTGTGTGAAGGACGGCCCCGCACACTACCTGGCGCTGGGCCTGGACAGCAATGGGCGTGGCAGCCTGCCCAGCGATGTGCCGGGCGATATCGTGGTCAATGACCGCACTCTGGACGACTGGGGCCTGCACCTGATCGACATGAACGTGGTGATGGGCAACCTGCTGGACCTGGTGCGCCAGCAGGGCGCTGCCTGGAAGGCCAAGGCGAACTAGCGCCTGTTCACACCGGGGGCGGTGCGCAGCCCCGTGCGGCACCAAGGCTTATCGCGCGGTCACGCCGTCCGGCTCGGTCACCGAGATGTCGGTGTGCACCAGCGTCAGCGGAAAGCGCTGGCCCGCCAGGTAGTCCTCCAGGCCGCGCAGCAGCAGCGGGCTGCGGTGGCGCTCGGGGCAGGCGCGGATCTCGTCGGCCGTGAGCCACAGCGTGCGCACGATGCCGGTGTCGAGCGTGCGCCAGTCATGGTGCGTGCCCAGCGTGCCCGCAAACGCAAAACGCATGTAGGTGATGTCGTCCCCCGTGCGCGTCTTGGTGAAGCGGTTGAGGTACACGCCGATCAGCGCCGTGGGCTCGAAGTCGTGGGCGGTTTCTTCCAGCACCTCGCGCGCGCAGGCCTGGATGGGCGACTCGCCCGGGTCCAGGTGGCCGGCAGGGTTGTTGAGCTTGAGGCCGTCGGTGGTTTCTTCCTCGACCAGCAGAAAGCGGCCGTCGCGCTCGATGAGGGCGGCCACGGTGACGTTGGGTTTCCAGCGGTGGGGCATGGCGGGCATTATGACGAGGGCGGGTGACACTGTGCCTACAAGGTCTAAGAACGTGTTTACGATCTCGCAGGGGATCGCGTTGGAGCGCAATCGGGATGAGTGGATGCTTCGGATGCGCCGCATGGGCTCATGCCCATGCAAGCAGCTGGGGCGTCCAATCACCCGATTTCGCTCCAACCCTTCGGGCAGTGGTCTTTGCGGGCGGTCTGCAGCGTTGCGGCGCTTGTGGATAGCCAAGCTATCCACTACGCACAGCGCCTTGCATCCCATCCCGCAAAGACCGCTGCGCGACCTCTGGGAGATCGTCAACACGTTCTAAAGCGCTCGCGCCATGTACACCGCGCCTTCGCCATAGCTGGCCAGGCGGGCCTGCTGGGTGGCGTCCTGCAAGGGGTGCAGCGCATAGCCCTGCCGCTGCCAGTAGGCCTGCGAGCCCTGCACCGAGACCAGCGCGCTGTGCCGCAGCCCCTCGGCGCGGGCCTGCGTCCACAGGGGCTGCAGCAACGCATGGGCCAGGCCTTGCCCCGCATGGGCAGGCAGCACGGCCATGTCGTGCAGGTACAGCGTGTCGGGCGCAGTAGCGGTTTCAAAGTCGCCGTGCAGCGGGGTGACCTTGCCACGCACGCTGCGGTAGGCCGCCAGATAGGCACACACCGTGCCGCCCTGCTCCAGCACCAGCGAACAATTGGCGGGGCTGGCGAGGCGGCGGGCAAACACCTCGCCGCTCTCCACAAACCCCTCGCCATAGCAGGCCAGTTGCACGGCCAGCAGATCGGCCAGGTCGCTCAGCGCCAGCGGGCGCACCACCAGGGACATGAGTGAGCTTGGTTCGATCAGTGCGGCAGCACGGGCGCCTGCACGAAGTCGTCCAGCGACAGGCCCTTTTCCTTCAACAGCGCCTCCAGCACGGGCTGCAGGCGGCCCAGGCTCTCCTGCACGGCCTCTCGCACGGTGTCCACCACCACCTGGGTGCTGCGCTCGATCTCGATGTTCAGGCGGTCGCCCACCTGTTTGTTCTCAAACACGGTGGCGCGGCGGGTCTCGGGGATCATCCAGATCTCGAACCAGCCCTCTTGCCGGTTCACCTCGGCCACCGTGAGGCTGGCGCCGTGGATGGCGATGTAGCCCTTGGCAAAGATGTAGCGGCGAAACGCCTCGGGCACGGCCACGCGCCACACCAGGTTGTTGTCAAACTCGCGCCGCTCGATGAGCGTGCCAGTGAAGTCCACATGGCCCGACAGCGGATGGCCGCCGATCTCGGCACCGTCCTTGGCCGCGCGCTCCACGTTCACGCGGTCGCCCTGGCCGTAGCTGCCCAGCGTGGTGATGTTCAGGCTCTGCAGCATCACGTCGAAGTTGGCCTGCGTGGGCGACAGGATCTCGGTGACCGTGAGGCACACGCCATCGGTGGCCACACTGGCGCCAATGGCCAGGTCCTGGCAGAAGCCCTCAGGGAAATCGAGCGTGAAGGTGCGCAGCCCTGCGCGGTCGTGGATGGCGGCAATGCCTGCCGTGGCTTGGACGATGCCTGTGAACATGGTGGCGCGGCTTGTGGAGCGTTGGAAGGGGAACCGGGAATTTTGCCACCCGGCCCCCACCGCGCGCTGGCGCCGGGTTACTTGGCCCGGAGCAACTCGCCCACTTCGAGCAGCACCAGCTCGTTGTCATCCGCCTTGTTCGGCTCGCGGCTGCTGCTGAAGGGCAGGTTGTTGTCGTTGCCCACCACGATGTGGGTGCTGTCCACGATGTCCACGTTCTCGATGGTGAAGAACGGGAAGGTGAGCACGCCGCTGTTCAGCGGCTTGCGCGCCAGGCGCTGCGGGTCCTGGATGTTCATGAGGTCGATGTAGCCCACCTTGCGGATCTCGCCGCCCACGTTGGCGTCGCTCATCTCCACCTTGTAGACGCGCTTGAACTTGGCCAGGTCGTGGAAGCAGTCCGTGCGCTTCTGGCCCTCGGGGCAGGCTTTGTCGGCCGTGCCTTCGCCGTTGTCGCGCTCGATGATGAGGCCCGTGGTGCCGTCGATCATGTTGAAGTCGCCAATCGCGTGGTGGTTGGCCTCCAGCACGTACTTCCAGTGGCGGCCGGTCCATTGCTCGGTCTTCACGTCAAATTCGAGCACACGCAGGTACTGCTTGCCGCCCACGTTTTCGTACGCCTTGGCGCTGTCGTTCCACAGCGCGCCTTCGAGCAGCGCATAGAGCTTGCTGCCGTCCTTGCTGGAGGCCATGCCTTCGTAGCCCTTGGAGCGCTTGACTTCAAACGGCGTGGGCTTGGCGTCGGGGGCACCGGGCATCAGCACACCGGGCGCATCGGGCGAGCGCACGACCTTGCCGTCCACCTGCGTCTCGAACACGGCCAGCACCTTGCCGTTCAGGTCGGCCTTGATGAGGAAGGGGCCAAACTCTTCGCCGATCCACAGTGCGCCACCGGCGAACTGGAAACTCTCGGGGTCGAAGTCGGCGCCGGTCAGGTAGCGCTTGTCGGTGCCTTCGTGGGTGATGCGAAACGGCACCTTCTTGTCGGGGTCGTGCAGGAAGAGGGTCTTGAGGCGGTTGAACTGGCCGCTCTTGAAGTCCACGGTGTAGTGGCTCAGGTGCAGCATGAAGTCGGGCGAGTTGGCCTTGGAGCCCGCGCCGTTGTCGGTCAGGATCCAGAACGAGCCGTCGGCCATGCGCTTGATGCCCGAGTGGCCCTGGAGGGGCTGGCCCTGGAACGGCAACGACACACCCGTGTCGCGGCCGCCCGACTGGCCCATCACGCTGCCCACGGCGTCCACACGGCGGGGGGTGGTGAACTTGCCGGCCACCTGCAGGTCTTGCGGCGCGTCCTTGGGCGCGGCAACCACGGTGAGGGCTGGCATCACGGCGTGGCCGGCCAGGGTGGCGGGGTAGGCCTGCTGGGCGATGGCGGGGGTGGCGGCAGCGCACAGCAGCGCTGCGCAGGCGGCAATTTGGGACAGTCGGGACATGGTGGTCAAGGGGAAGAGAGCCAAAACCGTGAACGATGCCGCCGCCCTGTGACACCGCCATGAAAAGCGGTTCTCCGACGCCCCCACCAGGCAACGCCGAATCGGGCACATGCACGGACCTTTTGCCGCTGGCAGGGATCACACCTGCCTCACCCCACCCGCACGGCCTGCGCACCCGCCATGGAAACCCTCTCTGCACTGCAATCCCTCGGCCTGGAGCTGCCCAGCCCGGCCTACATCGTGGGCGCCATCCTGTTTGGCCTGATCGGCATGGCGGCGTACTGGCACGGCAAGCGTGCGCAGCAGCCGCGCACCCGCTGGTGGGGCGTGGCGTTGATGTTTTATCCCTACGTGGTCTCGGCCACTTGGCTGCTGTACGCCGTGGGCGTCGCGCTGTGCCTGGGGCTGTGGTGGGACGGGCAGCGCGGCTAGGGATCCTCTGCACCAAGGAATCAACTGGCGGCGGCCACCAGCCCCGCGCCGTGCCCGCGCGTGAAGGCCTCTTCAAACACCGAATACCCCGACCAGTCGGCATGCGCAAACGCCAGCCGCGCGGTGGTGGGCGTGGGCAGCCAGGCGGAACGCTCACCATTTGATAGCACCTTGGGCATGAAAGTCTTGCGCTCGAGGCCGATTTGGCTCAAAAACTGCTGCAAACCCGGTGTGGGGATGGACATGGCGTGCCCATAGCGGGTGATGTCCACGCGCGTGGCGCGCTGGCGCAGGTCGGGGTGGGGCACGGCCAGGGCGGCCAGGGCGGCGTCTGCCCAGTGCTGCCAGGGCTGGGTGGCCAGTTGCTGGCGGCCGTCCGCCCGGTCGCCCAGCGCCTGGTAGTAGGTGAGCACGGTGGGGCCGGCCAGCGTGGCACGGGTGTCCAGGCGCTGGTGGCCGGCGTTCACATAGCCCAGGCCCCCCGCCGTGGGGTCGGCATACAGGACGTTGTCCCAGGCCGGCGCAGCGCCGGGGCGGTCGGTGAGCGGACTTTGGATGTGGATGTTGGCCACCAGCCAGGGCGCCCACGACAGACGCTGGGCCGCCCCGGTGAGGAAGGCAGGCGGGTTCTGCACCACGCGCGCCGCCACGAAGACGGGCAGCGCCACGATGCAGCGTGGCGCCTGCCAGCGCTCCACGCTGTCGGTGGCGTGATTGAACGCATCCACCTCCACGCCGTGGCGGCCTTCGGTGATGCGCAGCACGCTGGTGCCGGTGCGCAGCTGGCCGCCGCCGTGGGACGTGTTGGCCAGCGGCTCGGCCAGGCGCCGGGTGATCCAGCCATTGCCCTCGGGCCAGGTGAGCACGCTTTCGCGGGCTTCGTCCACGGCCTCGCCGGGCGCATGAAAGCCATGGCGGCTGGCAAAGTAGTGGATGCCCGCCCAGGCCGAGACGCGGTCGGCACCGGCGCCGTAGTCGTCGCGGCAGCAGTAGTCCAGGTACCAGCGCAGGTGGGCATCGTCCAGCCCTTCCTGCGCCAGCCAGGCGGCAAACGTCATCGCGTCCAGCGCCTGCTGGCTGGGCGCCAGTGGGCGCTTGGCGGCCCACAGCTTGAGTACGGGCATGGCAAACCGGGCGGCGCGGGCCTGCGCGTCCACGGCCTGGGCAAAGCGGCGGTACTGCGCCAGCGTGGCCTCGCCCACGCCCTGCACGGGCAGCAGGCCGTCCTGCCACTCGCCATCGAAGTACAGGCGCTCCTGCGGGCTGTGGCACAGGTGGCGTTCGTCGTACTGCCAGCGCCCGGCCACGCGCTGGCGCAGGCCCAGCTCCTCCAGCAGGTCCTGCACCTCGCGCGCGTCGTCGCCCGGCACAGGCAGGTAGTGCGCGCCCTGCGGGCAGGTGATGCCGTTGACGGCGGTGCCCCGGCTGTTGCCGCCTGCGGTGTCTTCCAGCTCCAGCAGCGCAAAGTCCTGCACGCCCGCCAGGCGCAGCGCGCGCGCGGCGGCCAGCCCCGCCACGCCACCACCGGCAATGATGACCTGCGCACGGCGCACCACGGCAGGCTCGGGCCAGGTGCCGCGCGCCAGCCACTCACGCAGCTGGTGGCCGCGCGCCATGTCGATGCCGGTAAAGCTGCCTTCCAGCGGCGGCACGGCGTGGTCGCACCCGCCCAGCGCAGCCGTGGCCAGGGCGGCGGCGCCCGCCACGAACTGGCGGCGCTGCAGGGTCCAGGGGGTCATGCGGTCACGCCTCAATCGGCCCAGCGGGCGCGGATCTCGAGCAGCTGCGGCACCAGCGGGGCGAACAGCGCCACCAAAGCGGGGTCGAAGTGTTTGCCGGCCTGCGCTGCAATGTGGTCCAGCGCATCCTGCACGGGCCAGGGCTCCTTGTAGGGGCGGCGGGTGGTGAGCGCATCGAACACATCGGCCACCGCCACGATGCGCGCCGACACCGGTATGGCCTCGCCCGCCAGGCCGCGCGGGTAGCCGCTGCCGTCCCACTTTTCGTGGTGGGCCAGCGCAATCTCGCGGGCCAGCTGCAGCACGCCGGACGGGTGCTCGCCAATGATCTCGGCGCCGATCTCGGGGTGGCGGCGCATGGTGTCCCACTCATCGGCGTTCAGCGGGCCGGGCTTGCGCAGCACGGCGTCGGGGATGCCGATCTTGCCCACGTCGTGCATGGGCGCGGCGTTGAGCAGGTCTTCGGCCCAGGCCGGGCTGTGGCCGGCAGCCAGGGCCAGCAACTGGGCAAAGTGGCTCATGCGGATCACATGCATGCCGGTTTCGTTGTCCTTGTACTCGGCCGCGCGGCCCAGGCGCTGCACGATCTGCAGGCGGGTTTCACGCAGCTCGTCCATGCGCACCAGCGACAGGTGGGTGCGCACCCGCGCGCGCACCACGGGCGGGCTGACGGGCTTGGTGATGTAGTCCACCGCGCCCGCGTCAAACCCGGCAGTTTCGTCCTGGCTGTCGGTGAGGGCGGTGATGAAGATCACCGGGATGGAGGCGGTGGCGGCATCGGCCTTGAGCGCGCGGCACACGGCATAGCCGTCCAGGTTCGGCATCATGATGTCGAGCAGCACCAGGTCGGGCCGCTGCTCGCGCGCCACCTGCAGCGCACGTTCACCGTCGGTGGCAAACAGCAGGCGGTAGTCGGACTGCAGGATGTGGCGCAGCACCTGCAGGTTGGTGGGCTCGTCGTCCACCAGCAACAGGCGGGGCCGCTGGTCAGGGGCCGGTGTCATGCGGGGTTCTCCAGGGGTTCGTCCAGCCAGTGCGTGCGCAGCTGCTGCAACTGCACCCCGGCCTGGTCAAAGTCAAAGCGGTCGATGGCCTCTTGCAGGCGCTCGGTGGCATCTGCAGGCAGCAGCTGCACCAGCAGGTCCAACGGCGGCTGGGCCAACTCGGACTGTGCCAGGGCCTGCTGCAGCGCCTGCGCGGCGTCCCGGGCCTGCTGGCGTTGGTCTGCGGTCAGCGGTGCGTGCTGGCCCACGCCGGGGGCGGGCGCTGCGGCGGCCTCGGCCTCGTGGGCCAGGGCCTGCTCCACGGCCTGCAACGCGGCGGGCAGGGCGGCCACCAGCGGCTGCAGAGCCGTGCGGTCCAGGCTGTGGGCGGCTTCCTCGATGCGCTGCGCCAGCGTTTGCAGCGGGCCCAGCGCCAGGTTGCCTGCCGCACCACGCAGGCGGTGGGCCAGCGCACGGGCAGCGTCCATGTCGGGCTGCGCCACCAGGGCCTGCAAGGTGGCGGGGGTGGCGGCATGGTCGGTCAGCAGGCGCGCTACGGCATCGCGCAGCAGCGCACGCTGGCCCCAGAGGCGGGTGCCACGCTCCCAGTCCACCGCGGCGATGGTGGCGTGGGGGACCGGTGGTATGTCGGTGGCGCGCGTCAAGGTCTGCAGGCTGCTCCACCCCGATGTGGCGGTGTCGGGCTGCAGATGCAGCACGCGGGCGATCTCGCGGAACAGGCGGGCGGGCTCCAGCGGCTTGCTTGCAAAACCGTCCATGCCCGCAGCGCGTGCGTTGCGCCGGTCCTGCTCCAGCACGCTGGCCGACAGGGCGATCACCGGCACCGGCTTGCGCCGTTGCGCCTGCTCGAACGCGCGGATGCGGCGCGTGGCCTCCAGGCCGTCCATGCCGGGCATCTGCAGATCCATCAGCACCACGTCAAAGCGCCCGGCCTCGTAGGCGGCGACAGCGCTTTCGCCATCCCGCGCCACGGTCACATGGTGGCGCCCCCGGTCCAGGTGGATCTGCAGCAGCTCGATGTTGGCCGGCACATCGTCCACCACCAGCATTCGCAGCGGCGGCAACTGCACCGCATGGCTCACGGTGGCCACTGCCGCCGTCGCCTGGCCCACCGGCAAAGGTACACACACGGTGAACGTGGTGCCCACACCCAGGGTGCTGCGCACGCTGATGCTGCCACCCATCAGCTCCACCAGCTGGCGCGAGATGGTGGTGCCCAGGCCGGTGCCGCCGAACTGCCGGGTGGTGGATGCGTCGGCCTGCGCAAAGGGGTCGAAGATGCGCTCCAGGTGCTGCGCCGCGATGCCGATGCCCGTGTCCTCCACCTCCATCACCAGCGTGCCGTCGTGGTAGTCCAGCCGCAGCAGCACATGGCCGCGCTCGGTGAACTTGAGCGCGTTGCCCAGCAGGTTGAGCAGCACCTGCTGCAGGCGCAGCGCATCGCCCCGCAGGTAGGGCGGCACCCGGTCGTCCGTCAGGCACTGCAGCGCGAGCCCCTTCTTGCCCGCATGGATGCGCAGCGAGGCAAGGATCTGGTCGCACACCTCTTGCAGCGAGAAGTCCGCAATCTCCAGCTCGACCGCGCCTTTTTCCAGTTTGGCGGTGTCCAGGATGTCATTGAGCAGGCGCAGCATGGAGCGCGCCGCATGCTGCACCGTGCCCAGGTGGCGGCGCTGCTGCGCGTCCATGGGGGTGTCAAGCAGTGCCTCGGTGAAGCCGATGATGGCGTTCATGGGCGTGCGGATCTCGTGGCTCATATTGGCCAGGAAGGTGCTGCGCGCGGCTGCGGCCTGCTCGGCACGCTCCTTGGCGGCCCGCAGCTCTTGCTCCATGGCACGGCGCTGGGTGAGGTCGGTCGCAAACTTGACGACCTTGAACGGCTGGCCTTGCGCGTCGAAGATGGGGTTGTAGGTGGCCTGGATCCAGATGCGCCGCCCGTCCTTGCCCAGTCGCTGATATTCACCGCCATCGAGCTGGCCAGCTCGCAGTTGCTCCCAGAACTGCGCGTACGCCTCGGTCTGCGCGTAGGCGGGCTCGCAGAACATGCGGTGGTGCTGGCCCACGATCTCTTCCAGCCGGTAGCCCATGAGTTCTCGAAAGTTGGCGTTGGCGTTGAGCACATGGCCCTGCATGTCGAACTCCACCACCGCGAGCGCGCGGTTGATGGCGCGCACCGTGCTCTCGAACTCGGCGTTGCGCTCGCGAAAGACGGTCATGTCCATGATGACGCCGTCGATCCACAACACCTGGCCATCATCGCCGGCCACGGGGCGGCCGCTTTCCGACACCCAGCGCAGGCGCCCGTCACGGTCCCGCAGGCCAAACTCCACGTGGTAGGGCCGGTGCTCCTGGATGGCCATGGAGACTTCCGCCCACAGGCGGTCCACCTCTTCGGGCAGCGTGAGCTGGGTGAAGTTGATACGGCCGTCCAGAAAGTCCTGCGGCAACCAGCCCGTGAGTGCGGTCACCGCATCGCTGATGAACAGCATGGTCCAGTCGGCATCGTGGCGGCATCGGAAAGTGACGCCCGGAATGTTGGCCATGAGCGAGCGCAGGCGCTGCTCGCTGGCCTGCAGCTCCTGCTCCATGGCGCGGCGCTGTGTCAGGTCGCTGATGAAGCCCACGAACACCGGCGCGCCATCCAGCGGCACGCGGCCTATGGAGATGCGAATGGGCACGGTACTGCCATCCGGCCGCAAAGCCAGCACCTCGCGGCTGTTGGCGCCGACCACGCCACCGCCCTGGCCTTGCAGGTAGCGCTGCAGGTAGGTGTCGTGGCGCGAGCGGTCGGGCTCGGGCATGAGCATGGACACGTTCTGGCCCACCACTTCGTCGGGACGCCAGCCCAGGATGCGCTCGGCCGCTGCGTTGAAGGACTGCACACGGCCCTGCGCATCGATCATCACCATGCCGTCCACGGCGGTGTCGGCAATGGCGCGCAAGCGGGACTCGCTCTGGCGCATCTGCAGGAACATCTGCCGGTAACGCAAGCCCGCGTTGATGGCGATCACCAGCAGCCCGATACCCGACGCCACTGCAGCAACGGCCAGTGCCAGGGGCGCGCCATCGGCCGCAGTCAGCAGTTCCAGCTCGTTGGGGGCGTCAATGAAACGCAAGGCCGCCATGCCGGTGTAGTGCATGCCCGCAATCGCCAGCCCCATGACCACACCGGCCACCGCATTGAGCCACCGGGCGCGCCAACGCACCACGCGCTCCAGCCCAAACCGCACCCACAGGGCCACGATGGCCAGCAACACGGCCACCAGCACCGAGGCGGCAAACCCCCAGGGGTCGTACCGCATGACAGGCGCCCACTGCGATGCTGCCATGCCGATGTAGTGCATGGCGCCAATGCCAGCGCCCACCAGCACCCCACCCACCACCAGGGCGGAGCGGCTGATCTCGCGGCGCATCAGCAAGCCCAGCGCCACCCACGACGCGCCCACGCTGGGCAGCAGGGACAGCACGGTGGTCCACGCATCAAACTGGCCCCGCGCGCACACCGTGAAGGCCAGCATGCCGATGAAGTGCATGGACCAGATGCCGCCGCCCAGCGCCATCGCCCCGGACCCCCGCGCCATCTGGCGCATGAACCGGGTGTCGGCGCGGCGGGCCAGACCCGCCATCTGCAGCGCCAGCACGGAGGCCAGCACCGCCATGCCCACCGACAGCGTCACCAGCCAGGGATCGTGCTGCGCCCAAAGCAGCGGATAGGGCTGTGCGTCAGAAAGGAAAAAAAGGTCCAGCATCGGGGGCGCCCACGGCGATCAGGTCTTGACAGCTTTGTAGCCGATTGTGCTGCCCATGCCAGCGGGCAGAACCCTTGCAAATTGCTCGGCGAATGCCTGTTGGGGCCCTGGCAAACGGCGACTCAATGCGCCACCACCTTGCCCCATTCGCGCTCGTAGCTGTGCACCAGCGCCTGGTTGGACAGGCGGTTCACGTCGGCCGGCACCCGCGCCATGTCGAGCGGAAAGTCGAACAGCAGGGGCAGCGACGGGGCGCTCAGGAACCGGAGCCCGGGTGGCAGGGCGTCGGGCAGGCGCCACGGCCTGCGGCTGGCGATGACATAGCCCCATTCGCCAAAGCTGGGCACATGGGCGTGGTACGGCGCTGTCGAGAGGCCCACGGATTCGATGGTCTGCACCACCGTCCAGAAGCTCTGGCGCGCCACCAGCGGCGAGGTGGTCTGCACCACGGCGTAGCCACTGGCCGCCAGCCGCTTGTCCAGCAACGCATAAAAGCTGTTGGTGTATAGCTTGCCGATGGAGAAGTTGGTGGGATCGGGGAAGTCCACCACGATCACGTCAAAAAGGTCCGTCCCCTGCTGCAGCCACCCAAAGGCATCGGTGTTGACGATGGTCACCTTGGGGTTTTGCAGCGCGTGGCCGTTGAGCTTTGCCAGCGTGGGGTTCTCGCTGAAGATGCGCGTCATGGCCGGGTCCAGCTCGACCAGGGTGACGGACTCGACCGAGGGGTACTTGAGGATCTCGCGCACCGCCATGCCGTCGCCGCCGCCCAGCACCGCCACCCGCTTGGGCGCCCCATGCGCGGCCATGGCGGGGTGCACCAGAGCCTCGTGGTAGCGGTATTCGTCGGACTCGGAGAACTGCAGGTTGCCGTTGAGGTACAGCCGGTGGCCATAGCGGCCCTGCGTGACCACAATGCGCTGGTAGGGCGTGGCCGTGGTGAAGATGATGCGGTCCTGGTAGAACTTGTCTTCGGCAAAGCTCGTGATCTGCTCAGACCCCGCCAGTCCCGCCAGCAGCAGGCCCACCACCATCAGGCAGGCGAACAAATGGGCTTGGAGGCGCCGCAGCTCATGCCGGAACAGCCACACCGCCCACAGCGCCACTGCGGCATTCATCAGCCCGAACAACAACCCGGTGCGGATAAGCCCCAGGTGCGGCACCAGCAGCAGCGGAAACGCCAGCGACACCGCCAGCGCGCCCAGGTAGTCGAACGTGAGCACCTGCGAGACAAGGTCCTTGAGCACCACGTTGCGTTTGAGGATGCGCATGACCAGCGGAATCTCCAACCCCACCAGCGTGCCCACCATCAGCACCATGCCGTACAGCAGGAACCGGAACGCACCCGGCGCATACGCATTGGCGAGGAACAGCGTGGCTGGCAGCGCGCCGCCGATCAGCGCCACCAGCAGCTCGATGCGCAGGAAGTGCGCGGGCAGCTGCCGCTCGAAGTAACGCGACAGCCACGACCCCAGGCCCATGGCAAACAGGTAGGTGCCGATGATGGTGCTGAACTGCAGCACCGAGTCGCCCAGCACATAGGAGGCCAGCGCCCCGGCGGCCAGCTCGTACAGCAGGCCGCAGGCTGCCACCACAAACACGCTGATGAGCAGCGCGATGTCGATGGGGCGGGGGCCAGAGGATGGGGGCGGCACCGCAGGCGCGGGCGCGACGGGAGACGGGGTGGGAGACGACAAGGCAGCGGTCAGCGCACCCTGCCGGGTGCGCCGCTTCGTTCATTCAGGCGGTAGGGGCTCGAAAACGCGTCAATGCGTCAATGGATGGCAGCCGCCACGATGATGCTGATGCCCAGGCACATCGCGGCCACCACCAGGCCCAGGGCCTGGTTCTGCTTTTCGACGATCTCGCGCCACAGGTCATAGGGCGTGATCTTGTCCACGATGACAAAGGCCAGCCAGAAGATGATGACGCCAATGATGGCGTAGAGGATGGACCCGAGAAATGCCGCGGGTTTGAGCCATTCGAATCCCATCATGGTGTGATCTCCTTGAAACGTGGTGTCGGTGAGTGTGGCTGGCGGATGAACAGAAGCAAGCGCCGCACTACTTGTGGCTGCCGCCCGACGAATATCCGCCGTACGAGCCCCCCGAGCTTCGGTAGCTGGAGGACGAGGAACAGTTTTCGACCCGGGGATCGCAGCTGGAGCAACGGCTGAGCAAGATGAGCAGGATCAGGATCACCACGGCGATGATGATGATGGTGCCGCAGCCCAGGCCGGATTTGGCCACGAACGGGCCAGGGTCGTCGCGCTGGAGCACATCTTTCTTGTCGTCCAGCTTGAACGCCTTGGCCACCGTGTCGCTGGACAGCTTGTCCCCCGCAGACCAGGTGATCTCGTTCGGGCTCTGCTCCATCGACAGCAGGCCCTTGGCGCTCGCAAAGTCGCGGTTGGTGGTCTTCTGGCCGCGCGTGACCTGCCAGTAGAACTCGCCCAGCACATAGGTGGTCTCGGCCTCGTAGGTGTACTTGAGGTCGTACTTGGTGCCCATGTACGTGGCGGAGCGACCCGTGGCTGCCATCTGCGGCGCGCCGGTGGTGGGGCGCACCATGCTCCAGCCTTCTTCGGAATCGACCAGGAACGCGAAGCCACGCTTCTGGTTGTAGAGAAGGTATTCGCTCCAGCCAAAGTGCTCGTCATCGCCGGGCTCCACGCCCATCCGGTGCTGAAAGCCCACCACCTGCCAGTGCACGCCCTGCAGCTGCCCCTTGCTGCCCAGCGGGATCAGGGGCTGGACGGGTTCGTCCTGCTCCGCCGAGCGCAACTCTCCGCCCACGCCACTGTCCAGGCTGATGATGCTGGCGCACGAGCCGCAGGTGATGCTCTTGGAGGTGGACAGCTGTACCTGCACCGGCGCACCGCAGTGCGGGCAGTTGAACTGGCGGCCTTTTTCGTCCTTGGCCGATTCGTCCTTCAGACCCTGCAGCTGCAGGTCTTCCAGGAGCACTGCCTTGCCACGCTCCACATTGGGCGGGGTGTGGCCGTAGTCGATGCTGACCACTTCGCCGTCGGCACTGCGCAACTCGACCATGCCGAAGGGCTGGCCCAGCGGCGGTAGTTTGGGCAGCTCGCCCTGGGCCGAGATCAGCTGTGCCTGGCCGGTGTAGGCCACGCTGTAGGGTTTGCCGTTGATGGCCGTGGTGGTGCCGATGCGAAAGCGCTCGGGCGCAGGCATCTCGCGGCCGGGGTCGATGGGCCTGGTGAAGACATAGGCACCGTTGTCTTCGCCCAGCGTGGCCAGCGTGCCGTCATTCAGAAAGGCCGCCCATTCGGTCCACACGCCCGCGTCGCCCTTGTATTGCAGGCGGCCGATGAGGGTGAAGGGAATGTCCTTGCCGTCGAGCTGGATGCGCCCGCTGGCCATGAGCTGCAGCGGGCTGTGGTCGTCGAACAGCTCGGCCATCTTGCCCAGGCGCGTGAGCACATCGCCACTGCGCACGACGGTGCTCTGGCAGTAGCCGCAGACGGCATGGGTGGACTGCGCGCTCTTGAACTCCACCGGCGCGCCACAGCCGGGGCAGGGCGCGCGGTAATAGCGCTGGGTGGGGTCGGTGGCCATCGTGTGGAGTGTTCTGCCCGCGCCGCGCTAAACGGCTTTGAAGCCCTATTGGCCTCTAGCGCCTATCCCTCCAGCGCAAGCAGCTATTTTTATGATAGCAATCGATCCGATCGATCAGACGAGCTTCTTGAGCAGTTCGGCCTTCTTGGCGTCGAACTCTTCCTGCGTGAGGATGCCCTTGGACTTGAGCTCGCCCAGCTTCTCCAGCGTGGCCATCACGTCTTCGGGCTTGACGCCCACTGCAACGGCCGCCGCTGCGGGCGCTGCCTGGGCTGCTGCACCGCCGCCTTGCAGGCCCTGCTGCAGGTTCTGCGCCAGCACCTGGCCCAGCGCCACACCCGCGCCCAGACCCATGGCGTCACCCGCCACTCCGCCACCGTTGCCCGCGCCCTCGGCAAATTTGGGGATGGCCTGCGCCGTCTGGTACTGCATGAATTTGGCCATGTCGTTGCCAACCATGCCCATGCCGATCTTCTGGTCGAGGATCTTCTGCAGCTCTTCGGGCAGCGAGACGTTCTGCACCGTGAGGGACTCGATCAAGATGCCCAGCTTGGCGAAGATGGGCGCCAGCTCCTTGGTCAGCGCATCGGCAAACATGACCTGGTTGGCCGCCAGGTCCAGGAACGGCAGGCCGCTACCGGCAATGGCGTTGCTGATGTTCTGCAATACCAGGCCACGCAGCTGGCCTTCCAGGTCGGCCACGGGGTAGGACTCGCGCGTGCCCGAGATTTCGGTGTGGAACAGCTTGGGGTCGGCGATACGGAAGGCGTAGTTGCCGAACGCGCGCAGGCGCACGGCGCCAAAGTCCTTGTCGCGGATCGTGATGGGCTGGGGTGTGCCCCACTTCTGGTCGATCTGCTGGCGTGTGCTGAAGAAGTACACATCGCTCTTGAAGGGGGACTCAAAGAGCTTGTCCCAGTTCTTCAGGTACGTGAGCACCGGCAGCGTCTGCGTGGTGAGCTTGTAGGTGCCGGGGCCAAACACGTCGGCCACCTGGCCTTCGTTCACGAAGATGGCCATCTGCGACTCGCGCACCACCAGCGTGCCGCCGTTCTGGATTTCCATGTCGCGCATGGGGAAGCGCCAGGCCAGCGTGCCGTCCCCCTCTTCGGTCCACTGAATGATGTCAATGAACTGTTTCTTGATGAAGTCCATGAGGGCCATGTGTGCTCCCAAAGCAAAAGAGGGGGTTGAAAAGAGCGGCCATCATAGCAACGGGGGCTTTGGTGGCAGCGGCTTTTTTCAGTGGCGGAACGTGAACTAGTTCACGCGCAGAACCAGTCTGTTTGGGATAGGCGCTGTGGCGCTTTGCAAGGCGTCATTGGATAGCGGCTATCTGCGCCTTAGCGATGATCAATTGGCTTTCGCTATTGCGAATCACTACCATTCAACCATCCCTGCTGCACCGCTGCAGGCTCTGTTGAACCAAGGAGTCCGCCATGTCCCTCATCCGCCGCGTTGCCCGCCAGAACCAAACCATGCTGATGAAGACGGGCAGCTACTACCTCATCCACATCTGCGTGGCCGCTCTGGTGGCCTATGCCGTCACCGGCAACCTGTGGGCCTCGCTCACACTGAGCCTGCTGGAGCCCACGGTGCAGGCGGTGGCCTTCTTCTTCCATGAAAAGGCGTGGGACCGGGCTGGTCGGCGCGCTGCACGCCAAAGCGCTACCCCATCGCCCCACAGCAATCCCGCCATCCAGGGCGCCTGAACAAACTCACGACAAGGAGCACCGCCATGTACGCCATTCCACTGCGCAGCCGCACCGCCACGGGCTTGGCCTTTCAACGCTGGCTGGTCCAGCGCCTGGCGGGGCTGGCCGATACCAACTGATAACGGGCAGTCCTCTCTGCCTGCGCCAGAAACGAACATGCCCCGGCCAGCGGGGCATGGGGGTGGGAACACAAACAGGCGCGGAATGGACAGCGCTCAGGCTTTCACATCCAGCAAGGAGCCCATCATTTCGTCCTGCGTCTTGATGGTCTGCAGATTCGCCTTGAACGCGTAGGTGGCCGACATCTGCTCCACCGCCTCTTGCTCCAGCGCCACGCCCTTGGCGTCCTGTTCGCGCTGCACGGTGGCTCGCACGCCGGCGCTTTCGGCCACTTCTTCTTGTGCAACCACCTCGCGGCGGTAGCCGGGGGTGTTCATGTTGGCCACGTTGTTGGCCGACGCGTCCAGCCGCAACTGGGCGGCCTGGAGGCCTGAACTGCCGATGGAGGAAATGCTGGCCATGGGCGCTGCTCCCGATGTCACACAATGTTGCAAAGAAGGTGAATTGTCCGCCGCGCCGCGGCAGCTGGCAAGCCGCAGCCCCGCAATACCCCTGTCAGCGACCGGGCCGGTGCGCATCCTCCAGGCATTGCGCAAACGCCTGCGCCGCGCGGGCGGGGGCGGGGGAGCGGCGCATCAGGCTCACAAACTGGCAGTGGTAGTGGAACAGCGACGGGTTCACCGCCTGCATGCGGCCCTGGCGCTCGAAGGCCTCGGCGTAGTGGTCGGGCAAGAACCCGAGAAAGCGGCCCGACAGGATCAGCGTGGCGATGGACTCCTGGTCAAACCCCGTGGCCGCACGCTGCAGCCGGGCCTGGTGGCTCAACTCCATATTGGGCGAGTGGTAGCCCAGCCCCGCAAACTGGTAGCCGCGCACGGCATGCCAGTCGGCCGGAGGCGATGACGCCCCAAACAGCGGGTGGCCCGCGCCGCAGTACAGCAGCATGGTCTCGCCAAACAGGTCGGCGTAGGCCAGGCTTTGCGAGCTGCGGTGCGCGGGGATGATGCCCACCTGGTAGCTGCCGTCGATCACACCGCGCTCGATGGCGTTGATGGAGCCCACATGCAGTTGCAGTTGCACATCGGGGGCCTGGGCGGTGAAGGCGGCAATCGCCTCGCCAATGCGGGCGGCCGGGTTGCTGGCGGTTTTGTCGAACACCGCCACGGCCAGCTGCCCGCCCATGCGCGAGTGGATGTCGTCCACGCTGTCGCGAAAGCTGCGCACCGAGGCCAGCAGGCGCAGGGTTTCGTCATACACCCGCTGCCCCTCGGCCGTCAGCGCAAACCCCGCCCGCCCCCGGCGGCACAGCGTGAGGCCCAGGCGGGCTTCCAGGTCCTTGATGTGGCGGCTGACGGTGCTGGTGCCGATGTTCAGCTCCAGCTCGGCGGCCGACATGCCGCCGCACTCCACCACGCTCTTGAACACCTGCAGAAGGCGCAGGTCCATGTCGCTGAGCTGGCCCAGCACGGCGCGGTGTTTGCCCGGTACTGCGGGCACTGAAGCTTGGGGGGATGGAACCGGGTCTTTTACTTGCATAAATCGTCAAGTAAACATTGATATTGGATTATTTGAGAGATTAACAGGCAGCGCAACAATGCCTTACGTCAAGCCCCAGGCCGCTGGGGCTGTCTGCTTTTTGTCGCCGCCTTTGCACTGGAGAACCCCATGAGCTTCGTCAACATCGAAAAACCCGCCGCTGGTGCCGAAGGCCCCCGCATGGACGCCGCGTGGCTGGACGCGCACTGGATGCCCTACACGGCCAACCGCCAGTTCAAGGCCAACCCGCGCATGATCGTGGAGGCCAGCGGCGCCTATTTCACCGACAGCGAAGGCCGCAAGATTTTTGACGGCCTCTCGGGCCTGTGGTGCGCGGGCCTGGGCCATGGCCGCCGCGAGATCGCCGAAGCCATCGGCAAGCAGGCGATGAAGCTGGACTACGCGCCCGCCTTCCAGTTTGGCCACCCGCTGTCGTTCGAGCTGGCCAACCGCGTGAAGGAACTGACGCCTGCAGGGCTGGACTATGTGTTCTTCACCGGTTCGGGCTCCGAGTCGGCCGACACGTCTCTGAAGATGGCCCGCGCCTACTGGCGCGCCAAGGGCCAGGGCACCAAGACGCGCCTCATCGGCCGCGAAAAGGGCTACCACGGCGTGAACTTTGGCGGCATCTCGGTGGGCGGCATCGTGGCCAACCGCAAGCTGTTTGGCCAGGGCGTGGAAGCCGACCACCTGCCCCACACCCAGCCGCCCGCAGGCTCGTTCCACAAGGGCATGCCGCCCACGGGCAAGGAACTGGCCGACCGCCTGCTGGAAGTGATTGCGCTGCACGATGCGAGCAACATCGCCGCCGTGATCGTCGAGCCCTTCTCGGGCTCGGCCGGTGTGGTGATCCCGCCGGTGGGCTACCTGCAGCGCCTGCGCGAGATCTGCACCCAAAACAACATCTTGCTGATTTTTGACGAAGTGATCAGCGGTTTTGGCCGCAGCGGCGCCTGGACGGGTGCCGAAGCCTTCGGCGTGACGCCCGACATCCTGAACTTTGCGAAGCAGGTCACCAACGGCGCGCAGCCGCTCGGCGGCGTGGTGGCTACCAAGGAAATCTACGACACCTTCATGGCCGCAGGCGGCCCCGAGTACATGCTCGAATTCCCGCACGGCTACACCTACTCGGCCCACCCCGTGGCCTGCGCGGCGGGCATTGCGGCGCTCGACATCCTGCAAAACGAAGACATGATCGGCCGCGTGAAGGCGCTGGCCCCGTACTTCGAGCAGGCTGTGCACAGCCTCAAGGGCGCCAAGCATGTGGCCGACATCCGCAACTTTGGCCTGGCCGCCGGCTTCACCATTGCGGCGCTGCCCGGCGAGCCTGCCAAGCGCCCCTACGAGATCGCCATGAACTGCTGGAAGAAGGGCTTTTACGTGCGCTACGGTGGCGACACCATCCAGCTGGCACCGCCCTTCATCAGCACCCAGGCCGAAATCGACCGCCTGATCAGCGCCCTGGGCGACGCCCTGCAAGAAACCGCCTGAGCTTCCTTCGCCAGCCAGCCTGCCCCTCCATGCGCATCTCCATCCTCACCTTCGATGCCTTCAACGACCTGGATTCGCTGGTGGCGTTTGGCATGCTCAATCGCATCGCCCTGCTGGGCGACAAGGACTGGCAGGTGCGCATTGCGAGTCCCGCGCCCCGCATCACGTCCATGAACGGGCTGACCATCGATGCGCACGAAGACCTGAGCCAGCTGGCTGAGGCCGACGCAGTGCTGGTGGGCAGCGGCATGAAGACGCGTGAGGTGGCCAACACTCCCGCGCTGATGGAACAGCTAAGGGTGCTGAACCCCGCCCGCCAGTTGCTGGCGGCGCAGTGCTCTGGCACCTTCCTGCTCAGCCGCCTGGGCCTGCTGGGCGGCACGCCCGCCTGTACGGACCTGACCAGCAAGCCGTGGGTGGTGGATTCGGGCGTGGACGTGGTGCCACGCGCGTTTGCGGCCCACGGCAACGTGGCCACGGCGGGCGGGTGCCTGGCCTCGCAGTACCTGGTGGCGTGGCTGATCGCCCGCCTCAAGGGGCTGGACGCCGCGCGCGAAGTGCTGCACTACTTTGCCCCGGTGGGCGAGAAGCAGGAGTTCATCGACCGCGCCTTGGGGCATGTGCTGCCCGCGCTGGAGCCCCAGGCTGCTGCGGCTTGAATACTATAAATTTGATAGCTATCAGCGCATGTTTCACTAGCGCTTGTGGCACCTTTTACTTGAAATCACCATGAACCACGACAAAAACGTCACCACCACCATCGGCCACCTGATCGACGGCCAGATCGTCGCCGACACCGCCCGTACGCAGCCCGTGTTTGACCCCGCCACCGGCCTGTCCACCACCAGCGTGGCCCTGGCAAGCCAGGCCACGGTCGAGGCGGCCATTGCCTCGGCCGAGGCCGCGTTTCCGGCCTGGCGCAACACGCCGCCGCTCAAGCGTGCGCGCGTGATGAGCAAGCTGAAAGTCCTGCTCGAAGAAAACGCCGACAAGATCGCCGCCCTGATCACCGCCGAACACGGCAAGGTGCTGGCCGATGCACACGGTGAGCTGCAGCGTGGCATTGAAAACGTCGAATACGCGAGCTACGCGCCCGAGCTGCTCAAGGGCGAGCACAGCCGCAACGTGGGCCCCAGCATCGACTCGTGGAGTGAGTTCCAGGCGCTGGGCGTCACCGCAGGCATCACGCCCTTCAACTTCCCGGCCATGGTGCCGCTGTGGATGTGGCCCATGGCCGTGGCCTGCGGCAACACCTTTGTGCTCAAGCCTTCGGAGCGCGATCCCTCCTCCACGCTGTTCATCGCCCAGCTCGCGTTGGAGGCGGGCCTGCCGCCCGGCGTGCTCAACGTGGTCAACGGCGACAAGCTGGCCGTGGACACGCTGCTGCGCGACCCCCGCGTCAAGGCCGTAAGCTTTGTGGGCTCCACCCCCATTGCCGAATACATCTACGCCGAAGGCTGCAAACACGGCAAGCGCGTGCAGGCCCTGGGCGGTGCCAAGAACCACGCCGTGCTGATGCCCGACGCCGACGTAGGCAACGCCGTGAGCGCGCTGATGGGCGCGGCCTACGGCTCGTGTGGCGAGCGCTGCATGGCCATCCCTCTGCTGGTCGCCGTGGGCGACGAAGTGGGTGACGCCGTGATCACAGGCCTGAAGACCGAGATCGCCAAGATGAAGGTCGGCCCCGGCACCGACAACAGCAACGACATGGGCCCTCTGGTCACCAAGCCCCACTTCGAGAAGGTGAAGGCCTATGTGGACAGCGGCGTGGCCGAAGGCGCCACGCTGGTGGTGGATGGCCGTGGCGTGAAGGTGGCGGCAGGCCACGAGAACGGCTATTTCCTGGGCGCCTGCCTGTTTGACAACGTCAAGCCCGGCATGAAGATCTACCAGGAAGAAATCTTCGGCCCCGTGCTGGGCGTGGTGCGCGTGAAGACACTGCAGGAAGCCATGCAGCTCATCAACGACCATGAATACGGTAACGGCACCTGCATCTTCACCCGCGACGGCGAGGCCGCCCGCTACTTCACCGACCACATCCAGGTCGGCATGGTGGGCGTGAACGTGCCCCTGCCCGTGCCGGTTGCCTACCACTCGTTTGGCGGCTGGAAGCGCAGCCTGTTCGGCGACCTGCACGCCTACGGTCCCGACGCCGTGCGCTTCTACACCAAGCGCAAGACCATCACGCAGCGTTGGCCCTCGGCGGGCGTGCGTGAGGGGGCGGTGTTCAGCTTCCCGAGTAGCCGCTGAAGCACCAGCGTCCACTTTTCGACGAAAAGGCCCCACGTGGGGCCTTTTTTTCGTTCTGTGCCGTGCCAGGGGGTTTAAAGGCGAGCCATGCAAATGCGCATGGCTGGCGTGGCATGCCGTCTTTTGGCGCAAGAAGAGCCCATGAAGCGACCCGTTTTCGGATGCCGAGGTCTTACCCATCAAAAAGCAAAACACTTCATAGCTTTTGTGCATGGATACGGAGGTCTCAAAACCCTGCCCGCACGACACAATCAATGGGCAAACAGCCCCTCTGTAAGCAGATTCGCTTACTAGGGTTTTTACGCACATCCCCCTACAATCGCAGACCCTTACAAAGCTGACAGCCTGCTGCAGACCCGCTGGAGTACGGTTTTGGCCCCTCACCCCTGAGTTGGAGACACTGAATGCCTGAGAACACCACGGCCCAGAACAACAACAACGATTCCGACAAGCGTGCCCAGTTGCGCCGTGCCGCTCTCGAGTACCACGAGTTTCCCAAGCCCGGCAAGCTGGCGATTGCCGCGACCAAGCAGATGATCAACCAGCACGATCTCGCGCTGGCCTACTCGCCCGGCGTGGCAGCGCCCTGCGAAGAGATCGTGAAGGACCCGGCCAACGCCTTCCGCTACACCTCGCGCGGCAACCTGGTCGCCGTGATCAGCAACGGCACGGCCGTGCTGGGCCTGGGCGACATTGGTGCGCTGGCCTCCAAGCCAGTGATGGAAGGCAAGGCCGTCCTGTTCAAGAAGTTCGCGGGCGTGGACGTGTTCGACATCGAGATCGACGAGAAGGACCCCGCCAAGCTGGTGGAGGTGATTGCGGCACTGGAGCCGACCTTTGGCGCCGTGAACCTCGAAGACATCAAGGCCCCCGACTGCTTCTATGTGGAGCGCGAGCTGCGCAAGCGCATGAAGATTCCGGTCTTCCACGACGACCAGCACGGCACGGCGATCACGGTGGCGGCTGCCGTCGTGAATGCGCTCAAGGTCGCCAACAAGAAGATCGAAGACGTGAAGCTGGTCACCAGCGGCGCGGGTGCGGCGGCCCTGGCCTGCCTGAACCTGCTGCTCAAGGTGGGCGTGCAGCGCAAGAACGTGTTCGTCACCGACCTGGCTGGTGTGGTGTATGAAGGCCGCGAAGAGCTGATGGACGACGACAAGCGCCAGTTCATGCAGAAGACCGACGCGCGCAAGCTGGCCGAGGTGATGGTGGGGGCGGACGTGTTCCTGGGCCTGTCGGCCGGCAACGTGCTCAAGCCCGAGATGGTGGCCACCATGGCCGAACGCCCGGTGATCTTCGCGCTGGCCAACCCCAACCCCGAGATCACGCCCGAGCTGGCGCACAGCGTGCGCAACGACATCATCATGGCCACGGGCCGCTCGGACTATCCGAACCAGGTGAACAACGTCCTGTGCTTCCCGTACATCTTCCGTGGGGCACTGGACTGCGGTGCCACCACCATCACCGATGAGATGGAGATTGCCGCGGTGCACGCGATTGCCGAGCTGGCACAGGCCGAACAAAGCGAGGTGGTGGCCGCCGCCTACGTGGGCGAGAAGCTGACCTTCGGGCCCGAGTACCTGATTCCCAAGCCGTTCGACCCGCGCCTGATGATGAAGATTGCGCCCGCCGTGGCCCAGGCCGCCATGGACAGCGGCGTGGCACAGCGCCCCATCGCTGACATGGACGCGTACCGCGATCGGCTGCAGACCTTTGTGTATGCCTCGGGCACGACGATGAAGCCCATCTTCGACGCGGCCCGCAATGCCGCCAAGAAGCGGGTGGCCTATGCCGAGGGCGAAGAAGAACGCGTGCTGCGTGCTGCGCAGATCGTGGTGGACGAAAAGGTGGCGCGCCCCACGCTGATCGGCCGCCCCGCCATCATCGCCCAGCGCATCGAAAAGTTTGGCCTGCGCCTGAAGGAAGGCGTGGACTACGACGTGGTCAATACCGACTTCGACCACCGCTATCGCGACTTCTGGCAGACCTACCACCGCATGACCGAGCGCAAGGGCATCACCCAGCAGGTTGCCAAGATCGAGATGCGCCGCCGCCTCACGCTCATCGGTTCGATGATGCTGCACAAGGGCGAAGTGGACGGCCTGATCTGCGGTACTTGGGGCACCACCGCCAACCACCTGATGTACATCGACCAGGTCATCGGCAAGCATGCAGGCGGCGCCGACAGCACCGAGCAGGATGTGCCGGTGTACGCCTGCATGAACGGCCTGATGCTGCCAGGCCGCCAGGTGTTCCTGGTGGACACGCACGTCAACTACGACCCCACGCCGCAGGAGCTGGCAGAGATCACCGCCCTGGCCGCCGAGGAAATGATGCGCTTTGGCATCAAGCCCAAGGCGGCGCTGCTGTCGCACTCCAACTTCGGCACCAGCAACAGCCCCAGCGCCGTGAAGATGCGCCGGACGCTGGAACTGCTGCGCCAGCAGGCCCCCTGGCTGGAAGTGGACGGCGAAATGCATGGCGACGTGGCGCTGGACGGCAAGGCCCGCTCGGCGCTCATGCCCAGCAGCGAGCTGACCGGCGACGCCAACTTGCTGGTGTTCCCCAACATCGACGCCGCCAACATTGCCTACAACCTGCTCAAGACCGCAGCAGGTGGCGGCATTGCCATCGGCCCCGTGCTGCTGGGCGCAGCCAAGCCGGTTCATATCCTGACACCCAGTGCCACCGTGCGTCGTATTGTGAACATGACAGCCCTCACCGTGGCCGATGCCAATGCCCTGCGGTAAGCCTTAAAAGAATAGCAAGCGCTAACTTAAAACCCTTGCAAAGCCCTTCAGCGTCTGCCCAATCTTTGTGCAGACGCTTGCTTTTTGGGGACCGTTGAGCGACACTAGCGGGTCGAAATTTCGGGTTAACCCGTAGTTTCTGAAAGGTTCGTTGATGCTGAAGGCTGTAGCCACCCGGGCGCGCAAGGCAGGGTTATTGTGTGTTTTGGGTGTTGCTTTCGTGCTGTCTCCGGTCGCGGGACATGCCCGGAAATCCCCGTCCACCGACGGGTCCATCACCCCCATCGCACTGGCCGAGTTGCCGCCCCAAGGGCGGACAACGTATGCGCTGATCCGTGAGGGCGGGCCCTTTCCGTACGACAAGGACGGATCGGTTTTTGGCAATCGCGAGCGGCTGTTGCCCGCCCAAAAGCGGGGCTACTACCGTGAATACACCGTCAGAACACCAGGATCGCGCGACCGGGGAGCCCGGCGCATCGTGTGTGGCGGCAAGCCCCGGATGCCGGATGCCTGCTACTACACCAGCGACCACTACGCCAGTTTTCGCGAGATCGTCGAGTAACCCCAATGCGTCGTACGCCAGCCAGCCCATCCCTGAAAGCGTACGCCGCGCCCCATTGAATTCCCCATTCACAGGCCGCATCCTGCAGCCTGTGAGATGCCAGAAGTTTGTGGACTTTATAAAGAAAGAGTAGCGGAGATGCAGACGCCACTTCGTAAAGACCTGGAAACGCCACTGCGTGGCGTGCGCACCAACATCGTGCAGTCCATTCGCGCCTTCCGCGTGCAGGACCTGCAAGATGCAGCCACCTCCATGGGTCACCATTTCTTGTACGCCAATCTGGCCCACGCGCAGTCCAAGCAGGATGTGCTGGACCTGATTGCCGCCCAATTCACGTTCCCGTCGCACTTCGGCAAGAACTTCGATGCGTTGTACGACTGCATGACAGACCCCTTGCACAAATCAGGCCCGCAGCCTGGTTTCATCGTGGTGCTGGAGCAGATTCCTGCCACGGGCAAGTTCGACAAGGAAGCGCGCGAGCAGCTGCTCGACATCTTCCGTGATGCTGCCGACTACTGGGGTGATCGCAAGATCCCCTTCCGGTGTTTCTATTCTTTTCTGTAGCCCGTTCTGCATCCACCAGCCAAGCAGAACGGGCGAACGAGGCTAGCGACACCCAGGCCGTGGAAGGCATCGAGATCAACGGTGAACCCGCTGAAAAGATGCCCACCGACAAGCTTGTGGACGTGTCGCCCATGGCGCTGCGCATGAGCAGCCCTTTCAATGCCGGGTATTGGCTCAGCGCCGCATAACTCGGTACATCCCCCTGAGCGGCTACGCCGCGTCCCCCTTCTCTCGGCTTCGCCGGGAAGGGGGACGACACCAGCGCGGCGGGGCGGCCCTTGCGCGGTGTCTCTGGTCTGGGCAGCGACAGTTGCCATGGCTGTTACGAGGTCCAGCGTTGTAGCTGCAGGAACGGCATTGATTGCAGTGCGCCGGCTAGCTCAGTGCCACCCAACGCAGCTTACTGGATAGAAAAAGCTGCCTAGCACCCATCGAACAAGCGCTGTCAGCTATCAATTCAAGAGCAAATCTGCGCCAGGGCCACGTATTCAGCCACGGGCACTTCCTCGGCGCGGCGCTGGGTGTCGAATTCACCAGCAAACTGGCGGGCTTCGAGCCAGCGGCCCAGCGTGTGGCGCAGCAGCTTGCGGCGCTGGCTGAAGGCGACCTGCACCAGCTCTTCCAACAGGGGCACAGACAAGGCCGCAGGTTCTGCATGCGGCACCATGCGCACCACGGCGCTGTCCACGCGTGGCGGCGGGTCAAAGCTCTCGGGCGGCACGAACAGCACGTTTTCCATCGCGTAGCGCCATTGCAGCATCACCGACAGGCGACCGTAGTCGCCCGTGGCGGGGCTGGCCACCATGCGGTCGATCACTTCCTTTTGCAGCATGAAGTGCTGGTCTTCGATGACCTG
Organism: Acidovorax sp. 59; assembly: GCF_002754175.1. Lineage (NCBI taxonomy): Bacteria > Pseudomonadati > Pseudomonadota > Betaproteobacteria > Burkholderiales > Comamonadaceae > Acidovorax > Acidovorax sp. 59. The sequence continues at coordinate 4,638,861 of NZ_PEET01000001.1, read as the reverse complement.
CACATGGTCCAGCAGATGGAACAGGATGGGTGTGGAGATGTTGTAGGGCAGGTTGCCCACCACGCGCAACCGCAAACCGGGCTGTCCTGCCTTGTCACGCAGGGTCTGCGCCAGTGCGGTGAAGTCCACCTTGAGCACGTCCGACTCAATCACGTCGAGCTGGCCATGCAGGCGCAGGCGCAGCGCCAGGTCGCGGTCCAGTTCGATGACCGTGAGGCGCCCCAGGCGTTCCACCAGGGGCTGCGTCAACGCGGCCAGACCGGGCCCGATCTCGACCATGGGTTGGCCGGGCAGCGGCGCAATGGCCTGCACGATGCCGTCGATGATGCCCTGGTCGGACAGGAAATGCTGTCCGAAGCGCTTGCGGGGAATGTGTTTCAACGCGGCCTTACCTGTTGTCGTGTCTGAGAGTGCTTGGAGCTCGTGTGCGCTGCACTCACTGGGGTGGCTCGCGGTACTCGACATACGCGCGCCCGCGCAACTCCTGCGCCCAGGTGGCATAGGCCTCGTCGAGCTTCTTCTCGCGCACCGTGCTGCGGGCCATTTCGCGCTGCTCGCGCTGGGTGAGCTTGGCCTCGCGGCGTTCGAGCAGCTGGATCAGGTGCACGCCAAAACGCGAAACCAGGGGTTCGCTGATGTCACCGGGCTTGAGGGCGTCCAGCGCTTGCTCGAACTCGGGGACATACCGGCCTGGGTTGGCCCAGCCGAGGTCGCCGCCCTCCTTGGAACTGCCGTCCTGCGAATGCTCGCGCGCCAGGGCTGCAAAGTCGGCCTGTCCCGCCAGCAAGCGGCGGCGGTAGTCGGCCAGGCGCGCGGCGGCGGCGGCTTCGGACAACTGGGGGCCCGTGCGCAGCAAGATGTGGCGCGCATGGTTTTGCACTACGGTGGTCGGCATACCCGCCGTCACACGTTCCACCACCTTGAGCACGTGAAAACCCGCTGGCGAGCGCACCGGGCCCACGATGGAGCCCACCGGCAGGCCGAGGGTGGAGTTCACAAACAGCTCCGGATAACGATCCGCAGGCCGCAAGCCCAGCAATCCACCAGCGCGCTGGCCTTCGGGCGCATCGGAGAACTCGCGGGCCACCGCTGCAAAGTCTTCGCCCGCGCGCACCTTGTCGGCCGCTCGCTGTGCCCGTGCCTGCCGCTCGGCCACCTGCGTGGGGGTGGCGTTTTCAGGCACCAGCACCAGCACATGGCCCAGGTTGATCTCCATGGCGGCGACATCCGTGCCCTTTTGCTCTTCACGCAGGAACTGGTCCACGTCCAGATCGCTCACCTTCACCCGCGCTTCGACTTCGCGCTCGCGCAGGCGCTGCTGCAGCAACTGGTTGCGCAGCTCTTCGCGAAAACGGTCCTTGCTCATTCCATCGCGGGCCAGGCGCGCATACAGCTCGTCCACCGTCATGTCGTTCTGGCGGGCCACGCCCTGCTCGGCCTGCGACACGGCGTAGTCATCGACCTTGATGCCCGATTCGCGGGCCTGCTGCAGCTGCACCTTCTCCAGGATGATGCGTTCGAGGACTTCGCGCGCCAGCGCATCGCGCGGTGGCATGGCACCGCCCTGCTTGGCGATCTGCGCCTCGGCACGTGCCAGGCGCGAGCGCACCTCGTAGTTGGTCACGGGCTCGGAGTTGACCACCGCCACGATGAAGTCGGCCGAGCGCGGGGCCGCGCTGGTGGAAGGAGCGGGCAGCGTGATGGAGGGCACGGCAGCAGGGCGCGCATTCAGCGAAGACGGCGAGGAAGACAACCCTGTCTTGCCCGAGGACGAGGTCCCCGAGGGGCGCAGGCCCTGGGCCGCAGCGCCTTGCGCCACGAGGGATGCCAACGCGGCCGTCAAGGCCAGTGCGAATACACGGTGGTTCATGGTCTAGTCGTAGTTGCTGAAGCGGCTGGGCGTGGAGACCTGCTCGCGCAGGTTCTGGTAACGCGGCACATTTTGCTTGAAGGAGTCGAGCGGGCTGGAGCCCAGGCTCAGGCGGGAGAAGCCCACGAATTCGATCTGGAACAGCAGGCGCGTGTTGGAGCTGGTCACACTGCTTTGCAGGCGCTCCAGCACCACGCGGCCGATCCAGCAGCAGCTGTCGTACTCGAAGCCCACCACGGTGTCCACGAGTTTGCGGTCCTTCATGCTGTAGTTCAGGCGGCCCACGCTGTACCAGCGCCCGCCGCCCTGGCCGCGGCCGGGGCCCAGGTCCTTGCCCTTGTCGCCCCACAGGTCGTTCAGCGGCCACTGCCAGCCGATGTCGATCTGCTCGCTGGTGCCACGTTGCAGGCGGTAGGCCGCGCTCACGGTGCGGTAGTTGCTGGGGCTGTAGCGCGCGCCGATGGTCGAACGGATGGAGCGGCCCGTCTTGGGGTTGTACTGCACGGTGGAGTCAAAGCCCCACTGCGGTGTCCAGTTGATGCCCGCGCCCAGCAGCAGGTCCGACAGGCGCTCGCTGACCGGCGTGCCCCCTGGCAGGGTGACCTTCTGGTCCGAGAAACGCACCCGCTGGGCAATGCCGAAGCGCGCTGCCTGGGCACCAGTGTCGGGGTCCAGCAGGCGTGTGGTCACACCCAGGGTCAGCAGGTTGTTGTCGGCCAGCCGGTCGTTGCCGCCAAACGCGTTCTCTGTGTAGATGGTGGCGAAGTTGAAGTCGTTGGCCGCTGTGTCATACACCGGCAGCATGCTCTGGTCGCGGTAGGGCGTGTAGGTGTAGAACGCCCGGGGCTCCAGTGTCTGCAGGAAGGCGCGACCAAAGTAGGCGGTGTCACGCTCGAACACCAGGCCGCTGTCCAGGCTGAAGGTAGGCAGCGTGCGGCTGGCCGAGCGCTGGCCGTTGGACAGGGCCGAGTCAAACTGGTACTGCGTGGCATGCAGCTGCAGGCGCGGGGTGATGAAGCCGCCCGGCGACAGGAAGGGGCGGCTGATCTGCGCCATGGCGTAACTGCGATCGGCATTGGGCTGGCCCGTGAGCGCACGGGCCGCTTCAAAGCGCGTGGTGTCCAGCTCCACGCTGGCATCGAATCCACCGCCCAGCTGCGAGGGGTTGTAGCGCCATTGCACCTGCGGCATGCGGTCATACGGAGGCACGATGGGCGAGCTCACGTCTTGCAGCGTCTGCCATTTGAGGGTGCGCACGGTGGCCGACATGTCGTTGCGGCCCCAGGACAGGATCGCATCGTTGGGCAGCAGGCGCTGGCGCAGCTGTTCGGTGGCACGGCTGAAGTCGCGCCAGTAGTTGTCATCACTCACGCGGTTGAGGTTGAGGTTCAGCCCCAGCCCGCCGATGCCGGTGTCGAACGCGCCTTCGTGTTTGCCGCTAAAGCTCCAGCGCACACGGTCGCGCAGACGGTCGGTGGGCATCACGTCGGCACTGATCTGGCCTTTGTAGGTTGGCTCCAGGTAGCGGAACTCGCCGCCCACGTTGGCGCCTCGTTTGGTCATGAGCGCGGCGCGCAAGGTGGCATCGCGGTTGGGCGCGATGTTCCAGTAATACGGCTGCATATAGGTCACGCCATCCCGACTGTCGAGCCCTACGGTGGGCGGCAGCAGGCCGGACTTGCGCTTTTCCGACAGCGGGAAGCTGATGTACGGAATGGGCAGCACCGAGATGCCCTTGAACTCCAGCACCGCATCTTCGGCCGTGCCCACCTCTTCCTCGTTGTCAATGCGGATGGTGGCGGCGCGCAGCACCCAGTCGGGCTGCCAGCTTTCCTCATTGCCACGCTCGCAGGTGGTGTAGGTGCCGTTGTGCACCACGGCGCGGTAGCGGTCCACAAAGTCCACCCGCGTCGCATCTCCATGCGCCTGCGTGGCCAGAAAGCGGTAGCGCGCGTCGCTGAAGAAGCCCTCGAAGGCCTCCACCCGCAGCTCCAGCGCCGTGCCTTCGTAGACATTGCCTGCGCGGTTGATGCGCACCTTGCCGTTGGCCTTGGCCAGGTCCTCGGGCACGTTGTAGTCGAGCCGGTCGGCGCGGATGACCGTGTCGCCCCGGCGCAGCTCGGCGTTGCCTTCAATCAGTGCGTTCAGGTCGGTCTGGCCGCTGATGTGGTCGCCCTTCACAAAGACGGGCAATTGCGAGCGCACGGCGTCGGGAATCTTTTCCTGCAGCAGGGGTGACGTGCGCAACACCGGCGGCGCATCCCAGGCGCTGGGCGCGGCTCCGTCCTGGGCCAGAGCCGCCAGCGGCAGGCCACACCAGGCCAGCGCAACGCCCAGGGCCAGCACGCGGGGCACGGGGGGCCGCAGCCGTGCAGACTTCGCCATGGCGGGCCGGGCGCGAAGGGAGGTGAGGTTCTGCACGGTGAGGGGCTGGCAGCGTGGCACGTGGGGTGTTGAGGGGCGGTAGCGGACAAAGGGACCGGTCTTGGTCAGCGCGCACGGCGCCAGCCACGACCGGTTTGTAAAATCGGATTATCCATGAGCCACCCCATCCCCCCATCGCCCGCCGGCCAGCCCCTGGGCGCCACCGTGGCCGCACCTGCTACGCCCGCCGCCTCCACCCCTGTCAGCTGGCCTGATGCAGCCCGCCGCGCGGCCTTCGAAGCCTGGTTGGCGCCACTCGTCGACCCCCACCAGCTGCTGCCTGCCACGCTGCGCCCCGCCTCGGCCGATGCCAGCTTCCGCCGCTACCTGCGCATCGACACAGCCACGGGCGCCAGCCGCATCGTCATGGACGCGCCGCCCGACAAGGAAAACTGCCAGCCGTTTGTGCAGGTGCAGGGCCTGATGGCCGCCGCGGGGCTGAATGTGCCGCAGATCCTGGCGTTTGATGCGCCCACCGGCTTCATGCTGCTGTCCGACCTGGGCCACCAGACGGTGATCGAGCGGCTGAACCCCGAAAATCCCCGGGACGCCCACGCCTGGTACCAGCAGGCCACCGATGTGCTGCTGCAGTGGCAAAAGGCGTCCACCCCCGGCGTGCTGCCCGCCTACGACGAGCCGCTGCTGCGCCGCGAGCTGGCGCTGTTCCCCGACTGGTACCTCGCCCAGCACCGCAGCGTCACGCTGGATGACAAGCAACAGGCCACCTTGAGCAGCGCCTTTGACGCCATCGTGGCGCACAACCTGGCCGCGCCGCAGGTGTATGTGCACCGCGACTTCATGACCCGCAACCTGATGGCACCTGCCGAACAGGGCGCCCCCTTGGGCGTGCTGGACTTCCAGGACGCGGTGTACGGCCCCATCACTTACGACATTGCCAGCCTGCTGCGCGATGCGTTCATCAGCTGGGAAGAAGAATTCGTCATCGACATTACCGTGCGTTACTGGGAAAAGGCGCGCAAGGCCGGACTGCTGGGCGCCACCAGCGCCAGCGGCTGGGGCGATGACTTTGGCGAGTTCTACCGCGCGGTGGAGTGGATGGGCCTGCAGCGGCACCTCAAGGTCGCGGGCATTTTTGCGCGCCTGACCTTGCGTGACGGTAAGCCCAAGTACCTGGCCGATGCGCCCCGCTTCATCGCCTACATCCGCGCCACCACCAACCGCTACCGCCAGCTGGGGCCGCTGCTCAAGATGCTGGACCAGATCGAAGGCACCGAGCCCGTGGTGGGCTTTGCGTACGGCCGGATGTAGCCCTGGCCGCCTGCACGCACGGCACACCCCCATAAATCAAGCAAAAACCGGCTCAAGCGCACACAAATTATGCGCTAGCAGCTATTACAAAGATAGCAAATGCCCCGTTTCCATTGCCCGGCCCCCCTGGCCACCGGCGCCGAGCTGGACCTGCCCCCGGGCGCTGCACGCCATGTGCAGGTGCTGCGCCTGCAGCCTGGTGACGGCATCACGCTGTTCCACGGCGGCCAGAGCGCGGCCGACCCGGGCGGCGAGTTCGATGCCACCGTGGTCAAGATGGGCCGCAGCGATGTGCGCGTGCTGGTGGGGGCGCACCACGCCATCGAGCGCGAGGCGCCCCGCGCCGTGCACCTGCTGGCGGGTATCACCGCCAACGAGCGCATGGACTGGCTGGTCGAGAAAGCCACCGAACTGGGCGTGGCCAGCATCACCCCACTGGTGGCCGAGCGCAGCGTGCTCAAGCTCAAGGGCGAGCGCGCCGACAAGAAGATCGCCCACTGGCAGGCCGTGGCCGTGGCCGCCTGCGAGCAGTGCGGCCGCAACCGCGTGCCGGTGGTGCACGCCGCCATCGACCTGGCGGGCTGGCTGCGTTCACCAGGGCAGGGCCTGGCGTCTCCCGAGACACGGGACACCCCCCAGCGCCTGCTGCTGTCGCTGCGGGCCGGAACCGTGCCGCTGCGCGAGGCCACGGGCAGCGCGGATGGCCAGCGCCCCGTGCTGTTCCTCTCGGGTCCCGAGGGCGGGCTGAGCGCTGCGGAAGAGGACCTGGCGCTGCAACACGGCTTCGCCCCAGTCACGCTGGGCCCGCGTGTGCTGCGTGCCGAGACGGCCCCGCTGGCCGCCTTGGCCGCGCTCACGCTGTAGCGCGACACCCCGCGCGCAGGCCGGGCTCGCCACGCGGGCCCCACGCCCGGTCAAGGCCAGGACAAGCCCTGGGGGACTATACGCACGGCACTACCTCACCGTAAAATCTCCGACCGGCCGGTAACCCAGGATCCCACGGGTTTCGGGCCACCCCGCCCGCGCGCCGCGCGGCCCTCTCTCCTGGCCGGAGCCCCCCACCTTGCGCCCACCCGCCCGCTGGCAGCGCCTCAAGGATGTGATCCTCTCCACCGACCCTCGGCGGCGCACGCTGGTGGGCATGGCCTTGCTGGCGCTCACGCTGATGGCAGGCAGCGCCGGCGTGATGCTGCTGGTGGCGCATTCCAGCACCACCGTGGACCAGAACGCCGTGCAATGGTGGGCCGCCCTGTCGGTGGGCGGCCTGGTGGTCATGACGGCCTTCATCCGCTCCGGCGAAACCGCCCGCCTGCGCGACCCCTCGCTCACCATCCCGCAAATGGTCTGGACCATCACCAGCGGCGCCGTGGCCTATGTGCTGGCAGGCGATGCGCGCGGGCTGGTGCCCAGCGTGCTGGCAATGATCCTGTTCTTTGGCACCTTCGGCCTCACGGTGGCCGAGGTGATCGGCATTGGCGTGTATGCGCTGCTGGCCTTTGCCAGCGCCATCGGCGTCAGTTCGCGCTTCAACGCCAACGCCTCGGGCTACCTCGACACCGCCTACGCGCTGATGGTGCTCATCGTGCTCAGCGGCTGCATTGCGCTGAACCTGCGCATCCAGCGCATCCGCGCCAAGCTGCAGCAGCAGCGCGAGGCGCTGGCCCAGGCGCTCGAAGTCAACCGCGAACTGGCCACCCGCGACGAGCTGACAGGCCTCATCAACCGCCGCGCCATGCTCGACCTGATGGCGCTGGAGCACCGCCGCAGCCTGCGCAGCGGCCGCCCGATGCTGCTGGCGCAGCTGGACATCGACCACTTCAAGCCCATCAACGACCAGCACGGCCACGCCACCGGCGACCGCGCGCTGCAGGCGTTTGCAGGCACGGTGCGCGCCAGCGTGCGCGACACCGACGTGCTGGCCCGCTGGGGTGGCGAGGAATTTGTGCTGATGCTCACCGACACCTCGGCAGACCACGCGCGCGAGTTGCTCGAACGCATCCGCCAGGCCGTGCAAGCGCTGGAGATTGCCCACAGCGCAGGCTCGCTGCACCTCACGGTGTCCATCGGCCTGGCGCAGCACCTGCCCGGAGACACCGTGGAGCACACTCTGGAACGCGCCGACCAGGCGCTGTACCACGCCAAGGCCCTGGGCCGCAACCGTGTGGTGGTGGCGCCTGCCGCCCACCGTACCGTGGCGGCGGGGTCTAACGCACGGGCTTGATCGTGCCGCAGTCAGCGGCGAGCCACTTGCCGTTTTGCACCATGTCGATCTGCTCGGGCTTGCCGTTGGACGTGGTCTTGACCTTGAAATTGCCCGTGTAGGCCGTGGGGCCCTGGAAGGTCATCGTTCCTTCGCCCGTGGTGGGCGGCTGACCCTGGGCGCCCTTGCAGCTGAACGTCATCGCCACCGCGTTGGGGCCCGTGCGTTGCACGTTCTGCGTGCAGCCCTCCTGCGCCGGAATGCGGTCCAGGTCGGCCTGCTCGGGGCTGATGCAGACCTTCACGGTGTTGCCGCTGGGGCCCATGCTCACGCCCTGCTGGGCCATGGCTTGCTCCATCTGCTTGCGCTGCGCGGGCGTCAGGCTGGCCATGGACTTCTGCATCTGCGCCATTGCGGCCTCCAGCTGGCCGCTCTGGCTTTTCATGGTCACGCTGTTCTCCCACAGGCCGGGCCGCAGCTTCTGGGGCTGGGCGTGGGCAGTGCAGAGCGCAGCGAAGGAAACGGCAAACACGAAAGCGCGGGAGATGGTGGTGTGCATGGTGTGGGGGCCTCAGTGCCAGCGGCTGGGACCACAGTATCGGCAAGCACGCCCCGGCTGCCAAGTGGAGACGGAGCACTTCAGGGGCCACGATCGACGGCACGCACTCTCCGAAAGACGCCGGACCGCTCAAGCACTCAGGTGCGGCGGCGCGCGCAGCTGCTCGGGGGTGGTGAAGTAGGCCGCCGACGCCCCCAGGGCCGCACGCGCCTGCGCAAGCTCGTGGCGCGCCACGGTGCGCAGGTGCACCTCGTCGGGCCCATCCATCAGCCGCAGCGCGCGGCCCCAGGTCCAGAAGGCGGCCAGCGGCGTGTCGGGCGACAGGCCCATGGCGCCAAAGATCTGCATGGCGCGGTCCACCACGCGCTGCTGCAGGCGCGCAGCCACCACCTTGATGGCAGCGACCTGGGCACGCACGGCGCGCGCGTCCGCCGCATCGGCTGATTCGCCCTGGTCCAGCAGCCACGCAGCGTGCAGCACCAGCAGGCGCGCCTGGTCGATCTCGATGCGCGACTCGGCCAGCCACTCCTGCACGTTGGCCTGATCGGCCAGCGGCTTGCCAAACGCCGTGCGCTCCAGCGCGCGCTCGGTGGCCAGGCGCAGCGCCAGCTCGCACTGGCCGATGGTGCGCATGCAGTGGTGCACACGGCCGGGGCCCAGGCGCGCCTGCGCCATCGCAAACCCCGCCCCCCAGTCGCCCAGCAGGTGGTCCGCAGGCACACGAACGCCCTGCAGCAGGATCTCGCAATGCCCCTCGGGCGCATGGTGGTGCAGCACGGGGATGTTGCGCACGATCTGTACACCCGGCGTGTCCACGGGCACCAGCACCATGCTGTGGCGGTGGTGGCTGTCTGCACCATCGGCATCCGCATTGCGGCACAGCAAGATGAGCAGTTGGCAGTGCGGATGCGCCGCGCCGGTGATGAACCACTTGCGGCCGCTGAGCACCAGGCCATCCCCCTCGCGTCGCACCGTGGTCTGCAGGTTGGTAGGGTCGGACGAGGCCACGTCGGGCTCGCTCATCGCAAAGGCCGAACGCATCTGACCGTGCAGCAACGGCACCAGCCAGCGGGCGCGCTGCGCGGGTGTGGTAAAGCGGTGCAGCAGCTCGATGTTGCCGGTGTCTGGCGCCTGGCAGTTGAACACCTCGGCCGCCCAGGGCAGGCGGCCCATGGCCTCGGCCAGCGGCGCGTAGTCCAGGTTGGACAGGCGCGTGCCGGGCTCATCCTCGCGCAGCGTGGGCAGGAACAGGTTCCACAGGCCCTCTTCGCGGGCCAGGGCCTTGAGGTCTTCCAGGAACGGCGGCGGGTAGTCGCGCGCGGCCACGGCCGCATGCCAGGCGGCGTTGTAGGGCAGCAGATAACGGTCCATGAACGCCAGCAGGCGATCACGCCATTGCAGGGCCAGAGGGGAAGGTGCGAAGTCCATGTGGGCATTGTGAAAACGGCGCCAGCACATGTCACAACGCAAGCGACAACGGGCTTGACGCACATCACGGCCTGCCCGGAGCGCCCTTAGGGAGGCAAACACAGCGCTATTTTATTGATAGCTATCAAGGCATATTGCACTAGCGCTACCAGCCTCTTTTGCTTGAAATCTCGCTGAGCGCCCCCCTGCACACGGGTACCATGGCCCCATGAGTACCCACTACGAAACCCTGCAACACGCCGACACCTACCGCGAGGCGTTTGCGGTCGAGCCCCCTGCGGCGCTGGGTGAACGCCACCTGTGGCCCCGCAAGCCAAGTTTCTTTATCGTGCATGCCGCGACGGCCGCCGCCCTGGCACAAGGGCCCGCCAGCCCGGCCGAGGAGACCGCTCCACCAACAACTGCATCAGACACCCCCAGCAACGCCGCCCCCCACCGGGTACTGGTGCCTGCGCAATGGGGCCTGGTGCCGCACTGGGTCAAGTCGGCATCCGACGCCAAGCTGCGTGCACCCAAGCTGGTCAACGCCAAGTCCGACACCGCCTCCACCGGCACGGCGTTTCGCGACGCATGGCTGAACGGCCAGCGCTGCATCGTGCCCATGGCGGCGTTTTATGAAGACGACCTGCGCAGCGGCAAGGCCGTGCCCACCCGCGTCGCGCGCGTGGACGGCAAGCCGATGGGCGTGGCAGGCCTGTGGGCGCGCTGGCAGGGCGCTGACGGCGAGGTGATCATCAGCTACTGCCTGCTCACGGTGAACGCCAACAACCACGCGCTGCTGCACCGCTACGGCCAGCCCGGCAGCGAAAAAAGCATGCCCGCCATCCTGAACGAAGGCGCGTACGACGCGTGGCTCACGGCCCGGCCGGAAAAGGCCAAGGAGTTCATGCGCCAGTACGCGGCGCAGTGGCTCACGGCCAACCCGGTGGAAAAAAAGGCGGACAAGGTGCCCAAGGGCCTGCTGGGCTGATGCCGCGCCGCGTGAGCGGCACGGTTGCGCGGTGGGAGACTCAGGACGGCCGCTTCATCTGGCAGGACGTTGGCTGGGCGCTGATGTAGTTGTCCCACGCCACTTCGGAGCGGAAGCCGTAGCCGGTTTTCTCCGCGTCGTACTTCACGCCCTTGCTGCCCTGCTTGGCCCAGATGCCCAGGTACAGCGGGGCTTCGAGCTGGTGGTCGGTCTTGCGCATGCGCACCTCGCCCATGGGGCTCTTGTAGGTCATGCCTTCCAGGGCCAGGGCCACCTTCTTGGCGTCGGTGGACTGGGCCTTGCGCATGGCTTCGCGCAGCATGTGCACGCTGTTCCAGTGGGCGGCAAACACAAAGTCTTCACCGGTCTTCTTCTTGTAGTCCACGTAGATCTTTTCCAGCTCGGGCGTGGGGGCGTTGTGCACCCAGTTCCAGATGACCCCGACCTTGCCTTCGCCCCAGGGCCCGATCTGCGCGGGCGTGCCGGGGTTGTTGGCATTGAGCGTGAAGTAGTTGATGTTCAGGCCATAGTCACGCGAGGACTTGAACAGCAGCGTGAGGTCGCTGCCCCAGTTGGAGGTGATGACGGTGTCGGCCTTGGTGGCGGCAATCTTGGCCACGTACGAGGCGAAGTCGCGCGTCTGGGCGATGGGGATGAAGTCATCGCCCACAACCTCGATGTCAGGCCGCTTGCGGGCCAGGTATTCCTTGGCAGCCTTGGAGACCTGGCGGCCGTGGGTGTAGTCCTGGTTGAGCAGGTACACGCGCTTCACGTCCTTGCGGCCTTGCAGGTAGGTGGTCAGCGCCTCCATCTTCATCTCGCTCGACGGATAGAAGCGAAAGTGCCAGAAGCTGCAGCGCTCGTTGGTGAGCTGCGGGTCCATGGCGGCGTAGTTGAGGTACACGGTCGCGCGCTCGGGGTCGCGCTCGGCGAGCTTGTTGAGCGCATCCACCAGCGCCAGCGCCACGCCCGAGCCACCACCCTGGGTGATGTAGCGCACGCCCCGGTCGGTGGCAGCCTTCAGGGCGTTCAGGCTCTCCTGCGGCGTGCCCTTGTTGTCAAAGTCCATCACCTCGAACTTGGGCTCGTTGGGCCCGGCCTTGGCGTTGACCTGCGCCACCACCTCGCGCAGCTGGTTGAGCGAGCTTTGGCCGGTGAGCGCAAACGGGCCGGACAGCAGGTCGATGAAGCCGATCTTCACCGTCTCGGCAGCCCCGGCGTGCGCAGCCATCACCAGCGCTGCGGCGCATGCGCCGGCCTTGAGCCATTGATGAGGCCATTTCCTGGGAACCATGTTCATGTGTGTCTCCGTGGGGTGGTGGGTAGAAACTGCGTCAATGCGGGGCGATGTCACTCGCCGCCGAACACCGAGCCATGGCGTTGCCGCAGCTCGTTTTTCTGGACCTTGCCGGTGCCGCCCAGCGGCAGGCTTTCGACAAACAGCACTTCGTCGGGCAGCCACCACTTGGCAACACGCTCTGCGAGGAAGTCCAGGATCTGCGCCTTGTCGAGCGACTGGCCGGGCTTGCGCACGATGAAGAGCAGCGGGCGTTCGTCCCACTTGGGGTGCTTGACGCCGATGACAGCGGCCATGGCCACCGCCGGGTGGGCCACGGCGGCGTTCTCCAGATCGATGGAGCTGATCCACTCGCCGCCCGACTTGATCACGTCCTTGGTGCGGTCGCGAATCTGCACCACGCCCTGCGGGCTGATGGTGGCGATGTCGCCGGTGGGGAACCAGCCATCGGCCAGCGCCGAACGCTCGGCCTTGTGGTACCGGTCCACGATCCACTGGCCGCGCACCATCAGCTCGCCCTGTGCCACGCCATCGCGCGGCAGGCTGGCGCCGTTTTCATCCACCAGCTTGAGCTCGATGCCGAACACCGACTTGCCCTGCTTGGCGACCAGCGCGTGGCGCTCCTCGGGTGGCAGTTCGGCATCGGCCGCGCCCAGCACGCTCATGGTGGCAATGGCCGTGGTCTCGGTCATGCCCCAGCCGTGGCGCACCTCCACGTCGTACAGGTCGTTGAACTTGGCGATCAGCGCCTTGGGCATGGCAGATCCCCCCACGCCCGTGCGCCGCATGGTGGTAAAGCGCAGCTGGTGCTGCTCCACATGCTGGATCAGCCCCATCCAGATGGTGGGCACGCCCGCGCTGACCGTGACGCGCTCGGACTCCATCAGCTCGTACAGGCTGGCGGCGTCCAGGCGCGGGCCGGGCAGCACCAGCTTGGCCCCGCCAATCAGGGCCGCATAGGGCAGGCACCAGGCGTTGATGTGGAACATGGGCACCACGGGCAGGATGGTCTCCCGCGCGCTGATGCTCAGCACGCCCGGCATGCAGGCCGACAGGGCACTGAGCGCCAGCGCCCGGTGCGAATACAGCACGCCCTTGGGGTTGCCGGTGGTGCCCGATGTGTAGCACAGCGCTGCGCCGGTCTTTTCATCACATTCGGGCCACTCAAAGCGGTCATGCTGGCCGGCCACCAGAGTCTCGTAGGCCTCGACCCCGGGCACCCCTTGCAGGTCGATGGTGCCCAGCGTGTCCGCATCACACAGCGCCACCCAGTGCCGTACGCGGGGGCACGACCCCGCAATGGCGCGCACCAGTGGTGCGAAGGTAGTGTCAAACAGCACCACCTCGTCGTCGGCGTGGTTGACGATGTAGGCCAGCTGCTCGGGGTGCAGGCGTGGGTTGCAGGTGTGCATGACCATGCCGCTGCCGGACACGGCGTAGTACGCCTCCAGGTGGCGGTGGTTGTTCCAGGCCAGCGACCCCACCACGCTGCCAGGGCGCAGGCCCAGCGCCTTCAATGCGTTGGCCAGCTGCCGGGCGCGCCGGGCCATGTCGGCAAAGCGGTAGCGGTGCAGGCTGCCATTGGTGTCGCGCGAGACGATTTGCTGGTCGCCGTACTGGTTCTCACCGTGCTCGAGGATGGCCGAGACCAGTAACGGCCGATCCATCATGCTGCCGGGCTGCTGCATTGCTGTCGTCTCCTTGTGGTGTGCGCGGTGCTGCATCGCGGCATCCGTGGGATGCCGGTGCAGAGCCCTCTTTGCCGGGGCTGGCGCATCGTCGCAAACAACGCGGGGCGTGCTTGTCTTCTACGTGACTGGAGAGCGCAGCACCGCCGTGGTGCACGGACGGGTCACAGGCCCAGCGCTGTGAAAAGCCCGTCCACGCGCGCCTGCACGGCGGCGTCCATGGCCATGGGGCGGCCCCATTCGCGCTGGGTCTCCCCCGGCCACTTGTTCGTGGCATCCATCCCCATCTTGCTGCCCAGGCCGCTGACAGGTGAGGCAAAGTCCAGGTAGTCGATGGGGGTGTGCTCCACCAGCAGCGTGTCGCGCGCTGGGTCCATTCGGGTGGTGATGGCCCAGATCACTTCCTTCCAATCGCGCACGTCCACATCCGCATCCACCACCACGATGAACTTGGTGTACATGAACTGGCGCAGGTGGCTCCACACGCCCATCATCACGCGCCGCGCGTGGCCCGCGTAGGCCTTGCGGATGCTGACCACCGCCATCCGGTAGCTGCAGCCTTCCGGCGGCAGGTAGAAGTCCACGATCTCGGGGAACTGCTTTTGCAACAGCGGGATGAACAGCTCGTTCATCGCCAGGCCCAGCACGGCGGGTTCGTCGGGCGGCTTGCCGGTGTAGGTGCTGTGGTAGATCGCGTCCTTGCGCAGGGTGATGCGGTCCACCGTGAGCACGGGGAACTCGGCGCATTCGTTGTAGTAGCCGGTGTGGTCGCCGTACGGCCCTTCCAGCGCATGCTGCCAGCCGCTCGCGTGGTGGGCATCGGGCTGGATGTGGCCTTCGAGCACGATCTCGGCGGTGGCGGGCACCGAGAGGGGCACACCCAACGCGGGCGCCACCTCGGTGCGGGCGCCGCGCAGCAGGCCGGCGAACTGGTATTCGCTCAAGCTGTCGGGCACCGGCGTGACGGCGCCCAGCAGCGTGGCCGGGTCCGCCCCCAGCGCCACGGCCACGGGGTAGGGCTGGCCGGGGTGGGCGGCGCAGTGGTCGGCAAAGTCCAGCGCGCCGCCCCGGTGGGCCAGCCAGCGCACGATGACCTGGTTGCGCGAGAGCACCTGCTGGCGGTAGATGCCCAGGTTCTGCCGCGCCTTGCGCGGGCCGCGCGTGATGGTCAGGCCCCAGGTGATGAGCGGGGCCACGTCGCCGGGCCAGCAGTGCTGCACGGGCAGGCGGGCCAGATCCACGTCCGGCCCCTCCCACACCTCCTGCTGGCAGGGTGCGCCGCGCGCCACGGTGTGCGGCGCCATGTTCCAAAGGGTCTTGAGCAGCTGGCCCATGCCCAGCATGTCCTTGAAGCCTTTCGGCGCCTCGGGCTCCTTGAGGGTGGCCAGCAGTTCGCCCAGGGCGCGCACGCCGTGCAGGTTGGCCACACCCATGGCGCGCGCCACGCGGTCTGTGGTGCCAAACAGGTTGGTGAGCACCGGCATGCGGTGGCCCGTGGGCTGGGTGAACAGCAGCGCCGGGCCGCCTGCGCGCAGCACGCGGTCGCTGAGCGCAGTCATCTCCAGGTGGGGCGACACGGGCTCCCCCACACGGCGCAGGTCGCCCGTGGCTTCGAGCTGGGCCATGAAGTCGCGCAGGTCGCTGTAGGCCATGTCAGGTTCAGGATTTGAATGAAATCGGGCTCTTCTAGCGAATGCTAGTGACGCCTTGACTCCCCATAGCCGCCTCCAGCACCAGTGCGGGCTGCGGCCCCATGGGGCCTGATCGGTCCAACATCCTGAACCAGCCCAGGTACGAATCAAGGTATTTCGTTGCAACGCCCTTGAAGCGCTGCATCCACCCGCGCAGCCTGCTGACATAGGCATTGACGTTTTGAACATGCCAGGGGCCTCTCACACGCCTACCCCGGCTCACGTTCACCGCCTGGTGCTGCACGCCCAGGGCCCGCGCAGCGCTGGCCAGTGTGACGCTGCCGTCGGTGCATAGGATGGTGTCTGGTGGCAGCAAGGGTTTGAGTGCAGTTTGCACACTCACCGCTTGGTTCGTCTGCAGGATGAGGTTGGCCGTTGCTCCGGCCCGGTCTCGCGCCATCAGCACCGGGGTGTATTCCAAGCCCTTGCAGCCAGCCAGCGCCTTACCGCCGCGTCGGCGAGGACGACGCAGCAAGCCTCTGTGTCCCTTGCAGGAGGCCAGGAAGTAAGACTCATCGGCCTCGGCGATGCCCACAAGCTGGCGTGCCTGCACGCTCTTGGGGCAGGCCAGGAAGCGGTGGCGCCAGCGAAAGGCGGTGCTTTGCGCCACACCCAGGCGCAGGGCCACCTGGTTGAGTGAGAGTCCTTCGCTCAAGACCTGCGCCTGGCCCATCCACTTATCCCGCAGATGCAGGCGTGCCAGCGGTGTTCCAGTCAAGGCGTTGAAGGTGCGCGCGCACTGGCGGCACTTGAAGCGTTGCAGCCCGTTGGCCGAGCCATTCTTGACAAGCTGCGGGCTGCCGCAGTGCGGACAGGTTCGGTGGGCGCTGCCATGTGCTTCTACAACGGCGATGGCTTGACTGTGATCGAGCAGCGCCTGCAGGCAGCTTGCCAGTTGCTGGCGCTGGTGGTGCGTCAGCTGGGGCAGGCTGTGGATCAAGCGCGTCATCTGTTGCTGTCGCATGGCCTTCTCCTGGGGCAGACGCAAGCGCGTCATGCTGGGGAGATGGGGGCGTAGCGCTACGGTTAAAGACTCATCACTAGCATTCGCTAGAAGAGCCTGAAATCGACTGGTAGCGCAGGTATTGATTGCCCTAGCAGCTATAAATTAAGGAGCATTCAGCTCCAGGCCCTGCCACCGAGGAGCCAGGGCGTGCGGCACATCCATGAGATCAAGCACGCGCGCCACGCTGTAGTCCACCACCTCGCCCACGGTCTGCGGGCGCAGGTAGAAGGCGGGCAGCGGCGGGCAGATGATGCCGCCCATCTCGGTCACGGCCACCATGTTGCGCAGGTGCGTGAGGTGCAGGGGCGACTCGCGCACCATCAGCACCAGACGGCGGCGCTCCTTGAGGGCCACGTCGGCCGCGCGCGTGAGCAGGTTGTCGGCCAGCCCATGCGCTATGGCAGCCAGCGTGCGCATGGAGCAGGGCGCGACCACCATGGCATGGCACTGGAACGAGCCGCTGGCGATGGCCGCGCCCACGTTGGCCACGTCGTGCACGCGGTGGGCCAGGGCCTCCACCGCAGCGCGGTCCATGTCCAGCTCGTGCTGCAGGTTGCGGCAGCCGGCGTCGGAGACGACCAGGTGGGTCTCGATGCCGCTCTGGCCCTGCAGCACCTGCAGCAGGCGCGCGCCGTACACGGCGCCGCTGGCGCCCGAGATCGCGACGATGATGCGGCGGGTGTGGGCAGCATCAGCCATGCGAGGGCTCCACCACAGAGGGGCGCCGCAGGGGTTGGGCCTGCTGGTCGGCCTCCACCTGCTCCAACACCAGCGCGGCCTGCACGGGGTCAAAGTCTTCGTGCGTGCGCTTTTTCACGCCATATTGCTGCAGCTGGTAGTGCCGGTCGGCCACGATGCCGTGGCGCGCCAACGTGCTTTTCACGCAGACCAGCGGACAGCCGTCGAGCGCGATGATGGGCCGGCCCGAGCGCACGGTCTTCATCAGGTGCGGCACATCGCCGCCCACCCCGGCGATGCACGACATCTCGGCCACGCCGCGCCGGTCGAGCTGCAGCGCCACGTGGTTGGCCAGCTGCGCGGCGCTGGAGCAGCCGGAGCAGGAATAGACCAAGGGGTGGTTCTGGGGATGGGTGTTGGTGGTCATGCTCACCCTCCGTTGCGTGGTGTGGGGTCCAGGCGGCGGCGCAGGTGGCCCAGCACCTGACGCGGCGCCAGCTTGTGCACCCACTGGCGCGGGTCCAGCACGGGCAGCTCGATCGCATCAAGCGCGTTCTTCACCACCAGGCCCAGCTCGGTGTCGCCCTCCATCGACAGGCGGCGGCTGAAGAACAACGTGTCGGGGTCTTGCTGGCGCTGGGCCAGCAGCAAAAAATCATGGGCCGTAGCGCTCAGCGTGACATCGGCCACCTGCGGCGGCACCAGCGGTGCATGGGGGGCGAAGCGCTGGCCCGTCCAGGCAAAGTCGAACGCCACGCGCGCATCGCGCACCTGCACCCGCATCTTCTTGTGCAGCAGCACCTGGCCCACGTCCGCAGGCAGGTGCCGCGCGAGCGCCAGGTTGAGCGCGGTTACCAGCAGCTGGGAGCCGGGGTAGGCGGGCAGGCGCGCCAGCACAGCGCCCACAGGCGCAGGAACAACCAGGGGGAAAGGAAGGGGAGAAGCCGCCATGAGACAGAAGGGCCCTCAGGCCACGTAGAAAAACACGGTGAAAAAGTGGCAGACGCTGCCGCCCAGCACAAACAGGTGCCACAGCCCGTGGCCGTGGCGCACGCGGTGGTCCAGCGCATAGAAGACGATGCCCAGCGTGTAGCAGGCCCCGCCCGCCAGCAGCCAGGCAAACCCGGCTGGGGTGAGCGCCTGCCACAGCGGCACCACGGCCACCAGCGCCAGCCAGCCCATGAGCACATAGATGACCAGCGACAGCACGCGTGCACCACGCGCCCACAAGATCTCTTGCGCAATGCCTAGCAGGGCCAGCCCCCACACCACGCCCAGCAGCGACCAACCCCAGGCGCCGCGCAGCGACACCAGCGCAAACGGCGTGTAGCTGCCCGCAATCAGCAGGTAGATGCTGCAGTGGTCCAGCTTTTGCAGCACGGCCTTGATGGTGCGCCGACGCACGCTGTGGTACGCGGTGGAGGCCGCGTACAGCGCCACCAACATGGCGCCGTAGATGCTGAACGCCACCACCTTCCACGGGTCGCCCAGGCGCGCCGCGAGGGTGATGAGCACGGCCGTGCCTGCCGTGGCGAGCAGGGCACCCACCAGGTGGCTGATGCTGTTGAAACGTTCTCCGGGGTACATGCGGTGATTCGCTTTTTTGCGTTATGGATGCATCGCAGGCCGCGCGGCAGCACCACGCGCTGCCCCTTGCAGCCCCTGTTCCAGGCCTGGGCGACCGAACCAGTAACCGTTGCAGGGCAGATCGGGCATGAAGGGCTGCATGCGCTCCACAAAGTCGGGGGTCTTTTCAGCAGTCTCTTGCGCAAGCACTGCGCGGCGGGCGTCGTCAAACGCGGCGATCACCTGCGCCATGTGCTGCGCCTGCGGGCTCAGGCGCACCACGTCCACGCCCTGGGCCTGCATCGTCGCCAGTTCGTTGGCCAGGTTGTAGACGCGCGCCGATTGCGTTTGTGTGCCGTTGAGCACCAGAAAACCTTCGCCCTCGCGCGTGCGCAGCGGCAGGCCGTCGGCGTGTTGCAGGCAGCTGAACTGGCAGTCGTCCTTGGGCAGGTTGCGGTGGCGGGCGGTGAAGCAGCGCGCCGAATAGGCCAGGGGCATGCGGCCGTAGGCAAACACCTCGGTCTCGATGCCTGCAGGCCGCTGCGCCAGCACAGCAGCGAGCGCGTCCTGCGACATCTCCAGCGGCATCACCCAGCGCGTGGCGCCCCGTTGCGCCATCCATTGCAGCGAGGGCGCGTTGTACAGGTTCAGGTGCGGCCCGGCCACGAAGGCCTGCGGCCCGGCGGGTGCACGCGCAAGGCAGCTCACTGCCCCCATGTCATTGGCCTCGACCAGAAATTCGCCATTGCCCGTGATCTTGTGCATCACGCCCACGTCGGCGCTGGACTCGATGAGCACCTGGCTGGACAAGACCGCTTCCTTGCCCGCGTCCCGCAGCATGCGCGCCAGCGCCAGCCAGTCGGCCGGGCGCAGCTCATGGCGGCGCGAGCACACCGTCTCGCCCAGGTACACCACATCCACAGGCGTGGCGGCCATGGCCTCGTAGAACGCGAACACGGTGTCGCGGGGCCAGTAGTACAGCAGCGGGCCGAGAGAGAGTTTCATGGGGCGGTCTCCGGGGGTTTTGTCATTGTGGAGAAGCACTACTTCCAGGGGCGGTGGTAGGCGCCCAGCGTGTGCTGCTGGCCTTCTGCCACCTGGTCCAGGCTGGCCATCCAGCGCGTCTTGGGCGCATAGCGGTGCGGGTAGGACAGGCACTGGTCCATGGCCTCGCGCCAGACCTGGGTGACCTGCGCCACATACGCGGGGCTGCGCTGGCGGCCTTCGATCTTGATGGCGCGCACACCCATCTTGAGCAGCTGGGGCAGCAGCTCCAGCGTGTTGAGGCTGGTGGGCTCTTCGATGGCGTAGTAGTTCTCGTCATCCCCCACGTCGAAGCGGCCTTTGCACAGCGTGGGGTAGCCCGCGTTCTCGCCGGGCGCATAGCGGTCGATGAGCACGCCGTTCAGGCGCGACTCGCGGCCCTGCGGGGTCTCCACCCAGCGCACGGCCTTCGGCGGTGAACACACGCCGTGCGTGTTGGGCGATTCGCCCGTCGCGTACGACGACAGCGCACAGCGCCCCTCGACCATTACGCACAGACTGCCAAAACCGAACACCTCGATCTCGACCGGCGTGCGGTCGATGACCTGGCGTACCTGCTCCATCGACAGCACACGCGGGAGCACGGCGCGCACGATGCCGAACTGCTCGCGGTAGAAGTTGATGGCCTCGTAGTTGGTAGCCGAGCCCTGCACCGATAGGTGCAGGCGCAGCCGGGGATGGTGCTGCACCGCGTAGTGCATGAGGCCAGGGTCGGCCAGGATGACCGCGTTCACGCCCAGGTCGACCGCCTTGTCCAGTGCGCTGCGCCACGGCCCCGGGTTGGCCGCCTGCGGGTAGGTGTTGAGCGCCATGAAGACCTTGCAGCCGCGACCATGCGCATAGGCAATGCCGTTGGCGATAGCGGCCTCGTCAAAGTTGAGGCCTGCAAAATTGCGCGCGTTGGTGGCGTCGCGCAGGCCCAGGTAGACGCAGTTGGCGCCGTGGTCCACAGCGGCCTTCAGGGCGGGCAGGCTGCCCGCGGGGCAAACCAGTTCCATGGCAGGGCCAGCCGCCCCGGGCAAGGCGGTGGCCGTCGATTTCAAGGGATCCATCACAAGCATTCAAACGCTGGCCCCGGTGGGGAGCCACAGCACTGGGCGCCACCATACGGGGGGCTCCCCGCGCATCCGCTGATCTTCATCAACGGCAGTGCACAATGCCGGAGCAAAGCAGTCGGGTTTTGATGTGCTCCAGCCTTCCCGGCGTTCCACACTGCCCACCGGCCTTGACTTGCGTCCAGTGCCCTGCGTGGGACATCCATTTCATAAAGACGCCAAAAGGCGCCCTCTGCCGTGAACAAGAACCTGTGGTTGCTGGCCCTGTGCCAAGGCCTTTTCCTCACCAACAACGTTGTCTTCATTGCCATCAATGGCCTGGTGGGCCTGCAGCTGGCGCCCTTTGGCTGGATGGCCACGCTGCCGGTGATGGGCTACGTGGTGGGCGGGGCGCTGTCCACGCCGCTGGTGGCGCACAGCCAGGCGCGCTGGGGGCGCAAGGTGTCGTTCCAGATCGGGCTGGCCGTGGCCGTGGTGTCGGCCGCGCTGTGTGCCTGGGCCGCGTTCAGCGGCAGCTTCTGGCTGCTGTGCACGGCCACGGTGGTGGCGGGCTACTACAGCGCCAACGGCGGCCTGTACCGCTTTGCCGCTGCCGAACTGGCCAAGCCGGACTACCGCGAAAAGGCCGTGTCGCTGGTGCTGGCCGGTGGCCTGCTGGGTGCGGTGGCGGGCCCCAACCTGGCCAGCGCCACGCGCACGCTATTCCCGGTGCCGTTTGCGGGCGCTTACATCGCGCTCATCGGCGTGGCTCTGTTGTCCATGCTGTGCATGGCAGCCATCCGGTTCGAAGCGCAACCCGTGGTGCTCAACGCGGCGGGCCAACGCGAGCAGGGGCGCCCCCTCTCCGTACTGATGCGCCAGCCTGCCTTCATCGTGGCCATTGTGGGCGCCGCGCTGGGCTATGGCGTGATGAACCTGCTGATGGCGGCCACGCCGCTGGCCATGCAGGTGTGTGGCTTTGACTTTGATGCCTCGGCGCTGGTGCTGGAGTGGCATGTGATCGGCATGTTCGCTCCCGGCTTTGTCACCGGCCACCTCATCAAGCGGTTTGGCGTGCTGCCCATCATGGGCACCGGGGTGTTGCTCAACCTGGCGTGTGTGGCGGTGGCGCTGATGGGCGTGGAGCTGCACCACTTTGGGATTGCGCTCTTCTTCCTGGGCGTGGGCTGGAACTTCCTGTTCACCGGCTCCACCACGCTGGCGATGACGGCCTACCGGCCGGAGGAGAAGGACCGCGCCCAGGCGGCCATCAACTTCTGCGTGTACGCCACGCTGGCGCTGAGTGCGTTCTCATCCGGCGTGCTGGTCACCACCCAGGGCTGGACGCTGCTCAACGCGGGTTCGCTGGTGCCGATTGTGGTGACGGGGCTGGCGCTGGCCTGGCTGGGTCTGCAGCGCAAGCGCGTTTCACGCGGCGTCTGAAGGCACCTCCGCCACAGCGCCTTCTGCGGCCACCGTGGTGCGCAGCCACTGCGCAAAGGCCGCCACCGCCCGGTCTTCCAGACGCCCCGGCGCCACGAACAGGCTGTAGCCCCGCGCACCGCTGTCGTGGTGCGGGTGGGCCAGCACCAGCTCGCCCGATTGCAGTTCGCGCTCCACAAAATACCGGGGCACCAGGCCAATACCCAGATCGGCGCGCACCGCCTCTACCAGCATCGAGAACAGATCAAAGCGGTGGCCGCCCAGGGTGTGGGCCGGCACGCGCGTGATGCCCGCGCGGCCCAGCCAGTCGTCCCACGCCCCCAGGCGCGAGCTGAGCTGCAGCAGCGGCACAGCCCGGAAGTCGCCGCGCTCTGTCGCACGCCGGTGGCGCGACTGCGGGGCACACACGGCCACGCAGACCTCGGGCATCAGGGGCGCTGGTACCACGCCGGGCCAGGCCGCGTCGTCGTACTGCACAGCCACATCAAACGGGATCTCCGCCATGTAGATCTGCGTGGGGTACACCTGCAGGTGCAGGCTGCAGCCTTTGTGCTGCGCAAGGAAGGCAGGCAGCCGGGGCAGCAGCCAGCGCTCGGCAAACACCGGCACGCAACCCACCAGCAGGCGCGCGCCATCGGGCCGCTGGGCCATGGCTTCGAGGGTGTGGTTCTGCAGCCGCAGCAAGTCGCCCACCACCTGCGCGTGGTAGCGGCGGCCTACGTCGGTGAGCGTGGAGCCGCGTGCGCCGCGCTGCACCAGTTGCAGGCCCAGCTGGCCCTCCAGCAGGCGCAGCTGCTGGCTCACGGCGCTGTGGGTGAGGCAGAGTTCTTCGGCGGCCTTGCTCACGCCGTGGTGGCGTGCCACGGCATCGAAAACAAGCAGGGCACGGGTGCTGGGGATGTGTTTGCGCATGTAAGAAAAACTGTCGGCTCGGCAGATTAAAGCAGAGCCCGGGGGCGGAGTTCGGTCCAACAATTGCATGGCCCTGCATGCCGGCCCACGGCTCCATCCACGATGGCTGGACAGGCCGCTCACCCCTTCCGTTTGTGTTTGTGTTTCGCTGGATCACCATGACTCTCCCTCTCCATACCTTCCGTGCCACAGCCCTTGCGGGTGCCATGGCCCTCGCCTGCGCCGCCTTGCTGCCAAGTGCCGCCCATGCGCAATTCGGCGCCGTGGCACCCACGCCCACAGTGCTGCGCCCCGCCGTGGACAAGGCCTACGGCCAGCTCATGGCTGCGCCCCAGATCCTGCAGCTGCTCGACGCCGTGAAGGCCGACCACGACCGCGCCACCGAAGACCTGCGCATGCTCACCGAGATCGAGGCGCCGCCGTTCAAGGAACAAAAGCGTGCCGAAGCCTTTCTTGCCCGGCTCCAGTCCCTGGGCCTGACCAACGCCGCCATCGATGCCGAAGGCAACGTCGTGGGCGTGCGCAAGGGCACGGGCAACGGCCCCAAGCTGGTCATCTCGGCCCACCTGGACACGGTGTTCCCATCCGGCACCGATGTGAAGGTGAAAGAGCGCGACGGCAAGCTCTATGCGCCCGGCATTTCCGACAACACGCGCGGCCTGGCCGTGCTGCTGTCGTGGCTCAAGGTGCTCAACGACCAGAAGATCGCCACCGTGGGCGACCTGGTGTTCGTGGGCAATGTGGGCGAGGAAGAGCTGGGCAACCTGCGCGGCATGAAGCACCTTTTCAAGGAACACCTGGACATCGACGGCATGGTGGCGCTGGAGCCCGCGCCCGATGGCACGGTGCTGGTGCTGGGCACGGGCAGCCACCGCCACGAGGTGACCTTCAAGGGCCCGGGCGGCCACAGCTACGCCGCGTTTGGCGAGGTGCCCAGCGCCATCCACGGCATGGGCCGCGCCATTGCCAAGATCGCCGACATCCGCACGCCCAAGAGCCCCAAGACCACGTTCACCGTGGGCACTGTGGGCGGCGGCACATCCGTCAACACCATCGCGCCGGATGCGCGCATGGCGGTGGACATCCGCTCCGACGAAATGGCCCCGCTGCTGGCCACCGAAAAGCAGGTGCTGGCCGCCGTGGACAGCGCCGTGACCGAAGAGAACGCACGCTGGGGCGTGAACACCCTGAGCGCATCGACCAAGCTCATCGGCGACCGGCCCGGTGGCCGCACCGCCGCCGACGCGTTGATCGTCGAGGCTGCCGTGCGCGCCAACACCGCCTTTGGCCGCAAGACGGTGCTGGCCGGTGCCAGCACCGATGCCAACGTGCCCATGGCGCTGGGCATCCCCGCCATCGTGATCGGGGGCGGCGGCAAGACGGGCGGGTTCCATGCACTTTCGGAGTGGATTGATCTGACGGACGCCTGGAAAGGCGCGCAGACCTCGCTGGTCACGGTGCTGGGGCTGGTGGGGGTGCAGGGTGTGAGCGCACCGCTGCTGGACAAGCGCCCACCCCGCACCAAGTAGTTGCGCGGCACCGCAGCGGCGCCCCCCGTTCACGATTGTTGACACGAAGGCGCCGCCGAGGTGCGTACCATGGATGGTTCCGTCCGGGCTGGCGCACTGCCGCCCTTCATTCCTCTGCAGGAGAACACCATGGGTTTGCTCGATTCCGTTCTGGGTGCCGTCATCAACAACGCGTCGCAAGGCGGCAGTGGCGCCGCTGCGGCGGGTGGGGCCGGTGGTGGCCTGGGAGGGCTGATCAGCCTGGCCGCACAAAACCCGCAGCTGGTGCAGGCCGTCATGTCCCTCCTCAGCAACGATGGCCCGGTGGGCGGCCTTCCGGGGCTGATGGCCAAGTTCCAGCAAGCCGGGCTGGGCAACGTGATTGCGTCGTGGCTGAGCGCCGGGCCCAACCAGGCGATCTCGGGTGAGCAGCTGTCGCAGGTGTTGGGCAGCGGCCCCCTGTCGCAGATGGCCGCGCAGCTGGGTGTGGCCCCCGGTGCAGCCGCCGGGCAGCTGGCCCAGGTGTTGCCGGGCCTGGTAGACCACCTGAGTCCCCAGGGCCAGGCGCCCCATGGCGGTTTTGGCAATGCCAACGACCTGCTGGGGATGCTCGGCGGCCTACTTCAAAAATAATAGCAACCGGGTCATATTGCACTGGCGCGACCAGCCGTTTTCTCTGAAATCAGGCCACCCGGCGCCTGCCTACGGCCTTGCAGGCACCGCGCAGCGCCGCACCAGCCACTGCCGCAGCAGGTCGAACACCGGCTCCGCCAGCTCGGGGCTTTCGTTGAACAGCTCATGGAACAGGGGTTCAAAGCAGTGCGACTGCACCACGGCCTTGGGTGCAGCGGCCGCAAAGGCACGGCTGCCGGCGGGGTTGACCAGCTTGTCTCTGCCCGCCCACATCAGCAGCGTGGGCACACTCCAGTGCGCAGCGCGGGCCACGGTGGCGGGGCCACCCTCGGCAATGAAGCGGGCCAGGCGGGCACTGATGCGGTCGTGGCACAGCGGATCGGCCAGGTAGGCCGCCACCACGGCGCTGTCATGCGAAAGGTACTGCGCGTCCAGCCCATTGCCCACGCGCAGGTTGGGCGCGATGCGCGGCAGCGTGGCCAGCAGCAGTTTTTGCACGGCGCCCAGGCCGGCATCGAGCGCGGGGGAGGACAACACCAGCGCATCCACCGGGCGCAGGTGCAGGGACACAAACCGCGAGGCCACCAAGCCGCCCATGCTGTGGCCCAGCAGCACCAGGGGCTGGCCCGCAGGCATGCGGGCGCGGGTGGCGTCCACCAGGTCTGCCAGATCGTCCAGCAGGCGCATGTCCGACGTGAGCCCGCCACGCGGCCCGGCCGACTCGCCGTGGCCGTATTGGTCATAGCCCCGCACCGCAAACCCCCAGTCGTTGAGGCGGCGGGCCAGCGCGTCATAGCGGCCCACATGCTCGCCCAGGCCGTGCACCAGCAGCACCGTCCCCCGGCAGGGCTCGCCCTGCGGCAGGGGCCAGTCCTGCACGGCGAGGTTCTCGCCATCGCTGGCGGTGAAGGTGGTCAGGGTCGAAGGAAGCAGTTCGTCAGAAGTCATGGAAAGCAGGGCATTCGAGACGCGATGGGACAGCATACCCGGCGCACCCAAATACCCGATGCACTAAATGGTCAGGCTCGTACCGCCGGCAAGACCCTGAGAGCGTGACCCCTGATCGGGCCGAGTTGCTTCTGCCTTTTCAAGCCAGCGATACCCAGAGGTCATCCCAGTCGGTGGGCAGGAAATTGCCTTCGCGCCGCAGCACTTGCTGGTGCTTGCGGTTGAGCACGAAGTGCGTGGGACGCCGCGAAATAGCGCTAAAACTGTCCTTGTGCCCCTCGGCGTTTCGCCAGGCAATGGGAAAACGCTGCTCGGCGGGCACTGATACCTTGAGCAGCTCGATGTACTGCATGAAGTCAGCCGCCTTCTCGTCCACGTTCACGCCCAGCAGCACAAAGTCGCGCTGGCGATTGGCGGTGTAAAACTCGCGCATGAGGCGGAGCTCGTTGGTGCACAGGGCGCAGCCAGCGGTAAAAAAGCTCACCAGACACACCTTGCCCGCGTAGTCCGTCAGCATGACCGGCTTGCCTTCGCTGTTGGTGCCGGTCAGCGTGTGAAGAGGGCCCGGTGTGCTGCTGTCAGCCGGGGTCTGGGCCAGACCGGACGCCGGCGCGAGAGTGGCAAGGGCAGCTGCAGAGCAGGCGTGGAGAAAGGCGCGTTTTTCCATGGCGTGACCCGGTGATGGAAGGCGTGAGGAAGAGCACCCAGGGCGCCCGGTGTGGCGCCCTCTGGTGTCAGGGGGCCGTGGCCGCAGCGGCTGCCTGCTGGGCCATGGCCGCCATCACGTGTGCCACGGAGGCGGTGAGGCGCTTGGCATAGGGCACGTGCAAAAACTCGTTGGGGCCGTGCGCGTTGCTCTTGGGGCCCAGCACGCCGCACACCATCATCTGCGCGGTGGGGAAGCCTTCGCTCAGCATGTTCATGAGCGGGATGGTGCCGCCCTGGCCGATGTAGCCGCAGGGCGCGCCAAAGTGTGCCTGTGAGGCCTCGTTGAGCGCCTGCTCGAACCAGGGTGTGGTGGCCGGGGCATTCCAGCCCGTGGCACCGCCGCCGCTCTGGAAGGTGACCTTGGCCTGGTAGGGCGCGTTGTCTTCCAGCAGCGCCTTCAGGTCCTGCACGGCTTGCGCGGCGTCCACCAGCGGGGGCAGGCGCAGGCTGAGCTTGAAGGCGGTGTAGGGCCGCAGCACGTTGCCCGCGTCCTGCAGCGCCGGGAAGCCCTCGGCACCGGTGACGCTGAGCGTGGGCTCCCAGGTGCGCTTGAGCAATGCCTGCACCGGGTCGGTGGTGGTGGGCAGTGCAAACGTGGTGGAGCCGCCGCAGTCGTAGTGCGCCCAGGGGAAGCGGCGGTACACCTCTTCGCCCAGGATGGCCGCCGTGGCACGGGCCTGGGCCAGCCGATCGGCGGGCACTTCGCAATGGAAGCTCTGGGGCAGCAGGCGGCCGGTGGCGCTGTCTTCCAGCCGGTCGAGCACCTGCCGCATGATGCGGAACGACGAGGGCACCAGGCCCGAGGCATCGCCCGAGTGGATGCCCTCGGTCAAGATCTCGACCTTGAGCGTGCCGCTGGCCATGCCGCGCAGGCTGGTGGTGAGCCACAGCTGGTCGTAGTTGCCGGCGCCCGAGTCCAGGCACACGACCAACGCCACGTTGCCCATGCGGGGCTTCAGTGCATCAATGTAGGGCAGCAGGTCACGCGAGCCGCTTTCTTCGCAGGTTTCTATGAGGCCCACGATGCGCGGGTGCGGCACGTTCTGGCGCTTGAGTTCCTGCACCGCAGCGATGCTGGCGTACACCGCATAGCCGTCGTCGGCGCCGCCCCGGCCATAGAGCTTGCCGTCTTCGTACTTGGGCGTCCAGGGACCCAGGTCGCTGCGCCAGCCGGAGAACTCGGGTTGCTTGTCCAGGTGGCCGTACATGAGCACGGTGTCGGTGGCGCCGGGCTGGGTGGCAGCGATCTCGAAGAACAGCACCGGGGTGCGGCCGTCCAGGCGCACGATTTCGAGCGTCAGGCCCTCGACCTTTTGCGACTCCACCCAGGCGGCGGCGTTGCGCACCACGGTGTCGAGCAGGCCCAACTCGGCCCAGTCAGCAGCGAACGTGGGGGACTTGGCGGGGATGGCGATGTAGTCGGTGAGCTGGCGAACAATGTCGCTGTCCCAGGCCTGGCTGACACGCTGCAGGGCAAGCTCAGGCTGAAGGACTTGGGAGGGCACACGGGCGTTCATGGTGGGGCTCCTGAAGGCAGAAGGTGATCAATCCGCCATTCCAACACAACCCCCCGCCGGGCGCCATCGATCAATACAGAGACTCGGGCAGGGTCTCGGGATTGGCCTGGGCCGCCAGCTGGGCGCTGGGGCGGCGCAGGCCCGTGGCCACCTCGACGCGGTTGCGGCCGTTGTTCTTGGCCTGGTACAGCGCGCGGTCGGCGGCAGCAATCAGCATGTCCCAGCTGTCACCCGACTCCAGCCGCCCGCCAAACACGCCAATGCTCACCGTGACCGCAATGCCGGGGCCGGGTACGCCATCGGCGGGGCAGCGGGACTCCTCGACCGCCTTGCACAGCTCGCGCGCCAGTTGCTCGGCCCCCGTGAGGCCGGTGTCTGGCAGCAGCACCATGAACTCCTCGCCCCCGTAGCGGCCCACCAGGTCCTGCGCACGCACGCGCTGGCGAAGGACGTTGACCACGCTGCACAGCACGCGGTCACCCGCCGGATGGCCGTACTGGTCGTTCACGTCCTTGAAGTGGTCGATGTCCACCATCATCAGGGCCATGGGCTCGCGCATGCGCTGGGCGCGGGCCACGTCGCGGTCCAGCGCCGCGATCAGCGAGCGGCGGTTGGCAACGCCAGTGAGCGGGTCCAGCGCGGCCAGCACGCGGTTGTTTTCGTCGGCCCGGTCGCGCGACATGAACACAAAACCCACCGAGCTGATGAGCACCACCGAGAAGGTGGCCAGAAAGGTCAGCGTTTGCAGCGCACTGCTTTGCAGGATGTTCGTGGCCTCGGTGTGCGTGCTGATGGCCACCAATGCACGGCCCCCCAGCACCACGGCCTCCAGCAACAGGCCCGCCACCAGCAGCCATTGCCCGCGCCCTACGGTGGCATGCCGGTGCGAAAGCGCTGCCAGCAGCGCCCACACGGCTTGCAGCCCGATGACCAGGCCCACAAAACTCACCCGCGCCGGAAAGTCGTCGATGAACACCGAGACAAAAACCAGCACCAGCAGCGGTGGTGCCAGCAGCAGGGGCCAGCGCACGGGGCGCCCCTGGAACTGATAGACCGCAGCAATCATCCCCACGAACACACTGGACAACATCAGGTTGCCCACCACGATGGACAACACATCGGGGATCAGGCCGCGCAGCATGATCAGCAGGTGGCCGATGGCATTGACCAGCAGGGCCGCCGCCCAGCGGCCCAGGCCGTCGCGCCGCCGGCCCCAGCCCACCACGGCCATGGAGGCCGCCATCATGAGGGAGCTGGCAATGATCATTGCCAGCATGGTGGGGACGTGGGCGGCCATGGATGCAGGTGGGCGGGGGAGTGAAAGGAATCAGACCAGCATAAACCAAGGGCCACAGACCGCAAACCGCCGGATGACCACCCCCACCGTTCGTGCGCCCTATTGCAGCTGGGCGGGTGCCCGGGCGCCGCTGCCGGGCGCGTGCTGTCCCTCTCCGTCGCCGGTCTGCGCCATGGGCGCAGCCAGGGCCTCGCGCGCCGAGTAACCCAGGCCACCGTGGGTCGCCGTGCCGTCTCCCCGCGAGAGTTTGAACACTTGCACCGCGCCCGCCAGCCGCGTGGCCTGCTCGCGCAGGCTTTGCGCAGCGGCGGCCGATTGCTCCACCAGCGCGGCGTTCTGCTGCGTCATCTGGTCGAGCTGGTTGACGGCGGTGTTGACCTGGCCAATGCCGTCGGACTGTTCGGTCGATGCGGCCGTGATCTCGCCAATGATGTCGCCCACCCGTTTGACCGAGCCCACGATCTCGTCCATGGTGGTGCCCGCGTTCTGCACCAGGCGTGCGCCCGATTCCACCCGCTCCACCGAGGCGCCGATGAGAGCCTTGATCTCGCGCGCGGCCTCGGCGCTGCGCCCGGCCAGGTTTCGCACTTCGCTGGCCACCACGGCAAAACCCCGGCCCTGCTCACCCGCGCGGGCGGCTTCCACCGCAGCGTTGAGCGCGAGGATGTTGGTCTGGAACGCGATCGAATCGATCACGCCGATGATGTCGGCAATCTTGCGCGAGCTCTGGTTGATGTCACCCATGGTGGTGACCACCTCGCCCACCACCTGGCCGCCGCGCGCAGCCACTTCGGCGGCGGTGCTGGCCAGCTGGTTGGCCTGGCGGGCGGCGTCGGCCGACTGGCGCACGGTGGAGGTCAGATGCTCCATGCTTTGTGCGGTCTGCGCCAGGCTACTGGCCGTGGCCTCGGTGCGGGCCGACAGGTCCTGGTTGCCGCTGGCAATCTCGGCGCTGGCGGTGGTGATGCTGTCCACGGCATTGCGCACCTGCTGCAGCATTTGCGTATAGCGCTGGCGCATGCCCTCCACCTCCTGCACCAGCGCGCCGATCTCGTCGCGCCGCGTGGTGTGGAAGGCCTCGGTCAGGTCGCCCTGCGCGACCAGCGTGATGGCCTGGGTCAGGTCCTGCAGCGGGCGGCTCACGCCCCGGCGCAGCATGACGAACAGGCCGATGGCCAGCAGCACCACGGCCACGGCCATCAGGCCCCACACGGCCAGCGTGACGCGCCGCTGGCTGGCCATGGCCTCGCCGTCGGCCACCTCGGCCACCACCCACCAGCCGCCACCAGTCTTGCGCACCAGCGCCCAGGGGTTCTCGGCGCCGGTGCCCAGCACGTCTGCGGCCTCGCGCACAAAGCCGTCCTGCGATGCAGCCAGCGCTTCAAAGAAGGGGCGCGCTTGCGGGTAGGCCTCCAGCACGCGCTTGCCGCGCGCTGTGGGGTGGTACACGAACACGGCCTGGTCCAGCGAGGTGCCAGGGTTGATCACGTAGGTGCCGCCGTGTTCGAAGAACTTCGTCTGCGCCACCTGTTTTTGCAGCATGGCGTGGAACACGCTGATGTCGTTGCCGATGAACAGCAGCGCAATGACCTTGCCCGAGGCGTCCTTGGCGGGCAGGTAGTGGCCCATGAAGGGCTTGCCGTTCACCACCGTGACGCCAGTAAAAGGCTCGCCCTTGGACACCGTGGCGTAGGCCGGGTCGGTGCGGCCAAGCGGCGTGCCCATCTGGCGCTCGCCCTTGTCGTTCTTGACCGAGGTGGTGATGCGGATGAAATCGTCGCCCTTCTTGGCGAACACGGTGGCAATGCCGCCCGTCTCGCTGGCGAATTTGTCGACCGAGCCATAGTCCTCGTTGACCAGCGCGCCGTAGCTGCGCAGCTCGCCCGAGGCTTCGTCAAGCTGCATGGTGGCCTCGAAGTAGCGCTGAAAGCCCTTCATGGTCAGCTGCACCAGCTCGCGGTTGGTGTTGTCGGCCGCGTCCAGCGACTGCGCCACGCTCTGCGCCGTGTCGCCCACGCTGGCCACCACCTGGGCGCGGGTGCTGCGCTCGGTCAGCACGGCAATCGCCAGCCCCACCAGCACCAGCACCAAGGCCACCAGCGCAATGGCGGTCAACGTGACCTGGCGCGCGACGGATCGGTTGTTGGCAAGGGATGCGGGCATGCGGGGTGTCTCCTAGAATGGAATGCGAAAAGCCGGCTGGGCCGGTCTGCATTCACTCTAAGCGCAGCACCTTGTTACATTTATTCACGCATTCCCTTACGCATTCGCGCGTATTGGTGCCGACCGCCGAAACGATCTATGCGGGGTGCGGGGCGCGGCTGCGCAGGGCCCAGTCCCGCCAGCCGAGCCCCTGTGACGTGCCTGCCGCCGGGGTGTATTCGCACCCCACCCAGCCCGTGTAGCCCAGGGCGTCGATGGTGTCGAGCAGGAACGGGTAGTGCAGCTCGCCCCGGTCGGGCTCATTGCGTGTGGGCACGCCCGCCACCTGGATGTGGGCCACGCGGCCCGTGGGCAGGTAACGCTGCAGCTTGCCGTGCAGGTCCCCCTCCACCAGCTGGCAGTGGTACAGGTCCATCAGCACCTTCAGGTGGGGCACCTGGGCCGCATCGAGCAGCTCGTGCGCATGATCCTGTCGGTTCAGAAAATAACGCGGCACGTCGCGCAGGTTGGTGGGCTCGATGACGATGTCATACCCTGCACGCGCGGCCTGCTCTGCCGCCCAGCGCAGGTTGCCCACGCACAGGGCCTTGAGCGATTCGCGCTCCACCCCCGGCGGCACGGTGCCGCACAGCAGGTTGATGAACGGGCAGCGCAGTTGCTCGGCATACCGCAGGGCCTCCAGCACCCCGGCGCGAAACTCCGCCTCCCGACCCGGCTGCGCGGCAAGGCCCCGTGCGCCCTGGTCCCAGGCGTGGGCCATGTCGGTGGGCTTGAACCCGCCCGCCGGGGCGTTGAACAGCACCAGCTGCAGGCCGTTGTCCTGCAGCCGGGCAGCGATCTCGCGGGGCTCGAAAGCGTAGGGGAAGTGCAGTTCCACCGCCCGGAACCCGTCGTGCGCCGCAGCCGCAAAACGATCGAGCAAGGGCAGCTCGGTGTACATCAGGCTCAGGTGGGCGGCAAACTGGGGCATGGGGGCAGTGCGAAGGGGCAACTTCAAAGCGACGCAGCTTATCGTGTAGCCAACGAGCCCATTGCCCGCCCAGAGCGCCGTGGAGCCTGAATTTGTGCCAAATTCGCCTCTAGCGCTAGTTTCATATGCCTTTACAGCTATATATTTTATAGCAATCTCAGGATCACCCATGCGCATCGGAGAACTCGCCCAACGCACCGGCACCACGCCCAAGGCCATCCGGCTGTATGAGTCACGGGGCCTGCTGGGCACGGTGGCGCGCGCGGGCAGCTACCGCCACTATGGCGAGGCCGATGTGGCCCGCGTGTTGCTGATTCGCAGGGCCCAGGCGCTGGGTTTTCGGCTGTCGGAGCTGGACGGGCTGCCCCACATCGACACCGCCGCTGGTTGGAACCGTGTGGCCCAACTGGTGGCCGGGCGGCGGGCCGCCGTGGCGCAGGAGCTGGCGCGCCTGTCAGCGCTGGACGCACAACTGGCCGCACTGGAAGCCGAGCTGCACACCTGCGACACGCTGGCCGTGCCCGTGGCACTCGAAGCCTGCGCTGCGCCCTCCACATTGGCGGTGGCACCTCCAGCGCACAACCCCGCGCAATTTGGCGCAGGGACCACAGCGGGCGCTGCGAGATCCACCGCGACTTGACCTGACCGCTTGACTCTGCCCCGTGGGGCAAGGTGACCATGGCGCCATCAACAACACCGAGATGGAGCGTCTGTGGCAGAGCAACACAACATTCTGGTCATTCTGGGCCACCCCGCCGCCGGGAGCCTGTGCGCGGGCATGGCACGTGCCTATGCCGAGGGCGCCCGGCACGCCGGGGCGCAGGTGCGGTTTCTGGACGTGGGGCAGCTGGCGTTCAACCCGCTGTTTCAAGGCTACGGCGCCGTCCAGCCGCTGGAGCCCGACTTGCTGGCCGCGCAGGCCGACATCACCTGGGCGCACCACCTGGTGTGGGTCTACCCCATCTGGTGGGGCGCCATGCCCGCGCTGCTCAAGGGTTTTATCGACCGCGTGCTGCTGCCCGGCTATGCCTTCAAGTACCGCAAAGGCTCATCGCTGTGGGACAAGCTGCTGACCGGCCGATCGGCCGAGCTGCTGGTGACCATGGACTCGCCGCCCTGGTACTTCCGCTGGGTCACGCGCATGCCGGGGCACCACCAGATGAAGAAGGCCATCCTGGAGTTCTGCGGCATCCGGCCCGTGCAGGTGCACAGCTTTGGCCCCGTGCGCAGCGCCAGCGCCGACCGGTTGGCACTGTGGGTGGAGAAGGCGCGGCAACTGGGATTGCGCCAGGGGGCGCGTTCCGCGCCGGGCAAGCCGCGCTCGGCACCTGTTACTTCGTCGCCTTCGCCGTGAAGGCCTGCACTGCAGCACGGCCCACCGCCGAATCGTCGGTGAAGAAGCCGTCGATGCCCGCGCGCAGGTAGGCCGTGATCTCGGCAACGCTGTCGCCGCGCACGATGCCATCAGTGATCGGCGCCTTCTTCAGACCGGCGGGCAGGAAGGCGTTTTCGGGCCGCAGCGTCCAGATATGCACTGCCAGCCCGGCGGCATGGGCCTGCGCGACCAACGGCGTGGGTTCGCCGGGCACACCGTCCTTCACCGGCACCACCAGGGTCTTGAATGGCCCAATGGCGTTGGCGTAAGTGGCCACCTGCTGCAGGCCCTCGGGCGTGATCAGGTCGGCATAAGCGCGTGTGTTGGCCGCGCCCTGCGCCACAAAGTCATACGGCCGGCCCGAAGGGGCGACCAGCTGCACCAGACGCACGCTGCTGAGCTTGCGGATCGCCTGCAGGTTGCTGACCTCGAACGACTGCACGAACACGGGCGCGTCCTTGTGGTTCCAGCCGTTCTTCTCCAGCACGGCCAGCAGCGGCGCCTCCAGCGGCAGGCCGATGGACTGGAAGTAGGTGGGGTGTTTGGTCTCGGGGTAGATGCCGATGGTGCGACCTGTCTTGGCCGTCGCCGCCTTGGCCAGGTCGATCACCTCCTGCAAGGTGGGCACCTCGAACTGGCCGTTATAGGCCACGTTGGCCGGGCGCTGCGCAGGGATGCGTTCGCGGGCGCGCAGGGTTTTGAGCTCGGCCAGCGTGAAGTCTTCGGTGAACCAGCCGGTGATGGCCTGGCCGTCGACGGTCTTGGTGGTTTTGCGGCCCGCAAACTCGGGGCGGTCCACCACGTCGGTGGTGGCTTCCTTCACAGAGCCATCGGCGCCCAGGATGGCGATGGCGTTCTCGTGCCGCGCCACCAGCACGCCGTCCTTGGTGATCACCAGGTCGGGCTCGATGATGTCGGCGCCGTCGTCAATGGCCTTCTGGTACGCGGCGAGCGTGTGCTCCGGCCGCAGGGCCGAGGCGCCCCGGTGGGCAATGACGGTGGGGGTGGGCGGCCAGGCCTGGGCGACGGCGCCCAGCGCCCAGGTGGTCAACAGCGCGGCAGCAGTCACGGCGCGCAGTGCAATGCGTTTCATGCGGGTCTCCTACAAACGGAGCCCGCACCTTAGCCGATGCGCTTGACAGCGGTGTGTCGCCGGGGCGTACACCCCGGTAAGCGCTACGCGTGTTCGAAGTGGAAGACGGCCGTGCCCGCGCGCGCGTTGGGCAGCCAGCGCACTTCTTCGCCATCCTGCAGCCCGAAGGAATCCAGGATGCGCAGGCTGTTCTTTGTGGCCAGCACTTCGAAGTCCTTGTAGGTGCCCACGCGGATGTTGGGCGTGTCGTACCACTGGTAAGGCAGGCGCCGCGTCACGGGCATGCGTCCGCGCAGGATGGACAGGCGGTTGGGCCAGTGCGCAAAATTGGGAAACGCCACTACACCCGTGCGGCCTACGCGCGCCGTCTCGCGCAGCATGGTTTCGGCATTGCGCAGGTGCTGCAGCGTGTCGATCTGCAGCACCACGTCAAAGCTGTTGTCGTCGAACATGGCCAGCCCCTCGTCGAGGTTGAGCTGGATCACATCCACTCCGCGCTGCACGCAGGCCAGCACGTTGGCGTCGTCGATCTCCACACCATAGCCGCTGCAGCCGCGCTCGCGCTGCAGGTAGTCGAGCATGGCGCCGTTGCCACAGCCCAGGTCGAGCACGCGCGAGCCGGGGGGCACCAGGCGCGCCAGGGCTTGCATCGCCGCTTTTTCGGTCATGGTTGCAACTCCTTGGCAATGCTATCGAAGTAAGAGCGCATGACGCCCATGTACCGGGCGTCATCGAGCAAAAAGGCATCGTGCCCGTGGGGCGCATCGATCTCGGCGTAGCTCACGCTGCGGCGGTTGTCGAGCAGGGCCTTCACGATCTCGCGGCTGCGCTTGGGCGAAAAGCGCCAGTCGGTGGTGAAACTCACCAGCAGGAACCTGGCCTGCGCCCGGGCCAGGGCCCGCGTGAGGTTGCCGGCATGGGTGCGCGCGGGGTCGAAGTAGTCCAGCGCCCGGGTGATGAGCAGGTAAGTGTTGGCGTCGAAGTAGTCGCTGAACTTGTCGCCCTGGTAGCGCAGGTAGCTTTCGATCTGGAACTCGATGTCCTGCGTGCTGTATTTCAGGTCGATGCCTTCACGCAGCTGACGCCCGAACTTCTCGTTCATCACGTCGTCGCTGAGGTACGTGATGTGGCCGATCATGCGGGCAATGCGCAGGCCACGCTTGGGGATCAC
The DNA here is from genome assembly GCF_002754175.1 of Acidovorax sp. 59. Classification (NCBI taxonomy): domain Bacteria; kingdom Pseudomonadati; phylum Pseudomonadota; class Betaproteobacteria; order Burkholderiales; family Comamonadaceae; genus Acidovorax; species Acidovorax sp. 59. The sequence continues at coordinate 4,602,399 of NZ_PEET01000001.1, read as the reverse complement.
GCCATGGCGGTAAAAGTGGCCGCCGTGGAAATCCGGGTCGGTCACGATGGCGCGGCGGGCGACTTCGTTGAAGGCGATGTTCTCGGCCGTGAGGTTGGGCGCACTGGCCACCACCACCGCGTTGCGCATGCGCTCGGGGTACTGCAGCGTCCAGCTGAGGGCCTGCATGCCGCCCAGGCTGCCGCCCAGCACGGCCGCCAGTTGCTGGATGCCCAGACGGTCCAGCAACCGTGCCTGGGCGTTGACCCAGTCTTCCACCGTGACCACGGGGAAGTCCGCGCCATAAACCTCGCCGGTGTCCGGGTGGTGGTGCATGGGCCCGGTGGAGCCAAAACACGAGCCCAGGTTGTTCACGCCGATGACGAAGAAGCGGTCGGTGTCCACGGGCTTGCCGGGGCCGATCATGTTGTCCCACCAGCCCTCGCTCTTGTCCTGACCGGCGTACACGCCCGCCACATGGTGCGAGGCGTTGAGGGCGTGGCACACGAGCACGGCGTTCGAGCGGTCGGCATTGAGCGTGCCGTAGGTCTCAAAGGCCAGGTGGTAGTCGCGGATGGACGCGCCGCTTTGCAGCGGCAGCGCATCCGGGAAATGCATGGACTGGGGTGTGGCGATGAACGACATAGTTGGAACTGGTAAGCCCTCACGTTCCACCGCTTGCACACGCCGCAAGCCCCTTGAGGAGCCGCTGTCACCGAGGGCAAAACCTCGGCAAAAAAATACCCGGCGTCGCTAAAAACGAGGCCGGGCAGGTGTGTCGGACGGGTCTTTAGCAGAATTTATAAAGCGCCCGCAAGCTGTGGCAAATCGGCGCGTCTGGCAAATATACCAAAGCAGCGCCGCGTCGCCCAGCCCGTCGCACCGATCAGGTCAGCCTGCAGACGAAAAAATCGCCAGCAGCCCCAACACCAGAAAGATGGCGGCAGACACCAGATGCACCGCGCGGATGGGCACCTTGCGCGTGATGCGCTCGCCCAGCCAGACCACGGGCGCATTGGCCAGCATCATGCCCAACGTGGTGCCCGCCACCACCCAGAGGTAAGCGTTGTATTTGGCAGCCAGCATGACCGTCGCAATCTGGGTCTTGTCGCCCATCTCGGCCAGGAAGAATGCGACCACGGTGGTGCCAAACACCCCCCAGCGTGGCGATCCGTCGGCTTCGCCTTCGTCCAGCTTGTCGGGGATCAGCATCCAGACCGCCATGGCGATGAACGAGGCGCCCAAAATCCAGCGCAGCACCTGGGGGCCCAGGAAGGTGGTCACCCAGGCACCAACAGCGCCGGCCAGGCCGTGGTTGACCAGCGTGGCCACCAGGATACCCAGCACGATGGGCCAGGGTTTGCGAAAGCGTGCCGCGAGCACCAGAGCGAGCAGCTGCGTCTTGTCGCCCATCTCGGCGAGCGCGACGATGGCGGTGGAAATGAAAAAGGCTTCCATGGGGGAGGGGGTCCTATCCGGCCGGATGGGTGGAAAACGCATTGACTGCACCCCGACTCCGGCCATGTGGATCGGTTTGCAGTCAATGGTCTCGCCCAGCTCAAAAGCCGCATACGCCATAGGTCTCAAAGAACCCAAGTGTGTTGACGCATGCCCCCGGCGCGTTGCGCGGCCGGGCGGGCTACTCCCCAAAGACCCGCGGATTTTACCCTATGGTTTGCCCTGAAATTCCCCGAAAAACCACGCTGCCCCGGTGTTTTGAGCCCATCTGCCCAGAAATAAAACCCCACGGGCCCCATAAAGTGATTAATAATGGATTCGCTTTTCTGCTTGCAGAAGGGCAGTTAGCTTAGCGGTGAATGGTCAGTTTCGCGTCTTTGAAGTCGTCACAGGTTTGTTGATTGCGTCGGGCTCCATCGCGTTTTTGTGTTTTTTCAGGAGTCCTTCATGGGCAACAAACTTTACGTGGGCAACCTGCCCTACTCTTTCCGCGACGAAGATCTGCAGCAGACCTTCAGCCAGTACGGCTCGGTTGGCAGCGCCAAGGTCATGATGGAACGTGACACCGGCCGCTCCAAGGGTTTCGGCTTTGTCGAAATGGGCAGCGATGCTGAAGCCCAAGCCGCCATCCAAGGCGTGCATGGTCAAAACTTCGGTGGCCGTGACCTCGTGGTCAACGAAGCCCGCCCCATGGAGCCCCGCGCTCCCCGTAGCGGTGGCTTCGGTGGCGGCAATGGCGGCGGCGGCGGTTACGGCGGTGGCCGTAGCGGTGGCGGCGGCTACGGCGGTGGCGGCGGTGGTGGTTACGGCGGTGGCCGTAGCAGCTACTAAAAAGTCCTCATCGGTAGTCCTCAGGGCCTGCCGACGGCAAAAAAAGGAGCCTTCGGGCTCCTTTTTGCGTTCTGACGCGGCACGGACACCACAGCGCGCAAGGCCCCTTGCTTTTTCTCCAAAAGTGTGGCGCATAATGGTCTGGCGGGTTTGGCCCGCATTTCAAGTTTGCGGTGATCCGTCAGTTTCGCGCTGAGAGCGTCATTGTGATTAGCTGGCTGCGTTTTGGGGACTCCATCGCTTTATCCATGTGTTTTTGAGGAGTCCCTCGATGGGCAACAAACTGTACGTCGGCAACCTGCCTTACTCGGTGCGCGACGGTGATCTGGAACAGGCCTTTGGCCAGTTCGGTGCCGTGACCAGCGCCAAGGTCATGATGGAGCGCGACACGGGTCGCTCCAAAGGCTTCGGCTTTGTGGAGATGGGCAGCGACGCAGAAGCCCAGGCCGCCATCAACGGCATGAACGGCCAGCCCCTCGGCGGTCGCAGCATTGTGGTGAACGAAGCCCGCCCCATGGAACCACGCCCACCCCGTAGCGGTGGTTTCGGCGGCGGCGGTGGTGGCGGCGGCTACGGCGGCGGCCGCAGCGGTGGTGGCGGATATGGCGGCGGCCGTGAAGGCGGCGGTGGCTATGGTGGTGGCCGCGAGGGCGGCGGCGGTGGATACGGCGGCGGCCGCGAAGGTGGTGGCGGGGGCTATGGCGGCGGTGGCCGCAGCGAAGGTGGCTTTCGCAGCCCGTACGGCTCGGGTTCGCGCAACGGTGGTGGCGGCGGCCGCAATGGCGGCGGTGGTGGCTACGGTGGCGGCGGCAACGGCGGCTACTGAACCACACCCGTTTTTCTGTCACAAGGGCCCTTCAGGGCCCTTTTTCATGGCAGCTGCACGTCGAGATAGCAATCTCCATCGCCCCCGGCGCCTTGGGGCGCCTTGTGCAATCCCGCCCCTACTGCATTTCGCTCTGGCGGCGCTTGCGCGGGCGGCCCGCCAGCACCTTGTCAAACAATGGGTTGGGCAGCATGCGCAGCAGCTTGGCGACCACGCCCATTTGCCAGGGGATGACCCGGTAGCTCACGCCCGCCTGAATGGTGCGAAACGCCTGGTCGGCAAAATCGGCGGGCTGCATCAAAAACGGCATGCTGTAGCGGTTCTGTTGCGTGAGGGGGGTGTCGATGTAGCCCGGCGACACCGTCACCACGCGCACGCCGTGGGGGCGCAATTCACCCCGCAGGCTTTCGCAGTAGCTGATGACAGCCGCCTTGCTGGCGCAGTAGGCGCCATGGCCGGGCAACCCCCGGATGCCGGCCACGCTGCCGATGCCCACCAGGGTGCCGCTGCCGCGCTGCACCATGGCGTCTACAAACGGCTGGAACGTGGCCGCCATGCCGATGTTGTTGGTGGCAAAGGTGCGGGCCATGACGTCGATATCGTCCCGCACCGCTGTGTCCATGCCCACGCTGATGCCGGCATTGGCGATCACCACATCCGGCACACCCTGGCGTGCGATGCAATCGCGCCCTGCAGCCACGATGCTGTCAGTCACCGACACATCAGCACTATAAATTTCATAGCTTTCAGGGCTTATTCCTTGAGCACTTGCCCATGTTTTGACTTCGGAAGTGCGCCGCGCCACCAGAGCCAGGCGAAACCCCGCTTGGTGGTAGCGCTGGGCCAGCGCTTGGCCGATGCCACTGGATGCGCCGGTGATGAAGACAAGGGGAGTGGTCATGTGCATTCCGACAGTGGGCGGCTAGGCAGGATAGGTGGAGGCTACCGCGTGGTGCCCGGCAGGATCATGCCGCGCACGCGCCCGCGCAGTTGCAGCACCTGGTCGAGGTTGTCGTAATCCATGCTGTCGGCGGTGAAGCGGTCGTTGCCACGGGTGAGCGTGACCGGCTGATCAGAACGCACCCGCTCGGTGTTGGTGAAGGCATGCAGAAACTCACCACGGAACTCCATGGGGGGCTGCGCTGCCGCCCCGGGCTTGGCGGGCAGCGGTTCACGCTTGACGATGGCGTTGCCGAACAACTGCACTTCGGAGCCATCGGCATTGCTCAGGGCCCGGTTGGCTGTGGCCACGGTGACCCGGCCATCGAGGCTGACCGAACGCATGCGGACCTGATCGATCTCCAGCGTGTCGGTGTCGGGGTAATGGCGCGCCTCGTCACCTTGCACCTCGCTCTGCAGGCGGCCCGTGGCATCGAATGTCTTCACCGAAAAGGACTTCATGAAATAGTCCGGCTGGTGCTGCACGGGCCGGTCAATCGCAGGCAACTGGGGCATGGGCGCGTTACGCACCAGCCACCAGGTGCCCAGGGCCAGCAGGCCCATCAGCACCACGGGCAGGTAGATCGAGAGCTGGTCCCAGCCCTGGCGGATCACGCGGATCATGCGGTGTAGTCCGCCAGCAGCGCCGCATAGCGGCCCGTGGCCACCAGCAGCAGGTCGCACAGCTCGCGCGCCGCACCGTCGCCCCCGCGCGCCTGGGTGACGAAGTGGGCCGCGTGGCGCACCTCGGTCTGGGCGTTTGCGGGCGCGCAGGCAAAGGCGCTGCGGCGCATCACGGGCAGGTCGGGCCAGTCGTCGCCCATGGCAGCCGCCTGCGCCCAGGTCAGGCCCAGGGTGGCCAGCATCTGCTCCGCGGCGGGGCGCTTGTCTTCGGTGCCAAACACGGCGTGCTCCACGCCCAAGGCCTTGAGGCGCACGCGCAATGGGGCAGAGTCGCGACCGGTAATGACGGCGGGGGTGATGCCTGCCTTTTGCAGCAGCTTGAGGCCGTGGCCGTCCAGGGTGTTGAAGCGCTTGAGGGTCTCGCCCGTTTCGCTGAAGTACAGGCCGCCGTCGGTGAGCACACCGTCCACGTCGAAAAAGGCCACGCGCACGCCCTGGGCGCGCAGCAGCAGCTCAGGGTCAATCTGCAGGGCAGGAGAGGGAGAGGTCTGAGGAACCAGCGCCATCGTCAGATCACCTTCGCCCGCATCAGATCGCCGATGTGCACCACGCCCACCAGGGCGCCCGCTGCGTCCACCACCAGCACGCTGGTGATGGCGTGGGCTTCCATCATTTCGGCGGCGTCCACGGCCAGGGCGTCGGGGGCAATGCGGCGCGGGTTGGCGTGCATGACCTGGGCTGCGGTGGTGGACCGCAGGTCCGCCCCGGCCTCGATGCGGCGGCGCAGGTCGCCGTCGGTGAAGATGCCCAACAGCTGCCCGTCGGCATCGACGATGGCCGAGGCGCCCAGACCCTTGGCGCTCATCTCGCGCATGAGGTCACTGAACGAGGCATCGGGGGCCACGCGCGGCACCTCGGTGCCCGAGCGCATCACGTCGCTCACATGGGTGAGCAGCTTGCGGCCCAGCGCACCGCCAGGGTGCGAGCGAGCAAAATCTTCGGGGCGGAAGCCCCGGGCGTCCAGCAGGGCCACAGCCAGCGCGTCGCCCATGGCCAGCTGGGCCGTGGTGCTGGCGGTGGGGGCCAGGTTCAGCGGGCAGGCTTCGCGCGCTACGCTGCAGTCGAGCACCAGATCGGCATAACGCGCCAAGGTGGACTGCAGGCCGCCCGTCATGGCGATCATGGGCGCGCCCAGGCGCCGCAGCACGGGCAGGATGGCCGTGAGTTCGCCACTTTCGCCGCTGTTGGAGATGGCCAGCACCAGATCGTCGCCGGTGACCATGCCCAGGTCGCCGTGGCTGGCCTCGGCAGGGTGCACAAAAAACGCGGGGGTGCCGGTGGAGGCCAGTGTGGCGGCGATCTTGCGCCCCACATGGCCGCTTTTGCCCATGCCCATCACCACCACGCGGCCCCGGGCCTGCAGCACCATCAACACCGCCTGGGCAAACACACCATCCACACGGGCCGCCAGGCCATTCAGGGCCTCCACCTCGATGTGGAAGGTCTCGCGGGCCAGGCGCAGGGCCTGGTCGGCATCAAAAGGGGGCAGCGCGGCGGGGGCGGGAGTCATGCAAGGATTCTATCGACCGGGCATGCCTGCCGGGCCGTCGCATGGGCCAAGTCCACTGGCACGGTCCGTGCATCCGGGTAGAAAAGCCCTTGCCCAGCCCACAAGGCTTGCCAGACTCGCACAAACAGGGAGGCAGCAGCGGCCTGCAGCCCCGGCCAATGGCTTGCTTGAATCCTGTGTTACACAACGCAAGCCTCGGATAGCATCGAACCCATGTCTTCACTCGCCCTCACACTGCTTTACCTGCTGGCCGCGGTGCTGGGCGTGGTGACCTGCCGCAGCCTCAAGCTGCCGCCCATGCTGGGCTACCTGGCCGCCGGGGTGCTCATTGGCCCGCACGCGCTGGCACTGGCGCAAAACTCCGAAGGGGTGCGCCACCTGGGCGAGTTTGGCGTGGTGTTCCTGATGTTCGCCATCGGGCTGGAGTTCAGCCTGCCCAAGCTGCGTGCCATGCGCAAGCAGGTATTTGGCCTGGGGCTGATGCAGGTGGTGCTGACGATGGCGGTCGTGTCCGGCATGGCACTGGCGTTGTCGCGCTGGGCGGGTGGGGTGTGGGACATGGGCTGGCAGACGGCGCTGGCGCTGTCGGGCGTGATGGCCATGAGCAGCACGGCGATTGTGGTCAAGCTGATGGCCGAGCGGGCCGAGCTGGAGAGTGAACACGGCCGGCGGGTGATGGGCATCCTGCTGTTCCAGGACCTGGCGGTGGTGCCGCTGCTGGTGCTGATTCCGGCGCTGGGATCGTCGCCCGACCAGCTGCTGACCTCGCTGGGCTGGGCGCTGATCAAGGCCACGGTGCTGGTGGGCCTGCTGCTCACGGGCGGCCAGCGGCTGATGCGCTGGTGGCTCACGCTGGTCGCGCGGCGCAAGAGCGACGAGCTGTTCATGCTGAACCTGCTGCTGATCACGCTGGGCCTGGCCTGGCTGACCGAGCTGGCGGGCCTGAGCCTGGCGCTGGGCGCCTTTATTGCGGGCGTGCTGGTGTCCGAGACCGAGTATCGCCACCAGGTGGGCACGGACATCCGGCCCTTTCACGATGTGCTGCTGGGCCTGTTCTTCATCACCATCGGCATGATGCTGGACTGGCACATCCTGGTGGACCGCTGGGCGCTGGTGTTGATGCTGCTCACGGTGCCGCTGGTGCTCAAGCTGGGGATCATCCTGGTGCTGGCGCGGGGCATGGGCGCGACCACCGGTGTGGCGCTGCGCACCGGGCTGTACCTGGCGCAGGCCGGCGAGTTCGGCTTTGTGCTGCTGTCGCTCACGCAGAACAACGGGCTGGTGCAGCCAGCGCTGATGAACCCCATCCTCGCGGCCATGGTGCTGTCGATGCTGGCCACGCCCTTCCTCATCATGTACAGCAACCGCATCGTGATGAAGCTGGTGGCCAGCGACTGGCTGCAGCAGTCGCTGCAGATGACATCGATTGCGCGCAAGTCCATCAACACCAGCAAGCACGTGATCATCTGCGGCTACGGCCGCTGCGGGCAGAACCTGGCGCGCATGCTGGAGCACGAGGGCATCCCCTACATGGCGCTGGACCTGGACCCGGACCGCGTGCGCCAGGCAGCGGCGGCGGGCGACTCGGTGGTGTATGGCGACGCCACCCGTCTGCAGGCGCTGATGGCGGCGGGCCTGGTGCGCGCCAGCGCTGTGGCCGTGACCTACATCGATGTGCCCGCCGCGCTGAAGGTGCTGGCCAATGCCCGGTCACACGCGCCGCAGGTGCCGGTGGTGGTGCGCACGCAGGACGACCTGTACCTGGACAAGCTGCAGGAAGCCGGTGCGACCGAGGTGGTGCCCGAGGCCATCGAAGGCTCGCTCATGCTCGCCAGCCACGCCCTGGCCCTGGTGGGCGTGCCCATGCGCCGCGTGCTGCGGCTGGTGCAGGACCAGCGCGATGCGCGCTACAACCTGCTGCGCGGCTACTTCCATGGCGCGGACGACGACACGGTGAACGAACGCGACCAGGAGCGCCTGTCCACCATCAACCTGCCCCCGGGCTCCACCGCCCTGGGCCGCAGCCTGGGCCAGCTGGCCCTGCCCGCCATGGGTGTGCGCGTGGTCAACCTGCGGCGCGGCAATGGCCATGTGAGCGCGGCAGTGGACGAGGCCCTGCTGGCCGAAGGCGACACGCTGGTGCTGTCGGGCCATCCGGCCGCGCTGGCGCTGGCGGAAGACAAGCTGCTGAAAGGCTGACCGGCCCAGGGCCCGCCGCTGGCAGCTCAGCGGGTGGTTGGGCACCTCATTTGAATGAAATCGGCCTGTAGCGCTAGTGCAATATGCACTGACAGCTACATAATTAATAGCAAACTACAGCAACTCTTCAGGCCCAGGCCGTCCGAACAGGTAGCCCTGGAACTGGCGGCAGCCGTTGCGCAGCAGGAAGCTGCGCTGCCCTTCGGTTTCCACGCCCTCGGCCACCACGTCCAGGCCCAGGCTGCGGGCCAGCGTGATGATGGTGCAGGCGATGGTGGCGTCGTTGGGGTCGGTGAGCACGTCGCGCACAAAGCTCTGGTCGATCTTGAGCTGGTCCAGCGGCAGGCGCTTGAGGTAGCTGAGCGATGAGTAACCCGTGCCAAAGTCGTCGAGCGAAAAGCCCACCCCCAGCGTGCGCAGCGCCTGCATCTTGAGGATGCTGTCCTCCACGTCGTGCAGCAGCAGGCTTTCGGTGAGTTCGAGCTTGAGCAGGCGCGGGTTGGCGGCCGCATCGCGCAGCGCTGCCAGCACCTGCTCCACAAAATCGGGCTGGCGGAACTCCTGTGCACTCACGTTCACGGCCAGCGTCCACGCGGCTTTCGCCGGGGCGGTGGCCCACTGGGCCAGCTGGCGGCAGGCCAGGGCCAGCACCTGGCGCCCCAGGGGCAGGATGAGCCCCGTCTGCTCGGCCAGCGGGATGAAATCGGCGGGCGAGACCATGCCGCGCTGTGGGTGTTGCCAGCGCACCAGCGCCTCGGCCCCCAGCAGGTGGCCGCTGGCGTCCACCACCGGCTGGTAGTGCAGCAGGAACTCGTTGCGCGCCAGGCCCTGGCGGATGTCGCCCTCCAGCGCCGAACGCGCCGACGCGGCAGCCTGCATGGCGGGGTCGAAAAAGCACAGGGTGTTGCGCCCCTGCGCCTTGGCCTGGTACATGGCCAGGTCGGCGCGCTTGAGCAGCTCTTGCACGGGCTGCTGCGCGTCCTGGAACAGCGCAATGCCGATGCTGGGGGTGCTGTGCATGTCGCAGCCATCCACGACATAGGGCTGGTTCAGCGCCAGCAACACCTTCTGGGCCACGGCCTCAGCCTCGGCCGCAGCTTCGACCTCATGGCCGTGCAGGCCCTGCACCACGACCACAAACTCATCGCCACCCAGCCGCGCCACGGTGTCGGTGGCCCGCACGCTGGCCCCGATGCGCGCGGCCACCTGCACCAGCAGGCGGTCGCCCCACTCGTGGCCCATGGTGTCGTTGATGCCCTTGAAGTTGTCCAGGTCGAGGAACAGCAGGGCGCCATGGCGGCCGTCGCGCTGGGTGGCGGCCACCGCGCGCTCCAGCCGGTCCATCAGCAGCCGGCGGTTGGGCAGGCCGGTGAGTTCGTCGTAGAACGCCAGGCGCTGGATCTCGGCCTCGGCCAGCTTGCGCTCGGTGATGTCGCGGGCCACGCCCCGGTAGCCGGTAAAGCGGCCCTCTTCGTCAAAGATGGGCTCGCCACTGATCGACACCCACACGGGCTTGCCGTCCTGGGACAGGCGCTGCATCTCGAAGTCGTGAAAGACCTGGTGCGCCTCCAGCTGCTCGCGGTGCTCGCGCCATTGCCCTTCGTTGACGAAGGTGTCGGGCAACTCCCAGCGGGTCAGGCCGTAGTGCATCTCATCGGGCACGCCCTCCGTGTGGTACGGGTTACCGTCCAGCCGCACAAAACGAAACTGGTCGTCCTGCTCCCAGTACCAGTCGGACGACAGGTCCGTCAGGCTGCGCCAGCGCGCCTCGCTCTGGCGCAGGGCCTCCAGCGTGCTCAGGTAGTCGGTGACATCGGTGAACGTGCGCACGCGCCCGCCGGGCTCCAGGGCACGGGTGCGCACCTCGATGTAGCGGCCCTGCCGGGTGCGCCGCACGTAGCTCTGCGGCATGTTCATGCGGCCGCCATGCGCCGCGTATTCCGACGCCACGTAGTTGCGGGCCATGGGCTCGATGAGCTGGAACTCGGGCCCGAAGTCGCCCCGCTCGGTCTGAAAACGCACCACCTCTTCCACCAGCGGCTGCGTGGCCAGCAGGGACTCGGGCAGGTCCAGCAGCTCCAGGTAGCGCTGGTTGTAGACGCGGATGCGGCCCTCGGCGTCCACGTTGGTGATGCCCTGCGAGATGTTGTCCAGGGTGCCTTCGAGGGCCCGGGTCTTCTCGGCCAGCAGGGCGCTGGTGCGGGCCAGTTCGGCCTCCACATGGCTGCGGGCCAGCTCGGCGCGGCGGGCGGTCTCCAGCTGGCCAATGGTGTTCAGCAAGGGCTGCAGAAACTGCACATCGGCGTTGGTGTAACCACCGCTGCGGTTGGCCAGCCCCACCATGGCCACCAGCTCTCCCGCCGCATGGATGGGCAGGCCCAGGTAGGTGCGCAGCGTGGGGTGGCCTGACGGCGTGCCCGCGCTGCGGGCATCGTGGTTGGCATCGTTGCTGAGGACCGGCTCGCCCGTCACCAGCGCAGCGCCCACCAGCGAGTGCAGGTTGTCGAACACCATGCCATCCTCGGCATGCTGGGCGTAGCGCTGGCGCGAGGCCTCGTCCCAGCTGATGTCGGTCATCGCGTGCACGCGCAGGTAAGGGTGCCCGTCATCGGCCAGCTGCACCTGGCCCACGAGGCCGAACGCGCTCTGGGTCAGCGTCATCAACTCGCCCAGCAGCGCCTCGAACGCCGCCCGGGGGCCCGAGCTGGCAATGAACATGCCCTGGGCCCGCGAGATGGCCTGCAGCAGCCGGTGCTGGCGCGCCAGCATGGCCTCGGCCGCGCGGCGGGCACGGGCGCTGGAGGTGCGCTCCAGCACGGCTTCGATCTGCGCGGGCAGGGTGAGCAGGTAGTCCAACGCCGGGTCCTGCACGGTGAAATCGTCAAACCCGTGGCGCATGGCCTGCGCCGCGTGGGTTTCTGCCCCCATGCGCACGATGATGATGGCCGGAACGCCGTCGAGCAGCTGCAGCAGGTCAAAGGCCGAACCGTCCAGGGTGCGCTGGGCGGCCAGCACGATGTCGGGGCGGTGGCGCAGCAGGTGGTCGCGCGCCTGTGCGATCGAATCCACCACGTCCACGCGCCAGCCCGACCAGGGATCGGCCAGCGCCCCCGCCACAGCCTGTGCGTGGGGGTGATCACTCTCGATCAGCAGGACGGAGATGGGCATGGGCCGATCGTCGTGGGGGTTGGGGCACCGTCCGCCGCAGGCGGCGCGAGTTTGTAACGCCAGTGAAACACATTATGGCGTCTGGTGCAGGCGCGCGCGGGGACCGCCGGGCTGTTTACACTCTCGCACTTTCCGTGCCTCGCGCCACTGGCCAGCCCCTGGCGCACACCCAGGCATTGGCCCTGCCCGGGCCTCCCCCGCGTCATCACTCCCCACCCGCCCATGCAGCCCCTCAGCGTCAACCAGTACCTTCGCCAGCACATCCGCACCGTCCCCGACTGGCCCGCGCCCGGCGTGCAGTTCCGCGACATCACGCCACTGCTGCAGGACCCGAAAGTGTTCCGTGTGCTGATCGATGCGTTTGTGCACCGCTACATGGACAAGGCGCTGCGCCCCGACGTGGTGGCGGGCCTGGATGCGCGGGGCTTCATCCTGGGCGCCGTGGTGGCCTACGAGCTGAACGTGGGCTTCGTGCCCATCCGCAAGAAAGGCAAGTTGCCCTTCACCACAGTGGAGGAAACCTACGAACTCGAATACGGCAGCGCCACCGTGGAGCTGCACACCGACGCCGTGAAGGCCGGCGACCGCGTGCTGCTGATCGACGACCTGATCGCCACCGGCGGCACCATGATGGCCGGCAAGAAGCTGTTGGAAAAACTGGGGGCCACCGTCACCGAAGGCGCCGCCATTGTCGATTTGCCCGAGCTGGGCGGATCGCAGCGCCTGCGCGATGCGGGCCTGCCGCTGTACACCCTGGTGGACTTTGCAGGGCACTGACCCGAGGGCCGTGGCCTGGGTGCACAGCCCCCTGTGGGCGTGCACCACATGACCCCTGGATCAGTTGAGTTCGCCGTACTGGGTGCTGCTGAGGTCGGGAGCGGGACCGTCGGCACCGGGCATTTCGGTGTCCTCAAACCCTGTGGGCTGGGACGGTGGCAGCAGCGGACCGGAGCGCACCGGCACGCCTGGCTTGGCGGCCGCAGCCGTGGCAGCCGATGACCCTGCGGCGTTGGCCAGCGCGCGCTTGAACGCGGCCACCTCGTCGGCCTCGATGGGTTCGAAGCGGGCAGAAGAGGCAGGCCGCGTGGCAGCCAGCGGTGCGGGTGCAGACACAAGGGGTGCGGGGGCCGACACCGCACCGAGCGGGCGGCGCGCAGCCAGCGGGGCCGCAGCGGGCGCCAAAGGAGCAGGAGAAACAGGTGCCGCGGCAGCCGCGGCGGGGCGTGCGCCCGCCAGCGGTGCAGGCGACGGGGCCAGGGGTGCCGGGGCAGTGGCCGCTGCTGCTGGCGGACGGCGCACCGCCGTAGAAGCCGCCTGCAACGGCAGCGCAGCGCCCTGGGGCGCCACGCCCTTTTGCGGAATGCCCACCGCCACATGGTCGTTGATGCGCCAGTACACGGCCGTCACCAGGATGTCGTAACGGGTTTTGGCGGTCTGGGCGATAAGCGCCTCGATCTCGCTCAGGCGCACCGTCTCGCCGCCGTATTCCCGGGCCAGGTCCATCATCACCAGGAACTGGCGGCCGCGCTGGTCGAGCGACAGCACCTTGAACTTGTAGCTGGCCGACAGCACGCCAGCGCGCACCATGGCGTCGCGCACCACGGTATAGAGCAGCTCACGGCGCTCCATGCGCTCGTTCTTGCGGTTGGCGGCGTGCTCTGGGGGCTGGGGCTCCACGAGCGGCTTGCCCTGGCGCCCAGGTTGCAGGGGCACGGTGGCGTCGGCGTTGAACAGGCCGGAGGGCTCGGCCGCTGCGCGGGGCTTGGCGGGAGCGGGTTTACGGCTGAACCAACTGAACAGGGACATGGCTTGCTTTCTTCGGATGGTGCCTGGACAAAATCCAAATCGAGTGTAACGCGCCATCCCCCCGCAGAAGGCGGAAGAAGCCCGAGGGAAACCCCCGACAGGCCCCGCCTGTCAGGTGGCCGCAACGCGGCGGCGGCGGTTGCCCAGGCGCTTGGCCAGCACAGCCCCTGCCGCCATGGCCAGACCCAGGGCAATGGCGGGCTGGCGGTTGGTCAGCTCGGTGAAGCGGATGGCCGTGAGGCTCCACAGTTTGCACGGCGCGCTGGCCTGCACGGTGGCGCTGCGCGCACGGTGCGAGAAGAAAGCGCCTTCACCCACCACCGACCCCGCGCCCACAATGGCCAGACGCAGGCGTTCCTTTTCGTCCTGGTAGTGCACGCTCAGGCTGCCGCTTTCGACCAGGTACAGGGTGCGGTCCGTGGCACCCTGGCTGAAAAGCACCTGGCCCGCGGGCAACACCACCGGGAGCAGGTAGGACGACAGCACCTCCCACTGGGCGGCCGTCAGCGGGTTGGTCATGCTGTCCTCCGCCGTGGTCTGGGCAATGGCGTCGATCAGACCTTTGAGGTCCACCTTGGAGGCAACGGGCATGGGAACATTCATGGTCCGCCGAAAGTAACCCTGTTACAGATCAGACACAAGCGCTGTTTACGTCCGTTTACAAGATAGGGCGACCAACGGTCGCTATTTACCGATGCAGAAGCTGGAGAAGATCACGCCAAGCAGGTCGTCGGAGGTGAACTCGCCGGTGATGGCGCTCAGGGCGTTCTGCGCCAGCCGCAGCTCCTCGGCCAGCAGGTCCAGCGCCGGCCCCTGGGCCTGCAGTTGGTCAGCAGCTTCCTGCAGGTGCAACGACACGGCCTGCAGCGCCTGCACATGCCGCGCCCGGGCAATGTAGATGCCCTCGGGCGCCGACTGCCAGCCCGCCACGTCCAGCAGCAGCCGTCGCAAGTCGTCCAGTCCCTGACCGGTGCGGGCCGACAGATGCACAGTAGGGCGCCCGGGGTTGGCCGTAGGGGCAACACCGGCCGCGCAGTCCAGCTTGTTCCAGACATCGATCACGGGGATGTTTTTTGGCAATTTTTGCCCCAAGGCGCTTTCGATATCTGCGTCGGCAGCTACATATTCAGGAGCGCTTTGCCGCGACAGGTCGTGCAGGAACAGCACGGCGTCTGCCCCGGCAATCTCGTCCCAGGCGCGGGCGATGCCGATGCGCTCGACCTCATCACTGCTGTCGCGCAGGCCGGCGGTGTCGATGATGTGCAGCGGCACCCCTTCGATCTGGATGGTCTGCTGGACCTTGTCGCGCGTGGTGCCGGCAATGGGCGTGACGATGGCCAGCTCGGCCCCTGCCAGCGCATTGAGCAGCGAGCTTTTGCCGGCATTGGGCTGCCCGGCGATGACCACCTTGATGCCCTCGCGCAGCAAAGCGCCCTGGCGCGCGCGCTGCATCACCGAGGCCAACGTTTGCTGCAAGTTCGATAGCTGGCCATGCGCATCGGCCTTGCGCAAGAAGTCAATTTCTTCTTCAGGAAAGTCCAGCGTGGCCTCCACCAGCATGCGCAGATGGATGAGTGCGTCGCGCAGGCGGTGGATTTCTGCAGAAAACGCGCCGGTCAGCGAGCGGCTGGCGCTGCGGGCTGCGGCTTCCGTGCTGGCGTCGATCAGGTCGGCAATCGCCTCGGCCTGGGCCAGGTCGATCTTGTCGTTCAGGAAAGCCCGTTCGGTGAACTCCCCGGGTTGAGCCACGCGCAGGCCCGGCAGACAGGGCTGGCCGGTGGCCGGTTGGGTGGCAGCCCCCGCCTCCAGGCAGCGCGCCAGCAGCAGCTGCAGCACCACCGGGCCCCCATGCGCCTGCAGCTCCAGCACGTCTTCGCCGGTGTAGCTGTGCGGGCCGGGGAAGTACAGCGCGAGCCCCTGGTCGATGGCCTGGCCCTGTGCATCCCGAAAGGGCAGGTACGTCGCTTCGCGGGGCTTGAGAGTGCGGTCGCACAGCGCCTGCACCAGGCCCTCCAGCCCTTTGCCCGACACCCGCACGATGCCGACGGCCCCGCGCCCGGGGGCAGTGGCGATGGCAACGATGGGGTCGTGGTGGCGGGCAAGCATGGGCAGAGACTTTACAAGGTGACAGAAAAAAGGCCGCTTGCGCGGCCTTCGGGGGTCAGTTCGTGGATGTCAGCGTTGCCGCTGCCGCATCACTTGAACTTGGGCAGATTGAACTGCGGTGGCACGCCCATGCGGGTGTTGATGATCCACTGCTGCGCAATCGACAGGATGTTGTTCGTCAGCCAGTACAGCACGAGGCCAGCTGGGAAGAAGAAGAACATCACGCTGAAGATCAGCGGCATGAACCACATCATCTTGGCCTGCATCGGGTCTGGTGGCGCGGGGTTCAGGGCGGTCTGCAGCAGCGAGCTGGCCGTCATCAGCAAGGGCAGGATGAAGAATGGGTCAGGCGCGGAGAGGTCGTGGATCCAGCCGATCCAGGGCGCGTTGCGCATCTCGACGCTGGACAGCAGCACCCAGTACAGCGCAATGAACACCGGGATCTGGATCATGATGGGGAAGCAGCCGCCCATCGGGTTGACCTTTTCCTCGCGGTAGATGCGCATCATCTCCTGCTGCATCTGCTGCGGCTTGTCCTTCAGGCGCTCGCGCATCTCCATGATCTTGGGATTGATGGCCTTCATCTTGGCCATGCTGGCGTAGGCCTTGGCATTGAGCCAGTAGAACGCGATCTTGAGCAGCAGGACCAGCGCAACGATGGACCAGCCCCAGTTGTTCAGGAGCTTGTGCAGGTTGTCGAGCAGCCAGTACAGCGGCTTGGACAGGATGGTCAGCCAGCCGTAGTCCTTGACCAGTTCCAGGCCGGGGTACAGCTTTTCCATCATGGTCTCGACCTGCGGGCCGGCGAACAGGCGCGCGTCGATGGTCTTGGTGGCGCCCGGCTCGATGGTGCCGAGGGAGGTCAGCATGCCCACGGAGTACAGGTTGGTGTCCACCTTGCGGGTGAAGGGCTCGCGCTGCACGCCGTCGGCCAGCAGCCATGCGGTGGCGAAATAGTGCTGCACCATGGCGACATAGCCATTGGCCGAGTCCTTGGGAATGTCGACCTTGCCGCTTTCGATGTCCTTGAACTCGATCTTCTGGTACTTCTTGGCTTCGGTGAAAACCGCCGGGCCGGTGAAGGTGGAGTAGAACGACGACTCGCCTGGCGGCTTGTTGCCGTCACGCACCAGTTGCAGATACAGCTGGGGCGATACAGCGGCGCTGCCGGTGTTGACGATGTCGTGCTTGACGGCGATGTCATAAGCACCGCGTTTGATGGTCCAGGTCTTGACCAGCTTCACGCCGCCCTGGTCGGGCGACTCGAAGCGGATGCTCATGGAGTCTTCACCGTCCTTGAGTTCGCGCGGGCCGGGAACGGCCGTCATCACCGTCTTGTGCGTGGGGAAAGTGCCGCCCACCAGGCCGGTCTGCGCCACGTAGACGCGCTGCGCGCTTTCATCCAGCAACAGGAAGTTGCGGGCCTTGTCGGTCATGTCGGCGTGCTTGAGCAGCTCGGCCTGCGTGAGCGAGCCGCCTTCGCTGTCGAACACCAGGCGATACAGGTCGGTCTTGACCTCAATGCGTTCGCGTTTGGCCGGCGCAGCCGCTGCAGCAGGCTGCCCGGGCACGGCTGCCGCGCCTTGCGCGGCCGTTGTGGCTGCGGGCACGCTGGTGGCGGGCACGCTGGCAGCCCCGGTCGCACCGGAGGCCGCGCCTGCGGCAGCAGCAGGGGCTGTCACAGCGGGCGTGGTCGGGAAAAAGGTGGCCTTGTTGCCATTGTGCAGCTGCCACTTGTCCCACAGCAGAACCATGGAAAAGCCAAAAATCACCCACAGGATGGTGCGGCGAATGTCGTTCATGAAGACTTCTTTGGTGAGGATGGGGGAGTGGTGGAAGGGGTGAGCCTGGAGAAAAGCCGCAGGCTGCGCGGCAGATCTTGCGGGACCGGATCATGGCCCCCGTCACACCAGGGGTGGCAGCGTACCAGCCTGCGCACCGTCAGATAACTGCCTGCCGCAGCGCCGTGCTGCTCCAGCGCCTGCAGCGAATAGACCGAGCAGGTCGGCTCAAAGCGGCAGGCCGAACCCAGCCATGGGCTGAGAAACAGCCGATAGCCTTTGACCACGCCGATCAGCAGGCGCTGCATCATGGGGCAGTCACCGGCTCTGCCACCGGCGGCACAGGCGCAGCAACCGCTGCGCCCGAATGCCGGGTGGCATATCCGAACAGCTGCAGCAGCTCCGCGCGTACCGCCTGCTTGAGTTGGTCGGACGTGGCGCTCACGAACTGCTTGCGATCAAACGCCGAGCGCAGGCGCACCACATGGGCGGCCTGCGGCAAACGCGCCTCAAACGTGGCGCCCACGGTGTAGATCTGCCGCTTGATGGTGTTGCGCGTCACGGCGCGGCGCGCCCAGCGCTTGGGCACCATGGCACCCATCCAGACGCCCTGAACGACAAACAGGGCCTGCGGCCCTTGCGTGTGCGGCAAGGAGCCGGGCCCTGTAGGTGCAACAGTGGCGGCTTGGCTGGCAACTGCGGTGCTGTTGGCGTCTAGTGCCAAACGGTGCAACGCAAAATGCGCCGTGCGGGAGACAGTGCCCCCCGCCATGGCAGCCTGGAACTGCGGCCGGGTTTTTAGCCTGTGCATGCAAGCGCCCCGTTTGGAACCTGGCGGTACAAACCGGGAACAGGCGGGGAGCAGGCCGTAGACCGTATCGGCCTTAGACGGCCAGGCGCTTGCGGCCCTTGGCGCGGCGTGCGTTGATAACGGCACGGCCGCCGCGGGTCTTCATGCGGACGAGGAAACCGTGGGTGCGCGCGCGGCGCGTCTTGGAGGGCTGGTAAGTACGTTTCATGGTGCTATTCCTTGAGGTTCAGTTCCGGACTGCTGCTCTTGAACCCCCTGCAATCTGCACACCCACGCTATGTATGAAACATCGCCTGGAGGCAGACCCACGGGGCAGAAATAACGGCGCGCCGGGTCAAATCACCCTGAACACATTCAGGGAAACCCAAAATTATCGCAGGCTTGTGGCCGACTGGCAATGCCTTTCGATGGGCAGGCCTTTACCAGCGGGTCGCGGAGGCTGCAGCGCCCGCCCCTTTCAGGCCACGTCTTCCCCGCATGGCAACCCCGGATTCCCCCGGATGACAGCCACCTTCAAATTGTGGATAACTCCTTGACAAGCTACAATCCACCGCCTTACCCCGTTCCTCCTATCCACAATAAGAATTCCCCAGAAATGACCGAGGAACCCACCCGCAGCCCTATCAATTCGCCCGGCTCAGATGCCGGTCAGGGCCTGTGGCAAGCCTGCGTTGAGCAACTGGCACAAGACCTGCCAGAACAACAATTCAACACCTGGATCAAGCCCCTGATTGCCCAAGTGGCCGAAGACTTCTCCAAAGTCACGCTGCTCGTGGGCAACCGCTTCAAGCTCGACTGGATCCGCGCCCAGTACGCCGGCCGCATTGCCGCGCTGCTCGAAGGCCTGTATGGCCAACCGGTCACACTGGAGTTAGCACTCGCTCAGCGCGAATCCGTTGCCAGGACTTATGTACGGCCCACATCGCAGGAGCCCTCCAGCCCCGCAGCGCCAGCCGAAACCCCCTCCAGTAGCAACGATGAGGCCTCAGCGGGCGCGTTCCGCAACCGCCTCAACGCCGCCCTCACGTTCGAGACCCTGGTGGAAGGCACGGCCAACCGCATGGCGCGCTCTGCGGCCATGCACGTGGCCGGCATGCCCGGCCATCTGTACAACCCGCTGTTCATCTACGGCGGTGTCGGCCTGGGCAAGACCCACCTGGTGCACGCTGTGGGCAACCGCCTGCTGCAGGACAAGCCCGACGCCAAAGTTCTCTACATCCATGCCGAGCAGTTCGTATCGGATGTGGTTAAGGCCTACCAGCGCCGCACCTTCGATGAGTTCAAGGAGCGCTACCACTCGCTCGACCTGCTGCTCATCGACGATGTGCAGTTCTTCGCCAACAAGGACCGCACGCAGGAAGAATTCTTCAACGCGTTCGAGGCCCTGCTGGCCAAGAAGTCGCACATCGTGATGACGTCGGACACCTACCCCAAGGGCCTGGCCAACATCCACGAGCGGCTGGTGTCGCGCTTCGACTCGGGCCTGACGGTGGCCATCGAGCCGCCCGAACTCGAAATGCGCGTGGCCATTCTGATCAACAAGGCGCGCGTCGAAGGCACCGAGATGCCCGAGGAAGTCGCCTTTTTCGTGGCCAAAAACGTGCGCTCCAACGTGCGCGAGCTCGAAGGCGCGCTGCGCAAGATCCTGGCGTACTCGCGTTTCAACCAGAAAGAGATTTCGATCCAGCTCGCCCGCGAGGCGCTGCGTGATCTGCTGTCCATCCAGAACCGGCAGATTTCTGTGGAAAACATCCAGAAGACGGTGGCCGACTACTACAAGATCAAGGTCGCCGACATGTACAGCAAGAAGCGCCCGGCCAGTATTGCCCGCCCGCGCCAGATTGCGATGTACCTGGCCAAGGAGCTGACGCAAAAGAGTCTTCCCGAGATCGGAGAATTGTTTGGCGGGCGCGACCACACCACGGTTTTGCATGCTGTGCGCAAGATTGCGGGCGAACGCCAGCAGCTGACCGAGTTGAACCAGCAGCTGCACGTGCTGGAGCAGACGCTCAAAGGGTAGCGCCAAGGGTAGATAACCAGCGGGAAACGCCCGTCGGGCAGCCCCACGAAGAAGCGACCCCGTTAAGGGGCAAAATGGCGGGTTATAGATAGCAGGGGGAGGCATGACCTGTGCCGCTGTCCACGCACCGTCCCAAAACCACAAGAGGTTGATGACATGATCGTCCTGAAGGCAACACAAGACAAGGTTCTCGCGGTTCTGCAGTCCGTGGCTGGCATCGTGGAGCGCCGCCACACGCTGCCCATCCTGGCCAATGTGCTGATCCGCAAGACGGGCAATGCCCTGCAGCTGACGACCAGCGACCTCGAAATCCAGATCCGCACCACGGCCGAACTGGGTGGCGACACCGGCGACTTCACCACCACCGTGGGGGCGCGCAAGCTCATCGACATCCTGCGCACCATGCCGGGCGACCAGACGGTCAGCCTCGAATCGGCCCAGTCCAAGCTCATCCTCAAGGGCGGCAAGAGCCGCTTCACGCTGCAAAGCCTGCCGGCCGAAGACTTCCCGCTGGTGCAGGAGTCCGCCGCCTTTGGCCCCGTGTTCGCCGTGCCCCAAAAGACGCTGAAGGACCTGCTCGGCCAGGTGTCGTTCGCCATGGCGGTGCAGGACATCCGCTACTACCTCAACGGCATCCTGTTCGTGGCCGAGGGCAAGACCCTGAGCCTGGTCGCCACCGACGGCCACCGCCTGGCCTTTGCCAGCGCTACGCTGGACGTCGAAGTGCCCAAGCAGGAAGTCATCCTGCCGCGCAAGACCGTGATCGAGCTGCAGCGCCTGTTGTCTGATGCGGGTGGCGAGAACCAGCCGCACATCGAGATGCAGTTCGCCAACAACCAAGCCAAGTTCACCTTTGGCGGCATGGAGTTCGTGACCAAGCTGGTCGAGGGCAAGTTCCCCGACTACAACCGCGTGATCCCCAAGAACCACAAGAACAGCATCACCCTGGGTCGCGCCCCGCTGCTGGCCAGCCTGCAGCGCACGGCCATCATGACCAGCGACAAGTTCAAGGGCGTGCGCCTGAACCTGGAGCCCGGCACCCTGCGCGTGGCGTCCAACAACGCCGAGCAGGAAGAGGCCGTGGACGAGCTCGACATCGACTACGGTGGCGACACCATCGAGATCGGCTTCAACGTGACCTACCTCATCGACGCCCTGGCCAACATGGGCCAGGACATGGTGAAGGTGGAGCTTTCGGACGGCAACAGCTCTGCGCTGCTGACCATCCCCGACAACGACAGCTTCAAGTACGTCGTGATGCCCATGCGCATCTGAGGCTGCGTGACACCCGCCGTGCACCACAGTCGCAGCGCCACACCGCGAACGCTACTTTATTGATAGCTGCAAGCGCATATTCAATATGCGCTTGCGCCCAATTAGACCATTGAACATATTGGAAACCACGGTTTCCACGGATCCCAAGGCCCACCATGACCGTTGACAACAACATTCCCTCCGAGCCCGAATCCTCCGGCGTCTCCGGCCATGTGGAGCCCACCGTCAACAAGATCGACACCAACCAGGCCGGCGCCAGCGAAAGCTATGGCGAAGGCGCCATCACCATCCTCGAAGGCCTGGAAGCCGTGCGCAAGCGCCCCGGCATGTACATCGGCGACACCAGTGACGGCACCGGCCTGCACCACCTGGTGTTCGAGGTGGTCGACAACTCCATCGACGAGGCCCTGGCCGGCCACTGCGATGACATCGTGGTCACCATCCACACCGACAACTCCATCAGCGTGACCGACAACGGCCGTGGCATTCCCACCGGCGTGAAGATGGACGACAAGCACGAGCCCAAGCGCAGTGCCGCAGAAATCGCCCTGACCGAGCTGCACGCAGGCGGCAAGTTCAACCAGAACAGCTACAAGGTCTCGGGCGGCCTGCACGGCGTGGGCGTGAGCTGCGTGAACGCATTGAGCAAATGGCTGCGCCTGACCGTTCGCCGCGAAGGCAAGGTGCACCAGATCGAATTTGCACGCGGCTTTGTGCAAGACCGCCTGCTGTCCACCGTGGACGGCTTTGAAGTCAGCCCCATGAAGGTGACCGGCGAGACCGAAAAGCGCGGCACCGAAGTGCACTTTTTGCCCGACACCGAGATCTTCAAAGAGAACAACGACTTTCACTACGAGATCCTGGCCAAGCGCCTGCGCGAACTCTCGTTTTTGAACAACGGCGTGCGCATTCGCCTCAAGGACGAGCGCAGCGGCAAGGAAGACGACTTCTCGGGCGCCGGTGGCGTGCGCGGTTTTGTCGAGTTCATCAACAAGGGCAAGACGGTGCTGCACCCCACCTCGTTCTACGCCGCAGGCGAGCGCCCGGCAGAAACGTACGGTGGCATCCCCGGCACGCACATTGGCGTGGAAGTGGCCATGCAGTGGAACAGCGCGTACACCGAGCAAGTGCTGTGCTTCACCAACAACATCCCCCAGCGCGACGGCGGCACCCACCTGACCGGCCTGCGCGCCGCGATGACCCGCGTCATCAACAAGTACATCGAAGAAAACGAGCTGGCCAAGAAGGCCAAGGTCGAAGTCACCGGCGACGACATGCGCGAAGGCCTGTGCTGCGTGCTCAGCGTGAAGGTGCCCGAGCCCAAGTTCAGCAGCCAGACTAAGGACAAGCTGGTATCGAGCGAAGTGCGCGCGCCGGTGGAAGACATCGTGGGCAAGCTGCTCACCGACTACCTGCAAGAAAAGCCCAACGACGCCAAGATCATCTGCGGCAAGATCGTGGAGGCCGCCCGTGCCCGCGAAGCCGCCCGCAAGGCCCGCGAAATGACCCGCCGCAAGGGCGTGCTGGACGGCATGGGCCTGCCCGGCAAGCTGGCCGACTGCCAGGAAAAAGACCCCGCCCTGTGCGAGATCTACATCGTGGAGGGTGACTCCGCCGGCGGCTCAGCCAAGCAGGGCCGCGACCGCAAGTTCCAGGCCATCCTGCCCCTGCGCGGCAAGATCCTGAACGTGGAAAAAGCCCGCTACGAAAAGCTGCTGACCAGCAACGAAATCCTCACGCTGATCACCGCCCTGGGCACCGGCATCGGCAAGGCGGGCGGCACCACCGGGGGCGACGACTTTGACGTGGCCAAGCTGCGCTACCACCGCATCATCATCATGACCGACGCCGACGTCGACGGCGCCCACATCCGCACCCTGCTGCTCACCTTCTTCTACCGCCAGATGCCCGAACTGGTGGAGCGCGGCCACATCTACATCGCGCAGCCGCCGCTGTACAAGGTCAAGGCCGGCAAGGAAGAGCTGTACCTGAAGGACGCCCCCGCGCTCGACGGCTTCTTGCTGCGCATTGCGCTGAACCACGCCAGCGTGACCACCGGCGGCGCCAACCCGCAAACCCTGACGGGCGAGACCCTGGCCGAACTGGCGCGCAAGCACCAGATCGCTGAAAGCGTGATCGCCCGCCTGGGCAACTTCATGGACGCCGAAGCCCTGCGCGCCATTGCCGACGGCGTGAGCCTGAAGCTGGACACCGTGGCCGAAGCGGAAGCCAGCGCCGTGGCCCTGCAGGCCAAGCTGCGCGAACTGAACACCACCGGCGCCCCCGCCGAAGTGGCCGGCGAATTTGACGCCCGCACCGACAAGCCCCTGCTGCGCATCAGCCGCCGCCACCACGGCAACATCAAGAGCAGCGTCATCACGCAAGACTTTGTGCACGGCGCCGACTACGCCGCCCTGGCCGAAGCCGCCGAAACCTTCCGCGGCCTGCTGGCCGAAGGCGCTAAAGCGATGCGCGGCGAGGGTGAGAAGCAAAAGGAAGAAAAGGTCAGCGACTTCCGCCAAGCCATGAAGTGGCTGATTGCCGAAGCCGAACGCACCACCAGCCGCCAGCGCTACAAGGGCCTGGGCGAAATGAACCCCGAGCAGCTGTGGGAAACGACGATGGACCCCAACGTGCGCCGCCTGCTGCGCGTGCAGATCGACGATGCGATCGAGGCGGATCGCGTGTTCACGATGCTGATGGGCGATGAGGTCGAGCCGCGTCGGGATTTCATTGAGACGAATGCGCTGCGGGCGGGGAATATCGACGTGTGATCTTCTGGGAGTCAGCTCAATCCAAAAATCTGGCATGGGATGCCGATCTGAGTCAACGTACTTGCCCGAGAGCGAATTTCACGGAGGGCCATGCCAGGAGTCAATTTCCTTGAAGGCTTCTTGCGTTTTGCGAACTATCGCGTTTAACGTGCCTAGAACTTCCGTTTGCATTTGATCCCGCGTAATCCAGCGCTCCTCCAGAACACAGCGCAATGGCACGGCGGACCCAGCAACGATGTCACTTCGGTTGAGCGGGTCGTTTAGCCACAGAACCCTGAGTGGTGTCTTGTCCTCACGCTTGGCAGTTGCCAGGTTGATGCACCATCCGGCGCGGTTCTGCCAAAGCAGATCACCAGCAACTAGAAACCTCGATTCGAGGTTGTCCCGCAGCACACGCCAATCCTCCTGGGATATTTCCCGCTGAAGCGCGGCCAGTGCCTCTCCAAAGACCATCATCTCCTGCCAGAGCTGTTCGGCTCGCACAATGTCGGCCTCCGTCTGCTGCTCGCGCCGACGGGTAGCCTCAAGGTACAGCGAAAGTTCCTGCGCAACCTCGCCCGGCGTGCCACCCCACCATACTTTCGGGTGCCGTGCCGCGGCTAACGCCGCAATCAGCTGGAGTCTTGTTGCCAATGTGCCGCCGCAGTCCTGTGCTCTGAACGCCCAACCTAGCAACGCGGCCGAAAGCGATGGCGACAGAAGCTCCGAGACATACTGCGGATCCGCGCGCTCCCGAATAGCAAGCCAACCGCCATGCGTCGTGTCGTGCTGAAGGAACATAGCCCCCCATATCTCGGCGGTGAGATCCGCCATTTCTTGAGGCGTGATCCAACCTTCGCGGCGCCCAGTCGCGAGCAGGATGGAGGCGAGCTGCAGGTCGGCGGACACAAACGAAGCGGACCGCTGAAGATAGAACGCCTCAGACCGCAAAGTGTCGCGGAGCTTTCCGAGCACCTTGCGGATGCGCTTGCTGTCGCTGGCACTATCCTCCTTCCTGCTTCCGTTGCTCGCTGCCTTCGACTTCTTCTGCTTGTTGAACTTCGTCGGGCGATCAACAGCTTCATCGTTTTCAGTGGACGGCTCCTCTGAACCTGGCGGGTCGTCAGCATCCTCGTCTTTCTGTGGATCGTCTTCGGCCGGATCAGCCGGGATGGCGAACCAGCCCTCTAGCAAGACTTGTATGGACCGCTCAGTCGCTAAGAGCGTTACCAGGCCGTCAGCGTTGGCGTGACGGACATGAGGAATCGAGTAAGCGGCCGCGAAGAGATCGCCTGGAAGCACGCCCCTTTTAGGGTTCATCTCGCGTCCCGGGCGATGCCGTCCCGAATCGGCGAACCGCTCGCTCGCGTGCTTCAAAAACACGTTGAGGACGTCTTCCCAAGCTGCGCGATCCCAGGCGCCCGGGCGCACCTTCTTGCGAAGCTCGTCAACGACAGGATTGCGCCGCGGCGAGAACCGAAGCTTCTCTTCAATATCCACCCAGCAGGTCGCGCTATCCTTGTCAGGCGAGACGCCGCGCAGCTTCACCCATCGAAGCAGCGTGGGTGCCGCAACCTCGATGGCACCGTTGGCGCCAAGTTCTCCGACCTGCAATATGCCCTGGTTCGTCTCGCACGCTGCGACAGGCGTGTCGGCGGGGGTGTACGCGATGTGCAGTCGACCGTCCTCCACTCGCGCCCCGACGATCCGCAGTAGTGGCTCCCGATCCACAGCATCTGCGGCCGGCGGAAGTTCGGGGATAGGCGCCTCGAATTCGGCTTGCGGAAGCTCACCCAGCCACTCAGCGCGAAACTCTGCGGCAGGCATGCGCCGGGCGACGAGAAGTTCGGCGTTCCCACGAGCGCCCGCGACGAGAAGCGCGGCCGCCGAGCAGTTCGCACTGCCAGAAAACACGACCGCTTCATCACCTTGAACGATCGCGTAGAACTTGGCGTGGCAGAAGGCGTCCCGCACCACTCCTTTGTCGTTCACCCGCTGTACAGCTATCGAGTGAACCTCCACTCCGGAGTTGCGCGCGAGCGTCTGTCGGCTGAACGTCGAGCCGAGCGGATGGAAGAGAACGTTCGTTCGCGCAGGCGCAAAGGCTTCCTGCAGCGCACGCAGTGCTTCTCCATCGTGATCGTAGTAGGGACTGCAAACAAACAGCTCACCGCCGGGCTGTACCTTCGCGGCGTTGCGGATTGCCTCGAGCATGGGCTGGCCATTGCCAGCACGCCCCACGACGATCGCCTCTCGAAACGGTACGTTTGGGTTGGCAGAGAGCGCGGCCAGCGCCAGCGCGCGCGCGAGGTCTTCGCCCAGTCGGTCGGCCAGTGGCAGATCGGTCACGCACTCACGCAGGAAGTCGACGAACGCTTTGAAGGGGGTAATGCCTTCCGTCGACGCTTCGAGGCGCGTCCAGACCTCCGCGTTGTCGATCCAACCACCATAGGTGAGATTGCCGCTACCAATGAAGAGCTGCGCCGACTTGCGGCCCGCCAGCAAGAGCGCCTTGGGGTGAAAGCGGAACCCGGGCTGCATGGCTACGGGTACCACGCGATACCGCACGCCCAGACCTTCGAGAAGCTCGGCCTGTGCGGCGTAGGACTCCAGTGCGCACCCCGCGTCCGCGAAGACGGTGAGTTTGAGCGAGCCGCGACTTTTGAGCTTCTCAAACACGAAGGCCTGCAAAAAAAGGAAGTCGATGTTGTGCGTGACGATGATGATTTCGTCGATCCCCGATGCCTTCGAGATCGCCTCCAGAAGGCTGTCTCTCATGTTGTAACCTGTTCAACAAGCGCGCGCCCAGCGGGTGTGAGCGTGTATCGACGACCCCCGTGACGTTGCAGCGCACCAAGATCCGCAAAGATGCCCATCACATTGCCCAGGCGGTCGCCGCTGAACCCAGCAAGAACGCCGATGCCGGTGCTGCGCAGAGACCGACCCTCCTTGTGGAAACGTAGCGTCGGTTTGCCGCCTTGCCCCATCTTGCGAAGACTTGTGGAGAGATGCGCAGGGACGACGACCTCGTTCAGCAATTGCTCGACAACGTCGCGGACGGTGCAGTGTTGCGCGTGGTCGAGGATTCGCCAGGTAAGTGCAGCCATTCCCGTAGACCCCGTGCGATCTCGCAGCGATCTCGTATGTGATGCGTCAGCGACAAGCATGCAGACCGCGTAGAGCGAGCGCGAGATCAGTGGCAATGCACGCGCCGGACTGCGATCGAGACGTTCACGAAGGAAGAGGTGTGACGGTGACCGGAGGCTGGCAATCGGCGCATCGAAAGGCCGTACGGGCCATTCCGACAACCGGTCAACGACCTCAGCTGGGACGGTCTCCTCTGAGTGCCACGACGCGACAACCTCTGCGACAGAGGCTGCTGGTTGCATCCGCAATGTTTCCACTAGGCAACTGAATAGCAGCTCCAATGCGTGATGCGTGCGGCGGTGCAGATCGTACGTGGCCCACGCGATCTGCACTGCAGACAATTCGGTCGGTTTGCCGCTGGCAACGAATACATTCGTGATCAGTTCGGACGACGAAACCGGAAGCTCGTTGACTGATCGAAACACAAGGTCGATGGTCTGCCACAACCGGGCGTACGTACCGACCACGTCGGGATGAACTGAGAAAGGCGTCCGCATGCGGGACAGCAGGAATTCGTGCTCCCCGGGACACAGGGTCAACGCATTGACGGAGAACTCTGTCCACTCCTCCTGCAGTTCAGGAAGCGAGATGCTTCCGCCTTCGAACACTTTCGCAGCGAGCGGGGAATCCTGCAGCGCGGCATGCTTGATGCGATGCATTTCGCGCCCGAATGGCATAACGCGCACGGAGGAACCGTCCTGCGCCATTTCAAGGAGGCCGAATCCGACTGACGGCATGAAGTAGGTGCCAAGCATCGAACTGCGTCCGGTCGATGGGAGCTCCACACTCTCGCTAGCGGCGAGAGAGGTTCGTGCCTGCTGATACTTGTTGGTTCCGATGAGTTGGGACTTGTCGGCGTCGGGTTGAGGATCGGCAAGGACCGTCGCTGCCATCACGATGAACTCGAGCCGCTCAATGGCCGTCTTGAGATCAGTCCGGTGAGGGTCCACGCGTAGCGTAGGGTCGGTATCGTCGCCCAGACCGAGCCGCAGGTAGTGCTCGGTGACCACCCACGACAGCAAAGACAAGTAGCGCGCCCGTGCCGAAATCGTCGTAATGTTCGACACCCAGTGACGTTCGATCAATTGATCGACCTGTCGAACCCCGAGCACGTCGAGGCCCATGATCAACGTACTGTCTCCTGCGTTCCAGAAGTCAATCATTGTTCCAGCGTCCAGCCCGCTTGCTCCAAGGCGGGTGTAATGAAACGGTCGCAGATGTCGGTTTCGCTGAGATGGCTTTTGGGCGATGCGCTCACTCGTCGGACCTTGTGGTGGGATGGGTGGACAGCAGGGGGTTGGCTGCCTTGCGAGTATGGCCCAAGTGTTACCAAGTGCAGCGCCCCATATTGCACGCAGGCACAATCCCATCCCATGCGCTCCCCCATCGCCATCGTTGACGTAGACCGCCTCGACACCTGGACCCGCTACCGCGCTGGCCTGTGCGACACCTGCGCGGCCAACTGCTGCACCATGCCGCTGGAAGTGCAGCTCTCGGACCTGGTGCGGCTCGAACTGGTGGACCCGTTCGAGGCCGAGCATGAAGAAATCCGCCACATTGCCAAGCGGCTGCAAAAGGCGCGGCTGATTGACCACTTCAACCACAAGAACGCGGTCTTCACGATGGCGCGGCGGGCCAGTGGGGACTGCAATTTTCTCGACCCCAAGACGCGGCTGTGCACGGTGTATGACAAGCGGCCCGAGACCTGCCGCCTGCACCCGCAAAAGAAGAGCCCCAAGCCGGGTTACTGCGCTTATGGGGCGCGGGATCTGCAGCGACGGGGCTGAAAAGCGCAGAGGCGTCTGCGCGCCATGTCTGCGCAAGCCCGCCGTCTTCTGAAACCGCCACCCCGCACACTCACGCCATGTCGCGCAGCTCGCGGCGCAGGATCTTGCCGACGCTGGACTTGGGCAAGGCCTCCACAAACACGATCTGCCGGGGCACCTTGTAGGCAGTGAGCGCTGCGCGGCAATGGGCGGCGATGTGGTCTGCATCCACCTGCGGCACAGTGCCCGCCGCGCGCACCACATACAGCCGCAACGCCTCGCCCGTTTTCTCGTCCGGCACGCCGATGCAGGCGCATTCCAGCACGCCGGGACACGCGGTGGCTACGGCTTCGACTTCGTTGGGAAAGACGTTGAAGCCTGAGACGATGACCATGTCCTTTTTGCGGTCCACGATCTTGAGAAAACCACGCTCGTCCAGCTGGCCAATGTCGCCGGTGCGGAAGTAGCCGTCGGGCGTGAAGGCGGCTGCGTTGGCCTCGGGCTGCTGCCAGTAGCCGCCCATGACCTGGGGGCCTTTCACGCAGACCTCGCCGGGCTGGCCCAGGGGCGCGGGGTGGCCCTGGTCGTCCAGCAGCAGCACGTCGGTGGAAGGCAGGGGCAGGCCGGTGCTGCCGCTGAAAGCAGTGACCGATGCGGGGTTGAAGGCCACCACAGGGCTGGTCTCGCTCAGGCCGTAGCCTTCGCGGATGAACTGGCCGGTGATGGCCTGCCAGCGGGCAGAGACCGAGGGCAGGATGGCAGCGCCGCCGCCGCCCGCCAGCCGCAGGTTGGAGAAATCCACGCCCTGCGTGCCGGGGTGCGCCGCCAGCCCGGCGTACAGCGTGTTGACCCCCATGAACACGCTGGGGCGCGCAGCGTTCAGCACTTCGATCAGCGCGTCCAGGTCGCGCGGGTTGGGCACGAGCCAGTTGCGCGCACCCACCGCAAAGTAGCTGATCAGGTTCACCATGAGCGCGAAGATGTGATACAGCGGAATGGCCGTGACGACGACCTCCTGTGCGGGGCGCAGGGCATCGGGCACGAAGGCCTTGAACTGCTCCACGTTGGCCACGAGGTTGCGGTGCGTGAGCATGGCGCCCTTGGACAGGCCCGTGGTGCCCCCGGTATATTGCAGGAACAGCAGGTCGCCCCCCTCCAGCACAGGTGGCGCAAAAGGCAGGGTGGCGCCCTCGGCCAGGGCGCGCGCAAACGAGGTGGTGGTGTGCAGGTGGGCATCCACCGGCGGCCCAGGCAGGTCGGCTGCGGTGCCGTCGCCGGGCGCCACGGTGATGATGCTGTGCAGTTCCACCCGGTCCTGGATGGCAGCCAGGGTCGCAGTAGACCCTGCATAGATCACCATCACCCTCGCTCCTGCGTCCTGTAGCTGATGCTCAAGCTCCCGCGGGGTGTACAGCGGATTCACGTTCACCTGCACACAGCCCGCGCGCGCAATGCCGAGCATGGCGATGGGAAACGCCATCAGGTTGGGGCACATCACGGCAATGCGGTCGCCCTTGCGCACGCGCAGCACGTTTTGCAGGTACGCCGCAAACGCGCGGGATTGCTGGTCCACATGTGCATAGGTCAGCGTCTGGCCCAGGCAGGTGAATGCGGGCCGGTGCGCATAACGCTGCATGGCGGTACACAGCAGGTGCACGATGCTGGGATGGCTGTCGGGATCGATGTGTGCAGGGATGGCGCCATAGCTGGCCAGCCAGGGTTGGGGGGACATGGTGAAACGGTCCTCGTGGGGGGTGGAGCAACAGCGTGCGGGCAGGCTCAGCGCACGGCCTTGGCCAGTGCGGCAAAGGCCTGCCGGTCCAGCGCGTGGGTGAAGGCGGTGTTGGGCACGGGGTGCGTGGAGAACTTCACCACCACCAGCTCGGCCGCCGGGTTGATGTGGATGTGCTGGCCCATCAGGCCCTTGGCTTCAAAGGTGCCATCGGCATCGTGGGGTATCCACCACTGGTTGTGGTACGAGTAGCCCGCGCGCATGGCCGTGCCGGGGGCCTTGCTGAACTGGGCGGGGTCGGCCCCTTTGCGCAGCTCGGCAATGGTGGCGGGCGAGACGATCTGCTGGCCGTTGAAGCGGCCGTTGGATCGCAGCATCTCGCCCAGACGGCCCAGGTCACGCAAGGTGGCGTTCACGCCCACGCTGGTGGCCTGGCCGCCGTTGGCGTCGGCAAACACATACGCGTCCTCCTGCGTGCCCAGCTTGGACCAGATGCGCTCGGACAACAGCGTGGCGTAGCTCTTGCCAGTGACGCGCTGCAGCAGCCAGCCCAGCACTTCCGTGTCCACCGACTTGTAGGCAAACGCGGTGCCGTGCTCGCCGTCCTTCTGCACGGTGGGCAGGTGCTCGGCCATGCTTTTGGCCCCATTGCTGCCGGGGCGCGCAGGCTGCAGGCCCGCAGCGGCCAGGTACTGAAAGACACCGGAGGTGGGGTCCGCAAAGTCTTCGGCGTATTTGACCCCGGTGGTCATGTCCAGGGTCTGCTGCACGGTGGCATCGGCCCAGGCGCTGTTGGCCAGCTCGGGCAGGTAACGCACGATGCGCGCACTGGGGTCGATGGCGCCTTCCTGGATGAGCTCCGTCACCAGCAGCCCCACCAGCGATTTGCTCATGGACCACAGCACATGCGGCTGCTGCGGCTGCATGCCGATGTGATAACACTCATACACCACACGGCCCCGGTGCAGCACCAGCAGGGCGTCGGTGTAGGTGGCCTTCTGCCAGTCGGCCAGCGTGGTGGGCGCGCCCTTGTCGTCGGCAAACGCCAGCGTGTCGGGCAAGGCACGCGGCGCGGCGGGCAGTGCGCCGGGCGCTGCTACACCGCGCCAGACGGTGGCCGTGGGCCCCAGTTCGCGCAGGTGCTGCGCGGCCCAGCGCACGTTGGGGTACTTGAGGATGTTGGCCAGGCGCACCACCTTGTCAGGCGCCGGAGGGAAGCCCTGCATCAGCTGCAGGGTCACAGGGTTGGTGGCGTCCGGCGGTGGCAGCTGCGGCGCCTGGGCCTGGGTGTCAGGAGCGGCCCCCAGCAGGGTGCAGGCCAAGGCGACGGCGGTGACGGAAGGGGTGAGGTGGCGATGAAAAGAACGCATGGTGAGAAGGCCTCGGTCAAGAAACGTGGGATGGGGAAGAACAAAAAAGAAAACGGAATCGGTCGGGCCGATCAGCCCCTCGCGGCCAGCAAGGTGCGGATCACGCCCTCGGTGCGCTCGTACTCGCCTTCGCCAAAGTGCTTGTAGCGAATGCGGCCTTGCGCATCGATGAGGTAGGTGGCGGGCCAGTACTGGTTGCTGTAGGCCTTCCAGGTGCCGTAGCGGTTGTCCTGTGCCACGGGGTGCTTCACGCCATGGCGGCGCATGGCGGCTTCCACGTTGGCGGTCGGGCGCTCAAACGGAAACTCTGGCGTGTGCACGCCCACCACGGTGAGCCCCTGGGGCGTGTACTGCTCGGCCCAGCGGTTCACATGGGGCAGGGTGCGGATGCAGTTGATGCAGGCGTACGTCCAGAAATCCACCAGCACCACGCGGCCCCGCAACTGCGCCAGGCTCAGCGGTTCGGAGTTGAGCCAGCGCTCGATGCCGGTGAACTCGGGCGCAGCGCCCAAGTCGGGCAACACTGCGGCGGGGCTGGCGGGGCCCGCCGCGTACGCCAAGCCAGGGGTCGCCAGTGCAGCGGCCATCGACGCCAGGAAAGCGCGGCGCTCGGAAAAGCGCGGGGAAGAGGGGTGCAATGTCATGGTGAAAGCTCCTTGCAATCGGTGGGGTGTCGCCCCTTACAGGCCGCCCCAGCCCGAGGGGTAAAACTGCGTAAGCCAGACGGTGATCTGCCCATCCACCTCCCACAGCATGGCCAGCGCGATGGCAATGACCACCACGCCAAACACCTGCTGCACGCGGTGTGCGTGGCGCGCAATGCGGCGCACGTGGGTGGCAGCAGCCTGGCCGCCGTAGGCAATGGCCAGCATGGGCAGCGCGGCGCCGGTGGAATACGCGAGCAGCAGTACGGCGGTGCCCACCCCCGGTGGCTCGGTAGCGATGAGGGTGAGGATGGAGGCGAGCACCGGCCCGGCGCAGGGTGTCCAGACCGCGCCCAGGCTCAGGCCCAGCAGCAGTCCGCCCCAGTTGCCGCCCCCGCTGCCCATGCCCAGGCTGGCCATGCGGTTGAGCACGCCGCCTGCATGTTGGCTGAGCCACTGGAACGGCCGGGGCCACACCGTGAGCACGCCAAACACCAGCAGCATCACAGCGGCAAACCGGCGCAGGCCTTCCTGAGACACACCCAGCACCTGCGTGAAGCTGCTGAACAACAGCGCCACGGCCGCGAACGACAGCGCAAAGCCCAGGGCAATGAACAGTGGGCGTGTGCGCCGGGCTGAGTCGGCACCGCTCACCGAGGCGCCCAGCACCACGGGCAGCATGGGCAACACGCAGGGCGCCCCCACAGTGAGCATGCCGGCGGCCACGGCCAACCATGGCGAGGTGGTGGCCATGGTCATTGCCCGCTCCCCTGCTCGGCCGCCGGACGGCGCCACACCTGGGTTTTGCCGAACAGCGGAATGCCCACGTACGCGTGCACCAGCAGTTGTTCCGGCTCGGCCGGCGTCAGGTTGACGCGGTACGTCTTGGCGTTCTCGCGGTTGTAGATTTCTCCCTGGTACTCGCTGCTGCCGCCCTCCGCCGGGCGCAGGCCCGACAGCAGGGTCATGCCCAGCGCAGGCCGCGCGTCGGCCGCCGCCATGTCGGCGCCCGGCGCGCTCATGGAGCGGTTGGCCAGCACGCGCACTACCTTGCCACACAGGGCGTTGCCGCCAGCGGGGTTGCAAGGAGCGATGTTCACTTCCAGATTGCCGCTCTCGGTGATCCAGCGGCCCAGGGGGGCTTTGGGGTGAGCGGTGCCCGGCGCTGGTGCCACAGCGGCTGGCGGCGCTGCCGCAGCCTCTTGCGCGCTGACTGCCTGCGCCAGGCCCAGGGTCAGCAGGGCGGCCACGGCGATGGATGGTTTCATGGCAAGGTCCTCGTGAAGTTCAGGAAGACCTCATTGAAGCCAGCGCAGGTATCGGCGATTTGTCTGGCCAGGGGCTTTTGGTATGCGCGCTTGTCGATGCACCGGGCAGACAAGTTGAGATACATATCTGCCCACCCAGCCCGTACCGCTGCACCACCAAAGCCCGGACAATGGCCGCCATGACGACGACGCCCGCTCCCGACCACATCCTGATCGTCGATGACGACGCCGGCATCCGCGAACTGGCTGCCGAGTACCTGCAGCGCCAGGGCTTGCAGGTGAGTGTGGCCGCCGACGGGCGGCAAATGCGCGAGGTACTGGCCACGCAGCGCATCGACCTGCTGGTGCTGGACCTGATGCTGCCGGGCACCGACGGCATCGCACTGTGCCGCGAGCTGCGCAGCCCGGGCGCGCCGCCGCTGCCCATCATCATGCTCACCGCACGCAGCGACGAGGCGGACCGCATCCTGGGCCTGGAGCTGGGTGCGGACGACTACCTGACCAAACCCTTCGCCGCGCGCGAGCTGCTGGCACGCATCCACGCGGTGCTGCGGCGCACGCGCATGCTGCCGCCCAATCTGGCCAAGGCCGAGCCCGCGCGCCACCTCACGTTTGGGGACTGGCGGCTGGACACCACCGCACGCCACCTGCTCGATGCCACGGGCGCAGTGGTGGCGCTGTCGGGCGCCGAATACCGTCTGCTGCGTGTGCTGCTGGACCACCCGCAGCGCATCCTCACACGCGACCAGCTGCTGCAGCTCACACAGGGGCGCGATGCCGATGTGTTCGACCGCTCCATCGACCTGCTGGTGAGCCGTGTGCGCCAGCGGCTGGGCGATGGCGCGCGCGGCTCGCGCTACATCAAGACGGTGCGCAACGAGGGCTATGTGTTCTGCGCCGATGTGCAAACTGCGGCAGCCGCCGCAGGAGCTGCGCCATGACGCTGCGCTGGTGGCCGCGCTCACTGTTCGGGCGCATCCTGCTGGTGATGGCACTGGGCCTGGCGCTGGCGCATGCGCTGACGTTTGTGCTGGCGTTCACCGAGCGCAGCATGACCATGCGGCGGGCCATGGTGTCGTATTTCGCCAGCGACGTGGCCAGCTCGGTCGCCATGCTGGAACGCCTGCCTGCCACCGAGCGCGCACAGTGGGTGGACCGGCTGGCGCGCCGCAACTACCGCTTTGCACTGGCCGAACCCCTGGACGCACCTGCCGACCCGTCCCAGCTGGCCCGCCTCGTTGCCAGCGCTGTGGCGGCCACACTGCCCACTGACCGCCCGGTGCAGGTGATCGACCCCCATGTGCCGGGCATCGAGCTGCGGCTGCAACTGCGCCTGGCCGACGGTACGCCCCTGGCCGTGGACATGGACGAGCCCCGGCTGCAGATATCGCCCTGGGTGCTGGGCGCGCTGGCACTGCAGCTGGCGCTGCTGGTGGGCCTGTGCGCGTGGGCCGTGCGTGCAGCCACGCGACCCCTGAGCACGCTGGCCGATGCGGCCGATGCGCTGGGCGCCGACCGCCCCACCGTGCCGCTGGCTGAAGACGGCCCGCGCGAAGTGGTGCGCGCCGCCGTTGCCTTCAACCATATGCAGCAGCGCATCCAGGCGCATCTTCAGGAACGCATGCAGATCCTGGCCGCCGTCTCGCACGACCTGCAAACACCCATCACCCGGCTGCGCCTGCGCGCGGATCTGCTGGACGACACCACGCTGCGCGACAAACTGCACGCCGACCTGGCCGAAATGCAGTCGCTGGTAGAAGAGGGCATTGCCTACGCGCGCTCATCGCAGGCCGTGCGCGAGCCCCCGCAGCGCGTGGACCTGCGCGCGCTGGTGGAGAGCATTGCGCGCGACTACGCCGATGCCGGCCTGCCGGTACAAGTGCTGCAGGCAGTAGATGTGACCTGCGACACCCGCCCCCAGGCCCTGCGCCGCCTGCTGTGCAACCTGGTGGACAACGCGCTCAAGTTTGCAGGCGCCGCCGAGCTGACGCTGGAGGCAGAAAGGCCAGGCCAGTGCCTGGTGCGTGTCATCGATCATGGGCCCGGCATCCCCCCGGCGGACCTCGCCGCCGTGCTGCAGCCCTATGTGCGGCTGGAAGATTCGCGCAACCGGGGCACCGGTGGCACCGGTCTGGGCCTGGCCATTGCCAGCGAGCTGGCCAAGGCCCTGGGCGGCCGCCTGGTGCTGGGGCCACGCGCGGACGGCGCGCAGGGGCTGGAGGCGCGGGTAGAGCTGCCAGAAGCGCTCCCGGCATAGGCATGCGCACCAGCGCCGCTGCTACAGTGGCCGCTCCGTGGACTCTCAAAAAGGGCAACGCCGTGGACACACCTGTCAGCACCCCGCAGAGCGAGATCAACGCCAGCAACCCGCGCATCCGCGTCGGCATCGGCGGCTGGACCTTCGAGCCCTGGCGCGGCAACTTCTACCCCGCAGGACTGGCGCACAGCAAGGAGCTGCAATACGCCAGCCGACAGCTCACCGCGATTGAGGTCAACGGCACCTACTACAGCACCTTCAAACCACCCACCTTTGCCAAATGGCGCGATGAAACGCCCGAAGGCTTTGTGTTCTCACTCAAGGCCAACCGCTTTGCCACGCACCGGCGCGTGCTGGCGGACGCGGGCGATTCGATCGCGCGGTTTGTCGACAGTGGCATCTCGGAACTGAAGGGCAAGCTCGGGCCCATCGTGTGGCAGTTCATGCCTACCAAGGTCTTTGAGCCGGGCGACTTCGAGGCTTTTCTGGCGCTGCTGCCACAGCAGGTGGAGGGCCTGCAGCTGCGCCACGCGCTGGATGTGCGCCACCCGAGTTTCGCGACGACAGCGTTTGTGGCGCTGGCGCGCCGGTATGGCTGCGTGCCTGTGTACACCGACTCCGACCAATTTCCGGCCATCGCGGATGCAGAGGCCAACTTTGCCTACCTGCGGCTGATGCGTGGCCAGGCCGATGTGCCCACGGGCTACACCGCCGATGCGATTGCGCAATGGGCACAGGGCGTACGCACCTGGACCAGCGGCGAGCGGCCACGCGATGTGTTTGTGTACTTCATCAATGGCGCCAAAGAGCGGGCGCCGGCAGGGGCGATGGAGTTGCTCAGGCAGCTGGGCGCTACACCGTCTCGCGCTGCGTGAAGCCCTGCGGCGCCTCGCCGCCATCGGGCACATTGCCTACCACCACGCGGTCCACCCGCGCATGTGCTGGCCCCTGGTGCGCCCAGTCGATCAGCGCCAGCACGGCGGGTTCCGGGCCCCAGGCGCAGGCCTCCACGCGGCCATCCTGGCGGTTGCGCACCCAGCCCGTCACGCCCAGTCGATTGGCGGCCTGCGCCATGGACCAGCGGTAGCCCACGCCCTGCACCTGGCCGGTGATCAACAGATGGCGGGTGATGGTGGAGTGGGGTTCTGCGTTCATGGGGGGCACTGTAGCGCGCTCCTTGTGGGGAGCCCGCTCCAGGGGCACACTGACAGCACCACCGCACCCCATGACCACCACCCCCAAGGCCCTGCCCACCATCGACCCCCAGCGCTGCACCGGCTGCGGCTGGTGCATTGCGGTGTGCCCGCCGCATGTGCTGTCGCTGCAGGTGTTGGGCACGGGGCCCTGGGGCCCCAAGTGCTCCACCCTGCACGATGCGCCCGGCTGCACCGGGTGCGCTCTGTGTGCGGTGCGCTGCCCGTTTGATGCGATCACGATGCTACGCATACTCGCGCCCGACTAAACACAGCAACACCGCCCGGGCGAGGCAAAAATTTTGAATGGACAAAGGAGGTCCAGTCGATATAGTTGACGCGCCGTGTGCTCGTAGCCGGGTCTATGTAAGCCGCCAGAAGATTCGGAAGATCTGGTTTGCCATAAGCCAGGCAAATTGTTACGTCCGTTGGATTGCTACGACGTTGCGGCTTTGGCTTGAAGATGTCGTGTCTTGCATAGGACGACCGCTGTTGTGGCCGTCAGGCAACGCTCCACGGGTCATGACATATACGTTCTTACATTCTTTCATACCGCTCTGCCATGCATCTATGCAGTCCCTCTGATAAAACCTCGCGCACTCCCCTCCCCATGGCCCGCCAGACCAAGCGTCGGCTCTGCGCTACGGCGCTTTTTTCTGCCGTCTTGCTGAGCGGCTGTGGCGGGGGTTCTTCGGACACGGGGACGAATCCGTCCTCGCCAGCCACCGGCTCCGGAACATTGCTGCGCATTGCGGCTGAAGCTCCGGGTAGCAACTGTGCGGCTGGAGGTGTCCGTATTCAGTCGGGCATGGATATCGATGCCAACGGTGTTCTGGCCGATTCAGAGGTTTCATCAACGCAGTACGTATGCAATGGCACGGGGGGCTCCAATGCCGGGCCAGGCACTGGCGGTACGAATGGACTGTCCACACTGGTGCGCTTGCGTCCGGAACCTGCGGGTGCGCAGTGTGCCCAAGGCGGGTCAGCGGTCCTCGCGGGACTGGACGCAAATCGCAACGGAGTACTGGAAGACGCTGAAGTCACGAGCACAAGCTACGTCTGTAACGGAGCGGCGGGTGCGCCCGGAGGCTCGGGACCTGCCGGCAGCGCGGGTCACGACAGCCTGCTCTCGCTGACTCCCGAGTCGCCCGGCGCCAACTGCGCTTATGGCGGTCAACGAGTGCAGTCTGGCCTGGACAGGGACAACAATGGGGTGCTCAGCGTCGGGGAAGTGACCTCAACGTCCTACCTGTGCAGCGCCGCGCCCGCAGACACCCAGTGGGTCAACGTGACGGGCACTGCGGTGCAAGCTGTCTCCAACACCGGCTACCTGGCCAACAACCCCAGCGCCCGGGTCGTCATCACACTGCCCACCGCTCCCGCCATCGGAGACTGGATCAAGGTCACTGGAGTGGGTTCCGGTGGTTGGACCATTGCGCAGAATGCAGGCCAACGCATTGCCACCCGCAGCTTGGCGGGCGGCATGAACATTACGTGGACGCCACAGGCTTTGACGGGGAGTTGGACTGCAGTCGCTGTATCTGCCGATGGCACCCGGCAAGTCGCTGCCTCCTCGTCCGGCGAGCTCTATACAAGCACCAATTCAGGTACCAACTGGATACTGCGTCTTACGGGCCAGACATGGAGCGGCGCAGCCACGTCGTCCGATGGAACCAAAATCACGGCAGTCACCAATGGAGGCTCCATCTACCGTTCAACAGATGGGGGGGCTACATGGTCGAATGACGGCAGCTCACGTGCATGGAGTGCGGTTGCCAGTTCGGCCGATGGTTCGCGCCTTGTCGCAACGGCGTACCTGGGGACCATATGGACCTCCTCCGATGGAGGCACCAGCTGGACATCGCGCGAGAGCAATCGCGCGTGGCGCGCAGTGAGCTCATCTTCCGATGGGCGCGTTTTGGTAGCCGCCACCAATGGCGCGCAGCTGTATGTGTCTACCGACTATGGCGTGACATGGGTGGCCAGAGCCACGGCTCAGTTTTGGTGGAGCGTGGCCTCGTCAGCCGACGGTCAGCGTCTATATGCAAGCGTTGACACGGGTGCCATCTGGACCTCCAGTGACTCCGGTACTACTTGGGAATCGGTGGGAGCCAACCGAGACTGGCGTGGGATTGCCACCTCTTCGGACGGCCGTTTTGTTGTGGCGGCCACCTCCGGGGGAACCCTGTATGAATCGTCGGACTTTGGTGCAACCTGGAGATCCACTGCCAGCACTGGAAGCTGGAACCCCATTGCGAGTAGCAGCGACGGTTTGACGCTGCTGGCGGGCAACTCTGGCAGCGCTCTATACACAGGTTCTCGCAGATCCTTCACGACGCTAGGTGTAACAGGATCCCTCTCTGGTGGGCAAGAAGATGCGTTGCAACTGCAGTAAGTCGGCGCAGGACTTTTCATGCCGATCAGCTACGTGCTGGCAGGCCTCCAATTCACCGTGCAGTAACGCTTGTGGGCTTTGGCGTGCATTGCACGCCTCGGCAAAGCTACACGCGTGGTGAAGAGCAGAAAGCGATCAAATCAGTGGCAATCAGAGGTTGTTAATGCGCGGGCTGGGACCTGGAACATTCGTGCACCCTCCCGCGTACTTGACAGGTCTGCAATCGGCTGCGTTACACTGCGCTCTTCATGTTGTTCACCTCTCTCCCCATCACCACCGCACGCGCCGCTGCCTTCCAAGGCATGGGCATGATGCCGCCCGCACTCACGCGGGCCAATGGTGAACAGCGGGCACTGGGTGCACGAATGATTACCACCATTACCACCGCGGCCACCTGAGCACGCGCAGGTGGCCGTTTCGGCAGCCACCTGGTGATCGCTCTCTTCTCCCCCAAGACGAATGCACGAAACCCAGCTCTGGCAGCTGGGTTTTTTTGTTTGTTCGTTAGCCGGAGAAGTCCATGTACCGCGATCCCGTCCAGTCCCTCGAAGCCCCGTTGTTGCCGTCGTCCGCCACGGCCATGCGCCCCCTGCGCGTGGGCATGATTGGCATTGGCACTGTGGGCGCAGGCACCTTCCGCGTGCTGGCGCGCAACCAGGCGCTGATTGCGGGCCGGGCGGGCCGCGGCATCAAGCTGGTGGTGGTCTGCGCCCGCAGCCTGGCCCGCGCCATGAGCGTGGTGGGCAAGGACGTGGCGCTGACCAACGACCCCATGCAGGTCGCCACCCACCCCGACGTGGATGTGCTGGTGGAGGCCGCGGGCGGCACCGGCCCCGCACGCGACTGGGTGCTGGCCGCCATCCGTGCGGGCAAGCATGTGGTCACGGCCAACAAGGCGCTGCTGGCCGAGCATGGCAACGAGATCTTTGCCGCAGCACGCCAGCACGGCGTGGCCGTAGCCTACGAAGGCGCGGTGGCGGTCAGCATCCCCATCGTGAAGGCGCTGCGCGAGGGCCTCACGGCCAACCGCATCGAGTGGGTGGCGGGCATCATCAACGGCACCACCAACTTCATCCTGAGCAAGATGCGCGATGAAGGCGTGGGCTTTGCCGAAGCGCTGGCCCAGGCCCAGGCGCTGGGCTACGCCGAGGCCGACCCGACGTTTGACATCGAGGGCATCGACGCGGCGCACAAGATCTCGCTGCTGGCGGCCAATGCGTTTGGCATGCCGGTGCGTTTTGCCGATGCGCAGGTGGAAGGCATCACCGCGTTGCAGGGCCTGGACGTGGCCTGCGCCGAGCAACTGGGCTTTCGCATCAAGCTGCTGGGCGTGGCCAAGCGGCGCAATGATGGCGAGGTGGACGGCGTGGAGCTGCGCGTGCAGCCCGCACTGGTGCCCGCCACACATTTGCTGGCGCATGTGAACGGGTCGATGAACGCCGTGATGGTCAAGGGCGATGCGTCGGGCGTGACGATGTACTACGGCGCGGGTGCGGGGTCGGAGCAGACCGCGTCGGCCGTGATTGCGGACCTGGTGGATGTGGCGCGGCTCGATGGCACCCATGCGGCGCAGCGCGTGCCGCACCTGGGCTTCCACCCCCAGGCCGTGGACGAGCAACTGGCAGTACTGCCCCGCGCGGCCGTGCACACCCGCCACTACCTCCGCGTGCCGGTGCACAGCGCGCAGCAGATCGAGGCCGTGGGCGCCTGGCTGGCTGCGCAGCACGTGCCCGTGCTGCAGGTGGCACTGGCGCATGACAAGGCCTTGCCCTCCGGCAGCGGCCCCCAGGTGCTGGTGCTGACCGATGCCGTGGCGCAGTCCACGGTGGACCTGGCCGTGTTTGCACTGGCGGCGCACCCTGCGGTGGCGGGGCCGGTGGTCACGCTGCGGGTGGAGACGCTGGAAGGGTGAAGGGCGCCTGAAAACGCTTTAGCACGAGGTTTTGGCGCCAAAACGGGCTGTGGCGCTAGTGCATCATGCCTGAGATGCTATCAATTTTGATAGTCCCTTCCGGTCGCAGCCATCACGCCATCAACCGGCCCAGCACGAGCGCCGCCATGTCCTCGGCCGCGCTGGTGCCCTCCGCCATCAGGCCCTGCACCACACCGGCGCGATCGGTGTCGGTGCGGTTCTGGCTCACCTTCCAGATGCCCTCCCAGCGCTCCACCGCCAGCTCGATGCCCACGATGGCGCGCAGCAGCTTGTCGATGTAGTCGGGCGGCGCGTCGTCGATGCGCCAGGGGTCGGCGCGGTGGGCCTCGTGCTGCTCGCTCAGGGTGTGCAGGATGCCGCGCAGGCGTGCGGGGTCGTCAAACGCGCTCAGTGCGCCGTGGGCGTGCACGGTGGCGTAGTTCCAGGTGGGCACCTGCTTGCCATCCAGGGCCTTGGACGGATACCACGAGGGCGACACATAGGCCTGCGGGCCGTGGAACACCGCCACCGCCTGCTGGGGCAACAGCGGCCACAGCGCGTTGGCGCGCGCCACATGGCCGATGAGCGTGCCCTGCGGGCCGCGCGCAGGGTCCAGGTACAGCGGGATGTGATTGACGTGTTGCGCGCCTTCGTGCGCAATGACCAGCGTGGCCAAAGGCTGGGCACGTACCAGGGCTTGCTGGGCAGCGGCATCGGCCACCTGAAACTGCCGGTTGGGGTTGGCCATGTCAGCCCCTTTCCACTTCAAGCACCGGGGCGCAGTCGATCTGCGTCTTGACCGAGTTGGCCAGAAAACACGATGTGTGGGCGCGGTGGTGCAGGTCGTCCAGCTGGGCAGCGCTGGGCGCGTGCGCCGCGTCAAAACATGTGACGGGGCGCAAGTGCACGTGGGTGACGACCAGCTGGCCCTCTGCGTTCTTGGCCATGGTGCCCACGGCCGCGTCGGTGTAGCGGTTGAGCCGATAGCCCGCGCGGCTGGCGAAGTCCATGAACCACAGCATGTGGCAGCTCGACAGCGCGGCGACATAGGCTTCTTCCGGGTCCACCGCCGCCGCGTCGGAGTACGGCAGCGGCACCACATGGGGCGACGACGACGCGGCCACGGTGGCGCCGCCGTCAAACTGCCAGGTGTGGGCACGGTGGTAGCGCTTGTCCAGAAAGTCGTCGGTGCCACGGGACCAGGTGATGGTGGCGGTGTGCTCGGCCATGGGGTGCTTTCAAGAGGATCGGACCCGTTAGGGGACCCGGGTTTCTACAATGGTTCTTCAGTTTATGAGTACGTCACCCCATTGAAAGGGCCAATTTGTGCCCAGCCCCGGAACCAATCGAACCACTGCCACCCTGCGCCAGCAGGTGTATGCGCAACTGCGCCGCGCCATCGAGCAGGGCAGCCTGCGCGCAGGCACCCGCCTGCCACCCTCGCGCGAGCATGCGGCCAGCCTGGGCGTGTCGCGCAACACCGTGCTGTGGGCCGTGCAGCGCCTGCAGGCCGAGGGTTATGTGGAAGCCCGCGTGGGCGACGGCACCTATGTGTCGCAGGCCGTGGCCGCCACATTGCCTGCCCCGCAAGGCCTGGTGGCGCCGCCCCGGGGCCTGTCGCGCCGGGGGCAGTTGATAGCCGACACGGCGGCGCGCTGGCGCCCGCCCCTGGCGGCGGCCAAGGCGTTTCGCATTGGCGCGCCCGAAGTCGCCACCTTTCCGTTTGCGCTGTGGGACCGCCTGACACGCCAGGCCAGTTCAGGCCAGCGCAGTAACCGCGCGCAATACCTGGACCCGGCTGGCGACCCCGACCTGCGCCAGGCCGTGGCGCAATGGCTGTGGGCTTCGCGCGGCATCCGCTGCGATGCGGCGCAGGTGGTGGTGTGCTCGGGCTCGCAGCAGGGCATTGACCTGATTGCGCGGCTGCTGCTGGACGTGGGCGACGAGGTGCTCGTGGAAGACCCCGGCTACCCCGGCATCCGCGCCAGCCTGCTGGGCCACGGCGCGCTGGCGCGGCCAGTGGACATGGATGGAGACGGCCTGCGCATCGACACCGCTGCGGCGCAATGGCCGAACGCGCGCATGGCCGTCGTCACACCCACGCACCAGTTCCCCACCGGCGTGTGCATGGGCCTGGCGCGACGGCAGGCGCTGCTGCAGTGGGCGCGCACGTACGACGCCTGGGTGGTCGAGGACGACTACGACGGCGAGTTCCAGTACGGCAAGAACGATGGCAAGGCCCAGCGCGTGCCCGCGCTGTGCAGCCTGCCGGGCTCGGAGCGCGTGTTGTACGTGGGCACCTTCAGCAAGACGCTGCACCCCGGCATGCGCCTGGGCTTTGTGGTGGTGCCGCCCGCGCTGGTGGAGGCCTTTGCCATGGCCCGCGCCATCACCGACCGGCATGCACCGGGCGACACCCAGGCGGTGCTGGCACGTTTCATTGCCGAAGGCCACCTGCTGCGCCACCTGCGGCAGATGCGCGAGCTGTACCTGCAGCGGCAACACACGCTGCGCGCCGCACTGGCCGAGGCCAGCAACGGCGCCTGGCAACTGGCCACCAGCGATCGCGGCATGCACCTGCTGCACGAGGTGGCACCCGGCACCGACGACGAAACCCTGAGCCGCCAGGCGCTGGCGGCGGGCGTGATGCTGGCGCCGCTGTCGCGCTATGCGAT
Source organism: Acidovorax sp. 59 (assembly GCF_002754175.1). NCBI lineage: Bacteria > Pseudomonadati > Pseudomonadota > Betaproteobacteria > Burkholderiales > Comamonadaceae > Acidovorax > Acidovorax sp. 59. The sequence continues at coordinate 4,557,894 of NZ_PEET01000001.1, read as the reverse complement.
GCGGTCGGCGCGCCGGGGCTGGCTGCTGGGCTATGCGGGGTTTGATGATGCAGAGATCCGCGCGGCCGCTCGCGTGGTGGGCGGCCTCGTGCGTCAGCGGTGATGCGGGCGCTGGTGCTTCACCACGCGCCGGGCTGAGGGGCCAGGGCCGTGCCAAGGCGCTCCGGCTGAACCACAGCCTGCGGCTCCACCTTGCGCCACCAGTGCGTGGACAGTGCGGGCGCGCGGATGTCCAGCCGCTCGCCCATGATGGGCGCCACCAGCGACACCTGCGCTGCTGCCGCGAGCGCGGTGATGCGCTCGAACGGCTCCACCCACGGGTGCAGCGACAGGTCGAACGTGCCGTTGTGGATGGGGAACAGATGGCGCCCCTTCACGTCCAGATGGGCCTGCAGGCTCTCCTCGGGGTGCATGTGGATGTCGGGCCAGTCGGCGTTGTAGGCGCCCGTTTCGATCAGCGTCAGATCGAACGGGCCGAACCGCTCGCCAACGGCCTTGAAGCCGTCGAAGTAGCCCGTGTCGCCACTGAAGAAGACGCGGACTTGGTCAGCGCCTTGACCCGCGATCAGCACCCACGAGGCCCACAGCGTGCTGTTGCCGTCCGACAGGCCCCGGCCCGAGAAATGCTGCGCAGGCGTGACCACCAGCTGCAGCCCGCCGATGGTGGTGCCCTGCCACCAGTCAAACTGCTGCACCTTGGCCGCCGGCACGCCCCAGGCGATGAGCCGGTCGCCCACGCCCAGCGGTGTGATGAAGTGCTCCACCTTGGGCGCGAGTTTCTGGATGGCTGCGTAGTCCAGATGGTCGTAATGGTCGTGCGACAGGATCACGCCAGTGATGGGCGGCAGCTCGTCAATCGTGATGGGCGGCGCGTGAAAGCGCTTGGGGCCCAGGAACTGGAACGGCGAGGCGCGCTCGGAAAACACCGGGTCGGTCAGCCAGAACTGGCCGTTGATCTTGAAGAGCAGGGTGGAGTGCCCCAGGCGCCAAAGGCTCAGGTCGGGCGCGGCGAGCAAATCCGACCGCATCACGGCATACACCGGCACGGGCTCTCGCGGCACCGAGTCGTCGGGCTTGCCCGTAGCAAAGCGCCACATCACCTGTAACGTCTTGAGGGCGCCCAGCGCATGGCGCGGTGCCGCGTTGCGAAACTTGCCACCCGCGAACTGCGGCGACTGTTCATAAGCGGCCACCGGCTGGGCGGCGCGGGAAAAGAGGCTGTAGGCCATGGCGATCAGTACAACGAAGACGACACAAAGTGCCGGGAGCAGACGGCGGCGGCGGGCGATGGAGAGTGACACCGGATCTGCGACATAGAAATTACACTGCACAGTGTAGTTCACTTTTTAGAAAAGTAAACTACCCGGTGTAAAATTTGCGCATGAACGCCTCCCAGCCCACCCCTCGCCTGACCGACCGCAAGCGCGATGCCATCGTGCAGGCCGCCATCGGCGAGTTCCGCGAACACGGCTTCAACGGCACCAGCATGGACCGCGTGGCCGCAGCGGCGGATGTGTCCAAACGCACGGTGTACAACCACTTCCCAAGCAAGGAAGAACTGTTCGAAGCCATCCTGCTGCTGATGTGGGAGCGCAGCCAGTCACCCGACGAACTGGCCTACACCCCCACGCGCCCGCTGCGCGACCAGCTGCTGGAGCAGCTGGCGCAAAAGATGCGCCTGCTCAACGACGCGAGCTTCATCGACCTGAGCCGCGTGGCCATGGCCGACATGATGCACACCCCCGAGCGCGCGCGCGGCATCACCGCCAAGCTCTCGGCCAAGGAAGAGGGCCTGCCGCGCTGGCTGCGCGCGGCCCAGCAGGATGGCCGCCTGCGCGCCACCATGGATGTTCCCTACGCCGCGCAGCAACTGCAGGGCATGGTCAAGGCCTTCGCGTTCTGGCCCCAGCTGGCCATGGGCCAGCCGCCCTTGAGCGCCGCACAGCAAGCGCAAGTGGTAGGGGATGCGGTGGACATGTTTCTGGGGTTCTACGCCGCGCCCACCCAGGAGGCCAAGTTCCCCGTAAAAAAGGCCCCGGCTGGAAGCACGGGCAAGGCAGCGGCAGCCCCTGTTGCCACCTCTGCGAAACCTGCCCCTCGCCGCGCCCCAGCGCGCTGACCCACGCCACCACCCTGGCCAGCAAACCAGCGTGAGGTGCGATTTGCACTACGCTCGCCCGTTCTTTCCACGCAGCCTGACACCAAGATGCCCCTCGCTCCCTACCTCGACACCGCCCCGGTCCTGGACACCGGCGTTTTCATCCACGACTCTGCCCAAGTCATCGGCGACGTCACGCTAGGCCGCGACAGCTCGGTGTGGTGCAACGCCGTGCTGCGCGGCGATGTGAACCGTATCACCGTGGGTGTGTGCAGCAACGTGCAGGACCTGACCATGGGCCATGTGTCGCACCGCAACGCCAGCAAGCCCGAAGGCTCGCCGCTGGTCATCGGCGACTACGTCACGGTGGGCCACTCGGTGATCCTGCACGGCTGCCGCATCGGCAACGAATGCCTCATCGGCATGGGCTCCATCGTGATGGATGACGCCATCATCGAAGACCGCGTGATGCTGGGCGCAGGCAGCCTGGTCTCGCCCGGCAAGGTGCTGGAGAGCGGGTACCTCTACATCGGCCGCCCTGCGGTGCGCCAGCGCGCGCTCACCGATGCAGAGATTGCGTACCTCAAGTATTCGGCCGAGCACTATGTGCGGGTCAAGAACAACTATCTGGGGAGCGACAAATCGTGATTAGCTTTTTTGAGTTGCTGCGTACCAAGGGCTTTCAGGCAGACCCCGGGAAAGTAAAGCTTGTGCGCCATAAGGGCGACGATTTGGATATGGATGCGCTGCGACGCTCAGGTTGGTTTGAAACCTACCAACAATTTCAAGGTCGCCCAGTTTTTGATGGCTGTTCTCACATAGTCGCGACGATTGGAGAAGAAGGCAGCGCTAGCCGCTTCGTTGGCGTGTATAGCGTTGGAAGCCGCGCTACTGCAGCTGCAGCGCTGCTTGCGCCTGAGTGCCCTTACCCAGAATGGGCAGCACAAGAGCGGGTGCACTACACACTTTCCAAATGCTCTGGATTTGAAGATCTGGAGGACCGTGTTGTGATTGATTGGGGGAAAGGCGCACTCGCTTGGCACCAATGGTTCACAGATCGCCCAGTGCTTGAGATACGGCGACAAGGGAGGGTACTGCCGCCGTTCAAGGACTTTCTGCGAGTTCATATATCGTTTGCGGAACTGAAGCTGCTCACACAGAACCCTGGCGCCCATGCGGACTGGATGGCAGCTCTCTCGGCTGTCGGTGGGATTTACCTGATTGTCGATGGGTTGACCGGTGCGCAGTATGTAGGTTCCGCGACAGGGGCAGGCGGCATCTGGCAACGCTGGTGTGACTATGCAAAAACGGGGCACGGGGGCAATCAGCGTCTCGAAAAAATCTGTCTCGAACCAGGAGAGCGAACGCAACATTTCAACTTCTCCATACTGGAAACGTTCTCGCGAAGTTTGGTGCGTGACGAGGCCATTCGCATCGAATCCTTCTTTAAGCAAAAGCTGGGCACGCGCGTGTTTGGTTTGAACGCGAATTGAGCAAATTCGTATTGCGCGCCATGCAGCAGAAGGCTCCCTTATGACTCAACGCGTCCTCTCCGTCATCCCCCCGATGACGCAGCTGAACACGCCATACCCCTCCACCGCCTACCTCACGGGCTTTCTGCGTTCGCGGGGGGTGACGGCGTTCCAGGAAGACCTGGCATTGGCGCTGGTGCTGCGCCTGCTCTCGCCCGAAGGGCTGCGTGCGGTGGCGGCCCAGGTGGATGCGCTGCCCGCCAAAAAGCAGAGCCCCGCCGTGCAAAGTTTTGCGGCGCAAAAGGACCGCTACCTCGCCACCATCGGCCCCGCCATTGCCTTCTTGCAAGGCCGCGACAGCACGCTGGCGCACCGCATCGTGGGAAGGAACTACCTGCCCGAGGGCCCGCGCTTTGCCACACTGGATGTGTATGTGGATGACGAAGGCGGCGACCCGCTGGGCTGGGCCTTTGGCGCGCTCGGCCTGACGGACAAGGCCAAGCACCTGGCCACGCTGTACCTGAACGACGTGGCCGATGTGCTGCGCGACGCGGTGGACGAGCGTTTTGAGTTTGTGCGCTATGCCGAATCGCTGGCGGGCAGCCAGCCCACGTTTGACCCGCTGGCCCAAGCACTCGCTGCGCCGCCCACGCTGGTGGACGAGTTGCTGGAGCAGCTCACGCACGAAGCGATTGCCAAGCACCAGCCCAGCGTGGTGCTGCTGTCCGTGCCGTTCCCGGGGTCCGTGTATGCGGCGTTCCGCATTGCCCAGGCCATCAAGGCGCGGCACCCGCACATCGCCACCGTGCTGGGCGGCGGATTTGTGAACACCGAGCTGCGCGAACTGGCCGACCCACGTGTGTTCGACTTTTTTGACTATGTGACGCTGGACGCGGGCGAACGCCCATTGCTGGCGCTGCTGGAACACCTGCGCGGCGAGCGCGGCCGCCAGCGCTTGGTGCGCACCTTCGTGCGCGGTGAGGATGGCGCGGTGCAGTACATCAACATGATGGAAGCCGACATCGCCTTTGCCGAGGTGGGAACGCCCACCTGGGACGGCCTGCCGCTGGACCGCTATCTATCGCTCCTGGACATGCTCAACCCCATGCACCGCCTGTGGAGCGACGGGCGCTGGAACAAGCTCACCGTGGCGCACGGCTGCTACTGGAAGAAGTGCAGCTTCTGCGACGTGAGCTTGGACTACATCAGCCGCTACGAAGGCGCCAGCGCCGCCGTGCTGGCCGACCGCATCGAGCAGATCGTGCACGAGACGGGGCAGACCGGCTTTCATTTTGTGGACGAAGCCGCGCCGCCCAAGGCGCTCAAGGCGCTGGCTACCGAGCTGATCGCGCGCAACGCAGGCATCAGCTGGTGGGGCAATGTGCGGTTTGAAAAAACCTTCACCCCCGACCTGGCCGAGCTGCTGGCCGACAGCGGCTGCATTGCGATCTCGGGCGGGCTGGAGGTTGCATCGGACAGGCTGCTCACGCTGATGAAAAAAGGCGTATCGGTCGACCAAGTGGCGCGCGTGACCCGGGCCTTCACCGACGCGGGCATCCTGGTGCATGCGTACCTGATGTACGGCTTTCCCACCCAGACCGTGCAGGATACGGTGGACGCGCTGGAGTACGTGCGCCAGCTGTTCGCCAACGGCTGCATTCAGAGCGGGTTCTTCCACCGCTTTGCCTGCACCGTGCACTCGCCCGTCGGCAAGAACCCCGAGGAGTACGGTGTGACCCTGGCGCCCCTGCCCCCGGGCGACTTCGCCAAGAACGACGTGGCCTTCATCGACCCCACGGGCGTCGACCACGACGCGCTGGGCGGCGCGCTCAAGAAGGCCATCTACAACTACATGCACGGCATCGGTCTGGAAGAAGACGTACGCACGTGGTTCCCGTTCAAGGTGCCCAAGACGACGGTGCGACGTGACCGGATCGAGCGCGCGCTGCGCGAGCGGGGGTGAATGCAACAGGCGATACAGCTACCACCTTCAAAGAAAATGGCCGCTAGCGCTTTCTGTATAAGCGCTGATAGCTATCAATAGCGAAGCATTCACAAGGCTATCAACGCTTTTGCTTCTGGTAAGCCTTGTCGGCCGGTGGCCCCCGATCGGTGTCTTGCAACCCACGCTGCACATCACGGTAGGCCTGCTCGATTTGCGCGTCGGGCTTGCCATGGGTCATGTCCACCGACTCGTCACGCTCGTGGGGCAGCTTGGGCTTTTCTTCCTTCGCAGCAGACTGCCCCGCCTTCAGCGGTCCCTCCGTGTCGGGGCCGGGGGCTTGGCGTTTGGTGGTGTCGATGGACGGTTCTGGGCCGGTGGGGGCGGGGGTGGTTTCGTCGGGGTGGGTGTTGCGGGGCATGGGGTCTCCTGGGTGGGGACCGCAGCGGGTCCCGTCCTGTGGATCATAAAAACGCCCCCCTCGTCGCCGTGTAGGCCCAGAGGCCATCTACCCGACGGGCGATGGAGACGGCGCACACACACCCTTGGCGCGGCGGGCCCCCCAAGCCATGCGACACTACTGTATGTCTCAACAGGTGTGGGCCGCACAGGCCCTTGAATCTTTCGATGCGGTGGTGTCGGCCACCGAGGGTTTTCGCAGCCGCGCTGGCCAGCGGCTGATGGCGCAGCAGGTAGCACGCACGTTCAGCAGCGCCACGCTGGGCAAGGTGGATGAAGAAAGTGGCGAGGCCGCGCCCACGCGCTCAATTGCCGTCATCCAGGCGGGCACGGGTGTGGGCAAGTCGCTGGCGTACTGCGCACCCGCCATTGCGCTGGCGCTATCGCGCGGCACGCGGGTGTTGATCTCTACCGCCACGGTGGCGTTGCAAGAGCAGCTGGTCAACAAGGACCTGCCCGCGCTGGCCGCACTGCTGCCCCAGCCCTTCAAGTTTGCGCTGGCCAAGGGGCGCGGGCGCTATGTGTGCAAGCTCAAGCTCGACCGCCTGGCGGGCACGGGCGAGGCGGAGGAAGAGGGCGAAGACGACCTGTTTGCCGAGGAGGAAGCGGCCGCCCGCGCCAAGCGCCCCCGGCACGAAACCGAGGCGCGCATCCAGTTCTATTCGACGATGGCGCAGACGCTGTCGAAAGGCGCCTGGGATGGTGACCGCGACAGCCTGGACATGCCGCCCGAGCCCGAGGTGTGGAGCCCCGTGGCGGCCGAGGGCGCATCGTGCACCGGCAAACACTGCCCGGCTTTCAGCCAGTGCACCTACTACGACAAGCGCAAGGAGCTGGTGGGCGCGCAGGTGATCGTGGCCAACCACGACCTGCTGCTGTCATCGCTGGGCGCGCGCGTGTTGCCCGAGCTGGACAACTGCCTCCTGGTGCTGGACGAAGCCCACCACCTGCCCGCCACGGCGCTCGACCAGTTTGCGTGCAGCATGGACCTGTCGCGCATCACCTGGATCGAGCGGCTTGCCAGCCGGGGCCTGCGCATTGGGGCACTGTTGGAGGTCGAAGAGATTGCCGACATCCCCAAACATTCGGCCCTGCTGCGGCAGACGCTGCAGGACCTGGCGCGCATCGTGATGGATGTGTACGGCGCCCAGCTCAAGAGCCAGCCCAGCGCCTGGGGTCCGGCGCGCGTGCGCGTGCCACGCGGCGAATTGCCCGAACAGCTCATTGCGCCGCTGGGCCTGCTGGCCGCCAGCGCTGAGGGCTTCCTCGACGCCCTGCGCGCCATCAGCAAAGCCCTGCGCGCCGAGATGCGCGACAAGCCCGACGAGGCCAAGCGGCTGTCCACGCTGTATGCGCAGATTGGCATGCTGGCCCCGCGCCTGGAAGAGCTGCATGCCACCGCGCAACTGCTGCTGCAGGATGCGCCCGAAGGCGCGGTGCCCGCCGCCAAATGGTTCACGCTGGAGGTGGATGGCGACTTCATCGTGGTCAAGGCGCATGCCAGCCCCATCCTGCCCGGCACCACGCTGCGCAACCACCTGTGGAGCGCGGTGCGCGGTGCGGTGCTGACCTCGGCCACGCTCACCAGCTGCGGGCACTTTGACTTCTTCTTGCGCGAGGCGGGCCTGCATGGCGATGAAGCCACCACCACGCTGGAGGTGCCCAGCCCCTTCAACTACGCCGCGCAGGGCACGCTGATTGCCGCCGAGACCCGCGCCGACCCCAAGAACGCCGCGCAGTTCACCACCGAGATGGTCGATGCGCTGCTGCACGACATTGCCCGCGTGGAATACGGCGCACTGGTGTTGTTCACCTCGCGCGAGCAGATGCGCCAGGCCGTGGATGCATTGCCCACCGCCATGCGCAGCGTGGTGCTGGTGCAGAACGCGCTGCCGCGCACACAGCTGCTGCGCCGCCACCGCGAGCGGGTGGAGAACGGCGAGCCCTCGGTCATCTTCGGCATGCAGTCGTTTGGCGAGGGGCTGGATTTGCCCGGGCGGCTGTGCGAATCGGTCTTCATCACCAAGCTGCCCTTTGCCCCGCCCGACGACCCCGTGGGCGAGGCCCGCGCCGAATGGCTGCGCGCCGTGGGGCGCGACCCCTTCAGCGAGCTGGTGGTGCCCGCCACCGCCATCCGCCTGGCGCAATGGGTGGGCCGCGCGATCCGCACCGAAGAAGACATGGCGCATGTGTACTGCTACGACAAGCGCCTGACGCGCACGAGCTACGGCCAGCGGCTGCTCAAAGGGCTGCCGCCGTTTGCGCTGGAGCAACGCGCGCCGCTGTGAAGCGGCGACACTTTGCGCACCCATTTCACAACCACTACAACAACGACAGAGAGGACCCCACCATGCCCCACACCGTTCCCGCCTGCCCCCAGTGCGGCCAGGAGAACACCTACCCGGATGGCAGCAACTATGTGTGCCCCGACTGCGCCTTTGAATGGCCGCAGGTGGCCGATGCAGCGGACGCCGACGCCGATGCAGGCGACGGCATCGTCCGGGATGCCAACGGCAACCCGCTGGCCGACGGCGACGCGGTGATCCTGGTGAAAGACCTCAAGGTCAAGGGTTCGTCGTCCACGCTCAAGAAGGGCACCAAGATCAAGAGCATCCGCCTGGTGGATGGTGCCGATGGCCACAACGTGGACTGCAAGACGGACCTGGGCAGCATGCTGCTGAAGTCGGAGTTCTTGAAGAAGGCCTGATGGAGGAGGGCGGCGCCCCTGTGTCAGACAACCGCCCACAGGCATCGGCGTTCCCCGCCGACGCCCTGGCCGCCCCATGGTGCCTAGAGTCAATCGATTGCAGTGCCCGCACTCTTCGATTGATTCCCTACCGCCTGCTGGAGGCCCCATGCACCCCAACTCCCCCGCCCACGACACCTTGTGGAAGCTCATCAAGGACATCCGTTTTGGCATGCTCACGCACCGCACGTCCACAGGCATGCTGCACGCGCACCCGCTCACCACGCAAAACCGGCAGCTCGATGAACAGGCCGAGCTCTACTTCTTCATCTCCCAGTCGGGCGAGCTGTACGAACGCCTTTTGACCGATGGTGAGGTGAATGTGTCGTACGCCGACCCGGGCGAGGACCGCTATGTGTCCGTGTCAGGCCAGGCGCGTTTTGTGGACGACCGCGCGCTCAAGGAAGCCCTGTGGTCGCCCATGGCCAAGGCGTGGTTCCCTGGCGGAGCGACCGACCCGGACCTGGCACTGCTGGTGGTGCGCGTTCGCCACGCCGAATACTGGAACGTGGACGAGAGCAAGATGGTGCAACTGTTCCAGATGGCCAAGGCGGCCTTCACTGGCGAGCCGCCGCGCAGCCTGGGTGAACACAAGGAACTCACGCTGTTCTGAGCGCCTGTGGACGATCCCTCGGGATCGGCCTGCAGGGTGTGAGTGGAGCCCCTTTCCCCAGGGCGGTGCAGCATCTGCACCGCCATCCTGCGGGTCTCCGGGGCAAATTTCAGGCAAAACCGGGCGCTAGCGCTACAGAAACATGGCTTGTTTGCTACCATTTTGGTAGTGAGCGCATGCAGTACCTCCTGGGGCCCGTAGGCCCCATTCTTTTTGGGCAGCTCTTGCAAAGCAGCCAAACACCATCCATATTCCATCCATACACCATCTGTCTGGATGTTCTTTGGAGTGTGCTTGATGAGCAACCTGGTTCCCACCGCCCCCGCACGCAGCAAGGTGCCCGAGTCCGAGAAGGTCACCATCAACCTCGGTTTTGTGGACCTGGGCCACATTGACCTGCTGGTGTCCGAAGGCTTTTACGCCAACCGCACCGACTTCATCCGCACCGCCATCCGCAACCAGCTGACCGCCCAGAACGACGCGGTGCGCCAGGTGGTGGCCCGCAAGATGCTTGTGCTGGGACTGCAGCGTTTTGGCCGGGCCGAGCTGGAGGCCGTGTTGGCGGCAGGCCAGGCGCTGGAGATCCGTGTGCTGGGCCTGGCCAGCATCGACGACGACGTGCCGCCCGCACTGGCGCAGGCCACGATCGCCTCGGTGACGGTCTTGGGCGCGTTCCACGCCAGTGCAGCCGTCAAGGCCGCGCTGGCCGGGCGCATGCATTGAATCCCCGTACACAGACCGCAGCGCGTCGCCAGTGCCCGCCCGTGCCCGCACCCACCACCAAGGAGTCCCCATGGACTGGAACCTGAACCTCAAGCGCCTGATGGGCGAAGCCACCCAGCTGGTGCGCAGCGGCCAACTGGCCGACGCCACGCGGGCCATCCAGCAAACCCTGGGCGAGGCCGTGGCACGCCATGGCCCCCCTCCCGCACCCGCCAGCACAAACGCCCCCCCGCTGCACGCGCCCGAGCCCGAACCCACGGCAGGGAACGCCCCCCGCTGGCGCAGTGCCCACACCGCGCAAGAGGTGGAAGACGCCGTGGTCATCGACCGCAGCACCCACGCTCCGCCTGCAGAGGCACAGCCCTCGACCACACCACGCCCCGCCGCCAGCCACCACCCGCTGGCGGAGCCCCCTGGGGGCTTCACCCGCGTGGCCTTCACCCACCCGGGCGCTCGGCACAACCCGCACCACTACCACCTGTACGTGCCCCCGGGCGCCACGGCAGGCACCCCCATGCCCCTGGTGCTGATGCTGCACGGCTGCACGCAGAACCCGGTGGACTTTGCGACTGGCACGGGCATGAACGACGCAGCAGCGCCCGCCAACGCCCTGGTGCTGTACCCCGAGCAACCCCACAGCGCCAACCCCAACGGCTGCTGGAACTGGTTTCGCCCCGGCGACCAGCATCGGGGCAGCGGCGAGCCCGCGCTGATCGTGGCCATGCTGCGGGATGTGATGGCGCGCCACCCGGTGGATGCGCAACGCGTCTACGTGGCGGGCCTGTCCGCCGGCGGCGCCATGGCAGCACTGCTGGGCCGCGAATACCCCGACCTGTTTGCGGCCGTGGGCGTGCACTCCGGCCTACAGGCGGGTGCCGCGCACAACGTGATGGGCGCACTGTCGGCGATGAAGAACGGGGCCAAACCCGGTGCGGCGACCCACCATGCCGCTGACGCCCCAGCACTGCCACTCCCACCGGTGATCGTGTTCCACGGCGACGCCGACACCACCGTACATGCACACAACGGTGAGCAGCTCATCGAGGCAACGCTGTCAGCACTGGCCACGACCCCAGGTGACGGCCAGACGACGGTGGAGACCGTGCACCAGGGCCAGTCCCGTGGTGGCCAGAGCTACACCCGCAAGGTGTACACCGTGGCGGGTGGCGCCCCGTCGGCCAGCGCACTGACTGGCACGGTGGTGGCAGAACACTGGGTGCTGCACGGCGCAGGGCACGCGTGGGCTGGTGGGCACGCGGGCGGCAGCCACACCGACCCTGCCGGGGTCGATGCCACGGCGGAGATGCTGCGGTTCTTTTTAGCGCACCCCAAGGGCTGAGGCCCGGGCTGCCGGGATCAGCGCGGAGTGCGGCGCGCCTTGCGATAGCGACGGGTGGCCTCGGCCACCATGGCGTCCTTGGGCAACAGCTGGGTGCCGCCCACCCACAGCTCGGTGGCGGTGCCGCTGGCATCGCGCACGCGGCGCACCGGCTGGCCGGGGCTGGCATAGGCCGAGGCTTTCTGGACCACGCCGGTGTCGCGCCCGGTGATGGCCAGCTCCGTGGTGGCGGCGTTGAACGGCACGAACATGGCGGGCACCACCTGGCACACCACCTTGCCCATGGGCACTAGGTCGCTGGCGCCCCACAGGCTCCACCAGCGCCCCGCCCAGGCGGCTTCCTTTTTGCCCGGCGCACCATGCTGCTGGAACGCAAACAGGATGCTGGCAATGCCTTCCACCCACTCGGTGGACAGGCCGTCCTGCGCGTTGGTGAGCACCGTCACCGTCAGATCCAGCGCGGGGTAGCGCGCGGTGCGTGACAGGAACCCTTGCAGGCTGCCGGTGTGGCCCATCCATTCACGCGGGCCCGGCGCGCTGAGCATGGTGCCCAGGCCGTAGTGGGACTCGAACAGGTTGCAGGGGTCGCGCCAGCGGCGCTGCGCCATCTCGCGGCGGCTGGCGGGCGACAGGATGCTGCGCTGGCTGTCTGGCGCCAGCTGCGAAAAGAAGCGGGCCACATCCGACGCGGTGGACACAAACCCGGCCGCCGGGGCCATGGCGTCGCACCGGTTGTCGCCCGGCACGATGAGGCGCTGGCCGAACGGAAACTCGCTGCTGTGGCCCACGGCCATCGGGGCGCCCCGGGCCAGGCGCGGCATGTCGGGCGCGGTTTCCTGCAGGCCCGCAGCATCGATCACGTGGCGCACCATCCAGCTGGCGTACTCCGTGCCGGTGACCTGCTCCATCATCAGCCCCAGCAAGCCGTAACCGTGGTTCGAGTACTTCAGCTGCACCCCCGTCTCCAGCGGCGGCTTGTGGCGCAGATCCGCCAGCAGCTCGGCGCGGGAGAGATACGGCCGCCGGTCGAGGAACTGGCCGGCATCGGGCCCGTCGCGCGTCACGCCCGCGCTGTGCGAGAGCAGCTCGCCAATGCGCGCCCGGGCCAGGTCCTTGTGCAGGCCATCGACATAGCGGCCAATGGGGTCGTCCAGCCCGACCTTTCCCTGCTCGCGCAGCAGCATGACGCCCGCTGCCGTAAAGCTCTTGGAGTGCGACGCGATGCGCAGGCGGTGCCGGGGCGTGAGGGGTTGGTGGGTGCGCATGTCGGCCACGCCCAGGGCCAGCTCGGCCACGGTCTCGCCGCCGCGTGCAATGGCCACGGAACACCCGGGCTGGCGGTAGCGCTCCAGTTGCAGGCCCAGCCACGGCGGCAGGTAGTCCAGGGCGGCATGGAGCCAGGCGGGTTGGGTGGTGTGGTTCTTCATGGGTTGCTCGGCTCCATGCATCCAGAAAGGGGGTGGGGCAGTGTAGGCCACACTCCTGGATAGGCAGTTGGACACACAGGCCCGCAGGACGCACAGGATGGCGGGCAGGTGCGGCGGCACAATCCTTCCTTTTCGCACGCAAGCCCATGCCCCCCATCGCCGTCATCGACTTTGAAACCACCGGCGTCTCGCCCGGCCAGGGCGCGCGCGCGACCGAGGTGGCCATCGTGCTGCTGGAAGGCGGCCAGGTGGTGGACCGGTTCCAGAGCCTGATGAAAACCGGGGTGTGGATTCCGTCCTTCATCACCCAGCTCACCGGCATCACCAACGCGATGGTGAACGCCGCGCCCGACGCGGCGCAGGTGATGCAGGATGCCGCGCGCTTTGTGGGCGATGCGCCCATGGTGGCGCACAACGCATCGTTCGACAGCAAGTTCTGGCAGGCCGAACTGGCACTGGCCGGGATGCCCGCGCCGCAGCCGTTTGCGTGCACGGTGCTGCTGTCGCGGCGCCTGTACCCCGAGGCGCCCAGCCACAAGCTGGGCACGCTGGTGGACTACCACGGCCTGCCGCGCACAGGCCAGGCCCACCGGGCGCTGGCCGATGCCGAGATGGCCGCTGCGCTGCTGGCCCGCATGCAGCACGACCTGCGCACCCGCTGGCGGGTGGCCGAGCCCAGCTACGCCTTGCTGCAAACGCTGCAGCGCTGCGCCAAGCCCAAGGTGGGGGCGCTGCTGGCGCAGCATGCGGGGATCTGACCCCACCTGCGTGCAGGCAATGCGGCAGCAAAACGACTACCAAATTGATAGCTACCAGCGCTTGATTCACTAGCGCTTGGGGCAGTTTTCGCTCAAAATCAGGGCCGGCGACCGCTCTCCAGATCGTCCAGCTGCATCAGCAGCGCGGTGCGCTCCTGCTGGGCCACACTTTTCCAGTCCCGGCCGCTCAGCGCGCCCTCCAGCGCCCACAGCAGGTTGAGGCTGGGTTGCTGCCCCGCCTGACGCACAGCCACAAAAGCGGGCACGGAGCCCAGTGCACGCAACGCTGCGGGTGTGTGGATGCCCGTCGCGTGCAGCATGCGTTCGGACGCCGGACCCAGGTTGGGCAGGGCGCGTAGCTCAGAGGCGTCGGGCAGCGGGCGGACAGACATGGGCGGCATGATGGCGGCGCGCAGCCAGCACGGCAAGCCCCCACACGACGAGGGCACAGGCACGCACTGCCGATAATCCGCCCAAGCAAGACCGAGGGGCCACGCCGCCAGATGGCGACGCGCCAGCCCCTGTTGATTCACGACGACATGAAAGGCTTGGCCATGGGGTATCTGGTACTGGGACTGGTGTTGTTTCTGGGCGTGCACTCGGTGCGCATCGTGGCCGATGGCTGGCGCACGCAGACGCGGGCGCGCCTGGGCGAGATGCCGTGGAAAGGGCTGTATTCGCTGGTGTCGGCCGTGGGCCTGGCATTCATCGTCTGGGGCTACGGCCTGGCGCGGCAGCAGCCGGTGGTGCTGTGGGTGCCGCCCATCGGCATGCGGCACGCCGCAGCCCTGCTGACGCTGATCGCCTTTGTGCTGCTGGCCGCCACCTATGTGCCGCGCAATGCCCTCAAGGCCCGGCTGCACCACCCCATGGTGCTGGGCGTGAAGGTGTGGGCGCTGGCGCATTTGCTGTCCAACGGCAACCTGGCCGACGTGCTGCTGTTTGGCAGCTTCTTGCTGTGGGCGGTGCTGAGCTTTCGCGCCGCGCGCCTGCGCGACCGGGCGCAGGGCACCGTGTACGCGGCAGGCAGCGCTGCAGGCACGGCGGCGGCTGTGGTGGTGGGTGCAGTGGCCTGGGCGGGCTTTGCGTTCTGGGGCCATGCGTGGCTGATCGGCGTGGCGCCGCTGGGGCGATGATCGAACGCTGGGAAGGCCAGCACCCCAAATGCCGGAGAATCCGCGCTTTGCGTTTTCTCCTTTCTCGCTGAGACCTCTATGACCGAAGCCACCACCCCCAACACCCCCGCCCTGCCGCCCCTGCCCGACCACCTGTCGGTCAACCCCCGCAGCCCGCACCATGTGGCCGCCGTGTTCGAGCACGACATCGGCATCCGCCTGAACGGCAAGGAGCGTTTTGATGTGGAGGAATACTGCATCAGCGAAGGCTGGGTGAAGGTTCCCGCCGGCAAGACGGTGGACCGCAAGGGCCAGCCGCTGCTCATCAAGATCAAGGGCACGGTCGAAGCTTTTTACAAGTGACCGCTGCACGGGCGGCCGCGCCGCTCGCCCCTGGTGCCTGGGTGATCCACTGCGACGGCAGTGCCTGGCCCAACCCGGGGCGCATGGGCCTGGGGGCCGTGCTGACGGGCCCCGACGGGACCGTGCGGCACCAGATCTCCGAAGCCACCACCTTCACCGGCTGCAACAACGAGGCCGAGTTGCGCGCGCTGATGTTGGCGCTGCAGTGGCTCGCGCAGCAGGGCATTGCCACATCAACCCAAGTGCACGTGTTCAGCGATAACAGCGTGCTGGTGGAGCAGCTGGGCGGCCATCCCACGGCGCCGATCGCGCGGCTGGCAACGCTGTTTGAAGAAGCACGCCAGGCACTGCGGCAGTTCCCACAAGCCCAGGTCCAGTGGATTCCCCGCCACCGCAATGGCGCGGCCGATACGCTGGCCCGCGCTGCCCTGGGGCTGGCACCCAATGCCGCCACGCCGCAAGGCCAGACCATCAAAAAGCGCCGCCGGCGCTGAGCCCCCCGCCGGGCACAGGCCATCAGGCCGGGTCGAGCCCTGCAGCCGCACGGTAGGCCTGGATGCGCGGCAGCACCGCCTGGCGACGGGCGATGCTTTGCGCAGGCCACAACCCCTCGCGTTCGTAATATTCCGCCACGGCGGGTATCCCCGGCGGCAACACCACCCAGGGCTGTTTGGAGGCCGTGAAGATATGGATGTCGGGCGGCAGGTGGTCAGGCGCATCCAGCGTGCCCACGCGCACAAACGCCATCACGGGACCCGCGCCTGCGTAGTGACTCCAGACCGCCACCTGGCAATGCGGGCAACGCGCGATCTGCTGGCCCAGGCCACTTTCTGACGGGGTGTGCACCATCGCCGGGGTGCCTGCGAGCAGTTCCACACGGTCGGCCTCGATCATCGCGTTCAGCGCAAAAGCAGCGCCACTTTCGCGCTGGCACCAGCGGCAGTGGCAGCAGTGCACAAACAGTGGGGGAGCCAACAGGCGGTAGCGCACATGGCGGCAAGTGCAGCCGCCTTCCAGCGGGTATTCAGGGGCAGGGTGGGGCATGAGGGTGGTGTCCTTGCAGCGGGGTGAGGGTGGGCACAACACCGGCCGTCAGCCGCAGGCGCGGGCCAGCAGCAGCGCCTTTTCCTGCGCGTTGCGGGTGAGGCTGGCTGCGCGCTCGAACTCGGCTCGCGCTTCATCTCCCCGGCCCAGCTTGGCCAACAGGTCGCCGCGCACGCTGGGCAGCCAGTGGTAATGGCGCAGCAGGGGGTCGCTGGCCAGTGCATCGACCAGCGCCAGCGCGGCCTCCGGCCCCTCGGCCATGCCCACGGCCACGGCGCGGTTCAGTGCCACCACGGGCGAGGGCGCCACCTGCAGCAGTGCGTCGTACAGCGCCACGATGTGGGGCCAGTCCGTGTCTTGCGCCTGCCGGGCGCGTGCGTGGCAGGCCGCGATGGCGCCCTGCAATGCATACGGCCCCCAGGGCTTGCCGGTGCGCGCGAGCTGCTCGGCTTTGTCCAGGGCGGCCAGGCCCCGGCGCACCAGGAGGTGGTCCCAGCGCGCGCGGTCCTGGTCCATGAGCAGCACGGGCTGGCCTTGTGCATCAGTGCGTGCGGGCAGGCGCGAGGCCTGGATTTCGAGCAGGGCTACCAGGCCTTGCACCTCGGGCTCGTCGGGCGCCAGGCTGGCCAGCACCCGCACCAGGCGTTGGGCCTCGCCACACAGCGCGGGGCGCATCCAGTCGTCGCCCGCTGTGGCGGCATAACCTTCGTTGAAGATGAGGTAGATCACCTCCAGCACCGAGGCCAGGCGCGACGCGCGCTCGGCCGCGCCGGGCACTTCAAACGGCACCTGCGCGGCCGTGAGGCTGCGCTTGGCACGCACGATGCGCTGGGCCACGGTGGGCTCGGGCACCAGGAAGGCGCGCGCGATCTCGGCCGTGGTGAGGCCGCCCAGCAGCCGCAGCGTGAGCGCCACCCGCGCCTCGGTGGGCAGCACGGGGTGGCAGGCGGTGAAGATCAGGCGCAGCAGGTTGTCGCCAATGTCGTCCTGCTCGGCGTGCATCAGGGTGTCCACCACATCGGGCGCGTACTGCGCCTCGAGCGCTTCGAGGTCATGGCCTAGGGCCTCGTGCTCGCGCTGGTGCAGCGCCTGCTGGCGCAGGTGGTCGATGGCGCGGCGCTTGGCGGTCGTCATGAGCCACGCGGCCGGGTTGGCGGGCAGGCCGTCTTGGGGCCAATGCTCCAGCGCGGCCACCAGGGCGTCCTGCGCCAGCTCCTCGGCCCGGCCCACGTCGCGCGTCATGCGCGCCACGCTGGCAATGATGCGCGCGGCCTCGATGCGCCACACCGAGTCGATGCTGCGGTGCAGGGCATCGCGGTCGGGCAGGGCAGAGGGTTTCACGCGATCAAAAGGTGTGAATGAATCCGGCGCATTCATTCACAGGTTCTCAGCCCAGCGCCTTGCTGGCATCCACCATGTGCACAAACTCCCAGGTGTGGCCGTCCAAGTCGTCAAAGCTGCGCGAGTACATGAAGCCCAGGTCTTGCGCCGGGCGCGGTGTGGTGCCGCCTGCAGCCACGGCCCTGTCCACCAGCGCATCGACCTCTTCGCGACTGCTGCACGAGAAGCACACCAGCACCTCCGACGTGGTGCGTGCGTCGGCAATCGTTTTGTCGGTGAAGGTTTGATAGAAGCTCTTGACCAGCAGCATCACGAAGAGGTTCTCGCCCACCACCAGGCAGGCGCCTTGGTCGTTGGTGAACTGGGGGTTGAACTCGTAGCCCAGCGCGCGGAAAAACGCCTGCGAGCGGGCCATGTTCTCGATGGGCAGGTTCACAAAAATCTGTTGATGCATGACGGACTCCTGAAGGGTGAGGACGGTAATGGGAAACGGAGGGTTTGGCAAAGGCCGAGGGGCGGCGGACGGCATTCACGTTGCGGGCTTTTGCGCCACGGACTGCAGGTTGGCCAGGCCATCCTCGAAGTCCTGCCCCACCATGCGGTCCATGTTGAACACCAGGTGGGCGATCTTGGCCAGGTAGGGCACGGGGCCCTGCATGGCCCAGGTGACGCGGGTGGCCTCTGCGCCTTCGGGCTGCAGGGTGAATTCCACCTGGTTGTGCGCTTCAAAGGGCTTCACAAAGTCGAGCTTCATGCCCACGCGGCGGGGCGCGGTGGCCTCGACGATCTCCATGCTGCCCACGCCCACCTTGTCGCTCTGCCAGGCGTAGCGAGCGCCGGGGCCGCTGGTGGCGGCGCTGTACTGGCCCTGGATGGCCGGGTCTTTGCGTTCATACGGGTTCCAGGTGTTGAACTGGCGCAGGTCGTGGATGAGCCCGTACACCCGCTCGGGCGGTGCCGCAATCACGCGGCTGCGCTCCACGCGGAAGGTGTCGGGGCGGGTGGCGGCAAACGCCAGCAGCAGCGCCAGGGCCGCCAGCAGCACGAGGGCGATGGTCTTGATCATGGGGATGTTGTCCTTCACGCTGGGCATCAGCCGCGCAGGGCTTCGAGGTCGCGGAACTGCTCGACGCCATCCACCCCGGCAAAGTCCTCCATCTCATAGAGCTGGCGCACTTCGATCTCGGCATCCAGGCCCTCGCCGCGTGGATTGGGAAAGCGGCGGGTCCATTCCAGCGCCTCGTCGCGGCTGCGCACCTGGATGAGTGTGTAGCCCGCGATCAGCTCCTTGGTCTCGGTGAACGGGCCGTCGGTGACGGTGCGAGTGCCACTGGCGTCGTAGCCCACGCGCCAGCCCTTGGAGGAGGGCTGCAGGCCACTGGCGTCCAGCAGCACGCCGGCCCGCGCGAGTTCTTCGTGGTAGCGGGCCATCGCGGTCATCAGGGCTGCGGTCGGCTGGCAGCCCTGCTCGGATTCGGCGGTGGCCTGGATGATGATCATGAAGCGCATGGGGTTCTCCTCAAGGCAATAAAAAATGCGGAAGCGCCGACGGTCCTTGCCAGGTGCTTCACAGTGACGACGAATGGGAGCGCCCGAAATCGACATCTGGCTGCGCAAGCCCGGGCGGAACCAGGGTTAACACCTATCCTGGCCGGTTAGCGCGCGGGGCGGGTGAGGGGCCGCCATAGGGAGACTACTGAGCGCCCGCACTGGGTTTTGCAACCCCTGGTCGATACAATTTGTAAAGATTGATTCATCGATCCTGAGACTTCGCCCCGCATCCTCCCGCCCGCCCGCCAGCGAGGTCCCCACGGGGGGACAACCGCCAGCCACACGCAGTGCCTTTGCCATGAAACGAGGATCGACCTATCGACAGCGGCCACACCGCCCATGGGTGGTATTGGGGCTGTGCGCTGGCATGGCGGCAGCCCACGCGCAGTCCGACATCGCCGCCATGGCCGACCTGCCGCTGGAGCAGCTCATGCAGATGCAGGTCACCACGGCCAGCCGGTATGCTCAGACGGCCCTGGAGGCCCCGGCGGCCGTGAGCGTGGTAACCGCCGATGACATCCAGCTGTTTGGCTACCGCACGCTGGCCGATGTGCTGGCCAGCATGCGCGGGCTGTATGTGTCCTACGACCGCAGCTACCACTATCTGGGCACACGGGGTTTTGCCACGCCGGGCGACTACAACACGCGGGTGCTGCTGCTGGTCAACGGCGTGCGCTTCAACGACAACCTCTACGACCAGGCGAGCATCGGCACGGACTTTCCCATCGACCTGGACCTGGTGGAACGGGTGGAATTTGTGCCTGGCCCCGGGTCGGCGGTGTATGGGGCCAATGCGTTTTTTGGCGTGGTCAATGTCATCACCCGCGACGGTCGCCAGCTGGGCGGGCTCCAGGTGAGCACCGAGGCCGGCAGCCATGGCTACGCCAAGCTGCGGTTTTCGGTAGGCGCCGTCGATGCGCAGGGAGGCGACTGGCTGATCGCGGCTACGCGCTCCACCGCACGCGGGGCCGACCAGTACTACCCCGCGTTCGATGCGCCCGCCAGCCACCAGGGCGTGGCGCACGGCCTGGACTATGACCGCAGCACCCAGCTGTTCGCCCGCATGCGACGCGATGGGCTGACGCTGACCCTGGCCCACGGCGAGCGCACCAAGGGCATCCCGACCGCAGCGTTCTCGCAGGTTTTCAACGACCCGCGCTCGCGGTACATCGACACCAGCACGCGCGTGGCCGCCGAATACACCGCGCAATGGCAGCCGACGCTGGCCTTCACTGCGCGCCTGCACGCCGGGCGCTACCAGTACGTGGGCGACTACGTGTACGACTACCCACCCGTGACGGTGAACCGCGACGTCGGCACCGGCCAGTGGTGGGGCACCGAATGGCAATGGGTGAGCACGGCCTTGGCGCGGCACAAGCTGTCGTGGGGGCTGGACTACCGGCGCGACACCCGCATCGCTCAGCGCAATAACGACCTGGACCCGCCCGCACAGTACCTTGACACACGCCGCAACGGCAATGTGCTGGGCGTCTATGTGCAGGATGAGTTTGCACTGCGCTCCGACCTCACGCTGCACACCGGCTTGCGGTGGGGGCAGCAGTCGGGCAGCGCGGGCGCCTTGCACCCCCGCCTGGGGCTGGTGTACTGGTGGGACGCTGCCACCGCTGTCAAGCTGCTGCACGGCACGGCCTACCGTCCGGCCAATGCCTATGAACGCGACTACCGCGTGAACCTGCCTGGCGGCGTGGTGGACACCACCAGCATCCGGTCCGAGCGTGTGCGCACCACCGAACTGGCCGTGGAGCACGCCCCGACCGGGGCCACGCGCCTGCTGCTGACGGCGTTCCGGTCGGGGGTGAGCGACCTGATCTCGCTGGACAGCCTGGGCCACTCGGACCGGCTCACCTTCAACAACACCCGCACCGTCAAAGTGCACGGCCTGGAGGCCGAGGCCGAACAACGCTGGGCGGGCGGGCGGCGCCTGCGCGTGGCCTATGGGTGGCAAAAGGCGCGGGACCCGTCAACGGACGGAGCGCTGACCAACTCGCCCCGGCACCTGCTCAAGCTCCAGTGGTCCGACGTGCTGCACACGCCTGCGAACTGGGGCTGGAACCCGGGCCGCTACGCCATCGAGGCCATCGGCATCGGCCCGCGCAACACCGTGCTCAACGCCCGCCTGCCCGGGCATGTGCTGACCCATCTGACCTATTCCACGCGCATCGCGGATGTGGATGTATCGCTGGGGGTGTACAACCTGTTCAACCGCCGCTACGCGGACCCCGCTTCGTTCGAGGTGCGGGAAGATGCGATCCGGCAGGACGGGCGTACCTACCGCATCAAGCTGACGTACGCTTTCTGAGCCATGGCCTATTTCCTGCGATTGCGCACGCTGCTGGCGATCTGCCTGTGGACGGTGTGTGGCGCGGGCACCAGTGCAGCCCGTGCCAACGAGCCGGTGGCTGACCTGGACCTCAAGGCCGCCTACATCTTCAACTTCATCCAGTTCATCGACTGGCCCGACAGCGATGGCGCGCCCGGCAATGAGGTCACGGTGTGCGTGTCTGCCTTCAGCCCGCTCAAGCGCGCCCTGACTGCGCTCGATGGCAAACCGGCCACCAAGGGCCGCACCGTGCGCGTGCGGTTGCTGGATCTGCCGGCGATTCGTGGCTGCCGCGTGCTCATCATCCATAACGCCGAAGTGGAGCCTGTTCTGCGGCTGCTGCGTACCCTGCCGCCGTCCCACGGCATCCTCACCGTGTCGGATGAAATCACCTTTGTGAATCCAGACATCGTCATCGCCCTGGCCCAGCAGGAAGGGCGCGTGGTGTTCGGCATCAGCCCCGACGCCGCCAGCAAGGCCGGCCTCATCATCAGCTCACGGCTGCTGCGGCTGGCCAAGGGAGGCCGGTGAAAACACGCCCCGCTGAAGCCGACACCGCAGCGCCCGCAAGTCCGGCGACACATGCCCTGCTGTCATCGCGCCTGGTGGTCACCGGCATCCTGGCCGCAGGTCTGGCGCTGCTGACCGTGGTGCTGGCGCTCACCGGCGTGGACTACTGGAGCACCCGCGCGTCCATGCTGCAAGACAGCCGGGTGGAAGCCGCCATCGTGGCCGACAACATCTCTGCGGCCGTGGTGTTCCGCGACACCAGCACCGCCAACGAAATGCTGGGCGCGCTGCGGTCGTCGTCCATGGTGATCAGCGCCACGGTGTACGACAAGGATGGCGTGCTGTTCGCGCATTACGCGCGCGACCGCGACCCGGACTTTCCCACCACGCTGCGTGCGACGGGACTGGACGGCGCCGCAGAGCGCGCAGGCTGGCGCATGCTTGAGATCGCCCGGCCCATCGAGGCGTCTGGCACCAGCTGGGGCACGCTGTACATCCGCAAGTCGATGGCAGCGGTGTACATGCGGCTGGGCATCCGGTTTGGCACCGCCTTGTTGATCGCCATTTGCGTGATGGCCATGGCCACCGCCATGGTGCTGCGCAGCCGCGCTGCTGTGCGCGAGGCCGAGAACCGCTTGCACGCGCTGGCCCACACCGACGCCGTCACCGGCACGGGCAACCGGCACGCGTTCAACGAGCGGCTGGCCGCCGAGCTGCAGGGCGCACGCGGTGCGGGCTACCGGGTGGCGCTGGTGTACATCGACCTGGACAACTTCAAGACACTCAACGACACCTTCGGCCATGCGGCGGGGGACGGCCTGTTGCGCCAGGTGGCCCGGCGCCTGCAATCCGTGGTGCGCAGCACCGACACCATCTCGCGCCTGGGGGGCGACGAGTTTGCGTTGATCCTGCGGCTGGACATGGATGACGCGGCGCTGGAGAAATACGCGCAGCGCATCGTCAGCGTCTTCCAGGCCGCTTACACCGAGGTCGGCCAGCAGGTCAACGTGACCTGCAGCGCAGGCATTGCCACGTTTCCCGACGATGCGATGGACATGGACGCGCTGGTGAGCAACGCCGACACCGCCATGTACCGCGCCAAGGAGATGGGCAAGAACCGCTGCGTGCGGTTTGATGCGTCGATGAACCTGGCCGTGGTGCGGCGCCAGGCCATTGAGCAGGCGCTGCGTGCCGAGCTGGAGCAGGGCACCGGTTTGGCGCTGCACTACCAGCCCCTGTTTGCCGCCAGCGACCGGGCCCTGGTCGGCGCCGAGGCCTTGCTGCGGTGGACGCATGCGGAGCTGGGTTCCGTGTCGCCGCTCGAAGCCGTGTCGGTGGCCGAGGACTGCGGACTCATTGCCCCGCTGGGCTACTGGGTGATGCGTACCGCCTGCCGCGACGCCGCACAGTGGAAAGGGGGCCCGCCACTGCGCGTGGCCGTGAACATCTCGGCGCGGCAGCTGGGTGACCCACAGTTTCTGGAACGCGTGATGGACATCCTGCGCGAAGAGGGCCTGCCCGCGCACCTGCTGGAAATCGAGCTGACCGAAACCGTGCTGATGGAAAACATGGAGGCCGGCGCCCACACGCTGCACCGGTTGAGCCAGCTGGGCATTCACCTGGCCATCGATGACTTTGGCACCGGCTACTCGTCACTGGCATATCTGCGCCAGTTGCCCATGCGGCGCCTGAAGATCGACCGCAGCTTTGTCAAAGACCTGCCGGGGCAGGAGCACAGCCGTGCCATCGTCACCGCCATTGTGGCGCTGGCGCATGGCCTGGGGCTGCAGGTGACCGCCGAGGGCGTGGAAACCCAGGAGCAGGCCGACTACCTGGTGCGGCAAGGCTGTGATGTGCTGCAGGGCTATGTGTTTGCACGCCCCATGCCCGCGCCGCAGTTCCTGGCGCTGCAGGCAGGCGCTTCGGCTTGATTCAATCCACCGCGCCGTGGTAGCAGGGCGCCAGTTCGCGCACCTCCACGGTGGCCCACTCGGCGGCCGGGCATTCGCGGGCAATGGCAACGGCCTCGTCGCGCGTGGCGCAGTCGATCAGAAAGAAGCCGCCCACCATTTCCTTGGTCTCGGCAAACGGCCCGTCGGTCAGACGGGTCTGCCCTTCGCGCACCTGCAGCCGCACGGCCTGCTCGGTCGAGGCCAGCGACTCGCTGGCGCGCAACAGGCCCCGGGCCTGCAGACCGGCACCAAAACGCTGCATGCGGGCATAGGCCTCCTGGCCACCGGCCAGGCCCCGCTCAGCACGCTGGCCGTGGGGTTCCATGATGAGCAACAGGTAAGGCATGGGGTCTCCTGAATCGGGGCCAATCGTGCCAGCCGCCATGGGAAGTGGCAGAGCTGGAGACATTCAAGAGCGTCATGCTACCAGCCTCATTTGCTAGATATTTGATAGCTAATTAGGCATGTACAACTAGCGCCATAGGCAGATTTCATGCAAATGGTTGCGCACCGCAGCATCGCTGTGCTATCTTTGGTTCCTTATGCAACGCAGCATGCTCCTATCCACCCTATTGCTAGGCCTAGTGCCTGGCCGGGGTCTGCCTGCGTTCGCCACCGTTGCCGTTTTGCGCAACACCTGATCTCCCCCTGACCCCGGCCCGCGAACCAGCCTTTGCACACGCAAAGGGCTGCAGGGGATGTCATTCGTTTTGATTTCTTTCGATTCCGATTGACCCGTGCACCGTGCCTGATTGGCACACCGCACACACCGTTCGTGGAGCCCCTCATGATTGCCAAGCCCGCCACCAAATACCAACCCATCGCCCCCATTGCGCTCGCCGACCGCCAATGGCCCAACCGCAGCATCACCCAGGCGCCCGTGTGGCTCTCCACCGACCTGCGCGATGGCAACCAGGCCTTGTTCGAGCCGATGAACGGCGAACGCAAGATGAAGCTCTTTCACGAGCTGGTGCGCATCGGCTTCAAGGAGATCGAAGTCGGCTTTCCCGCCGCGTCGCAAATCGATTTCGACTTTGTGCGCCGCCTCATCGACGAAAACCTCATCCCCGACGACGTGACCATCATGGTGATGACCCAGTCGCGCGAGGACCTGATCGCACGCACCGTGGAGGCCGTGAAAGGCGCACCCCGCGCCATCGTCCACTTGTACAACGCCACCGCGCCCGCGTGGCGCCGCATCGTTTTTGGCATGAACGTGACGCAGGTGATGCAGCTCATCGCGCACCATGTGGGCTACCTCAAGCAGCTCACCGACGCCCAGCCCGAAACGCAGTGGACCCTGCAGTACTCGCCCGAGACCTTCAGCGCCACCGAACTCAGCGTGTCCCTCAAGGCCTGCCAGACGGCGGTTGCCGCATGGAATGCGGGTCCTGGCCGCCCCATCATCATCAACCTGCCCACCACGGTGGAAAACGCCACGCCCAACGTGTTTGCCGACCAGATCGAGTGGATGGATCGCCACTTGTCGCCACGCGAGCACATCGTCTTGTCGGTGCACCCGCACAACGACCGGGGCACGGGCGTGGCGGCGGCCGAGTTGGCCATGATGGCCGGTGCCGATCGTGTGGAAGGCTGCCTTTTTGGCAACGGTGAGCGCTGCGGCAACGTGGACATCGTGACCTTGGCGCTCAACATGTACACGCAGGGCGTGCACCCGAACCTCGACTTCTCGGACATCACCTCGGTCGCGCGCATTGCCGAAGAATGCACCTCGCTGCCCGTGCATCCACGCCACCCGTATGCGGGCGACCTGGTGTTCACCGCGTTCTCGGGCTCGCACCAGGACGCGATCAAGAAGGGCTTTGCTGCGCAAGACCCGAACGCCTTGTGGGAAGTGCCCTACCTGCCCATCGACCCGGCGGACCTCGGCCGCACCTACGACAGCGTGATCCGCGTGAACAGCCAGTCGGGCAAGGGCGGCATCGCCTTCTTGCTGGAACGTGAACATGGCGTGGTGATGCCGCGCCGCATGCAGGTGGAGTTCAGCGCCGTGGTGCAGCGCCAGACCGACGCGAGCGAGGGCGAGATGACCGGCGATGCGCTGTGGAGCCTGTTCCAGGCCACTTACCTGCAGGCACCCGTACACGCCACAGTACAGGCCGCCATCACCTGCCACAGCCACCGCATCGATGAAGACGGTCAGGGCATCGAGCTGGACGTGACCATCGACGGCACGCGCCAGACCCTGCGCGGCCAGGGCAACGGGCCGATTGCCGCTACGGTGGACGCGCTCGGCCTGCCACTGCGGGTGGACCACTACGAGGAACGCGCCACCGGCACGGGCGCCAACGCGCAGGCGATGGCGATTGTGGAAGCAGCCATGGACGGCGTGGCAGGTTCCACCTTTGGGGCAGGCGCCAGCCACAACATCGTGACTGCCTCGGTGCAAGCGATTGTGAGCGTGGCCAACCGGTTGATGGCGCGACGGCCTGCGTTGCATCCAGAAGCAACTTCCCTGGCCGTGTGACCGAAACCCGCATGGAAATTCTTACCGCATCGACCCGGGACGCGGCCGCCATCAGCGCGCTTGCGTTGTCGGTGGCGCACTTCTTCACGCTGGACAAAAACGGGCGAGGTGCGGAGGTGTTTTTACAGACCCTGCAGCCGGAGGCGGTGGCGCTACGGCTGCAGAGTCCATCGTTCAAGACCTGGGTGGGGTGGACATGCGATAAAACCTTGGCGGGCGTCGTGGTGGTGCGGGAGGACAGCCACCTGTTCCATCTGTTTGTGGCCGAGGCTTTCCAGGGACTTGGCTACGGGCAGCAACTGTGGCAACACGCCCTGTCCCATATCGCTACCGGCCCTGCACCGGGCATCACAGTCAACGCGACACCCCATGCCCGGGGCTTCTATGAGCGCATGGGGTTTTTGGCAACGGGTCCCAGGGTGGAGACCCGCGGGGTTGCATTCATTCCGATGCGGCGCGCCAGCGATGCATCCAGCATGGCGTACAAACAGGCCGCAGGGAATACCCCGTTCTGACGGGGATCGACAGGGGGGTTTCTCAGGCAATGCCAACGGCCTGCGCAAGGCTTGGCGCTCAAAGACCTTGGGGAGCCTGGGTAAAGTGCAGGGAGCCGCGTAAGTCCAGTAACCTCGGGCCCATGCGCGCCTTTCACAGCCTGAGCCTTGCCGCCTGCACCGCCGCCCTGCTGGTGCTGGCCGGTTGCAGTACATCGCGGCCTCCGTCCCCCTCGTCGCCACCGCAGGCTTCCACACGCACGGCGCCGCCGCTCACGCCGGAGCAGGCACACGACATTGCCATCCACGCGCTGGGCCTGGTGGGCACGCCGTATCGCTACGGCGGCAACACCCCGGACTCGGGCTTTGATTGCAGCGGCCTGATCGGCTACGTGTACCGCAACCAGGTGGGTACACCACCGCCGCGCACGGTGGCCCAGCTCAACACCTGGGGCTATCCCATCGACGGCAGCGAACTGCGTGCAGGCGACCTGGTGGTGTTTGGCACGGGCCGCCAGCCCAGCCACGCGGGCATCTATGTGGGCGAAGGGCGGTTCGTGCATGCACCGTCCACCGGCGGCACGGTGCGGCTGGACCACCTGCAGTCGCGCCACTGGGCTCGGCAGAATGCGGCGTTCCGCAGGCCGTAGAGGCTCCCCCTGAGGCGCTGCGCGCCTTCCCACTCGCTGCGGGGCGGCCCTTGCTCTGCGTCTCTCGCGGGGGCCGCGCCGGTATCCAGCAACGAGCCTCGATTCGGCCTGTGATCGGGCTCCGCGACAATCGGGGCCACCATGACCCACGCACACCGCTCCGCCACCCCCATCTCCACCCACGACACCACCCGCATTGATGACACGCGCATCAAGGCCGTGCGCCCGCTGATCACACCGGCGCTGCTGCAGGAATGGCTGCCCACGCCCGATGCGGCGCAGACCCTGGTCGAATCCAGCCGCGCCGCCATTTCGCGCATCCTGCACGGACAGGACGGCCGGCTCATCGTGGTGGTGGGGCCTTGCTCCATCCACGACCATGGCCAGGCCATGGACTATGCGCGCCAGCTGAAAGCACAGGCCGATGCACTGCAGGACGACCTGCTCATCGTGATGCGGGTGTACTTTGAAAAGCCGCGCACCACCGTGGGCTGGAAGGGTTACATCAACGACCCGCACCTCGATGGCAGCTTTGCCATCAACGTAGGGCTGGAGCTGGCGCGCCAGCTGCTGCTGGACGTGCTGGCGCTGGGGCTGCCGGTGGGCACCGAGTTCCTGGACCTGCTCTCACCGCAGTTCATCAGTGACCTGGTGAGCTGGGGCGCGATTGGCGCGCGCACGACCGAGAGCCAGAGTCACCGGCAGCTGGCCAGCGGCCTGTCGTGCCCCGTGGGTTTCAAGAACGGCACCGATGGTGGCGTGAAGGTGGCGAGCGACGCGATCCTGGCGGCCAGTGCCGCGCACGCCTTCATGGGCATGACCAAGATGGGCCAGGCCGCGATCTTTGAAACGCGCGGCAACCAGGACTGCCACGTGATCCTGCGCGGCGGCAAGCAGCCCAACTACAGCGCCGCCGATGTGGATGCGACCTGCGCCGTGCTCAAGGCCGCCGGCCTGCGCGAGCAGGTGATGATTGACGTGAGCCACGCCAACAGCAGCAAGCAGCACCAGCGCCAGATCACGGTGGCGGCAGAAGTGGCGCAGCAGATTGCCGCGGGCGACACACGCATCACCGGCCTGATGATCGAGAGCCACCTGCAGGAAGGCCGCCAGGACATCGTTCCCGGCCAGCCGCTGGCGCATGGCGTGTCGGTGACGGATGCCTGCATCAGCATGGCGCAAACCGTGCCGGTCCTTGAAGGACTGGCAGCAGCAGTGCGGGCGCGGCGCCAGAAGGCCTGACGCATCCGACGCACCTTGTGCTCGGCTGGCACGCCTGGCGTCAGGCTGCGCTATCAGCCCTGGGGCGGCCTCGCGGCCCCCATGTCGATGTTGCGCGCCGTGGCCAGCAGCGTAGCGCACAGCCGCTCCTGCCCTGCGGCATCCACTGCCCACACGTCGGCGGCACAGACGGTGAGCAGGCGCCCCGCATCCACCACGCGGCCTCGCGCCCGCAGGCACTCACCCTGGGCAGGGGCCACAATTTTCAAGGTGGTGTCCACCGTGGCATTGGTCCAGCCAGGTGGTAACACGCTGCCTGCTGCCGCCACCGCCGCAAAGTCGGCCACCGCAAACACGGCCGTGGCCTGCAACTGGCCGGGGCGAAAGCTGAAGGCCTCGCTCACCGGTATCTCCACCTCCACCCGGCCGGGCTCGGCATGGACAAAGCGCAGCCCCAGCGTGCGGGCCATCGGCATGGCCAGCACCACGGCCTGCAGAGTTTCGATGGTGCTACGGGGTGCGCTGGACAAAGCATCGCGGGGCGCGGGTGTGAGTGGGGCTGTCATGGTGGGGATCTCCAGGGAGGTGTTTGGGTGCTGCGAGAGGTCTAGGGTTTGCGGGCCGACGGGGCACGCACACGCGGCCAGGGCTTGGTAGATGCAGTGGCTGCGCCCGAGGATGTTTGCCGACCCTGGGTTTTTGATCGCTGCTTCTTGAGCAACTGGCCACGCAACCAGGCCTGGTGCGCCTGCACGGTGGATTTTTGGGACTGCAGCGCAGCGATCTGCTGGTTGATCGCGTCCACACGCGCCTGCAAGGCCTGCACCATGTCGTCAATGCCGAGGGTGCCAGCGCGGTATTCATCCAGGCGAAGGGCAATCTGCGGCAGGCTGAAGCCCAGCTGGCGGGACATGGCGATGAACACCACCTCGCGCCGCATGCGGGCCGGATAGTCGCGGTAGCCGTTGGCCCGGCGATCGGGGTGGATGAGCCCCAGCCGCTCGTAGTGGCGCAGCGCGTGGACGGACACCGAGGCCTGTTGCGCGAGTTCGGAAATCTGCATGGGGCCACGTTAGCAAGCCTCGTGCTGCGCGAAGGTTGCCTGGGTGACTGCCCGAGGTCAAAACACTGTGTTTTTTGGGACAAACCCCCATGGGCGGACGTCGCCAGCGAGGACTGTGCGGTGTAGCATTCACACTCTTTGCCACAGTGCTTGTGGCGCTGTGAACCTGAGCGCGCGGTGCGGCCGCATTGCACGCTCCCTCTACTGCCCGATTGCCTTGCCGACGCTACTCCGCCCCGCCACCCATGGCTTGGTCGCACTGACCAGGCTGGGCAGCTGCGTGCGCAGCGGCGCCACGGTGGACTGACCATGCCACCAGCGCAAGCCACCGCAGAGGCCGCCCGGCTCCAGGCACTGCAGTCTTACGCAATCCTCGACACCCCGGCGGAAGACAGCTTTGACCAGCTGGCCACGCTGGCTGCGCGTGTATGCCAGTGCCCCATGGCGGTGGTCAACTTCGTGGACAGCGACCGGCAGTGGTTCAAGGCCGCAGTGGGTGTACCGTTCAAGGAGACCGAGCGCGCAATTGCGTTCTGCGCGCATGCACTGAGCGGCAGCCGTGAGCCCATGGTGGTCAACGACACGCACAAGCACCCGGTTTTTTCCCACAACCCGCTGGTCACGCAGGACCCCCATGTGCGCTTTTACGCCTGTGTGCCGCTGGTCACCCCCGAGGGGCAGGCGCTGGGCACGCTGGCGGTGCTGGACTCCATCCCCCGGCACATCGAGGCTGAGCAGCTGGAGGGCCTGCGCATACTGGCCGAGCAGGCCATGGTGCAGCTGGAGCTGCGCCGCCAAAAGCAGGTGCTGGCCGACCTGGTGCAGCAGCGCGACAAGATGCATGCCGAACTGCTGGCCCAGAGCGAGACCCTGCGCGTGGCCGGGCAGATGGCCCGCATTGGCGGGTGGATCGTGGAGCTGCCCAGCCTGCAGCTGAACTGGTCGCAGGAGATCGCCGCCGCCTTCGGCATTGCGGGACGCATGGGCTCGGTGGAACAGATTATGGAGCTGTACCTGCCCCCGCACCGGCAGGCCATGTTGGCAGCGTTTGAGAGCTGCATCCGCCAAGGCACACCGTTTGACCTGGAGGCCGAACTTGTCACACTGGCGGGTCGGCACTTCTGGGTGCGCACCACCGGGCAGGCGGTGCGCGACGCCGAGGGCCGCATCGTGCGGATACAGGGGGCGTTTCAGGACATCTCGGCCCAGCACCAGGCCCGGCAGGCCCGCCGTGAGAGCGAAGAGCGCTTTCATCTGGTCTCGCGCGCCACGGCCGACGCGGTGTGGGACTGGAACCTGCACACCGATGCCATGTGGTGGAACGAAGGCATGCAGACCCTGTTCGGTGTGCCACTCGACCAGTTGCCGCCCGACAGCACCTCGTGGACCTTGCGGCTGCACCCCGATGACAGCGAAGAAGTGCTCGAAGGCATCCATGCAGCCATCGACGGCACGGCCAACCACTGGTCGGATGAGTACCGCTTTCGCCGCCAAGACGGCAGCTACGCCTGGGTGCTGGACCGGGGCTTCCTGATCCGCGACCTGCAGGGCAAGGCCGTGCGCATGGTGGGCGGCATGACCGACATCAGCGCGCAAAAGCTGGCCGACCTGGACGCCCAGCGCGACGCACAGAACCATGCCGAGCTGCTGCAGGTGCAGCAGCGCATCTCGTCGCTGGACATGCCGCTGCCTGAGGTGCTGCAGCTGGTGGCCAGCACCGTGTTGCGCCAGACCGAAGCGCGTGGCGCCATGGTGGAGCTGCTGCAAGGCCGCCAGCTGGTGGCACAAGCATCGGCCGGTGACCACGTGCGCCCGGTGGGCAACCTGCTGGCGGTGGACCAGAGCCTGCTCTGGCCAGCACTCAGCAAGGGCCAGACCGTGGTCTGCAACGACACCGAAGCCGAGGGCTGGGACATGGCGTCGATGCCCCACCGCCACGGCGTGCGGTCGGTGATGGCCGTGCCGCTGCGCAGTGGCGACGCCATCGTCGGCTCGCTCAAGGTCACATCGGACAAGGTCAATGCGTTTTCACGCCGCGATGTGGCGCACCTGGAGATCCTGACAGAG
Source organism: Acidovorax sp. 59 (assembly GCF_002754175.1). NCBI lineage: Bacteria > Pseudomonadati > Pseudomonadota > Betaproteobacteria > Burkholderiales > Comamonadaceae > Acidovorax > Acidovorax sp. 59. Next base: position 4,526,117 of record NZ_PEET01000001.1, on the reverse strand, counting down.
TCGCTGGGTGCCATGGTGCAGTTGCGGCATGTGGCGGGGCAACTGCATGCGTCCGAGCAGCAATACCGCATGCTGTTTGACGAGCACCCGCACCCCATGTGGGTGTACGACCGCGAAACCCTGCAGCTGCAGGCAGTGAACCGGTCGATGGAACGCCACTATGGCTACACCGAGTCCGAGCTGCTGTCCATGTCGATGCTGGACCTGTGGCCCGCCGACCGGCGCCCCAATGTCGAGGCCAACATCCGCGCCGTTCCGATGGAACAGCGCAACGCGCCGGTCATCAGCCGCCACATCAAGAAAGACGGCAGCTTCATGGATGTGGAGATCACGGCGGGCAGCATCAGCTTCAACGGGCGCCCGGCCCGCCAGGTGCTGGCCACCGACGTGACCGAACGCCTGCGCACCGAGCGCGAGCTGGCGCGCATGGGCCGTGCCCAGCGCCTGCTGAGCGCATGCAACGAAACCCTGGTGCGCGCCACGTCCGAGGCCGCACTGCTGCAGGCCATCTGCCAGATTGCGGTGGACATCGGTGGCTACCGCATGGGCTGGGTGGGGTTTGCGCTGGACGACGAGCGCAAATCCATCCGCCCGGTGGCCCATGCGGGCTACAACCAGAACTATCTGGAAAACCTGCAACTGAGCTGGTCGGCCGACGACCCCTACGGCCGGGGCCCGGCGGGCATTGCGGTGCGCACCGGCCAGCCGGTGATCGTGCAGGACATCCGCACCGAGGGCGACTTTGCCGACTGGACCGAGCGCATGCTGGAGCATGGCTTTCACGGGGTGATCTGCCTGCCGCTGCGCGAGCATGCGCGCGACCACGCGCAGGACCGCAGTTTTGGCCTGTTGTACCTGTACGCACCCGACGTGTTGCAGATCAGCCCCGAAGAAGCCGCGCTGCTGCAGGAGCTGTCCAACGACCTGGCCATCGGCATCACCAGCCTGCGCGCGCACAAGGCGCAGCAGCGGCTGCAGGCTTCGGTGCTCAAGGTGGCGGCGGCCGTGTCGGCCAGCACCGGCACCGAATTTTTTGTGCAGCTGGTGCGCAACATGGCCGATGCGCTGGATGCCCAGGGCGGCTGCGTGGTGCGGCTGCTGCCGCATTCGCAAGACCAGGCGCCCCGGGTGGTCACGCTGGCGGCTGTGCTTGACGGCCAGATGCTACCCAACGACGAATACAGCCTGACCGGCACGCCCAGCCTGTTGCTGATGTCGCAGCGTACCCATGTGGTGACCGACAAGGTGCAACAGCTGTACCCCGAAGCCCCCGTGCTGCGCGCGGTGGGTGCCCAGGCCTATGTGGGCCAGCAGCTGTGCAATGCCGACGGCGAGGTGGTGGGCATCGTCTTTGTGCTGTTCCGCCACGCGATTGCCGACACGGACTTCATCACCTCCACGCTGCAGATCTTTGCCTCGCGTGCGTCGGCCGAGATCGAGCGGCAGCTGGCCGATATCCGCATCCGCCACCAGGCCTCGCTGCTGGACAAGGCCCAGGACGCCATCCTGGTGCGGGACCTGGACCACCGCATCATCTTCTGGAACAAGAGCGCAGAGCGCCTGTACGGCTGGTCGCAGCTGCAGGCGCTGGGGCAGTCCATCGAGACGCTGCTCTACGAAGACCCCACGCACTTCCGGCACGCCACGCAGACAGTGCTGGAGCAGGGCGAGTGGACCGGCGAGATCGTGCAGTGCCACCGTGATGGCAGCACCATCGAGGTGGAAGGCCGCTGGACGCTGGTGCGTGGCGATGACGGCCAGCCACAGTCCATCCTGGCCATCAACACCGATATCCGCCAGCGCAAGGCCAGCGAGCGCGAGATCCAGCGCCTGGCGTTCTACGATGCGCTCACCGGCCTGCCCAATCGCATGCTGCTCATGGACCGCATGCACCAGGCCCTGGCCACCGCGCAGCGGCGCCAGCAGGGCGGGGCGCTGCTGTTCATCGACCTCGACAACTTCAAGACCCTGAACGACACCCTGGGCCACGACCAGGGCGACCTGCTGCTGCAACAGGTGGCGCAGCGCCTGAACACCTGTGTGCGCAGCGTGGACACGGTGGCCCGGCTGGGGGGTGACGAATTTGTGGTCATGCTGGAAGAACTCAGCCCCAAGCCGCACGAGCTCGCGCTGCACGCCCGGGGCGTGGGTGAAAAGATCCTGGCCATGCTGGCCGTGCCCTATGCGCTGCAGGGCTACCAGTACCGCAGCACGCCCAGCATCGGCATTGCACCGTTCACCGGCGAGCACACCACAGTGGGCGAGCTGCTCAAGCAGGCCGACCTGGCCATGTACCAGGCCAAGACGGCTGGCCGCAACACCTTGCGCTTTTTTGACCCCGACATGCAGGCTGTGGTCACGGCGCGCGCGGGGCTGGAAACCGACCTGCGCTCCGCGCTGATGCAGGAAGAGTTCCTGCTGCACTTTCAGCCGCAAATCCACCAGTCGGGCCGCTGTGTGGGGGTGGAGGCGCTGGTGCGCTGGGCCCACCCGCAGCGCGGCATGGTGTCGCCCGCGCAGTTCATCCCGCTCGCTGAAGAGACGGGCCTCATCCTGCCGCTGGGCCGCTGGGTGTTACACACCGCATGCAAGCTGCTGGCCAGCTGGCAGAGCGACCCGGCCCTGTCGCACCTGACCATGGCCGTCAACGTGAGTTCGCGCCAGTTCCGCCATGCCAGTTTTGTGGACGACGTGGCCCGCGTACTCGCCATCACCGGCGCGCCCTCGGCCCAGCTCAAGCTGGAGCTGACCGAAAGCCTGCTGGTGGAAGACATGGAGACCACCATCGCCACCATGACCGCGCTGCGGTCGTACGGGGTGGGCTTCTCGCTGGACGACTTTGGCACGGGCTACTCCAGCCTGAGCTACTTGAAGCGCATGCCACTCGATCAGCTCAAGATCGACCAGAGCTTTGTGCGCGACCTGCTGACTGACCCCAACGACGCTGCGATCGTGGACACCATCATCGGCTTGTCGCGCAGCCTGGGGCTGGAAGTGATCGCCGAAGGCGTGGAAACCCCCGAGCAATGCGCGCTGCTGGCCCGCGCGGGCTGCCAGCTCTACCAGGGCTACCTGTTCAGCAAGGCGCTGTCGGTGGACGTTCTGGACAGCTTCCTGCGCACCTCGCAGGCATAAGCGGCGCCCGCCAGGTGTTCCTGGCTCTTGTCCACATCCAAGGCGCCCTTAATTCCTAACTCCCTCCTGAGGGCCCCAGAAGCTCCGTGAGGAACCTGTGGGTACGTTTCGGCCCCCTGGGCCTGCTTTTGCGCCTAAGGCCCTCCACGGCCTTCTGGACGTCTCCAGATCCCCTCGTTCATCCCGGTTGGGGCGGGTACACCCGGTATGTCGGTGCCCCTCCATTCACCCCCGCCGTGTGCGTGGCCCCAGTTGTTCTCTGTCTTCTTCTTATTTCTTTTATAAATACATAGTCGTAGTAGTAGAGGGCGGCCTGGCGTGTGGACAACTGTATTTTTGCCAGCGCTGGCAAGCACTTAGCCCGCTGCCAACCCTGTGCACCCAGCCCTGCTCCCGTTGTCGCCCGAGCGGGGACAAAAGCGGCGCATCGCACTTTTCTGTGGATAAGCCCCCGGTTGTGCCAAAACTATCCCCAGTTTTACGCACCGGGCGCGTGGGCAGCAAGAAGTTCAATCAAAACGACCCGTAGCGCTACGGCCGTATGCCTTTTTTGCTCTCTAATTGATAGCATTGAGGCAGATGTGACGCTCCGCTTCCGGTGCTGCAGGGGCTTGGGGGGCGCCAGTGAGGCGGTCAGAACCTGCCCAGACGATGGTCGATGTAGCGCACAGGACCTTGGCACAGCACATCCCTCGTACCAGGCCGCAAAGCCGTTTCGTGCAGTCAACGACCGCCTGTGGGTTCCCAAGAGGACCTGAGTGATCCGCAGGGCAGGCTGAGCTGTCGTCACCACGGCCTGGTGGTGATGTCCGTGCAGACAGGCCCCCACAAGCAGAACCGCACGTCGCAGGCGTGTGATGGGTACCCCGGAGTTGGAGTTCTGGTTATTCTTTAATAGCTTTATATATAAATAGCAGTAGTAGTAGAGAACGCCTGTTTGTGTGGACAAGCGTCTTTTCTTCAATGCTGGCGCGTACTTGCGTCGCTGCAAAGTGTGTGGGGCGGCTCGCACAAAGTGCGGGGCTCACCGACAACAACTTTCGGGTGTCGGATTTTTGTGTGGATAACTGCCCGGTTGTGCCAGAACTGTGCCCAGAGTTATCCACAGCTGCGTCGCATGCTGCCATTCGCTGCTCCCCATGGGCTGGCCACCACAACAAAAAAACCCGGCGTTCTGTGAAGAACGCCGGGTTGGCGGGTGTGCGCCTTAGCGCCTGTCAGCCTGGCCGGGGGGCCTTATTTGGCCGGAGCGGGGGCCGGACGGCCTTCGCCCCCGCGCATGCCGCCGTGGTGGTCGCCGTGCCCGTGGCGGCCCTCGCCACCCCGCATGCCACCCATGGGGTGGCCCCGGTGGGCCTGGGCGTCAAAGGTCTTTTGCTGCTCGGGCGTCAGCGTCGCATAGAAGGCCTTGGTGGCCTCGCCACGGCGGTCGGCTTCGGCAGCGTGCTGAGCGCGCAGGGCCCGCATGCGGTCGATGCGTTCCGGCGTGGTCAGCTTGTCCATGTCCTGGCGGTCCAGGCGGGCGGGGCGTTCGCCGGGTTGCATGGCGGTGGTGAAGGTGGTCCAGGCGGATTCCTGTGCAGGCGTCAGCTTGAGCTGGGCCTTGAGGTCTGCCAGCCGCTTGGCATGGCGCTGGGCCATGTCGCCATGGTGGCGTTCATGGCGGCCTTCGGCGGCCTTGGCGGGGGCTGTGGGGGATGCCGCAGGCGCAGCTGGGGGCTGCTGGGCCAGCACAGGCAACGCCATGGCGGCGAGCAGGGCGGTGGCGGCAATGCGGTGAGAGATGTGGTGGGAGAAACGGGATGCCATGGTGGGAGTCCTTTCGCGGTGGTGAGCTCGCTGCAACGACCGTTTCAGCGATTGGAGTCCAGTGTCTGCCGCCCACGTATCGCCACGGTGCGCGTTGGGTGAGGCTGTGTAAAGTTGCAGCGAACGCTTGCAAAGTGGCCTCCGAGATAATTTTGAGCAAATAGTCGGCGATGCGCCAGTGGCATATGCCTTGTTTGCTATTGATTGTGTAGCGTTTTTAGTCCCTCAAGGGATGCCTGTGCCCTAGCGGCCCGGCGCCTGGGTGGCGACCGCCGACAATGGCGGGTTCCGTGTCCGTGTCGTTGTCCGCAGCGACCCCAACCAAAGGTTTTCCGTGTTCAAGAACATGATCGTGTACCGCATTGCTCCGCAATGGCAGGTCGAGCTGACGCAAGTAGAGGACGCCCTGGCCAAGGCCCCGTTCCAGGAATGTGGCGCCACGCAAGAGAAGTCGCTGGGCTGGGTGCCCCCCCGGGGTGAACTACATGGCCCCTTGGTCGAATCGGTGGGCGGGCAGTGGATCCTGCGTTTCATGGTCGAGACCAAGGTGTTGCCCGGCAGCGTGCTGGCGCGCAAGGTCAAGGAAAAGGCCGAACGCATCGAAAAGGAAACCGGCCGCAAGCCCGGCAAGAAGGAGAGCAAGGAGCTGAAAGACGAGGCCAAGCTGGACCTGCTGCCCATGGCCTTCACCAAGCAGGGCTCGATGTGGATCTGGATCGATACAGCCTCGCGCCTGCTGGTGCTGGACACGTCAGCCCAAGGCCGTGCCGATGAAGTGGTGACCTTGCTGGTCGAATCGCTGCCGGGTCTGTCGGTGTCGCTGCTCGACACCCAGACCAGCCCTCAGGCCGCCATGGCCCACTGGCTCAAGGAGCAGGAGCCACCCGTGGGCTTCACGGTGGACCGCGAGTGCGAACTCAAAAGCGCCAACGAGGAAAAAGCCGTGGTGCGCTACGCCCGCCACCCATTGGACATCGAGGAGGTGCAGGCCCACATCGACGCCGGCAAGCTGCCCACCAAGCTCGCCCTCACCTGGGACGACCGCGTGAGCTTCATGCTCACCGAAGGCCTGCAGATCAAGAAGGTGTCGTTCCTGGACACGGTGTTTGAAGGCACCAAGGCGGACGAGGGCGGGTTTGACACTGACGTGGCGATTGCCACGGGCGAGCTGGTCAAGCTGATTCCCGACCTGATCGAGGCGCTGGGGGGGGAGTCGGAGAGTGGGGTGGCGGGTGCGGCGCAGGCAGTGGCGAGTGACAGGGCTGAAACTGCTCCGGCAGCATCACGGTCATCCATGCCAGCAGCAGCACCCTCTGCCCCGGCACGCAAAGTGGCTGGGGGTGGGGTGGTGACCGGTCCTCGGGAAGTGCCCGTCGATACCGACCCGGAGTCGGCCCCGTTTTGAGATCGTGGCCCCAGCGGGGCCATGGCGGCTTCAGCGGTCGCTGCTATAGGCGGCGGCGTTCACCAACGCCGCCAGCTCACGCACATAGGCGTCTTCAATGCCCAGCACCCCACACTGCTGCACCAGCTGCTCCAGGTAGTCCCGGTTGCTACCTATGCGTCCGCAGGCGGTGGCAATGGTCGCGGCCGTGGCCTGCAGCGACAGATCGGCCCGGTAATGGGTATGGGCCGTGTTGGCGACCAGCACCAGCGCCTGCACCTCGCCCTGGGGCGTTGGCAGGGGCAGCAGTTGCGGGCAGTAGGCGCCGGTGATCATCTCGCGCCGCCACAGCATGCGGGACTCGTCCTCCACCAGCGGCGCCGGGATACGGAATGCCAGGCCCTCGCAGCCCTGTGGGTCTTCGTCGCCCGTGCGCTGCAAGGTCAGCACCAGGCCCGGGCAATCAGGGGTGCCCCGGCCGATGGTGGTGCTCAGGGCAAAGCGGCGTGCGAAGCCGGGCAGGCAGGCGCGGCGCACTTCGCCAAAGTGAAAGCCCGGGTTCCACATCAGCGAGCCATAGGCAAACACCCACAGATCCTGCTGCTGGGCGGTGATGGTGGCAAGCACCTCGCGGCGGGATTGCTCGACCTTGTGGTCTGGCAGGCGCCAGTGGGCGGGCAGGCCCTGGCAGCGCGCCTGGGCGTCCCATTCGGCCAGCACTTCGTCGGTAAGGCGCAGGCCCGAGGCATGGGCGGGGGTCAGCCGGCCTTGCAGTTCGGGCAGGTGGAGGAAGGCGTTGTCGGGGGTCATGGGGGGCAGTTCCGTGCGCTGGGGTGGGGCGTCAGTTGTCTTAGCGCCGCGCCAGGTCAAACACCAGCACCTCGGCGTTGTGGCCGTCATGCAGGGTCAGCGTGGTTTCGCCGTCGAGCAAGGCGCCATCGCCACCAGACAGTGCGATACCGTTGACCTGCAGCGCGCCCCGCGCCACGTGCACATAGGCCAGGCGTTCAGGGTTCAGCGCTTGGGTGGCAGTTTCGCTGCCGTCCAGCAGGCCTGCCCAAATGGAGGCATCGGCGTTCATGGTCACCGAGCCGTCCTCTCCCCGGCGCGAGGCAATGCGCACCAGGCGGCCCCGGCGGTCTGCGGGCGGGAAGTGTTTTTGCGCGTAGCTGGGGCGTATGCCGGTGAACAGGGGCTTGATCCAGATCTGCAGGAAATGGGTGGGCTGGTCGGGCAGCGCATTGAATTCGCTGTGGCGCACGCCCCAGCCTGCGCTCATGCGCTGTACGTGGCCCGGGTGCAGGATGCCAGTGGGGGCCTCTGCCGGATCAGCCCCTGGTGCCCACGAGGCCGCCGGGCCGCCAGGTTGTTGGCCGGTGCGTTCGTGCAGGTTGTCCTGGTGGGCCAGGGCGCCGTCGAGCACATAGCTCACGATCTCCATGTCGCGGTGCCCATGCGTGCCAAAGCCTTTGCCGGGCGCCACCGTGTCATCGTTGAGCACCAGCAGGTTGCCATGGCCCTGGTGGCGCAGGTCGAAGTAGTCGCCAAACGAAAAGCTGTGGGCGCTGTGCAGCCAGCCGGTGGAGGACCGGCCCCGTTCGGAGGAGGGGCGGACGGTGATCATGGCTTTGTTGCGGGGGTATCCGGCCCGATGTTGCACCACAGGGGCAAGAGAGTGCGTGGAGCCGCGTAGGTTGTCGTCGCCATGGCCTCACTCTAAGGGCCGATGGGTTCGCCATCAATGGCTGGTGGCTCAACTCACTGTTCCGCGATTCAGTCCAATGCTGTGGGTTCAGGCGTTCACCCAGCCCCGCGCCTGGCACAAGGGCGCACGGTGCGGAAGGTCGAACCGTCGATCAGGCCAGCAGCAGGGCTGCCAGCATCAAAGCGGTACCGACCGCCACCAGCGTCCATGAGGACTGCTGCTTCACAAACACAAAGCTGCTGGGGTCGTTGGGCATGTAGGCGATTTCGACCGGGCGATGGGCCTTGAATTCGGCCAGGATCTCTTCCGGGAAACTGTGTTTCACCACCATCTGCTGGCCGCTGTCGGTCTTGTAGTGGAACTCGGCGGTGTAGGTGGAAGAACCGCTTTTCTTGAACTCCGTGTACTGCGTGATGGGCTCGACCACGGCGTGTTTGCCGAGCTTGAGCGTTCTGGAAAGCTCGGACCGCTCCTGCATTCCAAAAGCAACGAACACGACGCCGGCGAGGACGCCCGCGATTTTGAACAGCAGCTTGCCTTGTTGGCGTGATGGCTTCATACCCTCTCTCCCTCCGTTTTGGCGGGAGTGTAAGGGCTCTGCTTGAAGATAAGAAAGAGGCTGCCGGCGATGCAGTTGCGCTTGCGTTACCGCCCCACAAACTGCGGGCTCTGGCGCTGGTGAAACGCCTCCACCCCCGCGCGGAAGTCTTCGGTGCCCGCGCAGTGCACAAAGGCGCCCTTTTCAGCGGCCAGTTGCTCTGGCAGCGTGTGCTCCATCGACGCGCGCATCAGGCGCTTCATCGCACCGTAGGCCAGTGTGGGGCCGCTGGCCAGGCGCTGGGCGAGGGCGGTGGTGGCACTGTCCAGCTCGGCGCCGGGCACCACGCGGTTGACGAGGCCCAGGCGCAGCGCATTGTCCGCGGTGAAGGCCTCGCCCAGTAACGCAATCTCCAGCGCTTGGCGCACGCCCACGATGCGCGGCAGCGCCCACGATGCACCCACGTCGCAGCTGGTGCCGAGGTTGATGTACGCCAGGTTGAAGCGCGTGCCTTCGGCAGCGATCACGTAGTCGGCCATCAGCACCAGGCTCAAGCCCGCACCGGCGGCCGCGCCGTGCACCTGCGCGATGACCGGCGCGTTCATCTGTGCCAGCAACTGCAGGGCGGCATTGAGCGGCGTGAGGATGTCGATGGCGCCCTGCACCGGGTCGGCGCGCAGCGTGGCCAGGTCGCCCCCAGCCATGAAGCCACGGCCGTTGCCACGCAGCACCACGGCCCGCACACCGGGGTCGGCAGCGATGGACTGCACGGCGGCGAGGAAGGCATTGGCCATGGGCACGTCGATGGCGTTGAGTGCCTCGGGCCGGTTGAAGCGCAGCGTGGCGACGGCGCCCTGGCGCTCCAGCAGCAGGGGCGGCTGTGGGGCGGGCGCGGACGGTGCGGTAGCGGCTGCTGCAGGGTCTGTGGCGGTATTTTTCATGTCAAATCCGCTTCAAGCGCTTGTGGATATTGCGCTATCAGCTCCTGTTTTGATAGTAATTGGGTTCCAATGCGCCGAGCCCTGGGCTATTGGTACAGCGCCTCGATCTCGGCCGCATAGGTCTTGTAGATGCTTGCGCGGCGCACCTTCATCGTCGCGGTCACCTCGCCGTCGTCGTGGTCCAGCTCCTTGGTCAGCAGGTGGAACTTGCGGATTTGCGAGACCTGCGCGAGGCGCTGGTTGCCCTGGTTGATTTCGGCGTCGATGAGGACACGCACCTCGGGGTGCTCCACCAGCGAGCGAAAGTGCGTGAACGGAATGCGCCGCGCCTCGGCCCACTTGCCCACGGTCTCGTAGTCGATCATCACCAGTGCGCCGACAAACTTGCGCGCCTCGGCCACGATGATGCATTCCTTGATGAAGGGGCTGCCCTTCATCGTGTTCTCGATCTCGGACGGGGTGAGGTTCTTGCCACCGGCCGTGATCATGATGTCCTTGAGTCGGTCCACGATCTGGATCTGGCCTTGCGATTCACGTACCACGTCGCCCGTGTGCAGCCAGCCATCCACGATGCTGCTGGCCGTGGCCTCGGGGTTCTTGTAGTAGCCCGCAAACACCATGTCGCCTCGCAATTGCAGCTCGCCGTTGTCCGCAATGCGGTGCTCCACGCCCAGCGTGGGCACGCCGACGGTGCCCACCACCACGTGACCGAGCCGGTGGCCTGTGACCATGCCGGTGGATTCGGTCAGGCCATACACCTCGATGAGCGGCACGCCCAGCACGCGGAAGAAGCGCACCACATCGGGCGGAATGGGCGCGGCGCCGGTGAGCGCCACATGGGCATTGCGCAGGCCGATGAAGTTCTGCAGCGCGCGGAACACCAGCCAGTAGCTCGCGGCATAAGTGAGCTTGTCGCCAGCGCTCCAGTTGCTGTGCGGCTTCTCGGCCAGCGGTTTGCAGGCGTTGTAGGCCTTGTGGAACAGCGCGCGGCGCAGGCCACCGGTCTCTTGCAGCTTGATGTGGATGGCGGCGTGCAGCTTTTCCCAGATGCGCGGCACGCCCAGGAACATGGTGGGTGCGACCTCGCGCAGGTCTTCCTGCACCGTGCGGATGGACTCGCCAAAGTTCACCTGCGAGCCGATGTACACCGGCACAAAGCTGGTCAGCATCTGCTCGGCCACATGGCACAGCGGCAGATACGACAGGTGCGTGGTCTCGCGCGACAGCTCCAGCCGGTCCACGATGCCCGGCACCACGCCCCGGATGTTGCGGTACGAAATCATCGCGCCCTTGGGCTTGCCGGTGGAGCCCGAGGTGTAGATCATCAGGCCCACATCGTCGAGCCGCTGGCGTGCGAGGGCTTCGTCGATGATGGCTTGTTGGCCCGACGCTGCGCCCAGCTGTTCCACCTCGTCAAACGTGGTGATGAACTGCCGCACCTCGGGCGCAAAGCTGCGCAGGCCCTTGGTCTCCATGACCACGATCTTTTTCAGGCGCGGAAGCTCGGGCAGTGCGGCCAGCAGCTTGTCGGTTTGCTCCTGGTCTTCGCAGACCATGATCTCGATGTCGGCATGGCCCACCACATAGGCCACTTCGTTGGTGGGACTGGTGGGGTACACGCCCACCGTCACCGCACCCACCAGGCCCGCGCCCATCTGCGCCAGCACCCATTCAATGCGGTTCTCGGCGATCACGCCCACATGTCCGCCCGCAGGCAGGCCCAGCGCCTTGAGGCCCAGGCCGAAGTGGCTGGCGCGCTGGTGGTATTGCGCCCAGGTAAAAGGCTTCCAGATGCCGAAGTCCTTTTGCCGGATGGCGATGCGCTGCGCGTCGGTGCGTGCGCGCTCGCGCAGCATCTGGGGCAGAGTGAGGTCGGGGAGTGTGCTCATGACAGCCAGCGTTTGCGACGCTTGTAGTGCTTGATGTCCTTGAAGCTTTTCGCCTCGCCACCGCCACCCATGCCGAGGTAGAACTCGCGCACGTCCGGGTCATTGGCCAGGCGCTCTGCCGTGCCGTCGATCACGATCTTGCCGTTCTCCATGATGTAGCCCCGGTGCGCCACGGCCAGCGCCACGGTGGCGTTCTGCTCCACCAGCAGCATGCTGGTGCCGCGCTCGGCGTTGATGCGCGCGATGATGGTGAAGATGTCTTCGACCAGCTTGGGGCTGAGGCCCAGCGAGGGCTCATCGAGCAAGATGAGCTGGGGCTGCGCGATGAGCGCGCGGCCAATCGCCAGCATCTGCTGCTCGCCGCCTGACAGGTACCCGGCCAGGCCCTTGCGCCGCTCATGCAGACGCGGAAAGTAGCTGTAGACCAGGTCGAAATCCGGCGTCGCATCCTTGCGCCCTGTGAGCGCATATGTCGCCGCCACCAGGTTCTCTTCGACCGTGAGGTCTTCAAACACGCGGCGGCCTTCCATCACATGGCTCAGACCGTTGCGCACCAGCTGCTGCGGGGCCGCGGCGGCCGTGGGCTGGCCATTGAAGTGGATGCTGCCGCTTTCGACCACACCATCCTCCAGCGCCAGCAGGCCCGAGATGGCCTTGAGCGTGGTGCTCTTGCCCGCCCCGTTGCTGCCCAGCAGCGCCACGATCTGCCCGCGCGGCACAGCCAGCGACAGGCCGCGCAGGGCCTGCACCACCTTGTTGTAGATGACCTCGATGTTGTTGACTTCGAGGACGTGGGCCGGGGTTGGCTGGGTCATGGCGCAGGCAGTGTCAGAGTTTGATCCAGTCCGATGCCGCGACCATTTTTTGCGCCTTCATGTCGGCGCGGTACACACGGCCCACGGGGATCGAATTCCCGCTGATGGTGATCGGCACGCCGATCAGCCCGCCCGTGTCGAAGTCCTTGATGGAGTTGAGCGCGGCCTTCAGGTTGGGGCCTGTGAGGGGCTTGCCCACATCCAGCGTGCGCTTGGCTGCCTCGGTGAACAGCATCGCGGCCAGGAAGCCCTGGATGTAGGCCGTGCTCTGGTACTCGGGCCGCAGGGCGCGGATCTTCTCCAGCATGGGCGCCTTTTCAGTGTCGTAGTAGTAGCGATACGGCATCACACCCATGAAGCCGTCGGCGGCTTCACCCATCTTCATGACGGTGGAGCTGTCCATAGTCCAGAAGGTGCCCATCCACTTGCTGGTCATGCCCTGCTGCTTGCCCTGGGTGATGAACTCGGGGATGGGCGCGAGGATGTAGCCGTGAAAGATGGTGTAGTCGGGAGCCGCGCGGCGCAGCTTGATAACCTCGGTGGACACATCCACGCTGCCGGCGGGCGTCATGATCTTGATGGGCACCGACAGGCCCAGCTGCTTGGCCATGGCTTCGCTGGACTCGATGGGGTCGCGGCCGAATTCCGAATCGGAGTACACGAAGGCCACCTTGGCACCGGGCTTTTCCTTGGCGATGTGCTTGAGCAGGATGCCGAACATCTCGGTGTAGTCGGGGCCCACGAGGAACTGGTTGGGGTACTTCTTGGGGTCGTTGAGTTCGGTGGCAAACGACGCGCCCGCCATCAGGATATTGCCGTTGCGGTCCAGCTCGGGGTTGATGGTTTTGGAGAAGCCTGTGGAGTCGCCGTAGTACAGGTTGACCTTGTTCTGGCTGGTGATCTTCTTGAACGCAGCCACCGACACATCGACCTTGTAGCCGGTGTCCTCGGGCACGTACTTGACCTTGCGGCCCTTGATGCCGCCCGCGTCATTGAGCATCTTCACGTAGTCGCCCATGCCCGCGTTGATGCCCACGCCCGCAAACGCGAACACGCCGGTGAGCGGGATGGAGCCGCCGATCACGATCTCGTCAGCGCCTTGGGCCAGCACCGACAGCGGGCTGGTGAGGGCGGCGGCGCCGGCAGCTGCCAGCAGGGTGCGGCGGCGTGGGGAGGTGGGGGTGGGCTGCATGCGTGTCTCCTTGGGGGTTAGTTTCTGAAAGGCCAGAGATGGAAGAAACGACGGACGCGCCGCCACACTTCGGCCAGGCCATGGGGCTCGAAGACGAGAAAACCGATGATGAGCAGGCCAAAGATGACCGTGCGCACGGGCGAGAGGAACACCGTGAGTTCGCTGCCGCCAGGCATCAGGTCCACCACGAGCTTGAGCAGCTCGGGCACCATGGTCATGAACACCGCGCCCAGAATGCCGCCCAGGATGGAGCCCATGCCACCGACGATGATGGCCGCGAGGAAGAAGATGGACATGAGCAGAGGAAAGCTCTCGGGCGTGACCACGCGAAAGAAATACGCCCACAGGCCCCCGGCCACGCCTGCATAGAACGACGACAGCCCAAACGACAGCAGCTTGTAGCGCAGCAGCGGTATGCCCAGCACCTCGGCCGAGATGTCGCGGTCGCGAATCGCGATGAAGGCACGGCCCACGCGCGTGCGAAACAGGTTGGCCGCACCCAGCAGCATGAGGAGGGTGACTGGCACGATGAGCCAGTACAGCCGGAACGAGGTGTCGAGCGCCATGCCGAACAGCTTGGCGGGCGGCACGCTCAGGCCACCGGTGCCGCCGGTGAACTTCCAGTTGGCAAAGATGAAGTGCGCGATGAACGATGCGGCAATGGTGGCAATCGCCAGGTACAGCCCTTTCACGCGCAGCGAAGGAATGCCCACCACGATGCCGCCCAGCATGGCGACAAAGCCACCTGCCAGCAGGTTGAGCACAAAGGGCGTGCCCACCTTGGTTTCCAGCACGGCCACCGTGTAAGCCCCCAGGCCCATGAAGGCCGCCTGCCCCAGGCTGACGAGGCCCGTGTAGCCTGTGAGGATGTTGAGCCCCGTGGCACTGGCCACATTGATGCTGACCAGGCAGGCCAGGTAGAGCCAGTAGTCGCTGGCCATGAAGGGGAAAAGCACCAGCAGCGCAGCGCCCACGGCCAGCCACACTTTTTGCGTGCGCGAGTCGAACAGCGCCGCGTCGGCGATGTAGGTTTCCTTGAGGGTTCCGATGCGCATCAGAGTCTCTCTATCTCATGGGTGCCGAACAGGCCGTACGGCCGCACCAGCAGCACCGCCACCAGCACGATGAAGGTGGCCAGCAGCTTGTATTCGCCACCCAGGTAGGCCCCGGCCAGCGCCTCGATCAGGCCGATGAGGATGCCGCCGACGAGCGCGCCCAGCACGCTGTCGAGCCCGCCCACGATGACCACCACCAGCACCGACAGTCCGAATACGCCCATGCTGGACGAGATGCCGCCAATCGAGCCAACGATGATCCCGGAGATGGCAGCCAGCATGGCCGAGGCCACCCAGGCCAGCGAGAACACGCGCGGCACGTTGATGCCCACCGAATACGCGGCGGCCTGGTCGCTGGCCGTGGCGCGCAGGGCCACGCCGCCGCGCCAGAAGCGGAACACCACCAGCACTGCCGCGATGAACACGATGGCGATCACGGCGCCCCAGAACACCTTGGGTGCGAGGAAGGCATCCCCCACCATGATGGGCTGCGTGGGCATGAAGTCGGGCAGGCGGCGCTGGTCGGCGGTCCAGATCATCTCGACCAGGCCCACGAGCACCGAGGCCAGGCCCACGGTGACCATGAAGACCGAGATCGGCGGCTCGCCCAGCAGCGGGCGGATCATGGTGCGCTCGATCACCGCGCCCAGCAGGCCCGTGCCCAGCACGGCGGCGGGGATGGCCAGCCACAGCGGCAGCGCAAACATCGATGCAAAGGTGAAGAACAGGTAGGCCCCCACCATCAGCAGCTCGCCAATGGCAATGTTGACCACGCGCGTGGCCTTGTAGACCATGACGAAAGCCAGTGCGGCCAGTGCGTAGAGCCCGCCACCGGCGATGCCGGTGAGGCTGATCTCAAACAGGTAGGCCCAGTCGAAGTTGCCGGTCATGCGGTGGTCACCCCCTGCAGCTTGGCACGCAGGTCGCCCACGTCGCCTGCGCCCAGGTAGGCGCGGATGACCTCGGGGTCCGCCTGCACCTGTGCGGGCGTGCCCTGCGCGATGACCTGGCCGAAGTTGAGCACCACCACGTGGTCCGACAGGTCCATCACCATGCCCATGTCGTGCTCCACCATCAGCACCGTCACGCCCCACTCCTCGCGCACGTCGAGGATGAAGCGCGCCATGTCTTCGGTCTCTTCGCGGTTCATGCCGGCCACGGGTTCGTCCAGCATCAGGATCTGCGGCTGCATGGCGAGGGCCCGGGCCATCTCTACGCGCTTTTGCAGGCCGTAGGGCAGGGCCGAGACGGGTGCGTGGCGGATGTGGTCGATTTCGAGGAAGTCGATGATGCGCTCCTCGATGTCGCGGCGCAGTTCGGCCTCTTCGCGGCGCGCGCGGCCGAAGTACAGCAGCGCGTCGAGCACGTTGGTTTTGAGGTGCGCGTGGCGGCCGAGCTTGATGTTGTCCAGCACCGTCATGCCGCGAAACAGCGCGATGTTCTGAAAGCTGCGGCCCAGGCCCAGCTTGGCGCGCTGCGGCGCGGGCACGCGGGTGATGTCCTGCCCCTGAAAGCGGATCGAGCCCTGGCTGGGCCGGTAAAAGCCCGAAATGGTGTTGAACAGCGAGGTCTTGCCCGCACCGTTGGGGCCAATGACGGCGGTGATGGAGCCGGGCTGCACGTCAAAGCCTACGCCGGTCAGCGCCTTCACGCCACCGAACGCCAGGGTCACGCCCTGCACCTGCAGCAGGGCCGTGGCAGCAGTGGGGCCGGAAGGGGTTGTCTCCATTGGCTTTCTAATACGGGTTGACTGCAGCTTTTGACAGAAATTTCGATGGAACCCAGTGCAAATTTCCTACTTGTGCGTAAACTGTTTACTCGCAAGTAGATTCTGGAAGCCGCGACCCTCATCAGCATCCGTACTTTCCCGAGGAACTGCCATCCATGCCCCACGCCAAAGTGGCACCCCGCCGCCGCAGCGCCACCGCCACCGCCGCAGCCCCGTCTTCGCCACCCGCAGCCAAGCGAGCCACGCCGGTCAAAGCGGCCAAGCAGGCCAAGGCCACGCCCGCCCAGGCCGCAGCCGCTTCTCCCTGGCCCCCGGTGTCGCACCGCGAGCGCCAGCGCGAGGCCAAGCGCAATGCCGTGCTTCAGGCGGCGGCCCAGCTGTTCAACGAACGCGGCTTTCACGCCACCTCGCTCGACGACATCGCCGCGCGCCTGAACGTGACCAAGCCCACGCTGTATTACTACGTGAAAAACAAGGACGAGATCCTGCTGCAGTGCGTGAGCAAGGGGCTCACGATGATGCTGGAGGGGATTGACGCCTCGCGCGCTGCGGGTGGCAAGGCCATTGACCAGCTCATGACCTGCATGCAGGTGTATGCGCGCATCGTCACCATGGACTTCGGCATGTGCCTGATCCGCGTGGGCGACGAGCAGCTGCCCCCCGAGAGCCGTAAGGAGCTGCGCCGCCTCAAGTCCGCCATCGACCAGGAATTTCGCCGCCTCGTGGCCGAGGGTGTGGCTGAAGGATCGCTGCAGCCCTGCGACCCGAAGATGACGGCGTTTGTGATTGCCGGCGCCCTGAGCTGGATCGGCCGCTGGTATCAGCCCGATGGCGAATACACGCCCGAGCAGGTGGCGCGGCAGTGCATTGCGACGCTGTGTGATGGGGTGCTGCGGCGGCCTGCGCAGGCCCCTGTTTCAGCCGCGGACACGGGTGCCGCGCCAGCGTCCGCACCCCGCCGCAAAACGGCAGTTGGCAAGGTCAAGGCTCCAGCGCGCTTGGGTGGTGCCTGACGGGCCTTCCCATACAGATTTCAAAGAAAACCGCTCCAAGCGCTAGTGGAACATGCGCAAGTAGCTATTGATTTGGTAGCGTCTTGCGCGGAATCCTGGGCGTGTGGTGTTCTGCCTGCCCCGCTGCCAGATCGTCCAGGATGGGGCAGTCCGGCCGGTCGTTGCCTTGGCAGCAGGACACCAGCGTTTGCAGGCTGCGCTGCATGGCCTGCATCTGGGCGATGCGTTCGCTCAGGTCGTCAATATGCTGCTGCGCGATGCGTTTGACCTGGCTGCTGGCGCGGCTGCGGTCGTGCCACAGGCCCAGCAGCTCGGCGATTTCTTCCATCGAAAAGCCGAGGTCGCGGCTGCGGCGGATGAAGTGCAAGGCGTGCACGTCGGCCTCGGTGTACTGGCGGTAGCCGCTGTCGGTGCGCGCCACGCCGTTGATAAGGCCCAGCGATTCGTAGTGCCGCACCATGCGCGCCGAGATGCCTGCGCGCTTGGCAGCGACGCCGATGGGCACGGGCCAGGCGATGGGGCGGGGTGCTGTGGCCTTGGCGCGCGTGGTCGGCGCGGCATCGGGGGAATGGGGCGTGGTCATGGTGTGGCCCTCGCTGGGTGCGTGGTGGCGTGGCGCTCAGGCCGCGACGGTGTAGCCTTCTTCGGCAATGGCGGCGGCCAGGGCCTCGCGGGGGGCGGTGCTGTCCACGTCCACCTTGCCGCTGGCGCGGTCGATGCGCACCTGGGCGTTGGGATCTACCTGCTGCACGGCCTGGGTGACGGCGCGTTCGCAGTGGCCGCAGGTCATGCCCTGCACTTGGAAAGTCGTGGTGGTGGTTGCCATGGGGTGTCCTTGTTGGGTTTGGAAATGTGGCCGTGGATGCGACCGAAGCGAATGTTGAAGCTTGACATCGTGGCAGAGTCAAACACCGTTCAAGACACTCATGATGTGAGGGTTGATCAATATCAATGCTTGACCTTGCCATCACGTCAAGGATCAGCATCCCGGCCATGAACACCATCACCACCCCTTCCAACACCGCGCCCGGGTCTGTGCACTCGCTGGACCTGGGCATTTCTGGCATGACCTGCGCAAGCTGCGTGGGCCGTGTGGAGCGCGCGCTGCGCAAGGTGCCGGGCGTGCAGGAGGCCTCGGTCAATCTGGCGACCGAGTCTGCGCGCATTGCCTTTGTCACGCAGGTGGGCGCTGATGCTGCGGCCATGGAGGCGGTGCTGCGCCGCGCGGTGCGCAATGCGGGCTACGAGCCGCGTGCGGCGGGGCAGGAGGACGTGCCTGAGGACTTGTCGCCCTGGGCCGGCTTTTTACCCGTGGGCATTGGCCTGCTGCTGTCGGCGCCGCTGGTGTTGCCCATGATCGGTGACCTGTTCGGCCAGCACTGGATGCTGCCCGCCTGGGTGCAGTTTGTGCTGGCCACGCCGGTGCAGTTCATCCTGGGGGCGCGGTTTTACAAGGCGGGCTGGCATGCGGCCAAGGCGCTGAGCGGCAACATGGACTTGCTGGTGGCGCTGGGCACCAGCGCGGGTTGGGGCCTGTCGATGTGGCTGTGGCTCACTGCGCCCACGGACCACCCGGGGCATGTGCCGCATCTGTACTTTGAGGCCTCGGCCGTGGTGGTCACGCTGGTGCTGCTGGGCAAGTGGCTGGAGGCGCGCGCCAAGCGCCAGACCACGGCGGCCATCCGCGCGCTGCATGCGCTGCGGCCCGATGTGGTGCATTTGCTCACCAAGCAGGGCGAGGTGGATGTGCCGGTGTCGGAAGTGCTGGTGGGCGACCAGCTGGTGGTGCGGCCGGGCGAGCGCATCCCTGTGGACGGCACGGTGCACGAGGGCCACACGCAGGTGGATGAATCCATGTTGACGGGCGAGCCGTTGCCCGTGGCGCGCGATGTGGGCGCGGCGCTGACGGGTGGCTCGATCAACGGCGATGGTCGCATCGTGATGGCGGTGACGGCCGTGGGCGCCGAGACGGTGCTGGCCCAGATCATCCGGCTGGTGGAAGACGCGCAGGCGGCCAAGGCGCCCATCCAGCGGCTGGTGGACCAGGTGTCGGCCATCTTCGTGCCGGTGGTGCTGGTGGTGGCGCTGGTGACCCTGGCGGGCTGGCTGGCCATGGGTGCGGGGCTGGAGGCGGCGCTGATCCACGCCGTGGCCGTGATGGTGATTGCCTGCCCCTGTGCGCTGGGGCTGGCCACGCCCGCGGCCATCATGGCGGGCACGGGCGTTGCGGCCAAACACGGCATCCTGATCAAGGACGTGCAGGCGCTGGAGCTGGCGCACAAGGTGGACACGGTGGCCTTTGACAAGACCGGCACGCTGACCGTGGGCCGGCCCCGGCTCACGGCGTTTGAGGTGGCGCCGGGCCTGGATGACAGCGCGGTGATGGCGGCGGTGGCCGCTGTGCAAAGCGGTAGCGAACACCCCCTGGCGCGCGCGGTGGTGGCGGCTGCGGGCGAGCGGCAGATCCACGTGGCCACCGCGCAGGACGTGCGCGCCGTGCCCGGGCGCGGCACCGAGGGCGAGGTGGACGGCCAGAGCTACCTGGTGGGCAGCCTGCGCTGGATGCAGGAGCTGGGGGTGGGCCTGGGCCCGTTGTCAGACCGCGCAGAGGCGTTGCAGCGCGAAGGCGCCACGGTGTCCGCCGTGGCCCAGCGTGTGACGGAGGGATTGGCATTGCGCGCGGTGATGGCCTTTGGCGACGAGCCCAAGCCAGGCGCGCGCGAAGCTTTGGCGGCGCTCAAGGCGCGCGGCGTTCGCACCGTGATGGTGTCGGGCGACAACCGGGGCGCGGCCGAGGCCATGGCCCGGCGCCTGGGGCTGGACCCGGCCGCGGGCGAGGTGATGGCCGAGGTGTTGCCGGGCGACAAGGCGGCCAAGGTGGCTGCGTTGCAACAGGGCACCGATGGCAAGCACCATCATGTGGCGATGGTGGGCGACGGCGTTAACGATGCCCCCGCGCTGGCGGCGGCCGATGTGGGCATGGCCATGGGCAACGGGACTGATGTGGCCATGCACGCAGCGGGCATCACGCTGATGCGCGGCGACCCGATGCTGGTGGCGGCGGCGCTGGACATTTCGCACCGCACGGTGATGAAGATCCGCCAGAACCTGTTCTGGGCGTTTGCATACAACGTGGCGGGCATTCCGCTGGCGGCGCTGGGTTACCTGAACCCGGTGGTGGCGGGCGCGGCCATGGCGCTGAGTTCGGTCAGCGTGATGGCGAATGCCCTTCTACTCAAGCGGTGGCGCATGTGATAAATACGTACAGCACGGTCATCGATGTCTGGCAAACTGCAACGATTTGTTGCGAATCCGTCGCCTCGGGGGAGGTGCGGCGACCGCATTGGCATAGCTATATCAAGGACGACAGATCATGAATCTCTTCTCGCTCATGCGGCAGTTCACCATACGTTTGCGCATGCTGGGTGCCATTGGCGTGGTGCTGGGGCTGCTGGGGCTGCTGGGGGGCGCGGGCATGCTGGGCATGTTCCGCATCCACAACATGAGCCAGGACTTCATGGACCACTCGTTCGCCGAGGTGGGTTACATGGCCGAGCTGCGGGGCGAAATGGGTGCCATCCGCCAGTTCGAGAAGGACATGATCATTGGCTACGAGAAGCCCGAAGCCGTGAAGGCCGCACATGCCAAGTGGGTGGAGAGCCAGGACAAGGCCAAGAAGATTGCCAACAAGTTCCTGGAAGGCGAGGAGGACTCTGACAACCCGGTGGTGCGCAACATCGTCAAGCGCCTGGACAGCTACCGCGAGTTGTTTGCGCACGTGGCGCGCCAGCTGGAGGCGGGTGGCTATGACACCGCCACCATTGCCAACCGCATGAGCGGCAAGGCCGTGGCGGAGTTTGCCGAGGCCGACAAGCTGATGGCCGAGCTGGACTCGGTGCTGCGCGCGGAGGTGGCCAAGTCGGTGGCGCAGCAAAGCGAAGTGTCCAACCAGACCAAGTGGCTGTTTGTGCTGGCGGTGCTGATCACCGTGGTGGTGGTGGTGCCCACCACGCTGATGAACATGAACTCCATTTGCAAGCCGCTGGAAGACGCACGCAAGATGGCCCAGGCGATTGCGGGCGGCGACCTGTCGCAGCACATTGCTGCCGAGGGCAAGGACGAAGTGGCCGATTTGCAGCGCGCGCTGCGCGACATGCAGCAGGGCCTGAGTGCGCTGGTGGCGCAGGTGCGCGATGCCAGCGGCAACATCGCCACGGCCAGCCAGGAGATCGCCACGGGCAACCAGGACCTGTCGCAGCGCACCGAGCAGACGGCCAGCAACGCGCAGGAGGCCGTGTCCTCGCTGTCGCAGCTCACGTCCACGGTGCAGCAGACGGCATCGTCGTCGCAGATGGCGAACCAGCTGGCCGCGTCGGCCTCGCAGATGGCGACACAGGGTGGTGGCGTGGTGCAGCAGGCCGTGGCCAGCATGCACGAGATTTCGACATCGAGCCGCAAGATCGGCGACATCATCGGCCTGATCGACTCCATTGCCTTCCAGACCAACATCCTGGCGCTGAACGCTGCGGTGGAAGCCGCCCGTGCGGGCGAGCAGGGCCGGGGCTTTGCCGTGGTGGCCAGCGAGGTGCGCAGCCTGGCGCAGCGCAGCGCAGCGGCGGCCAGCGATATCAAGGGCCTGATCCAGAGCAGCGTGACGGCCGTGGACGGCGGCGTGCGCCATGTGGAAGAAGCCGGCACGGCCATGAAGGACATCGTGAGCAGCGTGCAGCGCGTGGGCGACATCATTGGCGAGATCACGGCGGCTGCGTCCGAGCAGTCGGCCGGCATTGGCCAGGTGAACAGTTCGGTGGGCGAGATCGACCGCATGACGCAGCAGAACGCGGCGCTGGTGGAGGAATCCGCCGCAGCCGCCGAGTCGCTGCGCGAGCAGGCCGCGCGCCTGTCGCACGTGGTGCAGCAGTTCCGCCTAGCCGAATCGGCCGCCGGCTACGGCCACGGCGGTGCAGTGGCCGCACCCTATGCAGGGCAGCAAACCCAGGCGCTGGCAACAGGCGCCGCGCAGGCGCGCCTGACGCACTGACCGCACCAGGCCTATTCTTCCGATGAGCCCCGCAGGCCTGGTCTGCGGGGCTTTTTTGTGGGCAGAGCTGCCCGGCGGTTTATTGACCTGCGTCATGGGCGCACCCGTGCGCGCGTGGCACCCTTGGGGCCTTGTTGAACCTGGGGAGTGCGCCATGCCGTCGATCAGTCTGCGAACCATTCGCGAAGAGCATGCGTCGCTCGCGGCGGTGCTGCACTCGCTGCGCCTGATGCTGGACCAGGGCCCGGGCGACGAGCCCGCCGCGTTCTTTGACGTGATGCGGGCCATGCTGTTCTACATCGACGAGTTTCCCGAGCGCCAGCACCACCCCAAGGAGTCGCAGTGGCTGTTCCCCAGGGTGGCCGAGCGCTCACCCCAGGCGGCCGAGGCCATCGCCCAGCTGGAGCGGGACCACGAGGGCGGCGAGGCCGCGGTGCGCGAACTGCAGCACCTGCTGCTGGGCTGGGAGCTGATGGGCGACGCGCGCCGCGAGGCGTTTGCGCTGGCGCTGGAGCGCTACATCCGCTTTTACCTGGAGCACATGCGCCTGGAAGAAACCGTGGTGCTGCCCGCCGCCCAGGAGACCCTGCAGCCGGGCGACTGGACCGCCATCGACGCGGCCTTTGCCAGCAACACCAACCCGCTGGTCCCGGGCAAGCCGCGCGACGCGGCCTATGACCGGCTCTTCACCCGCATCGTCATGCGGGCGCCCAGTCCGATCGGGCTCGGCTCACCCTCCTGAGCGACTGCGCCGTTTGGTGCTGACTGCGGCAGGCGACTGCTGGCTCGTGCAGCGCCAGCTGCAACCGGTGCGGCCCCATGGGGCCGTTCCGGCGCGGTGCAGACTCAGGCGCTGAGCGCCGGGTAGTCCGTGTACCCCTCGGCCCCGCCGCCGTACAGCGTGGCGCGGTTCACCTCGTTGAGCGGCGCGTTGGCTTTCAGGCGCGCCACCAGGTCGGGGTTGGCGATGAAGGGGCGGCCAAAGGCCACGATGTCGGCGCCCTTGGCCAGGGCGGCATCGGCCAGTTCGCGGGTGTAGGCGTTGTTGACCATCCACGCACCCTTGCCGCCCGCTGCACGGTAGGCGGCCTTGAGCGCGGCGTAGTCGAAGGGGCGGCCTTCCACCTCGCGCGGGCCGCCGGTGGCGCCTTCGATGACGTGGATGTAGGCCAGGCCCAGCGGGCCCAGGTGGCGCACCACGTGGTCGAACAGCGGCTGCGGATCGGCGTCCACGATGTCGTTGGCGGGGGTGACAGGCGACAGGCGGATGCCGGTGCGGCCGCCGCCGATTTCCTCGACGATGGCGCGGGTCACTTCCAGCAGCAGGCGCGCGCGGTTGGCGATGCTGCCGCCGTAGTCGTCGGTGCGCTGGTTGGCACCGGTCTTCAGGAACTGGTCGATCAGATAGCCGTTGGCCGCGTGGATTTCCACACCGTCAAAACCCGACGCAATGGCGTTGCGCGCGGCGTGGCGGTAGTCCTGCACGATGCCGGGGATCTCTTCGGCATCGAGTGCGCGGGGCATCGAGGTGGGCGTGAAGGTGGGTACGCCGTCTTTGATGAGCACGGTCTTGGTGTTGGCCTGCACGGCTGAGGGTGCGACGGGTGCGGCGTTGCCCGGCTGCAGGTCGGTGTGCGAGACACGGCCCACGTGCCACAGCTGCACCACGATCTTGCCGCCGGCGTCGTGCACGGCGCGGGTCACCTTCTTCCAGCCGTCGAGCTGCTCGGTGCCGTACAGGCCGGGCACATCGGCATAGCCCTGGGCTTGCGGGCTGATGGCTGTGGCCTCGGAAATGATGAGACCGGCACTGGCGCGCTGCGCGTAGTAGGTGGCGACCAGGTCGGTGGGGATGGCCTCGGGCGAGCGGTTGCGCGTGAGCGGCGCCATGGCAATGCGGTTGGCCAGCTGAAGGTCGCCTGCGCGGGTGGGTTCAAACAATGAGGTCATGGTGAGGGTGTCCTGAGGGCTGTGTGCAAGAAAAGCAGCCTTCCAGCTTAATGCTGCAGCGCAAAACGTGCAGCACACTTGCGTCAACAGGGGCACAGGTTTTGTGTTAGCCCGGTCCTCTGGCTGTCGTGCCAGCGGCGCGGGGGCTGTTGCACGAGAATGGACCGCCATGCCCTTGCCACCGCCTTCCGCATCGTTTTCCGTCTCCCCGTTGCGCAGCCTGTGGCTGGCCGTGGCCTTGTCGATGGGCGCCGCCATCTCGCTGGGCATCACGCGGTTTGCCTATGCCTTGTTGCTGCCGCCCATGCGCGAAGACCTGGGCTGGTCGTACACGCTGGCCGGGGGCATGAACACGGCGAACGCGCTGGGCTATCTGCTGGGCGCTCTGGCCACGCCCTTGCTGTTGCGGCGCGCGGCCCCGGGCGCAGTGCTGGTGGTGGGCGCCGTGATGGCCACGGTATTCATGGGCCTGAGCGGATTTTTCACGCAGGCAACGCCCTTGCTGGCGCAGCGCCTGCTGGCCGGTGGGGCCAGTGCGCTGGTGTTCATTGCCGGGGGGCTGCTGGCGGCGCGGCTGGGTGCCCAGGTGCCGGGGCGCAGCGGTTTGCTGCTGGGCCTGTACTACGGCGGCACGGGCTGGGGCATCAGCCTGTCGGCCTTGCTGGTGCCTGCGGTGCTGGCAGTGGCCCCTGCGCCGCATGGCTGGACCTGGGCCTGGTGGGCGCTGGCGCTGGCCTGTGTGGCGGCCACGGTGGCATTGCTGTGGCCGGCGCGGGTGTTGAACGGGCTGGCTGCACCCGTGGCCGCCGCATCCGAGACCGCACCGGCGGCTGCAGGGCCCGACCGCGTGCGCTGGCGGGCCCTGGCCCCTGCGCTGCTGGGTTACGGCCTGTTTGGCGTGGGCTATATCGGCTACATGACCTTTGTGGTGGCGCTGCTGCGCGAGCAGGGCCGGGGTGCGGGCGAGGTGACGTTGTTCTACGCCTTGCTGGGGCTGGCCGTAGTGCTGTCCTCACGCATCTGGGCCGGGCTGCTGGACCGCAGCCGGGGCGGAGAGGCCCTGGCGCGCCTGAATGCGCTGCTGGGCGTGGCCACCATCCTGCCCGCCGTCACGGGCGCGTGGCCGGTGGTGTTGGCCTCGGGGCTGCTGTTTGGCGGGGTGTTTTTGTCGGTGGTGGCATCGACCACGGCGCTGGTGCGGCACAACCTGCCGCAGGCGCTGTGGGCCAGCGGCATCAGCGCGTTCACCATCGTGTTTGCGGCCGGGCAGATCGTGGGGCCCACGGTGGTGGGCTGGATCGCCGACGGGCCCGGGGGCCTTGCGCGCGGGCTGGTGTTCTCGGCCTGCGCGTTGTGGGTGGGGGCGCTGGTGGCGTGGCGGCAGCGCCCCTTGTAGCCCTGGCCTTACTTCAGCAGGCCTTCGGCCTTCATCGCGGCTTGCACCGCGGGGCGGGCACCCACGCGTTCACGGTAGGCCGCCAGGTTGGCCAGGCCGGAGATATCGAGCTTGGTGGGCTGGGTCCAGTTGGTCACGGTGAACAGGTAGCCGTCGGCCACGGTGAACTGGTCGCCCATCAGGTACTGCTTGCCGGCGAGCTGGCCATCCACCCACTGCAGGCGTTGCAGCAGGCGCTCGCGCACCATGGGTTTGTATTCCTCGGGGGTGGCGGGGTTGAACAGGGGGCTGAAGCCCTTGTGCAGCTCGGTGCCGATGAAGGTCAGCCACTCTTGCAGGCGGTAGCGCGCCAGGGTGCCGTTGGCGGGCGCGAGCTGCTTGTCGGGCACTTGATCGGCAATGTACTGCACGATGGCGGGGCCTTCGCGCAGGCGCTCGCCGTTGTCCAGCTCCAGCACGGGCACGTAGCCCAGCGCATTGATGGTGTAGTAGTCGGTGCCGTCCTGCAGCTTGTGGCTCTTGGTGCTGGCCAGCACGGGGGTGTAGGCCAAGCCGGCCTCTTGCAAGGCGATGTGGGGGGACAGGGAGCAGGCGCCGGGGGAGTAGTAAAGCTTCATGGATCGGTCCTTGAAAACGGTCGGAAACCGCCGATCCTATGCGCTGCGCCGGATTCTTGCAGGCGCCGGGGCGCAGCCCCGGCGCCCGCCGCGTGGTGCAGCGGGGAGGGGTCGCGTCAGCTGTCGAATCCGGGCAGGTCGCGCTGCACCTTGCGCAGCAGCGCGGGCCAGGCAAAAGCGCCGCCCAGGCCGCCGGTCTGCACGCGCATGGCCTGGGCCACGCCGCTCACGATCTGCGGGTTCACCTGCGTCAGTTCGCCGCCGGCTTGCGCGTCGATCTGGATGCGGCAGGTGTTCTCGAAGGTGTACATGGACAGGAAGGCGTCGGCAATGGTCTTGCCCACGGTGAGCAGCCCGTGGTTGCGCAGCATGAGGAAGTTGGCTTCGCCCAGGTCGGCCTGCAGGCGCGGCTTTTCTTCGTCGCGGAAGGCCACGCCTTCGTACTCGTGGTACGCCAGCGAGCCCAGCACAAACGTGCTTTGCTGGCTGATGGGCAGCACGCCGCCCTTTTGCGCGCTCACGGCCACGCCGGCGCGCGTGTGGGTGTGCAGCACGCAGCCCGCCTCGGGCCGGGCCTCGTGCACGGCGCTGTGGATCACGAACCCGGCAGGGTTCACGGGGAAGGGCGAGTCGTGCAGCTTGTTGCACAACATGTCCACCTTGATCAGGCTCGACGCCGTGATCTCGTCGAACATGAGGCCATAGGGGTTGATCAGGAAATGGTGCTCGCCCGGGCCTGACACCGACTCGGGCAGCTTGGCGCTGATGTGGGTGAAGACCAGGTCGCTCCAGCCGTACAGCGCGACGAGCCGGTAGCACGCGGCCAGGTCGCAGCGCAGCTGCCATTCTTCAGGGCTGACGCTGCCTTGCAGCGAGGTGATGTTGAGCATGGGTGGGTGTCTCCGGTGTTGTGGGTGGGAAGACACCACTGTAGGGCGGGGTGGTGGCCGGGTCTGTCAGGCAGGCTACACCCGCGGCCATGTGTCGGGTGCCTTTTGCTTCATTATTGATAGCAAAAGAGGCATGACTCACTAGCGCTATCGGCCATTTGGACGCGAATTTCTGGTGCACGGCGCCCGCAGCGGGCCCTACGGGCCGATGTCCCCTTCACCGGCCCGTACCCCTCATCGGCCAGCGCTCAGCCGGCCTGTGGAATCGGTGCGCGCATGCCCGCGTTCAGCAGGTTCCAGGCGTTGATGATGGCGATGGCAAAGCCCAGGTCGGAAATCTCGGCGTCGGAGAACAGGACCTTCAGCTTGGCGTACTCGTCATCGCTCGCGTCGCTGTGGGGTGTGGCGGTGATGATCTCGGCCCAGCGGAAGGCGGCGCGTTCGCGTTCGCTGAAGAACGGTGCCTCGCGCCAGCCGGCCACAGCGTTGAGGTGGCGCGGATCGGCGCCGTCTTTGACGAGCGCGCTCCAGTGCATGTCCATGCAGTAGGCGCAGCCGTTGATCTGCGAGATGCGCAGGAACACCAGCTCGGCCAGCCGGGTGCCCAGCGGACCTTTCTTGATGGTTTCAGAGACGTTGACCAGGCCCATGAAGGCCTTGGACGACAGTTGGTGGTAGGGCAGGCGGGCGCTGTGTTGCGACATGGAAATCTCCTGGGTGATGGCAAAGGGTTGTTGATGACGGTGGTGAAAGACGGCGCTGGTGCGGGGCCTTGTGGCGATGTCGCCATGTGGCCGCATTGCCGTCTTCCATACCCATCAAGACGCTGCGCCGTGCCGGGTTGTGACAGGTGGCCTGCGTTTTTTCTGCCCTGGCGCACTGGCCTGAGTTGGCCGCGGGGTGGTCTGCGCGAACGGTGCTATGCCCGTGTCTTTACTGCTGCAGCATGGCCGGGATGCCTGCCAGCTTGTCCGGGTTGCGCACGGCGTAGATGGCCACGATGCGCTCGCCATCGGTCACAAACGCCTGGGCCGACTCTATGCGCCCGTCCACATAGCGCAGCAGGCCCGGCTCGCCGTTGATGAGCGCCATGCGGTACACCACCTGCGCGCCCAGGCGCCGGAACACCGCCCAGTACAGGTTGGTGATGCGAAACGGCCCCACCAGCGGCTTGGGAAACGAGGGCACGATGCCACCGCCATCGCCGATGAGCTGGGCGTCTTCGCTCAGCAGCGCCTCGATGGCTTGGCGGTCGCCGCTCTGGGCGGCTTTCATGAAGCGCCGCAGCAACTGGTGGTGCACGGCCTGCGGCACCTCGAAGCGGGTGCGCGCCTGCTGCACGCGCTCGCTGGCGCGGTGCACCATCTGGCGGCAGCTGGCCTCGGTCTTGCCCAGTTGGGCGGCGATCTCGGGGTAGTCGTAGTCGAACACCTGGCGCAGCAAAAAGGCCGCGCGCTCCTCGGGCCCCAGCCGCTCCAGCACATACATGAACGCCACCGACAGCTCACCCGCCAGTTCCGCCGCCGACTCGGGGGTGTGCGCGTCCAGCTCCACCAGCGGCTCAGGCAGCCACCAGCCCACATAGGCCTCGCGCTCGGCCTTGAGCGCGCGCAGCCGGTCGATGGACAGCCGCGTGACGATGGTCACCAGCCAGGCCTCGGCCGACTGCAGGGTGCTGGCATCGGTGCGGCTCCAGCGCAGCCAAGCGTCCTGCAGCACATCCTCGGCATCGGCCCGCACGCCCAGCATGCGGTAGGCAATGCCGAAGAGGCGAGGGCGCAGGGTGGTGAAGGGGTCAGTGGTGGTCATGGCAATGGCGGCGGTGGAGTGCTGTTAGTGAAGCACAGACGGCGCACACCGGCGGTTTGTGACAGCCTCGCTTGCAAACTACTATTTTGATAGCTGCTGGCGCATGTGGCACTAGCGCTGGGGGTCACTTTGGGGCTTGAAACACCTGCAATGCTTCTCGGGGCCCCGCAAGACCGGCTATGAGCGCGGGGCCGGCTGCGTGAGCGATTCCAGCTGCGACAGGTAGTGCAGGGCCTGCGCCTGGTTGCTGCCACACATCTCGGCCGAGGGCATGAGCCCCGCGCACACCGCCGGGCGCCCGGGTTGGCCAAAAATGCGGCAGCGCGCATCGTCCCCCAGCTGAATGCAGCGCACCCCCGCCGGCTTGCCCTGCGGCATGCCGGGGATGGGCGAGCTGATGGAGGGGGCAGTGCAGCAGGCACCGCAGCCGGGGCGGCAGTCCACGGGCGGGCAGCCTTATTGACCGCCAGCGGGCTGCAGGCGGCTGGCGCCCCACAGCACCTGGTCCACCACGGCACGCACGCGGTCGCGGTGGGCTGGCTGGATGAGGTTGCCGTTGTCGTCAAATGCGCTGCCTGCCGAGCCCAGGGCAAACGCCTTGGGCGCCAGCCAGCATTCGGCATTGATCAGCAGGGGGGCCAAGTGGCTTTGCGAGCGCAGGCCCCCCAGGGCGCCGGGTGAGGCGCTGAGCATGCCCACGACCTTGCCGCGAAAGCTCTTGCCGCCGTCTTGCCAGTCAGGGTTGCCCTTGACGGGGCTGGAGGCCCAGTCGATGGTGTTCTTGAGCAGGGCGGTGTAGCTGCCGTTGTACTCGGGCGAGCAGATGATCCAGGCCGGGTGTTGCCAGAGGATTTCCTTGAGGCGGATCACATCGGCGGGCGTGCCCTGGGCTTCGAGGTCGGCGTTGTACAGCGGGATGTTGAAGTCCGACAGCTCCATCAGCGTGACGCTGGCCCCCGCATCGCGCGCGATGGCGGCAGTGGCGTGGGCCAGTTTGCGGTTGAAGGATTGCTGGCGGGTGCTTCCCGCGAAAATGAGAAGTTGGGTAGTCATGCGGGCCATTGGAGCACAAAGCCACGGCAGGAATACTGCAAGCTGCCGCCCTTCGGCGTGTGGGGGCGGGCGCTTGTTTCACGTGGAACATCCGCGCAAGGCCGCAGGGGCTGGTAGCGCTGCGGATGGGTGGCGCAACCGCTGTGACCAGGGCTTTGCACAAAAAGCATGCAAAGGTGGGAAAATCGTGGGTTTCCCCTTGCACCCTTGCCGCCCAGATGGGCTGGTGAATGATGCATCCCGCCCCAGTGCGACCCGTCCTCGTTGGGCCGTCGCAGGAGGGCGGGCGGTTTTGAATGTCGGGCCCCCCGGGCCCCGGAGCACCCCCATGTTGTATCCCCAGGAATTTGATGTGATCGTTGTCGGCGGTGGCCATGCAGGCACCGAGGCCGCGCTGGCCGCTGCGCGCTTAGGGCAAAGAACTCTGCTGCTGACCCACAACATCGAGACGCTGGGGCAGATGAGCTGCAACCCCAGCATCGGCGGCATCGGCAAGGGCCACCTGGTGAAAGAGGTGGATGCGCTGGGTGGCGCCATGGCCCTGGCCACGGACGAGGGCGGCATCCAGTTTCGCATTCTCAACAGCTCCAAGGGCCCTGCTGTGCGCGCCACGCGGGCGCAGGCCGACCGCATTCTGTACAAGGCCGCCATCCGCCGCATGCTGGAGAACCAGCCCAACCTGTGGCTGTTCCAGCAGGCTGTGGACGACCTGATGGTGGAGGGCGACCGCGTGGTGGGCGCCGTGACGCAGGTGGGCATCCGCTTCCGCAGCCGCACCGTGGTGCTGACGGCGGGCACCTTTCTGGACGGCAAGATCCATGTGGGCCTGAACAACTACGCGGCGGGCAGGGCGGGCGACCCGCCTGCGGTGTCGCTGTCGGCACGCCTCAAGGAGCTGAAGCTGCCCCAGGGGCGCCTGAAGACCGGCACGCCGCCCCGCATCGACGGGCGCAGCATCGACTTCTCGAAGTGCACCGAGCAGCCCGGCGACGGCATGCCCGGTGGCGTGAACGAGGGCACGGTGCCCGTGTTCAGCTTCATGGGCAATGCACAGATGCACCCGCGCCAAGTGCCCTGCTGGATCACCCACACCAACGAACGCACGCACGAGATCATCCGCAGCGGCTTTGACCGCAGCCCCATGTTCACCGGCAAGATCGAGGGCGTGGGCCCGCGCTACTGCCCCAGCGTGGAAGACAAGATCAACCGCTTTGCGGACAAGGACAGCCACCAGATCTTCCTGGAGCCCGAAGGCCTGACCACGCACGAGTTCTACCCCAACGGCATCAGCACCAGCCTGCCGTTCGACATCCAGTACGACCTGGTGCGCAGCATGCCGGGGCTGGAGAACGCGCACATCCTGCGGCCCGGCTACGCCATCGAATACGACTACTTCGACCCGCGCTCGCTCAACAGCAGTTTCGAGACCCGCCAGATCCAGGGCCTGTTCTTCGCCGGGCAGATCAACGGCACCACCGGTTATGAAGAGGCGGCGGCCCAGGGCCTGTTCGCAGGCATCAACGCCGCCCTGCAGTGCCGGGGCGACGCGCCTTGGCTGCCTGGCCGCGACGAGGCCTACCTGGGCGTGCTGGTGGACGACCTGATCACCAAGGGCGTGACCGAGCCCTACCGCATGTTCACCAGCCGGGCCGAGTTCCGCCTGCAGCTGCGCGAGGACAATGCGGACATGCGCCTGACGGAAGTGGGGCGCCAGATGGGTCTGGTGGACGATGCGCGCTGGGATGCCTTCAGCCGCAAGCGCGATGCGGTTTCACGTGAAACAGAGCGCCTCAAAGCTACATGGGTAAACCCGCGCAACCTGCCCGCGGCGGAATCCGAGCGCGTGCTGGGCAAGAGCATCGAGCACGAGTACAACCTGTTCGAACTGCTGCGCCGCCCCGATGTGAGCTACGCCAACCTGGTATCGATGGACGGCGGCAAGTACGCATCGGCCGATGTTTCACGTGAAACCCTGGGTGACCTGAGCGACCCTGTGCTGGAGCAGGTGGAGATTGCCGCCAAGTACGCAGGCTACATCGACCGCCAGAAGGGTGAGGTGGAGCGCGCTGCCCACTTCGAGAAGCTGCGCTTGCCGCCCGACCTGGACTACATGCAGGTCACCGCGCTGAGCATCGAGGCGCGCCAAGTGCTCACCCGTCACCGGCCCGAGACCCTGGGCCATGCCTCGCGCATCACGGGCATTACGCCTGCGTCGATCTCGCTGCTGATGGTGCATCTGAAGAAGGGTGGGTTCAAGGAGTTCGCCGTGGCACCCGCCATGCCATCCAAGGCAGAAGGCGAAGTGGCGGCATGACGATGGCGGTGAACAACAACCACGACAGCCTGCGCCAACAATTACAAGCCGGGGTCGACACTCTGGCGCTGGGCCTGAGCGATGCGCAGGTTTCCCTGTTGATGGATTTCCTGGCGCTGCTGCAAAAGTGGAACAAGGTCTACAACCTGACCGCCGTGCGTGACCCGCAGGAGATGATGACGCACCACCTTCTGGACAGCCTGGCCGCCGTGGCGCCGCTGCGGCGGCATGTGGCGGGCCTGCAGCAGGGTGGGGTGGCAGCGGTGAAGCTGCTGGATGTCGGGTCGGGTGGCGGCTTGCCTGGCGTGGTGTTTGCCATCTGCTTTCCGGATGTGGATGTGAGTTGCGTGGACACCGTGGGCAAGAAGGCGGCCTTCATCCAGCAGGTAGCGGTGGCACTCAAGCTGCGCAACCTGCATGGTGTGCACGCACGGGTCGAGACGCTGAGCACGCCGTTCGATGTCATCAGCTGCCGCGCGTTTGCCTCGTTGCCAGACTTTGTGACCTGGTCGCGCAGCGCACTGGCCGCGCCCCACGGCGTATGGCTGGCCATGAAGGGCAAACATCCCCAGGAGGAAATCGCTGCGCTGCCTGGGGATGTGGCAGTGTTTCACGTGGAACAGCTCACGGTGCCGGGTCTGGACGCGGAGCGCTGCATCATTTGGATGAAGCCCGCCTGATGGCTCTGTCCTCAGTGCGCCGACTTTTCGGCGGGTGGGGCAGGGGGCTCGCGTAAACTCGGCTCCTCACCCGGGTGCATCTTTCGGTCGCACCCTCCCCGCGCACCAGGAGAAACCATGTTCGGCATCGCAGACTACGGCGCCTTTGTCGCCGCCATCGTGTTGTTCCTGCTCATTCCGGGCCCTGGCAATCTGGCGCTCATCACCTCCACCAGCAAGGGCGGTATTCGCGGCGGCATGGCGGCCACCATGGGCGTGATTGCGGGCGACCAGGTGCTGATGTGGGCGGCAGTGGCCGGTGTGGCTGCGTTGCTCGCCACCTACCCCACGGCCTTCCACGCGGTGCAGTGGCTGGGGGCCGCCTATCTGGCGTGGCTGGGTTTCAAGATGGTCACGGCCAAGCCGGGCGCCCAGCCCATCCTGAACATCGAGCCGCGCCACTATTTCAAGCAGGCCGGGCTCATCACCTTGCTCAACCCCAAGGCCATCGTTTTCTACATGGCGTTCTTTCCGCTGTTCGTGGACCCGGCCCGGCACCAGGGCATGCTGACCTTTGGCGTGATGGCGGCCACGGTGGCCGCGTTGACGTTTCTCTATGGCCTGACGGCCGTGCTGCTCACGCACCACCTGGCCGAGCGCATGCGCGCCAACCCGCGCATCGGCCGCGTGCTGGAGAAAGTGGCAGGCGTCTTCCTGATCGGCTTTGGCATCAAGCTGGCGATCTCCAAATAACACCACACGAACTGCAGCACCCACATGGCCAAGATCTTTTGCGTTGCCAATCAAAAGGGTGGGGTGGGCAAGACCACCACCACCGTCAACCTCGCCGCTGGCCTGGCCAAGATCGGCCAGCGCGTGCTGATGGTGGACCTGGACCCGCAGGGCAACGCCACCATGGGCTCGGGCGTGGACAAGCGCAGCCTCGACCTCACGGTGTACGACGTGCTGCTCGAATCCGCCTCGGTGAAAGAGGCGGCCGTGCTGTCGGACAAATGTGGCTACTGGGTGCTCGGCGCCAACCGCGAACTGGCCGGGGCCGAGGTGGAGCTGGTGACTTTGGAGCACCGCGAAAAGCGCCTCAAAACTGCGCTGGCCGAGGCCGATGGTGACTATGACTTCGTGCTGATCGACTGCCCTCCGTCGCTGTCGATGCTCACCCTCAACGGCCTGTGCAGTGCCCACGGCGTGATCGTGCCCATGCAGTGCGAATACTTCGCGCTGGAAGGCCTGACCGACCTGGTCAACACCATCAAGCAGGTGCACGCCAACCTCAATGCCGACCTGCAGATCATCGGCCTGCTGCGCGTGATGTTCGACCCGCGCATCACGCTGCAGCAGCAGGTGAGCGACCAGCTCAAGGGCCACTTTGGCGACAAGGTGTTCAACAGTGTGATTCCGCGCAACGTGCGCCTGGCCGAGGCGCCCAGCTATGGCCTGCCCGGTGTGGTGTTTGACCCGGCCGCCAAGGGCAGCCAGGCCTTTGTGGAGTTTGCGCAGGAGATGGTCGAGCGTGTGCAAACCATGCCTCCTGCAGCCTCTTCCATGGCCAAAATGGCCGCAGGCGCTTGAAGAGTATGCGGTAGCAGCTATTAATTTGATAGTAATGAAGGCCTCCAACATCCTGCTGCTGCCTGGCTGGCAGAACTCTGGCCCCGACCACTGGCAAAGCCGCTGGGAGGCCGCGCACGGCTACCAGCGCGTGGAGCAGCACGACTGGATGCACCCGCTGCGCGGCGACTGGTCTGCGCGCCTGGAAGAAACCGTGGCCGATGCGGATGGCCCCGTGGTGCTGGCGGCGCACAGCCTCGGTTGCATCCTCACCGCCTGGTGGGCGGCGCACACCCGCCACGCGGCCAAGGTGCGCGGCGCGCTGCTGGTGGCGCCGGGCGATGTGGAGCGGCCCGACCTGGCTGCGCAGATCCACGGCTGGGCGCCCATTGCGCGCCAGCCGCTGCCGTTTCCGGCCGTGCTGGTGGGCAGCCGCAACGACCCGTACTGCAGCTTCGAACGCGCCGAAGGTCTGGCCCAGGCCTGGGGTGCGCGGTTTGTGGACTATGGCGAGCGCGGGCATATCAATGCCGAATCCGGGCTGGGTGACTGGGACGAGGGGCGCGGCTGGCTGATGCAGCTCGCCACCCCGGCATGAGCCGCTGGGCCTTTTGGCGCAAGCGTTCGCCGGTGATGGCGGACGGCGCTGTCCCTCCACCTCGGCGGGTCGCGGCTGACTTCTACTGGCTTGGCGACGCCTTGCAGGTGGTGCTGGCCTGGCTGCTGCCCAGCAGCGCGGTGGTGGTGGGCGCGCTGGGGCAGGTCATGCTGGCCCTGGTGCTGCTGGCCATCGGGTTCGGTGTGTGGCTGCGCCTGTGGCGCAGTCGCAAGCGGCGCCGCGTGGCGAGCCGCTCTGCGCGTTGATGTTTTGAACCCTTGTTGCCGACCCATGACCAAGATCAGCCTGCCCGCCATTGCCGACCAACTGCCCCGCGCCTGGAACTCCACGGTGGTGGGCCAGGCTGCGGGCGCCAACGTCAAGGTGCTGCGCATGGACGACGCGGCCTATCCCGACGAATCGCACGACTTTGATGAAGCCCTGTTGGTGCTGGACGGCTGCATGCGCCTCGCCCTGCAAGGGCAGGTCACCGAGGTGAACGCGGGCGAGGTGTTCATCGTGCCCGCTGGCGTGCCCCACGCCGTGGCGCCCGGCAGCCACGGCACGCTGGTCATCATCGACCGCTGATTCTTCCCCCCTTTCCCTTTTTCCTTTCGCGAGACGCATTTCATGGTCACCAAAAAACCCAAGGGCCTCGGCCGAGGCCTGGAAGCCCTGCTGGGCCCCAAGGTCGAAGACAAAGTGGAGCAGGCCCAGGCCGCCGAAGCGGGCCTGCCCAGCAGCCTGCCGCTCTCCGAGCTGGTGCCGGGTGTGTACCAGCCGCGCACGCGCATGGACGAGGGCGCGCTGTACGAGCTGGCCGAGTCCATCAAGGTCCAGGGCGTCATGCAGCCCATCCTGGTGCGGCGCCTCGCGGGGGGTGAACACGCAGGTAAGTACGAAATCATTGCGGGCGAGCGGCGTTTTCGGGCCTCCCGCCTGGCGGGCCTGGCCGAGGTGCCGGTGCTGGTGCGCGATGTGCCGGACGAGTCGGCCGCCGCCATGGCGCTCATCGAAAACATCCAGCGGGAAGACCTCAACCCGCTGGAAGAAGCCCAGGGCCTGCAGCGCCTGGTCAAGGAGTTTGGCCTGACGCACGAGCTGGCTGCCCAGGCCGTGGGCCGCTCGCGCAGCGCCGCCAGCAACCTGCTGCGCCTGTTGAATCTGGCCGAGCCTGTGCAGACCATGCTGATGGCGGGCGACATCGACATGGGCCATGCGCGTGCACTGCTGTCGCTGGACCGCGCCGCGCAGATCACGGCCGGCAACCAGATCGCGGCCAAGAAGCTGTCGGTGCGCGAAGCCGAGGCCCTGGTCAAAAAGATTGGTGCCGAGTTCAGCCTGGTGCCGCAAAAGCCCCAGAAGGAAAAGTCGCGCGACCTCAAGCGCGTGGAAGAAGAACTGTCGGACCTGCTCATGGCCGAGGTCGAAGTGCGCGTCAAGAAACGCGTCAAGCGCAACGGCCGGGTGGAGGACATGGGCGAGCTGGCGATCCAGTTCGGGTCGCTGGAGGCTTTGAACGGTCTGATCGACCGCCTGCGCGGCTGACCCTCTCATCGCTCCGGGGCGCGGGGTTGTTGCCGCGCAAGATGGCGTGAAATAGCGCACACAAACGGTTTCCACAAGTAACTTGCAGGGGCAAAATGCGTCCTTGCGGGGCCTACACTGCGCTGCGTTCAACACACCCGGGTTGACCGCAAGGCCTCTTCACAGGGCGGCGACAACGCTGCTTTGCGGCCCATGATGGTTTGCCGGGTGATCCATGTATCTTCTGGAGCAGACCTGATGACAACCCCTTTGCGCTACCTGACCCCCGCCTGCCTGGCCGCTGGCCTGTGCATTGCCAGCCTGGGCGCCCAGGCCCAAAACACCAAGGCTCCCAAGGTGCAGCTGTGGATGGACCTGTCCACCGGCACCATGGCCGGCATGCCCGAGATGGACAGCCTGCCCGGTGGTGGCGGCATGCTCGGCGGCCTCATGGGGGGCATGGGCGGCGGCGCTGCGCCGGGCATGGGGGGCGGCAGCAACACGTCGTATGGCAACGCCCGCGCCATGTCCATCATGCCGCCGCGCGTCATCGATATCGCTTTGCACAACAGCCTGCGCCCCGGCGTCGAGGCCAGCCAGTCCATCCCGCCCGGCATGCGCATGGGCGAGTCCCTGCCGCTGGTCCCGCCGCGTGCCCAGCCCACGCAGACCGAGCCGGGCGAAGTGCCGCGTGAGTACCAGCAACAGCAGCCCAAGGGCCGCATCCTGCTGTACTGGGGCTGCGGTAGCGCGGTGCGTGCGGGCCAGCCCCGCGTGATCGATCTGGCACGTGCCAAGCCCTCCGACTACGCCCAGGCCTTCGCGGGCCGTGCCGTGCCGGACCGGGGCCCGCGCGTGGGCCCGGCCTATGCGCTGTACCCCAACGAACGCAACCAGGTCAGCCTGTCGCGGGACAGCTCGGTGGTGGGCGAGCACCAGGTGCGTGGCGATGGCGTGCCTGCCTCCATGAAATTTACCCTGGGCGCGGCGCAGGACCTGATGCCCGCCATCGACCTGCGCACCACCGGCAAGCCGCAGGACAGCATGGGCACCAGCTGGCAGCCCGTGCGCAACGCGCGTGCCTACTACCTGCACGCCATGTCGCAAAGCGGGGACGACCTCATCATGTGGTCCAGCGCCGAGACGCCGGACACTGGCATGGGCCTGTTCGACTACCTCTCGCCCGCCACCATCGACCGCTGGCTCAAGGAGCGCGTGCTGCTACAGCCCGAGACTACCCAATGCGCCATCCCGCAGGGCATCTTTGCGGGTGGCGGGCGCGATGCCACGCCCATGTTGCGCATGATGGCCTACGGTGGCGAGAGCCACATCGTGTACCCACCCCGCCCGGCCGACCCCAAGGCTGCGTGGGAGCCTGAATGGTCGGTGCGCGTGCGCGTGAAGTCGCACACCATGGCCATGCTGGGTGAAGAAATGCAGGGGCGCCGTGGCGGCATGGGCGCGGCAACCGGCGCACCGTCGGGCGGCACAGGCGCTTACTCCAGCGGGATGGGCGGCGCGCCCGCAGGCCAGCCGCCGGCAGGTGACGGCGGCACGGACGCGGGCAACGTGGTCAACCCCGTCAATCTGCTGCGCGGCATTTTTGGCCGCTGAGAACGGAGAACCATGCTGGCCCTGCGCATGCCCTGGCCCCTGCCCGCACTGGCGGCGTGGGCGTGCGCGTGGCTGATCTTTGTGGCGCTGCAGCGCGCCGTTCCACCGGTGGCCGCCTTGCTGGTGGCCTGCCTGCTGGGCACGGCTGCCAGTGTGCTGGGCGACAGCTGGTGGCGGCGCGGGCTGATTGCCGCCGGGTTCCCGTTGTCGCTGGCGCTGCTCGGGGCGGCCAGCCTGCCCACCTGGGCGTGGTTGGTGCCGCTGTCGCTGTTGCTGCTGGTCTACCCGCTCAATGCGTGGCGCGATGCGCCCCTGTTCCCCACGCCACGCCACGCGCTGCAGTCTCTGGCCGTGCAGGCGCCGCTGCCTTTGGGTGCGCGGGTGCTCGACGCAGGCTGTGGCCTGGGCGATGGCCTCAAGGCCCTGCGCCATGCCTACCCTGCCGCCCAGCTCGACGGGCTGGAGTGGAGCTGGCCGCTGCGCCTGCTGTGCGCCCTGCGCTGCCCCTGGGCGCGGGTGCAGCGTGCCGACATGTGGAAGGCCGACTGGAGCGCCTACCAGATGGTGTACCTGTTCCAGCGGCCCGAGAGCATGGCCCGCGCGGCCGCCAAGGCCCAGGCTGAGCTGGCGCCTGGCGCGTGGCTGGTCAGCCTGGAGTTTGCGGTGCCCGGCTGGCTGCCCAGCGTCCAGCTGCGTGCGCCCGGCGGGCGGGTGGTGTGGCTGTACCGCATGCCGCGCCAGCAGCAGGAGGGATGACATGCACACCATGCTCCCACTGTGCTGGCCCCTGTGTCCGTCTGTGTCACCGGCCCCACACGGTTACAGAAAAGATACAAGCTTTTGCTACATTCCGCGGCTGGCTACAACCCCATACACAACAACCAAGAAACTCACAGCCAGAGGGGGCCGCACACAGCACGTATCCGCGCCGGGAGGGGGCGCACGGGCTGCCAGCGCCCGCCTTGACCGGACTTCCACCACGCACGCACGCCGTATTCACAGCACCCTCCCTCTGGCGGGGCTGTTGCACGGCTGCGCGTGGTAAGCGCGGGGTGTTTCTGGTGAGCAACCGACCGATCTGCAAGGAGCATCCATGACCGCCCACCCACCCCGTTTCCGTCCGCGCCTGCTATGGGCCCTGGCACTGAGCGCGGCCCTCACCGGCTGCGCCACCATGCAGAGCCATGACAAGCTGGCCACCGACATGCAGACCGCCGGGCGCAGTGGCGGCATCCCCGCCGCGCTGGCCAGCCTGGAAAGCACGGCCAAGACCGAAGAAGAAAAAACGGCGCTGCTCTTCAACATGGAGCGCGGCGAGCTGCTGCGCATGGACCGCCGCTATCCCGACAGCACCAACGCCTTCCTGCTGGCCGACAACAAGGTCAAGGAATGGGAAGAAACCGCCAAGACCAACCCCTCCAAGCTGATGGGCACCGTGGGCGCCGCCCTGGTGAGCGAGCGCCTGAAGGTCTATGAAGGCCAGGATTACGAAAAGGTATGGCTGACCACGCGCCTGGCGCTCAACCGCATGGCCGTGGGTGATTTTGAAAACGCCCGCGTGGACATCAAGCGCACCCACGAGCGCGAAGCCATCATTGCCGAGTTCCGTGCCAAGGAAACCCTGGCCGCTGAAGAAGAAGCCAAGTCCAAGGGCGCCACATCGGGTGGCAAGGAGCTGAATGGCTACCCCGTCGAGACCCTCAACGACCCCGAGGTGCTGGCGCTCAAGAACGGTTACTCCAACGCCCTGAGCCACTACCTGGCCGGCTTCCTGTACGAAATGCTCAACGAGCCCGGCCTGGCGGCACCCGGCTACCGCAAAGCCATCGAGCTCAAGCCCGACACCCCCGTGCTCGAAGAAGGCCTGCGCGGCCTGGACAACCGCACCGGCTTCACCTGGAAGCGCCGCCAGCGCATGACCGACGTGCTCTTCATCGTCGAGGCCGGTGACGCGCCTGCACGCAAGCCCAAGGCCTTCACCATCCCCGTTCCCACCGGCCGTGGCCTGGTCACCGCCAGCATTTCGTACCCCGTGATCGAGCCTTCCAAGGATGCGCCCCTGACGGTGGTGTCGGCCGCTGGCACCGACCTCAAGCTCGAAAAAGTGGTGGACGTGAACGTGATGGCCCGCCGTGTGCTCAAGGACGAAATGCCTGGCATGGTGCTGCGCGGCTTCACCCGCGCCGTGGCCAAGGGCGTGCTGCAGAACGAGCTTCAAAAGCGTGGCGGTCTTATCGGCGGCCTGATTGGCGCCGCAGCCTCGGTGGCCACCGAGCAGGCCGACGACCGCATGTGGCGCATGCTGCCCGGCCGCGTGTATGTGGCCCGTGGCTACCTGCCCCCTGGCGAACACACTGTCTCCATCAACGGCCGCCAGCTGCCCCAGCCGATCAAGATCGACGGCCAGTACGCCCTGGTGCCCCTGCGCATGTATGACAACAGCGTGCTGATCGGCGACGTGGCCATGCTGGGCCAGCTGCCCACGGTGGCGGCCGCACCCCAGCCGGCTCCTGCCGCAGCAGCGGCACCCGCGGCCCCGGTGCGCACCACCAACAACAACCGTGCACGCACCGTGCCCTCGTCCACCGTCAAGCCCACGGCCGCCCAGCCTGCAGCGGCTGCCAAGAACTGACCCCTGTTTCTGACCCCATTCAAGGAGCCTCTGGCATGAGAACCCGTTTTGTCCCCGCCGCGATCCCTGCAGTGCTGTGCGCGGCCCTGATGACCCTGGCTGGCAACGCCAGCGCCCAGTTGCATGACCCCGCCACGCCGCTGGCCGTGGCGGCCAAGGTGGCGCTGCGAGGCGAGGCCAACAGCATCGCTGTGCGCGAGATGCGCATCGTGCGCAAGAACGACATCCTGGTGGTGCAGGCCGACATGGCCAACATGGGCCGCACCGACCGTACCGTGTTCTACCGCTTCAAGTGGCTGGACAACGTGGGCAACCAGGTGGGCGATGGCGAGTCCTGGAAGCAGATGAGCGTGCTGGGCCTGGGCCAGCAGACCGTCAAGAGCGTCGCGCCCACCAGCGCTGCCGTGGACCTGCGCCTGGAAATGAATGTGGAGCCGCGCTGATCGCGCCGCACCAATCCCTGTTTGAGTGAGGAGTAAACCAACATGAACACCAAGAACCGCATCCAGCGCAGCGCGCTGATCCTGGCCTTTGCGGCCAGCACCCTGGTCCTGTCGGCCTGCCAGAACCTGTCGTCCCCCACCGTGCGTTTTGACCGCCAGGTCAACTACGGCGACGCCAAGGCCGTCGAGCTGGTGACCAACGAGTTCGGTTCCACCGACCTGCAGATGATTGCCGAGAAGATGACCGGCGGCTTGCTCGAAACCGGCATCTTCCAGGGCCGCCCCACGGTGACGATCTCCACCGTGAAGA
Source organism: Acidovorax sp. 59 (assembly GCF_002754175.1). NCBI lineage: Bacteria > Pseudomonadati > Pseudomonadota > Betaproteobacteria > Burkholderiales > Comamonadaceae > Acidovorax > Acidovorax sp. 59. The sequence goes on along the minus strand of NZ_PEET01000001.1, from coordinate 4,484,490 downwards.
ACAAGACCAGCGAGTACATCGACACCACCAACGTGATGAACTCCATCCAGACCGCGCTGGTCAAGTCCGGCAAGGTGCGTTTTGTGCGCTCCATCAACGAGATGCAGGCCGGTGTGGACGAGCTGCAGCGCCAGAACCAGAGCGGCCTGTACAAGCAGGGCACCACCGCCAAGGTCGGCCAGATGACCGCCGCCAAGTACAGCATGGAAGGCGAGCTGACCAGCATCGTCAAGCAGAACAACAGCACCAAGGACGTGTACTACAAGTTCACGCTGAAGCTGTTTGATGTGCAGGAAGGCACGATCGAGTGGCAGGACGAGAAAGAAATCAGAAAGACCAGCAAGCGCTGATCTGCCCCAAGGAGCACACCATGCAACGCAGAATCACCCTCCACACGGCCCTGGCCGTGATCGCGGCCACCACGCTGGCCTGGGGCACGGGCGCGCAGGCGCAGCAACCCGGCGCCGCGCCCAAGATCGCTGTGACCGACCTGGCCTACGCCCAGCGCGTGTCCGAATACTTCATGGCCGGCACCTACCAGCGCAGCAGCCAGATGAGCGCCCAGGGCAGCCAGGGCGGTAGCCACAGCCATGGCATGTACGGCGGTGGGGGCTCGTACTCCGGCCAGCAGTCCATGCAGGCGTCTGAGCAGGCCAGCGGCACCTATGTGGCCGGGCGCTACAGCTACATCGAGCAGCGCGAGCTTGGCGGCTACACCAATGACATCAAGGGCGCCATCTTGCAGGGCACGTACTTCCGCCTGGTGCAGGGCAAGGGCTTTGACGCCGGCAAGCCCCAGCCCAGCAAGGCCGAGCAGGTGCTCAACCAGGTGCAGGGCGGTAAGATGGCCACACCCCAGGCGCAGCCCCAGGTCAACGACGTGATCACCCGCATCAAGAAGGGTGAGTTCAACGGCGCCGACTACGTGCTGTTCGGCGTGGTGTCCAGCATCGAGTTCACCGACGCGCTCTCGCCCCTGCAGGGCACCACCAGCGCCACGCGCCAGTACGGCCTGCAGTTGCTGGCCGACTTCTCGCTCATCAACACCAAGACCTACGAGATCAAGGCCGCGTTCTCCGCCCAGGGCGAAGGCAACGACACCAAGATCCTGTCGATCCGTGGCGACATTGCGCCCCCCAACCGGGCCAAGGTGATGCGCGAAACCTCGCTGTCGCTGGCGCAGGACGTGTACCAGCAGCTCGCGGTGCAACTGGGCTACACCGACGCCAACCTGGCGCGCGGCGTGCGCCCACCGGTGGTTTACCAACAAGGCGGCCAGCCCATGCCCGTGCCGCAGCCCCAGCAGCCCGAGCAGGTGCTGATCCTCAAGTAAGCCGCAGTGCGTCCCACCGTGCACCCGCAGCCCTTGCGGGCACCGGCCAGTGCGGTGTCCGTCCTCCCCAAGGCCAGCCCTGCGCTGGCCTTTTTTGCGTCTGCCGCCCTGGCCATGGCGCTGGTGGGTTGTACGGCCCCGCGCGTACGTGAAGGCGCGGCTGCGGCACAGGCAGACCTTCAAGGGCTCGCCGTCGAGGAGGGCCCAGCGCAGGGCGCTGGGTTCATCCAGCGGGCCATGCCGGGCGTGGGCGGCGCCGTGCTCCAGACCCTGCAGCGCGCGGAGCGCACCGCGCCCCTGCGCTATCGCGTGATCGTCATCCCTGGCTCGGGCTGCGCGGGCATGGGTCCCATCGCGGACCGCTACTTTGCCGGCCTGCTGCACGCGCAGGTGCTGGTGCTGCACAAGCCCGGGGTCGATCCCCAGTCACAGACAAAGCCCGCCGACTGCCCCCACCCATTTGTGCTGCAAGACCGCCACTCCACCTGGTTCGCCCAGGCGCGCGCGGCGCTGCTTGCAGATGCATTGCAGCGCCAGGGCCAGCCCGCCGTGCCGCAGCTGCTCGTGGGTATCTCTGAAGGGGCCGAGCTACTGCCCGCGCTGGCCCCTGAGGTGCCCCATCTGGCCGGTCTGGTGCTCATCGGGGCCAGCGGCCTGGACCCCCAGGAGGCAGGGACACTGCAGGCCCGCCGCATGGACGCAGAGGGCGACTGGACCGCGCTGGGGCAGCTCGTGGCAGGGGCGCCCCACGACAGCGTGGTGGTGCAAGGGCGCAGCCTGGGTTATTGGCGCGACCTGTGGCACTGGCCAGTGGCGCAGCCGCTCATCGACAGCCCCTGGCCGGTGTTGCAGGTGTGGGGGGCTGAAGATGCGCTGGTGCCTGCGCAGGCCTACGAACTGTTTGCGAAACGGGCGGCGCCGCGTTCACCTGCCGGTTGGTGCGTACGCCGACTCCCGGGGGCAGACCATGGCCTGCAACAGCGGGTAGCAGACGGCGAGCACCCGGCAGATGGCGTGCAGCGCGTCTGGGCCTGGCTGGAACAATGGGCACGCCCCCCCCAGGGCGGGCTGTGCGCCCCGCTGCAGCGCTGAGCGCCTGGAACTCAACGGGGCCGATACATCCTGAACAGCTGCTCTGGCCCCACAGTGAAATAGTCCGCCGGCCCGCCGCCGCGCAGGATGTGCCCCGCGTTCGCGGTGTCGTACACGCCGTCCTTCAGCAGCGCCTGATCGATGTGCACGGCCACCACCTCGCCCAGCACCAGCCAGGTGTCCACCTGGGCCCCGTCCACCCCCTGCAGCTGCAGGATCTGCGTGCTGCGGCATTCAAAGGTGACCGGGCTTTCGGCCACGCGCGGGGGGCGCACGCGGGTGGAGGGCAGGGGGGTCAGACCGGTCAGGTCGAACTCGCTCACTTCAGGTGGCACGGCGGCGCAGCTCTGGTTCATCACCTCGGCCAGGTCGCGGGTGGCCAGGTTCCACACAAACTCGCCCGTGGCCTGCACGTTGCGTACTGTGTCCTTGTAGCCAATGCTGGCAAAGCCCACGATGGGGGGCACGTAGTTGAAGGCGTTGAAAAAGCTGTAGGGCGCGAGGTTGGTCGCGCCCGTGGCGCTTTGCGTGGAGATCCAGCCGATGGGGCGGGGTCCCACGATGGCATTGAACGGGTCGTGCGGCAGGCCGTGGCCCAGGCGGGGTTCGTAGCTGTGGAAGGTGCGTGGGGGCTGTGGAGTGGTCATGGGGCTCGGCAGAGTCGGAGCGAACAAGCGGACACCTTAGCGGCAGACGCGGCGCGCTGCAGTCATCGGGGTATCTGAATACTCACTTTTTCATAGCTGCCTGGGCATATGGTTCTAGCGCACAGGGGCAATAGCAGGCAGATAGGGCTCACCGAGCTCCCGTACACCCTGGCCAAGGCCCCGTGCGGCGAAGTCATGCCATAACGCCCGGCAGCTTCGGCTGCACGCACCGCACGGGGCTACGGGACCACGGCTGCCGGCTGCTGCTGCCCCAAAAACCGTCCCGGCGGCTGCCCCACCGACTTGCGCACCATGGCGCTGAAGGCGCTCGCGCTGTAGCCCAGCTCGGCGGCGATCTGGCCCATGGGCATGCGGCCGGCGGCCAGCGACACGGCCTTGGCCAGGATCACCTGCTGGCGCCATTGGGTGAAGGTGCTGCCCAGCTCGGAGCGGAACAGGCGTGCCACGGTGCGTGGGCTGGCGCCCGTGTCCTGCGCCCAGTCGGCCAGGGTGTCGTGGCGCGTGGGGTCGGCCAGCACGGCCTCGCACAGGTGGCGCAGGCGCTTGTCCTGGGGCAGGTCCACGCCCAGCTTCACGGCGGCGGCACGGGCCAGTTCGTCGCGCACCAGGGCGCTCAGGTGCTGCTCGCGTCGCAGGTCGGCGGGGCTGATCGCGGCGCCGCCGTCGGGCGTGGTGGGCATCTCGCGCACCAGGGCGCGCAGCAGGTCGGACACCTCCAGCACGCGGCACTGGCGCCATGCGTCTTCCTGGTCGCGCGGCACGCCGGGGCCGCAGCGCCCCCGGGGCTGGTGAAAGTACAGCGTGCGCAGGTCGGCGTCTTCCACCATGGTCACGGCATGTTCCACACCGGGCGGAATCCACAGCGCGCGCGAGGGCGGCACGATGTAGGTGCCGTGGTTCACCGTGAGCCGGATCACGCCCGTGGTGGAGATCGCTACCTGCGCCCAGGGGTGGCTGTGGGGCATCACCTGCGTGTCGGCGGCCAGCCAGCGCAGCTTGGCGCGCACCGGGCGGGCGGCGGTGGGCACAAACAGCTCGGGCGTGAGCGAGTCCACGTACGACATCCCGCGCGACTTGCCGGCCTGGGCGCGAGGCACGACCTCGGCGGCGAAGTGTTCCACCACCGGTTCGGTAGGGGTGGGGGGCCTGGTGGGTGGGTTTGGCATGTTTGCGATAGAAATTGGCCGTCTATCGTAAACCTGCCGAGGGCATGCTGCCTAAGATCCAACCCATGACTGCTTCCACCTCCGGCGCTACCGCCACCACTGCCAACCCCGTCCCCCTGCGGCAGGACGCCCGCACCATCGGCCTGATCGGTCTGGCCCACGGCAGCTCGCACTTCTTTCACATGCTGCTGCCGCCGCTGTTTCCGTGGCTGATCGGGGAGTTCGGCTTCAGCTATTCCGAGCTGGGCCTGCTGGTGTCGGTGTTCTTCGTGATCTCGGGCGTGGGCCAGGCGCTGTCGGGTTTCCTGGTGGACCGTGTGGGCGCGCGGCCGGTGATGTTTTTTGCGCTGTCGAGCTTTGCCGCAGCGGGGCTGGCGGCGGGCACGGCGCAGGGCTACACGGGCCTGCTGCTCGCGGCGGCTTTGGCGGGGCTGGGCAATGCACCGTTCCACCCGGTGGACTTCACCATTTTGAACAAGCGCGTGTCGCCCCAGCGCCTCGGGCATGGCTTTTCGGTGCACGGCATCAGCGGCAATCTGGGCTGGGCCACGGCGCCCGTGTTCATGGCGGGCATTGCTACCGCCACGGGCTCGTGGCGCACGGCCTGCCTGTGCGGCGCGCTGCTGGCCCTCACGGTGCTGGCCATCATGGTGTGGAACCGCGATGCGATTGACGACCGGCAGGGCGCCTGGGCACACCAGACCAAAGGCGGCGCAGCGGCGGCGAAGCCCGAGCACCCCATGGCCTTCCTCAGGCTGCCCTCGGTGTGGCTGTGTTTCTCGTTCTTTTTCTGGAGCACCTGTGCACTCAGCGCTATCCAGAGCTTTGCCAGCCCGGCGCTGCAGTCCATGTACGGCCTGCCGCTGAGCGTGACGGCCATGGTCGTCACCGGCTACATGCTGTGCGGCGCGGCGGGCATGCTGGTGGGCGGCTTTCTGGTGGGGCGTGTGCAGCGGCTGGAGAAGATCATCTCCGTGTGCCTGCTGGGCTCGGCCGCGCTGCTGGTGGTGGTGGCCTCGGGGCTGCTGCCCGGCATGGCGGCGCTGGTGGTGGCCTCGGTGGCGGGGCTGGGCACGGGCCTGGCGGGCCCCTCGCGCGACATGCTGATCAAGCGCGCCGCGCCCCCCGGTGCCACGGGCCGCGTGTATGGCACGGTGTATTCGGGGCTGGACCTGGGCTTTTGCCTGGCGGCACCGGTGTTTGGCGCCATGCTGGACCACGGCATGACGGCGGGCATCTTCTACGGCTCGGCCGTGACGCTGGGCCTGAGCGTGCTGTCGGCCGCGCTCGTGGGGGTGGGCGTGGCAGCACGGGCGGCACGGCCCGTGCCTGCAGCGGCCTGAAGGGTCCACGGGGCGGGGGCTCTGTACGGCGCCCAGCACGCCGCGCGGGCCTGTGTTGCAATCGCGGTCGGTGGCGCCGGGGCCCTGTTTGGCAGGGTTCGCAACGGCGCCCTTTGTTTTCAACGCACTTCCAGGACACCGCCCATGACGAACCCCATGTACAACGCCAGCATCCCCGTCTTTCGCCAGATGCTGGGCTCGCTCCAGGACATCCTGGCCAAGACCGAGGCCCATGCCACGGCCCGCAAGATCGAGCCGGACGCATTGCTGCTGGCCCGCCTGTTCCCTGACATGTTTCCCATGGCCCGCCAGGTGCTGATCGCCTGCGACTTTGCCAAGGGCGTGGCCGCGCGCCTGGCCGGTGTGGAGGTGCCTTCGCTGCCCGACGCCGAGCGCCCCGGTTTTTCCGACCTGACCGAGCGCATCCGCACGGTGCTGGCGTTCATCGAAGGCCTGCCGCAGGCAGCCTTTGCCGAGGCCGCCACGCGCCAGATCACCATCCAGCCCGGCACGCCGCGCGAAAAGCAGTTTGTGGGCGAGCACTACCTGCTGCACTACGGCCTGCCCCAGTTCTTCTTCCACGTGAACGCGACCTACGCCATCGCCCGCCACAACGGCGTGGAACTGGGCAAGCGCGACTACATGGGCAAGTTCTGACCCTGGGCCCTGTCCTGGGGCGCCAAGGTGCCCCGGGTGCTGCCGTGTGGGGTCAAGCATGCAGATATGGGTCAAAATGGCCCGTAGCGCTAGTGAATCATGCCTAAGATGCTATCAATTTTGTAGTATTTAACACGACGCCCAGCGCGGACAAAAAAGACAACGGAGACCCGACCCATGCCCACCCCCCGTGCCACACCACGCACCCTGCCAGCCCTGGCGCTGGCCGGCGTGACCTGCCTGCTTTCTGCCTGCGCGCCGGTGCCCACACAACCACCAGCTTCGGCGCCGGTGAGTGCCACGGCCGAGGCCGCGCCCACGGCCACCCCGTGCCCCAAGGACCTGGCGCCCATCGCCCGCTGCCTGTCGGGCAAGGACTCGGCCGGTGCGTATTACCTGGTGGCGGTGCCTCAGCAGTGGAACGGCCACCTAGTGCTGCACGCCCACGGCGGCCCGGCCCTGGGCGCGCCGAAGATGGAGCGGTCGGTGGAGGACCTGGAGCGCTGGGCCATCATGGTCCGCGCGGGGTACGCCTGGGCGGGCAGCACCTTCCGCCAGGGCGGTGTGGAGGTGCGTGCCGCGGCCGAGGACACCGAGCGGCTGCGCCAGATCTTCGTGCGCCACGTCGCCCAGCCGCAGCGCACCATCCTGCACGGCCAGTCCTGGGGCGCCAGCGTGGCGGCCAAGGGGGTCGAGATGTTCCAGACCACGGCCGATGGCAAGCGCCCCTACGACGCCGTGCTGCTCACCAGCGGCGTGCTGGCGGGCGGAACGCGCTCTTACGACTTTCGCACCGACCTGCGCGTGGTCTACCAGTACCTGTGCAACAACCACCCCCGGCCCACCGAGGTGCAGTACCCGCTGAACATCGGCCTGCCTGCCGATGCGGCGATGACCCAGGCGGACCTGGCCGCACGCGTGAACGAATGCCTGGCGCTGAACAAGCCGGTGGCCGAGCGCACGCCCGAGCAGCAGCGCAAAGTCAAAACCATCGTGGATGTGGTCCGCATCCCGGCCAGCTCCATCCAGGGCCACATGAACTGGGCCACCTTCCACTTCCGCGACGTGGTGCAGCACCGCACGGGCGGCGCCAGCCCATTTGGCAACCGGGGTGTGCAATACCGAGGTTCGCCCGACGATGCCGCGCTGAACGCCGCCGTGCTGCGCTACCGTGCAGACCCTGCCGCCGTGGCCCGCTTTGCGCAGGACACCGACCTGACCGGCCGCATCCCCGTGCCCGTGCTCACCGTGAAAGGCGTGGACGACCCCACGGCCTTTGTCGAGCTGGACGCCGCCTTCCGGGCTACCATGGCGCAAGGCGGCAGCGCGGCGCGCCTGGTGCAGACCTTCACCCAGCACAACACCCACAGCTACCTGAGCGACCCCACCTACCCCACGCTCATGACCGCGCTGCTGCGTTGGGTGGACGCGGGTGACAAGCCCACGTCCGAGGGCATTGCGCAGCAGTGCGCAGGCATGGAGGCCATGTTTGGCAAGGGCTGCGCCTTCCTGCCTGGCTATGTGCCGGCGGCGCTGAACACCCGCGTGGCCGATCGCGAGCGGCCGTAGATTGTTTTCTCTTGCGGTTCCCGCCGCGCCATAAAAAAAAGGCCCCGCTCTGCGGGGCCTTTTTCATTTGCCGCTGCAGCACAGGGCCGCAGCAGCGGTGGGGCCGGACTCAGGCCGCCACGGCCTTGAGGGCTTCGTTCAGCGTCTTGCTGGGGCGCATCACGGCGTCCAGCTTGGCCACGTCAGGCAGGTAGTAGCCACCGATGTCGGCGGGTGCACCCTGCACGGCAGCCAGTTCGGCCACGATGGTCTGCTCGTTGTCGGCCAGTTGCTTGGCCAGTGGCGCGAACAGTTGGGCCAGTTCGGCATCGGCCGTTTGCGTGGCCAGCTCTTGCGCCCAGTACAGGGCCAGGTAGAACTGGCTGCCACGGTTGTCCAGCTGGCCGGTCTTGGGCGAGGGGTTCTTGTTGTTGTCCAGCAGCTTGCCTGTGGCGGCGTCCAGCGTCTGGGCCAGGATCTTGGCCTTGCCGTTGCCGGTCTTCAGGCCCAGGTCTTCCAGCGACACGGCCAGCGCCAGGAATTCACCCAGCGAATCCCAGCGCAGGTGGTTTTCTTCCACCAGCTGCTGCACGTGCTTGGGGGCCGAGCCGCCTGCACCGGTTTCATACATGCCGCCACCGGCCATCAGCGGCACGATGGACAGCATCTTGGCCGAGGTGCCCAGTTCCATGATGGGGAACAGGTCGGTCAGGTAGTCGCGCAGGATGTTGCCGGTGGCGCTGATGGTGTCCAGGCCGCGGATCACGCGCTCCAGCGTGTAGCGCATCGCACGCACCTGGCTCATGATCTGGATGTCCAGGCCGGTGGTGTTGTGCTCGTGCAGGTACATCTTGACCTTGGTGATCAGCTGCGCTTCGTGCGGACGGTACGAGTCGAGCCAGAACACCACGGGCATGCCGGAGTTGCGGGCGCGGTTCACGGCCAGCTTCACCCAGTCGCGGATCGCGGCGTCCTTCACCTGGCACATGCGCCAGATGTCGCCTTGCTCCACGTTCTGGCTCAGCAGCACTTCGCCGGTGGCCAGGTCGGTGATGTTGGCCACGCCGTCTTCGGGGATCTCGAAGGTCTTGTCGTGGCTGCCGTATTCCTCGGCTTGCTGCGCCATCAGGCCCACGTTGGGCACCGTGCCCATGGTCTTGGGGTCGAACGCGCCGTGCCATTTGCAGAAGTTGATGATCTCCTGGTAGATGCGGGCGAAGGTCGATTCGGGCATCACGGCCTTCACGTCCTTCAGGCGGCCGTTGGCGTCCCACATCTTGCCGCCGTTGCGGATCATGGCGGGCATGGAGGCGTCCACGATGATGTCGTTGGGCGAGTGGAAGTTGGTGATGCCCTTGGCCGAGTCGACCATGGCCAGCTCGGGACGGTGCTCGTGGCAGGCGTGCAGGTCGCGCTTGATCTCGTCGCGCTGGCTTTGCGGCAGGGTCTCGATCTTGGCGTACAGGTCCACCATGCCGTTGTTCACGTTCACGCCCAGCTCTTCAAAGGTCTTGGCGTGCTTGGCGAACGCGTCCTTGTAGAAGATGCGCACGCAGTGGCCGAACACGATGGGGTGGGACACCTTCATCATCGTGGCCTTCACGTGCAGCGAGAACATCACGCCGGTCTTGCGTGCGTCTTCGATTTCCTTCTCGTAGAACTCCAGCAGCGCCTTCTTGCTCATGAACATGCTGTCGATCACTTCGCGGTCGAGCAGGCTGACCTTGGGCTTCAAGACGATGGCCTTGCCGCTCTTGGTGATCAGCTCCATCTTCACGTCACGGGCGCGGTCCAGCGTCATGGACTTTTCGCCGTGGTAGAAGTCGCCGGCGTGCATGTGCGACACATGCGAACGCGAGGCCTGGCTCCACTCGGCCATGCTGTGCGGGTTCTTGCGGGCGTATTCCTTCACGGCCTTGGGCGCACGGCGGTCGGAGTTGCCTTCGCGCAGCACGGGGTTCACGGCGGAGCCGGTGCACTTGCTGTAGCGGGCCTTGATTTCTTTCTCTTTGTCGTCCTTGGGCTGGTCCGGGTAGTCGGGCAGGGCGTAGCCCTTGGACTGCAGCTCGGCGATGGCGGCCTTGAGCTGCGACACGGACGCGGAGATGTTGGGCAGCTTGATGATGTTGGCATCGGGCTGCAGCGTCTTCTTGCCCAGCTCGGCCAGGTTGTTGGGCACGCGCTGTTCTTCGGTCAGGTAGTCGGGGAACTCACCCAGGATGCGCGCTGCCACCGAGATGTCGCTCTCCAGCACGTTGATGCCTGCCGGTGCCGCGAACGTGCGAATGATGGGCAGGAAGGAAGCCGTGGCCAGACGGGGTGCTTCGTCGGTCAGGGTGTAGATGATGGAAGGTTGCTGGGTCGTCATGGCTTGTCTCACGAAACAGAGTAGGTAGATGCCCCCGGCTGCGTCGCAGCGGGGCCAAACGCGGATGCTCTCTGATTCTCCTTGCTCGGGGCTGTCACTGCCCGCTGTTTTTGCAATCGAATCTCACAATGCAAAATTATCATAAGCCCAGGGCACTTTTTTTCACCAAATAGGTGGTAATCACCCTGCGGCCTTCTGCAGTTTGAACCCGTTAGCGCTCGCGCGCCACCCCCCGCAGACCCTAGGAACTCCCCCCAGGAACAGCTACCACGCTGCCAGGCAGGACGGCAAACTGCGTCCAGTGCGCGGGCAGGGTGTCGGGCGCCGTGCCGGTGAAAGCCCCGAAGGCGGGCAGGACCAACTGTCCGTCGCCCCAGCCAAAGCAGGGCGCCCGCAGCGCATCGCGCGCCGGGCCCCGCAGCCGCAGTGTGGGGTGCAGATGCCCGGCGAGCACCGTGTGGCCCGCCACGGCCTGCGGGTGGTGGCAGGCCAGCACCGGCGCATCGGCCCCAGGCAACCAGGGCTCGTTGACCAGCGCCAGTGCCAGCGCGGCTGGCGGGTCGCCCGCATGCAGGTCATGGTTGCCGCGCACCAGGGTCATCGCCACACGGGCATGGCGCTGGCGCCAGGGCAGCAGCTGATGCCACAGCGCATCGGCCGCGCCGCTGCGCGCGTGCAGGAAGTCACCTAGAAACACCAGGTGATCGGCGCCGGTGGCAGCGAGCACCGCGTCCAGCCGCGCCAGGTTGTCGGCCGTGGTGCCGTGGGGCACCGGCTGGCCTGCGCGGCGGAAGGTGGCAGCCTTGCCGAAATGCACATCCGCCACCAGCACCATGTGCGCGGCGGGCCACCACAGGGCGCGCTGGGGCAGCAGTTGCAGTGCGGTGCCGCAGGGCAGGGTAATGGCGTGCGCACCGATGGGGGGCGTAGGGACAGCCGGCGTTCCGAGGGCTGCTGTGTGAAGGGGGAGCGTGGTCATCGTGCTCAGAATCCGTGGCGTCTGCGGGTGCGGCGGGGGGGGGCCCCGCCCGCTGCACGGCGCGCGCGTTGTGTGCGGGCGCCGGAGCTATCGGGCAGGTCCCACGCCATATCTGTGGACTGCACCGCGTGCTGCGCCAGGTGGGTGCCCGTGGTCGCGTCGGCCGCCTGCTCCAGCGCCTGCACCATGCGCGCCAGACGGTCGGCCAGTGTCTCGGTGCTCAGGCGCTCGCGAAAGCGTTCCACCATCAGCGGCAGGGCAAACGGGGTGGGGCGCTCCAGGGCGTGGATGGACAGGGTCTGCGCCTGCATGCCGCGCAGCGTGCGGGCCAGCCGGTCCATGTCCAGCTCGTTCGTCAGCAGCTCGGCGCGTGCTTGGGCCAGCAGCAGGTTGTCGGGGTCGTACTGCGCAAACACGTCGTAGTACAGCGACGACGAGGCCTGCAGCTGGCGGCTGCTGCGCTGCTCGCCCGGGTGGCTCTGAAAGATCAGGCCCGCGATGCGCGCGATCTCGCGAAAGCGCCTGCGCGCCATCTCGGTGGCGTTCAGGCTGGCCAGCACTTCGTCTTCGAGCCCGCGACCGATGGTGGTGTGAGTGCCTTCGCCAATCAGCCGCGGAAGCAGCGTGGCCCAGTCCACCGGCTTGGCCGACAGCAGCTCCAGCCCATAGTCGTTGACCGCGATGGAGAAGGTGTTGGGCACCTGCTGCGATGCGCGCCAGCCCAGCAGCCCGGCCAGACCCAGGTGCACCAGGCGCCCCGCCAGCGGGTACAGGTACAGGTGCCAGCCCTCGCGCGTGTGCAGGGTTTCGGCCACCAGGCGGCCCGGGGTGGGCAGGGCCGACCAGGCCTGCTGCAGCTCCAGCAGCGGCCGGACGCAGCGCATCTCGGGCGTGGTGAATTGGCCGCGCTCAGCCTGCGCCAGCTGTTCCAGCATCGCATCGGCCAGCGTGTTTGACAGCGGCATGCGCCCGCCACTCCAGCGCGGCAGTGCGGCGCTGCCCCTGGGGGCGATGCGCACATAGGCCGTCATCTGCTGGGTGCGCACCAGCTCCAGCAGCCGGCCTGCAAACATGAACACATCGCCCTTGCGCAGCCGGGCGATAAAGCTCTCTTCCACCGACCCCAGGCGCCCGCCGCTCACAAACTGCACCTGCATGCTGGCGTCGCTCACGATGGTGCCGATGTTGCTGCGGTGGCGGCGCGCCAGGCGGGCATCGGGCACGCGACAGATACCTTCGTCGTCGGGTACCACGCGGTGAAAGTCCGGGTAGGTGGCCAGCGATGCGCCGCCCTGGCGCACGAACTGCAGCGCCCATTGCCAGTCGTTGTCGGCCAAGGCAGCGTAGGCCGGTGCGCGGCGCACCTCGGCCAGCAGCGCATCGGGCACAAAGCCGCCGCCCAGCGCCACGGTGACCAGGTGCTGCACCAGCACATCGAGCGGCGCACGCGGCGTTTGCCGGTCTTCAATGCGGCCCTGAGCCAGCGCGTGGTGTGCGGCGGCAGCTTCCACCAGCTCCAGGCTGTGCGTCGGCACCAGCGTGATGCTGGAGCTGCGCCCCGGCGCATGGCCCGAGCGGCCCGCACGCTGCACCAGCCGCGCCACGCCCTTGGCCGAACCGATCTGCAGCACCTGCTCCACCGGCAAAAAGTCCACGCCCAGGTCCAGGCTCGATGTGCACACCACGGCCTTGAGCTGCCCGGCTTTGAGGCCTTGCTCCACCCAGTCGCGCACCTCATGCCCCAGCGACCCATGGTGCAGCGCAATGGTGCCGGCCCAGTCGGGCCGTGCCTCCAGCAGCGCCTGGTACCAGCGCTCCGCCTGAGACCGGGTGTTGGTGAACACCAAGGTGGACGCTGCCGCTTCGATCGACTGCACCACCTGCGGCAGCAGGCTCAGCCCCATGTGGCCCGCCCAGGCAAAGCGGTCGGCCCGCGCGGGCAGCATCACCTGCACCTCCAGCCGCTTGTCGATACGGCCCTGCACCAGCACGGCGGGCGGTGGCTGTGACCCGTCCGGCACGGGCTGCGGCAGCAAGGTGTGCAGCGCCTCATCCAGGTTGCCCAGCGTGGCCGACATGCCCCACACCTGCAGCGCCGGGTTCCAGCCCGACAGGCGCGCCAGCGCCAGCTGCACCTGCACGCCGCGCTTGTTGCCCACCAGTTCGTGCCATTCGTCCACCACCACTAGGCGTACGCTGGCCAGGCGCTCACGCGCATCGGCGCGGGCCAGCAGCAGCGACACGCTTTCGGGCGTGGTCACCAGCAGCGTGGGCAGACGGCGGTCTTGCGCAGCGCGCTCGCCGCTGGCCGTGTCGCCCGTGCGCAGGCCGCTGGTCCAGGTGGGCGCAAGGTCGGGCAGCGGTGCCTGCAGGGCGCGCAGCGAATCAGCAGCCAATGCGCGCATGGGCGTGATCCACAGCACGGTGAGGGGCGGTGCCGCAGCGCGGCGCGTACGCAGGGTGGTGCGGGCGCTGGGGACTTTGGGTGCTTCTTCGGGCGGTGGTGCAGCATCGGCCTGCGCCAGATGCTGCAGCGCGCCCAGCCACACCGCATAGGTCTTGCCCGCGCCCGTGGTGGCGTGCAGCAGGCCCGAGCGGCCCTCGCCCATCGCGCGCCACACGTCTTGCTGGAAGCCGAAGGGCTGCCACCCGCGCGCCGCCATCCAGGCGGCTGCGGCACTCGGTGCCACCGGGGGCAGGGGCTTGCGCGGGCGGCGCGTCGTGCTCATGCGGCCGCGTCCTGCCCAGGCAGCAGTGCCATCAGCGTTTGCAAGGTATCGGCCTCGGCCACGGGTTTGTCTTGCCGCCAGCGCAGCATGCGCGGAAAGCGCACGGCAATGCCGCTCTTGTGGCGCGGGCTGCGCGCAATGCCTTCGAAGCCCAGCTCAAACACCAGCGTCGCGTCCACGCTGCGCACGGGCCCGAAGCTCTCGCGCGTGGTCTTGCGGATGATGGCGTCCACCTGCGCAATCTCGGCATCCGTCAGGCCCGAATAGGCCTTGGCAAAAGGCACCAGCTGCCGGTCTGGGTCGTCCTGCGGCCCGGTCCACACGGCAAAGGTGTAGTCGGTGTAGAGGCTTGCGCGGCGGCCATGCCCACGCTGGGCGTAGATGAGCACCGCATCCACGCTCATGGGGTCGATCTTCCACTTCCACCACACGCCCACATCCTTGGTGCGGCCCACACCGTACTGCGCGCTGCGGTGCTTGAGCATGAAACCCTCGGTGCCCATGCTGCGCGCGGCCTCGCGCTGGCGTGCCAGGTTGTGCCAGTCGGCGCCATGCAGCAACTCGCTCAGGCGCAGGGCCTTGTGGGGCGGGGGAGCGATGGCGGTGTCATCGGGTTGCTGCAGCATGGCCTCAAGCAGCGCGCGGCGTTCCTGCTGGGTCTGCGTGCGTACATCCTGCCCTGCGTGCTCCAGCAGGTCGTAGACCACCAGCACCACAGGCAGCTCGCGCAGCAGCTTGGGGGTCAGCGTCTTGCGACCCAGGCGCTTTTGCAGGTCGGCAAAGGGGCGGGGCTGGGGCTCGCCCGGCAGCCACACCAGGATCTCGCCATCGACCACTGTGCCGTCAGGGAGCTGCTCCATCGCGGCCTCGGCCAGTTCGGGGAAGCGGTCGGTCACCAGCTCTTCGCCGCGTGACCAGATCCACACCGCACCGCCCCGGCGCACGATCTGCGCGCGGATGCCGTCCCACTTCCATTCCACCAGCCAGTCACTGGGCGTGCCCAGCAGTGCAGGCATCTCGGCCACGGGCTGGTTGAACGGGTGGGCCAAGAAGAACGGGTAGGGCTGGCCTGCATCGGCAGCATCCTGCGTACTGGCATCGTCGTCCACCGGCGCGATCAGCGCCTGGTAATCGCTGGCCTGCGGTTGCCGGCCGATCTGTGTGTAGCCCATCAGCCGGTGTGCGATGCGCTTGGGGTCCAGCGCGCTCACCGTGGCCAGCGCCTGCGTCACCTGCAGGCGCGACACCCCCACGCGGAAGTTGCCGGTGATGAGCTTGAAGTACACAAAGCGCTGCTCGGGCGCCAGCATGTTCCATTGCGTGCGCAGACGGGTATCGGCGTCACCCTGCGGCAGGGCGCGCAGGGGCAGCAGCTGAGCCATCCATTCGGCCAGTGTCAGTTCGGTGGGCTGGGTGGGCAGCGGCAGCAGCAGCGCCAGCGTTTCGGCCAGGTCGCCCACGGCCTGGTAGCTTTCCTCGAACAGCCACTCGGGCAGGCCCGCAGCCTCTTGCGCCAGCACCTTGAGGCGCTTGGTGGGCACCATCTGGCGGGGTTTGCCGCCTGCGAGAAAGTAGGTGGCCCAGGCCGCATCAGCGGGCGGTGCAGCACGAAGATACGCCACCAGCGCTGCGAGTTTGGCCGACTGCGCGGTGGTGGCGTCGAGCGCCTGGAACAGCTGGGCAAAGGCCTTCATGCCGACCCCTCGGGTGCGGGCTCGCTGCCTGCTTCGGGCGCGGAACCTGCATCGTCCTCGTTGTCATCGGCGCCGTATTCGGTCGCAAACACCTTGGCGTCCAGCCCCTGCTCGCACAGCCAGCGCACCATCACGGCCGTGCTGCCGTGCGTCACGATGACGCGCTCCGCGCCCGTGGCGCCAATGGCTTTTTGCAAGCTGGGCCAGTCGGCGTGGTCGCTCATCACAAAGCCCCGGTCCACCCCCCGGCGTCGGCGTGCGCCGCGCACCAGCATCCAGCCGCTGGCAAACGCGTCGGAGTGTTCGCCAAACCGCTTGAGCCAGGGTGTTCCCGCTGCCGAGGGCGGCGCCAGCACCAGCGCGCGTTTCAGGTCGGCCTTGGTGAGGCCAGGGTCCGTCACGCGCAGCGTGGGCGGCAGGTCCACGCCCGCCGCGCGGTACACGGCGTTGAGCGGCTCCACCGCCCCATGCACTACGATGGGCCCGATGCTGGCATCCACCCCATGCAGC
Source organism: Acidovorax sp. 59 (assembly GCF_002754175.1). Classification (NCBI taxonomy): domain Bacteria; kingdom Pseudomonadati; phylum Pseudomonadota; class Betaproteobacteria; order Burkholderiales; family Comamonadaceae; genus Acidovorax; species Acidovorax sp. 59. The sequence continues at coordinate 4,468,403 of NZ_PEET01000001.1, read as the reverse complement.
AGCCGCTGCGCCTTGCCGAAGGCGTAGGCATACAGCACGCTGGCCTTGCCCGCCGCTGCATTGGCAGCCCACCAGGCATTGATGTCGGCAAACAGCGTGGGCTGCGACGGCCAGCGGTAGATCGGCAGGCCAAAGGTGGACTCGGTGATGAAGGTGTGGCAGCGCACCGGCTCGAAGGGCGGGCAGGTGCCATCGTCTTCCAGCTTGTAGTCGCCCGAGGCCACCCACACCTGGCCGCCTTGTTCGACGCGCACCTGGGCCGACCCCAGCACATGCCCGGCCGGGTGCAGCGAAACGCGCACGCCATGGTGGTTGATGACCTCGCCGTAGGCCAGCGTCTGCAGCGCGATGTCCGCCCCCAGCCGGTTGCGCAGCGTGCCCGCGCTGTCGTGGTGCGCCAGGTAGTGGGCCGAGCCCATGCGTGCGTGGTCTGAGTGGGCATGCGTGATCACGGCCCGCTCCACCGGCCGCCAGGGGTCGATGTAGAAGTCGCCAGGCGGGCAGTACAGGCCTTCGGGGCGGTGGACGATCAATTCAATGCGGGACATGCGTGTGGCATCGTAGGCGGCAAGGCAAAGTCGGTGGGACTGCCCGGGTTTGCCCGGTGGGGTGTTGCAGGCACTTTTGACGTCCAATCTGCCACAAGCGCCGGTATTGCATGTCTCATTTGCTATCAATAATGAAGCGTATGGCCTGTTGGGCCGTGCCGCTCAAGGCGCGTCCCTGCCCATCATCCCGCCATCGGTTGCGCCGTCTGCAGGACTGCGCCGCGTTCTGCGCATGGTCGGCTGTCTTTACGGCAGAAAACCACGCCCGTACGATGGCGGTCGCCTGCGGCCCAGACCCGCAGCCAGGGACTCATCCATGCGCATGTATCCGTCGTATCGGTCGCTTTTTGTCGTGCTCTACGGCCCGGTTTTGGGCCTCGTGGCCGCATCAGCCGGCGCCCAGGCCCCTTCGGGCGCCGCGCCGCGCACCAACGCCTTCAACGACCCCTTCGTCCAAGTCACCCAAGCCATCCCGCAATGCCCCGTGCCCGAAGGGCCTCTGTACACCGAGGCCGAGGTGCGCGAACTGGCGCATGTGCGCTCTCAGCATGGCGGCAGCTGCCACCGCGTGGGGCGCTGTCGCCTGCCCAACTCCTACCTCTACGACGCCGAGATCATCCCGCGCGTGCAGCGCTACATCCAGCAGGACGGCCGCTTTGACGACACCAGCGTGTGGGTGCTGGGCGAGCGGCGGCTGGTGACGCTCAAGGGCTGCGTCCAGTCGCAGGCGCAGTCCGACGCGCTGGAGAAGGCTGTGTGGCTGGTAGACGATGTAATGGGGGTGATCAACCTGCTGCAGGTGGGGACGGATGCAGCGGCGGCGCGGTACCCCTTGCTCAGACCTTGACGGCGCTCTGAACAAGGGCAGGCTGCGCTTCAGTCGAAATGTGTGATTGAGAAACGCACACTCGCCTGGCCGTTGTTCTTAGGCAGTGCATGCATGCCCAATACAACCAAGTCTCCTCGTGTCGACCGGTATTGCACTTCACGGAGGGTAGGCACCACCGTACTCAGGTTGGTGCTGTATGCGGGTGTGGGGTCCGTGCCGTCATGGGATGCTGTGGAGTGCTGCAGCCCCTGGCCCAAGAGTTGAGCATCCAAGGCATTCCAGACCCGTTCGCCTGCGCCAGCTGCCGTGGTGAAGCCAAGCTGCGATTGCGGCGGCTTGTTGCCATCGCCCACCGATCCGAAGTATTCCTGATCCTCTGCACCCTCCGGTACTCCCAGGCTTCGAATCAATCGCGATATGCCCGCGTAGTAAACAGGAGATCCGGGCTGCGCCACGAAATCCTCCATAGAAAACATGTAGCCGATGGTGATGAGCAGGCCACACAGGGCGGCGAAGGCTACACCCGCCAGGGAAAGGATCACGGTTCGGATGGAGGTGCGGCTCATAGGGCAGATCGTTGGGCACCGGATTGTGGTGCTGAGCAACGTGTCCTACCGGGATTTCCATGGTCTCCAGACCCATTCATGTGCTGCAAAGTGCTGCCTTTCATTCACAAGGAGTTATCTGTGCAGCTGCTGTCTTCCCCGCTTTTATCTAGATACCTGCCAGCCGTGTCCATCGTCGCTGTGGCTCTGCTCCCCTGCCTGCTGCCCAACTATGCCTGGGCCAAACCCTTCAAGTGGTCCGGCTCCAGCGACATCCAGACCATGGACATCCATTCGCAGAACAGCGCTCTGGGCAACGGCATCCATGCGGCGGTGTACGAGTCGCTGGTCATGTTCAACAGCCGCACGCTCAGGGTGGAGCCGCTGCTGGCCACGTCGTGGCAGCAGGTCAGCCCCACGCAAATGCGCTTCAAGCTGCGCCAGGGCGTGAAGTTCAGTGATGGCTCTGCCATGACAGCGGACGACGTCGTGTATTCGCTGCAGCGTGCGATGAGCAAGACCTCTACCTACGCCATCTACACCCAGGGCATGGACCGCATTGCCAAGGTGGATGGCGAGACCATCGACATCTTTCTGAAGAACCCCAACCCGGTGCTGCTCAACCAGCTGACCGAGCTGCGCGTGATGAGCAAGGCCTGGGCCGAGAAGAACAACGCGGTGGAGCCCAAGGACATCAAGGCCAAGGACGAAACCTATTCGCACCGCAATGCCATGGGGACAGGCCCGTACGTGCTCAAGGAATGGGTGCCCGACCAGAAGATCGTGTTCGCTGCCAATCCGGGCTGGTGGAATGCGGGAAAGGTGGAGGGCAACGTGACCGAGATCACCTACCTGCCCATCAAGTCCGAGGCCACGCGCATTGCCGCGTTGCTGTCGGGCGAGGTGGACATGGTGCGCGACACCAGCATCCAGGACTTGGCGCGCATTAAGGCCAACCCCAATCTCAAGGTCATGGAGATGGTGGAGAACCGCACCGTGTACCTGGCCATGGACCAGTTCCGCGACGAACTGGCGGGCAGCAACATCAAGGGCAAGAATCCGCTGAAAGACCTGCGCGTGCGCAAGGCGCTGTACCAGGCCATCGATGGCGCAACACTGCAGCGAGTGACCATGCGCGGCATGTCCAAACCCACGGGCGCGATGGTTTCGCCCCTGGTCAACGGCTGGACCGAGGCGGTCGACAAACGTTTGCCCTACGACCCCAATGCCGCCAAAGAGCTGCTGACACAAGCCGGCTACAGCGATGGCTTTGAGGTGGACTTTGCCTGCAGCAACAGCGCCATCGTGCAGGACGAGCAACTGTGCCAGGCGATCACTGCCATGTGGTCGCGCATCGGCGTCAAGGCTAAGCTGCGCACCATGCCCGCTGTGAGCTACTACCCCATGGCCCAGCGGCACGAGGCCAGCATCGCGCTGCTGAGCTGGGGCGTGCCCACGTTTGATGCGCTGTACACGCTGCAATCGCTCACCCGCACCAAGACCACGGGGGGCGATGGCAACTACAACCTGGGCCGCTACAGCAACGAGCGCATGGACTACATCGTGGACCGCGTCAAGACCGAGACCGACCTGCCCGTGCGCAACCGCCTGCTGACCGAAGGCCTGCAGCTGCAGAACGACACCGTGGCCCATATCCCGCTGCACAACCAGATGCTAGCCTGGGCCATGAAGAAAAACGTGGAGCTGGTGCAGCGGCCAGACAACCGGATCGACTGGCGGCTGATCAAGGTGAACTGAAGCCCACTGGGTGCTGCGCGCGCCACGTCAATAGCCTGTGGGCTGTGTAAAAGGCTGAACCCCTCATGCGCCGGTCCGTCTTTTGGCGGACTAGCGACTCTGCTGAGCAAAGTGGTTCAAAGGCTGAGACGGGTGCAGCGATGCGCTGGTTCCGGCCACAGAGACAGGCGCACCCCAGGGCGACGCTGAATGAGTCTGTGCGATGGCGCCCGCCCTGGTTGGGGTGGGGATGCAATACGCAAACCGCAGCGATAGCTGGTGCTATCGCGAGGATTTGCAACGCGGCACACCGCCCAAAGCAGGGAAGAAGCGCGGCGTGCGAGGGACTTGTTCAGCGTTGCCCTAGTTGAGCAGCCACCGCAGTTCGGGCGCAAGGCGGCGCCACTCGACACCCGAGGCCATGTGGCCGAACGGGCTCTCCAGCTCCACGTAGCGAACCGGCACCGACATCGAACGCACGATGGCCTCTGTCTCGCGCTCCGGCGGAAAAATCGCATCGGTCGTGCACACCACAAACAGCAGCCGCGCCTGCAGGTCATGGACCCGTTGCCGGACATCAAACGTTTCGGCCGCTGCGGCCAACGTGATCATGCTGTGGGGATCGAAGCGGTTGGCCCAGGCCCGGCATTGCCGCTCAAGCAGTGCTTGCCGCTCTGTCGGGTCTGGCACCCGCTCTTCATAGAGTCTTTCGAGGCCGTAGTTGCGCAGCGTCTGAATGCGCAACTCGAACAGGGTCTGCGCCATTCCTCCGTGTGCGTAAAAGTCTCCATCGCGCCACTCGGGGCTGGCTGCAAACCGCTCGCGCTGCCCCGCCGCGCTGAGTCCTTTCGGGTGGGTGAGGCCCGAGACGATGGAGCCGACCGCATCCACCATGCCGGGATGCTGCAGCCCCCATTGCAGCGCCTGCCATCCGCCATACGAAGGCCCTACCACGGCTCGCAGATGGGTGACACCCAGCTGCTGCAGCAGGCGGCGCTGCACGCCAACGATGTCTTGCAAGGTGATCGCCGGAAACGTCTGCCCCCAGGGTTGCCCGGTCTCGGGGTTGATGCTGGATGGGCCCGTAGTGCCAAACGATGACCCCAGCATATTGCTGCACACGATGAAATATCGGTCGGTATCCAGTGGTTGTCCGGGTCCCAGCAAGGGCGCCCATGAGCCTTCTGCGGTGTGGTGACCTTGAGAGAGCATGGACGGCGCGCTGGTGTAGCCGTGCGTGACCAGGATTCCGTTGCCTCCATCTGCGGCCAGATGCCCGTGCGCCACGTAGGCGACCTCCACATCGGGCAATACGACGCCACTCACCAGTTCGTAAGGGCCGATGGAAACGATTTGAATGTCTTGCTCCATGCTCAGTCCGGTTTGATCCCTGCGGTCTTGATCACCTGTGCCCATTTTTCAGTCTCCTTGCGCACGAACTCGCCAAACTGCGCGGGACTGGATCCCACGACCACCGCGCCGATGTCTTCCTGCTTGGCACCCACGGCACCACCTAACGCGCTTTTTGCCGCCGTATGCAAACGTTCCACCGCCTGCGTCGGCGTACCGCGTGGCACCGTCAGTCCGGCCCAGGCGGTTGCCTCAAAGCCCGGAACCCCGCTTTCCGCCATCGTGGGCAAATCAGGAAACAATTTGATCCGGGCCGGACTGGTGATGGCCAGGGGCACAAGCCGTCCTGCCTTGGCATAGGGAATCACGGCATCCTGGTTGATCACCAGCAGATCCACCTGACCACCCAGCAGGTCGTTCAGCGCCGGCGCGCCGCCCCGGTAGGGAATGTGCAGCAGAGAGACCCCGGCACGCTGCTTGAGCAGCTCAATGGCCAAGTGCCCTGAGGACCCGTTACCCGAGCTTGCGTAGGTCAGTTTTCCTGGTTTGGCCTTCGCCGCTGTCAGCACATCGGCCAGCGTTTTAAACCCCGTGGACGGGTGGGCAACCAGCACGTTGGACCCCGCCACCAGCTGCGTGACGTGGACAAAATCGCGAACAAAGTCGTGTCCGACCTTGGGCAGCAGGGCGGGCGCGGTCGTGTTGGCGATGCCCGACATCAGCACCGTGTGGCCGTCCGGCGCGCTGCGCATCAAGGCCTCAACGCCCAGCACACCTCCAGCGCCAGGCCGGTTGTCGATGACCATGGGCTGGCCCAGCGACCGCGCCATGTCTTCAGCCAGCATCCGCGCCAACGCGTCGGACGGCCCCCCCGCTGGCGCTGCAACGATCAGTTGGACAGGGCGCGTGGGCCAGCCGGGCGCTTGCGCCCGCGCCGAGGCACCGCACACGCTCGCAGCAGCTCCCAGCAGCCAATCTCGGCGGTTCAGACCCATGGTTTTGGTGTTCGGCATCATGTCTTGTCTCCAATGTTGTTGGGCCGCATCTTGACCGTCAGAGGTTTCATGGACAAATGAATATTCGGCCTGATCCATTAGCATTGCCGATACGATGAAATCGGCTGTCACTCCGTTGCTCAACCGCCTGCTGGCGCGTGGCAAATTCCGCCACCTCCAGGTGGTGCTCAAGCTTGCCGAGCTGGGGAGCGTGCAACGCACGGCCGACGCATTTGGCATGACGCAGTCTTCCATCACGCAGACCTTGGCGTACGTGGAGAACCTGATGGAGGCCAAACTTTTCCATCGGCACGCGCGGGGCGTTAGGCCCACGCCCGCCTGCATGGACCTGCTTCCCGTGGCGCGCCAGATGATGTTGGGCTTGATCGAAGGTGCAGAGATCGTGGCCGCGCGATCCAGCCAGGGCCGCACTTCGATACGCATCGCCGCTTCGGCCGCTGCCGCCAATGGCCTGCTGGTGCGGCGTTTGCCTGATTTCCATGCAGGCTACCCCGCCATCGAGGTTTTGCTGCGCGAGGCCGAGCGCGACGACCTGCTGATGCTCATCGCCCGAGGTGAGGTGGATCTCGTTGCGTGCCGGCACCCTGGAGTGGTTCCCACCGGATGGACATTTCAACCGCTGCTGGACGATCCCCTGGTGGTGGTGTGCCGGCCGGATCACCCGCTCGCCCGGTCGCGCCGGGTAGCGTGGTCACAGTTGGGGCGGCATGCTTGGCTGCTGACACCGGCCGGTTCGGTCGTGCGCGAGCGCTTTGACAACCTTGCGACCCAGTTTCAGGATGCGCCGGTTTACTACCCGTTGATCACGCGCTCGTTGTCCGCCCTGAGTACCGTTTTGCAGCAGGAACAACTGCTTTCGCTGTTACCGCTCAGCATCGTCTGCGGATTGCTCCAATCAGGCGATCTGGTCGCTCTTCCCACTCGCGAAGGCGGCACCATCGATCCGCTGGGACTGCTGTACCCGCTTGGCCACCTGCCCGAGGCGTCTGAAGCGCTGCGGACTTTCCTGGTGAGAAGCAACGAGCCAGCCTCCTTGCCGACTCCCAGAACCCCGAATACCTGATCGCCGTGGCTTGGCGGGCCTTGCACCGCGGCCCTTGAACGGCAGCCCGGGCCTGGGGCTACGAAGTCGCTGGTGCCGCCGTCTGTGCGGCCCCTCAGCCGCGAGGCTGAAACATGATGATCGCCATGCCTGCCAGCGCCACCAGCACGCCCGCCACATCCCATGGCGTGGGGCGGATGCCATCCACCGCCCACAGCCATACCAGTGCCACCCCGATATAGACCCCGCCGTAGGCCGCATACACGCGGCCTGCGCCTGCGGTGTCGTGCAGCGTCAAGAGCCATGCGAACAGTGCCAGGCTCGCGGTAGCAGGCAACAGGAGCCACGCGGGCTTGCCTTGCTTGAGCCACAGCCAGGGCAGGTAGCAGCCCACGATTTCGGCGAGGGCCGTAGCGATAAAAAGCAGCAGGGTGTTCAGCATGGTGCGGGGCCTTGTGCGGCACTGGTGTTCGGGGCATCCGGGTGGGTGGCCATCCACTGGCGCAGCGCCAGCTCGCCCTTGGGGGTGAAGTGCACCACGCGCGAGTCCTGAGCGCGTTGGGCCCATCCCCCGTCGAAGAGGCGCTGCAGCAGCGCCGCGCCCAGGGCGCCGCCCAGGTGGTGGCGGCGCTCGCTCCAGTCCAGGCAGGGGCGGCACACCATGCGCCGCTGCAGCGCAAGCGTGGACGTGTCGATACCCACGTGCGCAAACCACCGCGCGCCAGCGGGTGTGATGGCCGCCCCTTGGGGCGTGGCCTGCAGCATGCCCTGGCGCACCAGCGCTTCATAAAACTGCACGCCCACCTCGCCCGCCAGGTGGTCGTAGCACATGCGCGCGCGGCGCAGTGCTGGCTCCCGGGGGCTGGCGCGCAGCCGCACGGCACCGGCGCGAAACGCCACGTTCATCAGTGACTCCAGCAAGTGCGCCACATCGCGGTCTGCCAGCCGGAAGTAGCGGTGCCGACCCTGGCTCTCCACGGCGATCAGGCCTGCATCCAGCAGCTTGGCGAGGTGGGCGCTGATGGTCTGCTTGGTCACGCCTGCAATGTCGGCCAGCTCGGTGGCCGTGAGCGCGCGGTCGGCCATCAGGGCGGTGAGGACTTCGGCGCGTGCGCTGTCGCCGATGAGCGCGGCAATGCGCGCGATGTGGGGGCCGTCTTTCATGGTTCGATCTTGGGCGAACCATTGATGGCCGTCAACCGCCTATCGTGAAGCCCTTGTCCACCAACCTCTCCTGAACGTCATGATCACATGCTTCATTCGCTACGAAATCGATCCCTTTCAGCGCGAGGCGTTTGCCGAATACGCGCGCCGCTGGGGCCAGATCATTCCCCGCTGCGGCGGCCATCTGCTGGGCTACTTCCTGCCGCACGAAGGCAGCAACTACGAGGCCTGGGGCCTGATCGGCTTTGAGTCCCTGGCTGCCTACGAGGCCTACCGCGCCCGACTGCGCGCAGACCCCGAAGGCCTCGCCAACTTTGCGATGGCGCAGGATAAGCGCTTCATTCTTCGCGAGGAGCGCACGTTCACACAGGGGGTGGAAGGCACATTGGGCTTGCCCGCGCACCCGCAGGAGCGTGCTGCATGATGGCTGTGATCTTTGAAGTTCAACCAGCACCCGGCCAGCAGGACGCCTACCTTCAAGCGGCTGCAACGCTGCGTCCGCTGCTGGAGCAAGTGGATGGCTTCATTTCCATTGAGCGCTTTCAGAGCCTGACTGAGCCTGGCCGTCTGCTGTCGCTGTCCTTTTGGCGCGACGAGGAGGCCGTGGCCTGTTGGCGGCAGATGGAAGCCCACCGTCACACCCAGCGGCTGGGCCGCGCCAGCATCTTCCGTGACTACCGTTTGCGTGTGGCCGCTGTGGTACGGGACTACGGCATGTACGACCGGGAAGAAGCGCCGCCGGATTCGCGCGCCACGCTGGAAACTGGCATGCCGTAGTTCGTTGCATTCGGCCGAGAGTACGCGACTCGCCTCGTGATCTTCACGTTAGCGCCCCGCACTCATCCAGCAGCGGCAGGCCGGGTGGTCGGTGCAACTCCATGCCCGTTTCTGCGCTTTCTAGATGCGCGGGCACATCTTCTCAGTCACTCTGCGTTCTGATCTCATGACCGCCTTGGCTCGCCATGCTGAAAAAGGGCAACAAACGAACGACGATGTTCACCAGGGACTTGTTGGCGCTACCGCCGTTGATAGCCAGCAGCGCGATCAGTTCATGCAACAGTGCGCTGGCATGTGCGGATGAGATACGGGGATCGTCGTAGTACGCCTCCCATAGCGCTGAAAGTGCCGGGAACTGAGGAGCGTTGGCCTGGGCCAGTGCAAAGATGAACTCTTCCTGGTGCTGGATGGCTTCGTGCTGGCCGTTGGCGTACATGTCAAATGGCATAGGCTTTTTGTGCACTGTGAAAACGCTCTCGGAGGGGCGCAACAACCGTCAGGTGAGGGTTTTGGTGCTATGCACGCGCAGGCTCGGTAGCCATGTGCGCGTTGATTTCTTTGGCAATGCGCCCCAGGGTCAACCACACCGTACGGTCGCGTTGGTAAGGCATGGCGGCGGCCACCGGAATACTGGTGTGCACCAGCCCTGAAAGTATGTTCTTTCTTTCGTCCTTGGGAAGAATGGCGACGTGTTGATAGGGCTGATAAGAGGTCTTTGAAAGCACCAACGTTGTATCGCTCTCGGTGATCTGAGCGGGCATCTCTGATGGCGAGGCAAAGCGCTGGCCGAGGACCGAAAAGACGGGGTCCACGCTGTTCTCCAGCTCCGCAAACCCCACCAGCACCAGCAAGGCCGAGCCTCCCAGGGGCAGGTCCAAGGAGAAAACCGTTCCCACAGGGGATGAGGTCCGGATCTTCTTTGGTTTTGGTGGTGAAACCTGGATCGGCTTTTCAGGCGGTTGGGGCGTGTGGAGGCGGGCCTCCAGTGCCTGAAGGGTTTTGCGGCGCGACGCGACGTCGCCAGGTGCATCCCGCTCCCACACATCGACATCCCCACCCGACTGCAGCAGCGAAAGGGCTTTGTCTTTCAGTGCCTGATCTAGTCGCCCATAGCGCCATGCGGTGTCGGCCAGGGCAAGGTATACAAGGCAGGCGATTTCCGGGTTTGCGAGCAGGTCGCCGTAGCGGGCCAGGATCTTCTGGCAAGCTTCCTCGGCAGAGAGTCCGTGCTTCAGGTGACGGACATAGTCGTCGCGAACATCGCAGCTTGTGTCGTTGGAAAAGAGACCTGCTCCCCAAGCACCCACGTTGACCTCTCTTGTTGTTCATTCATGGGTACGGGGATGCATCCGGTGGCGCCCCCGCCATCACTTTGTGGCTTGATCGGCCATGGGGCGTCGCCTTCCCGGGGGACGGCCCCATGCCCTCACATTGCAAAAATCTTGCCGGGATTCAGGATGTTCTTCGGGTCCAGCGCCCGCTTGATGGCGCGCATCATGTCCACCGCGCCCGTGCCGGTCTCGTCCAGCAAAAAGCCCATCTTGTGGACGCCCACGCCATGTTCACCGGTACACGTTCCGCCCATGGAGAGTGCCCTGGCAACCAGGGTGTGGTTCATGGCTTCGGCCTTGGTGCGTTCTTCGGCGCTGTTGGGGTCGATGAGGTAGCCAAAGTGGAAGTTGCCGTCGCCCACGTGGCCGACGAGGAAGTAGGGGATGCCGCTGGCTTCGACTTCGTCCACGGATTCGAGCAGGCAGTCGGCCAGGCGGCTGATGGGCACGCAGGTGTCGGTGCTAATGGCGCGGCAGCCGGGGCGGCTTTGCACGGCGGCGAAGTAGGCGTTGTGCCGCGCGGTCCACAGGCGCGTGCGCTCTTCGGGCGTGCTGGCCCATTCAAAAGCCTGGCCGCCGAATTCGCTGGCAATGTCCTGCACCATCTCTGCCTGTTCTTTCACGCTGGCGGGTGAGCCGTGGAACTCCATTAGCAGCATGGGTTCCTCGCGCAGGGTCAGCTTGCTGTGCGCGTTCACCATGCGCACCGTGTGGTGGTCGATGAGCTCCACACGCGCAATCGGCACACCGATCTGGATGATCTGGATGGTGGTGCGCACGGCCGCTTCGATGCTGGGGAAGGAGCAGATGGCTGCGCTCACGGCTTCGGGCAGCGGGTACAGGCGCACTGTGATCTCGGTCATGATGCCCAGCGTGCCTTCGCTGCCCACCATCAGGCGCGTGAGGTCGTAGCCCGCGCTGCTCTTCTTGGCGCGGGTGCCGGTGTGGATGACCTCGCCGCTGGCAGTCACCACCTCCAGCGCCAGCACGTTCTCGCGCATGGTGCCGTAGCGCACGGCATTGGTGCCGCTGGCGCGCGTGGCGCACATGCCGCCGATGCTGGCGTCGGCGCCGGGGTCGATGGGGAAGAACAGGCCGGTGTCCTTGATGGCTTCGTTCAGTGCCTTGCGTGTGATACCGGGTTGCACAGTCACCGTGAGGTCTTCGGCGTTGATGCTGAGCACCTGGTGCATGCGGCTCACGTCAATGCTGATGCCGCCCTGCACGGCCAGCAGGTGGCCTTCGAGCGACGAACCCGCGCCGTAGGGGATCACGGGCACTTCGTACTGGCTGGCCAGCTTCACCGCATCGGCCACGTCCTGCGTGCTTGCGGCAAACACCACGGCGCTGGGCGGTGGGGCCTGCAGCGAACCTTCGTCGCGCCCATGCTGTTCGCGCACGGCCTGGGCCAGCGAGCATTGCGCGGCAAAGCGGGCCTGCAGCGCATCGATGAGGGCCTGGGGCACGTCGCGCAGCTTGATTTCGGGCAGCAGGTGGGCGGCAGCGGTGGGGGCGTTCATGGTGTGTGTCTCCGGTGGGTGCGGTCAGTGAGAAGCATTCTAGGTTCGGCCCCGTGGCCGGGCCCTGGGTGATCCACCTTGGGCCCGGGTGGGGATGCGGGTATTCACGGGCTTGTGGGTCGGCGTTTGCATAAATACATTACGTTAGAAATGTATATTGTGAAAGCACCATGAACCACCGTGTTTCCCCCAAGGCCGGGGTGCGCCGCACCCATGCCGAGCGCAGCGCCGCCACCCGCCAGCACCTTATCGCCACGGCCATCGACGTGATCCAGCACCGCAGCCTGGAGGAGATGTCCATCCACGAGCTGGCCAAGTCGGCGGGCATGACCTCGGGCGCGGTGCAGCACCACTTCGAGTCGAAGGCGGTGCTGATGATGAACGTGCTGAGCGAGCTGATCGAGTCCACCGTGCGCTCGGGCGAACTCTGGCCCAGCGCGGCACTGCCCGCGCGCGAGCGGGCGGCGAAGTTTGTGCAGGCGGTGTGGCGCCTGGTCTACGCGCAGCCGCGTTTCATCGTGGCCTGGAACATCTACCTGGGCTGCCGCAACCAGCCCGAGGTGCTGGGCCACATTGCCGAGCTGCGCCAGAGCGTGCAGGCGCGCATGCACGAAGGCTTTTTTAGCGCCTTCCCCGAGCTGGCAGCAGAACCCGACCGCGATGGACTGCTGGGCCTGGTGCTGTCGTCGCTGCGCGGGCTGGGGCTGCTGCAGCTGTTTGCGCCTGCACCGCCCACCGTGCCCGATACCGTCCAGCAGGCACAACTGGCTTGCCTGGCCGACTGGATTGCCACCCGGTGCGAAGCGGCTGTGCCATCAACGGCCGCCGTTGTGTCCACCAAGGCACGCACACGCCGTCGCTGACCCCTTTTGTCTGCCTGCTTGTCGTGCGGCATCTCCCGCCTGCAAGCCACGCATCGCGGACATCCATCGAAGAAAAAATCACAAGGAGACACACCCATGACCTCAGCTTTTATGCGCGTTCCAAGCATGGTCGCGCTGGCCGCACTCGCCTGCCTGGCCGGTGGCGCCCAGGCGCAGCAGCCTGCTGCCTACCCGGCCAAACCCATCCAGCTCATCGCCCAGCAGCCGCCCGGCAGTGGTTCGGACGCCATGACGCGGGTGTGGGCCGACTGCGCCGCGCGCGAGTTGGGTCAGCCCGTCGTGGTGCAGAACAAGCCCGGGGCCAACGGCATCCTGGCCGTCAACTACCTCAAGGCCCAGCCTGCAGATGGCTATAACCTGCTGAGCATCGGCATGTCGCAGATGACCATCACGCCCTACGTCTACAAGCAGCAGCCCTACGATCCGCTGCGCGACTTTGAAGGCGTGGCCGTGCTGGGCACATCGCCGCTGGTGCTGGCGGTGCCCGCAGGGCAGGGCATTGCCAACCTGTCAGATCTGCAAAAGCTGGCGCGGTCCACGCCGGGCGGGGTCAACTTCGGGTCGCCGGGCAAGGGCAGCCCAGCGCACCTGCTGACCTCGGCGTTGATAGAAAAGCTGGGTGTGCCCGGCACCCATGTGCCTTTTGTGGGTGAGGGCGCGGGCCTCACCGCGCTCATGGGCCAGCAGATCCACGCGATGACGCTGGTGATTGGCACGGCAGCAGCACAGGTCAAGGCGGGCAAGCTGGTGCCGCTGGCGCTGTTTGGTGCGCAGCGCTCGCCGTTGCTGCCCGAAGTGCCCACCATCGCCGAAGCCTTGCCGGCCGCCAGCGACCTGGCGCGGCCCGCGTGGATTGCCGTGGTGGCCAAGGCCGGCACGCCCCCCGAGTTGCTGAACCGGCTCAATGCGGTCACTGAGAAGTGTCGGGGTGGCGATTCGCAGTACAAGACCCGCCTTGAAGCCATGAACGTCACGCTCACTGCCACCGCACCTGCCGATGCGCGCACCTGGGCGGCGCGTGATGCGGCCGTGTGGCGCCCGCTGATCGACAAGCTGGGCCTGGCCACCGAATGACGGTGGGCACTGCAGAGCCTCAGGTCACGCTGGCCCACGGTGGGCAACTGCGCGGCCTGTGGGAGGAGGGCGTGCGTGTGTTCCGTGGCATGCCGTACGCGCAAGCGCCACGCGGCGCGCTGCGGTTTGCGGCGCCGTTGCCTGTTTCGCCGTGGTCCGGCGTGCGCGATGCCACCGCGTTTGCGCCCATGGCACCGCAGCTGGCCCGCACCGCGCGTGCCGATGCGCCCATGCTGGGGGGCGACGACTGCCTGGCGATCAATGTGTGGGCGCCAACCGCCGAGCCAGGAGCCCACCTGCCCATCATGGTCTGGGTGCATGGCGGAGGCTTCTTTCGCGGCGCGGCCAGCGAGCCGCTGTATGACGGGGCAGCGCTGGCGCGGCGCGGCGTGGTGGTGGTGTCGGTGCAGTACCGTTTGGGCATTGACGGGTTTTTGCACTTCGAAGGCGAGGAGCACGCTGCGCCCGCCAATCGCGGCCTGCTGGACCTGCTGATGGCACTGCAGTGGGTGCGCGACCATATCCACGCCTGGGGCGGAGATGCGGGGCGCGCCACGGTGTTCGGCCAGTCGGCCGGTGCCGGGGCCTTGGCCTGCCTGATGGGCATGCCCGCTTCGCGTGGGTTGTTCCAGCGCGCCATTTTGCAAAGCCCCAGCGTCGCCTGCCAGACCTTGCAGGAGGCCGCTGCGGCGCGCCATGCCGTGGCCGTGCTGGCGGGTGTGGAGCCCACCCTGGCTGCACTGGGCGCGGCGCAGCAGGCTGCTGTGCTGCACGCCGTACACCGGCTGGCCTCCGAGCCTGCCCTGCGGCAACAGCACGGGCTGGGCGGACGCAACTTCTTTCCCTTGCGGCCCGTGGTCGATGGACGGGTGCTCACCGCACCGCCGTTGGAGGCGCTGGCGCAGCAGTGGGCTGACCAGCCGCCGGCCCTGCAGGTGCTGGTGGGCAGCAACGCGCAGGAGATGCGCCTGTACCATGTGCCCGGCGGTGCCATTGACCGGGTGACGGAGGCGCAGGTCCATGCCTTTGCGCAAGATGTGGGCTTGAGCACTAGTAGCGCCGAGGCCCTGCGCCACATGCTCCCGCTCGCCCAGCAAACGCCCGGGGAATGGCTGTGTGCGCTGCAGTCCGACTACTACTACCGCATGCCCGCGCAGCGCATTGCCGCGCTGGCCCACCGCTGGGCCCGCAGCGCCCATGGTTATGAGTTCACCTGGCCCTCGCCGCAGTGGCGTGGGCGCTTGGGCGCAGCGCATGGGGTGGAGCTGCCGTTTGTGTTCGGCAATCTCCACACGCCCTCAGGGCAGGAACTCACGGGGCCGACGCCGCCCGCTGCGCTGGCCGAGGCACTGCAGCAGCGCTGGGTGGCGTTTGCGCGGGATGGCAACCCTGGATGGGTGCCGTATGCCGGTGCACAGCCGCCGTTTCAGCACTTGGGTGAGACTCTGTTTTGTGCACCCCACCCGCAGCCTGAGCGGTTTGCGCTCTGGGAGGGAGTGCTGTAGCGATCCGCTCTCATGGCTCACCCGTCAGGGGTACCACAGCGGCCGTTGGCTCGCTACACTGAGCCAGCGCTTGCGCGCGACTGACCAACTACAGAGAGAGGGATTGCCATGGCTTCAGCCAGTGTGGGAGATTGCCTGTCGGGTGCCTGGGGCACCTTCAAGAAAAACGTCCTCACCCATGTGGTGTGCACCTTGCTGGTGATGGTGGTCGCCGGCATCAGCGCGGGCCTGTTGGCCGGGCCCATGATGGTGGGCTACATGCGCATGATCGAGCGCGAGACGCGCGGTGAAGCGGTGCAGATCGGCGACGTCTTTCGGGGCTTTGACGACTTTGTGCCCGCCTTTGTGGCGGGGCTCATCAGTTCGCTGGTGGTGTCGCTGGGCTTCATGCTGTGTTTCATCCCCGGCTTGCTGGTCATGGCGCTGCCCCCGGTGGCACTGTTCCTAGTGGCGCGCGGCGAGCGCGATGGCGTCGCGGCTTTCAGCCAGGCCTGGACCATCGTGACAGAAAACCTGGGCTCGGCGTTCTTCTGCTCGCTGGTTCTGGGCATCGTGGGCTCGCTGGGTTTCCTGCTGTGCTGGGTGGGTGCGCTGCTGACGCTGCCGCTGTCCACCATCGGTTCCTACTACATGGCACGCCAGCTGGTGGGCGATGAGCCGGTGGCCCTTCCTCCCCTCTGACCCCGGCCCCGCAGTGGTGCCGGTGGGCAGCCCGCCGGCCTGGCAGCCGCTGGGCGGGGGCGATCGGCGGCAGCGACTGGCGTTGGGCCTGGGCTGGCCGCTGGCCATGGCGGCCACGCCCTGGTGGCTGGGTCAGGGCGGGCTGGGTCTGGGTTGCGGGTTTCTTGCGCTGACGGGCATACCCTGCCCGCTGTGCGGCGGCACGCACGCGTGTGCGGCCCTGGTCCAGGGCGATTGGGCGGCCGCCTGGGCGGCCAACCCGGGTGCGCTGGTGTTGCTGCTGTGGCTGTCGCTGCTGGCGGGTCAGGCGGTGGTCGAAGGCGCTCAGGGCCGCCGCCGCGTGGCGCGCTGGCCCTGGTGGCACCCGGCAGTGTTTGCCGTGCTGGGCAGCGGGTTGGTGCTGTCCTGGCTCTCGCGCCTGGCCGGGCTGGTGTAGCCGCTCGTTGGTTGCTACTCACCTCTTCGTGAGGCGACCGCCTTCTAGGGCCGTCTGAGGGCCCTGCGCAGCCGGTGGCCCGCCAACGCCAGCGCCTGCACCACATCCATGCACAAGCATCCCCTCGGGTCAGGTTAGCGCAGCCCCGCGCATCGTTGCGGGGCAGACAGCCCCATGGTGCACAGCCTCCGTGCGCCAGGCTGGTGCATTCAGCTTGTATACCAGTTGGCACGGAACCTGCGATACCGCAGGCAATGACCACCGCCACCGAGATCAGCAACCGCATCATCGAAGCCGTAATGGCCCAAAAGCTCGCGCCCGGCTCCCGCCTGGGCGAGCAGCAGCTGGCCATGCTGTTCGACTGCAGCCGCACCATCGTGCGCGAGGCGCTCACGCGGCTGGCCACACGGGGCATCGTCACCGTCAGTGCCCGGCGCGGCTGGTATGTGATCGAGCCGTCTCAGGACGAAGCGCGCGAGGCCTTTGAGGCGCGCCGCGTGATCGAGCTGGGCCTGCTGCACCAGCTCAAGGTGGTGGACAAGACGGCGCTGCGCCAGCTCAAGAGCCATCTGCAACGCGAAAAGGCCGCGCTGGCGGGCACCGATGTGGGCATGCGTAGCTTCTTGCTGGGAGACTTCCATGTGTGCCTGGCTGAATGCCTGGGCAACAGCCTGCTGGCCGACACGCTGCGCGACTTCACGGCGCGCACCACGCTCATTGCCATGCTCTACCAGTCATCGCACGATGCGGCTCAGAGCTGTGCCGACCATGTGCGCATCGTCGAGGCGCTGGAAGCGGGAGATATTGCCGGCGCCGAGGCACTCATGTCCGAGCACATCGGCACCGTGCAGTCGGCCCTGCGCCTGCAGGCCAGCAGCGACCCGCTGGCCGGGCTGCGCGACGCGCTGGCACCGGTGCGCAAGAGCCCCGCACCAACCACCGCACCAGCCCGCGCGCGCAAGCCCCGCGCCGCCACCAGTTCCATCCCCCCAGCGTCTGACCCAGACGCACCTGCCGACGCATCCACCTACCTAGGAGCCCTGCTATGACCACCGTCCGCACCGTCACTTCGTCCACCCGCCGCCTGACCCTGGGCGTGCTTGCCGCCACCGGCCTCGCAGCGGCCCTGATCGCACCTGCCGCCCACGCGCAGAACGCGCTGGACAACATCCTCAAGGCCAAGGAAATCAAGATCGC
This sequence comes from Acidovorax sp. 59, assembly GCF_002754175.1. NCBI lineage: Bacteria > Pseudomonadati > Pseudomonadota > Betaproteobacteria > Burkholderiales > Comamonadaceae > Acidovorax > Acidovorax sp. 59. Next base: position 4,450,767 of record NZ_PEET01000001.1, on the reverse strand, counting down.
CATTCCCACCGACTACCCGCCCTACGGCTTTGTCGGCACGGACCTCAAACCCCAGGGGCTGGACGTGGAGATGGCCAATTACATCGGCGCCAAGCTGGGCGTCAAGGTCGAGCTGATTCCCGTGACCAGCGCCAACCGCATCCCGTACCTGCAAACGCAGAAGGCCGACCTCGTGATCTCCACCCTGGGCAAGAACCCCGAGCGCGAGAAAGTGATCGACTTCACTGCGGCCTACGCACCGTTCTTCCAGGCCGTGTTTGCGAGCAAGAGCCTGAACATCAAGAGCTTTGCCGACCTGGCGGGCAAGACGGTGGCCGTGACGCGCGGCGCCATGGAAGACCAGGAGCTGGCCAAGGTCGCGCCTGCCGGCGTGGACGTGAAGCGCTTTGAAGACCACGCCGCCAGCATTGCGGCCTTTGTGTCGGGCCAGACGCAGGCCATTGCGACCAGCGCATCGACGGCGGGCACCATCATGGTCAAGAACCCCAACCTGGCCACCGAATACAAGCTGCTCCTCAAGGACAGCCCGAACTTCATCGGTGTGGCCAAAGGCGAAGACAAGCTGCGCCTGCGCGTGAACGAAATCATTGCCGAGGCCCGCAAGTCGGGCGACATCGACAAGCTGTCCAACAAGTGGCTGGGTCGTCCTGCGGGTGACCTGCCCCTGTGATGCGGCGCACAGGATGAATTGCTGAAACCCAAGGGCCTGCGGCGCGACAAGCGGCGCAGGGCACAAGCATGCTGATTGCGCTCGATTTTTCTGCCGTCTTCGCGTCGTGGCCGTTGCTGGTGCGTGGCGTGGTCTGGACCATAGCCCTCACCATCGTGGGCACCGTGCTGGGCCTGCTGCTGGGCACGGTCTGCGCCTGGGCGCGTGCGCGCAACCTGGGCCACCGGCCCACTGCGTTGCGCTGGGCCGTGGCCAGCTATGTGGAGCTGGTGCGCAACACGCCTTTCATCGTGCAGCTGTTCTTCCTGTTCTTCGGCCTGCCCGCGCTGGGGCTCAAGCTCTCGCCCGAGTTCGCGTCGGTCTTGGCCATGGTGATCAACCTGGGCGCGTATTCCGCCGAAATCATCCGCGCAGGCATCGAGGCCACGCCACGCGGCCAGATCGAAGCCGCGCACAGCCTGGCGCTGACGCCGGGCCAGACCTTCCGGCGCGTGGTGCTGCCGCCCGCGCTGCAAAAGGTGTGGCCTGCCATGGTCAGCCAGATCATCATCGTGATGCTGGGCTCGGCCGTGTGCGGCCAGATCTCCACGCCCGAGCTGAGCTACGCCGCCAACCTGATCTCCAGCAACACCTTCCGCGCCTTCGAGGCCTTCATCCTGGCCACTGCTGTGTACCTGGTGCTGTCGATGTTGACTCGTCGTCTGCTGATGTGGGTGGGGACCCGATTCTTGGTGGGGAGGTAAATCGAGATGGTTGAATTTTCCCTTTGGGACATCCTGCGCAACCTGCTGCTGGCAGCGCGCTGGACGGTGTCCCTGTCCCTCATCGCCTTCATCGGCGGTGGCCTGGTGGGCCTGGTGCTGCTGGTACTGCGCCTGTCCAAGGTCCGGGGCGTGGACCGCGCGGTGGGCGCTTATGTGCAGGTGTTCCAGGGCACGCCGCTGCTGATGCAGCTGTTCCTGGCCTACTTCGGCATTGCGCTGTTCGGTATCAAGACCTCGCCGTGGACGGCCGCTGCGGTGGCGCTCACGCTCTACACCAGTGCCTACCTCACAGAGATCTGGCGCGGCTGTGTGGCCTCCATCCCCAAGGGGCAGTGGGAGGCGGCGCAGAGCCTGGCGCTCAACTTCGGCGAACAGCTGCGCCATGTGGTGCTGCCGCAGGCGCTGCGCATCGCGGTGCCGCCCACGGTGGGCTTTCTGGTGCAGGTGATCAAGGGCACGGCGCTGGCTTCGGTCATCGGCTTTGTGGAGCTGACCAAGGCGGGCAGCATGATCTCCAACGCCACCTACAAGCCCTTCCTCGTCTACGCCTGCGTAGCGCTGCTGTATTTTGTTTTGTGCTTCCCGGTGAGCCTGGTGGCGCAGTCCCTTGAAAGGAAACTCCATGGCCATCGCCGCTGAAGCCTCCGCAACCAAACCCACCCCTGCGCACGACGGCATCGTGGTGGGTGAGCCGCCCATTGTGGACATCACTGCGCTGCGCAAGTCCTATGGCAGCAATGAAGTGCTCAAGGGCATCGACCTGAAAGTGCAGCGCGGCGAGGTCATCGCCATCATCGGCAAGAGTGGCTCGGGCAAGAGCACGTTGCTGCGCTGCGTGAATGGGCTGGAGGAGTTCCAGGAAGGCGCCCTCAGCGTCAACGGCCAGAAGCTGCTGCACGACAGCCCTGCCGCCATGCGCGCGCTGCGCCAGCAGGTGGGCATGATCTTCCAGAGCTTCAATCTGTTTCCGCACCTCTCTGTGGGCCGCAACATCATGCTGGCGCCCACGCTGGTGAAGGCGCGCGATGCCAAGGCGGCCGAGGCGCAGGCGCGTCAGCTTTTGGCGCGCGTGGGGTTGGCCGAAAAGTTTGACGCCATGCCCGACCAGCTCTCGGGCGGGCAGCAACAGCGCGTGGCCATTGCTCGCGCACTGGCCATGGAGCCGCAGGTGCTCCTGTGCGACGAGATCACCTCGGCGCTGGACCCTGAACTGGTGGGTGAGGTGCTGCGCGTGGTCGAATCGCTGGCGCAAGAAGGCATGACGCTGATGATGGTCACGCACGAGATGGCGTTCGCCCGCAAGGTGAGCGACCGTGTGATCTTCATGCACCAGGGGCGGGTGCATGAGCAGGGCACGCCTGCCCAGCTGTTTGGAAGTCCGCAGACGCCTGAGCTGCAGCAGTTTTTGTCATCGTTGCACGACTGAAATTCATTTGCCGCTGCTTGTACGCACAAAGGCCTGCCCACGCCCTGGAGTTCCAGCGCGGGCAGGCTTTGCGGTTTGGTAGTTGCGCCTACCCCGGCCTCTGGCTCAGGGCAGTTAAGCGTTGGGCAGGGTCAGGACTGCACCCCCTTGTCGAACTCGGCGCGGGACAGCGATCCGTTCTTGTCGGTATCGAGTTCCTTGAAACGTTGGCTGATGGCTGGCAGCGTGGCGGCCTCTTGCGCGCTCAGCTGACCGTCCTTGTTGGTGTCGGCCTTGTCAAATGCGACGGCCGCTGCGGTGGAGACGCCGCCACTGCTGGGCCCCACAGAAAAAGGCGAGCCTGACTGTGCGGTGCTCTTGCTTGCGGGGCCAAATTGGGGAGGAGAGGAAGAGGAGGACGTCTGTGCCTGCAAGGCACCCACACCACCCAGAGAGAGGGCGGCGAAGAGCATCACGCTGCGTGTGTCGAACGAGTAGTGGCGTCGTTGCAGTGCTTTCATGGTGAGCCTGGCTCCTTTGAAGTTGAACAGGCTTGCATTGCACCGCAGCAAAGCGTGCCGCGCCAGCACTCTTGCCTGCTGTTGCCTCACTCTACATTTGCCAGCGCGGTGTAACGCGGCACGCCGGTTGTGTGTAGATGTCCGCACAGTTTGTAGCCAGACGCAAGCGTCCCCTGGTGCGCATTCACACCCCACCTGCTCAAGCGCTTGGCCTGACCTGCAAGCCCGTGAACGTCCTACAAGCGGGGTCGGGGCGCGGCAAAACAATGCATCCAAGCATTTCGCTTGATCGCACGTTTTTCTGAAGGAGTTCTCCATGCAAAAGCAAACCGTCTTCGCCGCTCTGGCCGCATTGGCATGCACCGCTGCGCTGGCCCAGGCCCCCGCCAACAGCAATGCGCGCCCTCCGTCCGAGGTGAACCCTTCTGCATCCGGTGGTGCGGCGGCGTCCAAGGCACAAAACAAGGTGGACACGCGCAGCGCCAACAGCAGCGCCATGCCTGCCAACCCCGCAGCTGGCGACGGACGTGCGGCTCCGGTGGCCGAGATCAACCCCAGCGCTTCAGGCGGCAAGGCCGCAGCCAAGGCCGATGCACGCGTCAATGCGCGCCTGATGGACACCAACGGCGACGGCATGGTGTCGCGCCAGGAGTGGGACACCTACCACGCACATGCATGGGACACCATGAAGCCCACCAACGCTGGCGTATCCACAGCAGACATCGACAAGCTCAACCGCGCCCCCGCTGCGCATTGATCTCGCCGTACGCAGCGCCTTCATAGCGCTGCGCCGTCGCCCTGTGGCGCACCATGCTGTGTGCCACAGGGCGTGGGTTCGCGTAGCGGGCAGCTGCGGGTGGTGGGCAGTCTGTGCTCAGGGCGCAGTGCGTAGGGGATTGGAGGCGAAACGCTTGCACCCGCGTGGCGGTGGCGGAGAATCCGGGGCAGATTTACTGCGGTGGCTTGTGCCGCGCAGAAGCTGGCATCCATCCTCCCGTTTCCTCATCAAGGCTCCCCATGGGCAACCGACTCACAGAAATCGCAACCCGCACCGGCGACGCCGGCACCACCGGCCTGGGCAACAACCAGCGTGTCTCCAAGAACAGCTTGCGCATTCACGCCATGGGGGATGTGGATGAACTCAACTCGCACATCGGCCTGTTGCTGTGCGAGCCGCTGCCCGATGAAGTCCGCACCTTGCTGGTCGAGGTGCAGCACCAGTTGTTCAACCTGGGAGGCGAGCTGTCGATCCCGGGCTTTGAATTGCTCAAGGCGGAAGCAGTGCTGGCATTGGACCAAGCCCTGGCCCACCACAACGCCGCGCTGCCGCGCCTGCAGGAGTTCATCCTGCCCGCGGGCACCCGCGCCGCGTCACAGGCCCACGTGTGCCGGACCGTGGCCCGCCGCGCCGAACGCGCCGTGGTCGCCCTGGGCAACGAAGAGGCGCTGAACGACGCGCCGCGCCAGTACCTCAACCGCCTCTCTGACCTGATGTTCGTGCTGGCCCGCGTGCTCAACCGCATGGATGGCGGTGATGACGTGTACTGGAAAAGCGAGCGCCTGGCGCAGCAAAATGCTACAGAATAGATAGCTGCCAACGCATATTTTTCTAGCGCTTGGGGCCGATTTCATCAAAAACACCACCCAGCCTTTGCCACGGGCCCATCCCAGGCCAAGACCGCCGCGCAAGGGCCGCCCCGCCGCGCTGGCGGTGCGAGAGAAGGGGGAAGGCGCGAAGCGCCTCAGGGGGATGCACTTTATCTCGGTGCGAGGATCGCCATCGTCAGCCGCGACACACAGGTCAGCTCACCCGCTTCGTTGTGCAGATCAATGTGCCACACGTGCGTGGTGCGGCCGATGTGCACCGGCTTGGCCGTGCCGGTCACCCAGCCGCTGGTGGCAGAGCGCAGGTGGTTGGCGTTGATGTCCAGGCCCACGGCGCGGTAGCCCTCCGGCAGGGCGTAGTAAGCGCCGGTGGAGCCCATGGACTCGGCCAGCACCACGCTGACACCGCCGTGCAGCAGGCCAAAAGGCTGGATGGTGCGTTGGTCTACCGGCACGCGGGCGCGCAGAAAGTCGTCACCCACCTCGACAAACTCAATGCCCAGGTGCTCTACGGCGGTGTTGCGGTTGGCGGCCTTCAGCAGGGCCAGGTCGATGGGTTTTTTCCAGATGGGCATGGTGGTCACGGGGCAGGGCCAAGTCAGTGCAAGCCGCTGATTGTGCCAATGCCTGTGGTCCCGCCCTGTGCCGCAGGCGCCTAGGAGCCTGTCCGACTTGGAAGTCGTCGGCTGCGAATCGGCCGCAGCGGTCCATTTTTTACCGTCTTTTTGCCCCATAGCTGGGCTATGGGTCTGCAAGTCCGGCAAAAACTGTCCTCGCTGGGGCCGATTCTCGCTATCGACGCTCCAAGTCCGACAGGCTCCTAGCCTCAGCCCACAAACTTCCCGTTGGCGCCCATCACCCCCAGGTCCAGAAAACGCGAGCCCACATACGGCGCGCCGCTGGCGTAGTCGATGGACAGGCCACCCAGGTCGTTGCTGCGGATGCCCGCGAGGGCGTTGCGCAGCTTCGCACGGGTCAGGTCGCGGCCGGCGCGCTCCAGGCCCTCGGCCAGCACGCGGGCGTTCACATAGCCTTCAAAGCTGCGGGCCGAGAACTCCTGGTAGCCCAGTGCGCGCATGGCCTTCTGGTAGTCGCGCACCACGGCAAAGCTGGTGCGGGCCGCGTCGGGCAGCACCATCGACAGCGCAATGCCCGAGGCCTTGCCGCCCAGCTGGCGCAGGTTGTCGCCCGACAGCGCCACGCTGGTGGCGGCCAGTGGCGTGCTGGGCGACACTTTCTTGAACTCGTTGACCAGCGTGGCGGTGATGTCGCCTGCCGTGCCCAGCAGCACCGCATTGGGCTTGGCGGCCACGGCCTTGCCCACCACGTCGGCCACCTGCGCGCCTTGTGCATCGAGCTTGAAGGCCTTCGGCGCGGGCTGCTTGGCGGCGGCCATGGCCTTGGTCACATCGGCCAGAAACTCGCGGCCAAAGGCGGTGTCCTGGTACACGACGGCCAGTTCGGTGATGCCCATGGACACCAGCTTTTGCGCCAGGCGCTGGGCCTCGTCGGTGTAGCTGGCGCGCACGTGGAACACCGAGCGGTACTCGGCCTTGCGCAGCGAGGTGGCGCCGCTTTGCGGGGCCACATACGGGATCTGCGCCTCGTCCACCAGCGGCAGGATGCGCTGGTTGTTGGCCGTGCCCATGCAGGAGATCAGCGACACCACGTTGGCATCGGCAATCAGCTTGCGCACGTTGTCTTCAGAGCGCGCAGCGTCATAGCCGTCGTCCATGGCCAGCAGCTTGATCTCGCGGCCGTGGATGCCCTTGGCGTTGGCCTGGGCCAAGCCTGCGTCCAGCCCCTGCTTGAGTTCCTTGCCCAGGCTGGCCAGGGCGCCGGTTGTTCCCAGCGAGCAGCCAATGGTCACGCTCTTGGCGTCCATGGGGTCTTGCACGCCCACGGCGCGCGACGAGGGGGCAAGCAGCAGGCCGGCGCTGGCGGCCACGAGGGATTGGGTGAACTGACGGCGTTGCATGGTCATCAAAAAACTCGCAGACAAAATGCCACCAGCCCCGCATGGGGGCTGGTGGGGGTGGACAGGGGGAGGTCGAAAGACCTAGGGTTAACCCTGATTTTATCTGCGCAGGCTGGCAATTGGCTGTCAAAGGCTCCGGCAGGGCCTGGGGCGCGCGCCGCGTCCCCTTGTGCCGAATTTGCCCTTTGTGGCCCTTGCGCCCTTATGCCGCGCTGGCCGGGCCCGCTGGCGCGCGCATGCTGCCCGTCTCCACATACCGCTGGTGCCACGCCAAGGCCTCGTTCAGCAGGTGCGGCGTGTGCTGGCCCACGGCGCCCCGTTTGGCGCGGGCCACATAGTCGTGCAGGGCGGGGCGGAAGTCCGGATGCGCGCAGCGGTCGATGATGATTTCGGCGCGCTGTGTGGGCGAATGGCCGCGCAGGTCGGCCAGGCCTTGTTCGGTGACGAGGATCTGCACATCGTGCTCGGTGTGGTCCACATGCGAGGCCATGGGCACGATGCACGAGATGCTGCCGTTCTTGGCCAGCGACGGCGTCATGAAGATCGACAGGTAGGCATTGCGCGCAAAGTCGCCCGAGCCGCCGATGCCGTTCATGATGGCCGAGCCCATCACATGCGTGGAGTTCACGTTGCCGTAGATGTCGGCCTCAATCATGCCGTTCATCGCGATCAAGCCCATGCGGCGGATCAGCTCGGGGTGGTTGCTGATCTCCTGCGGGCGCAGCACGATGCGCTGCTTGTAGTAGTCGATGCGGTCGTTGAAGTCCTGCATGGCCGCCGGGCTCAGCGACAGCGCCGTGGCCGAGGCGCTGGCCAGCTTGCCCGAGCGCAGCATGTCCAGCATGCCGTCCTGCAGCACCTCGGTGTAGGCCGTGAGGTTGTCGAACGGGCCGTTGTTCAGCCCTGCCAGCACTGCGTTGGCGATGTTGCCCACGCCCGATTGCAGCGGCAGCAGGTCTTTGGGCAGGCGGCCCTTTTTCACCTCGTGCTGCAGGAAGTCGATGATGTGGCCCGCAATGCGGTTGGAGGTGTCGTCGGGTGCGGCGTACACGCTGTTGCGGTCGGGCTGGTTGGTCATCACCACGGCGATGACCTTGCTCGGGTCGCAGCGCAGGTAGGGCTCGCCAATGCGCTCGTCGGGCCGCGTCATGGGGATGGGCTTGCGGTGCGGCGGCTGGTCGGTGCCGTAGTAGATGTCGTGCATGCCCTCCAGCTGCGGGTTGTGCCAGGCATTCACTTCCAGGATGACCTTGTCGGCCTGGTCCAGCCAGGTCTTGTTGTTGCCCACCGAGGACGAGGGGATCAGGCGCCCGTCGGGCAACACGCCCGCCACCTCGACCACCGCCACATCCAGCTTGCCCAGAAAGCCGAACCACACGAACTGCGCCACGTGCGACAGGTGGATGTCCACGTACTGCATCTGCCCCGCATTGATCTGGCGGCGCACCGTGGGGTCGGACTGGTAGGGCAGGCGCATCTCGATGCCGTCCACCTGGGCCAGCGCGCCGTCCAATTCGGGTGCGGTGCTGGCTCCGGTCCACAGCCCGATCTTGAAGCCATGGCCCTGGGCGTTCAGGCTTTCGATGCGGCGCGCCAGCGCGCCGGGCACGGCCTTGGGGTAGCCCGCGCCGGTGAATCCGCTCATGCCCACATGGGCACCTGCAGGGATCAGGGCGGCCGCCTCGTCGGCGGTCATGGTGCGGGAGAGAAAGTCGGGGTACAGCACCCGATCGGCCAGGGACATGAACAAACTCCGCAAAAAGAAAAAGGCCACCCGCCCGGTGAGCGGATGGCCCTGTGGACAAAACCCAGGATGCTAGCCTTCGTTCCTTACAAATTAAGGGTTAACCCTTACAAATGCAGTTCAGCACAGCCACATCCACAGATTACGCCGCTTTGCGGTTGAGCAGTGCGTACAGCAGGATCGCCCCGAACGTGGCGGTGCCGATGCCGCCCAGCGCGAACTGGCCGAACTTGAGCGTGAAGTCGCCCGTGCCCAGGATGAGGGTGATGGCCGCCACGATAAGGTTCTTGTTCTGCGAAAAGTCCACCTTGTTGTCCACCCAGATCTTGGCGCCCGCCACCGCGATCAGGCCAAACACCACGATGGACACACCACCCATCACCGGCAGCGGGATGGTCTGGATCAGTGCGCCGAACTTGGGGGAAAAGCCCAGCACCAGCGCAAACACACCCGCCAGCAGGAACACGGCGGTGGAATAGATCTTGGTCGCCGCCATCACGCCGATGTTCTCGGCATAGGTGGTCACGCCCGTGCCGCCTGCGCTGCCACTGACCATGGTGGCAATGCCGTCACCGATGAACGCGCGGCCCATGTAGCGGTCCAGGTTCTGGCCGGTCATGGCCGTCACGGCCTTCACGTGGCCCAGGTTCTCGGCCACCAGGATGATGGCCACGGGCGCGATCAGCAGCATGGCATTGCCGCTGAACTGCGGGGCCGCAAAGTTCGGCAGGCCAAACCACGCAGCGTTGGCCAGTGCGGTCAGGTCCATGGGCTTGCCCAGGCCCAGGCCGTTGGTCAGCACCGCGTAGATGATGCTCGCCACGATCAGCCCGACCAGGATCAAGAGGCGCTGCACCATGCCGCGCGTGAGCACGGCCACCAGGCCCACGCTCACAAAGGTCACCACCTGCATCCAGCTGTCAAAGTTGCTGGCCGCCATGTTCTTGATGGGAATGCCCGCGAGGTTCAGCCCGATCACCGCCACCACCGAGCCCGTGACCACGGGCGGCATGAAGCGCTCGATCCAGCCCGTGCCAATCGCCTGCACCAGCGCGCCGATGAGCGTGTAGACCAGGCCACACGCAATGATGCCGCCCAGCGCCACGCCGATGTTGGCATTGGCCCCTTGGCCCGCATAGCCCGTGGCCGCAATTACCACGCCAATGAACGCAAAGCTCGAGCCCAGGTAGCTGGGCACCTTGCCGCCGGTGACGAGGAAGAAGATCAGCGTACCGATGCCGCTCATCAGGATGGCCACGTTCGGGTCAAAGCCCATCAGAATGGGCGCCAGCACCGTGGCGCCAAACATCGCAATCACGTGCTGCACGCCCATCACCGCCGTCTGCGGCCAGGGCAGCCGCTCGTCCGGCGCGATCACGCCGCCTTGTTGCAACACATCGGCGCTTTTCACACGCCAGTTCATGAATCCCATGTGGTTGTTCCTTGTGGTTGAGGCGCGAATGCTAGTGGATGCGGCCAGGGTGGGGGACGAGCATCCCGGGCGGGTTACGATGCCCCCGCCCCCGCGAGGCACCCCGCACCGCTGCCCAGACCCTCACTGCCATGTTTCCTGCACCCACTTGCCCCTCGTGCCGCCAACCCATGCAGGCACACCGCTTTGCCAGCAACCTGGGCGATTCGCTGGAGCTGGACATCTGCTTTGCCTGCCAGGGCCTGTGGTTTGACCGGCACGAGAACCTCAAGCTCACGCCCCAGTCCGTGGTCGAGCTGTTTCGGCTGCTGCACGAGCACCGTGTGGACCAGCACCGGGCCCTGGCCGAGAGCATGGCCTGCCCGCGCTGCAACACCAGCCTGGCCAAGGGTTACGACGTGGTGCGCAGCGGCCGCTACATGGTGTACCGCTGCGGGCGACAGCATGGGCGCTTCAGCACCTTCTCGTCCTTCATGGTCGAAAAAGGCTTTGTGCGCCACATGACGCGCCCCGAAATCGACGACCTGGCCAAGCGCGTGGGCGCCATCTATTGCACCAGCTGCGGCGCGCCAGTGGACATCCGCAAAGACCACGCCTGCCCCTATTGCCGTGCCGCGTTCTCCCTCATCGACCCCCAGGCCGTGTTGCGCGCCATGGAGGGCTATGCCGCCGCGAGCGCCAAGGCACCGGCGGCGCCGGCATCGCCCGTGGACATTGGCGACGCCCTGGTGGCCCTGGAGCGCGACCGTACCCGGGCCGAGCGGGAGCGCCAGAAGCGGGCGTTCACCACGGCCAGCAGCGACGCCAATGACAGCTCGTTCACCGGGGACCTGCTGGCCGCCGGGGTGGCGCTGGTGTGGGCGCTGGTGAAGGACTAGGGATTCAGCGTCGCGCTGGCCGCAAGCCCCGCCGGTGCATTGACATACCGCAGCACGCGCTGCGGTCATTCACGACAGACTGGGGCAGACCGTTCAGAATGGCCCAAGAACCTGTTGAACAGGCTCTAAGGCCCTTGCCCTGGGCCACACCGCATCCCACGCAACCGTGGCGCCCGCAGCCACTGGAGGAGCGCCCCGTGCCGCAGTCCCCCACCAGACGCCCTGCCCGATCGCCGCGCAGCCCTGCGCCACCGGCGCGTGCGCTCCACCGCACCGGCAGCCTGCTGCAGCGCGCACAGCTGCCCCCCGTGCCCAGCACCTTGCTCATCCCTTTGGCCGCGCGTGCCCACGGTGGGCGCTATTTCCCCTGGCTCGACTGCCACGATGCCGTGGCCCAGGCCTTGCTGACCCAGTTGGGTGCCGATGTGAACAGCACCCTGGACGACCTGCCCACGGTGCTGCATGTGCTGTGGCGCACCCGCGCCATCAAGGAGGCGGGGCGCGCCTTTTTTGCCGAGCACCCGCAGGCCCTGGGCGTCAACCTGGGGTGTGGCCTCACGCACCACTTTCAGTGGCTGGACACGGGGGCCAACCAGTGGCTTGATGCGGACCTGCCTGCGGTGATGGCGCTGCGCAAGCCCCTGTTGCCGCCGCAGTGCCCGCGCATGCGCCATGCCGATCTGGACCTCTCGCAACCCGGCTGGTGGCAGCGGCTCGGGCTGCCCGCTCAGCGCACCGCCCCCCCGGTGCTGCTGGTGTGTGAGGGCGTGTTGATGTACCTGCCGCCTGCGCAGGTGCACGCCGTGCTGGCCGAGTTTGCGCAGCACGCGCCGCCGGGCTCGCACATGGTGCTGGATGTGATGACGCGCCAGGCCGTGGGTTGCGCGGCCCGCCACGCCAGCGTGGGGCCTACGGGCGCGGAGTTTCGGTGGGGGGTCGGCCGCATGGCAGAGCTGGCGGCCGTGCACCCGCGCCTGCACCTGCTGCGCGAGCAAAGCGTGGCGGAGGGCTACGGCTGGGCCGGTATTGCCATGGACATGTGGTGGCGCCCCTGGCTCGGTGCGCCGCTGTATGGTCTGGCCACGCTGGGGGTAAGGGACGGCTCATCCTGAGCCGCTTCGCGTCTTCCCCCTGAGGGGGACGCCACCGGTGGCCTGGCAAAGCCAGTTCCACGGTGGCGCTGGCGTGGGGCGCGCCCGTTGCAGAGGTTGGCTACGGCCTGAGCGTCAGTGCGCGCATCCATTGGGGTGCCTTGCCCGTCAGCTGCCCCACGATGGCCGCCTGCAGCGGTGGCAGGCGCCGCGCGCCCTGCAGCACCAGTTGCCGCAGCAGGCGGGGCACCGGGCGGGCGTCGGTGTACAGGCGCACGATGGCGTTGGTGCCCTGGTAGATGGGCCAGGCGTGGCGGTGGTGGCCCTGGGCGTAGGGGGCCAGGGCGTCGTCGCTGCCAATGTCCTGCCCGCGCTGGCGGGCGCTGACCAGCGCGGCCGTGAGCCGCTCCACCCCCGCCAGCCCCAGGTTGTAGCCATGCGCCGTGACCGGGTGCATGCCCACGGCGGCGTCGCCCAGCAGCGCGCAGCGGTGGCCCGCAAAGCGCTGGGCATACACGGCCACCAGCGGGTAGGCGTGGCGTTCGCCCACCAGCGCCATGGGTCCCAGCCGGTCGTTGAACTGGGCCTGCACCTGGGTGGCAAAAGCCTCGGGGCTTTGGGCCATCAGCGCGGCGGCGTCGGCCGCGCCCGCCGTGACCACCACCGAGCACAGCGCCTGTCCCGTCTGTGGGTCATCGGGCAGGGGCAGCACGGCCAGTGTGCGGTCGTAGCCAAAACATTCGTGCGCCACGTTGCCGTGGGGCAGGGCGTGGCGCATGCGGCAGACGATGACGGTGCGGCCAAAGTCGGTCATGTCTGCCCCAAGGCCCAGTTGGCGGCGCGTGGCCGAGAAGCGGCTGTCGGCGGCCACCAGCAACGGGGCGGTGAGGCGCTGGGGCGTGGCGTGGTCGCCAGGGCCCGTGTGGGAGGGCACGCAGTCCAGCTCGGCATGGCCGGGCAGCGTGGCCACGCGGGTGACCTGGGTGCCGGTGAGCAGGCGCACGCCCGGGGTGCTCGCAGCCACCGCGTGGGCCGTGCGCCGCAGCGCGTGGTTGGGCACGATGAAGCCCAGGGCGCCGGGAGCTGACACATCGCCGTGGGTGCCGCTGGCCGCGTTCAGTTGCAGCGCGCTATGGCGGCCCAGCAGGCCGTCGTGCACCTGGGCCTCGGAAATCTGGCCCACCTCGTGGTCGGCCAGGTGCGCCCAGCTGCCCAGCCGCTGCAACGTTGCCCGGCTGGGGTGGGTGAGGGCGATTTCGCGGCCGTCAGGTGCGGGCTGGGCCAGCGCGCGGTCGCCCTGCTGCTCCACCACGGTGGCGGTGAACCCGGCCTGCGCCAGGGAGATGGCCAGCGACAGGCCCGCCGGGCCTGCGCCGACGATGAGCACGTCGCTGTGGTGGGTGGTCATGGCGGGATGAATACAGGGTGACAAGGTGCCCGCCCCGAGTCGGGGAGGCCGCGCGCCATTGTGGGCGGGCGGGTCTGGGCACGCTTTGCCCTGCGTCAAGCCATGGCGTGGTGATGCTATCTAATTAATAGCTGCTCAGGCATATGGTTCTAGCGAATGGGGGCTAAAACAGGCTCTTCTAGCGAATGCTAGTGACGCCTTGACTCCCCATAGCCGCCTCCAGCACCAGTGCGGGCTGCGGCCCCATGGGGCCTGATCGGTCCAACATCCTGAACCAGCCCAGGTACGAATCAAGGTATTTCGTTGCAACGCCCTTGAAGCGCTGCATCCACCCGCGCAGCCTGCTGACATAGGCATTGACGTTTTGAACATGCCAGGGGCCTCTCACACGCCTACCCCGGCTCACGTTCACCGCCTGGTGCTGCACGCCCAGGGCCCGCGCAGCGCTGGCCAGTGTGACGCTGCCGTCGGTGCATAGGATGGTGTCTGGTGGCAGCAAGGGTTTGAGTGCAGTTTGCACACTCACCGCTTGGTTCGTCTGCAGGATGAGGTTGGCCGTTGCTCCGGCCCGGTCTCGCGCCATCAGCACCGGGGTGTATTCCAAGCCCTTGCAGCCAGCCAGCGCCTTACCGCCGCGTCGGCGAGGACGACGCAGCAAGCCTCTGTGTCCCTTGCAGGAGGCCAGGAAGTAAGACTCATCGGCCTCGGCGATGCCCACAAGCTGGCGTGCCTGCACGCTCTTGGGGCAGGCCAGGAAGCGGTGGCGCCAGCGAAAGGCGGTGCTTTGCGCCACACCCAGGCGCAGGGCCACCTGGTTGAGTGAGAGTCCTTCGCTCAAGACCTGCGCCTGGCCCATCCACTTATCCCGCAGATGCAGGCGTGCCAGCGGTGTTCCAGTCAAGGCGTTGAAGGTGCGCGCGCACTGGCGGCACTTGAAGCGTTGCAGCCCGTTGGCCGAGCCATTCTTGACAAGCTGCGGGCTGCCGCAGTGCGGACAGGTTCGGTGGGCGCTGCCATGTGCTTCTACAACGGCGATGGCTTGACTGTGATCGAGCAGCGCCTGCAGGCAGCTTGCCAGTTGCTGGCGCTGGTGGTGCGTCAGCTGGGGCAGGCTGTGGATCAAGCGCGTCATCTGTTGCTGTCGCATGGCCTTCTCCTGGGGCAGACGCAAGCGCGTCATGCTGGGGAGATGGGGGCGTAGCGCTACGGTTAAAGACTCATCACTAGCATTCGCTAGAAGAGCCCTAAAACAATCGAAACTCAGTCTCTGGCTGCCTTGCGCGGGGTTTTGCTGGACTTCTTTTTGGCCGGGCCTGCCTTCTTGCCGCGCAGGTGCAGCACCCAGGTGACCAGCAGCCACAGGTAGCCCGCCGGGATGCTGTACGCCGCAAAAGCCGCCAGCGACAGTGGTGGTGCAGTGATGGAGCGCGGGTTGGCAATGGTCTCCAGCAACTGGCGCGTGCCGGTGCCCAGCGTGGGCGTGGCGTGCTGGCTGCCCGAGCGGGCCATGAGGGCGCCCATGAAGGTGAAGAACTCCATCAGCAGCGCGCCGATCAGAAAACAGGCCAGCAGGGCCATCAGCTGTGCAAACGCCCGCCGGTTGCCCTTGGCCAGGAACACGATGGCCGACACCAGCCACAGCGCGGGCAACAACAGGACCAGGGCGGGCCAGGCGGACAGGAGAGTGGACATGGGAGACACGGCAGGTAGCAACAGGCAGCAGGGGCCGCTGGTGCGGGCACCAGCGATTCATCGGCAGGGCGCCTCCAGGAAGGCGGTCGAGTGCGGATGATAGAGGCTGCCTGTCTCCGGCTGATTCCGGCGGGTCACGCGACCCGCCTGCCACCACCGGCCGGCGCTTACGCCGCCACAAAGTCGGCCACGGCCTGCAGCACCTCCGCCTGCTGCAGGATCTTGCGGTGCCCCAGCCCCTCGGTGGCCAGCAGCGCGGCACCCGGAATGTGGTCGCGGTAGGCCTCGCCGTCGGCAAAGCGGTTGATGCGGTCGCCCCGGTCGTGCACTACCAGCGTGGGCAGTGCAATGCGCGGGCCCACGGCGGGGGGCTCGAACTGTCGCATCAGGATGCCCTCGCGCGCCTCGATGCGCCGCTGCATGGCGGCGCGGGTGCGCTCGGACAGGCCAAACACCTGCGCGAACAAGCGCGTGTATTCGTGCGGCGAGGCGGGCGGCGCCAGCAGCACCAGTCGCCCGGTGGCCAGGCCCCGGCTGGCCGCATGGGCCGCTGCGTTGGCCGCCAGCGAATGGGCCACCACGGCGTGGGGCGCCGAGTCCTGCGCGTGCAGGCGGGCGGTGGCGTATTCGATGGCACGGGCGAACTGCGGCAGGTTGCTCACGCGGCCCCGGCTGCCGCCGTGTGCGGGCAGGTCCACCAGCACCGGGCGCAGGCCGCGGCCGGCCAGCGTGTCGGCCAGCGGCAGCATCTGGCGCGCATGCCCGCCCCAGCCGTGCAGCAGCAGCACCGTGGGGCCGTGCGGCTGGGCCTGGGGCAGGTACAGCGTGATCTCGGCGTCTTCAAACGCCAGGCGCTCCGTGCGCCAGTGGCCCGGTGGCACGGCGCTGCGGCCCGGTTTGCGCAGGGGCAGGGGCGTGCCAAACAAGCGGTAGGCCGCGCGCACGGCCAAGGTGGGCCACAGGCGTTCGGCCGTGCCCAGCGCCACACGCAGCAGGCGCATGCCGGAGTGCTCGCCGTAGAAGCTGGACGTGGCCTGCAGCGCGGCGGATGGGGAGGTGCTCATGGTGGGACTCCAGGAGGGAGATGTGGGTAGATGGGGGAGGTGGACCGGGCGGACGGTCAGTAAAAGATCCAGTCCCGGTTGCTGCGCGGGAGGCTGGTGAGGGTGCTGCGCAGCGACCGGATGGCGCCCACTGCGGCCGCAATGCCCAGGATGATCAACATGGTGGTTCCTTTCTTCGCACGGTTGTGCGAAATTGGGGCATAAAAAAACAAGAGCACTCCCTGGCACACCACCGCGTATCAAGTGGGGGAGGGGAGGTAACTCTTGACGAGGCGCGCCCAGGACGCCTCGGTGCGTGCCACTGCCTGCGGATCGCGCAGGAAGCGAACGTCGTGCAACAAGCCCATGATCAGGCCATAGATCTCGCCCACCAGCTGGTCGGGGGATGTGTCGGCCGCCAGGTGCCCGGCCTCGATGGACTGGATCACGGTGCGGCGCAATGCGGCGCGCCAGCGGGTGATTTCAGCGTGCAGCAGATCGCGCAGCTCGCCCTCACGGTCGTCCAGCTCGAAGGCGCCTGCGGTGTAGATGCAGCCCGTGAAGGCCTCCACGTCGCGCGTGCGGGCAATCCAGCGGCGCAGGATCTCCTGCAGGCGCGGCAGGCCCTTGGGCTGCTGCATGGCGGGTACAAACACGTCGGCCAGAAAGCGGCGGCCAAACTCCTCGATCACCGCTTTTTGCAGCGCCTCGCGCGAGCCGGCCCGCGAGAACACGCCGCTCTTGGACAGGCCCACGCGGTCCGCCACGGCCTGCAGCGTGATCGACTCCAGCCCCTCGGCCGCAGCCAGGTCCAGCGCCGCGCCGACGATGGCGGCGCGGGTGAGTTCGGCTTTCTGGGTTTTGGCGTCCATGGGTGCAATTTAGCACGATTGTGCGAAATAAGGCAATCACCACGCTGTCAACCGGGCGACGGGTGTGGCTGGCCTCTGCCGGGCGCCGCTGGTACGCTGCGTCGCCATGGAGACAACACACAACACCCCGCCCTACATTCCCCAGATCCGCCTGTACCAGAACTGGCTGCGCGACCAGCGCGGTCTGCAGTTCGACAGCTACGACGCGCTGTGGCGCTGGTCCACCACCGACCTCGACGCCTTCTGGCAAAGCATCTGGGACTACTTCCAGCTGCAGTCGCCCACGCCCCACACGGCCGTGCTGGCAAAGAACACCATGCCCGGCGCGTTGTGGTTCCCTGGCGCCCAGGTCAACTACGCACGCCAGGCGCTGCGGCATGTGGATGCCGCCCACGCGGCGGGCCTGCCCGCCATCATCAGCCGCAACGAAAAGGGCCAGCACCGCGAGCTGAGCTGGCCCGAGTTGCGCCGCCAGGTCGCGTCGCTGGCGCTGCACCTCAAGGCCCAGGGCATCCAGCCCGGCGACCGCGTGGCTGCCTACCTGCCCAACGTGCCCGAGGCCATGGTTGCCTTCCTGGCCACGGTGAGCATCGGCGGCGTGTGGAGCATCTGCGCGCCGGACATGGGCACGCATGCGGTGCTCGACCGCTTCCGCCAGATCGAGCCCAAGGTGCTGATCGGCGTGGACGGCGTGAGCTATGGCGGCCGCGACCACGACCGCCGCCCCGTGCTGGCCGAGCTGCGCGAGGCCCTGTCCAGCGTGCAGCACGCGGTGCTGCTGGGCAATCTGGATGCTTCTGTTTCGATAGCAGGCTGGGCAAGCTGGACTAGCGCTACCGCCCAAAACGATGCAGAAACGGCTGCCTTCGAGCCGATGTGGCTCCCGTTTGACCACCCGCTGTGGATCGTCTACTCCAGCGGCACCACCGGCCTGCCCAAGCCCATCGTGCACGGCCATGGCGGCACGGTGCTGGTGGCGCTGCAGCTCAAGGTGCTGCACAACGACATCGGCTGCAGCTACGAGGTCAACAGCTTTGGCGAGCGCTACCACTGGTACAGCTCCACCGGCTGGGTGATGTGGAATGCGCAGCTCAGCGGCCTGCTGTCAGGCACCACCTGCGTGATCTACGACGGCAACCCGGGCGGCAGCAAGGAGCACCCGGACTGGGGCGTGCTGTGGCGCTTTGCGGCCGAGACGGGCGTGACCTTCTTCGGCGCGGGCGCGGCGTTCTTTGCCAACTGCATGAAGGCGGGCATCACGCTCACCGACTACGGCGACCTCACGCGTGTCCGCGCGCTGGGCACCACGGGCTCGCCGCTGTCGCCCGAGGTGCAGCAGTGGGGCACGGCGCAGTTCGAGGCCATTGGCACGCGCGACATCTGGTGGAACAACATATCCGGGGGCACCGACTTTTGCGGCGCCTTCATCGGCGGCAACCGCGAGATGCCCCAGGTGCCCGGCGAGATGCAATGCCGCATGCTGGGCGCGGCCGTGGAGTCCTGGGACGCCGAGGGCCGCCCCGTGCAGGACGCGGTGGGCGAGCTGGTTTGCGCGCAGCCCATCCCGTCGATGCCTTTGTTTCTGTGGGGCGACAAGGACGGCAGCCGCTACCTGTCGAGCTATTTCGACATGTACCCCGCAGGCCACGGCCGCCAGCCCGGCGGTGGCGATGGCCCCGCGAGCATGGGCGCGGTGTGGCGACATGGCGACTGGCTCAAGATCGGCGCCAACGGCGGTTGCGTGATCTATGGCCGCTCTGACGCCACCATCAACCGCCACGGCCTGCGCATGGGCACGAGCGAGATCTACAGCGCGGTCGAATCGTTGCCCGAAGTGCTCGACAGCCTGGTGGTGGACCTGGAGTACCTGGGCCGCGAGAGCTACATGCCGCTGTTTGTGGTGCTGCGCCCCGGCAGCGTGCTCGATGATGCCCTGCGCGCCCGCATCAACGGCGCGGTGCGCATCGCTTTAAGCCCGCGTTTTGTGCCCGACGACATCTTTGCCGTGGCCGAGGTGCCGCGCACGCTGAGCGGCAAGAAGCAGGAGCTGCCCATCAAGAAACTGCTGCTGGGCCAGCCCATCGAAAAGGTGGTCAACAAGGACGCGATGGCCAACCCGGGGTGTCTGGACTGGTATGTGGCGTTTGCGGCGCAGCGGGCGAGTGCGCTCCAAAAATAATAGCTGCTAGCGCTTATTCAATAAGCGCTAGCGCCTTGTTTGGATACAAGGTTGAGTGCGACACCGAGGCGGGCTGCGCCCCAGGGGGTCAGTCCAGCTTTGCCCCCGATGCCTTGATCAGCCGCTCCCACACCGGGCGCTCCTTGTTCATGGCCGTGGTGAACAAAGCCGGTGAGCTTTTTTGCACGTCAAAGCCCATGGCTGTGATGCGCTGGGCCACATCGGGATGCTCGGTGGCTTTGCGGACCTCGGCCGCAACGCGCTCCAGGATGGCGGGCGGTGTGCCTGCGGGGGCTCCAAACGCCAGCCAGCCCGCCACGCGGTAGGCCTCGTCGTTCAGGCCCTGTTCGCCAAGCGTGGGCACGTTGGGCAGCGTGCCCATGCGGCGCTCGCCGCTCACGCCAATGGCCTTGAGCTTGCCGGCGTCGATGTGTGCCTTGACCTGCAGTGCGCTCGCAAAAGCAATCTGGATCTGCCCACCCAGCAGGTCCTGCACCATGGGCGCCTCGCCCCGGTAGGCCACATGGCTCATGTCGGCGTTCTGCGACTGGCTCATGTACGCGCCGGCCAGGTGCGGGTAGGCACCCGTGCCGTACGAACCATAGGCCACCTTGCCTTTGTTGGCGGCGATGTATTTCAGCAGCTCAGGCCCCGTGGCCACCGGCACGCTGGGGTGGGCCACCAGCACCAGGGGCGCGATGGCGATCTGGTAGATGGGCGCGATGTCCTTCTCGGGGCTGTACGGCAGCTTGGTGTACAGGAACTGGTTGGTGAGCATGGAGTTGCTCAGCGCCAGCAGCAGGGTGTAGCCGTCCGGTGCGGCCTTGGCCACCGCGTCGGTGCCGATGATGCCGGCCGCGCCGGGCTTGTTGTCGATGACCATGGGCTGGCCCAGGCCCACGGCCATCTTCTCGGCCAGCACGCGCGCCAGCACGTCGGTGGCGCCGCCGGGGGCGAAGGGCACCACCACCTTGATGGGCTTGTTGGGATAGGCGGCCTGCGCCCAGGCGGCGGTGCCGGTGCAGGCGGTGGCAGCGGCCAGCGCGGCGGCGCCGAGCCAGGAACGGCGGGTCAGGGCGTGGAAGGGCATGGGTTTGTCTCCTGTCATGGTTATAAAAATCACTCAGCGGGCTCCGCGATGCATGGTGGCGGGCCGGGGCCTGGCTGTCACGCCATGGGCCTATGCGGTCTGGGGGCTCCCTGGGGCGGGGCCGGTGGTGACGTGCACGGTGAGGGGCAGGGGCGCGAGCACTTCGCGCAGGCGGGTCTGCAGCGCGTCGGCGTCGGGGCCCGGGGCCACGGTCACGCGCACGGTGTTGTCGCCCTCGGGCTGTACCTGGGGGCAGGGGCTGCTTGGGGCTTGTCCGCACACGCCATCGACCAGCGCCTGCACCGTGTGGCAGGCCGCGCGCTGGCGCAGCTCGGGCTTGTAGATCTTGCCCACGTTGGTCACGGGCATGGTCTGCAGCACCTGCACCCAGCGCGGGCGGGCCACGGCCTCGTCCACGCGTTCGGCGGTGAAGGCCAGCAGTTCGGCCTCGGTCACCGCCGGTGCACCGGGCACCAGCGTGGCGTAGACCACGGGCAGCTCGCCCGCATAGGCATCGGGGGCGCCCACGGCGGCGCACAGCTGCACGGCGGGGTGGGCGCCCAGCGCGTCCTCGATCACCTTGGGGTCGATGTTGTGGCCGCTGCGGATGATGAGGTCCTTGGAGCGACCACTCAGGTGCAGGCGGCCCTGCTCATCCACAACGCCCAGGTCGCCCGTGGCCAGCCAGCCATCGGGCGTGAAGGCCTTGGCCGTGTCGGCTGCATCGAGAAAGCCGGAGAACAGGTTGGGCGACTGGAACAGCACCATGCCCGGCTGGCCGGGCGGCAGGTCCTGGTCGGACGCATTGCCCTGCGCATCCAGCGCCACCACGCGCAGCTGGGTGTACGGCAGCCGCCAGCCCACGCAGCCTGCGGGCGCGTTGACGCCGGGCGGGGTGATGGTGGAGATGCCCGCCATCTCAGTCATGCCCAGGCTTTCGTGGATGTGCAGGCCAAACAGGCGCTCAAACCGCGCCGCCAGCTCGGGCGCCAGGATGGCCGCGCCGGTGCGGCAGTAGCGCAGCGTGGCAATGTCGGCCCCGTCCAGCGGCACGTTGGCCAGCGCCGCCAGCACTGTGGGCACGGCCGAGAGGTAGGTGCAGCGGTAGCGCTCTACCAGCCGCCAGTAGTTCGCAATCACCTCGCGGTTGCGGAACAGGCCGGTGGTGGGGATGATGGTCTCCACCCCTGCCGACAGCGCCGCCAGCGAGCCGGGCAGCACGCCCGCCACATGGAACAGCGGGTAGCCGTTGATGCCCACGTCCTCGGGCCGTATGCCCTGCATCTGCACGCTGCCCCAGGCGGTGAATACCTGCGCGCCGTGGCTGTGGCGGGCCAGCTTGGGCGCGCCGGTGGTGCCGCCGGTGTGGAAGTACGCGGCGATGTCGCTGGCCACAATGCGGCGGCCGCTCACCAGGTGGTCGCCCGGGTGCTGGTGGCGCGCGGCCAGGTCGAGCATGCCTGGGGGCAGGGCGGTTGTTGCGCCCGCTGCCTCGTCGTGCGGGGCTACGCGCAGCACTGTGGTCAGGGTGGGTACCAGGGCGCGCAGGCGCAGGGCCTTGCTCCAGTAGCCCAGGTCGCCCTCGCCGCCGTAGGCAATCAGCACCTTGGCCCGGGCCAAGGTCATCATGGCCGCGATCTTCTCGTCGGTGAGCATGGGATTGAGCGGCTGCACGATGCCCGCCGCCTCGCCACCCCACAGGGCCAGGTGGTATTCCAGGCAGCCGGGCAGCAGCACGGCCACGGCGTCCTGCGGGCCCACGCCCAGGTGGTGCAGCAGGTTGGCTGTCTGGTGGATGCCGGTGAGCAGCTGCGCATACGACCAGCGGATGGGTTCGGCAGCCGGGTCGGCGGCGGGCAAAAAGGCCAGCGCCGTCTTGTCGCCAAACGCCGCCGCCGAATTCACAAAAATTTCGTAGGTGCTTTGCACCGGTAGCGCCTCGGCCAGGGGGCGGGCTTCGAGCCGCTGTACATCCTGCAGGCTGCGCACCGGGGCACCCGGGGCAAAAGGACTGTGCAGTGGGGGCAACGAGGGGTGGCGCATGGGGTTGTCTCGGGTCTTGTGGGGAATCAGGTCGGTCACCGACGGTGCACATATGCGGCGTCGTCCTACCTGGCGGCGACCGCCGCTTGCCCACAGTCTGTCCGTGTGCCAGCGCAAAAGCAGTCACGCAGATGTCAGGGCAGGTTTTCAGGGCATACAGGCGATCCGCTGCGCGATGGACACCAGGCGTCTTGACGCGCCGGTGGCGCTGCAGCACACCCATAATGGACCTTGTTGATTGCCACTGCGCGCCCCGCTGCGCGCCTTTACTTCATGAACACACCGCAGCCGCCCAAACGTTTTTCGATGATCCGTGAGTTCCACTTGGCCGACTGGTTCACGCTGGGCAACGCGGTCTGCGGCGTGGGCGCGCTGTTCTCGGTCATGTCGTACCTGGAGACCAGCAATGTGGTGCATGTGTACTTCGCATGTGCCCTGGTGCTGGCCGCGCTGATCTTTGATGTGCTGGACGGCCGCATCGCCCGCTGGCGCCAGAAAAGCTCGGCCATGGGCCGCGAGCTGGACTCGCTGGCCGACGTGATCTCCTTCGGCGTGGCCCCGGCCATCATTGCGTATGGATGCGGCATGCAGGGCCTGTATGACCGCATCGTGCTGGCCTACTTTGTGGCCTGCGGCGTGTCGCGCCTGGCGCGCTACAACGTCACGGCCGAAACCCTGTCGGGCGACGATGGCAAGGTCAAATACTTCGAGGGCACTCCCATCCCCACCTCCATCGTGCTGGTGGGCCTGCTGGCCCTGGCCGCCTGGCTGGGCGCAGTGCGCGAGAACCTGTGGTTTGGCAAGCTGCTGATCGGCGGCTTCACGCTGCACCCGCTGGTGCTGCTGTTTGCGGTGTCGGGGTCGCTGATGATCAGCCGGATTCGCATTCCGAAGCTTTGAGCCGCTGGCTAGCGCGTCCTTTCTTTGTGGATGTTGAACACCATGGCACTCCAAAAAATCGCAGCGTTCTCCGACGGCATCCAGGGCGGCAACCCCGCCGGTGTGTGGATCGGTGACCAGCTACCCAATCCTGCTGATATGCAGCGCATCGCCGCTGAGGTCGGTTTTTCTGAAACCGCGTTCGCCGCCCCGCTGGGCGATGGCCGGTGGCGGGTGCGCTACTTTGCGCCCGAGAGCGAGGTGCCCTTCTGTGGCCACGCCACGATTGCCCTGGGCGCCGCGCTCGCGCTGCGCGAGGGCGACGGCGTGTTTGCGCTGTCGCTGAGCCAGGCCGAGATCACGGTCGAAGGCCGCCGCGCGGGCGATCTGGTGCAGGCGGCGCTGCAGTCGCCCCCCACGCGCAGCGGGCCTGTGCTTGCGGCGCTGCTGGCCGATGCGCTGGCCCTGTTTGGCCTCAGCGCGGTCGATCTGGACCCGCGCATTCCGCCCGCGCTCATCCACGGCGGTGCGGACCACCTGGCGCTGGCGCTGCGCAGTCGCGAGGCACTGGCGGCCATGCACTACGCGCTGGACGTTGGCCGCACGCTGATGGTGAACGCCAAGCTGGTCACCATTTTGCTGGTGTGGGTGGAGTCCGACCGGCTGCTGCACACCCGCAATGCCTTTGCGTCGGGCGGCGTGCTGGAAGACCCGGCCACGGGTGCCGCCACGGCCGCGCTGGCGGGCTACCTGCGCGACCTGGGCTGGCCGCACGGCGGTGCCATTGACGTGGTGCAGGGCGAAGACATGGGCATGCGCTCGCGCCTGCGGGCCGAGATCGGGCCGGTGGCTGGCAGCTCCATCCGCGTGTCGGGCACGGCGCGATGGATGGGCGATGGCGAATGATTTTTGCTATTGAAAATATAGCTGCTGGCACATGATTCACTAGCGCTACCGCCCGATTTGTGCAAAAAGCGGGCAAGCCGAGCACGTGGGGCTCTGTGTGCCCTGCCCGGTCTCCCGCTCAGGCGCTGATCTCGTCCTGGAGCCACTGCACAAAACGCAGCGTCTCCGGTGACGGGTCCGGCGCCATGCCCAGGTAGTGGCGCGTGAGCGGCAGCCGCAAGCTGGGCAGCGGCGATACCAGCCGCCCCGAGGCCAGGTCGTGGGTGATCAACGACACCGGGGCCACCGCAAAACCCAGCCCATCCACGGCTGCCTGCAGCACAAAGTGCAGGTGGTCAAACTGCAGGCAGCTGGCGGGCTGGAGCCTTGGCGCGTTCACCAGCTTCTTCCAGCTTTCCCAGTCCTTGCTGCGCGATTTGGACAGCAGCAGCACATGGGCCGACAGCGCCTCGGGCTGCGCCACCGGGCGCTGGGCGAACAGGGCAGGCGCGCCCACCACCAGCGCCTCGTCCTCCAGAAACGGCTGCACCTGCATGCCCGGCGGCCAACCGCGTGGGCCGCGCCGCAGGGCCAGGTCGAAGGTCTCGGTGGCATGGTCTGGCGCCAGCGTGCTGGTGATGACCTGGGGCTCAATGTCCGGATGCTGGGCCACAAAACCCGGCAGCCGGGGGATCAGCCACCGCACCGCAAAGCTGGGCCGTACGTTGATCTTGACGCTGCGCAGCCCGGCATCGCCCCGCAGCGACTGGGCGGCGGCGCCGATCTGCGCGAGTGCAGGCCCGACCTGCGCGTGAAACTGATGCCCTGCCGCCGTGAGCAGCACCTGCCGCGTCTTGCGCTCGAACAGGTCCACGCCGAGGTGGGCCTCCAGCGCCTTGATCTGGCGACTGATGGCGCTGTGGGTGACGTGCAGCTCCAGCGCGGCGTGGGTAAAGCTCTGGTGCCGCGCCGCCGCCACAAAGGCGCGGACGGCGTTCAGCGGGGGCAGGCGGGGTGGCATGCGTGCAATTTTGTCACGCATGGCACGCAGCAATATCGTTTGTCGCGCCCGGCACTGCCGCGCACCATGCGGGCCATGCCACAGCCTTCAGACAACACCTTGGCCTCAGACCACCACTCGCGCCGCGCCGCCTTGGCGCTGGGCCTTGCACTGCCTGGGGACACGGTGCTCTACCTGCTGCTGCCGATGTTTGCCCCGGCGTTTGGCGTCACCCTGTTCGAGGCGGGCATTCTGCTGGCCGCAAACCGCCTCGTTCGCATTGCGGGCTACGGGGCGGTGGCGCGGTTCTATGCCCGCCATGGCGAGCGTCTCACCTGCTCGCTGGCCGTGCTGGCCGCCGCCATGTGTGCGCTGGGGTACGCCACCCTCAGCGGCTTCATCGCGTTGTTGGGCCTGCGGCTGCTGTGGGGCCTGGCCTTTGCGGCGCTCAACCTCGCGACGCAGGCGCTGGCCACGGCCGAGCCTGTGGGCGCTGCGCGCCGTGCCGGGCAGTCGCGCGCCTTTGCAGCGCTGGGGCCCATGCTGGCCCTGCCCGCCGGGGGTGTCTGCGCGCTGTGGTGGGAGCCCCGGGCGATCTTCTTGGTGTTTGCCGCCGTCGCGTTGTGCGCCTTGCTGGCCACGCGGCATTTGCCCGCCCAGCCGCATGCTCTGCCGCCACCGCCAAAGCGCTGGGACAGGTTGCCGGGTCGCCTGGACCGCTTTTCGTTCGTTGAGGGGTTGGTGCTGGACGGCCTGTTCATCATCGGCCTGTCGTACCTGGGCCGCGATGTGCTGTCGGGCCATCCGGTGGTTGTGGCGGGGATGCTGCTGTCGGTCCGCTATCTGGCCGAGATCGCGCTGAGTGTGGTGGGTGGCGACCTGGCCGAGCGCTATGGCGCCGAAGTGCTGCTCGTGGGTTTTGCGGTGCTCACGTCGCTGGCCCTGGTGGGTTTTGGCCTGGGGTGGCTGTGGACCAGCGCACTGGCCATCGTGATTTTGCGGGCCCTGCTGCTGCCGCTGTTGCCGCCGCTGGTCGCGCGCCGCACACCGGGGCCGGGGCGCATCCAGGCCCTGGCCACCCGGTCTGTGTGGCGAGACCTGGGCGCTGGTACAGGCCCGGTGCTGGCGGGTGTGCTGCTGCCCATTGCGCCGTCCGCCTGGGTGTATGGCGTCGCAGCCTTGCTGCTGTCGGCCACGGCCATCGCCTGCTGGGTGCCGCGCAGCGAGGGATGAGGCGCCGATCGGCCATCGCCCCCTTTTTACAACCTTCCGTTTTGGAGAAGTCCCCGTGAACATCCACACCACATTGATCCGCTGTGCCGGTGGCACGGTCGACCTGCCCGCGCGGCCCATGAACCACCGCAGCGATGGCGGGCATGTGCTGGTCCACCCGCCGCGCCCCGTCTGGGAACGCAGCGAGCTGACGCCCGAAGAGCTGGCACATTGGTCATGCCTGGTGGCCGCAACGGGCCGGGCAATGCTCGACACCTTGC
Source organism: Acidovorax sp. 59 (assembly GCF_002754175.1). Classification (NCBI taxonomy): domain Bacteria; kingdom Pseudomonadati; phylum Pseudomonadota; class Betaproteobacteria; order Burkholderiales; family Comamonadaceae; genus Acidovorax; species Acidovorax sp. 59. Next base: position 4,424,095 of record NZ_PEET01000001.1, on the reverse strand, counting down.
CGCAGCTCGCCGGTGGCTGCCTGAACTATTGGGAGGCGAGCAACAACGCGCTGAACCCGCTTGCCCACCCCCAGGGGCCGAAAACCCCCGCACTGCACCGCAAGATGCACCTGCACCTGTTCGGCCGAAGCCCCCGGGCCACCCACCCGGACTGGCTGTGGGGCGAACCGCCCCGGTTCCCGAATTTTGCGCAGTCTGAGGCTTGGACCCAGCAGTTCACACGGCTGGAGGACGATGAAGGCGCCGCGCTGGGTGCGCGCATTCAGGTGTTGCTGGATACGCGGTATGCACTGAGTCGGGTTGGCTGACGATACCCGCCAGCACACGAGTTGCTATCAAAATTGCAGCTGCTAGTGCTTTTTGATCAGGCGTTAGGCGATGTTTTTATGCAATCTCTTTTGCTACGGGTACTACGCGACCACAGGCCGCCGATTCACCAGCACGATGCCTGCCGCCACCAGCACCAGCGCTGCCACCAGCCCGGGCGTCACGGGCTCACCCAGCCACAGCGCGCCAAACAGCAGCGCAAACACCGGCGTGAGGAACACAAACACCGAGATCTTGGTCGCCGGGTAGTGCGCCAGCATCCACATCCAGGCGAGGTAGCTCACAAACGCACCCACCAGCGCCTGCACCAGCAGCGATCCCCAGGCAAAGCCGCTGAACTGCCAGACCCACGCCTCGCCCAGGCCCAGCGATAGCACTGGCAATACCGCCGTGCTCACCGCCACTTGATAGAAAAGCTGCTTGGCAGGCGCCACGCGTGCCAGGGGCGTGGTGCGGATCACCACCGTGGTCAGTGCCCACATCAGGCCTGCGGCCAGTCCTAGCAAATCGCCCAGCCAGCCTTTGGGCAGCGCCATGCTGGCATGGCCCAGCAGCCCGTCGCCCAGCGCCAGCCCCACGCCCACAAATGCCGCCGCCAGGCCCAGCCACTGCCAGCCCTGCAGGCGCTCACCGGGGATGAAACGCGGCAGCAGCAGTGCCACCCAGAAGGGCGATGCATACAAAAACACCGTGAGCCGCGAGGCGGTGGTGTACTGCAGGCCCAGATAGATGCACGCAAACTCGCCGGCAAACAACGCCCCCGCCAGCAGTCCGGCACGGGTGGCCCCGGCGGGCTCGCCCGCGCCGGAAAGGCCTACACCACGCCACAAGCACCAGACCGCTACCGCGACCGTGGCCAGCGCAAAGCGCACAAAGGCCTGGAACACGGGCGCCACCTCAGCCACTGTGGCCTTGACCAGCACCTGCTGGAACCCCCAGAACATGCAGCAGGCGAGCAGCAGGGAGATAGCCAGGGCGTCGATGTGTGTTTTGCGGGCGGAAGGCATCGGCGCATTATCAAAGGGCGCGGTGGGTCTGCCGGTCGCCTGGGTGCATCCGTTGTCCTTCTTGCAGTCCGCTGTGAATGCCGAAAAAGCGCATACGGACGCTTACACAGGCCCACGGTACACTTTGCGCCTTCTGAAACAGGTTACCGCGCTCCTTTTTCCTATCCCCCCTCATGGCCCTTACGACGGCGGCGCAGTCCCGCTCCAGCTTTGACCTCAAGAGCGCCTCGCTGCCAGTGGTGGCGGTGTTGCTCAAGACCACCGACGCCGCCCAGTTCGTAGCCGACCTGGCCGAGCGCGTGGCCGACGCCCCGGGATTTTTTGACAACGACCCCGTATTGATCGACCTGGCGCCCGTGCGTGAGGCCGAAGCACCCATCGACTTTGCTGCCATCGCAGCCGCGCTGCGCCAGCACAACACCCTGCCCGTGGCCGTGCGCGGCGGCAGCACTGCCCAGATGGAGGCTGCGCGCGCCGCGGGCCTGGCCGCAGCACCCGACGCGCCTCCCGCGCGTGCCGAGGCGCCAGCGCCGGTGCAGGAGGTGGTGCGTGAGGTGATCCGCGAAGTCGAGGTGGAAGTGGTACGTGAAGTGCCCATGCCCGGCCCCGGCACCGTGGTGGTGGACAAGCCCTTGCGCTCTGGCCAGCAGGTCTATGCGCGCGGCGCCGATCTGGTGGTGATGGCCGTGGTGAGCTTTGGCGCCGAGGTGATTGCCGACGGCAACATCCACGTTTATGCCCCGCTGCGTGGCCGCGCAATTGCCGGTGCGCGGGGCAACACGGAAGCCCGCATCTTTTCGACCTGCCTGGAGCCGCAACTGGTCTCCATTGCAGGCATTTACCGCACCACCGAGACCGAGCTGCCTGCCGATGTGCGCGGCAAGCCGGCCCAGGTGCGGCTGGAAGGCGAGAAGCTCCTCATCGAGCCGCTGGCCTGACCCCTTCATTCCCCATTCGTACCAACCCCACAGAGAATCAGCAACACATGGCCAAAATCGTCGTCGTGACCTCCGGCAAAGGTGGCGTGGGCAAGACCACCACCAGCGCCAGCTTTGCCACCGGCCTCGCCCTGCGCGGCCACAAGACCGCCGTGATCGACTTTGACGTCGGCCTGCGCAACCTGGACCTCATCATGGGCTGCGAACGCCGCGTGGTGTACGACCTCATCAACGTCATCCATGGGGAGGCCAACCTGAACCAGGCGCTCATCAAGGACAAGCAGTGCGACAACCTGTTTGTGCTGGCCGCCAGCCAGACACGCGACAAGGATGCGCTCACGCAAGATGGCGTCGAGAAGGTCCTCAAGGACCTGGCCGCGATGGACTTTGAATACATCGTCTGCGACTCGCCTGCCGGCATTGAAAGCGGCGCCCTGATGGCCATGCACTTCGCCGACGAGGCGCTGCTGGTGACCAACCCCGAGGTGTCTTCGGTGCGCGACTCCGACCGTATCCTGGGCATGCTGGGCAGCAAGACCAAGCGTGCGATTGACGGCGGCGAGCCCATCAAGGAACACCTGCTCATCACGCGCTACAACCCCAGCCGAGTGCAGGACGGCCAGATGCTGAGCCTGGAAGACATCCAGGACATCCTGCGCATCAAACTGATCGGCGTGATTCCCGAGTCGGAAGTGGTGTTGCAGTCGTCCAACCAGGGCACGCCCGCCATCCATGCCCAAGGCACCGACGTGTCCGAGGCGTACAAGGACGTGATCGACCGCTTCCTGGGGCAGGACAAGCCGCTGCGTTTCATTGACGCCGAAAAGCCCGGCTTCTTCAAACGCCTGTTCGGGAGCAAATAGCCATGGCTTCTTTTCTGTCCTTCCTGCTCGGCGAGAAGAAAAAAACCGCCAGCGTTGCCAAGGAGCGGCTGCAGATCATCCTGGCGCACGAGCGCAACGGCCGCAATGCGTCCGAGCCCGACTACCTGCCCGCGCTGCAGCGCGAGCTGGTGGCGGTGATCTCCAAGTACGTCAAGATCAACCCCGACGACCTCAAGGTGCACCTGGAGCGCCAGGACAACCTGGAAGTGCTGGAAGTCAAGATCGAGCTGCCCGATACCGTGCGATAGGCAGCCACCGCCACCGGGCTACGCACTCCCATCGTGCCCCGGTATCGCGCCCCAGACCCTGCCCCGCAACCCTGCGCGGCAGGGTTTCTTTTTGGGCCGGCGTGGCCTGATTTGGCCTGACAATTGCTAGATGTACTAGGGTAATCCCTAATTTCACGGCAACAAGGCTCCTGTGGACACAACCTGGAAACTCAGCTGGCAGCGTGCACGCAACCACGAAGGCGTCACGCGCGGCGCGCGTGCCTTGGTGGCCTTGGCCGCCGTGCTGGCCTATGGCTGGTGGGCCGACTGGCAGGCCGAGTTGATGCCGGTGCTGCTGGGCGTGATCGCCAGCGCGCTCACCGAAACCGACGACAGCTGGCGCGCACGCCTGCGGGCGCAGTGCCTGGCGCTGGCGTGTTTTGGCCTTATGGCGGGGGCAGTCTGGGCGGCGGTGTCCTGGCCCTGGGTGCTGATGGGGGTGATGGCGCTGCTGGCCTTCGGCATCACCATGCTGGGGGCGCTGAGCGAGCGCTACCGCGCCATTGCCTTTGGTTCGCTCATCCTGTTCATCTATGCGGGGCTGGCCGCCCACAGCAGCCGTGCGGGTGCGGGTGACGCCATCCCCCGCATGCTGGCGGGTGCGGCCTGGTACGGCGTGGTGTCGGTGCTGTGGCATGCCGTGCTGCCGCGTGCACCGGTGCGCTACCGCCTGGCCAAGCTGTACGCCATGCTGGGCGAATACCTGCGCCTGAAGGCGCTGTTGCTGGAGCCGGTGCGGGATGTGGATCTGGAGCGCCGCCGCATGGCGCTGGCACTGCACAACGGCCGCGTGGTGGACGCCCTCAACGCCACCAAGGAGAGCCTGATCAGCCGCATGGCTGCGAGCGCCCCCCCGCTGTGGCTGCAAACGGCCATGCACCAGTACCTGGCGGCGCAGGACGTGCATGAGCGCGTGAGTTCGTCCCACGAGCATTACGACCTGCTCGCCCAGTCGTTTTTTCACAGCGACGTGCTGTACCGCTGCCAGCGCGTGCTCACGCTGCTGGGCGAACAGGCGCTCAAGCTGTCGGTGGCCATCGAGGCGCAGTCGGTGCCCCAGCACTGGGGCGTGACGGCCCGTGCCATTGAGGACATGCAGGCCGCCGTGGCGCACCTGCAGTCCCAGGCGCAGCCCGCCGGTGCCGCGTCCCTTCCCGCCCAGTCCCGGGCGTCGCGGTCACTGCATGCGTTGGCCGACAACCTGACCGCGCTGGCCGGGGTGTTTGCCGGTGCGCTGGCGCTGCCAGCTGGCAACGCCGAAGTGGCGGTGGACCACGCACTGTTTGACCGCGAGCCCCGCAGCCTGCGCGATGCCTGGGCACGCCTGCGATCGCATTGGCAGCTGCAGTCTCCCTGGCTGCGCCACAGCCTGCGGCTGAGCCTGTCCCTCATGGTGGGCTTTGCCCTCATGCAGGCCACGGCCGATCCGCACGGGTACTGGATCTTGCTGACCATCGTGTTCGTGAGCCAGCCGCAGTACGCGGCCACGCAGACGCGGCTGATGGAGCGCGCCAAGGGCACTGCCATGGGGCTTGCGCTGGGGTGGGCGGTGATCCAGCTGTTTCCGGGCGAGCTGGTGCAGGCCGCCTTGCTGGTGCTGGGGGGCGCGGTGTTTTTTGGGGCGCGGCACACCCGCTATACCCTGGCTACGGCGGCTGTCACCACCTTGTTGCTGCTCAGCTTTCACCAGATGGGCGCGGCCAGCGGCGTGATCTCCGCGCGCCTGCTCGACACCGTGGTCGGCTGCGTGATCGCCGCCGTCGCCTCATGGCTGGTGCTGCCGTCGTGGCAGTCGCGCCACTGGCCCCGGCTGGCCGCCCAGGTGCTGCAGACCCAGGCGTTGTACCTGCGGGAGATCCTGGCGCAGTACCAGGGCGGCAAGTGCGACCACCTGGCCTACCGCCTGGCCCGGCGCAATGCCCACAATGCGGATGCCGCACTGTCCAACTCGTACAGCGCCATGCTCAAGGAGCCCTTGCATGTACGTGGCAACGCCGAGGTGGTGGGGCATTTCCTGTGCCTGTCGCACACCCAGCTCAACTACCTTTCGGCCCTGGGTGCCCAGCGCGGTGGTGCGGCGGCCCAGCCCATGGACGAGGCTACGCGTGAACTGGCGCAAAGCCTGCTGGCGTCCCTGCAGCAACTGGCGCTGGAGCTGGAGCGCGCGCAGCAGTCAGGCCGGGTGCGCAAGTCCCACAGCGCCCCGGCAGTGGCCCAGGTGCTGCGCGAGTGGGGCACGGTACCGGCAGCGCCCAGCGCGCACAGCCTCATGGCGGCGCAGCTGCAGCTGGTAGGCAAGGTGTTCCCACAGCTGCAGGCGCAGGCGCGCCAGCTGGTGACCACGGAATAACCTGGGTGGAGTGCGGCGCGCGAATGCTGCCGCAGCCGGGTCAGCGTGCGTGCTTGGCGAACTTGCCCGCAAATGCCTGGGCAATGCTCAGCCCGCGTTGCCCCGCGACCAGCGTGGCGGTCTGCCCGGCGGCGATGGTGCCGGGCCGGTCCACCGCCAGGTAGTAGCCGCAGCAGCCCGCCACCGCCATGGCGCGGCCGGCCTGGGCAAAACCCATCACGGCATTGAACTTGAAGCAGGGCTCGCGGGGGGCCGTCACGCGCAGCACGCAGTCCGGGAAATGCCACTCATCGCCCACAAACACCTCATGCTCCAGCGGTCCGTCAATGGTGAGGTTCTCGCCCATGAAGCCTGGTGGCAGCGCCTCGTCGAACAGGCTCACGCCCCGCTCGCGGCGTTGGGCCTGCCAGAACGCATAGTGCGCTGCGGGGTAGGCATACACCGCCTTGGCCAGACCGCCGTGCACGCTCAGGTCGGCCTGCTCGTCACCCGCCAGCCCCAGTGGGCCCACCGCCACGGGGTCGGTGACGGATGTTTTGCCGATGGCGGTGAGCACCGACCGCTCGCCCACCTTCAGCCGCCGGGCGGAGCCGACGTTCACGTGGCGTACGACGATGAAGGGCGCCGTCACAGCGGGTGCTCGGTGTAGAACTTGCCGCCGTGGTACAGCAGGGGCGACGCGCCCTCGCGGTGCTCGCAGCGCTCCACCTCGCCCACGAAGATGGTGTGGTCACCCTCCTTGTACTGGCTGCGGTTGAAGCATTCGAACGTGGCAGCGGCACCGGCCAGCAGCGGCGCGCCGCTGATGCCGGGGCGGTGCTCCAGGCCGGCCCAGCGGTCAATGCCGCGGGTGGCAAACCGTTCGGCCAGGTCTTTTTGGTCCGCTGCCAGTACATGGATGGCGTAGTGCGAGCCGTTGGCAAACGCTGGCATGGTGCTGGCGCCGTGCGACAGGCTCCACAGCACCAGCGGGGGCTCCAGCGACACCGAATTGAACGAGCTGGCCGTGAGCCCCACCAGTTCACCCGCGGCATTGCGGGCGGTCACGATGGTCACGCCCGTGGCGAACATGCCCAGCGCATTGCGGAATTCGCGGGTCGAAAAGCTCGGTGGCAGGGCGAGGGCGGGGCGGGGGAGCGATGGGTTCACAAAAGCGGCGCCAGCGGTGGCGGCGTGGGGGCAAGCGACAGGACCTATTATCAGGCGCCACCCTCCGCTGCGCTGTTGCGGGGTTTACTTCTGCTTTTCACCGCATGGCTGCACTGCTCCCTACCTTCACCACCCTCGGCTCCGGCCCCACCGTGCTCATGCTGCACGATGCCGACGGCGACCACCTTACCTTTGCGCCCCAGGTGGAGACCCTGGCCACCTCGGGCTACCGGGCCGTGGCCTGGGACATGCCAGGTTATGGCCGCAGCGCGCCCGTGGAGCCCTACACCTTCAAGGCACTGGCACAAAGCTGTCTGGCGCTGATCGACGCGCTGCGTTGTGGTCCCGTCACGCTGGTCGGCCACGGCATGGGCGCCATGGTGGCGCTGGAGGCTGCGGTGCGCGATGCGTCCAAGGTACGCCGCATGGTGCTGTGCGCAGGCGGCCCGGCGCTGGATGCCCAGGCCGTGAAAGACTGGGTGGCACCGCGCGAGCAGGCCCTCAAGGCCCTGGATGCGGGCGGCAGCATGGAGCAACTGGCCCAGACCCTGGTGCCGCAGTGCATCGGCACCGGCGCCCTGCCCGAAGGCGTGCGGCTGGCGGGCCATGCGCTGGGCCAGGTGTTCCCGGGCGCTTACCGCCGCGCCCTGGAGGCCCTGCCCACGTTTGACCGGGGCGCTGCCGCGCTGGCGCACCTGGCCATGCCGGTGCTGCTGGTGGGCGGTGATCAGGATCGGTGCACGCCCCCCGCAGCCTTGCAGGCGCTGGCCCAGGTGTTGCCCGATGCGCAGACGGTGCTGCTGCCGCATGTGGGGCATTGGCCCCAGCTGGAAGACCCCGAGGGGTTTGACGCTGCGCTGCTCGATTTTCTGGCCCACCGGCGCACGCTGCACTGACCCATTTGATCTTGGCTCGCCCGGCCGCCGCGCCCGGGCATGAACGCTGCCCTCTTTCTCCATGTTGTTTGCCCTCAAGAAAATTCTGTCTGCGCTGCTGTTGCCGCCGGTGTCCAGCATCGTGCTGGCGCTGTTTGGTCTGTGGCTGGCGCGGTACCACCGTCGCACTGGCAACACGCTGGTGGTGCTGTCGCTGTTGTCGGTGCTGGTGTTGTCCTGGCCGCCGGTGTCGGACGCGCTGGTGCGCAGCCTCGAGCGCTACCCCGCCGTCACGCCGCGCCAGTTGCCCGAGGCGAAGGTGCAGGCCATCGTGGTGCTGGGTGGCGGCGCCGACACCGTGGCGCCCGAATACGGGGTGGACGTGCTCAGCCGGGGCGCACGCGAGCGGGTTCGCTATGCCGCCTACCTGCAGCAGCAGACCGGCCTGCCCATTCTGGCCACGGGGGGCTCCACGGGCGGCACACGGGCCGAGGCCCTGGTGATGAAGGACGTGGTGGAGCGGGAGTTCAAGGGCCGCGTGCGCTGGACCGAAGTGGAGTCCCTCGACACCCGCAACAACGCCGAAAAATCGGCTGTGCTGCTCAAGGCCTCGGGCATCGAGCGCATTGCGCTTGTCACCCACGGCTGGCACATGGTTCGGGCGGCGAAGGACTTTGAACACGCCGGGCTGCAGGTGCTGCCTGCGCCCATGGGCTTCAAAGGGGGGCAGTCACGCAAGCTCTATCGCGTGCTGCCCCGCGCCTCGGCCCTGTCCGACAGCAGCCTGGCGCTGCATGAATGGCTGGGCATAGTGGCCCAGCGTGCTTCGCTGGACCGCTGAGAGCTCGTTGACGATCCCCTGCGAGATCGTCCACAGGCTCTCAGATCAGCCTGCCGCGGGTGTGACCAGGAAGCGGCTGGCCGCCTCCACCGCCTGCGCATCGGCCTGCACGGAGCCCGGGAGGCCGCCCTTGCCCCACAGCGCACCGCCCCAGGTCATGGACAGGAACTGCGCACACAGCGCCACCGAATCGATCATGGGCTGGGCCTTGGTGCGGTCGCCGCTGGTGGTGATGAGCGACAGCGTCTTGCGGCCCATGGCGTCCTTGAAGTCCACGCCTGGCACACGCATCCAGGCGCTCCAGTGGTCGAGGTAGGTTTTGAGCGGCGAGGGGATGCTGTACCAGTACACCGGCGCCACCCAAACAATGTGGCTGGCGGCCAGCGTGGCGTCCAGAAGGGTTTTCATGTCGCCCTCAGGCGGTGCGTAGGTGCCGGTGGTGTGGCGCTGGTCCACAAAGGGCGGCAACTGCATGCGTGCGAGGTGGTGCCAGGTTTGCTCCGTGCCCGCAGGCAGGGCGGCGGCGGCCTGCCGCGCCAGCCATTCGGTGTTGCCGAGGTGGCCGGGTTCGCGGGTGGAGGTGGTGAGGAAGAGGTAATGGGGTGCAGACATGGCCGGCATCGTAGCGGCACCGGCCCGTGTCTGCAGGCGCAGGGTGGGCGCCGTCCCTCAGGCCGGGACCACAGCGCGCGGCGCGCGCACGGCTTCGGCACCCAGAAAACCAAAGTTCATCGCGGGCTGCTCGCCGCTGATCAGCTCGGCCAGGGCCTTGCCCGAGCCCGCTCCGTGCGTCCAGCCCAGCGTGCCGTGGCCCGCGTTGACCCAGAGCTTGCCCACGCGGGTGCGACCGATGAACGGGATGTTGGTGGGCGTGGCGGGGCGCAGGCCGGTCCAGTACTGCGGGTTGCCGCCTTCCTCGGGCGTGCGGGTGTCGCACACGCCGGGCAGGATGGCCTCGATGCGGCGCGAGAGCATGTGGCAGCGCGCGCGGGCCAGGGAGCTGTCGAGTGTCAGGTCCCAGCCGTTGAGCTCGATTGTGCCCGCCACGCGCAGGAAGTTGCCCAGACGGCTCATGGCGATCTTCTTGCCGTCGTCGATGGTGGAGACCATGGGCGCACCCTCGGGCTTGAGCAGCGGGAAGGTCGCGCTGTAGCCCTTGCCGGGGTAGATCGGCAGGTCCACGCCCACGCTGCGCAGCAGCGGTGCGCTGTACGAGCCGCAGGCCACCACGATGGCGTCCGCCTTCAATATGAAGTCTTTTTTGCCGCTTGCGCTAGTGGAATTTGGCATGACTGCTACTGAATCAATAGCATTACCAATCTTGTTCAGCCGCCGCACATCGTGGCCGTACAGGAACTGCACGCCGCGCGCTGCGCAGCGGCGGGCCAGTTCCTGGGTGAAGACCCGTGCATCGCCGCTCTCGTCAGTGCTGGTGTAGGTGCCGCCGGTGATCTTGTCGCCATAGGCCTTGAAGGCCGGTTCGATCTGCAGCAGCTCATCGCGGCTCACCAGGCGGCGCTGTACGCCGTGCTTGCGCATCAGTTCGACCGCATGGCCTGCGGCGTCGAAGGATTTCTGGTCGGTGTAGAAGTGGGCAATGCCGCGTTCGAGCCGGTTGTATTCGATGCCCGTGGTTTTCACCAGGTCCTTCAGCGCCGCATGGCTGTAGGCGCCCAGCGCCACAATCTGCTGCACATTGCGCTCGAACGCCGCGTCGTTGCACTGTGCCAGGAACTGCAGGCCCCAGCGCCATTGCTGCCAGTCCATCTGCGGGCGAAACAGCAGCGGCGCTTCCTTGTCGAACATCCACTTGAGCGCCTTGAGCGGCGCCTCGCGGTTGGCCCAGGGCTCGCAGTAGCTCACCGAGATCTGTGCCGCATTGGCAAAACTGGTTTCGAGCGCGGCATCGGGCTGGCGGTCGATCACGATGACTTCGTGACCGCGTTCCAGCAGGTGCCACGCCGTGCTGATGCCGATGATGCCGGCGCCGAGAACAATGGTTTTCATATGCGGAATGCCTTGTGAGCCTTTGCGTGCCACACGCCCCAGTGCGGGACACGATGGGGCGCAGTGTGCGCGACATTGCATTCAACTAAAAGCAAAATTAAACTTACTCCAAAAACATCAGCGCACCTAATGAATAGCGCTGCGGAGACAACCCTCTTTTGTTCGAGCCCGAGACCATGAGCACCTACGATCCCGCCGCCCTGGAATGCCTTGCCGCCATCGTCGAAGAGGGCGGCTTCGAGCGCGCCGCGCAGCGCCTGAACGTCACGCAGTCGGCCGTCTCGCAGCGCCTGCGCGCGCTGGAGGCGCAGGTGGGCTCGGTGCTCATCGTGCGCAGCCGCCCGCTGCGGCCCACGTCGGCCGGGCAGCTGCTGCTCAAGCACACCAAGCAGATGCGCCTGTTGCGCGCCGACCTGGAGCGCGACCTGCAGGAGCTGGCGCCCAGCGCGCCGGGGGGCTCGCGCGAAGACGAGCGCATCTCGATTGCCATCAACGCCGACAGCATTGCCACCTGGGCCATGGGCGCGCTGCACGACCTCGTGCGCCAGCGCCTGCCGCTCGAAATCATCGTGGACGACCAGGACTTCACGCAGGAATGGCTGCGCTCGGGCCAGGTGCTGGGCTGTGTGACCACGCTCAAGCAGGCGCTGCGCGGTTGCAAGATGGTGCCGCTCGGGGCCATGCCCTATGTGGCTGTGGCGTCGGCCAGTTACGCGCAGCAGTACCTGCCGCAGGGGCTGACGCCCCACAACTTCCGCGACGTGTCGTTTCTGTCGTTCAACCGCAAGGACGACATGGCGGCCGAGTTTGTGGCCCGTGCGTTCGGGCTCAAGCGCGTGGCGCTCAACCACCTGTTTGTGCCGGGCTCCGAGGCGCAGATGCGTGCGGTGGCCGCTGGCTGGGCCGTGGGGGTGATGCCCGAGCTGATGGCGCGGCAGGCGCTGGCCGACGGCAGCATGGTGGACCTGGCCCCAGGCCGCTCACTGCCGATCCAGCTCTATTGGCATTGCTGGAACCTGGAGTCCGAGCTGCTGGATGCATTGTCGGCAGCGCTGACAGGCGCCGCGGCCCAGGCGCTGGTGTCCTGACACGGCCTTGCTGTTCGCCACATGCGGGGCGCAAGGCACGGTTTGTGCTGTCAAAAACGTGAACGACGTAGTTGCATTGCAACTTAGTCATTTATTTTTTTACTGCAATGTATAAAATGGATGCCATGCAAACGCCGCAACCCAAAGTCTCTTTCAAGGAGCAGATGCATCAGGCCCGCGAGGATGCCATCCTCCAGTCCGCCTGCCGCCTGCTGGGCGAAAAAGCCTTCGACGCCATGACCATGGACGACGTGGCCAACGCCGTCGGTATCGCCAAGGCCAGCCTGTACAAGCATTTCTGCAGCAAGGAAGAGCTGTGCAGCGCCGCCATGGTGCAGATCCTGGGGCGCGTACAGGCTTATCTGGCAGGGTTGCCGGCCGACATGCCGCCGCTGGAAAAGCTGCATGCGCTGGTGCGCTGGTCGCTGGAGCGGCTGCTGACCAACGAGATGCCCCTGCTGCCCAGCCGCAACTCCACGCTGCGTGCGGTGCTCATGGCCAACAAGGACTACCTGAACGGACTGGTGGCCGTGAGCGACCAGATCGGCGAATGGATCACCCAGGCCCAGGCCCAGGGGGTGATCAGCCCCACGCTGCCACCGCTGGTCGTGCTGTACACCCTGTATGCGCGTGCGTGCGACCCGGTGGTGAGCTTCCTCAAGGAAGGCGGGCAGTACTCGGACGCCGAAATCGTGGACCTGGTGGTGCGCACCTGTTTTGACGGCCTGGCGGCGCGTTGAGCCGGGCGGCTTCATAGGCCACACAGCAAAAAGCCCGGCACGCCGGGCTTTTTGCTGTGTGGGTGCTGCGCCGGTGGGGCCAGGCAGCACCTGCGGTCCTGTCACTTGGGCAGGATCACCTTGTCCACCACGTGGATCACTCCATTGCTGGTGAACACGTCGGTGGCCACAATGCTGCTGGTGCGCATGTTCTGGTCGGTGATCACCAAGCTGGCGTTGATGGTGAAGGTCTGGCCCTGCACGGTGGTGATGGCGGTATTGACGGGCACTTCGGCCTTGAGCACGCGCGCGGGCACCACGTGGTAGGTCAGCACCTGGGTCAGCAGGGTCTTGTTGGCCAGCAGCGCGTCCTTGGTCACGCCCAGCTCGGTCAGCAGCGCAGCAAACGCGGCGTTGGTGGGGGCAAACACAGTGAAAGGGCCCGCGCCTTGCAGTGTGCTCACCAGGCCCGCGGCCACTACGGCCTCGACGAGGATGCTGAAGTCCGGCAGGGCCGAGGCCGTGGCCACAATGTCCTTGTCGGCGGGCAGCAGCACCTTGTCCACCAGATGCACCACGCCGTTGCTGGCCTGGATGTCGGTGCTGGTGATGGTGCTCACGCGGTTGCGGCCGTCGGTGATCTTCAGGCCGTTGTTCGACTCGATCTTGAAGAAGCCGCCCGACACCGGCGTGATCGCCTTGCCCAGAGGCACATCAGCCCGCATCACCTTGCTGCCCAGCACGTGGTAGGTCAGCACGGCGGTCAGCAGGGGCTTGTTGGCCAGCAGCGCTTCCTTGGTCACGCCCAGTTCGGTCAGCAACGCCGCAAACGCCGCGTTGGTGGGCGCGAACACGGTGAGCGTGCCTGTGCTCAGCGTGGGCGCCAGGCCTGCTGCGACCACGGCTTCGACCAGGATGCTCAGCTCGGGGGTGTTTTGCGCCAGCTCGACGATGTTGCGCTGGGGTTCGTCGTCGCTGCCCCCGCAGGCCTGCAACAGGGTGGTGCTGGCGCCCAGCGCGGCGGCCATCAGGACGGTGCGGCGATTGAATACGGTGTTCATGGCGGCTTCTCCTCGTGAATGGATGGTGGGTGAAAAGAGCGGTGGTGCCAGTGGCTTACTTGGGCATCAGCACCGTGTCGATCGCATGGATCACGCCGTTGCTGGCGGCCACGTCGGCGGCGATGACCTTGGACTGGTCGACCATCACGCCCATGTTGGTGGTGACGGTGAGTTCCTGGCCTTGCACGGTCTTGACCTTGCCCGCCTTCACATCCTTGGCCATGACCTTGCCGGGCACCACGTGGTAAGTCAGCACCTTGGTTAGTGCGGCCTTGTCAGCCAGCAGGCCGTCCAGCGTGGCCTTGGGGATCTTGGCGAACGCTTCGTCGGTGGGGGCAAACACTGTGAACGGGCCGGGGCCCTTGAGGGTGTCCACCAGACCGGCGGCCTGCACGGCGGCTACCAGGGTCTTGAAGTTGCCCGCCTTCACGGCGGTATCGACGATGTCTTGCGCCATGGCGCTGAAGGTGGCGCCAGCGGTCAAAGCGAGTGCAATCAGGGTCTTCTTCATGGGTCGTTCCTCTCGGTTTCGATGGAAATGACACGCCAAGATGGGCGTGGCGCGAATGTATAACCATTTGGTACGAAAGTAAACTGATTGGTTATTCAGTAACCCTTTAGTCGTAACGAGATGAAAAAAAGCCCTGCAAGGCAGGGCTTTGGGGTGGGCGTTGCGCCGTTGTGCGCTGTGGACCTGTGCGTTCAGCGAACGATCAGCAGCGGCACCTTGCTGTGGGCCAGCACCTGGGTGGTCACCGAGCCCATCACCAGCGTGGCGATGGCGCCATGGCCGTGCGAGCCCATGACCAGCAGGTCGAACTTGCCGGTGTCTGCCACCTTGGCAATGGTCTCGCCCACCGCGCCGACCTTGACGCTGCGCTTGGCATCCACCCCGTGGCGGCCCAGGAACTTGCACACCGGGGCGAGGATTTTTTCGGCTTCTTCAGCGTGGTAGTTGTCGACCACTTCCTTGCCCAGCGCGGCGCGTGCACGGGGAGGCAGCGGGGCCTGCACCGTCAGCACGGTGTAGGTGTGGGTGCCGCCCAGCAGTTCTTCGTGGGTGGCCAGGTAGGCCAGCATTTTCTTGGTGTAGGCGCTGCCATCGACAGCAAGCAGGATGTTCATGGTGTTCTCCGAAAAAGGATGAAGCAGACTACTCTGCGCGGGTGCCTGTTGTCTTGACCTGGGTCATGTTGTTCTGTTCGGCGCGTGGCGGATTCGTACGAACCGCGCACCGATCATACGGTGACCATGCAGCGCGGCTGAAACGCTATCTGCTCGCCCTTGCGCGCATAACCCAGCGGGTTGGCCACCACCCGGCACTGCCAGGCGGAGCCATCGCTGTGCGTGCCCTGGGCGGTGTAGTCGCTGGGCGCATGCAGGTGGCCGTGCAGCCACAGCGGGGTGTACATCAGCAGGTCGTCCAGCGCGTTGCAAAACCCCGCCGTGCCAGGCACCAGGCCGTAGCGGGGGTCGGCGCTGCGCAGGCTGGGCGCAAAGTGGGTGACAACCACGGTGGCACCGTCAAATGGCTGCTGCAGCGCATCGCGCAGCCACTGCTGGCAGACCAGCGCCTGATCGCGCATGGGTTCGGCCAGAAACGGCTCCGCGTGGCGCGTGCCACCGGTCTTGCGCAGGTAGAAGTTGGCCGCGCGAAAAGCCTTGTCGCGCAGCTTGAGCCGGCGCGTGAGGTCGGTGGTGCCTTCGTGGTCGGCCAGCGCGTCGAAATCGCTCCAGAGCGTCGTGCCGACAAAGCGCACGCCTTGCAGCACCAGGGTTTCACGTTCGAGCCACGCAATGCCCAGGCGGTCGCAGGTCCGGCGCAGCCGCAGGTGCGCGGCATCGAAGTCCTGGGCGTCGTACTCATGGTTGCCGGGCACAAACAGCACGGGGGTCGGCCAGCCTGCATATTGGGACAACGGCGAAAACCGGGCTAGGCCGAAGTCGTCGTCGTCCAGTTGAGAGCCCTGCTGGTAGGAGCCCACGTCCCCCGCCAGCACCAGCACATCCGCGCCAAGGGCGGGCTCGGGCACAAAGTAGGGGTGTGCCTCCAGATGGAGGTCGGACAAAAGCTGGATATTCATCAGCCGTGCAGTCTAAGGCGTGCCGTGCAGGTCCTGCCCCGGAAAGGTGCGCCGTGCTGACCGTGCAAGCGCCTGCAGCAGCCAGGTCATTGCAGCCTGCTGGGGGCCGCGCCGGCGCCACAGGGCATCCACGTGCACGGCGGGCACGTCCAGCGGCAAAGCCCGTTGCACCAAGGCGTCGGCGATGCCGGTCACTGGCACAAAGTGGCGCGGCAGCACGGTCAGCAGGTCCGAGCCCGACACCACCCGACCGGCCGTGAAGAATTGGTTGACCGTGATCACCACCTTGCGCTCGCGGCCCAGCGACGCCAGGGCTTCGTCGATGAAACCAAAGGGCCGGCCCGAAAAACTCACCAGCATGTGCCGCGCTGCACAGTATGTGTCCAGCGTCAGGGGCGCGTCGGCCAGAGGGTGGCCCTGGCGCATCACGCACACGTATTCGCCGTCGTACAGCCGGCGGCTTTCAAAGGCGACCACGCCGCCTGATTGCGCCCGCGCGGTGAGGTCGGCCAGTGCCGCTGGAAAGTAACCCACAGCCATGTCGGCCGCCTCTTCTTCGAGCAGACGCCGGGGGTCGCGCGTGGTCAGCGGCAGCACGCGGATGGAGATGCCGGGGGCTTCGCGCTCGATGATCTCCACCAGGGCCGGCACCAGCGTCGCCGCCGTGGCATCGGCCATCGCCAGCACAAAGGTGGACTCCGCCGTTGCCGGGTCAAAGTGCCCCGGCGCCAGGGACTCCTGCAAATGGGCCAGGGCCTCGCGCACGGGCGGCCACAGGGCCAGCGCACGTGGCGTGGGCTCCACCCCCTGGCCGCTGCGCACCACCAGTTCATCGCCCACCACATCGCGCAGGCGCCGCATGGCATTGCTGACGGCCGGCTGGGTGATAGACAGCTTGTGCGCGGCCCGGGTGAGGCTGCGCTCGGCCATCACCTCGTCAAAGACGCGCAGCAGGTTCAGGTCCAGGGAGCGGAAGTTCAGGGGAGTCATGGTCACCCGAGAGCATATTCATCACTGATATGAATATCAATGATTCAAAATATAAACTTGAACATGCAAAGGGTAAACCCTAATATCACCCCATCGCCCGGCAATCTCGCCACAAGCGTTAGAAAAGGGAAACCGAAATGACCGCCTTTGCACACGTTGAGTACCCCACCGAACACCCCGGCGTTGTCCGGGCCGAAAACGCAGCCGCCGCTCTGAAGAGCGCTGCCGCCCATTTTGACGGCGCGCGTGGCGCAGCCTCCCTGCTGTTGGCCGCCGTGGTCTCCGCGCTGCTGGTGGTGGCCAACCAAGTCATCGACACCTGGACCGAAGGCCACCTGCTGGCTGCCTGGATGGTGCTGTGGCTCGTGGCCTTTGCGGCCCTGGCGCTCCTGACCAGCCCCGCCCGCCGCGCCGGTGTTGCGCTGCGCGGCACTGCGCTGGCATGGGCTGAAAGCCGTCGCCGCGCTGCTGAAGATCAGCGCACCTGGCAAGTCGCCCTGAAGGACCCACGGATCATGGCTGAACTGAACCATGCCATGGGCATTCCCACTGTGAACAGCATCCGCAAGTACTACTGAAGCATTTTGCGCGGCGCACGCTGCGCAGAGACTCCCATTCAAAGCCGTGGCCAACGCCACGGCTTTTTTTATGCCCCGTTGCGCCCCGCGTGCAGTCTGTTCTTGCAGTGTCCGCACGAAAAAAAGCCGCCCCGCAAGGGCGGGACGGCTTTGAATGGTCAGCTTCCTTGACTGAATGTCGCAGCGTCAGGCTGCCAAACGCTTTTGCAGTTGCGCCTTGGTATCGAGCAGCGCCTTTGGCAGGTGGTAGGCCAGCTGTTCGAAGTGTGCATCGTGCAGCTTGAACTCTTCGGCCCAGGCCGCCTTGTCGATGCTGGTCACGGCGTCAAACTTGTGGGCGCTGAAGTCCAGGCCCGTCCAGTTGATCTCTGCGTACTGCGGGGCCACGCCGAACATGGTTTCCTGGCCTTGGGCCTGGCCTTCGATGCGGTCAATCATCCACTTGAGTACGCGCATGTTGTCGCCATAACCGGGCCAGACGAACTTGCCGGCCTCGTCCTTGCGGAACCAGTTCACGCAGAACACCTTGGGCAGCGCCTTGCCGGTGGCGGTAATCTTGCCTTCCATGTTGAGCCAGTGCTGGAAGTAGTCGCTCATGTTGTAGCCGCAGAACGGCAGCATGGCAAACGGATCGCGGCGCACCACGCCCTGGGCGCCAAACGCAGCGGCAGTGGTCTCGGAGCCCATGGTGGCAGCCATGTACACACCTTCGGTCCAGCTACGGGCTTCGGTCACCAGGGGCACCGTGGTCGAGCGACGGCCGCCGAAGATGAAGGCATCGATGGCCACGCCATTGGCGTCATCCCACTGGGCGTCCAGTGCGGGGTTGTTGGTGGAAGCCACCGTGAAGCGCGAGTTGGGGTGGGCGGCCTTGGCGCCAGTTTCCTTGGCGATCTGGGGCGTCCAGTCCTTGCCTTGCCAGTCGATCAGGTGGTCGGGCAGCTTGCCGGTGTCCTTTTCCATGCCTTCCCACCACACGTCGCCGTCGTCCGTCAGGGCCACGTTGGTGAAGATCACGTCCTTGTCCAAGCTGCGCATGCAGTTGGGGTTGGTGTGCATGTTGGTGCCGGGGGCCACGCCAAAGTAACCTGCCTCGGGGTTGATGGCGTACATCTTGCCGTCGGCATGGGGCTTGATCCAGGCGATATCGTCACCGATGGTGGTGACCTTCCAGCCAGCAAAGCCCGCCTCGGGCGGCACCAGCATCGAGAAGTTGGTCTTGCCGCAGGCGCTGGGGAAGGCTGCTGCCACGTGGTATTTCTTGCCTTGGGGGTTGGTCACGCCCAGGATGAGCATGTGTTCGGCCAGCCAGCCTTGGTCGCGGCCCATGGTGGACGCGATGCGCAGGGCCAGGCACTTCTTGCCCAGCAGCGCGTTGCCGCCGTAGCCCGAGCCATAGGACCAGATCTCGCGCGTTTCGGGGTAGTGCACGATGTACTTGACCTTGGGGTTGCAAGGCCAGCTGGTCGTGTCCTTCTCGCCTTCGGCCAGGGGCGCGCCCACGGTGTGCATGCAAGGCACGAACTCGCCTTCCACACCCAGCACGTCGTACACGGCCTTGCCCATGCGGGTCATCAGGCGCTGGTTCACGGCCACGTAGGCGCTGTCGGTCAGCTCCACGCCGATGTGGGCGATGTGGCTGCCCAGTGGGCCCATGCTGAACGGCACCACGTACATGGTGCGGCCCTTCATGCAGCCGTCAAACAGTGGCTGCAGCGTGGCGCGCATTTCAGCGGGAGCCATCCAGTTGTTAGTGGGGCCGGCGTCTTCCTTGGCGGCCGAGCAAATGTAGGTGCGGTCTTCCACACGGGCCACGTCCGATGGATCGGACCAGGCCAGGAAGCTGCCGGGGCGCTTGGCGGGGTTCAGCTTCTTGAAGGTGCCGGCATCGACCAGCTGCTGGCACAGGCGGTCGTACTCTTCCTTGGAGCCATCGCACCAGTAGATGCTGTCGGGTTTGCACAGGGCGGCCATGTCGGCCACCCAGGCGAGCAGCCGGGCGTTTTTGACGTAAGCGGGGGCGTTGAGATTCAGGCCCTGCATCGTGGGTGCGTTCATCGGGGAGCTTCCTAAGTTGAAAAAACGTTTTTTCAAAGGAAGCGGACCGGGCGGGTCACGGCGAGGCCTGGCGCAGTTGCGGTGCTGAGCGCTGCCTTTGAAAAAACGGCTTTCGTGCTCAGTCGGCGGGCGGGAGCGTGTGTCAGCCCCACGGGTGGAGGCTAGTTCCACGGATTCCGCGGGTCGGCTGGGATGTCAATTTTATGAATCTGCCGCCGGTTTGTCTGTCAGACAGGGGTCAAAACCATGCAAAAATAACATAGGTTTATGCATGATTCTAGCCCCATATCCCTGGGCTCTGGGGCTAGGCGGTCGTGGCACCGCTCCAGCGCTCATAGCCGCTTTTGCGCAGCGCGCAGGCCGGGCAGGTGCCGCAGCCATAACCCCAGGCATGCAGCGTGTCGCGCACGCCGTGGTAGCAGGTGTGCGAATCGTTCACGATCAGATCGACCAGCGCCTGCCCGCCCAGCGACCGGGCCAGTTCCCAGGTCTCGGCCTTGTCCAGCCACATCAGTGGGGTATCGAAGGTGAAACGCTGTCCCATGCCCAGCGACACCGCGACCTGCAGCGCCTTGAGCGTGTCGTCACGGCAGTCGGGGTAGCCCGAAAAGTCGGTCTCACACATGCCGCCCACCAGGGTGTGCAGGCCACGCCGGTAGCCCACGGCGGCCGCCAGCTGGAAGAACAGCAGGTTGCGCCCGGGCACAAAAGTGTTGGGCAGGCCGGCGGCGGTCATCTGGATCTCGGTGTCGCTCGTCAGCGCCGTGTCGCTGATGTGGCCCAGGACCGCCAGGTCCAGCATGTGGTCATCGCCCAGCCGGGCGTTCCACTGTGGAAACTGCGCGCGCAGCGATGACAGCACCGTCTGCCGCGCCTGCAGTTCGATATGGTGGCGCTGGCCATAGTCAAAGCCGATGGTTTCGACATGGGCAAAGTTCTCCAGAGCCCAGGCCAGGCAGGTGGTGGAGTCTTGGCCTCCGGAAAAGAGGACGAGTGCGTGTCCGGGTCTCATGGGGGTTCTCCAGGTCAAACGAGGGCGGGAGTGGGGGCTGGACGAAAAAAAGCCCCGCACTGCGGGGCTGTGGTGGAGGCCTGCCGGAGCGGTCAGGCCATCATCACGGCGATGAATGCCAGCAGGAACATCATGATGCCGCCCACCACCGGCAGCACCACGGGGACCACGTGAACGACGTTTTCCACAGGGTCGTTCGATGGTGTTGCGGGGGCGTGCGAGGTGTTGTGGTCAGACATGGTGGGCTCCAGATGCTTAAAACTTGCGCAATTCTAGCCGCGAGAACCTGTGCAGGGGCAAAACCCTGTGGTCTCTATGAACAGGCTCTCAGATCAGGTCGGCCTGCATGCCCGCCGTGCGGAGCTGTCCCAGCACCTCATCCACATGGGGCTTGCCCCGGGTTTGCAGCACCAGTTCGATCTCCACGTTCTGCGCGGCCAGCATGGTGAAGGCGCGCTGGTGGTGCACTTCCTCGATGTTGGCGCCCGCGTCGGCCACGGTGGCGGTGATGCGCGCCAGCACGCCGGGCACATCGCGTGCGCTGACCTTGATGCGCGCCAGGCGCCCCGAGCGCACCATGCCGCGCTCGATGATGGCCGCCAGCAGCAGCGGGTCGATGTTGCCGCCACACAGCACCAGGCCCACGCGCTTGCCCTGGAAGCGTTCGGGGTAGCGCACCAGCGCCGCCAGGCCGGCGGCGCCTGCGCCTTCGACCAGGGTCTTTTCGATCTCCAGCAGCATCAGCACCGCCTGCTCGATGTCGCCTTCGTCCACCAGCACCAGGTCGTCCACCAGGCGCTTGACGATCTCTTGCGTGATCTTGCCCGGCGTGCCCACGGCAATGCCTTCGGCGATAGTGGATGTTCCCTGCGGGTGGTGCGTGCCCTTGACGGCGTTGACCATGGCCGGGAAGCGTGCGGTCTGCACACCAATGACCTCGATGCCGGGCTTGATCGCCTTGGCCGCCGTCGCCACGCCCGAGATCAGCCCGCCACCGCCCACGGCGATCACCAGGGCGTCCAGGTCGGGTACGGCCTGCAGCATCTCCAGGCCCAGCGTGCCCTGGCCGGCGGCCACGCCTTCATCGTCATACGGGTGCACAAAGGTCAGGCCCTGCGCGTCCGCCAGCGCATAGGCGTGGGCGCGGGCTTCTTCCAGCGTGTCGCCATGCAACACCACCTCGGCACCAAACCCGCGCGTGCGCTCTACCTTCACGCCGGGGGTGAAGCGCGGCATCACGATCACTGCGCGCAGGCCCAGGCGCTGCGCGTGGTAAGCCACGCCCTGGGCATGGTTGCCGGCGCTCATGGCCACCACACCCCGCGCACGCTCCTCGTCCGTCAGCAGCGTGAGCCGGTTGCAGGCGCCGCGCTCCTTGAAGGACGCGGTGAACTGCAGGTTCTCGAACTTGAGGAAGACCTGCGCGCCCACGATCTGCGAGAGCGTCTTGGATTCCACACAGGGGGTGTCCAGCACCTGGCCTTGCAGGCGGGTGGCGGCGTCGCGGATGTCTTGAAGGGTCAGCATGGGCCGATTGTGGCGCAACGCGGGCCGGGGGAGCACCGTGGCGGGTGCCGGGCAAGAAAATGAATGAAAAGTGCCGCAAGCGCCAGAAATTCATGCGCTGAATGCTATCAATTTTGATTACCTATTTGAGGCCCAGCCTGCGCGCCAGTTTGTGCAGGTTGCTCGCGTCCACCTCCAGCGCACGCGCGGCCTGGGCCCAGTTGCCATGGTGGCGGGCGAGGGCCTGCGTGATGGTGTGCCGCTGGCAGGCATCTACGGCGTCGCGCAGCGGGCCCTCGGCGGTGGCGGGGGTGGGCGAAGTGGTGGCCACTGCGGGAGTGCCGGCGTCCAGAGGGTTATGGGCCACGCTGGCGGCGTCGGCGTCCAGGTCGAGCAGTGCAGGCTCCAGCGTCACGATGTCAGCCCGGTTCACGCCGCGGCTCAGGGCCTTGAGGGCGGCGCGGCTGACCACATGCTCCAGCTCGCGGATGTTGCCGGGCCAAGGGTAGCGGCGCAGTGCGTCCTGTGCGCTGGCAGACAAGCGCAGGCTGCGCAGGCCCAGGCGCGCACGGTTCAGCTCGAGAAACCGGCCCGCGAGCAGCAGCACATCGTTGCCGCGTTCGCGTAGCGGCGGGATAGGCACGGGGTACACCGACAGCCGGTGGTACAGGTCGGCGCGGAATGCACCGTCGCGCACCTGCTCGCGCAGATTGCGGTTGGTGGCGGCGATCACGCGCACGTCCACACGGCGCGGGCGGTCGGCGCCCAGGCGCTGGATCTCGCCGTTCTGCAGCGTGCGCAGCAGCTTGGCCTGCACGGCCAGCGGCAGCTCGCCCACCTCATCAAGGAACAGCGTGCCGCCCTCGGCCGCCTCAAAGCGCCCGGGGCGGTCCGTCACTGCTCCTGAGAACGCGCCGCGCACATGGCCGAAGAGTTCGCTCTCGGCCAGCGACTCGGGCAGGGCCGCGCAGTTCACATGCACCAACGGCTTGGCGCGGCGCGTGGATTGGCGGTGCAGCAGGCGTGCAAACAGCTCCTTGCCCACACCGGTTTCGCCCAGCAACAGCACCGGCAGGTCCGAGCCCGCCACCACCGTGAGCTCGTGCAGCAGACGCAGCAAGGGTTCGCTCTGGCCTACGATCTCCATGTCGCCATCGCCCGCGCGGGTGGTGCGCTCGTCGTCGGCGCTGCGGGTGTGGGGGGCGCTGCGCAGCGCCTGCACCTCTCGCTCCAGCCGCGAGATGCGCACGGCCGCCTCCACCAGCACCTTGCAGTCGGCCAGCGCGGCACGTGCGGCCGCGCCAAAGGTGCCGGTCTGCAGTGCGTCTAGCGTCAGCACACCCCAGGGCTGGCCGTCCACCCACAGGCTCACGCCCATGCAGTCGTGCACGGGCAGGGGCTCGCCCACCAGGGTGTCGAGCAGGCCGTCGTAGGGGTCGGGCAGGGTGCTGTCGTGGTCGAAGCAGGTCACCTCGCGCCGCGCCAGGATGGCCGCGAGCCGGGGGTGCTGGCCGACCGCAAAACGCCGGCCCAGCGCCTCGCGCACCAGGCCCTCCACGGCCACGGGGCGCAGGTGGTCTTCTTCCAGCTGCAGCAGGGCCACGGCGCCGCATTGAAAGCGCGTGCGCAGGTGGTCGGCCAGCCGCTGCAGGCGCACGGCCTGGGGCAGGTCGGTGGCTAGGTCGGCCAGCAGGGGGCTATCGTCCATGGTGATATTTACCTTTAATGGGTGAATTAAACCCCATTAAGGAATGGTCAAAAAAACCATGACTGGTGTAAGTGGTTGATTTGATAGGCCTGCGACCCTGGCCCGGCGCTTGCGATGTGGGCAGTGACACCGATTCACTCGTTCAGAAAAGCCATGACCACAAAACCCCGACCCCATGCCGTCAGCGCACGCTGGCGCCGCCCTTTCGTTGTTGTTCTCTTGAAGCAGGAGGCCCGCCATGGGTAACTACCGCAAGCTCTGGTTCACGCTGATTGGCGTGCTCATCGTCACCTTCAGCCTGCTGGGCTACTACGGCGCCGAGGTCTACCGCACCGCGCCGCCCATCCCCGCCAAGATCGCCACGGCCGGGGGCGAAGTGCTCTACACCCACGACAGCATCCTCGACGGTCAGACCGCCTGGCAGTCGGTGGGCGGTATGCAACTGGGTTCCATCTGGGGCCACGGCGCGTACCAGGCACCCGACTGGACGGCCGACTGGCTGCACCGCGAGCTGCTCAACTGGCTTGACGTCGCGGCCGAGCGCGCGCACGGCAAGCCGTTTGCCGACATCGACGCCGCCGCCCAGGCCGTGCTGCGCGACCGCATGAAGACCGAGTACCGCACGAACACCTACAACCCGGAGACGGGAGTGGCCACCGTGTCTTCGGTGCGGGCCGACGCGATCGCGATGACGGCGCTGTACTACGACCAGCTCTTCAGCGATGCCCCCGCACTGCACAAGACGCGCGAACATTTCGCGATGAAGGAGAACACCCTGCCCAGCGCCGAGCGGCGCGCGCAGATGATGGGCTTCTTCTTCTGGACGGCCTGGGCCGCCGCCACCGAGCGGCCTGGCAAGGATGGGGGATCCGGTGCAACGTACACCAACAACTGGCCCCACGAGCCGCTGATCGGCAACCAACCCACGGCCGAGAACATGGTCTGGTCGGTGATGAGCGTGGTCGTGATGATGGCGGGCGTGGGCTTCCTTGTGTGGGGCTGGTCCTTCCTGCGCAAACACGACGAGGTGGAGCCCACGCCACCCCAGCACGACCCGCTCTCGCGCGTGCCGCTCACGCCGTCGCAGCGCGGGCTGGGCAAGTATTTGTTCCTCATCGTCGCGCTGTTCAGCTTCCAGGTGATGTTGGGCGGCTTCACGGCCCACTACACGGTGGAGGGCCAGCAGTTCTACGGCATCAACGTGTCGCAGTGGTTCCCGTATTCGCTGGTGCGCACCTGGCACATCCAGAGCGCGCTGTTCTGGATCGCCACGGGCTTCCTGGCGGCCGGCCTGTTCCTCGCGCCGCTCATCAACGGCGGCAAGGACCCGGCTTACCAGAAGCTGGGCGTGGACATCCTGTTCTGGGCGCTGGTCGTGGTTGTGGTGGGCTCGTTCGTCGGCAACTACCTGGCCATCGCGCAGATCATGCCGCCCGAGTGGAACTTCTGGCTCGGCCACCAGGGCTATGAATACGTGGACCTGGGCCGCCTGTGGCAGATCGGCAAGTTCACCGGCATCGCCTTCTGGCTGGTGCTCATGCTGCGTGGCATCGTGCCGGCGCTGCGCACCCCCGGCGGCGACAAGAACCTGCTGGCGCTGCTGACGGCATCGGTGGTAGCCATCGGCCTGTTCTACGGCGCGGGCTTCTTCTACGGCGAACGCACGCACCTCTCGGTGATGGAGTACTGGCGCTGGTGGGTGGTGCACCTGTGGGTCGAGGGCTTCTTCGAAGTCTTCGCCACCACGGCGCTGGCCTTCATCTTCTCCACGCTGGGGCTCGTGTCGGTGCGCATGGCCACCACGGCCAGCCTGGCCTCGGCCTCGCTGTTCATGCTGGGCGGCGTGCCTGGCACCTTCCACCACCTGTATTTTGCGGGTACCACCACACCGGTGATGGCGGTAGGCGCAGCCTTCAGCGCGCTCGAAGTGGTGCCCCTGGTCGTGCTCGGCCACGAGGCCTGGGAACACTGGCGCCTGCAGCACCGGACGCCCTGGATGGCCCGCCTGCGTTGGCCGCTGATGTGTTTTGTGGCCGTGGCCTTCTGGAACATGCTGGGCGCGGGCGTCTTCGGATTCATGATCAACCCGCCCATCTCGCTGTACTACGTGCAGGGCCTGAACACCACGCCGGTGCATGCCCACGCTGCGCTGTTCGGTGTCTACGGCTTCCTGGCGCTGGGCTTCACGCTGCTGGTGCTGCGCTACATCCGCCCGCAATTGGTGTTCAGCGAACGGCTCATGAAGACGGGATTCTGGTGGCTCAACGCGGGCCTGGTGCTGATGATCGCCACCAGCCTGCTGCCCATCGGCTTGTTCCAGTTCCACGCCAGCGTGAGTGAAGGCCTGTGGTACGCCCGGGGCGAGGCCTTCATGCAGCAGCCCTTCATCCAGACGCTGCGCTGGGTGCGCACCTTCGGCGACGTGGTCTTCATCGTGGGTGCGCTGGCCATGGCCTGGCAGGTTGTGAGCGGCGTGTTTGGCTCGCGGGCACCGGCAGCCACCGCAGGGACCTACCTGGCGGAGGCCCGCCGCTGATCCGTGCCACGCGCTGCTGCCATCACCCTCGGCGGCAGCGCAGGCCCTTCATTCATCCCACAAGGACTGACCATGAACCTCGACAAATTCAAGCACCAGCACACCGACATCCTGCGCAGCATCGCCACCTTGCGCACCCTGGCCCAGGCGGGCGTGGAGGCCAATGCCAGCGCCATCGCGCAGGGCATCGTGGCGATGAGCGGCACCATCAAGCTGCACCTGGCCGTGGAAGACCAGGTGCTGTACCCCGCACTGCGGCGCGGCGGCAACGCCGAACTGGCGCGCCTGGGCCGCCAGTACCAAAGCGAGATGGCATCGATTGCCAGCGCCTACGACGCGTTTGCGCGCCGCTGGAACACCGCCGAGGCCGTGCGCCGCGATGCCCAGGGCTTTCGCAACGAGGCCAACGTGGTGCTGCGGCGTGTGTTCGAGCGCATGCAGCGCGAAGACCATGACTTCTATCCGCGCATCGAGGAAGAGGAGGCCATCGCCTGCGCTTGAAAGACGAAATACCCGCGCGTACCAGGATTTCCCCCCATCCATCGGTAGGGCCTTTGGGCACCTTCCTTCACCGGCCTGACAGGCCGGTTTTTTTTGACCTTGGCATCTGTCGCTGGTTTCTTAGAGCCTTCGACAGAGGGTCAGCCCTGCTGGCTGACCCTCAGCACCTCGGTGCCATACGCCTCCAGCTTCTTCGCCCCCATCCCGCTGATGCCCTGCAGGTCGTCCAGCGATGTGGGGTTGCGCTCGGCAATGGCTGCCAGCGCGGCGTCATGAAAGATCACATACGCGGGCAGGTTGTGCTCGCGTGCCACCTCGGCGCGCCAGGCCTTGAGGTTGATGAAGCGCACCTGTGCATCGGGTCCCAGGTTGGCAGCGGCGGCCGGGGGGGCACTGCCTTTGCGCGTGCGCTTGGCGGGGGCGGACGACACCGATTCGCGCAGCTGCACCGGCACTTCGCCCTTGAGCACCGCGCGCGAGCCCTCGGTGAGGCACAGCGTGTCAAAGCTGTGGCCGCTGTCCAGCATCACCTTCTGTAAGCCTAACGCGCCGGTGGCGATCAGCTGGCGCAGCACGCCGCGCAGCTGGGGCTCTGTCAGGTCCGCACCAATGCCGAAGGTGGAGATTTTTTCGTGCCCGAACTGCGCCACCTTCTCTGTTTTCTTGCCGCGCAATATGTCCATGATGTGCCCCGTGCCAAAGCTGATGCCGCTGGCCTGGTTCACGCGGTAGATGGTGGACAGCAGCTTGCGTGCCGCATCCGTGGCGTCCCACACCGCCGGTGGGTTCAGGCAGTTGTCGCAGTTGCCACAGGGCGTGGACTGCTCGCCAAAGTAGGCCAGCAGCCGCACGCGGCGGCAGTCGGTGGCTTCGGCCAGCGCCAGCAGCGCATCGAGCTTGCCGCGCAGCGCCTGCTTGAACTCTTCGCCCGCCGGGCTCTCGTCGATCATGCGGCGCTGGTTGACCACGTCGTTCAGGCCATAGGCCATCCAGGCGTCGGCGTTCAGCCCGTCGCGGCCTGCACGGCCCGTTTCCTGGTAGTAGCCCTCGATGTTCTTGGGCATGTCCACGTGGGCCACAAAACGCACATCGGGCTTGTCGATGCCCATGCCGAACGCAATGGTGGCCACCATCACGATGCCTTCCTCGCGCAGGAAGCGGTCCTGGTTCTTCTGGCGCACTTTCGTGTCCAGCCCCGCGTGGTAAGGCAGGGCGGTGATGCCCGCGTCGCTCAGCGTGGCGGCCAGCTCTTCCACGCGCTTCCTGGACTGGCAATACACCACGCCGGCCTCGCCCGCATGCTCGCGTTCGATGAAGCGCAGCAGCTGGGTGGTGGCGTCCTTCTTCTCGACAATCGTGTAGCGGATGTTGGGCCGGTCAAAGCTGCTGATGAACAGGCGCGCGTCTTCGAGCTGCAGGCGCTCGATGATGTCGGCCCGTGTGAGGTCGTCGGCCGTGGCCGTGAGCGCAATGCGTGGCACGCCCGCATAGCGCTCGTGCAGCACCGTGAGCGCGCGGTATTCGGGGCGAAAGTCGTGGCCCCACTGGCTCACGCAGTGCGCCTCGTCGATGGCAAACAGCGAGAGGTGACCGCCTTCGTACAGGCTATCGAGCAGGCCCAGAAAACGCGGCGTATTCAGCCGCTCGGGCGCGGCGTACAGCAGGGTGATGTCGCCAGTCTGCAGGCGCAACTCCACATCCTGTGCCTCATCAAAACTCAGCGTGGAGTTCAAAAAGGCCGCATCTACCCCCGCCTCGTGCAGTGCCCCTACCTGGTCGTGCATCAGCGCGATCAGCGGAGAGACCACGATGGTCACCCCGCGCCCCTGCCGCTGGCGCACGATGGCCGGCACCTGGTAACACAGGCTCTTGCCGCCGCCGGTGGGCATGAGCACCAGCGCATCGCCACCGGCGATCACGTGCTCAACAATGGCCTGCTGCGGGCCGCGAAACTGCTCGTAGCCAAAAACGTCCTGCAAAACGGCATGGGCAGGGGACAGCGCGGGAGACGGGCGAGAGGACAAGCGGATACTCTGAAATAGATAGCTGCAAGCGCATATAAATCAAGCGCTTGGTGCCGATACGGCCAGTATTTTCTGGCGCGCCAGGGCTTGGCCCTGAGCGCGGCAGGCGCATATTGTGCGCTGCAAGGGCGCAGGGGCCGCACTTTCTACAATAGGGGCCTATGCAAGCCCTCCACTACACGCGCGCTGCGCAACTGCCCGACATCCTCGCCCAACGCATCGTCATCCTCGACGGCGCCATGGGCACCATGATCCAGCGCTTCAAGCTGGGCGAGGCGCAGTACCGGGGCGAGGGCTACACCGGGCCAGATGGTGCGGGGGACCGGTTCAAGGACTTTGCCTACGACGTGAAGGGCAACAACGAGCTGCTCAGCATCACCCGGCCCGACGTGATCCGGGATATCCACGAGCGGTATCTGGCAGCTGGCGCCGACCTCATCGAGACCAACACCTTCGGCGCAACCACTGTGGCGCAGGAGGACTACCACATGGCCGAGCTGGCGCGCGAGATGAACCTGCGCTCGGCCCAGCTGGCGCGCGCCGCTTGCGACAAATACAGCACGCCCGACAAGCCCCGCTTCGTGGCCGGCGCCCTTGGCCCCACGCCCAAGACGGCCAGCATCAGCCCCGATGTGAACGACCCCGGTGCGCGCAACATCGACTTTGAAACCCTGCGCGCTGCCTACTACGAGCAGACCGAGGCGCTGGTCGAAGGCGGCGCCGACGTGCTGCTGGTCGAGACCATCTTCGACACCCTGAACGCCAAGGCGGCGCTGTTCGCGATTGACGAGTTCTTTGAAAAGAGCGGCGAGCGCCTGCCGCTCATCATCAGCGGCACCGTGACTGACGCCTCGGGCCGTATCCTGTCGGGCCAGACGGTCACGGCCTTCTGGCACAGCGTGCGCCACTCGCGCCCGCTGGCCATTGGCCTGAACTGCGCCCTGGGCGCCACGCTGATGCGCCCCTACATCCAGGAGCTGAACCGGGTGGCCGAGGACACCTTCATCAGCTGCTACCCCAACGCCGGCCTGCCCAACCCCATGAGCGACACCGGCTTTGACGAAACGCCCGAGATCACCAGCCGCCTGGTGCACGAGTTTGCGGCCGAGGGGCTGGTCAACATCCTGGGCGGCTGCTGCGGCACCACGCCAGACCACATTGGCGCCATTGCCAAGGCGGTGGCCGATGTGCCCACTCGCAAGATGTTCTACCCCGCAGAAGCCTGAATTTGAGTCGAATTGGCTGCTAGCGCCTGTTCCATATGCGCTGGTAGCTATAAAAATAGTAGTCAATGCCGTACCAGCGCAGTGCGGCAGCCCATTGCAAGGCGCCGCTGGGTGCGGCAACCTTGCAATCCCCCCTTCATTGCGCCATCCCGTTTCGCCGTCTGGTCCGTCCATTCCATGCTTGATACCGCCACCCCGCCCGCCTCTTCCTTTGTGGAGGGCGACGACGACGCTGCCGCAGCGGCTGCCAAGGCTGCCGCCCACGCCGCGCTCAAGCTCGAAAAGCGCCTGGTGCGCCAGGTGGCCCAGGCCATCACCGACTTTGGTCTGATCGAAGACGGCGACAAGGTCATGGTCTGCGTCTCGGGCGGCAAGGACAGCTATGCCATGCTCGACGTGCTGCGCATGCTGCAGCAGCGCAACGGCCACAAGTTCGAGCTGATCGCCGTCAACCTCGACCAGAAGCAGCCCGGCTTTCCGGCCCACGTGCTGCCGGAGTATCTGACGCAGGTCGGCGTGCCCTTTCACATCGAAACGCAGGACACCTACAGCGTCGTCAAGGAGCACATCCCCGAAGGCAAGACCATGTGCAGCCTGTGCAGCCGCCTGCGCCGGGGCATTCTGTACCGCGTGGCCGACGAGCTGGGCTGCACCAAGATTGCGCTCGGCCACCACCGCGACGACATGCTGCAGACGTTCTTTTTGAACATGTTCTTCGGCGGCAAGCTCAAGGGCATGCCGCCCAAGGTGCAGAGCGACCGGGGCGACCACCTCATCATCCGCCCGCTGGCCTACGTGGCCGAGGACGACCTCACGCGCTGGGCCGAGCACCGCCAGTTCCCCATCATCCCCTGCACCCTGTGCGGCAGCCAGGAGAACCTGCAGCGCAAGCAGATCGGCCAGATGCTGCGCGACTGGCAGCAGCTCTACCCCGGCCGCATCGAGAACATGGCCGTGGCGCTGCGCAACCTGGTGCCCTCGCACTTCATGGACCCGCGCCAGTTCGACTTCAAGGGGTTGGTACCCAACGGCGTGGCCGACGCCGATGGTGACAAGGCCTTTGACGCCGAAGAACTGCCTGCGCAGGCCGTGGGCATGCTCGCGGGCCTGCCCCTGATGCCCCGCTGAACCCGACCCCCGACGATTTTTAGATTGGGCCACCCCATGACCACGCTCAAAGCCCCCGAACTCCTCCTGCCTGCTGGCTCGCTCGACAAGATGCGCGCCGCCTACGACTTTGGCGCCGACGCGGTGTACGCCGGCCAGCCGCGCTACTCGCTGCGCGCGCGCAACAACGAGTTCCGCCTGGAGCAGATCAAGCAAGGCATTGACGAAGCCCACGCACGCGGCAAGAAGTTCTTTGTGACGAGCAACCTGATTGCGCACAACGACAAGATCCGCACCTACCTGCGCGACATCGAGCCCGTGATCGACTGCCAACCCGACGCGTTGATCATGGCCGACGCGGGCCTGATCATGATGGTCAAGGAAAAGTGGCCCGAGCAGGTGGTGCACCTCTCGGTGCAGGCCAACACCACCAACTGGGCGGCGGTGAAGTTCTGGCAGAAGATGGGCGTGGAGCGCGTCATCCTCTCGCGCGAACTGAGCCTGGACGAGATCGAAAAGATCCGCCAGGAATGCCCTGACATGGAGCTGGAAGTGTTCGTGCACGGCGCGCTGTGCATTGCGTACTCGGGCCGCTGCCTGCTCAGCGGCTACTTCAACCACCGCGACCCCAACCAGGGCACCTGCACCAACGCCTGCCGCTGGAACTACGCCACGCACGACGCCGACATCGACCCCACCACGGGCGAAGCCATTGCGCAAAAAATGGAAGGTGACTTCAACTTCGAGGCCGCGCAGCAGAAGGCGGAACAATCGTTTGCCTCCACCACCGGCAACGGCGAGCGCCACCCCAAGGCCGACAAGGTCTACCTGATCGAAGAAGCGGGCCGCCCTGGGCAGATGATGCCCATCATGGAAGACGAGCACGGCACCTACATCATGAACAGCAAGGACCTGCGTGCGGTGGAGCACGTGGCGCGCCTGGCGCAGATCGGCGTGGACTCGCTCAAGATCGAAGGCCGCACCAAGAGCCTGTACTACGTGGCCCGCACCGCCCAGGTCTACCGCCGCGCGATTGACGATGCCGTGGCGGGCCGCCCCTTCAACCCCGAGCTGCTGATCGAGCTGGAAGGCCTGTCCAACCGCGGCTACACCGGCGGCCTGCTGGAGCGCCGCCCCAGCAACGACTACCAGAACTACATCAACGGCCACTCGGCCACGCAGCGCAGCCAGTATGTGGGCGAGGTGCTGGGTGCCGAAGGACAGGCCGATGTGGGGCTGTCTGGAGACTGGGTACAGGTCGAAACCAAGAACCACTTTGCCGTGGGTGACCTGATTGAAGTGGTGCACCCCAGCGGCAACACTACGGTGCGCCTGCAAGAGATGCGCAATGTGGAAGGCCAGCCCGTGCAGGTCGCCCAGGGCAGCCCGGTGCGCGTTTGGATCCCGCTGCCCGCGCGCTACAGCGGCGCGCTGCTGGCGCGGGTGATTGAATCGCAACCGCCTGCTGCAGCGGCAGAGCCTGCATTGGCGGTGTAACTCTCTCGCAGGGGCTGGAGCATGAAGACCTTGGTGCACGCCACACGGCCTCGCCACTGGACCATGGCTGCTTTACTGGGCGCAGTTCTCGTAGGCCCGGTCAATGCCCAGACGCCGGCTGTGGCGCCCGCCAAGCAGCGTTATGTGCAGGGCTCGTGGGTCAACCTGCGCGATGCTGCCCAGTCGCAGGCGCGCATCGTGGCCCAGGTGCCCGCCAACACCGTGCTGCAGCAGCTCACCGAGCGCGACGGCTGGTGCGCCGTGCTTTACACGGGCGATGCGCGCCTGGGCCCGCCTTTGCCTGAGCCCCTGCAAGCCCATGTGGCCTGCAACCTGCTGGCCGACCAGCCCCTGACCCTGGCCCAGGCGGGCAAGGACGCCGCCCGCGCCTTCTGGGTGGCGCCGTCCGCCAACCGCATGCGGGCCTATGGCAACGCCCTGCCGCGCCCGGCTGCCTTGCAGCTGCCCGCGCTGGCGAAAAGCCACACGCCCCGGATGCCCGTGCAGTACCCCCTGCGCCCCGAATGGGAGGCTGCCAAAAAGCTCATGCGCGGCGGCGTGTTGCTGCGGCCCGAGCAGGAGATCGACCGGGGCCGCCCCGTCAACCCGCTGGACAACTTGAAGCTGGCCACCCGCGCCGTGGACCATATCCCGGCCGTGGCGCCCCTGGCATCCGCCCCCACGCTGCCTGCCATTGCTCCGTCGTACTTCCGCAGCCACACCAGCGTGGCCCTGCTGCACGAGACCGAGGCCGACGGCATCGCGGCCGTGGCGAGCAGCCGCATTGCCGTGGAGCCCACCGCTGTGCCCTATGGCAGCTTCAACCGCCACAGCGGACCCGAGATCGAGTTCATGACCGGCTTCTGGGACGTGGGCGGTGCCGATCTGGCCTTTGCCCCGGCGCTCACGCTGTACGCGATCACGCACCAGGGCCTGGTGGGCGCCCGCACCATGGAGCGGCGGTATTGGGACATCAGCAATGCAGACCACTATTGCGGCGGCCACTACCCGGGCAAGGGCTTTGACGACCCGCGAAACGATGAGACCACTGCCGTGCGCGGCTATGCCAAGGTGTCAGAGTCGGCCGACGTGCTGGTGCGCCTGGTGGTGCCCGGCAGGCTGCCGCCCGATGCGGTGAAGGTGCGCTCCAGGCGCTATGCCACCAGCTGGATGATGCCCGCCGACCCGCCCTACCGGCCCCAGCCCGAGCGCAAGAAAACAGCGGTGACGGTGCACGAGATCGACCTGGACCGCGACGGCGTGGCGGACATCCTGCGCATCGACACCCCCTCGCCGGGCGGCATGAGCTTTGAGCCCATCTTTGAATGGCGCTGGTACCTCAATATCAACGGCCAGTGGTTTCCGGCGGGGTATTGGGTGGATCAGGAGTGCACGTGAGGGGAGGCTGCTGGACAACGTTCGGCTGGGAGCAGCAGTCGGCGAGCCAGTGTCACCGTCCAATTCAATGCTTGAATGTTATTTTTCTCTTCAATTGAAGTTTGCCGCGCACTATGCGGTGAAAGCGGCGGTTCCAATTGACGTGGCCATTGACCGTTGTACTAACCTGCGACGCAGGCTGAACCTTTGGGGCAACGCCAGCGAGGCTCAATGGCATCGCTTCTTGGCCAGAGTTCAAAGCACAGGCAGTGACCATGCTGCCCAACTCGCCTTGTGCGCCGAGTACCAGCGGCCCCACTCCTACCCCGAACTCGAACGGTCGTTTGGCTGCTTCTCGTACGACCCGCCCGATGCCACCGGTACCTTGCGCATCCACTTTCTACCGCCAAGTGGACTCAATTCCAGTCCATTGGCCGTTGAGAACGTCGGCGCGAGGATGTCAGACCTGCGCGACTTGTTTGCACATGTTCAGCGAGGTGCGCCAATGGCTACAACAGTGCGTGGCGTTTCGTGGCTCTACAACCTTCACGCCTACAGGCGGCTCTTTCCTCTGGCCTATAGCGCATCAGTGCAAGCTGTGCGGTTTCCATTGCATTTGAATGGGAGTTCAACCTGGGGCCAGGTCTTGAACTGGCGACAGGAAGTGAAAGCGGCTGTGCGGGATCAATTGTTGGCTCGCCTTGATGACATGAGCGTTGAAACTCCCTGGGAGATTTTTCCGCTCCAGGCCAAGGTCGCCACGAGCCCGATTGATGTGCTTTATGAGCAGTTCAGCTGAGTACTGCTGAACGTCGGGCATGGCTCTCATCCGTCTGCCAGCGGATCTGCACGGCGCCTCCCTCTTATCGCTGCCCTGGCTGACGCAACAACGCCCCCAACACCAGCGCCTCGGCCACCACTTCCAGCCCTTCTTCCAGCGTGGCCAGAAGGGATGGCAGCTCGGGCAGGCGGGGCCAGCGCGCTTGCACTTCGGGCCATTGGTCCACACCAATCGCCAGCCAGCCCACAGCCAGGCCCGCCCACAGCAGGGCGCGGGTGCCGGTGTGTAGCAAGGCGCGGTGCAGCCAAGCCATGGTGAGCAGGCCCACCACCGCCACGGCCAGCATGGGGGCTTCGCGCACGGGGGCCCAGCGGCAGGCGTCCGTCCATTCATGGCAGCGGAACTTCCACAGCTCGTGCAGCATGAACTGCTCGTCCAGCGCCAGTACAAAAAACGAGAGCGCCAGCCAGGCGCCCAGCTGCTGGGGCAGGGCGCGGTCCCCCACCATCCGCAGGGCCGTGATGCTGAGCGCCAGCAGCAGCGCGCTCGACAGCCACGACACCGGCGAGCCGTCCGAGCGGAAGGCGCGCTCCCACTGCGGCGCATACATCCACCCACTGAACAGCAGGAAGCCCAGCACGGCCATCAGCAGTGCAGGCGCAACCCCGGTGTGGGGCGTGGGGTGGCGATCAACAAGGCGCGAGCGGGCGGTGGTGTGCGGGTGCATGGCGGGGAGGTGGCTGCGCACTGAGAGGCAAGGCGGCGGGCGGTGGAACCGGATTGTGGGCAAAAAGTGCCGGTAGCGCAGGACTTTATTGCACCTTTTGCTATGTAGTTGATAGCTGATGCGCGCGGCAGGCCTGCCCGCACCATGGCCTGTTCACGCCGGACGAATCACTACAGAATCGGACATCCATTCCCCAGGCAACCCGGCATGACCCTCCCGATCGATCCGTCCCGCACGGCACTGCCGCCCGTGGCCCAGTTCCTGGCCGAGGCGGCGCTGCAGCGGCAGACGGCGTTGCTGGGGCTGGACAAGCCCAAACCTGCTTTACCCGCCGCACCCTCGCCGTTGCCCACGGCAGACCCCAGCGCGCCGCCGCCCTCGGTCACCTCACCCAGTCCGCCCGGCGGGCCGCTGCCCACACCGGCGGACCAGGCCAGCATCTCGCCCCAGGCGCGCGAACAGTTGGCGGCGGGCTTCGACCCGCGCCGGGCGGGCGGGGCCGATGGCCGCTTGCAGGGCGCAAGGGGTGAGGGGGCCGCGCGGGCCTCGCCACCGGGGGCATCGGCGCTGCCCCGTGGCGCAACCCCGGCTACGTCTGGCAATGTCGCGGCGTCCGCTGCCTCCGCCACAAGTGGCACGGCCTGGCCCGCGTCGGGCCTCAGCGCACCGCTGCTGCGGATGGTGAGTGCCCTGGTGGCGCAGGTCACTGCCCAGGCTGGAGTGCCGCAGCGCGTGGTGGCCGCGCAGCCCTGGCCCATCGGCATGGCGCAGGCGCTGGAGAGCGGCGCGCTGGATGCCGACCAGCCGCCGCTGCAAACCTGGCTGGTGCGCCAGGGCGTGGTGTCGACCCCCGAGGGGCCGCGCGGGCTGGCGCTCACCTTGCGTGCCCCGGTGCCGTGGCTGGCGGCCCAGGCGTCACCTGCCGCTGCGGGCGCGGCGGCGGCGCAAGTCAGCGCAAGCCTGGGCGCGGGCGCCACCGCTGCGGGCGGCGCGCTGCAGGTGCCTTTTGCGGGCGGTGGCCAGGCGTTGCAATCGGGGGTGATGGCCTTGGTGTTGCAGGGCATGGATGCTGCCGCGCCGCGCACCAGCGCGCTGCTGGTGCTGGACCTGCAGCCGCAACTGGCTGCCACCGTGTATGGCCGGGACATGCTGCAGCAGACCACCGGCCGCCTGGATCCCTGGACCCAGATGGCCGTGCTGCAGGCCAGCGGCCAGGTGCCGCGCGAGGACGAGCGTGCGCGCAACGGGGCATCGGGCCTGTGCGAGACGGTGGGCTGCCCCTACGCCGCGCGGGCCGAGTGCGTGCAGCCCTTCTGCCTCGCGATGCGCGGCGTGTTGCCTCCCGAGCCCGTGGGGCCAGCGCCGTCTGCCTGAGGGCGCTCCCGGATGTTCTCTAACGACTGTGTGCGAAGTCGTGCCCACCACTGGGCAGCGAGCGGGAGGGCGCCCACGCAGGGCGGGCGGTGTGTTCGCTCTGGCGCGCTGGGGTTGCGACCGCTGCGACCACCGCTGTCGTACTGACCGCCTCCGCCGTGGCGGCAGCGCCCACGCTGCGCACCAGGTCTGCATGGCGGGCGCGGGTGATGGGGTAGGCCATCAGCAGCGGAATGGCCAGCACCAGGCACAGCGCTGGCAGCAGCCCCGTCATGGCCGTGATGCCCTGCAGCGCCTGGGCCGACTGGGCCACGTTGGGCACATAGCCGGTCAGCTCCAGCATGCCGGCCACCAGCACAGTGGCCAGGGTGCGGGCCAGCTTGTCCACCAGACCATAGAGGCCGTAGTACATGCCGGTCTGGCGTTCGCCCGCTTGCATGTGGCCGTGGTCGATGGTGTCGGGCACCATGGCAAACGGCACGATCCAGTGCGCGCCCATGCCAATGCCCACCACCACCAGGATGCCCGTCACCAGGGCCTGCTGGCCTGGGCCCACCCAGTACAGCGCCACCAGCCCCGCACAGCAGAACACCAGCCCGAGGATGTAGGCCCGGTTTTTCTCCCAGCGGTCCACCACGCGCTTCCAGACGAACAGCGAGACGCCCACCACCGCGAGCAGGATGCCCATGAAGCGTGGCAGGTCGCCCTTGTCGCCCTGCAGCTGGTAGATGACGAAATAAGCGAGCGAGGCCTGCACCAGCGTGAGGCCCAGCCGCACCAGCCCGGCTGCGCTCACGAGCATCACAAACGGGCGGTTGCGCAGCGTGGCCAGCAGGGTGCTGCGTACCGACGCCCAGCCGGGTGTGGCTGCTGGAGGGTTTGGGGCCGCAGGCGATAAGTCGCCGGTGGTGGCGGGCTCGCGCACGCGCCAGGCCACCACGGCCACAGCGACCCCGGCGGCCAGCCCGAAACAGGCGCCTGCCAGTGCGTAGCCCGTGCGTGCATCGGGCGCGGCCCGTACCAGCAGGGGCATGAACACGCTGCCCGCAAAAAACCCCAGCAGGGCACCCATGGATGCAAAAGCCGTGAGGCTGGTGCGCTCGTCGTAGTCCTGCGTCATGTTGGCGGCCATGGCCTGGTAGGGCAGCTGCACCAGCGTCATCACGGTGTCGAACAAGGTGTAGGTGACGGCGATCCACACAAACGCTGCCCAGGGGCTCAGGCCTGGCGGCACCATCCACACGGCGGCAGCCACCACCGCCAGGGGCAGGGCGCCGTAGATCAGGTACACGCGGTGGCGGCCGTGGCGCGAGCGCGTGCGGTCGGTCAGCCAGCCAAACAGCGGGTCGTTGATGGTGTCCCACACCTTGCCCACCAGCAGCGCCGCACCGGCCACGGCCGGAGGCACCAGGGCCACATCGGTGTAGAAGATCATGAGCAGGAAGCTCATGGCCGCAATCAGCATCTGCAGGCCGACGTTGCCCACCGCGTAGCCGAGCTTGGTGCCCAGGCTCAGCCGGATGTGTGGGGTGTGCTGCATGTTCATGGGGGCTGTCATGGGTGCGCGGATGCCATTTCAGCCCGGGGAGCAGTCGCCATCGAGCCCGCCACAGGCTCTGCGCGCGCCGTGTGCGCCGCGCTGCTGCGCGGCGGCATGGCTTCCAGCATCAGGCGCACCTCGCGCCGCAGCATCTTGTTGAGGAAGCTGCGCGGAATTTCGGTGACCAGGCGCACATCGTCGGGCCGCATCTCGGGCGGCAGGTGTTGCACCAGGAACTCCGCCAGGTCGTGCTCCAGGGCCTGGGTGCCCCGGTCGTTGCGCCAGCTCTGCCGCAGGCTGGCCACCAGCACGGCGGCGGTGCCATGCTGCACCAGGCAAGCTTCCTTGACGGCCGGGTGGCAGTGCGCCACTTCCTCGATCTCGCGCGGGTTGAGTGCCTGGCCGTGGCGCACTACGCGGTCGGCGCTGCGACCCAGCACATGCAGGTAGCCGGCGGCGTCGAAATAGCCCAGGTCGCCCATCACCACCCAGCCGTCGCGCAGGGTCTCGCTGGTCTTTTCCGGGTCCAGCCAGTAGCCAACAAACCGCACCGGCGTCTGCACGGTGATCAGGCCCATCTGGCCCAGCGGCAGCGGCGCAAACTGCTCGTCGCGGATGACCACGTCCACGCCCGGCATCACGCG
The DNA here is from genome assembly GCF_002754175.1 of Acidovorax sp. 59. Taxonomy (NCBI): domain Bacteria; kingdom Pseudomonadati; phylum Pseudomonadota; class Betaproteobacteria; order Burkholderiales; family Comamonadaceae; genus Acidovorax; species Acidovorax sp. 59. The sequence goes on along the minus strand of NZ_PEET01000001.1, from coordinate 4,385,310 downwards.
GCCCACGGTGGAGAGGATGTCGTTGCCCAGCGGGTTGCCTTGCGCGTCCACATGCTCATGGGGCAGCAACCAGGTGATGGGGGGCAGGGCCTCCAGGCAGCCGTAGCCCTGCTGGAAGATGGGCCCGAAGCGGCGGATGGCCTCGGCGATCTTGGGCGCGGGCATCATCTCCGAGCCGTAGGGCACATGGGTCAGCGACGACAGGTCGTACTGGCCCAGCGTGGGCTCGTCCAGCAGGTCGATGATGGCCGAGGGCGACAGGAAAGCGCGCGACACGCGGTGCTTCTGGATCAGCCCGGCCAGCGTGGTGGCGCGGAAGTCTTCAGGCATCACCAGCGCCGCACCCGCCAGCAGCGTGGGCAGCACCAGGCCCGAGCCCGGGCCGGTGAGCGGCAGGCCCAGCATGTTCACGTCCGGCCCGTTGGCGGGCGGCTTGAAGTCGATGGCGCGGGAGATCAGGCGCACGCTGTCCAGGTACTTGCGGTTGCTGTAGCCAATGGACTTGGGCAGGCCCGTGGTGCCTGAGGTCATGTGCAGCGCGAACACATCGTCCTCGTGCACGTCGGCCGTTCCCGCAGAGGGGGTCTGCTGCGCCAGGGCGCGCTCGTAGTCATCCCCCAGCGCCAGCACGCGCAGGCCGGGCAGCTGCTCGCGCACGGCCTGCAGGATGGGCGCGCTCAGCAGCGGGTCATGGATGAAGACGGTGGGCTTGACGCGGCCCATGGTCGTGAGCGCTGCCTCGGCCGGCAGGTGCTTGTGAAAGCTGGCAAAGATGGTGCCGTTCTCGAACGTGGCCAGGCGGGTTTCGTACTGCTCTCCGGTCTCGGGCATCCAGGTGAAGACCACGTCCCCTTTTTTTACGCCCTGGGCCTGCATCCAGGCCTGCAGGCGGTACACGCGATCCTGCAACTGCGCATAGGTGAGGGTGCCGCGTCGGTCGATGAGCGCGGGTTTGTGGGGATGCAGGCGGTACGCCAGACGGGCCACGGAGCGCGCGGTGCGCAGGCGGCTGAGCAGAAAGCGCGCCAGCAGGCTGCGCAGGGATGGAAGGGCCACCAGAATCTCCCGAAGACGGCGTGAGTGCGAAGTCCAGGCAGTTTTTCACGCAAGGTCCGGTGGAAAGATCACCATTTGTATGTGTGCGTATCTTTTGGTTTCTGCGGCGGCTGCGCGGTCGTTCTGGGGCCTTGAACGGCCGTTGTGCGCGCTTGTTGCGTCGCCACGGCGCAACAGCCACGGTGGCTGCGCAAGGCCTGGGCAAAGAAAAACCGCCAGGGCTGGATCGCAGCGGCTGGCGGTGGTGTGACGGCCTGTCCCGGGTAAGGGGCGGGCCGGTGGGGCGGGCGAGGGCTTACGGATACAGGCCGCGCATTTCGCGGGCGTGCAGGATGCGCTGGCAGGCCACGATGAAGGTGGCGGTGCGCAGGCTCACCTTGTGCTCTTGCGCCACTTGCCAGATGCCCGCAAAGGCCTCTTGCATGATGCGCACCAGGCGGGCGTTGATCTCGTCCTCGCTCCAGAAGAAGCTGGAAAAATCCTGCACCCACTCAAAGTAGCTCACTGTCACGCCGCCGGCGTTGGCGATCACATCGGGCAGCACCAGCACGCCCTTGTCGTGCAGGATGTCGTCGGCCTCGGTGGTCGTGGGGCCGTTGGCGCCTTCGATCACGAGCTTGGCCTTGATCTGGCCCGCGTTGTCCTTGGTGATCTGGCCTTCCAGCGCGGCAGGGATCAGGATCTCGCAATCCACGCCCCAGAACTCTTCGGCCTTCATCACATCGGCGCCGGCAAAGCCGCCCACGCCACCACGGGTCTTCACATGCGCCAGCAGGGCGGGCACATCCACGCCCTTGCTGTTGAAGATGGTGCCGGTGTGGTCTTGCACCGCCACGACCTTGGCACCCGCTTCGGCAAACAGCTTGGCGGCAATGCCACCCACATTGCCAAAGCCCTGCACGGCCACGCGGGCACCGTCGAGCGCCAGGCCGGTCAGCTTGGCGGCTTCCACGCCCACGGTGAACACGCCACGGCCGGTGGCTTCCACACGGCCCAGCGAGCCGCCCAGGTCCACGGGCTTGCCGGTGACCACGCCGGTGGCGGTGGCGCCCACGTTCATGGAATAGGTGTCCATCATCCAGGCCATGATCTGGCCGTTGGTGTTCACGTCGGGTGCGGGGATGTCTTTGGATGGGCCGATCAGCAGGCCGATTTCGCTGGTGTAGCGGCGCGTCAGGCGCTCCAGTTCACCCATCGAGAGCTTCTTGGGGTCCACGCGGATGCCACCCTTGGCACCGCCGTAGGGCACGTTCACCGCGGCGTTCTTCACCGACATCCAGGCCGACAGGGCCATCACTTCCGACAGCGTCACGTCCTGGTGAAAACGCACGCCACCCTTGCCGGGGCCGCGGCTCAGGTTGTGCTGCACGCGGTAGCCTTCGTAGTGGGCGATGGTGCCGTTGTCCAGCTCGATCGGCACGTCCACGATCAGGATGCGCTTGGGGCGCTTGAGCGTTTCCACCCAACGCGCCAGGCTGCCTAGGTAAGGGGTGACGCGGTCTACCTGCTGCAGGTAGTTGCCCCAGGGGCCGAGGTGGTCGGCCTGCAGGTACGAGGGCAGGGGGTGGGATTGTGCGGCGGGGGCGCCGACGGGGTTTGACATGGTGAATTTCCTTGTGGGATCAGTTCAGGCTGCGAAGCTTATGCCTCGGCCCGGGCACTGTCCAAGGCCGGTGTGTTTGTGGGTTATGCATTTGATGCATAGTTGTGCGCAACCCCGTCCCATGCTGCAGTGCGGCAATCTACCGGCGGGGTAGCGACCCGTGGGCCCGGACCTTGCCCGGCGGCCCGTTGCGCCTAGACTCGGCCAGCCCGGCGCAGAACCAGGCGCTGCACCGGGCACACACCGGACCGCCGGGACCATGAAAAAAGAGAGGGAAATCCCATGAGCGTGACTTACACCGCCTGCCCGCAGTGCCAGGCGCCCAACCACCCTACGGCGCGTTGGTGCGTGAAGTGCGCCCACCCCCTGGAGGCAGAGGCCAACCTCGCCACCCCCGCTGCACCGGCGCCGATGGAGTTTGTGTTCGATGACGACGAGCACCCTGCTGCGGGCCCGGCGCGCCAGCGACCGGCCATGGCCTACGCAGGCGCCGCAGTGGCCCTGCTGGTGGTGGCGGGCGCCGCGGCCTGGTACCTGCTGGGCCGGCCCGATGCCGTGCCGCCCCCGCAGCAGGCCCCGGCCGTCGCAGCCCCCGCCGCAGTGCCCGGCACCGCAGGCACTGCGGAGTCTGCACCTTCCCGCCCCGAGCCGGTGGAGGAAATCATTGAATCCGAACGCGCACGCCTGGCAGCCGCTGCGTCCGCACCAGACAGTGCCGCTGCTGCAGCGTCGTCTGCATCTGCGGCCTCTGCGCCGCCTTTCACGCCTGTCACCGCGCCCCGCGTGGCCGATGCGGCATCGCTGCCTGCCACCGGCAAGCCACGCACAGTGGCACCGGCCGACAACGCACCGTGGCCGCCGCCCGCAGCGCCCGCGCCGTCGCCCGGCGACAGCCTGGCCCGCTTGCGCGGTGCGCTGGCCCAGTGCGCGGCCATGAGCAACGAGCTGTCGCGCGCGAGCTGCCTCACCCGCACACGGCAGAACTTCTGCGGCGACGCCTGGGGCCGCATCCCCGAATGCCCGCCGGGCCAGTGATGGCATGCGCAGCCTGTCTCCGCGCCGCCCGCTGCCGTGTGCGTAGCGGTGCGGAGCCTATTCGATGCGGATCTTCTGCAGCGCCGGGTCGCCCGGGGGGTAGCGCAGGTCAAGGCCGGTGAGCACTTCGCGCACCAGCGTGGCGATCATCAGGTTGCGGTGGGTCTTGGAGTTGGCAGGCACGATGGTCCACGGCGCCCAGGGCGTGTGCGTGGCGGCCAGCAGCATTTCGTAGGCCTTCTGGTACTGGCTCCACTGCTTGCGTGCCTCGATATCGCTCATCGAGAACTTCCAGTGCTTGGCCGGGTCGTCCAGGCGCTCCTGCAGGCGTTCACGCTGCTCGTCAGCGCTGATGTGCAGCATGAACTTGAGCACGATGGTGCCGGTGTGCGTGAGCATGCGCTCGAAGTCGTTGATGTGGCCAAAGCGCTGGTGGTGCTGCTCGGGGGTGATCCATCCGTTCACGGCGGGCACCAGCACGTCCTCGTAGTGGCTGCGGTTGAACACCGTGATCTCGCCCGCGCCGGGCACCTTCTGGTGGATGCGCCATAGGTAGTCGTGGGCACGTTCGGCCTCGGTGGGGGCGCTCCAGCCCACGGCGTGCACGCCCAGCGCGCTCATGCGGCCAAACACACCCCGGATGGTGCCGTCCTTGCCGGCTGTGTCCGTGCCCTGCAGGATCACCAGCAGCTTGTAGCGCTTGTCGGCATAGAACAGGTTCTGCAGCGTGTCCAGCTCCTGCGCAATCGACTCGGTGGCGGCCTTGTCCTTGAGCTTGTCGCCCAGCGAAAACGGCTTGGCCGACGGATCAAAGTCCTTGAGCGCCACCGTGCGGCGGTGTTTGCCGGCCTTGCGCCGCTCGGGCTGGCCGTCGGGCCGCTTCTCGTCGTCGTGCTGCGGCGCGTCCGGCTGCCACTGCGACCAGCGCTGGGCCACGTCTTTGTTGCTGCTGTGAAACGGGTGGTTCATGCGGGCTCCTCGATGGGCCATCGTACGTCAGCAGTGGGGGCGCGGTCTCCCCTTCTACGAAAACATAATGCTATCAAGTTCATAGCTGATTGCGCATGATTCACTAGCGCTTGGAGCAGATTGAGCTTGAAAATTGCCGCGGGAGCCGTTTAGGGACCCTCTGTACAAATCACCGCGCCGTGTGCATCTGCGGCCTCGGGTGGTCTGCGGCGTTGCAAATACTCGCAATAGCTACGGCTATTGCTGCGTTTTGCGCCTTGTAGCCCATCCCGATCCGCAGCGGCCACTTGCCGCTCGATTCGTGCAGAGGATCCCTTAGCGCGCGCCATGTGCCATGCGGTAGGCCAGCGGCGTCTGCCCCGTGGCCTGGCGGAACGCGCGGTGCAGCCCGGCCTCGCTGGCAAAGCCCAGGTCTTCGGCAATGCGCTTGAGCGGCAGCGGCGTGTCGCACAGCGCCTCGCTGGCCTGGCGCAGCTTGATGCGGCGCATCCACAAGGCCGCCGTCAGGCCCGTGTGGGCCTGCACCCGCCGCGCGAGCGTGCGGGGCGAGAGGCCTAGCGCCTGGGCCAGCGCAGGCAGTCGCAGATCGGCGGCGGGGCTGCGCTGCACCCACAGCATGGCGCGGCGCAGGTCGGCGTCGGCCAGCGTCATCAGGTCATGCCCGGCAAATGCGGGGTGCGCCGTGCGGGGGCGGGGCAGCATCAGCAGCTCCTGCAGGTCGGTCAATGCCTGGGGCGGCAGGCGGGCGGCCAGCGCGTGCAGCATCAGCGGCAGATAGCCGTTGGCCCCGGCGGCCGTGGTGGCGGTGGGGCCAGCCACCAGCGGCTCGTCAAAGCGCCAGTCCACCGGCGCAAATTGCTGCTCTAGCGCCGCACGCAACCACCAGGTGGCCGTGGCGCCCTGGCCGCGCAGCCGCCCGCTGGCAGCCGCCAGCACCACGCCAGCACAGTAGCTCCACACCTGCGTGCGCCGGGGCAGCGCGCGCAAGGCCTGTACCACCGGAGCCAGCTGCAGCAGCGGCCCCTGCAGCTGGTCGGGCGACGAGAGCCACAGGCCCGGCATCAGCACCACATCGGCCTCGGCATGCTGCAGCGCCACGGTGGGGGCCAGCGCGGGGCCTTGCCAGGTGGGCACGGGCGACAGGTCCACCCCCGTCCAGCAGATGTCCATCACGCTGGCCTGCGCGCGCAGGTTGGCGGCGCGTGCCATGTCCGCCGCCGCAAACAGGCCGGCGGGCATGCAGCCCGGGTAGAGCAGCAGCGCCACGCGCAAAGGCGGCTGGTGTGGAGAGGGTGGCGAAACCATGGGTGGCACAAAAAGGCAAGAAATTGTCAATCTGCGCCATTTTCGGGGGAGGCCTGCTTTTCAACAATGGCAACACCCCTTCCCACTGAAAGCACCCCATGCTCATCACCCAATTGCGCAACGCCACCGTTCTGCTCGAGTTTCAGCACGCGGGTCGCCCCGTCGGCCTGCTGGTGGACCCCATGCTCGCGCCCCGGGGCAGCCTGCCCGCGCTGCGCTACCTGGGCACCCGGCGCCAGCGCAACCCTCTGGTGGACTTGCCCGCCGAGGCCGACGCGGCGCTGCAGCGCGTGACCCACGCGCTCATCACCCATTGCCAGCGTGGGCACTTTGACCACCTGGACCGCGCGGGTAAGCAATTTTTGCGGGAGCGCCAGATTCCCGTCCTGTGCATGCCACACGACGCCGCATACCTGGCGCAGCGTGGGCTGCAGGTGCTGCCGCTGGCGGGCGAGGGCCGCCAGCCCTTTGCGCTGGGCGGACAGGTCACGCCCGTGGCTTGCACCCACGGCCGGGGCTGGGTGGCGCGCTTCATGGAGCACGGCCACGGCTACCTGCTGGAGCTGCCGGGCGAGCCCAGCGTGTACCTGGCCGGCGACACGGTGCTGACGCCCCCAGTGCGCGACTGCCTGCAGCGCCTGCAGCCCGGTGTGGCTGTACTGCCCGCCGGTGGCGCCCGGTTTGACCTGGGCACGGACATCCTGATGGACGCCGCCGAGGTCGCACAGGCGGCCGCACTGATGACTGGCGCCGTGGTGGTCAACCACCTGGAGGCCCTGGACCACTGCCCCACCACCCGTGCCCAGGTGCGCGCCCTGGCGCGGCGCGGCGGGTGGGCGCACCGCCTGTGGGTGCCCGAGGACGGCGAGTGCCGCGAATACCCCGGACCCTTTGTCCAAAGAATTGCTATGAATTTGATAGCTGCAACGACATGATCGACTAGCGCTACCGCCCAAAAGGGCCATAAATCACGCCAGCTCGGTCTCCAGCGCCCGCTGGTCCCGCATCAGCGCCACAAACCGCGCAGCGCCCAGGCCCAACGGCCGCTCCTTGGACCACACCACGTCCACCCACAGCGCGGTGCCGTTGCTCAGGTTCTCGAACGGCATTTCCACCAGCCGCCCTGCCTCGATGCGTGATTGCACCAGCGCGCGCGGCTGCCAGCCCCAGCCCAGGCCGGCTTCGATGAGGCCCAGTGCGGCCAGGTGGTTGTCGGTGCGCCAGTGGTGGCGGGCAAACACAAAGCGCGGGTCGGTCTGCGCCAGGTCGCGGCTGGCCACCACGATCTGGCGCGTGGTGGTCAGGTGCTCCTCGCGCAGCATGGCGTCTTCTGATGGTGCGCCGCGCGCTTGGGCGGCAGCACGGGCGGCCACCAGCACCGGGTGCTGCGGCGCCATCACCGCCACCAGGGTTTCGGTGCCCACCTCCTGAAAGCCCTCGCGCCCGTCGATGCTGGGCCGCTCGAACACCAGCGCCAGCTGCGCGCGGCCGCTGTGCAGCAGCGCCAGCGCATCCACCTGCGGCGCGGCCAGCACCTCGATCTGCAGCAGCGGGTGTTCTTGCGCCAATGCAGCCAGCGCCTCCGTCCAGCGCGAGGCCAGCAGCTCGGGCGCAATGGCCAGCGTGAGCCGCTCCTCCAGCCCCTGGGTGAGCGCCAGCGCCTGGGCGTTGAGCTGCTGCAGCTGTCCCGCCAGCAGCCGCGCCTGGGGCTCCAGCGCGCGGGCGGCGGCGGTGGGGCGGGGCTCGCGTCCGCTGCGGTCAAACAGCTGCACATCCAACTCGGCCTCCAAGTGGGCAATGGTCATGCTCACGGCCGACGGCACACGCGACAAGGCCCGCGCGGCGGCCGAGAACGAGCCGTGGTCGAGCACGGTCAGAAACACCTGCACGCTGTCAGAGTTGAAGGCCATGGCGGTTTGATCTGTCAAGAAAACTGAAACAAGCTGACTTTATGTGTCAGTACGGCGAATATAAAGTACTGGCCATGGACAAGACACCCACTCTTTTTGGCTTGCAAGGCGTCAAGCGCCGCGTGATTTACGTGACCCTGTACGAGCTGATCGCCATCGGCGCCGCCACGGTGGGCCTGGCGCTGCTCACGGGCCAGGGCGCGGGGCATTCGAGCGTGGTGGCGGTGGCGGCCTCGGTGATCGCCATCGTCTGGAACATCGTCTTCAACTGGGCGTTCGAGCGCTGGGAGGCACGCCAGCCCGTGCGCGGGCGCAGCGTGGCGCGGCGCGTGGCGCACGCCATCGGGTTTGAGGGCGGCCTGGTGTTCACACTGGTGCCGCTGTTTGCCTGGTGGTTTGGCGTGAGCCTGTGGCACGCGTTTGTGATGGACCTGGGACTCATCGTGTTCTTCCTTTGCTACACCTTTGTCTTCAACTGGGTGTTTGACCACCTGTTCGGCCTGCCCGCATCGGCCATGGCGGCGGCGTAACAGGGGCCCAGGAGTCTGCGCGACAGAGGGGGCATCGGATGCAACGCGCGATAAGCCGGTCCCGAGCGGCACTACCTCCTGCGCCCAGGGACCCCCCTGGGCTTCTCGGTAGCTCCACGCGATCCTCGGTTTTCGCACGTTTCGCTTCGATGCCCTCTGCCGCGCAGACTCCCAGCGCGCGCTTCTTCAAACAATGTCAACCGCCGTGCAGCGGCCCTCATAGGCGCTCAGCGGCCACCCATAATCGGCCCCATGCGAGGGCCGTTTTTATTGCTGCTGCGGGGTTTGCGGGGTCGCTGGGCCGGTGTGGCGGCCTGCTGCGTGCTGGCAGGCTGCACCAGCAACGCTCCCACGCCGCGCGGCGAGGTGAAGGGTGCGCCCACCCATGCCGCCGAACTGGCCCAGTCCGACGCCAACCGCATGGCCACCCTGGCCATGCAGGAGAACCTGGACGGCCTGCTGCGCCTGGCCGACAAGCTCTACCGCCGCAACCCCGCCGAATGGCGCAAGGGCAGCGCCACCAGCCGCGAACAGGCGCTGGAGCAGCTGCGCACCGCCGTGCTGCAGCGCCAGCCCTGGGCCCCACTGCAGGGCCGCCGCGACATTGCCGCCATGGCGCTTGCCCTGGCGCCCGAGTTCGCGGGCGACCGCGTGGCGGCCTTCATTTACGCCACGGCCGACATGATCATCACGGCCCACGGCGGCAAGACCGAGTTCTTCTTGCTCGACGGCATGGATGCCCAGCACCTCTACAACGCCGCGCGCAACGTCGAGACCGCCGTGTGGCTGCTGGCGCAGCGCCGCAACGCCCAAGGCCAGCCCCTGCTGCTGGCCGACGAGATCGGCCAGCAGGGCCGCAACCTGAGCTTCGAGCGCGAGTTCGGCAAGATCATCGCGCCGCTGGACCTGCTGGCCGCGTTCACCACCGAAAAGTACCGCCGCGCTGCCATCAGTTACGTGCAGGGCATTGTGGGCGGCACCTTTTTGCAATTCCTGCCTGTGCGCTGATGCGGCGAACGCCAGCTCGTATCACCCGGTAAAATCCGCATCTGCCCAAGGAGCGTTGCAGCGGCCTCTCACCACGACGGGGCCGTCAGGCTTGGGTACCCAAAAGCTATTCAAGCCCCACCGCAACGACGCTCACCTGTTTTTCTGCTGCCCCTGCACAGGTGAGTCCTATGTCCGCGTCTGCCCCGTCCCTGCCCCCCATGAAGCTGTCCGGCCTGGAGCCCGTCTCCATCGGTGAGGGCACGCTGTTCGTCAACATCGGCGAACGCACCAACGTCACCGGCTCCAAGGCGTTCGCGCGCATGATCTTGAACGGCCAGTACGAAGAGGCCCTGGCCGTGGCGCGCCAGCAGGTAGAGAACGGCGCTCAGGTCATCGACATCAACATGGACGAGGCCATGCTCGACAGCAAGGCGGCCATGGTGCGCTTTTTGCAGCTCATCGCGTCCGAGCCCGACATCGCGCGCGTGCCCATCATGGTGGACTCCTCCAAGTGGGAGGTGATCGAAGCCGGTCTGCGCTGCATCCAGGGCAAGGGCATCGTCAACTCCATCAGCATGAAAGAGGGCGTGGAGAAGTTCAAGCACGAGGCGCGCCTGGTCAAGCGCTATGGCGCTGCGGCCGTGGTGATGGCGTTTGACGAAGTGGGCCAGGCCGACACCTACGCGCGCAAGATCGAGATCTGCGAACGTGCCTACCGCGTGCTAGTCGATGAAGTGGGCTTCCCACCCGAGGACATCATCTTCGACCCCAACATCTTTGCGGTGGCCACCGGTATCGAGGAGCACAACAACTACGCGGTCGACTTCATCGAGGCCGTGCGTTGGATCAAGCAGAACCTGCCGGGCGCCAAGGTGTCGGGCGGTGTGTCGAATGTGTCGTTCAGCTTCCGCGGCAACGACCCGGTGCGCGAGGCCATCCACACGGTGTTCCTGTACCACGCCATCCAGGCGGGCATGGACATGGGCATCGTCAACGCGGGCATGGTGGGCGTGTACGACGACCTGGAGCCCGTGCTGCGTGAGCGTGTGGAAGACGTGGTGCTCAACCGCCGCCCCGACGCGGGCGAGCGCCTGGTGGAGATCGCCGAAACCGCCAAGAGCGGCGCCAAGGACGAGAGCAAGAAGCTCGAATGGCGCGGCACGCCGGATAACCCCAAGACCGTGGGCGAACGCTTGAGCCACGCCCTGGTGCATGGCATCACCGACTTCATCACCGAAGACACTGAAGAGGCCTACCGCGCCATCCTGGCCAAGGGCGGCCGCCCGCTGCACGTGATCGAAGGCCCGCTCATGGACGGCATGAACGTGGTGGGCGACCTGTTCGGCGCGGGCAAGATGTTCCTGCCCCAGGTGGTGAAAAGCGCGCGCGTGATGAAGCAGGCCGTGGCCCACCTGATCCCCTACATCGAAGAAGAAAAGCGCCAGGACGAACTGGCCGGGCGCGATGTGCGCAGCAAGGGCAAGATCATCATCGCCACCGTGAAAGGCGACGTGCACGACATCGGCAAGAACATCGTCACCGTGGTCCTGCAGTGCAACAACTTTGAGGTGGTGAACATGGGCGTGATGGTGCCCTGCCACGAGATTTTGGCGCGCGCCAAGGTCGAGGGGGCCGACATCGTGGGCCTGTCGGGCCTGATCACCCCCAGCCTCGAAGAGATGCAGTACGTGGCCGGCGAGATGCAGAAGGACGACCACTTCCGCATCAAGAAGATACCGCTGCTCATCGGCGGCGCCACCACCAGCCGCGTGCACACCGCCGTCAAGATCGCTCCGCATTACGAAGGCCCCGTGGTCTACGTGCCCGATGCGTCTCGCAGCGTGAGCGTGGCGCAAAGCCTGCTGGGCGACGGCGTGCAGAGCTACGTGGATGAGCTGAACGCCGACTACGACAAGGTGCGCACCCAGCACGCCAACAAAAAGGCCACGCCCCTGTGGCCCTTGGCCAAGATCCGCGCCAACAAGACGCCCGTGGACTGGTCGGCCTACCAGCCCGCTGTGCCCCGCGCGCTGGGCCGCCGCGTGTTCAAGAACTTCGACCTGGCCGAGCTGGCCAAGTACATCGACTGGGGCCCGTTCTTCCAGACCTGGGACCTGGCCGGCCCGTACCCCGCCATCCTCACCGACGAGATCGTGGGCGTGGAAGCCACGCGCGTGTTTGCCGATGGGCAGGCCATGCTCAAGAAGATCATCGAAGGCCGGTGGCTCACGGCCAGCGGCGTGATGGCCCTGCTGCCCGCCAACAGCGTGAACGATGACGACATCGAGTTCTACACCGACGACACCCGCACCGAAGTGGCCATGACCTGGTACGGCCTGCGCCAGCAGGCCGAAAAGCACACCATCGACGGCGTGACCCGCCCCAGCCGCTGCCTGGCCGACTTTGTGGCGCCCAAGTCCAGCGGCATTGCCGACTACGCCGGTATGTTTGCCGTGACGGCGGGCCTGGGCATCGAGAAGAAAGAAAAGGCCTTCATCGACGCGCTGGACGACTACTCCGCCATCATGTTCAAGAGCCTGGCCGACCGCCTGGCCGAAGCCTTTGCCGAAGCCCTGCACCACCGCGTGCGCACCGACCTGTGGGGCTACGCTGCCGGTGAAGCGCTGAGTAACGACGACATGATTGCCGAGAAGTACCAGGGCATCCGCCCCGCGCCCGGCTACCCCGCCTGCCCCGACCACAGCGCCAAGACCGACCTGTTCCGCGTGCTGCAGGCTGGCGAGATCGGCATGTCGCTCACCGAAAGCCTGGCCATGATGCCCGCCGCCAGCGTGAGCGGCTTCTACATCGGCCACCCCGACAGCGTGTACTTCAACGTCGGCAAGATTGGCGAAGACCAACTGCACGACATGGCCCAGCGCCGGGGCATGGACGAGAAGGTGCTGGAGCGGCTGCTGGCGCCGAACCTGTGATGCTATGAATTGAATAGCTTCCAGAGCTTGTTCGATAAGCGCTGGAAGCCTGTTTGATTCAAATGTCCCGGCCCATCAGCCCTTATAGCCAGGCAGCTTCGCGATCACCTTGATCTCGAACTGGAACCCGTACAGCCAGGTCACTCCGATGCCGGTGAGCGTGGGGTAGGGCGCCTCGCCCCAGAACTCGGGCACGACGCCCCAGACGGTCTCGAAGTTCGCCTCCGGGTTGACCACGAACATCGTCACGTCCACCACGTCATCAAACGTGCAGCCTGCAGCGTGCAGCACGGCGTTGAGGTTGCTGAACGCCAGGCGCACCTGGGCTTTCAGGTCGGGCTCGGGCGAGCCGTCCTCGCGGCTGCCCACCTGGCCCGAGACAAACAAGAAGCCGTTGGCGCGCACGGCGGGCGAATAGCGGTTGCGCTCGTACAGCGCCTGGCGGCCTGCGGGGAAGACAACATCACGGTGGGGCATGGGATTCCTTTCGTTCTGCAGGGCAGATGATTGCGATGAAGGCACTGTAGAAGCGCGCGTTGTTTCGATAAACCGGCTAATCTGCGCACCACTGTTCCTGATCGCCAAACAATGGCGGGCATGCAGCCCCCTCGGCACGCCTCAACTACCTGTACGCCATGGACCGTTTTGACGCCCTGCAGGCCTTTGCCCGCGTTGTGGAATCCGGCAGCTTCACCAAAGCTGCGCTCACCCTGCACCTGAGCCGCACCACCGTCACGCAACTGGTGCAGCAGCTCGAAGCGCGCCTGCGCGTGAAGCTCCTGCACCGCACCACCCGGCGCGTGCAGGTCACGCCCGATGGTGCTGCCTACTACGAGCGCGTGGTGCGCCTGCTGGCCGACCTGGACGATGCCGATGCCAGCGTTTCCACCGCCGCCGCCGCGCCCCGGGGCCGCCTGCGGGTGGACGTGCCCAGCCCCCTTGCGCGCCTGGTCCTCATCCCCGCGCTGCCCGCGTTCCACGCGCAGTACCCCGACATCCTCCTGCACATGGGCGTGAGCGACCGCCCAGTGGACATGGTGGGCGACAACGTGGACTGCGTGGTGCGCGGCGGCGCCCTCACCAACCCGGCGCTCGTCGCACGCCATGTGGGCGACCTGCAATTGCGCGTGTACGCCGCCCCCAGCTACCTGCAGCGCGCGGGCACGCCCGAGCACCCGCAGGCGCTGGAAGGACCTCATCATCGCACCGTGGGTTTTCTGTGGGCGCGCACCGGCCAGCCTCTGCCTTTCGAGATGCGCCGCGGCACCGAACATGTGCACGCCCAGGGCCACGACATCTGCGCTGTGGACGACGGCAACGCCTACCTGGCCGCAGGCCTGGCGGGCCTGGGCGTGCTCTGGCTGCCCGACTACATGGCCCGCCCCCACGTGGCCACAGGCGAGCTGGTGCCCCTGCTGCAGGACTGGACGCTGGAGCCGATGCCGCTGTACGTGGCCTACCCACCTCAACGGCATGTGAGCGCCAAGGTGCGGGTGTTCATTGAATGGGTGGCGGGGTTGATGGCGCTGCATGCGCCGGTGATGGGGCGCAGCAGGTAAGTGCTATTGAATAAATAGCTAAGAGAGATTGCTGGACAGGCGCAAGGCAGGGTTTTGAGTCAAAAATTCACCACACCAAGTGAAAAATCTGCGGCACCGCCATCACCCACGTCACCCACGCCACGCCGCCTCAATTGCCGCCACGTCAATCTTGCGCATGCCCATCATCGCTTCAAAGGCCCGCTTGGCTGCCGCGCGGTCCGGGTCGTTGATGGCCTGCGTCAGCACCCGTGGCGTAATTTGCCACGACAGCCCCCACCGGTCCTTGCACCAGCCGCAGGCGCTCTCCTGCCCGCCGTTCCCCACAATCGCGTTCCACAGCCGGTCGGTTTCAGCCTGATCGTCCGTCGCGATCTGGAACGAAAACGCCTCGCTGTGCGTGAAGGCCGGGCCGCCATTCAGCCCCAGGCATGGGATGCCCAGCACCGTGAACTCCACCGTCAGTACGTCACCCTGCTGGCCTGCGGGGTAGTCGCCGGGCGCATGCATCACCCGCCCCACGGCGCTGTCGGGAAAGGTGGCTGCGTAGAACGTCGCCGCCTCCAGTGCCGTGCCGTTGAACCAGAGGCAGAGGGTGGTTTTGGGGGACATGGGGTGCTCCTGTTGGGAACCGGAGGATGATCGGGCTGAGCGGGATGGAGCCGAGATTTTGGCAGTTTGTGCGGTGTCGAATAGCTCTTTGAGATTGGGATGGAATGGGCCCGAAGCCGACGGTGGGCTTTGGTTCCCCAAAGCGGTCTGTGATTCAGGTTGCCTTGTAAATCAACCGCAACTGAGAGTTACTATAAAAATGCGTCAATGAACAACCCCGATTACCGCGCGGCTGTCTTCGCAGCAACAGCCAACGATTACGCTGCTGCCAGAGTAGGCTTTGAGAAGCTCATCGCTCAATCGCGAGATGCAGGCGACAACGAATCTTTGGGGTTCCTGCTACACAACCTTGGCGAAGTGGAGGCTCGTGCTGGTTACCCTGACAAAGCACACCAGCTGTACCGAGAAGCGGCTTTGCTTGATCCGTTTAGTCCGCAACCACTGCTCTTCTATGCACAGAGTTTGATCAAGGCATTTGCAGCGCCAAATTTAGTTGAGAGCGTGCTTCAAGAAGCTGAGCAACGTCTAAATTCACCGGCCTTTGACATTCAGCAAGAGCTTCCACGCTCCTACTACGTGCGCCAGTTTGAGCTGCTTCGCGAAGAGCTACGCCGTGCGGCGCCGGCCCCCTGAGCATCAATTGCTGAGTGAATGCTTATCCGTGATGCAACCGACGGCTCTTGGCCGTTGTCTGCCGTTGGTTGTCTGAACCGATAGGCCTTTAACCGTGCTTGGAGCCGCAAATTGTCTTGCCCTTCAGCGCGACCCCGTCCCACCCGCACTCTCCGCCATCTCCAACTGCATCATCACCATGTTGACCAGCGTGTGCACCGAAGGCCGCCCGGTTTCGATCACGTAGTGGGCGGTCTCGCGGTACAGGTGATCGCGCTGGGCGTAGAGGTCGCGCAGCTTGTCCATGGGGTTGCCGCCTTGCAGCAGGGGGCGGGTCTTGTCGTGTTTGACGCGCTTGAAGATTTCTTCGGGCGAGGCGCGCAGGTACAGCACGTTGCCGAACTGGCGCAGCACCTCGCGGTTCTCGGGGCGCAGCACGGCGCCGCCGCCGGTGGACAGCACCATGCCGCCGGGCTGCTGGGCCACGTCGGCCAGCACCTGGGATTCGATGTCGCGAAAGCGGGCTTCGCCTTCGGCCTCGAAGAAGCTGCGGATGGTGGTGCCCAGGGTCTGTTCCAGCCGGTGGTCCAGGTCGATGAAGGGCACACCCGCCCGGTGGGCCAGTTGCCGGCCAACGGTGGATTTTCCCGAGCCGGGCATGCCGACCAGTGCGCAGCGAATCTGCATAGGTTCAAGAAAGAGATCTGGGGGACGGGTTTGCCAGCGGGTATGGGAGGCCACTGCGTGCCGTGACTGGACGCCGAGTGTAAGCCGGGACCTCTGTTGCCATGCGCAGCGGTTGGAACTGGCGCTCCCCCCGCCAGAGACGCCGAGCAAGGGCCGCCCCGCAGCGAGGGCGTTGTCCCCATGCCCGCGCGCAGCGCGAGAGCGGGGGTGAAGGAGCAAAGCTCCTCAGGGGGGTGTCTTATTGAAGAGCGGCATACACCAGCGCCGGGTACAGCTCGCACAGGTACCGCAGCTGGCCGGGCGCCTGCGTGAGCAGGATGGCGAACAGGTCTTCCGCGGGGTCCACAAAAAAGAAGGTGCCGCCCAGGCCGCTCCAGCTGTAGTGCCCGGCCGATCCGGGGCGCGTGGCCTGGCCGGTGGCGGTGCGCACGGCCACGCCCAGGCCAAAGCCGTAGCCGGTGGGCAGGATGTCACCCGCCACGGGCAGGGCGCCCAGGTGGTCGGCGGTCATGAAGTCCACCGTGGCGCGGCCCAGCAAGCGCACCGGGCAATCGGGCCCGGGGGCGGTGCCCCGGCCCAGCATGAGCTGCAAGAAGCGCGCGTAGTCGCTGGCGGTGGACACCAGCCCGCCACCGGCCGATTCGAACACGGGCGGCGCGGTCACGTCGATCAGTGGCATGCCGATGCCGGTCTGCGGGTCGCGCTCAAAGGCCTCGGCCAAGCGGTGCTGCTGCGCGGGAGGCACCGAAAAGCCCGTGTCGTGCATGCCCAGCGGGCCAAACACGCGGCGCTGCAGGATGGCGCCCAGGCTTTCGCCCTCAATCACCTCCAGCACCGCGCCCAGCACGTCGGTGGCGCGGCTGTATTCCCAGCGGGTGCCGGGCTGGTGGACCAGGGGCAGGGGGCCCAGCGCCGCGACCAGATCCGCATTGCTATGGCGGCGCGAGCCGACGCGGGCGGCGCGGTAGGCGTCGGGCACCGTACCAGCCTCCCACGCGTAGCTCAGGCCGGCGGTGTGGCGCAGCAGGTCGTGCACCGTGGCCTCGCGCTGCACGGGGGCGGTGGTGCCGGTGGTTTCGTCGTACACGCGCTGGCCAGCAAACGCGGGCAGGTAGTGCGACACGGGGTGCGACAGCAGCAGGCGGCCTTCTTCCATGAGCATCATCGCCACCAGCGAGGCGATGGGCTTGGTCATGGAGTAGATGCGGAACACCGTGTCGGGCGCCATCGCGGGCACCGCCGACTCGGCGCTGGGCGGGCGCTGGTGGCCCACCGCCGTGTGCAGCACGGTGTGGCCCTGGTGATGGACCAGGGCCACGGCACCGGGTAGCAGGCCCTGGTCCACATGGGTTTGCAGCACGGAGCGCAGGCGGGCGATGGCAGAGGGGTTCATGGCAGATGGAGGCGGGTTTTGAGGCAATTTGGGCCGGTAGCGCTAGTGCATATTGCGCTGGCAGCTATCAAAAAAAGAGCGTATGGGGTAGGCCGTTAATGGGGCTCAGGACGCCGTGCCAGCGGCACGGCTGCGTTCCTGCTCTTGCAGCTCGCGCCATTGCACCTTGCCCGTGCCGGACTTGGGCAGGCTGTCCACCAGCTGGACGATGCGCGGGCTTTTGTAGGCGGCCATGTGTTCGTGGCTCCAGTCGATGATGGACTGCTCGCTCACCTGGCCCTTGAAGGCGTCGCGCAGCACGACCAGGGCCTTCACCGTCTCGCCCCGGCGCTCGTCGTGGGCGGCGATCACGCACACCTCCTGGATCGCAGGGTGGGCGTACATCATGGCCTCGACCTCGGCGGGCCAGACCTTGAAGCCCGAGGCGTTGATCATGCGTTTGAGCCGGTCCACCATGAAGAAGTAACCGTCCTCGTCCACCTGCGCCAGGTCGCCCGTGCGCAGAAAACGCTTGCCGTCCAGCGTGATAAAGCTGTCGGCCGTGGCCTGCGGGTTGTTCCAGTAGCCCAGCATGACCTGCGGGCCGTGCACCACGATCTCGCCAATCTCGCCCGGTGGCAGTTCGGCGAACGTGGCCGGGTCCACCACGCGCGCATCCACGTCAAACACCGGGATGCCCAGGCACTGCGGCTTGGGGCGGTGCGGCGGGTTGATGTGGGTAGCGGCCATGGTTTCAGACATGCCGTAGCCCTCCACGTAGTCCAGTCCGGTCAGGTCCTTCAGCTGCTGCGCCACGGCCTTGGGCATGGCCGCGCCGCCGCCGCGTATGGCCTGGATGCTGCTGATGTCGTAGTCGGCAATGCGCGGGTTGGCCAGAAAGTCCACCACCATGGTCGAGATGGCCTGCCAGATGGTGACTCGGTA
Organism: Acidovorax sp. 59; assembly: GCF_002754175.1. Taxonomy (NCBI): domain Bacteria; kingdom Pseudomonadati; phylum Pseudomonadota; class Betaproteobacteria; order Burkholderiales; family Comamonadaceae; genus Acidovorax; species Acidovorax sp. 59. The sequence goes on along the minus strand of NZ_PEET01000001.1, from coordinate 4,367,213 downwards.
GCGCTGGATGAGCTGGGCGGCCGCGTCACGGTCCCAGCGCGGCAGCACGACCACGGTGGCGCCCACAAACAGCGGTCCGTTCATGCTGCCCGACAGGCCGGTGACGTGGAACAGCGGCAGCACCGCGAGGTAGGTTGAATCCTGCGTGCGCGCAAACCACTGCACGCCGCCCACCAGCGTGCTCATGGCGCTGCGGTGCGTGTGCATGCAGCCCTTGGGGTGGCCCGTGGTGCCCGAGGTGTAGGGCATCACGCACAGGTCGTCCGGCCCGGTGGTGATGGGGCCGGGGGCGCGCTGCTGCGCGAGCATGTCGCTCCACAGCGTGACGCCCGGCGCATCAATGGTCTGGCGCGAAGCGGAGACGAACGCGGGTACCTGCAGGTCGGTGGGCACCTGCAGGTAGTCGCTGTAGGCGGCCACGATGAGGTGCTTCAGCTTGCCTTCGCCCCCCGCCACATCCACCAACGGCTGGGCCTGCGCATGCAGGTCCTGCGGCACAAAGGCCACGGTGGCACCGCTGTCGTGCACATAGTGGCGCAGCTCGTCGGTGCGGTTCATGGGGTTCACCGGCACCACCACCGCGTTGGCGCGCAGGATGCCGTAGAACGCCAGGATCCACTGCGGGCTGTTCTGCATGTACAGCAGCACGCGGTCGCCCGCCTTCACGCCACACACCTGCTGCAAGAAGCCCGCAATGTGCTCCGCCTGCTGCTGGAACTGCCGGAAGGTCACCAGCGTGTCGTAGAACACCAGAAAAGGCTTGTCCGGGTAACGCGCGGCCGACACCTCGGCGTTGTGGAACAGATGGGTCTGCGGCAGCGTGAGGTGGCGCGACAGGCCGGGCGGCCAATGGGCGAGGTGGCGGTCGGACATGGGATACGGAACGCTGGGTTGGTTCGTGCGGGGCGCAGACCTGACGAAGCAGGTCGCGCCTCAGGGGGCGTTAGATCAAGCTGGCGCCACCATCCACCACGATGGACTCACCCGTGATGTGCCGCGAGGCATTGGACGCCAGGAACACCACCGCGCCCTTGAGGTCCTCTTCGCCGCCAATGCGGCGCAGGGGCGTGCGCTCGATCATCGCAGGGCCCAGCTTTTCGATCAGGCCGCTGGCCATCTTGCTCGGGAAGAAGCCGGGGCAGATCGCATTGACGCGAACGCCGTAGTGCCCCCATTCGGACGCCAGCGTGCGCGCAAAGTGCAGCGCGGCGGCCTTGGAGGTGTTGTAGGCAATGGTGTTCATGCCCGGGGGCGTGCCCTTGAGCGCGGCCACCGAGGCCGTGACGATGATCGAGCCCTTGCCGCGCGGGATCATGCAGCGCTTGCCCACTTCGCGCGACAGGAAGAACGGTGCGCTCACGTTCAGGTCCATCACCTTGTGCCAGGCGGCGTCTGGGTAGTCCTCGGCCTTGGCACCCCAGGTGGCGCCGGCGTTGTTGACCAGGATGTCGATGGTGCCAAAGCGCTCGACCACCTGGTCCACCAGGCCGGGGATGTCCTCGGTCTTTTGCAGGTCGTTCACCACGGTCAGCACCTCGTAGCCCTGCGCCTCCAGGTGCTTCTTGGCCTCGGCCAGCTCATCGGCCTTGCGCGCGGTGATGGCGAGTTTGGCGCCCATTTCGCCCAGGGCCTCGGCCATCTGCAGGCCCAGGCCGCGCGAGCCGCCGGTGACCAGGGCGACCTGGCCGGTGAGATCGAAGAGTTGCTTGACGCTCATGGAAAAAACGCTTTCGTGCAGAGAGGGGTGAAGGTGAATGAATGCCAAGACCGGCCCGACGGCTTGTGGCCCGCAGGGGGGTGAGGAGGTGCGGCTGGGGCGGCGGTGGCCGCTGTGTCAATGGCGGTCGAGTCAACCGACAGCGCCCCATGCTAGCCCTGCCCAGGCACCGTGTAAAACCGGTGCTGTCACCTTTGAAACTCTGTGCGATGCATCCGGCACGGTGCGTGTGGGACAGCGCCTACCCCGCCTCGCGGTTGCGGCGGATGGATGGGGCCGCCGCCAGGCCTTACGCTCGCGGGGATGACCGCGCCCCCTCCGTCCCTGATGGCGACTTCGCTTGCCCGCATCGCCCAGCCCCTGTTGCCCCTGTGGCGCCTGGTGCAGCCGTTCTGGCGCGCCGCGCAGATGTGGCTGGACGCCGATGGGCTGCGCATGAGCGCGGCCATGTCGTTCTACGGCATGCTGAGCCTGGCGCCCTTGCTGCTGCTGTTGGTGGGCGTGCTGGGCTGGTGGGTGGACCGCAGCTACCTGGAGAGCAGCCTGGTTGCCCAGGTACAGTCGGTGATGGGTCAGCAGGTGGCCGATGTGGTGCGCCAGGCCATGGCCAGCGCCCAGGCCCCGTCCGAGGGGCGACTGGCATCGGCCATCGGGTTTGTGGTGCTGGTCTCGGGCGCCACCGGGGTGTTTGTGGAGCTGCAGTCGGCGCTGGAGCGACTGTGGCGCCGGGATGGCTACACACCGCCCGAGCGGGCCGCGTGGTGGCGCATGGCGTCGCTGCGGCTGCGGGGGCTGGCCTATGTGCTGGCGCTGGGCTTTTTGCTCATGGTGTCGCTGGCGCTGTCCACGCTGATCCACCTGTTGGCGGGCTGGGCGGGAGAGCGGCTGACCGTGGCACACCTGCCCACCTTGGCGCCCCTGGCACCGCTGCTGCAGGTCGTCAACGAAGCCATTGCCTTCGGGTTTGCGGTGGCCCTGTTTGTGGGGCTCATGCGCATCGGCGCGGGCCCCAAGCCGTCGCTGCGCTACCTGGTGATGGGCGCCGTGGTGGGGGCCACGCTGTTCACGGTGGGCAAGCAGCTGCTGGCGTGGTACCTGTCCACAGCAGCCGTGGTGTCGGCCTATGGTGCGGCGGGCTCGCTGGTGGTGCTGCTCATGTGGATCTATTTTTCATCGGCCATCCTGCTTTTTTCTGCCAGCTGCGCCCAGGCGCTGGAGCAGGCCTTGCACCCCGGGCCGCGCCGACCGGTGGGCTGGGCCCGGTGGACGGCCGCAGCCCGCGCGCGGGTGCAGGAGCTGTAAATGTTGGCAACAGCGCACAACAAGCCGGGGCCAGCGCGGCGCCCGGATCGTTCGGGCCGCTGCGATGGTGCCCGTTGCGCTGCCGGGCTGTGCGGGCAGGGCCCATGCGCGGGGCCTGGCGCCGCAAGTGCTGGCCAAGGTGGTTTACCGCTGCTTACTGCCGCTTACAAACCGGCCACACCGCAGCGCCCCCCGCTGTGTACCTTTGCACCATCCAGGCCGTTGAAACACCACGGCCCCATTCCGTAGCGGATATGCAGCGCACATCTACCTGCCGCCCCCTGCGGATTTCTCCGACATGAACAAGGACATGACCATGAACCTGACAGTTTCTTCTCCTGCCTCGCCCGTACCCGCTGCAGCCCCCGCCGGACCGGCCCTGAAATGGATGTGGGCGGCCATTGGCGCGCTGGGCGTGAGCGTGCTGGCCTTGGGTGCCACCCTGGTGATGCAAAACCGCACGCCCTCGGCAGCCGATGCGACAGCCCCCGCCGCGCTGGCGGCGGCCCCAGGCACGCCCGAATCCGAGATCATTGAAGAAAAACGGGCCCAAGCGCCGGTTGTACCTGCCCAGAATGCTATGAATAGCGGAGCAAACTACCGTCCGCAGACCGGCGGCAGCGCAGGCCGGTCCGGTGACATGGCGGGTGGCATGGCCCCCGGGGGCGCTGCCCAGCCCGTGCGTGCTGCAGCCCCTGTGTGCCGCAGCTGCGGCCGTGTCGAATCGGTGCAGGCGGTTCAACAAGCTGCCCCCGCCACGGGCGTGGGCGCCGTGGCCGGCGGTGTGCTGGGCGCCGTGGTGGGCAACCAGATCGGCAAGGGCAGCGGCCGCACCGCTGCCACCGTGCTAGGTGCCGTGGGCGGTGGTTATGTGGGCCACAAGGTCGAAGAGCGCACCCGCACCCACACGGTGTACCAGGTGGCGGTGCGCATGGAAGACGGCTCGCTGCGCCACTTCCAGCGCGCTGAACCCACTGCTGTGGGCACGCCCGTGGTACTGCAGGGCAAGGGCTTCCGCGTGGACCAGGGCGGCTCGGCCCGTGCTGCCGACCCCTATGCGCAGCCGCAGCCCCAGCCGGGTGCGGTGCGGGTGTCGGACACCTACTGAGCCCGGCAGTCGCTTCCCCCAAAACAAAAGCCCGCAAACGCGGGCTTTTGTTTTTTCCAGTCGATGGCTGATTGGCGGGCGGGTTACAGCACCACCGGGATCTCGGTCGCAGGCGGGGTGTTGCGGCTGCGTCCACAGCGCACCAGGCCGTCGATCATCACCATGCCAATGCCCGGGATGTCGCCCAGCTGCACGCTCTCCAGCAGCGTGGCGCCGGCGGTGTGCTGGGCGCGGTCCATGAAGACGAAGTCGGCCGCGCGGCCCACCTCGATCAGGCCGCAGTTCAGGTTGCGGATGCGCGCCGTGTTGCCCGTGGCAAAGCAGAACACCAGCTCGGCGGGGATGTCGGCGAAGCTGGAGATCAGCGCAATCATGCGCAGCATGCCCAGCGGCTGCACGCCCGAGCCGGCCGGGCCGTCGGTGCCCAAAATCACGCGGTGCGGGCACTTGAGTTCGATGGCCGCGCGCGCGGCCTGGATGGCGATCTTCTCGTTGCCGTTGTGCACCAGCTCGATCGCGCGGGACGACTTCTCGCACAGCTCGCACACATGCTTCCAGGGCAGCGAGGTGTGGCCGCCGTTGATGTGGCCGATCACGTCGGCATCGGCCTCCAGCACCACGTCCTTATCGATCAGGCCCGAGCCCGGGATGGACGGGCCGCCCGTGTGGATGGTGCTCTGGATGCCGTGCTTGCGCGCCCACGCCACCATCTGCTGGGCCTCGTAGCCCGCCTTGACGGAGCCCAGGCCCACTTCGCCCAGCAGCGTCACGCCGGCGTCGGCCAGGTCCTTGAAGTCCTGCTCGGTCATGCCTTTCTCGATGACCGGGGCGCCTGCAATCACCTTCACGCCGCCGGGGCGGAAGTTGTCGAACGAGCGCTGCGCGGTGATGGCCAGCGCCTTCAGGCCCACGATGTCCTTGGGCCGGCCGGGCAGGTGCACTTCACCGGCCGAGACCATGGTGGTCACGCCGCCGTTCATGGTCGAGTCGATCCAGCCGATCTGGTTCTGGCGCGGCGTCCAGTCGCCAAACACGGGGTGCACATGGCTGTCGATCAGGCCCGGGGCGACGCAGGTCTGGCGTGCGTCGATCACGGTGTTGGCGTGGTCGGTGTCGCAGTCCTTGTAGCGGCCCACGGCCACGATGAGGCCGTCATTCACCACGATGGTGTCGGCGTCGAGGATGGGGTGGTCCAGGTCGCCCGACAACAAAAGACCAATGTTCTGGATGACGACCTTGCCCGATTTGCTGCCTGCTGCTGCTTCTGCCATGGATTCTCCTCGTGGGGTGGTGGGCGGGGCACCACGCGGCACCCCGCAGGGAAAAATCTCTTGTTGATTCAGGCCGCTGCCCTGCCCTTGGGCAGGCTGGGGCCGGGTGCCACGGTGCGCAGCACGCTGTCGATGACGAAGGATTCCCAGTGCGCCAGCGCGTCGGGCGTCTCCAGGTCTTCGCCCAGAAAGGCCGACAGCGTGTGCCGGTTGGACATGTAGAAGTAGCCCGTGGCGGCGATCAGCAGGTACACGTCGCGCGCCGACACGTCCTTGCGGAACAGCCCTTGCGCCTGGCCGCTCTCCAGCACGCGGCGGATCACCTCGATGGCGGGCGACGAGTATTCACGGGCGCGCATCGACTTGGAGATGTGCTTGCCCTTGTGCAGGTTCTCGGTGTTGAGCAGCGTGATGAACTCGGGGTTCTTGCGGTAGTAGCCCACCACAAAGCGGATCACCGCCTGCAGCGCCTCCACCGGCTTGGCGGTGTCCAGGTCCAGTTTGGATTCCGCGTCGTTCATGCGCCGGTAGGTTTCCTCCAGCACCTCGATGAACAGGCCTTCCTTGCTGCCGAAGTAGTAATAGATCATCCGGTCGAAGGACTTGGCCGCCTTGGAGATCTTCTCCACGCTGCCGCCTTCGTAGCCGTAGCGGGCGAACACCTTGGTCGCCGCCTTCAGGATGTTGTCGCGCGTGGTCTGTGCGGCCTGCTCGCGCACGCCCGTCTTTCGGGCAGAGGCAGCGCGGGTGGACGCGGTCCGGGTCTTGGTGGGAGTGGCAGACATGGCGGGTCCTGGTGGATGAGGCGGGCCCCGGTAAGGGGGCCGCCGGGGGATCACTGCTCTGCGAACGCGCGCTCGATCACGAAGTCGCCGGGCTTCGTGGTGTTGCCTTCCTTGAAGCCACGCTCTTCCATCATGTGCTTGAGGTCGCGCAGCATTTCGGGGCTGCCGCAGATCATCACGCGATCTTCGGCGGGGTTGAGTGCGGGCAGGCCCAGGTCGCGGGCCATCTGGCCGTTTTCGATCACGGTGGTCACACGGCCCTGGTGCTTGAAAGGCTCGCGCGTCACGGTGGGGTAGTACTTGAGCTGCTTGGTGACCATCTCGCCCAGGAACTCGTGTTGTGGCAGCTCCTGCGTGATGTAGTCGTGGTAGGCCAGCTCCTTCACCTCGCGCACGCCGTGCACCAGGATGACTTCCTCGAACTTCTCATAAGTCTCGGGGTCGCGGATCAAGCTCAGGAACGGGGCCACGCCCGTGCCGGTGGAGAGCATGTACAGGCGCTTGGCGGGCAGCAGGTAGTCGATCAGCAGGGTGCCCGTGGGCTTCTTGCCGACCACGATGGTGTCGCCCACCTTGATGTGCTGCAGGCGCGAGGTCAGCGGGCCGTCGGGCACCTTGATGGAGAGGAACTCCAGGTGCTCTTCGTAGTTGGGGCTCACGATGCTGTAGGCGCGCAGCAGGGGTTTGCCGTTTTCGCCGCGCAGGCCAATCATCGTGAAATGGCCGTTGGAGAAGCGCAGCGCGGTGTCGCGCGTGGTGGTGAAGGAGAAAAGGCGGTCCGTCCAGTGGTGGACCGTCAGGACGCGTTCGTCAAGAAAGGCGCTCATGGTGCGTTAGATGGAAAAGTTGGAAGCAAATAAGGAATTTGGCTGAAGAGCAGGGCCCCATGCGCTCTACAGCGCAATGTTCAGGCCTGAAAGCTTGTGGCTCACAACCCTCCATTGTTCCGCATCTGGCAAAGCCGCTTTTCTTTTGGTGATTGTGGGGAGCGTGGGCGCCAGCTTTTTGTTGAACTGCAGAAAGATTTCCATGCCTTCGGGCAGGTCGTCTTCGGCATAGATGGCGTTGGCCGGGCACTCCGGAATGCACACCGCGCAGTCGATGCATTCGTCAGGGTCGATCACGAGATATTCGGGGCCCTCCTTGAAGCAATCGACCGGGCACACATCGACGCAGTCGGTGTACTTGCACCGAATGCAGGCGTCTGTCACAACGTGCGTCATTTTGGGGCTCCTCATGCACCATTTTTGGGGGCGCAAAAACACCATTGCAGAGTCTGATCGATTCCGCTACATTGACATCGAATGTAGTGTTCACAACATTTAAGTTAAGTGAATGCTACACAAAATGCAATGCGCGTACAAGCACTTGCCACAATGCAATGAATGGGCCGCCACGATGACTGAACACACCAAGACCGACGGGCTACCTGGCATGGATGCGCCGGATCTGCCGCAGGTGCTCGAGCGCGCCCGGCCGCGCAACGAGCGCATGAACGCTGCCAAGGTCGAGTGCAATGCGTGCCCGGTGCTGTGCCAGATTTCCGAAGGCCGCGCAGGCGCTTGCGACCGCTACGCCAACCAGGCGGGCGTGCTGGTGCGGCTGGACCCGGTGGTTTTGCTGCGCAAGACGCTGGACGCGGGCGAGGCCACGCTGGTGCCATTCGCGGGCCGCGCCGAGGCTGCTGAAGGTGCAGGGACGGAGGTGGCTCCAGCACCCACATGGAACGGCGATCTGCTGCTGTCTGAAGAGGTGTTCGTGACGGGCGTGGGCTCGTCCACCACCTACCCCGACTACAAGCCGGCGCCCTTCATCGTGGGTTCCCTGATCGATGGCGTGGACATGGTCACCGTGGTCACCGAGGGCATCTTCAGCTACTGCAGCTTCAAGGTGAAGATCGACACCGACCGCTTCCTCGGCTCCGAGCAGGCCAACGTGCGCTGCAAGGGCGAGGTGGTGGGCCATGTGACCACGGCAGAGTACGGCTCGCAGATGCTGTCGCTGGGCGGTGTGCACCACCTCACGGGTGGCACCAAGAAGGAAGGCCGCATCACCGCCGAGATGATGCAGGCGCTGGGCAACAAGCAGGCGGTGGAGTTCACCATCGACGGCGGCTCGCAGCTCGTTATCCAGGCGGGGCGTGCGCCCATCGTCAACGGTGTGGCCGAGCAGCGCATGCGCGTGGGCTGCGGCTCTGCGGCCATTGGCATCTTTGCGCGCCAGTTCTTCGGCCATGCGGACGAGGTGGTGGTGGTGGACGACCACATCACCGGCGTGCTCACCGAGCACCAGGCGGGCCGTTGCCTCGACATGAAGCCTTCGGGCATTCAGATGCGCGGGCGCAAGTCCACACCGGGCCGTTACTTTCAGGTGGCCAACCCGGGCACCGGCTGGGGCGGCACCGACATTGCCGACCCGCTGTCCATCATCGAGGGCTGGGACGAATCCGTGGCCTGGCCGGGGCTGCGCTTGTTGATGACCTCAACCACCGGGGAGCATGCCTCCTGGTACGTGCTGGACGAGCAACTCCATCCGGTTGAATCCGAGATGCCTGCCGAGGTGCGCCGCATCGTGGACCGCATCGGCGAAAACTGCGAGCCTTCGCTGGCGTCTGTGCTGTTCCTTGGCGGAGCCGGCGGTAGTCTGCGCGCAGGGGTCACCGAGAACCCGGTGCTGCTCACGCGCTCCATCAAAAACGCGCTGGTCAACGTGACCTGTGGCGGTGCCCCCGCCTATGTATGGCCGGGCGGCGGTATTACCGTGATGGCCGACGTGCTGCGCATGCCGGACAACAGCTTTGGCACCGTGCCCACCCCCGCCATCGTGGCACCCATCGAGTTCAGCATGCGCCGTGCGGACTACGAAGCGCTGGGCGGGCACACCGAACAGATCCGCAGCCTGCGCGAAGTGCTGGAGCGCGGTGCGTGGCACAACGATGGTGCACCGCAGGCGCGCGTGTGGCAGACCTTGCCCGCCGCCAATCCGTGGCCGCTGGGTCGCCCACCTCTGCTGGGTTGATATGAAACACCCCCTGAGTCGCTTCGCGCCTTCCCCCTCCAGGGGGACGACACCCTCGCTGCGGGGCGGCCCTTGCTCGGCGTCTCTGGCGGGGGCCGCGCCGGTGTTTACGGCTGCCGGCGGTGCGCCCTGCGGTGAGTACTGAAACGCACATGCAAGCCGCTCGCAAGCTCCTGTCCGATGGCCGCTGGCATTTCCAGCATGGTCCGATGGACCTCATCCTCCAGGCCGAAGGGGCGCGCGACGCCGTGGCCCAGGCGCACGAACGCGCGTGGCAACGTTTTGAAGGGCTGCTGCAGGAGCTGGTGAATGAACTCCCCGGCCTGCGGGCGCCGGTGTCTGCGCACTGCACGTTGCAGGGTGTGGTGGCGCGCCGCATGTGGGCCGCCTGCAGTCCCTACCGCGCAGGCTTCATCACATCGATGGCGGCGGTGGCGGGTGCAGTGGCGCAGGAGATTCTGGCCTGCTACGAGCAGCCGGGCATAGACCGCGCCTGGGTCAACAACGGCGGCGACATTGCGCTGCACCTGGCGCCCGGCCAGTCGGTCACGGTGGGGGTGTACGCTGACATCGCCGCACTGAATGCGGCACAGTTGCGCAACGGTTTGGTGCTGGATGGGCAGATTCGCATCGACAGCGCCATGCCGGTGCGCGGTGTGGCCACCAGCGGCTGGCGGGGGCGCAGCCAGTCGCTGGGCATTGCGGACAGCGTGACGGTGCTGGCGCGTACGGCGGCGCAGGCCGATGCGGCGGCAACCATCGTGGCCAACGCGGTGGATGTGGCCGATGCGCGGATTGTGCGCAGGCCCGCGTGGCAGGTGCGGGACGACAGTGACCTGGGGGCCATTCCTGTCACCGTGGAGGTCCCTGCCTTGCCCAGGGAGCTGGTGGCCCGGGCATTGCACCAGGGGCTGCAAAAAGCGCAAGAATTGCAGTCCAGCGGCCTGCTGTGGTTTGCGCTGCTGGCGTGCCAGGGGCAGTTCGTGGCGACCTCGGCGCCCCAGGCGCTGGCGGATGTGGTGTGGCCCCGGGATCCGGCGGTGGAATCGGAAGTTGGTTCAGTATTTGCTTAACGAAATGCACAGGTCTCCAGAATGATCCAGATACGACGCGTTTTCACCCATCTTGAGGAAATCCGGCACGAATTCGGGCCGGTGGCCGACGTGCCGCTGCTGCGCGGCGCCATCGGCGCGGTGCTGACCAACCCGTTTGCGGGACGGTACGAGCCCGACATCCTCCCCATGATGGACGCGCTGCAGGACGTGGGGCTGGACATGGCCCAGCGCCTCCTGAAGGCCATGGCGGTGCCTGCCGAGCGCATCGAGACCTATGGCAAAGGCGCCATCGTGGGCGCGGCTGGTGAGTTGGAACACGGCGCGCTGTGGCATGTGCCCGGCGGCTACGCCATGCGCGAACTGCTGGGCTGGAAGGGCGACCGCAACGCCTACGCCAAGGGCCAGGCCGAAGAGAAGACCGGGCAGCCCGCGAATGCGCTGTCCATCGTGCCTTCCACCAAGAAGGTGGGCGGCCCCGGTGCGGCGCTGGATGTGCCGCTCACCCACATCAACGCCAGCTACGTACGCAGCCATTTCGACGCGATCGAAGTGCGTGTTCCGGGCGCGCCATCCGCTGATGAGATCGTGTTCATACTTGCCATGACCACGGGCCCGCGCATCCACGCCCGCGTCGGAGGGCTCAAGGCGGCAGACATCAGCCAGTGGAACGGCCTGCGCTGAGCCGCCCGCCGACCCGCACACCATCGAACAAGACAAGATCCCAAGGAGCCAAAAAATGCCAGCCAAGATTCGAAAGATCGTCGTCCAGACCGACGAGGTCCGCGTGGAAATGGGGCGTGACGTTCAGCCCGCGGTGCGCAAGGCGCTGGCCATGGCCGTGATCGAGAACCCCTTTGCCGGACGTTATGTGGAAAACCTCGACGAACTCATCGCCATCGGTGAGGAGCTGGGAGGCCTTCTGGGCGCCCGCTGCGTGCAGGCCCTGGGCATTGCCCCGGGCGATGCGCACAGCTACGGCAAGGCCGCCATCGTGGGCGAGGCGGGCGAGCTGGAGCACGCCGCCGCCATCCTCCACCCCAAGCTGGGCGCACCACTGCGTGTGGCTGTCGAGAAGGGTGCCGCGTTGGTCCCATCCAGCAAGAAGATGGGCGGCCTCGGCACGGCCATCGACGTGCCCCTGGGCCACAAGGATGCGGCTTACGTGCGCAGCCATTTCGACGCCATGGAAGCCCGTGTAGCCGATGCACCGCGGGCCAATGAAATCGTGGTGGCCGTTGTCGTGACCGACAGCGGGCGGCCATTGCCACGTGTCGGCGGCCTCACGGCCTCTGAAATAAAAGGCGTTGACGGCCTGCGCTGAGCCCGGGGCGCGTACAACACACACCTGTTCTGTCTCACCCCCGTTCGATCTCTCTCCAACCATCCTTCAGGAGTCTCCCCATGACGATGCGACGAAACCTCATGCGTGCCACGGCTGCGGCTGCATTGGCCCTTACCCTGGCCCCTGTTTTTGCCCAGGGCGTGATCAAGATTGGCGAGGTCAACAGCTACAAGGCGCAGCCCGCTTTCCTGGAGCCCTACAAGAAAGGCATGGAGCTGGCGGTCGATGAGATCAACGCTGCGGGCGGCGTCAATGGCAAGAAGATCGAACTGATCACGCGCGACGACAACGCCAACCCCGGCGACGCCGTTCGTGTGGCCGAAGAGCTGGTGTCGCGCGAGAAGGTCGATGTGCTGGCTGGCACCTTCCTGTCGAACACCGGCCTCGCAGTGGCCGACTTTGCCAAGCAGAAGAAGTTCTTCTTTCTCGCAGGCGAGCCTCTGACCGACAAGATGACCTGGCAGGGTGGCAACCAGTACACCTTCCGCCTGCGTCCCGGCACCTACATGCAGGCCGCCATGCTGGTACCCGAGGCCGCCAAGATGAAGAAAAAGCGCTGGGCCGTGGTCTACCCCAACTATGAATACGGGCAGTCTGCCGTGGCGGCGTTCAAGCAACTGCTCAAGGCCGCCCAGCCTGATGTGGAGTTTGTGGCTGAACAAGCCACGCCACTGGGCCGGGTGGACGCCGGCAGCGTGGTGCAAGCGCTGTCGGATGCCAAGCCCGACGCCGTCTTCAACGTACTGTTTGGCGCAGACTTGTCGAAGTTCGTACGCGAAGGCAACACGCGCGGCCTCTTCAAGGGCATCGAGGTGGTCAGCGTGCTGACGGGCGAACCCGAATACCTGGACCCCCTGAAAGACGAGGCCCCCAACGGCTGGCTGGTGACCGGCTATCCCTGGTACGGCATCAACACCCCCGCACACAAGGCGTTCGAGCAGGCGTACCAGGCCAAGTTCAAGGACTACCCGCGCCTGGGTTCGGTGGTGGGCTACAGCATGATCAAGTCGGCCGCGGCCGGTATTGCCAAAGCCAAGAGCACCGACACCGACAAGCTGGTCGCTGCCTTCAAGGGACTGCAGGTGGACACCCCGTTCGGCAAGATCACCTACCGGCCTGAAGACCACCAGGCCACCATGGGCGCGTTTGTTGGCCGCACCAAGAACGAAGGCGGCAAGGGCGTGATGGTGGACTACGTCTACCTGGATGGCGCCGATGCCAAGTACCAGCCGTCCGCTGCCGACGTGAAAAAGTCACGAAGCGCTGATTGATTCCCCTAGGAGTCTGAGGCGCCTGCTGCGCCTCGGTCCCAGCAGACGCTACCGGCAGTCCGGCACAGCCGGATTTCTGGTGGCGCTGGCGGGGGCGCGCCTGGCTTCTTTCATGTGCTGCAAGCGATGCGCAACACGGGTGGTGATGACTTGAGGGTTTTTCGAACATGAGTTTTTCGGGTTTCATCGTCCAGCTCATCAACGGGCTGGCGAGCGCGTCGTCGCTGTTCCTCGTGGCGGCGGGTCTGTCGCTGATCTTTGGCGTCACCCGCATCGTGAACTTTGCCCATGGCTCGTTCTTCATGGTGGGCATCTACGTCGCGTACTCGCTGGTCGAGCGCCTGAGCGGTGCCCTGGGCTTCTGGGTGGCCTTGCCGCTGGCCGCGCTGATCGTCGGCGTGCTGGGGGCGCTGATCGAGGTGGTGCTGCTGCGCCGCATCTACAAGGCGCCCGAGCTGTTCCAGCTGCTGGCCACGTTTGCACTGGTGCTGGTCATCAAGGACGCCGTGCTGTGGCTCTGGGGCCCTGACGAACTGCTGGGCCCGCGCGCGCCGGGCCTTTCAGGCTCCGTGAGCCTGCTCGGGCGGCAGTTTCCCAGCTACGACCTGTTCCTCATCGTGGTCGGTCCGCTGGTGCTGGGTGCGGTCTGGCTGCTCCTCACGCGCACCCGGTTTGGCACGCTGGTGCGTGCCGCTACACAAGACCGCGAGATGGTGAGCGCCCTGGGCGTCAACCAGGCCTGGTTGTTCACGGCCGTGTTTGCGCTGGGCGCGATGCTGGCCGGGCTGGGTGGCGCACTGCAACTGCCGCGTGAGCCCGCGACGCTGGAGATGGACCTGCACACCATCGGTGCCGCCTTCGTGGTGGTGGTGGTGGGTGGCATGGGCTCCATTCCGGGCGCGTACGCCGCCGCTCTGCTGATCTCCGAGATCAAGGCCATCTGCATCTGGCTGGGTGTGGTCGATGTGTTTGGCCTGAGTGTGTCGTTTTCCAAGCTGACCCTGGTGGTGGATTTTCTGGTGATGGCGGTGGTGCTGGTCTGGCGCCCGTGGGGCCTGTTCGGCAGGCCGCAGGCGCCCAGCCGCTACGTGGGCATGCAGGAGGAGCCGCTGCGTCGGCCTGGCAGGGCCTACCTGGTGGCGGCCGCCGTGCTGGGCCTGCTGCTGGCGGCAGCCCCGCTGCTGACCGCGCAGTCGCCGTACACCACGGTGTTGCTGATTGACCTGCTGATCGCAGCGCTGTTTGCGGCCAGCCTTCACTTCATCATGGGGCCTGCGGGCATGCACTCCTTCGGCCATGCCGCCTACTTCGGGCTGGGCGCCTATGGCGCGGCCCTGCTGGTGCGCTCGCTCGGGCTACCGATGGAGATCGCACTGGTGGTGGCGCCGCTGGTGGCGGCGGCCGGGGCGTTTGTCTACGGGTGGTTTGCGGTGCGGCTGTCGGGTGTGTACCTGGCCATGCTGACGCTGGCCTTTGCCCAGATCACCTGGGCCATCACCTACCAGTGGGACAGTTTCACGGGGGGCAGCAACGGCCTCACAGGCGTGTGGCCTGCGGCCTGGCTGGCAGACAAGCGCATGTATTACTGGCTCACGCTGGCGTTGGTGGGGGCAGGGGTGTGGTGGCTGCGCCGCGTGCTGTTCTCGCCGTTTGGCTATGCGCTGCGCGCGGGGCGCGACTCTGTGCTGCGCGCCGACGCCATCGGCATCGACGTCAAGCGCATGCAGTGGGCGGCGTTTGTGGTGGCGGGCACGGCTGCAGGGCTGGCAGGGGCGCTGTATGCGTTCTCCAAGGGCAGCATTTCGCCGGAGTCGCTGGCCGTGGGCAAATCGGTGGACGGGTTGGTGATGGTGCTGCTCGGCGGCATCCAGACGCTGGCGGGCCCCGTGGTGGGCGCGGTCACCTTCACCTGGCTGCACGACACCGTGGCGCGCAACACCGACTACTGGCGCGCCATGCTGGGCGCCATCATCCTCATCCTGGTGCTGCTGTTTCCGCAGGGTATCGCGGGCACCATCAAACAGATTTTTGACAACATGCGCGACGCCAAGAACACCAAGGAGGGCGCAGCATGAGCCTCCTCAAAGTCACCGGTCTGGGCAAATCGTTTGGCGGCGTCAAGGCGGTGGATGGCATCCACTTCGAACTCGCTGCGGGCGAGCTGCTGGCACTCATCGGCCCCAACGGCGCGGGCAAGTCCACCACCTTCAACATGGTCAACGGCCAGCTGCCTGCCGATGCAGGCTCCATCCAGCTCAACGGGCAAGAGTTGGTGGGCCGCAAGCCCCGCGACATCTGGCGCATGGGGGTGGGCCGCACTTTCCAGATCGCCGAAACCTTTGCATCGCTGACGGTGGTGGAGAACGTGCAGATGGCACTGATCTCCAACGACGGCCTGCTGTTCTCCATGTGGCGCAGGGCTGCCGACCACAAGCGCGAAGAAGCCCTGGCGTTGCTCGACCAGGTGGGCATGAAGTCGCAGGCCGACCGGCCCTGCAGCGTGCTGGCCTATGGCGATGTGAAGCGCGTAGAGCTGGCGATTGCCATGGCCAACGCTCCCAAGCTGCTGCTCATGGACGAACCCACCGCCGGCATGGCGCCCAAGGAGCGCAACGAACTCATGGCGCTGACCAAGCAGCTGGTGATCGACCGCAATATGGCCGTGCTCTTCACCGAGCACAGCATGGACGTGGTGTTTGCCTATGCGGACCGCATGATCGTGCTGGCGCGCGGGCGGCTGATTGCCGAGGGCAAGCCGCTGGAGCTGCGCGACCACCCCAAGGTGCAGGAGGTCTACTTCGGCACCGGCAAGACGTTTGAGAAGAAAGCCGCAGCCAATGCGGAGGCGGCATGACCATGACGACCCACAACCCCAAAGAACTGCTGCTCCAGGCCAAGGGCCTGCAGGCCTGGTACGGTGCCGCGCAAATCCTGTACGACGTGGACCTGGACGTGCGCCGGGGCGAAGTGGTTGCGCTGATGGGCCGCAATGGCGCGGGCAAGTCCACCACGCTCAAGACGCTGATGGGCATGCTGTCCAAGCGCAAGGGCAGCATTCAGTTCATGGGCAAGGACCTGTCCAGAACCGATCCGCACGACGCTGCCCGCCTGGGCCTGGGCTTTGTGCCCGAAGACCGCCGCGTGTTCACCGACCTCACGGTGATGGAGAACCTGGAAGTGGGCCGCCAACCCGCCCGCACCTGGCCCGATGGCACAGCCGCCCCGGTGTGGACGCCCGAGCGCCTGTTCAAACTCTTTCCCAACCTGGGCGAGATGCCCCAGCGCCCGGGCGGCCGCATGAGCGGTGGCGAGCAGCAGATGCTTACCGTGGCCCGCACGCTCATGGGCAACCCCTATCTGGTGCTGCTGGACGAGCCCTCCGAAGGTGTGGCGCCCGTCATCGTGGAGCAGATGGCGCACATGATCCTGGAGCTGAAAGAGCAGGGCGTGAGCATCCTGTTGTCCGAGCAGAACATGCACTTTGCCGAGCTGGTCTCCGACCGCGCCTACGTGCTCGAAAAGGGCCAGATCCGTTACCAGGCCAGCATGGAAGAGCTGGCCGCCAACGAAGAGGTGCGCCGCGCCTACCTCAGCGTGTGAAGCAGAAGTTCCCCGGCCCTGGCCCTACCGGGCCATGGCCGATGTGTCAGTGCGTTCCCAACCGGAGTGTTCACCATGCAAACTGCGCAACGTCGTCGCTTTCTTCTTCAATCGGCCGCGCTCACCGTGGCCGGGGTCAGCTTCCCTGCCAGCTGGGCGGCAGGCAAGATCAAACCCGGTGAGCGAGCGGCGCTCATCGTGGTCGATGTGCAGAACTGTTTTGTCCCGGGCGGCACGCTGCCCGTGGCCAAGGGGGATGAGGTGGTGCCCGTCATCAACCGCATTGCCACAGCGTTTGAAAACGTGGTGGTCACGCAGGACTGGCACACCCAGGGCCACGCCTCTTTTGCCAGCACCCATGCGGGCAAGAAGCCGTTTGAAACCACCAAGCTGAGTTACGGCCAGCAGGTGCTGTGGCCCGACCATTGCGTGCAGGGCACCGACGATGCCGCCCTGCACAAAGACCTCCAGGTGCCCAAGGCCCAGGTGATCCTGCGCAAGGGCTTTCACCAGCATGTGGACAGCTACTCGGCTTTTGAAGAGGCCGACCGCAAGACCTCCACCGGCCTGGCGGGTTACCTCAAGCAGCGTGGCATCAAGACCGTGTTTGTCACCGGCCTGGCCACCGACTTCTGCGTGGCCTGGACGGCGCTCGACGCCAAACGCCTGGGCTTCGAAAGCTATGTGGTCGAAGATGCGACCCGCGCCATCGACCTCAACGGATCGCTCGACGCTGCCTGGAAAAACATGAAGGCCAAGGGCGTCAAACGCATCCAGTCCAGCGACATCGATGTCGCCTGACGGCGCACCGCCCCGGTGCTTCGGCGCCGGGGTTTGACGGATTCACAACACCCCGCAGAAATGGTTGCGCAGCCGCTCCGCTTGCAGGGAAACTTGCGCCTTTGATGTAAGGAGCGTTTCATGAAATGTCGTGGGATGGAGGAGGGGAGCATCGACCGCCGTGTGGTGCTGACGGCCCTGGCCGCCGCTGCTCTGGGGGCCGCGGGCCCGGCTGCTGCCGAGACCGGGGTGACGGACACCCGCATCAAGGTGGGACAGTCGGCCGTGTTCACCGGTCCGGCCAAGGATTTCGGGGTGGACTACAAGGCGGGCATTGCGCTGGCGTTCGACAAGGTGAACAAGACCGGCGGCGTGCAGGGGCGCACGCTGGAGCTGGTGTCGCACGATGACGCGTACGAACCCAAGAAGACCGCCGAGAACACGGCCAAGCTGATTGACGAAGACAAGGTCTTCGCCCTGATCGGCTACGTGGCCACCGGCAACCTCATCGCCGCCATGCCCCTGGCAGAGAAGGCGGGCGTGCCCATGTTCGCGCCGCTGGTGGGCACCACGTCGTTTCGCACCACGCACAACCGCTACCTGTTCCACGTGCGCGCCAGCTATGAGACCGAGCTGCGCAAGATCGTGGGCCACCTCGCCACGCTGGGCATCAACAACATCGCCGTCATCTACCAGAACAGCGCGTTTGGCAAATCCAACCTCGACACCTGCCTGCAGATCGCTCAGGGCCTGAAGGTCAAGGTGGTCGATTCCGTGCCCATGGAGATCGCCGCCACCGACGCCAAGCCCCAGGTGGCGCAGCTCACCAAGGCCCAGCCGGGCGCGGTGGTGATGATCATGGCGGGCAAGATGGTGGAGGTGTTCCTGCGCGACTACCGGGCGGCGGGCGCGGCGTCGCCGCTGTACACCATCTCGGTGGGCATCACCGACGCACCGGGCTCTGCGCAGCGCCTGAACGGCGGCATCGAAGGGCTGGTCACGGCCAGCATCGTGCCGTCGCCGCAGGCCAGCCGCCTGGCCATCGTGGCCGACTACCGCAAGGACCGCGCGGACGCGGGCGAAAAGATCGACAGCTACACCATGCTGGAGGGCTATATCGCCGCGCGCGTGTTTGTGGAGGGCCTCAAGCGCGCAGGCAAAGCGCTCACGCGTGAAGGCTTCATCAAGGCCATGGAAGACATGGGCACCACCAAGATCGGCGACTTTCCGCTGGTGTACGGCCCGGGCAACCACAATGGCTCCAACTTTGTGGACCTGGAGATGTACACGCGCAGCGGGTCGCTGCGACGTTGACTGAGAACAACCCACCGAGACATGCACGCGCCCGCTTCACTCTCCCCGGTCGTCGTTAATGGCCAGCCGTTTGCCCTGCCGCAGAGCACCTTGGCCAGCGCCACGCTGCTGCACGTGCTGCGCAACGACCTGTCGCTCAACGGCCCCAAGTACGGCTGTGGCCTGGGGCAGTGTGGTGCATGTACGGTGCTGGTGGATGGGATTGCCGCGCGGGCCTGCGTGATCCCGGCGCAGGGCGTGGCAGGTCGCGAGGTGACCACGCTGGAAGGGCTGCCCGGACGCTGCAGCCGCACCGCAGGACTTCACCCGGTGCAGCAAGCCTTTGTGGATGAGCAGGCCGCGCAATGCGGCTATTGCCTGAACGGCATGGTGATGATGGCCGTGGCCTTGCTGGAGCGCAATCCTGACCCCGACGAAGCCGCCGTGCGCCGCGAGCTGTCGGGCAACCTGTGCCGCTGCGGCACACATGTCGAGATCATCCGCGCCGTACTGCGCGCGGCCCAGTTGATGCGCGAGGCCCAGGCATGAACACGCCTCCACCCCTGCGCGCCCACAGCCCGCTCACCCGCGCCGACTTCCATGCCGCCCAGGGCGTGCTGCTGGTGGTGCGCAACCCGCCGCCCGCACCACCGCCCGTCAAGGGCCAGCCCGCCCTGGTGGCGGGCAACCCGGCCGAGGGCGTGGAGATACTGGTCGCCGTGTGGGACGACGGCAGCGTGACCGCACTCAACGGCCATGTGGACCTGGGCACCGGTATCCGCACCGCACTCGCGCAGATCGTGGCCGAAGAGCTGGATGTGCCTTTGGCCCAGGTGAACATGGTGCTGGGCGACACCACCCGCGCGCCCAACCAGGGCGCCACCATCGCGAGCGCATCCATCCAGATCCACGCCAAGCCCCTGCGCATCGCCGCTGCGCAGGCGCGCCACTGGCTGGTGGCCCAGGCCGCAGAGCGGCTGGGCGTGCCAGTGGATCAATTGCAGGTGCGTGCGGGGATCGTGCAGGTCACTGCAGACCCATCGCGCCAAGTGGCCTACGGCGCGCTGCTGGCGGGCGCGCACACCACGCTGGATCTGGTGGACGCCACGCCCACCAAGGCCGCCGCCGATTACACCGTGGTCGGCCAGTCCGTGCCACGCGTGGACATCCCCGCCAAGGTCAGTGGCGAGCTGGTGTTTGTGCACGACATGCGCGTGCCCGGCATGCTGCACGGCCGCGTGGTGCGCCCGCCGTATGCGGGGGCCGACCATGGCGACTTCATCGGTAACACGCTCGAATCGGTAGACCAGCAGTCCATCGCCCACATCCCCGGCATCCGCGCCGTGGTGGTGGTCCGCGACTTTGTGGGCATCGTCGCCGAGCGCGAGGAGCAGGCCGAGCAGGCGCTGCGCGAGCTGAAAGTGCGCTGGAAGGACTGGCCCGGCTTTCCGCGCCAGGACAGCGCCGAGGCGCTGGAACAAGCCATCCGCGCCAACCCCGCCACGCAGCGCCGCTTGGTGGACGAGGGCGATGTGGAGGGTGCCCTGGCCGCGCTGTCTGCCAACGGCCAGCCGATGCCGCGCACCTACGTGTGGCCGTACCAGATGCATGGCTCCATCGGCCCGTCCTGCGCGGTGGCCGAATGGCGCAGTGATGACAGCACCGGCCGCCCGCGCATGACCGTGTGGGCAGGCACGCAAAACCCCCATGTGCTGCGCGCCGACCTGGCTCGCCTGATGGGCCTGGCCGATGTGGACATCGACCTCATCCGCATGGAGGCCGCAGGCTGCTATGGCCGCAACGGTGCCGATGACGTGGCCGCCGATGCCGCGCTGCTCTCGCGCGCCGTCGGTGCCCCGGTGCGCGTGCAGCTCACGCGCGAGCAGGAGCATTTGTGGGAGCCCAAGGGCACGGCGCAGCTCATGCAGGTGCGCGGCGGGCTCAAGGCCGATGGCACCGTGGCGGCGTACGACTTTGAAACGTCCTACCCCTCCAACGGCGCACCCACGCTGGCCCTGCTGCTCACCCGCACCATCGAGCCCGTGGCCCAGGCCTACGAGATGGGCGACCGCACCGCGCGCCCGCCCTACCAGTACGACAACCTGCGCGTGGCCGTCAACGACATGCCGCCCATCGTGCGCGCGTCGTGGCTGCGCGGCGTGTCGGCGCTGCCCAATTCGTTTGCGCACGAGTCCTATGTGGACGAGCTGGCCACGGCGGCGGGGGTGGACCCGGTGCAGTTTCGCTTGCAGTTGCTGAACGACCCGCGCGCTGCCGAGCTGGTCCAGGCCACGGCCGAGAAGGCGGGCTGGATTCGCCGCACCGGCCCCCAGCAGCGCCCCTTGGATGGGGACTGGGTGCAGGGCCAGGGCTTTGCCTACGCCCGCTACATCCACAGCAAATGGCCCGGCTTTGGCGCCGCCTGGGCCGCCTGGGTGGCCGATGTGGAGGTCAACAAGAAGACCGGCGAGGTGCATGTGCGCCGCGTGGTCGTGGGGCACGATGCGGGCCTGATGGTGAACCCCGCCGGTGTGGAGCAGCAGGTGCACGGCAACGTGCTGCAGACCACCAGCCGCGCGCTCAAGGAGCAGGTGACGTTCGAGCCCGTCAAGCAGGCCGTGGACAACCGCGAGTGGGGCAGCTACCCCATCCTGAGCTTCCGCGAGGTGCCGGTCATCGAGGTCATGCACATGCCCCGGCAGGACGAGGCGCCGCTGGGCTCCGGCGAGTCGTCGTCTGTGCCGGGCACGGCGGCCATTGCCAATGCAATTTTTGACGCCACGGGCGTGCGCTTTCGCGCGCCGCCGTTCACGCCCGAGGTGGTGCGTGCCGGGCTCAACCCCTTGCCCGGTGGCGCAGGCGAGGCGGCTGCAGGCAGCACCGCACCCACTGAGCAGGCCGAGGTATTGCCCACGCTGGAGCTGCCCGCACCCACCGTGCCCGCCAGCGCCACATGGCCCACCCAGCGCAGCCCCTGGGCGCGCGCCCTGGCTCTCGTCGCCGGTGGCATCGCCATGGGCGCGGCGCTGCTGGGTTGGCGCCCCTCCATCGCGCCCGTGGTGCAGACGGCAGGGGCCTCGGTCTACAACGCTGCCACCATCGAGCGGGGCCGCCTGCTGGCCGCTGCGGGCGACTGCGTGGTGTGCCACACCGCCCCGGGCGGCACGCCCAACACGGGTGGCCGCGCCATGGACACGCCGTTCGGCAAGGTCTACACCACCAACCTCACGCCCGACGCCGAGACCGGCATCGGCCAGTGGTCCTTCAGCGCTTTCCAGCGCGCCATGCGCGAAGGCATCTCGCGTGACGGCAAGCACCTGTACCCCGCGTTCCCCTACACCTCGTTCGCCAAGATGAGCGACGACGACCTGACCGCGCTGTACGCCTACCTCATGGCGCAGCCGGCCGTGCGGGCCGAGGTGCCGAAGACCCAGTTGACCTTCCCCTTCAGCGTGCGCCCCCTCATGGCGGGCTGGAACGCGCTGTTCCACGACGCCACGCCGTTCAAGCCCGACCCGACCCGCCCGCCCGAATGGAACCGGGGCGCCTACCTGGTGCAGGGCGTGGGCCACTGCGGCGCCTGCCACACGCCGCGCAATGCGCTGGGGGCCGAGTTGGGCGGGGCTGCGTTCCTCTCCGGGGCCATGATTGATGGCTGGGAGGCGCCTGCGCTCACCGGCCTGTCGAAGGCGCCCGTGCCCTGGACGGCCGATGCGCTGTACGGCTACCTGCGCCACGGCCACAGCCCGCAGCACGGCAGCGCCTCCGGCCCCATGGCGCCTGTGGTGCGCGAGCTGGCCCACTTGCCGGACGACGACATCCGCGCCATGGCAAGCTACCTGGCCTCGTTCACCGCTACGGAAGCGGCTACCCAGCCAGCCACCCTGCCAGTGTCTGACCCGCAGCAGCGCGCCCAAGCCGCCGTGGCCCAGGCCGCCGCGCTGGCCCCGCAGCCCGGCCAGGCACAGCGGCTGTTCGATGGCGCCTGCGCGGCCTGCCACCACGACGGCGATGGGCCGCGCCTGCTGGGCGTGAACGTGTCCCTAGCGCTCAACAGCAACCTGCACAGCGACCGACCCGACAACCTGCTGCAGGTCATCGTGCACGGCATCCGCGAGCCCGCCGCGCGGGACATCGGCTTCATGCCCGGCTTTGGCCACGCGCTCAGCGACGCGCAGATCACCGAGCTGGCGGGCTACATGCGCCAGCGCTACGCCCCCGGCCGCCCGGCGTGGCGCGATGTGCCCGAGGCGCTGGCCCGTGTGCGGGCGGGGCCTGCACATCCGTAGCCTGGCGATCTCGCAGCCCCCCTCTGGGCGATCGTCAACACGGTTTTGGAGCCTTTGGGTGCTGAGGCGCTAGTGGAATATGCGCAAACTGCTATCAAAAATAGAGCGACCGCAGGTGCAGTGTTCGGCCCGACAATCGGGCTGCACCACCGCCCTGACACCATGACAGCTGCCGCTCCCTTGCCATCGCACAGTGCTTTGCGCACCCCGCACCGGCGCGTGCAGCGCATCGGCGGCGCCGCAACGCTGGCCCTGTGTTGCTTGGCCCTCACGGCCTGCGGGCCGGATGTGCAGGGGTCGCCCAAGCCGCCTCCGGCGTTTGGCCCCGTGCAGAGCAGCTGGTTCGGCTGCCCGTCCTTGCAAGGCGTGTACGCCTGGCCGCCGGTGGAGCCCGCTGGCGTGCGGGGCAGCCTGCCGTTTTTCACCGGCTCGGCCGAGATGCAGGTCTGGGTGCAGCAGCAGCGCGGCGAAACCACGCTGCGCACGCGCACCGTCAACCGCGCGCGCAACGTGCGCACCTCGCTCACCCGGCAGTGGAGCCTCGTCACCTACAGCGGCGCGCAGGCCCGCTGCAGCTCCGGCATGCTCGACCTGGTCCCGCAGACCGTGTCGCCGGACAAGGAGCCTGGGGCCTCGGGCGTGCTGCAGGGTTTCAGGCTGGCGCTGCTCAAGGATGGCGGGCTGGCCGTGGGCAAGCGCACCGTCAGCACGGGCAACAAGGGCTCGTACTTCTCGTGGGGTGGACAGTCCTACGGCAGCTACGACGCGCCCGATGTGGAGACCTGGACCTGGTTCAAGCTGGCCCGGACCGCTGCGGGGGACAGCGAGCCGCCGGTCATCGACGCCTACGTGCCTGGGGCCACCTCGCCCTGATTCGTGCAGAGGGTCCCTAGGCGCTTCGGCTTGGCTGCGGCGCGCGAAAAAGGCCGCGAACTTCCCCGTTTATCGCGCCACCGCCTGCGCCGCCTCCTCGGCACAGTGGCATCGGGGCTTGGTCCATGGTGGGGCAGGCCCGGGCGCCCGCCTCTTTTTGTCGTGGCTGGCGCCCATGTCATCGGCCAGCCCCTGCGGCGGCCGCCCACTGTTGTCCGTTCAAGGAGAAGACCATGCCCGCTAGCGAAATTGAAATCCACGCGATCGTGCTGCGACTGCTGCGCGAAGGCTATACGGCCCTGACCGCCGCCCAACGCCGGGTGGTGGACACGCTGATGGCGGTGTGCTGACGCCTGCCTGCGGCTGTTCGAGGGCCCCACGGGGCTTTTTGCGATCCGTTTGAAGCCTTTTGGGCCGGATGCGCTAGTGCTGATTGCCTGAATAGCTATCAAAAATGTAGTAACTGCAGCTCGGCCTGCATCGCCTGCGCAATCAGGCGCATGTCGCGGTCGCTGACGGCCAACAGCCCAAAGCGGAACTTGCTGCCCCAGCGCTGGCGGTCGTCCACAAACTCCAGCGCGTCCAGCAGCGGCGCAATCGCCGCCTCACGCGCAGGCACATAGGCCACATCCCGCCGCGACGGCACAAACCCGCCGCCCATGTCAAACGCATACGGCGCGCCCGGCAACACGATGCCGATGGAGACAAACGCCTGCAGCCGGTCCTTGCCCCCCATGGTCACCGTCGGCGCGTAATACGCCACGCGGTCGCCGGGCCGTATGCGCTGCAGCGGCGCCACCTTGCCATGGCACACCTGCATGTAGCCCGCACCCGGCGTGGCGCATCCCCGGCGGGCGTGCTGGGCGCAGGCCACGGCGATCCAGTTGCGGCGCGTGGCGGCTGCAGGGGGCGCTGCCGGCAGGGGCATGTCGTTGCGCGCAGGCGCGGCATCCGGCCAAAGGGGGTGTTGCAGCACGGCGTCGGTCATGAGAAAGCTCCTGATCAAAGAAGCCACCGATGGTGCGGGCGTGCTGCTGACACCGCAGTGTCAGTACCTTTGCAGCATCCCTGTCAGCAGCGCGCGGGTTCTCAGACCAGCTGCCCCCACTGCCACAGTGCAAACCCGCCCAGCAGCAGGGCCGACGCCCGGTTGATGCGCTGGCGCCAGGCGGGCGTAAAGCGCTGGCGCTGGTAGGCAATCGCGCCGGTCAGCAGCAGCCACCAGGCGGCAGAGCCCACCAGCACGCCCGCCACCATCCACAGCGGAGACGGCAGGCTGGGCCGGCCGCCACCCAGCGAGCCAAACACCGCAATGAACGACACGATGGTGGCCGGGTTGGCTAGCGTCAGCGCAAACGTGCCGGCCGCCAGGCCCAGCAGCCCCCGCGCATCGCGGGCCGGGGCTGCGGTGTGGGCCGCCGGCGCGTGCCAGGTGCGCCAGGCCAGCACCAGCAGCAGTGCGCCGCCGCCCAGCGCCAGCGGCGTCTTGGCCTGCGTCAGCCCATCGATGAGCCAGCGCACGCTGAAGGCACCCACGGCGCCATACACCGCATCGGCCGCAGCGGCGCCCAGGCCCGTGGCCAGCCCGGCTGCCAGGCCCCGCTCCAGGGTGCGTTGCATGGTCAGCAGGCCAATGGGGCCCACAGGGGCCGCGATGAGCACGCCGATCACGGCGGCTTGCAGAAACACGGTGAGTGAGGTCAAGTCCATGCACCGATGCTAGGCCGGCGGCGGGCGGTGGAGAATGCAGAAAATTCGGCGAATCCAGAAATTGGTTTCGGTTTTTTCTGTGCCAATCGATAAAGGCTTTTATGGAAGTCGATGACAAAGCCTGGCGCCTGATCAGCGCGCTGCAGGCCGATGGCCGCGCCTCGCTCAAGGAACTGGCCGAGGCCGTGGGCCTGTCGGTGCCCGCCACGCTGGAGCGCCTGCGCCGCCTGCAGGAGGCGGGCGTGGTGCGCGGCGTGCATGCCGATGTCGACCCCGCCAAGGTCGGCTACGGCGTGCGCGCCGTGGTGGGCATCAACGTGCCGCAGCCCGGCAAGAAGGCGCTGATCGACAAGCTGCGCCAGTCGCCCCAGGTGCTCGAATGCCACCACGTCAGCGGCAACGACTCGTATGTGATGCAGGTCGTGGCGCGCGACCTGCCCGATCTGGAGCGCTTTCTGGGCGACATCAACGGCTATGGCGAAACGCGCACGTCCATCGTGTTCTCCACCCCCATCCCGCTGCGCGGCCTGGCCCGCCCTGAGGCGGGCTGACCCACCCCTCAGAACGTGATCTTCACCGACGCCGCACTGCGCTGCGCGTCGCCATGGAACACCGCCTCGATGTTGTTGCCATCCGGGTCCAGCACAAACGCGGCGTAGTAGCCGGGGTGGTAAGCCCGCTCGCCCGGCGCGCCGTTGTCGATGCCGCCGTGGGCCAGCGCAGCTTGGTAGAAGGCATCCACCATCGCCCGGTCCCGGGCCTGAAACGCCAGGTGCGTGCGGCCGGTCAGGTGACCCTGAGCGGCAGGGCTGTCGGCCGACGACACAAACAGCTCGTCGGCCCAGAAGTAGCCCTCGTCCGCCCCGCCCATGGGCACCTGCAGGGCCTGCAGCACCGCCGTGTAGAAGGCCTGGCTGGCCGCCAGGTCGCGCACGACCAGCTGCACATGGTCAAACAGCCTGCCCCGGTGGATTTCTTGCGCTTCCATGCTGTGCTCCTTTCGTAGACCGTCGGTGCGTTGTGGCTTCAAGCCAGCGCGTGCAGACCCACGCGGTTGCCATCCAGGTCGTGGATGTGTGCAAAGAAGCCCATGCCCGGCGGCAGCGCCTGGCGCGGCAGGGCCACGCGGCCGCCCTGGGCCACCGCGCGCTCCAGCGCGGCGTCGAGCGAGGGCGATGCGTCCAGGTACACCAGCGTGCCGCTGCCCGACACCTGGGGCGCCGTGGGGCCCATCATCAGCGCGCCGCCTGCGCCATCGGCCTCAGGGTCGTAGGCAAACACGGCGCCTTCGCTCGGGCCCATGTTCTCGCGGCGCATGGGCTGGCCCAGCACGGCTTCGTAAAAGGCCTGGGCGCTGTCCAGCTGGGTGGTGGGGATCTCAAACCAGGCGATAGCGTTTTTCATGGGGGCTCCTTGTGTGTGAAAGAAAGAATCAACGAACAGACAAACAAACGAAGCCCCGATGGTGAGCGGGGGCTGCTGACAGCGGAGTGTCAGCAGCCTGTCACCCCGCATCACATTGCCGGAGCGGGCGCGGACGCCGCCACCTGCGCCCGAAACGCACGCGGCGACAGCCCCGCATCGCGCGTGAAGGCGCGGGTGAAGTACGCCGGGTCGGCATAGCCCAGCGTGTAGGCAATGGTGGCCACGCCCAGGTGCGTGTAGGCCAGGTTACGCCGCGCCTCGCGCATCAGGCGCGCCTCAATCAGCCGCTGGGCCGACACGCCCGTGGCAGCACGCGCCACGCGGCTCAGGTGCGTGGGCGACACGGCCAGCGCCCGCGCGTAGTCGGCCACCTGCCAGTGCTCCAGAAAATGCGCCTCGATCAGCGCCTCCAGCCGCTGCACCAGGCTGGACTCTGGCGCGTGGGTGTCGTCCGGGCTGTGCTCGTCCATCGCGCGCGCCACCCAGCCCAGCAGCGTGGCGCTCAGGCCCCGCAGCACCAGCGCACGCGCCTTGGCGCGGCCCGAGAACTCCTGCCAGACCTGGCCGATGGCCTGGTGCAACTCTGGCGGCGCAGGCGCCACGGCGGGCCGCGCCAGGTCGCGCCGCACATCGCCCACGCGCACAAAAATCTCGTCCATCAATTCATCGGCCAGCGTGGCCACCCAGCCCTGCGTGTGCTGCGTAAAGCGGAATGCGTGCACATGCCCCTGCGGCACGTTGATGAGCGCACCGGCAAACAGCGCAATCCGCTCGCCATCCAGGTGCGCCACGCCCCCGCCCGAGGTGATCAGCAGCACCTGATGCAGCCGCGTGTGCCGGTGCGGCGCCAGCTCCCAGTCGTGCAGCGCCGATCGCTCGGCAATCGTCTCGCAGTGCAGCACATCGGGCAGGTGCTGCGACTCGCCGAACAGGCTGTACGAGTGGATGGTTCCGATGTTCGAAAAGTGCATGTTCTGGCTCCATCCGTCCATTCAACGCGGCGACTGTGCCACGTATCTTTGGGTGGTCGTTTTGACCCATGTCATCAACCCAACAGAGCGGCTCACACAACTCAGCGAAGCGCCCTGGCCAGGCGTCCTGCCGCAGACAGTACAAGTAGTACGGCAAGGCGGGACAACAACGCCAGGGGAGTTTTGTGAGTCGCTCGCCACAAAGGAGACACCATGAAAACCCAGGTTTGCATCATCGGCGGAGGCCCCTCGGGCCTCATGCTCTCGCAGCTCTTGCACCTCAAGGGCATCGACACCATCGTGCTGGAGCGCCAAAGCCGTGAATACGTGCTGGGCCGCATCCGCGCCGGCGTGCTGGAGCATGGCTTTGCCGCACTCATGCGCGAGGCCCAGTGCGGCGAGCGCATGGACAAGGAAGGCGAGATCCACGACGGCTTCATCATTGCCCACGACGGCCAAATGGACCGGGTCGATTTGCACAAGTACAGCGGCGGCAGCTCCGTAGTGGTCTACGGCCAGACCGAGCTGACGCGCGACCTGTACGAAGCGCGCGACCGTATGAAGGGCGTCGTCATCCACAACGCCGAAGACGTGCAGCCGCACGACCTGAAAAGCGCCAACCCGTATGTGACCTACCGCAGTGGCGACGAGGTGGTGCGCATCGACTGCGACTTCGTCATCGGCGCCGACGGCTTCCACGGAGTGAGCCGCAAGTCCATCCCGCGCGACGTGCTCAAGGAATACGAAAAGGTCTACCCCTTCGGCTGGCTGGGCGTGCTCTCGCGCACCAAGCCCGTCTCGCCCGAGCTGATCTACGCCAAGCACGAACGCGGCTTTGCGCTGTGCTCGCTGCGCTCGCAGGTGCTGAGCCGCTACTACATCCAGGTGCCGCTGACCGACAACGTGGAAGACTGGTCCGACGAAGCCTTCTGGGCCGAGCTGAAGCGCCGCCTGCCCGCCGAAGTGGCCGAGCAGCTCATCACCGGCCCCTCCATCGAAAAGTCCATCGCCCCCCTGCGCTCCTTTGTGGCCGAGCCCATGCGCTACGGCAACCTGTTCCTGGCGGGCGACGCCGCCCACATCGTGCCGCCCACAGGCGCACGGGGCCTGAACAGCGCGGCGTCGGACATCTACTACCTGTACCACGCCATGGTGGCGCACTACAAGGATGGCGACAGCACCGGCCTCGACAAATACTCGGAAAAGGCCCTTGCCCGCGTATGGAAGGCCCAGCGCTTCTCGTGGTGGATGACGACCATGCTGCACACCTTCCCGGATTCCATCGCGTACGACCAGAAGCTGCAGGACACGGACCTGGCGTACCTGTTCTCGTCGGAGAAGGCGCTGGGATCGCTGGCGGAGAACTATGTGGGGTTGCCGTTCTGAGCACCTGGCAGTAGCACTGCTATCTAATCAAAGGCCTGCATGGGGTTCTCTCATGCAGGCTTCTTCTTTTGTGTGTGCCCGGTAGGCGTTGCGTGCAACCGGCGTTCCGTCTGCTCACGCGGCGCGCCCTACGGCTTGCGTACTGCGGCCCCCTTGCGGGACCCAATGACAAAGCCGCTTTCTATGCAGCTCCCCCGTGCACGGCAATCTCCATCTGCTACGCATAATTTAGGCAGAACTGATGCTTACGCCCGCACAGCAGGCTCGATAGCATCGCACCAAGTTTTCAGATCATTGGCCCCGTGCTGTCGATGTGCAAATCGACGATGGCTTGAACACGATGAAGCTGCTGACGCAGCGTTTTGAGGCACTGCACTTGACGGTAGTGGGCGCCCATCAACAACTTGGAAAGCCATCACAAATGGATTGGGTCCCGATAGTCTTCATCACCTTCAAGGTGCTCGTGTTTGGCACCTGCATGTTCTACGCCATCAAGTGGCACCACGACCAAGGGAAGAAGGCGAAAGAAGAGGCCCGCAGATCGCGGGCGCCGGCTGAACGCACGCCGGGCGCGGCGGAGTAGGCGGCTGCCGCCCCGCATTTGGAAGGCCCAGCACACCTTCCCCGAGTCCCTGGCCTACGACTAGAAGCGACTGCGCAAGGACTCTTATCCAAGAAGGCACTGCGGTCGTGGCCGGATAACTATTTGGGTTCGGCTTTGAGTATCCGCGCGCGCCTTAGATAACGTCTCTGCAGTCTCTTAGTCAATGTATTTCGCAGATGTCAAGTGGGCTGGCATAAGTGCCTGATAGCCACCCCTAAGCCTGGATCAGGATTTTCTAAAGCGGCGCCTGTGCTCACACAGATTGTCACTGTCGGGCCTGCGGATAGGGGTATGGGACACTTCGCAAAAAATGAAAGAGAAACATGCCCACCCTGTTTTTTATGCCGTGGACGTATGTCGAAGAGGCAGGCCAAGTCGGACCAATTGCTTTTGTTCCGTATGAAAGAGAAGCGTGTCCTGGCCCTCTGGGTGACACCACGCAACGTAGCCTTGATGCCATCATTGGAAACTATGCTGATCGAGCCTTCGCTCAGAACCCAGATTCCACGGTGCCGGTGCGCAAAGCGCTCATCCTGCGATGGGCTGGGGATAACGAGCGCAAAAGCTTGCTCATCGATAGAGAAATTCAAGAGCGGTTGGAGCAAACGCAGTTGCTGACCTTTGCCGCGCTTTCTGCGCGGCAGTTTGGCATGCACCGGAACTATTGCAACGCCGATAGCTTGATTGCCATTGCACAGCACTTTTCAGAAGACAACCCAGCGGCTACGGCGATAACTACTCGACGCCGTGATGGGAACAGCATGAACTACATGACCGGCGGCACCGGTAAGCCGCTCTTCTTGCGGCCCTTGCATGTCTCGGAAAGGTACTCGCTAAACATAGATAACAACCTTGCCCTTGCTCTGCTAAATGTCCCGGACGGACATACGCGGAACCGCATATTGGACGCAATCACTCTGTTCAATAAAGCCAACACCGACTCTAACGACGTTCCACCCTCTGCGGAAATCGTATTCATGCGTGCCGCACTAGAGACGCTGCTAGGAGCCAGTCATAAGACGTCGGACCTGAAGGCCAAATTGGTAAAGCTCCTGGCCCCGCATCTGGGTCCGGTCAAGTGGCACAACGTGCATATTGAGCCCAGTAGGTGGCAGGGTCGATGGAAGAGTGAGCTGCGCCCTTTCTCTGCGTGGATCGAAGACTTTTGCCACTGGCGGAACGAAGGTGCGCACGGTAAAACTGAATCCCAAAAGCACCCCGACCCAGTCTGGTCCCTCTGGAATCATCTTTTGTTCACGAGTTGGCTTATGGGGCGCATTGTTAAAGTCGTTCTCGCCAATGAGGGCCTGTATACCCTTACATCATGCGATAAGGACGAGCTTCAGAATGTCGAGCTTTTCTTCGCGTACGACATCACGGCTCGCGACGCAGAGGGGCACATGTACTGGCAGGTGGTCCTAACGGATATTCATTACGTGCGACTCGGCAGAGAGCTACGTGAGGTATAAAAAAGTGATTCAAGAGCGGGGGGATGCGATGGAGAAGATTAGGCGACTTTATTACTTGACAGGCTCAATGACTGGCATTGCCTGTATATCAATGCAGCGGCTTAAGGTATCGCGCTTTAACGAACTGAATGACCCGTTCGAACTGATGGGTGTCAACGTTAACAACACGGTGGTGCGAAAGGCCTTTAGGGAAACGCGGGACGAGTTAAACAGGACCAAGGGCCTGATTTGCTTCACCCAGGATTGGAAAAGTCCGCTTATGTGGGGGCACTATGCAGAAAAGCACTCCGGGATGGCTCTAGGCTTCGATATACCCTCTGAATTGCTCACTGACGTGAACTATGCGACTCGCTTGTTCGATCTCCAGCTTGATCCCAAAACCAAGAAGCCTGTCCAGGGAACCGTGGATATGCTCATTGCGACAAAGTTCGCCGATTGGCGCTACGAAAAGGAGTGCCGAATGTTCGTAGACTTGGATCCAAGTGAATGCGAGGGTGGCATGTATTTCGTACCGTTTTCCAAGGACCTCAAGTTCCGGGAAATTATTCTTGGGCCGCGCAGCAACTACAAGATTGGCGACATTCGAAATCTTGCCAAGAAAGTCTCCGGTGAGGGCGAAATCAGGGTTATTCAATCACGCATAGCCTTTTCGCGTTTCCAGGTTCTTGAGAACAAGCAAGCAACGAAGGCAGACGAAGAACTCAATATCTAGCAATTGGGTAGATCGCGTGAACAGACAGTGTCGATTGGCCGCTCCTAGCTGACAGGTCCCGTTTGATGGCACGGAATTGATACCTGGCACCGCTGCCAAGCTGCTTGCAAATCAGCACTGCCCATCTCTCGCCGTTGCGGACAGCTACGAACGCCTGTTACTTCGCTGAGCAGGTTTTTTCGCCGGATTCTTGTGAGAGGAAAGAGCCCGGCACAAGCCGGGCTTCCCAATTTCAATATCCCAACTCGCAGCTAAAACTGCTAGCACTCTCCACGTCCCTCGTCCTGTTGTAGCGCAGCGGCCCGATTCCGCTTTCAGACCAGCTCGCGGACAACTCGTTGTTGACCACATTGGCACTTGCGCTGCGTACCTTAGCGGTCACGCTGTCGGATGTCTTGCCCAGTGCTACCCAGGCGGTTATGGCGAGATCCGCACCCGTTTCGCCAGCATCTGTCACAGCACCCTCACATCACACGTCTTGGTAGCAGGAGGTCGATATCGCCCTCTGCTCAACATTCAATGTGAAGGAACTGCTGTATGAATCGCGCTGTCTGGTTCAACGTATCGCCCGAGGGTGCCAAGGCCATCGGGACGCTGCACCACTTCGTCACCCAGGGCACGGGCCTGCCCAGCTTGCTGACGCACCTGGTCTTCCTGCGCGTGTCGCAGATCAACGGGTGCGCGCACTGCATCGACATCCACACGCGTGACCTGCTGGCCGAAGGCATGTCGGTGGAGAAGTTGGTGCTCGTCCCCGTGTGGCATGAGGCGGCGTATCTGTTCTCCGAGCAGGAGCGCGCTGCGCTGGCCTGGGCCGAGGAGGTGACGCGCGTGAGCGAGACCCATGCCTCTGATGAGGCCTATGCGGCCGCGCTGGCCGTGTTTGGCGAGAAGGACCTGGTGGACCTGACGCTCACGATTGCCACCATGAATGCCATCAACCGCATGGGCGTCAGCTTTCGCATGAAGCCTCGCGCCAAGGCGTAAAAGGAAAAGAAAAGAGGAAGCCCCGCTTGCGCTGGGCTTCCCGCTTTTCAAGCGCCCATCACTTGCAGCTGAAACTGCTTGCGCTCTCCACATCCCCCGTGCCGTTGTAGCGGGCCACCTTGGGGTACACGCACAGTGGCCGGGTGCGGTTGGCGGACCAACTGGCGGGCAGCTCGGCGTTGATCACGTTGGCGCCTGCGCCGCGCACTTTCGCCGTCACGCTGTCGGGTGCCTTGCCTTGTTCCACCCAGGCCACCAGCGGGGCCAGCATGTCGAACTGGTCGGTGGCGGGGCCGCCGGAGCAGTGGTTCATGCCGGGCACCAGGAACAGGCGGGCAAAGGCGTCGGCCTTGCCGCTGTGGTTGGCCTGCAGGCGGTCCATCCAGTTGGCGGTGTCCATGGGCGAGAACACGCCGTCGGCCACGCCGTGGAAGACGATCATCTTGGCGCCCCGGTTCTTCAGGGCGCTCAGGTCGGCTTCATTGGGCGGGGTCATGTACGACCAGGGCGACTCGGTGTAGGTGGTGTTGGTGGCGAACATCTTGGGGTAGTCCGTCTCCATGCTGAAGTTCAGCGCGTACTGCATGCCGGGGATGGCGGTGAACGCTGCCACGGTGGATGGGGGCGAGGTGAAGATGAAGGCCACCGCACCGGCGTCACGCGTGGCGGGCGCGCCAAAGTGCCACGATGCAAAGTTGGCGCCCGCAACGCCGGGGTCGAACCAGGTGCCGGTGTACAGCGCCTCGCCCTTGCTGTTCTTGGGGCCTGCAAAGATGCTGGCCAGCACGCCCTTTTGCTCGCTGGTGATGCAGCTGCCGTCGCGTGCGCCGGTGCAGGTGGGCACGTCGGTCTGCAGGTTGAAGGCGGCCTGGCAGGCGGCTACGTCGTTGACCTGGCCGTCGGCCACGCCGTCCAGTGCGTCGCACTTGGCGACGATCTTGCTGCTGATGAGCTTGAACTCGGTCGGGCTCACGGCGGTGGTCAGGTCGGGCAGGCCGGTGGTGGCGTCTTTGGTGGACACCTTGGCGTATTGCTGGGCCTTCCACAGCTGCGTGGTGGCGGCCTTGGGCAGGTGAAAGCCGGGGTTGCCCGCCAGGATGCCGTCGTACTGCTCGGCATAGCGCGACGCGCCCACCATGGCGTGGCGGCCGCCGTTGGAGCAGCCGGCCAGGTACGAGCGGTCGGGCGCCTTGCCGTAGGCGCTCTTGATGAGGTTCTTGGCCATGGGGGTGAGGGTGCCCACGGCCTGGTAGCCGTAGTCCAGCCGGGCCTGCGGGTCCACGCCAAAGAAGGGCGTGGGTGCGCTGTGGCCTGCGTCAGAGCTGAGCACCGCAAAGCCCTGCACCAGGGCGGGCGCCACGGGGGCGCCGCCGCTCACCGAGCCCAGCGCGGTGACCACGCTGCCGTCCAGGCCGCCGTTGGCCTGGTGCAGAAAGCGGCCGTTCCACTCCACGGGCAGGCGCATTTCAAAACCGATGGCGTAGCTGGCGCCGTCCACGGGGCCGGTGCGCTCTTTCATCTTGCCTTTGACGAGGCAGTGCGCAGGCGCCTGGGTGGTCACGCCCTGCACGGTGATGGGGCCTGCGGGCACTTGCTCGGCCGAGGTGATGCGCGTGTCGGGCAACGCCAGGCTGCTGGCGAGCGTGGCGCACGACTGCAGGGTGGCCGGTGTGGCGGCGGAGAGCTGGGGCAGGGCGGCATCGGACGAGCCGCCACAGCCCATGAGCAAGGCAGCAGCCGCAGCCGAGAGTGCCAGGGGGTGGTGGGCACGCATCCGGTTTCTTCTCATCTTCAAGCGCATGGTGTTGTCTCCAGTGGTTTTTTTGAGGCGCAAGGAACCCCGCAACGTGGCCTCAACACGCTGTGGGAGGGAGATGGATGAAGCTTGTGTTTTGCTACTGAATCAGGAGCTGCTAGTGCATATGAATCATGCGCTTGCGGCCTCCTGGGGTCTGAATTCAAACGCCTGGGCAATGCGCTGGCGCAGGATGGTGGTGCGCAGATCGAACTCGGGCAGCACCCACTGGGCGAAGGCCTGAGCGGGTGGGGTCCAGCGGTCTGTAGCGG
Source organism: Acidovorax sp. 59 (assembly GCF_002754175.1). Lineage (NCBI taxonomy): Bacteria > Pseudomonadati > Pseudomonadota > Betaproteobacteria > Burkholderiales > Comamonadaceae > Acidovorax > Acidovorax sp. 59. Next base: position 4,332,178 of record NZ_PEET01000001.1, on the reverse strand, counting down.
CGGTGGACTGCTCGGTGCGGTGGGAGCGGGCGGCGCCGATCTGGGCCCAGGCCCATTCCAGCAGCACCAGCGCTACGGCGCGCAGGTAGTCGTCGGCCACCCAGTAGGGCAGCTCGGGGTCGGACTGGGCGGCAATCGCCAGGGTCTGCGTGATCTCCACCAGCGCATGGCGGCGTGCGCTGGCAGCGGCGCTGGGGGCTGCGCCGGGCAGTGTGGTCAGCAGCGTTGCCAGGCCCTGGCCGCCATCGGCCAGCACCTTGCGCACCAGCAGGTCGATGGCCTGGATCTCGTTGGTGCCCTCGTAGATCATGGCCACGCGCGCGTCGCGCACGATCTGCTCGATGCCCCATTCACGTACATAGCCGTGGCCGCCAAACACCTGCAGGCAGGCGCTGGCGCCGTGAAAGGCCTGGTCGGTGAGCGCGGCCTTGAGCACGGGCGTGACCAGCGCGCACCAGCGCTGCGCGGCGGCGCGTTCGCCGGCGTCGGTGCTGTGTTTGGCCACATCGAGTTGCAGGGCCGTGTGGTAGGCCAGCACGCGGCCGCCGTCGATCCAGGCGCGTTGCGTGTGCAGGATGCGGCGGATGGCGGGGTGGTCTTGAATGAGGCTGGTGTCCTTGGCGCCGGGCGCGCGCATCTGGCGGCGCTCGGCCGCATAGGTGCTGGCCTTTTGCCAGGCGGCTTCGAGCAGGCCAATGCCCTGCAGACCCACGTGCAGGCGGGCGGCGTTCATCATCACGAACATGGCGTTCAGGCCCTTGTTCGGCTCGCCCACCAGCCAGCCGGTGGCGTCGTCAAAGCGCATCACGCAGGTGGGGCTGCCGTGCAGGCCCATCTTTTCTTCGATGCGCTCGCAGACCACGGCGTTGTGGCTTCCATCCTGAAGAATCTTGGGCACCAGGAACAGCGACAGGCCCTTGGGCCCCGCAGGCGCATCGGGCAGGCGGGCCAGCACTAGGTGCACGATGTTGTCCGTCAGGTCGTGTTCGCCGCCGGAGATGAAAATCTTGCTGCCGTTCACCCGCGCGCTGCCGTCGGGCTGGGGCACGCCGCGTGTGCGCACCATTCCCAGGTCGCTGCCGGCGTGGGCTTCGGTCAGGCACATGGTGGCCAGCCATTCGCCGGTGGCGACCTTCTCCAGGTACTGCGCCTTCAGGGCATCGCTGGCGTGGTGCTTGATGCATTCGTACGCGCCGTGCAGCAGGCCGGGCGCCATGGTCCAGCCGTGGTTGGCACCGGCCAGCCATTCAAACAGCACACACTCCAGCACCGCAGGCAGGCCCTGGCCGCCATCGTCGGGCGCGCAAGACAGCGACGGCCAGCCCGCCTGCCAGAAGGCCTGGTACGCATCGCGAAAACCTGCGGGTGTGTGCACGCGCCCACCGTCAAAGCGGCAGCCTTCTTCGTCGCCGCTGCGCTGCAGCGGGGCGATGGCGCTGTCCACAAACTTGGCCGCCTCGTCGAGCACCTGGGCCGCCAGGTCGCCGTCGGTATCCGCAAACGGCGCCAGGCCCTGCCAGCGCGTGGGCGCCTTCAGCACGGTGGTCAGCAGGTGCTGGATGTCGGCAAGGGTCTGGCGGGCTTGCATGGTTTGCTCTCTTATTAGTAGCTGTTTGCGCTTGACGGTTGGGCGCTAGCGGCTGTTTCTTCTATTTTTTGCCATGCGGCGGCCCGGACTGGGGTGCCAGTCCGGACCTGCGGCGCAGGGGAAATCAGGACTCTGCGGTAAAGCCGATCTTCTTGATCAGCGGGCCCCAGCTGTCGTACTCGGCCTTTTGCCAGCGGGCCTGTTCTTCAGGGGTGGAGCCATGGGGCATCAGGCCCACGATGGCCAGGCTGTCGATGACCGACTTTTCCTTCAGCGCAGCGTTGATGGCGGCGTTGGCGGCAGCAATTACCGGCTTGGGCGTGGCGGCCGGGGCGTAGAAGCCAAACCATTCTTCGGTGGTCAGCTCAGGGAAGCCCTGTTCGGCAAACGTGGGCACATCCGGCACGTAGATGGAGCGCTTGGGGCCCGAGGTGGCCAGGATGCGCAGCTTGCCAGCCTTGTAGTTGGCGATGAAGTCACCGTGCGGCGTGACCATGGCAGCCACCTGGCCGCCCACCACGTCCGTCACGCCAGGGATGGAGCCACGGTAGGGCACGTGGCGCAGGTCCACACCGCTGTTGATGCCCAGCAGTGCGCCCAGGAAGTGGGGCGTGGAGCCCGCGCCGGGCGAGCCGTAGCTGGCGTCCTTGGGGTTGGCCTTGGCCCAGGCCAGGAAGTCCTTCACGTTCTTCACGCTGGCGGGCACCATGGGGCCCACGGCCAGGCCGTGGTGCATGATGGCTGCGATCGACACGGGCGCGAAGTCCTTGTCGGTGTAGTTCATCTTGCTGTAGATGTGCGGGTAGTTGGCCAGGGCCGACACCTGTGCCACGGCCAGCACCGAGCCGTCTGCTGGCGCAGCTTTGAGCGTCTCCAGCGCAATGCGGCCGCCCGCGCCGGGCTTGTTTTCCACCACGCCAGGGTTCTTGCTGAACGCGCTGCCAGCCCACTTCTCGGCCACGCGGCGGGCCACGGTGTCGCCCGAGCTGCCGGCGGGGAAGCCGAAGTACACCTTCACCTGGTCCACCTGGGCATGGGCGGCAAAGGGGTGGAAGGCGCCCAGCGCGGCGCTGGCGCCAAGGGCCTGAACGAATTGACGGCGGGTGGTGGTCATGCTGATGTCTCCTGGTGTGTGTCTGACGGAAATCTCGGGGGTCAAGCTGGAGCGCTTTCGCGCCCTCTTGTTATTTACTGATGTGTGGCGCTGATCGTTTACCGCGGCGCCATGCGCAGGGCGCCATCCAGGCGAATGACTTCGCCGTTCAGGTGGCCGTTGGTCACGATATGGCAAGCCAGCTCGGCAAACTCTTCGGGTTTGCCCAGGCGTGGCGGGAAGGGGATGCTGGCCGCCAGCGACTGTTGCACGGCCTCGGGCAGCTCTTTCATCAGCGGCGTGGCAAACAGGCCGGGCGCCACGGTGCACACGCGGATGGCGTGCTGCGCCAGGTCGCGCGCCATGGGCAGTGTCATGCCGGCCAGACCCGCCTTGGAGGCGCTGTAGGCCTGCTGGCCCACCTGGCCATCAAAGGCGGCGACGGATGCGGTGAACATCATCACGCCGCGCTCGCCGTTGTCCAGCACGGGCAGCTTGCTGCAGGCGGCGGCAAACAGGCGGCTCACGTTGTAGCTGCCGATGAGGTTGATGTTGATCACGCGCACGAAGTCTTCGAGCGGGGCGGCGCTGCCGTCGCGTTGCACCACGCGCTTGGCGCTGCCAATGCCGGCCACGTTCATGAGGATGCGGGCAGGGCCGTGGGCGGCAGCGGCCTTCTCCAGCGCGGCGGTCACGCTGGCGGCGTCGGTGATGTCGCAGGGGCAGGCAACGCCGCCAATGTCTGCGGCGACCTTTTCGGCCAGCTCGGCATTGCGGTCGAGCACGGCCACCTTGGCGCCCAGGCGGGCCAGTTCGCGTGCGGTGGCCTCGCCGAGGCCCGATGCGCCGCCGGTCACGAGGGCGGCTTGTCCTTGAATCTGCATGGTGGGTCTGTCCTGTTCGGGGTGGGGTTTCAGGCGCCGGGCTTGAGGATGCCCGGTGCCGTGTCGTCGTGCAAGGCCGTGACGAGCGCATCGCGGTGCTTGAGCACGGCACGCTGGTTGACGGAGCCCTTGTCGGTGATCTCGCCCTTGTCGATGGAGGGCGGCTCGGCCATCAGCAGCGCACGGGCCACGCGGCTGGCGCTGCCGGTGGCTTCGCGGGCCAGCCCGTCCAGCACCGCCTCGATGCGCTGGCGCACGGCGGGGTGGGCCACCACGTCGGCCCAGGGGGCGTCCGGGCCCAGGCCGGCGACTTCGCGGCAGGCGGGGGAGGGGAACAGCAGGGCGCCGACTTCTTTCATGTTCAGGCCGGTGAGCACCACGTCCTGGATGTAGGGCGCGCCCGCCACGATGATCTTGGCGCGCATGGGGCCCACGCTCACGAAGGTGCCGGTGGAGAGCTTGAAGTCCTCGGCAATGCGGCCGTCAAACGCCAGGCCACGGTGGATGTTGTTCTCGTCGATCCACTTCACGGCGTCGCCGGTGCACAGGTAGCCTTCGTCGTCAAACGCGTCGCGCGTGGCGGCGTCGGAGCGCCAGTAGCCGGGTGTGACGTTGGGGCCGCGGTAGCGCACCTCGGTCTTGCCGTCCACCTCCACCAGCTTGAGCACCATGCCAGGCACGGGCGCGCCGATGTGGCCGGAGCGCACGTCGGGGCTGTTGCAGAACATGGCCGAGGGGGCGGATTCCGTCATGCCCAGGCCCGTGCACATCACGATGCGCTCGCCAATGGCGGCTTCCTGCGTGGCGTGCAGGCTGTCCCACACGGGCTGGGCCAGGCCGGCGCCGGAGTAGAAGAACAGGCGCACGCGCGACAGCAGGTTGGCGCGCAGCTGGGCGTCGGTCTTCATGGCCTCGGCAATCATTTCAAAGCCGGTGGGCACGTTGAAGTACACCGTGGGTGCGATCTCGCGCAGGTTGCGCAGGGTCTCGCCAATCAGTGCCGCCGTGGGCTTGCCGTCGTCGATGTACAGCGTGCCGCCGTGCATCATCGTGAGGCCGAAGTTGTGGTTGCTGCCGAAGGTATGGTTCCACGGCAGCCAGTCCACCAGCACGGGCGGGGCCTCGGCCAGCACGGGCAGCGACAGCGTGATCTGCTGCAGGTTGGCACACCACATGCGCTGGGTGTTGATGACCGGCTTGGGCATCTTGGTGGAGCCGCTGGTGAACAGGAACTTCACGATGGTGCCGGGGCCGGTGGCGTGCATGGCCGCGTCCACCACCGGGGTGGCGGTGGTGTGGCGCAGGCTCTGGAAGGTGCCGGCCTTGCGGCCCTCCAGCGCGCCCTGGGCCAGGATCACTTCGACATCGGCCGCCACGGTGGCTGCGATGGCCTTGCCGTAGCGTGCGCCGTCGGCGGCAAACACCAGGCCGGGGGTGAGGGTGTCGATGACGTGGCGCAGCTTGTCGTAGTCCTGGCTCACGGTGGCATAGGCGGGCGACACGGGGCAGTAGGGCACACCGGCGTAGATGCAGCCCAGCGCCAGCAGGGCGTGCTCGACGGTGTTCTCGCTCAGCACCACCACCGGGCGCTCTGCGTTCAGGCCCCGGTCCAGCAGGGCCTGGCCGATGCTGCGCGCGGCGTCGAGCGCCTGGGCGTAGCTCACATGCTGCCAGTCACCCGTCTTGCCTCCTGGCAGCTGTTCGCGGCGTGCCAGAAAGCTGTGGTCGGGCGTGGTCTCCGCCCAGTGCACCAGGTAGTCCGTCACGCGGCGCGCAAAGGCGCCCAGGGGCAGGTCCGCCTGCAGGTAACGCACGCCCGGTGCACCGTCACGCAGGCTGACGCGGGTCACGCCGAAGGTCACGGGGCGGTAGCGGGCCGGGGCGAGGGGGGTGGAGAGGTCGCTCATAGGGGGTTCCAGCAGGGGCAAGGGGTGACTGGGGGCGGGCTCAGTCCTTGCGGACCTTGGCGGCGCGGCCTTCCAGGAAGTCGGCGAGGCGGGACTTGGCTTCAGGGGCGCTCTGGGCGATGGCGGCCATCATGGCTTCGGTGAAGAAGCCCTGGTCGGCGGGCTGCTCGGCAATGCGGGGCAGGGCGTGCATCAGCGCGTAGTTGGTCAGCGGCGCGTTCTGCGCCACGCGCACGGCCAGCTCGAAGGCCTTTTCAAAGGCCTGGCCTTCGGGCACGAGGTACTGGGCAAAGCCGACCTTCTCGCCGTCCTGCGCGTTGTAGACGCGGCCGGTGAGCATCATGTCCGTCATGCGCGCGGCGCCAATGAGCTTGGGGATGCGCACCGCGCCGCCGCCGCCCACGAAGATGCCGCGCGAGCCCTCGGGCAGTGCGTAGAAGGTGGACTCGTCGGCCACTCGGATATGGCAGGCGCTGGCCAGCTCCAGCCCGCCGCCCACCACGGCGCCATGCAGCGCAGCAATGACCGGCACGGGGCCGTACTGCACACGCTCCAGCGCGGCGTGCCACATGCGCGAGTGGTGCAGGCCCTGGCCGGCGTCGCGCTCTTTGAGCTCCGACAGGTCCAGCCCGGCGCAGAAATGGGGGCCGTCGCCATCGATGACGGCCGCGCGCACGGTGCTGGGCATTTTCTCGAACAGGTCGCGCAGCGCGAGGATCAGGCCGTCGTTCAGCGCGTTGCGCTTGGCCGCGCGGGTCAGGCGGATCACGGCCACTTCCTGGTGGTCGCCGCGCAGCTCGAAATGGATGTCTGGATGGGTCATAGAGGCTTTCGTGTTGGTTGAATTGTGGTTATAGTTCATAACCAATTCAAGCAAGCCAAGCCCGTTTTTTATTGGTGTTTACCCTTGATCTGCGTCACGCGCCGTGGCGCATGCTGGGGGTTTGACGCTGCACCGGCGGGCGCCAACCCAGGAGACACGCATGGACCACGCCAATCTGATCGCCATCGACATCCACACCCACGCCGAGGTGAGCTGCTGGAACCCGTTTGACAACTACGGCGAGGAGTACGACCGCGCCGCCGACAAGTACTTCAAGAACGGCCGCCGCCCCACCATTGCCGAGACGGTGGCCTACTACCGCGAGCAGAAGATTGGCCTGGTGATGTTCACCGTGGACGCCGAGTCCAAGATGGGCCGCCGCCGCATCCCCAACGAAGAGATCGCCGAGGCCGCCAAGGCCAACAGCGACATGATGACGGCCTTCGCCAGCATCGACCCCCACAAGGGCAAGATGGGCGCGCGCGAAGCCCGCCGCCTGATCGAGGAGTTCGGCATCAAGGGTTTCAAGTTCCATCCCACGGTGCAGGCCTACCACCCCTACGACAAGATGGCCTGGCCTATCTATGAGGTGATCGCCGAGTACGGCATGCCCGCCATCTTCCACACCGGCCACAGCGGCATTGGCAGCGGCATGCGCTGCGGCGGCGGCCTGCGGCTGGAGTACAGCAACCCCATGCACCTGGACGATGTGGCGATTGACTTCCCCGACATGCAGATCGTGATGGCCCACCCCAGCTTTCCGTGGCAGGACGAGGCGCTGTCGGTCGCCACGCACAAGCCCAATGTCTGGATCGACCTGTCGGGCTGGAGTCCCAAGTATTTTCCGAAGCAGCTGGTGCAGTACGCCAACACGCTGCTGAAGGACCGCGTGCTGTTCGGCAGCGACTACCCGCTGATCACGCCCGAGCGCTGGATGAAGGACTTCCAGGAAGCGGGCTTCAAGCCCGAGGTGATGCCCGGCATCCTGAAGGGCAACGCGGTGCGCTTGCTGGGGCTGGACAAGGCCCCGGCAGCGCCGGCCGCCTGATACGCATCCAGGCCTCTTGTGGCCGGCTGAGCGGCCGCTGGATCAGTCGTAGACTTTTTGCAGCAGCCGGATCAGCGTCTTGCGCTCGGCCGCCGTCAGGCGGTTGGTGGCGTCTTCTTCCAGTTGCGCGGCCGTCTGCTCGGCCTGCGCCGTCAGTTCCACCCCGGCGGGCGTCAGGTGCACGCCCATGGCGCGCCCATCGCTCGGGTGCGGGCGCCGCTCGATCAGGCCGCGCCGTTCCAGCGCCGCAATCAAGCCCACCATGTTGGGCGGCAGCACGCTGAGCGTGGCGCACAGCTGGCGCGAGGTGATGCCCGGGTTGTGCGCCACCAGTGACAGCACCGAGAAATCCACCACCTTCAGGTCGTACACGGCCATGCGTTCCATGAACACGGCAATGATGGACAGCGCCGCGCGCCGCGTGTTGTAGCCCACCAGCGTGCGCAAAAAGCCGGTGTCCACGGGCTCGTTGGCGGGGGCTGCGGTGTCTGTGGGGGCGGGGACCGACGGGGATTTCTTGGGGGAGCGGACGCTGGACATGGGGGGAGATTGTGCCGGGCGCCCGGGCCCCTGCGGCCGGTGCGCAGCGCCCGCTGGGTGCTGCGCACCCTCTTTTTGATCAAAATCAGCCGCAGGCGCTAGTGATACATGCGCCAGGTGCTATCAATTTGATATCTGCCTCGGTCAAGGTGCTGATGTGCCTCAAGGGCCGCCAGCGCCCCTCACACCGGGCTGCGCAGTACGCGGCGGTATTGCACGGCCTCGGCGACATGGCTGACCTCGGTGGTGGGCGCGCCGGCCAGGTCGGCGATGGTGCGCGCCACCTTCAGCGCCCGGTGCGTGCTGCGTGCCGACCAGCCCAGGCGCGCGGCAGCGGTGTTGAGGAACTTGGCGGCCGCATCGTCCAGGTGCAGGTGGGCGTCGATGGCCTGCCCCTGCAGCGCCTGGTTGGTGCTGCCCTGGCGCGCCAGCGCCTTGGCGCGGGCCTGCTCCACCCGGGCGCGGATGCTGGCGGTGGACTCGCCCGCAGCCGCCTGCACCAGCTGCTCGGCGGGCAGGGCGGGCACCTCCACATGCAGGTCGATGCGGTCCAGCAGCGGGCCGCTGAGCTTGGCCTGGTAGCGGTGCACCTGGTCGGGCGTGCAGCGGCAGGCGCGCTGCGTGGAGCCCAGAAAGCCGCAGGGGCACGGATTCATCGCCGCGATCATCTGGAACCGGGCCGGAAACTCCGCGCGTTGCGCTGCCCGGGCGATGGTGATGTGGCCGGTCTCTAGCGGCTCGCGCAGAGCCTCTAGCGCAGCGCGGGGGAATTCCGGGAGTTCATCAAGGAAGAGCACGCCCTGGTGGGCCAGCGAGATCTCGCCCGGCCGGGGTGGCGAGCCACCGCCCACCAGCGCCACCGCGCTGGCCGTGTGGTGGGGCTGGCCGGTGGGGCGCACGCCAAAAGCCTCGGGCCGAAAGCGCCCCGCCAGGCTGGCAATGGCGGCGCTCTCCAGCGCTTCATCCACCGTCATCGCGGGCAGCAGCCCGGCAAAACGCTGCGCCAGCATCGACTTGCCCGAGCCAGGTGGCCCGGCCATCAGCAGGCTGTGGCCGCCAGCCGCTGCAATCTCCAGCGCGCGCTTGGCGCCCGCCTGGCCCTTCACGTCGGCCATGTCGGGCCCGGTGGTGCTGGCGGTGAGCGCGGTGGCCTGCAGGCGGGTCCAGCCGTCGTTGGCCACATCGGCATCGCCACCGGCCGTGCTGCCGGGTGGCAGGAACGCCCGCACCACATCCAGCAGGTGCCGCGCACGCACCACGCGCGCGGCGGGCACCAGGGCGGCCTCTTCGGCGCTGCCGGGCGGCAGCACCAGCTGTGCGTCAATCTGCTGGGTCTGCAGTGCCAGGCTGGTGGCCAGCGCGCCGCGCACGGGGCGCAGCTCGCCGGACAGCGACAGCTCGCCCGCAAACTCGTAGCCTGCCAGGCGGCTGGCATCCACCTGACCGCTGGCGGCGAGGATGCCCAGCGCAATCGGCAGATCGAAGCGGCCCGAATCCTTGGGCAGGTCGGCGGGGGCCAGGTTGACGGTGATGCGCTTGTTCGACGGGAACTCCAGCCCCGCGTTCTGCAGCGCGGAGCGCACGCGCTCGCGGGCTTCTTTCACCTCCACCTCGGCCAGCCCGACCAGCGTGAAGCTGGGCAAACCGTTGGCCAGATGCACTTCGACGGTGACTGCAGGCGCCTGCAGCCCCAGAAGGGCGCGGCTTTGCACCAAAGCAAGACTCATGAAGCGATTTCTCCCCAGATGGGTGCGTTTTGCGGTTTTTTAGCGCGGCCCGTTGGATGTCTGCACCAGTTGGGTGCAACATGCCGGACGCGGTCACCGCCACTGTACTGGGGATTGTTGTAACGCAACGCAACCGTGCAGCGCGCCGTGCACCTTGGTGTGGCACGGTCCGTGCTTAAAGCGCTTGTCCCTACTTTGTCCAACCGGAGGAAACATGACCCGCGCCATCATCAAGACCCTGGGCGTTGCCCTTGTTGCAACCCTTCCCATGCTGGCCAGCGCCCAGCTTACCGCCAACGTCAGCCTGACCACGAACTACAAGTTCCGTGGCCAGGACCAGGACACGTCCAAGGTCAAGGCCGTCAAGCCCGCACTGCAAGGCGGCTTTGACTACACCTTCGGCGAAACCGGCTTCTACGTGGGCAACTGGAACTCCAGCGTCAACTGGCTGTCCGGCAACTCGCTCGAATCCGACATCTACGGCGGCTACAAGTTCAAGGCCGGTGACGTGGACCTGGACGTGGGCCTGCTGACCTACATCTACCCCGGCAACAGCGCGGGCAACACCACCGAAGTCTATGGCGCTGCCACCTTCGGCCCCGTGACGGCCAAGTACTCGCACACCCTGTCCAAGGACTACTTTGCCTACGCAGGTCCTGGCATGAAGGGCCGCAACACCGGCTACCTGAACCTGGCGTTTGCCCAGGAAGTGGCCCCCAGCACCACGCTGAAGGCGTCGGTCGGCTTCACCCGCTTTGGTGGTGACATCACGGCCCCCAACTTCATGGACTACAGCCTGGGCGGTTCGTACGACTTCGGCGGCGGCGTGTCCCTCGGCGCTGCCGTGGTTGGCGCCACCAAGAAGGCCTTCTACGGCCCGGTCAACAAGTCGCGCGTGATCGTCACGCTCACCAAAACCCTGTAAGTCTCAATGGGCGCCGGTGGCGCCCATTCCGGAGGAACTGAAAATGAAAATGGTGACAGCCATCATCAAGCCCTTCAAGCTCGACGAAGTGCGCGAAGCGCTCTCCGACATCGGCGTGCAAGGCATCACGGTGACCGAAGTCAAGGGCTTTGGCCGCCAAAAGGGCCACACCGAGCTGTACCGCGGTGCAGAGTACGTGGTGGACTTTCTTCCCAAGGTCAAGATCGAGGCCGCCGTGGCCGACGACCTGGTGGACCGCGTGATCGAGTCCATCGAGACCGCAGCGCGCACCGGCAAGATCGGTGACGGCAAGATTTTCGTGACCCACCTGGAGCAGGTGGTGCGCATCCGCACTGGCGAAACCGGCAAGGAAGCCCTGTAAGGGCGAGGCCGCATCCCATCCAAGAAGAGAAACGCCATGAAAAAACTGCTTGCTTCCTTCATTCTGGGGCTGAGTCTGCTATCCGGCGGATCGGCTGTCCTCGCCCAGGCGCCCGCCACGGCAGAGGCCTCGGCACCCGCTGCGGCTGCACCAGCGGCTGAAGCCCCTGCTGCCCCTGCCGCAGCGGCTGCACCGGCTGCTGCTGCCGCCGCTGCGCCTGCAGCGCCCGCCGCAGAAGCGCCTGCTCCTGTCCCCAACAAGGGTGACACCGCGTGGATGATGACTTCCACCATCCTCGTGATCCTGATGGTCCTGCCCGGCCTGGCGCTGTTCTACGGTGGCCTGGTGCGCAGCAAGAACATGCTGTCCGTGCTGATGCAGGTGATGGTCACGTTCTCGCTGATCGTGGTGCTGTGGTTCATCTACGGCTACAGCCTAGCCTTCACCGAAGGCGGTGCCTTCATCGGTGGTTTCGACCGGCTGTTCATGAAGGGCATCTGGGACAACGCCGCAGGCACGTTTGCCAACGCTGCCACGTTCAGCAAGGGTGTCGTGATTCCGGAAGTGGTGTTTGCCGCCTTCCAGGCCACGTTCGCCGGCATCACCTGCGCCCTGATCGTCGGTGCGTTCGCAGAGCGCATCAAGTTCAGCGCCGTCATGCTGTTCATGGTCCTGTGGTTCACGTTCAGTTACCTGCCGATCGCCCACATGGTGTGGTTCTGGATGGGTCCTGATGCCTACGCCTCCAAGGAAGTGGCCGACGCCATGACCAGCAAGGCAGGCCAGATCTGGCAGTGGGGTGCTCTGGACTTCGCTGGCGGTACCGTGGTGCACATCAACGCCGCTGTGGCGGGCCTGGTGGGTGCGTTCATGGTGGGCAAGCGCATTGGATACGGCAAGGAAGCCATGGCGCCTCACAGCCTGACGCTGACCATGGTCGGTGCCTCGCTGCTGTGGGTGGGCTGGTTCGGTTTCAACGCCGGCTCTGCCCTGGAAGCCAACGGTTTTGCAGCCCTGGCCTTCATCAACACGCTGGTGGCTACCGCTGCAGCCGTGCTGGCATGGTGCATGGGTGAAGCGCTGATGCGCGGCAAGGCTTCGATGCTGGGTGCAGCGTCGGGTGCTGTGGCGGGCCTGGTGGCCATCACGCCGGCTGCAGGCAACGTCGGTATCGGCGGTGCGCTGGTCATCGGTCTGGTGGGTGGTTTTGCCTGCCTGTGGGGTGTCAACGGCCTCAAGAAGCTGCTGGGTGCGGACGACTCGCTCGACGTGTTCGGCGTGCACGGCATCGGCGGTATCGTGGGTGCCCTGCTGACCGGCGTTTTCAACGCCCCTGGTCTGGGTGGCCCTGGCTACGTGGCCGACTGGGTGACCGCCACCATGGTGACCTCTGCCGACTACTCCATCGCTGCCCAGGTGTGGACACAGGCCAAGGCCGTGCTGCTGACCATCGTGTGGTCGGGCGTGGTGTCCTTCGTGGCCTACAAGGTGGTTGACCTGACGGTGGGCCTGCGTGTCTCGGAAGAAGACGAACGCGAAGGTCTGGACATCACCTCGCACGGCGAAACGGCGTACAACCGCTGATCGCTCTGCGCCCTACGCGCTGCGGTGTCTGGTGGCACCGTGGCGTCGCAATAAGAACAAGCGAGTTACTCCTCTGGTTACTTCAGCCCGCCGACCACCGGCGGGCTTTTTTCGTACCGGTGGGTGACGCGTGTGGGACTGGCGCGCCAGGGGGCCAAAGGTCCCGTGGCATCCGCCAGTCCTTTGCACGTCCGCTGTTCAAAAAATTCACGCCCCCTGCATGCCGTGCGGCGGACCGCTGCCGCTACGATGCACGGATGGACTTTTCCCTCGCCCCGATCACTGAGCGCGTGCGCGCTGCCTCCGCCGACCAGACCCCGTTGCGCATCCGTGGCGGGGGCACCAAGGACTTCCATGGCCTGGCGCTGCACGGCGAGGTGCTGGACACCCGGGTGCTGCGTGGCATCGTGAGCTACGAGCCCAGCGAGCTGGTCGTCACCGTGCGGGCCGGCACCCCGCTGGCCGAGCTGGAGGCCGCGCTCGCCGAGCAGGGCCAGTGCCTGCCTTTTGAACCCCCGCATTTCGCCAAGCCCCCTTCGGGCGCTGCCACCGTGGGCGGCATGGTGGCGGCCGGCCTGTCGGGCCCGGCGCGCGCCAGCGTGGGGGCGGTGCGTGACTATCTGTTGGGCGTGACCCTGCTCAACGGCAAGGCCGAGCTGCTCACCTTCGGCGGCCAGGTCATGAAGAACGTGGCGGGCTATGACGTGGCGCGCCTCATGGCCGGTGCCTGGGGCACGCTGGGGCTGCTGACCGAAGTGAGCCTCAAGGTGCTGCCCGTGGCGCCCGGCGAGGCTACGCTCCGGTTCGAGGGCATCAACCAGGCCGACGCCCTGCGCAAGCTGCACGCCTGGGGCGGCCAGCCGCTACCCCTCAACGCCAGCTGTTGGGTGCAGGATCAGGGCGTGGGCACGCTCTATGTGCGCCTGCGCGGCGCCGTGGCGGCGGTGGAGGCCGCGTGCAAAACCATGGGTGGCACGCGCATGGACAACGCCACCGTGGCCGCTGACTGGACCGCCTGCCGCGAGCAGACCCTGCCGTGGTTCGCCGACCGGGTCACGCGCCCCGACCACGCCCTGTGGCGCCTGTCGGTGCCCGCCACCGCGCCGGTGCTGGCCTTGCCCGGCGGCGTGCAGCCCCTGGTGGAATGGCATGGGGCGTTGCGCTGGGTGCAGGCCCCCGAGTCCGCCGGAGACGCGCTGCGCGAAGCCGCACGGGCGGCGAGTGGGCGTGCTTCTCTTTTTGTAGCTGCCGAGGCAAATAAATCCGGCGCCAGCGGTGCTTTTGACTTGCAATCCAAGGCGCTGGAGCAAATCCACGCCCGCCTCAAGCACAGCTTTGACCCTGCCGGCATCTTCAACCCCGGCCGCATGGCGCGGGCCTGGTAGGCAGGCCAACCCCCCGCTCACAGCCACCACCGCCACCCTGGCCATGCGACGCCTTTTTCACCTCACCGGACACCACCGCACGGTTGCGAGCAACCAGGTGCTGGGCCTGCTGTTGGCGTTCAACGCCGGGGCGGTGAATGCCGGGGGGTTTCTGGTGGTGCACCTCTACACCTCGCACATGACGGGTTTCCTGTCGTCGCTGGCCGACAACCTGGTGCTGGGGCAGATGAAGCTGGTGCTGGGCGCCGTGGGCGCGCTCTGGGCCTTCATGTCGGGGGCGGGCACCACGGCCATCATGGTCAACTGGGCGCGCCAGCGCAGGCTGCGCAGCACCTACGCGCTGCCGCTGCTGCTGGAGTCCGTGCTCATGCTGCTGTTTGGCCTGGTGGGCGCCATCACCCTCAGCTGGCCCACGCCTTTTGCGGTGCCACTCACGGTGCTGCTGCTGTCCTTCATCATGGGACTGCAGAACGCCACGGTGACCAAGATGTCCTCGTCCCAGATCCGAACCACCCACATGACGGGCGTGGTGACCGACCTGGGCATCGAGATGGGCAAGATGCTCTACTGGAACCGCACGGGCACTGCGCCCGAATCGCAGGTGCGTGCCAACCAGGCCCGGCTGCGGCTGTTTGCCGGGCTGGTGGGCATGTTTCTGGTGGGCGGTATTGCGGGGGCTGCGGGCTTCAAGCACGTGGGCTTTGTGTTTGTGGTGCCGCTGGCGCTGGTGCTGCTGGCCTTGTCGTTGCCCCCGCTGTGGGCCGACCGCGCCAGGCTGCGCCGCCCCTTGCGCAAGCCCTCGGCGCCGGCCGCGCCGGGCGACCCCAGCCTGGCCCCGCCAGCGGACCCACCGGCCGCGCGCTGACCAACCTCCGCCGAAATTTTTGTCTCTTCGCCCAGGCTGCACCCCATGCAAACCCAGCTCTCCCCCGAATACCGCGCCCGCGCCGATGGCCTGGAGGCCGAATCCATCTTGCGCAAATGTGTGCACTGCGGCTTTTGCACCGCCACCTGCCCCACCTACCAGCTGCTGGGCGACGAGCTGGACAGCCCGCGCGGCCGCATCTACCTCATCAAGCAGGTGCTCGAAGGCGCCGAGCCCACGCGCAAGACCCAGATGCACCTGGACCGGTGCCTCACCTGCCGCAACTGCGAAAGCACCTGCCCGAGCGGCGTGCAATACGGCCACCTGGTGGACATCGGTCGCAAGATCGTCGATGAAAAAGTGCCCCGCCCCGTGGGCGAAAAAGCTCTGCGTTGGGCGCTGAAGGAGGGCCTGCCTTCGCCGCTGTTCGCCCCTGCCATGAAGGCAGGGCAAATGGTGCGCGGCCTGCTGCCCGAGGCGCTGAAGGCCAAGGTGCCCGCACCGCAGGACGCCGGCGCCTGGCCCACGCGTGAACATGCGCGCAAGGTGCTCATGCTGGCGGGCTGCGTGCAACCGGCCATGATGCCGAACATCAACACGGCCACCGCCCGCGTGCTCGACGCGGTAGGCATCCAGACCGTGATCGCATCCAAGGCGGGCTGCTGCGGCGCCGTCAAATTCCACCTCAACGACCAGGCTGGCGGCATGGCAGAGATGCGCGCCAACATCGACGCCTGGTGGCCGCTGGTGGCCGCAGGTGGGGTCGAGGCCATCGTCATGAACGCCTCGGGCTGCGGCGTCACCGTCAAGGAATACGGTCACATCCTGAAGGACGACCCACAGTACGCGACCAAGGCCGAACGCATCAGCAGCCTCACGCGCGACCTGTCGGAGCTGCTGCCCGCCATGCTGCCCGAGCTGGCCGCCAAGCTGCAGGGCAGGGTCAACCAGCCGGACACTCTGTACGCCTACCACCCCCCTTGCACGCTCCAGCACGGCCAGAAGCTGCGCGGCGGGGTGGAGGCGCACCTGAACCAGCTGGGCTTCAAACTGCGCACCGCGCGCAACGATGCCCACCTGTGCTGTGGCTCGGCGGGCACCTATTCGGTGCTCAACCCCGACCTGTCCTACCAGCTGCGCGACCGCAAGCTCGGTGTGCTCGGCGAGGCCTTCGGCAACCTGCCGCCCGACATGATCCTGTCGGCCAACATCGGCTGCATCACCCATCTGCAAAGCGGCACGGGGACGCCTGTGCGGCACTGGGTGGAGGTGCTGGACGAGGCGCTATTGGGGCAGTGACCTCGCAGCCTCGGGGCTGGCCGTGTGACCAGCCGCTACCATGGCGCCCCAACCAGCCAAGAAAGGGGAGGCCATGCGCTTCGAGGGGACGCTGACGCGGTGGAACGATGACCGGGGTTTTGGCTTCATCACGCCTACCCCTGCGGGCCAGGATGTGTTTGTGCACATCTCTGCATTTGCGCGCGACGGCCTGCGGCCGCAACTGAATGAAGCGCTGAGTTTCGAGATCTCGCTGAACAAGGATGGCAAGAAGCAGGCGGTTCGGGTGCGCCGTGACCGGCCCGCCCCGGTTTCGCCTACCGCTGCCCCGCCCCGTGCGCGCCGCGACATCGGCCGCGAGTCCCCTGAATCCAGAGGGCTGCCCACACGCATCGTTGTCTTTGTGGTGGCCTGCGCGCTTCTGGCTGGGGCCTACTGGCACTTTGACCGGCGTACGCAGCGAGCTGCTGTGGCCCGTTCAGAAGCGGCGGCGCAGGCTCTGGAGGCACCACAGCAGCGCGCCCCCGCCGCCCCGGCGCAAACATTGACCACCTTGTATCGCTGTGACGGTCGCCAATACTGCTCGCAGATGACATCTTGCTCCGAGGCCAAGTTCTTCCTGCAGAACTGCCCTGGGACCAAGATGGACGGGAACGGCGACGGCGTTCCCTGTGAGCAGCAGTGGTGCACCCATCCGCTTGCAAAGTAGCTCGCTTGCCAAGGCCGTTTGGCTGCTGTACCCCCAACACTGGCATGATCGAGGGCTTTGTCGTCTCTCATTTGCCCCCGAACTGCACCGCCATGACCGACTCCGTGTCCGCACAAGAACAACCCCAAACCGCACCCGTAGCGCCTGCCGCTCCCCAGGCAGCGCCTGTGCCGACCGAGGCTGCTGCGGTCGCTGTGGCGGCCTCTGAACCTGCTGCGTTGGCCGAAGCCGGCGCGCCCCAGCGGCGCCAGGACGGCTCGCGCCGGGGTGGCCGCAACCGCCGCAAACCCGGAGGGCGCCAGGCGCCGCAGGGCCGTGCAAGCGCCGACGGTGCGGCAGACGCTGCAGCGCCCGCAGGTGGCCCGGGCGCAGGCACGCGCGCGCCGCAGCGCGTGCACCCCGCGCTGGAGCAGCTGGCAGGGCTCTACCCCCACCTGTTTGGCGCCGTGTTCCGTCCGCTCAAGCGCGGCATCTTCCAGGACATCCTGGCGGCCCACCCCGAGCTGTTCGAGCGCGAGGCGCTCAAGGTGGCGCTGGGCCTGCACACCCGCTCCACGCGCTATCTGCAAAGCGTGGCGGCAGGCGATAAGCGCCACGACCTGCAGGGCCAGCCTGTGGAAGACATGGCCCCCGAGCATGTGCACCATGCGCTGCTGGAGGTCTACCGCCGCAAGAAGGCGCGTGCCACCGAAGACCTGCTGCCCAAGCTGCGCAACCGCATGATGGCTGCGTTCGAGGCCTCGGGCCTCACGCGCGAGGCATATACCCAACTGGTGTTGAGCCGCGACGAAGCCGCCAACGCCATTCTGGAAGAAGCCTTTGCCGAATGGTCGGCCCGCAACGCCAAGGATGAAGCCTTGCTGCGCGCCTTTGAGGCCAGCGGCCAGACCCTGGACGCCTTTGCCGATATGTACGGCATGGTGCCCCGCACGGTGGGGCAGCAGCTGGAGCGCGCCCGCCGGCGGGCGGCTGCCGCGGCTTCTGCAGCGGCTGCGGTATCTGCTGCTCCCGCCGCAGAGCCTGGCGACTCCGCCGCCGCAGCCTGACCGGCCCGTGCTGAGCGGGGGGCGGCACAACGCTCCCTCTGCCCTCGCTGGTCATGGCGTGCTGGCAGCGGCTTCCGTCGTCTTCTCGTCGGCCGAGATGGGGCCCTGCGGCGTGGCTCCGTCTGCGTCGGCGCGTGTCACGGCTTGTTGCAATGCTGCAGACAGGCTACTGACACCATGTTGTCAGCAGCCGGGCTGCACCATGCCGGGCCCGACACAGAGAGGAGCTTGACCATGACAACAACCCCCACCATGACCCCGGTTGCCGCGTTTCATGTCACTGGACTGACGGTACGCACCCGCAACCGCGACGAGATGGACCCCGCCACCGCCCGCATTGGAGGTCTCTGGGACCGCTTTTTCAGCCAGAGCTGGGAGCGCAACCTGCCCGGCCGTGGTGAGGATGGCCGCATCTTCGGCGTCTACAGCGACTACGAATCCGACGAACACGGCGCCTTTGATGTCACTGCTGGCGTGGCTGTGCCACCGCCCGTCACCTCGGTGCCAGGGGCCGTGCAGATCGCGGTGCAGGCGGGCGACTATCTGGTGTTCCATGGCCACGGCACAATGCCGCAGATGGTGATCGATGCCTGGGGCGAGGTCTGGCGCTACTTTGCGGCCCACCCCCAGCTGCCCCGGCGATTTGGCACTGATTTCGAGCTGTATGAAGGCCCGGACCGCGTGGCCATCCATATCGGCATCGCCCCCGGTGCGCCGCGTGCATGACCTCACCGAACCAGGAGCCTCCATGAACACATCTTCTGCCGCCCTGACGTTCTACACCCATCCCATGTCCCGAGGCCGTACCGCGCGCTGGATGCTGGAGGAATGTGGTGTGCCCTACGACACCGTGCTGCTCGAATACGGCACCACCATGAAGGCTCCCGACTACTTGGCCATCAACCCCATGGGCAAGGTGCCTGCACTGCGGCATGGGCAAGTGGTGGTCACCGAGGTGGCGGCCATCTGCGCCTATCTGCCCGACCTGTTCCCTGACAAATCGCTGGCCCCGGCTGTGGGTACGCCGGCACGCGCTGCGTACTACCGCTGGTTGTTCTTTTGCGCCGGTCCGCTGGAAAGCGCCGCCACTGCCAAGGCGCTGAACCTGCTGGCACCCGCCGAACGCGCGGCCATGGTGGGCTACGGCAGTTACGCCGATGTCATGAACACCCTGGAGCAGGCCGTGAGCCAGGGGCCGTACCTCTGCGGCGACCATTTCACCGCGGTGGACCTGTACGTGGGCGCGCACCTGATCTGGGGCATGCAGTTCGGCACCATCGAACGCCGCCCGGCGTTCGAGCGGTATGCGCAGCCGTTCATGCAGCGCCCCGCGTTCGCGCGCGCTGCCCAGATCGACGATGCGCTGGTGCAGCAGAGCAAAGGCCATGGCTGAGTTCTACGACCTGATACGGCCCAAGCGGTCGGCGGCAGCCCATTCCCTGGGCCACATTCATGCGCCGCGCTGACCGCCTGTTCCAGATCGTCCAGCTCATCCGGGGGCGGCGCCTGTCCACCGCCGCCTTCCTGGCCGAGCGGCTCGAAGTCTCGGCCCGCACCATCTATCGCGACGTGGCGGACCTCCAGCACCAGGGCGTGCCCATTGAGGGCGAGGCCGGTGTGGGCTACCGCCTGGGCGCGGGTTTCGAGCTGCCGCCGTTGATGTTCAGCCAGGGTGAAGCCAATGCCCTGGTGGCGGCGGCACGCCTGGCCCAGGCCTGGCTGGACGCCGGCCTGGCCCGCGAGGTGGAGATGGCGCTGGGCAAGATACTGTCCGTGCTGCCCCCGGCGGCACGGGTCGCGGCCGAGGCGCAGGCGCTGTACGCGCCCTCGGTAGGGCTCGACCCCCGCGTGCAGTCCCACCTGCAGGCGCTGCGCGAGGCGGTGCACAGCCGCCACATGGTTCAGATCGACTACGCCGACGTGCACGGCCGCCCCAGTCTGCGCCGCCTGCGGCCGCTGGGCTGCTTTTACTGGGGCAAGGTCTGGACGCTGTCGGCCTGGTGCGAGCTGCGCAACGACTTTCGCGGCTTTCGCATCGACCGCATCGTGGGTCTGGCGGTGCTGGAGGAGCAGTTCCGCCAGGAGCCTGGGAAGACCCTGGCGGATCTGCTGCGCAAAGTGGAGGGGGAGATGGAGGGGCGGTCGGTGGAGTGGGCGACTGCGCCGGGGCAGATGGAAGTTTCTTAGGGGATGGAGCGCAAGGAATGTGGGCCGACGACTGAAATGGGCCCTGAGCCGCCGTTCAGAAGCGCCACCCGTGAGCTGCCATTGACTAGCCGCGCTGCTGTTGGAAATCCCGGTCTCTGCCCCGACAAGCTATAGTTTGCCGAGTTGACGCCTGCCGGGTTT
This sequence comes from Acidovorax sp. 59, assembly GCF_002754175.1. Lineage (NCBI taxonomy): Bacteria > Pseudomonadati > Pseudomonadota > Betaproteobacteria > Burkholderiales > Comamonadaceae > Acidovorax > Acidovorax sp. 59. Next base: position 4,312,045 of record NZ_PEET01000001.1, on the reverse strand, counting down.
CCCGGATTTTTATACCTGGACATTCAAACAAGCCACCCTTTGCAAACCCTATGCTGCAAGCCACTTCCGGCTGGGGTCGTGCCCTGAATATCCCGCATGGTCCAGTTTATTCCGCAGATTTCGCGGGATACATCACGTTAGAACTCACAGTGGCCGTCTTGCACAATCACGCACGCCCATGAAAACATCCGATCGAACACGCGCTTGGCTCGTCGCACCACTGATTGCTTCCACTGTGCTCGTGGGCTCAGTCCGGGCGAGCTTCGCACAATCGAGCCAAGAATTTCCGACGCAGCGCGAGTGGGCATACGCGCAGCAGCCGGATCTTCATACGGGCGATCTCCAGCCAGAGGCTACGCTTATGAGCCGGAACACGTTGCCACGTCCCGCCGAGACGAAATTGACCAACTACGGATACATCTCAGTACGCAATGACCCCCGACGGCCTGTGAAGGTTGCTTTGACTATCGAAAAGCGGCTGCGAGGAGCAGGTGCGATGGACTGCAAACCATCCGGTTGCATGGTGAAGGTTCGTTTTGGCACAGCTTCTCTTATGAGCTTCCGTGCTCTACCTGGCAAAGACTGGCCTGAACAGATCGTTCTAGAGGACGGAGCTGCATTCGCGAAAGAGGCGTCTCGGACCGCCGGAGCAATCGATGTGCAGTTCACCGACTTGGAAAACGGGGCGGTCATTTATCACTTTGCGTCAGCTGCTCCACTGAGAATGGAGAGGTTAACGCCACTGCGGAAGTGAAGACACTTGGTGCCTCTGCGACAGATTGCAATGAATGTTTTTGAGCTGCGCGATGAGGCCTAATTTGTCGGGCGTACGGACACGTTGAGCATCCGCTTTAATCTGTCGCGACAGACCGCTCCTGGCCGAGAACGGCTGTTGAGCCAAGATGCGTAAAAAAGCCGCGAATACCCAGGGCCAATCGTTCCGGTAGTGACGCAGCGTCACCGGGCGTGCTCTCTTAGCCTGCCAGCGCCGCCTCAATATCCCCCGCCAGCTTCTTCGGCGCATCCTGCGGCGCGTAGCGACGGATCACTTGGCCGTCCTTGCCGACGAGGAACTTGGTGAAGTTCCACTTGATGGCCTTGCTGCCCAGCAGGCCCGGGGCCTCGGCGGTAAGCCACTGGTACAGGGGCGATGCGTTGGCGCCGTTCACGTCGATCTTGGCCATCATCGGAAAGCTCACGCCGTAGTTGAGCTGGCAGAAGCTGGCGATCTCGTCGTTGCTGCCGGGGTCCTGGGCGCCGAACTGGTTGCAAGGGAAGCCCAGCACGACGAGGCCTTTGTCTGCGTATTCCTTGTGCAGTTCTTCCAGCCCGCCGAACTGGGGCGTGAAGCCGCAGGCGCTGGCGGTGTTCACGATGAGCGATACCTTGCCGCGGTATTGCGACAGGGGCACGGCCTGGCCGTTCATCTGCAGGGCTTCAAAGTCGTAGATGCTGGTGGACATGCGGGTTCTCCGGGTGGGGATGACGGGCCATCGTAGCCCCAGCTGCAGAGGCCTGTGCGCAGGCGGGTCAATCCATCAATGAGGGCCCGCAGCACCCGGTCGGCGGAACTGCAGCGCCGCCAGCAGCGAAGCCAGCAGGATCAGCGCCCCGCCCAGCACGGTGCGCGTGTTCAGCGTGGCCGCGCCCAGCAGGGCCGACGACACGCTGGCAAACATCACCTCCGACAGCATCACCAGCGCCGTGGTGCCCGCCGCCAGGCGGGCGGCGCCAAATTGCAGCGCCCAATTGCCCAGCATCAGCACCCCGGCCAGCAGCAGGCCGGTGACGACCCAGGTGGCATTGACGGCAGGGAAGGGCTCCACCACGCCCACTTGCAGGCCAATGCTGGCCACGGCCAGCGCCATGAGCATGCAGCCGCCAAACATCGAGAACATGCGCGCGGGCCCCGGCACGGTGTGCAGGCGGCGCAGCGTGACGTTGGTCAGCGCGAACATGAAACCGCCCAGCAGCGCCAGAGCGTCGGCCAGCGACAGGTTCTGCAGCAGGCGCGAAGCAGGTGCGCCCTCGGGCAGCAGCACCAGCACCACGCCGCAGAAAGCCAGCGCCAGGCGCAGCAGCGCCGCAGGGGTAGGGCGTTCGCCCAGCACCTTCCAGGCCAGCAGCACGGCCCAGGCGGGCATCAGATAGAACAGCAGGATCACGCGCACCACGTCACCAATCGTCACTGCCCAGTTGAAGGCCACGTTGTTCAGGCCCGAGGCCAGCGCCAGCAGCCACAGCTGCGGATGCGCGCGCACCTGCTGCAAGATGCCGGGGCGCCAGGCCAGCAGCGCCAGCAGCACCACCGCATACATGCAGGCCGTGGCCCACAAGGGGTGCAGCCCCGCCTGGTGCATGTGCTGGAACGGCCACCACGCCAGCCCCCAGACAAAGGCGTTGAACAGCAGGGCGGCAAAGGGGAGTGGAGAGTGCATTGAAGGCAAAAACAGGCGGTGGCGCTAGTGGAATATGCGCTGACAGCTATAAATTATGTAGCAATTGGCGCCATGGCATAACACTCAAAACCGGGGCGGCTCCTCGCCAGTGCACCCGTGGAACTGGCTCTGCCAGGCCACTGGGTGCGTCCCCCTCGGGGGAAGCGGCGAAGCCGCACAGGGGGGCTTCGCAATCAGGAGTCAATGGTGCGTATCGTGCCGCGCGATGTCCAGCAGGTGATTCACTTCGTCGCGGTGGTTCACGCAGTTGCGCTGGTGCCAGCGGCGGATGACCCACATGATGCCCGCCACCACCAGCCCGAAGGTGGTGATGGCGCCGAACACCGACAGGCCGAGCTTGAGCGACAGGCTGTAGAACGCCCCCAGCCCCAGGATGCAGGCCTGCTCGTTGAAGTTCTGCACGGCAATCGACCGGCCCGCGCCCATGAGGTTGTGGCCCCGGTGCTGCAGCAGGGCGTTCATGGGCACCACCAGATAGCCGCCCAGGCCACCCAGCACGATGAGGAACGGAATGGCCAGCCAGATGTTGCTGATGAACACCATCAGGATCAGCAGCAAGCCCATCGCAATGCCCAGCGGGATCACGCGGGTGGCCATGTCCAGGCGCATGCGCATCGATGCCACCACGGCGCCCACGGCGGTGCCGATGGCCACCACGCCGGTCAGGGCCGAGGCCTGGGTGGTGTTGTAGCCCAGGGCCACGGCGGCCCAGGCCAGCACGATGAACTTGAGGTTGCCACCGGCGCCCCAGAACAGGGTGGTGGTGGCCAGCGAGATCTGGCCCAGCTTGTCGCGCCACAGGCGGCTGTTGCAGGCCCAGAAGTCGGGCAGCAGGTTGAGCGCGTTGGCCACCACGCTGCGTGACGGGTCGGCGCGCAGGGGGCGCATCTCCACCCCGGTGTGCGGGATGCGGGTGTTGAACCAGGCAGCCAGTGCATAGACAGCGATCAGCGCCGCGATGGCGGCCTCGGCGGGGGTGTCCACGCCGGTGTCGATCACGGGGAAGTCAAAGCCCAGCAGCATGCCCGACAGCTGCTGCCCCACCAGCTGGCCGCCCAGCAGCACGCCCAGGATGATCGATGCAATGGTCAGGCCCTCGATCCAGCCGTTGGCCTTGACGAGCTGGGACGCGGGCAGCAGTTCGGTCAGGATGCCGTACTTGGCGGGCGAGTAGGCCGCAGCACCCAGCCCCACCACGGCGTAGGCCATGAGCGGGTGCGAGCCAAACAGCATCATCAGGCAACCCGCCACCTTGATGGCGTTGCTGACAAACATGACCTTGCCCTTGGGCAACGCATCGGCAAAGGCGCCGACGAAGGGCGCCAGCACCACATAGAACAATGCGAACATGGGCACCAGGGCCGCGCGCTGCCACTCGGGGGCGCCTCCGGTGCGCAGGAGTTCCACAGCGGCTACGAAGAGTGCGTTGTCGGCCAGCGAGCTGAAAAACTGCGCCGACATGATGGTGTAAAAACCGCGCTTCATCGAATGGCTGGTGGGAGCATCAGCTGGGCTGATACCCTGGTAAATGTGAGGAGTCGTAGCAGGGGACAGGCGGTTATATCACGCGGATAAACGGCCACAGTGCCAGAATCCTGCGCGTATTCCCGGTAAATCTCGAGCCACCAGGTCCCTCCCATGCCCCGTCCCATTGCAGCCACCATCCACACCACCGCCCTGCACCACAACCTCGCGCGCGTGCGCCAGTCGGTGCCCGACGCCAAGGTCTGGGCGGTGGTCAAGGCCAACGCCTACGGCCACGGCATCGAGCGGGTGTTCGAGGGCCTGCGCGGGGCCGACGGTTTTGCGCTGCTGGACCTGGCCGAGGCCGAGCGCGTGCGCCACCTGGGCTGGCGCGGCCCCATCCTGCTGCTTGAAGGCGTGTTCGAGCCGCGCGACCTGGAACTGTGCTCGCGCCTGGGCCTGTGGCATGCCGTGCACTGCGACGAGCAGATCGACATGCTGGCCGCCCACAAGACGCAGGTGCCGCACCGCGTGTTCCTCAAGATGAACTCGGGCATGAATCGCCTGGGTTTCACGCCCGAGCGCTACCGCACGGCCTGGGCCCGGCTCAACGCGCTGCCGCAGGTGGACGAGATTTCGTTCATGACCCACTTCAGCGACGCCGACGGCCCCCGTGGCATTGCGCACCAGATGGCGGCCTTCAACGCCGCCGCGCAGGACCTGCCCGGCGAGCGCAGCCTGAGCAACAGTGCTGCCACGCTGCGCCACGCGCAGGATGCGGGTGTGCGCGCCGACTGGGTGCGCGCGGGCATCGTGGTCTATGGCAGCGCGCCGGACTTCCCCGAGCACCATGCCGGCCACTGGGGGTTGCAACCCACCATGACGCTGTCCACGCGCCTCATCGCCACCCAGCAGCTGCAGGCGGGCGACACCGTGGGCTATGGCTCGCGCTTCACGGCCGACGGCCCGCTCACCATTGGCATCGCCGCCTGTGGCTACGCCGACGGCTACCCCCGCCACTGCGACACCGGCACGCCGGTGCTGGTGAACGGCGTGCGCACGCGCCTGGTGGGGCGGGTGAGCATGGACATGGTGACCGTGGACCTCACGCCGCTGCAGCAAGCGGGTGTGGAGGTGGGCTTTGGTAGCGAGGTCACGCTCTGGGGCCGCGCCAGCAATGGCGTGGTGTTGTCCATCGACGAGGTGGCGCAGGCAGCAGGTACCGTGGGCTACGAGCTGATGTGCGCCCTGGCGCAGCGCGTGCCGGTGGTGGTGGACGGCGGGGCCTGAAGCCCCCTCATTGGCGTGCGGCAGGGCGCGGTTCGCGCACAAGTTCACGCCGCAGGGCCCGCCGGCGTGGGGCGCGGCCTGAAACTGGTGTGAAATGGCGCCGTCTGTTTGCCACCGCGCCAGCGCGCTCCTTCCATGGCCACACCCCGCAGCAACTCCTCCGGTTCCAAGAAAAAAGGCAGCTCCACCTGGCGCTCGGTGCGCATGCCGCACCACGGCGCGGTCGCGCGCACCCTGCAGCAGCGCTACAGCCTGCGCTGGCACGGGCTGCTGATCGGCAGCTTCACGCTGCTGCTGATGTGGGCCACCTCGCACCTGCAGATGGTGCTGGGCGTGGATTCGCTGGCGCTGCGGTACTTGATTACGCTGTCGGTGGGTTACGTCGGCTATCTGCTGGTGCTGCGCGCCTGGGCAGCGCGGCTGGTGCGGCGGGACGGGTCGTCGGGCGACGGCAGCAGTGTGGAATTGCCCGACATCTCCTGGCCCAGTGGCAATGGCCCCTCCGGGGGCGGCCAGGTGCCCTTGCCGCGCACGGGCGGTGGCAACTTTGGCGGCGGTGGCGCATCGGGGGACTTTGGGGGCGGGTGGACGCAGGGCCTGTCCAGCGGGGGTTCCAGCAGCGACTCCAGCGTGCTGGGCGACATTGCCGGGGGCGCGGCCGATGCGCTGGGCAGCGCCGACGAGGACGCCGTGGTGGTCGTGCCCGTGGTGGCCATCTTTCTCATCGGCGCGGCGCTGATCCTGGGTGCGGGCTCGCTCGCCATGCTGTTCTTTGGCTGGGATGTGCTGCTCACGGTGGCGGTGGAGATCGCCTTTTCAGTGGCCACGGCCCGCGCCGCCGTGGGAGTGGAGCGCGAGGGCTGGCTCAGCGCCGCCGTGCGGCTGACCTGGAAGCCCCTGCTGGGCGCGCTGGTCTGCGCCGTGCTGCTGGGCGCCACCATCGACCACTTCCTGCCCCATGTGCATTCGCTGCCCGAGGCGTTGCGGGTAATCCAGGGGCGGTGATTTGCTCTTGTTTTGATAGCTATCCAGGCATCTTGTATTAGCGCCTGGGGCAAAAATCTCTCCAAAAGCGTCTGAAACCCCCTGGGGAGCCCCTAGCGCGAGGACCGGCCCGTGCCATGGCCGCAGTCCTCGCCGGGCTCCACGGGCGGCAGCGCATCCAGGTTGGCCCGCACCCGCGCCAGCAGGGCCAGCAGCTGTGCCTGGGTGGCGTCGTCGCAGCCCGCCAGCACCTGGGCCGACAGGGTTTGCCGCGCGGTCTGCAGCGCCTGGTACAGCGCCTGGCCTTCGGCGCTCAGCGTGAGGCACAGGCTGCGCCGGTCCTCGGCGTGCGGCTGGCGCTCCAGCCAGCCCTTGTCCTGCAACAGGCCCAGCATGCGTGCCACCTGGGCCTTGTCGGCGCCGCTGTGGCGCACCAGCTCTTTCTGCGTGGCGCCAGGGTGGCGGCCGATGAAGTTCAGCGCGCGCACTTCATTGAAGGTCAGGTCCGGGTGCACGGAGGTCATCGCGCGCACCATGCGCGCCCGGTAGGCGTGCATCAGGTCGTGCAGGGCTTCAAACACATCGGGGCGGGCGCGTGGGGGCATGGCGTGGCTATCTGTTGACAAAGTCAACTGAATGGCGGATGATTTGGTTGATTAAATCAACATTTTACGCCATGAACGCACCTCTGCCCCTGGCCGCCACGGCCCCCTCCCTCGCCATCGAGCGCATTCGCCATCCCCTGCAGGGCCGCCACCTCCAGGTGGTGCGCCGCACCCAGGTCAGCCCCGGCTTTGTGCGGCTGACCCTGGCCGGCCCCGAGCTGGCGGGCTTTGTGAGCGCCGGGTTCGACGACCATCTCAAGCTCATCCTTCCCTCGCCCGGGCAAGACCGCCCCACCTTGCCCACGCTGCAGGACGGCCGCCCCGTGTTTGACGGTCCGCGCCCCGTGCTGCGCGACTACACCCCCGCGCGTTTTGACGCCACTGCGGGCGAGCTGGACATCGAGGTCGCCCTGCACGACGCAGGCCCCGCCACCGACTGGGCCGCCAGCGCCACCGTGGGCCAGTGGGTGGGCATTGCCGGGCCGCGCGGCAGCATGGTCGTGCCCACCGGGTTTGACTGGCACTGGCTGCTGGGTGACGAAACCGCGCTGCCCGCCATCGCCCGCCGCCTGGCCGAGCTGCCCGCCAGCGCGGTGGCCACCGTGCGCATCCAGCTGAGCAACCCGGCCGACCAGCGCACGCTGGCGAGCGCGGCGCAGGTGGATCTGCTGTGGGTGAGCGCGCTGCCTGCCGCTGTGGAAGCGCTGTCGCTGCCGCCCGGCGCGGGCTTTGTCTGGGCTGCGGGCGAACACAGCGACATGGCAGCCGTGCGCCGCGCCCTGCTGGCCAAGCCGGGCGTGGACGCGAAACGCATGCGCATCTCCGCCTACTGGAAGCGCGGCGCGGCGGACCACCACGAGGACCTGGCGAACGCTGCGTAGTCGGCCCTTGCTTGCTACATCACTCTCGACTTTTCTCTCAGCGCAGCAGCGTCAGCGCAGCAGCCCGCTGCACGGCTGCGGTCACGTGCTGCAGGGCCTGCACATTCAGCCGCCAGCACTGCCAGTACAGCGGCACATCCACCGGCTTGCCTGCAATCAGCTCGACCAGGGCGCCGGTTGCCAGGTCATCCTCCACCAGTGGGTCGGGCGTCATGCCCCAGCCCAGGCTGGCGCGCGTGGCTTTGACGAAGGCATGCGCCTCGGGCAGCCAGTGCACGGGCGGTGCGAGCTTGCGGCGCGTGATGCGACCCACAAAACGCGCCTGCAGCGCATCCTTGCGGTTGAACACCAGCATGGGTGCCTGCGCCAGCGTGGTGGCGTTCACGCCCTGCGCAAAGTGGCGCTCCATGAACGCAGGGCTTGCGAGCGCGCGGTAGCGCAGCGTGCCCAGCGGCAGCACCTGGCAGCCCTGCACGGGCTGCGGGTCGGCCGTCACGGCGGCCATCACGCGGCCTTCGCGCAGCAGGTTGGCCGAATGGTCCTGGTCTTCCACATGGATGTCGAAGGTGATGGCCTGCCCCTCGGCCGCCTGCGCCATGGCGTGGGGGAACCAGGTGGCCAGCGAGTCGGCATTCACGCCAATCGCCAGCCGCGTGGTGCTGTGCTGCCCGCCGCCAATGGTGGCCAGCGCATCGGCCTCGCTCAAGACCACCTCGCGCGCATGGCGGTACAGCGCCTGCCCGGCCTCGGTGGGCGTGCAGGGCGTGGCGCGGCGCACCAACACCTGGCCCACGCGCTCTTCCAGCAGCTTGATGCGCTGCGACACCGCTGAGCGCGTGACATGCAGCACGGCCGCCGCTCGCTCAAAGCTGCCCTCATCGATCACCGTGGCAAAGGCGTTGAGCTGGGCGGAGTCGAGTTGCATGGGTGGTTAGCCATTCTGACGGATCGTTAAAAAGTATAGCTGGCGTCAACGAAGGCCCTTCGCCAGAATCCGTGCCCATGGTCTCCACTGCCTTCGTTCACGGTTTCACTTCCACCGCCATGCTCATCATGGCCATTGGCGCGCAAAACGCATTTGTGCTGCGCCAGGGCCTGCGGCGCGAGCATGTGATGCCCGTGGTGCTGGTGTGTGCGCTGTCGGACGCGCTACTGCTGCAGGTGGGCGTGTGGGGCATGGGCGGCGTGCTGCTGGCCCGGCCTGAATGGGCGCAGTTCATGCGCTGGGCGGGCGCGCTGTTCCTGTTGATGTATGCGGCACAGACGGCCGCGCGGGCGCTGCGCCCGGGCCAGTTGCTGGTGGCCACCAGCGGCCCCGGCGCCAGCCTGCGCACCACGCTGGCCACGGTGGTGGCGCTCACCTGGCTCAACCCGCATGTGTACCTGGACACCGTGGTGCTGCTGGGCACCATGGCCACGCCGTACCCGGCCTGGGGGCGTGCGCTGTTTGCGGCGGGTGGCTCGCTGGCCAGCGCGCTGTGGTTCTTGTTGATCGGCCTGGGCGCCCGCTGGCTGGCCCCGTTGTTTGCCACATCGGCGGCGTGGCGGGTGCTGGACGGGGTGACGTCCACCACCATGCTGGTGCTGGCAGGGGTGATGGCTCTAAGCTAAGAACGATAAGTTCGTTCCCATGCAGCGTTGCTTGGGGGATAGTGCGGCCATTCAGCATTTTTTGGCCTTTTTGCCTATCCTTGCACCCATGCGCTTTAATCACCTCCTGCTTGCAGCCGCCGTTGCCGCCGCGCTGCCCCTGGCTGCACAGTCCGCCACCTTCCGCTGGTCCCGCTCGGTGGACATTTCCACCTGGGACATCCACACCCAGAACGTGGGTGTGAACAACACCATGCACGGCGCGGTGTACGACACGCTGGTGGAATACAACAGCAAGACCTTCAAGCCCGAGCCCTCGCTCGCCACCGAGTGGAAGCTCATCAAGCCCACGCAGCTGCGCCTGACCTTGCGCAAGGGTGTGAAGTTCAGCGACGGCAGCGAGTTCACGGCCGACGACGCCAAGTTCTCGCTGGAGCGCGCCAAGGCCAAAAGCTCCAACTTCGCTGTCTACACCCAGGGCATTGACCGTGTGGAAAAAGTCGATGCCTACACCATCGACATCCACTCCGACCTGCCCAACCCGGTGCTGGTGAACCAGCTCACCGAGCTGCGCATCCTGAGCAAGGCCTGGGCCGAAAAGAACAAATCGGTCGAGCCCAAGGACATCAAGACCAAGGACGAGAACTTTGCCCACCGCAATGCGCTGGGCACCGGCCCCTACCAGCTCAAACAGTGGACGCCCGACCAGCGCGTGGTGCTGGAGCCCAACCCCCACTGGTGGGGCAAGGGCAAGTACCCCACCAACTTGACCGAGATCGTCTACACCCCCATCAAGGCCGACGCCACGCGCACAGCGGCGCTGCTGTCGGGTGAGGTGGATTTTGTGATCGACCCGAGCCTGCAGGACCTGGCGCGCATCAAGCAGACGCCCAACCTGCAGGTGCTCGAAGGGCCCGAGTACCGCACCATCTTCCTGGGGCTGGACCAGTTCCGCGACGAGCTGCCCGGCTCGGACGTGAAGGGCAAGAACCCGCTGAAGGACCTGCGCGTGCGCAAGGCGCTGTACCAGGCCATCGACATCCAGTCCATCCAGCGCGTGGTGCTGCGTGGCCTGGCCCAGCCCACGGGCACACTCATCGCCAACCAGGTCAACGGCTGGACCAAGAAGGCCGACGTGCGCTACCCCTACGACCCCAAGGCCGCGCAAAAGCTGCTGGCCGATGCGGGCTACCCCAACGGGTTTGAGGTGGACTTTGCCTGCAGCGCGGGCCGCTACATCAACGACGAGCAGCTGTGCCAGGCCATCACCTCGCACTGGGCCAAGGTGGGCGTGAAGGCCAAGCTGCGCTCGCTGCCGTTTGCCACCTACTTCCCGATGATCCAGCGCAACGAAGCCAGCATCTACCTGCTGGGCTGGGGTGTGCCCACGTTCGATGCGTTCTACAGCCTGCAGTCGCTGGTGCGTACGACGGGCGCGGGTGGGGACGGCAACTTCAACCTGGGCCGGTTCTCCGACCCGCAGATGGACGCGCTGATCGAGCGTGTGAAGAAGGAAACGGACACCGCCACGCGCAACGGCCTGATCGAGCAGGCGCTGATCAAGGAGCATGAGCTGGTGTCGCACATCCCGCTGTACAACCAGGTGATTCCGTGGGCGGGTACCAAGAAGGTGGACATCATCCACCGCGCCGACAACCGCATCGACTGGCGGTATCTGAAGGTGAACTGATCCCGGTTGCCAGCAAAAAGCCCCTGTGCTTCGAGTCAGAAGCACCGGGGCTTTTTTGTGTCTGCAGGTGGCGTATCAGGCCATTGCGCGCTGCACGGCGGGGCGCTGCAGCATGCGCTGCGTGTGCGCAAACACCTTCGGGAACTGGGCGATGTCCACGCCGTCGCTGTGCAGCCAGGTGCCGATGGTGAACAGGTAGCCGTCGGCCACGGTGTACTGCTCGCCCATCACCCAGGGGCCCTGGTCCGCCTGCGGCAGGTAGTGGCTTTCGATGAGGTGAAAGCACTCCGTCATATTCTGCGGCACCTTGCGCTGCATCGCTGCCTGGGCTTCGGGCGCATCGGCCCAGCGGCTGGCGCGGGGGCGGTGGGCATGGGCGATGTGCACGGTGGACGCGAGGTAGCTGTGGAACTCTTGCAGGCGCGCAAAGCCATGCGCGTCGGCGGGCGCCAGGCGCGCTTCTGGAAAGCTCTGCGCCACGTAGGCCAGCAGCGCCGGGGTTTCGGTCAGCGTGCCGTGCGGCGTGGCCAGCGCGGGCACGCGGCCCTTGGGGTTCACCGCCAGGTATTCGGGCGTGCGTTGCTGGCCAGCGGCGAAGTCCACGCGCACCAGGTCGTAGGGGGCGCCCGCTTCTTCCAAAGCGATGCGCACGGCTTGCGCGCAGGTGCCGGGGGTGTAGTACAGCGTGAGTTGGGTCATGGTTGGTTTGCTATGAATTAAATAGCTGATTGCGCATATTCCACTAGCGCCTGCAGTCGATTTTGCTTGAAATGACTCAGTACAGGCCCCGCGTGCGCGCCATCAGCCGCGTGAGGCCCAGCAGGGCGTCGGTGTGCGGCGTGGGCGTGTGGGTGATCTGCCCCAGCTCGCGCACCGCGCCCACCAGGGCGTCGATCTCCATCGGCTTGCCCGCCTCCACGTCCTGCAGCATCGAGGTCTTGAACGCGCCCAGCTTGCGCGTGACGGCGTGGCGGTCCTCGGGCTGCTGGTCAATCGGCAGGCCCAGCTTTTCGCCAATGGCCTTGGCCTCCAGCATCACCGCGCTCACAAAGCCACGCACCAGCTCGTCGTCCAGGATGCGGTCGGTGGTGGCGCCGGTGAGGGCGCTGATGGGGTTCATGGTGAGGTTGCCCCAGAGCTTGAACCAGATGTCCTTCTGGATGCAGTCGCTCACTTCCACATCGATGCCGCCGCGCTGCAGCGTGTCGGCCAGTGCTTGCAGGCGCGGGCTGCGGCTGCCGTCCGGCTCGCCCACGATGAGGCGGTTGCCAAAGTGCTGGCGGACGAAACCCGGAGCCTCCAGCGAGCAGCTGGTGTGCACCACACTGCCCACCACGTTGCGCGCCGGGACGGCCTGGGCAATCACGCCTCCCGCGTCCACGGATTCAAGGGCATGCCCCTGCGCCGCACCGCCAAAGCCGTCGAGGAACCACCACGGCACGCCGTTCATGGCGGTGAGCACGATGGTGTCGGGCCCGAGCAAGGGCGCCATGGCACGCGCCACGTCGGGCAGGCCCGGGGCCTTGACGGCGACCACCACCAGGTCTTGCACGCCGAGTGCGGCCGGGTCGCTGTGGGCTGTGACGGGCACCTGCGCCAGCGAGCCGTCGGCGCGCCGCATGCGCAGCCCCTCGGCCTGCAGGGCGCGCAGTGTGTCGCCCCGCGCCACCATGCTGACGGTGTGGCCCGCTTGCGCCAGGGCCACGCCCAGCCAGCCGCCGATGGCGCCGGCGCCGTAAATACATGCTTTCATGGATGTCTGTCCTTGAGTCTGAAAGAAGAAAAGTTCAGTAGCCTGCGGGCCGGGCGGGGGCGGCGTTGGTCGCGCTGCGGTAGCGTGCCAGCAGCTCCTGCGCAGCACTCACCAGCAGCATGGTGTCCACGCCCACGGCCACAAACAGCGCGCCGGCCGCCAGCCACTGGCGCGCCTGTGATTCGGTGGTGGCCAGGATGCCCGGCGCCTTGCCTGCGCGCAGGATGCGCGCAATGCCGTCATGGATGGCGGCCTGGACGTCAGGGTGCCCTGGGTTGCCGGGGTGGCCCATGGAGGCCGACAGATCGGCCGGGCCGATGAACACGCCGTCCACCCCGGGCGTGGCGGCAATGGCATCGAGGTGGGCCATGGCTTCCACCGTTTCTGCCTGCACCAGCAGGCAGATCTGCTGGTTGGCCTCGTGCACATACTGCGGGTAAGCCTGCCAGCGCGACGAGCGGGCCAGTGCGCTGCCCATGCCGCGCACGCCTTCGGGCGCATAGCGCGTGGCGCGCACCAGTTGCTGGGCCTGCTCGGGCGTATCGACCATGGGCACCAGCAGGGTCTGTGCGCCGATGTCCAGGTACTGTTTGATGAGGGCCGTGTCACCCACCGGCACCCGGGCGATGGGGTGGGGCGCCTGCACGCCTGGCGGCAGGGCGCTGGTGGCGCTGGCGATGGCCTGCAGCTGGTGCAGGATGGAGCGCAGGTCGTTGGGCGCATGTTCGCCATCGACCAGCAGCCAGTCGTAGCCGGTGCCCGCGAGGATTTCGGCGCTGTAGCCGTTGGCCAGCCCGAGCCAGAGGCCGATTTGCGCCTGGCCTTGGGCCATGGCCTGTTTGAAGCGGTTGGTGGGTGTCTGCAATGTCAACTCCGTGCGGTGCCAAGCCCGCCATCGTACGGGCTGCGGCGGATCGATGTGGGCATGGCCGCTATAGTCGGCTGCCCCTGCATCGGGGCGCCTCACCGACACCTGCCATGGCCAAAGAAAAAACCACGTTCACCTGCACCGAGTGCGGCGGCACCAGCCCGCGCTGGCTGGGCAAATGCCCGTCCTGCGGCGCCTGGAACACGCTCATCGAGCAGGTGGCCGAGGCCGGGCCGGGCAAGAACCGCCTGAGCACGCCGCAAGGCTACGCGGGCCTGGCCAACGCGCAGCCCGTCCTGCCGCTGGCCGCCATCGAGGCCCAGGACGTGGCCCGCACCCCCAGCGGCATCGACGAGCTGGACCGCGTGCTGGGCGGCGGCATTGTGGAAGGGGGCGTGGTGCTCATCGGGGGCGATCCGGGCATTGGCAAATCGACCCTGCTGCTGCAGGCCATGGACGCGCTGCAGCGCGCGGGACTGCCCACGCTGTATGTGACGGGTGAGGAGAGCGGAGCGCAGGTGGCGCTGCGTTCGCGGCGCCTGGGCATCGACGGCAGCCAGGTGCAGCTGCTGGCCGAGATCCAGCTTGAAAAGATTCTGGCGACCGTGGAGGCCACGCAGCCCGCCGTGGTGGTCATCGACTCCATCCAGACCACCTATTCCGACCAGCTCACCAGCGCGCCGGGCTCCGTCGCCCAGGTGCGGGAATGCGCAGCGCACCTAACGCGCATGGCCAAGGGCACGGGCATTGCTGTCATTCTGGTGGGCCATGTGACCAAGGAAGGTGCGCTGGCGGGGCCGCGCGTGCTGGAGCACATGGTGGACACGGTGCTGTACTTCGAAGGCGACACGCACAGCCAGTTCCGCCTGGTGCGGGCCATCAAGAACCGCTTTGGCGCTGTGAACGAGATTGGCGTGTTCGCCATGACCGAAAAGGGCCTCAAGGGCGTGAGCAACCCGAGCGCCATCTTCTTGAGCCAGCATTCCGAGCCCGTGCCCGGCAGCTGCGTGATGGTGACGCTGGAGGGCACACGCCCGCTGCTGGTGGAGATCCAGGCCCTGGTGGACAGTGGCGGCCCCAGCCCCCGGCGCCTGTCGGTGGGCCTGGACAAGGACCGCCTGGCCATGCTGCTGGCCGTGCTGCACCGCCATGCGGGGGTGGCCTGCATGGACCAGGACGTGTTTGTGAATGCGGTGGGGGGCGTGCGCATCAGCGAACCGGCCGCCGACCTGGCGGTAATGTTGTCCATCACCTCCAGCCTGCGGGGCAAGGCGCTGCCGCGCGGCTTTCTGGCGTTTGGCGAGGTGGGGCTCGCCGGTGAGGTGCGGCCTGCGCCCCGGGGGCAGGAGCGCCTGAAGGAAGCCGCCAAGCTGGGTTTCAGCGTGGCCGTGGTGCCCAAGGCCAATGCGCCCAAAAAACCCATTGAAGGGCTGACCATCCACGCCGTCGAGCGGGTGGAAGAGGCCATGAACGTGGTGCGCGGTCTGTAAGCAATGCCCACAGCGCCATGTCCATGGCGCCATAAGACAATCTCGACCTATGAACTTGCGCAATATCCTGGTGCCCCTGGGGGCGGTGGCCCTGATCGGGTTTGGTTTTTATGCCTACGGCTGGGCCGGGGTGGCTGCCGTGGCCGGTGGGCTGCTCATGTGGGGCCTGCTGCACTTCACGCGGCTGATGAGTGTGATGCAAAAGGCCGCCAAGCGCCCCATCGGGTATGTGGGCAGCGCCGTGATGCTCAACGCCCGGCTGACGAAGGGCGTGAACCTCATGCATGTGGTGGCCATGACCCAGGCGCTGGGAGAGCGCGTGTCGGCCGAAAACGTGCAGCCCGAGGTCTACCGCTGGACCGACGGCACCCGCTCGCACGTGACCTGCGAGTTCCAGCAGGGCAAGCTGGTGGTGTGGACCCTGGTCCGCCCCCAGGACAACCCTGCCGCTGATGGAGAAGGCGCGCCGCCCGCCGCCCCGTAAAATCCTGGTTTTGCGACCCACAGCAACCAAAGGACACCCATGAGCCCCGTAGTTCCCTCGATGGCCGACCGTGACGGCAAGATCTGGATGGACGGCCAGATGGTCGATTGGCGCGACGCCAAGATCCACGTGCTGACCCACACCCTGCATTACGGCTGCGGCGCCTTCGAAGGCGTGCGCGCCTACAACACCGCCAATGGCACGGCGATCTTCCGCCTGGAAGAGCACACCGACCGCCTCTTCAACAGCGCCAAGATCCTGCGCATGAAGATCCCGTTCACCAAGGAAGAGGTGAATGAGGCCCAGAAAGCCGTGGTGCGCGAAAACAAGCTCGAATCCTGCTATCTGCGTCCATTGACCTGGATCGGCTCGCAAAAGCTGGGTGTTTCGCCCAAGGGCAACCAGATTCATCTGATGGTCGCTGCCTGGGCCTGGGGCGCCTATCTGGGCGAGGAAGGCCTCAAGCGCGGCATCCGCGTCAAGACCAGCAGCTACACCCGCCACCACGTCAACATCACCATGACGCAGGCCAAGGCGGTGAGCAACTACACCAACTCCATCCTCGCCAACATGGAAGCCACGGACGACGGCTACGACGAAGCCCTGCTGCTGGACAGCTCGGGTTTTGTGTCCGAAGGTGCGGGCGAAAACATCTTTGTGATCAAGAACGGCGTGATCTACACGCCCGACCTGTCGGCCGGTGCCCTGAACGGCATCACCCGCAACACCGTGTTCCACATCGCCAAGGACCTGGGCCTGGAGATCGTGCAAAAGCGCATCACGCGCGACGAGGTGTACATCGCCGATGAGGCCTTCTTCACCGGCACGGCCGCTGAAGTCACGCCCATCCGCGAACTCGACCGCATCGAGCTGGGCAGCGGATCGCGCGGCCCGATCACCGAAAAAATCCAAAGCGCCTTCTTCGACATCGTCGGTGGCCGCAATCCGAAATACGCCCACTGGCTGAGCAAGGTCTGAAGAACATGTCGCAAGCAACCGTTGAACTCCTGGCCAAAGACCTGAACGCCCAAGGCGGCGTTTTCTGTCCCAGCCCCAAGGCCGACATGAAGCTGTGGAACAGCCACCCCAAGGTGTACCTGGACGTGGCCCGCACGGGTGAAGCCAAGTGCCCTTACTGTGGCACGGTGTACCGCCTGAAGGCCGGTGAGCACGTACACGCTGGTCACTGATTGATGCCGGTTGCAGTCGGCGGCGCTACGCCGCCGCCCACGTTGACCGTGGCGGTGCTGACCCTCAACGAGGCGCACCGCATCGAAGCCTGCCTGCAAAGCGCTGCGTTTGCCGACCAGTTGCTGGTGGTGGACAGCGGTAGCACCGATGACACCGTGGCCATCGCCCAGCGCCTGGGCGCCGAAGTCCACAACTATCCCGACTGGAAAGGCTTTGCCGTGCAGCGCAACCGGCTGCTGGCCCATGCGCGGGGCGACTACATCTTCTTTCTGGACGCCGACGAGGTGATGACGCCGGCGTTCGCCCAGGAGCTGCAGGCCATCGTGCGCTCTGGCGCGCAGGCTGTGTGGACCATTCGCTGGCGCATGGTGGCGTATGGGCACGAGCTCAAGCACTTCCGCTCCCAGTCGCAGATCGAGCGCCTGTTCGTGCGCGCCATGGTCCGCGAGTTCACGGGTGTGGTGCACGAGCAGGCCGAACTGTTGCCGCTACCGGGCGGTGGCGCCGTGCCGCGCCGCCTGATCGAAGCGCGGCTGCTGCACTACTCGCGCACCACGGTGCGCGGCAGCCTGGAAAAGCTCACCCAGTACGCCATGCTCGGTGCCGCCAAGCGGGCGGCGGCAGGCAAGAAGGGCGGCGTGGTGCGGGGCCTGGCCTCGGGCACCAGCATGTTCCTGCGCCTGTATGTGTTTCGGCTGGGTTTTTTGTGTGGCGGGGCGGGTTTTCTGTATTGTCTGTTTGTGGCACTGGAGGCGTTCTTCCGGTACGCCGCCCTGGAGTACGACCACCAGCAACTGAGCGAGAGCGTGCGCCGTTGACCAAAGCTGACGAAATTTTTGTGCGCCTGTCGGGCGCGGCGGCCTTCATGGTGCCGGGTATGGCGCTGTGGGTGCGCTCGGGCTATTCCTGGGGGGCGGTGGTACTGCTGTTGTGCAGCCTGGGCACCGCCGGGGTGTGGCTGCGGCGTCGGCCGGGGCGCGATGCCTGGCTGCTTTTGGCCTCCATCGTGGCGATGGGCACGGTCTGGGCCCTCGACTTTGACCCGGCCCAGGGCAGCTGGTCCAACCTGGACCGGCCTGCCAAGTACCTGCTGGCGCTGCCGTGCCTGCTGTACGTGCTGGCCTATCCCCCGCGGGTGCGCTGGCTCTGGGCCGGTATCGCCGTCGGCGCCTGTGGCGCGGGGCTGATCGGTTTGTACCAGGCCATGGTGCTGCACCTGCCGCGCGCCAATGGTTTTACCAACGCCATCCAGTACGGCGGGCTCAGCCTGCTGCTGGGGCTGATGTGTTCGGTCGCGCTGCTGGTGCTGTGGGACCGCTGGAAGCCCTGGCAGCGTGCGGGCTGGGCGGTGGGCATTCTGCTGGGCCTGGAGGGATCGCTGCTGTCCGAGTCGCGCGGGGGCTGGGTGGTGCTGCCGCTGGCGTTGCTGCTGTGCGCCTGGCTGCAGGCCCGCTGTGGTCAGCGCAAGCTGGCCCTTGTGGGCGGCGTGTTGGTCGTGGCGGGCGCGGCCGGGCTGATGGCCTTCAAGGCCAACGAGGTGCGCCTGCGGGTGGACGAGGCGCGGCAGGAGATCACGCAGTACGAGTCGCGGGGCGACGCGGCCAGCTCGGTGGGCCAGCGCCTGGCGCACTGGGGCCTGGCCTGGCGCATGGGCCTGGACCGCCCCTGGACCGGCTGGGGCCGCTACGGCTACGAGGCCGAGAAGCAGCGGCGGGTGGCTGCCGGCGAGGCCCACCCGATTGTTTTGCAGTTCAGCCATGCCCACAACGAGGTGCTGGACATCTTTGCCAAGCGCGGCATCCCCGGCGTGGTGGTCTTGCTGTTTTTCTATGGTGTGCCCCTGGTGCTGTTCTGGCCCACGCGGCGGCGCGTGTTCCCGGGGAGTGCGAGCGTGCTGGATACCGAGGGCCTGTGCTTGCGCATGATCGGGGTGCTGCTGCCGGTGTCCTACATGGGCTTTGGCACGACCCAGGTGTTTTTGGGGCACAACAGCGGCACCATGTTCTACCTGTTCATGGGCATGCTGGTGCTGGCCATCCTGCAAGGCCGCGAGCGCCAGCGGCTGCAGGCGCCCGGGCAGGCCGCCGCTCTTTCCTGAAGGACCTCTGCCATGCACATCCTGCTGGTCAACAACTCCCCCATCCCGGTGTATGGCTACGGCGGCACCGAGCGCGTGATCTGGGACCTGGGCAAGACGCTGGTGCAGCAGGGCCACCGCGTGAGCTACCTGGTGCCCGAGGGCTCGACCTGCGACTTCGGCCAGGTGCTGCCCATCCGGCCTGACGAGGCCTGGGAGGGCCAGATCCCGGCCGACGTGGACATCACGCATTTCCAGTTCAACCCACGCTCCGAGCTGTCCAAGCCCTACCTGGTGACCGAACACGGCAACGCCCGCAAGCCCAAGCCGCTGCCCCGCAACACGGTGTTCCTGTCGCGCGACCATGCGGCGCGCTACGGCTCCAGCGAATTCGTCTACAACGGGCTGGACTGGGCGGGTTATGGCCCGGTGGACTTTGACCGCCCGCGCTCGCACTACCACTTCCTGGGCAAGGCGGCCTGGGGCGTGAAGAACGTGCGCGGCGCCATCAAGGTGGCCAAGATGGCCGGGGTGGAGCTGGACGTGCTGGGCGGCAACCGCATCAACTTCAAGCGCGGCTTTCGCTGGACGCTGTCGCGCAAGATCCACTTTCACGGCATGGTGGGCGGCACGCAGAAGACGGGCCTGCTCAACGCCTCGCGCGGGCTGATCTTTCCGGTGCGCTGGCACGAGCCGTTCGGGTTGGCCGTGATCGAGAGCCTGTACTTCGGCTGCCCCGTGTTTTCCACCCCCTACGGCGCCTTGCCCGAGCTGGTGCCCGTGCACTGCGGTGTGCTGTCCGACCAGGCCTCGGTGCTGGCCGAGGCGGTGCGGGGCAACCGCTTTGACCCGCGCGCCTGCCACCAGCATGTGGTGGAGCACTTTGGCGCCGAGCGCATGGCCCGCAACTACCTGCGCATGTACGAACGGGTGCTGGCGGGCGAAACCCTCAATGCCCAGCCGCCCGTGATCCAGGGCCCTGCGCGCGAACTGCCCTGGAGAGGCTGAGACGCCCCCCTGAGTCGCCTTCGGCGCCTTCCCCCCAGGGGACGCCACCCGTGGCCTGGCAAAGCCAGCTCCACGGTGGCACGGGTTTCACGGCGCGTTAGTTTTTAACGCCCTGCTCATATCGGGGAGGCTACTGCGCAGGTTCTGGGGCGTTTTTGGCCCCAAGCGCTAGTTCAATATGCCCCTGCTGCTATACAAATGATAGTTATTGACAGCCGATAGTGGAGTCGCCACGCGGCGCGGTGGCCTGCTGCCACTCCTGGGCCAACAACGCCACCAGCTGCGCCGCTGGCATAGGCCGCACCTGGGCCACCCCCTGGCCCGCCCACAGCGACAGGCAGTCGGCCTGGCCCGCCTGGGCGGCCGCGCGGCGCAGCGCGCCCGTCAGTGCGTTCTGCACAGGGTAGGGCGGCACGGTGGCCTCGTCGGCCTGCAGGGCTTGCATCATGCGGTTGACGATGCCGCGTGCTGGCCGGCCCGAGAAGATGCGGGTGGTGCGCGTGTCGGTGGCCTGGGCGCGTGCCAGGGCCTCGCGGTACGCCAGGCCAATCGCCGACTCGGGGCAGGTCAGGAAGGCCGTGCCCATCTGCACCGCCTGGGCGCCCAGCGCCAGCGCACCCGCAATGCCGCGCCCGTCCATGATGCCGCCCGCAGCGATAACCGGGATGGACAGGGCCTGCACGCACTGCGCCACCAGCGGCAGCGTACCCACCATGCTGGCCGCAAAGTCGGCCAGCGATGGTGCCGCTCCGGTGGCGCCGGGCTGTGTGGGCGTGAGGAACGTGCCCCGGTGCCCCCCGGCTTCCATGCCGGAGGCGCAGACAGCATCCGCGCCCACGCTGGCCCAGGCCTGCGCCTCGGCCAGCGTGGTGGCGGTGCCGATCACGTAGCTGCCTACGGCTTGTAGCCTGGCCACCTGCGCCGCCGTGAGGATGCCGAAGGTGAAGCTGGCCACGGCCGGGCGTGCGGCCACCAGGGCGTCGAACTGTGCCGCGAAGTCCTCACACCACTGTGCAGGCCGCTCGGGCACCAGGCCGAACTCCGCGTAGAACGGCGCCAGCCGCTGCAGCGCAGCTTGCACCGTGGCGTCGTCGGGTGTGGGCGTGGCCTGCACAAACAGGTTCATGCCAAAGGGCCGGTCGGTGCGGCGGCGCACTTCGGCGGCGGCCTCGGCCATGGCGACGGGCGAGCGCATGCCGCAGCCCAACATGCCCAGGCCGCCGGCCTCGGACACGGCGGCGGCCAGTGCGGGCGTGTCCGACCCGGTCATCGGGCCCTGGATGATGGGCAGCGCAAGGCCCAGGTGGGTGGTGAAGGCGGCGGGCATGGGGGCTCCTTGTGCGATCTGTGGGGGAGGGGTCAGGTCGATGCGGCGCGGCGGTGTGCTTCGCCGGAGGTCAGTGCGGTCCGCAGCGCGTCCAGCGCCGGCGACTGGTAGCTGCGCCGGTGCACCAGCACCGTGTCGCAGGTGGCCAGGGGCACCAGGCGCAGCGCAGGCGGCTCGCGCATCAGGTCGATCACGGCCTGGGGCACCACGCCCGCGCAGCGACCGGTGGCCACACAGGCCAGGATGGCGTGGTACGAGGCCAGCTCCAGCACGCGCGGCGGGCTGCCGTCCTTTTGCTGTATGAAGGCCTCGCCCATGCGGCGGTAGGTGCAGCCGGGGCTGAAGGCGGCCAAGGTGTCCAGCTGCAGGTCCTGGGGCGTGTGCACGGGCGGGTGGTCGGCAGGCAGGGCCAACAGCAGGGCCTCGGCAAACACGGCGGTGCGCTCCACCGGCGCGTCGGCGTCGATGCCCGGCGGCGGCCAGGCCACCAGTGCGCAGTCGATGGTGTGGGCCAGCACCTGCTCCACCAGCTGGCGCGAGGGGGCGGTGGACAGCTCCAGCACCAGCCCGGGCCACTGCGCATGCAGCCGGGCCAGCGGCTGCGGCAGGCGTGCGGCGGCCGTGCTTTCCATGGCGCCCAGGCGCAACCGGCCGCCGGGCTGGCCGGGGTGCACCGACTGGCGAGCCTCTTCGGCCAGCGCCAGCAGGCGGTCGGCATAGCCGCGCAGCGCCTCCCCGGCAGGCGTCAGCACCATGCGTTTGCCCTCGCGCAGGAACAGCGTGGCGCCCAGTTGCTCCTCCAGCTGCTGCACGCGCGTGGTCACGTTGGACTGCACGCGGCCCAGCCGTTCGGCCGCGCGGGTCACGCTGCCTTCCAGCGCGACGGCGCGGAATATTTCGAGCGCTGCCAGATCCATAAATATTCTTGTTGTGAGATGATTAATAGAAAATAAATCTCAAAACAGAATCATAGACTGGAAACCGCCTGCATGGAACCGCGCGTCGCCCCCCAAGACCGTCCCCTGGCTGTAGCACTGGCGGGCATGGCCGCACTGGCGGTGGCGATGGGCGTGGGCCGGTTTGCCTTCACCCCGCTGCTGCCCATGATGCTGCACGACGGCGTGGTCACGCTGGCCGGCGGCAGCTGGCTGGCCACAGCCAACTACCTCGGGTACCTGATCGGGGCGCTGGCCTGCATGGCGCTGCCCTGGGTGGCGCCCCGTGCGCGGCAGCGGTGGCATGCGGCGCGGCTGGCGCGCTGGGGGCTCGCGGCCACGGTGCTGCTCACCTTGGGCATGGCGCTGCCGCTGCCGGGCACCTGGCCCGCGCTGCGGTTTGCGGCCGGGGTTGCCAGTGCGCTGGTGTTCTTGAACGTCTCGGTGTGGTGCATGCTGCGGCTGGTGGCGCTAGGCCAGCCCGCGCTGGGTGGGTTGATCTTTTGTGGCCCGGGGCTGGGCATCGTGCTCACCGGCCTGTCGGCCAGTGCCATGGTGGCGCTGCAGTGGCCCGCTGCGGCGGGCTGGGCGGTGTTCGGACTGCTGAGTGTGGGGCTGTGCGCTGCCATCTGGCCCGTGCTGCGGGGTGTGGCGATGCCCGGGTTGGCCGCAGCCTCCGGCCCGGTGGTGGACGGCTCCACCCCCGGCCACGGGGTCTGGGCGCGCACGGGGCTCACGCTGGCCTATGGGCTCGCAGGGCTGGGCTACATCGTCACGGCCACCTTTTTGCCCGTGATTGCGCGCGCTGCCTTGCCTGCGGGGTCGCCTTGGCCCGACCTGTTCTGGCCGCTGTTTGGTGCTGGCGTGGCGCTGGGCGCGGCGTTATCCACCCGCACCCCGGCCGCGTGGGACCGGCGCTGGCTGCTGATGGGTGCCTACGTGGTGCAGGCCGGGGCTATCGCGCTCAGCCTGGTGTGGCCGGGGCCTGCGGGGTTTGCGCTGGGCAGCCTGCTGTTGGGCTTGCCGTTCACTGCCATCACCTTTTATGCCCTGCAGGAGGCGCGGCGCGTGTGGCCTGCGGCGGGCGACAGTTTTCCGGGGTTGCTCACGGCGGCCTACGGCATCGGTCAGATCGTGGGCCCGCCCATGGTGGCATGGATGCTGCACCACGCGGCCACGCAGGGGCAGGGCTTTGTCTACGGGCTGGCTGTGGCCGCCGCAGCGCTCGGTGTGGGTGCGGTGCTATATGCCGCCATGGCCTGGCGCTGGCCCCTGGCGCCCCGCCCGGCAGCGCGCTGAGCGCACGCGAATGCAGGCGCCAATCAGTGCGTGGATGGTGCCAGCGGCAGCGCCAGCACAAAGCACGCGCCGCTGTCGCCGTCAGCACGGTCCTGGCAGTGCACGGTGCCGTTGTGGCGGCCGGCAATCGACCGCACCAGCGCCAGCCCCAGGCCCACGCCGCCCGCGCGCTCGCTGGCGCCCGGCAGTCGGTAGAAGGGCTCGAAGATGCGCTCGCGCTGGCCGGGTGGTACACCCGGGCCGTGATCACACACATGCACCTCGGCGCGGCCCTGGCGGCGGTGCACCACCACGGTGATCTCGCCGGTGCTGTAGCGGCGTGCGTTTTCCAGCAGGTTGCGGATCGCCCGGCGCAGCAGCTTCGCCACGCCGCGCACCTCCAGCGAATCGGGGCTCGCGCTCACGTCCAGGTCGGCGTCCACGCGCGCACATTCCTCGGCGGCCAGGCCAATCAGGTCCACCAGTTCCACGGTGCCGACGTCGGCCTCGCGCGCGTCGAGCCGGCTGGCCAGGAGGATCTCGTCCACCAGCTGGTCCAGCTCGGCGATGTTGCGCAGGATTTCTTCGCGGAAGGCGGGGGAAGGCTGCTGGCCACCCATCAGCTCCAGCCCCATGCGGATACGGGTCAGGGGCGAGCGCAGCTCGTGCGAGGCATTGGCCAGCAGCGACTTGTGCGACTTGACCAGGGTTTCCACACGCTCTGCCGCTGCGTTGAACTGGCGCGCCAGGTCGGCCACCTCGTCCTGGCCCTGCTCGGGCACCCGCACCGACAGGTCGCCTTCGCCAAATTTCTTCACGCTGCGCTGCAAGGCCTCCAGCCGCTGCGTGAGGCGGCGGATGATGGGGTATACGCCCACCGCTACCGCCAGACCCACGATGCCCAGCAGCCACAAGAAGCCGAAGGGCGGGCGGGTCCAGAAAGCCGCCTCGTCCTGGCCGGGCCCCCCGGACCGGCCGCCGTTGCGGCCCATGCGGGGCTGGCGGGGCGCCATCTGCAGGGTGAAGATCTGGCCGTTTTCCGCCTCGATGTGGAATTCCACCACCTCGCCCGGCTCGGACGGCTGGCGCGTGGCCATGCCGCGCAGCACCAGGTTGCCCCCCGGGTCGCGCACCGCCATTTCGCGCGAAGGCGGCACAAACGGCTGGTTGTTCTGGGCCTTTTGTTCCTCGGCAATGCGCCAGGCCCAGCCCACGGTGAGCGTCAGCACTGCCATGCCGCCGACCACGGCGAGCCAGATGCGCAGATAAAGGCGGCGGGAAAAAGGGTTGGACAAGGACATGCGTGGGGCGACAGCGCAGGCAGCGGGGCCTGCGTCAGCGGTCAATCTTGCTGCTTGGCAAACACATAACCGACACCGCGCACCGTGAGGATGCGGCGCGGGTTCTTGGCGTCGGCCTCGATGGCCGCGCGGATGCGGCCCATGTGCACGTCGATGGAGCGGTCAAACGCCTCCAGCTCGCGGCCGCGCACGGCCTCCATGATCTGGTCGCGCGTGAGCACCCGGCCCGCGCGCTCGGCCAATGCCACCAGCAGGTCGAACTGGTAGGAGGTGAGGTCCGCCAGCTGCCCCGCCACGGTCACGGTGCGCGCGTCGCGGTCGATCTCCAGCGTGCCAAAGCGCAGCACCTGGGTGGCGGCGGCCGCGCCGCCACCATCCGTGCGCCGGCGCAGGATGGCGCGGATGCGGGCCAGCAGCTCGCGGGGCTCAAAGGGCTTGGGCAGGTAATCGTCAGCACCCAGCTCCAGTCCGATGATGCGGTCCATGGGGTCGCCCTTGGCGGTGAGCATGAGCACCGGCACCTGCGCCGCGTTGCCCTGCAGCGAGCGAATGCGGCGGCATACCTCCAGCCCATCCATGTCGGGCAGCATCAGGTCCAGGATCACCAGGTCGGGCAGCGGCCCGGCATCAGGGCCCTGCAGCTGCGCCAGGCCACTCTTGCCATCGGCACGGTGCGTGACCTGCAGGCCCGACTGGCCCAGATACTCGCCCACCATCTGCGCGAGGCGGGCGTCGTCTTCGATCATCAGCAGTTGGGAGCTCATGGGGGCAGTGTAGTAGCGAGGCTTTGAAACTGTCTTCATGGTCCGGCCCAGCCGTCTCCCCGTGTTGAAGCCCCCGTAAAGTTCCGGTAAACCGGGTGGCGAGAGGCTTCAGAAATTGCTATTGATTTGGTAGCTTTCTGGGCATATGAATCAGGCGCCACCGACCTTCTGGATGCGCGATGCCAGCCACACCAGCACCAGCACCGGCAGCCCCAGCAGTGCCGTGGAGGTGAAGAACTGGGCGTAGCCAAACGCATCCACATAGTCGCCCGAGAAGCCCGCCACGAACTTCGGCAGCAGCAGCATCATCGAGCTGAACAGCGCGTACTGCGTGGCCGAGTAGCTCACGTTGGTCAGGCTCGACAGGTAGGCGATGAACGCGGCCGAGGCAATGCCGCTGGCTAGGTTGTCGGCCGACACCACGGCAATCAGCGCCGTCACGTCGTGCCCGTGGCCCGCCAGCCAGGCAAACAGCAGGTTGCTGGCGGCGCTCAGGATGGCGCCCAGCATCAGGATGCGCATCACGCCAAAGCGCATGGACAACACGCCGCCCACGAAGGCGCCAGCGAGCGTCATGATCACACCGTAGATCTTGGTCACGGCGGCCACTTCGTCCTTGGTGTAGCCCATGTCCACGTAGAACGGGTTGGCCATGATGCCCATCACCACATCGCTGATGCGGTACACGGCAATCAGCGCCAGGATGAGCGCCGCATGCCAGCCGTAGCGGCGCAGGAAGTCGGCAAACGGGGCCACCAGTGCGCCCTGGATCCACTCGGCAGCGTTCTTGGCGGGGGGCAGCGCCACGGGCGCGGGCTCACGCGAAAACAACACGGTGACCACGCCCACGGCCATCGACGCCGCCATGGCCAGATAGGCCGCCTGCCAGGCGCCGTTCTGGTACGCCGCGGCACCCAGGGCCACGGCCTGGCCGGCCGCGGGCGCGACCTCGGAGCGCGCGGCAATCCACAGCACACCGGCTCCGGCCCAGATCATCGCGAGGCGGTAACCCGTCTGGTACGACGCCGCCAGCGCGGCCTGGTGGTTGGCGTCGGCCGATTCGATGCGGAAGGCATCGAGCGCAATGTCCTGCGTGGCCGAGCCAAACGCCACGGCCAGCGCGCACCACACGATGGGGCCCAGTGTGAGGCGCGGGTCGGCCAGCGCCATGCCGATGAGTCCCGCCACCACCACCAGCTGTGCCAGCAGCAGCCAGCTGCGCCGCCGCCCGAGCAGCCGCGTGAGCACCGGGATGGGCATGCGGTCCACCAGCGGCGCCCACACCCACTTGAAGCCGTAGGCCAGGCCCACCCAGCTCAGGTAGCCGATGGTGCTGCGGTCGATGCCCGCCTCGCGCAGGCGAAAGCTCAGTGTGCCCAGCACCAGCAGCAGCGGCAGCCCGGCCGAAAAACCCAGCGTCAGCATGCGCAGGCTGGCGGGCTCCAGGTACACGCGCAGGGTTTGCAGCCAGGGGGTACGCGGGGGCTTGTCCGGGGCGGTAGCGGGAGCGAGGCTGGGGGTGGAAGATGTGGAGGTGTCTGACATGGGCGAGCGGGGGTTTTGTCTATCATCGCCGACGCACCCTTGTAGCCATCCTGTCAGCCTCCATCTGCGCGGCAGGCTCTGGTGTGTTGTGTGCCAGCGCTGCTCATTATTCCTTCTGGGATTGCCTTGTATGTGTCTTCTCTGCCCCGCTCCTTCCGTCGCGCCGTCGTCCCCCTGGTCCGCACGCCGCGCGTTCCTGCTGGCAGCGGGCGCCGCTGCGGCCACGCCGGTGCTGGCGCAGGTGGACGTGGGTTCGGCATCCAGCCTGCGCAAGCTCGTGCCCGCCGAGACGCTGGAGCAGTCTGCCGCCCAGCAGTACCGCCAGATGCTGGAGCAGGCCCGCGCCAAGCGCGCGCTGGCGCCCGACAACCACCCCCAGCTGCAGCGCCTGCACGCCATCGCCAAGCGGCTGATCCCGTACGCCATGCCCTGGAACGACCGCGCCCGCCAGTGGCGGTGGGAGGTCAACCTGATCGGCAGCTCGCAGATCAATGCGTTTTGCATGCCCGGCGGCAAGATTGCGTTCTACACCGGCATCCTCGACCAGCTCAAGCTCACCGACGACGAGGCCGCGATGATCATGGGCCACGAGATGGCCCATGCGCTGCGTGAGCACGCACGCGAGCGCATTGCCAAGACGCAGGGCACTAACCTGGCGCTGCGACTGGGCTCGCAGCTGCTGGGGCTGGGCGACCTGGGGCAGGCGGCTGCGGGCCTGGGCGGGCAATTGCTCACGCTGCAGTTCAGCCGCTCGGACGAAAGCGAAGCCGACCTGGTGGGGCTGGAGCTGGCCGCGCGCGCGGGCTACCAGCCGTCGGCCGCCGTGAGCCTGTGGCAGAAGATGGGCAATGCCAGCGGCAGCAAACAAGGCGGGCTGGCGTTTTTGTCCACCCACCCATCGGGCCCCGCGCGCATTCGCGAGCTGGAGCAGAACGTGCCCAAGGTGCAAGGCCTGTACGAGGCCGCGCGCCGCAACGGTTGACCTGCGAGATTCCGCAGGCCCTCAGCCTCTAAGACTGAGCCGCCAGGGTGCTGCTGGCGGCGTCTTCCCCCGCGAGCTGCACCCGGTTGCGCCCCGCGTGTTTGGCGGCATACAGCGCCTGGTCTGCGCGGGCAATGGCGGCCTGCAGGTCGTCGGGCCCGTGCACCAGGGCCACGCCAAACGACAGCGTCAGGGCCAAGGGCTCGGGGCCGACGGGCAGCGGTGCCCGGGCGACAGCGGCACGGATGCGCTCGGCCGTGGCGCTGGCGGCGTCCAGCGGGCTGGCGGGCATCAGTGCCAGAAACTCTTCGCCACCCCAGCGCGCCAGCACATCGCCCTCGCGCAGGTTGTCGGCCAGCACCTGGCCCATGGCCACCAGCACCTGGTCGCCCACGGCGTGGCCGTACTGGTCGTTCACGCGCTTGAAGTGGTCCACATCGCACAGCAGCAGCGTCACTGGCACACCGCTGCGCCGGCTGCGCTCCAGCGCCTCGGTGGCCTGCGCGTCAAAGTGGCTGCGGTTGGCCAGGCCGGTCAGCGGGTCGCGCGTGGCCTGCTTGCGCAGGCGCGCCTCGGCAATGAGGATGGTGCGGCGGTAGAACGCCGACAGCGCTGCCGACATGGCAAACACCACGCAGATGTGCACCCAGTTCACGATCTTCACGCTGTGCGCGGGCAGCGGGTCCAGCGGCCCCACGGCGTCGCTCAGCATGTGCAGGCCCAGGTAGTAGGCCAGCAGGGCCAGCACCATGGGCGCGGCATAGCCGCGCGTGTTGGCGATCACGATGGCGGGGATGAACATCAGCAGGTAGTAGTGAAAGCCGCTCTCCCAGCCGATGAGCAGCGAGCCCAGGGCCGAGTGCCCGATCACCTCCAGCCAGATCAGGGGCAGTGCAGCGGTGTTGTAGCGCTTCTGGATGAGCCGGTAGGCGCCCAGGTACATGGCGATGCTCAGCACATTCACGGCCGCCAGCGGCATCGAGCCCAGCCACAGAAACAGCAGGATGTAGCCCGCGTCGATGGCAGCGGCCGTCAGCGCAACCCGCTGCACCATGGCCCAGTAGGCCTTGCCCGCGAGGCTGGAGCCGCGCTGGGGTTCAAGCGGGGGGCGCGGCGCGTTGGATGGGGTCATGGCACGGGGGCACGGGCGGCCTGCAGAGGTGGCAAACCGCTCCATCGTAGCCCCCGGCGGTGTCGGGGGTGCGGCGAACTGGCAGGTATCCCGGGGTCTGATCGCCGCTGGGCACCCGGCGGCGCGGAGCACGCGACCAGGGCCTGTGACGGCCTCCGGCAACCCATTTCAAGCCCAATCGGCTGGATGCGCTAGTGGAATATGCCTGGCATGCTATGAATAAGAGAGCATTGATGGTCTGTGCTCAGGTGCCGCCCACGTAGGGATTGCTTTGCCGTTCGCGCCCGAAGGTGCTCTCGGGCCCGTGGCCAGGAATGAACACCGTCTGGTTGCCCATGGGCCACAGCCGCTGCGTGATGCTGTCGATGAGCTGCTGGTGGTTGCCCTGGGGAAAGTCCGTGCGGCCAATGCTGCCCGCAAACAGCACGTCGCCCACAAACGCGCGGTCAATCTGCGGCGCGTGGAACACCACATGGCCGGGCGTGTGGCCGGGGCAGTGGCGCACGGCCAGCGTCTCGTTGCCGATCTGCACGGTGTCGCCGTCGTGCAGCCAGCGCGTGGGGGTGAAGTGCTGCGCGGGCGGAAAGCCGAACATGGCGCTTTGCTGCGGCAGCCCGTCGATCCAGAACTGGTCGCCCGGGTGGGGGCCCACGATGGGCAGCGACAGGCGCTGGGCCAGCTCGCCCGTGCCGCCGGCGTGGTCAATGTGCGCGTGGGTGAGCCAGATCTGGGACAGCGTCAGCCCGTGCTCTTCCACCGCGGCCAGCAAGGTGTCCAGGTCTCCGCCCGGGTCGATCACGGCGGCCTGCCGGGTGGCGTCGCACCAGACGATGGAGGCGTTCTGCTGGAAAGGAGTGACGGGGACGGTGAGGTAGCGGAGCATGGGATGGAGGCAGTAAACCCATCGCCCATCGCGCTGGGGCCGCTTTCTCCCAGGGGGCGATAGCGGGCTGGCGCGGCGACGGCAGGGCCGGAAGGCAACAGCCGCGAGTTTCGCACAGGGCCTGTGCAGCGCCCGCCGTCCCTTGGCGGCTGCTTGGGGCCTCAGTCTGCGTCCACAGGCCGGCCCAGCAGCCGGTTCACGGCGGTGCGCAGGCCCTCGAGCGACGTGGTGTTGAGCACGAACACCACAAAGCCCTCGATCTGGCTGCTCAGCAGCTCAAAGCGGATGTGCAGGAACACCACCAGGTGGTTCTGGATGCGGGTGCCCAGGATGGTGCGGCTGTCGCCCATGTCGAACCGTGGCGGGCTCAGTTCGAACTCGTGGCCCAGAAGGTCGGACAAGGCGGCGATGCAGGCGTTGAGCATCACGTTGCCCACCTCGGTCAGCGCATCCTGCTCGATGGCGTTCAGGTCTTCGCTGGGCACGTTCTGTCCGGCGACGATGCGCACGATCTCCAGGCTGCGGTGGCCTGGAAAGATCAGCAGGGCATCGCCATTGAGCACGCCGCGAAACGGCTGGCGCACGCCATACATGGGGTGGCCCTGGGTGCCCAGTTGCTGCGCCGCCTCGCTCACGGTGAACACGCTGACATGCGGCACCGACAGCAGCACCTCGTCGCGCAGCAGGCTGCCCATGGCGGCGGCGGCCTTGCCCACGCCGATGTTGAAGATCTCGCTCAGTGCATCGATCTGTTCGGCGTCTAGCTGGATGGGCATGTCAGGCTCCTGCGAGGGCGATGAGCTGTTGGGCGGCTTGGGCGGTGATGGGCTTGGCAATGAACACCATACCCGCTTCCTCGATGCGCTCCTGCACGGCGTTCTGCACATTGGCCGTGAGGATGGCAACGGGCACCCGGGGCAGCAACTGGCGCAACGCCAGTGCGGCATCCAGGCCGTTCATGCCGTGCATGTTGAAGTCCATGGAAACCAGGTCCACGGGGTTCTCGCGCGCCAGCTGCAAGGCTTCTTCGCCGCTGCTGGCGTGTACGATGGTCCAGTCGGGGTGGGCCTGTTGCACCAGGCCCTGCAGGATCAGGCGGGACATGCGGCTGTCATCCACAATCAAAAGGCGCAGGCTCATGGTTGTTGTGTCGTTGGTTAAGGTCAGAGTGCGGGGTGCGCCGCCTCGTGGGTCAGCACCCGGTTGCGGCCGGCGGCCTTGGCGCGGTAGAGCGCCGCGTCGGCATCGGCCATCAGCGGCTCGATGCCTGTGTGGTGGCGCTCGCTGGAAGCCATGCCGATGGAAATGGTGAACGTGACCGGGTGCCCTGCAGGCGACGCCAGGCCCAGCTGTGCGATGGCGCCCCGGATGCGCTCGGCCACCTGGCGTGCGCTGTCGGCGCTGGCATGGGGCAGCAGCGCGGCAAATTCCTCCCCGCCCAGGCGGCCGAGCAGGTCGGCCTCGCGCAGGGCCTGGCCGATGGCCTCGGCACAGGCGCGGATGGCGGTGTCGCCCATCTGGTGGCCGTACCGGTCGTTGATGCGCTTGAAGTGGTCGATGTCGATCATCAGCACGGTGCAAGGTTGTCCATGGCGGCGGCAGTGGTCGAACAGGGCGGTGCTGCGCTCCATGAAGGCCCGGCGGTTCAGCAGGCCGCTGAGCGCATCGCGCGTGGCCAGTTCGCGCAGCTGGGCCTCCAGGGCCTTGTGGGTGCTGATGTCAAAGCCCCACAGCAGGTGTGCCAGCTGGCCCTCGACGTCGATGAGGCGGGCCGACAGTGAACTCCAGCGCGGGGCATGGGTGCCGATCTGCGCCTCCATGGCATCGACCTGCCCGTACTGGTCCAGGGTCTGCATGAAGCGCTGGCGTGTGTCGGGGTCGTGCAGCAGGTCGGGCAGAAACAGGGTCTGAGGAGCGGTTTTGAGCCCCAGGCGCTCGGTCAGCCGGTGGTTGATGAAATGCACGCGACCGCTCTCGACTTCGGCCAGCAGCACGTCGCTGGGGCTGGTGTCCAGGATGAAGCCCAGCAGCGCGCGGCTTTCTTCGAGCTTGCGCGTGCGCCGGGCCACGCGGTCTTCCAGCTCCCGGTTGGTTTGCGCCAGCTGCCGCGATGCGGCTTTGGCGGCGCGTGCGTCCTGCACCAGCCGGGCAATCAGCAGCGTGGTGCCCACGAGCAGAGCGCTCAGCACCACGCTGAGCACGATGAAGCGCTGGTGCAACTGCTGGCGCGCCTGGTCTGTCTGCTGGGTGCTGAACAGGTGCACGGTGGCCACCGCCTGGCGCAGGCGCTCCAGCAGCGCGTCGGACTGGCGGGTGATGTCTTCGGCCACGCGCAGCGCCTGGGTGGGTGCGGCCGTCGCCTGCGTGCGCCGCGCCGCGGTGCTGCCGGGCTCGTTGGCGCTGCCGCTGGCCTGCGACGACCAGCGCTCCACCTGAGTGCGCAACCCGTCCAGGCCCTGTGCGGTGTCCGGCAGTGCCTCGCGCAGCTGGGTGCTCACGCGCGGTCCGCGACCGCTGGTGTCGAGGGTGCTGTACAGCACGTCCAGCCGGTCGACCAGGTCTTGCGCGCTGGCCTCCCGGGCCCGCAGCTGGCGCGCCAGCAGACTCACCCGCGCCAGTTCGTTGTGTACGCTGGCGATGTACCAGAGGTCGTTTTGCTGGTGGGGCTGCGCAAGGTCCTGGGCCTGGCGCAGCGTCCACCACAGGGCCGCAGAGGTGCCCAAAGCCATGGCCACCACCAGGGCCAGCAGCCGGTGGGTGGTACGTGTGTTGCTGGCGGCGGGCTGCTGCTTAGCGGATGGAGACAGCATGGACCTGCCAGATGGTGCGGTTGACGTAGTCCTGGCCCTGTTGCAGAGCGGGGTGGGCATCAAACGGGTAGATCAGGATCAGTGGCCCCTTGTCGCGGATGCCCATGCGCTGGCCGTCGCGCCGGTAGGCCAGCACGGGGTTGTAGCGAAGCAGGTCGCTCCAGGGGATCACGACGGCATAGTCGTTCAGGGCCATCAGCACGATGCGGCTGCGTTCGCCGCCCCCGAGCTGCTCCACCAGGTGGCGCAGCGGCACACCGGTCCAGCGGTGTGTACCCGCCATGCCCAGCGCGGGAGGCAGGGCGGTGGTGATGTCTAGCGCTGGCAGTCGCTCCAGGGCCTGCAGGTCGCAGGCCTGCGCCTGACCGTCGCCGGCAGGCTGCAGTTGCAGCACGCTGCGGCCCTGGGGGGCTGGGCACAGCGGGGCGGGGTGGGCCCACAGCGGCAGGCACAGGCTCAAAGGTCCGAGCAGGGCCACCAGGGTGGCGTCTGTGCGGGCCCGCAGGGCAGCCAGGAATCGGAACAACATCGTCACCACTTTCACATCCAGCCAGCGCCCCGGGGGCCTGGAATGGCTCCAGGTGCGGTAGCTGGCACGGCTTGACTATGCCCGTGAAAGCAGGAAAACCGACTGCCGTCCAACGGAAAATTGCCGCGAGATGGGTGGTTTTGACAATTGTTGACGGTTTTTGGGGGCTTGTGAGTGACTGCCGGGGCTGAAGGCTACAGGTTGGTCGCCGCCACCACTTCGCTCATGTCGGTCAGGCCCTGCAACACCTTTTCGATGCCGTCCTGGCGCAGGGTGAGCATGCCGGCGGTGAGCGCAGAGTGCCGGATGTCCGAAGCCGGGGCCCGGTGGCGGATGTGCTGGCGAATGGCTTCGTCACTCATCATCAGCTCGTGGATGCCCAGGCGACCGTGGTAGCCGTGGCCTTCGCATTTGGCGCACCCCACGGGGCGCCACATCCGCAGCTCGCCCTGGGCGCCGCCGTATTGCTGGCGCCAGCGTCCGATCTGCGCCTGGCGCGCCTCAGCGGTGTTATGTGTGCCACTCTCCAGGTACTGCGACGCCAGGCCCGCCAGCATGTCGTCGTCGGCCACACGCGGCTCGCGGCAGGCGGTGCACAGGCGCCGCACCAGGCGCTGCGCCAGGATGGCCAGCAGCGAGTCCGAGAAGTTGAACGGGTCGAGGCCAATTTCGAGCAGGCGCGCAATGCTCTCGGGCGCGGAGTTGGTGTGCAGGGTGGACAGCACCAGGTGCCCGGTGAGCGAGGCCTCGATGGCGATGCGTGCCGTCTCCTCGTCGCGCATCTCGCCGATCATGATCACGTCTGGATCAGCGCGCAAAAAGGTGCGCATGGCGGCGGCAAAGGTCCAGCCGATGCGTGGGTTCACCTGCACCTGGCGCAGGCCCTCCTGCGTGATCTCGATGGGGTCTTCGGCCGTCCAGATCTTGCGGCCTGCGGTGTTGATGTCGCGCACCACCGAGTGCAGCGTGGTCGTCTTGCCGCAGCCCGTGGGGCCACACACCAGCACCAGGCCATAACTTTTTTGCACCACCGCGCGCAGCGCCAGCAGGTTGGGCTGGCTCAGGCCGATGTTCTCCAGCGGCAGGGGCTTGGCGCCTGCCAGCAGGCGCAGCACCACGTCCTCCAGTCCGCGCGAGGTGGGCACCGTGACCACCCGCAGCTCCACCGGCGGGCCGCCAAAGCGGGCAAAGTCGATCTTGCCGTCCTGCGGTTTGCGGTGCTCCGAGATGTCCATGCTGGCCATGATCTTGATGCGTGCCACCATCGCAAAGCGGTAGCGCGCGGGCAGCTCCAGGTAAGGCACCAGGTCGCCATCGATGCGCAGGCGCACGCGCACGTTGTGCGGGGCGGGCTCGGTCTCAATGTGGATGTCCGACGCACGGTGGCTGATGGCTTCGTCAATCACCGAGTTGATGAGCCGCACCAGGGTGTTGTCCGACTCGCTGATCACGTCGGCCTGCTCGGTGTCTGCGTCTGGCGACGCAGTGGCCAGGTTGGTCAGCAACTCCTGCGAGGTGGCGCGTGCGCCGGCTGCCGCGCCGCCCGCGTCGGCAGGGCGGGTGCGGTAGGCCTTGTGGATGGCGGGCATCAGCGTGCCGGGCGCTGCGCGCAGCGGGATCAGCCGCCGCTGGGTCAGAAAGCGGATCTCGTCGATCAGCACGCGGTCCCAGGGGTCCGCCATCAGCAGCACCAGCGCGTCCTCGCGTGCGATCAGGGGCAGCACGGATTCGCGCTCGGCCACGGCACGGGGGATGAGTGCCAGGGCCGGCGCTTCGGGCGTGATGTCGCCGGGGTGCACGGTGTATTCACCCAGCCAGGTGGCAATCACGCTGCGCAACTGGTCCTGGGTGAGTGCCCCCCGGTCCACCAGAATCTGGCCGATGGGCCGCTGCACGCCATTGCCGCGCTCCTCCTGCTGCGCCTGCAGGCCCTCTGCCAGGTCCGGCGTGGACAGCAGCCCCGCGTGGACCAGCGCCTCGCCCAGGTGCCGGGCCTTGCCCACCGTGGGGTGGGGGGTGGAGATCTGACGCCACAGCGCCTCGGCGCTCTGGGGGCGGAAACTGTGGGCGGGAGGCGGGGCGGAGGTGCTGGCGTCGGTCATCGGGGCAGAGGGGCTGGGGCAGGGCTCAGAGGGTCAGTGCGTAGTCCACCGTAATAGGTGCGTGGTCCGAGAACTTTTCGCCCTTGTAGATATGTTCAGCACGCGCCAGCGCCGCGATCGCAGGGGTGGCCAGGTGGTAGTCCAGCCGCCAACCCACGTTGTTGGCATAGGCCTGGCCGCGGTTGCTCCACCAGGTGTAGGCGGTGTCGGTGGCGGTAGGTTGTAACTGACGGTAAACGTCTATGATGCCGCCGCCTTCATCAGTTGTGTGCAACAACTTTGTCATCCAGGCGCGTTCTTCGGGCAAAAAACCACTGTTCTTCTGGTTGCTGCGCCAGTTTTTGAGGTCGATTTGCTGGTGCGCAATGTTGATGTCGCCACACAGGATGAAGTCGCGCTCGGCCTTCAGGCGCATGAGGTGGGGGTGGAACTCCGCCAGAAAGCGGAATTTGGCCTGTTGCCGCTCTTCGCCCGACGAGCCGCTGGGAAAGTACGCACTGATGATCGACAGCTTGCGGGCGGGCGTATCAAAACGCAGCTCGACGTATCGGCCTTCTGCATCGAACTCGGTCGATCCATAGCCAATGACTACATCCGACGGCACGTGCCGCGTGTAGATGCCGACGCCCGAATAGCCTTTTTTCTGGGCAAAGTGGAAGTGCCCTTGCAGGTCGGCCAGGCGCTCGAAGCGGTTGGCCATGTCGGCGGCCTGGGCCTTCACTTCCTGCACACAAATACAATCCGGCCGCGTGGCTGCCATCCAGCTTTCCACGCCTTTGCTGGTGGCCGAGCGGATGCCATTGAGATTGAGGCTGGTTAACTTGAACAAGGATTTCCCCATGGTGGATGTTGGCGTGCAAACCCCCGAACAGGGCCAGCTGGCGCAGGATTTCGTCCGTTTTGCCGTCGAGTCGGGCGTGCTGCGGTTTGGCGAATTCAAGACCAAGGCCGGGCGCCTGAGCCCCTATTTTTTCAACGCCGGACTGTTTGACGACGGCCGCAAGATCGGCCGGCTCGCGGAATTCTATGCAAAAGCCCTGCTGGCCAGCGGCATCGAATTCGACATGGTGTTTGGCCCCGCGTACAAGGGCATTCCGCTGGCTGCCACCGTGGCGGTGGAGTTGGCGCGCCTGGGCCGCAACGTGCCCTTTGCCTACAACCGCAAGGAGGCCAAGGACCACGGCGAGGGTGGGACCCTGGTGGGAGCGCCTCTCAAGGGCCGGGTGCTCATCGTGGACGATGTGATGTCGGCCGGCACGGCCGCCCGCGAGTCCATCGCCATCATCCGCGCCGCCGGCGCCACGCCCCACGCAGTGGCCATTGCGCTGGACCGCCAGGAGAAAGCCACCGAGAATGGCCAGGATGTGGACCACAGCGCCGTGCAGTACGTGCGCAACCAACTGGGCATGCAGGTGTGTGCCATTTCACGGCTGGCAGACTTATTGCTCTTTCTTGAGAAAAATGGGGAAGAGGGGATGCGTTCCCACCACGAAAAGGTGCTGGCCTACCGCCAGCGTTACGGCGTCAACGAGGGGTAGATGGTTTGAGCAAATCGGCGTGGATCATGGGCGGGGTTCTGTTGGCCACCCTGGGCGCTGATTGGGCGCGGGCGCAAGCCCCCGGGACATCCGGCGGCATCTACACCTGCGTGGACCGCAATGGCCGGCGTCTGACGGCCGACCGTCCGATCGCCGAATGCCTCGACCGCGAGCAGCGGGAACTCGGGCCCTCGGGCATCGTGCGGCGGCAAATTGGCCCCTCGCTGACCGAGCAGGAACGCGCCGCGCAAGAGGCGCAGCGCCGCAAGGAGGCCGAAGCCCGTGCCCGCGAGCTGGAAGAACGCCGCCGCGAGCGCGCGCTGACGGCCCGCTATCCCGACAAGGCCACGCACGATGTGGAGCGCGCTGCGGCCATTCAGCTCGTCGATGACGTGACCGCCACCGCCGAAAAGCGCCTGGTCGAACTGGCCCAGCAGCGCAAAGCCTTCGATGTGGAGATGGAGTTCTACAAGAAGGACCCCAACAAAGCCCCCATGGCGCTGCGCCGCAAGATTGCCGAGAACGAAGACAGCATTGCCGAGCAGCAGCGCTTCATTGCCGGGCAGGACCAGGAAAAGCGCCGCGTGCACCAGCGCTTTGACGTGGAGCTGGCCCAGCTGCGCAAGCTGTGGGATGCGCAGCGCATGCCGCTGCCGGGCACAACGCCTGCCAGCGACGCCTCCGCTCCAGCCGCCACGCGGTGAGGGCCGCGCGGGCGGGGCGCAATTCCCTTGCCCTTGGCCTACGACGTCCACCACCCCATTTGAGACGATCTAAACAACAAAGGGCCTCGCGGCCCTTTGTTGTTGGTGTTGTTGCCAGTCGGCTTGCGCGTCAGCCCGCCAGCTTGGCGCGCAACAGTTCGTTGACCTGCGTCGGATTGGCCTTGCCCTTGCTGGCCTTCATGATCTGGCCGACCAGCGCGTTGAAGGCCTTGTCCTTGCCCGCACGGAACTGCGCCACGTTGTCGGGGTTGGCCGCAATCACCTCGTCGATGATCTTCTCCAGCGCGCCGGAGTCGTTCATCTGCTTGAGGCCCTTGGATTCGATGACGGCATCCACTTCGGTCGACTCTCCGGTCCACAGCGCATCAAACACCTGCTTGGCGGCGTTGTTGGAGATCGTGCCGTCGGCAATGCGGCCGATCAATGCGGCCAGCTGCGCTGCAGTCACAGGAGCTTGCTCGATACCGGTCTCCGCCATATTCAGGCGGCGCGACACCTCTCCCATGATCCAGTTACTGGCCAGCTTGGGCTGGCTGCAGGCTTTGGCGGCTGCTTCAAAGTATGCCGCCATGGCTTTGCTCTGCGTGAGCGTGGTGGCGTCGTACTCGGGCAGGGCATAGTCCGCCACAAAACGTGCGGCCATGGTACGAGGCAATTCGGCCATTTGCGCACGTTCATCCTGCACCCACTGCTCTGAAATGTGTAGCGGAGGCAGGTCGGGGTCCGGAAAGTAGCGGTAGTCCGCCGCGTCTTCCTTGGTGCGCATCGCGCGCGTTTCGCCCGTGTCGGGGTCGAACAGCACAGTGGCCTGCTGGATCGTGTGGCCGTCTTCGATCTGCTCGATCTGCCAGCGGATTTCGTAGTCGATGGCCTGCTGCATGAACTTGAACGAGTTCAGGTTCTTGATCTCGCGGCGCGTGCCCAGCGGCTGGCCGGGCTTGCGCACGGACACGTTGGCATCGCAGCGGAAGCTGCCCTCCTGCATGTTGCCGTCGCAGATGCCGATCCAGGTGACGATCTTGTGCAGCTCCTTGGCATACGCGACGGCCTCTTCGGACGAGCGCATGTCGGGTTCGGTCACGATCTCCAGGAGCGGCGTGCCCGCGCGGTTCAGGTCGATACCACTCTGGCCGATGAAGTCTTCATGCAGCGATTTGCCGGCGTCTTCTTCGAGGTGGGCGCGCACCAGTCGCACGGTCTTCTTCTCGTCGCCCAGAAAGAACTCGACCTCGCCGCCCTGCACCACCGGGATCTCGAACTGGCTGATCTGGTAACCCTTGGGCAGATCGGGGTAGAAGTAGTTCTTGCGCGCGAAAATGCTCACGGGCGCAATGTGGGAGCCGAGGGCCAGTCCCAATTTGATAGCGCAGGCCACGGCTTCGCGGTTCATCACCGGCAAGGTGCCGGGCAGGGCCAGGTCCACTGCGCAAGCTTGCGTGTTGGGCTCGGCGCCAAAGGCGGTGGGAGCACGGCTGAAGATCTTGCTCTGGGTTGCGAGCTGGGTGTGGGTTTCGAAGCCGATGACGACTTCGTAGCCATGGATCAGTTTGGCGGTCATGTCAGAAGCCCTCCGGACGGCGGAGGTGGAAGTCGGTGGCTTGCTGCAGGCGGTGCGCAGCGTTCAGAAGGCGGGCTTCCTGGAAGTAGTTGCCCAGCAGCTGCAGGCCGACGGGCATGCCGCCCTCGCCAAAACCGGCGGGCACGCTCATGCCGGGCAGGCCGGCCAGCGAGCCGGGCAGGGTGAAGATGTCGGCTAGGTAGTCTGCCAGCGGGTCGTTGCCGTGGTCGCCCAGCTTCCAGGCCACCGTGGGGGCCACGGGGCCGGCGATGACGTCACAGCTCTTGAACGCGTTCTGGAAGTCGTCGGCGATCATGCGGCGGATCTTCTGCGCCTGCAGGTAGTAGGCGTCGTAGTAGCCATGGCTCAGCACATAGGCACCGATCATGATGCGGCGCTTGACCTCGTCGCCAAAACCTTCGGCGCGAGTCTTCTTGTACATGTCCACCAGGTCGGTGTAGTCCTTGGCGCGGTGGCCAAACTTCACGCCGTCAAAGCGGGAGAGGTTGGACGACGCCTCGGCCGGAGCAATGATGTAGTAGACCGGAATGGACAGCTGCGTGCGCGGCAGGCTGATGGGCACGAGCTTGGCGCCGAGCTTCTCGTATTCCTTCAGGGCACCATCTACGGCGGCGCGCACATCGGGCGCCAGGCCTTCGCCAAAGAACTCGGCCGGGACGCCGATGCGCAGGCCATCGATGCTGTCGTTGAGCTTGGCGCTGAAGTTCTCTGCGGGCACGTCCAGGCTGGTGGAGTCGCGGTCCGGGTCCGGGCCGCACATGGCGGACAGCAACAGCGCGCAGTCTTCGGCCGAGCGGGCCATGGGGCCGGCCTGGTCGAGGCTGGAGGCAAACGCGATCATCCCGTAACGACTGGCGCGGCCATAGGTGGGCTTGATGCCGGTGATGCCACAGAACGACGCGGGCTGGCGGATGGAGCCGCCGGTGTCGGTGCCGGTGACGGCCGGGGCCAGGCGCGCGGCCACGGCCACGGCGCTGCCGCCGGACGAGCCGCCGGGGATACGGTCTGTGGCCCAGGGGTTGCGCACCGGGGCGGGGGCGTCAAAGCCCATGGGGGCGACGGCGGAGTTCTCGTTGGCCGAGCCCATGGCGAACTCGTCGCAGTTGAGCTTGCCCAGCGTCACGGCGCCAGAGTCGGCCAGCTTGGTGACCACGGTGGCATCAAAGGGCGACTGGTAACCCGCGAGCATCTTCGAGCCTGCGGTGCTGGGGAAACCTTTGGTGACAAAGATGTCCTTGTGCGCGATTGGCACGCCCGCCAGCGGGCCGGCGGTGCCTGCGGCAATGGCGGCGTCCTGGGCGCGGGCCTGGGCCAGGGTGATGTCCGGGTTCACGGCCACGTAGGCGCCCAGGTTCTGGTGGGCCTGCGCGCGGGCGAGGAAATGCTGGGCGGCCTCGACGGCCGAGACGCGGCGCTCGCGCAGCTCGGTGGCCAGCTGGGCCACGCCCAGGTCATGCAATGCGGTGGAAGTCATGCGGCGGGGCTCTTACTCGATCACTTTGGGCACGAGGAACAGGCCTCGTTCGACGGCGGGGGCGCTTTGCTGGTTGGCTTCACGCTGGTTGGGCTCGCTGGCCACGTCCTCGCGCAGCCGCAGGGCCACGTCCTGGATAGCTGCGACGGGGTGGGCCAGGGGCGTGACGCCCGAGGTATCCACAGCCCGCATCTGTTCCACGATGTCAAAGAAGCCATTGAGCTGCGTGAGCATGCGCTCACTTTCGGAGGGCGTCAGCTCAAGCCGCGCCAAGTTGGCAATGCGGCCGATGTCCTGGGGGGTCAGTGCCATAGGGAGGAGAATCTAGAGAAACCAGAAGTAAAGCTGTGATCCGGGCTGCGCCGGAGGGAGTTATTCACAGGGGATGGGGTATTATCCCGGCTTTGCCGCAAAGCTCCTGGAATGGGAGTCAATTGCGTGAAAAAAGCCCATAAACACCCCCCTGAATACCTGGCGATGGCAGGCCGACGCGCATGCCGTGCCCGAGAGGATTTTTGAATGTTCGGAGCTTTCCGTCGGTATTTCTCCACCGACCTGGCCATTGACCTTGGCACAGCCAACACCCTCATCTTCGCCCGCGACAAAGGCATCGTGCTCGACGAGCCCTCCGTTGTCGCCATCCGCCACGAAGGCGGGCCCCATGGCAAGAAAGTCATCCAGGCCGTAGGCCACGAGGCCAAGGCCATGCTGGGCAAGGTGCCCGGCAACATCGAAGCCATCCGCCCGATGAAGGACGGCGTGATCGCCGACTTCGTGATCACCGAGCAGATGATCAAGCAGTTCATCAAGATGGTGCACCCGCGCACGCTGTTCACCCCCAGCCCGCGCATCATCATCTGCGTGCCCTGCGGCTCCACCCAGGTCGAGCGCCGCGCCATCAAGGATGCGGCCGAGGCCGCGGGCGCCACGGCGGTCTACCTGATCGAAGAGCCCATGGCCGCCGGTATTGGCGCGGGCCTGCCGGTGTCGGAAGCCAGCGGCTCCATGGTCGTGGACATCGGTGGCGGCACCACCGAAGTGGGCGTGATCTCGCTGGGCGGCATGGTCTACAAGGGCAGTGTGCGCGTCGGTGGCGACAAGTTCGACGAAGCCATCATCAGCTACATCCGCCGCAACTACGGCATGCTGATCGGCGAGCCCACCGCCGAAGCCATCAAGAAGAACATCGGCTCGGCCTTCCCGGGCTCTGAGGTGCGCGAGATGGAAGTCAAGGGCCGCAACCTGTCCGAAGGCGTGCCACGCAGCTTCACCATTTCGTCCAACGAAGTGCTGGAAGCCCTGACCGACCCGCTGAACCAGATCGTCTCGGCCGTGAAGAACGCGCTGGAACAAACCCCCCCCGAGCTGGGCGCCGACATTGCCGACCGCGGCATGATGCTCACCGGCGGCGGCGCGCTGCTGCGCGACCTGGACCGCCTGCTGGCCGAAGAAACCGGCCTGCCCGTGCTGGTGGCCGAAGACCCGCTGACTTGCGTGGTGCGCGGCTGCGGCATCGCCCTGGAGCGCATGGACCGCCTGGGCAGCATTTTCACGAGCGAGTAAGTCGGCAGGCCTGTATGCTGCAGGCACTTTTTTTGCGCTCTGAATTGCATGACTGCACCTGCTCCAATGCTTGTTTCTGAGCACCCGCCCGTGGAGCACGCTCCCCGCGGCAGATCCTGACCGCTGCGCACCATGCCCTTGGGTACTCTGGAGCGCAGCGCTCCCCCTTTCTTCAAACAGGGCCCTTCGGCCCTGTCGCGTTTGGCCGTGTTCAGTGCGCTGGCGCTGTTCCTCATGGTGGCCGACGTACGCTTCCAGATTACCGGCCCCTTCCGTCAGGCCGTGGCCACGGTGCTGTACCCGGTGCAGTGGCTCATGCTGCAGCCGGTGGAGTTCGCCAGCCACGGGCGCAGCTATTTCCAGTCGTTGCAAACCGCGCAAGAAGACCTGGATGCCGCCCGCAAGAAGATGACCGTGATGGGCCAGCGCGCCAACCAAGCCGACCAGCTGGCCATGGAAAACCAGCGGCTGCGCAAACTGCTGGAGCTGCGCGACCGGCTCCAGACCCCCGCACAGGCGGCCGAAGTCATCTACGACACCGCAGACCCCTACACGCGCCGTGTGGTGCTGGACCGGGGGCAGCTGGGCGGCGTGGAGCTGGGCGCTCCGGTGATGGACGAGGCTGGTGTGCTGGGCCAGGTCACCCGTGTGTTTCCGCTGGTCAGCGAAGTCACGCTGCTGGTGGACCGTGACCAGGCGATTCCGGTGCTGAACATCCGCACCGGCGTGCGTGGCGTGGCCTATGGCGACCCGGTGGCGGGCCATGGTGGTGGCATGGAGCTGCGCTTCATGCCCGCCAACGCGGACATCCGCGAAGACGACCTGCTGACCACCAGCGGCGTGGACGGCCTGTATGCGCCGGGCCTGCCCGTGGCGCGCGTGGTGAAGGTGGAGCGCCGTGCCGACTCCGCGTTTGCGCGCAT
The DNA here is from genome assembly GCF_002754175.1 of Acidovorax sp. 59. Lineage (NCBI taxonomy): Bacteria > Pseudomonadati > Pseudomonadota > Betaproteobacteria > Burkholderiales > Comamonadaceae > Acidovorax > Acidovorax sp. 59. Next base: position 4,268,821 of record NZ_PEET01000001.1, on the reverse strand, counting down.
CTACTGCGTGCCTTTGGCGCAGGTGCAGGGTGCGCGCCATGTGGTGGTGCTCAAGCCCCTGGCCGACAACGAATTGCCTCGCCCGGATGCGGCCCCCGCCGCGCCCGCGAACAAACGCGGGGGCCGCAAATGAGCCGCCGCCTTGCCCCGATGACCCCGACACAAGGAGGCCCGCGATGATCATGCCGCGGGGTGAGCCCCTGCTGATGCCGGTGAACCCGGTGTTCATCTGGGCCAGTCTGGCTGCGGGTCTGGCCATCAACATGCTGCCGCTGGGCCGCGTGGTGTGGATGCCTGATCTGCTGATGGTGCTGCTGGTGTTCTGGGGCGTGCACCAGCCGCTGCGCATTGGCATGGGGGCGGCCTTTGTGCTGGGCCTGTGCATGGACGTGAGCCAGTCTGCGCTGCTGGGCCAGCATGCGCTGTCCTACACTGTGCTGTCGTTCGGAGCCATCGCCATCCACCGCCGTTTGCTGTGGTTCAGTGTGCCGTCGCAAGCGCTGCAGGTGTTTCCGCTGTTTGCCGTTGCCCATGCCATCGAGCTGCTGCTGCGCATGGCGGCGGGCGGAATTTTCCCGGGGTTCTGGAGCTTTCTGGCCCCGTTCCTGGAGGCGCTGCTGTGGCCCCTGGCCAGCTGGGTGCTGCTGGCGCCCCAGCGCCGCCCGCCCGACAAAGACCAGAACCGGCCGTTGTGAACATGAGGCAACAACCCCCTGAGCGACCGCGCTGTCTCCCCCTTCTCTCGCAGTGCTGTGCGCTGCGGGAAGGTCGGCGACGCGCTCGCGGCGGGGTGACCCTTGCTCGGCGTCCCCTGGCCTGGGCCGCGCCAGTCACACAGGCAGCCAGCTTCTGGGCCGTGTTTTCAGGGGTGAGGCCATGACCGAGGTGCGCAGCAGCGAAGCCGACGCCTCGCGGTTCCGGGTGCGCGCCTTGGTGGTGGGCCTGGTGGTGATGGCGGCGTTCTGCCTGGTCGCGGCGCGCCTGGTGTACCTGCAGGTGGTGCGCCATGAGGACCTGGCAGCCCAGGCGGAGAGCAACCGCACGGCCGTGGTGCCCATTGTGCCCAACCGGGGGCTCATCCTGGACCGCAACGGCGTGGTGCTGGCCACCAACTATTCGGCCTACACGCTGGAGATCACGCCCTCGCGTGCCGGCGTGCTGGACGAGACCATCGATGCCCTGTCCAAGGTGGTGGACATCCAGGCGCGTGACCGCCGCCGCTTCAAGCGGCTCATGGAAGAGTCGCGCAACTTCGAATCCCTGCCCATCCGCACCCGCCTGACGGATCAGGAGGTGGCGCGTTTCACCGCCCAGCGCTACCGCTTTCCGGGTGTGGACATCAAGGCGCGGCTGTTTCGCAACTACCCGCTGGGCGACGTGGCCAGCCATGCGATTGGCTACATCGGGCGCATCAACCAGACCGAGAAGGCCCGCATCCAGGACTCGGAGGACGAGGCCAACTACCGGGGCACGGAGTACATCGGCAAGCTCGGCATCGAGCACAGTTTCGAGTCGGCCCTGCATGGCGCGACCGGTGTGGAGCAGATGGAAACCTCGGCGGGTGGCCGTGCCGTGCGCAAGCTCTCCAGCCACGCCGCCACCCCCGGCGACAGCGTGATGCTGTCCATCGACATCAAGCTGCAAAAACTCATCGAAGAGCTGTATGGCAGCCGCCGCGGAGCGCTGGTGGCGATCGACCCGCGCAATGGCGAAATCCTGGCGCTGGTGAGCAAGCCCACCTTCGACCCCAATCTGTTTGTCGAAGGCATTGATGCCGAAAACTGGGCCGCGCTCAATGAGTCCATCGACAAGCCGCTGCTCAACCGCGCCCTGCGCGGCACCTACCCGCCCGGCTCCACCTACAAGCCCTTCATGGCGCTGGCGGCGTTGCAGCTGAACAAGCGCTCGCCCAGCCTGGTGGTGAACGACCCCGGGTTCTACACCTTCGGCGGCCACACCTTCCGCAGCCACGAGGGCGGGCTGGGGGGCGTGGACATGCACCGCGCCATCCAGTTCTCCAGCAACACCTACTTTTATTCGCTGGCCGTGGACATGGGTGTGGATGCCATCCACGACTTCATGAAGCCGCTGGGTTTCGGCCAGTCCACGGGCATCGACCTCAACGGCGAAGTGCGGGGCACGCTGCCCAGCACCGAGTGGAAGCGCAACACCTACAAACGCGCCGACATGAAACGCTGGTTCCCGGGCGAAACGGTGTCGCTGGGCATTGGGCAGGGCTACAACAACTTCACGATGCTGCAGCTGGCACTGGCCGAGGCCACGCTGGCCAACGGGGGCATCCGCTATCGCCCCCACATGGCCAAGGCGGTGAAGAATGCGGTCACCGGCGCCATCACCGAGATCGTGCAGCCCCCTGGCATCAACCTGGGCTACCAGGCCAAAAACGTGGAGCTGGTGCGCAATGCCCTGGTGGCGGTGAACAAGGGCGGCACAGGCACGCGGGTGTTCATGGGCGCGCCCTACACCTCGGCCGGCAAGACGGGCACCGCCCAGGCCGTGACCATGGGCCAGAACGTGAAGTACAACGCCAAGGCGCTGGAGGAGCACCAGCGCGATCACTCGCTGTTTGCGGCCTTTGCCCCGGCCGAGAACCCCACCATCGCCCTGGCCGCCATTGTGGAGAACGCAGGCTTTGGGGCTGCCCACGCCGCCCCGATTGCGCGGCGCGTGTTTGACTATTGGCTGCTGGGCGAGTACCCCAGCGAAGAAGACATCGCCGCCGTACAAAAGGGCCTGGCCAGTGCGCCCATGGGCAAGCCCCGCAAGGCCAGCGAGGTGCCGTTGGTCACTCCTTGATCTGGCACTGGATTGCTATTGAATTAATAGCTGTTGACGCAATATCGACTAGCGCTACAAGCTGTTTTTGCTTCAAAAGCGCCTGCTAGGCACCGGCGGCGCGCGGTGACGGCTGGAGCTGGCTGAACACCAGCGCTGCCACAATCAGCGCCGCCCCGCTCAGCCCGGCCCAGCCCAGCTGCTCGCCCAGCAACATCCACGCCGTGAGTGCGGCAAACACCGGCTCCAGCCCGAACACGATGGCGCTGCGCATGGCGTCCACGCGCTGCTGGCCCCAGGCCTGCAGCGTCACCACCACCACGCTGGCCAGCAGGCCCAGGTACAGCAAGGCCAGCAAGGCGTTCACCGGCAGCTGGGCGGCCGAGTGCAGCCAGTCCATGTTGCCGCTTTGCACCAGCAACAGCGCAGTGGAGGCCAGTGCCATCACTGTGGCCTGTGCGGCGGCCATGCGGGTGGCCCGCAGGGGCTGTGCGGCCGTGCGGCGCGCGCATTCCTCCAGCGCCAGGATGTACAGCGCATAGAACACGGTGCTGGCCAGCGTCAGCGTATCGCCCAGGTTCCAGGGCTCGTTCTCGTGGAACATCAGCGCCATGCCTGCCAGCGCCATCACGCAGGCGCCCCACAACCGCCAGCCGTAGCGCCGCCCCAGTGCTGCCATCGCGATCAGCGGCACCACCAGCACGTTGAGCCCGGTGACAAAGGCATTGCGGTTGCTGCTGGTGCGTGCGAGGCCCTCGATCTGCAGCCAGAACGCCAGGAACAGCAGCAACCCCAGCGCGCAGCCCCAGCGCCGCTCGTGGCGCAGCATGCCGCGCCACAGCGGCGCCAGCACCAGCAGTGCGATCACAAACCGCAGCCAGATGATCTGCAGTGCGTCGAGGTGCGCCGAGAGCAGTTTCATCGCCGGGAAGGTGGTGCCCCACACCACGGTCACAGCCAGCAGGGCTATCAGGCCCCAGCGTTCAGTACGCATCGACAAATTCCTAAATACCAAAAAGAAAAAAGGGCCGCCGGTTGCCCGGCGGCCTCTGCGTTGCAGTGCAGTCCGGTGCGGACGGGGCTCAGTGGCTGACCTGGCCCAGGAACGCGCGGATGCGGTCGTTGGCCGGGTTGCTGAAGAACTCCTGCGGCGGCGCATCGTGCGCGATGCGACCCTGGTCGAAGAACATCACCCGGTCGGCCACCTCGCGCGCAAAGCCCATTTCGTGGGTCACCACGATCATGGTCATGCCACCACGGGCCAGGCCACGCATCACGTCCAGCACTTCCTTGACCATCTCGGGGTCGAGCGCCGAGGTGGGCTCGTCAAACAGCATCACCTTTGGAGCCATGGCCAGCGCCCGTGCAATGGCCACCCGCTGCTGCTGCCCGCCCGACAGCTGCCAGGGGTACTTGTGCGCATGGTCCTGCATGCCCACGCGGCGCAGCAGCTGCATGGCCTCGTCATTGGCCTGGGTGCGCGGGGTGCGGCGAATGCGGCGGGGCGCCAGCGTCACGTTGTCCAGCACGCTCATGTGGCCGAACAGGTTGAACTGCTGAAACACCATGCCCACCTCGCAGCGCTGGCGCTGCAGGGTGGTGAGGTCGTCGCACACCTCCACGCCGTCGATGGTGATGCGCCCGCTGTCGTGGGGCTCCAGGCGGTTGATGGCGCGCAACAGGGTGCTCTTGCCCGAGCCCGAGGCGCCAATGATCACCGTCACCTCGCCGGTGTGGAACACGGTGGACACGTCCTTGAGCACCTGGTGCGCGCCAAACGACTTGCACACGCGCTCGGCCACGATGTAGGGCTTGGGTGGAACGTTGGAGTTCATTGGTTGCGGCCCTCCACGTCAAAGCGGTACTCGACGGCGTTGGAGATCTGTGTGACCAGTGTGGTCAGCAGCAGGTAGGTGATGGCCACCGTGGTCAGCGTGGCGATGGGCTGGAACGTGGCCGACTGGATGCGGTTGCCCACGTTGGTCAGCTCCACCACGCCGATGGCGTAGGCCAGAGAAGAGTCCTTGAGCAGCGCCACAAAGTTGCTCACCAGCGGCGGCAATGAAATTTTGAACGCCTGCGGAAACACCACGTCCATGAACACATGCATGCGGCCCAGGCCCAGCGCCCGGGCGGCCTCGGTCTGCCCGCGTGGCACGGCCAGCAGGCCCGCGCGCAGCGCTTCGGCGTTGTAGGCGCCCACATTGAGTCCCAACGCCACGACGGCGGCGGCAAAGTCGGGCAGGTTCAGCCCTGGCACCAGCACCGGCAGCGCAAAGTACACAAACAGGATCTGCACCAAGAGCGGTGTGCCGCGAATGGCCCAGATGTACACGCCAGCAATCCAGCGCACGGGCGTCCAGCGGGCGGTGCGAGCCAGCGCCGCAGCTGTGCCCAGCACCAGGCCCACGGCACCGCTGACCAGCGTGAGCCACAGCGTGGTGCGCGCACCTTCAGAAAACGCCTGGGCATTGGGGCCGATGGGGTCAGGGAAGAACGACAGCAATTGGCCTAGCAACGAGAGGGCCAGCACCATCACCACCAGTGCAGCGACCAGCGTGGCATTGCTGCGCTGCTGTCGGGACCAGCTTTGTGGCCAAAGAGCGAGAAGCATGGATCAGACGACCAGAAGGTCTTGGTTGGAAATCGGACTGGGGCAGGGCGATCATGCACCCGCCACCAGAAACGGCAAAGGGTGCGCAGCAGGCCCGAGCCCTCTGCGCACCCCATGTGCCATCACATCAGTTGCAGCGCACGTCTTCGTTGAAATACTTCTTGGAGACGGCGGCGTAGCTGCCATCGGCCAGCACTTCGGTGAACGCCTTGTTCCAGGCATCGGCCAGGCCGGTGTTGCCCTTGGCCATGGCGGGGGCGATGCGCTCGATGAACAGCATGTCGCCCAGCTTGAAGCCGGCTTTGGCGTTCTTGGCAGCGGCTTCCTTGGCCACGAACTTGTCGCTGACCCAGGCGTCCACGCGCTTGGAGATCAGGGCACGCTGGGCGTCGGTGTCTTGCGGGAAGTTCTTCACTTCCTTCACGCCGCTGACCTTCTTGACCTGCTCCAGGTAGCTGGTGCCGGTTTGCACGGCCACGACCTTGCCGGTCAGGTCCTTGGCGTTGCGGATCTTGTCGTCCATGGCCACGATGATGCCGCCCGAGCAGTAATGGGGGTTGGCAAAGGTCACGGCCTTGGAGCGCTCGTCGGTCACGCCGTGGGAGGCAATCACGGCGTCCCAGCGGTTCTGGCCCAGGCCGGTCAGCAGGGCGTCAAAGCCCAGGGTCTTCCATTCGAGCTTCAGGCCCATCTTCTTGACCACCAGCTCCGCCACTTCCACCTCAAAACCCGTCAGCTTGGTGCCTTCGAAATAGTTGAAGGGAGCGAACTGGCCCTCGGTGGCCACGATGATCTTGCCATCCTTCTTGACTTCGTCCAGCGTGCGGGCCTGGACGGCGAGGGCAGCGCACAGCGCCACGGCGGTGACAACGGCAGACTTGAAAAATTGCATGACAGGTTCCTGTGGGGGTGGTTCAGGTACAAAAAATCCGGCCTGCGGGTAGGCAGGCCGGAGCGGGTGGATGCGGACATCGCCATTGGCGATGGGCCTCGTCATCAAACGGAAACGTGCGGAAATTATAGGACGCGCGTTCACATTCGGGCCATGCAGGGCAACCCCGATGACCTCGGAGCGCCCTGGTGGTAGGCCTTGCAGGGCGTTGCAAGTTGGGTGCCACCCTGGCAACCGACATCTGGTGGGGGACGTGCAGGCCTACCGCAGAAAAGCGTCGTACCCCGTCTTCAGGATCAGGGTGCTCACCACCACGATGAAGATGCCCCGCACAAAGCCGGTGCCATGCTTGAGTGCCATGTGGGTGCCCAGCAGGCTGCCCAGCACGTTGGCCACGGCCAGCGTCACCGCAAAGTGCCACCACACATGGCCCTTGGCGGCAAACAGCGCAATCGCGGCAATGTTGGTGGCGCAGTTGAGCAGCTTGGCCGACGCCGACGCATTCAGAAAGTCATAGCCCAGCAGCCGCACGAACAAGAAGACGAAGAAGCTGCCCGTGCCGGGGCCAAAGAACCCGTCGTAAAAGCCGATGAGTACGCCGATCAGGCAGGCGGCGATCACCTCGGCCCGGCCCGCAAACCGGGGGGTGTGGTGCCGCCCCAGCTCCTTCTTGGCCAGGGTGTAGAGCAGCACGCCCAGCAGCACCAGGGGCAGCAGCTTGCGCAGGAAGTCGGCCGACACCACGGTGACGGCCCAGGCGCCCACGAACGAGCCGGCAAAACCGGCGGCTGCGGCCGGCAGCATGGCCGACCAGCGGATCTGCACCTTGCGGCTGTATTGCCAGGTGGCCATGGCGGTGCCCCAGACCGAGGCCGCCTTGTTGGTGCCCAGCAGCGTGGCCGGGGGCGCGCCCGGAAAAGCTGCAAACAGCGCGGGCACCATCACCAGTCCACCGCCCCCCACGATCGCATCCACAAAGCCCGCGAGCAGCGAGGCCAGGGTCATCAAAATCCATTCCATCGCAGGATTGTCGCACCGGGCCTGCTATCGATTCAGGACCGCTCAGGATCGAGCGGGCAAGAAAAAGGCGCTGGGATCGCCAGCGCCTGAAAGGGTTCACACCTCGTTGGGTGTTTTGAATGTGGTTCTTGGTAGAAAGGTTGTCTCCTCGGGCCCCTCGCTTGGCACACCGAAGCGCGCTTTCGAGTGCCGTGACTGTAACGGCTGCACCCTGCTGGTGCATTGGGGGTTTCCCGCCCCCCGTTGTTGGGCGCCGGACGGCTTACGGGGGCGCCCGGTGCCCCGATTCGGTGGCAACTGGCTGGCATGGCTCGTGCAATGCGCTTGTAACAAATTGCGAAAGGGAGCGTGCATGCGTGCAGTCAACCACCGGGTGTTTGCGGTCGTGTCGTTGTGTCTGGGGCTGTGCACCTGCGCGCTGGCCCAGGGCGTGCCAGAGGCTCCTGCAGTCGCGGCGCCCCTCACGCGCCCCGCCCTGGTGGCCCAGGACACGGTGAATGCGGCCCATACCGGCTGGATGATGACCTCCACCGCCCTGGTGCTGTTGATGACGCTGCCAGGTATTGCGCTGTTTTACGCAGGCATGGTGCGCAGGAAGAACGTGCTCAACACCATGGCCAGCGTGGTGGCCATTGCAGCGCTGGTCAGCCTGCTGTGGTTTGCGGCGGGGTATTCACTGGCCTTCACACCGGGCAGCGCCTGGCTTGGCGGCTGGGACCGTGCTGGCTTTGCCGGGCTCGACTTTCAACTGGAGGCGGGCAAGCTGGCCGTGAGCCACATTGCGCCGCTGATCCCGGAGTCGGTGTACGCGATGTTCCAGCTCACCTTTGCCATCATCACGGCCGCGCTGCTGGTGGGCGCGTTTGTGGAACGCATGCGGTTTTCGGCCATGCTCGTCTTCATCAGCCTGTGGACACTGGTGGTCTATGCGCCCGTGGCGCACTGGGTGTGGGAGCCGGGTGGCTGGCTGGCGCAGATGGGCGCGCTGGATTTTGCGGGCGGCTCGGTGGTGCACGTGAACGCGGGCGTGGCGGGGCTGGTGTGCGCCTGGTTTCTGGGCCGCCGCGCTGGGTATGGGCGCGAGCCGTTTGAACCCTACAACCTGGGGCTCACCATGGCGGGCGCGGGCATGCTGTGGGTGGGCTGGTTTGGCTTCAACGCGGGCTCTGCGGTCGCGGCCGATGGGCGCGCCGGGCTGGCCATGGCAGTGACGCACCTGGCCGCTGCGGCCGGTGCGCTGTCGTGGATGCTGGGTGAGTGGGTGGTGCGCGGGCGCCCGTCGCTGCTGGGGCTGTGCTCCGGCCTGGTGGCGGGGCTGGTGGCCATCACACCTGCCGCCGGTTTTGTCACGCTGCGCTCGGCCGTGGTGATTGGGCTGGTGGCCGGGCTGGCCTGCTACTGGGGCGCGACGGGGCTCAAGCGGCTGCTGCGGGTGGATGACTCGCTCGACGTATTTGGCGTGCATGGCGTTGGCGGCATCGTGGGGTCACTGCTCACCGGTGTGCTGGCCAGCAAGACCGTGGGCGGGGTGGCGGGCAGCCTGCTGACCCAGGCCATCGGCGTGGGCGCCGTGGCGGCCTACAGCCTGGTGGTGACGGCCGCGCTGCTGTGGGTCATCAACTTTGCGATGGGCCTGCGGGTGGACGAACAGAGCGAACAGACTGGGCTGGACATTGCCCAGCACCGCGAGCGCCTGGGCGGCTGAATGAGCCCCCGAGAGACCCGGCAGGCCTTCCCCGCTCCCGCATCGTTGCGCAACGCGGGCAAGCAGGTGCAGTCCGATGGATGACCCCAATGCATTAAGGAGCCGACCATGTCCGATTCCGACAAGCTGGCAATTGCCGCCCACCTGCATGTGCTGTTGCGGCGCAAAACGGGTCGCGTGACCGATACCGAATGGATGGCGGTCAACGCCGACTATGCGCAGGAGATCGTGCGGTTCGCGCGCCAGCGCGCTGTGGACGACAACGCGCCCGATCTGGCCGAGTGGGCCGACCGCCTGGAGCACGCCCTGCACGCCACTCCCCTTGCAGCGCCGCGCCGTCCGCTGCTGGACGTGGCGGCGCAGGCTGTGCGCTCGCGCCCTGCACCGCCCCCCGAGCCCGGGCCCGAGGTGCCGCGCTATGTGGGCGGCATCCGCTGAACGCTGCAGGGACCTGGGCGCCAGGGCTTGAAAAAATCAGTGGGGCGCAGTGCCTTGCGTGAACAGCCCGGCCGTGGGCAGCAGCCCGGTCAGCTGGTTGTCGCCGTAGGTGCGCAGCACCTGCGCAATCACCACCTGGTAGCCATTGAGCCACTGCGCCTGCGCGGCCTTGGCCTTCAGGTGCGCGGGGTGTTGCATCAGCGTTTGCAAGGCTTCCAGCGACTGCCAGTAGTACACGTTGGACACCAGGCCGTTGCCCGTGTCCGTCCAGGACTCCTCGCCCAGGTAGCCGTCGATGGAACGGGCGGCGGTGGCAATCGCCTCGTCCAGGCGGTGAAAGGCGTCGTCGAACTGTTTGGTCGCAAAGATGAAAGTGGAGGAGTACATCGGCGCGATGGTACTCACGCCGCCCGCCTTGCCTGGATGATCCACTCCGCCGCCTTCTCCGCCATCATCAGCGTGGGCGAGTTGGTGTTGCCGCTGGTGATGGTGGGCATGGCGCCCGCATCCACCACGCGCAGGCCGGCCACCACGCCGCCGCGCCCATTGCGCACGCGCAGTTGAGCATCCAGCACAGCCATCGGGTCGCCGTCGCGGCCCATCTTGGTGGTGCCCACGGGGTGGAAGATGGTGGTGGCAATGTCACCCGCCAGGCGCGCCAGGTCTTCGTCGCTTTCAAACTGCACGCCGGGCTTCCACTCCTGCGGCTGGTACTTGGCCAGCGCGGGCTGGGCCACGATGCGGCGCGTGACGCGCAGGCTGTCGGCGGCCACCTGGCGGTCTTCGGGCGTGCTGAGGTAGTTGGGCGCGATGGCGGGCGCGGCCTTGAAGTCGGCGCTCTTGATGTTCACCGTGCCCCGGCTGGTGGGGTTGAGGTTGCACACGCTGGCGGTGAAGGCCGGAAAGCTGTGCAGCGGCTCGCCAAACGCATCGAGCGACAGGGGCTGCACGTGGTACTCGATGTTGGGATAGGGCTGGTCGGGGCTGCTGCGGGTGAACGCACCGAGCTGCGAAGGCGCCATGCTCATGGGCCCGCTGCGCTTGAGCGCATATTCGAGCCCGATCTTGGCCTTGCCGGCCAGCGAGTTGGCCATGGTGTTGAGCGTCTGCACCCCTTGCACCTTGAACACCGCGCGGATCTGGAGGTGGTCCTGCAGGTTGGCGCCCACGCCGGGCAGGTCCGCCGCCACATCGATGCCATGCTGGCGCAGCAGTGCGGCGGGGCCGATGCCCGACAGCTGCAGCAGCTGGGGCGAGTTGACGGCGCCTGCGCTCAGGATCACCTCGCCCGCCGCGCGGGCCGTGACCATCTCGTGGCCGTCCCACACCAACACGCCGGTGCAGCGCTGGCTGCCGTCGGGCTGGGTCTCGATGATGAGCTTGGACGCCTGCGCGCTGGTCCACATCTCGAAGTTGGGCCGGCCATAGCAGGTGGGGCGCAAAAAGGCCTTGGCGGTGTTCCAGCGCCAGCCGCTTTTCTGGTTGACCTCGAAATAGCCCACGCCTTCGTTGCTGCCGCTGTTGAAGTCGTCGGTGGCCGGGATGCCCGCTTGTTGGGCGGCGTGGGCAAAGGCGTCGAGCACGTCCCAGCGCAGGCGTTGCTTCTCCACCCGCCACTCGCCGGTGCTGCCGGTGGCCTTGTTGCCGTGCAGGCGTTTGAAATTTTCGTTCACGCCTCCGGGCTGGTCCAGGCGCCAGTGGTCTTCGTGGCGGCGGAAGTAGGGCAGGGCGCTGTCCCAACGCCAGCTGGCGTCGCCCGTCAGCTCGGCCCACTGGTCATAGTCGCGCGCCTGGCCGCGCATGTAGATCATGCCGTTGATGCTGCTGCAGCCGCCCAGCGTCTTGCCGCGTGGGTAGCGCAGGGTGCGGCCGTTCAGGCCCGCGTCGGGCTCGGTGTTGTAGAGCCAGTCGGTGCGCGGGTTGCCGATGCAGTACAGGTAGCCGACTGGGATGTGGATCCAGTGGTAGTCGTCCTTGCGGCCGGCCTCGATCAGCAGCACGCGGTGGCGGCCGTCGGCGCTCAGGCGGTTGGCGAGCAAGGCACCGGCTGTGCCTCCGCCGATGATGATGGTGTCAAACGTGGTGTCGCTCATGGAGGAGGGGCGGTGCCGATCAAAGGTGGTAACGGTGGGCCATTGTGCGGATGGGGCAGGCCCTGTCGATAGGGTGTGTGCCTATTGCTACACTTTTGGTAGCTGCTGATGCTTGAATTGATTGCGCTTGGCGCTGATTTGATAATAATTACACGCTTCGCCGCCTGTCTGTGCTTGACAGGCTCGTGTCCGACAGCGCGTGCAGGATTCGCTCCGCTACCATGCACGCTCTTCCTTGCTGCTTCTTGACGACCCCACCCCTGCGGCTGCCCTGGCGGCCAGACCCATGACCGACCACGCTCCCCACATCGTTCGCGCCGATACGCCCCAAGGGCCGTGTGCGCAGCTGCGTGGGCGCTGGGGTGCGGCCGAGCTGGGCAACGCGGCGCAATGGGAGGCCGTGTCGGACCAGCTGCGCGGCGCACCCCCCGCCCCCACGCTGGGCTGGGACCTGCGGGAGCTGCAGTGGCTGGACCATGTGGGCGCGCAGCTGCTGTGGAACCACTGGCAGCACGCCTGGCCCGCAGAGCTGGCCTGCACCGACAGCCAGCGCACCATGCTGGCACGGGTGGCCCAGTTCACCTGTGTTGCACCGCCGCCTGAGCCTTGGCGCCTGGGCGAACAGGTCGATCACCTGGGCGTGCTGGTGCTGCACGGTGTGGACCATGCCCGCCACCTGCTGGAGATGGTGGGTCAGCTGGTGCTGGACCTGGGGCGCCTGGCACGCGCCCCGCGCAAGGGGCCGTGGCGTGATGTGTCCGGCCATTTGTACCGCATGGGCGCCACGGCGCTGCCCATCACGGCGCTGGTGGGGTTCCTCATCGGTGTGGTGCTGGCCTATCTGATGAGCCTGCAGCTGCGGCAGTTTGGTGCCGAGTCGTTCATCGTCAACATCCTGGGTATCTCGCTGATCCGCGAGCTGGGGCCCATGCTGGCGGCCATCCTGGTGGCGGGCCGCTCCGGCTCGTCCATCACCGCACAGATCGGTGTGATGCGGGTGACCGAGGAGCTGGACGCCATGCGCGTGATGGGCATCCCGCACGGGTTCCGGCTGGTGATGCCACGCACCTTGGCGCTGGCGCTGGCGATGCCGCTCATCAGCGTGTGGACCACGCTGGCGGCGTTGGCGGGCGGCATGCTGGCCGCCGACATCTCCATGGACATCTCGCCGTCGTACTTTGTGCAGGCACTGCCCGCAGCGGTAAAGATCGGCAACCTGGGCCTGGCCATGGCCAAGTCGGTGGTGTTTGGCGCGTTCATTGCGCTGATCGGCTGCCACTGGGGCCTGCGCGTCAAGCCCAACACCCAGAGCCTGGGCGAAGGCACGACGGCGTCGGTGGTGTCGTCCATCACCATGGTGATCATCGTGGACGCGCTGTTTGCCATAGCGTTCAAGAACATCGGCATATGACTGAGCGCATCGCCAAGCCCGAACACATCGCCGTCGCGCCCGGCGAGCCGCCCATCGTGGATGTGCAAGGCCTCTGGACGCAGTTTGGCAAGGGCAACGAGACCTTCACCGTGCACCAGGACCTGAACTTCACCGTGCAGCGCGGCGAGATGCTGTCGCTGGTGGGCGGGTCGGGTACGGGCAAGACGGTGTTGCTGCGCCAGATCCTGGGCCTGGCCCGGCCCACGCGCGGGCAGGTCACCGTGCTGGGCCGGCCCGCGTCCGAGATGGGGCGCGAGGGGGCAGCCAGCCGGGTGGGCATGCTGTTCCAGCACGGTGCGCTGTTCTCGGCCTTCAACGTGCTCGACAACGTGGCCTTTGCGCTGCGCGAGCAGGGCACCTTGCCCGACGACCTGGTGCGCGATGCCGCGCTGGTCAAGCTGCAGATGGTGGGCCTGCAGCCCGAACACGCCACGCGCATGCCGGCCGACCTGTCGGGGGGCATGGTCAAGCGCGTGGCGCTGGCCCGCGCGCTCATCATGGACCCACCGCTGCTGCTGCTGGACGAGCCCACGGCGGGCCTGGACCCGAGCAGCTCTGACGACTTCTGCGCGCTGCTGCGCGAGCTGCGCGCGGCGCTGGGGCTCACGGTCATCATGGTCACGCATGATCTGGATACGCTGTTCGCGCTCAGCACCCGCGTGGCGGTGCTGGCGGACAAGAAGGTCATCGTCACTGGTCCGCCGCACGAGGTGGCGCACTTTTCGCATCCGTTCATCGAGCACTTCTTCATGGGCGAACGTGGCCAACGCGCCATGGCCCCCGTGCCCCCTGTGCAGCAGGCCCCGGTGCAGACCGCCGCCGTGCCTGCGCCCGACAAGGAACATCACTGATGGAAAACAAATCCCACGCCCTCGCCGCAGGCATCTTTGTGCTGGTGGTGGCCGCCATGCTGGCAGGCCTGGCCATCTGGCTCACGCGCGACAACGCCAACTACGAGCAGTACGAGCTGTCCACCCGCGACGGCGTGAGCGGCCTGCAGCCCCAGGCCACCGTGCGCTACAAGGGCGTGGCCGTGGGCAAGGTCACGCGCATCGGGTTCGACCCCCAGGTGAGCGGCAACGTGCTGATCCGTATTGCGGTCAACGAACAGGCGCCCATCAGCCCCACCACCTTTGCGGTGCTGGGCTACCAGGGCGTCACCGGCCTGGCTCACGTGCAACTGGACGATGCCGAGAAGCCCTACCCCGAGCTGCCCCCCGGCCCCAGCGGCCTGCCGCGCCTGCCGCTCAAACCCTCGCCGTTTGGCAAGCTGGCCGAACAGGCGCCCGCCATCCTCGGCCAGGTCGAAGAGGCCACGCGCCGCATCAACCAGCTGCTGGGCGACAACAACCAGCAAAAGCTCACCGAGGCGCTGTCCAGCATCGGCCAGGCCGCCAGCAGCGTCAACACCCTGACCCAGCGGCTCGATGCCACCGTGGCCCAGCGCCTGGACCCGGCCCTGGCCGCGCTGCCGCCCCTGGCCAGCGATGCGCGCCAGACCCTGCAGTCATTGCAGCAGGCGGGCGCCAGTGTGTCGGCCCTGGCGGTGGACCTAGGCAAGACCAACCAGCGGCTCAACGCCGAGGGCGGCGCCATCGACCAGATCACCGCTGGCACCCAGTCGCTGGCGCGCGCCGCCGACCAGTTCAGCACCGCCACCCTGCCCCGAGTGAACCGCGCCGCCGACGACACGGCCCGCGCCGCCCGCCAGATGGGCCGCGCTGCGGGGAGCATCAGCGACAACCCGCAGTTGTTCATCTATGGCTCGGGGCGCATCCCGCCCGGGCCGGGTGAGCCAGGGTTTGGCGGCGCCCCGTGAGCTGGACCCCCTCCCGCGCTGCCTTGGTGGCGCAGGCCCTCTGTGAGGAGTGAACATGAATACTATTAAAAATATAGCAACCAAGGCATATTCATCTAGCGCTACTGCGCTGTGGGGCTGTGGTCTGGCGGCGGTGCTGGTGCTCACGGGCTGCTCGGCCCTGCCAGCGCCTCCGGCCCGCCCCGTGCTGTATGACTTTGGCCCCGGCACGCTCGCCACCGTGCCCACCGACCGCCGTGCGCCCCTGCCTCCGCTGGCGATGGCCGACATGGACGCCCCCGGCCTGCCCGAGGGGGGGAACGCCGTGCTGTACCGCCTGGCCTATGCCGACGCCCAGCAGCTGCGTCCCTACAGCCAGGCCCGCTGGAGCCAGCCGCCTGCACAGCTGCTGCAGCAGCGCCTGCGCGAGCAACTGGGCCAGCGCCGCGCCGTGCTCAAGGCCGACGACGGCGCCGCCCAGGCCCGCGAGCCCGCCCAGGGCAACAAGTTGCCCCTGGTGCTGCGCACCGAGCTGGAGGAGTTCAGCCACTTGTTCACCAGCCCCAGCGAAAGCGCCGGGGTGGTGCGCCTGCGCGCCACGGTGGTCGAGCTGACCCCGGCGGGCGAATCGCTGCGCGGCCAGCGCGTGTTCATCGTGCAGCAGCCCGCCAAGTCGGCCGATGCGGCGGGCGGCGTGGCCGCTCTGGCAGCGGCGTCGGGCCAGCTGGCCAGTGAGCTGGCGGCGTGGGTGGAGCAGGTGGGGCAGTAACGCAACAGGTCTTTGTGGCGAGAGCCTGCAGGCAAGGCGCTGGCTTTGGCCGTTGCGCCACGTAGCGCGCGTGGCCGTCAGGTGCCCGGCGGTGTCGGGGACGGGGGCGCGGTCTCATGGCGTTCAATGCCCGTCACCACCCGCGCGTAGCGCGCAAAGCTCCAGTACGCCCAGGCCCAGTCCAGCAGCACCACCAGCCGGTTGCGAAAGCCGATCAGGAAGTACACGTGCGCAAACAGCCAGAACAGCCACGCAAAGTAGCCTGAGAACCGCACTGGCCCGGCGGGCGATGTGAGGTCCACCACGGCGGAGTTGCGGCCGATGGTGGCCAGGTTGCCGTAGTCGCGGTAGCGAAACGGCTGGGTGGGCTGGCCCGCCAGGCGGCGCAGGATGTTGGCCGCCGTGGCGCGGCCCATCTGCTTGGCGCCCGGCGACACGCCGGGCACGGGCGTGGGCTCATGGCCTGCCACGTGGCTCTTGGCTGCCGCCAAGTCGCCGATCACGCTGATCTCGGGGTGGCCCGGCAGCGTCAGGTCGGGCTCCACCACCACGCGGCCCGCGCGGTCGGTGCTGGCACCGGTGGCATCCGCCAGGTGGCGGCCCAGGGGTGACGCAGCCACACCCGCTGCCCATACAATGCATTTGCTATTTATTTGATAGCTGCTTGCGCTTGATGTACTAGCGCTTGCAGGCGATTCGACCTTCAAGCCATCGCTGTCGATGGCGGTGACGCGGGCGCCCCGGCGAACGTCCACGCCCAGCTTTTCCAGTTGTTCCTTGGCGCGCTGGCTCAGGGCCTCAGGCATGGCCTGCAGCACGCGTGCACCGCCTTCGAGCAGGATGATCTTCGCGCTCGCGGGGTCGATGTGGCGGAACTCGCCAGGCAGCGTGTGGCGCGCAATCTCTGCCAGCGTGCCGGCCATCTCCACGCCCGTGGGGCCTGCGCCCACGACCACAAAGTTGAGCCAGTCTGCGCGGCGTGCGGGGTCGGGCTCCTTCTCGGCCGCCTCGAACGCCAGCAGGACGCGGCGGCGGATCTCGAACGCGTCGTCCAGCGTCTTGAGCCCGGGCGCATAGGCCGCCCAGTCGTCGCGGCCAAAGTAGCTGTGCGTGGCACCGGCGGCCACGATGAGGTGGTCATACGGCAGCGCGGCGCCGTCTGCCAGGTGCACGGTGCGCTGGCCCACGTCGATGCGGATGACCTCGCCCAGCAAGGTGGTCACGTTGCGCTGCTGCCGGAACAGATGCCGGATGGGCGCCGCAATGGCCGGGGCCGACAGCCCGGCCGTGGCCACCTGGTAGAGCAGGGGCTGGAAGAGGTGGTGGTTGGTCTTGTCGACCAGGGTCACATCCACCGCCGCGCCTTGGAGGGCCCGGGCGGCTTCAAGGCCGCCGAACCCGCAACCGATGATGACCACGCGGGGGCGAAGCGGGGAAGCAGAGGGAGTCGTCATGCTGCCATTATTGGGGAGCCGTGGAGGCCCCAGGCCCTTGCCGTGGTCGCGACCTGCAGGCCCCTGGGTCACGGGGGCTCCATCGAGTTACAGGAACCCCAGGTCCACCGGGTAGTCCGGCCGCCCCGCCGCTGCGCCAAAGTGCGTGATGTTGGGCAGCACTCCCGCCATTTCGTTGTCGGCCACGCCAAACCACTTGGCCAGGGTGGCGGCGTACTGGTCCACCGAGGTGGACGGCAGCAGGCGGCCCTGGCCCACGTGCCACTGGTCTTCGGGGGCAGCCGTGTTGGTGATGCTGACCGGCGGCGCGCTGCCATAGAAGGCCTTGCCTTTGACGGCGCCGCCGACCACCAGGTGATGGCTGCCCCAGCCGTGGTCCGAGCCATCGCCGTTGGAGCTGAGCGTGCGGCCAAAGTCGGACGCGGTGAACGCCGTGACTTTGTCGGCCACTCCCAACTCCACGGTGGCGTTGTAGAACGCGGTCATGGCCTCGCTCACGCGCTGCATCAGCACTGGCTGTTGCGCGATGAGGTTGTCGTGCAGGTCAAAGCCCCCCAGCGACACCAGGAACACCTGGCGTTTGCTGCCCAGGCTGGTGCGCGCGCCAATGAGGCGCGCCACCATCTTGAGCTGGTTGGCCAGGGAGTTGTTGTTGGGGAAGGTGGTAGCCAGCGTCACGCCCGCGATCCCGTTGGTGATCTGGCTTTCGGCCGTCACGGCGCGGGTGGTCACGCGGTTGTATTCGTTCTCCAGCGTTTGCGTGCGTGGCTGCTGGATGAGCGACGCGAGCGCACTCTGCACCGCTGAAGAACCGTACACCCGGTTCTTCACACCGTTGATGGCCACTGCCCCATTGGTGCTGACCTGGTACTGCAGGGCCGAGTCGCCCGACAGGAACACCGCATTGCCCGTGACCGAGATGCAGGTGAACAGCGAATTGCCGTTGGATGACAGCGCCAGGTCGCCAATGTTGCCGCCCCAGCCCACGGTGGAGCCCTCGGGCGAGGATGACTGCCACACCGACTGCTGGTCGTTGTGCGAGAACAGCTTGGGCGGCACGGGGTAGGTGGCGCGGTCGGCACTGTTGTACTGCGCGCGGGTTAGCGGCACCACCAGCGGGCCCACGTTGAGCTGCACGGCCGCCTTGCCGCTGTTGAACAGGCCAGCCAGCCCCGTCATGGCCGGGTGCAGCGCGTACTGGCGGCCGCCGGGCAGCGGCGTGGTGGGGGTCAGCAGTGTGGGGGCGAGGGCTGCCTTGGCCAACGCAATGCCACCCGCCGTCTGGCCTGAGCCACCGCCGCGGATGGTGTTGTAGCGGTTGTAGCTGTCGTCGTCGTAGGTGACCACGGTGTTGGCATAGTCGTTGCCGCCGTACAGGAACACGCAGACCAGCGCCTTGTAGTCGGTGGCGTTGAAGGCCGCCGCCTCGCCCATGGCAGCCAGGTTGAGCGCAAAGGGCAGGGCTGTGCCCGCAAGGCCCAGCTGGGTGGAGCGGCGCAGAAACGCGCGGCGGGTGTGGAGTTCGGGTTGAAGCAGGTGCATGGCAGGGCTTACTTTTGAACGAGGTATTCGGCCGAAGCCATGACCAGGAAGACGGCGGCCGCCACGCGGTCGAGCTTGACGGCGTCGGTGCTGGCGGCGGTGACGGGCGTTGCCTTCAGCGCGTCCGCAATGAGCTTGACGGTGGCTGCGGACAACTGGCCCGCGCACATCAGCAGGTTGATGCGTGCGACCAGCGCGTCCGCATCCGCCACGATGGCCAGCTCGTTGGCGTAGCTGGCCTTGATGTCGTACCCGTTGTTGGAACTACTGGCATTGTTGGGCAGCTCCGGGGCATTCACAAAGATGCCGTTGCGGATTACGCCCTGCATGTAGTTGAGGTAGCCCCCCACGCTGCTCTCGTTGACCAGCTGGAATTCGGGGGCCACGGCGCCCGCAGCCGCCAGGGCCGTGGATGGTGGAACGTAGCCTGGGCGGAAGAAGTTGAACACCGAGGGCGAACGCAGCGGGCTCTGGCCCAGGCGCGAGCCGGGGTCGCTCAAGTCGCCGATCTTCCAGCTGCCCTGCACCGAGTTGATGCCAAAGGTGCGGCCCCACTGCACAAAGCGCAACATGGGCTCGCGCAGCTTGCCAAAGCCAGGCTGGGTCAGCCCGGTGGGCGAGCGTGCCTCGTCGTCCAGCAAGATGGCCTTGACCACTGCGCGCAGGTCACCCCGCACGCCGGCGCCGTTGTTGTTGAAGGCGGCTGCCACCCGGGCCACGTAGGCGGGTGACGGGTTGCTGGTGACCAGCCGCTGGATCAGCTGCTTGCCGATGAAGGGGCCCACGTTAGGGTGGTTGAACAAGGTGTCCAGCGCGGTCTTGAGTGCCGCGGCGCCGGGCGTGTTGGCGGGCACGGTGGTGCCCAGGAAGGTGGCGGCCAGCGTAGAGTGGCGCGATGCATTGAGCGCCATGGGCAGCCGCGCAAAGGTGGTGTTGGAGACCACCCGTGTGGTGCCTGGCACGGTGGTCGGCACGTTCTGCGTCTGGTCGTAGTCGTAGCCCGTGAACACGCGTGCCAGATTGGTCACGTCGTTCATGGTGTAGCTGTCAATGGGCTTGCCCGAGCCGTCCTTCTTGGGGGACCCGTCGATATTCAGTTCGACCAGTCCGATGGACATGAGCTGCATGACCTCGCGGGCATAGTTTTCGTCGGGCTGGCGGCCCGTGGCGGGGTTTTCCTTCTGGTTGCCACGGGTATTGAGGTAGTAGCCCATGGCCGCGTTCAGCGTCACGTTCTCCAGCACGGAGCGGTAGTTGCCGAAGGCGTTGTTCACCAGCTGGTCCCAGTACCAGGCCATGGCATGGCAGCGCCAGGTGATGTCCACGCCGCTGAGCGAGACCACGCAGATCTCAGACAGCGCCAGCGCCACCCGCTTGCGCAGACCGTCCGGCGACTTCATGAGCTGGTACCAGATCATGTAGTCGGCAGGGTAGGAGTTGTCGTAGTAGGCCGTGTCGTTGCTGATGTCTGCGTAGCCGCGCTGGTTCAGCCAGTCCCAGCCGCCCTGGCTGGGGCCCGCATTGAACTGGCCCTCCAGCCAGTCGGCGTAGGTGGTGGTGCGCAGCGCCGCGATTTCGGCAGTCGATGCCGAGAACTGGGCCTGCAGCAGAAAGCGGGCGGCCTCGTTGTCCGTGCTGGCGGAGGGATGGGCGTAGTTGCCCAGCGAGGGGGTGGATGGCGCAGGTGCACTGGGTGTCCCCGTGCCTGGCGCGCTGTCACCACCGCCGCCTCCGCAGGCGGCCAGGGCGGTGGACGCAAACAGCGCGGTCAGCAAGGGCGCGTGGGCCCTGCTGGCGGTGGTGGGGTTTTCGGGGGGGAGGGGCAGGCCCTCTGGTGCCTCTGCAACCGCGGTTGTCAGAGTCTCCTCGTATCGATGTGTCATGGTGGTCGTGCTCAAAAAGTCTGCCGCTGGCAGCACAGCCATGACTAAATCACACGCCACGCCCGCCTGGAAACACAAGTGTTACCAAGCGAAACACGCCTATGCAATGCCCGCTGCGCCGGCGGCCTGAATGATGGGCCATTGCAACACTTTGTACCTTGCATGGAGGCCTCGCTCGTCTTCTCCAGAGGGTGGGAACCATTTCATCGGCGATGTCCGTCACGCCCGTAGTCCTGTGCTGACGTGTGCTGCGTGGCATGGACTACGGCGCCGTCGCCAGATCATTTTTACAGTGAATTCCATCGCATCACGCAAAGGTTCCACGCACTCCGAGTGGATGGCTGAAGCGAAGTTTTTTGAGGAGTGACACCATGAATGAAGACACCATCAAGGGCAACTGGAAGCAGTTCAAGGGCAAGATGATCGAGCAGTGGGGCAAGCTCACGAACGACGACTTCGATGTCATCGACGGCAAGCGCGAACAGTTCCTGGGCAAGCTGCAAGAGCGCCAGGGCATCGCCCGCGACGTGGCCGAAAAGCAGCTCAAGGAATGGCAAGACCGCCACCCCGACTTCCGCTTCAACGACTGATAGCGCCACCGCGCTGCGGGGCCTTCGCCCCGCGCCCCGCCAGGGCACGCCTGGCACACCACCCCCACAAGATTCACATCTATTGCATTCATTTCCATCGAGGAGAAAACCATGACATTCCAACGCACCCTGATCGCCGCCTGCGCCGCCGGTCTGATGGCTACCACCGCTTTTGCCATGACCCCCGCAGAGCACAAGGCCGCCAAGGACAGCATCTCGGCGGACTACAAGATGAACAAGCAAAAATGCGATGCCCTCAAGGCCAACGCCAAGGACATCTGTATGAAGGAAGCCAAGGGCACCGAAGACGTGGCCAAGGCCGAGCTCGAAGCCCAGTACAAGCCCAGCGCCAAGGCCAGCCAGAAGGTGGCTGAAGCCCGTGCCGACGCCGCCTACGCTGTCGCCAAGGAAAAGTGCGACGACCTGACCGGCAACGCCAAGGACGTGTGCGTGAAGGATGCCAAGGCCGAACATGTGAAGGCCAAGGAAAACGCCAAGGTGGCCGCCGCCCAGGCCAAGCCTGCAGACACAGCGGCCGAGAAGGCCGCCAACGTGGCCGAGGCGCGCAAGGACGCCACCGCCGAGAAGAATGAAGCCAACTACAAGGCTGCCAAGGAGCGCTGCGAGACGATGACTGGCGACCTCAAGTCCAAGTGTGTGGACGACGCCAAGCGCATGTACGGCCAGAGCTGATGGGGCGGGCGCTGGGCGCCCAAGTCCCTTGCACTACCAGGCCCTGCCCGCCGCGCGCGGTGCAGGGCCTGGCTGCGTATGGCGTGGCCATGACCTGCATCAACACCCGGCCGGGCCGGGGCTTCTAAGCTCGCACCTTCGTTTGATCTGCCCGCCCAAGGAGTCCCATGGCCCACCTCGAATGGTCTGATGCGTTGAACCTCGACCTGCCCCTGATGGATGACACCCACCGGGAGTTCGTCGACTTGCTGGCCGCCGTGGACCAGGCCGGTGACGCCGACCTGCTGCCCCGCTGGCGCGCGCTGGTCGAGCATACCGAGCAGCATTTCGGGCAGGAAGACGACTGGATGGCCTCCACCCGATTTGCATCGGGCAACTGCCACAGCATGCAGCACAAGGTGGTGCTGCAGGTGATGCGTGAAGGCACGGCCCACGCCGAACAGGGCGACCTGAAGGTGCTGCGCGTCATGGCCAGCGAGCTGGCGCTGTGGTTTCCGCAGCATGCGCAGAGCATGGATGCCTCGCTGGCCCTGCACCTGCGCCGTGTGGGGTTTGACCCTGTGACCGGCGTGGTGCACGCTCCCGGCGCGTTACCGGGTGCGTTGATCCACGGTTGCGGTGGGGCCACGTGTTCGGACGCCGACGCCCCGGGTGCCAGCGAGCCCGCTGCCCAACGCGATATCGCGCCCGCTGTGGCTGCCTGACAGCGACGCAGCTGCGCTGCCTGCCCGCAGCGGCAAGCGCCAGCAGACGCTGAACGAACAAACGAGAGGCAGGCACGGCACGGCCAGAGCACCACTCTGGCGTGACCCGGGGGCCATCGGGCTTTCACCCGTGCAGCCGTCCTGCTTGTGTGGCATGCTGCCCCATCTCAAGGCAAATGGGGGCGGCGTGGCCGCTTCGCGTCATGGCCGACACCACCCCTTCTGACGACCCCTGCGACGACACCGAACGCCTGCAAGCCCTGCAGCGCTACGGCATTCTTGACACCCCCATGGAGCCCGCGTACGACGAGCTGGCCGACCTGGCGGGGTACATCTGCGAAGCGCCTGTGGCCCTGATCAGCCTGCTGGACAACCAGCGCCAGTGGTTCAAGGCCGCGCGCGGGTTTGCGCTGCGCGAAACCCCGCTGAGCGAGTCCGTGTGCCGCTACGCCATCCGGCAGTCCGGCGTCTTCATCGTGCCCGACCTGGCGCAAGACCCGCGTTTTGCGCACTACGCCATCGTCACCCAAAAGAACCCGCTGCGCTTTTACGCTGGGGCGCCGCTGGTCACGCCGGACGGTTTTGTGCTGGGCACGCTGTGCGTGCTGGACCACCGGCCGCGCGAACTGTCCGCCAAGGTGCAGGACCTGCTCAGTGCCCTGGCGCGCCAGGTGATCCGGCTGCTGGAACTCAAGCGCGCCAATGACCGCCAGGGCCAGATGCTGGTGGAGCTGGAGGCGGCCCGCCACCAGATGGACGTGCTGGCCCACACCGATGTGCTGACCGGTCTGGCCAACCGCCGCTCGTTCACCGACCGCCTGCGCCAGGAATGGGCGCTGCTGCAGCGGGGCCACGAGCCGGCTTGCCTGCTGATGATGGACCTGGACCACTTCAAGCGCGTGAACGACGTGTACGGCCACCATGTGGGTGACCAGGCCCTGCAGCTGTTTGCCACCTTGTGCCGCGACGTCTTCCGTGCGGCCGATGTGCTGGGGCGCTGGGGGGGTGAGGAGTTCTTGGCCCTGTTGCCCGCTACCGGACTCGACCAGGCGCAGGTGGTGGCCGAGCGTGTGCATGCAGCGCTGGCCGCCCACCCGTTGCCCGGCATCGAGCCGGCGCTGGTGCTGTCGGTCAGCATGGGGCTCACGCTGTTCGACCCGCTGCGGCCGCTGGACATCACCCTGCGCCTGCTCGACTCTGCGCTCTATACCGCCAAACGCGAGGGGCGCAGCCGCACCGTGGTGGTGTAAATGCTCTGTTTTTGATAGCTGCTGGCGCATATTGCACTAGCGCTACCGGCCATTTCTATTAAAAATTGTGCCCAGGGACCTGCGCAAGGTCCCCTGGCGCACCTTCAGCACTCCGGGCGGCGCGGCAACAGCAAGGCCGCCGTGCGCCACGCCAGGTCGCGCAGCGCCCGGCGCAGGGCGGGCGAATCTGCAGCGCCGGTCACAGACCCTCCGGGGTCGAGGTCCGCCTCGGGGCGGCGGGGGCAAAAGGCGGCGTCCAGCACCTGCTGCTTGGCACAGTGCAAGGCCAGCCGGTCCTGCGACCGCAGGGCTGCCATCAACTGGTCGCGGTGGCGCTGCACGCGGGCCGCTTCGGCGGCGGTCAGCGCAGGGCCCCTTGCGGGGCCGGTGCTGGCGGGCGGCGTCAGTGCCTGGGCCTGCGCCAGGTACTGGGCCCAGCGGGTGGTCTGCGGGGCGGCGTTCATGCAGCCTCCGCGCGGGGGGCTGCGGGGCGCTGCATGGGCGGCATGGTGGGGCGCGGGGGCGTGCCGCCTTGCGACAGGCCGTACCAGTTCACCTTGCGCGTCAACACCATCACCGCTGCCAGCACCAGGAAGAGCGCAATCGCACCCACCACCAGCGCCGTCTGCTCCAGCTGCAGCAGCACGTACAGCAGGCCATACAGCAGCGCAATGCCCGCCCCCAGTGGCACACCGCGCGTGAGCCCGCCCAGCATGTGGCTGGCGTAGTAGGCCAGCAGCAGCACACACGCGCTCGCGGCCACCGCGTACGAAATGCCAAACGGCAGGTGCTCCGACAGGCTCAACAGCAGCAGGAAGAAGCTGCACAGCGCGCTGCCCACCAGCAGGTACTGCACCGGGTGCACGCGCAGCTTCTTCATCAGCTCGAACAGGCCCACGGCCACGAAGGTGAGGGCGATGAACAGCACACCGTACTTGGTCGCGCGGTCCGACAGGGAATAGGGATTCACCGGGTCGATGAAGGCCACGCTGAAGCTGTCGGCGCAGTCGCCCGGCGTGGCCCCGCTGTGTGCATAGTCGCTGCCCTCATCCGCACCCAGGCAGATGCGCTTGCCGTTCGCAATGTCGGCCTGCGCCGTGGTGGCCAGCGACGACAGGCGCCACTGGGCCGAAAAGCCGGTCTTCTTGACCTCGCGTTCCGATGGCAGAAAGCGCCCGGCAAACGACGGGTGGGGCCAGCTGCTGGTCATCAGCACCTCGGTGTTGCCGCCCAGCGGCACGATGGCCAGGCGCTCGGTGCCCACCAGTTCCAGGTCCAGCGTGGCGGTCAGGCCATCGGCCTTGCCGCGCACGGATTCGGGCAGCACCGCGTGCAGGCCCCGGCTGTAGGTGGGGTGGAAGGTGCCAGGCTTGAGCGCCAGCGCCTGGCTGCCCATGGTGAACTGCGCAGTGCGGATGCCGCGTGCATCGCCCACGGCCATCATCACAATGGGTGCGCCGCAGTGCATGCGCGAATTCTTCATGTTGCTCTGCGGCAGCAGGCTGGCCAGCGAACCCCATTGCGCCGTCACGTGGGCCTTGAGGTTGTAGGTGTTCACCTTGTGCAGCCCGCGCGCGCGTTCCTCCATCGCGGCGCCGGTGGTGAGCTTGAGCTGCTCGGGCATGGCGGTCAGGATGAACTCGCGGCGCCTTTCGACCACGCGGCGCTCCTCGCCCTTGCCGACTTCTTCATCCCAGCTTTCCACGCAGGCGCTGTGGATCATGGGGCCCATCAGCGTCTGCGGCCCGGCCAGGCTCTCGGCCACGCTCTGTGCGGTGATGCTGCGGTAGCGCAGCCGGTCGCGCACCACGTCTTCGATCAGGCCCAGACCAAAGAGCAGTAACACGGTGATGGCGGTCAGCGCCGCCAGCTTGGTGAACAGGGGGTGTTTGAACAAAAGATCCTCCACAAGTGACTGTTGTGGGGGCAGTGTTGTGGCGCGCTGTGAGGGCGCTATGAAGTTTGTGAGGCCAGTGTGAAGTGGGGATCGCTGGCGGTGGTTTTCGCTGCTCAGGCGGCGCGGTACACCAGCTCCACCCGCAGCCCCGGCGCCGTGTTGCGCACCACCATCTGCCCGCCGTGCAGCGCCATCACGCGCTGCACAATCGCCAGCCCCAGGCCCGATCCGCTGCGCTCGCCGCCCGGTCGTGCGGTTGTGAAAAAGCGCTCGCCCAGGCGCGGCAGCGCATAGTCCGGCACGCCGGGGCCGCTGTCCTGCACGGCCACTGTGGCGCCGTCCAGTTCCACCCGCACCGTGCTGCCTGCAGGCGCAAAGTCGATCGCGTTGTCCAGCAGGTTGGTCAGCGCCAGCGTCACCAGTTCGGCCTCCCACGGGCCGCTGGTGCCGTGCCCTTCCAATGCCAGCGTGATGCCGCGCTGCCCCGCGCGGGCGCGGGTCTGGGCAATGGCGGCCTCGGCGCAGTCGAGCAGCGCCACGGGCGCGCGGCCTTCGGCGTGCTGGCGCTGCTCCAGCTTGGACAGCTCCAGCAGCCGGTCGATGATGCGCTGCAGGCGTTCGCTTTGCTGCACCACCTGGGTCGCAAACTCGGTGCGGTCGGCGGCGGGCAGCTCGTCCTGCAGCAGCTCGCCCGCGCCCCGGATGGCGGCCACGGGGCTTTTGAGTTCGTGCGTGAGGGCGCGCACATAGCCCTCGATGTAGTCGCGCCCCTCCAGCCGCGCGCGCATGCGGTCCATGGCGCGGGCCAGGTCGCCCAGCTCGCCGGGCACCTCGGGAACGGCCAGGGCCGTGGGGGGCGGAAGAGTTTGGTCGTGGCGTTCGCCGTCGGCCGGGCCCTGCACGCTCAGGGCGTAGTCGCGCAGGCGGCGCACGTTCCACACCATCCACAGCGTCACCGCCACGCCCACGGCGGCCGAGAGCGCCAGCAGCAAAAGCCCGCCCATGAACACCTTGCGCTCGGCCCGGTCGATGAAGCGCTGCACCGTGCGCGTGGGCTTGGCCACGGTGAGCACGCCCGCGATCTGGCTGTTCACGTAGATGGGCGCGGCCACATGCATCACGCCGCTGGTGTCGTCATCTTCCACATCGCGCGTAGAGCGCGCTCCGTACTCGCCGCGCAGCGTGCGGGCTACGTCGCGCCACTGCGAATAATCGGCACCGATGGCACGGTTTTCCGAGTCGAACAGCACGCGCCCCGTGGTGTCGGTCACATAGATGCGGTAGTCAAGCGACTGCTTGGAAAAGCCCCAGATGGCCGCATCGATGGGCCGCGCGGCATAGCGCCGCACATGCTGCGCAAACGGGCTGGTGCTGCTGTTGTTGGCCTGTGCCGCCAGCCGCCCGGCGGCCAGGTCCTCGCTGGCCAGCTCGGCCAGGATGTTGGCC
This sequence comes from Acidovorax sp. 59, assembly GCF_002754175.1. Lineage (NCBI taxonomy): Bacteria > Pseudomonadati > Pseudomonadota > Betaproteobacteria > Burkholderiales > Comamonadaceae > Acidovorax > Acidovorax sp. 59. The sequence goes on along the minus strand of NZ_PEET01000001.1, from coordinate 4,241,805 downwards.
GTGTCCACCATCATGTCTTCCATCACCTCGCGCACGCTGGGCTTGATCTCGGCCATGAACACGCGCAGCACAAAGAACGCGGCGATGCCGTTGATGAGGAAGAAGGCGAACAGCAGGCGGATGCCGAGGCGCATGGTGCGTTACTTCAAAAACAATAGCTGCCAGCGCTTCTTAAATGGGCGCCAGCGGGCAATTTGACTTCAGATGTTCAGGCAGTAACCCATGCCCCGGTGCGTGCTGATGTACTCGCGCGCCGGGTCCAGCTCGCGCAGCTTGGCGCGCAGGGTTTTGATGTGGGTGTCCACCGTGCGGTCGGTGCTTTCGCTGTCGTCGCCCCAGGCGGCGGCCAGCAGGGCGTCGCGCGAGTGGATGCGGCCTGCGCCGCGCAGCAGGTGGGCCAGCAGGCGGTACTCGCGCCGGGTCAGCGGCAGGGCCTGGCCGCGCAGGCTGATGCGCTGGCCCGTCTCGTCGTCGTGGAACAGCGCGGCTGCCGTGGCGGCGGGCGCTGCCGGGTGGCCGTTGCCATTGCCGTGGCCGTGGCCCGCACGGCGCAGCAGCGCCTTCACGCGCGCAGCCAGTTCGCGCGGACTGAAGGGTTTGGTGAGGTAGTCGTCGGCACCCAGCTCCAGGCCCAGCACGCGGTCGATTTCTTCGCCGTGGGCGCTGAGCATCAGCACGGGCAGGGCGGCGGTGGGCGCGGTGTTGCGCACATCGCGCAGCAGGTCCAGGCCGCTGCCGTCGGGCAGGCCCACGTCCAGCACCAGCAGGTCAAACCGTGCGCTCTGCAGCTGCTGGCGCGCGTCGTGCACCAGCAGGCTGTGCGTGACGGTCAGGCCATCGCGCTCCAGCGCATAGGCCACGGTGCGGGCGATGGCCGGGTCGTCTTCGAGCAGCAGCAGGCGGGCGGACATGGAGGGTCAGCGTGCGACGAGGATGGGGAACAGCTTGCCCAGCCCGTCGGCCATCACTTCCACCGCCAGCGCAGCCAGAATGAGGCCCATGAGGCGGGTCATCACATTGATGCCGGTCTTGCCCAGCACGCGCGCAATCGGGTCGGCCAGCGCAAAGCACACGGCCGTGGCCAGCGCGATGACCACGCCGTAGCCCACCAGCGCGGCGTGCTGCCAGAAGGTCTGCGCGCGGTCGGCATAAATCACCACGGTGGACATGCTGGCCGGGCCGGTGAGCAGCGGAATGGTGAGCGGCACCACGGCAATGCTGCTGCCGGCGGCGGCCTTTTCGGCGCCTTCTTCGTATTCGTTGGTGCTGGGCTTGGCCTCGGCGGGCTGGGCGTTGAGCATGTTCATCGCGCTGATGAGCAGCAACATGCCGCCACCCACCTGGAAGCTCTGCAGCGAGATGTTGAAGAAGTCGAGGATCTGCAGGCCCAGCAGCGCACAGGCGGCAATCACGCAGAACACGCTGAAGCTGGCTACCTGGATGGTGCGGCGCCGCTGCGGGTACGAGAAGCCCTGCGTGTAGTGGATGAAGAACGGCACGATGGCCAGCGGGTTCACGATGGCCAGCAGGGTGATCAGGGGTTTGAGGTCCATCAGGGCGCTCCCAAGGGCAAGTGGGCAGGGTGGTTCTTCGGGGGGCTCAGGCCAACGGCAGATGAGGGTGGCGCAGCCCGGGCTGTGCGCGAGTATGCGGTGTTTTCTGCACCGTTTGGCGGTCGGGCATGCTGCGCTGCAGCGTGCTTGCTACTGGGTTGTGCGATGCCCTGCGCGCCCTAGCGCCCGCCCGACACATCCATCAAGGTGGCGGTGGTGTAGCTCGCTGCGGGTGACATCAGCCAGACGATGGCCTCGGCCACCTCGTCGGCCGTGCCGCCGCGCTGCATGGGCACCTGGTGCGAGAGGTCGCGCACCCGGTCGGGCAGGCCGCCGCTGGCGTGGATGTCGGTCTCGATCAGGCCCGGACGCACGGCGTTCACACGGATGCCCTCGGCCGCCACCTCGCGCGCCAGGCCGATGGTGAAGGTGTCGATGGCGCCCTTGGCCGCCGCGTAGTCCACATACTGATGGGCCGAGCCCAGGCGCGAGGCGGCGCTGGACACATTGACGATGGCGCCACCGCTGCCGCCATGGCGCGTGCTCATGCGCCGCACGGCCTCGCGGGCGCAGACGATGCTGCCGATCACGTTGGTGTCGAACATGCGGCGCAGGCGTTCGGTGCTCATTTCGTCCACCCTGGCGGTCACGTCCACCACGCCGGCGTTGTTGACCAGGGCGCTGATGCGGCCCAGCTGGGTGTCCACGGCCTGGAACATGGCCAGGATGTCGGCCTCGCTCGCCACGTCACCCTGCACCGCGATGGCGGTGCCGCCTTCTGCACGGATGGCATCGACCACGCTCTGCGCAGCGGCCTCGTTGGCGAGGTAGTTGACGGCCACGGCCCAGCCATGTTTTGCGGCCAGCCGTGCGGTGGCGGCGCCAATGCCCCGGCTGGCGCCAGTGATTAGTGCGATCTTCTCCATGGGGTGGGGTCTCCTGCAAGAATGGCGCATTGGAACAGGTTCTGCCCCCCGCAGCGCAGCGCCCGCACCCATAGCGCGGACCCTCTGCGCACCATACGTACCAAATCCAAGGAGCATTCAGCATGGGACAGTTTGTCGATCTGACGTCGAGTGACGGTTTTGTGGCCCCCGCCTGGGTCGCCAGGCCCGAGGGCACGCCCCGTGGCGCCGTGGTGGTGCTGCAAGAAATTTTTGGCGTGAACTCGCACATCCGTTCGGTGGCCGACCGCTACGCCGCCAGCGGCTACCTGGCCGTGGCGCCATCCACCTTCCACCGCGTCAAGCAAGGGGTGGAGCTGGGCTACACCGGTGACGACATGCAGGCCGGCATGGGCCTGAAGGCCGCGGTCGAAGCCTTGCCAGCGCCGGGCGTGCTGCCCGACATCCAGGCCGCCATCGACTACGCCGCGCAGCAAAGCGGCGGCAAGGTGGGCATCGTGGGCTACTGCTGGGGCGGCCTGCTGACCTGGCGCTCGGCCTGCCTGCTGCAGGGCCTGTCGGCCGCCGTGCCGTACTACGGCGGTGGCGTGACCACGCCGGAAGAAGTGGCACGCACGCCCAAGGTGCCGCTGCTGGCCCACTTTGGCGAGCGCGACCACTGGATTCCGCTCGATAGCGTGCAGGCCTTTGGCAAGGCCCACCCAGAGGTCGAAGTGCATGTGTACGCCGCCGACCACGGCTTCAACTGCGACCAGCGCGGTAGCTACGACGAGGCCGCCGCCAACACGGCGCGCGAGCGCACCCTGGCCTTTTTTGCCAAGCACCTGGGCTGAGACCGCCCCAGTGACAGAGACGGCGACACGGTAGCGAACGACCAACGGAGGTGGATATGGCGGATTTCAGGCGTTTTTGGTCCCAAGCGCTAGTCCGTCATGCGGTGGCAGCTATGGGTTTAATAGCGCTATGCGCCACCACCCACGCGGCCGACTACACCGGCCCCCTGTTTGACGCCCACCTGCACTACAACGAGGAAGCGTGGGACGGCCGCTCAGGCCCGCACCCACCCGCCGATGTGCTGGCGCGCATGAAGGCCAGCGGCGTGCGCGCCATCGTGGCCAACTCGCGGCCCAATGCCGGGTCGCTCACCCTGGCGGGCCTGCCGCAGACCCGTGAGGCCGGTGTGGTTGTGGTGCCGTTTGTGCGGCTGTACCGTAACCGCGCCGACTACACCGGCTGGTTTGCCGACGACACCATCTACGACATGGTGCAGACGGAACTGGCCCGGGGCACACCGGCCGGCCCGTACCGGGGCTTGGGCGAATTCCATCTTTACGACAGCGCCAACGCCAACGGCCCCGTGGCCAAAAAGCTCATGGCCCTGGCCGAGCAGCGGGACTTGGTGGTGCTGGCCCATGTGGACGACACCGCCATCGACCTGCTGATGGCCAACACCCCGTCCCAAGGCCAGAAGGCCCGGCTGATCTGGGCCCACACCGGCATCGGCGGCGCGCCGGTGGGGCGGGTGGACGCCCTGATGGCCCGCTACCCCGGCCTGGTGGGCGAACTCTCGTACCGCCCCGGCCTGGTCTGCGACGACAACCAGCTGTGCCCCGCCTGGCGCGCGCTGCTGCTCAAGTACCCCACGCGCTTCGTGGTCGGCTCGGACACCTGGGTCAACCAGCGCTGGCAGCACTACGAGAGCCTGATGCAGGGCTACCGCCAGTGGCTGGGCGGCCTGCCCACCGATGTGGCGCGCAAGGTGGCGTGGGACAACGCGGCGGGGCTGTTTCGGGTGGCCCGGCCGTGAGTGGGCCATCGCCGGTGCATTGAGGCTTGTGCCCTGGCTGCCTTCTAGCTGGCAGCCGTTGAAACCGGCGCTGCCCCTACCAGCGACCGCCGTGCAAGGGCCGCCCCGCCGCACTGGCGGTGTCCCCCTTCCCGAATCGCGCCAGCGAGTCGAGAGAAGGGGGAAGGCGCGTAGCGCCTCAGGGGGATGTCATCGTGTCCTGGCCAGATACCGCTTGCGCCAGAACAGCAGCACCAGGGCCACCGCGATGAACACCATCGACCCCATGGCCCACCAGAAACCATCGGCCTTGTGCACCAGCGGAATGAACTCGAAGTTCATCCCGAAAATGCCCGCGATCAGGTTCAGCGGCAAAAACACGGCCGTGAGCGCCGTGAGGGTGCGCATGATGTCGTTGGTGCGGTTGCTCTGCACCGAAAAGTGCATCTGCACGGCGGTTTCGGTGCTCTGCTCCAGGCGCCGCACGTGGTGCACCACGCGCTCGATGTGCTCCAGCACGTCGCGGCTGCGCACCTTGAGCAGGTCCAGCTCGCGCAGGCCCGCCGGGGTGTCGGGCAGGGCCCAGGTTTCCAGCGCGTCGATCCAGTCCTGCACGGCGGTGCGCTGGTCTTCGCAGATCTCGTCGAGCATGTGCAGCGACAGGCGCGCTTCGAGCAGCGAGGTCCAGTTCACGTACCGCGCGCGGGGTTTGAGCAGTTCGGTCTGCCAGTGGTCCAGCTGGCGGGTGAGCTCGCGGCGCAGGTCCAGGTAGCCGTCCACCATCTGGTTGACCACGCGCAGCATCAGGTCGGCGGGACTGGTGGGCAGGCGCGCGCCCGAGATCGGGCTGCTGCGGCCTTCGCCCATGCCGGGGCCCGCGTGGGCATTGCCGTGGGCGGCAGCATGGCTGGCGGTGGCGTTGGTGCCATTGCTATTGCCGTTGCCGTTGCCATTGCCATTGCCATTGCCATTGCCATTGCCATTGCCATTGCCATTGCCATTGCCATTGCCATTGCCATTGCCATTGCCATTGCCATTGCCATTGCCATTGCCATTGCCATTGCCATTGCCATTGCCATTGCCATTGCCATTGCCATTGCCATTGCCATTGGCCGGGGTGGCCGCCAGCAGCCGCGTCGCGTAGGCATCGCGCACTGCGCAGTCGGTGGGGTGCACGGTCAGCAGCAGCTGGTCGAACACCGCAAATCCCACGGGGCTGGTGTCGATGCGCCGCAGCACGGGCGGGCCGCTGCGCTTGACCGGGGCGTTGGGGTTGTTGTCGGGCTCGGCGGCAACGGCCGGTGTGGCGGGGGCAGCAGGCCCGGGCTGCCCGGCCTGCGCAGCATCGCCCTGCACCGTGGCCAGGCGGCGGAACACCAGCAGGTCGTACTGCGAGGTGTAGTCGTAGTGCGAGGGCAGCTGGGCGTTGAGCAGGTCGGACACATGCAGGTCCACCAGCTGCAGCCCGATCAGCGCCTGCAGGCGGCCCTGGATCTCGGCGAGCCGCGCCTGAAAGGCCGGACGGGCGCAGGCGATCCAGAGGAAACCCTGCGCCGGCATCTGGGCGGGCAGGGCGGTCAGCTCCTGCACGCCGCTGCTGTGGATGTGAAAGATGCGCATGGACACCGTGGTTTCAGTCAAAAGCGCCGGTAGCGCTAGTGGAATATGTGCTGACAGCTATTATTTTTGTAGCTTTCGTGCCACGTCGCGCGCAAAGTAGGTCAGCACGCCGTCGGCGCCTGCGCGCTTGAAGGCCAGCAGGCTTTCCATCATCACGGCGTCGTGGTCCAGCCAGCCGTTGGCGGCAGCGGCCTTGATCATGGCGTACTCGCCGCTCACCTGGTAGGCAAAGGTGGGCACGTGGAACTCGTCCTTCACCCGGCGCACGATGTCCAGGTAGGGCATGCCGGGTTTCACCATCACCATGTCGGCGCCTTCGGCGATGTCGATGGCCACCTCGCGCAGGGCCTCGTCGCTGTTGCCGGGGTCCATCTGGTACACGTTCTTGTCGGCCTTGCCTAAAGCGCCGCGCGTGCCCACCGCGTCGCGGAAGGGGCCGTAGAAGGCGCTGGCGTATTTGGCGCTGTAGGCCATGATGCGGGTGTGGATGTGGCCCTGCACCTCCAGCGCCTCGCGGATCGCACCGATGCGCCCGTCCATCATGTCGCTGGGGGCGACGATGTCCACGCCCGCCTCGGCATGCGTGAGCGCCTGGCCAGTGAGGATCTCCACCGTCTCGTCGTTGATGATGTAGCCGGTCTCGTCCAGCACGCCGTCCTGGCCGTGGCTGGTGTAGGGGTCCAGCGCCACGTCGGTCATCACGCCCAGGTCGGGAAACTCCTTCTTCAGCGCCCGCACCACGCGCGGGATCAGGCCGTCGGGGTTCAGGGCCTCTTTGCCGTCGGGCGTCTTGAGCGACGGGTCGATCGCCGGGAACAGCGCCAGAACCGGAATGCCCAGCTTCACGCAGTCTTCGGCCACGGGCAGCAGCAGGTCCAGGCTCAGGCGGTCCACGCCGGGCATGGAGGTCACTGCCTCGCTGCGGTTGGTGCCCTCGTGCACGAACACAGGGTAGATCAGGTCGTCCGCGGTGACCACGTTCTCGCGCACCAGGCGGCGGGTGAAGGCATCGCGGCGCAGGCGGCGCGGGCGGTTCTGGGGGAAGGGGGCAGGGCTTTGGAGATGCATCATCGGATTATGAAGCCCTCCCTGTGGCGCTGTGCACCTGTTCGCCCCCCGGTGGCAGGGGGACGGGCGGCGGTTGTTGGCGCCTCGGGCGCGCTCTGGAAAAGCCGCTTGTAACCGCCCATGCCCAGTGCTAGATTGGTGCCGGGCGGCTTGCCGCCCCCCGCTTTTCCTCCCTGAGCGGGACCTGGGCTGCAGCGATGCGGCACAGGCTTTCCCGGCCCGGCGGATCTGCCGGGCTTTTTTTTGGTGTTGTCCCGTCGGAGTGGCGTAGGCCCGTAAACTGCCCCCATGCTCTGGGTCAAAGCCTTTCACATCGTTTTCGTGGCCAGCTGGTTTGCGGGCCTGTTCTACCTGCCGCGCATCTTCGTCAACCTGGCGATGGTGGCGCCCGGCTCGGCCGCCGAGCGCGACCGCCTGCTGCTCATGGCACGCAAGCTGATGCGCTTCACCACCCTGCTGGCCGTGCCCGCCATTGCGCTGGGACTGTGGCTGTGGCTGGGCTACGGCATCGGCCGGGGCCCCGGCAATGGCTGGATGCACGCCAAGCTGGCCGTGGTGGTGCTGGTCATTGGCTACCACTATGCGTGCAGCGTGCTGCTGCGCAAGCTGGCCGACGGCACCAGCCGCCGCAGCCATGTGTGGTTCCGCTGGTTCAACGAAGCACCGGTGCTGCTGCTGCTGGTGGCCGTGGTGCTGGTGGTGGTCAAACCCTTTTGACGGAGACGCAGAGGGCGCATGCACAAAACCTCTGCCTGGCCGCTCGCGCTGACGTATACGGCGCTGATCGTTTTTGCCAGCCTGTTCCCGTTTGACGGGTGGCGCGAACAGGGCATCGACCCCCTGGTCTTCCTGCTGGCCCGGTTGCCCCCCCCGTACTGGACGGGGTTTGACGTGGTCACCAACCTCGTGGGTTACGCGCCCCTGGGCTTTTTGCTGGTGCTGGGCCTGTTGCGATCGGGCTGGCGGCGTGTGCTGTGGGCGGTGGCGCTGGCTACGCTGGTGGGCACGCTGCTGTCGCTGTGCATGGAGTTTCTGCAGATCTACCTGCCCCGGCGCGTGCCCTCCAACCTGGACCTGGCGCTCAACGCGCTGGGCACGCTGGCCGGTGCGCTGAGCGCCGCGCTGCTGGAGCGGCTGGGGGCGCTGGACCGCTGGAGCGACTTCCGGGCGCGCTGGTTTGTGTCCGACGCTTCGGGCGGCATGGTGCTGCTGGCGCTGTGGCCGCTGGCGCTGCTGTTTCCGGCCGCGGTGCCCTTTGGCCTGGGCCAGGTGCTGGAGCGACTGGAGGCCGCGCTCATCGACCTGCTGGCCGATACGCCGTTCCTGGAGTGGCTGCCCCTGCGCGAGACCGAGCTGGACCCGCTGTCACCCAGTGGTGAGCTGCTGTGCGTCACCCTGGGGCTGCTCATCCCCTGTCTGCTGGGGTATTGCGTGATCCGCCAGATGGGGCGGCGCGCCCTGTTTGCGCTGGCGGTGGTCGGGGTGGGCATTGTGCTGACCGCGCTGTCCGCCGCGCTCAGCTGGGGCCCCGTGCACGCCTGGGAGTGGATGGACCTGCCCGTGCGCGTGGGCGTGTGGGCGGCGCTGGCGTTGGCCCTGCTGATGCTGGCCCTGCCGCGCCGTGCCTGCGCTGCCGTGCTGCTGCTGGCGCTGACCTGGCATCTGGCACTGCTGAACCAGGCGCCCACCAGTGCCTACTTTGCCCAGACGCTGCAGATCTGGGAGCAGGGCCGTTTCATCCGCTTTTATGGTCTGGGCCAGTGGCTGGGCTGGCTGTGGCCCTACCTGACGCTGCTGTATGTGGTGTTTCGGGTGTCCCGGCGAGAGGGCGGTGCCTGAGTCGCAGGGCGATGGCCTCCGGCTTTCTGTGTGGCCGGGCAGGGGCTTGGGGCGTGGCCTCGCCCGCTGGGAGAGGCAGGGGTCCTTAAAATGCAGGGATGAGCGACACCCCTTCCGCACCGGCCGCAGCGCCCGGTTACTACCAGCGCCACATCTTCTTCTGCCTCAACGAGCGCACCAACGGGGAAGACAGCTGCGCGCACCACAACGCACAGGCGGGTTTTGACCGCTGCAAGGCCCAGGTCAAGGCCGCCGGGCTGGCGGGTGCGGGCAAGGTGCGTGTGAACAAGGCCGGTTGCCTGGACCGTTGCGCGGGTGGCCCCGTGGCGGTGGTCTACCCCGAGGGCACCTGGTACACCTATGTGGATGCGGCGGACATCGACGAAATCGTCGAATCGCACCTCAAGAACGGCCAGGTGGTGGAACGTCTGGTCACGCCAGCGGAACTTGGCCGCTGAGCGCGGCTCCATCCCTGTCTTGGAACGATTTTGGCAGCAGGCGCTAGTGGATCATGCCCCTGCTGCTATTGATTGAGTAGCAAATCCGTGAATGCCCAGACCGAACGCCTGACCCTGTCCGGCCCCGCAGGCGCCATCGAGGCCGTGCGCGACAGCGCCACCCTGGCCGATGGCGCGGCGCCCCGTGGCGTCGCCATCATCGCCCACCCGCATCCGCTGTTTGGCGGCACCATGGACAACAAGGTGGTGCAGACCCTGGCGCGCGCGTTTGTGCAGTGTGGCTGGACGGCGGTGCGCTTCAACTTCCGCGGCGTGGGCGCCACGGCCGGCGTGTACGACGAAGGCCGGGGCGAGTTGCAGGACCTGCTGGCGGTGGTAGAGCAGGTGGCTCCCGCCGCCGAGGGGCAACCCCTGGCGCTTGCGGGGTTTTCTTTCGGTGCGTTTGTCACCAGCCATGCGCTGGAGGCACTGTGGCCCACGCAGCGCGTGCAGAAGGCCGTGCTGGTCGGCACGGCCGCCAGCCGCTTCACGGTGGCCCCGGTGCCGCCCGATGCCCACCTGCGCACGCTGGTCGTGCACGGCGAGCAGGACGACACCGTGCCGCTGTCCGCTGTGATGGACTGGGCCCGGCCCCAGATACTGCCTGTCACAGTCGTCCCCGCAGGCGGTCATTTCTTTCACGGACAATTGCCGCTTCTGAAGAACCTGGTGGTCCGCCACCTGCAATCGGGCGCCTGAGGGGCGCCGCCCGGACCGGCTCCGGCCGTCCGTCGTCTTCCCTCTCCCGCCGTCTCTCCCACCCTTTTTTCGAGCCTCTCCAGCCCCCTCCTGCCCCATGAAACGAATCCTGTCTGCGTTGCGATCCCTGGCCGTCTTTGCTGCGGTGGCCCCGGCTGCCTTTGGCGCCCTGGCCCAGGCACCCCAGCCCCCCGAAATCGCCGCGCGCACCTACCTGCTGGTGGATGTCACCGCCAACCAGGTGCTGGCCGCCAAGGACATCGACGCGCCGGTGGAGCAGGCCTCGCTCACCAAGCTCATGACGGGCTACCTGGTGTTCGACGCCCTGCGCTCCAAGAAGATCGCGCTGGACCAGAAGCTGCCCGTGAGCGTGCGCGCCTGGAAGATGCCCGGCTCGCGCATGTTCATCGACCCCAAGATGCAGGTGCCGGTCGAAGACCTCATCAAGGGCATGATCGTGCAGTCCGGCAACGACGCCACCATGGCCCTGGCCGAAGGCGTGGGCGGCACGGCTGAGAACTTCGTCAAGCTCATGAACGACCAGGCGCAGGCGCTGGGCATGAAGGGCACGAGCTACAAGAACCCCGAAGGCCTGACGGAGCCCGGCCACACCACCACGGCGCGCGACCTCTCCGTGCTGGCCATGCGGCTGATGAAGGACTTCCCGGAGTACATGCACTACTACTCCACCAAGCAGTACAGCTACCCGGGTACTCCTGCATCGAACGGCAGCAACCGCAATTCGCTGCTGTTCCGCGATCCCACGGTCGATGGCCTCAAGACTGGCCACACCGCTGCGGCGGGCTACTGCTTGGTGGCCACGTCCAAGCGTGAATTCCCCGGCGTGGGCCAGCGCCGCCTGCTGTCCATCGTGCTGGGTGCCGCGAGCGAAAACGCGCGCGCGAACGAAAGCCAGAAGCTGCTGAACTGGGGTTACACCGCGTTCGAGGCGGTCAAGTTGTTTGACGCAGGCAAGCCGGTGGCGACCCCTGCCGTCTGGAAGGGCAAGGACAGCGTGCTGAAGATCGGCCGCGAGGAGGCCATCGTGGTCACCGTGCCCGCCGGCAGCGCTGGCAAGGTCACCACCCAGATCGCTCGCCCCGACCCGTTGGTAGCGCCCTACACCAAGGGGCAGGCCATTGGCACCCTCAAGGTCATGCTGGGCGACCAGTCCATCGGCGAAGTGCCCCTGGTGGCGCTGGAGGCGGTGGAGCAGGCCGGCATCCTGGGCCGTGCCTGGGATGCCATCCGCCTCTGGATCAAGTGACCCTGCGTTGCAGAAGGTGGCGAACCACTTCTGAAACCATAGCTGGCTGCGCAGGTCCGGCATATGCCGGACCTGTTTTTCGCTCCTTTTGCGGCCAGTTCCTGTCAGATCACCGGGATGGCTGCAGGTGTCAGAAACTGCTGCAAGCCGCAGTGGGCTTGCCTTTCAGGGGGCATCCTGCTACATTAGAAGGCTTTTCGGAATTTCCGAAGGGATTCACGTTTTCGCTTTCACGAAGCAAATTCACGTTTAGGGACGTATTTCATGCCAACCATTAATCAACTGGTCCGTCAGGGGCGCGAGGTCGAAAAGACCAAGTCCAAGAGCCCTGCGATGGAAAACTCTCCACAGCGCCGTGGCGTGTGCACCCGTGTGTACACCACGACGCCTAAGAAGCCTAACTCCGCTCTGCGTAAGGTCGCCAAGGTGCGCCTGACCAACGGTTTTGAGGTGATCTCCTACATCGGCGGTGAAGGCCACAACCTGCAGGAACACAGCGTGGTGCTGGTTCGCGGCGGTCGTGTGAAGGACTTGCCCGGTGTGCGTTACCACATCGTGCGTGGCTCGCTGGACTTGCAAGGCGTGAAAGACCGCAAGCAAGCCCGCTCCAAGTACGGCGCGAAGAAGCCAAAGGCCAAGTAAGCCCTGGCCCTTTCGGTCTGAAGAATTTTCGGTGCTGTTTTTCCGCGTGGCGCGGAGGTGCAGCGTAGTGACCCCAAACGCAGGTGTTCTGCGCGGGTCGAGTAAGTGGGAGTCCAGAGATTGGCTCTCGCGGTGTCTGAAAAGATGCCAACTGAAGCAAAGATAGAGGTAAAAATGCCACGTCGTCGCGAAGTCCCCAAACGTGAAATCCTGCCGGATCCCAAGTTCGGCAATGTAGAGCTGTCCAAATTCATGAACGTGATCATGGAAGGCGGCAAGAAGGCAGTTGCAGAGCGCATCATTTATGGCGCCCTGGAACTGATCGAGAAGAAGCACCCCGATAAGGACCCTCTGGAAGCCTTCACCGTTGCCATCAACAACGTGAAGCCCATGGTGGAAGTGAAGTCCCGCCGCGTGGGCGGTGCCAACTACCAGGTGCCCGTGGAAGTGCGCCCTGTCCGTCGTCTGGCCCTGTCCATGCGCTGGATCAAGGAAGCCGCCCGTAAGCGCGGTGAAAAGTCGATGGCCCAACGCCTGGCCAACGAACTGCTGGAAGCCACCGAAGGCCGTGGCGGCGCCATGAAGAAGCGTGACGAAGTGCACCGTATGGCCGAAGCCAACAAGGCATTCAGCCACTTCCGCTTCTAAAACGCGGATTTGCCCTGATATAGGCCCAAGGCTGCTGGCGTTTTGCCTGCAGCCTTGTGTCGATTTCAGGCAGTCACAAAATTGACGGGTTGCAGCGCCAGAATGCTGGGCCCGCCCCCCGAATAACACGACCCATCCAAGGATCCACCATGGCTCGCAAGACCCCCCTCGAGCGTTACCGCAATATCGGTATCTCGGCCCACATTGACGCTGGCAAGACCACCACGACCGAGCGTATTCTTTTCTACACCGGCGTGAACCACAAGATTGGTGAAGTGCACGACGGCGCGGCCACCATGGACTGGATGGAGCAAGAGCAAGAGCGTGGCATCACGATCACCTCGGCTGCGACGACCTGCTTCTGGAAGGGCATGGACATGTCCTTCCCAGAGCACCGCATCAACATCATCGACACCCCCGGCCACGTGGACTTCACGATTGAAGTGGAGCGTTCCATGCGCGTGCTGGACGGTGCCTGCATGGTGTACTGCGCCGTGGGTGGCGTGCAGCCCCAGTCGGAAACCGTCTGGCGCCAGGCCAACAAGTACAAGGTGCCACGTCTGGCCTTTGTGAACAAGATGGACCGCACCGGTGCCAACTTCTTCAAGGTCGTGGACCAGATGAAGCTGCGCCTGAAGGCCAACCCCGTGCCAATCGTGATCCCGATCGGTGCCGAAGAAAACTTCAAGGGCGTGGTCGACCTGCGCAAGATGAAGGCCATCATCTGGGACGAAGCCTCCCAGGGCATGAAGTTCAACTTCGAAGAAATCCCTGCCGATCTGGTGGCCACTGCCACTGAATGGCGCGAGAAGATGGTCGAAGCCGCTGCTGAAGCCTCTGAAGACCTGATGAACAAGTACCTGGAAGAGGGCGATCTGTCGGAAGAAGAGATCACCCAAGGCCTGCGTACTCGCACCATCGCTGGTGAAATCCAGCCCATGCTGTGTGGCACTGCGTTCAAGAACAAGGGTGTGCAGCGCATGCTGGACGCCGTGATCGAACTCATGCCTTCGCCGCTGGACGTGCCTCCAGTGCCTGGCTTCGACGAAGACGACAAGGAAGTCACCCGCAAGGCGGACGACAACGAGAAGTTCTCCGCCCTGGCATTCAAGCTGATGACCGACCCGTTCGTGGGCCAGCTGACGTTCGTGCGTGTGTACTCCGGCGTGCTCTCCAAGGGCGACACCGTGTACAACCCCGTGCGTGGCAAGAAGGAGCGTATCGGCCGTATCGTGCAGATGCACGCCAACGAGCGCCAGGAAGTGGACGAAATCCGCGCCGGTGACATCGCTGCCTGCGTGGGTCTGAAGGACGTGACAACCGGTGAAACCCTGTGCGATCCAGCCGCCGTGGTGACGCTGGAGCGCATGGTGTTCCCTGAGCCTGTGATCCGTCAGGCTGTGGAACCCAAGTCCAAGGCCGACCAGGAAAAGATGGGTATCGCCCTGTCGCGCCTGGCCGCTGAAGATCCATCGTTCCGCGTGCAGACCGACGAAGAATCCGGTCAGACCATCATTGGCGGCATGGGCGAGTTGCACCTCGAAATCATCGTGGACCGCATGAAGCGCGAATTCGGTGTGGAAGCCAACGTGGGCAAGCCCCAAGTGGCTTACCGCGAAACCATCCGCAAGACGGTGGAAGAAGCCGAAGGCAAGTTCGTGCGCCAGTCCGGTGGTAAGGGTCAGTATGGCCACGTCGTGCTCAAGATCGAACCCAACGAAGCCGGCAAGGGCATCGAGTTCGTGGACGCGATCAAGGGCGGTGTGGTGCCTCGCGAATTCATCCCGGCCGTGGAAAAGGGTATCAACGAAGCTGTGACGCAAGGCGTGCTGGCTGGTTACCCCGTCGTGGACGTCAAGGTCACGCTGCACTTCGGTTCGTACCACGATGTGGACTCGAACGAACTGGCGTTCAAGATGGCTGCCATCTTCGGCTTCAAGGAAGGCTGCAAGAAGGCCGGTCCGGTCATTCTGGAACCCATGATGGCCGTGGAAGTGGAAACGCCTGAAGACTACGCCGGTAACGTGATGGGCGACCTGTCCAGCCGTCGCGGCATGGTGCAGGGCATGGACGACATGGTCGGTGGCGGCAAGGCCATCAAGGCCGAAGTACCCCTGTCCGAAATGTTCGGCTACTCCACGACCCTGCGCTCCATGTCGCAAGGCCGTGCCACCTACACGATGGAATTCAAGCACTACAGCGAAGCACCTCGCAACGTGTCTGAAGCCATCATGGCAGCGCGCGCCAAGTAAGTAAGCACTTCGCCCGGGCCCTTTTGGTCCGGGCTTTGTTTTGTCTGCGATCCGGTGCCACTCTGTTCCCTGTGCGGAGTGAATCAGCAACCAGATGCAGACGTAAAACCACTACACAGGGATTGCTCTTTGGAGAATTGAAATGGCAAAAGGTAAGTTTGAACGCACCAAGCCCCACGTGAACGTGGGCACGATCGGTCACGTGGACCATGGCAAGACGACGCTGACGGCAGCGATCGCTACCGTGCTGTCCGCCAAGTTCGGCGGCGAAGCCAAGGCCTACGACCAGATCGACGCTGCGCCCGAAGAAAAGGCCCGCGGTATCACGATCAACACCGCCCACGTGGAATACGAAACGGCCAACCGCCACTACGCTCACGTGGACTGCCCCGGCCACGCCGACTATGTGAAGAACATGATCACCGGCGCTGCCCAGATGGACGGCGCTATCCTGGTCTGCTCCGCTGCTGACGGCCCCATGCCCCAGACCCGCGAGCACATCCTGCTGGCTCGCCAAGTGGGCGTGCCTTACATCATCGTGTTCCTGAACAAGTGCGACATGGTGGACGACGAAGAACTCCTGGAACTCGTCGAAATGGAAGTGCGCGAACTCCTGGACAAGTACGACTTCCCAGGCGACGACACCCCCATCATCCGTGGCTCTGCCAAGCTCGCCCTGGAAGGCGACAAGGGCAAGCTGGGTGAAGAAGCCATCATGAAGCTGGCCGAAGCCCTGGACACCTACATCCCCACGCCAGAGCGCGCTGTGGACGGTGCCTTCCTGATGCCTGTGGAAGACGTGTTCTCCATCTCCGGCCGTGGCACCGTGGTGACCGGTCGCGTGGAACGCGGCATCATCAAGGTCGGCGAAGAAATCGAAATCGTGGGTATCCGCGACACGCAAAAGACCACCTGCACCGGTGTGGAAATGTTCCGCAAGCTGCTGGACCAAGGCCAAGCTGGCGACAACGTCGGCCTGCTGCTGCGCGGTACCAAGCGCGAAGACGTGGAGCGTGGCCAAGTGCTGTGCAAGCCCGGCTCGATCAAGCCCCACACCCACTTCACGGCTGAGGTGTATGTGCTGAGCAAGGACGAAGGCGGTCGCCACACTCCTTTCTTCAACAACTACCGTCCCCAGTTCTACTTCCGCACGACCGACGTGACTGGCGCCATCGAGCTGCCAGCCGACAAGGAAATGGTCATGCCTGGTGACAACGTGTCGATCACTGTGAAGCTGATCAACCCCATCGCCATGGAAGAAGGTCTGCGCTTCGCTATCCGCGAAGGCGGCCGTACCGTGGGCGCTGGCGTCGTGGCCAAGATCATTGCTTAATTCATAAGCAGAAAAGGAACTTGCCATGTCCAAGCAAAAAATCCGCATCCGCCTGAAGGCGTTTGACTACAAGCTGATCGACCAGTCCGCTGCCGAGATCGTTGACACCGCCAAGCGCACCGGCGCCATCGTCAAGGGTCCCGTGCCCCTGCCGACGCGCATGAAGCGTTTCGACATCCTGCGCTCGCCGCACGTCAACAAGACCAGCCGCGACCAGCTCGAAATCCGCACGCACCAGCGTCTGATGGACATCGTGGACCCTACGGACAAGACCGTGGATGCCCTGATGAAGCTCGACCTGCCAGCTGGCGTGGACGTCGAAATCAAGCTGCAGTGATGTAGCAGTAGCTGCTGTGGGACGGGTTCGCCCGTCCTGCAGTGACTGAAATAACGCGAACTTGCTTGAAAAAGCAGTTCGCGTTATACTTTAGGGCTTCGCTCGATTTGCGCCTGTTAAATGGTGTGCATCAGCGGAGTTTTATTAACCTTCTTTCATGCACGCAAGCGAGAGTTTGCGGAAACGCCGTAGCCAATTGAAGTTGCGGCGGTGAGAGTTTTGGAGAAAACCAATGAGTCTGAGCAACTCCCTCGGGTTGCTGGGTCGCAAAGTGGGCATGATGCGTCTGTTCACCGATGATGGGGACGCAGTGCCTGTCACGGTGGTGGATGTGTCCAACAACCGCGTTACCCAGGTCAAAACCCAAGAGAACGATGGCTACGTGGCCCTGCAGGTCACGTTCGGTTCGCGCAAAGCATCGCGCGTGACCAAGCCAGAAGCCGGCCACCTTGCCAAGGCAGGTGTGGAAGCCGGTGAAATCATCCAGGAATTCCGCGTGACCGCAGAAACCGCTGGCAAGTACGCCGCGGGTGCTACGGTTCCTGCCACCGATGTGTTTGCCGTGGGCCAAAAGGTCGACGTGCAAGGCACGTCCATCGGTAAGGGCTACGCCGGTACCATCAAGCGTCACAACATGAGCTCGCAGCGCGCGTCGCACGGTAACAGCCGTTCGCACAACGTGCCTGGCTCGATCGGTATGGCACAAGACCCAGGTCGCGTGTTCCCCGGCAAGCGCATGACGGGCCACCTCGGCGATGTCACCAAGACCACGCAAAACCTCGATGTCATCCGCATCGATGAAGCGCGTCAACTGCTCTTGATCAAGGGCGCTATTCCGGGCTCCAAGGGTGGGTTCGTGACGGTGCGTCCAGCGATCAAGGCCAAAGCCTCCAAAGGAGCGAACTAATGCAGCTCGAACTCCTGAATGACCAAGGCCAAGGCGCATCCAAGCTGGATGTTCCTGAAACCGTGTTCGGTCGTGAATACAACGAAGATCTGGTGCACCAGATCGTGGTGGCCTATCAGGCCAACGCACGCCAAGGCACTCGCGCCCAGAAGGACCGCGAGCAAGTCCGTCACTCGACCAAGAAGCCTTTCAAGCAAAAGGGTACGGGTAACGCACGTGCAGGTATGACTTCCTCGCCTCTGTGGCGTGGGGGTGGTCGGATTTTCCCGAACATGCCTGACGAA
The DNA here is from genome assembly GCF_002754175.1 of Acidovorax sp. 59. Taxonomy (NCBI): domain Bacteria; kingdom Pseudomonadati; phylum Pseudomonadota; class Betaproteobacteria; order Burkholderiales; family Comamonadaceae; genus Acidovorax; species Acidovorax sp. 59. The sequence goes on along the minus strand of NZ_PEET01000001.1, from coordinate 4,224,168 downwards.
AATTTCACGCAGAAGATCAACAAGAAGATGTACCGCGCCGGTATGTCTGCCATCTTGTCGCAGCTGGCCCGCGAAGGCCGTCTGGCTGTGGTCGATTCGCTGAAGCTTGATTCCCCCAAGACCAAGGTCCTGGCTGACAAGTTCAAGGCGATGAACCTGCAATCGGTGATGGTGATTGCCGACGAAGTGGACGAAAACCTGTACCTGGCCTCGCGCAATCTGGTAAACGTGCTCGTCGTTGAGCCCCGTTACGCCGATCCCGTGTCGCTGGTGCGTTTCAAGAAAGTGCTCGTCACCAAGGGTGCAATCGACAAACTCAAGGAGATGTTCGCATGAGCACACTCAAGTTTGACGAAGGTCGTCTGATGCAAGTGCTGGTCGCTCCCATCGTGTCCGAAAAGGCCACCATGGTTGCCGAGAAGTCCAATGCAGTGACGTTCAAGGTGCTGCAGAACGCTACCAAGCCCGAAATCAAGGCCGCTGTGGAATTGATGTTCAAGGTGGAAGTCAAGGGCGTTTCTGTGGTGAACACCAAAGGCAAGACCAAGCGTTTCGGCAAGACCGTGGGCCGCCGCGACAACGTTCGCAAGGCATACGTCACGCTGCAGCCAGGTCAAGAGCTGAACCTCTCCGGGGAGGCCGCGTAATCATGGCTGTCGTTAAGATGAAACCTACCTCGCCCGGCCAACGTGCCGTGGTGAAGGTCACGCGTGACCACCTGTACAAGGGTGAAGCGTACGCCCCCCTGCTGGAGCCACAATTCCAGAAGGCCGGTCGTAACAACAACGGTCACATCACCACCCGTCACAAGGGCGGTGGTCACAAGCACCACTACCGTGTGGTGGACTTCAAGCGCAACAAGGACGGCATTCCGGCCAAGGTTGAGCGCATTGAGTACGACCCCAACCGTACGGCCCACATCGCTCTGGTGTGCTATGCCGACGGCGAACGTCGCTACATCATCGCTCCCCGCAACCTGGAAGTGGGCGCAACCCTGCTGTCCGGTTCGGAAGCACCGATCCGCGCTGGCAACACGCTGCCTATCCGCAACATCCCCGTGGGTTCGACCATCCACTGCATCGAGCTCAAGCCCGGTGCCGGTGCTCAGATCGCCCGTTCGGCAGGTGCTTCGGCAACGCTGCTGGCCCGCGAAGGCGTTTACGCTCAAGTGCGTATGCGCTCCGGCGAAGTGCGCAAGATCCACATCGAATGCCGCGCCACCATTGGTGAAGTGGCCAACGAAGAGCACAGCCTGCGCCAACTGGGCAAGGCCGGTGTGAAGCGCTGGATGGGTATTCGTCCTACGGTTCGCGGCGTGGCCATGAACCCTGTGGATCACCCTCACGGTGGTGGCGAAGGCCGCACCGGCGAAGGCCGCCATGCAGTCGATCCTTGGGGCAATCTGACCAAGGGTTATCGCACCCGTAACAACAAGCGCACACAGATCATGATCGTGTCGCGTCGCAAGAAGTAAGGGGTAACAGATGACTCGCTCTCTCAAAAAGGGTCCATTTGTTGACCATCACTTGCTGGCCAAGGTCGAAAAGGCCGTCGCCACCAAGGACAAGAAACCAGTCAAGACCTGGTCGCGTCGCTCCATGGTTCTGCCCGAGTTCATCGGTCTGACCATCGCCGTGCACAACGGCAAGCAACACGTGCCGGTCTATGTCACCGACCAGATGGTGGGCCACAAGCTGGGCGAATTCGCCCTGACGCGCACCTTCAAGGGTCACCCCGCTGACAAAAAAGCGAAGAAGTAAGGAACGACCATGTCTGAAACACGTGCAGTCCTCCGGGGCGTCCGTCTGTCGGTCGACAAGGGCCGTCTGGTCGCCGACCTGATCCGCGGCAAGAAAGTGGACCAGGCTCTGAACATCCTGAACTTCACGCAGAAAAAAGCTGCGGGAATCGTCAAGAAGGTTCTGGAGTCGGCCATCGCCAACGCCGAACACAACGATGGCGCTGACATCGACGAACTGAAGGTCAAGACCATCTACGTCGAACAAGGCACCACGCTCAAGCGCTTCACCGCGCGCGCCAAAGGCCGCGGCAACCGCATCAGCAAGCCCACGTGCCATGTGTACGTGACGGTTGGCAACTAAAGGCTCGGGAAGACTATGGGACAGAAAATCCATCCTACCGGCTTCCGCCTTGCGGTCAGCCGCAACTGGTCCAGCCGTTGGTACGCCAGCAACCGCGATTTCGCGGGCATGCTGGCCGAAGACATCAAGGTGCGCGAGTACCTGAAGGCCAAGCTCAAGAACGCGGCTGTGTCGCGCATCCTGATCGAGCGTCCTGCCAAGAACGCCCGTATCACCATTTACTCGGCACGTCCTGGTGTGGTGATCGGCAAGAAGGGCGAAGACATCGAGAACCTGAAGAAGGAACTCGCGTCGCGTCTGGGCGTGCCCGTCGCAGTGAACATCGAAGAAGTGCGCAAGCCTGAAATCGATGCCAAGCTGATCGCCGACAGCATCACGCAACAGCTCGAAAAGCGCATCATGTTCCGCCGCGCCATGAAGCGCGCCATGCAGAACGCCATGCGTCTGGGTGCCCAGGGCATCAAGATCATGTCGTCCGGTCGTCTGAACGGTATCGAAATCGCTCGCTGCGAGTGGTACCGTGAAGGCCGCGTGCCACTTCACACGCTGCGTGCGGACATCGACTACGGTACCTCTGAAGCCAAGACCACCTACGGTGTGATCGGCGTCAAGGTCTGGGTCTACAAGGGTGACACGCTGGGCCGCAATGACCTGCCCGCCGTGGAAACGCCTCGTCCAGACGAAGAGCGCCGCCCACGCGGCCCACGCCGTGATGGCCGCCCAGGTGGCGACCGTCCAGGCGCAGGCCGTGGCCCACGTCGTCCTGTCGGTGGCAACGCCGCTCCGGCCGACGGCAGCGACAAGCCAGCGGAAGCTGGTGGCGCTGATAACACCGCCGTTAAGCGCGTACGCAAAGTCGCCGCGCCCGCTACAGCAGCGGACGGTAAAGGAGAATAAAGATGCTGCAACCTGCTCGCCGTAAATACCGCAAGGAGCAAAAGGGCCGTAACACTGGCGTCGCAACACGGGGTGCCTCCGTTGCGTTCGGTGATTTCGGTCTGAAGTGTACCGATCGTGGCCGTCTGACGGCCCGCCAGATCGAAGCTGCACGCCGTGCGATTTCCCGTCACGTCAAGCGTGGCGGCCGTATCTGGATCCGCGTGTTCCCGGACAAGCCAATCTCTACAAAGCCCGCAGAAGTGCGTATGGGTAACGGTAAGGGTAACCCCGAGTACTACGTGGCCGAAATCCAGCCCGGCAAGATCGTGTTCGAGATCGTCGGCGTGCCCGAAGAACTGGCCCGCGAAGCCTTCCGCCTGGCTGCTGCCAAGCTGCCGCTGCGCACCACGTTCGTCAGCCGTCACCTTGGCGCGTAATTCAGGAGACCATGAAAATGACCAAAGCTACTGAATTGCGCCAAAAAGACGTTGCCGGCATCGAAGCCGAAATCAAGGCACTGCAAAAGGCCCATTTCGGCCTGCGCATGCAAAAGGCTACGCAGCAACTGGGTAACACCAACACGCTGCGCACCACCCGCCGTGATATCGCACGTGCCAAGACCATTCTTGCTGAAAAGCAAGCCGCCAAGTAAGGAGCCCATATGACGGAACCTAAAAAATCCCTCAAGCGCACCTTGATTGGCAAGGTGGTCAGCGACAAGCGTCAAAAGACTGTGACCGTGCTGGTCGAGCGTCGTGTGAAGCATGAGCTCTACGGCAAGATCGTTGCGAAGTCGAGCAAGTACCACGCCCATGATGAAAATGGCGAGTACAAGCTGGGCGACGTGATCGAAATCACCGAGAGCCGTCCGCTCTCCAAGACCAAGAACTGGGTGGCGACCCGCTTGGTGCAAAAGGCCGGCCTGCTGTAAGCAGCTGTCCATGCCCGCTCCGGGGGCGCAAGCCCCTGGGCGGCAAGGCCCTTCAAAACGACCCACAATGTGGGTCGTTTTGCTTTGTGGGCCACCTTTTTGATGCGAACGGTTCACACCGTGCCCAGGAGGAGCTTTGCATGGCACTGCGTTCTCGGGTTCCAACACCCCATCCCAACATCCCTAGGAGAAAACAATGATCAAAGTCGGTGACACCCTGCCCGCAGCCACGCTGATGGAATATTCCGAAGTCGAGGGCGAAGGCTGCAGCATCGGCCCGAATCCCGTGGCGGTGGACAAGGCGACGGCGGGCAAGACGATTGCCCTGTTTGCATTGCCCGGTGCCTTCACACCCACCTGCTCGGCCAAGCATGTTCCTGGCTATGTGGAGAAGGCCGCCGAGTTCAAGGCGGCCGGCGTGGATGAAATCTGGTGCGTGAGCGTGAACGACGCGTTCGTGATGGGCGCCTGGGCGCGCGACCAGAAGACCGACGGCAAGGTGCGCATGCTGGGCGACGGCAGCGCCGCCTTCGCGCAAGCCACGGGCCTCACCCTGGACCTGACCTCCAAGGGCATGGGCCTGCGCAGCAACCGCTATTCGATGCTCGTGCGCGATGGCAAGGTGGTCACGCTCAACGTCGAAGCACCGGGCAAGTTTGAAGTGAGCGACGCTGACACCCTGCTGGCCCAGGCCAAGGCGGCGTGAGACCCAGCTGATTGCTATTGAATCAATAGCTGCAAGCGCATGTACATCATGCGCTTGCGCCTCAAATGGTCAAAAAATATCGACCTTGAGGTAGTGTGCCCCGGGTATGGGGTTGTGGTAGTAGGGCGGGATTTCTTCGAAGCCCAGGTCGGTGTACAGCGCGCGGGCCGACTCCATATCGTCCAGGGTGTCGAGCAAAACACACGCGTAACCTGCTTGCCGCGCCCGGTCCAGCATGGCTTCGGCCAGCTCGCGACCCAGGCCAAAGCCGCGAAACGCCTTGCGCACATACAGCCGCTTCATTTCGCTGGCGTTGGGGTAGTCGGCGTTATCCAGCGGGCGCAGGGCGCAACAGCCTGCCAAGGCGCCTTCCACTTCGGCGACCAGCAGGGCGCCACGAGGTTCGGCGTAGTCGCCCGGCAGCTGCGCCAGTTCGGACTCAAAGTCCTGAAAGCACAAATCAACGCCCAGCGTGCTGGCGTACTCGCGAAAGATGTCTCTGACCGCATCCCACTCGGCGGGCGAAGAGGGGGTTCTCAGGGAGATGGAGGGCTTGTCCAAAGCGCAAGGCGTGCAAACGAAGGAGCCGCCAGTGTAGCGACTTCGTTCAGAACGCCGGTGCCGCCAGGGACGACACCCACCAGGCCACGCCAGCGCTCAGTGCCAGCACCACCAAGGCGACGATACGGCTCAGGGCATCATCCCGCGAAGGCGCCGCCGCCCCGGGCAGCGTCTTGTCGCCGTCCAGCATGGGGCGGATGAGCTGCTGCTTGCGCACGCGCACATAAAAGATGATGGCCAGCACGTGCAGCGCCACCAGCCCCAGCACCAGGAACTGCCCGATGTCCTTGTGGTAGTTCGTGGCCAGCCCCACGACGGCGTTCGAGACATATTGGGTCAACGGTCCGGCAAAGGCGATCTCGTCGTCGCTCAGCAAACCCGTGCCCACCTGGGCTGCCAGCACGGCCAGCAGCACGAACACCGACAACGCGCCCAGAGGGCTGTGTCCGATGCCGTCCTCCGGGTGTGGCGTGCCACGCAGGTACCGCAGCAGCCGCGCTGGCGAGTACAGGAACGCCGAAAAGCGCGACCAGCGGCCGCCCACCAATCCCCAGACCAGCCGGAACACCAGCAGCGCCAGCACCGTGTAGCCCAGGCGGAAATGCCAGACCATTGCATTGCCTCCCACATTGGCGGTGATGACCAGCGCCACGATGCAGACCGCCAGGGCCCAATGAAAAATGCGGGTTGGAAGGTCCCAGATGCGTACGGTGTGCTGCGTCATGGTGGTCAAAGGCGGTGCGCCGAAGTGAGGGATGGATGAGGAAGCATGCGGCATTGTGCGGCAGGGCGGCCGGACCTGTAACCTCCCAGCCACAGCACAAACGCGCCCAAACCGGCATACTGCGCAGGCTTGGAAGGCACCATTCTGTTCCACCCACGAAAAAGGAAGTTCCGATGAAAGCATTTGCTGCGTTGACCCTGGCGGCTGCGGCCCTGACCCTGTCCGCCCCCGCCTCCGCCCAATTTGCCAAAGCCGAAGATGCCATCAAATACCGCCAGAGTGCGCTGTTTGTGATGGGCCAGCACTTCGGCCGCCTCGGCGCCATGGCCAACGGCCGCGCGCCGTTCGATGCCAAGGTGGCGCAGGAGAATGCCGACATCGTGGCCCAGATGGCCAAGCTGCCATGGGCAGGTTTTGGTCCCGGCACCGACAAGGGCGCGCCCACCAAGGCACTGCCAGAAATCTGGACCGAGCAGGCCAAGTTCAAGGACCATGCCGAGAAGCTGGAAGCCGAGACCGTGAAACTCGCCGCTGCGGCCAAGACCGGCAACCTGGACAACCTGAAAACCGCCTTTGGTGCCACTGCAGGCACTTGCAAGGCCTGCCACGACAACTTCCGCGCGAAGTGACGCAATCACTGGAGGATCATGTTGCTATGTTTTGCATAGCGATCAAGGCATGATCCACTAGCGCAAAAGGCCAATTTCTATCGAAGTTGGCCTTTTTGATGCCCTGAACGGGCTGTGGTGCATGCGGGAGCGTTGTGTCCGCCCCGCTGCTCAGGTTTCTGCCAGCAGCTTCTCGATCAACTGGTGCAGCTCCGGGAAATTGGGGGCGCCTACATAGGTCTTCACGATCTCGCCCCGCTTGTTCACGATGAAGGTGGAGGGCGTCAGGCGCACATCGCCCCAGGCCTTGGCCACGTTGCCGGTGTTGTCGATGGCCACCTGGAAGGGCAGCTTGCGTGTCTCGGCAAAGTTCACCACGTAGCTGGGAGGGTCGTAGCTCATGGCCACGGCCAGGGTGTCAAAACCCTTGCTGTTGTATTTGTTGTAGGTCGCGATGATCTCGGGCATTTCGGCCACGCAGGTGGTGCAGCTCGTGGCCCAGAAGTTGACCAGGGTGACCTTGCCTTTCAGGTCGGCGGTGGATTTGCTGGAGCCATCCAGCAGCACGAAGGTCGATGCAGGCGCTTCGGCGCGGCCTGTGTCCAGGTACACATAGGCGCCCACAGCGGCAAACGCTGCCACCGCCACACCTGCTGCCCAATGCTTGATCGCCATGACTTCACCACCCATCCCAAAAGAAACACGGGGCCTGTGCCCCACCCCACATTGTGCCGGAGTGGCCCGCTCGCAGCGCGAGCGGCGCTCGCCACACCAAGGCTGGACTCGACTTTCCCGCAAAAGTTCGCCGCAGAACGCAGGGCAGGGGCGACATCGGGGACTCTGCCGATAATGCCCCGATGAAATGGACATTGACCGGGGCCGCTGCCCTGCTGATTGCGGGCTGCAGCCCCGCACTGAATTGGCGCACCGTGCCGCTGCCCGAAGCGGACCTGACCATCACCCTGCCGTGCAAGCCCGACCAGGCCACTCGCACCGTGGAGCTGGCAGGTGCACCGGTGGAGCTGTCCATGGTGGGCTGTGATGCCGATGGCGCCACCTTTGCTGTGTCCCATGCCGCGTTGGCCGACCCTGCCCAGGTGGGCGCAGCGCTCACCCATTGGCGGGCTGCCATGCTGGCGCGCCTGGGGGCAGGGGCCGAAGCGGGCGCCAAAGACGTACCCTACGCGCCGCGCGGCACCTTGCCCCTGCCGCAGTCGGTGCGTACCGTGGCTCAGGGGCAGCGTCCCGATGGCAGTGCGGTGGTCGCGCAGGCCGTGTGGTTTGCACGCGCGGCAGGGCCGCAGGTGCGGCTGTACCACGCCGTCGTCTACACCGCCAAGCCCCGGCCGGAGGTGGCCGACCAGTTCTTCGCTGGCCTGGCGCTGCCATGACGATGAGCAGCGGCGGCGTGTTGCCACGGCGGGCGGCCGTCATCGTCTTTCTGGCGTTTGCCTTTGCCTACTTTCTGTCGGCGCTGGTGCGTGCTGTCACGGCCACCCTGGCGCCCACGCTGGCTCAGGAGTTCTCGCTGCAGGCGCGGGACCTGGGGCTGCTGGCGGGCGGGTACTTTCTGGGCTTCTCGGCCACGCAGCTGCCGTTGGGGACCTGGCTGGACCGCCACGGCCCCAAGAAGGTCGCACTGGGCTTCCTGGGCGTGGCCGTGGTGGGGAGCCTGGTGTTTTCGGCGGCTACGGGGTTTTCGGGGCTGCTCGCCGGTCGGGTGTTGTGCGGCGCGGGCGTCAGCGCCTGCCTGATGGCGCCGCTCACTGGCTACCGCCGGTGGCTGGAGCCGGTGGCGCAGATGCGGGCGAACTCGTGGATGTTGATGACGGGCTCGCTGGGCATGGTGGCCTCCACGCTGCCGGTGCAATGGGCCTTGCCGCTGGTGGGCTGGCGCCCGCTGTTCTGGGGGCTGGCGGTTTTGATCGCGTTGTCGATGGTGGTGATTGCACTGTGGGTGCCAGGCTGGGGTTTGGCGGGGCAGGCGAAGGCCGATTCCGGCGCCGCAGAGGCCTTGCCCCAGGGCTATGGCGTGGTGTGGCGGCACCCTTATTTCCAGCGCCTCGCGCCGCTGGGGTTCTTCTGCTACGGCGGCATGGTGGCCATGCAGACCTTGTGGGCCGGGCCGTGGATGCAGCGCGTGGCGGGCTACACCGCCCTGGAGTCGGCGACGGGCCTGTTCTGGATCAACGTGTCCATGTTGTGCACCTTCTGGACCTGGGGCATGGTCAACCCCTGGCTGCTGCGCAAGGGGTTTGGTGCCGACCGGCTGATGGCCATGGGCCTTCCGCTGTGCTCGGTGGTGCTGCTGGGCATCATCCTGGCGGGGCCCCAGGCCGGGGGCGGCGCCTGGGCGTTGTTCTGCGTGTCGTGCACCTTTGTGTCGCTGTCGCAGCCCGCCGTGGCCATGGCGTTTCCGCAGGCGCTGGCAGGGCGGGCGCTGTCGGCCTACAACCTCGTGATTTTTGTGGGCGTGTTTGTGGTGCAGTGGGGCATCGGGCTGGCGGTGGACGCCTTTGCAGCCGCGGGGCTGGCCACCGTGCCGGCGTTCCAGGCGGCCATGGCGGTGTACCTGGCATGCAACGCCAGCGCCTACGCATGGTTCCTGCTTCGGGGGCGGCGCCATAATGTGCTGACAACCCCCACACCATGAACACTTGCGCAACCATCGATGCAACCACCGGCGGCCTCTTCATGACCTGCCCTTCGTTGATACCCGTGTGGCGTAAGTCGTGACCATGAGCCCCACCAGCATCCTCATCATTGCCCACGCCCCACTGGCCCATGCGCTGCGCGAATGTGCGCTGCACGTGTTTGCCGACTGCGGCAGCAGCGTGGCTGCGCTCGACGTGCAGCCCAACCAGCCCCCCGAAGAATCGCTGGCCCAGGCACGCATCATGCTGGACCAGCTGGGCACCGACACCACCCTGGTGCTGACCGATGTGTTCGGCGCCACGCCCTGCAACGTGGCGCAGCGCCTGGTAGACGGCGTGCGTTCGCGCCTGGTGACGGGTGTCAATCTGCCCATGCTGCTGCGCGCCGTGAGCTACCGGGCCGAGCCGCTCGATTCCGTGGTGACCCGCGCCGTGGTGGGTGGTACCCAAGGGGTGATGCAGGTGGCCATTTCCGCGCCGCAGAACCAGAACCGCCGTAACCGACATGATCAAGACCCGTACGACCATCAGCAATAAACTGGGCCTGCACGCCCGCGCATCGGCCAAGCTCACCAAGCTGGCCGGCAGCTTTCCGTGTGACGTTTTCATGAGCAAGGGGGAGCGCCGCATCAACGCCAAGAGCATCATGGGCGTGATGATGCTGGCCGCTGGGCTGGGCTCTGAAGTGGAGCTGGAAACCAACGGCGACCGCGAACAGGAGGCCATGGACGCCCTGCTGGCACTCATTGCCGACAAATTTGGCGAGGGTGAATAAGCCTGCCCACCTCGCCCGTGTCCTGACCCCGTCGAACCTTTGATCACACCACCATGACCTTCTCCGTCCACGGCCTCGCAGTTGCACGCGGCATTGCCATTGGCCGGGCCGTGCTGGTGGCGTCCAGCCGGGTGGATGTGGCGCACTACTTTGTCGAGCCCTCCCAGGTCGAGGGCGAGATCGAGCGGGTGCGCCAGGGCCGCAACGCCGTGGTCGAGGAGCTGCAGCGACTGCAGACCGACATGCCCGCCGACGCGCCGCACGAGCTGACCGCGTTGCTGGATGTGCACCTGATGCTGCTGCAGGACGAAGCCCTCACGGGCGGCGTCAAACACTGGATCACCGAGCGCCTGTACAACGCCGAGTGGGCGCTCACCACCCAGCTTGAGGTGATTGCGCGCCAGTTCGACGAGATGGAAGACGAGTACCTGCGCGAGCGCAAGGCGGACCTGGAGCAGGTGGTTGAGCGCATCCTGCGCTACATGAAAGGCGTGGCCAGCCCGGTGGCACCACCGGCCAGCAGCCCGCGTCGCAAGACACAGCAAGATTTGCTGCTGGACGACACGGTGGATGTGCCCCTGGTGCTGGTGGCGCACGACCTCTCGCCCGCCGACATGCTGCAGTTCAAGCAAAGCGTGTTCGCGGGCTTTGTGACGGACGTGGGCGGCAAGACCAGCCACACCGCCATCGTCGCGCGCAGCATGGACATCCCCGCCGTGGTGGGCGCGCGTGCCGCCAGCCAGCTGGTGCGCCAGGACGACTGGGTCATCATCGACGGCGATGCGGGCGTGGTCATTGTTGATCCCTCGCCCATCATCCTGGCCGAATACGGATTTCGCCAGCGCCAGGTTGAGCTGGAGCGCGAACGTCTGGCGCGCCTGCGCCACACGCCTGCCATCACCATCGACGGCCACAAGATCGAGCTGCTGGCCAACATCGAGCAGCCCGGCGACGCCGCCGCCGCCGTGCGCGCAGGCGCCGTGGGCGTGGGCCTGTTCCGCAGCGAATTTCTGTTCATGGGCAAAAGCGGCAACCTGCCCGGCGAGGACGAGCAGTACCGCGCCTACTGCGAGGCCATTGACGGCATGCAGGGGCTGCCCGTCACCATCCGCACCATCGACGTGGGCGCGGACAAGCCTCTGGACAACAAGGCTCACAAGGACAGCTACCTGAACCCGGCCCTGGGCCTGCGCGCCATCCGCTGGAGCCTGGCCGACCCGGCCATGTTCCGCACCCAGCTGCGCGCTGTGCTGCGTGCGGCGGCCCATGGCAAGGTCAACCTGCTGTTCCCCATGCTGGCGCACACGCACGAAATCCAGCAGACGCTCGCCCAGGTGGACCTCGCCCGGGGTGAGCTGGATGCACGTGGCGAGCCCTATGGTCCTGTACAGCTGGGTGCCATGATCGAGGTGCCCGCCGCCGCGCTCATGGTGCGCACCTTCCTCAAGTACTTCGACTTTCTCTCGATCGGCACCAACGACCTGATCCAGTACACCCTGGCCATCGACCGCGCCGACGAGGCCGTGGCCCACCTGTACGACCCGCTGCACCCTGCCGTGCTGCGCCTGGTGGGCGACGTGATTGCCGAGGGGGAGCGCCAGGGCAAGAGCGTGTGTGTGTGCGGCGAAACGGCGGGCGATGTGACCATGACGCGGCTGCTGTTGGGCCTGGGGCTGCGCAGCTTCTCCATGCACCCCGCGCAGATCCTGGCTGTGAAGCAGGAGGTGCTGCGCGCTGACACGCGCAAGCTCGCACCCTGGGCGCAGCAGGTGCTGGCGGGCGATGAACCTGCTGTGCTGCTGACCGCTTGACGGGCGGAGGACCTGACCGCCTGAGGGGGGTAGTTACTTCAAAATTGATAGCTGTCCGAGCATATTTTTCTAGCGCTCCCAGCCAATTTCGCTGAAATTACTGCGTCAGCGTGCCCGCATCCCCATCACGGCCGCGCTGATGATCATGGCCGTGGCCAGCGCAATGCTCCAGGTGAATGCGCGGCCGCTCACCAGGATCAGCAGCGCGGTGGACGCCAGTGGCGTGATGTAGCTCAGGATGCCGATGTGCCGTGCGTCCCCCAGCTTGAGCGCCTTGTCCCACATAAAAAACGACGCCCCCAGCGGCCCCAGGCCCAGCACCGCGAGCAGCCCCCAGTCGCGCGGCTGCAGTGCCACCGGCGGCTCCAGCGCCACATGGCACAGCAGCGACAGCGCGCCGGACACCAGCCCGAACAGGCCAATGGCCGTGGTCGGGAACGCTGCCACGCGCTTGGTCATGAGCGAATACGTGGCCCAGATGAAAGCCGCTGCCAGCGCGGGCAGGTAGCCCCAGGCCAGCGTGCCGCTCAACTCGCGACCGCCGGCAATGGCAATGGCGGCGCCGCCAAAACCCAGCAGCGCCGCCAGCACATGTGGCAAGCGCAGCGCCACACCGGGCAGCACCACCGGCGAGAGCACCACGATGAACAGCGGCCACAGGTAGTTGACGAGGTTGGCCTCCACCGGCGGGGCATGGCGCAGCGCGATGAACAGCAGGAAGTGGTACGCAAACAGGCCGTACACGCCCAACGCCAGCGTGCGCAGCGGGATGCGCCACTGTGCAGGGTCACGCAGCACAAACGGCCAGGCCGGCACGCTGCCGATGATGAGCGCAACGCCTGTGAGCAGGAAGGGCGGAATGTGGGTGAGGGACACCCCCAGGGAAGCGAGAGAGGCCCACAGCGCAATGGCGCCCAGGGCATAGAGGTTGGCTTGCATGGCGCCGAGCTTACGCGCGCCCGCTGTGGTGAGTCGTCGCGCAACACCGGTGAGTCGTCGCGCGCCAAGGTTTTGGCCTGGTTGCCAGCCGTCGCCGGCCGTTATGTGTGCTGCTCAGCCCGGCGCAATGCGGCAGTCAAAGCCGAGGGCGAGCGGTAGCCCGTGCGCAGCGCCACCTCGGCCACCGCCATGCCCGTGCTGCGCAGCACCCGGGCCTGCGCCAGGCGCAAGCCGCGCAGCCAGGCCATGGCGCCCATGCCCTGGTCGTCCCGGCATCGGGCAGAAAACTGGCTGGGGCTCAGATGCACCTGCGCCGCCAGGTCGGCCACGGTCAGTTCACGGTGCCATTGCTGCGCCGCCCATTGCTGCAGGGCGGGCCAGTTGATGGTGCGGCCGCGCGTGGGGACGGGCGTGGAACAGTCGGAATGGGTGCTGTCGAGCCACGCCTCCAGCAAGAGCGCAGGGCCGTAGGTTTGTGCCAGCGGGCGGTCTTGTTGCAGTGCGCTCGCCAGATAGTGCGCCAGTGGCAGTGCATCGGCGGGTGGTTTGGTCGAGCGTCGTTGGCCGGTACAGCGCGCCCAGTCGGGGTGTGCGCTGTCCAGCACCAGGCACAGGCTGCCACGGGACGATTCAAAGTCGTGCCGATCTCCCGGGGCAATCACGCAGCCGCCGCCGGGTACCACGCGCACGCCACGGCCCGCCACCTCCAGGTCCAGCGCTCCGGAGAGTCCCAGCAGAATCTGGAAATGGTCATGGCTGTGGCTGCCCGGTGATGCGCCGTAGCGGCGCAGCGAGAGCAGACCATTCGGGCCCATGGGTGACCTGCGACCGGGCCGGGTGGACAGGGCTTACACGCCAGCGGCGTGCGCCTGTTGGTCCGCGTGGTAGCTGGAGCGCACCATGGCGCCAACTGCCGCATGGCTGAAGCCCATCTTGTACGCCTCTTCCTCGAACATCTTGAAGGTGTCGGGGTGCACGTAGCGGCGCACGGGCAGATGGCTGTTGCTGGGTGCCAGGTACTGGCCGATGGTCAGCATGTCGATGTTGTGCGCGCGCATGTCACGCATGACCTGCAGGATCTCTTCGTCCGTCTCGCCCAGGCCGACCATAATCCCGCTCTTGGTGGGCACGTTGGGATGCAAGGCCTTGAACTTCTTGAGCAGGTTCAGGCTGAACTGGTAGTCCGAACCGGGGCGCGCTTCCTTGTACAGGCGGGGCGCAGTTTCCAGGTTGTGGTTCATCACGTCGGGCGGCGCGGCTTTCAGGATTTCGAGCGCGCGGTCATCACGGCCGCGGAAGTCGGGCACCAGGATCTCGATTTGGGTCTGGGGCGACAGCTCGCGGATGTTCTGGATGCATTCCACAAAGTGGCCGCTGCCGCCGTCGCGCAGGTCGTCGCGGTCCACGCTGGTGATCACCACGTACTTGAGCTTGAGCGCGGCAATGGTCTTGGCCAGGTTCAGCGGCTCGTCCTTGTCCAGCGGGTCGGGGCGGCCATGGCCCACGTCGCAGAACGGGCAGCGGCGCGTGCACTTGTCGCCCATGATCATGAAGGTGGCCGTGCCCTTGCCGAAGCATTCACCGATGTTGGGGCAAGACGCTTCTTCGCACACCGTGTGCAGCTTGTGCTCGCGCAGGATTTCCTTGATCTCGTAGAAACGCGTGGTGGGGCTGCCTGCCTTCACGCGGATCCACTCGGGCTTCTTCAGCACTTCGCCCTGCTCCACCTTGATCGGAATGCGCGACAGCTTGGCCGCAGCCTTTTGCTTGGCTAGCGGGTTGTAGGCTTCGGTGGATTGCGCTTCGCGGACGACTTCAGGGGTGCTCATGGCTGTAGGCAGAGTTCAGGGCGCCAACCGGATGCTGAGCTGCTGGCCCAGCACCTGCGCGGCTTCTTCCCAGGTGGTGTGGACCCCGATTGTAGAAAGGTCCACCGTTTTCAATCCTGCGTAACCGCAAGGGTTGATGCGGCCGTAGGGCTCCAGGTCCATGTTCACGTTCAGCGCCACGCCGTGGTAGGTGCAGTGGCGGCTGACCTTGATGCCGAGCGCCGCGATCTTGCCCAGGCCTTCGAAGTCGGGCGTGGGCGCCTCCGAGCCCGTTCGTTTTTGGGGGCGTTGGGGCAGCATGGCGTGGCTGCGCGGATCATCCAGGCGCACATAAATGCCGGGTGCGCCGGCAACCCGGTGGCCCGTGACGCCGAAGTGCGCCAGCGCACGGATCACGGACTCTTCGACGCGATAAACGTATTCCTTGACGAAATAGCCTGCGCGTTGCAGGTCGATCAGCGGGTACGCGACCACCTGGCCCGGTCCGTGGAAGGTGACCTGCCCACCCCGGTTGGTTGCGATGACGGGGATCTCGCCTGGGTCAAGCACATGATCGTTTTTGCCTGCAATGCCTTGGGTGTAAAGCGGCGGGTGCTCACAAATCCAAAGCGTATCCGGGTCAGAGGGCGTACGTGTGGTCGTGTAGTCCTGCATGGCCTGCACAGTGCTGGCGTAGTCCGCACGGCCCAGCAGGCGGATGTCAATCGTCATGGCGCAACTTGCCGGGGGGCGGCTACAGCACCACTTTCACCAGCGGATGCGATGACAGCGCACGGTACAGGTCGTCCAGCTGCTCGCGGCTGGTCGCCGTGATGGTGATGGTTACTCCGAGGTAATTGCCTGCGCGGCTGTCCCGCAGTTCAATGGTGGCGGCGTCGAAGGTGGGGTCAAACTGGCGGGCCAGTTCGGTCACCGCGTGCACGAACCCATCCACCTTGGCGCCCATGACCTTGATCGGGAACTTGGAGGGGTATTCGATCAGCGAGTCTTTGCGTGGATCTGTTGCCTGCGTATCGAGGCCGTTGGCGGGCGGCGGATTGGAGGATGTCATGGTGGATCGCGGTGGTAGGGATGCTGCAGTTTCAATAGCTAGGCATGCACTGTCATTGTGCGCCACGGGCTGATGAGGGTGTCTGAATTGTGTGTTTGGCGTGCGCCAGATCGGTGCATTGCGCGAGTTTTTTGGAGCGCAAAAGCCGTTGGCGCATCACCACAACAGAGCAGGCGCACACGAAGCCCACAGGCACGTTTGCGGGTTTTTGTCTGGTGCCATGGGTTTTTACTTATAATTAGAGGCTTTGTAAAAGTTGCGGTCTGTAACGCGGGCGTCATTCATCAATGAAAACAATCCCGCCAGAGACTGAAACTGAGGCTGAAGAATCTGACTTCAAGCCCCTGACGGCCCAAGAGGCGCAGCAGTGGCGCAGTCGCCATCCGCCCCTCTCGGTGTGGAAGGTGGTGGCAGGTCAGGCGCTGGTCGGAATGCTGGTGGCCCTGGTGGCCTGGGTTCTGACGGGCAGGGCGGTGGTGGGTTGGTCTGCAGCCTACGGTGCCCTGGCAGTGGTGGCTCCGGCTGCACTGTTTGCCCGCGGTGTGTTGCGCCACAAGGCGTCATCCAATCCGCGGGCTGCCATGGTGGGGTTCTTTGGGTGGGAAATCGCCAAGATCATGTTGACGGTGGCGCTGCTGGCGGCGGCACCTCGGCTGGTGCCGGGCTTGAGCTGGATTGCCTTGCTGATTGGCATGGTGGTCGCAATGAAAACGTACTGGGTGGCACTGTTGGTGCGGCCTGGTGTCCGAAAAACCGATTGATAGAGAGAAGAGTTGTCCGATGGCCGCAGAAGCGCACGCTCCGACTGCAAGTGAATACATCGTTCACCACCTGCAGCATCTTCAAAACGTCAACCAGACCAAGATCGTTGATTTCACTGTCATCAACTATGACTCGATCATCGTCGGTTTGGTTCTGGGGGCTCTCACCCTTTTGATTCTGTGGTCAGCTGCCCGGAAGGCAACCTCTGGTGTGCCTGGACGCTTCCAGGCAGCGGTCGAGATGCTGGTCGAGATGGTGGACAACCAGGCCAAGGCGAACATTCACAACGCTGAAAGCCGCAAGTTCATTGCGCCCCTGGGTCTGACGGTGTTCGTCTGGATCTTCTTGATGAACTTCATGGACATGCTGCCTGTGGACCTGCTGCCCGCCATCTGGGCGCAAATCTATGGCGCCGCCGGCCACGATCCTCACCACGCCTATCTGCGTGTCGTGCCCACGGCTGACCTGTCTACCACGCTGGGCCTCGCTTTTGCCATCCTGATCCTGCGCTTCTGGTACAGCGTCAAGATCAAGGGTGCTGGCGGCTGGGCACACGAACTGGTGTCGGCCCCTTTCGGCACCAGCAAGAATCCTATCTTCGCCCTGATCCTGGGCGTGGTGAATCTGCTCATGCAGATCATTGAATATGTCGCCAACACCGTGTCCCACGGCATGCGGTTGTTTGGCAACATGTACGCTGGCGAGCTGGTGTTCATGCTCATCGCCCTCATGGGTGGTGCTGCGGCCCTGTCGCTGTCGGGTGTGCTGCTGCCTGTGGGCCACGTCATCGCTGGCACCATCTGGACGCTGTTCCACATTTTGGTGATCTCGCTGCAAGCGTTCATTTTCATGATGCTGGCGCTGATCTACCTCGGTCAGGCGCACAACGCGCACTAAGTTCCCCTTTCGTTTTTTCTTTCCTTAACTTTTCTTTTTAACTCAGGAGTCATCATGGAAAACATTCTCGGTCTCGTCGCTCTGGCTTGTGGTCTGATCGTTGGTCTGGGCGCTATCGGCGCTTCCATCGGCATCGCCCTGATGGGTGGCAAGTTCCTCGAATCGTCGGCACGTCAGCCTGAACTGATCAACGAACTGCAAACCAAGATGTTCATCTTGGCTGGTCTGATCGACGCTGCGTTCCTGATCGGCGTGGCTATCGCTCTGCTGTTCGCTTTCGCCAACCCCTTCGTTTCCACGCTCTTGGCCAACCTGCCCAAGTAATTCCCGTTCAACGCCACTTTAGAAAGGTGTTGCCGTGAGTATCAATGCGACCCTGTTCGTTCAGGCCATCGTCTTCCTGATCCTCGTGTGGTTCACGATGAAATTCGTGTGGCCCCCGATCGCGAAGGCGCTGGATGAGCGAGCCCAGAAAATCGCCGATGGCCTCGCAGCTGCCGACCGTGCCAAATCCGAACTGACCGCTGCCAACCAGCGCGTCGAGAAGGAGCTGTCACAGGCGCGCAACGAGACGGCCTCGCGTCTTGCGGACGCCGACCGTCGTGCCCAGGCCATCATCGAAGAAGCCAAGGCCCGCGCCACAGAGGAAGGCAACAAGATTGTTGCTGCTGCCCGCGCTGAAGCCGAGCAGCAGACGGTCCAAGCCCGCGAAGCCCTGCGTGAGCAGGTGGCAGCGTTGGCCGTCAAGGGTGCCGAGCAGATTCTCCGCAAGGAAGTCAATGCTGGCGTCCATGCCGACCTGCTCAACCGCCTGAAGACCGAGCTGTAAGGGGACACACATGGCTGAACTCGCCACCATTGCCCGCCCTTACGCCGATGCCTTGTTCAAGGCTGCCACTGCGGGCGCGGGCGTCGATCTGGGCAGCACCGCTGCCTGGATGGACGAACTGGCGGCGATTGCCGCCAACCCCCAGCTGCGTCAGTTGGCGGACAACCCCAAGGTGACGGCAGACCAGGTGTTCGCTGTATTCACCGGGGTCGCCCGCTCGGCCCTGCCGGATATGGCCAAAAATTTCCTGCGCACAGTCATCGACAACGGACGCATTGATGCGCTCCCGGAAGTGGCTGCGCAGTTTCGTGCCCTCGTGAATCGTCGCAACGGATCTTCGGATGCCGTGGTGTACAGCGCATTTCCGATGGACAGTGCTGCACTGTCTGAGGTCAGCGCAGCGCTGGAAAAGCGCTTCGGCCGCAAGCTCAACCTCGCTGTGAAGCTGGATGAGTCCCTGATCGGTGGTATTCGCGTAGTGGTGGGTGACGAGGTGCTGGACACTTCGGTCAAGGCCCGTCTTGAACAAATGAAAGCGGCCCTCATCGCGTAATGCGCGGCGAGGACAGCGAACCAAAGAAAGAAGGAAAGAGTCATGCAACTCAATCCCGCAGAAATTTCTGAACTCATCAAGAGCCGCATCGAAGGTCTGGCCGCCAGCAGCGATATCCGCAACCAGGGTACCGTGGTGTCCGTGTCCGACGGTATCGTGCGCGTTCATGGCCTGTCGGACGTGATGCAGGGCGAAATGCTCGAGTTCCCCGCGACCAAGGACGGCCAGCCCTCCTACGGTCTGGCGCTGAACCTTGAGCGCGACTCCGTCGGCGCCGTGATTCTGGGCGAGTACGAGCATATCTCCGAAGGCGACACCGTGAAGTGCACGGGCCGTATTCTGGAAGTGCCCGTCGGCCCCGAACTGATCGGCCGCGTGGTGAATGCCCTGGGCCAGCCGATCGACGGCAAGGGTCCCATCAACGCCAAGCTCACCGACGTGATCGAAAAGGTTGCTCCTGGTGTGATCGCCCGTAAATCGGTGGACCAGCCTCTGCAGACCGGCCTGAAGTCCATCGACTCGATGGTGCCCGTGGGCCGTGGCCAGCGCGAGCTGATCATTGGTGACCGCCAGACCGGCAAGACGGCCGTCGCCATCGACGCCATCATTGCCCAGAAGGGTCAGGGCGTTACCTGTATCTACGTCGCTATTGGTCAGAAGGCTTCTTCGATCAAGAACGTGGTGCGCGCTCTGGAACAAGCCGGCGCCATGGAGTACACGATTGTGGTGGCCGCATCGGCTTCCGAATCGGCCGCCATGCAGTACGTGTCGGCCTACTCGGGCTGCACGATGGGCGAGTACTTCCGCGACCGCGGTGAAGACGCGCTGATCGTGTATGACGATCTGTCCAAGCAAGCCGTTGCCTACCGCCAAGTGTCCCTGCTGCTCCGCCGCCCACCAGGCCGCGAAGCCTATCCTGGCGACGTGTTCTATCTCCACAGCCGTCTGCTCGAACGCGCAGCCCGCGTGAACGCCGACTACGTCGAAGCCTTCACCAAGGGTGAAGTCAAGGGCAAGACCGGATCGTTGACGGCACTGCCCATCATCGAAACGCAAGCTGGCGACGTGTCCGCTTTCGTGCCTACCAACGTGATTTCGATCACCGACGGTCAGATCTTCCTGGAAACCAGCCTGTTCAACGCCGGTATCCGCCCCGCTATCAACGCCGGTATCTCGGTGTCGCGCGTCGGCGGTGCAGCCCAGACCAAGCTGGTGAAGAACCTGTCCGGTGGTATCCGTACCGACTTGGCCCAGTACCGCGAACTGGCTGCGTTCGCGCAGTTTGCCTCCGATCTGGACGAAGCCACCCGCAAGCAGCTGGACCGCGGTGCCCGCGTGACCGAACTGCTCAAGCAGGCACAGTACAGCCCACTGCCCATCTCGCTGATGGCTTCCACGCTGTTCGCTGTGAACAAGGGCTTCATGGACGACATCGACGTCAAGAAGGTGCTCGACTTCGAACACGGCCTGCACCAGTTCCTGAAGACCAGCCACGCCGCTTTGCTGGCCAAGCTGGAGCAGGCCAAGGCCATGGACAAGGACGCAGAAGCCGAATTGACCGCAGCGATCGCCGCGTTCAAGAAGTCGTTCGCTTAAACCGGACGAGGAGCCATCATGGCAGCAGGCAAGGAAATACGCGGCAAGATCAAATCGGTGGAAAACACCAAGAAGATCACCAAAGCCATGGAAATGGTGGCCGCATCCAAAATGCGCAAGGCGCAGGACCGGATGCGGGCTGCCCGCCCATACAGCGAGAAGATCCGCAACATTGCAGCCAACCTCGGCAAGGCCAACCCAGAGTACGTGCATCCGTTCATGAAAGTGAACGATGCCAAGACCGCTGGCGTCATCGTCATCACCACCGACAAGGGTCTGTGTGGCGGCATGAACACGAACGTGTTGCGTGCCGTGACGACCAAGCTGCGTGAACTGCAAGGTGCTGGCGTCTCGACCGAAGCCGTGGCGATTGGCAACAAGGGCCTGGGTTTCCTGAACCGTGTGGGCGCCAAGGTGGTTTCGCACGTGACGGGTCTGGGCGACACCCCCCACCTGGACAAGCTGATTGGCCCGGTGAAGGTGCTGCTCGATGCATACGCAGAAGGCAAGATCAACGCGGTGTACCTGAGCTACACCAAGTTCATCAACACCATGAAGCAGGAATCGGTGGTGGAGCAGTTGCTCCCCCTGTCCTCCGAGCAGATGCAGGCTGAGAAGACGGAACACGGCTGGGACTACATCTATGAGCCCGATGCGCAAAGCGTCATCGACGAGCTGCTGGTCCGTTATGTCGAGTCCCTGATCTACCAGGCGGTTGCGGAAAACATGGCGTCCGAGCAGTCGGCGCGCATGGTGGCCATGAAGGCTGCCACCGACAACGCCGGCAGCGTCATTGGCGAGTTGAAGCTGGTCTACAACAAGACGCGCCAGGCAGCGATCACGAAAGAACTTTCGGAAATCGTGGCTGGCGCCGCTGCTGTGTAAGCAGCTCAACAAACTACTTTATTGGAGCGAAAAATGGCTCAAGTGCAAGGCAAGATTGTTCAATGTATCGGCGCTGTGGTGGACGTGGAGTTCCCCCGCGACCAGATGCCCAAGATTTATGACGCCCTGAAGCTCGAAGGCTCGTCGCTGACGCTGGAAGTGCAACAGCAGCTGGGCGACGGCGTGGTGCGTACCATTGCCCTGGGTTCGTCCGACGGCCTGCGTCGCGGCATCATGGTGTCCAACACCGGCAACCCCATCACCGTGCCTGTGGGCAAGGCGACGCTGGGCCGCATCATGGACGTGCTGGGCACGCCCATCGACGAACGCGGTCCGGTCAGCCAGGACCTGACGGCTTCCATCCACCGCAAGGCCCCTGCGTACGACGAACTGTCGCCATCGCAAGAGCTGCTGGAAACCGGCATCAAGGTGATCGACCTGGTGTGCCCGTTCGCCAAGGGCGGCAAGGTGGGTCTGTTCGGCGGCGCCGGCGTGGGCAAGACCGTGAACATGATGGAACTCATCAACAACATTGCCAAGGCCCACAGTGGTCTTTCGGTGTTCGCTGGTGTGGGCGAGCGTACCCGTGAAGGGAACGACTTCTATCACGAAATGGCCGATTCCGGCGTGGTGAACCTCGAGAAGCTCGAAGACTCGAAGGTCGCCATGGTGTACGGCCAGATGAATGAGCCCCCAGGCAACCGTCTGCGCGTGGCCCTGACCGGCCTGACCATCGCGGAATCCTTCCGTGACGAAGGCCGTGACGTGCTGTTCTTCGTGGACAACATCTACCGCTACACGCTGGCCGGTACCGAAGTGTCCGCTCTGCTGGGCCGTATGCCTTCCGCCGTGGGCTACCAGCCTACGCTGGCCGAAGAAATGGGCCGCCTGCAAGAGCGTATTACGTCCACCAAGGTCGGTTCGATCACTTCCATCCAGGCCGTGTATGTGCCAGCGGATGACTTGACCGACCCATCGCCTGCCACGACGTTTGCTCACTTGGACTCCACCGTGGTGTTGTCGCGTGACATCGCTTCGCTGGGTATCTATCCCGCCGTGGATCCTCTGGACTCCACCAGCCGCCAGCTGGACCCGAACGTGGTGGGCGAAGACCACTACACCACGGCCCGCGCCGTGCAAGGTACGCTGCAGCGCTACAAGGAACTGCGCGACATCATCGCCATCCTGGGCATGGACGAACTGGCTCCTGAAGACAAGCTGGCTGTGGCCCGCGCTCGCAAGATCCAGCGTTTCCTGTCGCAGCCTTTCCACGTGGCTGAAGTGTTCACGGGTTCGCCAGGCAAGTACGTTCCCCTGTCGGAAACCATCCGCGGTTTCAAGATGATCGTGAACGGCGAATGCGATCACCTGCCAGAGCAAGCGTTCTACATGGTGGGCACCATTGACGAAGCCTTCGAAAAGGCCAAGAAGGTGGCCTGATGAGCCGTCGGCCGGGCAGCCCATGGCAGCGCGGCCTTCAGCAATCAAGCAACCCACCTTTTCCTAGGAGCAATGATGAACACCATCCACGTTGATGTGGTCAGTGCCGAAGAGTCCATCTTCTCCGGTGAAGCGCGTTTTGTCGCTCTGCCCGGCGAAGCTGGCGAACTGGGCATCTACCCCCGCCACACCCCGCTGATCACCCGCATCAAGCCGGGCTCGGTGCGCATCGAAATGGCTGACGGTGGCGAAGAGTTCGTTTTCGTGGCCGGTGGCATTCTGGAAGTGCAACCCAACTGCGTGACCGTGCTGTCCGACACCGCCATCCGTGGCAAGGACCTGGACGACGAGAAGGCCAACGCAGCCAAATCTGCAGCCGAAGAAGCGCTCAAGAACGCCAAGAGCGACATCGATCTGGCCAAGGCCCAGTCCGAGCTGGCTGTTATGGCAGCCCAGATTGCGGCACTGCGCAAGTTCCGCCAGAAGAAGTAAGCTTTTGCGAGCACCCCTGTGCGGCAAAAAACCCGGCAATGCCGGGTTTTTTTATTTCTGCGCTGTGTGGATGCCCTCCAGCATTGGCCTTGCCATGGTGCATACGCTCCCCCCAGCCGTGGATTGCCATGAGTTCCGTTTGATGTGGATGATCGGTGACTTTTAGCGCTGCTCCGAAACGAAACGGCTGCCCGCCAGGCTAAAAAAGGCCGGGGCCCCTCACAGGGCCCCGGCCTTTTGCATTGGCACTTTTCACAAAGCCCTCATGCAGTCCGCATGGGGCCTTTGGCAATTACATCGCGTTGCCGATTTCGCCAGAAGAGATCTGGCCCGTGCGCAGGGCTTCAGCAGCCTGGGCACGCACAGCAGCACGGTCAGCCGTGGACTTGTAGGTCACCACACGCGAACCAGCGGGTTCGATGGAGCGGGTCTGGGCCACGGTAGCAGCTTCGGCAGCCACTTCAGCGCGGGTGCGGTTGGTTTCGAACTTGGTGGCGAACTGCGAAGCATCTGCCTCATCAGCGTGGGCACCAAAAGCGGCAAAAGCGGCGACAGCAGCAACGGACAGGAAACGGACAGACTTGTTCATGGTGAAACTCCGGAAAATTCTAAAAAGAGGACTTGGGTACTGAGAGATACGGCGCAACCAGGGCGGCAGATTCAGCCGCCCCTGGTGAATCAGCCGCGCTCACCCGAAGAAATCTGGCCGGTACGCACTGCTTCAGCAGCCTGGGCACGCACGGCAGCGCGGTCAGCCGTGGACTTGTAAGTCACCACACGCGAACCAGCGGGCTCGATCGAGCGGGTCTGGGCCACGGTAGCAGCTTCTGCAGCCACTTCAGCACGGGTGCGGTTGGTTTCAAACTTGGTGGCGAACTGCGAAGCATCGGCTTCGTCAGCCTGGGCACCAAAAGAAGCGAAAGCGGCGACAGCGGCGATAGACAGGAAACGTGCGGTGTTGTTCATGATGGAAATCCTTGAAGTTAAAGAAGCGGCTCAAAAAACCGGGACAAAGCGCCAAAAACAAAGAAAGCTGCCTGGGACCGGGTTCGGTGAGTCGCCTTGCGGGTTCGGCTCATCGATGGGATGAACTGTACGCCGGTGGGGTGCAGAGAAAAACCACCGGGTCGCGAACTAACTGTTCCAGTATTGGAAACAATGAAGATGGGATGAGGGCCAGTCCGTGGGCTTGGGGCACTGGTTCGGCCGGATATAGGTACCTGCTGATGGATAACCCGGGTACATATTCAGGACGGTTGCAGAGTGCAGGGCTGCAGGGCTGTAGAGCCGAAGGCGTGTGACGGGCGCACCTGCGCAGAGTCAGCGGGTTAGCTCCGCAATGTGGCCTGCTGGGGCTGGATGTGGGGTGTTCAATTCAATGCCCATGGAAAGCAGTTTGCGCCTGAACTGCACGTGTCGTCTGGCTGAGCTGCAGCCCGCCCATACACACAATGGCTGCCCTCTGGGCGCTCTGGTTCGCGTCGCGTTGTAGATGCTCGGGATGGCCGCCAGACGGTATTCAGCGCACGACCGGCGCGTCGGGTAGCTCGTTGACGGAGGGCGAATCGGTGGCGCGCGGAAAGTGCTCCACCAGCAGGGCTCCTACCGCGCCCAAGGCCTGCGCCAGGCCTTCTTCGTAGCGGCCTTGCTGAAACTGGGCCGACATCTTCGTCGCCATCTCCTGCCATGCGGTGGGTGGGACATGTCGTGCCAGGCCCCGGTCGGCAACGATCTCGAAAGCATGTTCCGGCATCAGCAGGTAGATCAGCACGCCGTTGTTGTGTTCGGTGTCCCACACGCGGTGTTTGCTGAACAGCATCAGCGCGCGTTCGCGTGCATTGGCGTGACGGCGCAGGTAGCTCCAGGGGAGCCCCGCTTCCGCCACGATGCGAATCTGCCCGGTGTGCTGCCGCTCGCTGGCAGCGACCTGCGCGCCGAGGCGCTGCAGTGCTTGCAACGGGATGGCGGATCGGCCGAAGGCGTCGTGCCAGCGATGGTGGACGAGCCTCCAGATGGAACGCCATAGCGTGTGCGTTGGTTGCCCGCTGTTCTCAACACCCATCACCAGTCTCCCGATGCACCACCGCCACCAAAATCGCCCCCACCGCCCGAACTGAAGCCGCCGCTGTCACTGCTGCTGCTGAATCCGCCCGAACTGCCGCTGCTCCAGCCCCCGGAGCCTCCGCCGCCATGCCCCAGGCTGATGGGGCCGCTGCTGCCTCCAAAAAGCCAGGTGTAGAGCAGCGCAATCACGCCCGCGCCCACCGACAGCAGCAGGCTGGAGGTGAACACGAACGCCAGGGCGCCTACGCCGCCTCCTACCGCCAGTCCGCCCAGCGCAGCCCCCAGGAGGCTGCGAGCCAACGGGCCGGCCACCATGACGCCGAAGAACAGGAAGATGGCAAAGTCCGTCCAGTCGAACAGGCCATGACTGCTGCCCCCAGCGGCAGGGGCGGACCTCTCAGCCGGGGCGGGCAGGGCTTCGCCCGCAATGCGCGCGCCGATCTGCGTGACCGCAGCGCTCAGGCCGCCGGCAAAGTCGCCTTGCTGAAAGCGGGGCTTCATCGCGCCGTCGATGATGCGTGCTGCTGCGATGTCGGGGATGGCACCTTCCAGAGACTTGGCAACCTCGATGCGCATCTTGCGGTCGTTCTTGGCCACCACCACCAGCACGCCGTCACCCACGTCGCGGCGCCCGATCTTCCACTGGTTGCCGACGCGGTTTGCATAGGCGGCGATGTCCTCTGGTGCGGTGGTGGGCACCATCAGCACGACGACCTGCGAGCCGCGCGACTTTTCGAGGGCGACCAGCTGGCCCTCCAGCGCCTGGGTGTCTGCGGCGCTGAGCGTGCCGGTCTGATCAATGACGTGGCCGGTCAGCGGGGGCACAGCCAGCGGCTGCGATTGGGCCCAGCCAAAGATAGGCCATGCAGCTATAAAAAATATAGCTATCAGGGCATATCGAATAGGCGCTAGCAGCATATTCAGCTCACATCAGGCCCTGCAAGGGGTTGTTCAGGGCTTGGCCTTGGATGCGGAGAAGTCCACCGCGGGCGGCACGGAAATCTGCGCCTCGTTGGCGACGGTAAAGCTGGGCTTGGGGGCGTAGCTGAAGGCCATGGCCGTGAGGTTGGTGGGGAAGCTGCGGGCCAGCACGTTGTACTCCTGCACGGTCTGGATGTAGCGGTTGCGGGCCACGGTGATGCGGTTTTCGGTGCCTTCCAGCGTCACCCGCAGGTCGCGAAAGCCCTGGTTGGCCTGCAAGGTGGGGTAGCGCTCGGACACGACCATCAGGCGCGACAGGGCGCTGGACAACTCTCCCTGGGCCTGCTGGAACTTGCTGAAAGCCTCGGGGTTGTTCAGCGTCTCGGGCGTGACCTGGATGGCCGTGGCCTTGGCGCGGGCCTCGACCACCTTGGTCAGCGTCTCCTGTTCAAAGTTGGCCTCGCCCTTCACGGTGGCGACGATGTTGGGCACCAGGTCGGCACGGCGCTGGTACTGGTTGAGCACTTCGCTCCAGGCGGCCTTCGATTGCTCGTCCAGGCGCTGGAAGTCGTTGTAGCCGCAGCCGCTCAGCGTGAGCGTGGCGGCGAGCAAGGTGAGGAGGGCAAGAAGACGTTGGATCATCATGATGGTGGAGTCCGCCGATGGAGAAATGGGATGACTGTGCCAGAAACCGGAGGGCGCCAGTCCACAAACTGGTCGCAGACCAGCGATGGTGGCCCCCGCCCGGGCCCGTACAAAATCGGTAGGCAGCCAGGCATTGCACCGCCGCCGCACAATAGCAGGCTGGCGTTGTACCTGTCACGCCGTTCCGACCCACTTACCACCAGAATTAACATGCCCCGCGCCCGATCAAAAGCAGCCACCCTGGGTGGCTCTTCGGATGAAACCGAAACCGCGTTTTATGAGGCGCTGCAGCGCGGTGACATCGAGCTGCTGATGTCGTGCTGGGCGGACGATGACGAGATTGTCTGTGTGCACCCGGGCGGACCGCGCCTGCTGGGGCCCGCCGCCATCCGTGCCGCGTTCGAGGCCATGTTCTCCCATGGCACGGTGCGTGCCCGGCCGGCGCAGGTGCACCGCGTGGTGGCGCTGTCGAGTGCCGTGCACAGCGTGGTCGAGCAGGTCGAGGTGATGCTGCCTGACGGCCTGCACCAGGCCGTGGTCATGGCCACCAACGTGTACCACAAGACCCCCGAAGGCTGGCGCATGGTGGCCCACCACGCCAGCCCGGGCGTGGCGCCCGACGCCCAGGTGGATGTGCTGGCGCAGCGCCCCGTTCTGCATTGAGAGGCCCCTGCGTGAGAATTTGGGGCCAAATTGGCTGTATGCGCCGACAACATATGCCTTGGCAGCTATGAAATACATAGCGCCTCGCTGGCTCCCCGGTGGCCAGTTGCAAACGATCTGGCCCGCGCTGTACGCACGCCGTGTGTTCGGCCCGCGTCCCGAGTACCGCCGTGAGCGCTGGGACACCCCCGATGGCGATTTTGTCGATGTGGACTTTCTCCAGGACGGTGTGGTGGCTGACGCTCCCAGGCCGCTGCTGGTGGTGTTCCACGGGCTGGAGGGCTCATCACGCAGCCATTACTGCGAAGCCTTTGCCGACCTGGCCCGCGAGCGCGGCTGGGCCTGCGCGCTGCCGCACTTTCGCGGCTGCAGCGGGGAGATCAACCGTGCCCCGCGCGCCTACCACTCGGGCGACCATGCGGAGATCGGCTGGATGCTGCAGCAACTGCGGGTGCACCACCAGGGGCCGCTGATGGCGGTAGGAGTGTCACTGGGCGGCAACGCCCTGCTGCGCTGGGCCGCCGAAGTGGGCACTGACGCTGCGCGCAGCGCGGATGCGGTGGCGGCCGTGTGCTCGCCCATCGACCTGGCAGCGGGCGGCCATGCCATTGGGCGCGGCTTCAACCGGCTGGTGTACACGCGCATGTTCATGCGCACCCTGGTGCCCAAGGCGCTGCAGAAGCTGGCCCAGCACCCGGGGCTGTTTGACCGGCAGGCGCTGCTGGCCGCGCGGGACCTGTACGCGTTCGACAACGTGTTCACCGCGCCCGTCCACGGATTCCGTAATACCGAGGACTACTGGCTGCGCGCGTCGGCCAAGCCGCTGCTGCACCGCATCCGCATTCCGGCGCTGGTGGTGAACGCGCGCAATGACCCCTTTGTGCCCGCTGGCAGTCTGCCGGACGTGCGCGAGGTGGGACGCCATGTGACGCTCTGGCAGCCGCCGCATGGCGGGCATGTGGGGTTCCCGCGCGGCTTGCCACCGGGGCATGTGCGCGCCATGCCCGACGCAGTGGGAGGGTGGCTGGCCGAGCACAGTGGGGCGCTGGCGCTGCACGGCGCACAATCCGCCCATGGATGACATCGTCAAACAGGCACTGGCCAAATGGCCCAACGTGCCCGACTGCTACGGCTGGCTGGGCCTGGATGCGCGTGGCCACTGGTATCTGCGCGACGACGCGGTGCAGGCAGCGGGTGCGTTTCCGCACAGCAAAGGGTCGTTGCTGCAGCACGACAAGCTCATCGCGTTCATAGCCCGCAACTACGAGCATGACGACCAGGGGCAGTGGTTCTTTCAAAACGGCCCCCAGCGCGTGTATGTCGAGCTGGAGGCCACGCCCTGGGTCTGGCGTCTGCAGCCGCAAGACCTGCGCGCCATCAGCCATACGGGCCGGGAGGCGTCGGTCCGCCACTGCCTGCTGGACGAGCAGGGCCGTGTGTACCTGGAGACAGACCTGGGCCTGGGGCTGGTGCACACGCTGGATGTGGCACTGGCTGCAGAGGCTGTGACCGACGGACGCTGGACGCCGCAGGACGTGCAGGCGCAGGACCTTCCGGCACGCTACGGGTATGTCTGCAGTCCGCGCGCCCGGTCGCAAGCCGGTGCCCCTCCGCCAACCTGAAGCTCCGCCCCACCGCCTTCAACCCGGAGTTGCAGGCACTCAGAGCGGCTCACCACGGCACTGGATAACCTGCAAGACGAAAAAAAAGCCGGTCGCAAGGACCGGCTTTCCGGGTGGGGGTTCTACCCCGCCCGTGCAGGGTGAGGCGCTGCCTTACTTGGCGGCGGCTGCCATGAACTCCACCGCGGCGCGCAGATCGGCGTCAGAGGCTTGGGAGCCGCCACGCGGAGGCATGGCGCCCTTGCCCTTGGCGACACTGGTGTACAGCGCGTCGATGCCTGCGGGCAGGCGAGCGGCCCAGGCGGCCTTGTCACCAAACTTGGGAGCACCGGCCACACCGGCAGCGTGGCACACCTGGCAAGCCTGCTTGTACAGAGCCTCGCCAGCGCCTGCTGCGGCGGCTGCAGGTGCGGCAGCTACCGCTACAGCGGGCGCAGCAGCTGCAGGGGCTGCTGCGGGTGCTGGTGCAGGAGCGGCGGCTGGCGCTGCGTCTGCCTGAGCGGCTGGGGCAGCGGCTGCGGGAGCAGCAGGTTCGGCAAACTTGGCCCCACCCGCATTGGCCATATAGGCCACAGCGCGCGCAATTTCGGTGTCGTTGAAGTCGCCGCCACCTTGGGGGGCCATGGCGCCCTTGCCCTTCAGGGCCGACTGCACCAGGGCTTCAAACCCGGTGCCAATGCGCGCAGCCCAGGCAGCGGCATCACCAAACTTGGGGGCACCCGCAGCGCCGGAAGCATGGCAGGCGGAGCACTGGGCCTTGAACACTTCTTCGCCGCTCTTGAGGGGGCGGTTGGCGTCGCGCACTTCGACCATGCCGATCTTCTGGATGCGTTCGGCGATGGCCTTTTCGGGGTTGACGGCACCGGCAGCGGGCTTGTCCGCCGACGTCACATACAGGACCAAGCCAATGATGGCAAAGATCGGAATCACAAACGAGAAAAGTACCGCGACCAGCAACTGCTTGGGGTTCTTGATCGGGCCGGTATGGGCTTCTTCGTGGTGGTTGTCGCTCATGTCGTCCTCAGGTGTATCGGGGGCTTCGGTGTAATTAACCTTAAATTATATCTGCGGGGATGGTTATTCCCATCCCCGCTGGATGCAGACAACCACGGGTTTGCCCCAGAGCGAGCGCGGCGCCCCAGGGGCTGCGCTCGCTCCCGCGCAGGGCGTCAGGAGGGGAGCCGGGCGCTGGTGTCGGGCGCTCCACCCCCCAGTGCCTTGTACAGCGACACCTGGTTTTGCAGTTGCGCCAGCCGCACCTGCACCACTGCCTGCTGGGCCGTGAACAGCGAGCGTTGTGCGTCCAGCAGATCCAGATAGCTGGCCACGCCGTTGCGGTAGCGCAGGTCGGCCAGCTGCAGGCGCGCGGCCTCTGCCTGGGCCTGCTGTTGCTGGGCCTGGGCCTGTTCGCCCAGCGTGGCTTGCCCCGCCAGTGCATCCGAGACCTCGCGGAACGCGGTCTGGATGGCCTTTTCGTACTGCGCCACGGCAATCTCCCGGCCGACCCGGGCGCTGTCCAGGTTGGCCTGGTTGCGGCCTGCGTCAAAAATGGGCAGCAGCAGGGATGGCGCGATGGTGAAGCCCCAGGAGCCGTTCTTGAACAGGCCGGACAGTTCGCCGCTGGCTGTGCCTGCCTGCGCCGTCAGGGAGATGCGCGGGAAAAACGCCGCCCGCGCAGCGCCGATGTTGGCGTTGGCGCCAATCAGTTGCTGCTCCGCCTGGCGGATGTCCGGCCGGCGGGTGAGCAGCTCCGACGGCACGCCGGCAGGCAACGGTGCCATCACAGGCGCGTCGGCCAGCTTGCCACCGGCCAGACTGGCGCGCACGTCTTGCGGCAGTGCCTGGCCCAGGAGCAGGACCAGCGCGTTTTCGTCGAGCGCGCGCTGGCGCTGCTGTTGCGCCAGCGTGGCGCGGGCCGCCTGGGTGAGCGACTCGGCCTGGCGGAAGTCGAGCTCGGATGCCACACCCGCGTCCAGGCGCATCCGGGTCAGGCGCACCGACTCCTCGCGCGATGCAAGGGTCTGGCGCGACAGGTCCAGCAGCTCCTCGTCGGCCAGCAGTGTCAGCCAGCCATTGGCCACTGCCGCCACCAGGCTCACCTGTGCGGCGTTGCGGCCTTCTTCCGTGGCAAGGTACTGGGCGAGTGCCTGCTCCTTGAGGCTCGCAATGCGGCCAAAGAAGTCGATTTCCCATGCGGATACGGCCAGACCCACGCTGAACGAGTTGGTCAGGTTGCCCGTGCCCGTGGCAGGGGCCCGGCTGGCATTGGCGGCCAGTCCCACGCCCGGGTACAGGTCGGCCCGGCGCACCTGGTAGGTGGCCCGAGCTTGCTCGATGTTGAGCATGGCCACACGCAGGTCGCGGTTGTTGGCCAGCGCAATGTCGATGAGCTGTTGCAGGCGTGGCTCGGCAAAGTAGTTCTGCCAGGGCACGGTGGCTCCCGACTGCGCAGCTGCGCTGTCGGTCGTTGCCGCCCCGCCGGCGTAGGTGGCGGGGACGGGGGGCTGCGGGCGCTCATAGGTGGGGATGAACGAGCAGCCAGCCAGCAGCGCAGCCGCCGTGGCTGCTGCCAACGCCATGGGGGTACTTCGGTTCTTATTCATGGGTTCCAACTCCTGCTTCTTCTGCATGGCGGCGGTTCATTTCCTGCTGGCGCGCGCTGCCTTTGAACAGGCTGCGCACCACCACAAAGAACACAGGCACAAAGAACACGGCCAGTGCGGTGCCTGTGACCATGCCACCCAGCACGCCGGTGCCGATGGCCCGCTGGCTGGCAGAGCCCGCACCCGACGCGACGACCAGTGGCAGCACGCCCAGGCCGAACGCCATCGAGGTCATCACGATGGGGCGGAACCGCAAATGCGCGGCGGCCAGCGCCGACTCGATCACGCCCTTGCCCTGGGCCTGCAGGTCCTTGGCGAACTCGATGATCAGGATGGCGTTTTTCGCTGACAGGCCAATGATGGTGATCAGGCCCACCTGGAAGTACACGTCATTGGCATAGCCGCGCAGCAAGGTGGCCAGCAGCACGCCCAGCACGCCCAGGGGCACCACCAGGATCACGGCCAGCGGGATCGACCAGCTCTCGTACAGCGCAGCCAGGCACAGGAACACGGCCAGGATGGCAAAGCTGTACAGGATGAGCGACTGCGAGCCTGCCAGCTTTTCTTCGCGCGACTGGCCGGTCCATTCAAAACCGAAGCCTTGGGGCAGTTGGCCAGCGAGCTTCTCCATCTCGGCCATGGCAGCTCCCGTGCTGTAGCCCGGCGCTGGCGAGCCGGAAATGCGCATGGCGGGGTAGCCGTTGTAGCGCACGGTTTGCTGCGCGCCGGTCACCCAGCGCGTGGTTGCGAACGCCGACAGCGGCACCGGTTTGCCCTGGCTGTTGGTGGCATTGATCTGCAGCAGATCGTCGGGCTGCATGCGCGCCGGCGCATCGGCCTGCACTACCACCCGCTGCAGGCGGCCCTGGTTCGGGAAGTCGTTCACATAGCTGGAGCCCAGCGCGGTGGACAGCGCGGAGTTGATGGCATCAAACGGCACACCCAGCGCGTTGGCTTTGTCGCGGTCTATGTCGATCTGCAACTGCGGAGCGTCTTCCAGACCATCGGGGCGCAATTGCGTGAGCACCTTGCTCTGCGAGGCCATGCCCAGCAACTGATTGCGGGCTTTCACCAGGGCCTCGTGCCCTGCGCCGCCACGGTCCTGCAGGCGGAACGTGAAGCCGCTGGCGTTGCCCAGCTCGGGAATGGGCGGGGGGCTCAACGGGAAGATGAAAGCATCGCGAATGCCCATCAGCGCACCAAAGGCGCGGTTGGCCACGTCCTGTGCCGACTGACCGGGGCCATGGCGCTCGCTCCAGTCCTTGAGGGTCACAAAGGCGAGGGCCGCGTTCTGCCCCTGGCCGGAGAAGCTGAAGCCCAGCACACCCACCATGCTTTGCACCTCGGGCTGCTTGAGGATGAAGCCTTCGACCTGCTCCATCACGGCCAGCGTACGCTCCTGCGTGGCGCCAGGTGGCAATTGCACGTTGACGATGATGTTGCCCTGGTCTTCGCTGGGCAGGAACGAGGTCGGCAGGCGCATGTAGACCACGGTCACAGCACCGATGATGGCTGCGTAGATCACCAGGTAACGCGCGGCGCGCCGCAGCATGCGGGCCACAAAGCCCTCATAGCCTTTGGCAGTGCGCGAAAAGCCGCGATTGAACCAGCCAAAGAAGCCAGTCTTTTCGTGGTGATGTCCCGCCTCGACTGGTTTGAGCAGCGTGGCGCACAGTGCCGGTGTGAGCGACAGGGCCATGAAGGCTGAGAAGCCAATAGATGCCACCATCACCGCCGAGAACTGGCGGTAGATGTTGCCCGTGGAGCCTGCAAAAAATGCCAGCGGCACGAACACCGAGATCAGCACCACCGTCACGCCAATGATGGCGCCCGAAATCTGGCGCATGGCCTTGCGCGTGGCTTCCAGCGGCGACAGGCCTTCTTCGCTCATGATGCGCTCAACGTTCTCCACCACCACGATGGCGTCGTCCACCACGATGCCGATCACCAGCACCATGCCAAACATGGTCAGCACGTTGATCGAGAACCCCAGCGCCAGCAGTGTGGCAAACGTACCCAGCAGCGCAATCGGTACCACGATCGTCGGGATGATGGTGTAGCGCCAGTTCTGCAGAAACAGGAACATCACCAGGAACACCAACACCACGGCCTCGACCAGTGTTTCAGCGACCTGCTTGATGGAGATGTCTACGAAGCGCGAGCTGTCGTAAGGAATGCTCCAGCTCATACCTTCGGGGAAGTAGCGTGACAGCTCATCCATCTTCGCGCGCACGTCCTTGGCGGCCTCCAGTGCGTTACCGCTGGGCGACAGCTGAACGCCGATGCCCACGGCGGGCTTTCCGTTCAGGCGTGCGGCGGTGGCGTAGGCCTGGCCACCCAGTTCCACACGCGCCACATCCTTGATGCGCACGGTGGAGCCATCGGTGTTGGCACGCAGCACGACGTTGCCGAACTGTTCAACGCTGGACAGTTGCCCATTGACCACCACGGTGGCGGCAATGCCTTGGCCCGCGACATTGGGCAGGTCGCCAATGGTGCCGCTGGCCACCTGGGCGTTCTGGGCGCGTATGGCTGCAGTGATCTCTGCTGCCGACAGGTTGTAGCTCACCATCTTGGCCGGGTCGATCCAGATGCGCATGGCGCGCTCCGTGCCAAACAGCTGGGCCTGGCCAATACCCTTAAGGCGTTGCAGTTCTGGCACCACGTTGCGCGACGCATAGTCACCCAAGGCCACGGTGTCGGTGGCCGGGTTGCTGGACGACAGCATGGTGAACAGCAGGAAGTTGGAGCGCGACTTGTCCACGCGCACCCCCTGTTGTGTCACGGCAGAAGGCAGGCGCGGCGTGGCCCGTGAAAGCCGGTTTTGCACGTCCACCTGCGCCAGGTCGGCATTGGTGCCGGGCTGGAAACTCAGCGTGATGCTGCCGGAACCATCGGCCTGCGCGACCGATTCCATGTAGATCAGCCCGGGGGAGCCGTTCATCTCGCGTTCGATGACCGACAGCACGCTGTCTTCGAGGGTTTGCGCCGATGCGCCGGGGTATGCCGCGTTGATGACGATGGACGGTGGTGCCACCGGCGGGTACTGTGCAATAGGTAGCTGCGTGATGGCTACGCCGCCCATCACCATGATGAACAGCGCAATCACCCACGCAAAGATGGGGCGGTCAATGAAAAATTTGGCCATGCTGGATTGCCCCTTATGGCTTGGATGCTGCCGAAGCGGGCGCTGTCGGCGCCTCTGCGGAGGCTGGCGCTGCGGCAGTCGCTGCTGCCGGCGCAGGCGTGCCCGGTGCTTGCCATGGAACGGGCTTTACCGGGGTTCCGGGAGGCAGCATCTGCAGCTTCTGGAAGCCGTCCACCATCACTTTTTCACCCGCCTTCAGACCGTCCAGCACCACCCAGCGGTTGTTCTGTGCGGCACTGATCTTGACGGTGCGCTGCGACACCTTGCCGTCCTCGCCAACCACGCTGACCGTGTCGCCCTGCTGGGTTCGCGTGACAGCCTGCTGGGGCAGGGTGATGGCGTTGCTGGCTTGTGCCTGTTCAATCCGCACACGCAGATACAGTCCGGGCAGCAACTCGCCCTTGGGATTGGGCACCTCTGCGCGCAGGGTGACCTGGCCGGTGGTGGAGTCCACCGACAAGTCCGTGAACAGCAGCTTGCCAGCTTGTGCGTATTCAGATCCGTCGCTGAGCACCAGCTTGACGCTGGCTGCCTGGCTGCCGCCAGCGCGCTTGAACTGCCCACTTTCCATGGCGCGGCGCAGTTGGAAGACGTCACCGGCCGATTGGGTGAAGTTCACGTACACCGGGTCAATCTGCTGCACCACAGCCAATGCGGTCGCTTCGCCCTGGCCGACCAAGGCGCCTTCGGTGACCAGTGCGCGGCCAATGCGGCCGGAGATGGGGGAGGTCACACTGGCATAGCTGAGGTTGATGTCGGCGGTGCGCACAGCAGCCTTAGCGGCCGCCACGTCGGCCTGGGCTTGTTTCTCGGCCGCCTCTGCGTTTACAAAGTCCTGCTTACTGATGGCATTGGCTGCAACCAGGGGGCGATAGCGCTCAGCTTGTGCGCTGGCCTGTGCCAGATTGGCCTGGGCCTTGGCGAGGCTAGCACGCGCGCTCTCTGCCGCTGCGGCGTAGGGAGCGGGATCAATGCGGAAGAGCACTTGTCCCGCCTTGACGTCGCTGCCTTCCTTGAACACCCGCTGCTGGAGGATGCCTGCGGCCCGGGCGCGCACCTGGGCCACGCGCGATGCCTCAACGCGGCCAGGCAGCTCGGTGATCAGCCCCACGTCGCCGGGCGTGGCGGTAACGACTCCCACTTCGACCGGGGGCGGCTTGGGACCGCCCGCCCCGGCGGCCTGTCCATCGGCCTTGCCACAGGCGGATACAAGCAGTACTGCTGCGCTGATGGCAGCCAGCGAAAGCACTCGTCGGGTGGTGGTGGCACGCAAGTAAGGGGTGCCGGATGCGTCACGCAGTTGAGGCATGAGAGTCCTTTGGGTGGGCGTCAAAAAAAGGGATCTGGAAAAAAAGTGGGAGGTCTGGAGCGCTTCGCTCAATGCCCCGACAGTTTGATCAGAAATTATACATACAGACATGAATGTATAATTGTTGACTGCTGCAGATGCCCCTGGGCAGTCGTAGGGGTTTTGGAGACTCAACAGGATGTTTAACTATGGCGCGCCGGACAAAAGAAGATGCAATCGCAACCCGCAACGGGTTGATCGATGCGGCTGAGTTGGTGTTTCGGGAAAAAGGGGTGTCCCGCGCGTCGCTGAGTGATATTGCCCAGGCGGCGGGAGCCACGCGTGGTGCGATCTACTGGCACTTCAAGGACAAGGTAGACCTGTTTAGCGCCATGATGGACCGTGTCACGCTGCCGCTAGAGCAGGGTTTTGCCAGTTTTGAAGACAGCACTTGCGCTGATCCTTTGCAACGCCTTCGGGCGGTGATGGCGCTGGTACTGCGCAGTGTGGCCTCGGACGAGCACACCCGAAGGGTTTTCGAGATTGCGTTGTACAAGGTGGAATACGTGAACGAGCTGATGGGGCTGCGCGAGCGCCATGTGGCGGCCTCCGAAGGGTTTACGCAGCAGCTGGCGCGCGACTTTGCGCTGGCTGCTGAGTCGCAAGGGGTGGTGCTGTCGATGTCGGCGGTGGACGCGGCCATCAGCCTGCATGCCCTTTTTGATGGGCTGATCCGCAACTGGATTCTGAATGATGGTGGCTTTGATCTCATTGGCGTAGGTGGCGCCAGCACCGACGCATTTTTGCGTGGTGTGGGGTTGTCGCTGGTCGGTACGAAAGTGCCTGCTGCATCCTGTGGGGGCTGAGCGCCAGGGCTTTGTTTGTTTGGATGCTTGCCGCGTGCAATAATCAAAGGCTGCGTCAATCAGAGGTATGCGGCTGTAGCTCAGTGGATAGAGTATTGGCCTCCGAAGCCAAGGGTCGTGGGTTCGATCCCCGCCAGCCGCACCAACGGTACATGCAGCAGCGAGCGCTTACAGCGTTTGTGAAGAGCGTCAAATACGTTTAATTTCTGAATGCGTAAAAATTTGGTGCTATAATTCGAAATTCTCCGGAGGGGTGCCCGAGTGGCTAAAGGGGGCAGACTGTAAATCTGTTGGCTTACGCCTACACTGGTTCGAATCCAGTCCCCTCCACCAGTGAGTGAGCAGTGTTGAGAGTGATGCTTGACTTTGCGGGTGCAAAGTTGGGTTCGCAAAGGCCGGTGGTCTGCGCGGGAGTAGTTCAATGGTAGAACCCTAGCCTTCCAAGCTAATGACGCGGGTTCGATTCCCGTCTCCCGCTCCATTGTTTGTTGTGCTGGTTTGTTGAGTAGAGATTTTTGGTGTTGTGCGAGCGGCGCCAATTGCCCATGTGGCTCAGTGGTAGAGCACTCCCTTGGTAAGGGAGAGGTCGCGGGTCCGATTCCCGCCATGGGCACCATTTTCTGGTGCGTCCGGTTCTGGTTGCGCCGAGATCCTGTTGTGTTGATTTAGATTTTTTTCGGAGTCGGAAAAATGGCAAAAGGAAAATTCGAGCGGACCAAGCCCCACGTGAACGTGGGCACGATCGGTCACGTGGACCATGGCAAGACGACGCTGACGGCAGCGATCGCTACCGTGCTGTCCGCCAAGTTCGGCGGCGAAGCCAAGGCCTACGACCAGATCGACGCTGCGCCCGAAGAAAAGGCCCGCGGCATCACGATCAACACCGCCCACGTGGAATACGAAACGGCCAACCGCCACTACGCTCACGTGGACTGCCCCGGTCACGCCGACTATGTGAAGAACATGATCACCGGCGCTGCCCAGATGGACGGCGCTATCCTGGTCTGCTCCGCTGCTGACGGTCCCATGCCCCAGACCCGCGAGCACATCTTGCTGGCTCGCCAAGTGGGCGTGCCTTACATCATCGTGTTCCTGAACAAGTGCGACATGGTGGACGACGAAGAACTGCTGGAACTCGTCGAAATGGAAGTGCGCGAACTCCTGGACAAGTACGACTTCCCAGGCGACGACACCCCCATCATCCGTGGCTCCGCCAAGCTCGCCCTGGAAGGCGACAAAGGCAAGCTGGGTGAAGAAGCCATCATGAAGCTGGCCGAAGCCCTGGACACCTACATCCCCACGCCTGAGCGCGCTGTGGACGGTGCCTTCCTGATGCCCGTGGAAGACGTGTTCTCCATCTCCGGCCGCGGCACCGTGGTGACCGGTCGCGTGGAACGCGGCATCATCAAGGTCGGCGAAGAAATCGAAATCGTGGGTATCCGCGACACGCAAAAGACCACCTGCACCGGCGTGGAAATGTTCCGCAAGCTGCTGGACCAAGGCCAAGCTGGCGACAACGTCGGCCTGCTGCTGCGCGGTACCAAGCGCGAAGACGTGGAGCGTGGCCAAGTGCTGTGCAAGCCCGGCTCGATCAAGCCCCACACCCACTTCACGGCTGAGGTGTATGTGCTGAGCAAGGACGAAGGCGGTCGCCACACTCCTTTCTTCAACAACTACCGTCCCCAGTTCTACTTCCGCACGACCGACGTGACTGGCGCCATCGAGCTGCCAGCCGACAAGGAAATGGTCATGCCTGGTGACAACGTGTCGATCACTGTGAAGCTGATCAACCCCATCGCCATGGAAGAAGGTCTGCGCTTCGCTATCCGCGAAGGCGGCCGTACCGTGGGCGCTGGCGTCGTGGCCAAGATCATTGCTTAATCAAACAAGGTATACAGGGGTATAGCTCAATTGGCAGAGCGTCGGTCTCCAAAACCGAAGGTTGTAGGTTCGATTCCTACTGCCCCTGCCACTTGAATGTGGCCCCCAACAAGCCCGCCAGACCCTGGCGGGCTTCGGTGTCTTAAGTGATGCCGTGACTAGGAAGCAGGAAATACTCAAAGATGGCCACTTCACAGGTTGAAACTGTCAATACAGGCGCAGACAAGGCCAAGCTCGCAGCGGTAGTGGCGTTGGTCATTGCCTCCGTTGCGGGCTTTTATTTGTTGAGCAAGCAAGGCGCTGTCGTGCAGTGGGCGGCATTGATCGTCGGGCTGGTTGCGGCTGCTGCGGTGTTTTTGGTGTCGGAATCGGGGCGCCAGTTCGTCGCGTTTGCCAAAGATGCATGGCGCGAAGTGAAAAAGGTGGTCTGGCCCACGCGCAAGGAAACCTTGCAGATGACTGCCTATGTGTTCGCCTTCGTGGTCATCATGGCGCTTTTTCTGTGGTTCACGGACAAGACGCTGGAGTGGGTCTTGTACGACTTGATTTTGGGTTGGAGAAAGTCATGACGACCGCTGCGGAAATCACGGGAGCACAAGCTCCTGCAGGCGCTTCTGCCTCGGCCAATCCAGACCTGCGCTGGTACATCGTCCATGCCTATTCAGGCATGGAAAAAGCGGTCGAACGCAACATTCAGGAGCGCATCGGCCGTTCTGGCATGCAAGACAAATTTGGTCGGATCTTGGTGCCGACCGAAGAAGTCGTGGAAATGAAGAACGGCCAACGCAAGACGACGGAGCGTCGCTTGTTCCCTGGCTATGTGTTCGTTGAGATGGTGATGGATGACGATACCTGGCACTTGGTGAAGCACACCAACAAGGTCACAGGTTTCGTGGGCGGCGCCAAGAACAGGCCTGCCCCCATCTCGGAAGACGAAGTGCAAAAGATCGTCAGCCAGATGCAGGAAGGCACCGACAAACCACGCCACAAGATCGAGTTCATGGTGGGCGAGTTGGTGCGCGTCAAGGAAGGTCCTTTCACGGACTTCAATGGCTCTGTCGAGGAAGTCAATTACGAAAAGAGTCGCGTGCGCGTCTCTGTGATGATTTTCGGTCGCTCGACCCCTGTGGAGCTGGAGTTCGGACAGGTCGAAAAGACATAAATCTGTCGAGCACA
Organism: Acidovorax sp. 59; assembly: GCF_002754175.1. Taxonomy (NCBI): domain Bacteria; kingdom Pseudomonadati; phylum Pseudomonadota; class Betaproteobacteria; order Burkholderiales; family Comamonadaceae; genus Acidovorax; species Acidovorax sp. 59. The sequence continues at coordinate 4,184,267 of NZ_PEET01000001.1, read as the reverse complement.
AGCCTGCCTGCCTCGGCAGTCAGGGCAAAGATTTTGGACGCCGCACTTTTCGGCTCGGTGCGGGCGTCGTCACAGTGAGTCGTTAACCCGGGGAGCTGGTGGTTGCATGGTGCAACACAAGCGTTATGACCCGTCAGGAGTAAAGCATGGCGAAAAAAATCGTCGGTTTTATCAAGCTGCAAGTTCCAGCTGGTAAGGCCAATCCATCCCCACCGATCGGCCCAGCACTGGGTCAACGTGGCCTCAACATCATGGAGTTCTGCAAGGCATTCAATGCGCAGACCCAAGGTGTGGAGCCGGGTCTGCCACTGCCCGTGGTCATCACGGCGTTCGCAGACAAGAGCTTTACCTTCATCATCAAGACGCCGCCTGCGACGACTCTGATCAAGAAGGCCATCAAGCTCGAAAAGGGTTCTTCCAATGCCCTGAAGACCAAGGTTGGCAAGATCACGCGCGAACAGCTCGAAGAGATCGCCAAGACCAAGATGAAGGACATGAACGCCGCTAACGTTGACGCTGCTGTCCGTACGCTGGCTGGTTCCGCACGCTCGATGGGCGTGACGGTGGAGGGTTTGTAAATGGCCAAGTTGACGAAAAAGCAAAAGGCCCTGCAGGGCAAGGTTGACAGCACCAAGCTGTACGCTTTTGCAGACGCAGTGGCGCTCGTGAAAGAAGCTGCAACGGCCAAGTTCGATGAATCCATCGACGTGGCAGTGCAACTGGGCATCGATGCCAAGAAGTCGGATCAAGTGGTGCGTGGCGCCGTGGTGCTGCCCAATGGCACTGGCAAGACGACCCGTGTCGCTGTGTTTGCACAAGGCGCCAAGGCGGAAGAAGCCAAGGCTGCGGGTGCTGACATCGTTGGCATGGACGACCTGGCTGCCATGGTCAAGGCTGGTGACATGCCGTTCGACGTGGTGATTGCTGCCCCCGACGCTATGCGCGTTGTGGGTACTCTGGGCCAGATTCTGGGCCCTCGTGGTCTGATGCCTAACCCCAAGGTTGGCACCGTGACTCCTGACGTTGCCACTGCTGTGAAGAACGCCAAGGCTGGTCAGGTGCAATTCCGCGTGGACAAGGCCGGTATCGTGCACAGCACTATTGGCCGCCGTTCGTTCGACAACGAAAAGCTGCAAGGCAACCTGGCTGCGCTGATCGATGCACTGAACAAGGCCAAGCCAGCTTCGAGCAAGGGTCTGTACCTGCGCAAGGTCGCTGTGTCCTCCACGATGGGCGTTGGCGTCCGCGTGGATACGCAATCCATCGCAGCGTAATTGCGATTGAAATCTTCGGGCCTTTTTCAAAGGGCCTGATGTGGTGGGCTGTGGGTGGTGCAATACCTGCCTGCAGGCCATCCAAGACCGTTGGTGTGTGGCTCGCCGCACTTAATCCCCTTGCGGGGCCAACGCAGATGGCGATCCCGCTGCAGATGGAATTCGTTCCGAAACAGTTGGTCGCTGCAACAAGAGCGCGCAGGAGGGTGCAAGCCTGAGTGCGCAATTTAAGGAGTAGACCTTGAGTCTTAATCGCAGTGAGAAAGAAGCGGTCATCAGTGAAGTGACCAGCCTCGCCGCTAAAGCTCAAACGCTTGTGATCGCGGAATACCGTGGCATCACGGTCGCCGACATGACCAAACTGCGCGTTGATGCTCGCAGCAAGGGTGTGAGCCTGAGTGTTCTGAAGAACACCCTGGCCCGCCGTGCTGTGGCAGGCAGCCAGTTTGACGTGGTGGCAGACCAGATGACCGGTCCCCTGATCTATGGCTTCTCCGAAGACGCCGTGGCTGCCGCGAAAGTGGTGGCTGACTTTGCGAAGACCAATGACAAGTTGGTGATTCGCGGTGGCGCTTTCGGTGGTAAAGCCCTGGACGTCAACGGCGTGAAGCAACTGGCCAACATTCCTTCCAAGGAAGTTCTGCTGGCTCAGATTTGTGGCTTGCTTATGTCCCCCATGTCGCGTACAGCCGTTGTGCTGGGCGCACTGGCGGCGAAAAAAGGCGAAGGCGCAGCCGCACCGGCCACCGAACCTGCAGCAGCTTGATAGCTGGGCAGTCAACCAACACAATTGTTAGGATATCAAAATGGCATTCGATAAAGACGCATTTTTGACCGCGCTGGACAGCATGACGGTTCTGGAACTCAATGACCTGGTGAAGGCCATTGAAGAGAAGTTTGGCGTGAGCGCTGCAGCTATGGCTGCTCCTGCTGCCGCTGGTGGTGGTGCTGGCGCCGCTGCTGCTGAAGAAAAGACGGAATTCAACGTGGTGCTGACCGAAGCCGGCGCCAACAAGGTGTCCGTCATCAAGGCAGTGCGCGAAATCACCGGCCTGGGCCTCAAGGAAGCCAAGGACCTGGTGGACGGCGCTCCCAAGAACGTCAAGGAAGGCATTGCCAAGGCCGACGCCGAAGCAGCCGTCAAGAAGCTGGTGGAAGCCGGCGCCAAGGCCGAACTCAAGTAATTCGGTCTTGCTCAAGGGCTGGAGTGCTCCTCAAAGGGCCTCCAGCCTTTGGTGCTTTCAGAGAGCACCCGTAAGCCCCGTCTGCAACGAGGCTTTCGAGTGTCTTCTGACAACCCCGACAGCAGAAGACGCCTTGGTTCGGGTGATGTGCAACGCATCACCGTCCGCCATGGTTGGTAGTGGCCAACCGCCAAGCCCGTAAGGACCACGCTCCTTGCGGGTCAGTCGTCGAAGACCCAGGACTCATGTCTTTGCCCGGAGATCTCATGGCCTATTCCTACACCGAACGCAAGCGAATTCGCAAAAGTTTCGGCACCCGCGATAGCGTGCTCGAAGTTCCTTATCTGCTGCAGATGCAGAAGGACGCATACACCGCTTTCCTGCAGGCAGATACAGCACCCCAGAAAAGAACCATCGAAGGCCTTCAGGCTGCATTCGACGCTGCCTTCCCTATCGTCTCCCACAACGGTTTTGTGGAGATGAAGTTCATTGAGTACAACCTGGCAAAGCCTGCCTTCGATGTGCGTGAGTGCCAGACCCGTGGTCTGACGTTCGCCTCGGCCGTGCGCGCCAAGGTGCAACTGATCATCTATGACCGCGAGTCCTCGACGTCGCAGTCCAAGGTGGTCAAGGAAGTGAAGGAGCAAGAGGTCTACATGGGTGAAGTGCCCCTGATGACCGACAAGGGCTCGTTCATCATCAACGGCACGGAGCGCGTGATCGTGTCGCAGCTGCACCGGTCGCCAGGCGTGTTTTTCGAGCATGACAAGGGCAAGACCCACAGCTCGGGCAAGCTGCTGTTCTCAGCTCGGATCATCCCGTACCGCGGCTCCTGGCTCGACTTCGAGTTCGACCCTAAGGACATCCTGTACTTCCGCGTGGACCGTCGCCGCAAGATGCCGGTCACGATTCTGCTCAAGGCCATCGGCCTGAACCCCGAGTCCATCCTGGCGAACTTCTTCGTCAACGACAACTTCCGTCTGATGGACAGCGGTGCGCAGATGGAGTTTGTCTCCGAGCGCCTGCGTGGCGAAGTGGCACGTTTCGACATCACCGACAAGTCGGGCAAGGTGGTTGTGGCCAAGGACAAGCGCGTCACGGCCCGTCACACCCGCGAACTGGAGCAGTCTGGCACCACGCACATCAGCGTGCCAGAAGACTTCCTGATTGGCCGTGTGGTCGCTCGCAACATTGTGGACGCCGACACGGGCGAAATCATCGCCAAGGCCAATGAAGAACTGACCGAAGCGCTGCTCAAGAAGCTGCGCACTGCCGGCGTGCAAGACCTGCAGGTCATCTACACGAACGAACTGGACCAAGGCGCCTACATCTCGCAGACCCTGCGCATCGATGAAACGGTGGACGAGTTCGCTGCCCGCGTGGCCATCTACCGCATGATGCGCCCCGGCGAGCCGCCGACAGAAGACGCCGTGCAGGCCCTATTCCAGCGCCTGTTCTACAACCCCGACACGTACGACCTGTCGCGCGTGGGTCGCATGAAGTTCAACGCCAAGATTGGCCGCGACGAATCCACCGGCCCCATGGTGCTGTCCAACGAAGACATCTTGGCCGTGGTCAAGATCCTGGTGGATCTGCGCAACGGCAACGGCGAAGTCGATGACATCGATCACTTGGGCAACCGCCGCGTGCGTTGCGTGGGCGAACTGGCCGAAAACCAGTACCGCACGGGCCTGGCACGTATCGAAAAGGCTGTGAAGGAGCGTCTGGGCCAGGCCGAGCAAGAGCCGCTGATGCCCCACGACCTGATCAACAGCAAGCCGATCTCGGCCGCCCTGAAGGAATTCTTCGGTGCCTCGCAGCTGTCGCAGTTCATGGACCAGACCAACCCGCTGGCTGAAATCACGCACAAGCGCCGTGTATCTGCCCTCGGCCCAGGCGGTCTGACCCGTGAACGTGCAGGCTTCGAAGTGCGTGACGTGCACGTGACCCACTACGGTCGCGTCTGCCCTATCGAAACGCCTGAAGGTCCCAACATTGGTCTGATCAACTCGCTGGCTCTGTACGCCCGCCTGAACGAGTACGGTTTCATTGAGACCCCGTACCGTCGTGTGGTGGACGGCAAGGTGACCAACGACATCGACTATCTGTCGGCGATCGAAGAAGGCAAATACGTGATTGCGCAGGCCAATGCGCAGCTCGACAAGGACGGTCGTCTGACGGGCGAACTGGTCTCAGCCCGTGAAAAGGGTGAGTCGATTCTGTGCGGCGCAGATCGCGTGCAGTACATGGACGTGTCGCCCGCGCAGATCGTGTCGGTGGCCGCCTCGCTGGTGCCATTCCTGGAGCACGATGACGCGAACCGCGCGTTGATGGGCGCCAACATGTCGCGCCAGGCCGTGCCAGTGCTGCGTCCTGAAAAGCCCCTGGTTGGTACGGGCATTGAACGCGTGGCCGCTGTGGACTCGGGCACCGTGGTGACCGCTACACGTGGTGGTATCGTGGATTACGTGGATGCCACCCGTATCGTGGTCCGCGTGAATGACGACGAAGCCGTGGCCGGTGAAGTGGGTGTGGACATCTACAACCTCATCAAGTACCAGCGTTCCAACCAGAACACCAACATCCACCAGCGTCCTATCGTCAAGAAGGGTGACAAGCTGGTCAAGGGTGACGTCGTGGCCGACGGTGCATCGACGGACTTTGGCGAAATCGCCATCGGCCAGAACATGCTGATCGCGTTCATGCCCTGGAACGGCTACAACTTCGAAGACTCGATCCTGATCTCCGAACGCGTGGTGTCCGAAGACCGCTACACCTCGATTCACATCGAAGAGCTGGTGGTCATGGCTCGCGACACGAAGCTGGGTGCAGAAGAAATCACACGCGACATTCCGAACCTGTCGGAACAGCAACTGAACCGTCTGGACGAGTCCGGCATCATCTATGTGGGCGCCGAAGTGCAACCCGGCGACACGCTGGTCGGCAAGGTCACGCCCAAGGGCGAAACCACCCTCACGCCTGAAGAGAAGCTGCTGCGCGCCATCTTCGGCGAGAAGGCTTCCGACGTGAAGGACACGTCGCTGCGCGTGGACCAGGGTTCGTCCGGCACCGTGATCGACGTGCAGGTGTTCACACGTGAAGGCATCCAGCGCGACAAGCGTGCCCAGCAGATCATCGACGATGAACTCAAGCGCTTCCGTCTGGACCTGAACGATCAGCTGCGCATCGTGGAGGCCGACGCCTTTGATCGTATCGAGAAGCTGCTGACCGGCCGCGTGGCCAACGGCGGCCCACAGAAGCTCGCCAAGGGCACGAAGATCGACAAGGCCTATCTGGCTTCCGTCGAAAAGTTCCACTGGTTCGACATCCGCCCTGCGGAAGACGAAGTCGCCACCCAGCTCGAATCCATCAAGAACGCGCTGGAGCAAACGCGCCACAGCTTCGACCTGGCCTTTGAAGAAAAGCGCAAGAAGCTCACGCAAGGCGACGAGCTGCCTGCTGGCGTGCTCAAGATGGTCAAGGTGTACCTGGCCGTCAAGCGCCGTCTGCAGCCTGGCGACAAAATGGCCGGCCGCCACGGTAACAAGGGTGTGGTGTCCAAGATCGTTCCGGTCGAAGACATGCCCTACATGGCCGACGGCACCCCTGCCGACATCGTTCTGAACCCGCTGGGCGTGCCCTCGCGGATGAACATCGGCCAGGTGCTGGAAGTCCACCTGGGCTGGGCTGGCAAGGGCATTGGTCAGCGCATTGGCAACATGCTCCAGGAGCAGGCCAAGGCGTCCGAGCTGCGCACCTTCCTCGAAGAGGTGTACAACTCGCGCGGCCGCAAGGAAGACCTGTCGCAACTGAGCGACGACGACCTGATGGCCATGGCGGAAAACCTAACGAGTGGTGTGCCTTACGCTACCCCCGTGTTTGATGGTGCTTCGGAAGAAGAAATCAAGGACATGCTCAAGATCGCCTACCCGGACGATATTGCTGAGCGCAAGGGCCTGACACCGACCCGTACACAGGCTTATCTGTTTGATGGCCGCACGGGCGAGCGCTTTGAGCGCCCGACCACCATCGGCTACATGCACTACCTGAAGCTGCACCACTTGGTGGACGACAAGATGCACGCCCGCTCGACCGGTCCTTACTCGCTCGTCACGCAGCAGCCGCTGGGTGGTAAGGCACAGTTCGGTGGCCAGCGTTTCGGGGAAATGGAAGTGTGGGCGCTGGAAGCTTACGGCGCCGCCTATGTGCTGCAGGAAATGCTGACCGTGAAGTCCGACGACGTCGTGGGCCGTACCAAGGTGTACGAGTCCATCGTCAAGGGCGAACACGCCATCGAAGCCGGCATGCCGGAATCGTTCAACGTGCTGGTCAAGGAAATCCGTTCGCTGGGCCTGGACATCGAGCTGGAACGCTCCTAAGCAGAAAAGGAAAGAGTCACTATGAAATCGCTACTCGACCTGTTCAAGCAATTCACGCCGGACGAGCATTTCGATGCCATCCGCATCGGCATGGCTTCGCCCGAAAAGATCCGTTCGTGGTCTTTCGGCGAAGTGAAGAAGCCCGAAACCATCAACTACCGCACATTCAAGCCCGAGCGTGACGGTCTGTTCTGCGCCAAGATTTTTGGTCCTATCAAGGACTACGAATGCCTGTGCGGCAAGTACAAGCGCCTCAAGCACCGCGGTGTGATCTGCGAGAAGTGCGGCGTTGAAGTCACGCAGACCAAGGTGCGTCGCGAGCGCATGGGCCACATTGATCTGGCCGCACCTTGCGCTCACATCTGGTTCCTGAAGTCGCTGCCTTCGCGTCTGGGCCTGGTGCTCGACATGACGCTGCGCGACATCGAACGCGTGCTGTACTTTGAAGCCTACGTGGTGACCGACCCCGGCATGACCCCGCTGAAGAAGTTCAGCATCATGTCCGAGGACGACTACGACGCCAAGCGCAAGGAATACGGCGACGAGTTCATCGCCAAGATGGGCGCCGAAGGCATCAAGGACCTGCTGGAATCCATCGACATCGACCTGTCGATCGAACGCCTGCGCGGTGACCTGACCGGCTCCGAAGTCAAGGTCAAGAAGAACGCCAAGCGCCTGAAGGTGCTCGAAGCCTTCAAGAAGTCGGGCATCAAGCCCGAGTGGATGGTGCTCGAAGTGCTGCCCGTGCTGCCACCGGACCTGCGTCCGCTGGTGCCGCTGGACGGCGGCCGCTTCGCGACCTCCGACCTGAATGACCTGTATCGCCGGGTCATCAACCGCAACTCGCGTCTGCGCCGCCTGCTGGAGCTGAAGGCCCCTGAAATCATCGCCCGCAACGAAAAGCGGATGCTGCAGGAAGCCGTCGACTCGCTGCTGGACAACGGCCGCCGTGGCAAGGCCATGACGGGCGCCAACAAGCGTGCGCTGAAGTCGCTGGCCGACATGATCAAGGGCAAGTCCGGCCGTTTCCGCCAGAACTTGCTGGGCAAGCGCGTGGACTACTCTGGTCGTTCCGTGATCACCGTGGGCCCAACGCTCAAGTTGCATCAGTGCGGTCTGCCCAAGCTGATGGCGCTGGAGCTGTTCAAGCCTTTCATCTTCTCGCGCCTCGAAGCCATGGGCATCGCGACGACGATCAAGGCCGCCAAGAAGGAAGTCGAATCCGGCACCCCCGTGGTGTGGGACATCCTGGAAGAGGTCATCAAGGAACACCCCGTGATGCTGAACCGTGCACCTACGCTGCACCGTTTGGGCATCCAGGCCTTTGAGCCCATCCTGATCGAAGGCAAGGCCATCCAGCTGCACCCCCTCGTTTGCGCGGCCTTCAACGCCGACTTCGACGGTGACCAGATGGCTGTGCACGTCCCGCTGTCGGTGGAAGCACAAATGGAAGCCCGCACGCTGATGCTGGCCTCCAACAACGTGCTGTTCCCCGCCTCGGGCGAACCCTCCATCGTGCCTTCGCAGGACGTGGTGCTGGGTCTGTACTACGCCACCCGTGACCGTATCAACGGCAAGGGCGAAGGCCTGGTGTTCGCTGATACCGGCGAAGTGCAGCGTGCCCTGGACGCTGGCCAGGTCGAACTGGCTGCCAAGATCACGGTGCGCATGACCGAGTGGACCAAGGACAAGGCCACGGGCGAGTTTGTGCCCTCGACCTCGCTGGTGGAAACCACTGCAGGCCGCGCACTGCTGTCCGAGATCCTGCCCAAGGGCCTGCCGTTCAGCAACATGAACAAGGCGCTGAAGAAGAAGGAAATCTCCAAGCTCATCAACGTGAGCTTCCGCAAGTGCGGCCTGAAGGAAACCGTGGTGTTTGCAGACAAGCTGCTGCAAAACGGTTTCCGCCTGGCTACGCGTGCCGGTATCTCCATTGCCATCGACGACATGCTGGTGCCTCCGCAGAAGGCCGGCATCATTGAGCGCTCCGAGAAGGAAGTCAAAGAGATCGAACAGCAGTACGTGTCCGGTCTGGTGACGTCTGGCGAGCGCTACAACAAGGTGGTGGATATCTGGGGCAAGGCCGGCGACGAAGTGTCCAAGGTGATGATGGCCCAGCTGTCCAAGCAAAAGGTCACCGACCGCCACGGCAAGGAAGTGGACCAGGAGTCTTTCAACTCCATCTACATGATGGCCGACTCCGGTGCCCGCGGCTCTGCTGCCCAGATCCGTCAGGTGGCTGGTATGCGGGGTCTGATGGCCAAGCCAGATGGCTCGATCATCGAGACGCCCATTACCGCGAACTTCCGCGAAGGTCTGAACGTGCTGGAGTACTTCATCTCCACCCACGGTGCCCGTAAGGGTCTGGCCGACACGGCGCTGAAGACGGCGAACTCCGGTTACCTTACCCGCCGCTTGGTGGACGTGACGCAGGACCTGGTTGTGACCGAAGAAGATTGCGGCACGGCCAATGGTTCGCTGATGCGCGCCATCGTCGAAGGCGGTGAAGTGATCGAATCGCTGCGCGAGCGTATCCTGGGCCGCACTGCGGCTGAGGACGTGCTGCACCCCGAGAACCGCGCGGTGCTGGTCGAAGCTGGTGTGATGCTGGACGAAGACCTGATCGAAGAGCTCGAAGCCGCTGGCGTGGACGAAGTGAAGGTGCGCACGGCCCTGACCTGCGAAACCCGCTACGGCCTGTGCGCCAAGTGCTACGGCCGCGACCTGGGCCGCGGTGGCCTGATCAACCTCGGCGAAGCCGTGGGTGTGATCGCTGCCCAGTCCATCGGCGAGCCCGGCACGCAGCTGACCATGCGTACGTTCCACATCGGCGGTGCCGCTTCGCGTGCAGCCATCGCGTCGAGCGTGGAAGCCAAGTCCAACGGCGTGATCGGCTTCAACGCCACGATGCGCTATGTGAGCAACACCAAGGGTGAGCTGGTGGTGATTGCACGTTCGGGTGAAATCATCATCCAGGACGAGCATGGCCGCGAGCGTGAGCGCCACAAGGTGCCTTACGGTGCGACGCTGACGGTGAAGGCCGACCAGCAGATCAAGGCCGGTACGATCCTGGCCAACTGGGACCCGCTGACGCGACCCATCATCACCGAGTTCGCCGGCCAGACCAAGTTCGAGAACGTCGAAGAAGGCCTGACGGTGGCCAAGCAGGTCGATGAAGTGACCGGTCTGTCCACGCTGGTGGTGATCGATCCGAAGCGCCGTGGTGCCGCCAAGGTGGTGCGTCCGCAGGTGAAGCTGATCGACGCCCAGGGCAACGAAGTGAAGATCCCTGGTACCGACCACTCGGTGACCATCGGCTTCCAGGTCGGTGCTCTGATCCAGGTGCGCGATGGCCAGGACGTGGGCCCCGGCGAAGTGCTGGCGCGTATTCCGGTCGAAGGCCAGAAGACCCGCGACATTACCGGTGGTCTGCCCCGCGTGGCCGAGCTGTTCGAAGCCCGTACACCGAAGGACAAGGGCACCCTGGCCGAAATGACCGGTACCGTGTCGTTCGGCAAGGAAACCAAGGGCAAGGTTCGCCTGCAGATCACTGACCCTGAAGGTCGCGTGTTCGAAGAGCTCGTGCCCAAGGAAAAGAACATCCTGGTGCACGAAGGCCAGGTGGTGAACAAGGGCGAATCGATTGTGGACGGCCCGGCCGACCCACAAGACATTCTGCGTTTGCTGGGTATCGAAGAACTCTCGCGCTACATCGTCGATGAAGTGCAGGACGTGTACCGCTTGCAGGGTGTGAAGATCAACGACAAGCACATCGAGGTGATCGTTCGCCAGATGCTGCGCCGCGTCGTGGTCGAGAACGTCGGCGAGTCGAACTACATTGCCGGCGAGCAGGTCGAGCGCTCCGAGATCCTCAACACCAACGAGGCACTGCAGGCCGAGGGCAAGATCCCTGCGACCTACAGCAACCTGTTGCTGGGTATCACGAAGGCATCTCTGTCTACCGACTCGTTCATCTCGGCCGCTTCCTTCCAGGAAACGACCCGCGTGCTTACCGAGGCTGCCATCATGGGCAAGCGCGACGAGTTGCGTGGCCTGAAGGAAAACGTGATCGTGGGTCGCCTGATCCCTGCCGGTACGGGTCTGGCCTACCACCAGGCACGCAAGGCCAAGGACGCCATGGACGACGCCGAGCGCCGCGCCATCGCCGAAGCCGAAGCCGCCGAAATGGCAGCCCAGTCGGACGCCTCGGATGTGGACAGTGGCAGCGTCACTGCCACAGACGCAGCGGCAGACTGATAGAAAACAGCAAGGCCTCCCCCAGGCCCTGCTGCGGTCGCCACAGCGCCCCCGTCCTGTCCCAGGCAGGCCGGGGGCGTTTTTGATGGACGCGTGTCTTTTCACCGCCCGTCGTTTGTTTCAACTTTCTGTTTTTCGGGCCGCGACGGGTGCAGCAGCATCCGCTCCGGCAACTGTGCATGCTGTGGTCGTCGCCCCTCTTCTGGATTGCTTTTGCCGTCTTTCTGTTCTGGGCCCTGGGGGCCTACAACCGTCTGATGCGCCTGCGCTCGGCTGTCGTTCAGTCGTTCGGCAGTTTTGACGCACACATGGTGCGGCTGGTGGCCTTGCTCGGCGAGTTCGGCGCGGCGCAGACCGTACAGCGCGGCAACTTGCTGGCCGATGCAGGTGCGCAAGAGTTGGCCGCGCTGCAGGGTGCCGTGACGCAATTGAGTGCCTCGCTGGCCGTGGCACGCGCCCGCCCGCTGCAGGGTGACGCGGTGGCAGCATTGACCGCCGCCCGCGAAGTGCTGCGAGCGACCTGGGCCACCGCCTTGCAGAAGTTGCTGGCCGACCCTGCACAGCCAACATCATTGGCCTCGGCTGCAGATACCGCTACGGTGACCCCAGGGTCTGCGCCCGTGGTCCTGTCCGTGTGGCAGGTGCGCTGGGAGGAACACGCCGTGCAGAACGAGCAAGCGATTCGCGTGTTCAATGAGGCCGTGGTGCAGTACAACAGTGCCATTGCCCAGTTTCCGGCCAGCCTGCTGGCCTGGGTGTTCGGGTTCAAGGCGGCACGTGCGCTGTAACCCGTTTTCAGGATCACGATGACTCCACCTCCCCACCACCGTCCCCGCCGCACCGGTGGCAATGCGCCGCGTCCCGTGCGCGCAGGCTCCGGCCAGCAGTCTCCGCAGGCGGGTTCTGCTGCGGTCTCACCCGATAGGGCGACTTCGTCGAGTGCCCCGACGGTTCCTCTGTGGCGGTTGCTGACAGCGGTGGCTGGCGCCTTGCAGGCGATCCGCGGTGGGCAGTCCGGCACGGCAGCGCTGGCCGCCATAGAGATCGCGCTGCGCCCTGGCGCGCAGGCCCTGTTGTTCCAGGTATTGCGCCAGGCCGGGCGGGCCGAGGCCCTGCGCCGACAGCTGGCCGCCCGTGCCCCCGCACCCGCCGCCGATGCGCTGCTGTGCAGCGCACTGGCGCTGTGCTGGGACCCGCAGGCCTCGCCCTACGAACCCTTCACCCTGGTGAACCAGGCGGTGGAGGCGGCCAAGCACCACCCGGCCACCCGCGCGCAGGCCTCGTTCATCAACGGCTGCCTGCGCCGTTTTCTGCGCGAGCGCGACACCCTGGTGGCCGCCACCGACAACGATCCCGTGGCGCGCTGGAACCATCCGGCGTGGTGGGTGCAGCGCCTGCGCAAGGACCACCCCCAGCACTGGGAGCAGATCCTGCAGGCCAACAATGCCCACGCACCCATGGTGTTGCGGGTGAACGAACAAAAATGCTCGGTAGCGCAGTATTTACATGCCTTGGATGCTATTGGTTTAGGAGCGATTGCGGTGGGCCAGTATGGCGTCGCGCTGCGTCAGGCGGTGCCCGTTCAGTCGCTGCCACACTTTGCGGAGGGCTGGGTGTCCGTGCAGGACGCCGCCGCCCAGCAGGCGGCTCCTTTGCTGCTGCAAGGGCTGGATCTGAGTCAGCCCTTGCGCGTGCTCGACGCCTGCGCAGCCCCCGGCGGCAAGACGGCGCACCTGCTGGAGATGGCGGGTCCGCAGTCTCCCTTGCAGGTGACGGCGCTGGAGATCGATGCCACACGCAGCGTCCGCATTGGTGAAACCCTGCAGCGCCTGGGGCTGATGGCCCAGGTCTTGGTGGCCGATGCCGCCCGCCCGCAAGACTGGTGGCAGTCGCAGTGCGGCGGCGTGCCGTTCGACGCCATCCTGCTCGACGCTCCGTGCACCGCGTCCGGCATTGTGCGTCGCCATCCAGACGTGCGCTGGCTGCGCCGTGCATCCGACATTGCCCAGCTGGCAACCCTGCAGGCGGCCCTGCTCAAGGCCCTGTGGCCGCTGTTGCGTCCCGGCGGGCGCCTGCTGTATTGCACTTGTTCCGTCTTCCGGGCAGAGGGTGATGCCCAGGTGCAAACGTTTCTTGCACACAACACCGATGCGCAAATGCTGCCGTCGCCGGGGCATTTAATTCCCGGCAACGCGGACAAGGTCGGGGCTGTCCCGGACAATCTGACCGGTGACCACGACGGCTTTTTTTACGCACTGTTGCAAAAATCGGCGCAATGAGCCCCGGGGCATGCGCTGGTGGATGGTGTGCGCGTGGTTTGTGCTGTTTTGGGGGACGGTGCTCTGCTGGGTGCCGCAGGCCGTAGCCGCACAGGCGGCCTCCTCCGAGGTGGGTGACCTGCGCCTCGAACGCGGGGACGATGGCCTGTACCTGAGCGCCAACCTGCAATTTGAACTGCCCGAGCTGGCCGAAGACGCCTTGCAAAAAGGCATTCCCATGTTCTTCGTGGCCGACGCCCAGGTGCTGCGCGACCGCTGGTACTGGTCCGACCGGCAGGTGGCCGAGACCACCCGGTACTTCCGCCTGAGCTACCAGCCGCTCACCCGCCGTTGGCGTCTCAACATCTCCTCCACGCCTTTCACCAACAGCGGGCTGGGCGTGGTGCTGGGTCAGAATTTTGACAATTACGCCGATGCCTTGTCGTCGATTCAGCGTTTTTCACGCTGGAAGATCGCCGAACGCGATGTGATCGAGTCCGATGCCGTGCATACGGTGAACTTCCGCTTCCGCCTCGACATGTCCCAGCTGCCCCGTCCTTTCCAGATCGGTGCGGTCGGCCGGTCGGGCTGGAACCTGCTGGTGTCCCGCAGCCAGCGCCTGGGCGCAGAGCCAGCCAAGTGAGCACGTCCCCCCCATCCACCGGCGTTTCGGCATCGACCCACGCCACCGCCCGCCAGTCCCGCGCAGTGCGCTGGGCCGTGGGCGTGGGCGCCGCCATCATGTCGGCCATCGGTCTGGTACTGCTGTTCTTGCTGACGCTGGCCACCAACAACCGCGTGCTGTACGAGCGCAACTACGCCTGGCTCTTCGGCGTCAACGTGTTTGTGGCGCTGCTGCTGCTGCTGGTGCTGGGCTGGGTGGCGGTGCGATTGGGCTTGCGCCTGCGCAAGGGGCGCTTTGGCAGCCGCCTGCTGGTCAAGCTCGCAGCCATTTTTGCGCTGGTGGGGCTCATGCCGGGGCTGCTGATCTATGTGGTGTCCTATCAGTTCGTCACGCGCTCCATCGAAAGCTGGTTCGACGTGAAGGTGGAGGGTGCTCTGTCTGCGGGCGTCAACCTGGCCCGCGTGTCGCTGGACTCGCTGGCCACGGACATGGCCGCCAAGACTCGCAATGCCAGCGCCCAGGTGGCCCAGGTGCCTGATGCTGCTGCGGGCCTGGTGCTGGAGCGTATTCGCGACCAGCTCGGCGCGACCGACGTGGTGCTCTGGAACGCGTCCGGTCAGGCGGTGGCCAGCGCGGGACAGTCGCGCTTCAGTCTCAACCCCGAGCGGCCCGGCGCTGCCTTGCTGCGCACGGCGCGCCAGCAGCGCGCCACGGCGCAGATTGAAGGGTTGGACGACATCGCCGACCCGGCTGCGGCGCAGAACGCGCGGGTCAAGGTGCTGGCCCTGGTCAGCAGCCCCAGCGTGGGTCTGCTGATGGAGCCGCGTTATCTGCAGGCCACCTTGCCCCTGCCGCCCGCCCTGGTGGCCAATGCCATCGTCGTGCAGGAGGCCAATCGTGAATACCAGGAGCGTGCGCTGGCCCGGGGCGGGCTGCGGCGTATGTATGTGGGCACGCTCACGCTGAGTCTGTTCCTGGCGGTGTTCGGCGCGGTGCTGCTGGCGGTGCTGCTGGGCAACCAGCTGGCGCGGCCTTTGTTGGTGCTTGCAGAGGGGGTGCGCGAGGTGGCTGCCGGCAACCTGAGTCCCAAGGCCGCGCTGCAAAGCAAAGATGAGTTGGGTGGGCTGACGCGCTCGTTCGCGCTCATGACCCAGCAACTGGCAGACGCGCGCCAGGCGGTGGAGCAGAGCATGGGCGAGGTCGATGCCTCCCGCGCCAACCTGCAGACCATTCTGGACAACCTTACGGCGGGTGTCATCGTGCTGGATGCGCAGGGGCTGATCCGTTCGTCCAACCCGGGCGCCACCCGCATCCTGCGCGCTCCCATGGCCGCCTATGAGGGGCGGCCGCTGTCCGAAGTGCCGGGCCTCGCGGAGTTTGCCGCGTCGGTCCAGGGCCATTTCGATGCGTTTCTGGGGGACCATGAACGCCATGGCCTGGACCATTGGCAGCAGCCGTTCGAGCTGCATGCCTCCTCCGGCGGCGCCGGACAACACGCCACCAGCCTGGTCGCGCGGGGCGCCGAGCTGCCCGATGCCACCCGACTGTTGGTTTTTGACGACATTTCGGAGATCGTTTCGGCCCAGCGTGCGCAGGCCTGGGGCGAGGTGGCGCGCCGGCTTGCGCACGAAATCAAGAACCCGCTGACCCCCATCCAGCTGTCGGCCGAGCGCCTTGAAATGAAGCTGTCGGGCAAGCTGCCGGACCCTGAACAGGCCATCCTCGCCAAGTCCGTCAAGACCATCGTGGACCAGGTCGATGCGATGAAGCGACTGGTCAACGAGTTCCGCGATTACGCGCGCTTGCCTGCCGCCGAACTGCATGCGCTGGACCTCAATGCCCTGGTAGCCGACGTGCTCCATTTGTATGGGGCAGAAAACGCCACCGTGCCTGTAGAAGCCGAGCTGGACCCGCGCTGCCCCTGGATTGCGGGCGATGCGCAGCAGTTGCGCCAGGTCGTACACAACCTGCTGCAGAACGCCCAGGACTCGACCGAGCAGGCCCGCGCCGGGGCCTCCGAGCCCGTGCCGCCGGTGCGCATCAGCACCCGCTGGAGCGAATCGTCACGCCGTGTGCGGCTCACGGTGTCGGACAGCGGCGGGGGCTTTCCGTCCCACATCCTGCAGCGCGCTTTCGAACCCTATGTCACCACCAAACCGCGTGGCACCGGACTGGGTTTGGCCGTCGTCAAAAAGATCGCAGATGAGCACGGAGCGCGCATCGAACTGTCCAATCGCACCGAAGAAGGCGTGGTGCGCGGCGCCCAAGTGTCGTTATCATTCGCCCCTGAACCAGCGGTGGCGTCATAACAACACCGCCCCGCAGTACCTCCCCAAGGCGCTTCAACACACATGGCAAACATTCTGGTGGTCGACGATGAGCTCGGCATTCGTGATCTGCTGTCGGAAATCCTGAACGACGAAGGTCACAGCGTAGACCTCGCAGAAAACGCGACCCAGGCCCGAGCCGCCCGGGCAGGCAACAGCTATGACCTGGTGCTGCTGGACATCTGGATGCCCGACACCGACGGCGTCTCGTTGCTCAAAGAGTGGGCGACTGCGGGCGTGCTGACCATGCCGGTCATCATGATGAGCGGCCACGCCACCATCGACACGGCGGTGGAGGCCACGCGCATCGGCGCTTTCTCGTTCCTCGAAAAACCCATTACCCTGCAAAAGCTGCTCAAGGCCGTGGAGCAGGGCCTGGCCCGCAACGCGGCCCACCAGGCTGCACCCGTGGCTGCTGTGTCCGCACCCGCTGCCGCTCCGGCCGATCCGACGTTCTCGCAGCTGCCTGCCGTTTCTGCGGTGATGGCGGGGGTGGACCCCGGCCCCCACGCCCACCAGGGGTTTGACCTGGATCGCCCCCTGCGCGAAGCGCGCGATGGTTTCGAGAAAGCCTACTTCGAGTTTCACCTGGCCCGCGAAGGCGGCTCCATGACGCGCGTGGCCGAAAAGACGGGTCTGGAGCGCACCCACCTGTACCGCAAGCTGCGCCAGCTGGGCGTGGATCTGGGGCGCGGCAAGCGCGGCTGATCAATTAATTTGTGCCTTTTGCCGGAAGCGCTGATTTTTCTGGCTATAATTTGAGGCTCAGGCCCGGTAGCTCAGTCGGTAGAGCAGAGGATTGAAAATCCTTGTGTCGGTGGTTCGATTCCGCCCCAGGCCACCAAACAAAAGCCCTTGATTTGCAAGAATCAAGGGCTTTTTCAATTTCGTACCGCCGAAGCAGGGCCACACCCTGCATGGCAGGTGCGCATGCCGAAATCCTGCGTTGCCTTGGTGCTGGTTGCCGCCCGTACCGCGCATTGCCTTCCTTGTTGTCTCTCTCCACGTTCCCCATGCCCCTTCTGCAGGACACCACCCTTGGTATCGACTTCGGCACTTCCAACTCCGCGATGGCGGTGCGGCAGGGCACGGGCCTGTCGCGGATGGTGGCGCTGGAGGGGGATGCACACACGCTGCCCACGGCGCTGTTCTTCAACGCCGAAGACCAGCGCACGCACTTTGGGCGCGATGCGGTGGCGCAGTACCTCGCTGGCACGGAAGGGCGGCTGATGCGCTCGCTCAAGAGCCTGCTGGGCAGTGCGCTGCTGCAGGACAAGACCGCAGTGCACAACCAGCTGGTCAGCTACCAGGACATCATCGGCCTCTTCTTGCGGATGCTGGCGCAGAAGGCCCGCGACGAACTCGGTGGCATGCCCGGGCGGGTGGTGATGGGGCGGCCGGTGCATTTTGTGGACGGCGATGCCGAGCGCGATCAGCAGGCCGAGGACGCACTGCGTCAGGCCGCGCTGTCTGCAGGGTTCGAGAACGTGAGCTTCCAGTTCGAGCCCATTGCGGCCGCGCTGGACTACGAGCAGCGCATCGACCGGGAGTCGCTGGTGCTGGTGGTGGACATTGGCGGCGGTACGTCGGACTTCACGGTGGTGCGCCTGGGCCCCGAGCGCATGGCCCGCGCGGACCGCAGCAGCGATGTGCTGGCCACCACTGGCGTGCACATCGGTGGCACGGACTTTGACCGGCGCCTCAGCCTGGACCTGCTCATGCCGCTGCTGGGCTTTCGCCACATCGGTCCGTCGGGGCGCGAGGTGCCCAGCCGCGTGTTTTTCGACCTCTCGACCTGGCACCTGATCCAGTGGCTGTATTCGCCGCGCGCACTGCGTGATGCGCAGAACCTGCGCACCGACTATGCCGACGCCGCTCTGCATGCCCGGCTGATGCGGGTGTTGAACGAGCGGCTGGGCCACCGCCTGGCCAACACGGTGGAGCAGGCCAAGATCGCGGCTTCTCTGGCCGATGCCGAGGCGCCCATGCCGCTGGACTGGGTCGAGGCCGGGCTCGGCGCCGCCATCACGCCGCCCGGATTGGCGCAGTCCCTGGCGCAGCCGCTGGAACAGGTGGTGGCCTGCGCGCGCGACTGCCTGCAGATGGCGGGACTGGGCGATGGGGGTGTGGATGCGATCTACCTGACCGGGGGGTCGTCGGCATTGCGGCCCCTGCGCCAGGCACTGCGCACTGCCTTCCCGGCAACTCCGCAAGTGGAGGGTGATCTGTTCGGCGGGGTGGCTGCGGGCCTGGCGGTTTCGCGGTAGTCACGCCATCCAGTTTGCTATCAATTGGATAGCTTTTGCGGCATATTGCACCAGCGCTACCGCCCGAAAACATCGCAAACACGGCCCGGGAGCATCTGGAGTCAGTCCTGTACGCCATCCTCGCGCTTCCACTCCAGCGCGGTGTCGTACAGCACGTTGCGTGATGCACCCGTGATCTCGGCGGCCAGGCGCACGGCGGTCTTCAGGGGCAGCTCGGCCAGCAACAGGCGCAGCACGCGGTGGCTGTCGCCCGCGTCGCTGACCACAGGGACCGGGTGCAGCAGCACCACGAATTCGCCGCGCGAGCGCTGGGGCGACCCATCCAGCCACGCCGTCAGCGCCTGCGCGGGCTGGGTGGTGACTTCTTCAAACTGTTTGGTCAGCTCGCGCGCCAGGGTGACGGGGCGCTCGCCCAATACGGCCAGGGCCTGGGCCAGCTCGCCGATGCGGTGGGGCGCTTCGAGCAGCACCACGCACCGGGGCTCCTGGGCCAGCTGCTGCGCAATCACGTTGGCACGCTCCGCGTTCTTGACGGGCAGGAATCCTGCAAACACAAAGCCGCCGTGTTCGGTGCTGTGGGCCACGGCACCGGCCACGCTCAATGCGGTGGTGATGCTGCTGGCGCCCGGCAGTGGCACGGCACGCAGGCCCGCCGCCTGCACGGCAGCCACCAGACGTGCGCCGGGGTCGCTGACGCCGGGGGTGCCTGCGTCGCTCACATAGGCCACGCGCTGGCCCTGCTGCAGCCGGTGCACCACGTTCTGCGCGGCTTCGGCCTCGTTGTGCTGGTGCACAGCCAGCAGCTGGCTGGCGCCCTTGTCGATGCCGTAGGCGCGCAGCATCGACTGCGTATGGCGCGTGTCCTCGCAGGCCACCGTGTCGGCCAGTTGCAGCACATGCAGTGCGCGCAAGGTGATGTCGGCCAGGTTGCCGATGGGCGTGGCCACCACGTACAGCGCGCCCTGCGGATAATGCTGCGCAGCGGCGGCGTCGTGCGCCGCGCTCTGGGCTGAAGCGAAAGATGCGCTCAATGAATTTCCTTGGAAAAAGACCACCGGCCCTTGCCACCCCAGGGGCTGCCAAAAAAGCCACCACGCGTGAGCGGGGCAACGCTGCCGAGGACCAGGCATTGGCCCATCTGCAGGTAGCGGGACTGCAACTGGCGGTGCGCAATTATCGGACGCCCGGACGCGGCGGGGGCGAGATTGATCTGGTGATGCGTGACCGGGATGGCACCCTGGTGTTTGTGGAGGTGCGCAGCCGCGCGCATGGCGGCTTTGGCGGCGCCGGTGCCAGCATCAGCGCGACCAAGCAGCAGCGCATCATCTTTGCCGCACGGCACTACCTGATGCGCTTGCCGTCGCCACCGCCCTGCCGTTTTGACGTGGTGCTGGTGGAGGAGGGGGTGCAGTGGCTCAAGGCGGCGTTCGATGCGCAGTAGCGGCGGGCGCCGTACCGGTCGCCAGCGCAATGCAGGTGGCTACCCTTTGCTACAAAAGCTGTAACACGCGGCGGGTATCATCGGGCCCTCATGCTTGAGCAACGCATCCAACAGCATTTCATCGACAGCGCCGACCTGAAGTACCAGGCCGCGCAGACCCTGAGCCATCCCATTGCAGCAGCCGTACAGGCGGTGCTGGCCTGCGTGACCAGCGGCGGCAAGGTGCTGGCCTGTGGCAACGGCCCGTCCGCCGCCGAAGCGCAGCAGTTTGCCGCCTTTTGCGTGGCGGGCTTTGAACGCGAACGTCCCGAGCTGGCCGCGCTGGCGCTCACATCCGACAACACACTGCTCACGGCGGCTGCGGGCAGCAACGATGCCACCCAGCAGTTTGCGCGCCAGGTGCGCGCCCTGGGCCAGGCGGGCGATGTGCTGCTGGCCCTGACGGTGCACGGCAACGACCCCAACCTGCTGGCTGCCGCTGAGGCCGCGCACGAGCGCGACATGACCGTGGTGGTGTTGGCGGGCCGCACCGGCGGCAAACTGGCCGCCATGCTGCGGGAGACCGACGTCTTGATCAGCGTGCCCCACGACCGTGCGGCACGCGTGCGCGAAGTCCACACGCTGGTATTGCATTGCATCAGCGACGGCGTGGACGCACAGTTACTTGGTGAACAGGAGATCCCACTATGAACCCGACAACCCTGAACCGCACCCGCCGCGTGGTGGGCACTGCCCTGGCTGCTGCCACGCTGGCCGCCGCACTATCGGCCTGCGCGCCCCTGATCGTGGGCGGCGCTGTGGTCGGCGGCGTGATGGCGGTGGACCGCCGCACGGCCGGCACCCAGATCGAAGACGAAGGCATTGAGCTGCGCGCGGCCAACCGCATCCGCGAAGCCCTGGGCGACCGGGCCCATGTCAACGTGACCAGCTACAACCGCCAGGCCCTGCTGACCGGTGAAGTCGCCACGGCCCAGGACCGCCAGGCGGTGGAGCAGATGGTGTCGCAGGTGGAAAACGTGCGCTCGGTCGTCAACGATCTGGCCGTGATGCCCCCTTCTACGCTGAGCCAGCGGTCCACGGACACCTTCATCACCGGCAAGGTGCGTGCGAGCCTGGTGGATGCGCAGGACATCTCGGCCAACTCCTTCAAGGTGGTGACGGAGCGCAACACCGTTTACCTGATGGGCCGTGTGTCACAGCGTGAGGCCAACCGCGCCACGGACATCGCCCGAGGCGTGGCCGATGTGCGCAAGGTGGTGCGCGTGTTCGAGATCGTTTCGGAGGAAGAGCTGCGCCGCATCGCGCCGCAGCCTGCGCCGGTCACCACGGACACCAAGCCGGCTGGCGGCTAAGGGCGGGCATCAGACCGTAGGGTCCCAGTCCCAGACCGCAGCGCGTGGTCTGGGACTTTTTTCTTGCAGCGCAGCGCTGGGGCTCCGCCGCGCTGCCACACGTCGCCGGCGTTGCGCCCGGGGGTGAGGCTGCGACGACGCCTGCTTTGCCCGACCGCCGGGTCTGCCCTTTGTCAGGGTAGACACCGCAGGCGGCTGAGGGGGTTACTTCAAGCGCTGAATCAGGCTGGACGTATCCCAGCGGTTGCCGCCCATCTTCTGCACATCGGCATAGAACTGGTCCACCAGTGCCGTCACCGGCACGCGTGATCCGTTGCGCTTGGCTTCGTCCAGCACCAGTCCCAGGTCCTTGCGCATCCAGTCCACGGCAAAACCAAAGTCGAACTTGCCGTCCACCATGGTCTTGCCACGGTTGTCCATCTGCCAGCTCTGGGCAGCGCCCTTGCCGATCACTTCCAGCACCTGCTTCATGTCCAGCCCGGCGTTCTGGCCAAACGCCACGGCTTCCGACAGGGCCTGCACCAGCCCGGCGATGCAGATCTGGTTGACCATCTTGGCCAACTGGCCCGAGCCGCTGGCACCCAGCAGCGTGAAGGCGCGCGAGAACGCCATGGCCACGGGCTGAGCAGCCTCGAAGGCTGCTGCATCGCCGCCGCACATCACGGTCAGCAGGCCGTTCTGAGCGCCGGCTTGGCCGCCGGACACGGGCGCATCCACAAACTGCAGGCCGAGCGCCTGGGCGGCCGCATACAGCTCGCGGGCCACCTCGGCCGAGGCCGTGGTGTGGTCCACAAAAATCGCGCCGGGCTTCATGCCAGCGAAGGCACCGTCCGCGCCCAGGGTGACCGAGCGCAGGTCGTCGTCATTGCCCACACAGCAGAACACGATGTCGGCGCCTGCCGCCGCCTCGCGGGGCGTGGCTGCATGCTGGGGAGCCTTGGTGCCCGCGTACTCTGCGCACCACGCTACGGATTTGGTAGCGGTCCGGTTGTACACAGTGACTTCATGGCCAGCCAGCGCCAGGTGGCCTGCCATGGGATAGCCCATCACGCCCAGGCCCAGAAAGGCGACTTTGCGGGAGGGAGTGGTGTCGTAATTGCGGGGGTTAGTGCTTGGCATGGTGTGATGGCAAGATGATGCAAAAGTATGCGTGAAAACGAAAACCCGCCCAGGAGGGCGGGTGAAGCTGCGCGAAGGTGTGTGGACCTGGCTCTGGGGTCAAACGATCGCGAAATGCTCGGTGCCCTGTGCCAGGTCGGGTGACTTGGCGCGCTGGCTGTTGAGCTTGATCTGCAGGCGCAAGTCGTTGAGCGAGTCGGCATTGCGCAGCGCGTCTTCGTAGCTGATGACATTGGCCTCGTAGGCATCGAACAGCGCCTGGTCGAAGGTCTGCATGCCCAGGTTGCGGCTCTTCTTCATGATCTCCTTGATCTCGGAGACCTCGCCCTTGAAGATCAGGTCGGAGATCAGTGGGGTGTTGAGCATCACCTCCACCGCTGCGGCGCGGCCCTTGCCGTCCTGCT
Organism: Acidovorax sp. 59; assembly: GCF_002754175.1. Classification (NCBI taxonomy): domain Bacteria; kingdom Pseudomonadati; phylum Pseudomonadota; class Betaproteobacteria; order Burkholderiales; family Comamonadaceae; genus Acidovorax; species Acidovorax sp. 59. The sequence goes on along the minus strand of NZ_PEET01000001.1, from coordinate 4,161,380 downwards.
TGGGGATCAGGCGCTGCGACACCATGGCGCGCAGGTTGAGCGACAGGTCCATCAACAACTGGGCGCGGCGCTCTTCGGGGAAGAAGTTGATGATCCGGTCCAGCGCCTGGTTGGCGCTGTTGGCGTGCAGCGTGGCCAGGCACAAGTGCCCGGTTTCGGCAAACGCCACCGCATGTTCCATGGTCTCGCGGTCGCGGATTTCGCCCATCAGGATCACGTCGGGCGCCTGCCGCAGCGTGTTCTTCAGCGCTGCTTCCCAGCTGTCGGTATCCAGGCCCACTTCACGCTGCGTCACCACGCAGTTCTTGTGTGGGTGCACAAATTCGATGGGGTCCTCCACCGTGATGATGTGGCCGAACGAGTTCTCGTTGCGCCAGTCCACCATGGCGGCCAGCGTGGTGGACTTGCCCGAGCCCGTGGCACCCACCAGGATGCACAGGCCGCGTTTGGTCATCGTCACTTCCTTGAGCACCTGCGGCACACCCAGGCCGTCGATGGTGGGCAGCGTGAGCGGAATGGTCCGCAGCACCATGCCGACCTTGCCTTGCTGGATGAAAGCGTTGACGCGGAAGCGCCCGATGCCAGCGGGCGAGATGGCGAAGTTGCACTCCTTGGTGCGCTCGAAGTCTGCCACCTGCTTGTCGCTCATGATGGCGCGCGCCAGCGTGAGCGTGTGGTTGGACGTGAGGGGTTGCGGCGACACCTTGGTCACCTTGCCATCGACCTTGATGGCGGGTGGAAACTCTGCCGTGATGAACAAGTCGCTGCCGTTGCGGCTCACCATCAGCTTGAGCAGGTCATTGATGAATTTACTGGCCTGATCGCGTTCCATCAGAAGTTCTCCCGGGGGTGGTCGTCTGCCGGACGATCTTGTGTCGTGGATAGGTGCATCATTTCTGGTTGTCGCTCAGGCGTGCGCTCACCACGCGCAGGCGCAGCGACAGCTTGCGCGCCAGCAGGGCAATCAGGCTGGCGGCCAGTTGCGGATCCTTGGTCATCATGTCGTCCATGGCCTCGGCGGAGAGCACGGCGATCTCGCAGTCGGTCAGTGTGGTGCAGGCCGAAAAGCGGATGCCGCTGTCCAGCAGCGACATCTCGCCCAGGATGTCCCCAGGGCGTGTCTCGGCCAAGCGCAATTGTTCGCCCCAAGGCTGCACGCGGTCCACGGCGATGGTGCCTGTGAGCAGCACCACCATGAAGTTGCCGTACTCATCCTGGCGAATCACGTCGCGATTGGACGGGACGGCCGCAAATTCAAAAAAGCGCTCCATGCGCTCCACGGCGTCCTTGTCCAAGTGCGCCATGTACTTGTCCTTGGCCCACAGGCCTTGCAGCAGTTTGCCGCCCCGGCTGGTAGGCAGGCGCTTGGCGCCCACTTCCACGGCGCGTGCCTCCCAGGGCACCAGCATGGAGTCGTCCACACCCTGGCCCGCAAACGCGGTGGAAAACAGCACGGAATCCGTGTGGTCGTCCGATGGCTTGCCGCTGCGGGCTTTCATTTTCAGAAGGCTCAAAATGCCTTTCATATCGCGCTCCGGTATGCGGCGCCTTCAGGGGCCGCAAAGTCGTTCATGGGGGTGTGCTGTCGGGGGCTCAGCCGGGGAAGTTCTCGGGGATCTTGGCCTTGCTGCGTGCTTCGGCCGGACTGATGATGTTGCGGCGCACGAGGTCGGTCAGGTTCTGGTCCAGTGTCTGCATGCCCACGCTGTTGCTGGTCTGGATGGTGGAGTACATCTGCGCCACCTTGGCCTCGCGGATCAGGTTGCGGATGGCGCTGGTGCCCAGCATGATCTCGTGCGCAGCCACGCGGCCGGAGCCGTCCTTGGTCTTGCACAGCGTTTGCGAGATCACGGCCTGCAGTGATTCGGACAACATCGCACGGACCATTTCCTTTTCTTCGGCGGGGAACACGTCGATGATCCGGTCGATTGTCTTGGCGGCGCTCGAGGTGTGCAGCGTGCCAAACACCAAGTGGCCCGTTTCAGCAGCCGTCATGGCCAGGCGGATGGTTTCCAGGTCGCGCATTTCGCCCACCAGAATGGCGTCCGGGTCTTCGCGCAGTGCGGACTTCAGGGCCGCCGCGAAGGACAGCGTCATCGGGCCGACTTCACGCTGGTTGATCAGGCACTTCTTGGACTCGTGCACGAATTCGATCGGGTCTTCCACCGTGAGGATGTGGCCGTATTCGGATTCGTTGAGGTAGTTGACCATGGCGGCCAGCGTGGTGGACTTGCCCGAGCCCGTGGGGCCGGTAACCAGCACCAGGCCCCGTGGCTTCAAAGCCAGATCGCCAAAGATCTTGGGGGCGTTGAGCTGCTCCAGCGTCAGGATCTTGCTTGGAATCGTCCGGAACACGGCGGCCGCGCCCCGGTTCTGGTTGAAGGCATTGACGCGGAAGCGGGCCAGGCCTTCGATCTCGAAGGAAAAGTCCACCTCCAGGAACTCTTCATACGTCTTGCGCTGCGCGTCGCTCATGATGTCGTACACCATGGCATGCACCGTCTTGTGGTCCAGCGCATCGACGTTGATACGCCGCACGTCGCCGTGGACCCGGATCATGGGCGGCAGACCGGCGGAGAGGTGCAGGTCGGAGGCCTTGTTCTTCACGCTGAACGCGAGCAATTGGGTAATGTCCACGGAGTCCCTCTATCGTTTGGTACGCTTGCCAAACATTATGACCACGATTGCTAACAACCTCCAACAGGTTATGGGCCGGATCGCCCAGGCGTGCCGGGCTGCCGGGCGTGACCCGGGCCAGGTGGGCCTGCTGGCCGTTTCCAAGACCTTTGGCGCCGATGCAGTGCTGGAGGCGGTGGCCGCAGGCCAGCGCGCCTTTGGCGAGAACTACATCCAGGAGGGCGTGGACAAGATTGCCGCCGTGCGGGCTGCCTCGCCCGGTGTGGCGCTGCAGTGGCACTGCATTGGCCCTATCCAGAGCAACAAGACCCGCCTGGTGGCCGAGCACTTCGACTGGGTGCACACGGTGGACCGGCTCAAGATCGCTGAGCGCCTGTCAGGCCAGCGGCCCGATCACCTGCCGCCGCTGCAGGTATGTATCCAGGTCAACATCGACGGTGGGCCCACCAAGTCGGGCGTGGCCCCGGCCGAGGCCCTGGACCTGGTGCGTGCTGTCGCAAAACTGCCACGACTGGTCGTGCGGGGGCTCATGAGCATTCCGGACCATGCTCCTGAATTTGAAGCGCAATTGGCAATCCACACTAGCGCCAGAAGGCTATTTGATGAGATATCGGCAGTGGGAGAGCCAGGCCTGGGGCAGTTTGACACCCTGTCCCTGGGCATGACGGCCGACCTGGAGGCCGCCATTCAGGCAGGCAGCACGCTGGTGCGCGTGGGCACCGGCGTGTTTGGTGGCCGGACCTACCCCGCCGCCTGAGCGGGCTCAGCCCGGCAGCGTGAAGCGCGCCACGCAGTCCAGCGCCGCTGTCACATCCGCCTCACTCACATCCAGGTGCGTCACCCAGCGCAGCCGGGTGGCGCCGCCATACAGGCTGCTGGTCACGCGCACGCCGTGCTGCGCCAGCCAGGCGGTGAATGCTGGGGCCACCTCTGCGTGCAGGTCGGTGAAGAGGATGTTGGTCTGCCACGGCAGCACGGTGAGCTTGCCCTGCAGCACAGTGTGGCTCCGATTGGCCTCGGCCAGCCCTTGGGCCAGCCGGTCCAGGCGGGCGTGGTCTTCCGCCAGGCGCCGCACGTGGTGCTGCAGCGCGTAGTGGCCGGCAGCCGCCAGGACACCCGCCTGCCGCATGCCACCGCCCAGGATCTTGCGGGTGCGGCGCGCCTGCCGGATGAAGTCGCGCGAGCCCAGCACCAGCGAGCCCACGGGCGCGCCCAGGCCCTTGCTCAGGCACAGCGATGCGGAATCAAAGTGGCTGCACAGCGCGCGCGCTTCCGCATACACATCGGTGCCGTTGCGCGCGGCATTGGCCGTGGCAGCGTTGAACATGCGTGCGCCGTCCAGGTGCATGGCCAGCCCCCGGCTGCGCGCCAGTTGCGCCACCTCGGCGATGTAGGCGGGCGGCAGCACCTGGCCGCCGGTCGTGTTTTCCAGCACCACCAGGCGGGTGCGCGCGAAGTGCGGGTCGTCGGGTTTGATGGCGGCGGCGATGTCGGCCACGCGCAGCGTGCCGTCTGGCTGGGTTTCGACCGGCTGGGGCTGGATGGAGCCCAGCACGGCCATGCCGCCCGCCTCCCAGCGATAGGTGTGCCAGCTCTGGCCCACGATGGCCTCGTCGCCGCGCTGGCAGTGGCCCCACAGCGCGATCAGGTTGGTCTGCGTGCCCGAGGGGGCGAACAGCGCGGCCTCAAAACCCAGCAGCTCGGCGGCATGGTCCTGCAGTGCGTTCACTGAGGGGTCGTCGGCAAACACATCGTCGCCCAGCGGGGCCTTGAACATGGCCTCGCGCATGGCGGGCGTGGGCTGGGTGACGGTGTCGCTGCGAAAGTCGGGCATGGGCGCGGTCCTTGTGGGTCGGGTCAATGAATGGCCGGCCATATTAGTCGCGTTGGCATCCCCTGCGGCTGCAATGCCCTCGGCCGGCGAAATGGGCGCTGCCTAGGTCAGGGACGCCGAGCAAGGGCCGCCCCGCAGCGAGGGCGTCGTCCCCCCGAGGGGGAAGGCGCCGAAGGCGACTCAGGGGGGCTACGGTCTGTTCATCTTGCAATCCGTGCCTTGCGCCAGCTCATTGCCGGTGTAGGCGGCATCGGTGCGAAAGCCATAGTTCGTGCCTTCCCAGCCCACCTTCACGGCCTTGCCGTCCACCGGCGCGATGGTGTTGACCACCTGGGGCAGCAGCAGCTGGTGGTCTTCGCCGCGCATGCGCACGGGGCCCACCACCGATTCGAGGGTCAGGTCTTCCAGCGCACGGGCTACCTTCACCGGGTCGGTGGACTGGGCCTTGTTGATGGCTGCGGCGAGGAAGCGCGGCGTCATCTCGATGCGCGGCGCGAGAAAGTCCTTGCCCGTCTTGGCCTTGTAGGTCTTGGCCAGCGCGTCCACCTTGGGGGTGTCGGCCTGGCCGGGGTGCCATTCGGCCACCCAGGTCAGCTGGCCCTGCTTGGCCTGCGACACCGCCAGCACCGTGCCGGGGATGGAGCCCGCGCTGTGGTTGAAGTAGCGCAGGTTGTAGCCCGCATCGCCCGCCGCCTTGAGCAGCAGCGTCATGTCCTGCCCCCAGTTGCCGGTGATGACCGAGTCGGCCTCCGTGCTCTTGACCTTGGCGAGGTAGGGCGCAAAGTCCTTCACGCGGCCGATAGGGTGCAGCGCCTCGCCCACAAACTGGATGTCGGGCCGCGCCAGGCCCACCATCTCGCGGCCATAGTGCGCCCACTGCTTGCCGTGCGCGTAGTCCTGGTTCAGCAGGTACACCTTCTTGATGTCTGGCTGCTTCTTGATGTAGTTGGCGATGGCCTTCATCTTCATGGCCGTGTTGGCCTCGAACTGGAAGTGCCAGAAGTTGCAGGCCTTGCCCGTCAGCTCGGGGTCGATAGAGGAGTGGTTCAGCACCAGGATCTCCTTGCCCGGGTTGCGCTGGTTGTGGCGCGCCGCTGCCTGCACCAGCGCCGTGACCACCGACGAGCCCGAACCGCCCGTCACGATGGCCTTGGCCCCCTGGTCAATGGCGGCCTGCAGCGCGCTCTGGCTCTCTTGCGCCGAGAGCTTGCTGTCGAACTGCAGCAGCTGCAGCTTGGTGCCCTTGAGCACGCCGCCCTTGGCGTTGATGTCCTCGATGGCGTACTGCGTGTGGGTGAGCATCAGCTCACCCACGTTGGCGAACGGGCCCGACAGCGGGTCGATGTAGGCGACCTTGAAGGTCTCCTGCGCGCTGGCGGCCGTGCCGATGAGTAGTGCCGCCGCAGCGGCCAGGGGGGTGAGGAACACGGTTTTCATGGGTTTTGTCTCCGGTGGTTGTTGTGCTTGGTGTAAGGGTGCTGCGGTGCGCGTCAGGCTGAGTTGCGCTTGCGGGTTCGCCGCAGCCCCAGCACACGCCAGGCCAGCTGCGCCAGCTCCTGCGCCACCTCGTCTTGCGACAGGCGGCCGTCAGGGCGGTACCAGTTGTAGAGAAAGCCGGGCATGCTGCAGGCGGCCAGGGCGGTGATCTTGGTGTCGTTGAACTCGAACATGCCGTCCTGGCGGCCCTGTTCGAGCAGCGCGCACAGCCGGTCGTAGAAGTGGTTCGCCAGGTCCTTTTGCGCCGCCAGGTACTCGGGCCGGTACACCTGCGGCTCGCGGTACGGGAAGAAGGCCGAGGGGTGGTGCTCCAGCGTGGCGCGGATCAGCCGCTCGATGCCTTCCGTCACCTTCACGTGGGCAGGCCGGTCATCGTCCGCCGCAAAGTCCATCGCAGTGAAACACGCCACGGCAGGCGCCCACGACAGCGTCTCGAAGATCTCCTGCTTGTTGCGAAAGTAGTAGTACACAAAGGGCTTGGTCACGCCCAGCTGCTGCACGATCTGCTCGATGGTGGTGTTGGCGTAGCCCTGCGCATCAAACAGCGCCTCGGCCGCGCGCAGGATGCGCTCGCGCTTTTCGTCCGACCCGGCCGTGGCGGCCTTCTGGCGGCCGCTGGCCTGCACGGGGGGCTGCTGGTTCATCGGTGTCCTTTGCGCGACGTTGAAGTTATACCCATGGGTAGCATTGTTCTACCGAGCGGTATATATTGGCAAGACGCTGGCGGGTGAGGGCGCTCAGAGAAAACCCTGAGTGGCCGCCAAGAACCAGCGATTCCAGACACCTCGGAGACAACCCCATGCCTTCTGCCGCACCGCAGCTGCCGCTGCACGAACACCTGCGCCGCCACGCGCGCGAAACGCCCGACCGCATCGCCTACCTCTGGTACGGCCAGCCCCTCACGTGGGCGCAGCTTGATGCGGCCAGTGAGGCATTTGCCGCGCGCCTGCAGGCGCTGGGTGTGGCCAAGGGCGAGCCCGTGGCACTGTTCATGAACAACTGCCCGCAGTACGTGATGGCGCACTACGGCATCCAGAAGATCGGCGCCATCGTCTGCCCCTGCGGGCCGCTGAACAAGGAGCACGAGCTGGAATACCAGCTCACCGACCTGCAGGCGCGCGTGATCGTCGCGGCCGATGTGCTGCTGCCCGTGGTGGACAAGGTGCGCGCCAAGACCGCGCTGGAGCACGTGTTTGTGGTGCGCTATGCCGAGCTGCTGTCCGAGAGCACGCCCAGCATCGACGTACCCGCCGAGCTGCTGGCCATGCGCGCCGCCATGGCGCCGGTGCCTGCGGGCTGCGAAGACTTCCTGGCCGCCACCCGCACCGGTGCGCGGCCTGCGCCCGTGGCGCTGTCGATGGATGACATCTCGCTCATGACCTACACCTCGGGCACCACCGGGTTGCCGAAGGGCGCGATGCTGAGCTACGGCAATGCCACCTTCAAGACCGCTGCGTCGGCCGACTGCAATGGCATGACGCCGCACGAAACGCTGCTGGCCGTGGCCCCGCTGTACCACATCGCCGGTATGGTGATGGGCGTGAACCTGCCCGTGTACACCGGCGCCACGGCCGTGCTGCTGTACCGCTTCGACCCGCTGGGCGTGGCCCAGGCGCTGGAGCGCCACCGCGTGACCTGGTGGTACAGCATCGCGCCCATGAACGGCGCCCTGATGCAAGTGCCCGGCGCGCGCGATATGGACTGGAGCGCGCTGCGCCGCAACCCGGTCACCAGCTTTGGCATCACCTTCACCGAGGCGCTGGCCCAGCAGTGGCAGCAGTTCGCGCCCCACTGCATTGCGCACGAGGCGGCCTATGGCCTGTCGGAAACCCACACCGTCGACACCGCCATGCCGGTGGACGCCATTCGCTGGGGCACGCAGGGCAAGCCCGTGCCGGGCAACACCTTGCGCATCGTGGACCCTGACACCGGCGCGCCGCTGGCTGCTGGCGAGGTGGGCGAGATCACCATCCACGGCCCCGGCAACTTCAAGGGCTACTGGAAAAAGCCCGAGGCCACGGCCAAGACGCTGCGTGACGGCTGGGTCTACACCGGCGACATGGGAAAGATCGATGCGGACGGCTACCTCACCTTCATCGGCCGCTTCAAGGAAATGATCAAGGTCTCGGGCTACAGCGTGTTCCCCGAAGAGGTCGAGACCCTGCTCATCAAGCACCCCGCCGTGGCCCAGGCCGCCGTCATCGGCGTGCCGGATGCGGAAAAGGGCGAGGTGGTGCGCGCCTTCATCGTCAAGAAGCCCGGCCAGGATGTGGACGCCGCCGCGCTGGTGGCCTGGTGCCGCGAGAACATGGCGCCCTACAAGGCCCCGCGCGAAGTGCGCTTCATCGATGCGCTGCCCGCCACGGGCGCGGGCAAGGTGCTGCGCCGCCTGCTAAGGGATATTGCGTGATTTGACGAGAAATTGGCTGCTGGCGCTGGATGAATATGCGCTGGTAGCTATACAAAATATAGCGACTTCCCCATGCCATCTTCTGTTCTGTTCACCAAAGTGCTGGTTGCCAACCGGGGCGAAATCGCACTGCGCACCGTGCGCGCCCTGCACGACCTGGGCATTGCCAGCGTGGCCGTGTATGCCGACGATGACGCCGCCAGCCCCCATGTACACGCAGCCAGTGCGGTCGTGGCGCTGGGCACTACCGGCCCGGCGGCGTACCTGGACGGTGCGCGCCTCATTGCCATTGCCCAGGCGCAGGGCTGCGATGCCGTGCATCCGGGCTACGGCTTCTTGAGCGAGCGCGCCGACTTCGCCCGTGCCTGCGCCGAGGCCGGGTTGCGCTTCATCGGCCCCACGCCTGCGCAGCTCGCGCTGTTCGGCGACAAGGCGCAGGCCCGTGCGCTGGCGCAGCAGCAGGGCGTGCCGCTCATGCCCGGCACGCAGGCGGCCGTGTCTCTGGAGGAGGCACGGGCCTTCTTCGCGCAGCACGCCCATGCAGGCATCGTGATCAAGGCCATCGGCGGTGGCGGCGGGCGCGGCATGCGCGCGGTGGCGTCGGCCGATGAACTGCCCGCTGCCTACGCGCGCTGCCGCAGCGAGGCGCAGGCCGCCTTTGGTGTGGACGGCGTGTACGTGGAGCGCCTGATGGGCACCGCGCGCCACATCGAGGTGCAGGTGCTGGGCGATGGGCGCGAGGTGATCGCGCTGGGCGAGCGCGAGTGCACGCTGCAGCGGCGCTTTCAGAAGGTGGTGGAGATCGCGCCAAGCCCTTCGTTGCCCGCAGCGCTGCGCGAGCGCATCACCACCGCCGCACTGTCCATGGCGCGCGCCGTGGCCTACGAGGGCCTGGGCACGTTCGAGTTTCTGGTGGACCTGGCCTCGAACGACCTGCCGTTTGTGTTCATCGAATGTAACCCACGCCTGCAGGTGGAGCACACCATCACCGAAGAGGTCACCGGCGTGGACCTGGTGCAGGCGCAGATCGCACTGGCCGCAGGCCGCACGTTGCAGGACATCGGCCTCGACCCTGCCGCACTGCCTGCCGTGTTGGGCTTTGCCGTGCAGTGGCGCATCAACGCCGAAACGCTGGACGCACAGGGCAACGCCACCCCAGGCAGCGGCACGCTCAGTCGCTTTGACCTGCCCGCAGGCCCCGGCGTGCGCGTGGACACGCACGGCGCAGCAGGCGCCACGCCGTCGCCGCACTACGACACGCTGCTGGCCAAGCTCATCGTGCACACGCGCAGCCCGCACTTTGCGGATGCGCTGCGCCGCTCGCAGCGCGCGCTGGCCGAGTGCCGCATCGAGGGCGTGGCCACCAACCTCGCGCTGCTGCAGGCGCTGGCAACACGGCCCGAGATGGAGAGCCAGCAGGTGCACACGCGCTGGCTGGAATCCGTGTTGCCTGAATTGCTGGGTGCTTCCAAAAACATAGCTGCCAGCGCTTATCCATCAAGCGCTAGCGGCCAAAAATACTCAAATTTCTCAATGCCTGCACCCGAAGGTGCCGTGCTGGCCCCCATGCCCGCCCGCCTGGTGCAGCTGAGCGTGGCCGAGGGCGACGTGGTCGCCGCAGGCGCCGAGCTGGCCGTGCTCGAAGCCATGAAGATGGAGCATGTGCTGCTGGCCCCACACGCGGGCCGCGTCGGCGCGCTGCTGGCCGTGGCCGGTGCCTACGTCGCGCAGGGGCAGCCGCTGCTGGTGCTGGACGCGGTGGACGATGCGGCCGATGTCGAAGTGCAGGGCAGCGCTGCGCACGACCCCGACCACATCCGCGCCGACCTGCAACGCGTGATCGACCGCCACGCCTTCACGCTCGACGCCGCGCGCCCCGACGCCATGGCCAAACGCCACGCCCAAGGTGGCCGCTCCGCGCGCGAGAATATTGCCGACCTGTGCGACGACGGCAGCTTCATCGAATATGGCGCCCTCGCCATCGCCGCGCAGGCGCGCCGCCGCAGCAAGGAGGACCTGATTGCCAACACACCCGCCGACGGCATGGTCACAGGCATCGGCGGCATCAATGGCGCACTGTTTGGCGACGAGAAGTCCCGCACCGTGGTCATGTCTTACGACGCCACCGTGCTCGCGGGCACCCAGGGCGCACGCAACCACGCCAAGACCGACCGCATGCTCGGCATCGCGCTGGCGCAGAAGCTGCCGGTGGTGTTGTTCGCCGAGGGCGGCGGCGGGCGCCCGGGCGACACCGACATGCCCGTGGTGGCGGGGCTGCATGTGCACACGTTTGCGAGCTACGCGGCGCTGTCGGGCCAGGTGCCAGTCATCGGCATCGCCGCCGGGCGCTGCTTTGCGGGCAACGCGGCGCTGCTGGGCTGCAGCGACGTGATCATTGCCACGCGCGCCAGCAACATCGGCATGGGCGGCCCGGCCATGATCGAAGGTGGTGGTCTGGGCATCTTCAAGCCAGAGCAGATCGGACCGAGCCGCGTGCAGCATGCCAACGGCGTGATCGACGTGCTGGTCGATGACGAGGCCGGGGCGGTGCAGGCCGCGCGCCATTACCTGTCGTTCTTCCAGGGCCGCACATCGCAGTGGTCTGCACCCGACCAGCGCCTGCTGCGCGCCGTGGTGCCCGAAAACCGCCTGCGCGTGTACGACACCCGCACGGCGATGGCGGGCCTGGTGGACGACGGCAGCCTGCTGCTGCTGCGCACCGGCTTTGGCGCGGGCATCCACACCGCACTCGCGCGCATCGAAGGCCGCCCCGTGGGCCTGCTGGCCAACAACCCGCAACACCTGGGCGGCGCCATCGACGCCGATGCGGCCGACAAAGGCGCGCGCTTCATGCAGCTGTGCAACGCGCATGGTCTGCCCATCGTGAGCCTGGTGGACACGCCCGGCTTCATGGTCGGCCCCGAGGTCGAAGCCACGGCCCAGGTGCGCCACGTGAGCCGCCTGTTCGTCACCGCAGCCAGCCTGCGCGTACCCACCTTCAGCGTGGTGCTGCGCAAGGGTTACGGCCTGGGCGCCATGGGCATGACGGCCGGGGGCTTCCATGCGCCCGTGTTCACTGTCGCCTGGCCCACGGGCGAGTTCGGTGCCATGGGGCTCGAAGGCGCCGTGCGCCTGGGCTTTCGCAAGGAGCTGGAGGCGCTGCCCGAGGGCGCCGAGCGCGACGCGCTGTTTGCCAAGCTGCTGGCCAAGTCCTACGCCAACGGCGAGGCGATGCACATGGCCGCCACGCTGGAGATCGACGCGGTGATCGACCCGGCGGACACGCGGGCCTGGCTGGCGCGGGGGCTGGCGTCGGCGCAGGTGGCTCCGCTGGGTCCACGTTGCATCGATACCTGGTGAAGCAGCACGGCACCTGGCACGGTGGTGCCTATCGGTGCATCAGGGCGAGCTTTGCGCCGAGCCCGACAAACGCGGCCGCAAAGCCGCGGCGCAGCCACACCAGCGCGCCGGGGCGCTGCAGCACCTGGTCACGAAACCGGGCGGCAAAGACGCCATAGCCCAAAAACACCACAAAAGTCATGGCCATGAAGACCAGCGAGAGCTGGACCATGCGCCACGCGGGCTGCGATTCACCCGGTGCGATGAACTGCGGCAGAAAGGTGAGGAAGAACAGCGACAGCTTGGGGTTGAGCAGGTTGATCAGCATGGCTTCCGCGATACGCCCACCGGCTGTGCGTGCGGGTGCGTCGGCGCGCACCTCCAGTGTGGCGGGCGAGCGCCACGTGGCCCAGCCCATGTAGACCAGGTAGGCGACCCCCGCGTAGCGCAGGACTTCGAATGCCGTGGCGCTGGCGTTGAGAAGTGCGGCCAGCCCGGTGATCGCCGCCAGCAGGTGCGGCACGATGCCGAGCGTGCAGCCCAGCGCCGTCACGGCGGCGGCCCGCGCGCCGCCCGAGAGTCCGGCCGCCACGGTCAGCAGGGTTCCTGGCCCCGGCGAGACGACCACGATGAGAGAGGTGATGAGAAATTCGATGCCCATGGCGAGAGGCCGCGCGGCGGCGGCGTGAAGTGGCGATGCCCGCAGCATCCGCCAACCCCCGCACAACGGTCTTGAACGAAATTGCAGGGTCCGGGCTGTCAGCCGCGTGCGCGGACGTAGGCGCCCGGTGTGATGCCAAAGCTGCGCGTGAAGAGGCGCGTCAGGTGGCTTTGGTCGGCAAAGCCACTGGCTGCGGCGATATCGGCCAGGGGCGTACCCGCACCCATCAGATGGCGCGCAAGCTGCAGTCGGCGCTGCAGCAGGTAGGCGTGCGGCGTCAGGCCCGTGGCCTGGGCAAATTGGCGCACGAGCTGGTAGCGGCTCAAACTTGCCGCATCGGCCAGTTGCGCGAGGCTCCAGGCCGCGGTGGGATCGTCGTCCATCATGGTGCGAGCCCTGGCGATGGACGCGGCGGATTGTTGGTGGCCCTTCGGCCGCAGCAGGCCGCTCAGCACCCGCAACAGGCATTCCTCCACATGCAGCGCTGCGGCCGAGTGGTTGGGGCGGTGGGTGGCCGCGTCGAACAGCGCCAGTACCTGGTCCGCCAGCCGCGCATCGCGCATGGTCGGAGCATGGAATTCGAAGGCGGAGCCGTGCGGGCCCGGATGCACCTCTGCCGCCAATGGCGCCACCAGGGCGGGCTCCAGGTAGAGCATGCGCCAGGCGCGTCCACGCTCGTCCAGCGGCATGCCATCGTGGACTTCGCCGGGGTTGACCGTGATGGTGTCGCCTGGGCCCGATTCCACAATCCCCCGGCCGCTGGCCGATTTCTGCGCACCCCGCTCGATCACGCCGAGGCCGAACTGCAAGTGCATGTGCCTGCCGAAGACGAGGCGGGAGTCGGCCTGCATCGCTTCGATGCCGGGCAGTGCGGTGGGCAGGAATCGGAAGGGTTTTTGCTGCATGGCGCGCGGCCTTGGGGTGGCGCGGGGCCATGATAAGCTGACCTGATCGTCCCTTTTTCCTCCCTCAGTTTCACACGCGGAGACTCCTCTATGCCTGGCCTTTTGCCCGATATCGACCCCGATGGTTTGCTCGAATTTTCGGTGGTCTACACCGACCGCGCGCTCAACCACATGTCCAAGCGCTTCACCGGCGTGGTGCAGGACATCCTGGGCACGCTCAAAGAGGTCTACCACGCCCACACCGCCGTGCTGGTGCCCGGCAGCGGCACCTTCGGCATGGAGGCCGTGGCGCGCCAGTTTGCCAACAAGGAAAAGGTGCTCATCGTGCGCAACGGTTGGTTCAGCTACCGCTGGACGCAGATCTTTGATGCCGACAAGGGCCTGGGCGGTGGTTCCGTGGTGTGCAAGGCGCGCCAGCAGGGCAGTGGCCCGCAGGCGCCCTGGGCACCATGCCCCGCTGAAGAAGTCGCCGCCACCATCCGGGCAGAAAAGCCCAAGGTGGTGTTTGCGCCCCATGTGGAAACGGCCAGCGGCATCATCCTTTCGGACGACTACATCCGCACGCTGACGGCAGCTGCGCATGAGGTGGGCGCGCTGTTTGTGCTGGACTGCGTGGCGTCGGGCGCGATGTGGGTGGACATGCAGGCCACGGGCGTGGATGTGCTCATCAGCGCACCGCAAAAGGGCTGGAGCGGATCGCCTTGCTGCGCCATGGTGATGCTGTCCGAGCGTGCGCGCGAAGCCATCGAGGGCACCACGAGCAGCAGCTTCTCGTGCGACCTCAAGAAGTGGATGCAGATTGCCGAGGGCTACGAAAAGGGCCAGCACGCGTACCACACCACCATGCCCACGGATGCGCTGGTGCGCCTGCGCGAGGTGATGGGCGAGACGCGTGAATATGGATTTGCCAAGGTGCGTGACGAGCAGATCGAATTGGGCGCCAAGGTGCGCGCGCTGCTCGAATCGCGCGGCTTCCCCAGCGTGGCGGCCGACGGCTTCAAGGCGCCCGGCGTGGTGGTGAGCTACACCACCGACTCCGGCATCCAGAACGGCAAGAAGTTCATGGAAGTGGGCCTGCAGACGGCTGCGGGTGTGCCGCTGCAGTGCGATGAGGGGCCGGACTTCAAGACCTTCCGCATTGGCCTGTTTGGCCTGGAGAAGTGGCACAACGTGGACCGCACGGTGGGCCACCTGTCGAAGGCGCTGGACCAGATTGCGGCGACTGCCTGACGCATTGGGGTCGAGGTCGGCGGGCTGGCCCGGATGAAGCCAGAGACTGACAGCGCAACCGTAGCCCTGCGGCGTGCCAAACGGCAGGCGCTGGGACTGTTGCTGCTGGTGACGGCGGTGTTCATCGCCACCAGCGTGGTCGAACGCGGACTGTGGCTCAACGGTGTGAAGGCCATGGCCGAGGCCGCCATGGTGGGTGCGCTGGCGGACTGGTTTGCGGTGGTGGCGCTGTTCCGGCGCCCGCTGGGCCTGCCGATTCCGCACACCGCAGTCATCGCGCGCAACCAGGCGCGCATCGGCCGCAACCTGGCCACCTTTGTACGCGACAAGTTCCTGGACGTGCCTTCGCTCGTGTCGCTGATCCGCCGGCACGACCCGGCCGAGCGTCTGGCGCAGTGGCTCACGGCGCCAGGCAACGCCGCGCTGCTGGGACACCAGGCCACGCGCCTGGCATCGGCCGCGCTGGAGACGGTGCAGGACGCGCAGGTGGAGCGCTTCATCCACAAGGCCGCGCGTGCCTTGATCGGGCAGGTGGATATGTCGCGCGCCCTGGCGGCGGTGCTCGACACCCTCACGCACAACGGCCGTCACCAGGCGCTGCTGGACGACGTGCTGGCCAAGCTCATCGAACTGCTGCAGAACGAGCAAACCCGCACCTGGGTCGCGCAGTCCATCGTGGTCTGGCTGAAGAAGGACCACCCGCGCACCGAGAAATTGCTGCCCAGCGACTGGCTGGGCGACAAGGGTTCGGCCCTGCTGGCCCGCGCGCTGGAGAGCCTGATGACCGATGTGGCCGCCAACCCGCAGCACGCATTGCGTGCGCAGTTTGATGTGGCGGTGCAGCGCTTTATCGAGCGCCTGCGCAGCGACCCGGAATGGGAGCGCAAGGGCGAGGAGATCCGCACATGGTTGCAGACCGACGCCACGGTGGCAGGTTATGTGCAGACCTTGTGGTTGGATCTGCGCGGCGCTCTGCAACGCGACCTGGCCGATGCCAACTCGGTGCTGGCGCGGCAGGTGGGCAAGCTGGGGTTATGGCTGGGCGAGTCGCTGGCGGGGGACGCGGCGCTGCGGCAGTCGTTCAATGACAGGCTGGAGCGTTGGGTGGAGGGTCTGGCGCCGGATGTGTCGGCGTTCATTGCGCAGCACATCGAGGACACGGTGCTGCGGTGGGATACGGAAGAGATGACTCAGCTGATCGAGCTGAACATTGGCAAGGATCTGCAGTACATCCGCATCAATGGCACCGTGGTGGGCGGGCTCATCGGGCTGGTGCTGTTTGCTGTGTCGCATGTGGGGGAGATGGGGCGGGCTTTGTGGGGCGGGTGAGGGCCGCTGAGCGCGGCGCAGCGTGGGACAAGAGGTGATGCCCCTGCCGCACCCCTCACAACAACCGGAACACCAGCGGCATCAGCACCGCAGCCAGCACCACCTGCAGCCCCAGCGCCAACCCTGCATACGCCCCCGCTTCGGCATGCACCTGCAGCGCATGCGCCGCGCCGATGCCATGTGACGCCGTGCCCAGCGCAAAGCCCCGCAGTGCCATGCCTTGCGCGTCGGTGGGCAGGCGCATCAAGCCAAACAACCAGCGCGCAGACAGCGCCCCCACCATGCCCGTCAGCGCCGCGAACACGGCGGCCAGGGCGGGCACGCCGCCGATCTGTGCGGCAATGCCCATGGCGACCGGGGCGGTGACGGATTTGGGGGCCAGCGACATCAGCACATCACCCGGCAGGCCCAGTGCCCAGCCCAGGCCTACAGCGCTGGCGGCCGCCGCGCTGCCACCCGCCAGCGAGGCCAGCACCAGCCGGCCCCAACGCGAGCGCAAGGCCGCGCGGCGCTGCCACAGGGGCCAGCCCAGCGCCACCACCGCAGGGCCCAGCAAGAAGTGGATGAACTGCGCGCCCGCAAAGTACGTGGGATAGGCCGTGCCGGTGGCCAGCATGACCGTGGCCAGAATGGCCACTGACAGCATCACCGGGTTGGCCCAGGGCGCGTGCCCCGAGCGCACCGACAGCGCCTGCGCCAGCACATACACCGCCAGCGTTGCGGTCAGCCCGAACAGTGGGGCCGATGCCAGGTACACCCACAGCTCAACGAAGTTCGCCATGGGTCTCCTTGGGCTGCAAAAGACGCAGCACCAGCGCCGTCACGGCCATACCGACCCAGGTGGACAGCACAATCACCGCCACCAGCTGCAGGCCATAGGTGCTCAGCAGCGCCAGGTGGGTCATGACCCCCACGCCCACCGGCACAAACAGCAGCGACAGGTGCTGGAGCAAGAAGCCCGCCGCCGGGGCTACGGCATCCCGAACGGGCTGCCAACGCAAGGCCAGCAAGAGCAGCACCATGCCGACCACCGGCCCTGGGACCGGGAGCTTCAAAAAGTGAGACAGCGCCTCGCCCCCCGACTGCATGAGCAGAAGAAAGGCCAGCCCTTGCAGCGCCTTCATGGCGATCAGAAACGCGGCAGGTCGGGGTGCTTGATCTGCCCCCCACGCACCAGCATCTTCCCGTACTCCGCGCACCGGTTCAGCGTGGGGATTACCTTGCCGGGGTTCAGCAACCCTGCCGGATCAAACGCGTGCTTGAGCCCGAACATCTGTGCGTTTTCCGCTGCAGAGAACTGCACACACATGCTGTTGAGCTTCTCCACGCCCACGCCATGCTCGCCCGTCACCGTGCCGCCCATGGCGACGCTGGTCTCCAGGATGTCGGCGCCAAACAGCTCGCAGCGGTGCAGTTGGTCGGCATCGTTCGCATCGAACAGGATCAGCGGATGCAGGTTGCCGTCGCCCGCGTGGAACACGTTGGCGCAGCGCAGCTGGTATTTTTTCTCCATCTCCTGGATGGCGAGCAGGATGTCCGCCAGGCGCTTGCGCGGGATGGTCGAGTCCATGCACATGTAGTCGGGGCTGATGCGGCCGCTGGCGGGGAAGGCGTTCTTGCGGCCGCTCCAGAAGCGCAGGCGCTCGGCTTCGTCGTTGCTGACCGAGATGGCGGTGGCGCCTGCAGCGCGCAGCACGTCGCTCATGCGGCCAATTTCTTCCTCTACCTCTTCGGGTGTGCCGTCGCTCTCGCACAGCAGGATGGCTTCCGCAGTCAGGTCGTAGCCCGCGTGCACAAAGTCCTCCACGGCAGCGGTCATGGGTTTGTCCATCATCTCCAGGCCGGCCGGGATGATGCCGGCCGCGATGACCGCGGCCACCGCGTCGCCCGCTTTGCGCACGTCGTCAAAGCTGGCCATGATGCAGCGCGCCAGCTGGGGCTTGGGGATGAGCTTGACGGTGACCTCGGTGGTCACGGCCAGCATGCCCTCGCTGCCGATCACGGCGGCCAGCAGGTCGTAGCCAGGGGCGTCGAGTGCCTCGCTGCCGAATTCGACGGGCTCGCCTTCCACCGTGAAGCCCTTTACCTTGAGCACGTTGTGCACGGTGAGGCCGTATTTGAGGCAGTGCACGCCGCCCGAGTTCTCGGCCACATTGCCGCCGATGGTGCAGGCGATCTGGCTGCTGGGGTCGGGCGCGTAGTAGAGGTTGTAGGGGGCTGCCGCCTCGCTGATCGCCAGGTTGCGCACGCCACACTGCACCACGGCCGTGCGGCTTTCGGGGTTGATGTCGAGAATGCGGTTGAACTTGGCCAGCGACATCGTCACGCCCAGGGCGTGGGGCATGGCGCCGCCCGACAGGCCCGTGCCCGCACCGCGCGCCACCACCGGCACCTGCAGCCGGTGGCACACCTGCAGCACGGCCTGCACCTCGTCGTAGGTTTCCGGCAGGCACACCACCAGCGGGCGCTGGCGGTAGGCGGTGAGGCCGTCGCATTCGTAGGGCGTGGTGTCCTCGTTGTGCCAGAGCAGTGCGTGGGCGGGCAGCACGCGGCCCAGGGCCTGGACAACCTCGGCCTGGCGCGCGGCGCGTTCGGACAGGGCTACGGTGGGGTCGGCGGCAGTGTTCATGGCTGTCACTGTAGGGGATGGCTCGGTGCCCGGGCTTGAGCTTTTCTTCAGGTGATTGTGAAAAACACCGGATCGCTCATCAATTGATAGCTTCTGGCGCTTGTTGGACAAGCGCTGGAGGCAAATTTGCCTGAGCCTGATGGAGGCGGGCGTGACTCGGGCGAGGGCAGCCGAGCAAGGGCCGCCCCGCAGCAAGGGCTGCGTCTCCCTTCCCGGCGTAGCCGAGAGAAGGGGGAAGGCGCCCAAGGCGACTCAGGGGGATACCTCTACTACGCCATGGTTTTGCGCAGCCATTCGGCAAACGCTGCGCATTCCCACCGGTCCATGGTGCCCGTGCGCCAGCACAGGTAGTGCGCGTGGGGGCTGGCGGTGTCGGTGTCAAACAGGCGCACCAGTGTGCCGTTCTCCAGCCAGGGCGCGCCCAGCTTCAGGCGTACCAGCGCCACGCCCATGCCGGCAGCGGCGCCATCACACATCAGGCCGATGTCGTTGAACTGCGAGCCCTCGCTGGGCTCGGCCCAGTCGAGACCCGTGGCAGCAAACCAGGTGCGCCAGGGCTCCAGCGGGCTGCGCAGCAGGGGCACGCCCTCCAGGTCTTCGGGCCGGTCAAAGGGACCATGCTCGCGCACGAACGCGGGCGAGGCCAGGGGCGTGACCACGTCGCGCGCCAGCTCCACATGCTCCACGTCGGCATAGTGGCCGGGGCCAAAGCGCACCATCAGGTCGGCGTCTTCGGCCACCACGTCCAGCAGCGGGATGGAGACCTGCAGCGCCAGGTCGATCTCGGGATAGGCCTCGGTGAACTGGCGCAGGCGGGGGATGAGGATGGTGCGCGCAAACGTGGGCGTCACGGCCAGTTTGAGCCGCCGCCGCCCAGGCGCGGCCGCCTGGCCGGGGAACCGCTGCAGCGCACCCAACCCCTCGCGCACATGGGCCAGGTAGGCGCTGCCCTCGGTGGTGAGCGAAAAATCGGCCCGGCCAAACAGCCGCACCCCCAGGATCTGCTCCAGCTGCTTGACGCGGTGGCTCACGGCGCTGGGCGTCACGCACAGCTCGTCGGCCGTCTGCGTCACGCTGCGCAGGCGGGCCAGCGCCTCGAAGGTCAGCAGGCACTGGATGGGCGGGATGCGCCGGGCGGCGCTGCTGAGGAAGGAGGACGGGGCTGCCGTGGCCATGGGAAAGCTGGACTAGCGGAAGATGACTGTCTTGTGGCCGTTCAAGATCACGCGGTGCTCGCTGTGCCACTTCACGGCGCGGGCCAGCACCTGGCTTTCGGTGTCGCGGCCGCGGGCCGTGAGGTCTTCCACGGTGTCGGTGTGGTCGGCGCGGGCCACGTCCTGCTCGATGATCGGGCCTTCGTCCAGGTCGGCCGTCACATAGTGGGCCGTGGCGCCGATCAGCTTCACGCCCCGGTCATGGGCCTGGTAGTACGGCTTGGCGCCCTTGAAGCTGGGCAGGAAGCTGTGGTGGATGTTGATGGCCCGACCGGCCAACTTTTGACATAGGTCAAGAGAAAGTATCTGCATGTAACGGGCCAATACCACCAACTCGGCCCCTTCGCCCTCGATAATCTCAAACTGTTTGGCTTCGGCCTGGGCCTTGGTGCTGCCCGTCATCGGGATGTGATGAAACGGCACGTTGTAGCTGGCCGCCAGCTGGTAGAAGTCGCGGTGGTTGCTGATGATGGCGCGGATGTCGATGGGCAGCAGGCCACTCTTCCAGCGGAACAGCAGGTCGTTGAGGCAGTGGCCTTCCTTGCTGACCATGAGCACGGTTTTCATGGGGGCTGCCGTGGCGTGCAGGCTCCAGTGCATGTTGTAGGGCTCGGCAAAGCTGGTCAGGCGCGCTTTGAGGGTGGGGTGGTCGTGCTGGTCGCAGGCAAACTGCACCCGCATGAAGAACAGGCCCGTGGCGTGGTCGTTGTACTGCGCGGCTTCTTCGATGTTGCCGCCATGCTCCAGCAAAAAGCCGGAGACGGCGTGCACCAGCCCCAGGCGGTCGGGGCAGGACAGGGTAAGGATGTAGGCGTTGGTCATAGCTGTGCAATTGTCGCAGCAAGGGCCAAAGGCCGTGAAACCGTGAAATCAACAAGGAGCGCAAGAAGCGCAATGGGCAACGAGGGCTATGCCTCATCACTGGTCCCCTGGCGGGGCATGCTGCTGTACCTGGTGCTGGGGGTGGCCTGGGTGTTTGCGGGCGATGTGTTGCTGGCCCACTGGGTGACCGACCCGGCCCTGCTGACCCGTTTTCAGACCTGGAAGGGCTGGGGCTATGTGGCGCTGACCAGCGGCCTGGCCTGGTGGCTGCTGCGGCGCATGCGCCGCGCCGAAAAGGTGCGCATGGCCATGGCGCAGGAGCTGACGCAGATCGTGCGCCATGCGCCGGCCGGGTTTGCGCGGGTGGCGCTGGACGGCAGCTTTCTGTGGGCCAACGCCCGCCTGTGCGACCTGCTGGGGGCCACGCCCGCGCAGACGCTGGGCCTCAATTTTCGCGATGTGATGATCGCCCAGGACCCTGACTGGGCGGCGTCGCAACTGGAGCGCCTGCTGGCTGGCGAGATCGACCACTATGTGGGCGAGCGCCACTGCCTGCGGCTGGACAACGGCCGCCGGGCGCCTGTGCTGTGCACCGTGACGCTGGCGCCCGAAGTGGGCGATGAGCCCGCGCACCTCGTGTGTGTGGTGCAGGACCTCGACGAGATCAAGGCCGCGCGGGCCGCGCTGCAGCGCAGCGAGGCCCGCCAGCGCCTGGCGGCCACGGTGGTGGACAACACCATGGAGGGCGTGGTGGTGACCGACGCCCACAGCCGCATCCTGTCGGTCAACGCGGCGTTCACCCGCCTGCTGGGCTATACCGAGGAGGAGCTGCTGGGCAAGACCCCGCGCGTCTTCAAGTCGGGCCGCCACGACAAGGCTTTTTATGAGGCGATGTGGTCGGCGCTGACCGAAACCGGGTACTGGCAGGGCGAGATCTGGAACCGCCGCAAGAACGGCGAGATCTTCCCGGAGCACATGTCCCTGTCGGCCGTGCGCGACCCGGCGGGCGAGATCACGCACTACGTGTGCATGTTCACCGACATCTCCGAAGAAAAGGCCCAGCAGCGGCAACTGGAATACCTGGCGCACAACGACCCGCTCACGGGCTTGTCCAACCGCACCTGGTTCGGGCACCAGCTGGAGCTGGCGGTGCAGGAGGCGCAGGGCAGTGGCGAGCACATCGCCGTGCTGCTGCTCAACCTGGACCGCTTCAAGGACGTGAACGACAGCTACGGCCATGCCACTGGCGACGAGGTGCTCAAGCACATTGCGCGGCAGGTGCAGTCCGCCCTGCGGCCCGGAGACGTGCTGGGGCGCATGGCCGGCGACGAGCTGGCCGTGGTGGCGCGCAACCTGCGCCATGCCGATGGCGCCGCCGCCGTGGCGCGCCACCTGATCCGCGCCGTGGCCGAGCCCTGGCGTTCGCCCGACGGGCTCGAGGTGGTGGCGGGCGTCAGTGTGGGCATCTGCATGTTCCCGGAGCACGCTGGCACCACCGAGCTGCTGCTGCAGGGCGCCCACGCGGCGGTCTATGGCGCCAAAGCGCGCGGCCGGGGGGCGTGGTGCTTCTTCCACGAGGCCATGACCCAGGCGGCCCGCGAGCGGCTGGAGCTGGAGTCGCGCCTGCGCCTGGCGCTGGCCCAGGGCCATCTGCAGATGTACTACCAGCCCCAGATCGACATTGCCACCGGTCGCATCCAGGGCGCCGAAGCCCTGGTGCGCTGGAACGACCCGCAAGAGGGGCTGATCTCCCCCGCGCGCTTCATTCCCGTGGCCGAGACCTCTGGCGTCATCGGCCCGCTGGGGGAATGGGTGGTGCGCGAGGTCTGCCGCCAGGGCCAGCAATGGCGTGATGCCGGGCTGCCCCCGCTGACCCTGGCGCTGAATGTGTCGCCGCGCCAGTTCCACCTGACCGACTTGGCCGGTTGCACGGCGGCCGCGCTGCAGGCCAGCGGGTTCCCCGCGGCACTGCTGGAGCTGGAGATCACCGAAAGCGCCCTGGCCGAACGTACCGAAGAAGCCCGCCAGGTGCTGGTGCGCCTGCGCGAGCTGGGGGTGCGCATCGCGGTGGATGACTTTGGCACCGGCTATTCGTCGCTGGCGCAGCTCAAGCGGTTTCCCATCGACGTGCTCAAGATCGACCAGGGATTCATCCGCGATATTCCGCAAAGCGAGGACGACATGGCCATCAGCGCTGCCATCATCGCCATGGGGCACAGCATGGGCCTGTCGGTGCTGGCCGAGGGGGTGGAGACCGAGGGCCAGCTGGCCTTTCTGCGTGATCGGGGCTGCGACGCCTACCAGGGCTACCTGTGCAGCCGCCCTGTGCCCGCCGACGATTTTGTGGCGCTGCTGCGCGCGCAGGCGGAGACTGCTGCCGCCGCGCAGGGCTGAATAGGGTGAACAGGCCCTGAGTGCGCTCAGACCTTCTGTCCGGGGGGCGCAGGGCGCCACTGCTCGCGCAACTCTGCGCACACATCACGCGGAGGCAGCGCCGGGGTCTGGACCACGGCATCTGCTTGTGCACCTGATTTGATAGCGGCCGGCGCATGTTCCACCTGCGCGATCACTACTTTTGACACCAGATTTGCCGGCCAATGCGTTGGCACGCCCAGGTGGCGCAGCACATGGCCGCCGCCAGCCACCAGCAGCACCGTCTGGCCGGATCGCAACGCTTCCTGGGCCGTCCGGGCCATGCTCGCGTCGCGGGCGATCTGGATGCGGGCCATGGGCGCAATTTGCGACTCCGGTAGCAGCCCGCAATGGCCGTCGCGCAGCGCCTGGTATTGCTGCGCCAGCGCGGGGGCGGGCAGGTGCCGGTCCCAGGCGGTCTCCGCCATGGCGGCCCGCATGCGGGCGCGGGGCAGGTTGCCTCCCAGCACGGGCACGCCGGCGCCCACGGCCGCCATCACCACCGGGCCATAGGCCTGCCATGGCCAGGCGGCGTTGTCCCATTGCAGGGCGGCCTGGGCCTGCGCTTCGCTGGCATCGCGTGGCAGGCCCCGGGTGCTGTGGCCCCGCTCGGCCATCTCCATCACCACGGCCGCCAGCTGCCCGCGCGCAGACAGCCACGCCACGGCCTCGCGCTGCAGGCGCTGGTGGTCGGGTGCATCGTGCTGCTCGCCCAGCAGCAGTACATCGGCGGGAAGCAGGCTCTGCAAGCGGTCGGTCCAGAGGGGGGAGAGCGGCGTGCCGGTGGCAGGGGCGTAGGCGCAGCCAGCCAGCGCCACGGTGACGCTTCCCAGCACCAGCCAGGTACGCAGGAGAGGGAGGGGTAGTCGTTGCATGGCTCCATGCTACGCGGGCCGCTCTTGACCCAGGTCAAGGTTGTGGTGATGCCCCTTCCCTACACTGCGCCATGCGCTCCCGTCCCACGCTCTCCACCAAACTTCTTGCCATGGGCGCGGGCTTCTTGTTGGTGGCGCTCGCGTCCATCGGCCTGACCCTGTGGGTGACCTGGAAGCTTGAGGGCGGCGCAGCTGCGGTCAACGAGGCGGGCCGCCTGCGCATGAACATGTTGCGCATGGTGCTGGTGCTGCAGACCGAGCCACCCGAGGCCGTGCAAGAACGCGCCCGCCAGTTCGACGCCAGCCTGGAGTTGCTGCGCACGGGCGATCCGTCGCGCCCCCTGTTTGTGCCGTGGAGCGATGAGACACGTACGCGGTTCGATGGCATCCGCGCCCGATGGGCCGAGGCCCGCACCGGGTGGGTCAGCGCATCGCCCCCGGACCGCGCCCGGAACCTGGCAGAGGCTGATGCCTTTGTGCAGCAGGTCGATGGTTTTGTGGATGCCATCGAGATCCAGATCGCGGGCTGGACTGCCGCGCTTCACCTGTTCCAGCTGTTCATGATGGCGCTGGCCATCGTGGCTGCCGTCACCTTCATGGCGGTGAGCTATCTGCTGGTCATCAATCCCGTGGCACGTCTGCAGCAGGCTCAGGCCCGACTGCGCCAGGGCGAGCTGGGCACGCGGCTGCCGGTGGATACGGATGACGAGTTCGGTCAGCTGTCGGCGGGCTTCAACCTCATGGCGCATGCACTGCAGGCATCGCACGACGAGCTGGAGCACAAGGTGCGCGAAAAGACCGCCAGCATCGCTGTGCAGAACCAGCGCCTGGCCGCGTTGTATGAGGTGAGCGCGCTGGCCAGCACGGCGGGCAGCCTGGAGCTGCTGGCCCAGGGTTTTGTGCAGCAGATCCGCCGCGTGGCGGGGGCCGACGCAGCTGCCGTGCGCTGGTCCAATGAGGCCAACGAACGCTATGTGCTGCTGGCGGGCGACGGCCTGCCGCGCACCATGGCCGAAGGCGAACACTGCCTGCACACGGGCACCTGCCTGTGCGGCCAGCCGCAGGCCCAGGCGCGCACCCGGGTCATTCCCATCACACCGTCCACCACGGTTGCCTTGCCCCATTGCCGCGAGGCGGGGTTCCAGACCATGGTCACCATCCCGGTGCAGATGCTGCAGCGCCTGCTGGGCGAGGTGGATCTGTTCTTCCGCTCGCCGGTGGAGCTGACTGATGAACTGCGCGACCTGCTCGAAGCCATGACGCGCCACCTGGCCAGTGCCATGGAGGGCCTGCGTGCCACCGCGCTGGAGCGCGAGGCGGCGGTGGCTGAGGAGCGCAGCCTGCTGGCCCGGGAGCTGCACGACTCCATTGCCCAGTCGCTGGCCTTCCTCAAGATCCAGACCCAGCTGCTGCGCGATGCCGTGGCGCGCGGCGATGAGGCCAAGCGCGACCGCAGCATCGGCGAGCTGGATGTGGGTGTGCGCGAGTGCTATTCCGATGTGCGCGAGCTGCTGGTGCACTTCCGCACCCGCACCAGCGAGGAAGACATCGAGTCAGCGCTGCGCGCCACCTTGTCCAAGTTTGAGCACCAGACCGGCATGGCCACCACGCTGGGCATGGTGGGCCACGGCTTGCCGCTGGCGCAGGACGTGCAGATCCAGGTGCTGCACATGGTGCAGGAGGCCTTGTCGAACGTGCGCAAACATTCGGGCGCCACGCGGGTGGATGTGCTGGTGCACCGCCATCCACGCTGGCGCTTTGAGGTGCAGGACAACGGCACTGGCTTTGAGGTGGCCTCCGTGCCACCGGACTCGCTGCATGTAGGCCTGGGCATCATGCGCGAACGGGCCCAGCGCATTGGCGCGGTGGTCCAGGTGGAGTCCGCTCCGGGGCAGGGCACCCGCGTGTGCATCGAGCTTCCCTCGATCGCACCCACGCCGCCTCACCAGCCCGCCGCATCCACCCATTCAGCGGGTTCGATATACGCCGTAGCCCCCCAACAAGCCATCATGCCATGACGACCTCCGTATCGCCCGTTGCCACAACCCCCGCGTCAGCGCCGACGACACCGCCGGTCACGCTGCTGGTTGTGGACGACCACACGCTGTTCCGTCGCGGGCTGATCGCGCTGCTGTGCCAGTATGAGGGCCTGTCCGTGGTGGGCGAGGCGGGGGATGCCGCGCAGGCCCTGCGGCTTGCGCCCCAGCTGCAGCCGCAGGTGATCCTGCTCGACAACCACCTGCCCGGCGTCATGGGCGTGGATGCCATCCAGGGCCTGCGCGAGGTGTCACCCACCTCGCGCGTGCTCATGCTCACTGTGAGCGAGGACGCGCAGGACCTGGCAACCGCGCTGCGCAACGGCGCCCAGGGATACCTGCTCAAGACCATCGACGGCGAGCTGCTGGCCCAGGCTATTCATCGCGCTGCCCGGGGCGAGCCCGTGGTCAGCCCCGAGCTGATGGGCAAGCTGGTGGCGGCGTTCCAGTCGCAGGGTGCGCCCGAGGTCCCACCTTCGCCGATGGCCCCGGCTGACGCAGCGGTGGCTGCCCCCAACGGTTTCACCCCGCTGTCGCCGCGCGAGGAAGACGTGCTGCGCGAGATCGCCCGGGGTGCGAGCAACAAGGAGATCGCCCGCACGCTCGACATCGCCGAGACCACGGTGAAGATCCACGTGCAGCACATCCTGCGCAAGCTGGGCCTCAGCTCGCGCGTGCAGGCAGCGGTGTACGCCTCGGACCGGCAGCGCGCCGAATAGCGCGGGTTCCTGCGCGTGGCGTGCAGGCGCTACTGCCGTACAACACATACTCCATAGTTCTTTCGGACGATGCCCTGCACCGGGTAACTAGTCCCTCTGCCGCGCCGCACACCCTCTAGTGAAGGATGTGCAAAGGTCGCCACAAACGCGACCATTCCTCTCATGCAAAAAGAGAGGAATCGCGCAATGGCCAATGCAACCCTGCCCCCGGGCGACAGCCCGCAGCGCACTCGCCAGGCTTGGTCGGTGCTGATCGTTAGCACCTTCGCCTTCACGGTCTGCTTCATGGTGTGGATGATGTTTGGCGTCATCGGCATCCCCATCAAGAAGATGCTGAACCTGAACTCCACGCAGTTTGGGCTGCTGATGTCCATGCCCGTGCTCACGGGCTCGCTGGTGCGGGTGCCCCTGGGCATCTGGACCGACAAGTTCGGTGGCCGCATCGTGATGGCGGCCGTCATGGCCACCACCGTGCCTGCTATCTGGCTCATGAGCTATGCCACGGAGTACTGGCACTTCCTGACGATCGGCCTGTTCGTGGGCTTGGCGGGGGGCTCGTTCTCAGTGGGTACGCCTTATGTGGCGCGCTGGTTCCCCAAGCATCGCCAGGGCACGGCCATGGGTGTGTATGGTGCGGGTAACTCGGGTGCAGCCGTGAACAAGTTCGTGGCGCCGGTGCTGCTGGTGGCCTTCGGCTGGACCATGGTGCCGCAGGTGTATGCGGCCATCATGCTGGGCACCCTGGTGCTGTTCTGGCTGTTCAGCTACAGCGACCCGGCCCACCTGGTGCCCAGCAACGTTAAGTTCACCGATCAGCTCAAGGCGCTCAAGGATCCCAAGGTCCTCAAGTACTGCCAGTACTACAGCATCGTGTTTGGCGGCTATGTGGCGCTGTCGCTGTGGATGGTGCAGTACTACGTGGGCGAGTTTGGCCTTGATATCCGCGTGGCGGCGCTGCTGGCCGCGTGCTTCTCGCTGCCCGGTGGTGTGCTGCGCGCCATTGGAGGCATGCTGTCCGACAAGTACGGCGCCCACAGCGTGACCTGGTGGGTGATGTGGGTGAGCTGGATCTGCCTGTTCCTGCTGAGCTACCCCCAGACTGATTTCACCATCGTCACCGTCAACGGCCCCAAGACCTTCCACATCGGCCTGAACGTGTACCTGTTCACCGGTCTCATGTTTCTGCTGGGCATTTGCTGGGCCTTCGGCAAGGCCAGTGTCTTCAAGTACATCAGCGACGACTACCCCCACAACATCGGCGCCATCAGCGGCATCGTAGGTCTGGCTGGTGGCCTGGGCGGGTTCGTGCTGCCGATCCTGTTCGGTGCGCTGATGGACCTTACCGGCATCCGCTCCAGCGCTTTCATGCTGATGTACGGCGTGGTGTGGGTCTCGCTCATCTGGATGTACTTCACCGAAGTGCGCAACACCCGTCTCATGGGTTCGCAGGGCGCTGTTGCGCAACCTGCCGCCCGTTGATTTTTCAAGGAAAACTCACCATGTCTGCCACCACCACCAGCGGGCGCCAGGGGCGTCTGCTCACCCTCTGGGCCCCGGAGGATAAATCGTTCTGGGAGCGCGAAGGCGAAGCCATCGCCAAGCTCAATCTCTGGATCTCGGTGCCCGCGCTGTTCCTGGCCTTTGCCATCTGGCAGGTCTGGAGCGTAGTCGCCGTGAGCCTGCCGGGCCTGGGCTTCAAGTATTCGACCAACCAGCTGTTCTGGCTGGCGGCAGCGCCCGCGCTCTCGGGCGCCACGCTGCGCATCTTCTACTCGTTCATGGTGCCGCTGGTCGGTGGCCGCCGCTGGACGGCGATCTCCACCGCCTCGCTGCTGATCCCGGCCATCGGCATCGGCTTTGCGGTGCAGGACAACACCACGGCCTACCCCACCATGCTCATTCTCGCGCTGCTGTGTGGCCTGGGCGGCGGCAACTTCAGCTCCAGCATGGCCAACATCAGCTTCTTCTTTCCGAAGGAGCGCAAGGGCTCCGCGCTGGGTGTGAATGCGGGCCTCGGTAACCTGGGCGTGTCGGTGGTGCAGTTCCTCAGCCCTCTGGTCGTTACGGCCGGTATCTTTGGGGTCTTTGGTGGCGATGCACAGACCATTGTGAAGAACGGCCAGACCGCGCAGGTGTGGACGCAGAACGCCGCCTTCATCTGGGTGCCATGGATTGCGCTGACGGCGCTGGCCGCCTGGTTCGGCATGAACGACATTGCCGATGCGCGTGCCTCGTTCGCTGCGCAGGCCGCCATCTTCAAGCGCAAGCACAACTGGCTGATGTGTGTGCTGTACCTCGGCACCTTCGGGTCGTTCATCGGTTATGCCGCAGGCTTCCCGCTGCTCATCAAGAGCCAGTTTCCTAACATCAACCCCCTGGCCTACGCCTGGCTGGGGCCGCTGGTGGGTGCGGTGGTCCGGCCGTTTGGCGGGTGGCTGGCCGACAAGCTCGGCGGCGCGCGCGTCACGCTGTGGAACTTCATCGTCATGGCGATTGCCGTGGTGGGCGTCACGGTGTTCCTGCCATCCGCAGGCAATGAAGGTCAGTTTGCAGGCTTCTTCGTGTGCTTCCTGGTGCTGTTCCTCACGACCGGCATCGGCAATGGCTCCACCTTCCGGATGATCCCCGTGATCTTCCTGACCGAAGCCATGCGCGGTGTGGACCCCCGCAACACTGCAGCCGCGGCCCAGGCCAACAAGGAAGGCAACACCCTGGGCGCCGCCACGCTGGGCTTCACGGCCGCCATGGCGGCCTACGGCGGGTTCTTCATTCCCAAGAGCTATGGCAGCTCCATTGCGCTGACCGGCAGCCCCCATGCCGCGCTGTGGACGTTCTTCGCCTTCTACCTCGTTTGCATCGTGATCACCTGGTGGCACTACGCGCGCAAGAACGCCGCCATGCCTTGCTGATGACCCCTGAACAGAACAGAACAGAACAAGGAGCCCCCGATGAGCCATTTCCTCGACCGCCTTTCGTACTTCTCCCAACCCCGCGAGACCTTTGCCCAGGGCCATGGCGAAACCAACGGTGAAGACCGCACCTGGGAAGATGCCTACCGCGACCGCTGGGCACACGACAAGATCGTGCGCTCCACGCACGGCGTGAACTGCACGGGCAGCTGCTCGTGGAAGATCTACGTCAAGGGCGGCATCGTCACCTGGGAAACCCAGCAGACCGACTACCCCCGCACCCGGCCCGACCTGCCCAATCACGAACCCCGTGGCTGCGCGCGTGGCGCCAGCTACAGCTGGTATCTGTACAGCGCCAACCGCGTCAAATACCCCATGGTGCGTGGTCGCCTGCTCAAGCACTGGCGCGCTGCCATCGCCTTGGCCAAGAGCCCGGTGGATGCCTGGGCCAGCATCGTCGAAAACGATGCCTCCAAGCGCGAATGGCAAAAGCAGCGCGGCCTGGGCGGCTTCGTGCGCAGTACCTGGGAAGAAGTCAACCAGATGATTGCTGCGGCCAACGTGTACACCATCAAGAAGCACGGGCCGGACCGCATCATCGGCTTTTCGCCCATTCCGGCGATGTCGATGATTTCGTACGCCGCTGGCAGCCGCTACCTCAGCCTCATCGGCGGCGTGTGCATGAGTTTTTACGACTGGTACTGCGACCTGCCCCCCAGCAGCCCGCAGACCTGGGGCGAGCAGACCGACGTGCCCGAGTCGGCCGACTGGTACAACAGCTCGTACATCATTGCCTGGGGGTCCAACGTGCCCCAGACACGCACGCCCGACGCGCACTTCCTGACCGAGGTGCGCTACAAGGGCACCAAGGTGGTGTCCATCACGCCCGACTACTCCGAAGTCGCCAAGCTGGGCGATCTGTGGATGCATCCCAAGCAGGGCACCGACGCTGCCGTGGCCATGGCCATGGGCCATGTGATCCTGAAGGAGTTCTACTTCAAGGACGGCGGCAAGGGCCGCTCGGCGTACTTTGATGACTACGCACGCCGCTACACCGACCTGCCACTCCTGGTGGTGCTGAAGGAAAAGACGCTGCCGGATGGCCGCACGGTGATGGTGCCCGACCGCTATGTGCGCGCCAGCGACTTTCCGAACAAGCTCGACCAGTCCAACAACCCCGACTGGAAGACCGTGGGCTACGACGAACTGGGCCAGGTCACGCTGCCCAATGGCTCCATCGGCTTCCGCTGGGGGGCCGACGGACGTGCCGACCAGGGCCTGTGGAACCTGGAGAACAAGGAAGCGCGCACCGGCAACACTGTCAAGCTCAAGCTTTCGGTGATCGAGGACGGCGCGCAGGCCCATGAAGTAGCTGATGTGGCCTTCCCGTACTTCGGCGGCGTGGCAACGCCCAACTTCACGGCCAACGAACAAGGCGGCGACGTGATGGTGCGCCGCGTGCCGGTGTCCCACCTGGAGCTGGCTGGGCACGAAGCCCAGGGCCGGGTGATGGTGGCCACCGTGTTCGACCTGCTGGCTGGCAACTACGGCATTGATCGGGGTCTGCCCGGCGAAGAGCAGGGCGTCACCTACGACAGCGACCGTCCCTACACGCCCGCCTGGCAGGAAAAGATCACCGGTGTGCCGCGCGATCAGATCATCACCGTGGCCCGCCAGTTTGCCGACAACGCGCACAAGACCCACGGCAAGTCCATGGTCATCATCGGTGCGGCCATGAACCACTGGTATCACAGTGACATGAACTACCGCGGCATCATCAACATGCTGATGCTCTGCGGCTGTATCGGTCAGAGTGGTGGCGGTTGGGCGCACTACGTGGGCCAGGAAAAGCTGCGCCCACAGACCGGCTGGACGGCGCTGGCCTTTGCGTTGGACTGGATCCGCCCACCGCGCCAGATGAACAGCACCAGCTTCTTCTATGCCCACACCGACCAGTGGCGCTACGAGAAGCTGGGCATGGAGGAGGTCCTCTCGCCGCTGGCCGACAAGAAGGCTTATCACGGCGCGCAGATCGACTACAACGTGCGCGCCGAGCGCATGGGCTGGCTGCCATCCGCCCCCCAGCTCAAGACCAGCCCGCTGCAGGTGGCCAAGGACGCCGCAGCCCGGGGCATGGACGCCAAGGACTACGTGGTCCAGTCACTGAAAGACGGCAGCCTGCAGATGAGCTGCGAAGACCCGGACCACCCCGCCAACTGGCCGCGCAACATGTTCGTGTGGCGCTCCAACATTTTGGGCTCGTCGGGCAAGGGGCATGAATACTTCCTCAAGCACCTGCTGGGCACCACCCACGGCGTGCAGGGCAAGGATCTGGGCAAGGACGAAGCCAAGCCCGAGGAAGTGCAGTGGCACACGAACGCGCCCGAAGGCAAGCTGGACCTGCTGGTCACGCTCGAATTCCGCATGAGCACGACCTGCCTGTACTCCGACATCGTGCTGCCCACGGCCACCTGGTATGAGAAGAACGACCTCAACACCAGCGACATGCACCCCTTCATCCATCCGCTGTCCACAGCGGTGGACCCTGCCTGGCAGGCCAAGAGCGACTGGGAGATCTACAAGGGCTTCGCCAAGGCCGTGAGCGAGGTCAGCGTGGGCCACCTGGGCGTGGAAAAGGACGTGGTGCTCACACCCATCATGCACGACACGGCCGGCGAAATGGCCCAGCCCTATGGTGTGCGCGACTGGAAGCGGGGTGAGTGCGAACTCATCCCCGGCAAGACGGCGCCGCAGGTCACCGTGGTGGAGCGCGACTACCCCAACCTCTACAAACGCTTTACCGCGCTGGGCCCGTTGATGGAGAAGGTGGGCAACGGCGGCAAGGGCATTGGCTGGAACACGCAGACCGAGGTGGGCCAGCTGGGTGACCTGAACGGCCGCGTCAAGGAAGAGGGCGTGACACAGGGCATGCCCCGCATCGTGACCGACATCGACGCCACCGAAGTGGTGATGATGCTGGCCCCCGAAACCAACGGCCACGTGGCCTGCAAGGCCTGGGAGGCCCTGGGCAAGCAGACCGGGCGCGACCACGTGCACCTGGCGCTGCACCGCGAGGACGAGAAGATCCGCTTCCGCGACATCCAGGCGCAGCCGCGCAAGATCATCAGCTCGCCCACCTGGTCCGGCCTGGAGAGCGAGAAGGTCAGCTACAACGCGGGCTACACCAACGTGCACGAGTACATCCCATGGCGCACCCTCACGGGCCGCCAGCAGTTCTACCAGGACCACCCGTGGATGCGTGACTTCGGCGAAGGCTTTGTGAGCTACCGTCCACCGGTACACCTCAAGACACTGGAAGAAGTCGAAGGCAAGAAGCCCAACGGTAACCGCGAGATTGCGCTGAACTTCATCACGCCGCACCAGAAGTGGGGCATCCACAGCACGTACAGCGACAACCTGATGATGCTCACGCTCAACCGGGGTGGCTCCGTGGTGTGGCTGAGCGAAGACGACGCCAAGGTCGCGGGCATCGTGGACAACGACTGGGTCGAGCTCTTCAACGCCAACGGCGCCATTGCAGCCCGCGCGGTGGTGAGCCAGCGCGTGAACCCCGGCATGGTGATGATGTACCACTCGCAAGAGAAGATCATCAACACCCCAGGCTCCGAGATCACCGGCACCCGTGGCGGTATCCACAACTCGGTCACGCGCATCGTGCTCAAGCCCACCCACATGATTGGCGGCTACGCACAGTACAGCTACGGCTTCAACTACTACGGAACCATCGGCACCAACCGCGACGAGTTCGTGCTGGTGCGCAAGATGGACCGCGTGGACTGGCTCGACGATGAGCCTGTCTCCGGTACCGCAGCCCACGCCTGAAGCCAAGGAGAAACACGATGAAAATTCGCGCACAAATCGGCATGGTGCTGAACCTGGACAAGTGCATTGGTTGCCACACCTGTTCCGTCACCTGCAAGAACGTCTGGACCAGCCGCCCCGGGGTGGAATACGCCTGGTTCAACAACGTCGAGACCAAGCCCGGCATCGGCTACCCCAAGGAATGGGAAAACCAGGACAAGTGGAATGGCGGCTGGGTGCGCAGCCCCGACGGCTCCATCGCGCCCCGCCAGGGCGGCAAGTGGAAGCTGCTCATGCGCATCTTCGCCAACCCCAACCTGCCGCAGATCGACGACTACTACGAGCCCTTCACGTTCGACTACGACCACCTGCAGTCCGCGCCTGAAACCAAGGCCGCACCCACGGCCCGCCCGCGCAGCCTGATCACCGGCAAGCGCATGGAGAAGATCGAGTGGGGCCCGAACTGGGAAGAAATCCTGGGCGGCGAGTTCAGCAAGCGCAGCAAGGACAAGAACTTCGACGATGTGCAAAAGGACATCTACGGCCAGTTCGAAAACACCTTCATGATGTACCTGCCGCGCCTTTGCGAGCACTGCCTGAACCCGGCGTGTGTGGCATCGTGCCCCAGCGGCTCGATCTACAAGCGCGAGGAAGACGGCATCGTGCTGATCGACCAGGACAAGTGCCGTGGCTGGCGCATGTGCGTCTCAGGCTGCCCCTACAAGAAAATTTACTACAACTGGCAATCGGGCAAGGCCGAGAAATGCATCTTCTGCTATCCCCGCATCGAAGCGGGCCAGCCTACCGTGTGCTCCGAGACCTGCGTGGGCCGTATCCGGTATCTCGGCGTGCTGCTGTACGACGCAGACCGCATCCAGGAAGCCGCCAGCGTGGAGCGCGACCGGGACCTGTACCAGGCCCAGCTCGACATCTTCCTGAACCCGAACGATCCCGATGTCATCAAGCAGGCCCGCATCGACGGCATCCCGGACAGCTGGATGGACGCCGCCCGCAACAGCCCCGTCTACAAGATGGCGGTGGACTGGAAGGTGGCCCTGCCGCTGCACCCCGAGTACCGCACGCTGCCCATGGTCTGGTATGTACCGCCCCTGTCGCCCGTCACGGCCGCTGCCAATGCCGGCCATGTGGGCGTGAATGGCGAGATTCCCGACGTGTCGCAGCTGCGCATTCCTGTGCAGTACCTCGCCAACCTGCTCACCGCCGGTGACACCGGGCCCGTGGTGCGGGCGCTGGAGCGCATGCTGGCCATGCGCACCTACCAGCGCGACAAGCATGTGGAGCAGCGCCAGAACCTGTCGGTGCTCAAGCAGGCGGGTCTGTCGATGGCGGAGGTGGAGGAGATGTACCACGTGATGGCGATTGCCAATTACGAGGACCGCTTCGTCATCCCATCGGCCCACCGCGAATACGCAGAAAACGCGTTCGACATCCGCGGCGGCTGCGGCTTCTCGTTTGGCAACGGTTGCTCCGACGGCGCCACCGAGACCAGTATGTTCGGTGGCAAGAAGCCGCGGACCATTCCCATCAAAGCGACTGTTTGAGCGACACGGAAGGAATCACCATGTTCAAGAAGAACCCGACCTCCGTGCGCCTGACCCTGCGCGCCCTGGGCTACCTGCTGAGCTACCCCGATGCGCAGCTGCGCAGCGTGATGCCACAGCTCATCGACGCCCTGCAGGCCGAGCAAGCCCTGACGGCCGAGCGCATGGAGGAGTTGAAGGCGGTGTGCGAGCACCTGGCTGCACTCGACCCGCTGGAAGCCGAAGCCCGCTACGTGGACAACTTTGATCGCGGCCGCCAGACCTCGCTGCACCTGTTCGAGCATGTGCACGGCGACTCGCGTGACCGGGGCCCGGCGCTCGTCGACCTGTTGCAGACCTACGAGAAGGCAGGCCTGCAGTTCCAGGCCGAGGAGCTGCCCGACCACCTGCCGGTGGTGCTGGAGTTCGCCTCTACCCAGCCGCCCGAAGTGGCCAGGGATTTTCTGGGCGAAATGGCCCACATCCTCAATGCGCTGTTCAGCGCCCTCGTGGCGCGCAACAGTCCCTACGCCAGCGTGATCGCCGCCGTGCTCGAAGTCTCGGGCCAGCGTGTGCAGTCGGTGGCGCTCACGCCCGAGCCGCCCATGGACGAGGTCTGGGCCGAGCCCGAAGCGTTTGGCGGTTGCAGCACCCAGGGCCAGTCCAAGCCCGACCAGCCGCAGCCCCTGCATTTTGTTCGTACCCCCCGCGCCGAGCGGGCACCCGAAGGAGTCTCAGCATGACCACCTGGCTTGACACCCTGCTGTTTGGCATCTATCCCTACATTTGCCTGGCCGTGTTCTTCATCGGCAGCTGGGCGCGGTTTGACCGTGACCAGTACACCTGGAAGAGTGATTCGTCGCAGCTGCTGCGCACCGGCAGCCTGCGCTGGGGCAGCAACCTGTTCCACATCGGCGTGCTGTTCCTGTTCTTCGGCCACACGGTGGGCATGCTCACGCCGCACTTTGTGTACGAGCATTTCATGAGTGCGGGCGCCAAGCAGCTCATGGCCATGGTCTCCGGCGGGATCGCGGGCACGCTGGGCTTCATCGGCCTGTCCATCCTGCTGCACCGCCGCCTGTCGGACCCTCGCATCCGCGCCACGTCCAAGACCAGCGACATCCTGATTCTGGTGCTGCTGTGGCTGCAACTGGCACTGGGCCTGGCCACCATTCCGCTGTCGGCGCAGCATCTGGATGGCTCCATGATGATGAAGCTGGCCGAGTGGGGGCAACGGGTGGTGACCTTCCGCAGTGGCGGGGTGGAGCTGCTGGCCGAGGCGGGCTGGATTTTCAAGGCCCACATGTTCCTGGGCATGAGCATCTTCCTGATCTTCCCCTTCACCCGTCTGGTGCATGTGTGGAGTGGCTTTGGCACGCTGGCCTATGTGCTGCGCCCCTACCAGGTGGTGCGTGCGCGCCGCTTGAACCTGCCCCCAGGCCACATGCAGTCGCAAGACCGCCGCGCCTGAAATCCACCGACTATCAAGGAGCACACCATGAGCGGATGTGGAACCGGGAGCTGCGGATGCGGCTCCACTGACAGCGGCGTGGCGGCAGCACCTGCCAGCACGCTGACCCCGACGCAGGCTGCGGCCTACGAGGCCCTGGTGGCAACGATGGACGATGTGCCTCTGCAAGCCACCCTGGCACCACAAGCCGGCGCCATGGGGGGCAGGGGCTTGGTGGCAGCCGAGGTGGCACGCGTCAATGGCGTGGCCCTCAATGCCCCGCACGAGTCGCTGGACGAAGAGGCCCTGCGCCAGCGTGCGTGTACCGAGCTGCTGCGCCAGGCGGCGCAACAGGCGGGCCTTCTGCCCGCGAGCGATGTGCCGGGTGTTGAGGGGGCTATCAGCGTCCAGGCCTCCAATGCCATTGAGCAGTTGCTGGAGCGTGAGCTGGACCTCCCTGACCCTTCAGAAGAAGCCTGCCGCCGTTACCACGACGCCCACCCTGCGGCACACGCCCAGGGAGAGCGTGCCCAGCTGCGCCATGTGCTCTTTGCCGTGACGCCGGGGATAGATGTGAAGCAGTTGCGCCTGCGGGCCGAGGCCTTGCTGATTGAGCTGCGCTGCGCGGACGATGGCGGTGCCCAATTTGCCAAGGCAGCAGCCCAGTGGTCCAACTGCCCCAGTGGCCAGCAGGGCGGCGACCTGGGCTGGCTCACCCGCGCCGATTGCGCCCCCGAGTTCGCCCGCGAGGTGTTTGGCGGCGCCGAGATCGGCGTGCTGGCGCGCCTGGTGCACAGCCGCTTTGGCCTGCATGTGGTGGAGGTGGTGGCCCGTGACCCCGGGCAGCAGCCCTCGTTTGAGGAAGTGCGCCAGGCCATCGCGCTCACCCTGCGCCAACAGGCCTGGGTGAATGCGTTGCGCCAATATTTGCAGCTGCTGGCGGGCGCCGCCGTGGTCGAAGGGGTGGCGCTGGACGCGGCCGACACACCGCTCGTACAGTAATTGCTCCACGCACCACCGTTATCTGATTGCCTGCCCATGCCCGACGAGTTGCTGGACCGCTTGCGCCGCTTCCATGACGACGCTTTCCCCCAGTATCGCCAGCAGTTCCAGGCGCTGGTGGACGAAGGGCAGCATCCCACCACCTTGTTCATCGGGTGTTCCGACTCCCGCCTGGTGCCCTATCTGCTGACTGGTGCGGGGCCGGGCGAGCTGTTTCTGGTGCGCAATGTGGGGGCGTTCATCCCGCCGTACGACGGGTCGCATGGCCACCATGGCACCACGGCGGCCATCGAGTTCGCAGTGCTCAATCTGCAGGTGCGCCGCATCGTGGTGTGCGGCCACAGTCACTGTGGGGCCATCAAGGCGATGTATGGTGAGGTGTCGCCCGAGGCCCCCAACCTCAACCGCTGGCTGGACCTGGGGCGCGAGGCCCTGTTGCCCATGCAGCCGGGTCCCGAGGTATTGCGCCGCACCGAACAGCGCGCAGTGGTGCTGCAGCTGGAGCGCCTCATGGAGTACCCCATGGTGCGCAGCCGGGTGCAGTCGGGCCAGATCAGCCTGCACGGTTGGCACTATGTGATCGAGGACGGCGAAGTGCATGTGTTCGATGTCCAGA
Organism: Acidovorax sp. 59; assembly: GCF_002754175.1. Taxonomy (NCBI): domain Bacteria; kingdom Pseudomonadati; phylum Pseudomonadota; class Betaproteobacteria; order Burkholderiales; family Comamonadaceae; genus Acidovorax; species Acidovorax sp. 59. Next base: position 4,123,491 of record NZ_PEET01000001.1, on the reverse strand, counting down.
CCGGTGGATTTGTGCCCGCTTCGCAGTCGGACCACAGCGGCACCGGCCCCTACCAGCCCTACGTGGAGCATGATGGGCAGGTGCTGGTGGACGAGTGAGCGGCCACCGACTTGCCATGGCGCTGCATTCGGAGTGGAATGAGCGCTCCTTGACGGAACGCAACCCCGTTTCAGCCTGAAACCCAAATCATCGGCCCCCATGAAACGCGAACCCCAGCCCCCACTCAACCCCACCTCGTCCCTGCAGCCCATCAGCCTGGATGTGCTGCGGGAGAAATACCTCAAACCCGGCGAAACCACGGCCGACGAGCTGTACCAGCGCGTGGCACGGGCCCTGGCCTCGGTCGAAAAACCCGAGCTGCGCGAAAAGTACGAGGCCCTGTTCCTCGCCAACCTGAAGGCGGGCGCCATCGGCGCAGGCCGCATCATGAGCGCAGCAGGCACCGACATCCAGGCCACCCTCATCAACTGCTTTGTGCAGCCCGTGGGTGACTGCATCCAGGGCGTGGATGACGAAGGCTTTCCGGGCATCTACGAAGCGCTGCGCGAGGCGGCCGAGACCATGCGCCGTGGCGGGGGCGTGGGCTACGATTTCTCCCGCATCCGTCCCAAGGGCGCGCAGGTGAAGGCCACCGCCTCCATGGCATCGGGGCCGTGCAGCTACATGAACGTGTTCGACCAGTCCTGCTCCACCGTGGAGAGCGCTGGCGCACGCCGGGGTGCGCAGATGGGCGTGCTGCGCATCGACCACCCGGATGTGCACGAGTTCATCACCGCCAAGCGCACGCCAGGCCGCTGGAACAATTTCAATGTGTCGGTGGGGGTGTCGGACGAGTTCATCCAGGCCGTGCAGAACAACGCACCGTGGGAGCTGGTGCACAAGGCCCGCCCCGGCACCGCACTGCTGGCCCAGGGCGCTCGCCAGCGCGCCGATGGCCTGTGGGTCTACGCTACCGTGGCCGCGCGCGAGCTGTGGGACACGATCATGAAGTCGGCCTACGACTTTGCCGAGCCTGGCATCCTGTTCCTGGGGCGCATCAACGAAGACAACAACCTGCATTACTGCGAAGACATTGCGGCGACCAACCCCTGCGGAGAGCAGCCGCTGCCGTCCTATGGCTGCTGTGACCTGGGCCCCATCATCCTCACCCGCTTTGTGCGGCACCCCTTTGGCTTTGGGGGCGTGGCCGCGTTTGACTTTGACGCATTCACCCAAGCCGTGGCGCTGCAGGTGCGTGCACTCGACAACGTGCTCGATGTGACCTACTGGCCGCTGCCGCAGCAGCGCGATGAGGCCATGGCCAAGCGCCGTATTGGCGTGGGCTTTACCGGCATGGGCAACACGCTGGCCATGCTGTGCCTGCGCTACGACCTGCCTGAGGGCCGCACCATGGCCGCGCGCATTGCCGAGTGCATGCGCGACGCCGCGTACGCCTCGTCGGTGGATCTGGCGCGCGAGAAAGGTGCGTTTCCAAAGTTCGATGCGCGGGGCTACCTGGCGGAAGGCACGTTTGCGAGCCGGCTGCCCGAATCGCTCAAGGCCGCGATCCACCAGCACGGCATCCGCAACAGCCACCTGTTGTCCATCGCGCCCACGGGCACCGTGAGCCTGGCCTTTGCCGACAATGCCTCCAATGGCATCGAGCCGCCGTTCTCGTGGATGTACAAGCGCAAGAAGCGCGAGTCCGACGGCAGCACCACCGAATACGCTGTGGAAGACCATGCCTGGCGCCTGTACCGCGAGCTGGGTGGGGATGTGGAGGCGTTGCCGGACTACTTCGTCTCGGCCCTGGCCATGCCGGCCGAAGGCCACATCGCCATGATGGAAGCCGTGCAGCCTTTTGTGGACACGGCCATCTCCAAGACCGTCAACATTCCCGCGGACTACCCCTACGAAGGGTTCAAGGACCTGTACCTGCAGGCCTGGCGCGCCAAGCTCAAGGGCCTGGCCACCTACCGGCCCAACAGCATTCTGGGTTCGGTGCTCGAAACCCATGCGGAACCTGCGTCCGCGCCCGCTGCGGCGCCTGTGGCGCCACCCGCACCCCCGGTGGACCCCATGCGCACCGTGATCGAAAGCCGTCCGCAAGGGGGCCTTTCGGCGGTGGCTGAGAAGCTTGAATACTGGACGCAGGAAGGCCACAAGACCCTGTACCTCATCGTGTCCTTCCTGCCCGTGCCCACGGGCGTGGGCAACGGTACGGTGGACCGCGCCATCGAGTTCTTCATGCCGGTGGGCCAGAGCGGCGAGTCGCAGCAGTGGATCACGTCCAGCATGCGCATGCTGTCGCTCGCAGCGCGCGGCGGTTTTCTGGAGCGGGCGCTGTCGGACATGCGCAAAGTCGCCTGGGACCGCGGCCCGGTGCGCCTGGGCACCCACCGCAAGGACGACGGCACGCTGGTGCCCATGTGGCACGACTCCGAGGTGGCGGCCATGGCCTATGCCATCCAGAACATCCTGGCGCGCCGCGTGGCCGACCCGGTGCAGCAGCAACTGCCGCTGGACGAGCCCGCCCCGCTGCCCGTGGCCGTGCCCCAGGCCATGGCGGGCAAGAAGTGCAGCGAATGTGGCGCCCATGCGGTCATCCGCAAGGACGGCTGCGACTACTGCACGCAGTGTGGGCACCTGGGGAGCTGTGGATGAACGGTCGGGTCCCGCATCGGCCTTCCCGGCACACACGGTAAGCATTGGAAGGATTCCCCATGTCTGTCATTCCCTGGCCGTTGAACCCTTCGTCTCGCGCGCAGCCTGCTGCAGCGCGGGCCAGTGCGCCTGACGATGTGGCCGGGCTGGCGGCGGCGTTGATCCAGTCACGCCAGACCATTCTGCCCAAGCGCCTGGGCGGGCCAGGCCCCAATGCTGCCGAGCTGGCGCAGATCCTCCAGGCCGCAGCCCACGCGCCAGACCATGGCCAGCTGCTGCCCTGGCGCTTCATCCTGGTGCCGCAGGCCGCGCGTCCGCCGCTGGCCGATGTGTTTGCGCAGGCCCTGCTGGAGCGCGACTCTGCCGCCACCCCCGAGCAGGCCGAGCAGGCACGCGAGAAGGCGTACCGCTCCCCGGTGTTGCTGTTGGCGGTGGTGGATGCCGAGCGGGGCGACGCCGAGATTGATCTGGCCGAGCGCACCGTCTCTGCGGGCTGTGCCGTGCAGAACATGCTGCTGATGGCCACCGCGCAAGGCTACGGTTCGGCACTGACCAGCGGCAAGGCGCTGAAGGCGCCGAGCCTGCGGGCCTTGTTTCAGCTGGCGGCCTCCGAGCAGGCCCTGTGTTTCATCAGCATCGGCACCGTGTTGTCGCGCAAGGCGGTGCGCGCACGCCCTGCGGCAGGCGCCTATGTGAGCACACTGGATGCCAAGCGGGGCGTGGTGCCTGGATTTTGAAGCGCGCCGGTGGCCCCCACCTTTCATTGATTGCGAGACCTTTTCATGGATATTTCCAGTTTTGACGACCTGCTGCAGGCTGCGCGCATGCAACCCGAGCCGCAGCGCCTGCTGTTCGTCTTCGCGGCGGTGGAGCTGCCCGACGACGCCACCCCGGCGCAGCGCGCGCGCTTCGAGGCCGGGCAGGGCGGTGCCCTGGTGCCGCTGATGTGTGTGGACAAGACGCCGCAGGAACTGGCATCGTTCGACGCACTGGTGACCGAGGCCCGCCAGTTCACCGCCCCCGGCCACGACTGGGCCATCGTGTTTGCGGCGGCGATGTCCGGCACGCTGAACCAGGCGCCCAGCAGCGCCGATGCCGAGGCGCCCTTGCAGCGCATGGTGGATGCGATCAAGGGTGGGGCGCATGGGGCGTTCATTCCGTTTGACCGCCAGGGCCACCCTGTGCGGTTTGGCTGAGGCCTGCCATGGCACAGGCGTCCGTACCTGCGTCCGCATCCGCACCTGCACCCGTATCTGCACCCGCATCTGCACCCGTATCTGCACCCGTATCTGCTGCCGCGCCAAGGCATCTGCCCGGCTTCAGCGCACCGGCCGTGGGCTTTGAGCAGCCTTTTGCCATGCTGGAGGCCTGCCACGAGCGCGTGCAACGCACGCTGGGTTTGCTGGGCCGCTTGCGTGAGCATGTGCGAAAGCAGGGCGTTGACAACGATGCCCGCCAGGCCGCGCGGGATGTGCTGCGTTATTTCGACATCGCCGCACCGCTGCACCACCAGGACGAAGAACTGCATGTGTTCCCCCTGCTGCTCGCCCAGGCCACGCCCGAGGTCCGGGCGCTGGTCACGCGCCTGCAGCACGACCACGTGGCCATGACCACCGACTGGGCAGCGGCCCGGCCCGGGCTGCAAGCGTTGCTGGATGAAAGCGCCACCGGCTTCACGCCCCAGGACGAGGCCGCGCTGGACCGTTTTGCAATGCGGTATGACGCCCACATCGCCGCCGAAGAAGGCGTGGCCTACCCTGCTGCTGCCGCTTTGCTGCCGCCCGCGTCCTTTGCGGCGATGGGGCAGGAGATGGCTGCGCGGCGGGGTGCGATCTGATTGCTATCAAAAATATAGCTTCAAGCGCATATTCGACTAGCGCAAGAGGCCGCTAGGGCTGAAATTTAGGCGCCTGCTGCCCCAGGGGCAGCTTGGCGCCCGGTGCCACGCGGCCGTTGCCCGGTGGCGATGCCAGCCGTTCCGTCTGGGCAGCGCCTTGGCGGCTGCGGGGCCAGCGGCTCGCGCGATACTGCGGGGTTGCGCGCGCGCCCCGCCGCGCCTGTTTGCTTGCCTGCCTGCCGTTTCCCGTATGCGCCCCCTCTTTATTGTTCGCACCCTGGCCACCCTGGCCTTGGCGTGGGCCGCTGCCGCTGCCTGTGTGGCCCTGCAGACCCCGCTGCCCTGGATGATCGGCCCACTGCTGGCTACTTCTGTCGTGTCGATGGCCGGCGGCCCCACCGAAAGCTGGGGCCCGCTGCGCAACGCCGGGCAATGGACGATTGGCGCCGCGCTAGGCCTGTATTTCACGCCCCAGGTGGTCGCGCTGATCGGCGGCCTGTGGTGGGCCATCGTGCTGGGCATTGCGTGGGCGCTGTTCCTGGGCTGGCTGTTTGGTGCCTGGCTTTACCGCGTGCATGCGCCCCGCATGCACGGTGTTCCTGCACCGATGCTGCGCGCCACCAGCTACTTTGCCGGCGCGATTGGGGCGGCGTCCGAGATGACCTTGTTGTCCGAGCGCGAAAACGCACGCACTGACCTGGTGGCCGCCAGCCACAGCTTGCGGCTGCTCATCGTTACGTTGACCATTCCGTTCGCGCTGCAGTTCAGCGGCCTGCACGGCCTCGATATCCTGCCGCCCACGCTACGGGTGGTGAACTGGCCGGGGCTGGCGCTGATGGCGCTGCTGACCGGTGCAGGGGCGTTGCTGATGGACCGGCTGGGCCGCGCCAACCCTTGGTTCATGGGGGCGATGCTGGTGTCCATGGGCCTGACCATGGCGGGCCAGAGCCTGTCGGCGGTGCCCCAGGGCATGGTCAACGCAGCGCAGCTCGTGATCGGGGTGAGCCTGGGCGTGCGGTTTCGCGCGGAGTTCTTGCACACTGCGCCGCGCTGGCTGGCGTCGGTGGCGCTGGGCACGGTGGCGTTGATGGGCGTGTGCGCACTGTTTGCCGCTGCCCTGGCCTGGGCGACGGGGCTGCCCTGGGTCACCTTGCTGCTGGGCACTTCGCCCGGCGGCATCACCGAGATGGCCATCACGGCCAAGGTGCTGCAGCTGGGAGTGCCGGTGGTCACGGCGTTCCAGGTGTGTCGGCTGATTGCGGTGCTGATGCTGGTGGACCCGCTGTACCGGCGGATCTATCCGCCCGGCGCACCCGAAGGCGCGGCGGGCTGAACTAACGCACGGGCCTTGGTTGCGGCGTCAGTGCACCACCACCGGGTGTTGTGCCAGGCCCGCGTAACGGTCTAGCGCGTCTTCCACTTCTTCCTGGGTCGGCGTGTCGCGCTGCCAGGCCAGGATCTGTTCCTGGAACATCTCGGCCCAGGAACCGTCCAGGTAGACCTCTTTGCCGGAGCGCTTGTCCACGATTTCAAAACCATGGCGCGCAAGCTGGGGAACGGCGGGGGCGGTGTCGTTGAGCACCTGGGCGCTCTTTTTCTCCACGGCATCGGGCAGCATATGGACCACCACGAAGGATTCTGAGTCGTAGAGCATGTGCATCGTGTTCCCTTTGTCGATATAGATGTCAGATGACAGCGGGTGCGCAGAGTTCAAGGGCCCCGGGCCAAGCCACGGCTTTTGTCCCCTGCTGCGTTGCAGTATTTCATGAAAAACGGAGCACGCCGGGTTCGCGGGGCTTTTTTGCCCGGATGGCGTATGGGCGCAACACTCCGTGCGGCGCGAGCGATCGGAGGCAGTGCTTTGAACAGGTTCTCAGGGTGGGCTGCTGGCGCGCAGCAGCAGGTCGGCGAAATCGCCGTTGGCCTGGGTGAGCTTGATGCGCACGGGCAGATAACCCAGCCCCGGCGCCACCCAGAGTTCGGCCTTCTGGTCGTAGTCCTTGCGGGGCAGGCGCAGCAGCTTGAGGGCAGGCGTGGGCCCGGCGGGTACGTCCAGGGTTTCGGGGCCTTCCACGGTGAAGGTCCAGCGGTCGGCGCTGCGGGCGCTCACCGTGGTCAGCGTGATCTGGGTGCCAGGCACAAACCGGCCCGGGTCTGCGGCCAGCATCGCGCCCAGCTGGATGAACAGGCTCAGCCGGTCCTGCACGCCGGGGCCTGCCACGGCATCGGGCGTGTTGGCGCTGAAGGTGACGCGGCCCTTGTCGTAGTCAAAATGCGCGGCCTGCTCGCTGCGGGATTTGTCGGAGAACTTCTCGGGCAGCAGTCCTTGCTCCGTGACCGTGCCCACGCTGCGCTGCGTGCGGGTGCCCACCAGGAAGGCGCTGATCTCCTGGCGCGCCTCGTAGCGATTGCCGTCGTGCTGCCACAGCAGTTCGGCCCGGGCGCTGTAGGCGAACTTTTTGGCTTGGCCGCTCACATCAAACGCGAGGCGCGTCGGGGCAGGCATGCGCACGGGCGGCGGTGGGGCGCTGGCACTGCGGCCGGTGCCTCCGGGCGGGCGGATGTCCACGCCCGTGCCGGGCTGGGCGTCTTCAGCCGTGGGCTCTGGGGGGGCGGCCGGTGCAGATGCCGCAGGCGCGGGCGCAGGGGCGGCGTCGTCGGCAGGCGTCTCAGGGGTTGCGCTGGCCACGGTGGTTGCGGCACCAGGGTCCGCAGGCGCGCCGGCTTCTGTGACAGGGGCGGCAGCCAGTGGCGCCTCGGGACGGTCTGTGGCAACAGGGGCTGGGGGGCGCTTGGGGGAGGGAGCCTTTTTACGGGCCGGGGGCTGCGGTGCGGCGACGGGCGCGGCGGTCACGCCGGAGGGCGCAACGGCTGGTGGGGGCGGTGCGGGCGCGATGCTGCGCGTGCTGAACACTTGGCGGGACGGCTGCGCGGGGCTGTCCCAGGCCAGGGGTACGCCGCTGAGCACCAGCCAGTGCAGGGCCAGCACCAGGGCCGTGATGAAAACCAGCGCGCGCCGTGGCATCTGCTCGCTGCTTGTGTGTCCGGGTACGGGGCCGTCAGGCGCTGCCTGCGCCCAGGTCGCTGGACAGCTGGGCTGCGGCCGCGCGCAGCGGTGCATCAATGGCGCCGCCCCATTCGGGGTCAAAGGTGGCGATGGATCCCAGCGTGGTGATGCCCAGCTCCAGGTGACCGTCGGCATCGAAAACCGGCGCGCAGAAGGCGACGATGCCCGGCAGCAGCGTGTCCACCACGCGGGCGGCGCCGCGCTCGCGCACCTCGGCCAGCAGTGCGTTCACTTCGGCCATGGTGGCGGGCAGGTCGGTGCGGCGCATCTTCACGGCGCGGGCCAGCTCCTCTTTCAGCAGCGGCGCCACCACCTCGGGCGACATGAAGGCCGCAAAACACCGGCCCGTGGCCGACGACAGCAGCGGCATCACGTCGCCCAGGCGCAGGTTGGCGGTGACGGCCTGGGGCGATTCCTCCCAGTGCACGATGGTGGGGCCGTGGTTGCCCCACACGGCCAGCGCCAGCGTGTGGCCGATGGTTTCCATCAGCGCGGGCATGCGTTCGCGGGCCAGGCGCACGCCATCGAGCCGCGTCAGCGAGGCCAGCCCCAGCTTGAGTGCGGCCGGGCCCAAGTCATAGCGCGCGGTGCGGGGGTCTTGCGTGACCAGGCCCAGGCGCTGAAAGCTCACCAGATAACGGTGCGCCTTGGCCGCGCTCATGCCCGCCGAGGCGGCCACATCCTTGAGCATCAGCGGTCCGCGCGAGCGTGTCAGCCCCTCCAGCAGGGCAAAACCCACCTCGACCGATTGAATTCCTGCACGTTCTTTGTCCATGTGCACTAAAATTTGCGAGTTTTGTTTAGTTAAATCAATTTACCCAAGCGTAATCTTCGCTAGCGGTGCCCATCAACCCTTCTGAGACAAAGGTCCTGCCACCATGAAACTCGCTACCTACAAAGACGGCTCGCGCGACGGCCAACTTGTTGTCGTCTCCCGCGACCTGGGCACGGCCCATTATGCGACCGGCATTGCCAGCAAGATGCAGCAGGTGCTGGACGACTGGGGCTTCCTGTCACCCCAGCTGCAGGACCTGTACGACCAGCTCAACAGCGGCCGCGCGCGCCACGCCTTCCCCTTCGACCCCGCCCAGTGCATGGCCCCGCTGCCCCGCGCCTACCAGTGGGCTGACGGGTCTGCGTACATCAACCACGTCGAACTGGTGCGAAAAGCGCGCAACTCCGAAGTGCCCGAAAGCTTCTACACCGACCCCCTGATGTACCAGGGCGGCAGCGACGACTTCATCGGCCCCTGCGACGATGTCGTGGTGCCCAGCGAAGCCATGGGCATCGACTTCGAGGCCGAGATCGCCGTCATCACTGGCGACGTGAAGATGGGCACCAACGCCGACCAGGCGCTGGACGGCATCCGCCTGGTGATGATTGCCAACGACGTGAGCCTGCGCAACCTGATCCCGGCCGAGCTGGCCAAGGGTTTTGGTTTCTTCCAGAGCAAGCCCGCCACCGCCTTCGGCCCCGTGGCCGTCACACTGGACGAGCTGGGCGACGCCTGGGACCACGGCCGCGTGAACCTCACCGTGCAGTCCACCTGGAACGGCCGCAAGGTCGGCATGTGCGACGCGGGTCCTGAAATGACCTTCCACTTCGGCCAGCTCATTGCCCACATCGCCAAGACGCGCAACGTGCGCGCCGGCTCCATCGTGGGCAGCGGCACCGTCAGCAACAAGGGCGTGGAGCAGAACGGCCGCATGGAATGGCCCAAGGGCTACAGCTGCATCGCAGAAAAGCGCTGCATCGAAACCATCCAGGACGGCAAGCCCAGCACCGACTTCATGAAGTTCGGCGACACCATCCGCATCGAGGTCAAGGGCAAGGACGGCGCCAGCATCTTCGGCGCCATCGACCAGACCATTGCCGCACCGGCCGCCTGAGGCCCCGCAGAGCAAAATTTGAATAAAAACGGCTGCATGCGCTAGAGGAACATGCGCTTGCAGCTATCAAATTCATAGTATCAAGGAGACAACCCCATGCAACGCCGTACCCTCTTGTCCGCCCTGGCCGCCGCAGGCGCTACTACCGCCGCGCCCTGGGCCGCCGCCCAGTCCGCCTGGCCCGACCAGCCCCTGCGCTGGGTGGTGCCGTACCCCGCCGGTGGCGGCACCGACGTGCTGGCCCGCACCGTGGCCGAGGCCATGCGCCAGACGCTGGGCCAGCAGATCGTGGTGGACAACCGCCCTGGCGCCTCCACCAACATCGGCGGCCAGATGGTGGCCACGGCCAAGCCCGACGGCAACACCTTCATGTCGGCCGACAACGCCATCCTGGCCTACAACGAACACCTGTTCACCAAGCTGCCGTTCAACCCTGAAAAGGACTTCACCTACGTGGGTGGCATCAGCCGCTTCCCGCTGGCGCTGGTGGTGCACCCGGCGTTTGAAGCCAAGACGGTGAAGGAATTCCTCGCCTACGCGCGCGCTAACCCCGGCAAGCTCAACTACGCATCGCCCGGCAATGGTTCGCCACACCACCTGGCGATGGAGATGTTCAAGAACCGCACCAAGATCTTCCTCACCCACATCCCCTACCGCGGCGCGGCGCCTGCGCTGCAGGACGTGATGGGCGGCCAGGTGCCCTGCATGTTCCTGGACCTGGCCGCTGGCCTTCCCGTCATCACCTCGGGCAAGGTGCGTGCGCTGGCCATTGGCTCGGCCAAGCGCGTGGCCGCGCTGCCGGACGTGCCCACCTTGGCAGAAGCCGGTGTGCCCAACACCGAAGTGTTTGCGTTCCAGGGCATCCTGGCGCCCGCCGGTCTGCCCGCTGCGATCACGGCGCGCCTGAACGGCGACCTGAACAAGGCTCTGCTCAACCCCGCCGTGGTCAAGCGCATGGCCGACTTCGGCATGGAAGCCCTGCCCGGCACGCCGGAGCAGTTCCGCGCCATGGCACGCTCCGAGTCCAAGCGCTGGGGCGAGATCATCAAAGCGGCAGGCGTGAAACTCGACTGACCCCCCTGAGCGGCTGCGCCGCTTCCCCCCAGGGGGACGCACCTGGTGGCCTGGCAAAGCCAGTTCCACGGGTGCACTCGCTTGGCGACGCGCCCTCTGCGGAGGGTGCAGCGGTGTTTCTTACTCCGGCAGGTGGCACACCGCTTCGATGTTGTTGCCCTCGGGGTCGATGACAAACGCGCCGTAATAGTGGGGGTGGTAGTCGGGCCGCAGGCCCGGGGCGCCGTTGTCTTGGCCCCCGGCTTCGATGGCGGCGCGGTAGAAGGCATCGACCTGGGCCCGCGTGGTGGCCCGCCACGCCAGGTGGCAGCCCGTGGTGGCGGGCGGGCCGCCGTAGGGCGAGGGGCCGTCGATGAACCACACATCCGCCTTCTTGCCGTCGGGCTCGGACGGAGCCGGGTAGGCATAGCCCAGCATGTTCGAGCCGTAGTTGCCTTCAAAACACAGGCTGTAGCCCAAAGGCGCGAGGGCAGCGGTGTAGAACGCCTTGGTGCGGGCAATGTCGGTGACGCGGAAGGTCATGTGGTCCAGCATGGGAGGTCTCCTCGGGTTGTGGTGCCCTGATTTATACCTGAAAGACTGTTTATAAATACAGTATTTTTCAGCCCGACACACAATCTGTCGCGCGGGTGGTGCTACGCCACCTGCGTGGCCCGCAGTTCTTCAGGCCCACCCCTCCAGCACCAGCTTGCCCCGCGCCTTGCCGCTCTCGATCAGCGCATGCGCGCGCTTCAGATTCTCGGCATTGATGGCGCCAAAGCGCTGGTCCAGCGTCGTGCGAATCAGCCCCGCATCCACCAACTGCGCCACCTCCGTCAGCAGGCGGTGCTGGCCGATCATGTCGGCGGTGCCGAACAGCGCACGCGTGAACATCAGCTCCCAGTGCACCGACACCGACTTGCGCTTGAACTTCGTCACGTCGAGCGACACCGGGTCGTCGATCAGCGCGAACTGGCCCTGGGGCGCGATGGCCTCCACGGTCTGGTCGAAGTGCGCGTCGGTCTGCGTGAGGCTCACGATGATGTCCACCATGGGGTGGCCGATGCGCGCCAGCTCCTGCGTGAGCGGCTGGCTGTGGTCGATGACGTGGTGGGCGCCCAGGTCGCGCACCCACTGCTGCGTTTCGGGGCGCGATGCGGTGCCGATGATCGTGAGGCTGGTGAGCCGCGCCGCCAGCTGCGTGAGGATGGAGCCCACGCCGCCGCTCGCGCCAATGATGAGCAGGGTCTTGTGGGTGGGCTGCTTGCCAGGGGCCACACCCAGGCGGTCAAACAGCAGCTCCCACGCGGTGATGGTGGTCAGCGGCAGCGCGGCGGCTTCGGCAAAGTCGAGCGATTGGGGGGCATGGCCCACGATGCGTTCATCCACCAGGTGCAGTTCGCTGTTGGTGCCCTGGCGTGCGATGGAGCCCGCGTACCAGACGCGGTCGCCGGGCTGGAACAGCGTCACATCGGGGCCCACGGCGCGGACGATGCCGCTGGCGTCCCAGCCCAGCACCTTGTAGTCGGGCCCGTCGCCGCTGCGTGAGCTGCTTTTGCGCACTTTCGTGTCCACGGGGTTGACCGAAACGGCGTGCACTTCCACCAGCAGATCGCGGCCCGTGGCCACCGGGTCGGGCAGGGTGATGTCGAGCAGCGACTCGGGGTGGTCGATGGGGTGGGCGGTTTGGTAGCCAACGGCTTTCATGAAGGGTTCCTTGAGGTGCAAAGGGCGTTGAAGCTGGGGATATGCGAGGTTCGGACGGGCGCGTGGTGCCGTTTTCAGGCCACTTCAGCCGCGCCAGCCCGGGCCTTGGGCGCAGCCAGCGCATGGGCCGGTGCGTAGTCGCTGTAGCCGTGTGCATCGCCGCCAAACAGCGTGGCCGCATCGAACGGGGCCAGTGGCAGCCCGGCGGCATAGCGCGCAGGCAGATCGGGGTTGGCAATGAACGGGCGGCCAAACGCCACCAGGTCGGCCATGCCGGACGCGAGGATCTGTTGCGCGCGTTCGGGGGTGTACTGGCCCGCCACCATCACACGGCCGCTGAAGGCTGTGCGTAGAGCCTGGCGGAATTCATCTGGAATGCGGGGGGCGTCGTCCCAGTCGGCCTCTGCCAGGTGGATGTAGGCCAGGCCCAGCGTGTCCAGCTCGCGCGCCAGGTGCAGTATGGTGGGGATGATCTCCGGGCAGTCCATGCCGCGCTGCGTGATGAACGGGGCCAGGCGCATGCCCGTGCGTTCGGCGCCGGCCTCGCTGGCCACGGCAGCGGCCACTTCGCGGGCGAAGCGGGTGCGGTTTTCCACCGGGCCGCCATAGGCGTCGATGCGGTGGTTGGAGGTCGTGCGCAGAAACTGGTCAAGGAGATAGCCGTTGGCGCCGTGGATCTCCACGCCGTCGAACCCTGCGCGCATGGCGTTGGCGGCGGCACGGCGGAAGTCGTCCACCACGCCAGGAATCTCGGCGGCCTCCAGCGCGCGGGGCACGGGGCAGTCGAGCATGCGCCCCACGCCGTCTTCGCCTGCCACCCATACCCGTGCCGCCGGGGCCAGGGCCGAGGGCGCCACGGGTAGCCCATCGGCATGGAAGCTGGCGTGCGACATGCGGCCCACGTGCCACAGCTGCAGCACCATGCGCCCGCCCGCGGCGTGCACCGCTTCGGTCACGCGGCGCCAGCCTTGCACCTGCGCGTCGCTGTAGATGCCGGGCGTGAAGCTGTAGCCCTGGCCTTGGCATGACACCTGGCTGGCCTCGCTGACGATGAGGCCCGCACTGGCGCGCTGGGCGTAGTAGTCGGCCATGAGCGCGTTGGGCACGTCGCCTGGCTGGCTGCTGCGGGCGCGCGTCATGGGCGCCATCACGATGCGGTGGGGCAGTGCCAGCGGCCCCATCTGCAGGGGGCGGAACAGGGCGGGTGTGGCGGTGTGTGGGGTGGTGGTCATGGCAGGGGCTCGGGTCGGCGGCAGGCCGGTGTGGAACATGACGTGAATGGTGGGCTTTCTGCAATAATTTTTAAATAGACGGCTGATTGAAAGAATATTCAAAGAAAATTTGAATATTAGCCCCTGGTGGTGGTGTCGTTCCATTGCCGTCGTCTTCCCTTTCCCATCCACCCTCGCCATGAAAAGCCTGCAAGACCTCGACATCTTTGTGCGCACCGTCGACAGCGGCAGCCTTTCGGCCACGGCCCGTGCACTGGACCTCACCCCCGCCGCCACGAGCGCCGCGCTCAAGCGGCTGGAGGCCGAGCTGGGCGTGGCGCTGTTCGTGCGCTCCACGCGCAGCCTGCGGCTCACGCAGGAGGGCGCGCTGTTTCTGGAGCACTGCCGCCCCGCACTCGCCGCGCTGCAGCAGGTGCAGGGCCAGCTCGCCAGCGGCCGGGCGGGCGAGCTGCGTGGCCTGCTGCAACTGGCGGCCCCGTCCGACCTGGGGCGCAATGTGCTGCTGCCCTGGCTGGATGCCTTCCAGGCGCTGCACCCCGGCATCGACATCCGCCTGCAGCTGTCGGACCGCATGGCCAATGTCTACGGCGAACCGGTGGATGCCGCCTTCCGCTACGGCAAGCCGCAGGATTCGAGCCTGGTGGCGCTGCCGCTGGTCGCCGAACACCGGCGCGTGCTCTGCGCCGCCCCCTCCTACCTGGCCGCGCACGGCACACCCGATACGCCCCACGCCCTGGCCGCGCACGATGGCCTGTGCTTCATGCTGGGCGAGGACGTGCACGACCGCTGGCGCTTCTGGGACGCATCGGGCCAGGAAGTGGTGGTGCGCGTGCGCAGCCGCAACGTGGCCAACGACGGCGACGCGGTGCGCCGCTGGGCGGTGCTGGGCCGGGGCATTGCGTACAAGTCGTACTTTGATGTGGCCGACGACCTGGCCGCCGGGCGCCTGGTGCCGCTGTGCCCCGGCTGGACCACCGAGGCCGTGCCGCTCTTCCTGGTGGCGCCCAGCCGCCGCCAGTTCACGCCGCTGGTGCGGGCGCTGCGCGACTTCATGGCCGAGCGGCTGCAGGCGCTGATGGAGCGGGCGCCGCACTGAGTGCCTGTTGACGACCCCCGCTGGATCGTCAACAGGCTCCCAGCGCTAGCAGCAGTCGCATGCGCTACGCCCGACGTGCTGCATGAGGCTCTGCTGGCGGCAGGGCTATCGCACGCGCGACCGGCACCGGGACCCCGTGCGCCGCACAATCGCGCCCTTGCTGTCGCTACCCAGGGCGGCGCGCCCCCTGCGCCCACCCGCGCGGCCGGGTTCCTGGTGATGCAGCGACGGCCTTTGACGGAGAAAGACCAACATGCTGAATTTCGACTTCCACAACCCCACCCACATCGCCTTCGGCCAAGGCCGCATTGCCGACCTGGCCAAGCTCGTGCCCGCTGCCGCCAAGGTGCTGATCCTGGTGGGCGGTGCCAGCGCCGAAAAGACCGGCACCCTGGCCGAGGTGCGCGCCGCGTTGGGCGAGCGCCAGCACGCCACCTTCAACGGCATCGAGCCCAACCCGAGCTACGAGACCTCGATGAAGGCCGTGGCGCAGATCCGCGAAGGCGGGTTTGACTTCTTGCTGGCCGTGGGGGGCGGTTCGGTGATCGACGCCACCAAGTTCATCGCAGCCGCTGTCCGTTTTGAAGGCGATGACCCCTGGGCCATCCTCGAAAAGCACGGCCGCAACATCAAGGGCGCCATGCCGTTTGGTTCCGTGCTCACGCTGCCCGCCACAGGCTCGGAGATGAACAACGGCGGCGTCATCACCCACCGCGCCAAGGGCGCCAAGCTGTCGTTTGGCAGCGTGCACACCTACCCGGTGTTCTCGGTGCTCGACCCCACCAAGACCTACACCCTGCCACCCCAGCAACTGGCCAATGGCGTGGTGGATGCGTTTGTGCACACGGTCGAGCAGTACCTGACCTACCCGGTCAACGCACCCGTGCAGGACAGGTTTGCCGAAGGCATCCTGCAGACGCTTATCGAGATCGGCCCGCGCCTGCTGACTGCCCCCGAGCCGGTGTACGACGACCGCGCCAACCTGATGTGGGCCGCCACCATGGCGCTCAACGGCCTGATTGGCGCGGGCGTGCCGCAGGACTGGGCCACGCACATGATCGGCCACGAGCTGACGGCGCTGCATGGCATCGACCACGCGCGCACCCTGGCCATCGTGCTGCCCGCGCTGCTGAACGAGCGCCGGGTGGCCAAGCGCGCCAAGCTGCTGCAGTACGGCGAGCGCGTGTGGGGCATCACCACCGGCAGCGAGGACGAACGCATCACTGCCGCCATCGAGCGCACGCGCGATTTCTTTGAGAGCATGGGCATCGCCACCCGCCTGTCGGGCTACGGCCTGGGCAGCGAGGTGGTGAACACCGTGGTGACGCAGCTGGAAGCGCACGGCATGGTGACGCTGGGCGAACAGCGCGAGATCACCCCGGCGGTGAGCCGCCGCATCCTCGAAGCGGCGCTGTAAATGGAGGTGGACGGGGAGGGCGGGGTCCCAGGCCCTCTCTCCTGCTTGCCCCGCCTGCGCTGCATTTCGCGCCGCGCAGCAGCGTTTCGTCGCAGGGCGCTGGAGCCCGCCCCTTGCGCCGCCTACAGTGCCGTCAAGCCACCTCCTTGGGTGGCATTTGACGAAAGGCGCACCGTGACCCTCATCCTCATCCTGGCCCTCCGCTCCGCGTGGCGCAACGCCCGAGCCCCGTTGCTGGCAGCTTTTGTGGCCATGCTGGCCTGGGCCGCGCCGGCATCGGCCCAGCACGCCGGCCTGCGCACCCTGGTGGTACCGGGCGCAGAGCCCGTGACCGTGGCGCTGTTCTACCCCACGCCGGTGGTGGCGCGCACCCAGCCCATGGGGCCCTGGCGGCCCGTGGTCACGCCGGGCGCCCCGGTGGCAACCGCGCCCCTCAAGGGCCTGATCCTCATCTCGCACGGCACGGGCGGCCATGAACTGGGCCACCACAACCTGGCCACGCGCCTGGCGGCCGACGGCTATCTGGTGGCGGCGTTGCGCCACCCGGGCGACAACTGGGAAGACCGGTCGATGATTACCTCGGGCCGCTACTTCCGCGAGCGCCCCCGCCAGGTAAGCCGCGTGCTGGACGCGCTGCTGGCCAGCCCCGAATGGGGCCCCCGCATTCCGGCCGGGCGCATTGGTGCCGTGGGGCATTCGGCAGGTGGCTATACCGTGCTGGCCCTGGCCGGTGCGCAGGCCGAACCGGCCCGTGCGGCACAGCACTGCCGCAGCGTGTCGGACGACCCCGGCTTTTGCAGCCTGGGCAAGCTGCCCGCCCGTGGCCAGGCCGCTCAGACTTCCAAGGAGGCACCTGCGGCCGCCACAGCGGCACCCACGCAGGCTGGCGCCCCCGTGCTCGATGGCCCGCTGGTCTCGGTGGCAGACCCCCGCATCCGCGCCGTGGTGGCCATGGCGCCCATGGCCGTGGTGTTCACGCCAGACAGCCTGAAGGCCATCAGCGTGCCCGTGCGGCTGATGGTGGCCGAGCGCGATGCCGTGCTTGTGGGCCCCTACCATGGCGGCTATGTGGCAGCGAATTTGCCGTCTGCACAGGCCAGTACGGTGCCGGGTGCAGGCCACTTCGCCTTCATGGCCCAGTCTGTCTGGCCGCTGGCGTCCGAGGCGGGCGACGCCGCCGCCAACCCCGAAGGCTTTGACCGGGTGGCCTATCACGCCACGCTGGAGAACGAGGTGGCGGAGTTTCTGGCCAGGCAGCTGCGTTGACAGGTTGAGGGCCCGCAGCGCGGTAGCACCGTGCTGTAAGCCAATGCCGCAAACCTGCCCGCATCGCGGGACAACGGGCCCGATGGCTGGTACGGTGGTGGTTTGCTTTTTCCGATCAATTCCCTCACACCGAAAGCGACCTCCATGGCACACATCCTCATGGTTCTGACGTCCCACGACCAACTGGGCGACACCGGCAAAAAGACGGGCTTCTGGCTGGAAGAGTTTGCGGCACCGTACTACGTGTTCAAGGATGCAGGCGTGCAGATCACGCTCGCATCGCCCCACGGCGGCCAGCCGCCCCTGGACCCCAAAAGCGACGACGAAAACGCCCAGACCGATGCCACGCGCCGCTTTAAGGCCGATGCTTCAGCGAAGCAGCAGCTGGCCAGCACCGTGCCCCTGTCCAGCGTGAAGGCCGAGGACTTTGATGCCGTGTTCTACCCCGGCGGCCACGGCCCGCTGTGGGACCTGGCGGAAGACGCGCAGTCCATTGCCCTCATCGAAAAGACCTTTGCCGCAGGCAAGCCGCTGGCGCTGGTGTGCCACGCACCCGGCGTGCTGCGCCACACCAAGGCGCCCGACGGGTCGCCGCTGGTCAAGGGCAAGAAGGTCACGGGGTTTACCAACAGCGAAGAAGACGCGGTGCAGTTGACCCAGATCGTGCCCTTCCTGGTGGAGGACATGCTCAAGGCCAACGGCGGCGTGTATTCCAAAGGCCCCGACTGGGCGCCCTATGTGCTGACCGACGGCACGCTGATCACGGGGCAGAATCCGGCATCGTCAGAGCAGGGCGCCCATGCGTTGCTGAAGCTGTTGGGGTAAGGGGCCGCGAAGGAACCCTGCACAGCCGCAGATCCTGCGCAGAACGGGTGTTTGCGCAGGTTAAGGGTAAAAATGGCTGCAAGCGCTAGTGGATATTGCACGGGCAGCTATTGAATAGATAGCAAACTCGGCATCTCAAGCTGCCCTCAGGCCGTGGTGCCGACGCGGGCCCCGGCATCCATGCCGACATCGGCGGCGCCTGTGGCCTCCACTTCCACCAGACAGTCATAAAACGTGGGCGCGCGGCCCAGGTCGGTCAGCGCCTGGCTGGTCACCTCGTTCACGTTGGTGCCGTTCAGCCCCAGCTTGCGCCACCAGATGCCCAGGCCGTTGACCACGCCCGGCCGTGCGCGGCGCGAGACGGTGGCGTGGCACAGGTAGCTGCCCCGGTCGTTGAACACGCGCACCACGGCGTCGTTGGCAATGCCGCGTGCTTCGGCATCGTCGGGGTGGATTTCCAGGATTGGCCGGCCCTCGATGTTACGCAAGCTTGTCACGTTGACGAACGTGGAGTTCAAGAAGTTGCGCGCGGGCGGCGAGATCATGGCCAGCGGGTAGCGGGCGTCCGAGCCCTGCAGTTCGTAGTTGGGCAGGTGGTCGGGCAGACCGTCCAGGCCCTGGGCGGCCAGGCGTGCGCTGTAGAACTCGCACTTTCCAGAGGGTGATGGGAAGTTGCCTTCGGCGAACGGCGCATCGGGCAGCGCCAGCGTGGCAAAGCCTTGGCTCTCGAGCAGTGCGTAGTCCACTGCGTCGCCAAACGCCTGGCGGCACAGGGCCTCGTCGCTCTCGGCAAAACAGGGCTCGGCAAAGCCCATGCGCGCCGCCAGGTCGCGGAAGATCTGCGCATTGCTGCGTGCCTGGCCCTGGGGCGCAATGGCGGGGCGGTTGAGCAGCACGTCGGTGTGGCCGTAGCTCAGGTGGATGTCCCAATGCTCCAGCTGCGTGGTGGCGGGCAGGACGTAGTCGGCGTAGTCGGCCGTGTCGGTCTGGAAGTGCTCCAGCACCACGGTGAACAGGTCTTCACGCGCAAAGCCTTGCACCACCTTGCCCGAGTCGGGCGCCACGGCCACAGGATTGCTGTTGTAGACCACGATGGCCTCCACCTTCGGGCCGAACGCGGGCGAGGCCTCGAGCAGCAGGTCGTCGCCAATGGTGGACATGTTGATGGTGCGCGGCGTTTTGGCGGGCATCAGGTCGGGCCGCTGCAGCACGGCACGCTGCGCCGGGAACTGGCCCGAGCTGGACAGCAGCACGCCGCCCGCGCGGTGGCGCCAGGCGCCCGTGAGCGCAGGCAGGCAGGCCACGGCGCGCACCGCATTGCCGCCGCCACGCACACGCTGCATGCCGTAGTTCAGGCGGATGGCGGCGGGTTGGGTGGTGCCGTAGTCCTGGGCGAGCTGGCGGATCTGCTCCACGTGCACGCCACAGACCTCGGCCGCGCGCTCGGGCGGCCACTGCAGTGCGCGCTCGCGCAGCGGGTCCCAGCCCAGCGTGTGGCGGGCGATGTAGTCGTGGTCCAGCCAGTCGTTCGCGATCAGCTCGTGCATCAGCGCCAGGGCCAGCGCGGCGTCGGTGCCCGGGCGCAGGGCGATGTGCTCGTGGCACTTGTCGGCCGTCTCGCTCTTGCGCGGGTCGATGCACACCAGCTTGGCGCCATTGCGCTTGGCCTGCTGGGCGTAGCGCCAGAAGTGCAGGTTGCTGCCGATGGAGTTGCTGCCCCAGATGATGATGAGCTGTGATTCGGCAAAGAACTCCACCTTCATGCCCACCTTGCCGCCCAGGGTCTGCACCAAGGCCTCGGCGCCGGCCGATGCGCAGATGGTGCGGTCCAGTTGCGAGGCACCCAGCTTGTGGAAGAAGCGGCGGTCCATGCTCTCGCCCTGCACCATGCCCATGGTGCCCGCGTAGCTGTAGGGCAGGATGGCTTCGGGCGCGCGCGCGGCGATGGCCTGCAGGCGCTGGGCGATGTCGCTCAGGGCTTCGTCCCAGGCCACGGGCACGAACTGGCCGGCCCCCTTGGCGCCCGTGCGCTTGAGCGGCGTGAGCACGCGCTCGGGGTGGTAGCTGCGCTCGGTGTACTTGCTCACCTTGGCGCACAGCGCGCCATCGGTGTGGCGGTGGTCGGGGTTGCCCTGCACGCGGGTGGCCACGCCGTGCTCGTCCACGGTGGTGAGCAGAGCGCAGGTGTCGGGGCAGTCGTGGGGGCAAGCGCCACGCACCTGAATCAGTGCCGATGGAGGGGAATTAGCGTCAGAAGGCGTGGGCATTCGGGGGCTGGATCGTTAAACTGGCTGTCAGGGTTGGAACGGGCGTGCATATGGGTCCCCCGTTTCCAAGGGGCTGCCTACCGGCAGTGCAGAGGGGCATGCCCTTTCTTTCTTCTTACAAGAGCAGAGATTTCACCATGAACCAGACAGTATTGGGGCGCAGGCAGTTTTCGGTGGGCATGGGCGCCGTGGCGCTGGGCGGGTTCGGCCTGGCGCGTGCGCAGGGCGAGGGGCGCATCGTGCTGGGGCAGTCGGCCGCCTTCACCGGCCCGGCGGCGCAGCTGGGCGTGCAGTTCAACCAGGGTGCCAAGCTCTTTTTTGACCAGCTCAACGCCCAGGGCGGCGTGGGCAAGCGCATGGTGGAAATCCGCACCATGGACGACGGCTATGAGCCCGACCGGTGCGCCGAGAACACCCGCAAGCTGATTGCCGACGAGGTGTTTGCCCTGTTTGGCTACATCGGCACTCCCACCAGCCTGGCGGCGCTGCCGCTGTTCACCAAGGAGAAGGTGCCGTTTTTTGGCCCCTTTACCGGTGCCGAGGCGCTGCGCCAGCCGTTCAACCGGCTGATCTTTCATGTGCGTGCTTCCTACTACGACGAAACCGCACTCATCGTGCGCCAGCTCACCAACCTGGGGCTCAAGAAGATTGCGGTGTTCTACCAGAACGACGCCTACGGCAAGGCGGGGCTCGATGGCGTGAACCGCGCGCTGGCCGAGCTGAAGCTGACACCTGTGGCGACGGCCACCGTGGAGCGCAACTCCACGGACGTGAAAGCGGCCGTGGACAAGCTGGTGCCCGCCACGCCCGATGCCGTGGTACAGATCACGGCCTACGCGTCGGCTGCCGCGTTTGTGCGTGCGGCGCGCAGGGCGGGCTTTGGCGGCACGTTCTACAACGTGTCGTTTGTGGGCACCCAGGCGCTGGCCGACGAGCTGGGCAAGGACGGTGCGGGTGTGGTGGTGTCGCAGGTGGTGCCCTCGCCCTACCAGCCCTCGCGCCAGATCACGCGCGAGTTTCTGGAGGCCATCAAGAAGGGCGGCGACAAGGTGCAGCCCAACTACTCCAGCATGGAAGGCTATCTGGCTGCACGCGTGTTCGCCGAGGGCCTGCGCCAGGCCCAGGCCGGCGGAAAGATCACGCGCGAGAGCTTCATCACGGGCACCGAGTCCATCGGCAACCAGGTGATCTCGGGCTTTCCGGTGTCGTTCAGTGGCACCAGCCACGCAGCCTCGAAGTTTGTCGAGATGTCGATGCTGACCGGGGACGGCCGGGTCAGGACCTGATCCCGAACGGGTGGCGGGCGCGCGCCGGCCCCCGCCGCCCCGAAGCGATCAGCCCAGCGTGCGCGTGCGCGCCAGCCCCTGCATGAACGCCTCGCAGCGTCCCAGCTGCTCCAGGCTCACGTACTCGTCGGGCTGGTGGGCCTGCTGGATGCTGCCGGGGCCACACACCACGGTGGAGATGCCCGCGTTCTTGAACAGCCCCGCTTCGGTGCCAAAGGCCACCAGGGTGGTGCCTTTTTCGCCCGACAGCTCTTGCGCCAGGCGCGTCACCGGGTCGTCCTTGCTGCCCAGGAAGCTCGGGATTTCGCAGATGGTCTCGAACTCGAAACCCGCTGCGGGCGCCACCTTCTTCATGGCGGGCTCCAGCGATTTGGCGTAGGCCACCACCTCGGACTGCATCTGCGCGGCGTTGGCCGTGGGCAGGTCGCGGAACTCGTAGCGGAACTCGGCGTCGCGCGGCACCACGTTGTCGGCAATGCCGCCGTGGAACTGGCCCACGCTGCTGGTGGAGAACGGCACGTCAAAGCCCTCAAAGCGGGGCTCGTTCTTTTCAAAGTCTTCCGCCATGTCGCGCACCCGGCCCACCACGCGGGCGGCCATCTCGATGGCGTTGACCGAATGCGGCGTGAGGGACGAATGCGCCTCCTTGCCACGCACGCAGCACTTGTAGCGGTACACACCCTTGTGCGCGATGGCGGGGATCATGCTGGTGGGCTCGCCCACGATGCAGGCCAGGGGCTTGATGCTCGCGTCGCGCAGGTCGGCGATGAGTTCCTTCACGCCAAAGCAGCCGATCTCCTCTTCGTAGCTGAATGCCAGATGGACCGCAAAAGGCGCGTCGCTGTTCAGGAACTGCTCTGCGTGCGACACGGCAATGCCAATGAAGGCCTTCATGTCGGCACTGCCGCGCCCGTACAGGTTGCCGTCCTTGACCAGGGCACTCAGCGGGTCCATGGTCCAGTCCTGTCCATCCCACGGCACCGTGTCGGTATGGCCCGAAAGGATCACGCCCGCCGGCTTGCCCTCGCCCAGGGTGGCGAACAGGTTGGCCTTTGTCTTGTCGTCGTTGAAGGTCAGGCGGCTTTTCACGCCCAGCCTGGCCAGGTGGTCGCGGATGAAATGGATCAGCTCCAGATTGGAGTTGTGGCTGACGGTGTTCATGCGCACCAGGGTTTGCGCAAGTTCGAGGGCGTGGGCAGAAATCATGGGTGGCTAGCGAATAACCCGGGTTGGCACGTGTGTTGCTGTCGGGCTAGACTGTGAGATCGTAAGGACACATATCATGAACGTTATTGACTCCATCGTCACCCAGGCGGCCAGTATTGCAGCGGTGCGCCGGGACATTCACGCCCACCCCGAGCTGTGCTTCGAAGAGGTGCGCACCGCCGACGTGGTGGCGCAAAAGCTCACCGAGTGGGGCATTCCCATCCACCGGGGTATGGGCAAAACGGGCGTGGTGGGCATCGTCAAGGGGCGCGACGGTGGCGCCAGTGGCCGCGCGATTGGCCTGCGCGCCGACATGGACGCACTGCCCATGCAGGAGTTCAACACCTTCGCCCACGCCAGCAAACACCAGGGCAAGATGCACGCCTGCGGCCATGACGGCCACGTGGCCATGCTGCTGGCGGCGGCGCAGCACTTTGCCAAGCACCGCAATTTCGACGGCACCGTGTACCTGATCTTCCAGCCCGCCGAAGAGGGCGGTGGCGGGGCCCGCGTGATGATCGAGGACGGCCTGTTCGAGCAGTTCCCCATGGAAGCCGTGTACGGCATGCACAACTGGCCCGGCATGCCGGTGGGCACCTTTGCCGTGAGCCCCGGCCCGGTGATGGCATCGACCAGCGAGTTCAAGATCACCCTGCGTGGCAAGGGCGGCCATGCGGCGCTGCCGCACACCGGCATCGACCCGGTGCCGATTGCCTGCGGCATGGTGCAGTCCTTCCAGACCATCATCAGCCGCAACAAGAAGCCCGTGGACGCCGGCGTGATCTCGGTCACCATGATCCACGCGGGCGAGGCTACCAACGTGATTCCCGACAGCGTCGAGCTACAGGGCACGGTGCGCACCTTCACCACCGAGGTGACGGACCTCATCGAAAAGCGCATGCGCCAGATCGCCGAGAACCACTGTGCTGCGCACGATGCCAGCTGCGAGTTCGAGTTCGTGCGCAACTACCCGCCCACCGTCAACTCCCCCGCCGAGGCCGAATTTGCCCGCAAGGTCATGACCGGCATCGTGGGGGAAGAGCGTGTGGTGGTCCAGGAGCCCACCATGGGCGCTGAAGACTTTGCCTACATGCTGCAGGCCAAGCCCGGCGCGTACTGCTTCATTGCCAACGGCGACGGCGCCCACCGCGAGATGGGCCACGGCGGCGGCCCCTGCATGCTGCACAACCCCAGCTACGACTTCAACGATGACCTGATCCCGCTGGGCGCGACCTACTGGGTCAAGCTGGCCGAGGAATGGCTGGCCCAGCCCGCCAAAGCGGCCTGAAGCAGCTTGACGAGCTGTTGATCCTCCTCCACCCGGGCGTGCGCAGCGCGCGTGCCCGGGTTTTCTTTTTGTCTTCCCACTGACTCCTGAAAGCCCTGCCCATGATCGGAATCGTTGAAGCCTTCTCGCCCAGCTACGCCCAGGCGCGCACAAAGTTTCTGGAGGCCGCCGCAGCCGCGGGCCTGTCCATCGAATCGCACGCCCACCCGCTCCAAGGCCGCGACGGCGAAGACCTGGCCATGGACGTGGTGCGCGACGGCCCGGCCGATGCCAAAAAGCTGCTCATCGTGAGCAGCGCCTGCCATGGCGTCGAGGGCTACTGCGGCAGCGGCGTGCAGGTGTTTGCGCTGCACGATGCCGAGTGGCGCGCCAAGGCGCGCGATGCCGGTGTGGCCACGCTCTACATCCACGCGCTCAACCCGTATGGCTTCTCGCACGTGCGCCGCTTCACACACGAGAACGTGGACCTGAACCGCAACTTCCAGGACTTCAGCAAGCCCCTGCCCGTGAACACGGCCTACCGCGAGGTGCAGCCCCTGCTGCTGCCCGAGCAGTGGCCACCAGGCCCTGAGAACCAGGCAGCGGTGGCGGAGTACATCGCCACCAAGGGCGAGGCCGCGTGGCAGGCCGCCATCTCGCAAGGGCAGCACGAGTTTCCGCAGGGCGTGTTCTTTGGCGGCACCGAGCCCACCTGGAGCAACCGCACGCTGCGCCAGGTGCTGCGCCAGCACGGTGCGGCCGCGTCGAAGATCGCCTGGATCGACCTGCACACGGGCCTGGGCCCCAGCGGCCATGGCGAGCGCATCTACGCGGGCAATGACAACGCCGTGGCCGTGGCCCGGGCGCGCGCCTGGTGGGACGGCGGCGGCGCCACGCCGGTCACGTCGATCTACGACGGCTCGTCCACCTCGGCCTTCCTCACCGGCCTGATGTGGACCTCGATCTACGACGAGTGCCCCCATGCCGAATACACCGGCATTGCCATGGAGTACGGCACCGTGCCCGTGCTCGACGTGATGAACGCCATCCGTGCCGAGCAATGGCTCCAACTGCACCCCGAAACTCCGGCTGACAAGGCTGCCCAGATCAAGGCGCAAATGCTGGCGGCCTTCTACACCGACACGGACGTGTGGAAGGGCCAGATCATCAGCCAGGCACGGCAGTCGATGTTCCAGGCGGTGAACGGGTTGACGGTCTGATTTTGTGTTCCAGAGGCCTCGGGCGTTAGTTTTATATGCCTGAGATGCTATCAATATGGTAGTTGGTGCGCAGGGGTTTGGCGGGTAGTACGGGTTCAGGAGGGTTGGGGTTGCCACCGTGGGGCGGCTACCATCGCCCCAAAAACCAGGAGACACCATGGCCTCTGACCCTCTGCGCGCGCTGAGCCGCAGCCTGCTCCGGCTGTCGGAGCAAGCCCAGCAGGTGGCCCCGCAGGACTTGCTGCAGCAGGCCATGCAGACCTTGCAGGGGCTGGTGCCTTTTGATTCCGCCTGGTGGGGCGAGGTCTCGGCGGGCGATGTGCAGGTGGCACCCCGCAACTGGCTGCACGGCAGCATTGGCCTGAGCCGCAGTTTTGCCGAGGAGTGGAATGCGCTGGCGGCGGTGGACCTGTTTGGGCTGCAGTCCATGCAGGAGCTGGGGGTGGTGATCCGTGAGCGTGACGTGGTGGGCCCGTTACCCGAGCACCCGGAGGTGGCCGCCTTCAGCCAGCGCCACGGCCTGTACCACTGCATGGCCCTCACGGCCGAGCTGCCCCACAGCGGGCTCATGTTTTTTGTCTCCATCTACCGCCCGCCAACGCGGCCGGAATTCTCGGACGGAGAGACCGTGCTGTTCGGCGAATTCGTCCTGCACCTGCTGCAGCAATGGCACCACCGTCTGCAGCGCCTGCAAAGCGACACGCCCGGCCGCCCCTGGGACAGCTTTGCCCTGGCCCGGCCGTCGGGCGAACTGCTGTTTGCCGGGCTGCGCATCAGCCGGGTGTTGGGCGAAGCCAGCCCCGGCTGGCACGGCACCCGCCTGCCCCCGGTGGTGGCGCAGGCGCTGGCGGGCGCGCCCTGCACCCTGTCGGTGGGCAAGGCCTGCCGCCTGCGCTTGGAGCCCTGCGGGCCACTGGTGGCCGTGAGCCTGGCGTCGCGCCAGCACAAGCAAGCCTTGGCACCGCGCGAGTTGAGTGCCGCCATGCTGTACGCCCAGGGCCGCTCGCACAAAGACATTGCGGCCACGCTGGGCCTCACGCCCGCCACGGTGCGCACCTACCTGCGCACGGCCTATGCCGCGCTGGGCGTGAGCAACAAGCTGGAGCTGGTGGCCGCACTGCGCCACCAGTAGCGAGCGGCTGCGGGGGGCCCGGGCAGGTTTGCAGGGCTCGGTAGTTTCCCGCTCCCTCTGCATTTGCAGAGGCTGCAACCGCGCCGCCTTTTCCTATCGTCCGCACCGGAGTCCAGACACCGGTGTGGGCCAGACCGCCGCCCGGCCTGGGCTCCTGAAGAACCGTCATAACAGGAGACCCTTGCATGTTCCCGAACCCCCACCCCTTCGCCGTGGCGCCCCGGCGCCACCCTCACCCCCTGGCACGCGCAGTGCGATGGACCGCTGCCTGCACCCTGGGTGCTGTGGCAGCCCTGGCCCTGACCGCCTGCGGCGGCGGCCGCAGCGACGCCAATCCCCCGCTGGCCAGCAAGCCCCTGGCTGAGGCCTGCGCCGCCTACGCATCCACCGCCTTGCCCCATGGCGCCAAGGTCACCCGTACCGAGCTGCGCAAGGCCGAGGGCACGTTGCCCGACGTGTGCATCGTGCGCGGGCAGATCGTCTCGTCGCCCGAGTCCACCATCAACTGGGCGGTGGAGCTGCCCACGCTGGCCCAGTGGAACGGCAAGACGCTGACCATTGGCGGCGGCGGCTTCGACGGCTTCGTCCCCACCGACGACCCGTGGTACCAGCAGCTGGTGGGCCCGTCGGCCAACCCGTACGTGAAGATCAGCTCCGACTCCGGCCACCAGATCCGCGGCTTTGCCTGGGGCAAGAGCGACGTGGCGCTGCGCAACCACGCGTTCGACGCCAACCATTTCGTGCTGGAGGTGGGCACCACGATCGCCACCGAGTTCTATGGCAAGCGCCCCGTGCGGCGCTACCACATGGGCCATTCCAACGGCGGTCGGTCGGGGCTCATCTCCACGCAGAAGTACCCCAAGGACTACGACGGCGTGGTGGTCATGGAGCCCGCCATCAGCCAGCAGGCGCATCAGGTCAACCTGGGGCCCACGGTGCTGCGCCACATCTTCAAGAGCCGCGACAACTGGATGAGCCCCGCCAAGATCGCGCTGTATGCCAAGGCCGAGGTGGCGGCGTGTGATGGCCTCGATGGCCTGAAGGACGGCGTCATCGGCAACATCGAGGCGTGCAACTACGTGCCTACCGAGCTGCTGTGCCAGGGGGCGGACAACGACAGCTGTCTCACGGCCGGCCAGATCGAATCCATACGCCTCATCTACAGCGACCACAAGACACCCGTGACCCTGTCGCGCGGTGCCGTGGGCTACCCGCGCTATGGCCGGGGCGGGGCGTCCACCTCCGACTGGCAGTCGTACATGTTCGGCACCAGCTTTGACGCGCCCGATTCGTTCAACCACATGGCCGTGACGGAGGCCGCGCGCCTGGTGGAGGGCAACCCCAACGCCAACATCCTGAGCCACGACCCCACGCAGTACCAGGCGCAGTACGCGCGGCTGGCCGAGATGATCGATGGCACGGACCCCGACATCTCCGCCTTTGCCGACAACGGCGGCAAGCTGCTGATCTGGTACGGCCTGGGTGACACCTGCGTGTCGCTGTACCGCACGGCAGACTATTTCGACACGGTCAAGCAGCGCCTGGGCGCCAGCAAGGTGCAGGGCTTTGCGCGCATGGTCACCTCGCCCTCCAACGGGCATGACCTGGACGGCGCGGGCACCGAGCCGCGCTCCATCGACCTGCTCGCCGCCATGGACGCCTGGGTGGAAAAGGGCGCGGCGCCTGACAAGCTGGTCGCCACGAAGTTCGCCCCCGGCACCAGCACCCCCGTGGCCCAGCGCCCGGTGTGCGAGTACCCCAAGTTCCCGCGCTACAACGGCACGGGCGATCCGGCCAAGGCCGAGAGCTTTACCTGTTCTGCGACCTGAACGCGGTGCTGGATGCAAAAAGGCACGCCCCTGGGCGTGCCTTTTTTGTGTGTCCAGTCGTCAGGACGCCAGCGCGCGCATCTCTGCGATCAGGTCCGACTTGCCTTCGAAGCCGATGCCCGGCAGCGGCGGCAGCGTGACGTAGCCGTTCTCGACCTTCACGCCATCGGGGAAGCCACCGTAGGGCTGGAACAGATCGGGGTAGCTCTCGTTGCCGCCCAGGCCCAGGCCTGCCGCGATCGCCAGCGACATCTGGTGGCCCCCGTGTGGAATGCAGCGGCTGGGAGACCAGCCGTATTCCTTGAGCATGTCGAGCGTGCGCAGGTACTCCACCAGACCGTAGCTCAGCGCGCAGTCAAACTGCAGCCAGTCGCGGTCTTTGTGCATGCCGCCGTGGCGGATCAGGTTGCGCGCGTCCTGCATCGAGAACAGGTTCTCGCCCGTGGCCATGGGGCCCTTGTAAACCTCGCCCAGCTTCGCCTGCAGCTCGTAGTCCAGCGGGTCGCCCGCTTCTTCGTACCAGAACAGCGGGTACTGCGACAGGGCCTTGCCGTAGTCGATGGCGGTCTTCAGGTCGAAGCGGCCGTTGGCGTCCACTGCCAGTTGCTGGCCCGGGCCCAGGATCTTGAGCACTGACTCGATGCGCTCGCAGTCTTCGGCCAGCGTGGCGCCGCCGATCTTCATCTTGACCACCGAATAGCCGCGCGCCAGGTAGCTTTCCATTTCCTTCTTGAGGCCGTCCAGGCCCTTGCCGGGGTAGTAGTAGCCGCCAGCGGCGTAGACGAACACGCGCGGGTTGGGTGTGCCGTTGCCGTAGCGCTCGGCCAGCAGCTGATACAGCGGCTTGCCCGCAATCTTGGCTGTGGCGTCCCACACGGCCATGTCGATCGTGCCCACGGCCACCGAGCGCTCGCCGTGGCCGCCGGGTTTTTCGTTGATCATCATGCGGGCCCAGACCTTGTGCGGGTCCAGGTTCTCGCCCGTCTCGTCCAGCAGGCTGGCCGGCTCAGCCTCCAGCACGCGGGGGATGAATCGGTCGCGCATCAGCGCGCCCTGGCCGTAGCGGCCGTTGGAGTTGAAGCCGTAGCCGATCACCGGCTTGCCATCGCGGATCACGTCGGTGACCACGGCCACGAGGCTCAGCGTCATCTTCGAGAAGTCGATGTAGGCGTTGCGGATGTCCGACTTGATGGGACGGGTCGATTCGAGGATGTTGACGATCTTCATGGTGGTCGCGTTGGTTGGCAAAGAGGGAAAGGGGCGGGATCAAAAGGAAAGATCAGCGGGCGAGCGAAGAGCCCCCGCAGATCGCGATGTCCTGCCCCGTGATGGCGGCGGCAGATTCAGACAGAAGAAAGCCCACCAGTGCGGCAATCTCGGCAGGCTCGATCAGGCGGCCGATGGGCGGCAGGCGCGGCGCGCTGCCCTGGCGGGCGGGGTCGTTCAGCATGCCGGTGGCGGTGGCTGCGGGCGAGACGACATTCACCGTCACGCCCTGCGCGGCCACCTCGGCGGCCCAGCTGCGCGCCAGTGCAATCAGTGCGGCCTTGGTCGCGGCGTACTGACCACGCCCGGCCATGCCCTGCGCCACGCGGCTGCCAATGAACACCACGCGCCCCTGGCCGCGCTGGGCCATGCCGGGCACGATGGCATCGGCCAGCCGGGTGGCGGCATCCACATGCAGGCGCCACATCAGCTCGCCCCCCGCATGGTCGAGCTGGCCCAGCGGCCCCACGCGCAGCACGCCGGCCGCATGGACCAGCGCGTCCACGCCGGGCAGCGCAGCGGCCACGCGGGCGATGTCGGTGCCATCGGCCAGGTTGACCGGTGTATGGGTGAACGAGGGGTGAACGACCGTCGGCTGGGCCACATCCAGGCCCGTCACGCGCCAGCCGCCAGCCAGCAGCGACTCGGCGATGCTGCGGCCTATGCCGCTGCTGCTGCCGGTGACGACGGCGTGGCGGGCGTTACTCGACACGGATGTTCCCTTCGGTGACGATCTTCTGCGAGCGCTCCATGTCGCTGCGCTGGAACTTCGCAAAGTCCTCCACGCTGCCCGGCGTGGTCAGCAGCCCTTGCTCCTTGAGCTTGGGCGTCATCTCGGCCAGGGCCTTGTTCACCTCGGTGTTCAGCCGCTGGGTGATGTCCGCCGGCAGCTTGGCCGGGCCCCACAGGCCATACCAGCTGTAGAACTCGTAGCCCGGAATCGTCTCGCCCACCGTGGGCACGTCGGGCAAGCTCGCTGCGCGCTGGGCGGAGGTGACGGCCACCACGCGCAGCATGCCGCTCTTGTGGTACTGCAGAGACCCCAGGATCGGATCGATGAACCCGTCGATCTGTCCGCCGATCAGGTCCTGGAACGCAGGCGCCGTGCCCTTGTAGGGCACGATCAGGTAGTCAAGGTTGCCTGCGCGCTTGAGCAGTTCGGTCGAGAGGTGCCCGGCCGACCCGATGGAGCCCACGGCGAAAGTCATCTTGCCGGGGTTGGCTTTGGCGTAGGCCATCAGCGACTTGATGTCGGTGACCGGCAGGTTCTTGTTGATGGCCACCGACAGCGGGGCCTTGGCCACCAGCGCCACGGGCGTGAAGTCCTTGACCACGCCGTAGGGCACGGACTTCATGGTCATGGGCGCCGTGGTGAAGGTGGATGCGTTGAACAGCAGCGTGTAGCCGTCGGCCGGGGCCTTGGCCACCACGTCGCCGCCAATCACGCCATTGCCGCCCGCCTTGTTCTCGACGATGAAGTTCTGGCCCATCTGGTCGCCCAGCTTTTGCGCGAGCATGCGGCCCACGGTGTCGAGCGTGCCGCCTGGCGGAAAGGGGATGACCATCCGGATGGGCTTGGTGGGGTAAGCCTGCGCAAAGCTGCTGGCCGCCATCGCGAGTGTGGCTACACCCAGGGCGGCGCGGAGGAAAAGGTGGCGTTGCATGGTGTCTTGTCTCCTTGTCGGTTTTCTTGTGTGCAATGAGGCGCGGGGGACTCAAAATCCCCCGAGCCTCGCAGGGACCGCTCAGCGCTTGAGCAGGCCGGCCTGCTTCACCGCAGCGCGCAGCGCTTCGACTTCCTTGGCGTTGGGCGCCTCGGTCGGTGGGCGCACGGTGGCGTCGTCGATCACGCCTGCCAGGTACATGCCACCCTTCATGCGGGCGTGGGCCTCGCCAGTGGGCTCGCCGCCGCCATACACCGCGTCCTTCAGGGGCGTGATGACAGCCTGCACCGCCATGGCTTTCTTCAAGTCGCCGGCCTTCACCGCATTCCACAGATCGATGATGAGCTGGGGGATGAAGGTCGCAAAACCCACCAGCGCGCCGTCCACGCCCTGCACCATCGAGGCCAGCAGGTACTCGTCGTGGCAGGTCAGGATGGCCTTGGACGCGTCGGCCTCGCGGATCGCCTGGATGTCGCGGGCGTACTTGTTCATGTCGCGCTGGCCCACCTTGAAGGCCTGCAGGTAGGGCAACCGGGCCAGGTCGGCCAGCAGCTGCGACGAGTACGAGGCACGCGTCCAGGCCGGGTAGACGTGGCAAACCAGATCGGCGTTGGGCGCCGCCTTGTGGATGGCCTCGAAGTACTGCAGTGCATGGCCGGGCGTGAAGCCAAAGCGCAGCCAGTGGTGCGGGGGCATCACGTCCAGCGCCACGGCACCAGCCTCGACGGCAGCACGGGCATGGTCGGCCGCGTCGGCCAGGCCTTCGCAGACGATGGACGAAATGACAGGCGTGCGCCCCTTGAGTTCGTCGGCCACGATGCGGGTGACCTCGGCGCGTTCAGCCGGTGTGAGGGAGAACACCTCGCCGGTGTGGCCGTTGGTCATGACGGCCACCACGCCCTCGTGGCCCGCCAGCCAGGCGGCGAGCTTGCGCAGCGCGGGCTCGTCGATGCGGTGGTCGGGGGTGAAGGGGCACGAGATGGCGGGGATGATCCCGCGATAATTCGAGATGGCAGGCATGCTTTCTTGTCTCCGTTGGAAAAGCTGGTGAACAACGGGGTGGATCATTCCGCGCCATGCTGCAGCGGTCCAATACTCGAATCGCATACAACTATCTACCGATCCATCGCGGAGACACATGGGACCCGGCAACCGACCCCTGGACCTGGAATGGCTGGAGGATTTCCTCGCCCTGGCCGAGACGGGCAATTTCTCGCGCGCGGCGGAGGCCCGCGCCATTGCCCAGCCCGCCTTCAGCCGCCATATCCGCGCCCTGGAAGACTGGGTGGGCGTGGAGCTGTTCGACCGCAGTGCCCATCCCGCGGCGCTCACGGCGGCAGGCCAGCGCTTTCTGCCGCTGCTCGAAACCATCCTGGCCAATCTGGAGGCTGCCCGCATCAAGGCCCGTGCTGCACACGACCTGGCGGCTGCCAGCCTGCGCTTTGCGGCCACGCACGTGCTCTCGCTCACGTTCTTTCCGCGCTGGCTGGTGGGCATGGAGGCCCGGCTGCGGCTGGGGCCCATCCAGACCATGTCCGACAGCTCGCAGGCCTGCGAAGACCTGATGCTCCAGCGGCGTGTGCAGTTTGTGCTGTGCCATGGCCACGCCGAGGTGCCGGGGCGCCTGGACGAGGCGCAGTACCCCATGTGCCGCCTGGCGGACGACCGGCTGCTGCCAGTCAGTGCGCCGCAGCCCGGCGGCGCAGCAGGCCAGCCGTTGCATGCGCTGGGCCAGCAGGCCTCGGTGCCCGTGCTGGCCTACAGCGAGGCGTCGGGCCTGGGCCGCATCATGCGGGCCCGCATGCGCGGGGTGTTTGCTGACGGTGCTGACGGCCCGGTGGCGGTGGTGTTCACCGCGCACCACGCGGTGTTGCTCAAGACCCTGGCCCAGGAAGGGCGGGGTGTGGCCTGGCTGCCCGAAAGCCTGATTGCCGAGGAGCTGCGCACCGGCACACTGGTGGCCGCCGGGGGCGCTGACTGGAACGTGCCGGTGCAGATCCGCCTGTACCGCCAGCGCGCCGAGATGTCGCCGGTGGCGGAGTCGTTATGGGAACTGGCATTGGCACAGGTGGCGTCGCAGCCCTGAGCGCTTGCCGGTCCCCTGGGCGTCCGCCGATTCTCAAAGGCCCAGGTCGCTCAGCCCCGGATGGTCGTCCGGCCGGCGCCCCAGCGGCCAGAAGAACAGCCGGTCTGCGGCCTGGATGGGGCGGTCGTTGATGCTGGCGTGGCGCACGGCCATCAGGCCTGCGTCGTTGAACTCCCAGTTCTCGTTGCCGTAGCTGCGGTACCACTGGCCTGCGTCGTCATGCCACTCGTAGGCAAACCGCACGGCGATGCGGTGGCCGCTGAACGCCCACAGCTCCTTGATGAGGCGGTAGTCCAGTTCGCG
This sequence comes from Acidovorax sp. 59, assembly GCF_002754175.1. Classification (NCBI taxonomy): domain Bacteria; kingdom Pseudomonadati; phylum Pseudomonadota; class Betaproteobacteria; order Burkholderiales; family Comamonadaceae; genus Acidovorax; species Acidovorax sp. 59. Next base: position 4,089,933 of record NZ_PEET01000001.1, on the reverse strand, counting down.
TGCCCACTTGCGCTCCAGCAGCTGCCGGGCGGCCTCGCGGCCCACGGGGAACTCGGCGCGGTTGCGCCAGCGCGTGTCCTCTGTGTAGGCCAGGGCCACGCGGGCCGGGTCGCGCGAGTTCCAGCCGTCTTCGGCCAGGCGCACTTTCTGGACGGCGGTGTGTTGGGTAAAGGGCGGCAAAGGCGGGCGTGTTTCCATGGGAACCTCGACGGTGAAGGGTTGATGTAGACAGGTCTGTCTACGTGTCATCATAAAGCCATGTAGACAGACTTGTCTACAATGAGCGAATGACCTTTGATCCTCTCCCTGTCGGCTGGCAAGACCTGCCCGCCCGAGACCGCCTGCTGCACACGGCGCACGCGCTGTTCTACCGGGATGGCATCCGCGCCACGGGCATCGACCGGGTGATTGCGGAGTCTGGCGTGACCAAGGTGACCTTCTACCGGCATTTCCCGAGCAAGAACGCGCTCATCTGTGCGTATCTGGAGTACCGGCATGCGGGCTGGATGGGCTGGTTCGCCGACGCGCTGCAGCGCCATGCGCACGCGCTGCCCACAGGGGCGGATCGCACGCGGGCATTGGCGCCTGCCCTGGCGGAATGGTTGGGCAGCAAGCACTTTCGGGGCTGTGCGTTCATCAACAGCGTGAGCGAGCTGGGAGACACCGTGCCGGAGGTGCTGGAGATTGCGCAGCGCCACAAGCGCGACATGACGGCGTTGCTGGCTGCCTTGTTGCCAGCGCCTTCCCACCGTGCGCAGGACGCGCAGGCGCTCACCCTGGTGGTGGAGGGCGCCATCGTGCGTGCGCAGATGGGCGAACCCGTGGCCGCGGTGGTGGCCGCAGTGTCCCGCCTGACGGATGCGCTGGTGGCGGCGCCTCCTCAGCGCAACGGGTGAGCCTGTCGGTCGATAGGAAAGATGGGAACGTTTCTGGCGGCCACCCCCATGGTCAGTCCAGCCGTGCGCCTTGTGTGGCACCGTGGCGGGTGCGCTGGTCGTACTGCTTTTCGCGCGCCACGTGGTCCTGCAGCAGCCGGTGGCCCAAGGCGTTGGCTTCGCGCTCCAGCGTGGCGCAGTCGGACGCTGCGGGCATCTGGCGGATGGCCTGGTCAATGGCCTGCGCTGCGTCGCGCCCGATCTGCACATGGCCTTGCTCGTGGTGGGACAGCGCCTGCAAATAGCGGTCAAAAACCGCCTGCTGCGACGGGCTGGCGGCCTGCAGGTCGGGCAGCTGCACTTCGGTGCGCAGCCGGGTGTTGACTTCGGTGATCGCACAGCGGCCCGAGGCTTCGCGCCACCAGCGGAAGGTCCAGCGCACGTTCCAGCGGGTGTAGCCATGAAAGCGCTGTCCACCCACCGAAATGGGGGTTGCAGCATGCAGGGCCTCGCGCAGTGTCTCTCCGGGCTGGGCGCGCACCACGTAGGGCCGCTGGGTGCTTTCCTCCTCCACGGCCGCGTGTGCCCCGCCCGCAGACAGCAGCAAGGCCACCACCCACCCCAGACGCACGCAGGGTGGTGGCTCTGGCAACGCAGATGCGTTCAGTCGCCCCACGGCAGCATCAGCGTGAGCAGCGACAGCTGGTCAAACTCGGGCGCAAAGGCGTCGATGATCTGCTGCGGCTCGGGGCACAGGGTGGTGTCGGTGATCACGCCAAACTGCACGCCGCCGCCGTAGCTGAGGATGGAGACCCCCAGGCCGATGTCACCCGACTGCGGCACCCAGAACATGCACTGCGTGACGCGTGCGCCGCACAGCGTGAGCTGCTCCTTGGGGCCGGGCACGTTGGTCATCACCGCCGTGGTCTTGCGGCCAAACAGGTTGAGCAGTGCGTCCTGTGCGGGCTTGATCATCAGGCCTGCCACGGCGAGCATGGCAAACGCCAGGATGGGCTGGGTGCTGCCCTTGAGCGCATTCATGCGCTTGCGCACTTCGTACACGCGCTCGACAGGGTTGGCCACGCCAATCGGCAGCACCAGCGGCACCAGGCCAAAGCGGTTGCCCAGCTTCCAGGCCTCTTCCATGGGGCGCAGATTCACCGGGATCATGGCGCGGATCTCCTGGCCCGTAGGGTCGTCCCCCTGGCTGCGCAGATAGCCGCCGATGGCGCCCGCCACGCACGACAGCAGCACATCGTTGATGGAGCAGTTGAGTGCTTTGCCGATGGCCTTGACCTCTTCGAGCGGAATCGGCGGGCACCAGGCCACGCGCTTGGCGCTGCCGGGCTGGCCCTTCAGGCGCGTGGGCGAGTCGTCTGGCATCAGCGCCAATGCCGCCGCGTCGCTGACGAGTTGGTAGGCCACGCGGGCCATATCCATGGTGCCGGTCAGCCCGTGGTGCATGGCCTTTTCCGGGTCGCCCAGCATCTGCAACGACTTGGCGGCGCTGTCGCCCGCCAGGTCCAGGGCCTTGACGGTGAGGCCGGTGAAGGGCTTGATGAGTGCGTCGGCGATCCAGTCCTCGGCGGTGGCGGCTTCCTTGTCTGCCCGCGCCTTGCGCTTGGGGGGCTCCGAGCCGCCGTCCACCAGCGACATGGTCACCGAGATGAGTGCAATGCCGTCGGCAATGCAGTGGTGGATGCGCACGATGAGCGCGCTGCCCTTCGCGCCGTCATCACCCACAAAGTCTTCGATCAGGTGCATTTGCCACAGCGGGCGGCGTGTATCGAGCGGCTGCATGGCGAGTTCGCCCACGCGGTCCTGCAGTGCGCGCTGCATGCTGTGGCCTGTGCGGTGGGGCAGCTTTTCGCGCAGCACATGCGCAGCGATGTCGAAGTTGCGGTCCTCCACCCAGGTGGCGCCTGCGGCATCTTCCACCACCCGCTGGCGAAAGCGCGGGTACTGCAGCAGGCGCTGCTGTACGCGTTCGCACAACGCCTCCCAGGTGATGCCGGGTGACAGGGTCCACACGCCGTTGATCATCATCAGGTTGCTGTGCGAATCCATGCGCAGCCAGGCGGTATCGACCTTGCTCATGCGTTCGCCCGACAGGCCCAGCATGCCGGTGGCCGCGCGGCGCACGTTCTTCTGCACCACGGTGGCGGCCTTGCGGGCTGCGGGGGGCAGGGCCTGGGCGGCCTTGCGTGCCACCTCAGGCGCCTGGTCGCGCATGGTGCGCAGGGGGCTCGTGCTGCGGCCTGGGGCGGCTTTGCGGGGGGCTGGAATGCGGGTCACCATCAGATGTACACCTATTGTTTGATTTTTGGGGGCTTGCCTCTATGGATTGAGCGGCCCCGGGCCGTGCTCAGCCCGTAAGATACAACGCAGCAAACCCTTGCCGACACCGTTCTTTCCCTCCCCCCACACATCCCAAGGAGCACACCGACATGGCCGACCTCAATGCCACCTTCGAAGCCGCCGTGGCCAATTCCAAGAACCTGAGCGAGCGTCCCGACAACGCCACGCTGCTCAAGATCTACGCGCTGTACAAGCAAGCCACCGCCGGCGACAACACCGAGAAGAAGCCCAGCTTCTCCGACATGGTGGGCCGTGCCAAGTGGGACGCCTGGGAAAAGCTCAAGGGCACGGGTGCCGACGAGGCCAAGCAACTGTATGTGGACCTGATCACCTCGCTGAGCTGATACGGCGGTGACCCCCAAAGAAAAAGGCGACCTTGGTCGCCTTTTTCTTTGGGGGCAGAGGCGCCTAACGCTGGACCCACCCCTTGGGCAGCCCGGCTTCCGGCGTCATGCCGTAGACCGCCTCGCCCGGCAACCCCGCCTGCAGCGGCACGCGGGCGGCCATCAGGCGCTCCAGGTCCACCCCCGTGGCAATGCCCATGGCTTCGAACATGAACACCAGGTCTTCGGTCACCACGTTGCCCGACGCGCCCGGCGCATAGGGGCAGCCGCCCAGGCCGCCCAGCGACGCATCAAAGGTGCGCACCCCCACGTCGTAGGCCGCCAGGCAGTTGGCCAGCCCCAGCCCGCGGGTGTTGTGCATGTGGGCCGCACCGGCCTTGGCACCCAGCTCGGCGCGCAGGCGCGTGAACAGGCGGCGCACCTGCGCCGGGTTGGCCATGCCGGTGGTGTCCGACAGGCCCACCTCGTCGGCGCCGGCCTCGGCGCACAGGCCTGCGAGCCAGATCACATCGTCCTCGGGCACCACGCCCTGCAGCGTGCAGCCAAAGGCGGTGGACAACCCCACCTCCACCAGCACGCCGGGCGCCTGCGCGTTACGCAGCTGTGCCACGGCGCGCACCTCCTCGACCATGGCCTCGCGTGTCTTGCGCACATTGGCCAGCGAATGGGCAGCACTGGCCGACACCGGCAGGGTGACCTTGTGCACCCCTGCTGCCAGCGCCGCCTCGGCGCCGCGCAGGTTGGGCGCCAGGGCCATCACGGTTATGCCAGGGTGGGTGAGCGCGTGCCGCACCACTTCGGCCACATCGGCCATCTGGGGCAGCAGGCGGGCGGGCACGAACGAGCCGACTTCGATCTCACGCAGGCCGGCCGCCACCAGGGCGTCGATCCAGCGCAGCTTGTCGGCCGTGGGCATGGTGGCTTTGACGGACTGCAGGCCATCGCGCGGGCCGACTTCGCTGATGATTACTTGGGGTTGCGTCATGGTGCTGGACGGAGGATGCCGCCGAGGATAGCGCGCTGGTGCTGCCAGAAGGTGCTCTGGGGCTTTTGAACAAAGTGGCAATTTGTGATGCCATACCGGCAAACAGCCCAGCAATATGCAGCAGATTGGGCGATTCCCATTGTTTTGGCGCTTCGGGACACTGCTTGGAGCCGTATCCATTCCCATTCGGAGACAAGCGCCATGCCCTCACACCATCATTTTTCCACCCGCTACCTCAGTGCCACCGATGTCATCGACATGGTGCAGCGCAAGGGCGTCGAGGCCTGCCTGCGCGGCATTGCCGACTACATCCTGGCCGACTTTCTGCGCTGGGGCGCGTTCGACAAATCCGCACGTGTGGCCAGCCACTCGCGCGACGGCGTGATCGAACTCATGCCCATTGCCGATGACCAGACCTATGCGTTCAAGTACGTCAACGGCCACCCCAAGAACACGCGCTGGGGCCTGCCTACGGTAATGGCGTTTGGCGTGCTGGCCGATGTGGCCACGGGCGCGCCGCTGCTGCTGAGCGAACTCACGCTCACCACCGCCCTGCGCACCGCCGCCATGTCGGCCGTGGCCGCCCGCGCCCTGGCGCGGCCTGGCAGCCGCACCATGGCGCTGATCGGCAACGGCGCCCAAAGCGAGTTCCAGGCACTGGCCTTCCACCACCTGCTGGGCATCACCACGCTGCGGCTGTTTGATACCGACCCGGCCGCCACCGCCAAGCTGCAGGCCAACCTGCAAGGCACGGGCCTGCGCACCGTGGCCTGCAACAGCACGGCCGAGGCCGTGCGCGGCGCTGACGTCGTGACCACGGTGACGGCCGACAAGACCAACGCCACCATCCTCACGCCCGGCATGCTGGCGCCCGGCATGCACATCAACGCCGTGGGGGGCGACTGCCCCGGCAAGACCGAGCTGCATGCCGACGTGCTGCGCCAGGCCCAGGTGTTTGTGGAATACGCGCCGCAGACGCGCATCGAAGGCGACGTCCAGCAGCTGCCGGCCGACTTTGGGGTGACCGAGCTGTGGGAAGTGCTGGCAGGCCAACACACCGGCCGGGCCAGCGATGCTGCAATAACGGTGTTTGACTCCGTAGGCTTTGCGCTGGAGGACTTTTCTGCGCTGCGCTTCTTGCGCGATACGGCCGCCGAGCTGGGCATGGGCCAACCCATCGAACTCATCCCCCAGCTGTCAGACCCCAAGAACCTGTTTGGGCTGCTGCGCACGGACAACCCCCTGCTGCGCGCTGTGGCCTGACGCCTGTCCGGTCACCCCTTCTCAGTCCCTCCAGACCACGCTGCTGGCGGAGTCGGCGCGTGTGGTGCGGAAATGGTTGGCCGGGTGGGCTGGGTCCGCCATGCCAAAGGAGATACCGCAGACGATGCTGCGGTCGTTGCCAATGCCCAGCACCTCGCGCAGCACGCCGGGGTAGGACGCCAGCGCCGCCTGTGCGATGGAGCCCACGCCCAGGCTGTGCGCGGCCAGCATGAAGTTGTTGACATAGGCGCCACAGTCCACCGCACCATAGACGCCCAGTGCCTCGTCGCTGGTGACGATGGCCACATGCGGTGCGCCGAACATCGTGAAGTTCTGCGCCGCCTGGCGGGCCGAGGCTTCGCGGTCACCCTTGGCAATGCCCAGGGCTTCGTACAGGCCCCAGCCGCATTCGCGCCGCCGTTCCTGGTACACGCCCCGGTATTCGCGGGGCCAGGGCAGGTCGGGGTTGGGGGCGGCGGTGGTCATGTGCGACTGCAGTGCGCTGCGCAGGCGCTCCAGCGTGGCTCCGCTGGCTATGGTGAGCTGCCAGGGCTGCGCGTTGCACCACGATGCTGTGCGCTGAGCGGTGGCCAGGATGGCTTCGATGGTGCTGCGCGGCAACGGCTCGGGCAGAAAAGCGCGGCAGCTGTAGCGGGTGTGGAGCAGCGTGGAGAGGGTGTCAAACGCCGGGCTGTGGGCGGCGGTCCCGTTCGCAGGGGATGTCATGGCGGTGGCTAGGCCTTCTTGGCCTTGGCGGCAGGCTTGGCCGCTGCCTTGGGGGCCGGCTTGTCAGCATCCGCGTCTGCCGCCGCTTTCTTCTTGTCGGCCGCTGGCTTCTTGGCACTGGGGTGCGGTGCATTGAGCAGTGCATCCAGCTGTTCGCCAATCTCGGCCTCGATGCGGTCCTTGAACGCGCCGAACAGAAAGCCGAGCTGTGCCTTCATCTCGAACTGGTGCGCATCCACCAGCAGCGTGCCCTTGACGCCCGAGCGGGTGAATGTAAGCAGGTCTTCCGTCTCGCCCTCTTCGTAGGTGCACTCCATGTCGAATTTTTCTTCTGCCTTTTCGGCCCAGGAGAAGGCGACCTTGCGGGCCTCCTTGAAGCCCAGGTGGTGGTCGCGGTGGATATGGATGTCAGGCACCGGGTGTCTCCTTGAGGTGTTGGGGGTCAGGTAAAAGGGCGCGCAGGGCCTCGTGCCGCTCGGGCTGGGGCTGCTGCGTCAGTTGCCGTACGGCATCATAAAACCGGGGCCAGTTGCGCCCCTCGCGTTCAAACAAGGCCTCGAACGCGGGCACCAGTTCGTCGTAGGCGGCCTGGGCGGCAAAACTGGCGTTGTTGGCCTGGGCCACCCAGCGGTCGTAGCCTGCCACCTGGGCAGTGGTGGCCCGGGGGGGCGTGCCGCCGGGGGCGTCCAGCCAGCGTGCGCGCAGTGCGGCATAGTCGTCTCGAAACGCTTGCATTGCTTCTTTTTTCATAGCACTCAAGGCATGATCTTCTAGCGCTTGAAGCTCCTTCTGCTCATAAATGGCCGCCAGGCGGGTGCGCGTGGCCCGGGTGAGCATGCGGAAGGCGCTGCGCCGCGCTTCGCTGGTGGCGTAGGCCTCGCGCGCGGCGGGGGTGGACTGCGTGGCCAGCCAACGCGCCACTCCAATGCGTTCCACCGCCGTGGCAAAGGACTCGTTGAACAAGGTGTCGTTTTGGGCATAGACCACCTGGTGCGCCAGCTCGTGGAACAGCAGGCGCACAAAGTCTCCCTCGGGCCAGGCGATGAAGGTGGACAGCAGCGGGTCGCCGCCCGCCCAGTTCATGTAGCCCAGCGTGGAGTAGGCGGGCACGCCGTACACCTCCACCTCCAGGCCCTGTGCGGACAGTTCGGCGGCCTCGGCCTGCGCCGCAGCTTCGGTGAAATAGCCCCGGTAGCCGATGCAGCCCGTGACCGGAAAGCACCAGGTGTGCAGCGCCAGCGAATAGGGCGGCGCGGCGACCACGTTCCACACGGCGGCGGGGCGCTTCAGGTCGGCATAGCGGCGGTAGCTGGCGTTGTCGGGCAGGCCGAGTTCTGCCACCGCAAAGGCCCGCGCACGTTGCGCCAGCTGCAAGCGCTCGCGCAGGGCGGGCGAGATGTCCTTGCGCGCCACCCATTCGTCAATCGGTTCTGCGGCATGCATGATCTGCATGTGCCCGCGCAGCGACTGCCAGTAGTAGCCCAGCGCGTTGGAGGGACCGGTGGTGCTGGCGCAGCCGGCCAGCACCAGGCAAAACATCAGGCTGAAAGTGGCCCGCAGGCGGGAAGGTGGCTGGCGCATGCAGCGCAGTTTATGGGCAGATTGAACCCTTTGCGTTCGCCCTGTCAGCAGCCTGGCTGTTGCGCTTTCTAGAATGCCGCGCATGACCCCTTTGACCGCTCCCGATCCTGCTCGCCCACCTGCGCTGGCCGACGGCCTGTTCGCTGACGAGGCCGGTTGCCCGCGCTGCACCTGGTGCCAGTCCACGCCGCTGTACCGCCACTACCACGACACCGAGTGGGGCTTTCCGGTGGCCGACGACCGCAGGCTGTTCGAGAAGATCTGCCTGGAGGGTTTTCAATCGGGCCTGAGCTGGCTCACCATCCTGAACAAGCGCGAGGGCTTTCGTGCCGCGTTCGCGAACTTCGACGCCGAGCAGGTGGCAGCCTTCGGCCCGGCCGAGATCGAGCGCCTGGTGCAGGACGCGGCCATCGTGCGCCACCGGGGCAAGATCGAGTCCACCATCAACAATGCCCACCGTGTGCTGGAGCTGCGGCGCGAGTTTGGTTCGCTGGCGCACTACGCCTGGCGCTACGAGCCCGCTGCCACCGACCGGCCCGAGCGCCTCACGCGCGACGTGGCGCGCACCCTGTCCACATCGCCCGCGTCGATGGCCATGTCCAAGGACCTCAAGAGACGTGGCTGGAGTTTTGTGGGCCCCACCACGGTGTACGCCTTCATGCAGGCCATGGGGCTGGTCAATGACCACCTGGAAGGCTGCCACTCGCGCCCCGCAGCGCTCGCTGCGCGCAAGGCGTTTGTGGTGCCGTGCGGTTGATCGTTCAGACCCGAGCCACGGGACGCAGCAGCCACAGCGCTCCCAACGCGGCGAGGCCCAGCAGTGTGGTGAGCCACAGGGCCGCTGCCCCGGCGCTGTCCAGCAGCATGCCAAACAGCACCGGTGCAAACGCCTGCGCCACGCGGGCGGGCACCATCATCAGGCCCTGGCGCGCGCCGTAGCCTGCTGGCCCAAACAGCACCAGTGGCAGCGTGCCCTTGGCAATGGTCAGTATCCCGTTGCCTGCCCCGTGCAGCACGGTAAATACTGCAGCCGCAGGCCCGCCCAGCACCATCAGCAGGCCCGCGCCCACGGGGTGCGCGGCGGCAGCGAGCTGGGCCGACAGCAGCGGGTGCAGGCGGCGCAGAAAACCAAACTCCAGCAGGCGTGCAGCCACCTGCGCAGGGCCCACCAGCGCGGCCATTGCCACTGCCGCCTGCAGCGACGTACCGCTGGCCTGCAGCAGGTGGGGCAGGTGGGCTGCCATGGCGGTGCTGGTGAACCAGGTGACCGCAAACACAAAGGACAGCAGCACGGTGGTGCGCAGCGGGCGTGCTGGAGTGGGCGGGGCGGATACGGCCGGTTCTGTGGCGGGCGCTGCGATGGCGTCCGTCGATGGTTCGGTGGCCTTTTCTGCGGCGTCGGCGCGCGGCAGCCAGCCATTGAGCGGCACCCCCACCAGCAAGTGCAATGCGGCCCAGCCCGCGCACGCTCCGCGCCAACCCCATTGCGTCTCCATCCAGGCCGACAGCGGCCAGCCCACGGTGCTGGCAAACCCCGCGATCAGCGTGATGCCGGTGATGGCGCTGCGCGCGCCCTGGCCGTACAGCCGCACCAGCGTGGCAAACGCCGCCTCGTAAAGGCCCGACCCCATGGCCACGCCCATTAGCACCCACGCGGCAAACAGGCCCACCGGGCCTTGCGCCAGGGCCATGCCCGCCAGAGCAGCTGCAAACAGCAGGTTGGTGCCCATCAGCACCGGGCGGCCGCCATGGCGGTCGATGGCTCGGCCCGCGAAAGGCCCGAGTAGTGCCGACACGATGAGCGCCACGGAAAACGCCGCGAACACCGTGGGGGTGGCCACACCCAAGTCGCGCGCCATGGGCGCGGCCAGCATGGCAGGCAGGTAGTAGGACGAGGCCCAGGCCAGCGTCTGGGCCGTGCCCAGGCGCGCCACGGTCCAGCGTTGTGACGCGGCGCTCATGCCGCGCGGTGGGCCATGGCGGGGGCGCGCGAGGTTGCCTCAGACACGCTGGCCCTGCGCGTTGATGACGACTTCGCCATCCTCCTTGGTGAAGGCACCTTGCTGCGGTGCGGGCAGGATGTCCAGCACTTTCTCGGACGGGCGGCACAGCCGCGTGCCCAGGGGCGTGACCACTATGGGGCGGTTGATGAGGATGGGGTGCTGCAGCATCGCGTCGATGAGCTGCGCGTCGGTGACGCCCGGTGCGTCCAGTTGCAGCTCGGTGAAGATCGCTTCCTTGGTGCGCACGGCGTTGATCACCGGCTCGCCGGTCGCTGCAATCAGCGCCACCAGCGTGGCACGGTCGGGCGGGGCTTTCAGGTATTCGATGACCTCGGGCTCCATGCCGCTGTTGCGGATCATGGCGAGGGTGTTGCGGGACGTGCCGCACTTGGGGTTGTGATAGATCGTGATGGTGGTCATGGCGTGCTGGAAAGTACGGAAACAATGGGCGAAAGTTTGCCACTGCGCTGGGGCCAGCCCGGTAAATTTTCCAACGCGTTCAGCAGCCGCAGGCCCGCATCGCCCAGCACTCCGTCGTTGTGCACCTCCAGGCTGGCCGCGCCCGGCGGCGGGCTGTAGGCCAGCGCGCGCTGCACGCGGGCCTCCACCTCTTCGCGCGTCTCGCGGCCCCGCGCCAGCAGACGTTCGCGCAGCACCTGCGGGCTGGCAGTGATGTGCACAGCCACCAGGCCCGGGAAGCGCGCCAGGGCCTCGGGCAGGTAGGCGCGCGAGCCATTGAGCAGCACCCAGTGACCCTGCGCCAGCGGCGCCAGTTGCGCATGCCGCACGCCGTAACCCAGGCCGTTGGCCTGCCAGTGCAGGGCAAAGGCGTGGTCGCTGCACAGCGCAAAAAACGTTTGGGGCGAAACGCTTTCATGCACTTCGCCGGCAGACGTCGCGGCACGGCTGATGGTGCGCTGCGCCCAGTGCACGGGGCAAGGGGTGGGCAGGTGTGTCCGTAACCAGTTCAGCAGGCTGTCCTTACCCGCACCCGAGGGGCCCATGCAGTAAATCAGTCTGCCGGTGGTCATGCGCCCATCTCCAGGTGATCCAGCAGCACAAAGTCGGCGCCGGGTATGGGCTCTGCGAACAAGGCCAGGCTGTTGAACTTCAGCATGGGAAGGTCCGAGAAGAACTCCTGCGCGGCCTCGAACACCAGCGCCTGCGTCTGTTTGTCCACCTGCGCCAGGCTGCCGGTGAGCGACATGTGAAAGCGGAACTCGTCCAGCACAAAGGGGTAGCCCCATTGCTGCAGCAGCGCGTCCTGCCGGGCAGTGAGCCCCGCCGAGCGGCGCCGGGCCAGGTCGGCGTCGGACAAGGGTGCGGCCAAGGGCTGCAGCGCCGTCACGCAGGTGGCGGCGGTCTCCTGGATCTGCGCATTGGCGGGGTGCAACGCCGGGGGCACCAGCGCTAGAAAGTCGTCGATGCGTTGCACCTGCAGGGGCGGCAGCACAAAGGGTTGCAGACAGCGCGCCACGGACTGCACGGCCTGGTGCAGCGTGATCCAGTCGGTGCCGGGCGCCAGCGCAAACGGCGCCTTGAGCGTGGCGTGCCAGCCGTAGCGGCGGGGTGCTGCGGTCAGGCGGTGCAGGTCGTCCGCCGCCACGCCGTCGATGGCGAGCTGTTGCAGTGGCTGCAGCAGCGCGGCGCAGCGCCCCAGCCAGTGGCTGCCGGCCAGCCAGCCCAGGCTGCCCGGGTTGGGTGCGAAATAGACCGCATAGCGGTGGTGGGTGGGTGGCATGTCAGGCGTGTTCATCGTGGTCAATGGTCAGTTTCACGCGGTCGCCCGCAAACCAGGCGCGCGCCCATTCGATGGGCCTGCCTGCCAGGTCCACGTTCAAGCTCTCTACCTGCAGCACGGGGCGTGAGGTGGGCTGGCGCAACTGGGCGGCCACTTCGGCGCTCGGCAGCTCGGCGGTGATGCGGCTTTCGCGGCGGGTGTAGTCGGCCACGCCGTGGGCGGTGAAGCCTGCGGTGATGGAGCCTGTCTCGCGCACCACGGCCGCCAGGTTCTCGAAGCGCGGCAGGGGAAAGTAGCGCTCGCTGATGTGCAGGGGCTGGCCCTCGGCGTCGCCCCGAACGCGCAGCGCCAGCAGCGGGCTGCGCGCGGGCACTTGCAGCGCCTTCGCCAGCGCCGCCGTGGCGCGCGTGGTCTGGGCCTGCAGCACCACCAGGCTGCCGCGCAGCCCCGCCTGTGCCAGGCCCTGCTGGTGGCGCGTGCGCTTGCCCAGCACCAGGTCCACCGCAAAGTCTTCCACATAGGTGCCGCTGCCCTGCGTGATGCGCACTAGCCCCTGGCTGCACAGGCTGGCGAGCGAGCGGCGGATGGTGTGGCGGTTCACGCCGAACTGCTCGGCCAGCGCGTGCTCCGAGGGCAGTCGCTGGCCCGGCGGATAAACGCCGCTGCCGATGGCCTCGGCCAGCTCGGCGGCTATGCGCGTCCAGAAGCTGTCGCGCGCAGGGCGCAGTGGTGGTGCTTGCAGGACCTGTAGCGGGGTCGTGAGAGAGGTGGTGCTGGCTGTCATGAAACCTACATGCGCGCTCTTTAAGCTGGCGCCAGTTGTTCAATTTGTCTATACAACTTTCAGGGTACCACTTCCATGTTTCAAGCCTTTGACAACCCGGGACCGGGCCGCCCCCTGGGCCGCGCGCACTGGATGGCGCTGCTGGCCCGGGCACCGCTGGGGCTGCTCGAATCTGCCTTGCACGAGCATGCCACGCGCCCCGCGCGCTGGCTGCGTGCGCCCGAGACCGGCCTGATGATGGTGCAGGGCCGCGCTGGCGGAACGGGCGAGCGCTTCAACCTGGGTGAGGTCACCGTCACCCGCTGCGCGCTGCGCGTGGCCGACGCATCGGACGCCGCTGAGGCCACTGTGGGCGTGGCCTACGTGCTGGGCCGCTCGCACCGCCAGGTGCAGCTGGCCGCGCTGGCCGACGCGCTGCTGCAAGACCCCGCACAACAACCGGTGCTGGACGCCCAGCTGCTGGAACCCATCCGCGCCCACCTGCGCACCACCCAGGCCGAGCGCCAGGCCCGTGCCGCCAGCACCAAGGTGGACTTCTTCACCGTGGCGCGCGAGAGCGGTTCTGACAACGATGAGGACACCGAATGAACACGACCCCCTTGGCATCGCTGGGTGCCGGATTCTCGAACGAAGCCTTTGGCAGCCAGGCGGTGTTCCGCGCCGTGCTGCAGGCGCTGTCGCACCCCGGCCGCACGGTGGCGGTAGAACACGACGCGGAGGCTCCTGCCGTGGGGCATGCCGCGTCGGCGGCCGTGCTGCTGGCCCTGCTCGACAGCGATTGCACGTTGTGGCTCTCGCCCAGGCTGGCAGCCAGTGATGCCGGTGCCTGGCTGCGCTTTCACACGGGCTGCACTGTGGTGGCCGACGCTGCACAAGCCCGTTTTGTGTGGGTGGCCCAGGGTGATGCGCTGCCGGCCCTGAACCGTCTGGCTCTGGGCACCGACATCTACCCCGACCAGTCAGCGACTTGCGTGGTCGATGTATCGCGTGCCGCCGCCACCACGGCGGACGCGAGTGATGCGTGGCACTTGCGTGGCCCCGGCATCCAGGAGGTGGCGGCCTTGCAGGTGGATGGTTTGCCCGACGACTTCGAGGCCCAGTGGGCGGCCAACCATGGGGTGTTTCCACGTGGTGTGGATCTGCTACTGGCCACTGCGGACCACATCGTGGGTCTGCCACGCACCACGCGGGCAACGCGCGGTGCCACTGCCCTTCAGGAGGCCTGAGCATGTACGTAGCCGTCAAAGGCGGAGAAGCCGCCATTCTCAACAGCTACCAGTTGCTGGCCCGCCAGCGTCGGGGCGACGCCGCACAGCCTGAACTCTCTGTGGAGCAGATCCGCCAGCAGCTCAAGCTGGCGGTGGACCGCGTCATGACCGAGGGTTCGGTGTACGACCCCGAACTCGCCGCGCTGGCCATCAAGCAAGCGGCGGGCGACCTGGTGGAAGCCATTTTCTTGCTGCGCGCCTACCGCGCCACGCTGCCGCGCCTGGGCACCACCTGCCCGCTGGACACCAGCCGCATGGTGCTGGACCGGCGCATCTCTGCCACTTTCAAGGACCTGCCCGGTGGCCAGGTGCTGGGCCCCACCTACGACTACACGCAGCGCCTGCTCGACTTCAAGCTGCTGGCCGAAGGCACGGTGACGCGGCCTGTCGCTGCGGCAGCGGCTGTGCCATCTGGCCCCACGCCGCGCGTGGTGGACCTGCTCAACCAGCAAGGCCTGATCGAAACCCGCCCCGTGCCCCCGGGCGACCCGGCGCCTACAGACCTGACCCGCGAGCCACTGCGCTTCCCCGCCAACCGCGCCACACGCCTGCAAAACCTGGCGCGCGGCGATGAGGGCTTCCTGCTCGCCATGGCGTATTCCACGCAGCGCGGTTACTCGCACTCGCACCCGTTTGTGGGTGAGGTGCGCCTGGGCACGGTGGCGGTGGAGATCGACCCCGAAGAGCTGGGCTTTGCCATCGACATCGGTGACATCGAGATCACCGAGTGCGAGATGGTGAACCAGTTTGCAGGCAGCAAGAGCCAGCCCCCGCAGTTCACGCGCGGCTATGGCCTGGCGTTTGGCCACAGCGAGCGCAAGGCCATGGCCATGAGCCTGGTGGACCGCGCCCTGCGCGCGGATGAGCTGGGCGAGCCGGTGGAGTCGCCCGCACAGATGCAGGAGTTCGTGCTGGGCCACAGCGACAGCCTCGAAGCCTCGGGCTTTGTGCAGCACCTGAAGCTGCCGCACTACGTGGACTTTCAGTCCGAGCTGGAGCTGGTGCGCAAGATGCGCGCCGCTGCCGCCCACCCCACCACCCCCGCTGAGGAGGATGCCGCATGAACGCGCCCATGGAACCCGCCGTGATGGGCCTGCCCGCCGACGCCGCACCGGTGGACGGCCACTTCAACTTTGCCTACCTGGACGAGCGCACCAAGCGCATGATCCGCCGCGCCATCCTCAAGGCCGTGGCCATCCCCGGCTACCAGGTGCCGTTTGGCTCCCGCGAGATGCCGCTGCCCTATGGCTGGGGCACGGGCGGCATCCAGGTCACCGCGTCCATCATCGGACCAGAGGACTGCCTCAAGGTCATCGACCAGGGATCGGACGACACGGTCAATGCGGTCAACATCCGCCGCTTCTTCGAACGCACCACGGCTGTGGCCACCACCACCCGCACGCGCGAGGCCACGCTGATCCAGACGCGCCACCGCATCCCCGAGACGCCGCTGACCGAAGGCCAGGTCATCGTCTACCAGGTGCCCGTGCCCGAGCCCATGCAGCGCCTGGAGCCGCGCGAGACCGAGACACGCACCCTGCACGGCCTGGCCGAGTACGGGCTCATGCACGTCAAGCTCTACGAAGACATCGCACGCTATGGCCACATCGCCACCACCTACGACTACCCCGTGCTGGTCAACGGCCGCTATGTGATGGCGCCGTCGCCTATCCCGAAGTTCGACAACCCCAAGATGCACATGAACCCCGCGCTGCAGCTGTTTGGTGCGGGCCGCGAAAAGCGCATCTACGCCGTGCCGCCCTATACGCCGGTGGAGAGCCTGGGTTTTGAGGACCACCCGTTCGAGGTGCAGCGCTGGGATGCTGCCTGCGCGCTGTGTGGCGCCACCGACAGCTTTCTGGACGAGGTCATCACCGACGACCAGGGCGGGCGCATGCATGTCTGTTCCGATTCGGACTACTGCCAAGAGCGCCAGGCGCAGCAGGCCGAAACGGCGCGCGTGGAAGGCGGCGCCGCATGAGCACCGTGCACATCCGCGAAGCCCGGCAGGCAGACCTGGAGAGCGTGCTGGCGCTGTATGCCGCCATTGAAGACAGCCCGGCCGACGTGCTGACCCTGGAAGAAGCCCAGGCCGTGTGGGCCCAGTTCGCCCGCTACCCCAGCTACCGCCTGTGGGTGGCCTGCGACCCCTCGCAGCACGGCGCCGTGGTGGGCACCTATGCGCTGCTCGTCATGCACAACCTGGCGCACCGGGGCACGCCCTCGGCCATCGTGGAAGACGTGGTGGTGGCGCAGGACCAGCAGGGCCGAGGCATTGGCCGCCAGATGATGGCCCACGCCATGCAGCAGGCGCGCGACGCGGGCTGCTACAAGCTCGCGCTCTCGTCCAACGCCCGCCGCAAGGGCGCGCATGCCTTCTATGAATCCCTGGGCTTTGCGCAGCATGGCCTGAGCTTTGTTGTCGAGACCCTCACATGAATCACCCCGAATCTTCTGCGCCGCTGCTGAGCGTGCGCAATGTCAGCAAGCGCTATGGCGATCGCGTGGCGCTGCAAGGCGCGTCCTTTGACCTGTGGCCCGGCGAGGTGCTGGCCGTGGTGGGCGAGTCGGGCTCCGGCAAGTCCACCCTGCTCAACGCCATTGCGGCGCGCAGCGCCCCGGACGAAGGCACGGTGCAGTTCCGCCAGCGCAGCGGCGAGCTGCAGGACATCTACGCCATGACCGAAGCGCAGCAGCGTCTGCTGGCCCGCACCGACTGGGGCTTTGTGCACCAGAACGCGGCGGACGGCCTGCGCATGGATGTGTCCGCCGGTGCCAACGTGGGCGAGCGCCTGATGGGCCTGGGCGAGCGCCACTATGGCCGCCTGCGCGCCACGGCCACGGAATGGCTGCAGCGCGTGGAGATCGACGCGGCGCGCATCGACGATGCACCGCGCACGTTTTCGGGCGGCATGCGCCAGCGCCTGCAGATTGCGCGCAACCTGGTCACCCAGCCTCGCCTGGTGTTCATGGACGAACCCACCTCGGGCCTCGATGTGTCGGTGCAGGCGCGCCTGCTGGACCTGCTGCGCCAGCTCACGCGGCAGATGCAGTTGGCGGCCATTGTCGTCACGCACGACCTGGCCGTGGCACGCCTGCTGGCCCACCGCATGGTGGTCATGCAACGCGGCCGCGTGGTGGAGGCTGGCCTGACCGACCAGGTGCTTGACGACCCGCAACACCCTTACACCCAGCTCCTCGTTTCTTCGGTACTGCAGCCATGAACCAGCCCCCTTCCATTGCGCCCATTCTCCAGATGCAAGGAGTGGCCAAGCGCTTCACCCTGCACCACCAGAACGGCATTGAACTGCCCGTGCTCGCCCAGGTGGACCTGGCCGTGCAGCCCGGTGAATGTGTGGTGCTGGACGGCCCCTCGGGCATGGGCAAGAGCACGCTGCTCAAGATGATCTATGCCAACTACCGGACCAATGCGGGCCGCATCACGGTGCGCTCGGCCGATGGCGCCGTGGTGGATGTGACGCAGGCCACGCCGCGTGCGCTGGTGCAGCTGCGGCGGGACACCGTGGGGTACGTGAGCCAGTTCCTGCGGGTCATTCCACGTGTGTCGGCGCTGGACGTGGTGGCCGAGCCACTGGCGGAAGACGCCGGAGACGACCCTGCGGGCATCGAGGCCGCGCGCGATACCGCCCGCCAGTGGCTGACCCGCCTGCGCATCCCCGAGCGGCTGTGGCATCTGCCACCCGCCACCTTCTCGGGCGGGGAGCAGCAGCGCATCAACATCGCCCGCAACATGATCAAGCCCAAGCCGCTGTTGCTGCTGGACGAGCCCACCGCATCGCTCGATGCAGCCAACACCGAGACCGTGATCGCCATGATCCGCGAGGCGGTGGCGCGCGGGTCGGCCCTGGTGGGCATCTTTCACGATGCACAGGTCGGCGCTGCCGTGGCCACGCGCCGCGTGAATGTGGGTGACTTCCGGGGAGCATCGGCATGACCGCGACCGTGTTCAAGAACGCCCGCATGGTGCTGCCGGGCGAAGTGGTGTTGGGCAGCCTGCACGTGGATGGCGGGCGCATTGCCTCGCTGGACAGCGGGGCCACCGCGGCCTTGCAAGGCATCGACCTGGGGGGCGACTACCTGCTGCCCGGGCTGGTCGAAATCCACACCGACAATTTCGAGCGCCACCTGATGCCGCGACCCAAGGTGCAATGGGCCGAGATGCCTGCGCTGCTTGCGCACGACGCCGAGATTGCGGCCGCAGGCATCACGACAGTGCTCGACGCGCTGGGCGTGGGCGAGGCCGACGTGGACAGCCTGCGCGGCAGCGCCTGGAACCGCGTGCTCGACACCATCGACACCTGCACCGAGCGCAACCTGCTGCGGGCCGACCACCACCTGCATGTGCGCTGCGAGCTGCCTGCGCCCAACACCATCGACCTGTTCGAGCCGTTCCACGGGCACCCGCGCCTGTCGTTGATCTCGCTGATGGACCACACCCCAGGTCAGCGCCAGTGGGAGAACATCGAGCAGGCGCGCACCTACTACACCGGCAAGAAGGGCTGGAGCGCCGAGAAATTCGAGCGCCAGGTGGCGCACGCTGCCACGCTGCAGGCGCAGTACGCCGAGCCACACCGTGCGTACTTTGTGGATTACTGCCGCACGCACGGCATCTCGCTGGCCAGCCACGACGACACCACGGTGGCCCATGTGGAGCAGGCCCATGCCGAAGGGGCCGCGATGTCGGAGTTCCCGACCACACTGGCCGCAGCCCAGGCCGCGCACGAACGTGGCTTGCTCACCGTGATGGGCGGGCCCAACGTGGTGCGCGGTGGTTCGCACTCGGGCAATGTGGCGGCGGCCGATCTGGCACGCCGGGGGCTCTTGGACATCCTCTCGTCCGACTACGTGCCCGGCAGCTTGCTGAGCGCGGTGATGCGGCTGGTACAGGACGACATCCTGCCCCTGCCACAGGCCGTGGCCACCGTCACCTGCAACCCCGCCAAGGCCGCGGGCATGGCCGACCGGGGCGCGCTGGCGCCCGGCCTGCGCGCCGACCTGGTGCAGGTGCACATGGCTGAGCTGCCTGATGGCGGTCGCCAGGCCGTGGTGCGTGGGGTGTGGCGTGAAGGGCAGCGCGTCCTGTAGAGCGCGTGCAGGTCGTTTCCTGACATCCAAACTTCTCCCAACTGTCAAAGCACTGTCACGCCCGACAACCACACTCCGGTTGTCTAGACGACTTAACCCCCAGGAGGCTGCCATGACCGCCGCACTGCACATCCACCAACTGAACAAGCATTTCGCCAACGGCAAACACGCCCTGCGCGACATCAACCTCACCGTGCAGCGCGGCGAGATGGTGGCGCTGATTGGTGCCTCGGGCTCGGGCAAGTCCACCCTGCTGCGTCATGTGGCGGGCCTGGTGGTAGCCGATGCGGCCAGCGATTCGCTGATCGAGGTGGACGGCCGCTGCGTGCAGCAGGGCGGGCGCATCCACAGCGACATCCGCAAGGTGCGTTCGCAGGTGGGCTTTGTGTTCCAGCAGTTCAATCTGGTGGACCGCTTGCCGGTGTTGATGAACGTGCTGGTGGGCCTGCTGCACCGCACGCCCTGGTGGCGCGGCTGGCTGCGCATGTTCAAGCCGCAGGAGCGCGCACTGGCGCTGGAAGCGCTCCACCGCGTGGGCATTGCCGAATGCCATGCACAACGTGCTTCCACCCTGTCCGGCGGGCAGCAGCAGCGCGCGGCCATTGCCCGCACGCTGGTGCAGGGCGCCAAGGTGGTGCTGGCCGACGAGCCCATCGCCTCGCTGGACCCCGAGTCCTCGCGCAAGGTCATGGACATCCTGGCCCGCATCAACCGCGAGGACCGCTGTACCGTCATCGTGTCGCTGCACCAGGTGGATGTGGCCATCAAATACTGCCCCCGCGTGGTGGCCTTGCACCACGGCCAGGTGGTGTACGACGGCCCGTCGGCGGCCCTCACGCCCGCACTGCTGCGCAGCCTGTATGGCGTGCACGCCGACGAAATTCTGTCGGATGCAGCGGGTGCCCCACCAGCACCCGTGCATGCCCCAACACCCGTCCCGCAGTGGACGCCCGCCATGGTCCAGGCCGCCTGAACGGTCTTTTGTTTCTTTTCAATTCCTTTCTCTGGAGTTTTCAACATGTTCAAGAAACTGTGTGCCGCCCTGACGATCGGGCTGGGTTTGACCACGGGCGCGTTGGCTCAGGACATCAACTTCGGCATGATCTCGACCGAGGCCTCGCAAAACCTCAAGGCCGACTGGCAGCCCCTGCTGGATGACATGGCCAAGCAGACCGGTCTGAAGATCAACGCCTTCTTTGCATCCGACTACGCAGGCCTCATCGAAGCCATGCGCTTCAACAAAATGCAGGTGGCCTGGCTGGGCAACAAGTCGGCCATGGAAGCCGTGGACCGCGCCAATGGCGAAGTCTTCGCGCAGATGGTGAACGCAGACGGCACGCAGGGCTACTACTCGCACCTCATCGTGCACAAGGACAGCCCCCTGGCCACCCTGGATGACGTGCTCAAGAACGGCAAGTCGCTGAGCTTTGGCAACGGCGACCCCAACTCCACCTCGGGCTTCCTGGTGCCCGGCTACTACGCCTTTGCACAGAACAAGATCGACGCGAAGACGCACTTCAAGATCACGCGCAGTGCCAACCACGAGACCAACGCGCTGGCCGTGGCCAACAAGCAGGTCGATGTTGCCACCAACAACAGCGAGAACCTGGAGAAGATCAAGGAGCGCCAGCCCGAGAAGTTCAAGGACATCAAGATCGTCTGGACCTCGCCCCTGATTCCGCTGGACCCGCTGGTGATGCGCAAGGACTTGCCCGAGGCCACCAAGACCAAGATCCGCGACTTCTTCTACAACTACGCCAAGACCGATGCGCGCGAGAAGGAGATCGTGATGAAGATCTCCAAGCTCTCGGGCTTCAAGCCATCAACGAACGCACAGCTCACCCCCATCCGCCAGCTGGACCTGTTCGGCAAGCGCAACAAGATCGAGGCCGACGCGACGCTGGCTGATTCTGACAAGAAGACCCGCCTGGCCGAGATCGACCAGCAGCTGGCGTCGTTGAAGTAATCCGTAGGTTTCTTGTTGCGACCCGGGTGTCTCCATGTCCTCTGCTTTGAATCCCTCGCTGGCCACGCTGGCCAACACCACGTCGCCCAAGCGCAGCCTGGCCTGGTACCTGTCGTGGGGCATCCTGCTGGTGTTGCTGGCGGCGTCCTGGAAGGGCGCCGACATGCGCCCGTTCGATCTGTGGAACGACTCGGGCAACATGGTCAGCTATGCGGCGGAGTTCTTTCCGCCCAATTTTTCGCAGTGGCAGATCTATGTGCAGGAGATGCTGGTCACGCTGCAGATCGCGCTGTGGGGCACGGCGCTGGCGGTGGTCACCGCCGTGCCGCTGGCACTGCTGGCTTCGTCCAACATCGTGCCCTGGTGGGTCTACCAGCCGGTGCGCCGCGTGCTGGACGCGTGCCGCGCCATCAACGAAATGGTGTTTGCCATGCTGTTTGTGGTGGCCGTCGGCCTGGGGCCTTTTGCGGGTGTCCTGGCCCTGTGGATCCACACCTCGGGTACCCTGGCCAAGCTGTTCTCCGAAGCCGTGGAGGCGATTGATCCGCAGCCCGTGGAAGGCATCCGCTCCACCGGTGCGAGCGCACTGCATGAAATCATCTATGGCGTGATTCCGCAGGTCATGCCGCTGTGGATCTCGTACACGCTTTACCGCTTCGAGGCCAACGTGCGCTCGGCCTCGGTGGTGGGCATGGTGGGCGCCGGAGGCATTGGGGTGGTGCTGTGGGAAATCATCCGGGGCTTCCAATACGCCGAAACCTGCGCCGTGATGCTCATCATCGTGGTCACGGTGAGCGTCATCGACCTGGTGTCGGCCCGCATCCGCAAGGCACTGGTCTGACAAGGAGCACACCATGGCATTGAACCTTGAAGACATTGCCCACCTGCTCGCTACCCGGGGCGTGAACCAGTACGGCCGCGAGGCGGTCAGCCAGCTGGAGCATGCGCTGCAGTGTGCACAGTGGGCCGAAAAATCGGGTGAAACCCCGGCCACTGTCGTCGCGGCCCTGCTGCACGACCTCGGCCACCTGCTGGCGCCCGGGGGCGACTCGGCCGAGCAGGACGACCTGCACCAGTACATGGCCATCCCGTTCTTGCGGGGCCTGCTGCCCGACGCGGTGCTGGAGCCCATCCGCCTGCATGTGGATGCCAAGCGCTACCTGTGCACCATGGAGCCGGGGTACTGGGAGACACTGTCGCCCGCATCGCAGCACAGCCTGGTGCTTCAGGGCGGGCCCTTCACGCCCAAAGAGGCGATGCAGTTTGCGGCCCAGCCCTTTGCGCAGGAGGCCATCCGTCTGCGCCGCTATGACGACCATGCCAAGGTGCCGGGGCTGGTCACGCCCCCGCTGGGCTACTACATGGCGCTGGTGCAGCGGCTGGTGCCAGTTCCGGCGGCGGTTGCCGCTGCGGCTGAACTCGCCCCGGTGGCTGCGTAAAAAGCCGCGCGACCAAGCCGAGGCCGCCCCAACGCATCAACCTCCCTTGTCGCCATTCACCCAGCCCAGGTCCAGCGGCCGGTCCTCGAATTCGGTGTTCAGGACCACGGTGCTCGTGGTGCGCGCCACGCCGGGAATCGCCTTGATCTGGTAGAGCACGTCCTCCAGCCCGCGCGCGTGCGTGGTGCGGATCTTGGCCAGGAAGTCGTGCTCGCCAGCCACGCTGTGCAACTCCTCCACCTGGGGGATACCGCGCAGGCGCGGCGCAATGTCGCGGCAGTGCGCGCCGCCATCGTTGCGGATCGCCACAAACGCGGTGAAGTTCAGCCCCACGCGTTCCGGGTCCACGCTGATCGAAAACCGGCGAATCACGCCCTTGTCCAGGAGCTTCTTTACGCGCTCATGCACGGCGGCGGTGGACAGTCCCACTTCGGCCCCCACATCGGCATAGGAACGTCGGCCATCGGCGCCTAGCGCCGAAATAATTCTGGCGTCCATGTCATCTGTCTGAATATTTGCTTGCATAACCGCTCGATTTTGGTAAAAATTCCGAAAACCTCGCGGCTTCCATAAATTATTCGGTCAGGTGAAGAATATGCCGGCAATTTTCAATGCGCAAGCCCATGCACAGCGCAAAGGGGCGGTGGCCATGGCACTGCTCCTGGTCTACATCGTGTGGGGCACTACCTATTTCGCCATTGGTATTGCGCTGCAGAGCATGCCGCCACTGCTGATGAATGCGATCCGCTTTCTGTGTGCTGGGGGGGTGATGCTGCTGATTGCGCTGTGGCAAGGCCATGCATTGCCCACGTGGGTGCAATGGCGCAACTCGGCTGTGGTGGGCGGCTGCATGGTGTTTCTGGCCATGAACCTGATGGGTTTTGCGCAAAAGCTGGGCATTGGCTCGGGCCTGATGGCCACGGTGGTCACCACCATGCCGATGTGGCTGGCACTTTGGTCGCGCTGGGGCGGCGAGCGCGTGCCGTTCACCAGCTGGATCGGTCTGGCCCTGGGCGTGGTGGGTGCGCTGCTGCTGGCGCTGGAGGGCGACTTTTCAGCCACCTGGCTCGGTGCGCTGCTGGCCTTCGGTGCACCTCTGTGCTGGAGCGTGGGCTCGTATGCATCGCGCAAGCTGTCGCTACCTGCGCCCGCCATGGCATCGGCCGCGCAGTGGTTTGCGGGGGGCTCCATGGGGCTGGTGGTGGCGTTGTGGTTTGAGCCGTTGAGCGCCCTGGGCCAGGTCACTGCCAAGTCGTGGGCAGCGTGGGTCTACCTGCTGGTGTTTGGCACCTTGGTAGCGCTCAATGCGTACCTGTGGCTGCTGCAGAACACGTCGGCCGCGCTGGCGGGCAGCTATTCGTTTGTGAACCCTGCGGTGGCTTTGCTGGTGGGCGTGGCGCTGGGGGGCGAGCTGCTCACGGGCTGGGTGTTTGCCGCGCTGCCGTTGATTGGGGCGGCGCTGGCGTTCATTCTGTATGGGCAAGCGCTGCAGCGGTGGCTGGAAAAGCTCAGTCCGGGATTACAGCGGTTGCTTCAATCTCGATCTTCGCGCGCTCTTCCATGAGCCCCGCCACCTGCACGCAGGCCATGGCCGGAAAGTTCTTGCCCAGCACCTCTCGGTAGACCGCGCCCAGCTCCTTCAAGCGGCTGTTGTATTCGTTGCGGTCGGTCACGTACCAGGTCAGCCGCACCAGGTGTTCGGGGCCTGCGCCGCCAGCCTCCAGCACCGCCCGCACGTTCAGCAGCGTCTGCCTCGTCTGGTCGATGAAGTCGTCGCTCTCAAACTGCTGCTGCGCATTCCAGCCGATCTGGCCGCCGGTAAAGACCATGGTGCCGCGTGCGGCCACGCCGTTGGCGTAGCCCTTGGGGGTGACCCAGCCTTCGGGCTGCAAAAGGGTGTTTTTCATCGTCATGTTGTTTTTGTGGAAGTGGGCGATGTGGTGGAGGGTGATGCGGCCGCACCCTGGCGCAGCTTGAAACGCTGCAGCTTGCCGGTTTCGGTGCGTGGCAGGGCTGTCACAAACTCCACCACGCGTGGGTATTTGAACGGGGCGATGGTGGCCTTCACGTGGTCCTGCAGGGTCTTGACCATGGCGGCGTCGCCGGTGTGGCCGGGCTTGAGCACGCAGATGGCCTTGACCACCATGCCGCGCTCTTCGTCGGGCACGCCGATCACCCCGCACTCGGCCACGGCCGGGTGGCGCAGCAGGGCGTCTTCCACCTCGGGGCCGCCCACGTTGTAGCCGGCGGTGATGATCATGTCGTCGTCGCGTGCCTGGTAGAAAAAGTAGCCGTCAGCGTCTTGCGTGAACGCATCGCCCGGGTAGTTCCAGCCATCCTTCACGTACTTGGCCTGGCGCGGGTCGTCGAGGTACTTGCAGCCCGTGGGGCCGATCACCGCGAGCTTGCCCACGGTGCCGCGCGGCAGCTCGTTGCCGTTGTCATCTACCACCTTCGCGGTGTAGCCGGGTACCACCTTGCCGATGGCGCCGCGCCGGCTTTCTCCACCGGGCGAGGAAATGAAGATGTGGAACATCTCGGTGGCGCCGATGCCGTCCGTCATGTCGAGGCCAGTCGCCTCCTTCCACAACTGGCGTGTGGCGTCGGGCAGGCCTTCGCCCGCGCTCACGCTGGTGCGCAGCTGGGGCAGGCCGATCTGCTTGGCGAACGGTGCCATCTGCCGATAGAAGGTGGGGGCGGTGTAGCAGATGGTCACGCCCGCGTCGCGCATCAGCCGCACCATGGTTTCGGGGGTGTAGGGCTGGTCCGGAAAGTACACGCTGGCCCCGGCCCACATCGGAAACACCAGCAAGCCGCCCAGGCCGAAGGTGAACGCCAGCGGAGGAGAACCCGCCACGATGTCGTCGGGCGTGGCCTTGAGCACATGGCGCGGCCAGGCCTCGCAGCCTGCCAGCACATCGCGGTGCGTGTGCACGGCCGCCTTGGGGGAGCCTGTGGTGCCCGAGGTGAACGCCATCAGCGCGATGTCGTCCGCCGACGTGGGGCAGGGCGGCGTGGTGCCGGGCTTGCCCTGCGCACGCTGCAGCAGGTCTGCCGCATCGGGCGCGGTGTGAAACGGCACGACGGTAGCCAGCACCGGGAGCTGTGTTTGCGCCGTCTGCAGTTCGGCCAGCAGGCGGCCGTCGCACAGCGCCAGCGTAGGCTGGGCGCGGTCGATGATGCTGCCCAGCTCCACCGCGCGCAGCAGCGGCATGGTGGCCACCGCAATCAGACCGGCGTAGACCGTGCCCAGCCAGGCCAGCGCCATCTCCACCGTGTTGCCGCCGCGCAGCAGCACGCGGTTGCCGGGCACGAGGCCGTGGTCCTGCGTCAGTACCTCGGCAATGCGCGCGGCCTCGATGCGGGCGTCGCGGTAGGTATACGTGCGGTGCGGGCCGCGCAACAGGGGGCGGTCGATGTGGCCCGCACTTTCGGCCTGGTCGAACAGCGCCTGCACCAGGTTGGCCTGGTTGGCGATCTGCAGCTCCGGCAGGTCGTAGCGCAGCGTGGGCCAGGCCTCGGGTGCAGGCATGCGGTCGTGCACGAAATGGTCGGGCTGGGCGGAGGGGGCTTTCATGCGATTACTCCTGCAAAACGGCCTTACCGATGATGAGCTGCTGCACTTCGGTGGCGCCTTCGTAAATGCGCAGCGAGCGGATGTCGCGGTACAGCGATTCGACCTTGCTGCCCACTTCCACGCCGCGCCCGCCGTGCAGCTGCAGCGCCATGTCGATGACGCGTTGGGCGTTTTCAGTGGCGGTCATCTTGGCCATCGCTGCTTCTGCAGTGACCCGGGCTTGGCCCGTGTCGCGCAGCCAGGCCGCGCGGTAGGTGAGCAGCGCGGCGCTGTCCACCAGCGCGGCCATCTCGCCGATCTTGGCTTGGGTGAGCTGGAAGTCCGCCAGCGTCTGGCCGAACATGCGGCGCTGGCGGGCGTGGTGCACGGCCTCGGCCAGTGCGCGGCGCGCCATGCCCAGTGCGGCGGCGGCCACCGATGCGCGGAAGATGTCGAGCGTGCGCATGGCCAGCTTGAAGCCGCCGCTCTCGTCGCCCAGCAGCGCGGTGGCGGGCACGTTGCAGTTGGTGAACTGCAACGTGGCCAGCGGGTGGGGCGCCATCACATGGATATGGCGCGAGGCGTCCAGGCCCGGCGTGTTCGCATCGACGATGAAGGCGCTGATGCCGCGCGTGCCGCCGCTCGGGTTGGTCTTAGCGAACACGCAGTAGAAGTCGGCGATGCCGCCGTTGCTGATCCAGGTTTTGGTGCCGTTCAAGCAAAAAGTGCCTGTAGCGCTAGTCGAATCTGTGCTGGCAGCTATGGTTTGCATAGCGCCCACATCTGATCCCGCCTCGGGCTCGCTCAGCGCAAACGCAGCAATCAGTTCGCCACGCGCCACGCCTTGCAGGTAGTGCGCCTGCTGCGCGGGGCTGCCCGCCAGCGTGATCGCACCGCTGCCCAGTCCTTGCATCGCAAACGCAAAGTCCGCCAGCGGCGAGTGGTAGGCCAGGGTCTCGCGCAGCAGCACCAGCGCGCGCGAGTCGAGCGCCGGCAGCGCGCCGCCGTGCGCCGCGGGCACGCAGTAGCGCAGCCAGCCGCCCGCGCCCAGGCGCTGCACCCAGTCGCGGCAGGCGGCGCGGTCGTCGGTTTCATCGACCTCTTGCGCAGCGGCCCAGGGCAGCAGGCCCTCGGCCAGCGCGCGGTGGGCATCGTCGAAGAAGGGCAGGGCCAGGTGCGCCGTCGAGGGCGGGCGGGGGGCCGGGGGCGTTGCGACGTGCATGGGTTCAATCTCCCTGGAACACGGGCTTTTGCTTGGCGGCGAACGCTTCGTAGGCGCGGCGGAAGTCTTCGGTCTGCATGCAGATGGCCTGGGCCTGCGCTTCGGCTTCGATGGCCTGCTCGATGGTCATGCTCCACTCCTGGCTCAGCATGGTCTTGGTCATGCCGTGGGCGAAGGTGGGACCGTCGGCCAGCGTGCGCGCCGTGGCCTGCACGTTGGCCAGCAGGTCGGCGCTCTCATACAGATCGTTGAAGAAGCCCCAGGCGAGACCCTCGTGCGCCGTCATCGCGCGGCCGGTGAACAGCAGTTCGCTGGCGCGGCCCTGGCCGATCATGCGCGGCAGCAGTGCGCAGGCGCCCATGTCGGCACCGGCCAGGCCCACGCGGGTGAACAAAAAGGCGGTCTTGGTGGCCTCGGTGCCGTAGCGCATGTCGCAGGCCAGCGCCATCATCGCGCCCGCACCGGCGCAGATGCCGTCGATGGCGCCCAGCACGGGCTGCGGGCAGGCGCGCATGGCTTTGACCAGGTCGCCCGTCATGCGCGTGAACTCCAGCAGTTCGGGCATGGTCATGGTGGTCAGCGGGCCGATGATCTCGTGCACGTCGCCGCCCGAGCAGAAGTTGCCGCCCGCACCGGTAATGACGATGGCCTTCACGTCGGTGGCAAAGCGCAGCGCGTAGAAGAAGTCGCGCAGCTCGGCATAGCTCTGGAAAGTCAGCGGGTTCTTGCGGTCCGGCCGGTTCAGCGTGACGGTGCCCACGCCATCGGCAAAACTCCATGCGAAGTGCTCAGCGACGTAGCTGGCCTGCGGGTTGAACTGATCGCGCATGGGGTTGTTCGCCCCGATGTAGTGTTTCATTCGGCTGCCTCCAAAGAATTGTTTTGTGTGTGCTCTTTCACCTTACCCAGCAGGCGGTACAAGGTGGCTATGTCGCGCTCGCCCAGCGTGGCGAAGGCTTCGACGATCCATTGCTCGTGCTGGCGTGCCATGGTGTTGAACTGCTCGCGGCCTTGTGGCGTGAGGCGTACCAGGTACGCACGGCGGTCACCCTCCACGTCCATGCGCTCCACCAGCCCTTCGGCCACGAGCTGGTCGGTGATGCCGGTGATGTTGCCGCTCGTCACCATCATGCGGCGCGAGAGTTCCTTCATCTTCATGCCGTCCGGCACGCGCTCCAGCTGTGCCATCAGGTCAAAGCGCGGCAAGGTGGTGTCGAACTGCGCGCGCAGGTGGCTGCGCACCTGCTTTTCGATGAGCTGGGTGCAGGTGAGCAGGCGCAGCCACAGGCGCAGGGCCTCGGGGTGTTCGCTGGGGGCGGCGCCGTGCAGGCGGGCTTCGAGGTCCATGGTGGTTTACTCGATGGCTGCGGGTTTGCTGGATTCCTGCGCCGGGGCGTCCTGCGCGGCCATCTGCTTTTGCTTGGCAATCTCGCGCAGCATCTGGTCGCGGCCGCTGTGGTATTGCACGGGCCAGTCGGTGTGCGCTGCGGCCACGGGGCTCAGTTGCGCAGCGGCGTGCAGCGTCCAGGCCGGGTCGGCCAGGTGGGGGCGGGCCATGGCACACAGGTCGGCGCGGCCGGCCGCGATGATGCTGTTCGCGTGGTCGGCCTCGGTGATCGCGCCCACCGCCATGGTGGCAATGCCCACTTCGTTGCGGATGCGGTCGGCAAACGGCGTCTGGTACATGCGGCCGTAGACGGGGCGCGAGTCGCGCGTGGTCTGGCCGGAGGACACGTCGATCAGGTCCGCGCCTGCGGCCTTGAACAAGCGCGCAATGGCGATGGCGTCGTCGGCAGTATTTCCGTCAGGGAGCCAGTCGTGGGCCGAGATACGCACGCTCAGCGGCTTGTCGGCCGGCCACACGGCGCGCAGCGCGGTCAGCACCTCCAGCGGGTAGCGGCAGCGGTTCTCCAGGCTGCCGCCGTACGCATCGGTACGCTGGTTGGTGGCGGGGCTCAAAAAGCTGGCCAGCAGGTAGCCGTGTGCGCAGTGCAGCTCCAGCCAGTCAAAGCCGCAGGCCATGGCCCGGCGGGCGCTGTCCACAAAAGCGGCGGTCACGCGGTCCATGTCGGCGCGGGTCATGGCGGCGGGTGTCTGGTTCTGCGCGCCATAGGCGATGGGGCTGGCGGCCAGCAGGGGCCAGTTGCCCGCCTCCAGCGGCTCGTCCGTGCCCTCCCATCCCACGCGGGTGGACCCCTTGGGGCCGCTGTGGCCGAGTTGCAGGCCGATCTTGGCCGTGCTGCTGCCGTGCACAAAGTTGACGACGCGCGCAAAGGCGGCTTGTTGTGCGTCGTTCCACAGACCGGGGCAGGCGGGGGTGATGCGGCCCTCGGGCGTGGGGCTGGTCATCTCCACCATCACCAGCGCCGCGCCGCCGAGGGCGCGCGCGCCCAGGTGCACCAGGTGAAAGTCCTGCGGCACGCCCTCGACTGCGCTGTAGGTGGCCATGGGCGAGACAACGATGCGGTTCTTGAGCGTGAGGCCTTTGAGCGTGAAGGGCGTGAGCATGGGCAGAATCGCGGCCTTGCCACCCGCGAGCCAGGCCTCATAGCCCTCCAGCCACGCGGCATCGCGCAGCCGCAGGTTCTCGTGACTGATGCGCTGGCTGCGCGTGAGCAGCGAGTAGGTGAACTGCTCCACGGGCATGCCGGCGTAGCGCGCCACGTTTTCAAACCACTCGGTGCTGTTGCGCGCGGCGTTCTGGATCTTAAGCACCTCCACGCTGCGGCGCGCTTCATAGTGCTGCAGCACTTCGTCCATGGGCAGGCCGGTGGCGAACTCGTTGGCGAGGTCGATGGCGTCTTCCAGCGCCAGCTTGGTGCCGCTGCCAATCGAGAAATGTGCCGTGTGCGCTGCGTCGCCCATCAGCACGATGGGCACACGCTTGCCGCCAACGGTCTCGCGGTGCACCCAGGTGTTGCAGATCACGCGCGGAAAGCGGATCCAGTTGGCCGAACCGCGCAGGTGCGTGGCGTTGCTGATGAGCGCGTTGCCGTCCAGGTATTGGGCAAACAGCTTTTCGCAGAATGCAATGGCCTCGGGCTGCTCCATCTGGTCCAGGCCGTGGGCCTTCCACACGGCCTCGGGCGTTTCGACGATGAAGGTGGAGGTGTCGGCGTCAAACTGGTAGGCGTGGGCCTGGAACCAGCCATGCTCGGTCTGCTCGAAAGCAAACGTAAAAGCGTCGAACTTTTTCTTGGTGCCCAGCCATACGAAGCGGCACTGGCGCAGATCGATGTCTGGCTGGTAGGTGGCTGCGTAGCGGGTGCGGATGCGGCTGTTGAGGCCGTCGCTGGCGATGACCAGGTCGGCGTTGTACTGCGCAGCCAGCGCCTGGTCGTCGGCCACGTCGGTTTCGAACACCAGCTCCACGCCCACCGCCAGGCACCGGTCCTGCAGGATGTTGAGCAGGCGCTTGCGGCCAATGCCGCAGAAGCCGTGGCCGGTGGAGCGCACGCTGCGCCCCTTGAAGAACACCTCGATATCGTCCCAGTGGTTGAATGCGTCGCCGATCAGGGCTGCCGTGGGCGCATCCGCCGCCTGCAGGTTGGCCAGCGTCTGGTCCGACAGCACCACCCCCCATCCGAAGGTGTCGAACGGCCGGTTGCGTTCGACCACCGTGACGCGGTGCGAGGGGTTTTGCTGCTTCATGAGCAGTGCGAAGTAGAGACCGGCGGGCCCACCGCCAATGCAGAGGATGTTCATGTCAAAATAGTTTAGGCTTAAACAAAATACTGTCAATGGGGCCTTCCCGGCGAAACCCCTGATGCCATTGCGGGGTGTTGACGCAGTGCAGCAAATTTTTCAAGATGCTCCGCATGAAGCACTTGCTGCACACCTTGGAGGGGCGGCTGGCGGCCTTGCCGGTGCCGATGGCGGTCCAGTTGCCTGCGGGCCAGCAACTGGGCGCGCCCGAGCCCGCCGTCACCTTGCGCTTTCGCGACCGCATGGCCCTGGTGGCGCTGGCCACAGGCGAAATCGGCAGCGTGGGGGCTGCCATCGTCGAGGGGCGTGTGGCGCTGGAAGGCGGGATGCGCGACCTGATGGTTGCGGCCGCAGGCCTGCTGACCCGCGACCCGGCCCGCGACCAACACCTCGGCTGGTGGCGGCGGGTGCTGGCACGCGCGCGGTCCATGGCGTCGCATACGCTGGCGCACGACGCGCGCCATGTGCAGTTTCACTACGACCTGTCGGACGACTTCTACGCGCTGTGGCTGGATCCGCGCCGCGTGTATTCGTGTGCCTACTACCGATCGCCCGACTTGACACTGGCCCAGGCACAAGAGGCCAAGATCGACCACATCTGTCGCAAGCTGCAGCTGCAGCCCGGCGACCGGTTCCTGGACATTGGCGCGGGCTGGGGTGGCCTGCTGCTGTGGGCGGCTGAGCACTACGGCGTGGATGCCACAGGCATCACGCTGTCGCGCAACCAGCATGCGCATGTGCAGCAGCGCATTGAAGAGCGTGGGCTGCAGGGGCGCGTGCGCATGCAATTGGTGGATTACCGCGAGTTGCAGGTGGAGCAGCCCTTCGACAAGATCGCGTCGGTGGGCATGTTCGAGCATGTGGGCCGCGCGCAGATGCTGCGTTATTTTGAAACCGTGGCCCGCCTGCTGCGCCCGGGCGGGCTGGTGCTCAACCACGGCATCACGGCCGGGGGCTCAGACAACGCGCAGCTGGGCGCAGGCATGGGTGACTTTATCGAGCAGTACATCTTCCCCGGCGGCGAGCTTTTGCATGTGAGCGCGGTGCTGCACGACATGGCGCGCGCGGGCCTGGAGATGGTGGACACCGAGAACCTGCGCCCGCACTATGCGCGCACGCTGTGGGCGTGGTCCGACGGGCTCGAAGTCCGATTGCCTGCAGCCCGTGAGGTGCTGGTCGCACAGGGAGGGGAGGAACCGGGTGATAAGGTCTTGCGTGCGTACCGCCTGTACCTTGCGGGCAGCGCCCTGGGTTTTGAACGTGGCTGGATGGCGCTGCACCAGATGCTGGCCATCAAGCCGGATGGCGACACGGCCAGAGGCCTTTTGCCCGGCGCACAATCGAGCTATCCGTTCACCCGCGACTACATGTATGCGGACCCTGGCAACCTCTTCCGATAGGCCTTGACCATGCTCTACAAGTTCAAATCCCGTGCCACCGCCGACCTGATCATGCTCGAACCCCAGGGGCGCCAGATCGTGACCATCATCGGCAAGACACCCGGCGCCAGCGGCATCGTGACCGCTGCCCAGATTCCCGGCGCCATTGCCGCGCTGGAGGCGGCCGTGATCGCCGACGAAGCCCAGCCCGAAGCCCAGGAAAACGATGAGGCCGCGGCTGAAGAAATCAACGAGGCCGTGCGCCTGCGCCAGCGTGCTGCGCCGTTCATCGAGATGCTCAAGCGCAGTGCTGCGGCGGACGTGGATGTAGTGTGGGGTGTGTGACCTGATCGCGAGTACGTCTGCCGCTAGCGAGCGTTGTTAAGCTTGGCTGCGTACGTTCGGCTGGCGCCGCAGCCAATGGTCGCGCCACGGCTGATGCGGTGGCGCCAACCCTCAATCCACCTTGGCCCCCGACGTCTTCACCACCTGAGCCCACTTCTTGTGCTCGTTGTCGATGTGCTTGGCAAATTCCGCCGGGGTGTTGCCGCCGGGGATGGCGCCTTGTGCCAGCAGCCGCTCCTTCATGGCGGGCGTGGCCAGTGACTTGGCGACTTCCTGCTGAATGCGGTTGACGATGTCGGCGGGTGTGCCCGCCGGGGCCAGCAGACCGAACCAGGAACTGGCTTCGTAGCCCTTGAGTGTGGGGCCGCCCGCCTGCTCCACGGTGGGCACATCGGGCAGGGCGCCCGAGCGCTCGGAGCTGGTCACGGCCAGCGCGGTGAGCTTGCCGGCCTTGATCTGCGCCATGGACGAGGGCAGGTTGTCGAACATCACGTCCGCATTGCCCGCCACCATGTCCATGAGCGCCGGGCCCGAGCCACGGTAGGGCAGGTGCAGCATGAAGGTGCCGGTCATGCTCTTGAACAGCTCGCCGGCCAGATGGATCGACGTGCCGTTGCCGCTGGAGGCCATGTTCATCTTGCCGGGGTTGGCCTTGGCCACCCGGATGAAATCCTGCACGTTGTGAATGCCCTGGGCCTTGGCCTTGTCGGCATTCATCACCATCACATTGGGAACAGCCGCCACCATGGTGATGGGCACAAAGTCCTTGATGGGGTCGTACGGCAGCTTCGCGTACAGCGCACGGTTGATGCCGTGGGTGCCCACGGTGCCCATCAACAGCGTGTAGCCGTCGCCGGGCGACTTGGCGACGATCTCCGCGCCCACATTGCCGCCGGCGCCGGCACGGTTGTCCACGATGAACTGCTGGCCGAAGGCCTTGGACAGCTCGGGCGCCATGGCGCGGGCCAGGATGTCGGTCGTGCCACCGGGCGCAAAGGGCACGACGATGCGCACCGGCTTGGTGGGCCATGCCCCCTGGGCGCGCGCCATGGTGGGCAGCAGCGCCGCCGCGCAGGCCAGTGCCAGCGCACTGGCGGCCAGGGTCAGCGCCTGGCGACGTCGCGCACGAAGTGGGTGCACGGCGACTGTCGCACCGGATGGGCGAGTGGGTGCGTGGAGGGGAATGCGTGCCATGGAGATCGATCCTTGATGTCGGGGAGAGGAGAAAGGTCTGCCCTGGTTCTACGCGCGTTGGCGCATTGGGGGCAGATGGATAACCCCAATCCTGTCGGCGCATGGGATTTGCCAGGCGCTATGTCTTGCGCATGGTGCGAGTAACACCCCACCACACACCCATGAAAAAAGCCGCAACGCGGCGGCTTTTTTGGGGGACTGGCAGGGCTGCGTTCAGACCCCTGCCGGGTGCGGGAGCATCAGTCCGCGTAGGTGCCAGCGGCCTTGATGACGGCGCCCCACTTGTCGATCTCAGCCGCCACAAACTTCTTGTGTTCCGGGCCATCGATGCGCTTGTCGGTGATGACCACAGCGCCCAGGGCTTCCTGCTTCTTGATGAACTCAGGGTCCTTCAGCGCGACCTTGAGGGCTTCGTTGATCTTCTTCTGCACATCGGCTGGCGTGCCCTTGGGGGCGTACAGGCCGTGCCAGATGCTCACGTTGAAGTCCTTCAGACCGGATTCGGCCAGGGTGGGCAGGTCCTTGAGCGCGGGCGTGGTCAGGCGCTTGGCGGTGGTCACGGCATAGGCCTTGACCTTCTTGCCTTCGATCTGGCTGGTGGTGTTGGTGGTCTGGTCGCACAGCAGGTCGATCTGGCCGCCGATCAGGTCGGTGATGGCAGGGGCCGTGCCCTTGTAAGGCACATCCGTCATGTCCGTCTGCAGGGCGGACTTGAACATCAGTCCGCACAGGTGCGAGGCCGCGCCCAGGCCCGCGTTGCCCAGGTTGATCTTGCCCTTGTTCTGCTGGATCCAGGCGGTCAACTCCTTGAAGTTGTTGGCGGGCATGGTGGGGCGAGCGATCAGCGTCATGGGCACTTCGTTGACCATGCCCAGGTATTCAAAGTCGTTGGGTACGCTGAACGACAGCTTGCGGTACAGCGCAGGCATGGTGGACATGCCGATGTGGTTGAGCAGCAGCGTGTAGCCATCGGGTGTGGCGCGGGCTACACGGGCGGCACCGATCGAGCTGCCTGCGCCGGCGGTGTTGTCCACCACAACGGTCGCGCCCAAAGGCTTGCGCAGCGCCTCGGCCAGGTCGCGCGCCACACGGTCGGTGGGGCCACCCGCCGCAAAGGGCACCACCAGGGTGACTGTCTTGTCCTTGGCGGGGAAATCCTGCGCATGGGCGCCAAAGGCGGCCACTGCAGCGGCAGCGACGAGGGCGAGTTTCAGCGTTGTTTTCATGGGTGCTCCTGTAAATGACGGGCCATGATAGCGAGGGGCATTTCCGGCAACATTGCGGATAGTACGTAGCACACAAGCCATATGGTCTTTAAGCCAAAAAGGTCTGTAGCGCAGATATTTATTGGCTTGAATGCTATTCAAAAGATAGCATTTGTAAGGGTAAACACTGCGGTACCCCGGCACGCAAAGTGGACATGTTTTGCGCTGTCGCAAGTGCAGGCGCGATGTCCTGGCCATTGATGTGCATGCACATCTTTTGGGCGCTAGCATGCGTGCCGGCGCTGCCAGCACCGGCTCACGCAGCGCTCCTGCGGCCCCTGCGAGAACGTCAGCGGGCTCTCAGGGGCTACTTGTAGCTGCGCGCGTCTTCGATGACCTTGCCATCGTTGGGCAGTGTGCCCGGGGGCACCATCTGCACCTCGCCGCGCAGCTTGGTCACTTCGCGGATGGCGTCGCTGAGCTGGTGGGCCAGGCCCTCGGCGGTTTCGGTGGTCTCCACCTGCAGCACCATCTGGTCGTTGGCCATCTCGCCGCTGACCACGAGCCGGGCGCGCTGCACCTGTGGAAAGCGCCGCGCGATGGTGGCGATCTGGCCGGGGTGCACGAACATTCCGCGCACCTTGGTGGTCTGGTCGGCCCGGCCCATCCAGCCCTTGATGCGGGTGTTGGTGCGGCCGGTGGGGCACTGGCCCGGCAGCACCGCCGACAGGTCGCCAGTACCAAAGCGGATCAGCGGGTAGTCAGGGTTGAGCGTGGTGATGACCAGCTCGCCCACCTCACCCTCGGGCACGGGGTCGCCCGTGCCGGGACGCACGATCTCGACGATCACGCCTTCATCTAGCACCAGGCCTTCGCGGGCCGAGGTTTCATACGCAATCAGGCCCAGGTCGGCGGTGGCATAGCACTGGTAGCCCGCGATGCCACGCTCGGCAAACCAGTCGCGCAGCGAGGGCGGGAAGGCCTCGCCCGACACCAGGGCCTTGGTGACGGTGGGCAGCGCCACGCCCATCTCTGCAGCCTTCTCGACGATGATTTTCAGAAAACTGGGCGTGCCGATGTAGCCCGCAGGCTTCAGCTCGGCCATGGCCTGCACTTGCTGCTCGGTCTGGCCCGTGCCACCGGGGAAGACAGTGCAGCCCAGCGCGTGGGCGCCGGTCTCCATCATCGAACCCGCAGGCACAAAGTGATAGCTGAAGCTGTTGTGGATCAACTCGCCGCTGCGAAAGCCCGCTGCGTGGATCGCCCGCGCCATGCGCCAGTAGTCGCGACGCGTGCCCTCGGGCTCGTAGATGGTGCCGGGGCTGGCAAAAACCCGGGTCATACCCGGCCCGAAGCCCAGTGCACTGAACCCGCCAAACACGTTGGCCGCGCGGCCTGCCTGCTGGCGCTCCAGCAGCTCGTACTTGCGCGTGACGGGCAGCTGCGCCAGGGCTGCGCGGCCGGTGATGGTGGTGGCATCCACACCAGCCAGGATGCTGGCAAAAGCGGGCGATGCCTTCTGGGCATGGGCGATCTGCTGCGGCAGCGCAGCCATCAGCGCCGCTTCGCGCTCTGCGGGGCTGCGTGTTTCCAGGGCGTCATAGAACGTGCTCATGCCTGGGTTTCCTTGTGAGATTGTTTGAGTGAAATATGCCTCTAGCGCTTTTCGATCAAGCGTAAGCAGCTATAAATTTAAGAGTGAATTCGTCCGCAGTCTGAAAAGGAGTACAGCCCTGGTCTCCCACGCTGCCGAAGGCCAGCGCCACCGCGCAAGGGCCGCCCCGCCGCGCTGGTGGCGTCCCCCTGAGGGGTATGGCGCGTCAGCGCCTCAGGAGGCTCCCTAAGCCAACCAGCGCTTGCGCCGCTTGTAGCTTTTGACATCCTTGAAACTCTTGCGCTCGCCGCCGCCCACGCCCAGGTAGAACTCCTTGACGTCCTCGTTGTTGGCCAGGTCGCTCGCGGCGCCGTCCATCACCACGCGGCCGCTTTCCATGATGTAGCCGTAGTCCGAATACTTGAGGGCCATGTTGGTGTTCTGCTCGGCCAGCAGGAAGGTGACCTTCTCCTTGGTGTTCAGATCCTTCACGATGTTGAACACCTCCTCCACGATCTGTGGGGCCAGGCCCATGGAGGGCTCGTCCAGCAGCACCATGCTGGGGTTGGCCATGAGCGCGCGGCCGATGGCGCACATCTGCTGCTCGCCACCCGAGGTGTAGGCCGCCTGCGAGGTGCGGCGCGTCTTGAGACGCGGAAAGTAGTTGTAGACCTTCTCCAGGTTGGCCGCGATTTCGGCCTTGCTGGTGCGGGTGTAGGAGCCTGTCATCAGGTTCTCTTCGATCGTCAGGTGGGCAAAGCAGTGCCGCCCCTCCATCACCTGCACCACGCCACGCTGCACCAGGTCGGCGGGCGACAGGTTCTCGATGCGCTCGCCACGCAGCTCGATGGAGCCCTTGGTGACCGCGCCGCGCTCCCCCTGCAGCAGGTTGGAGATGGCCCGCAGTGTGGTGGTCTTGCCCGCGCCATTGCCGCCCAGAATGGCCACGATGGAGCCCTCGCGCACCTGCAGCGAGACGCCCTTGAGCACCAGAATCACGTGGTTGTAGATGACCTCGATGCCGTTGACGTTGAGAACGATATTGCTGTTGGAGTCCATGGTCTTGCCTTCCTGTACCAATCCAAAAGGCTGTGGGTCAACCCTTTGGATTGGCGGCTGCTCCCGAGAGCGCAACCGCGAATCACTGGCCGTTGAAACGGTCGCAGCCTGAAATACCAGTGCCACCGTGCAAGGGCCGCCCCGCCGCACCGGTGGCGTCCCCCTTCCCGCAGCGCGAAGCGCTAAGAGAGAAGGGGGAAGCGGCGCAGCCGCTCAGGGGGATGAGCTCAAGACTGGCAATCCGCCGCATCCCGGCGCGTCATCTTCTTGTCGGCCAGGTACTTGTCCGCACCGGCCTTGACCATGGGCTTCAGGATCTGCTCATCGGCCTG
Source organism: Acidovorax sp. 59 (assembly GCF_002754175.1). NCBI lineage: Bacteria > Pseudomonadati > Pseudomonadota > Betaproteobacteria > Burkholderiales > Comamonadaceae > Acidovorax > Acidovorax sp. 59. The sequence continues at coordinate 4,051,903 of NZ_PEET01000001.1, read as the reverse complement.
GTACCAGTCGGACGAGAAGTTCCACTTGCTGCCATCCCAGGTGTGCACGCGCGCCCAGGTGGAGCCCATGTGGTCGGCGCAGCTGGTGGACAGCGGACGCATCACGCCGCCAAAGCCCAGCGCGTCCAGCTTCTTCTGGTCCAGGGCCAGGTTTTCCATGCCCCAGCGCACTTGTTCGCCAGTCATGACCTTGCCCTTGCCAAAACGCTCCTGCGCGCGGCGCACCGATTCAACGGCCAGCATCTGGATGATCACGCCACGGGTGTACAGCACCGAGCCCACTTCGTCCTTGGGTCCCGTGCCCTGGCCCTTGTCGTGCACGTTCTTCAGGATGTCCTGGATCACCTTGGGCTGCTGGCCCGAGGTGTTCAGGGCCAGCGCGTTGTAGCCCTTGGCGCCTTCGCCCACGTCACGCACATCGGGCTCGGCACCAGCCCACCACACGCCATACATCTTGTCGCGGGGGTAGCCGGTGGCCTGGGCTTCCTTCAGGGCGGTGGAGTTCATCACGCCCCAGCCCCACAGCAGCACGTAGTCGGGGCGGCTCTGGCGCACTTGCAGCCAGGTGGCCTTCTGCTCCACGCCAGGGGCTGTCACTGGCAGCATCTGCAGCTCAAAGCCGTGCATCTTGGCGCGCTCCTGCAGCAGCGGGATAGGCTCCTTGCCAAACGGGCTGTCGTGGTACACCAGCGCAATCTTCTTGCCCTTGAGCTTGTCCAGACCGCCGTTGGCCTTGCCAATGTGCTGGATCAGGATGTCGGCGCCGGTCCAGTAGCTGCCCATGAACGGGAAGTTCCACTTGAATGCCTGGCCGTCCTGCGCCACCGACAGGCCGTAGCCCAGCGTCATCAGCGGAATCTTGTCCACGGGGGCTTTTTCGGTCAGCGCAAACGTGATGCCGGTGGCCTGGGGGTCGAACAGCGACACGCCAGGGCGGCTCTTGAGGCGCTCATAGCATTCCACGCCACGGTCCGTGGCGTAGCCCGTCTCACATTCTTCAAAAGTCAGCTTCACACCATTGATGCCGCCGTCGCGGGCATTGATCATCTTGATGTAATCCTGCTTGCCGTTGGCCCATGGCACGCCGTTGGGCGCATAGGGGCCGGTGCGGTACGACAGCAGCGGGAAGAACTGCTCCTTGGCTTGTGCGAAAGCGCTCGTCGCGATGGACGATGCACCGGCAGCAACCACCGCAGCGGCGATCACGATTTTCGAAAGCTTCATGGATGTCTCCTTTGGATGAATGTGTTGAAGCACGGGAAAAAACAGGACAGATAGACAGTTAACGCGGCAATGCGACAGGCACGTATCGGGACTTGCGAGTAAGGGGTTTCCTGCAATGCCGTCCGGTCAATGGGGGAAGGGCCACAGGCGCAGCTTCTGCTTGGCGGTGGACCACAGCTTGGCCAGGCCATGGGGTTCGACGATGAGGAACCACACGATCAGCGCACCGAAGATCATCAGCTCGGCATGCGAGACGCCCGCCGTGGACACCTCGATGCCAAAGAGCCCCATGAAGGCCGGCAGGAACTGGTTAAGCACGATGGGCAGCACCACGATGAAGGCCGCACCAAAGAAGCCGCCCATGATCGAGCCCAGCCCGCCGATGATCACCATGAACAAGAGGCGGAACGATATTTCCACCGAGAAGGCTGCTGGCTCCCACGCGCCCAGGTGCACAAAGGCCCACAGTGCACCGGCCATGCCCACGATGAACGAGCTGACCGCGAACGCGCTGAGCTTGGCGTACATGGGGCGGATGCCGATCACGGCGGCGGCCACGTCCATGTCGCGAATCGCCATCCACTCGCGGCCAATGGCGCCACGCACCAGGTTCTTGGCCAGCAGGGCCACGATGACCAGCAACGCCAGGCAGAAAAGGTATTTGCTGGTGGCGCTTTCGATGGGCATGCCCAGCACCTGCAGGTTGTTGACCGACACCGACCCCGAGTCGGAGTTGTTGGTGAACCACTTGATGCGCAGGAACATCCAGTCGCTGAAGAACTGCGCCGCCAGCGTCGCCACGGCCAGGTACAGCCCCTTGACGCGCAGGCTGGGCAGCCCGAACAGGATGCCGAAAAACGTGGCGCACAGGCCGCCCAGGATCAGTGCAGGGATCAGCGGCATGCCTGGAAAGCGCACGAAGAAGTTGTAGGCGCCGTAGGCTCCCACGGCCATGAAGGCGCCCGAGCCCAGCGAGATCTGCCCGCAGTAGCCCACCAGGATGTTCACCCCCAGGGCCGCCAGCGCCATGATGACAAAGGGGATCAGGATGGCGCGGAAGATGTAGTCGCTGGCCAGCATGGGCACGGCGATGAAGGCAATGGCCAGGATGATGCCGATGGCAATGCGATCCTGCGCGATCGGAAAGATCTGCTGATCGGCGCGGTAGCTCGTCTTGAACTGGCCGTTTTCGCGGTAGAGCATGGAAGTCTCCTGTTCTTGTTGTTATGCGTTACACGCGGTCAATGATCTTTTCTCCGAACAGGCCCTGTGGCCTGAACAAGAGGAACACCAGCGCCAGCACATACGCAAACCAGATCTCGATGCCCCCGCCCACGAAGGGGCCCAGGTACACCTCGGAGAGCTTCTCGCCCACGCCGATGATCAGCCCGCCGATGATGGCGCCGGGCACCGAGGTGAGGCCGCCCAGGATCACCACGGGCAGCGCACGCAGCGCCACCGTGGTCAGTGAGAACTGCACACCCAGCTTGCTGCCCCAGATCATCCCGGCCACGAGGGCCACGACACCGGCCACGCACCACACGATCACCCAGATGCGGTTGAGCGGAATGCCGATGGACTGGGCGGCCTGGTGGTCGTCGGCCACGGCGCGCAGCGCGCGGCCGGTGGAAGTCTTCTGGAAGAACACCGACAGCAGGGCCACCAGCGCGGCGGCAATGGCGGCGGCAATCACGTCTTCCTTGTTGATCAGGATGCCGCCCTGAAAGAGGCTGTCGAGCATGAAGATCGGCTCCTTGGGCATGCCCACATCGATCTTGTAGATGTCGCTGCCGAACAGCGTCTGGCCCAGGCCTTCCATGAAGTAGGTAATGCCCAGCGTGGCCATGAGCAGCGTGGCGCCCTCCTGGTTCACGAGGTGGCGCAGCACCAGCTTCTCGATCAGCCAGGCCACCACAAACATGATGGCGCCTGCGATCACAAAGGCCGCCAGGTTGGCCACGATGGGGCTGCTGATGCCCGTCCACTTGGGGATCCACTCGGAAAAACGGGCCATGGCCAGCGCTGCGAACAGCACCATGGCGCCCTGTGCAAAGTTGAACACGCCCGAGGCTTTGTAGATCAGCACAAAGCCCAGCGCCACCAGCGAATACAGCATGCCGGCCATCAGGCCGCCGATCAGTGTTTCAAGAAAGAATGCCATGTTGTCTTCTCCTGATCAGTGCGAGGTGCCGAGATAGGCACTGATCACGTCTTCGTTGCTGCGCACTTCGTCGGGGCTGCCGTCGCCGATCTTCTTGCCGTAGTCCAGCACCACCACGCGGTCGCTGATGTCCATCACCACGCCCATGTCGTGTTCGATCAGCACGATGGTGGTGCCGAACTCGTCGTTCACGTCCAGGATGAAGCGGCACATGTCCTGCTTTTCTTCCACGTTCATGCCGGCCATGGGCTCGTCCAGCAGCAGCACCTGCGGCTCCATGGCCAGGGCGCGGCCCAGGTCCACGCGCTTTTGCAGGCCGTAGGGCAGCTGGCCCACGGGTGTCTTGCGGTAGGCCTGGATTTCCAGGAAGTCAATGATGTGCTCGACGTATTCGCGGTGGCGGATTTCCTCGCGCTCGGCCGGGCCGATGCGCAGCGCCTGCATCAGCAGGTTGCTTTTGATCTTGAGGTTGCGGCCGGTCATGATGTTGTCGATCACGCTCATGCCCTTGAACAGCGCCAGGTTCTGGAACGTGCGCGCCACGCCCATCTCGGCCACCTGGCGCGAGTTCATGTGGTCAAACGTCTTGCCCCGGAAGGTGATGGAGCCCTCGGACGGCGTGTACACGCCGTTGATGCAGTTGAGCATGGAGCTTTTGCCTGCGCCGTTGGGGCCGATGATGGCGCGGATCTCATGCTCCTTGACGTTAAAGGAGATGTCGGTGAGCGCCTTCACGCCGCCAAACCGGAGGCTGATGTTCTTGACGTCGAGGATGACGTCGCCGATCTTTTTAGTGGTCATGGTGGGGGGCTTCTCCAGCGGGTAGAGCGCGGGCTTCATGCGGCACTCTTCACAGGCGCAAATGTCTTCGTGTCCGACAGCTTGAGCGTGGCGCTCACGCTACCGGTGCGGCCGTCCTCGAACTTGACCTGGGTCTCGATGTACTGCTCGGTGCGGCCTGCGTACAGCGCATCCACCAGCACGCCGTACTTGTCGGCAATGAAGCCCCGGCGGACCTTGTTGGTGCGGGTGAGTTCGCCGTCGTCGGCGTCCAGCTCCTTGTGCAGCACCAGGAAGCGGCTGACCTGGCTGCCAGCCAGCATGGTGTCGGTGGCCAAGTCGGCGTTCACCTTCTCGATGCACTCGCGGATCAGTTCGTAGACCTCGGGTTTTTGGGCCAGGTCGGTGTAGCCAGCGTAGGGCAGGTTGCGGCGCTCGGCCCAGTTGCCCACGGCGTCGAAGTCGATGTTGACCATCACGCAGACCTTCTCACGCTTGTCGCCCAGGGCCACCACTTCCTTGATGTGCGGGAAGAACTTGAGCTTGTTCTCCACGTACTTGGGCGCAAACATGGCGCCGTCGTTGGCGCCGCCCATGATACGGCCCACGTCCTTGACGCGGTCGATGATCTTGAGGTGGCCGTGGGCGTCCAGAAAGCCCGCATCGCTGGTGTGGTACCAGCCGTCGGCCGTCAGCACCTCCGCCGTGGCGGCCGGGTTCTTGTAGTACTCCTTGAGCAACCCTGCCGACTTGACCAGGATCTCGCCGTTGTCGGCCACCTTGATTTCCACACCGCGAATCGGCACGCCCACCGTGTCGGCGCGTGCCTGGTTGTCGGGCTGCAGGCACACGAACACGGCGGTTTCTGTGGAGCCGTACAGCTGCTTCAAGTTGATGCCGATGGAGCGGTAGAAGGTGAACAGGTCAGGCCCGATGGCCTCGCCCGCCGTGTAGGCCACGCGCACGCGGCTGAAACCTAGGTTGTTGCGCAGCGGGCCGTACACCAGCACATTGCCCAACGCGTACTTGATGCGGTCGAGGGTGCCCACGGGCTCGCCATCCATGAGCGCCGGGCCCACGCGTTTGGCGACGCGCATGCAGGCCTCGAACATCTTGCGCTTCAAGGCGCCCGCGTCTTCCATGCGGATCATCACGCTGGTGAGCAGACCTTCAAAGATGCGCGGTGGCGCAAAGTAGTAGGTGGGGCCCACTTCCTTCAGATCGATGGTCACCGTGCTGGCCGACTCGGGGCAGTTGACCACGTAGCCGCAGGCCAGCCACTGGGCATAGCTGAAGATGTTCTGCCCGATCCAGGCGGGTGGCAGGTAGGCCAGCACTTCTTCGCTGCTGGTGAGCTTGTCGAACTCGGCGCCCGCACTGGCGCGGTCCAGCAGCGTGCTGTGGGTGTGGACCACGCCCTTGGGGTTGCCCGTGGTGCCGGAGGTGAAGAACATTGCAGCCACGTCGCCGGGCTGGGCCTTGGCCACCTCGGCCTTGAACCAGCCGGGGTTCTTTGCAGCAAAGGCCTTGCCGGACTCGATCAGGGCATCCAGCGATGCCAGGCCGGGCTCTGCGTAATTGCGCAGGCCGCGGGGGTCGTCAAAGAAGATGTTGGAGATTTGCGGGCATTGCTCGCGGATTTCGAGCAGCTTGTCCACCTGCTCCTGGTCTTCCACCAGGCAAAAGCGCACCTCGGCGTTGTTGAGCGGGAAGATGCATTCGGCCGCCACCGCGTCCTGGTACAGCGGCACGGGGATGGCGCCCAGCGACTGGGCGGCCAGCATGGTGGCGTACAGGCGGGGGCGATTCGCGCCCACTACCACCATGTGTTCATGGCGCTTCAGGCCCGCCAGGTGCAGGCCGGCCGCTACCTGTTCCACCAGGCGCACCAGGTCGGCCCAGCTGTGGGTTTGCCAGATGCCATATTCTTTTTCGCGCAGGGCCGGGGCATTGGGGCGCTCGGCGGCATGCTTGAGCAGCAGTTGCGGGAACGTGGTCAACATTGCAGGTTCCTGAAAGTGAGAAGGTGTCAGCCCGGCGACTGCCGGGCGCGCAAGCTTGTGATTGCGCGATGGGGGAATGCTAGGACCCACTTTGACGTCATCTTGTCTTGCCGACGACAATTTAGGGGTAACTCCCGGGTGGGTAAAACCCTGCCCACGGGCGGGCGGTATCCTCCGGGGCATGTACGCCCCGTTCTTCGGCCTTCAGCACCCGCCGTTCTCCATCGCCCCCGACCCCCGCTACCTGTTCATGAGCGAGCGGCACCGCGAGGCGCTGGCGCACCTGCTGTATGGCCTGGACGCCGGCGGCGGTTTTGTGCTGCTGACCGGCGAGGTGGGTGCGGGCAAGACCACGGTGTGCCGCTGCTTTCTGGAGCAGATCCCGCCGCATTGCAACGTCGCTTACATCTTCAACCCCAAGCTCACCGTGGGCGAGCTGCTGCGCTCCATCTGCGACGAGTTTGGCGTGCCGCACCGGCCCTCGGTGGCAGGCGTGGAAACGGTCAAGGATTACATCGACCCGCTCAATGCCTCGCTGCTCGCGGCGCATGGCGCCGGGCGCAACACCGTGCTCATCATTGACGAGGCGCAGAACCTGTCGGCCGACGTGCTGGAGCAGCTGCGCCTGTTGACCAACCTGGAAACCAGCGAGCGCAAGCTGCTGCAGATCATCCTGATCGGCCAGCCAGAGCTGCGCACCATGGTCGCCAGCCCGGCCTTGGAGCAACTGGCCCAGCGGGTGATTGCGCGTTTTCACCTCGATGCGCTGAGCGCGCAGGAGACCCAGCAATACATCGCCCACCGCCTGGCCGTGGCGGGCCTGCAAGGCCCGCTGCCCTTTAGTCGCAGCGCCCTGCGGCGGGTGCATGCGCTGTCGCGCGGCATTCCCCGGCGCATCAACCTGCTGTGCGACCGGGCGCTGCTGGGTGCCTATGCCGCCGGGGTGCGCGAGGTCAGCGCCCGCATCGTCCAGCGCGCGGCGGCTGAGGTGTTTGATGCGCCAGCGTCGGCCGCTGCTGCGCGCAACGCCCGTGGCCTGTGGCCGCGCTGGGCGGTTACGGGCCTGGGCGTGGTGGCGGGAGCAGCCCTGGTGGCGGGCGGATGGGCCCTGGGGGCCTGGCCGCAATGGTCTCGGCAAGGCGCCGTGACATCCGCCGTGCCTGCGGGCGCCATGGCCAGCAAAACATCTGCCAGCGCGCCAACGAGCGGCGCTGCCAGCACAGCGGGGGTAATGCCCGCAGCCCCTGCGTCAGGGGCTTCGGCCCCGCGCGGGGCAGCGCCGGTGGCCCTGTCGGACCTGCAGCAGTTTGTGGCCGCACTGCCCGCCAGCGACACCGCCGCCTGGCAGGCGCTGGCCTCGGCCTGGGGTGCCAGTGTGGCCGATGGTGCCGACGCCTGCGCCGCATTGCCCCGCGACGGCTTGCGCTGTTATCGCAACCGCCGCGCCGGCCTGAACCTGGTGCGGCAGATCGATCGCCCAGTGCTGCTCACGCTGTTCCCGTCCGAAGAGGGCGACGTGGCGGTGTCGGCCGTGCTGCGCCGCCTGGACGGCGACACGGCCACGCTGGAAGGCGGGGGCCGCACGGTGCGTGTGCCCGTGGCCGAGCTGGCCCAGGTGTGGCGCGGCGACATCGCCACGCTGTGGCGCACGCCGCCCGATATGCCCGACAAAGGCGACCTGGCGGAGACCCCCGCTGGCGCCGCCTGGCTGGACCAGCAACTGGCCACGGCTGCAGCCGGGGGCACGCGGGCTGCCGTACCTGCAGCCGGCCGCGCGACCACGCCGGCCCAGCGCCAGTCCCGCATCCAGCGCTTCCAGCTCGCCCAGGGGGTGACCCCGGACGGCCGGGCGGGCCCCTTGACCCTCATGCTGCTCAACCGTGTCAACGGCGTGAGCGAACCGCGCTTGCGCACCGGAGGCTGAACCCAGTGTCTTACATCCTTGATGCGCTGCGGCGCGCAGAAGCTGAGCGCGGCCGTGGCGCCGTGCCCGGCATCCATACCCCGGCGGTGCCTGTCCCCGGTGCCGTGCCGGTGGCAGGGCGATCGGCCATCAGCCCGGTGCTGGTGGCCGTGGCGGTGGTGGTTGTGGCTGCTGTGGCGGCCGGTGGTACCTGGTGGTTTATGCAGCGGCCGGTGCCTGCGGGCACCGTCGTTGTTGCTGCCGCGCCCGCCACATCCGCCGCTGTGGCGCCGTCCATGCCGGCGGTAGCGTCCACGGCGCCGCCGGCAGCGCCTGCAGCTCTGCCAGCAGCCCCCGAAGCGGCCCCTGCGGTGGTGGCGGCGGTGACGCCCCCTCCGGCAGCCGCGCCCCGCGCGGCGGCACCGCAGCGGGAGCGGCCCGCGCCGGTGTCCAGCAGCCCGGTCGCGCCGCGCTCCCCCGCCACAGACTCCGAACGGTCACGCCCTGCAGAGCCCGCCCCCCGTGAGCGCGTGCCTGCGGCCCCAGCGCCGCGTGTACCCGACATGGCTGCGGCCAGTCCAGCTCCTTCAGCAGCCCCGGCGGCTACGGGCACCGTGTTTGCCCAGGCCGATCTGCCCGAGGCTGTGCGGGCACAGCTGCCGTCGCTCAAGATCTCTGGGGTCACCTATTCCAGCAACCCGGTGTACCGCATGGCCATCGTCAACGGCCAGGTGCTGCACGAGGGCGACCCGGCCGGGCCGGGCCTGCTGCTGGAGAAGATCGAGCCCGGCCGCACCATCTGGTCGTTCAAGGGCTACCGGTACGGATTGGCTTCGCAATAGCAGTATTTGGGCAAAATTGGCCGGTAGCGCTAGTGCAATATGCGCTGGCAGCTATTTAATTGATAGCAATTGTGTGGGCATGCGCTGAGCCACCTGTGCCGCTCACATTCGCTGAGAACTGGGGGGACCCAGGGCTATCGCAAGAACCGCCCGTCGCGCCCCACCAGCGTGAGCTCCACAAAGCGCGAGGCGTTGCGGTCGGGCGTGCTGGCGCTGATCTCGAACCCGCCCAGGTCCCACTTTTTCAGGTTCCAGGTGGCGTCGATGAAGGCCGCGCGCGTGGGGTTGCGGCCTGCGCGCTGCAGGGCCTCGGCAAACACGCGGGCGTTGATGTAGCCCTCCAGCGCCAGGTGCGAGGGCTCGGCCGTGGCGCCGGAGGCCTTCCAGGCGGCCTGGAATTCGCGCACCACGGGCATCACCACGTTGGAGGGCAGGGGCACCACCTGCGAAATCGCCATGCCCGTGGCGTCCGCGCCCAGGGCTTTGACGGTGGCCGGGGTGCCCATGACCGACAGCGCGTACAGCGTCACGCCCCGCTTGAGCGCGCGGAACGCCTTCACAAACTCCAGCGTGGGCTTGCCCGCCAGGCCAATCACGATGGCCTCCAGGTTGCCGCCCGCCAGTTTGGCTGCGGCGCTGCCCGCGTCCGAGGCATTGTTCTCCACGGTCACCGTGACGGCCTCAGGCAGCTTGAGCCGGTCCATCGACTGCTTGGCGGCGTTGAACACCTCTTTGCCGAACGAGTTGTTCTGGTAGACGATGCCAATGCGCTGGATGCCGATGGTGGACAGGTGCTGCACCAGCTTCTCGGCCTCGTCGGCGTAGCTGGCGCGGATGTTGAACACGTTGCGGGCGTTCTTGGTGCGGCTGAGCTGTGCGCCGGTGAAGGGTGCAAAAAACGGGATGCCGCTTTCGATCACCTTGGGCAGCATGGCGTCGATCATGGGCGTGCCCATGCAGTTGAACAGCGCAAAGTACCCAGGGTCGGCCAGAAACTGCTCCACATTGGCCAGCGCCTTGGGCACGTCGTAGGTGTCATCCTGCGTGACGAGTTCGATGGCCTTGCCATGCACGCCGCCGCGCGCGTTGATGCCCGCAAATGCGGCCTTGGCGCCCTGGTGCATGGCCGAGCCCAGGTCGCCCAGCGGGCCGGTGAGGGCGGTGGATTGCGCGATCTTGATTGCGCCCTCCTGCGCGCGGGCCGCGCCGCTCCAGCCCAGCCCGGGCAGGCCGACGGCCGCTGCGGTGGCGGCTGCGGCGGCCAGCACCTGGCGGCGGGCCAGGGGGCGCGGCGCGGTGGGCGCGGGTGGGACGGTGCGTGCGGTGATGGAAGGGTGTTGGGTCATGGTGCTTGTCTCCTCGGGGGCTCCGGCCCTGTACGGGCGGGGCGCGAGGCGACATCATCCCGTCACGATTGGCATTTTTTTGTCGGTCTGGCGACAATTGGGATCGTGGTATTCCCGCATGCCGGGGCGGCTTCGGGCGCCCTTTTTCGTGAGAACCTTTGCGCCATGGACCCACGCACCCACCAGGACCTGTCGCTGCACCAGCGGCGCCGTTCGCCCACGCCGCAGGAGCTTGACGGTATTCCGTGGCTCGACTTGCTGCTGCCCGCCGAGCGAGAGCGCGCCGTGGCCTCGTTGCTGGTGGGGGACGCCAAGGCGGGCGACTATGTGTGCCGAGTGGGGCGCCCGGTGACCTACTGGTTTGGGGTGGTGGAGGGCCTGCTCAAGATGAGCACCGACAACGCCCAGGGCCAGACCATGACCTATGCGGGCCTGCCGCCCGGCGGCTGGTTTGGCGAGGGCACCACCATCAAGCGCGAGCCCTACCGCTACAACATCCAGGCCCTGCGCAAGAGCGTGGTGGCCGGGCTGCCGATTGACAGCTTTCACTGGCTGCTGGACCACTCCATCGGCTTCAACCGCTTTGTGATGAACCAGCTCAACGAGCGCTTGGGCCAGTTCATTGCAGCCCGCGAGATCGACCGCCTGAACAATCCCGATGTGCGTGTGGCGCGCAGCCTGGCGTCGCTGTTCAACCCCGTGCTGTACCCGGGCGTGGGCGAGGTGCTGCGTATCACGCAGCAAGAGCTGGCCTATCTGGTGGGGCTGTCGCGTCAGCGGGTGAACGAGGCGCTGGCGGCGCTGGAGGCGCAGGGGGCGATCCGGGTGGAGTACGGCGGCCTGCGGGTGCTGGACCTGGCGGCGTTGCGATCCAGTGTGACTCCCCCCTGAGGCGCTGTGCGCCTTCCCCCTTAGGGGGGCGACGCCCTCGCTGCGGGGCGGTCCTTGCTTGGCGCCCCTGGCGTGGAGTGCGCCCGATTGAAGGTCCCGTCAGCTACGTGGCAGTGCGGGAGCGCGGGATGATGGGGCTGAGGCCAGATGGCGCGGGGCTGCCGTGCGCGTGGGCGCTGGCACTGCGGTGGGCGATGCGGAGGCGCTGGCTGTGCCCCAGCTGTTTTCGTCGCCGCCGTCGCGCGTCAGGCGGAAGGTACCCACCATCTGTGTCAGGCGCCCGGCCTGATCCTTGAGGCTGTCGGCAGCGGCTGCGCCTTCCTCCACCAGGGCGGCGTTCTGCTGGGTCATTTCTTCCAGCACACCCACCGACTGGCTCACATGCCCGATGCGCTGGCTTTGCTCCTGCGTGGCCGCCGTGATCTCGCCCATGATGTCGGAGACGCGGCGCACCGACTGCACCAGTTCTTCAATCGTCTTGCCGGCGTGGTTGACGAGCGCGCTGCCCTCTTGCACCTGGTCCACGCTGGTTCCGATCAGCGCCTTGATTTCGCGCGCGGCCTGGGCCGAGCGCCCCGCCAGGTTACGCACCTCGCCCGCCACCACCGCAAAGCCGCGGCCCTGCTCGCCCGCACGGGCGGCCTCCACGGCGGCGTTCAGCGCCAGGATGTTGGTCTGGAACGCGATGCCATCGATCACGCTGATGATGTCGGCGATCTTGCGCGAGCTGGCGCTGATGGTGTCCATCGTGCGCACCACCTGGCCCACCACTTCGCCGCCGCGTGTGGCCGCATCGGACGCGGTGGACGCGAGCTGGTTGGCCTGGCGGGCCGAGTCGGCGCTTTGCGACACCGTGCCGGTCAGGTCCACCAGCGCTGTCGCGGCGCCCTGCAGGTTGTGCGAGGTCTGTTCGGTGCGCTGGCTCAGGTCCAGGTTGCCCGAAGCCACTTCGGAGCTGGCCACCAGGATGGAGTCGGCGGTCTGGCCGATTTCGCCCACCAGGGTGCGCAGGCGCTCCTGCATGGCGGCAATGGCTTCGAGCAGGCGGCCAGTTTCGTCGTGGATACGCACTTCGACCTGCGAGGTGAGGTCGCCGCGTGCAATGCGTTCGGCCACCACGACTGCGCGGCCAATGGGGGCGGTGATGCTGGCCGTGATGCGCCAGGCAATCAGCGCGCCCAGCCCGATGGCCAGCAGCACCAGCAGCCCACCCACCACGCGGGCACTGCTCTGGGTTTGCTCTGCCGAGACCGTGGCCTCGGCATTCAAGGTGTTTTGCAGCTCGATCAGTTCGCGCAGCTTGGCGCGCCAGGCGGTTTCTGCGGGGGCCACGCGTGTCATCAGCGCCAGCGTGGCGCTCACGGTGTCGCCGTCGTCAGCGGCCTTGATGGCGCTGTCCAGTTCGGGGCGGGTCTTGCCGCCCAGGGCCTGCACCTCGGTCAGCAGCTTGAGTTCTGCGGGGGTGGCCGTGGCAGGGGTGAGCAACTGGGTCAAAGCAGCTTCTTGCGTGGCGTATTCTTTGAGCGTCTTGCCCACGGCCCCGATCTGCTCGCGCGCCTGCTTGGGGTCGATGTCGTTGAGCATGGCGGCGGAGCGGCTCTGGATGCCGATGGCGCTCACGCTTTCCAGCATGCCGTTGACCAGCTTGGCCTTGTTGGCGCCCACTCCGGTGATCTGCGTCATCTGATCGTGCACTTTGCCCACGGACAGCTGGCCCACTGCCGCCACCGCCACCAGGAGTACCAGCATGCAGCCGAACCCCAGGCTGAGCCGGCTGGAAATCGACAGGGATTTGAAGGTGGAAGCAGCCGGCATGGGGGTCCTTGGGTATCGAAAAGGATCAAAGCGTGATCAAACGGGGGCCTCTGCGCAAAGCAATAACGGTGCCCACCGGCCGCCGCGCGTCCGTTGAACGGGCGCTGGAGTCGGTGCAGTGTAGGCAATAACAACAAAATGTGTCATGAGCGTTGAGGATGGTCCCATGCCCGATCTGCATAGCCGTGTTTGTTACAAATGCCGCGCCGCACGACCCTGGTGCACTGGCGCCAAAGTGCAACAGAAGGTGGTGCTGAAATTATTCGCAAAACCATCGCAGTCGCCTGTAATGAATACCTGTGTTGCTATCAAAAACAAAGTGAATGTGGGGCTTGGGGTTTGCCCTTGCCCACGCCACGGGCGCTACCGATCAGGTATAAACCTGTAACACTTGCGAGGTCTTTCATGCATCCGTTTTTTCCCTCCTCCACGCTGCGCACCACCCTCGCTGCAGCCGCCCTGGCCTTGCTGGCCGGCTGTGCGGCACCCCGGCACGACACCGGTTTGCGCGATACCCTGGTGGCCGTGACGGCCTCGCATGAGCTCATTACCTTCCAGGCCGCGCAGCCCGAGCGCATCCTGGAGCGGCGCCCCGTGACGGGCCTGGCGCCAGGCGAGCGGCTGGTGGGCATCGACTTCCGCGTGGCCAAGGGCGTGCTCTATGCGCTGTCGCAGGCGGGCCGCCTGTACACGCTCGACATCCCCACCGGCGCGCTGCGCCCGGTGGGCCCTGCACCCGCCGCGCTGGCGCTGCAAGGCGCAGTCTTCGGCTTTGATTTCAACCCGGCAGCCGACCGTATCCGGGTGGTGTCAAACACCGGCCAGAACCTGCGTCTGCACCCCGACACCGGGGCGGTGGTCGATGGCGACACTGCGGTGGAAGGGGTGCAGCCCGACCCCAGCCTGCGCTACGCCTGGGGCGACGTCAACGCCCGCCGCAGGCCCGACATTGCCGGTGCCGCCTACACCTACAACCCCAACGACAGCAAGATCACCACCAACTACGCCATCGACCGTGCGCTGGGCGTGCTGGTGATGCAGGGCTCGCGCGAGGGCACCCAGCCCGTGGTGTCGCCCAACGCCGGGCAGCTGCGCACCGTGGGCCCGCTGGGGCTGGGGCCGCTCACGGACGTGGGTTTTGACATCGCCGACGTGGGCAACACCGCTCTCATCGCCGTGCGCACCGCCGCCGATATCCAGACCCGGCTGCACCAGGTGGACCTGGCAACCGGCGCCACCCGCCCCCTGGGCCTGGTGGGCGATGGCGCGCCCCTGGTGGGCCTGGCGATCGAACCATGAGGCCGGACGGCCTGCCGACGCTGCGGCCGCGCGCGGTGCACCAAGCCTTGCGTCACGCCATGCGTACCTCGTCAGCGGCACTCGCTGCGCTGGCGTTGGTGGCCGGCGGCGCACAGGCAGGCACCGTGCAGGTGGATGTGTCCGACGCTGCGGGCAAGCCTGTGGCCGATGCGGTGGTGTTCCTGGACTCGGCCGAGGCGCGCAAGCAGGTCAAACCGCTGACCGGTGTGGAGATGGCGCAGGAGAAACGGCAGTTTGTGCCCGGCCTGCTGGTGGTGCCGGTGGGCACCGAGGTGCTGTTCCCCAACCGCGACTCGGTGCGGCACCATGTGTACTCCTTCTCGCCGGCCAAGAAGTTCGAACTCAAGCTCTACAGCGGCACGCCATCCAACCCGGTGCTGTTTGACAAGGCCGGTGTGGTGGCCCTGGGCTGCAACATCCATGACCAGATGGTGGGCTGGGTGCTGGTGGTGGACACGCCGTACTACGCCCGTACCCCCGCCGCCACGGGCAAGGCGCAGCTCGACAATGTGCCGCCCGGCACCTACACGCTGCGCACCTGGCACACCCGCCTGCCGGTGGGTGCCCCAGCCCTGGAGCAGGCGCTGACCGTGCCCGCAACAGGCTCCGCCATGGCGTCGGTGCGCATGACGGGGTTGCAACCTTGAAGCGGCTGCGCCTGGCCCGGCGCAGCCTGATCCTGCGGTTGGTGGGGTTGTCGCTGCTGCTGCTGCTCATCGTGCAGGCGGCAGGGTTTGCCGTGGTGCGGGCCTCCATCGACCGCAATGCCCGCGCCCAGATCGCGCGGGCCCTGGACCTGGACGAAAACATCTGGCGCCGCCTGCTCGACCAGAATGCCGAGCAGCTGCGCCAGGGATCGGCCCTGCTCGCGGCTGACTATGGCTTTCGCTCGGCGGTCAACTCGGGGGACGAGGAAACCATCCAGTCGGTGCTGGAGAACCATGGCAGCCGCATCGGCGCAGCCGTGACTGCGCTGCTCGGAACGGACCTGGAGCTGCGCGCGGTCAGCCTGTCCGACAGCATGGAGCAATTCCCGGCCACGCTGCGGCAGGTGGTGCCGCGCCTGGCGCAGCAGCCCCAGGGCAGCCAGATTGCGGTGATGGATGGCGTGCCCTACCAGTTCGTGATGGTGCCCATGCGTGCGCCGGTGGTCATTGGCTGGGTGTTGATGGGTTTTCGCATCGACCAGTCGCGTGCCGACGAAATGCGGCAGCTCTTGTCGGTGCATGTGGCCCTGATGATCAAGTCCCCGGAGGGAGCGATGACCCTGTCGGTCAGCACCTTGCCCGCAGATGCGCGGGCCTTGCTGCTGAGCACCGGTGGCGCGGCAGGCGAGCTGCAGACAGTCGAGGGCACCTTGCTTGCGCGCTCCAGCAAGCTCGACAGCGTGGGGGGGGAGGTGCACTCGCTGCTGCTGCGTTCGGTGGACGAGGTGGTGGCGCCTTATCGCCAGCTGCAGGTGTTGCTGGCCATCATCACCGTGGCGGGCGTGCTGCTGTTTGCGGCAGGCACGGGCCTGGTGGCGCAACGGCTCACCACGCCCCTGCGCTCGCTGCTGGCGGCCACGCAGCGGCTCTCGCGCGGTGAATACGATGTGCCGCTAGAGCACACCGACCGCACGGACGAGATCGGCAACCTGGCGCGCTCGTTCGACCACATGCGCGTGGACATCGGCGCGCAGCAAACCGAAATCCGCCGCCTGGCCTACTGGGACCGCCTGACGGGCCTGCCCAACCGGGAGCGCTTTCGTGACGCCGTGGTGCAGGCCATCGCCGCAAGTGCCGATCCTGCGCAGCCGCTGGCCGTGCTCACGCTGGACCTGGACCGCTTCAAGCATGTCAACGACGTGCTGGGCTACGCCTTTGGCGACCGCCTGCTGCAGGCCGTGGCCGAGCGTCTGAGCCAGCAGGTGCGTTCGCCCGATGACATGGTGGCGCGCCTGGGGGGCAATGAGTTCGCCATCCTGCTGCAGCGCGCCGATGCCGCTGCGGCACACGAGATTGCCCAGCGCATCAACCAGTCGTTCGAGGAACCGCTGGCCTTTGAGGACCAGACGGTGGACCTGAGCGCAGGCATTGGTTTTGCCTGCTGGCCGGGCAATGCGGGTGACGCCGACACGCTGCTCAGCCGCTCTGAAATCGCCATGTATGCCGCCAAGCGCAAGCTCAGCGGAGCCCTGCAGTACGACGCAGCGTTTGATTCGTCCAGTGCGCAGACCCTGTCGCTGCTGACCGAGCTGCGCCACGCCGTGGAGCACCATGAGTTGCGCCTGTACCTGCAGCCCAAGGTGCCCTTGCACGGGCAGCCGGGCCTGGCGGCCGAGGCGCTGGTGCGCTGGCAGCACCCGCAGCGCGGGCTGGTGCCGCCCATGCAGTTCATCCCGTTTGCCGAGCAGACCGGGTTTGTGCGCCACCTCACGCTGTGGATGTTTGAAGAAGTCGCGCGCCTGCTGGCCGACCCGCGCACGCAGGGCCTGCCGCTCAGGGTGTCGGTCAACCTCTCCACCCGCGACCTTCTCGACCCCGAGTTGAGCCACCGGCTGGCTGACATCCTGGCGCGCCACGGAGTGGCGGCCAGTGCCTTTTGCCTGGAGATCACCGAAAGCGCGATCATGGACGACCCGCAGCGCGCCGAGGCCATGCTCAACCGCCTGTCGGAGCAGGGTTTCAAGCTGTCCATCGACGATTTCGGCACGGGCTATTCGTCGCTGGCCTACCTCAAGCGCCTGCCGGTCGATGAGCTCAAGATCGACAAGTCATTTGTGATGGGCATGGAGACGGGCGAAGACGACGCGATGATCGTGCGCTCGACCATCGACCTGGCGCACAACCTCGGGCTCACAGTGGTGGCCGAAGGCGTGGAGACAGCCGCCATCCTGGAGCGCCTGCGCCTCCTGGCCTGCGACGAGGCGCAGGGGTATCACATTGCGCGGCCCCTGCCGGTGGATGATTTCCTGGCCTGGCAGGCCCGCCAGGGGTAGCTGGCGCCAGGCCGTTGCATCTCAAGTTTGGGGGCTAAGAACCTGTTCAAAGCAGTTCACAGGCGAAAATACACGCAATGTCTTCCTCCTCCTCTCGCCCGCCTGCGGGCTCCGCTGCTGCCCCAGCCTCTGACGCTGGCGGCTCCACGCCTGCTTCTTCCTCTGCGCCTGCCGCGCGTCCCGTGCTGCGCCGCCCGACCCTGGCGGCCAAGCCTGCGCCTGCACGGCCTGCGCCGCCACCCAGGGCCCCCCGTCCCTCCCGCGCTACAGCGCCGTCCAGCTACCGCGTCGCGTCAGGCGCCTTTGTGGCGCCCGTGCGCCAGGTGCCTGCGCCTGCCACCAGCACCGTGGGCGGCTTGCCCACCTCGCGCCTGAACAAGCGCATGGCCGAGCTGGGCCTGTGCTCGCGCCGCGAGGCCGACGACTGGGTGGAGCAGGGCTGGGTCAAGGTCAACGGCGTGGTGGCGACCATGGGCCAGCAGGTCACGGCGGCCGATCGCATCGAGGTGGACAAGATTGCCCAGGGTTTCCAGGAGCAGCGCGTCACCATCCTGCTGAACAAGCCCATTGGCTATGTGAGCGGCCAGGCCGAGGACGGTCACACGCCCGCCGTGGCGCTGATCAACCCCCGCACCCACTGGCGCGATGACCCCAGCCGCAACCGCTTCTCCCCGCCGCAGCTGCGGGGCCTGGCACCTTGCGGGCGGCTCGATATCGACTCTGTGGGCCTCTTGGTGCTGACCCAGGACGGCCGCGTGGCCCGGCAGATCATTGGCGAGGACTCCGAGATGGAAAAGGAGTACCTGGTGCGCGTGGTCTACCAGGCCCCCGGTCAGGCGGTGCCACGCCACCCCGGCGAGCGCTCCGCGCCGCTGCAGGAAATCGACGAGCGTGACCCGGTCAGCACCAATGTGCAGGCGGTGTTTCCCCGAGAGTTGCTGGAACGCCTGCGCCATGGCCTGAGCCTCGACGGCGAACCGCTCAAGCCCGCCAAGGTCGATTGGCAAAACCCCGAGCAGCTGCGTTTTGTGCTCACCGAGGGCAAAAAACGCCAGATCCGCCGCATGTGCGAACTGGTGGGGCTCAAGGTGGTGGGTCTCAAGCGCATCCGCATCGGCCGCGTGACCTTGGGCAACCTGCCTGTGGGGCAGTGGCGTTATCTTTCGCCCAACGAGCGGTTCTGAGAGCCCCGGGCTCCCTGACACTTTTCAAACGGAGCCCTTTCATGCCCCCACCGTCCACACCCCGGCCGCGCAAGCCTGCTGCTTCTGTCCCTCCGGTCGACGGCGCCACTGCAGCGAACGCCAACCCGCTGCGTCAGTTGCGGGCGTCCGACCTGCGCGGTGTCGCGCGCCTGGCCGCGCAGGCCACCACCGGCATCAGCCGGGTGGCCGAGGGGGTGCACCAGTCGGTGCTGGGCACGCTGGGGCTGCCGGGCGGTGACCAGCCGGGTCGTACGCGGGGGCTGACCGGGTTGGTGTACCAAAGCATCCGGGGGGTAACGCAGCTGGTGGATGCGGGCCTGCAGGCCGGGCTGGCGCGGCTGGAGCCGTTTTTTGCTCCGGCCACGCCATCCGACGCAGTGCATTGGGAGCGCGAGGCGGTCATCGCCGCGCTCAATGGCGTGATGGGCGACCGCCTGCAACGCGACGGCAACCCGCTGTGCACGCAGATGGGCTGGTACCAGCACGGTCTGCCCCTGGACTTGCGCGCGCTGGCTGCACCGGGCGCCGCCACGGGCAAGCTCCTGGTGCTGGTGCATGGCCTGTGCATGAACGACCTGCAGTGGCTGCGCCATGGCCACGACCATGGCGCCCATCTGGCCGAGGTCCTGGGCTATACCCCTGTCTACCTGCGCTACAACACCGGCCAGCACACATCCACCAACGGTGCCGAGTTATCGGCCCTGCTTGCATCCCTGGTGGCTTCGTGGCCCGTGCCGGTGACGGAGTTGTCCATCCTGGCCCACAGCATGGGTGGGCTGGTGGCGCGCAGCGCCTGTCACCATGCCGCACAGGCCCCGGCGGGCTCCGGCGGCTGGTTGCCCCGGCTGCGCCACCTGGTTTTTCTGGGCACCCCGCACCACGGCGCGCCCCTGGAGCGCGCGGGCCACTGGGTGGATGTGCTGCTGGGCAGCACCGCGTACTCACGCCCCTTTGCCCGCCTGGCCCAGTTGCGCAGTGCGGGCATCACCGACCTGCGCTACGGCCATGTGCTCGATACGGACTGGCAGGGGCGCGATCGCTTTCGCAAAAGCCCCGACCAGCGCACCCCGGTGCCGCTGCCTTCCGCCGTGGCGTGCCACGCGGTGGCGGCCACCCTGGCTGCGCGGCGCAGCCCGGTGGGCGAGCGGCTGGTGGGGGACGGGTTGGTGCCCTTGCACAGTGCGCTGGGCATCCACGATGATCCCGAGAGGACGCTGGGCTTTGCCAAGCCCCGGCAGGCGGTGTTCTACCGCCTGGGCCACCTGGACCTGCTGGCAGATGCGGGCGTGGCCCGGCAGCTTCAGGAATGGATGCAGGCATGAGTACCTGGGCGGCCTGCTTTTTGACGCAGGCGGCGCTTGCCAGGGGCCGGGGCGCGGCTACCATGTCGCGGTGCGCTACGTAACAAGGAGAATTTAGTGAGTGATGCGAAATACCGCCTGGTGACCCGCAGTGACTTTGACGGCCTGGTCTGCGCGGTGCTGCTCAATGAGCTGAACCTGATCGACGAGATCACTTTTGTCCACCCCAAGGACATGCAGGACGGCAAGGTGCCTATCACCAGCCGCGATATCACCACCAACCTGCCCTACGTGCCGGGTGCGCACCTGGTGTTCGACCACCACGAGTCCGAAACCATCCGCAACTCGGGTCGCCGCGACGAGAACCACATCATCGAGGCCCACGCCCCCTCGGCCGCGCGCGTGGTCTACAACCACTATGGCGGCAAGGCCGCGTTCCCGCGCATCACCGACGAGATGATGGCCGCCGTGGACCAGGCCGACTCGGCGCAGTATTCACGCGACGACATCCTCAACCCCCAGGGCTGGGTGTTGCTGAACTACCTCATGGACTCGCGCACGGGCCTGGGGCGTTTTCGGGAGTTCCGCATCAGCAACTATGCGCTGATGATGGACCTGATCCAGTATTGCCGCGACCACACCATCGACGAGATCCTGGCGCTGCCCGATGTGCAAGAGCGCGTCAATCTGTACCGCGAGCACGCCCCCAAGGCCCAGGCCCAGCTGCAAAGCTGTGCCATTCGCATCGGCAATCTGGTGGTGCTGGACCTGCGCGACGAGGAAACCATCTGGGCGACCAACCGGTTCATGATCTATGCGTTGTTTCCACAGTGCAACATCTCCATCCACGTGATGTGGGGCCTGCAGAAGCAGAACACGGTGTTTGCCACCGGCAAGTCCATTCTGGACCGCAGCAGCAAGACCCACGTGGGTAACCTGATGCTGGAGTTTGGCGGCGGCGGCCACGCGGCGGCGGGCACCTGCCAGGTGGCCAACGACAAGGCCGACACCATGCTCAAGACGCTGATCGAGCGCATCACCACCGACGGCTGAGCACAGAGGCCCGGCCGGGCGGTCAACGATCGCCATGCCTGGCCCTTGAAAAACGGGCGCACACCCCTACATCACGCCTGCTGGTTCGGCAGGCGTGATTTTTTGTGCCGATCCCATTCGTATTCGTTCAGACCGATTTCCATAGAGAGAACCCCTCCATGAGCAAGCAAACCCTGTCGTTCCAAGCCGAAGTGGCCCAGCTGCTGCACCTGGTCACCCATTCGCTGTATTCCAACCAGGAAATCTTCCTGCGCGAGCTGATCTCCAACGCGTCGGACGCCTGCGACAAGCTGCGTTTTGAGGCGCTGGACAAGCCCGCCCTGTACGAAGACGCGCCCAACCTTGAAGTACGCGTGACCTTCGACAAGGCCGCCAAGACGCTGACCATCACCGACAACGGCATTGGTATGAGCCAGCAGGAGGCCATCGACCACCTGGGCACCATTGCCAAGAGCGGCACCAAGGACTTCATGGGCAAGCTCAGCGGCGACCAGAAGGCGGACGCCCAGCTCATCGGCCAGTTCGGCGTGGGTTTCTATTCCGGCTTCATCGTGGCCGACAAGATCACGGTGGAATCGCGCCGTGCGGGCCTCAAGGCCGACGAAGGCGTGCGCTGGATCAGCGGTGGCACGGGCGACTTTGAGGTGGAAACCATCACCCGCGCCCAGCGCGGCACCAGCATCATCCTGCACCTGCGCGACGACGCCGAGGAATACCTCAACGCCTGGAAGCTCAAGCAGGTCATCGCCAAATACTCCGACCATATCAGCCTGCCCATCCTGATGGAAAAGGAAGAGTGGAAAGACGGCGAGCTGATCAACCCCAACGACGAAAACGGTGGCCGCCAGCCCGGCGGCATGTTCAAGACAGGCGAGTGGGAAACCATCAACAAGGCCAGCGCCCTGTGGACGCGTCCCAAGAAGGACATCACCGACGAGCAGTACGCCGAGTTCTACAAGACCATCAGCCACGATCACGAAGCCCCACTGACCTGGGCGCACAACCGCGTGGAAGGCAACACCGAGTACACGCAGCTGCTGTACATCCCCGCCAAGGCGCCGTTCGATTTGTGGAACCGCGACAAGAAGGCTGGCGTGAAGCTGTATGTGAAGCGTGTGTTCATCATGGACGACGCCGAAGCGCTGATGCCCACCTACCTGCGCTTCGTCAAGGGTGTGATCGACTCGGCCGACCTGCCGCTGAACGTGAGCCGCGAGCTGCTGCAGGAAAGCCGTGACGTGCGCTCTATCCGCGAAGGCTCCACCAAGCGCGTGCTCTCGATGCTGGAAGACCTGGCCAAGCACGACAAGCACGACACCGCAGCGGGCGCGGACGGCGTGACCGACGTGGTGGATGCCGACGACAAAGCCAAGGAAGGCAAGTACACCGCGTTCTACGCCGAGTTTGGCGCCGTGCTGAAAGAAGGCCTGGGCGAAGATTTTGGCAACCGCGAGCGCCTGGCCAAGCTGCTGCGTTTTGCATCCACCACCAGCGACGCCGTGACGGTCGGTTTTGCCGATTACAAGGCCCGCATGAAGGAAGGCCAGGAGGCGATTTACTACATCACTGCCGACACCCTGGCTGCTGCCAAGAACAGTCCACAGCTCGAAGTCTTCAAGAAAAAGGGCATTGAGGTCCTGCTGATGACCGACCGCGTGGACGAGTGGGCACTGAACTACCTGCACGAGTTTGACGGCACCCCGCTGCAAAGCGTGGCCAAGGGTGCCGTGGACCTGGGCAAGCTGCAGGACGAGGCCGAGAAGAAAGCCGCCGAAGAAGCTGCCGAAGCCTTCAAGCCTGTGCTGGCCAAGCTGAAAGAAGCGCTCAAGGACAAGGCCGAAGACGTGCGCGTGACCACGCGCCTGGTCGACTCGCCCGCCTGCCTGGTGGTGCAGGACGACGGCATGAGCACCCAGCTGGCGCGCATGCTCAAGCAGGCCGGCCAGCAGGCCCCCGAGACCAAACCTGTGCTGGAGGTGAATGCCGAGCACGCGCTGGTCAAGAAGCTCGACGGCAGCGTGCACTTCCATGACCTGGCGCACATCCTGTTCGACCAGGCCCTGCTGGCCGAAGGCGGCTTGCCAGAAGACCCTGCGGCCTATGTGAAGCGTGTGAACGCCTTGCTGGTCTGATCCTGGACGTTTTGCAGGTAAAACGGCAGCAGGCGCTAGTTCCATATGCGCAGGCTGCTATCAAATTTAAATCCCCGTGGTGCCAGGCGTCACAGGGTTTTTTTCTTGCCGACGGACGGTGGCAGCCGCTGCGGCTGGACTTTTTGCCCCTGGTGGCGAGGGTGCGTATGGCTCGTCAGTCCTGGGACTCGGCCAGTTCCAGGATGCGTGCATGCGCCTGGTTGCGCTCCGCCGGGTCGGCGTCGATCAGCATCTTGAGTGCACCGTCGGGCAGCAGCAGGCCTTTGCGGCGATCGGCCTTGACCGGCATGTTGCGCCAGCCCGATAGCACCAGCCAGTCCCACAACTCAGTGGACACAGGGTGGGTGACCAGCATCTTCAGCGTTCCCCGCACGATGAACACCCCCACAACAGGCAGCGAGCCCACAGGCGCTGGCCGACGCGGTTGGCGGATCGATAGGGCGTTGCGGATCCAGTCTTTCATGGGGGGCACTGCGTACGGGGTGGGATGCCTGGCAGCATAGCCCAGCGTCGCCCGCAATGCCATCAGCTTGTTGCCAGTTGCGGCTGGAGGTCGCTGCGCTCTGGCAATGGCTCGGTAGCGGGTGCTGTAGTTCCACTTTTCTGCGGTAGCGACACCGCATCCAGCCGGTACCCCACCCCATACACCGCCGTGATCGTGTAGCCGTTGGCCTCCTTCAACTGCAGCTTGCTGCGCAGACGCGACATGTGGGTGTCCAGGGAGCGCGAAGGGGTGTCGGTGGCGTCGCTCCATACCGCTTCGCGCAGGTGTGAGCGGGACAGCAGGCGGCCCGCGTTGCGGAACAGGAACAGCGCGAGTTCGTATTCGCGGTGTTTGAGCCCGATGGCTTGGCCGTGGATGTGCAGGGTGCGTTGTTCCGCGTCAAAGCGGTACACGCCAAACTCCAGCCGGGCGCCCATGGACTGGGGAAAGGCGCGGCGCAGCAGGGCGGTGGCGCGGGCCACCAGTTCCCCCATGCGCAGGGGCTTGCTCATAAAGTCGTCGGCACCCCGCGACAGGGCCTCGACCACGTCGCGTTCATCGCTGCGGCGGGTGATGAACAGGATGGGCGGCTGCATGCCGTGGGTGTTGCGCACGGTCTGTACCACGTCGGTGCCCTCCATGTCGGGCAGGTGCCAGTCCACGATCAGCAGGTCGAAGGTGTCGTTGCGCAGCGCCTGCAGCAGGCTGGTGCCGTCGGCAAAGGTGTGGCACACGTGCTGGTGGCATTCCAGGGTGCCCTTGATCTGCTCCAGCAGGAGCGGGTCGTCGTCAAGGACTGCGATGCGCATGGGGATGGGCTCTGGGGGTTGGCACCCCGTTGGAATCAACAAAACACCCCCAATTGGGGAGCGCTTTGATGTTGCCCCACATCTGCCCGCCGTGCGCGCGGGTTGACAATCGTTTGCAATGGCCGAGCCTGCGCTGGTGGGGCCTGTCCCCGCCCGATCCGCCTTGTCAGGCCACCAGCGGTTCTTCCTCCATCGCCTCGATCTGCTCGATCAGCATGTCCACCTGCCCGCGCCAGTAGTCGCTGGTGCCAAACCAGGGAAAGTTCACCGGGAAGATCGGGTCTTGCCAGCGGCGCGCGAGCCAGGCGCTGTAGTGGATCAGGCGCAAGGTGCGCAGCGGCTCGATGAGTGCCAGCTCGCGGCGGTCGAAGCTGCGGAACTGCTCGTAGCCGTCGATCAGGGCGCCGAGCTGGTGGGTGCGCTGGCGCCGGTCTCCCGACAGCAGCATCCACAGATCCTGCACGGCCGGACCCATGCGCGCGTCGTCCAGGTCCACAAAGTGCGGACCGCCGCGGCCCCATTCATCCAGCGGGGTCCAGAGGATGTTGCCGGGGTGGCAGTCGCCGTGCAGGCGGATCATGGTGGCATTGTTCAAGCCAAATTGGCCTGTAGCGCCAGTGGAATATGCGCTGGCAGCTATCAAATCAAGAGCTTTGTCGCACTGGGCCTTCCAGGCGGCTTGCATGTCGAGCGGGATGATCTCGTTCATCAGCAGCCAGTCGCGCGATGCCGTGCCGAAGGTGGCCAGGTCCAGCGTGGGCCGGTGTGCAAAGGGCTGGGCGGCGCCCACGGTGTGGATGCGGGCCAGAAAGCGGCCGATCCATTCCAGCACTTCAAAGTCGTCCAGCTCGGGCTGGCGCCCGCCGCGCCAGGGGCTGACGGAGAACGCAAAGCCATCGTGCTGGTGCAGGGTGGCGCCGTTCAGCACCAGCGGGCCCACGGCGGGCACTTCGGCCGCCATCAGCTCAGCGGCAAAGGCGTGTTCTTCGAGGATCTGCGCTTCGCTCCAGCGGCCCGGGCGGTAGAACTTGGCCACCACGCGCTCGCCGTCTTCCAGAGTGACCTGGTACACCCGGTTTTCGTACGACGACAGGGCCATGAGGCGGCCATCGCCGTACAGGCCCACGCCAGCCAGTGCGTCCAGCACCTGGTCGGGGGTGAGGCGGGCGTAGGGGTGCTGGTCGTTGGCGGGGTTGGTAGCGGTATCGGGGGGCAATGGGGTCATGCCCCATTGTCGCCGCCATGCCCTTGACCGCCGGGTTGCGTGCTTTAAGCGGGCAGCATCGTCGCGATATGCCCCGCACGCGGGTCACCGCTGCCCGCCAGCACGCTGGCAAACAGGGTTTGCGTGGCCTGGGGGCCCGCATGGCGCTGCACCACCAGCCAGGGCTGTGGCCCTGCCGACACGGCGGCGCTGAACTGGTTCCAGGCCGCCACCAGGCGGTCGTTCAGGCCCTGGGCGCCCCAGTCGGTGTGGCGCTTCTTGACCTGGGCGGGCGCAAAGAACATCACCGGGCGCGGGCCGGGCAGCTGGCCTGCGCCGCCCAGGTCCTGCACGTGGCTGGCGCCCACCGAGCAGCTGTAGGCCAGGCCCGTGAAGTGGGCGTGGATGCGCTGGCGCAGGCCCACGCTGCCCGCAAAGTCGATGTAGACGCTGGGTGTGGCGCCGTCAATCTGGTCCAGTGCGTCGTAGGTGACCACGCGGCTGTAGCAGCCCAGGCTTTCGCAAAAAGCCACATTGCCGGGCGAGGTGAGGCCAATGACCTCGATGCCGTCGCGCTGTGCAAGCTGGAAGGCGGTGCCGTAGGCCGTTTTGCTCGACGCGCTGGACAGCAGCATGCGCTTGGCGCCAAAGAACTGCTGGTCGGCCAGAAAGTCGTCGATGAGCCACGAGGTGATGAACAGCGGCCGCAGCAGCGCCTGCACGTCCTCGTTGTCGGCGCGGTACAGCCCGTCGGTGCTGGTGCGCAGGTAGTGGTTGTAGACCGCATGCAGGCCCGCGCGGTGCGGGGCGCCGTCGCTGAAGCCCGTGGGGTTGACACGCTGGGGCGACAGCACGGCCTGGCTGGCCATGGGCCAGTAGCCATACAGCCGCTCGCCCACCGCCACGGCCGGGTGCAGCGACTGCACCACGGTGCCAAAGCCCCACACGGGCACGATGCCCCAGCCGGCCTCGCCGGTGGGGAAGAACTGCCAGTAGTTCAGCATGTCGCCCAGCGCGGCATAGGTGATGTTGTTGGCCGTGAGGGCAAAGGACTCGACCCGCACGCGGACCTGGCCCTCGGCCAGCGGGGTGTCGTCGGTGGTCAACAGGCGGGTGGTGGCCAGCTGGTCCTGGCGCACGAGAAGGGTGGTGGTGCTCATGCTGCGACGCTAAACCAAAGCGGGCGTGCGCTCAAGCGGCGCGCGCCGCCTGGGCGACAGGTGCGCGGCGTGGCGGTGCGCCGGAGTGCCGGAATGCTGACTGGCTCAGTCCGCCGTGGGCTGGGCCAGTTGCTCGAAAGGCAGCGCCTGCTTGACCAGGATGACCGTGCAGGGCGCATCGCGCGCCACGCGCATGGGCACCGTGGCAAAAAAGCGCTGGGTTTGCAGCCCGTGGGTGGCGGCGCCCAGGATCATCATGCTCACGTGGTTGCTGGCCGAATAGCGCACCAGCGCCTGGGCCACGTCGCCCGCTTCGAGCACGTGGTAGCTCACGGCATGGCCGGTCAGGTCCAGCCCTTGGGCCCACTGGCGCAGGCGCGCCATGTGCTGGCGGTGCAACGTGGTTTCGCTGCGCTCGCTGTCGCTGGTGCTGCTGGCGCCGGGCGACACCACCGTCACGCAGGCCAGCCGTGCGCCGGGGCGGATGCCCAGGGAGCGCGCCACCGCCTGGCGCAGCGAATACAGGGTGGCGTCCGTCACGTCGATATGGGGCACGGCCACCATGAGGATGGGCGTGTCCTCGATCTGCTGCGAGGGCAGGGGGCTGGGGGTGTAGTGCATGCCCGCTGCGCGCAGCCAGCGGCGCAGGTGGGTGCGCAGCGGCGTGCGCTCGGTGCGCTCGCCGCGTTCGGTGATGAGTACCTGCTCGGGGTTGGACAGGTCAAACGCCAGGTGCGCGGCCGAGGGGTAACGGCTTGCGGCCTCGGGCTCCAGGCAGCGCAGGATGACCTCCTGCAGCCAGGGCGGGATGTCGGCGCGGTGCTTGCGCGGCGGCGCGGGCGTCATCCACAGGCGCTGGCGCATGCCGCCGCTGGTGGTGGGTGCGCCAAAGGGCAGCTCGCCCGTGGCCAGCTCGTACAGCATCACGCCGATGGCAAAGATATCGCTGCGCGGGTCGCCCCTCACGCCCACCACCTGCTCCGGTGCGATCCAGGCGGGCGAGCCCACGGCCTGGCGCATTTCCTCGGCCAGCAGGTCAGGGTAGTGGGCGTGGCACGAGAGGCCAAAGTCCAGCAGCACGGCCGTGCCATCGTCTTTGATGAGCACGTTGGCGGGTTTGAGGTCCAGGTGGCACACGTTCTGCTGGTGCAGGCTGTGCGCGGCGCGCGCCGTGGCCGCGCCCAGGCGGGCTATGGTGGCGATGTCGCAGCGCCCTGGCGCATCCAGCCAGTGCTGCAGCGTCTGGCCGGGGATGTATTCCATGACCAGGTAGGGCAGCCGCACCAGGTCGCCCGCCGCCACAAAACGCGGCACATGCGGGCCGCTGAGCACGGGCAGGATCTGCAGCTCGACCTCGAAGCTCACGATGTTCTCGGCCCCGTCGCCCGCCGTCATGCGCGGGATCTTCATCGCCATGGCAAAGCCGGGGCTGCGGTCGGCCTGCGCGTATTCCACGGCGTAGATGTGGGCCATGCCGCCCGCGTGGATGCAGTCCACCACGCGGAAGCCGTCGATCTCGGTGCCGGGCTCAAGCAATTTCATGTCGGTTCTTCCATTTGCTGCCTGCCGACCACGCCTCAAGAAACTGGCATACCCTCAGCGAGAGACGCCGCGTAGCCGCTCAGGGGGTGTCGCATCCCTACTGGCCTTTTTCGAGGCGGTCGGCGTAGAAGCCTGGCAGGCCCGCCGCGCGGATGGCGGCGGCGGCGGCCAGGTGGTCGTAGGGCACGCGGTAGAACGTGATCTGCTTGGCGGTGTCGTCGAACAGCGCGTACATGGCGCGTGCATCGCCGTCGCGCGGCTGGCCCACCGAGCCCACAATGCCCAGCCACTGGCGGTGTGTCGGCACGGGCACGGGCACGCCGGGCTCGGGCGCAAAGCGCATCAGCTTGGCGGTGGGCGTGAGGAAGTACAGCACCTGCTCGTGCACATGGCCGCTGAACACGTAGCGGATGGCGGGGTCGATGCCCTGCGCTGCGGTCATGCTGCGCTCGGCGGCGTTGGAGTCCTCCACATACCGCCACTGCGCGGGCATGTCGGCACTGGCGTGCACCAGCAAGGCGCTGCTGCCCAGCCGCGCCGTGAGCGGCAGCGACTGCAAAAAGGCGATGTGGCTGTTGCCGAGCTGGTCGTGCGTCCACTGCGCTCCCAGCTCGCTGCGGTTGCGTGGGTTGGCAGGCGGGGCCAGGGCCATGGCGTCATGGTTGCCCAGCACACACAGGGCACCTTGCTGGGCCAGGTCGCGCACCTGCTCCACCACGGCCACGGGCTCGCCGCCGTACCCCACCAGGTCGCCCAGCAGCGCAAATTGTTCGGCGCCCTGTGCGCGGGCGTGTTGCAGGCAGGCGTCCAGGGCCTGGCGGTTGGCATGGATGTCGGACAGCAGGGCGATTTTCATGGGGTTGTCTCCAACCCCATCATCGCGGGTGTCGCTGAACGCCAGCTTGCAGGTGGCAGTACCTGCGTGGATTCAAAGCAAAAATAGCTGCCAGCGCTTGTTGATCAAGCGCTGGCAGCGATGGTTTTGGTAGCTCAGAGGCTGCGCTGTGCGGCGGCTTTTTTGTCCAGTGCCAGCACCAGGCCCAGCGCAATGATCGCGGGCAGCGCCTGGCTGAAGAAGATCTTGGGCGCTGCGGTGGCGGCGCCAAACACCCCGGCCACGATCACGCAGGCCAGGAAGAAGATCTTGAACACCCGGGTGCCGGTGAACAGCCCCCAGAACAGGCCTGCCGCCAGAAAACCGTTGTACAGCCCCTGGTTGGCCGCCAGCGTGGTGGTGGCGTCGGCCAGCTCCTGGGTCAGGTTGAAGGTCTTCATGCCCAGGGGCTTGTTCCAGAAGAACATTTCGAGCACGAGGATGTACACATGCTCGATGGCCACCAGGGCCACCGCGATGCGGGGGATCAGCAGGCGGCCCATGGTGCAGAACGTGTTGGCGGCCTCGCAGCGACCGCGTTGGAGCGCAATCGGGATGAGTGGATGCGTCGGGTGCGCCGCATGGGCTTATGCCCATGCAAGCAGCCGGGGCGTTCAATCGCCCGATTTCGCTTCAACCCTTCGGGCAGTGGTCTTTGCGGGTGGTCTGCGGCGTTGCGGCACTTGCCAATAGCCGAGCTATTGGCTGCGCACCGCGCCTTGCATCCCCTCCCGCAAAGACCGCTGCGCGGCCACTGAGAGGTCGTCAACACGTTCTCAGACGATCGTGATGGTCACGTCGATGTTGCCGCGCGTGGCGTTGGAGTAGGGGCAGACCTGGTGGGCTGCGTCTACCAGCTTCTGGGCCGTGGCCTTGTCCAGGCCGGGCAGGCTGATGGCCAGGCGGGCAGCGATGCCGTAGGCGTTCGGGATGGGGCCCAGGTCCACTTCGGCGTCGATGGACACATCCTGGGGCACGGGGATGCCGATCTTGCCACCCACAGCCTTCATCGCGCCGATGAAACACGCTGCGTAGCCGGAGGCAAACAGCTGCTCGGGGTTGGTGCCGGTGCCGGACGTACCAGGCGAGGACAGCTTGACGTCCAGGCGGCCGTCATCGGTCTTGGCGGCGCCATCGCGGCCACCGGTCACGTGCGACTTGGCGGTGTACAGGACTTTTTCGAGTGTGGTCATGGTGTCTTCCTTGCGGTTGTTGCCCACTGGCGGGCGGTGGAGGGAATCGGTTCTTGCGTTGTCTGCAGGCCGTCAGCGTTGCTCGCTGAGCCGGTCTCGCAGCTGCTTGAGTTCGGTGGTCAAGGTGGTCAGCTCGGCAATCGAGCACTGGCTGCTTTGCAGCACGCACGGTGGAATGGCTTCGGCCTGGTTGCGCAGCGCGCGGCCTTGTGACGTGAGGGTGATGCGCACGCGGCGCTCGTCCTGCACATCGCGCAACCGGGCAATGTGGCCCTGCGCCTCCAGGCGCTTGAGCAACGGCGTGAGCGTGCCGGAGTCGAGGAACAGGCGCTCGCCCAGCTCGGAGACGGTCACGCCATCCTGTTCCCACAACACCAGCATCACGAGGTACTGGGGGTAGGTCAGGCCGATCTGGTCGAGCAGCGGTTTGTACAGCTTGGTCATCGCCAGCGAGGCGGAATACAGCGCAAAGCAGACCTGGTTGTCCAGCCGCAGGATGGCGGGGCTGGGAGTGTGGGGTGTGCTGTGGCTGGGCATGGGGTGAATTGTGAGCGTGAATTCAATTGTGTACAATTGAATTGTGAAAAACTTTGTTAATGGATGGGATTGTGCCGGTGGGGGAGCGGCGTCGCGCCATCGGTGCTATTCGCGCGCTCCGCTGGCGCATGCGGGGGGCGCCGCATCCAAGTCGCCCTCAGGAGGTGCTATCAATAGTGAAGCTGGTAGCGCATGATTTATCTGCGCTAGCGGTCAATTGGGCTTGAAATATGGCGCGTGGTGGCTCTGCCGGCGATGCACCACAATGCCCTCATCGCCCGCTGAACTGCGCGGGCCGGCGCTCGACAAAAGCGCGCACGCCTTCGGCCGCATCCTCGCTGTTGGCCAGTTCCTTCTGCACCGGGATGAAGTCCGCCACCGCAGCCGCCTGGCCTTGCTCGATGGCCTTGAGCATATTCAGGCGAGTTGCGACCACCGCACGCGGCGCCTGTGCGGCAATGCGCTGGGCGATCGCCAATGCCTCGTCCAGCTCCTGGCCAGCCGGCACCACTTTCTGCACAAAGTTCAGGCGGTACGCCTCAGCGCTGCCAAACTCGTCGGCCGTCAGCAGGTGCAGCAGCGCATTGCCCGTGCCCGCGCGCTCGGCCATGCGCAGCGTGGCGCCGCCTGTGGCCATGATGCCGCGCTGCACCTCCATCTGCGAGAAGCGGCAGTTGTCGGCCGCCACCACGATGTCGGCGCCCAGCATCAGCTCGATGCCTACGGTGAAGCAGATGCCCTTGACCGCCACCACCATGGGCTTGGTGCGGCGCCGGTAGCCGGGCAGGCCGTAGTCATGGGGCTCCACCAGGCCTTCGGGGATGGCTTTTTCGCCGCGCTGCATGTAGGCGCTCACAGCGGGCAGGTCCAGTCCGGCCGTGAAGTGGTCGCCCATGGCATGCAGCACACCGACGCGCAGGTCGGGGTCATCATCCAGTCGGGTGTAGGCCTCCGCCAGTTGGCGGAACATGGGCGGTGTCCAGCCGTTGCGCTTGGCAGGGCGGTTGATGCCGATCAGCAGCACGTGGCCGAGCACCAGGGTGTCAATGCAGCCCTCGGGCGGGGGCGTGGTGCTGGATGGGGTGATGGTGTTGACTTCTGACATGGCCGGGTCTCCTTTTCGTTTCCACGATTGAAAACCCGGTGCGCGGACTGCGCCGTCCCCAGGGGGACAACGCAGCGCGTTCAACGGTTAGTAGGTGTAAACACCCTGGCCCGTCTTGCGGCCCAGGCGGCCTGCGGCCACCATTTCCTTGAGCAGCGGGCAGGGGCGGTACTTGCTGTCGCCAAACTCGGTCAGGTACACGTCCATCACGGCCAGGCACACATCCAGGCCGATCATGTCCGCCAGTGCCAGCGGGCCGATGGGCTGGTTGCAGCCCAGCTTCATGCCCGCGTCGATGTCCTCGGGCGTGGCCAGGCCCTCGGCCAGCACGAAGAAGGCCTCGTTGATCATGGGCACCAGGATGCGGTTGACCACAAAACCGGGCGCGTTCTTCACGGTGATGGGGCTCTTGCCCAGGGCCTCGGCCAGGGCCTTCACAGCGTCGTGCGTGGCATCGCTGGTCTGCAGGCCACGAATGATCTCCACCAGCGCCATCATGGGCACGGGGTTGAAGAAGTGCATGCCGATGAAGCGGTCGGCGCGGCTGGTGGCGGCGGCCAGCTTGGTGATGGAGATGGACGAGGTGTTGGATGCGATCAGCACCTCGGGGCCCACCAGTGCGTCCACTTGCTTCAGGATCTTGAGCTTGAGTTCGTAGTTTTCGGTGGCGGCCTCGATCACAAGCTGCGCGGCCTTCAGGTCGTCGTAGCTGGTGGAGGTCTTGATGCGGCCCAGCGCGGCGGCCTTGTCGGCCTCGGTGATTTTTTCCTTCTTGATCAGGCGGTCCAGGCTGCCGGCCACGGTGGCCAGGCCTTTTTGCACTGCAGCATCGGAGATATCAACCATCACCACGTTGATGCCCGACACCGCACAGGCCTGTGCAATGCCGTTGCCCATGGTGCCTGCGCCGATGATGCCTACGGTCTGAATCGTCATATAGAGAGCCCTCTTCAAAGTGAAACGGATGGCCGGAATGGTAAGGGGAATCGCACGACCGTTCGGTTATCGTGCGTCAAACCTGAACCAACAAGCCGCTGCGCAGCATGGCGGAGGAGACACAACAACATGTTTGACTACATCGTGATCGGTGGCGGCTCGGCGGGCTCCGTGCTGGCCGGCCGTTTGACTGAGAACCCCGCCGTCCGCGTGTGCCTGCTGGAGGCAGGGCCTGCCGACAAGAGCGTGCTCATCCACTGCCCGGCTGGGCTGGCCGTGATGGCCAAGTTCGAACTGAACGGCTGGGGCTTCAACACCACGCCGCAGGCCGCGCTGAATAACCGGCGCGGCTACCAGCCACGCGGCAAGGTGCTGGGGGGCTCCAGCTCCATCAACGCCATGGTCTACATCCGGGGCCAGCACGCCGACTACGACCACTGGGCCGCGCAGGGCAACCCAGGCTGGGGCTGGGAGGATGTGAAGCCTTACTTCGTGCGTGCCGAAAACAACGAGCGCGGTGCCAACGATTGGCACGGCCGGGGCGGCCCCTTCAACGTGGCAGACCTGCGTGCACCCAACCGGTTCAGCCAATATTTCACCGACGCAGGTGTACAGGCCGGGCACCCGCACAACACCGACTTCAACGGCGCCACGCAGGAAGGTGTGGGCCTGTACCAGGTCACGCACAAGAACGGCGAGCGGCACAGCGCAGCCAAGGGCTACCTCACGCCGCACCTGGCGCGGCCCAACCTGCAGGCCATCACCGGTGCGCATGCCACGCGCATCCTGTTCGAGGGCACACGCGCCGTGGGTGTCGAATACCGCCAGGGCGGCGCCTTGAAGCAGGTGCGGGCGGGACGCGAAGTGCTGCTGAGTGCGGGCGCGCTGCTGTCGCCGCAGTTGCTGATGCTGTCGGGCGTGGGGCCTGCCGCGCATTTGCAGCAACACGGCATCCCGGTGCTGCACGACCTGCCGGGCGTGGGCCAGCATCTGCACGACCACCCCGACGTGGTGCAGGTGCTGGACGCACCCGAGCTCAAGGACCTGTTCGGCCTGTCACTGTCGGGCATGGCGCAGACGCTGCGCGGCATAGCCGAATGGCGCAAGCACCGCACGGGCATGTTGACCACGAACTTTGCCGAGGCGGGGGGCTTCATCAAGAGCGACCCGTCCGAGCCCGCGCCCGATCTGCAGCTGCACTTTGTGATTGGCAAGCTGGTGGACCACGGACGCAAGACCGTGTTCGGCCATGGTTACTCGGCCCATGTGTGCCTGCTGCAGCCCAAGAGCCGGGGCTCTGTCACGCTGGCCAGCCGCGACCCCATGGCCTTGCCCTTGGTGGACCCGAACTTCCTGGCCGATCCCGATGACATGGCGCGCATGGTGCGTGGCTTCAAGCGCACGCGCGAGATCCTGATGCAACCGGCGCTCGCGAAGTTCGGCGCCAAGGAGCTGACGGCCTCGGCCAGTGCGCGCAGCGATGCCGAGATCGAGCAGTTCATCCGCCAGTACGCCGACACCATCTACCACCCCGTGGGCACCTGTCGCATGGGGCCTGGGCCGCTGGATGTGGTGGATGCCGAACTGCGGGTGCATGGCCTCGCGGGCCTGCGTGTGGTGGACGCGTCCATCATGCCGCGCATCGTGAGCGGCAACACCAATGCGCCCACGGTGATGATTGCTGAAAAAGCGGTGGACCTGCTGCGCGCCACGCCGTGAACGATTTCACGTTTGGCGCCCGGAACGCGATTTTTAAGGTTTTCAAAGGGTCTGTTTAAGGAGTTTTTAACAGGCAAAAGCGCGGCGAATTTCTAGACTTCTTTGCATGGAAACGGGTGCATGGTGCACCCGGCCCGGCGCCCAAAAAAAGGCGCTGAAAGAGCCCACCGGGGCCATGAAAGAACGTGATGAAGATTGATTCCCGCGAAATTGCCGCACTGACCCAAGCCCAGCCCGCCGCCCCCCGCATGGACATGTACGCCAGCATCCACAAGGCGCTGCGCGCCTTCATGGCCGACACGCTGCTGGGCCTGGGCCGCATGGATGTCGAGGACGACCTGGAGTTTGCCCACACCTGCGACCGCGTGATGCAGCTGCTGGACCTGTGCCGCGCGCACCTGCACCACGAGAACCAGTTTGTGCACGCCGCCATGGAAGCGCGCCAGCCCGGCTCCAGCCAGAGCATTGCTGGTGAACATGTGGAGCACGAACAGGCCATCGTCGCTTTGGCAGACGGCGTGAACCACCTGATGGCCTGTGCCAAGCCCGCACGAGCTGCAGCCACCCTGGCCCTGTACCGCCAGCTGGCGCTGTTTGTGGCGGACAACTTCGAGCACATGCACGAGGAAGAGACTGCGCACAACCGCGTGCTCTGGCAGTGCTACACCGACGCGGAACTGGCGGGCGTGCACGATGCGCTGGTGGCCTCGATCCCGCCGCACGAAATGATGGTGGTGGCCCGCTGGATGGTGCCCTACATGTCACCCGCCGAGCGCACGGCCATGCTGTCGGATATGAAACAGCATGCGCCTGCCCCTGTGCTGGCAGCGGTGCTGGCGCAGGTGCAGCCGCACCTCACGCAGCCTGAGTGGACCAAGCTGATGCGCAGCCTGGGCCTGCCGGTGGTGCCGGGTCTGGTGCACTGACTTTGAGAAATCAGTGGCGTGAAGGCTTCAGGCGTCTTCCAGCACCACAGGGCGCAGCACGCACAGCCGAAAGCGCCCGCGCCCCGTTTTTTCGATGTGGATGTGCGGGCAGTTCTCCTGCAGGCGGCGCTGCAGCAATAGCAGGCGGGCCTCCAGGTTATCGGCCACATCGGGCAGGCGCAGTGCGGGGTCCAGCCGCAGTTCGCGGTTGGTGAAGTCCACGCGCCCGGTGTGCTGGTGGTCGCGCAGCAGCTTCCAGACAATGGCGCCCGCCACCCCCTTGATCAAATAGTCGTCGTTGATGAACACGCTGTCGTTGGCCGCAAAGTGGCGTACCCGCAGCGCGCTGCCGCTCACCGGCGGTGCCGCTGTCGGAGTAGGCAGCGGCTCGGGCGCATCGGGCGCGGCCTGCAGCAGGTCGATGGCGGCGGCCAGCTGGCCCGCAATGGCCACCAGCAGGTCTTCATCCTCGAAACCAAAGCGCATGTCCTCGGGGCTCTCGGCAAACAGCACACCCAGCAGGCGCCCGGCCGACAGCAGCGGCACCGCCACCTGGCTGTGCGGCTCTGGCAGGCCGGGGTAGGGGATGTCCAGGCCGCGCAACGGGGGCGCATCGGGTGAGGCATGTGCGTCCATGCTTTCGCGGATGGCATGGCTGTACAGGGCCGCGTGCGTCATGTGGCTGATGCGCACCGGCGTGCGCTCGCGCGCGGCCATGCCGATCACTCCCTGGCCCAGCCGGATTTCTGAACCCACGCCCGATGTGGCATAGCCGCAGCTGGCCACCGTGTAGAGCTGTTGGGCGCTGGCATCCAGCATCAGCACCATGGCGTGCTGGATGCCCAGCTTGTCTTGCAGGCCCTGCAGCGCGCCTTGCAGCAATTCATCCAGCCCCGAGCATCGCGCGATGCTTTCGCTGCACAGGCGCAGCGTGTGCAGCAAGCCAGAACGTGGCGCCGGTGCCGGCAGGCCTTCGCCCGCCACCGATTCGATGCGCTCCACAGCGTAGATGTCGGCCCCCTTGAGTTCAAACACCTCGGCCATGCCCGCATGCGACGCAATGCCCGCCAGCTGCGCGCGCATGCTCTCGAACACCGGGCCACTGTCCTCGGTGCGTTCGTACAGCAGGTGCAGGCGGTAGAAATGGGCGGTGAGCGGGTCCAGCACCAGCACGGACGCACGCGGGTTGCGCAGGATGTTCTGGCGGGTCTTGTTGAAGAACTGGAACGACAGCGCCACATGCCCGGCATCCACATAGACCACCTGCGAGATGTAGGCCACGTTGGGTGTGCCGTCAGGGTCGCAGGTCGCCATGATGGCGGGAATCGCCCCCTCCAGGCAGGGGCGGATGCTGTGCAGGGACGGCGCTGCGGAGCTCATGGCTGTAGTACGGGCGGCGTGGGTGGTGCGGGCGGCGCACACAACTCCGCGCCCGCGCGCGGGCCTGGGGTCTGGTCGAACGCGCTGGTGGGGGTGAAGGACACTGCGACCACATCCTGCAGCGGTGCTGCCAGCATGGCGCCCACATACTGCGGCCCATAACCGACCCGGCCCACCTCCTGCACCATGGACTGCAGGTAGGCCTGCAACACCGGCAGGTCACCGTCATGGGCCGGGCGCTGCGTGGCCCGGCGGGCCTTGAGCTGCAGCGTCTGGTGGGTGGACGGCACGCTGAACACCACGGCAATCTCTCCAGTGTGCGCAATGTCCTGCAGCAATTGTTCAGACTGGCTGCGCCGCAGGTACACCGTGACCTCCTGCCCATCGTCGCTGATGTGGCTGCCCACGGCCCGCATGATGCTCGGCCGCAGGGCCGCGTCGCGTGACGCCACGATGGCTGACACGCCTTTGGCCACCATGGCGATATGGCTGGAGCCGAGCAGTGCGGTCATGCCTTGAAGCGCTTGCGGGTCAGGGCCAGGGCCACCCAGAAGGCCACCACGGTGGTCACCACCAGCACCAGGCCATGGCGCAGCGGGTGGGCAGGCCACTGGTCCATAAACAGCGGGCGCACCAGCTCGACCGCGTTGGTCAGCGGCAGCCAGTCGGAGATGGCGCGCACGATGGGGGGCAACTGCTCGCGCGGGAAGAACACACCCGAGAGAAACATCATGGGCGTGAGCACCAGTGTGAAGTAGTAAGTGAAGAAGTCATACCCCTTGGCCAGGGCATTGAAGATGAGCGCGATGCTGGAGAACATGATGCCGACAAACAGCAGCACCGGCCAGGCCACCAGCAGCTTGGGGCTGTGGCTGATGCCTAAAGCCAGCATCACGCCCAGGATGGCGGTGACGGTGAACAGCGCCTTGAACGCCGCCCAGAGCATCTCGGCCAGCACCACATCGTCCAGACTCACGGGCGCGTTCATGATGCCGTCCCAGGTCTTTTGCACATGCATGCGCGAGAAGGCCGAGTACAGCGCCTCAAAGCTGGCCGCGTTCATGGCGCTCATGCAGATGGAGCCGCTGGCCAGGAACAGGATGTAGGGCACCTTGGTGTCGCCCGCCGCGCCGCCCACGTTCACCTGCCCCACCAGGGCCCCCATGCCGTAGCCAAAGGCCACCAGCCACATCAGCGGCTCGGCAATGTTGCCCACCAGGCTGGGGATGGCCAGCTTGCGCCAGACCAGCAGGTTGCGCATGAACACGGGCCACCAGCGCACGGACAGGCTGGGCGGGCGCCATACCGAAGGCGGGGGCGGGGCCACAGTGGCCACAGAGGGCGGGTGAGCGGTTTGCATCCGCTTATTGTGCGATGTTGGCGGGCGGGCGCACAGTCCCCGATGTGTTCATCGTCGCCACCTGGGCACGGCCATTGCTTGGGTATCCCTATGTCCACCCACGTCCTGAACCTGCCCGCCGGTGCCAGTGCCCTCTGGCAGAACCGCCTGGGGCTGCTGCTGGAGTCCACGGGCGAGGGGGTGTTTGGCATTGATCTGGCGGGCAACTGCGTGTTCATCAACCGGGCGGGCGCGCAGATGCTGGGCTTTGCGGCCGATGAGGTGATGGGGCGCAACATGCACGCGCTCACCCACCACAGCCACCCCGACGGCAGCCCGTATGCGGATGGCGACTGCCCCATCTTCAATGCGTTCCGCCAGGGTCTGCCCTGTCGTGTGGACACCGAGGTGTTCTGGCGCAGCGATGGCTCGGCGTTTGCCGTGGAGTATTCGAGCCACCCGATTCTGGAAGGTGACCAGGTACAGGGCGCCGTGATCGCTTTTGTGGACATTACCAGCCGCAAGCGTGCCGCCGATGAGCTGCAGCGCGCGCACGATGAGCTGGCCCGCGCCAATGACGAGTTGGAGCGCCGAGTGGCAGCGCGCACACAAGAGCTGTCGCAGGCGCTGGCGCAGCTGCGCGAGCTGTCGGCCTACTCGGAGCAGGTGCGCGAGGACGAGCGCACCCGCATCGCCCGTGAGGTGCATGACGAGCTGGGCAGCCTGCTGGTGGCGCTGAAGATGGATGTGAACTGGCTTCACAAGCGCCTGGGCGAGCAGGGCGAGCGCACGCCCGAGGCCGCGGGCGACATGCGCACCCAGATGCGCTGCAAGTGCCAGAACATGAGCCGCCTGATCGAAAACGCCGTGGACAACGTGGGCCGCATCATCACCGACCTGCGCCCCAGCATCCTGGACCACCAGGGCCTGTGGGCGGCGCTGGAGTGGCAGGCGCAGGAATTCGTGCAGTCGGCCGAGCTGGAGTTGGCGTGGCAGATGGACGTGCCTGCCACCCTGCACCTGCCCGAGCCTGCAGCCATCGCGGTGTTCCGCATCTTTCAGGAGATGCTGAGCAATGTGGGCCGCCACGCGCAGGCAAGTGCCATCGACATTGCCATCGACGTGCAGGACGAGATGCTGCAACTGCGCGTGCGCGACAACGGCGTGGGCGCCACTCGCCAGGCCCTAGAGGCGCCCACCGCCTATGGCGTGATGGGCATGCGCGAGCGGGCACGGCAGCTTGGGGGCCGGTTGAGCATCACCAGCGAGCCGGGGCAGGGCTCGTGCCTGCAATTGCTGATTCCTCTGGAGCTGTCATGAATTCCGTGGTTCGCGTATTGATCGGGGATGACCACCGCATCGTGCGGGAGGGGCTCAAGCAGGTGCTGGGCGACCCGGCCAATGGCGCGCCCGAGATCACTGTGGTGGCTGAGGCCACCCAGGGCAGCGAGGTGCTGGAGCAGGTCACCGCACTGCAAGGGTCCACGGGTACGCTGGCCCTAGATGTGGTGCTGCTGGACATCGCCATGCCAGGCATGGACGGCCTCGAAGTGCTGCAGGCGCTGCGCAAGGCCTGGCCTGCATTGCCGGTGCTGATGCTCAGCACCTACCCCGAGCGGCAATACGCGGTGCGCTGCATCCAGATGGGCGCGGCGGGCTACCTGCACAAAAGCGCCGATCCCGACGACATGGTGGCCGCCGTGCGCAAGGTGGCCGCTGGCGGGCGCTACCTGACGGAAGCGACCGCGCAAGCCCTGGCAGGTGCACTAGAACGCACCGGGGTGGTGCGCACCGCCCAGCAGGGCACGCCCGCCGGGGTGGACGCGCTCTCCTATCGGGAGCACCAAGTGTTCCGCCTGCTCACTGCCGGGCAGAGCGTGAGCGAAATTGGTGCGCAGCTTAAGCTCGCGCCCAACACGGTGAGCACCTACCGCGCCCGCATCCTCGAAAAGACCGGCGCGCGCAACGATGTGGAGCTTGCGCTGCTGGCACGTGGCGCACCGGCAGAGTGAATTCGGTGCGTTGCACGACCGATTTGTAGTGCTGGCCCTACACGCTGTAGACACCACACCCACGAATTCATGACAGCGGGCCGACACCGGCAAAAACTGGCCCGCGCTTTGCGTAACGCCTGGCACCAACTTCTTCGAGGTGTGCCATGTCCGAATTCTTCTCGCCCTACGATGCCGACCGCCCGTTGATGCTGAAATGCAGCTGTGGCCGCGACCACACGGTGGCCGACCACCACGCCGAGGTGTCGGCCGATGCCGCCGCAGCCACCCTGCGCCAGCGCAGCGAGACCCGTGAGTTCGAGCTCTACAGCAACGAGTTCATCGAAGCCACGCTGGTCAAGGCGCTGTTTCCGCAAGACGCGGTGCGCCGCCGCTTCATCAAGGCGGTGGGCAAGGGCACGGCCATGGCGGCCATCGCGAGCGTGTTGCCTGTGGCCAGCATGCAGGCCATGGCGCAAGAGAAACAGGGCGCACTGGAGAAGACCAACCTCAAGATCGGCTTCATCCCGATCACCTGCGCCACCCCGCTGATCATGGCCCACCCGCTGGGCTTCTACAGCAAGCAGGGCCTGAGCGTCGAAGTCACCAAGACGGCCGGCTGGGCACTGATCCGCGACAAGATGATCAACAAGGAGTACGACGCCACGCACTTCCTGAGCCCCATGCCGCTGGCGATCTCCATGGGCCTGGGCTCCAACGCCACGCCGATGAACGTGGCCACCATCCAGAACGTGAACGGCCAGGCCATCACGCTCAGCCTCAAGCACAAGGACAACCGCGATCCCAAGAACTGGAAGGGCTTCAAGTTCGCGATCCCCTTCGAGTACAGCATGCACAACTTCCTGTTGCGCTACTACCTGGCCGAGGCGGGCTTGAACCCCGACACCGACGTGCAGTTGCGCGTGGTGCCACCCGCCGAGATGGTGGCCAATCTGCGCGCGGGCAACATCGACGGCTTCCTCGGCCCCGATCCTTTCAACCAGCGTGCCGTGTTCGAGGAAGTCGGCTTCATCCACCTGCTCACCAAGGACCTGTGGAACGGCCACCCCTGTTGCGCCTTCGGCACCAGCACCGAGTTCATCCAGAAGAACCCCAACACCTTTGCCGCGCTGTACCGCGCGGTGCTCACCTCGGCCGCGATGGCGCGCGACCCGGCCAACAGGGAGCTCATCGCCAAGGTGATTGCGCCCCAGGCCTACCTGAACCAGCCCGAGGCAGTGCTCAACCAGGTGCTCACCGGAAAGTTCGCCGACGGCCTGGGCAAGATCCAGAACGTGCCGGACCGCGCGGACTTCGACCCCATGCCGTGGCAGAGCATGGCCGTGTGGATGCTCACGCAGATGCAGCGCTGGGGCTACATCAAGGGCGATGTGGACTACAAGCAGATTGCCGAAAAGGTGTTCCTCATCACCGATGCGAAAAAGCAGATGAAGGCGCTGGATCAGAAGGTGCCCGAAGGCGCATACCCCAAGTTCAAGATCATGGGGCGCGAATTCGATGCCGCCAAGGCGAGCGAGTACGCAAAGAGCTTCCCCATCCGCAAGGCGGCATGACATGACTCCCGCCAAGAACCTCAACCTGCGCGCGGGCCTGTTGTCCGTGCTCATCTTCCTGGCCCTGCTGGGGATCTGGTACATCGCCACCGCTTCTTCGGGCGCGGGCAACAGCACGGCCGGCATGACCGCCGAGCAGATCGAGTACGCCAAGATGATGGGCAAGGACCCAGGCGCCAGCGCCAAGGGCAGCGGCTTCCCCTCACTGGCAGAGATGGGCCGTACCGTGTGGGGGCACGTGTCCAACCCGTTCTATGACAACGGCCCCAACGACAAGGGCATCGCCATCCAGCTCGCGCATTCGCTGGGCCGGGTCGCGCTAGGGTTCGGCCTGGCCTGCTTGGTGGCGATACCGCTCGGTTTCGTCATCGGCATGTCGCCGCTGCTGCGCCGTGCGTTCGACCCGTTCATTCAGGTGCTCAAGCCCATCAGCCCGCTGGCGTGGATGCCGCTCGCTCTCTACACCATCAAGGACTCATCGATCTCGGGCATCTTCGTGATCTTCATCTGCTCGGTGTGGCCCATGCTGGTGAACACGGCGTTTGGCGTGGCATCGGTCAAGCGCGAGTGGCTCAACGTGTCGGCCACGCTGCAGGTCAACCCGCTGCGCAAGGCCTTCCTGGTGATCTTGCCCGCCGCAGCGCCCACCATCCTCACGGGCATGCGCATCAGCATGGGCATCGCCTGGCTGGTGATCGTGGCGGCCGAGATGCTGGTGGGCGGCACGGGGATTGGCTACTTCGTGTGGAACGAGTGGAACAACCTGTCGCTCACCAACGTGATCTTTGCCATCCTGGTGATTGGCGTGGTGGGCATGTTGCTCGACCTGGCCTTCGGCCAGCTGCAGAAGGTGGTGACCTATGTGGAGTGATGTCGCCCAGCGCCCGGCTGTTCCAGCCCCTCTTGCCACTGACGCCCCGCAACGAAAGGCCTCTGCCGTGACCCAAGGCTTCCTCCAGATCGACCGGCTGAGCAAAGCCTTTGTGCCCGCCAAGCCCGTGTTTGCCGATGTGTCGTTCACGCTCGACAAGGGCGAATTCGTCTGCATCATCGGCCACTCGGGCTGCGGCAAGACCACCATCCTGAACGTGCTGGCGGGGCTGGACACCGCCACCTCGGGCACCGTCATCATGGACGGGCGAGAAGTGGCCGGCCCCAGTCTGGATCGGGGCGTGGTGTTCCAGAGCCACGCGCTCATGCCCTGGCTCACGGTGCGCCAGAACATCGCGTTCGCCGTGAAGTCGCGCTGGCCTGACTGGAAGAAGGGCCAGGTGGATGCGCATGTGGAGAAGTTCGTGGCGCTGGTGGGCCTGAGCCCCGCCATTGACAAGAAGCCGTCGCAACTCTCAGGCGGTATGAAGCAGCGCGTGGGCATTGCGCGCGCGTTCTCCATCCAGCCCAAGATGTTGCTGCTGGATGAACCCTTTGGCGCACTCGATGCGCTCACGCGCGGCACCATCCAGGACGAGCTGATGGCCATCGTGCGCCAGACGCAGCAGACGGTCTTCATGATCACGCACGATGTGGACGAAGCCATCTTGCTGGCCGACCGCATCCTGCTCATGAGCAACGGCAACGAGACGCCCGAGGGCTACCGCCCCGGCGGCATCGCCGAGGTGGTGGTGAACCCGCTGCCACGCGAACGTACGCGCACCAGCCTGCACCACCTGGACGGCTACTACGCGCTGCGCAACCACATCGTGGACTTTCTCGTCACCCGAGCCAAAGCCCACTGATTTCCTGAATAACCCAGCACTGCCGTGTTGCCCCTTGGGGGGGCAGGGAGTGCTGCACCCTGAAGTTCCTGTTCCCTGTTCCAAAACCCATCCAACCGAAGGAGCTATCACCATGAATCGCAACGACGTTACCGAAAAGATCATCAGCACCAAGGTCGCCAAGGGCCTGCAATGGGAGGCCATTGCCAAGAAGGTCGGCCAGTCCAAGGAATGGACCACGGCCCTGTGCCTGGGCCAGATGACGGCCACGCCCGAGCAGGCCAAGATCGTCGGCAAGATCTTCGGCCTCACGGCCGAGGAGCAGAAGTGGCTGCAG
Source organism: Acidovorax sp. 59 (assembly GCF_002754175.1). Taxonomy (NCBI): domain Bacteria; kingdom Pseudomonadati; phylum Pseudomonadota; class Betaproteobacteria; order Burkholderiales; family Comamonadaceae; genus Acidovorax; species Acidovorax sp. 59. The sequence goes on along the minus strand of NZ_PEET01000001.1, from coordinate 4,008,101 downwards.
GTGGTGCCCTACAAGGGCTCGCTGCCCACGCCAGTGCCCACCGATCCGCTGATCTACCGCTGGTACGAGGTGGTGAGTGTGTACGGCACCACCATCAAGGAGCTGATCCACGAAGAGTTTGGCGACGGCATCATGAGCGCCATCGACTTCAGCATGGACATCCAGCGCGAAGCCAATCCCAATGGCGACCGCGTGAATGTGGTCCTGTCCGGCAAGTTCCTGCCGTATAAACAGTACTAACCCCCTGAGTCGCTTCGCGCCTTCCCCCTTTCTCTCGAATTGCTGCGCAATTCGGGAAGGGGGACACCGCCAGCGCCCGCCAGCGAAGCGCCGCCTGTGCGGCTTGGCGGCCCTTGCGCGGCGGTCGCAGGTATAGGCCGTGCTCGTTATGCCGGCGTGGGTCTAGACATTGCACCGAGTGGGGTAACCAAGACGGTCAGAGCACCTTGACGGCGCGGCCGATGAACTGGATGGGCCCTGTGGGCTTGCCAATCGGCGAGCCCGTGGGCGGCTCCAGCGTCAACTCGAACAGCTGGTTGGGCTGCAGCGGCGGCAGCTTGTCCAGCGGGATCTGCAGGGGCTGACCGGGCTGCACCAGGCCCAGCGATACGGGGCCGCTCCAGCCGTCGGCCTTGGTCCAGAACTCCAGGGCCTTGTCGGCTGGTACTTCTGCCATACCCAGCGGAATCAGGCTGATCTGCCGGGGCGAGCTGGCTTGCACCACCCAGCCTGGGGCCTTGTCCTGCGGGGCGACCAGCACCACCATGAACTGTGGCGGCGCGGCCACAGGGGCGGTGCGGGTGACAAGCACTGCCGCGAGCACCGCTGCCATGGCAAAGCCCGAGCCGGCGAGGGCACGCCACAGGCCCAGGTGGTCCCACCAGCGCACGGATGGCTTGCGCTCGGTTTTTGCGCGGGGTTGGGAGGTAACGGACGTCGCAGCCGGCTGTGCGCTGGTGGCCTGCAGCGACTGGTCGATGCGCGCCCACAAGGCAGCGGGCGGCGCGATGGGCTCCGCCAGCTGGGTCAGCGGCAGCAGGCGGGCTTCCCATTCGGCCACCGCCTGTTGCAATGCCTTGTCACCTGGCAGGCGTTGCTGCACGCCCTGGCGTTCGGCGGCGGGCAGGGTGCCCAGCACGTACTCACCAGCCAGCACGCTCAGGTCTTCCGGCAAGGGCGTAGGCGGTGTGTTGCGCTGGTCGGTCATGCCATGCACTCCCGCAGCGATACCAGGCTGCGCCGAATCCACGCCTTGACGGTGCCCAGCGGCGCGCCGAGGCGCTCCGCAATTTCGCCGTGCGAGCAGCCGTCCACGTAGGCGTGCAACACGCAGTTGCGGCGCGCGGGGTCCAGGGCCTCCAGGCAATGCTGCAGGCGGCCCAGGCTGGCGTTCAGCGCAAAGGTTTCCTCGACCTCGTGGTGGGCCTGCACAGACATGTCGGCCTCCAGGGCTTGGGTGGTGGTGTCGTCCACATCAACGTGGCGGCCCGCGTCGCGCACGGCGTTCAGGGCCAGGTTGCGCACCACGCTGTAGATCCAGCCGCGTGCGCTGCCCCGGCTCGCGTCGTAGCTGGTGGCGCGCGTCCAGATGTTCACGCAGGCATCGTGCACGATGTCCTCGGCCAGCGCGCGCTGGCGCACGATGCGCAGCGCCACACCCAGCAGCCGCGCGCCCTCCTGTTCATATAGGCGGTGCATGGCCTGCCGGTCGCCGGCTGCGCAGGCGGCCAGAGCGGCTTCGTAGTCAAAATCGCCAGGGGTGTCGGGCACGGTGTGCAGGCAGCGGGGCCTTGGCTAAAGGGTGGGCGCATCGTAGCCGCAAACCCGCCACCGCCTGGCGGTAGCCCCCGCTGGGCAGGGGATTGCGTGTGCGTGGTTTACGCGGCCTTCCAGAAGATGTAGTCGGCCTGGTACTTCACGATCTGGCGCTCGCCCTTGTTGGCGGTGGTGCAGGCAGCAGCGGGTGCCACGCCGCCCTTGAGGGCCACACGCTGGATGAAGGTCACGCCGGTCATGGCGCCCGAACCCATGGCGGGGTTGGCCTTGACGAGCTGGTAGGGCAGGTTGCCCGTGCCCGATGGCGCCACGGCCAGCTGGGTGGCTGTCAGCTTGGACCCATCGCTCGACTCCCAGGTGGCCGGCGGGCCGTAGTAGGCTCCCACTTGTTTGCCGCTGCGGTCATTCAGCACGGCCTTGGGGCCTACGAACACCCATTCGGTCTGGCCGGGCATGTTGGCCTTGTCGCGGCATTCGTAGGTGATCTCGCCCACGCCCACGGTTTCCATCGCCACCTTGTTGCCAGCCGGCACCTTGATGCTGTCGGGCAGGCTGTCCTGCGAATACATGGATTTGGAGGACGACGACATCATCGAACCGCAGGCGCTCAGCAGCACGGCGGCGGCAATGGCACCCGTCAGGGGCAGCAGGCGGGAGATGGGGGACGTGTGGATGGTCATGGCGTTTCTCTCTGGTCTGTGGGTTGATAGGACAGCAGCGACAAGATGCGCTGCTGTAGGTACTACCCACGAAAACGCCGTTTGGATGCAGTGGATGCCAAAAATTTTTTGCCTGTGCCAGCCCGGGCAAGATTGCCGCCCGGGCCCGAGGCTGCCTCAATGCAGGGTCAGCGGCCGGGTGGTGGTCTTGACCCGCACCACGGCCGCCCGGTGCTCATAGGGGGCCACCGGTTGGCCCAGGATGGCGGCCGCCAGCGTGCGCGCCTGCCGGGCAATCGGTTCGATATAGCGGCTGCACTGCCCGTCGATGCTGATGCAATCGCCCAGTGCATGGATGCGGGATACGCTGGTTTGCAGCGTGCCTGCGTCCACCGCAATTCCATGGGTCCAATCAAGCCCTGCACTCTGCGCCAGGCGGTGGGGGGGCAGCAGGCCTGCTGCCACCACCACTTCGTCCGCTGCAAAACGCCGCCCGCTGGTGGTGGAGACGCGGTAGCGCGAGCCCACGCGTTCCACCTGCTCCACCTGCAGACCGCCTTCAAAGCGGATGGACAGGTCTTTCCAGGCGTCCAGCAGCTGCGGGCCCGCCTGCTGGTCGCGCCAGCGCGCCAGTGGTTCGGTGGCCGTGTCCAGCAGCGTGATGTGGTGGTCGCCCAGGGCCAGGTCGTTGGCCAGCTCACTGCCGATCAAGCCCGCGCCGATGATGAGCACGTCCTTGGGCTGGTCGCCCAGGTGCTGGCGCAGGCGCTGGTAGGCGTCAAGGTGGTTGACGCGCCAGCACAGGCTGGCGGGCAAGCCCGGAGGCAAGGCGGCCTGCGCACCGTGGGCCAGCACCAGGTGGCCGTAGCGCAGCACGCCCCGCGTGGTGCGCAATTGGCGGGTGTCGGCGCAGATGCGCACGGCATGGGTGTGGGCCAGCAGGATGACGCCCAGGCGGTGCGCCGCATCGCGACCGGTTTCGGACACCAGGGCCAGCGGGTCCAGCTGGCGCGCCATGGCCACCGACAGCAAAGGCTTGTCGTACCGGTCGCCCGCGCAGGCCGTCACCAGGGTGATGGGCAGCGTGGCGCTGTGTTGGCGCAGGGTTTCGGCCAGTTGCCAGCCTGCACGGCCCGCGCCGACGATGACCACGCCCGGCTCGCCACGCACGCGGAGGGAGGCGGCTGGCGCTGCGCTGGCCTGCGCCCGCAGCGCCTCCAGCGTGGGGGCTTCGTACGGAGAAAAATCGGCCTTGGTCACTCCACACAGCGGGCAGGCCCAGTCGTCGGGTATGTCCGCCAGCCGCGTGCCCGGCGGCAGGCCGCCATCGGGGTCGCCGTCGGCCTCGTGGTAGACGTAGCCGCAGGCGTTGCAGATGTAGCTTTGCCAGGGCGCCTGGGCGGCCGCGTCGGCAAACGCATCGCACAGCGCCTGCGATGCCGCGCTCAACACGAACTCGGAGGCAACCGACGGCGTGGTGGCGGTGGGGAGGGCGGGTGTCATGCAGGCATCTCCTCGGTGCTGAGCCGGGCGATCTCCTTGCGCAGGTGCTTGATGGCGGGCGTGACGATGGCCACAAAGTGCGACTCGCGCACGCGCCGCTGCACGTCCGAGCTCATCAGGTAGCCGCGGGCCCCCTGGTGCATCAGGGCCGACTGGGCGGCGCGCAGGCACAGCTCCGCGCCATGGGCGCGGGCGTCCAGCACGTCGATGAAGAAATCGGTGCTTGTGTCGAACGGAGTCTGGGCCAGTTGCATGACGCGTGCAGTCAGTGCATCCAGCTCGGCCTGCAGCCCGTCGGGCCGGTCTTCCAGGAACTGGTTGACGTGGCCCAGTTGGGCCTCCACCGCCCACATCGAGTCGATGGCGCCCTGGGTGATGCCCACGGCCATGCCACATTGCAGCATCACAAACGCAGCGCGGATGCGGGCGATGAAAGGCCGGGTAGGGTCGGCCATGGTGTCGGCCGTGCCGATGAAATGGTCCTTGAGCCGCAGTGCATAGGTGCCCGTGCCCTCCATGGCGGAGAAGCTGGGGCATTCGCGCATCTCCACGCCGGGGGCATCGCAGCGCAGCAGGAACATCACCTCGCGCTGACTGGCCGCACCGTCGGCCTCCACCACCGCCGCAATCGCGCCGCAGTAGTGGTCGGGCCCCAGGTTGCTCACCCAGGGCAGGGTGCCGTTGATGAGGTAGCCCCCCTCCACTGGCGTGGCCTTGAGCAGCAGGCTTTCGATCTGCGCATAGCTCTTCATGGGGTTGGACAGCGCCGTGCCGCCCATGCCTGCGCCGCTGGCGTGGCGCTGCAGCACATCGCCCATCAGCGCGGGGTTGCCCGATTGCTGCAGGTACAGCCCACACACCGCCTGGCACCACATCATGAAGCCGGTGGCGCCGCACACGCGCGAGGCCTCGGCCATGGCGCGGATGGCCAGGCCGTAGTCGCCGGGGCCGGCCGTGCTGTCCAGGTGCGCGCTCATCGCGCCCACGGCGGCCAGCTGCTGCAGCTCCGCGCAGGGGTAGTAGCCGGTGCGGTCAATTGCCTCCACCTGCGCGGCCAGCGGGCCCTGGGCGATCTGGCGCACGGCGGCCAGCAGCGCATCGCCCTGCAGGGCGCCGTCCAGGTGGAGTTGGGGAGGGAGGTCGGCGGGGTTCATGGGGCTCCTTGGGTGCGCAGGGCGGGCTCGGTGGCGGGGCTATTTAGTCCGCGAGGCTGATCTCGAACGGAATGGGGTTGCGCATGCTGTTGGCCACGGGCGAGTAGAAGTTGGCGTGCTGCACGATCTCGTCCAGCACCTCGCGCGGTGCATCGCCTTCCACCAGCACCTTCACGCGGATCGCCTGAAAGCCCATCTCCGGCGGCGTCTTCTGCAACGCACCACCCGCACCCCAGGCGGCGGGGTTGCCGATGTCGCCTTCCATGAACACCTCGATCTTGCTGAGCTTGACCTGCTTCCAGGTGGCCACGGCCGTGATGCCCACGGCCAGGCAGCCGCCCAGGCCCGACAGCACGATCTCGCCGGGCGCAGGCGCCGTGTCCTGGCCGAACAGGTGCAGGGGCTCGTCCACCACCACCGGCGCATGGTTGCCCACATAGCTCAGCGAGCGGTACTGCCCCTCCATCACCGTATGGACCTTGTTGGTGCCCCGGCTGGCAGGGTTGTTGCGGCCCTTGTCGGCAAAGGCCATCAGCCCGTCGCGGTCGATGGGGCGCAGGTGTGTGTGCACGGTGGTGACGGGGGCAGAGGGTTCCAGCAGATCGGTGGACATGGTGTTCCTTGGAGAAAGAGAAGGGAATGCAAAAAAAGAAGGACAGGGTTCGCAGCGGGCCATGCCCGCTGCAACAACGCACGGGGCTCAGGCCGCCAGTGCCAGCGCAGGCTTTTTGGGGAACTTGACCAGCGGCAGCCCGCTTTCGATCGGCAACTTGTCGTCGCGCGACCATTCGTTCCACGAGCCGAAGTACATGCGCACATCGGCAAAGCCCGCCTGCTTGAGCGCCAGGAAGGTGTTGGACGCGCGTGCGCCCTTGAAGCAATACAGGTACACCGTGTCCGCCGGGCTGATGCCCGCCGTGGCGCATTCGGCGCGCACTTCGTCGGGCGACTTGAACACCGGACCCTGAGGCGAGGGCTTCATGAAGCGGTACCACTCCAGCCACTTGGCGCCCGGCAGGCGGCCTTTGCGCGGCGCAAAGTCCTTGCCATAAGGGCTGGAGCTGTCGCCAATCCACTCGTCCACATCGCGCACGTCCAGCAGCACGGTGTCGGTGCCCAGGGCCTCGATCACATCTTCCTTGGTCAGCATCACATCGGTGGTGGCCAGCTGGGTGGGGAAGATGGCGGGCGTGGGCACCACGGCCTCGGTGGAGACGGGCAGCTCTGCCGCCTTCCAGGCCGAGTAGCCGCCATTCAATACCTTGACCTTGGGGTAGCCCAGCCAGGTCAGCAGGTAGTAGCCCCGGCACGACTGGCCGTAGCCGCTGTTGAGCGCATCTTCATAGAACACGGCCGTCTCGGCGCCCGACAGGCCGATGGCGCCCAGGTGCGCGGCAAAGGTGTCTTTCAGCTCCTGCAGGCCTTGGGGCGTGGAGGTGGCGAGATACGTGAATGTCTCGCGCAGGTTCACCGCGCCGGGGATGTGCCCCAGGGCATAGGTGTCGGCGTCGCGGGTGTCGATCAGCACCACAGGTTCTGCGGCTTGCAGGGCCAACAGCTGGGTGGGTGAGATGAGGACGGCGTCGGAGGCGGTGGCGGTCACGGTGCTCATGGAAAACCTTTCGGTGCGGTGGTGGGCGGGATGCCTGCCTTCCTTATCGCAACAGGTGTGCCAGAGCGGGTGGAGATAGGTAAATTTGAACAAAATGGCTGGAAGCGATAGTGAAATATGCGCTGGTAGCTATTAATTTGATAGTAAACCGGACGTGGCCATGCGTCGGTAGCCAGGGTGGAGCAGACCGCGCCAGACACTGTGTCTACAAATTGTCGACACAGTGTCCGTCGTCACTTCAGACCCGCCTTGCGCAGCCGGTAGCTGAACTGCCGCAGCGTCAGCCCCAGGCTCTGCGCTGCACGCGACTGGTTGCCGTGGTGCTCGGCCAGTGCTGTCTGCAGCACCAACACGCTGTGCGATTGGGCCGGCGCGTAGTCACGCACCAGCGGCGCCGGGGCAATGGCCGGGCGTTCTGCTGCCGTGGTGGCTGCAGGAGGCCGTGGTGCGGGCTGCGGAGGCAACGGCACGGACGCAGCCGGCAGAAACCGGTCCAGCTCCGCCCGCGCCACCAGCGTGTCATTGGTCAGCAGCACCAGGCGTTCGATCACATTGCCCAGCTCGCGGATGTTGCCGGGCCAGGGGTGTTCCTCCAGCCGCGCCAGCGCGTCGGGCGACAGGTTCACATTGCGCTGGTGCGCCTGGTTCGCGCGGCTCACAAAGTGCAGCGCCAGCGCGCGGATGTCCTCGCGCCGCTCGGCCAGCGAGGGCAGATGGATCGGAATCACATTCAGGCGGTAGTACAGGTCCTGCCGAAAGCGGCCGGCCTCCACATCGGCCGCCAGGTCGCGGTGGGTGGCCGCCACCAGGCGCACGTTGACCTTGACCTCGCGCTGCCCGCCCAGGCGCACCAGCGTGCCCTCCTGCAGCGTGCGCAGCAGCTTGGACTGCAGGGCCAGCGGCAGCTCGCCAATCTCGTCGAGAAAGATGGTGCCGCTGTCAGCCTGCTCAAACCAGCCCGCGCGGGCTGTGCTGGCGCCGGTGAACGCGCCTTTTTCGTAGCCAAACAGTTCGGATTCGAACAGCGCGTCCGGAATGGCCGAGCAGTTGACCTTGATGAAGGGCCGGTCGCGCCGCCCGCTGGCCAGGTGCACGGCGCGTGCGAACAGCTCCTTGCCCGTGCCCGACTGGCCCAGCAGCAGCACGGTGGCCTGGGTTTGCGACACACGCTCCAGCTCGCTCAAGGCCTGCAGCAGCGGTGGCGAGCTGCCAATGAGCCCGTAGCGCGCGCTTTTGGTGTTGAGCGCATTGGCCAGCACGGCGTTGCGCGCCTGCAGCTGCCGCGTCTGCTCGGCCACCAGGGCTTCCAGCTGCAGCAGCTGCCCGACCAGCGTGGCCAGCACGCGCAGCACCGCCAGGTCGTCGTTCAGGTGGCGCTGGCGGCTGCGGATGCGGTGGCAGGCCAGCACGCCGATGGGCGCGTTGTTGACCTCGATGGGCAGGGCGATGAAGGCCACCGTCTCGGGCGGCAGCTGGCTGCGCTCCACTGCGCGTGCCAGAAACAGCGGTTCGGCATCAATGTCCTGCACGATGGCAGGCTGCCCCGTGGCCAGCACGCGGCCTGTGATGCCCTCGCCCCAGGCGTACCGCCCGCGCTGCACCTCGGCCTGGGTGAGGCCGTAGGCGTGCTGGATGGAGGCGGTGCGCGGCGCGCCGGCTGGGGAGGACGGGGCGTTGTCCACCAGCACGATGCGCCCCCGGTTCAGGCCCAGCAGTTCGCTCATCAGGTGCAGCATTTCGCGCAGCACCAGGCCGGGCGCCAGGCTGCGGCCGATGAGGCGCATCACCTCGCGCATCAGCAGCAGCTCCTGGGCGTGCCAGTCGGTGGGGCTGTGCGAGCGGGCCGTGCTGGAAGGGGAGGGCATGGGCGGTGGGGACATGCCAGGGCGATTGCAAGTTCTGCGCCCGGGTGCATTAAAGTCGCCTGCGTCCAGCCATTTACCGACTTTTTCACCTTCTCGAAAGCCCCCGCCATGACCACTCTCGGAACCCCCCTGTCCTCCCATGCCACCAAAGTCATGCTGCTGGGCTCGGGCGAGCTGGGCAAGGAGGTGCTGATCGCGCTGCAGCGCCTGGGGGTGGAAACCATTGCCGTGGACCGCTACGACAACGCGCCCGGCCAGCAGGTGGCCCACCACGCGCGCACCATCACCATGAGCGACCCGGCCCAGCTCAAGGCGCTGATCGAAGCAGAACGGCCCCACCTGGTGGTGCCCGAGATCGAAGCCATCGCCACCCCCATGCTCGAAGAGCTGGAAGCCGCGGGCACCGTGCGCGTGATCCCCACGGCCCGCGCTGCGCGCCTGACCATGGACCGTGAAGGCATCCGCGTGCTGGCCGCCGAGACGCTGGGCCTGCCCACCAGCCCGTACAAATTCTGTAATTCGCTCGAAGAGTTGCAGGCCGCGATTGATGGCGGGATTGGTTACCCTTGCATCGTCAAGCCCGTCATGAGCAGCTCGGGCAAGGGCCAGAGCAAGATCGACGGCCCGGCGGACGTCAAGAAGGCCTGGGACTACGCCATGGCCGGTGGCCGGGTGAGCCACGGCCGTGTGATCGTCGAGGGCTTCATCGACTTTGACTACGAAATCACCCAGCTCACCGTGCGGTCGGTGGGCGCCGACGGCCAAATCACCACCAGTTTCTGCGACCCCATCGGCCATGTGCAGGTGAGCGGCGACTATGTGGAAAGCTGGCAGCCCCACCCCATGCACCCCGCTGCGCTCGAAAAGTCGCGCCAGATCGCCAAGGCCGTCACCGACAACCTGGGCGGCCAGGGATTGTTTGGTGTGGAGCTGTTCGTCAAGGGCCAGGACGTCTGGTTCAGCGAAGTGAGCCCCCGCCCGCACGACACGGGCCTGGTCACGCTGTGCACCCAGCACCAGAGCGAGTTTGAGCTGCACGCCCGCGCCATCCTGGGCCTGCCGGTGGACACGAGTCTGCGCAACCCCGGCGCCAGTGCCGTCATCTACGGCGGTGTGGAAGCCCAGGGCATCGTGTTCGACGGCGTGGAAGAAGCGCTGCGCGTGCCGGGCACCGACCTGCGCCTGTTCGGCAAGCCCGAGAGTTTTGTGAAGCGCCGCATGGGCGTGGCGCTGGCGCGGGCTGAGAATGTGGACACGGCGCGTGCGAACGCCAAGCTGGCGGCGAGCAAGGTCAGGCCCCGCGTGGCCTGAAAGCCTGCGGCCGCTGTTGCGGCGGGCCGGTGCGACGACGGCGCTTCTGAAGGAGAAACCCCTGTGAGCCTGAGTGCGCGGATCCTGTGGCTGGTGCTGGCAGCCTCTTTGTTGCCTGTGCCGGCCCTGGTGTGGCTGCTGCTGGAGTTCCGGGTGACCACCACCGGACAGGCGCGCGACCGGCTGGTGGCCCGGGCAAGCATCATTGCCAGCAACCTGGACGACAAGATCGCTGGTACCGGGCAGCTCTTGTTTGGCCTTGGGCGCGTCCCCCTGCTGGCAGCGGGCGACAAGGCCGCCTGCTCTGATTTCCTGGCAGATGTCCTCAAGGAACATCCTCAGTACACCGGCATCCTCACCATCCAGCCCGATGGCTCCCTGTTCTGTGATTCGCTGCGCAGTGGCCGTACGCTGGACCTCCGGGACCGCAGTTACTTTCAGCGTGCGCTGACAGCCTCCGGGCCGGTGCTGGAAGCGGTCATAGGCCGCCTGACGGGCAAGGGGGTGCTGCAGGTGGCGTATCCGGTGCGCGATGCGGGAGGCGCGTTGCGCTTCATCCTGCTGGCCTCGCTCGACATGCAGGACTACGGGCAGGCCACAGTGCATGCACAGCGCTATGAGCGTATGCATCTGCAGGTATGGAATGCCGACGGTTCGGTGATCATGGACTTCCGCCGGCCGGAGGTGGCGCCGCTGACCCTGGGGGACGCCGAACGCACTTTCATGTTGCAAGCAGTCGAAGGGCATGCCGTGATGGAGGGGGCCGATGGCGTGCGTCGCGTCTGGGTGCGCGCCCAGTTGCCGCGCGCACAGGGCTCGGATCTGCGTCTGGCCCTGGCCGTGCCCGAGGACGACCTGCGTGGCCCGGTGGAGCGCCAGTTCCGGAGCGCACTGCTGGGGGTGCTGGCGCTGGCGGTCATCGTGTTCGTTGCTGCTTTTCTGTTGGTGGAATTTGCAGTGCGCCGCCATGCCATGCGCGCCATACGTGCCATTGGCCGCATGGATGCTGGCAACTACGCCGAACCCATTGGTACACCCTATCCACCGGGAGAGCTGGGGCAGGTGGCCCGGGCACTGGACCGGATGGCGGAGTCCCTGCTGCGCCAGCAGCAGTCCATCGCGCTGCACACGGAGACGCTGGAGCGCCAGGCGCGGCGAGACCCCCTGACCGACTTGGCCAACCGCTACAGCCTCACGGAGCGGCTGGACGCAGCGTTGGACCGGGCGCGGGAGCAGGGCCACTGCGTGGCCGTTCTGGCCATGGACCTGGACCGGTTCAAAGGAGTGAATGACAGCCTGGGCCATGCCCGGGGCGATGCCTTGCTCAAGGAGGTGGCGGCCAGGTTGCAGGGTTGTGTGCGTCCTGGCGATGTGGTGGCCCGGCCGGGTGGGGATGAGTTTGTGGTGGTGCTGCCCGACCTGCCGGACCCGGCGGTGGTGGAGCCCATGGCGCGGCGCATTGTGCGGGCGCTGACCCTGCCTGTGGAGACCGGCACGTCCAGCTGGTTGCTGGGCACCAGCCTGGGCATTGCGGTCTTCCCGCAGGATGGGGACTCTGGCGACCTGTTGTTGCGCAATGCAGACGTGGCCATGTACGACGCCAAGGACCTGGGTGGGAATCGGCTGGCTTTCTTCAGCCCGCACATGACGGAGGTGTTGACGGAGCGCCTGCGGGTGGAGGCGGGCCTGCGCCATGCCATCGAGCACGACGGGCTGCGCCTGCACTATCAGCCCATCATGGATGCGCGGACGGGGCGCGTGTCGTCGGTGGAGGCGCTGGTGCGGTGGGCGGACCCGGAGCGTGGGCTGGTGTCTCCGCTGCAGTTCATCGGCATTGCGGAAGAAACGGGGCTGATCGTGCCCCTGGGCGAATGGGTGCTGAACGAGGCCTGCGCGCAGGCACGCCGGTGGCTGGATGCCGGTTGGGGGGAGATCCCGGTGGCGGTGAATCTCTCGGCCCGTCAGTTTCAGGAGCCCGAGCTGGACCAGGTGGTGGCCCGCGCCCTGCAAAGCACCGGGTGCCCACCCCGGTTGCTGCAATTGGAGATCACTGAAAGCTCGATCATGGAGCCCGTGGAGGAGGCCCTGCAGACCATGCAGCGCCTCACCGCGCTGGGGGTGCAGCTGGCCATCGACGACTTCGGCACCGGCTATTCGTCACTGAGCCAGCTCAAGCGGTTTCCGGTGCGCAAGCTCAAGATCGACCGCTCTTTCGTCAGCGACCTGGGGAGCAATGACCGGGGCGAAGCACTGGTGGACGCCATCGTGGCCCTGGCGCAAAAGTTGGGCCTGCGCACGGTGGCCGAGGGCGTGGAAACCGAGCACCAGGCACAGTGGCTGGCCCGGCTGGGGTGCGACGAACTGCAGGGCTATCTGTTCTCGCAGCCTTGCGGACCGCAAGCCCTCGAAGGCTGGTGGCAGGGGCGGGTGGCAGGCCGTTCCGCCGGCCCTATTCCCGGATCTGCCGCCCCGTGAGCTTGAGGAACAGGTCTTCCAGATTGGCTGGCCGGTGCAGCGTGCGCAGGTGGCCGTGTGCGGCCAAGGCCTGCAGCAGTGGCTGGGCGTTCTGGGTGTAGAAAAACACGGTCTCGCCGCTGATTTCCACGCGGGCGGCCAGGGCGCGCAGCGCGGTGTCTTCGGCCATCTGGACGGCCCCCACGCCGAACACCTCCACCACATCCGGCTCCAGGTGTTGGGCGATCAGTTCGCGCGGGCGGCCTTCGGCAATCTTGCGGCCGTGGTCCAGCACCAGCAGGCGCGAGCACAGGCGCTCGGCCTCGTCCATGAAGTGGGTGGTCAGCAGGATCGACTTGCCTTGCTGCAGCAGCAGTTGCAGCCGCTCCCACATCAGGTGGCGGGCTTGCGGGTCCAGGCCGGTGGTGGGCTCGTCCAGCAGCAGCAGGCGCGGGTTGTTGACCAGCGCGCGCGCCAGCGAGAGGCGCCGCTTCATGCCGCCCGACAGCTCGCCCGGCTTGGCGTCGGCCTTGTGGGTGAGGGCCGCGAACTCCAGCAACTGGGGCACACGCTCGTCCATCACCGGGCCCTTCAGGCCGAAGTAGCGGCCGAACACGCGCAGGTTTTCGGCGCAGGTGAAGTCCGGGTCGAGGGTGTCGAACTGCGTGACCACACCCAGCTGCGCCTTGATGGCCAGTGCATCGCGGGGCATCAGCAGCGGGGCCGTGCCGGGCTGGGGCGTGAAATGCACTTCGCCCCCGTCTGGCGACGCCAGGCCCAGGCACATGCGGATGGTGGTGGTCTTGCCCGCGCCGTTGGGGCCGATGACCCCCAGGCATTCGCCGGGAGCAATGGCGAAGGACACGTCGTCCACCACCGTGGTCTCGCCATAACGTTTGCGCAGGTGCAGGGCTTCAAAAAGTGCGGTCATGGAGGGATTGTGTGCGACGAGTGCGTCCGTGGTGCTTGGGGACGGATTTTTGCCAGAATCTGCCGCAGGCGCTAGTGGGTATTGCGCCTGATGCTATCAAAACAGGACTGCTTGCCTCAGTCCGCCGCGACCAGCCGCCCCCGGCCCGCCGTCTTGGCTGCATAGAGGGCACCGTCGGCACGGGCCATCAGTTCGGCCAAGCCAGCTTCGCCCGGCTGCAGCACGGCCATCCCGGCGCTGTAGTCCAGCGCAAAGCCCAGCTCTGCCACGCTGGCGGCATGCAGGCGCCTGCGCAGTCGCCGGTCCAGGGCCAGTCCAGCGGGTGCGCTGTTGTGCAACAGCAGCACGCCAAACTCCTCGCCCCCCAGGCGCCCGACCAGGTCGCCGCTGCGGCAGGTGTCACCCAGCAGGCGGGCAAACAGTTGCAGGGCGCGGTCTCCGGCCTCGTGGCCGTGGGTGTCGTTGACCTGCTTGAAGTGGTCCAGGTCCAGCATCATTGCCGTCATGGGCAACTGGTGGCGTGCGGCGTGTGCCAGCAGGCTGCTGCCTTGGGTGGTGAAGCCTCGCCGGTTGAGCACGCCGGTGAGGCCATCGGTCATCGCCAGCGTGCGCAGCTTGTGTTCTGCCTCCGACCGCCACGCCACCAGCAGGGCGACGGTGCCCAGCACCAGGCTCACATTGGTGGCCACAGCAGCTGCCAGGTTGACGGGATGGGGCGTGCGAAAGCTCGGGTACTGGTCGGTGAAGGCGCCCAGCATGCCCCGCGCCAGCGTGAAAGCGGCCGACGTCAGCAGGCAGCCCATCAGCAGGCTGCGCCAGCGCAGGTTGGCCTCCACCACGGGCGCCAGGGTGGCGCGCGCAACGATGCACAAAATGGTGGCCATCAAAAAGTTGGCCCAGCCCACGCGCCAGGCGTAGTGCCCAAAACCCAGGGTGTAGCCCAGCGGGGCGGCAATCACCAACACCAGCAGCACGCGGCGCAAGGGGCGGGGGCCCAGCCATTCCTCCAGCGCCCGGTACAGCATCCACTGCGCGGCCGCGTTGCAGGCAATCGACAGGGTGGAGAGGGCCTGGTCCCACAGGGTGGCCGAGGCGATGATGGTCGACCAGGCCACCGCCTGCAGCAGCATGCTGGCCTGCATATTGCGGGCCGCGCGGCTCACGTCCCGGCCCATGATCAGCGGCAGCGCGGCCGAGATCATGAACAGGTTGGCCGCCATGACCGTCATGAGGGTGAGGAAATCCAGTGGCATGCGCAGCGGCCTCGGGCCTGTCGTTTACTGAAATGCGACCTCGGCAAAGCTGCGCAGCTTGCGGCTGTGCAGGCGGTCCACGCCGCCATTGCGCAGGATCTCGATGGCGCGCATGCCGATGCGCAGGTGCTGGTCCACCCGCTCGCGGTAGAAGTGGTTGGCCATGCCGGGCAGCTTGATCTCGCCATGCAGAGGCTTGTCGCTCACACACAGCAAGGTGCCATAGGGCACGCGGAAGCGGAAGCCGTTGGCGGCGATGGTGGCGCTTTCCATGTCCAGCGCCACGGCGCGGCTCTGGCTGAAGCGGCGCTGCGGCGTGTTGTCCGGCAGCAGCTCCCAGTTGCGGTTGTCGGTGCTGGCCACGGTGCCGGTGCGCATCACGCGCTTCAGGTCTGCGCCGCTGATCTGTGTGACATCGGCCACCGCCTGCTGCAGCGCCAGCTGGATTTCGGCCAGCGCCGGGATGGGCACCCACAGCGGCAGGTCTTCGTCGAGCACATGGTCCTCGCGCACGTAGGCGTGGGCCAGCACATAGTCGCCCAGCTGCTGGCTGTTGCGCAGGCCCGCACAGTGGCCCAGCATCATCCAGGCATGGGGGCGCAGCACGGCGATGTGGTCGGTGATGGTCTTGGCGTTGGCCGGGCCCACGCCGATGTTGACCATGGTGATGCCGCTCGCGTCCTTGCGCACCAGGTGGTAGGCGGGCATCTGCGGCAGGCGGGGTGGAGCGGCGCCCAGGTCGTCGCCAGCTTCGGCGCTCAGGCCCACACGGCGTGTGACCACGTTGCCGGGTTCGATGAAGGCAATGTATTCGCTGTCGGGTTTGGCCATCTCGGCGTGGCCCAGGCGCACGAATTCGTCGATGTAGAACTGGTAATTGGTGAACAGCACGAAGTTCTGGAACCACTCGGGCGCAGTGCCTGTGTAGTGGCGCAGGCGGTGCAGCGAGTAGTCCACGCGCGGCGCGGTGAACAGCGACAGCGGCTGCGCCTCCCCGGGCGCGGCCTGCCAGGTGCCGTTGGCGATGCCATCGTCCATGGCGGCCAGGTCGGGCAGGTCGAACACGTCGCGCATCAGCATGCGGCGGGCCTGGGTCAGCGTGCCCTCGATGTGGTCGTGCTCTGCAAACGAGAAATGGATGGGAATCGGGTGGGTGCTGGTTCCCACTTCCAGCTCCACGTTGTGGCTGGCGCGCAGCAGGCGGAACTGCTCGGCGTAGTAGTTGGCAAACAGGTCGGGCCGGGTCAGCGTCGTCTCATAGCGCCCCGGGCCCTCCACAAAACCGTAGGCCAGCTTGGTGTCGGCCCGCGCCACGGTGGTGGTGTGTACCCGCACAAACGGGTAGAACGCGCGCACCGGGCCCTCGGGCGTCTCGCCCGCCACAAAACGCTGCATGGCGTCGCGCAGGTGGCCAATTTGTTGCTGGTATATGCGCTGCACCTGGGCCAGGGCGTCGGCCGGGTCGGTGTGGCGGGTGGGGGCGATGAAGTCGGGGATGAGGGGCATGCCGCTATTGTCCACAAGCCAGGGGGGCCAGCGGACAACTTGCCGCTATTGCGGTGGCTGGCGTTCCAGCCAGCTGCCGGTGGCCAGGGCATCCATGGGTACCGACACCACAAACCCCTGGATCACATCGCACCCCAGTTCCTTGAGCAATGCGATCTGCCCTTGCGTCTCCACCCCTTCCGCCACCGTCTTGAGCTGCAGGCTGCGGGCCATCTGGATGATGGCGGTGACGATGGCGACGTCGTCGGCACTGCCGGGGGTGTCGGTGACAAATGACCGGTCGATCTTGAGCTTGTCGATGGGGTAGCGCTTCAGATATGCCAGGGAGGAGTACCCGGTGCCGAAGTCATCGATGGAGATGCCGACGCCCAATGCCTTGACGGCGTGCAGGGTGTTCAGGGTCTGGCCAGTCTGGTGCATGAGCACGGACTCGGTCAGTTCGATCTCCAGGTATTGCGGTGCCAGCCCTGTTTCCTGGAGGACGGCCGCGATTTCAGCGGCCACATCGCGCTGGCGGAATTCGAGGGCCGAGAGGTTGACTGCCACGGGCACCTTGGCCAGGCCCTGGTCCTGCCAGGCTTTGAGCTGGCGGCAGGCTTCGCGCATCACCCAGCGGCCGATGGGCGTGATGAGGCCCCGTGACTCCGAGAACGTGATGAACTCATCGGGGCCCACCAGCCCACGCTCGGGATGGCGCCATCGCACCAGCGCTTCCAGGCTTTGCAGCGAGCCGTCGGCGAGGCAAATTTGCGGCTGGTAGTGCAGCACGAAGTCGTTGCGTGCAATGGCGTCGCGCAGCAGGCGCTCCTGGTGGAGCACGTCGAGGGCGCTGGCCTCCATGCTGGTGGCGTAGAACTGGCGGTTGCCGCGCCCGCTGTCCTTGGCATGCTGCATGGCCGCATCGGCGCAGCGCAGCAGCATGTCGGCGCTGCCGCCGTGGTCCGGGTACAGGCTGATGCCGATGGACGGGGAGATGGTGAGCGGCAGCTGATCGACCGTGAAAACGCCGTGCATGGACTCCAGCAGCTTGTCGGCCACCATGGCCGCGTCTTCGGGCGTCTGCACGTCGGTCAGCACCACCACAAACTCGTCGCCGCCGATGCGCGCGACCACGTCGGCATCGCGCACACCCTGGCGCAGTCGCTCGGCGACGTTGCACAGCAGCTGGTCGCCCGCATGGTGGCCGAGCGAGTCGTTCACGGTCTTGAAATGGTCCAGGTTCATGAACAGCACCGCCACACGGCCATGCCGCCGGCGGGCCAGCGACAGCACCTGCGACAGCTGCTCCATCAGGAAGTGCCGGTTGGGCAATTGTGTGAGGGGGTCATGCAGTGCGATGAAAGCTTCGCGCTCCTGCGCCTGTTTGCGGGCCGTGATATCGCGCACCACCACGATGCGGTAGTCGGCATGGTGCAGGGGCATGGTCTTGCCGACGACCTCGACGGGGATGGGATGCCCATCCTTGTGGCGGATGGTGACTTCGTACGGATCCTCCCGTCCGCTGCGGGTGTATTCCAGCGCGGTGGCGCGCCACTCGGGGCTGATGAAGTTGAAGATCGACAGGCCCAGCACTTCGTGCAGCGCAAATCCCGTCAAGCGGTACAGTGCCTCGTTGCCGTCGGTGATGATGCCGTCGCGATGGAACACGATGGCCTCGTCCGTGGCCTCGGTGAACTTGCGCATGCGTTCTTCGCTCTGGCGTACCTCGCGCTCGGCGCGCCAACGCTCGGTGATGTCGGTGATCAGCACAAAGGAGCCGAGCTGCAGCCCCGCGTTGCCAAAATGCGGGATCAGGTTGACCTCGATCATCCGCACCTCGCCGTTGGGCAGGGTTTGCTCGCGCGTGTATTTCACGCGCTCACCGTGTGAGCAGCGCTCCACGTACGGCTGGATGGCCTGCCAGGCCTTGTCGCCAATCGCCTCCTGCACGGTCAGTCCCAGGATGGATTCGGTGCTGTGGCCGTTGTAGGCGGCGTAGCCCTGGTTGGCGAACTGGCAGCGCAGGCCTGGCAGGTCGTAGTAAGCCATCAGGGCCGGGACCGAGTCGGCGATCAGGCGCAGCAGCGAGTCGCTGGAACCCCCTTGACCTGGCGTGTTGGCTGCGTTGGATGAGTCTGGCATGGACCGCTCGGTACGTATCTGTTTGTTATAGCCGATACACCTGACGGGGGCGTAAGGTAGTTGCCCGGATACCCCGCACCGGATAATCGGCCCATGACCTCCAAAGAAAACCAAGCCCGCGCTGATTTCAGCGCGCTGGCCCTGAGCCCCGCCATGCTGGCCAACCTGCAGCAGCTGGGCTACACCACGATGACGCCCATCCAGGCGGCCAGCCTGCCGCCCGCCTTGCTGGGCAAGGACCTGATCGCCCAGGCCAGCACTGGCAGTGGCAAGACGGCCGCGTTTGCGCTGGCGCTGCTGGCCAACCTCAACCCCCGCCGCTTTGCGGTACAGGCCCTGGTGCTGTGCCCCACGCGTGAGCTGGCCGACCAGGTGACCACTGAAATCCGCCGCCTGGCGCGTGCCGAAGAAAACATCAAGGTCGTGACCCTGTGCGGCGGCGTGCCGCTGCGCGGCCAGATGCTGAGCCTGGAGCATGGCGCGCACATCGTGGTGGGCACGCCCGGCCGGGTGATGGACCACCTGGAGCGCCAGCACCTGACGCTGGAGGCGCTCAACACCCTGGTGCTCGACGAGGCCGACCGCATGCTCGACATGGGCTTCTTCGACGACATCGTCGTGGTGGCCAAGCAGTGTCCCAAAGAGCGCCAGACCCTGCTGTTCTCGGCCACCTACCCCGAGGGCATCGCCAAGCTGAGCGCCCAGTTCATGAAGTCGCCCGAGCAGATCACTGTGCAGGCGCAGCATGCCGAGGGCAAGATCGAGCAGCGCTGGTACGAGGTGAAGAACAGTGAGCGCCTGCATGCCGTGTCGCTGCTGCTCAACCACTTCCGGCCCGATTCGTCCATCGCGTTCTGCAACACCAAGCAGCAGTGCCGCGACCTGGTGGCCGTGCTGCAGGCCCAGGGCTTCAGCGCATTGGCGCTGTTTGGCGAGCTGGAGCAGCGCGAGCGCGACCAGGTGCTGGTGCAGTTTGCCAACAAGAGCTGCTCGGTGCTGGTGGCCACCGACGTGGCCGCGCGCGGGCTGGACATTGCCAACCTGGCCGCCGTGATCAACGTGGACGTGACGCCCGACCCCGAGGTGCACATCCACCGCATCGGCCGCACGGGCCGGGGCGATGCCGAAGGGCTGGCGCTGAACCTGGCCAGCCTGGACGAGATGGGCAGCGTGGGTAAGATCGAGCAACTGCAAGGCCGAGAGTCGCGCTGGTTCCCTGTGGCCGACCTGACACCGACCGGCAACGGCCCGCTGGTGCCGCCCATGGTCACCATCCAGATCATCGGTGGCCGCAAGGAGAAGATCCGTGCGGGCGACGTGCTGGGCGCGCTGACCGGTGAGATGGGCTACACCCGAGAGCAGATCGGCAAGATCAACGTGAACGACTTCTCCACCTATGTGGCGGTGGACCGTGCCATCGGCGCCCAAGCTGCCCAGCGTCTGAACCAGGGCCGGGTGAAGGGCAAGACTGTGAAGGCCCGCCTGGTGACTGGAACCCAGGACTTTGAGTAAAAAGCGCCGGATGCGCTAGTCAATCATGTGTCAATAGCTATCAATTTGATAGTTGGTGCGCGTCCTGCCCTGGCGGCATCAGCGCCGTGCTGCGGCAGCCTCCAGCATCCGCACCATCTCTCCAAAGCCCCGCTGGCGCGCCAGTTGCAGGGGCGTGTTGCCCTGCCGGTCGGTCAGTGCCTGGCTGGCCCCCGCCTGTAGCAAGGCTTGCAGTGTGGCCTGGTGGCGCGGACCGCCCTTGCCCAGCACGATGGACTCGATGAGCGCCGTCCAGTGCAGGTTGTTCACATGGTCCAGCGGCGCCCCGGCGGCGATCAACTGACGCACCACGCCGTCGTGCCCCAGGTGGGCGGCGGCGATCAGGGCCGTGCCGTCGTAGCGGCTGGTCACCTGTTTGGCGCTGGCGCCCAGCGGCAGCAGCACGCGCAGCGTGGCCTCGTCGTCCGCCACGGCGGCGATGGTCACGGCGTCGTAGCGGTCGTTCTCCAGCGCATTCATGTCGGCCCCAGCCTGGGCAAGGGCGCGGATGGCATCGGCCTGCCGGGCAAAGGTGGCCACATGCAGTGGCGTGCGGCCGTAGCCATCGCGGGCATTCACGTCGGCCCGCGCTGCGATCAGCTGGGTGAGCCTGGGCACATCGCCCCGCGCCGCAGCGGCATGCAGGCCCTGGTAGGCCGCTGTTTCTGCCGCCGTGGGCGGCACCTGGGCCTGGGCCGGGGTGGCACAGGCCAGTGCGGCGGCCAGGGCGAAAACAAGATTCCACGGCTTCATGGAGGCCTCCGTTGAATGCTCAGTTGCCTGTGGTTGGGCTGGCTTACTTCAGCAAGTCCTGCACCTTGGCGATGCCCGCCACCGCGCACTGCTCGTCCAGGTGGCCGCCGGGTGCACCGCCCACGCCCACAGCGCCGATCACCTCGTTGCCCACCTTCACCGGCACGCCGCCGCCCAGCAGCAGGTAGCCGGGGATGTTCACCAGGTTGGCCGCAGCGGGGTTCTTCTGTGCGCCTTCCATCATGGCCAGCGTGGTGTTCTTGGCCGATGCCGAGGTGTAGGCCTTGAGGCGGCTGGCCTCCAGCGTGTGGGGGCCGGCGTTGTCGGCGCGCTGCACAGCGCGCACGGTGCCTGCGCGGTCCACCACGGTGGCCGTGACGGCGTGGCCGTTGGCGGTGCAGGTGGCCACGGTTTGCGCGGCGATCTGCGTGGCCAGGTCCAGCGACATGTTCTTTTCGGTGCGCACGCCTTCGGCGCTGGCGGCGGTGGCGATCAGGGACAGGGTGAGGGCGGCGACGGTGGCGAGGCGGTTTTGCATGGTGTTCTCCGGTGTTTCTGGGTCGGTGCCACCCGTTGTGGCGCCGTGGGAGAACTGTAGAAATGGCCGCCGTTTTCGGCCATTCGGGCGGCTACGCGCGGGCCTCCGTAGAACTACGGAAGGCCTATGCCGGCCGATTCAGGATGCGGCATCCACCAGCGCCGCGTAGCGCCGGATCAGCTGCGCCAGCGACTCGGCCCCCAGCTTGGCAAACAGGTTGGCGCGGTGGGTCTCCACCGTGCGCGGCGAGAGTTCGAGCGCCCGGCCGATTTCCTTGTTGGTCAGACCCTCCACGATCAGTCCCAGCACCTCGCGCTCGCGGGCCGAGAGCTGCGCAAAACGCTCGCGCGCCTGCTGGTCGGCCTGGTGGCGTTCGCGCGAGCGCACATGCTGGCGCACGGCGTTTTGCAGGGCTTCGATCAGCACTTCGTCGTCCACCGGTTTTTCCAGAAACTCGGCCGCGCCAGTCTTGAAGGCGCGGCGGCACATCTCCACCGTGCCGTGGCCGGTGAGCAGGATCACGGGCTGGTCCACGCCCTGCGCCAGCAGTTGCTCCAGCACCGTGAGGCCGCTGATGCCCGGCATGCGCACATCCAGCACGATGGCGCCGATGCTGGCGCGGTCAAACCCGGCCATGAAGGACTGCGGGTCGGCCCAGGTCTGCACGCGCAGGCCCACGGTGCTGATGAGCAGGGAGAGGCCCTCGCGCACGGCAGCATCGTCGTCCACCAGGTGGATCAGGGGCGAGAGGGAGGGGGCGCTATCGGTCATCGGTGGGTGGTGCGACGTTGAGGGTCAGCACAAACTCAGCCCCCCGTTGGGCGGCGGATGAGGGCGTGGCCTCGGGCGCCAGGCTCAGCTGCGCGCCCATGGCCTGCGCCAGGCTCTCGCACAGCGTGAGGCCCAGGCCCAGGCCGCCGTTGCGTGTGGTGTAGAAGGGCTCGAACAGGTGCTGGCGTGCTTCGGGCGGGATGCCGGGGCCGTGGTCGCGCACCGAAAGCGCCACCTGTCCAGCACCAGCCTGCGCCATTGCAAGGTGCAGCTGGCGTTCAGCGAGGGGCACTTGCTCCAGCGCCTGCAGCGCGTTCATCAGCAGGTTGTGGATGATCTGTTGCAGGGCCACGGGTTCGGCCAGCACCGGGGGCAGGTCTGCGGCGGCCAACACCTCGGGCACCACGCCGCGCTGTGCCAGCTCGGGCTCCAGCAGGTGCAGCACGTCCTGCACGGCGGTGGGCAGTGCCAGGGGCTGGGCCTGACCGGCCAGGTCGGGCCGCTCCACCAGGCGGCGCAGGCGGCCCACCACGGTGGATGCGCGGCGCGCCTGCTCCACGGCGCGGGCCATGGCGGTCTGTGCGGTGTCGAGGTCGGGTGGGTCGTCTGCCAGCAGGCGCTGGGCGGCCTGGGTGCTGGACAGCAGGGCGGTCAGCGGCTGGTTCAGCTCGTGGGCCATGCCAGCGGCCAATTCGCCCAATGTGTTCAGCCGCGCCACCTGGCCCAGGCGCAGCAGCTCTTCGGCCCGCTGGCGCGCCACGCGCTGGCGCCACAGTGCGCGGCCTGCGGCCCACAGCGCTGCGGTCAGCAGGCACCAGCCCAACATGCGCCACCAGGGCAGTTCGTGCAGGCCCACGGTGCGGCGGGCCACCACGTCCAGCGGCTGGCTGGCGGCGGCCAGCAGTTTGTGAAAGTCGTAGGTGCGGATGCCGCTGCCCTGGTCGGCCTGGCCGGGCTGCACCACAAAGGCCGTGCCGCCATGCTCCAGCGTCACGCGCACCGGGCTGGCGGCCATGTCCATGGGCCACTCGTCGGTGGGGATGGTGGTGCGCAGGTCGATGTGCAGCGCATAGCTGGCTGGCGTGCCCGCCAGCACCAGGTAGTAACGGCCTGTGGGCAGGTTCAGGCCTGCCGTAGCGGCGTGACCGGTGCGCCGTGAGGTGGCCTCGGCGGCTGTCAGCTCGGCCTGCAGTGCGGGTGGCCAGTCGCTGTGGGCCGAGCGCTGCAGCACCGCCAGGATCTGCGGATACACCGACGTGAGGCGGGGCAGGGGCGATGCCGCGTTGTGCAGGTCATCCACCGCAGCGGCTGGCTGCAGCAGCGCCAGCGTGGCCATGATGGCGTCGTGCTGCACCACGCGCTGGCTCAGCAGCCGGTGCACGATCCGCGCGTCGGTCTCAAACGCCGCGTGCAGCTGCTGCAGGCGGTCCACCACCAGCCAGCCGCAACCGATGCAGGCCACTGCCACCCACAACAGCAGGCTGGGCAGGTGCAGGGCGTGTCGGGGCAAAAGGCGGCGCCAGGTGGGGAGCATGCGCGGATTCTGGCATGGGGGCATGCTGGGGCCTGCTGTTAAACGGCGCTCAGATTCTGAACAGGTTCTTAAGGTGGCTCTGGTGTAATTTCAGACTCGCCTGTTTCCGCTCCTTCTCCCACCCGCCATGTCAGCATCTTCTCCCGCATCCCACCCCTGGCTTTCACCCCGCAACCTGCTGTGGGCCTCGGTGGCAGTGGCGGTGGTCACCATTGCACTCAAGACGCTGGCCTGGGTGGTCACGGGCTCGGTGGGTTTGTTGTCTGACGCCATGGAGTCGTTTGTGAACCTGGCCAGCGCCATGTTTGCGCTGGCCATGGTGACGGTGGCGGCACGGCCAGCCGATGACGACCACCCCTACGGCCACCACAAGGCCGAATACTTTTCCTCGGGCTTTGAGGGCATCCTCATCATGGGCGTGTCGGCGGGCATTCTGTGGGCGGCCGGGCACCGCCTGTTTGACCCACAACCCATCGAGCAGGTGGGCTGGGGCCTGGGACTGTCGGTGCTCAGCTCGGCCCTGAACGGGCTGCTGGCCTGGGTGATGTTCCGCTCGGCGCGCGAGCACCGCTCCATCGCGCTGGAGGCCGATGCACGCCACCTGGTCACCGACGTGTGGACCTCGGCCGGTGTGCTGGTGGGCATTGCGGGCGCTGCCCTGACCGGGTGGTTGTGGCTGGATGCGGTGGCGGCCATTGCTGTGGCGCTGAACATCCTGAAAGAGGGCGTGGAGCTGGTGTGGCGGTCGTCCCAGGGCCTCATGGATTCAGCGGTGGAGCCCGAGGTGCAGGCCACCATCGACGCCACGCTGCAGCAATTTGTGGCGGCACAGGCACCCGGTGCCGTGCGGTTCGACCATGTCTCCACGCGCCGCGCAGGCCAGCGCCAGTTTGTGGACATGCACCTGCATATGCCCGCCCACTGGACCTTGCGCCACGCCGCCGAGCTGCGCGGCCAGGTCGAGCGCGCGCTGATGACCGCCGTGCCCGGCCTGCGCGCCACTATCGAGCTGCTGCCCACGGATGTGGAGGCGCATTTCGACGACCCCCGTGATGATTTGAAGGATGCCGTGAAGTGATCAGCGTATTGCAACGTGTGCGTGAGGCGCGTGTGGATGTGGACGGGCAGACCGTGGGCGCCATCGGCGCGGGGCTGCTGGTGCTGGTGTGTGCGGAGCGTGGAGACACCGAGGCCGAAGCCGACAGGCTGCTGGCCAAGATCCTGAAGCTGCGCATCTTTTCGGACGCCGCAGGCAAGATGAACCAGAGCGTGCAGGACATCGGTGGCGGCCTGCTGCTGGTCAGCCAGTTCACGCTGGCGGCAGACACCACCGGCGGCAACCGCCCCAGCTTCACCCAAGCGGCGGCACCCGATGAAGGGCTGCGGCTGTACGACTACCTGGTGGCCCAGGCGCGCAAGGTCCATCCCGTGGTGGCCACCGGCCAGTTTGCAGCCGACATGCAGGTGCATCTGGTGAATGACGGGCCGGTGACGATTCCGCTGCGGATGAGGACGCCCTGACGGCAACGCCCATTCATTGCAGGGGCTGGCCCGCATGGCAGGCCGCCCCATCTGCTCAAATGGCGGGGGGCGTCACCACAAAATACTGCAAATATTCGCCTGTCTCATCGAGTGCAAGATCTCCCAAAATAATGCGTCCCTCGGGGGTTACCCCGGCCAGCCTGACCCAATTGCCGAGTCCTCCCGGCAGTGGCCCCGGCTTGGTCGCCGACCCGCTGCCTCCTGCAATGAGTTGCATGGATCCCTCCGGACTGCGGCGAACGAGGCACATGTAGCCTTGCTCGTTCTTGACCAATGCGTACACGTACTCGCCATGCGCGATCAAGTCGTATGCTGACGTTGCACCAAACTTGATGGGGGTGCGTGTGCCGTCAGAACTGATCTCGTAATCAAAAGCGTCATAACGCTTCACAGGTGCTATTCCGGAGGCAGACTGTCCTGCCGTGGAGCTTGCGAAAATTTTCCCAGAAGAGGTAGATGTCAAGCTGAGAGAAACGGTGTATCGGAGAACAATTGCCAGTTGTTCGAAAGGCTCAACCAAGAGGTCTGCAAATTTTGTTGGGGTAGTTTGGGTGACCGTTGTCGGTATTTTGTAAAGAGTCGGCGAGTTGAAATGCAGTGTGCAGATATTCCCGGAGGGGCCTTGGGCAACGCCTATGGGGGTTAGCTTTCCTGCCGGGCTCTCTCCAAAGCTGATGACAGCTTGGTAGAGGACAGCATGCGATCCATCTGCTGAGATTCGATGAAGCTTTCCGCCTCCTCCGTGTTCGGTATTGATTTGCCCGCTGGGTGCCAAGTAGGTTTCTGTGACGTAGAGATTGCCGTCGGGATGCTCCAGTACGGCAACCTTCCAAGAGACATCCAACTTCAGGGCTTGCAAGGCTCCCTGTAAGGGAATGATCTGACCTTCTGTTGTGACCCGGGTGAGCTGGCGAGCCGCTCTTTCCCACACAAACAAATCGCCAGACTTGCTGAAGCCGATGACCGTACGGCTTCGCCCCAGTGCGCCGAGAGTGCCAGAAGCCAGGGCAATGCCTTCCTCCCCGCCTCGCGGATGGACGAGAAGTGTTGCTGCATTAGATTGAACGGAGCCTGCGGCATTGGTGACTCTGACGGAGAAACTGCTACCTGAATCGGTGGTTTCGATGGAGGCTAGCGACAGCTCTGAGGTCGTGGCGCCATCAAGGGACGCGCCATTGCGCAGCCACTGGTAAGACACCGGCCCACTGGAATTGACCTTGACGCGAAATGTTGCAGATTCGCCGGCTGAGGCTGTGACGTCAGCCGGGTGCTCAGTGATCTGCGGTAGTTCAGAGGTGGGGGTGGGTTCATCGCTCCCGCCTCCACAAGCCGAGAGTCCCATGGCGACGGTGACCAGAGACAAAGTTCTGCGGCTCAGAGGTGCTTTCAGTATGGGATCGATGGGCATGAGGATCTCCTGGTGGTGAAGATGGTGGGATTGTGGTCTTTAGAAATTCTATCGATCAGATTTTGCGGTACCGTGTTCAATGCGCCCGTCCCGCAACGCAAGCTGTTTTGCGAGTTCGCGCACCCGCGTGCTGGGGCGCGTCAGCCGTGGAGTGGCTGCATGGCAGAAGGGGGAAAAGAAGAGCTGTCAGTGCTTAGTGGATAACCACTGCAGCCTAATTTCTCTCTTATTTTTCCGCTATCACTAGCGACGACACCGGCAGCGCCCGAAACGCTACCGACGCCAGCGCCAGCCAGGCCGCAATCGCCAGCATGACGGCCGTGTGGGCATCCCAGCCCAGGTGCTGGGCGCCTGTGGCCACGATGCCGGTGAACCACTGCATTAGCGCCACGCCCAGGAACATTGCCATCGTGTAGGCCGACAGGGCCCGGCCGGTGAGTGCGGGCGGGTACGAGGCGCGCACGTCGGCGTACTGCAGCACGCCGTAGCCCGACAGCAGCCCCATCAGCAGGATCAGCATCACGCTGGCGGCAGGGTGCACCCGCAAAAATGCCAGCAGCGCGAACAGCCCGGCCATCAGCAGCGATGCGTTGCCAATCCATCGCCGGCGGCGGCCAATGCCTGGGTCCAGCCGGCCCGCCAGACCGGGTGCAAACAGCGCAATCAACGACAGGCCCAGCGCGACGTTGCCGCTGTCCACCAGCGTGAGGTGGTACCGCTCCATCAGCAACGGCGCCAGCCACAGGCCCCGCAACGACAAAAACGCGGCGTAGCCCGACATGCCCAGCAGCAGGATGCCCCAGGTGTGCGGCACCGTGAGCAGCTGGCCAAAGCCGAGCAGCGCCTGGCCCCAGGTTTCGCGCTGCGCCGGGGGCGGCACCAGCGGGGCAGGCTCGTGCACCCGCAGCCAGATCAGCAGCCACGACAGCCCGCTGAGCACCGCCAGCACGGCATAGCCTGTGCGCCAGCCGCCACCGTGCTGCACCAGCCAAGCCAGCGGCGTACCGGTGAATAGCAGGCCCAGACCGCCAACTCCCATAGCCACGCCCGACAGGTAGGCAAACCGGTCGGCAGGGAAATGCCGCGCAATGAACAGCGTGCAGGCCAGGAACGCGGGCGAGCAGCCCACGCCGATCATCAACTGGCCCACCATCAGCCACGCATAGCCGGGCGCTGCCGCCGACAGCGCGGCCCCGCCAATCGCCAGCGGGAAAGCGGTCAGCACCGTGCGCCGCAGGCCCCACAGGTCCAGCCCCACGCCCATCAGCAACTGGGCCACACCGAACGACAGGCCGAACAGCCCGGCAAAGGCCCCCAGCGACCCGGGCGACAGCCCGAACTCGGCGGTCAGCCCCTGGGCCAGGATGGCAGTGGTGGTTCGAAACGCCTGGCTCAGCGCGAACCCGCTGAGCAGCGTGAGCAGCATGGCCCACAGCACGCGGGGCGGCGGGCGGCTGCTGCCTGCCATTGGTGCTGGTGTGGGTGCCGGTACCGCCGCAGGCGTGGACCTTGGCGTTGGCGGCGAGGCCAAGGGGCTGCTGCTCACTGCCGCCAGAAGAACACCGCCGCCATCACCAGCCCGGTAGCCACGATGCCCCAGCGGAGCAGGTTGGCAGGCAGCTTGCGCGCTACGCGGGCGCCGCCATACCCGCCTGCGGTGGCGGCCACCATCATCATCAGCGCCTGCGGCCACAGCACGATACCGCCTGCTGCGTAGATGGCCACCGCAATCGCGGTGAGCAGCGCAGAGACCAGGTTCTTCATGCCGTTCATGGCGTTGAGCTGGGTTTGCCCCAGCAGGCCGAACAGTGCCAGCAGCAAGATGCCCAACCCGCCGTTGAAGTAGCCGCCATACCCCGCCACGGCCAGCATGCCCAGGGCCGCCTTCCACGGCGCGGCGGGGCCATGGGCCGTGGCACCGGCCCACTGGCGCAGCCGGGGCCCCAGGGCAAACAGCGCCGTGGCCGCCAGCAGCAGCCAGGGCACGACCTTGCGGAAGGTGGCATCGGGCGTGATCAGCAGCAGCGCCGCCCCGGCCGATCCGCCAATTAGGGCCAGCAGCACCACTGCCCGCATGGACAGGCCAGGCGGTGGTTGCATGTCTTCCCGAAACCCCCAGGCCCCCGCCATGTAGCCCGGCAGCAGCGCCACCGTGCCCGTGGCGTTGGCCACCACGGGCGGCACGCCGGTGAAGACGAGGGCAGGCAGGGTCAGAAAGCTGCCGCCTCCGGCGACGGCATTGAGGGCGCCAGCGACGAAGGCGGCGGTGACGAGCAGGGCGGTATCCAAAGTATCTCCTTGGCCGCGGCGTTGCGCGCGCGGCATTGCACCGATGTTAGGTGGAGATTCCGCGCTTTCGAGTCCGAATTGCGACCGTAAAAGGTGCGACTGCTTTGCCCACGGCTGCGTTTTTCAGGTGGGCGATCGGCAGGCTCTCGGGGAAATTCTGAATCCGGTCAGGTTGCGTAGGGGTCTTCAAAACCCAGCTCGCGCAGGATGTCGGACTCGTACGCCTCCATCTCCTCGGCGTCGGCCTCGCTCGTCTCGTGGTCCCACCCCTGGGCATGCAGCGTGCCGTGCACCAGCATGTGGGCGTAGTGTTCTTCCAGGCTCTTGTTTTGCTCCTTCGCCTCGCGCTCGATCACGGGGGCGCACAGCACCAAGTCGGCGGTCACCACCGGCTCCTGCGTGTAGTCGAAGGTGAGCACGTTGGTGGCGTAGTCCTTCTTGCGGTACTCGCGGTTGAGCTGCTGGCCTTCTTCGGCACCCACGATGCGCACGGTGATCTCCGCGTCGGTGGCCAGGGCGTGGCGAATCCAGCGCGTGACCTTGTGGCGGGGCAGCACAGCCCGGTGGGCGGCGGCTTCGTCAAACGCGCCAAACTGCAGCGACAGGGAGAGTTGGTTTAAGGACATTTGAGGTGTTTTAAGCTACCGGTGCCCAATTTATAAGCGGACGTAGCTATTAAATTAGGAGTTCAGTCGCGGGTGCGGGCCGCTGCGGCACGGCGGGGGGCGTCGTAAGCGTCCACGATGCGGGCCACTAGCGGATGGCGCACCACGTCGGCGCTGGTGAAGTGGGTGATCGAGATGCCCTTGACGCGCTTCAACACCCGTTCTGCGTCGATCAGGCCGCTCAGCGTCCCCTTGGGCAGGTCGATCTGGCTCACGTCGCCCGTCACCACCGCCTTGGCACCAAAGCCAATGCGGGTCAGGAACATCTTCATCTGCTCGGGCGTGGTGTTCTGCGCTTCGTCCAGGATGACGAACGCGTTGTTCAGCGTCCGGCCACGCATGAAGGCCAGCGGCGCAATCTCGATGGCGTTGCGCTCAAACGCCTTTTGCACCTTGTCGTGTCCCATCAGCTCGTACAGCGCGTCGTACAGCGGGCGCAGATAAGGGTCCACCTTCTGCGCCAGATCGCCGGGCAAAAAGCCCAGGCGCTCTCCAGCCTCCACCGCCGGGCGAGTCAGCACGATCCGCTGCACACTGCTGCGCTCCAATGCATCCACCGCACTGGCCACGGCGAGATACGTCTTGCCGGTGCCCGCAGGGCCGATGCCGAAGGTGATGTCGTGCGTGGCGATGTTCTGCAGGTACAGGTTCTGCGTGGGGGTGCGCCCGCGCAGGTCCGCACGGCGGGTGTTGAGGATGATGGCGTCGTCCGGGGCCTCCAGCAGTTCGCTGTCGCCCGCCAGCATCAGCTGGATATAGTCCTCGTCAATGGGGCGCTCGGCCATCTCATACAGGGCCTGCAGCAGCTCCATCGCCTGCGTGGCCTTGGCCTTGGGGCCGTCGACCTTGAACTGCTCGTGCCGGTGCGCAATGCTCACCTGCAAGGCCACCTCGATGGTGCGCAGGTGCGCATCGGCCGGGCCACACAGGTGGGTGAGCCGGGTGTTGTTGTGGGGGGTGAAGGTGTGGCGCAGGATCACGCGGATAATTCCAGTCAGGCAACGGAAAACAGCAAGAACGGCGGCGCGGCATGTCATGCCCGCGTCGTCAAAGGACATCAATGATAGGCAAATTGACCGGCACCCTGCTGGAGAAGAATCCCCCCGAGGTGCTGCTGGACTGCCACGGCGTGGGCTACGAGGTGAATGTGCCCATGAGCACGTTCTACAACCTGCCCGCCGTGGGCGAGCGTGTGAGCCTGCTGACACAGTTCATCGTGCGTGAGGATGCTCAGCTGCTGTACGGCTTTGCAACCGCCCCTGAGCGCCAGGCGTTTCGTGAGCTGATCAAGATCTCCGGCGTGGGGCCACGCACTGCGCTGTCCATCCTGAGCGGGATGGGCGTGAGTGACCTGGCGCAGGCGATTTCGCTGCAGGAGGCGGGCCGTTTGGTGAAGGTGCCGGGCATCGGCAAAAAGACAGCCGAGCGTTTGCTGCTGGAGCTCAAGGGCAAGCTGGGTGCGGACATGGGTGCTGTGCGTGGCGTGGCCACCAGCGATGCGCAAGCCGACATTCTGCAGGCGCTGTTGGCTTTGGGCTACAGCGACAAGGAGGCGGCTGCGGCGCTCAAGGCGCTGCCAGCGGAGGTGGGGGTGAGTGACGGAATTAAGCTGGCGTTGAAGGCGTTGGCCCGCTGATAATCGCCGCGAAATGTTCGCCCCACAATGGTTTAGTGGTGACCCTTTTGAGGCTTGCAAGCGTGAGTCGTAGCGATTTCTAGGATGCAGACAATGAAAAATTTTTCCGTAGTGCGTTGGGTACCCGCCCTCTTCTCTGCAGCAGCGCTGCTGGTGGCGTGTGGTGGTGGCACAGGTGACGCGGCACCTAACGCTCCGTTGCTGTCTCAGGTGGACAGCAGGGTTCAGCCTGTAGAAGCCGTGCAGGATGTTTCTCGAGTGAAGTCCCGCAGTGCCACTGCAGCGCCGTCAGCAGCTGTGGTCGCGTTGGAAGAACTGGCTACGGAAAAGACCCAGTCAGTGGACTCGGTGGGGCCACGGCTCGTGGGGCAAGGCCGTGATGTGGAGGCGACCAAGTCTGTGTCTGCGATGGGAGCCCTGTGGAAGTGGCGCAAAGCACCTGCGGGTGGCCTGGTTGCTGCGGTGAGCTTCAGCGCGGAAGGGGCCTATGGTTTGCGGCTGGGAGTGCTTGTTCAGCAGCTTCCGGGCAGCGCAGTGGTGCGCGTTTATACGCAGGCGGCGCCTGACAAGGTGTTCGAGATCTCCGGGCAGGAAATTCTCCAACTGATCGAGCGCAATCAGGCTGCGGGCGACCGTTCGGATGCTGCTCGCACGTGGTGGACACCTGATACCGGGGGCGGCGAGGCGACCTTGGAGGTGGAGTTGCCACCTGGCATTGCCGCGAGTACCTTGCAAATTTCGGTACCCCAGCTGTCGCACATCTTCGCGAACTTGTCCGTGCCCACTGAGCAGGAATACCAGGAACAAATTCAGCAGAATGCGAAAGCCATCGGCGATGCCGACACCTGTAACCTGGACGCCACTTGCTACAACGACGGCGCCAACGAACGCAATGCGGTCGCGCGCATGGTATTTGTTAAAGGAGCGAGTGCCTACCTGTGCACAGGCACATTGCTAAACGATGGCAGCTCCAGTGGCAAGCCTTACTTCCTGAGTGCCAACCACTGCATTTCAGATCAGACCGTGGCTTCGTCCTTGCAGACGGACTGGTTCTTCCGTTCGTCGAGCTGTAACAGTGGTGCACTGCAGAGTTCGAGTACCAAGAAGGTAGGAGGGGCCAAACTTCTCTACGCCAGTGCCGATACCGATACATCGTTTCTCTTGCTCAACGACACGCCGCCCGCAGGAGCCGTTTTTGCGGGATGGGATGCGTCCACCGTTGCCGCAGGTGTTTCAACCATCGGCTTGCACCACCCTCGCGGCGACTTGCTCAAGTTAAGTTATGGCGCAGTGGTCGGCCAATCGGCTTGCACCACGATCTCTGACACGCAGTTCTCGTGTGGGGGAACCAGCGGTAACTACTACCGGGTCAACTGGAGTCAAGGCACCACTGAGGGGGGCAGCAGTGGGTCTGCGCTGTTCAGAAACGGAAAGGTCGTGGGTACTCTTTATGGGGGGAGTGCAATTTGCACGAACAAATCCTCGGCAGACTTTTATGGCCGCTTTGATGTGGCCTACAACGCTGCTTTGAAGAATTGGCTGGCAACAACAGTTGTTGCAGCAGGACGTAGCGCCGTGTATCGCTTCTTCAATGCGAAGACAGGCGCGCACTTCTTTACATCGAATGCCGCAGAGCGCGATTTTGTCATCCGCACATATCCTGATTTCGCATACGAAAACATAGCGTTTTACGCCTATGCACAGCCGACCGCCGGGCAAAGCACCGTGTTCCGTTTTTTCAACACAGGTAACGGCGCTCACTTCTACACAATCAGCCAGACGGAAAGCGACTTCGTGCGCGCCAACTATCCGGTGTTCAATTACGAAGGCCCCATTTGGTATGCACAGACAGCGGCCGGTAATGGTGCTACGCCGATGTATCGCTTTTACAAGCCAGCCACGGGAACCCACTTCTACACGATCAGTGCGGCAGAGCGCGATTTTGTGATTACCAATTACAAAGACTTCAACTACGAGGGCATTGCTTACTATGCGTGGACGAGCAGCAATTGAGCCTGCCATACACATTTAACGCATGACCATCCAGACCGACGACTTCACCCCCGCCCCCGCCCGCGTCATCTCCGCAGTTCCCGTTTCCCCCCAAGAGGAGGCCATCGAACGTGCCCTGCGCCCCAAACTCTTGCAGGAGTATGTGGGGCAGGCCAAGGCCAGGGAGCAGTTGGAAATCTTCATCGGCGCGGCGAGGAAGCGGGGTGAGGCGCTGGACCATGTGCTGCTGTTCGGCCCGCCCGGCCTGGGCAAGACCACGCTGTCGCACATCATCGCGGCGGAGTTGGGCGTGAACCTGCGCCAGACCAGCGGCCCGGTGCTGGAAAAGCCCAAGGACCTGGCGGCGCTGCTGACCAATCTGGAAAAGAACGACGTTCTCTTCATCGACGAGATCCACCGCCTGTCACCCGTGGTGGAGGAAATCCTCTACCCCGCGCTGGAGGACTACCAGATCGACATCATGATCGGCGAGGGGCCGGCAGCGCGCAGCATCAAGCTGGACCTTCAGCCCTTCACCCTGGTGGGAGCCACCACGCGTGCGGGCATGCTGACCAACCCGTTGCGCGACCGCTTCGGCATCGTGGCGCGGCTGGAGTTCTACACGGCCGATGAGCTGGCGCGCATTGTCCAGCGCAGTGCCGGGTTGCTCCATGCACCGATGGATGAGGAAGGTGGCTTCGAGATCGCCCGCCGCTCGCGCGGCACACCGCGCATTGCCAACCGGCTGCTGCGCCGGGTGCGCGACTATGCAGAGGTCAAGGGCGATGGGCGCATTACCAAACCCATTGCCGACAAGGCGCTGGCCATGCTCGATGTGGACCCGCAAGGCTTTGATGTGATGGACCGCAAGCTGCTCGAAGCCGTGATCCACCGCTTCGATGGCGGCCCCGTGGGGCTGGACAACATCGCCGCCAGCATTGGCGAAGAGGCCGGCACCATCGAGGACGTGATCGAGCCCTATCTGATCCAGCAGGGCTTCCTGCAGCGCACGCCGCGCGGGCGCATTGCCACGCTGGCGGCGTTCCGCCACCTGGGGGTTACGCCGCCGAAGGCGAGCGGGCAAGATCTGTTTGGGGTGTGAGGGGCGTGGCAGAGCTGGGCTCTGCGCGGGCTGTGCCCCGCAGCATGCCTGCCACGATCAGCGCCTGTGCAGCGTAGTAGGTCGCCAGCACCCACACTTGGGCCATGGGCAGGGGCGTCACGAAGCGGTTGGTTGCCAGCAGCGAGTCGCTGAGCATGAAAAACCCGGCGCCGATGGCGACACACAGCGAAGCGGTGTCGCGCAACACGGTGGCGCGGCCAATGGCCTGGGCCGCCATCAGCGCAATCACCAGCACATAGGCTGCGACCGGCGCGCGCAGTGCAGGCTGCAGGCCACCCATCCACAGAAAGGCATACATCGCCACGCCAATGCCCAGCGTGGCCGCCAGCGCACCCCGGTGCGGAAACCATGCCTGTCCACTTTTGAACAGCGCCACATAAAACAGATGCGCCACCAGAAAGCTCACCAGGCCGGGGATGAAGAAGCCCTGGAACATGAGAAACACATCCCCCGCCAATGACCCGCCCAGGGCCGCGATCAGCAAGACCCAGGGCGTTTTTGCGCCTGGTGCACCCCTTGCGATAGTCGAATATGCACTGACAGCTACCAAAATGATAGCGGCCGCCATGGTCAGCGGTTTGAACAGCCAATGCCATTGTGTGAACCCCAGCGCACTGGTGGCCGTGGCCAGTGCCGCGCTTTGCAGCATCAGCGCCTTCAGCATGCGAAGGCGCCCCTGCATCACAGCGCCCAGCGACCATTGCACTGTCAGCAGCACAGCGAACCAGACGGCGTTGTGCGCCAGCGGCGCCGCATCGGCCTGCCACAAAAAGGCCGCCACGCCCCCGAGCAGCAGCACAAACTGCACCAGTGCAAACCATTGCACGGCGCGCGACATCGGTGGGTGGTAGCGCGCCATCTGCGCCATGTTGAAGGCCGGCTTGGGAAAGCGCTCCGCCACGTCCGCAGGCCGCCAGCCCGGCGGCTTGATCCAGACCTTGAGCTTGTCGAGCCAGCTGCGTGCGTGCCAGCTGTCGTGCGCCAGCCCCGCGTACACCTGGGCGTTGGCCCACAGTGGGTCCCAGCTATTGAGCAGGCCGCGCGTGCCATACACACATTTTTCCTGGTCGTCTTCGTCCTTGAAGGTGCCGAACATCCGGTCCCACAGGATCAGGATGCCGCCGTAGTTCTTGTCCAGATAGGCGTCGTTGACGGCATGGTGCACGCGGTGGTTGCTGGGGCTGCAGAACCAGCGGTCGAACCAGCCCAGGCGTCCCACCTGCTCGGTGTGCACCCAGAACTGATAGAGCAGGTCAATCAGCGCCACGACGCCGAATACCAGCGGCGGAACGCCCGCCAGTGCCATGGGCACATAAAAGATCCAGCCCAGCAGCGCGCCCGAACTCGTCTGGCGCAGGGCGGTGCTGAGGTTGTAGTCCTGGCTCTGGTGGTGCACCGCGTGCGCGGCCCACAGCACCGCCGATTCATGCCCCATGCGGTGGAGCCAGTAGTAGCAGAAGTCGTAGAACACCAGCGCCAGCAGCCAGCCGGGCAGGCTGGTCCAGAACGCATCGTTGCGCCACAGCGCCACATGCTCGAACAGGGCCGTGTAGATGCCGATGCGCAGCAGCCGCGTGAACACTGCGCTGGTCTGGCTCAGCATGCCCAGGCTGATGCTGCTGACGGCATCGGCCAGGCGGTAGGTGTTGCGCTGGCGCTTGAAGCCAATGGCCAGCTCAAGGGCGATCAGCAGGAAGAAAACGGGTGTGGCAAGGACGATGATCTGGCTGGGGCTCATGTTGCCGGATTGTGGTCCAGCAGCCAGCTCACACCGGGGCAGGTGAACCCCTATAGCCCCGGTGTTTAGAGGGCTGCGCCTATGTCAGCGCTCCCCGTGCATCCACCCGGATGATGCGCTCCACCGTACCGGCCGCCAAACCGCCGCGCACGCCGATCAAAAAGTCATGCAGATTGACCGTGGGGTCGCAATGGCCAGGGATGAGCCAGAGCATGTGTCCCAGGCTGGGCAGGCGGGCATCGGGAGCGTCCGCGTAGAGCAAGCCATGCTCGTCGCCCCCGTTGGCATAGCGCAGGGTGCGGTCGGCGGGCAGCAGGGCCACCGTGGGCAGGCCGGAGTCAATGGCGTGGCTCTTGTGACCGGCGTCGCACACGGCGTGGGTGTCGCGCACCGACACCACCTGGGTCTTGACGTACAGCGCATGTTCAAACGCGGGCTGCGCAGGATCGCGTTCGTTGCGAGCGTAATCTGCGTCCATGAACAAAAACGAGCCCGCCTGCAACTCGCCAAACACGCCGCTGGCGGCCTCGTGAACCAGGGTGCCTGTGCCTGATCCGGTGATCAGCGGCACGGGCAGCCCGGCGGCTTCGATGAGCTGGCGCGTGTGATCCGCCGCGCGAACGACAGCGGCGATGGTCTCGCGCCGACCCACGCTGCTGGCCAGGTGCTGGGCGCGCCCATGGTAGGCCTGCAGCCCCGCAAACCGCAGGCGGGGGCTGCGCGACACGGCCAGCGCGAGAGGCACGGCGGCCTCGCCCGGCGGCACGCCGCAGCGGCCCTGGCCCACGTCGATCTCGACCAGCACATCAATGCCCGCGTCGCTGCCGTACTGCGCCATGGCTTCGGCCAGGCGTTCGATGCCGTCGATGTGGTCCACGGCCACGCCCAGGCGACCGCCGCGTGCCGCCAGCAGCGCCGCCAGCCGCGCCACGCGGTGCAGCTTGGGCATGGCAATGACTTGGTTGGTGATGGTGATGTCATCCACCCCGCCAGCGGCCAGCGCCTCGGCCTCAGCGACCTTCTGCACGCACACGCCCTGGGCGCCAGCGCGTTGCTGCAGCAGCGCGAGTTCGGCGCTCTTGTGCAGCTTGGCATGGGGGCGCCAGCGCACGTGGTGCTTGCGCGCGAAGTCGGCCATGCGCTGGATGTTGCGGTCCATGGCATCCAGGTCCACCACCAGGGCGGGGGTGTCGATAGCGTCCACCCGCTGGCCGATGGTGGATTGCAATTCAGGCGTGGTTTTCATCGCGCAGGACAATCTGGTCAAGGTGTTGGGTGTCCGCCCAGCCGACGAGGGTGAGGCCGTCAGGCGTCCACAGCAGGCGGTTGATGGCGGCGTTGGAGAGTTGCCAGGTGCGCGGTGCCTGGATGTCCTGGCGCGTGGCCAGGCGGTACAGCACATCGAGCACGCCGCCGTGCGCCACCATCACCACCTGCTCGCCCACATGCTGCTGCGCCAGCGCGGTCACGGTGCGTTCGATGCGGTCACGCAAGGTGACGAGGGACTCGCCGCCCTCGGGCGTGTAGTGGGGGTCGCGCTTGCGCCAGCGCAATGCGTCCTCGGGCAGTTCGGCCTCGATCTCGGCAAACGTGCGGCCCTGGAAGTGCCCGAAGCTGCGCTCGCGCAATCCCGGCTCGGTCTTCAACGGGGCGCCTGTGGTGTGGGCCACGGCCTGGGCGGTGGCGTGCGCGCGTTGCAGGTCGCTGGAGTAGATGGCTGCAATCGGCTCACCCACCAGGGCCTGGGCGACCTGGGCGGCCTGCCACAGGCCGGTGTCGTTGAGCGGAATGTCCAGGTGGCCCTGGATGCGGGTGTCCACGTTCCAGGCGGTTTCGCCGTGGCGGATGGCAACGATGCGGGTGGCGTGCATGCAATAGACGGGCGTGGAGGGAATCAGTGTGAGGGCGGAACCAATGGCAGGCGTACTTGCCGTGGCCCCCCGGGCGGCTTCGGAAAGCCGTTGAGTGCGGCGTCGAACAGCACGCCATAGACGGCCGGATCGCTCACCCACACATCTTCGTGCACGGCGGAGGTTTCGTACACGACGGCCTGGGTGCTGGCCTCGCGCATCACGATGCTGACCGCGCGGCGGTGCAGGGGCGTGGGCTCGCCAAAACGCCACATGCCATGCACCCCCCAGCCCCGTCCATACCAGCCGCCCATGCCCCAGGGGCCGGGGCCGTAAGGGCCGTACGGGCGGAACGGGTCATAGCGCGGCACGGCGTCGGCCTGCACGCCCAGCTGCACCAGCAGGCGGGGCGCAGCATCGTCGCGCTGCAGGCCCGCGCGCGCCAGGGCCTGTTCGGCCAGTGTGGTGATGGTGTCGAACGAAGGGGCCTGCTGCGAAGGCAGGCGCTCAATGCGGTACGTGGCAGGTGCGGGCATGGCCGCCAGCGTTGAGAAGCTCTGCACCTGGCCCTCCACCACGCGGGTGGTGCTGCAGCCTGCGAGCAGGGTGACGGTGAGGCCCAGGAGCAGGGCGGGAATCCATCGGCGTTGTGACATGGTCAGAGTGTCCTGAAACAAGGATCTCTGTGAGAGTGCCGCAGCCCGCCAGGGTTCACGACAGTTGCACCACCTGTACGCCGGGCAGCGATGGCGATGGCGCCGCAAACTCTTCCTTGTCAAAGGCCTTGTCGCCGTCTTCGCTGGCGATGCCGGTGGCCTTGGCGTTCTTGAAGTCGTACAGGCTGCCGTCCAGCAGGTGCGAGGGCACCACGTTCTGCAGGGCGTTGAACATGTTCTCCACGCGGCCGGGGAAGCGCTTTTCCCATTCGCGCAGCATCTCGCCCACCTGCTTGCGCTGCAGGTTTTCTTGGCTGCCGCACAGGTTGCAGGGGATGATGGGGAAGTTGCGGTGCGCAGCCCAGCGGGCGGTGTCCTTCTCGGCCACGTAGGCCAGCGGGCGGATCACCACATGCTTGCCGTCGTCGCTGACCAGCTTGGGGGGCATGCTCTTCATCTTGCCGCCAAAGAACATGTTGAGCAGCAGCGTCTGCAGGATGTCGTCGCGGTGGTGGCCCAGCGCGATCTTGGTGCAGCCCAGCTCATCGGCCACGCGGTACAGAATGCCCCGGCGCAGGCGGCTGCACAGGCTGCAGGTGGTCTTGCCCTCGGGGATCAGCTTCTTGACGATGCTGTAGGTGTCCTCGTTCTCGATGTGGAAGGGCACGCCGGTGCTGGCCAGGTACTCGGGCAGCACATGCTCAGGAAACCCCGGCTGCTTCTGGTCCAGGTTCACGGCCACCAGGTCAAAGTGAATGGGCGCGCGGGCCTTGAGCTTGAGCAGGATGTCCAGCAGCGCATAGCTGTCCTTGCCACCCGACATGCACACCATGACCTTGTCGCCTTCTTCAATCATGTTGAAGTCGACGATGGCCTTGCCGACTTCGCGGCACAGGCGCTTTTCCAGCTTGTGGGTTTCACGCTCGATCTTTAGGTCAGGAGGCGGGGCTTTGAGCAGTTCGTACATGGTTAAAGGCTGTAGTGGCGCGCTATCTGTAATTTACGGGGGATCACCTATACCATTTGCCCGCAAGAGCGCTGGCGCAAAATTCCGTGCTGTTTCAGGCAAAAGAGCTCTTTGGCGGTGGATCTCGTCAATGACCACGCTGGCCTCCGTGCCAGGCATAGCTCCCGCCCACGAGGTGTTTTTTCCATCCAGTCTGACCTTGAACGGGACGGATTTTTGGTCTGTCACGACCATGACCTTGTCCCGATCCATGCCTTGTGCATGCAGGATGTATTTCGCAGGGCGCTTGTCATTCCCCAGATATCGCCCTATGAAATCATCGGTGCATGATGTCATCCCCATCGTATAGAGCAATGAGGGCAAAAAATCGGTGTGCTGCCACTTGCCTGGGATTGCGCCCTGGCCCTCAAACTCCTTGCCCACTATGACCGCGGGAACGCGTGCAGGAGCATCGGGACCGATTTTGGTAACTTCTCCAGTACGCAGGGCTGTCATACTGCGGTGATCCCCAGTGATGACAAGAATTCCCTCCTCAAAGAATCTGCGGTTGTCCAGCTCCCGTACAAACGTACCCATTGCCGCGTCGACGTATTTAAAGGCAGCTTCCTCGCCGCTTTCACCGGAGTCTGGGATGATGAAGGGCGGGTGGGTAGTAGTTGTTTGCACGACAGAAAAAAATGGCCCAGGGCTTCTCTCCTCGTCAAACCACTGTAAGTAGCGTGCATAGAGCGCTTCATCGCCCGGTTCTTCAAATGAACCGCGCGGCAGGTCCCGATAGAACGGGTGTTCCGGTCCTTCAACATGCTGGAAGCCGATCTTCCTCAGCCAGTCCCCTGTGGCTAAGAAACTTTGGTCTGCTGATCGGAAGTAGTGCGTAGGAATATCAGCTTTGCGGAGCCGGTCGAGAGCATCCTGTTTGACGCTCTCGTAGCCGAGATACGCATCCGTGCTGGCATAGCGATTGATCCCAGGAAGCGGAACATGCCCAGTCAACAATGCAATCAGCCCACCGTCCGTCGTGAATCCATTTGCATAGTAGGAATGCAAATAGCTGTATTTTCGCGCCAAATTGTCCAGTTCGGGGACGTAGTCAAGGAGACCAGATTGGTAGCTGCTGTGGTAGAGCGAGAGCGATTCCATCACCAGAAGAATCACGGGTCGTGGTGGGCTTGATGAGGAGATGCACGATATTGCCTTTTTGGGATGAGTTTTCAACAACTCCTCGACAAACTCTGGGGCGTACTGCGTGTCAATACCGCTCGGCGCGTTGTAGGTGATGACGTCTTCATAGAGTTGGGACGCCACTTGTCCTGAATCCTCGGGCAAAAGGCGCGCAAATACCAACAGGGGGGCTACGGTCAAAAGCGCGAAGCCACGCTTCAAGCGGGTGGGTGCTCTGAGCACAAGTATGGTGAACGCAGTACAGCTGAGTACAAGCGTGAACACAAGTTCCAGGCCGCGTAAAGACGCAAGTTTTGGCCCAGCGACGGTGATGTTCATGTGTACTTGTCCGACATAGCGCAGCACGTCCTGCAGGTTCAACCGGTGGTGCAGCAGCACATACACAAAGAGGTCGACCGTGTATAGGATGATTAGTAAACAACCTGCTCCGGCAAGAATGGGGCGCAGGCGCCGAAGCCCCAAATGCGCCACACCCACCAGTGCAATACAGAATCCGAGATTGGCTGCGTCATATGCGGGAAGGCGCCAGTCTATGCAGTTATCTGTGCATCGGGCGTACTCGTTGACTGCCTCGGAGACGGCGGCGTATCGCATCCACATCAGGCTAATGAAGGCGCCTAAAAATACCCCTGCACAGGTCCAATAAGTCGAAAATCTGCTCTTCCTTGCCATACTCATATTTTTGTCCAGGCAGGCAACTAGATGCGCGTTGTTCGGGGCACTACCAACATCCCGTTTCAACTCTGATGGCCACTTCGCAGTCGTCAAAAATTTCGAGTTTGGCAATCTTCACGCGCACGCCCAGCACGCCGGGCAGTTGCATCAGGCGGTTAGCCAGCTTGCCGATCAGGCTCTCCAGCAGGTTCACATGCTCGGCCGTGCACTCGTCGATGATGATCTGGCGCACACGCCGGTAGTCCAGCACATGGCCAATGTCGTCGTCGCGCGGGGCCAGCGGTTGCACGCCCAGGCTCAGTTCGGCATCGACCTGGATGGGTTGGGGGTCTGTCTTTTCGTGGTCGAGGATGCCCAGGTTGGCATCAAAGCGCAAACCGGTGAGCGTCAGGATCTGCGTGCCAGTCATCTGGGAAGGGGTCTGTGTCATGGTGGGGGCTCGTTGTGTGCGCAAGCGCTGGGCTCACATCAACGAGAAGTCGCGGTCAAACTTCATCAGGTGCTGGCCGCCATCGACCAGCAGCGTGGTGCCGGTGATGGAGCGGTTCTCCAGCGCAAACTTCACCGTGGCGGCTACGTCTTCGGGGGTGGACGAGCGGCCCAGGGGGCTCAAGGCATGCAACTGGGCGAACTTTTCGTCGCTCAGCATGTGACTGGTCAGCGTGAGTCCGGGCGCCACGCCCACCACGCGCACACGCGGCGCCAGGGCAAGGGCCAGCATGGTGCCGGCGGCCTCCAGTGCCGCTTTCGACAGCGTGTAGCTCACAAAGTCGGGGTTCTGGTTCCAGAGCTTCTGGTCCAGCAGGTTGACCACGGCGCCCTGCGCGTCGGCCTCTCCCGCCGCCACACGGTCGGCCACATGCTGGTGCAGGGCCTGGGCCAGCAGCACGGGCGTCGCCGTGTTGCTGCGCAGGTGCTTTTCGAGTGCGGAAAAACTGAAGGTGGCGGCGTCATCGTGCTCGAACAGCGAGGCGCTGTTGACCACCGCGTCCACGCGGCCAAA
The DNA here is from genome assembly GCF_002754175.1 of Acidovorax sp. 59. Lineage (NCBI taxonomy): Bacteria > Pseudomonadati > Pseudomonadota > Betaproteobacteria > Burkholderiales > Comamonadaceae > Acidovorax > Acidovorax sp. 59. Next base: position 3,966,104 of record NZ_PEET01000001.1, on the reverse strand, counting down.
GTGCGCCACCACGCGGGGCAACAGGCCGCGCACGGCGGCCTCGTCATCAAAATCGGCCTCAAAATGGGCGCTTGCGCTAGTCAATCTTGCGCATTCAGCTACGGTATTGATAGCGTCTTGCGCTGACGAGCGGAAGTGCACCGCCACCTGCCAGCCGCCGGCGGCCAGGGCCAGCGCAATGCTGCGGCCCAGGCGCTTGGCGGCACCGGTCACCAGCACGGTGCGGGGGCGATGGGGGAGGGAAGGGGTGGACATGTGGGGGACAATGCGGGCCGTGACCCAAAGACCCGACAGTTTAACGACCGCCCTGCACCAGCACATCACCCAGGCCATTGCCGCCGCGGGCGGATGGCTGGGTTTTGACCGCTTCATGGCCCTGGCCCTGTACACGCCCGGCCTGGGCTACTACGCCAACGACTCCACCAAATTCGGCGCCATGCCGGAGTCCGGCAGCGATTTTGTGACCGCGCCCGAGCTCACGCCCCTCTTCGGCCAGACACTGGCCGTGCAGGTGGGCGAGGCGCTGGAGCGCACTGGCACCCATGAAGTTTGGGAGTTTGGCGCAGGCTCCGGCGCGCTGGCGCTGCAGTTGCTGGATGCGCTGGGCGACCAGGTGCAGCGCTACACCATCGTCGATCTGTCGGGCAGCCTGCGCGCCCGCCAGCAGGCCAAGCTGGTGGCCCACGCGCCCAAGCTGCGCTGGGTGGATGCGCTGCCCGAGCACATCGAAGGCGTGGTGGTGGGCAACGAGGTGTTGGACGCGATGCCCGTGCAACTGCTGGCGCGCCACGGTGGCCAGCAGGGCGGGGTGTGGCGCGAACGCGGCGTGGCGGTAGCTCAGGACGGCAGTTTGGCCTGGGCCGACCGCCCCACCGACCTGCGCCCGCCCATCGCCATCGAAGGCCCGCAGGACTACCTGACCGAAATCCACGCCCAGGGCGAAGGCTTCATGCGCATGCTGGCCGACCGGCTCACGCGCGGCGCGGCCTTCTTGCTGGACTATGGGTTTGGCGAAGACGAGTACTACCACCCCCAGCGCCACATGGGCACGGTGATGTGCCACCAAGGCCACCTGGCCGATGGCGACCCGCTGGTGGCGGTGGGGCTCAAGGACATCACCGCCCACGTCAACTTCACCGCCATGGCGCTGGCCGCGCAGGAGGCGGGCCTGAACGTGCTGGGCTACACCACGCAGGCGCATTTCCTCATCAACTGTGGGTTGCTCCCCAAAATGGAGCTGCTACCACAAGCGGGACGGGCGACAGCGGCCAAATTGATCATGGAACACGAGATGGGCGAGCTGTTCAAGGTGCTGGCTGTGGGCGCGGGCGAGCCATGGGAGCCGCTGGGGTTCAGCCACGGCGACCGTTCGCACCGGCTCTGAGCGCCTGCTGCCGCGCTGCCCATGTTCCGCTGGCTCCTCGTCATTCTCCTGGCCCTAATGTTCATCAGCTGGCTGTCGCCGCTGCTGCGCCGCATGGGCTTTGGGCGGTTGCCCGGGGACTTCCGGTTTCGCTGGCTGGGGCGCGATTGGGATGTGCCGCTGGCGTCCACGCTGCTGCTGAGCTTTGTGGTCAGCCTGATCACCAAGCTGTTGTAGGGCCGCCATCACCGCGGCCGCTGCGCCTGCTAGCCCGCCGTCTGCAGCGCGTCCAGAAACGCCTTGCGCCACCAGTGCACGTCGTGCTCGCGGATGCGCGCCATCAGCTTCTGGTGGCGCGCCTGCCGTTCGGCCAGCGGCATCTGCAGGGCCTGCTGGATGCTGTCGGCCATGCCCTGGGGGTCGTAGGGGTTCACCAGCAGCGCCTCTTTCAGCTGTTCTGCTGCACCTGCAAACCGTGACAGCACCAGCACGCCGGGGTTGTCCGGGTCTTGCGCCACCACGTATTCCTTGGCCACCAGGTTCATGCCATCGCGCAGTGGCGTGACCAGGCCCACGGCAGCGGCGCGGCACAGGCCCGGCACACGTTTGCGCGCCACCATGCGGTGGATATAACGCACGGGCATCCAGTCCAGCTCGCCGTAGTCGCCGTTGACCGAGCCGCACAGGCCCTCCAGCTCCTGGCGCAGGTCTGCATAGGCGTGTACGTCGTCGCGGCTGGGTGAGGCGATCATGATCATCGTCGCACTGTCGCGGTTTTCGGGATAACGATCCAGCAGCTCTCGGAATGCGCGCACGCGGTGTGGGATGCCCTTGGAGTAGTCGAGCCGGTCAATGCCCAGCAGCAGGCGCCTGCGCGAATACTCGTCGCGCATGTTCTCGTAGGTCTCCACCGCGTCGGGGGCGTGTGTGAGGCGGGTGAATTCGTCCACGTCGATGCCGATGGGAAACGACTGCACCACCACGGTAGCCCCAAAGGCGCGCACCCGCTTTTCGTCCACCGCTTCGGCGCTGCCCTCGTTGCGCACATAGCGCGTGAAATGTGACACGTCGGCCTCGCTCTGCAGGCCCACCAGATCGTAGGCGAACAAAGACCGCATCAGCCACTCGTGCTGCGGAATGGCCGCCATGATGAGCGGCGGCGGCATGGGAATGTGCAGAAAGAACCCGATGCGCTGCTTGCAGCCCATGGCACGCAGCTCGGCGGCGAGGGGAATGAGGTGGTAGTCGTGCACCCAGATCACATCGTCGTCGCGCAGCAGGGGCAGCAGCTTGCGCGCAAACATCTGGTTCACACGCCGGTAGCCGGTGATGTAGCGGGCGTTGAAGTCGGCCAGGTCCAGGCGGTAATGGAACACCGGCCACAGCACGCTGTTGCTGTAGCCGTGGTAGTAGCTGTCGTGGTCTTCGCGGCACAGGTCCACGGTGGCCAGGGTGACGGCACCGGCCTGCCGGGTGTGCAGTTCGCCCTCGCCGGGTGTGCCGCCTTCGACCACGGTGCCGCTCCAGCCGAACCAGAGGCCCCCGGTCTGGTTCAGGGCTTCGCCCAGGGCCACAGCAAGGCCACCGGCGGCGGGCTTGCGCGGATCGGCAAGGCGGTTGGAGATGACGACAAGACGGCTCATGGGGGCAATCATCCGTGCTGACTGCCCCCGGCCGGTGTCGGACAGCGCCTCAAATCACGCTGTCCCAGGGCGCTGACAGGCGCACGGCGGCATTGATCACACCCACCATCGAATAGGTCTGCGGGAAGTTGCCCCACATCTCGCGGGTTTCGGGGTGGGTGTCTTCCGACAGCAGGCCCAGCGGGTTGCGTGCGGCCAGCATGGTCTCGAAGATGACCCGTGCCTCGGCCTTGCGGCCAATGCGCGCCAGCGCGTCGATGCGCCAGAAGGTGCAGATGTTGAAGGCCGTTTCGGGCTTGCCAAAGTCGTCGGCCGCCTCGTAGCGGCGCATGTAGGGCCCATCGCACAGACTCTTTTCCATAGCCTCCACGGTGCTCACAAAGCGTGGGTCCTTGGGGTCGATCAGGCCCACCTCGGCCATCAGCAGCACGCTGGCATCCAGCTCATGCCCGCCAAAACTCTCGGCAAACGCCTGGCGTTCTTCGCACCACGACTTGTCGAGGATCTCGGCGCGCATGCGGTCGGCATGTTGCTGCCAGTGGCTGGCACGGTCGGCCAGCTGCAGCGTGGCGGCGATCTTGGCCAGCCGGTCGCAGGCGGCCCAGCTCATCAGTGCGGACGAGGTGTGCACCCGGGCGCGCGTGCGCAGCTCCCACATGCCGGCATCGGGCTGACCGTAGACACGCACTGCGTTGTCGCCCACCTGTTCCAGCCGCTTGAATTCGGCCAGGCCCGCGCGGTGCAGCAGGCGGTGGTCATGAAAGGCTTGGGCCGCGCCCAGCACAATGTTGCCGTACACGTCGTGCTGGAAATGCTCGGCCGCCTGGTTGCCCACGCGCACCGGGCCCATGCCCCGGTAGCCCGCCAGCTGGGGCACAAAACTTTCGGGCAGGTCTTTCTCCAGTCCGATGCCATACAGCGGCTGGATGTGGCCGTCGCCGCCTTCGACCACCACATTGCTCAGCCAGCGCAGGTAGTCCTCCATGGTGCCCACCTCGGAGATGCTGTTGAGTGCGCGCACCACAAAAAAAGCATCGCGCAGCCAGCAGTAGCGGTAGTCCCAGTTGCGGCCGCTGTGGGCCGACTCAGGGATGCTGGTAGTCATGGCGGCCACGATGGCACCGGTTTCTTCGTACAGCGACAGCTTGAGCGTGATGGCCGCACGGATCACCGCGTCCTGCCATTCCAGTGGAATAGCCAAGGCGCGGCTCCAGCTGCGCCAGTAGGCCTTGGTCTCCTGTTCAAAGCGGCGGGCGGTGTCGGCAATACCGTCCACCAGCGTCTCGTCGGCGCCCAGCAGAAAGTTGTGTTCGCGCGTAAGCACAAACGCCTGGCCCGACAGCACATGCGACACCGGCGCATCGGTGGACAGGCGCAGCGTCATGCTCTCGCCCACGTAGCGGATGTGGTTGCTGCCGCGCGTGATCTCGGGGGTGGTCTGGCCCCAGTCATAGCGCACCTTGAGCGCCACACGGATGCGCGGCGACCCCTGGATGGGGCGCACCCGGCGCACCAGCGTCATGGGCCGGAAGTAGCGTGACCGGCTGTAAAAGCGTGGCGCAAAGTCGGTGATCTCGATGCCGTGGCCCGCCTTGTCGAACAACTGCGTGCGCAGGATGGCGGTGTTCGGTTCGTACCACTGGTGGGCCGATGCCAGGTCTTCCAGCTCGATCGCAAAGTGGCTGCCCTCATCCCCGGGCTGCAGCAGGGCGTTGAACACCGGGTCGCCATCAAAGCGCGGCAGGCAGCACCACACCATGCGGGCGTGGTCGTCGATCAGTGCGCTGATGGCGCAGTTGCCGATCATCCCGAGGTTGAGCGAGCCCGTCTGAGGGTCTGTGGCGGCTGTGTTCATCGTTCGCGCTCCAGCGTTGTGCGTGCAGACGACAACCAGCCCCGCAGTGCGGCCGATGTCATGCAGCGGTGTTGTGCCATGGTGGGCCCTTCGCCCACCTTGATGCCCCAGCCGCCAAGCGTCTGCACAGCGGCAAAGCCGGCCTCGTCGGTGACGTCATCGCCCACAAAGACCGGCGTGCGGCCCACAAAGGGTGGCTGTGTCATGAAGTCGACGATGGCCTGGCCTTTGTGAACGCCACGGGGTTTCACTTCAAAGACGCATTTGCCACGCAGCAGTTCCACACCTTCCACCTCGCGCATGGCCCGCACCAGCGTGTCGTAGCACAGGGATTCGAGGTGGGGCGCCTGGCGGTAGTGCAGGGCCACGCTCACACGCTTGGTCTCCACCAGCAGGCCGGGGTGTCGTGCTGCAAGGTCTTGGGCGGCCTGTAACACGGGCTCCAGGGCGGGTGGCTCGGTGGCGGGAACGGAAGTCTCGCCCAGACGGTATTGGGCCCCATGTTCGCTCGCCAGCGGCAGGTGCAGCGGTGCCAGAAATCCGTCGATGTCGGCCTCGGGCCTGCCAGTCACGATGGCCAGCGCGCCACCCAGCTGGGTATGCAGCGATGACAGCGTCGGAATCAGCCCCGACGCGATGCGCACCGCCTCGGGGCGCGGTGCCAGCTCGGTGAGCGTGCCATCGAAGTCGAGAAAAAGCGCATGGGCAGTTGTCAGTGTGGGGAGCAGCTGCATGCACGAAACCATAGCAGACGCTGCAATGCAGATATGGCGACCAGGGGGATTCTGGGCTGGTAAACGCGCGCAAGGTTTGCGACCTCTTGAAACGGAGAGCCAGTGCCGCAATGTGTTCAGAGATCCCAACGCCCCCGCCACGCCATGACCGAAGCCCTGCACATCGTCTGCCCCCATTGCCACACCACCAACCGCGTGCAGAGCGCCGACCTGGGCAGCGCGCCCGACTGTGGCCAATGCCATCAGCCCCTGTTTGCTGGGGCGCCGCTGGAGCTGGATGCCACCAGCTTTGACAAGCATGTGGTGCGCAGCCACATCCCGGTGCTGGTGGATTTTTGGGCCCCGTGGTGCGGTCCCTGCCGCCAGATGGCGCCCGCCTTTGCGCAGGCTGCCCGTGAGCTGGAACCCCGCGTGCGCCTGGCCAAGCTCAACACCGAAGACCAGCAGGCCATTGCGGCGCGCTACGCCATCCGCAGCATTCCGACCATGATCCTGTTCCAGCAGGGGCGTGAGGTGGCGCGCATCTCGGGCGCGCTGGGGGCGGCAGACATCGTGCGCTGGGTGCGTACGGCCGGTGGTTGAAGAGACTGTTGCTTCAACGGATCAACGGACTCCGAACGCGCGGTCCAGCGACACGTTGCCGGCGCCGCGCCCCACCAGGTACAGCATCAGCCCCGCCCATGACAGGTGGGTGGGCCAGGCGTCCGGGTAGACAAACAGTTGAATTGTCAGCGTCATGCCCAGCAGCGCCAGGGCCGACAGGCGTGTGAAGAGGCCGAGCACCAGCAGCACCGGAAACAGGTGCTCCGCCACGGTGGCCATCTGCGCCGCCAGCTCGGGCGGCAGCAAGGGCAGCTTGTATTCGTCGCGGAACAGCGCATACGCGCTGTCGGAGATGGTGAACCAGCCCTCGACCTTGGTGCGGGCCGACAGCCAGAAGATGCCTGCAATGGCCACGCGGTTGACCAGTGCCAGCAGGCTGTGGGGCGTGAGCCATGTGGCCGCATCGGCCAGGCGCGCCCACAGCATGCGCGGGCCTGTGGCTGGGGGCGTGGGGAAGTGGGTGGCCGGGGTGTTGGGGATGTGCATGGTGGGCTCCTCAGCCGGTGTGGGTGGTGTGTGGGTTGGTGATCGTCAAGGCGCCCGCGTCAAGCAGGCTGGTCATCAGGGTGGCAAAGTCGGTCGCCGGCTCGGCCACCAGGGCGCGGGTGGCGGCAGTCTCCAGTGGCAGGCCTTGGGCGCACGCGTCCAGAAACGCCACGCCGGCGCGGGACAGGGGCCGCCATATCACGTCCGCATGGGGCCGGGTGAGCAGTGCGCCGTCGCCGTGCCAGTCCAAGGCCTCGGGCAGGGCCAGGCCTTCGCGGTGGTGGTGCCACAGCGCATAGGCGGGAAAGTCTTCACACCAGGCCCAGCGTGCGGCGGGGTGCGGCTGCAGTGACGCGTGGGGCACGGTGCCAGGGGCCTGCTGTGCCAGCCAGTGGCGGTCCACGGCGGTGGCGCCTGCCGCCAGATGGCATGCGGTCCAGCAGCGGTCAAGGCTTGCCACGGCGCTCAGGTAGGGCAGTTCGGCCGCCGGTGCAAAACCGGCCAGAAAGTTGTCAAACCCGGCGCCATAGTCCACCAGCAAGCCGTCACGCGGCGGCTGCGCGCGGGCAAACACCGCCGCAGCGGCGCGGAACCAGTCTTCGCCCACCAGCTGGCACACCGTGGGGTAATTGGCCTGCAGCGCATCGATGCAGCCCTTTAGCACGGTGTTGCGGTACACGGCAAAACCGGGCTGAGCTTCCAATGCGGACAGCCATGGTGCATCTGCAGCATGGCCGAGCAGAGCGGCAGAGAAGCCGTCCTGAAAGGTGCTCAGCTGCATGCAACCTCCCGGGGCTGTGTATGGGTGAGCGCGCGGTGGGCACGCTCCCGCTCGGCCAGCAGTTCATTGAAGGTAGGCAACTGGTCGTCGCGTTCGATCAGGGTGGGCACGGGGCCGGTGCGCGCCATCACTCGCTCGTACAGCGCCCACACCGCTGGCGCGATGGGCGCATCGTGGCTATCGATCAGCAGAGCATTGCCATGCACCGGGTCGGCATGGTGGCCTGCCAGGTGGATCTCTGCCACGGCGTGCAGGGGGAAAGCTTCGAGGTAGGCTTGCGCGCTAAATCCCAGGTTGTTGGCGCTGATGTACACGTTGTTCACGTCCAGCAGCAGTGTGCAACCAGTGCGCAGCACCAGCTCGGCCAGAAAATCGGTTTCCGCCCAGTCGTGGCCGTCGATGTGCAGGTAATGCGTGGGGTTCTCGATGGCGATGGGGCGCTGCAGCACATCCTGCGTGCGGGCGATGTTGCCGGCGATGCGGTGCAGTGCCGCGTGCGTGCGTGGAAACGGCAGCAGGTCGGGCAAATACTGCCCGCGCCAGGTGGACCAGGCCAGGTGCTCCGAAATGATGGCGGGCTCCACGCGCCTTGCGAGGGCGGCCAGGCGCGCCAGGTAGGCCTCATCGGGCGGCGCATCGGCCGCGAGCGACAGTGACACGCCATGCAGTGCCACCGGATGGCGCGAGCGGATGGCTTCGAGCCAAGCCAGGCGCGGGCCGCCGTCGGCCAGGTAGTTCTCGGGGTGCACCTCCCACCACAGGCCGGGGGCAGTGCACCGCAGCGCCTCGTCGTAGTGCTGGGGCTTGAGACCCAGGCCGGCGGTGAGAGGGGATGCCATGGTCAGCTCTTCATGGGCGTCAGCATGCCCATGCCTTTGGGCGTCTTGATGGTGGTGCAGGTGCCTGCGGGTACAAACTTCCAGGCGTTGCTCTGGTAGTCCATCTTGGACGTGCCCGCGCAGGTGGTGCCGGGACCTGCAGCGCAGTCGTTCTTGCCAGCCATCGAGACGCCGTAGCACTTCTCCATGGCAGGCTTGGCGCCGTCCATGGGGGCGGCGTTGGTTTGGGCCATTGCGGCGCCAGAGGTCAGGGCAACAAGTGCGAGGGCGCCGAGGCTGAGGGTGCGAGTGGTCATGGTACGGTTCTCCGAGGGTTGGATAAAGGTTGAATCCGACCGGGTGGCGGCACTGAGGTCGCATTGAGTGGCCCGATCTGCGTTGTAATTCGGGCTGTGCAGCAGGCGGGTTACAGCACTGCTCAAAAAATCGTGGCGGCGTTGCGCAAATATTTTTTGTGTTGCCTGTAACCCATTGGCCCCGGCATACGAATTCCTTGCAGGGAGACACCATGGAGATAGTGGAAGAGCGCCTGCGCGGCTTGCTGATGCAGGGGCTGGATGCCGATGCAGCCGCTTACCAGCGTTTTTTGAAGGAGCTGAGCGCCCACCTGCGCGCCTTCCTGCGCCGCCGCCTGGCGCAGCGGCCCGATGAGGTGGAAGACCTGGTGCAGGAGACGCTGCTGGCCGTGCACAACCAGCGCCACACCTACCGGCCCGAGATGCCGGTGACCGCCTGGGCGCATGCGATTGCGCGCTACAAGCTCATCGACTGGCTGCGCTCGCATGCCGTGAAGGAGGGCCGCAACGACCCGCTGGACGATGCCGACGAGTTGTTTGCCACCAGCGACAGCGAGGCTGCCGAAGCCCGTCGAGACCTGGGGCAACTGTTGCGCACGCTGCCAGACAAGCAGCGGCTGCCCATTGAGTATGTGAAGCTGGAAGGGTTGTCGGTGGTCGAGACGGCGCGCCTCACGGGGTTGTCGGAGTCGGCCGTCAAAGTCGGCGTGCACCGGGGGCTCAAGGCCTTGGCCGCCAAGATCAGGGGAATGGCATGAAAACCGATGAATTGATCCACCTGCTGGCCACCGATGACCGGCCGGTGCAGCCCGTCGCTATTGAGCGACGGTTTGCTGTCGCCAGCGCTGTGGGCATTGCCGGTGCCGGGGGGCTGATGCTGGCCCTGTTCGGTCTGCGCCCTGACCTGCTGGCGACCATGGCGTTGCCCATGTTCTGGGGCAAGCTGGTGTTTGCGGCCGCCCTGGCAGCCGCTGGCCTGGCGCTGCTGCGCCGCATGGCCCGCCCGGGCATGCCGCTGGGCCTCGCAGCCCTGTGGCTGGCGGTGCCGCCGCTGGTGCTGTGGGCCATGGCCCTGGGGGCTCTGTGGCAGGTGCCTGCGGCGGAGCGTGTGCCGCTGATTCTGGGCAGCACCTGGCGGACTTGTCCCTTCAATATCGCCTTGCTGTCGGTCCCGGCGTTCGTTGGAGGCTTCTGGGCGCTCAAGGGCGCTGCGCCCACGCGGCTGGCGTGGGCAGGAGCGGGCGCTGGCTTGCTGGCGGGAGCGCTGGGGGCGCTGGTGTATGCCCTGCATTGCCCCGAGATGGCCACCCCGTTTCTGGCGGTGTGGTATCTGGCGGGCATGGCCATACCGACTGCGCTGGGGGCTGTACTGGGGCCACGTCTGCTGCGCTGGTAGCGCTGGTGGGGGAATGGAGTTTCAGGCGCTGACACGCTTGTTGTACGCGCGGAACACTGTGTCCAGCGTCCAGCCCAGCGATTCGTAGAGCTTTTGCGCCGTGGTGTTGGTGTGGGCCGTGGTCAGGTCCATGCGCACCTTGCCATGGGCGCGAGCCGTCGCTTCTGCCGCCAGCAGCAAGCTGCGCCCGGCCCCGGTCTTGCGCGCTGCGGGCGCCACGAACAGGTCGTACAGCGTGTAGATGGGCGCTGCCTCCACCGAGCAGAACGTGGGGTAGAGCTGGCAAAAGCCCACCGTTGCCTGTGCCCCATCCATCGCAAGCAAGATCACGGACTCCTCGCGCTCCAACCGCTTTGCAATGAAGGCCCGCGCTCCGGCCAGGTCTGGTGCCTGTTCGTAGAACTGCCGGTAGGCATCCAACAGCGGCGCGATGGTGTCGGCGTCTGCCGGGGTGGCGGGGCGGATGTGCACAGAGGTCATGGAGGCGTCGTGATCGCAAAAAAGCCAAAAGACGCACCCTTTCCAGAGTGCGAGCGGACGCGGATTGTAGGGAGGGTTGGACCGATCTTGGCGACGCAGCGCACGCGGTCAGGTGGTAGCGCCGTGCGCCTGGGTGTGCAGCCACTGCGCCACCGCCTCGACCCGTGCCTGGTGGATCAGCGCACCCACCTGCGGGCCGCTTTGGCCCCTGGCGGCGGCCTGTGCCGCAATCTCGCGCGTGACGACCGATTGGACGGCGGCCAGCACGGCCAGCAGGCGGGGGCGCTGCGGATACGCGGACTCTTCAAACCCCAGCCGCCCGCGCGCATCGCACTCGCAGGCCAACAGCACCTCGGCAAACCGCTCGGGCTTGCGGATGGCGTCGCAGCGCTCCAGCAGGCGCACCAGGGCAGCGGCAGACAGGTCGGCGCTGCGGTGGATGTGCCCGTGTTCGCGCGCTACCACTTCGGCGGTCTCGCGGCAGTCCACGGGCACGCGCAGGCGCTCGGCCACGTCTTTCAGCAGCTCGGCACTGCGCTCCTCATGCCCGATGTGGCGCGGCAGCACATCGGCGGCCGTGGTGCCCTTGCCCAGGTCGTGCGCCAGGCAGGCAAAGCGCACGGTGAGTGGCGCCTGCAGCTGCGCAGCCATGTCCAGCACCATCATCAGGTGCACGCCGGTGTCCACCTCGGGGTGGTACTCGGCCCGCTGGGGCACGCCCCACAGGCACGCCACCTCGGGCAGCAGCACGGCCAGCGCGCCACACTCGCGCAGCACCTCGAACATGCGCGAGGGTTGTGCTTCCATCAGCCCGCGCGCCAGCTCTTGCCACACGCGCTCTGCCACCAGGTGGTCCATCTCGCCATGCGCGACCATCTCGCGCATCAGCTGCATCGTCTCGGGCGCCACCGTGAAGTCGGTGAAGCGCGCAGCAAACCGCGCCACGCGCAGGATGCGTACCGGGTCTTCGCGGAAGGCATCTGTCACATGGCGCAGCACGCGCGCACGGAGGTCTTTTTCGCCGTGGTAGGGGTCAAAAAGGCGGGTGGCGCCGGATTCATCTGTGCTGGATGCTATTGAATTGATAGTGAGGTCGCGGCGCGAGAGGTCTTCCTCCAGCGTCACATCGGGCGAGCTTTGCACCACAAAGCCCCGGTAGCCGCGCCCGATCTTGCGCTCGGTGCGGGCCAGCGCGTATTCCTCGCGTGTTTCGGGGTGCAAAAAGACGGGGAAGTCGCGCCCCACGGGCAGGTAGCCTTGCGCCAGCATCTGCTCAGGCGTCGCGCCCACCACCACCCAGTCGTGGTCATTCACCGGTCGGCCCAGCAGCTTGTCGCGGACGGCGCCGCCCACCATATAGATTTGCATCGGCGTAGTTTAGGACGAGGGTCGTATAGTCCCGCCACCATGTCCCTATCGTCCGACCTCACCATTGCCCAGCTCAACCCCGACGGCAGCGTTCCTGTGCCCCAGGCACCCGACGCCGCTGCCAATGCGGCCGCCGAGGCCCTGCAGCGCGAGGCGCAATTCGAGGCCTTGAAGGCCCAGGTGGAGGCGCTGCAGGAGATCCTGGCCAAGCCGCTCAACGACATCCTGGCTGAACACGACAAGTTCAAGGAGGTGGCGGCCGCATGGGATTCCTTCGGCGCGATGTGGATGCTGTCGCAGCGCGCCATGCGCCGCGTGGCGATGGACCTTGCAGCCACCCAGGGCGTGAGCGAGGAAGAGGTGGTGACCCGTGCCATGGCCTACGCGAACCAGGTGCTCAACACCGAGGACGAAGACCTGGGCGGCACCATCGCCCCCGCCCAGTTGGCCCACATCGCGCGGCATAAGGCGTTCTTGCGCAAGCAGTTCCGGTAACGGGGCTGCACGGCCCCGCTGGTTCAGCGGAACACGGGGCGGAAAAAACTCCGCTCATAGCTCACGATGCACCCCGTCTCTTCGGCATAACGGAACGCCGCCTGGCACTCCGCGTCTTGCATCGACTGCTGGCGGTACACCTCGTAGGCCGCGAGACTCTCGAACGTGAACAGCGCCAGCGCGATGTTGTTGGCGCCCTCGCTGGGCATGAAGTAGCCGTGGTGTTGGCCGCCGAACTTCTCGACCAGCGGAATCCACAGTTTTCCGTAGTGCTCAAACTCTTTCAACTTGCTGGTGTTGAGCACATAGCGCAGGTAGATGGTGACGGCCATGGTGGTGCTCAGCCTTCGGTATGGCGCAGGCGGTAGGGCTCTTCGAAGTCCAGAAAGTCCTTCTCGGCCAGGGCCTCGTCGATCCAGGCCTGCACGCCGGGCAGGGTGCGCACCCGGTCCACATAGGCCCGGATGGTCGCAGGCACGGGCAGGGCGTAGGTATGCATGCGCATGCAGACGGGCGCAAAGTAGGCGTCGGCCACGGTGAATTCACCAAACAGCAGCGGACCGCCGTGCTCTTGCAGCAGCGCACCCCACATCTCCACCAGGCGCTGCACGTCGGCGCGCACGCCGGCCTGGTCGCGCCAGATCAGGGCGCCGGTGTCGGCAAGGTTCGCTTCGATGTTCATGGGGCAGTGGCTGCGCAGGGCGGTGAAACCGCTGTGCATCTCGGCGCAGACGCTGCGGGCGCGTGCGCGGGCCTTGGCGTCGGTGGGCCAGAGCTTTTTGTAGGAGTGGGTTTCGGCCACGTACTCCGCAATCGCCAGGGTGTCCCACACCACCAGGTCGCCGTCCACCAGCACGGGCACTTTGGCCGTGGGGCTCACGGCCCCGATGGTGCGCTTGAATTCCGACTGCGCGTCAAAGCTGTCAAAGCGCACGCGCACTTCTTCAAAGACGATGCCCGCCTGCTTGAGCAGCACCCAGGGGCGCATGGACCAGGACGAGTAGTTCTTGTTGCCGATGTAGAGCTTGAGCATGTTGGGCACCTGAGATGAAGAGGTCAGCCCGCCATGCTAGCGGCTGCCGGGCGCGTCGGCGATGCCAAAAACTGGCCTGAATGATGCGCTGCCGGCATCACAGGCCATCGTGCAGGTCTGCCTGGCCGGGGATCAGATGGGCCAGACCACGCCGTTGTCGTTCAGGATGGCGTCGAGTGGCAGGTCGAACTCCTCGGGCTCGAAGTCGTCCAGGTAGCCATGGGTGAAGCCCAGGCCCACCGTGAACGGCTTGGGCTGCAGCGTCGCCAGCGTGCGGTCGTAAAAGCCGCCGCCATAGCCCAGCCGGTAGCCACCCGGTGCGTAGCCCACGCAGGGCACAAACAGCAGCGTGGGCACGATGACCTCGGTGTCCTTGGGCTTGGGGATGCCATAGGCGTCTTCTTCCATGGGGCAGCCGGGGTACCAGGCGTGGAAGGTGAGGGTCTTGTGCTGCTTGTTGACCACGGGCAGGCCGATGCGGCGGCGCAGGGGTTCGTCCAGCAGCTCGCCGTCTTCCTTCCAGCGGTGCAGGGCGGGCAGGGGGTCGAACTCGCCCTTGATGGGCCAGTAGGCGCCGATCACCGTATCCGGCCGGTTCACCAGCCAGATGCGCATCACCTGCTGTAACAGGTCGGCCCGCTGTAGGCGGTCGGGCAGGTTGAGGCGTTCTTCTATCAATGTGCGCCGAAGGGCTGCTTTGTCCATCAGATAATTCCCCCATGCAATTTCTCAGAGCGATTCTGACACCCCTTGTGGCCGCCACCCTGCTGGCCGCCACCGCGCCCCTTGTCATGGCGCAAAACCGTGGTGACGATACCCTGCTGGAGATGCAGCAGGCGTTCCGCAAGGGCGACCGCAACAAGCTCGCGCAGCTGCTGCCTGCGGCACGCGGCCATGCGCTCGAGCCCTGGGCCGCCTACTGGGAGCTGCGCGTGCGTCTGGGCGAGGCCTCGCCACAGGAGATTCAGGCCTTCATGCAGCGCTACGCCGGCACCTACCAGGAAGACCGCCTGCGCAACGACTGGCTGCTGCTGCTGGGCCAGCGGCGCGACTGGGGCCAGTTTGCCGACCAACACCCCAGCTACCGCATGTCAGACGACCGCGAAGTGCGCTGCTACGCGCTGCTGATCGACCAGATCAAGGGCACGGCACCGGCCACCGTGGCCGAGGACGTGCGCAGCAACTGGTATGCGATCCGCGACGCCGACGATGGCTGCACCCACGCCGCGCGCGAGCTGTATGGCTACAAGAAGCTCTCGGCCCTGGACGTGTGGCGCAAGGCCCGCCTGGGCGTGGAGGCCAACCGCCCCCGCGTGGTGCGCTCGGCGGTCGAGATCGTTTCGCCCGAATCGCTACCGCAGCTCAAGGATGTGCTCGATGCGCCCAGCAAATACCTGCTCTCGCGCGCCACAGCGGCCGGCAAGGCCCGGCAAGAGTTGGTGCTGCTCGCCCTGTTGAAGCTGGCCACCAGCGACCCGGACGGCGCGGCCTACCAGCTGGAGAACAAATGGGGCGTGCACCTCTCGGCCGAAGAGCGCAACTGGGCCTGGGGCGTGATCGGCAAGACCGCTGCGCAGAAACTGGCCAGCAACGCCCACGGCTACTTCGCCAACGTGACCAAGGACAGCGACCTCAGCGACGACCTGCTGGGCTGGAAGGTGCGTGCCGCCTTGCGCGCCGGCCAGTGGAAGGCCGTGGGCAAGGCGGTGGATGCCATGGGCCCTGAAGGCCGCCAGGACAGCACCTGGGTGTACTGGAAGGCACGCTCGCTGCTGGCGGGCCGCGTGAGCGATGCCGAACGCGCCGAAGCCCGGCAACTGCTCGAAGGCATTGCCGGAACGCGCGGCTTCTATGAGCAGCTGGCGCTTGAAGAGCTGGGCCAGCGCATCACCACGCCCCCCGCTCCCGCGCCCCTCACCGCCGAAGAAAAGGCTGCCGCCCGCGCCAACCCGGGGCTCAACCGCGCCCTGTACGCCATCCTGCTGGGCCTGCGCAGCGAAGGCGTGCGCGAGTGGAACTACACCACCAACCTGCACCAGAGCGGCGGCATGCCCGACCGCGAACTGCTGGCCGCCGCCGACTTCGCCTGCCAGCGCGAGGTGTGGGACCGCTGCATCAACACCAGCGAACGCACCAAGGGCGTGGTGGACGTCACGCAGCGCTTTCCCATGCCGTTTCGCAGCACCGTGGTGGAGCGTGCCCAAGGCATCGGCATCGACCCGGCCTATGTGTACGGCCTGATCCGCCAGGAAAGCCGTTTTGTGATGGATGCCCGCTCGCATGTCGGTGCCTCGGGCCTCATGCAGGTGATGCCCGCCACGGCCCGCTGGACGGCCAAGAAGATTGGCCTCACCAACTTCACGCCCGACCAGATCACCGACCGCGACACCAACATCACCATCGGCACGGCCTACCTCAAGCTGGCGCTGGACGACTTCGCGGGCTCCATGCCCATGGCCGCGGCCGCCTACAACGCGGGCCCTGGCCGCCCGCGCAGCTGGCGCAACGGCCCGGTGCTGGACGCCGCCATCTGGGCCGAGAACGTGCCCTTTGCCGAGACGCGCGACTACGTGAAGAAGGTGCTTTCCAACACCACCAACTACGCAGCCATCCTCACCGGCCTGCCTCAGTCGCTCAAGAGCCGCCTGGGCACCATTGGCCCCCGCGACGCGAACCTGCCCGAGGTGAACAAGGACTTGCCCTGAGGCTCTTTCGCTCACCGAGCTGACAGGCAGTGAGGGGTAGTAGGTTTGCTATAAATAGAGGAGCTGAAGGCGCATGTTCAACTGGCGCTTCAGTGGGTTTTAATTAAAAGAGAGAGGGTGTGATGGGCAAACTGGCATGGATGGCCTGTGTGGCCGCAGTGTGGGCGTGGGGCGCGGGTGCTCAGGCGCAACCCGTGTACAAATGGGTGGACGCCGAGGGCAAGACCCACTACGGCTCGCAGCCCCCGCCCGCCAAGCAGGATGCCGAGCCACTGAAGCTGCAGAGCAACAACGGCACCAGCGGGGGCAGCGGCTCTTCCTCTGGCAGCAAGGGCACCAGCGCCAAGGCGGGCCAGCAGTACAACCCCGATGGCACCAAGAAGGTCTCCAAGGACGTTGAGGAGTTTGGCGAAGGGCTCAAGAAATCGCTGGGCACGGTGGACAGCCAGCAGGCACCCCTGAACTGCGCCGTGGCCGTGGACAACATCCACTACCAGGCCGACCTGATGCTGGAAGTGGGCCAGAAGAACGTGCGGGACGGCTACATGACCCAAGCGGCTTTCGATGCCACAGCACCCAAGATCCGCGAAGCCAAGGGCAAGTACAGCGTGTCCGACTGCCAGGGCGCATCGGGCAACAAGAAGTCGTTTTACCAGTGCATGTCCAGCAGCAAGAACCACGTGACGGGCTGCGACAAGCAATACAAACACTGAGGGCGTTGTGCTGATCCGCCCAGGCGCTTTGCGCCAGTGGTGGGGTCCCTCCGTCAGGGCACGCACTGGCACCCAGCCATGCCGAGGCGCCAGGCCTCACACGTTGTGCAGCACCTCGCCCTTGCGCGCAGCGGCGCCTGACCGCACCAGTTCATCTGCCAGGCTCTGCAGCCATTCGGCCTCGGTCTGCGTGGCAAAGTGCCGTGCACGCAGCATGCCGAAATACGGCGTGGTCTGCGCCCAGGCCGTGAGGTCGGCAATCCCGATCTGCTGCCATTCGAGCAGCTTGTACTTGAGTAGCACCTTGGCCGCATAAAGCGCGTGCTTGCCTGGGTTGTGCACAAAGCCGTCCAGGCGGCGGCGGGCGCCGTCGATGGCGCGGGGCGCATCGGCAAACACCGGCCCGTGGCCCGGGATCACGACCTGGGGCGACAGCGTTTCAATCAGGTCCAGCGTGGCCCCCACCTGGGCGAAGGCATCGTCGCCCTCCAGCTCCGGGAACACCACGCCAAAGCCGTTTTCCCACAGCGCATCGGCCGAGATCAGCACGCGGCCCTGGGGTTCGAAAAGCACCACCGAGTGCGGGTCGTGCCCCGGCGCCGCATGTACCTGCCAGGGCTTGTCGCCCAGCAGCACGCACGAGCCTGGCACCAGCAGCGTGTCGGCCCGAAAGGGCGGGCACTCCTGCCCGGTGGGGGTGTAGCTGAGCGCATAGGCATCCCACTGGCGCACATGATCGGCCTGGCCGGGCGGTATGGCCGTGAGCACGCCGGGCCAGGCTTTTTGCAGCGCGGCATTGCCGCCGCAGTGGTCGCTGTGCAGGTGGGTGTTGAGCAGGCGGTCCAGCCTGCGGCCCGCGAGAGCATCGCGCACCAGCTCCACGGTTTGCTCGGCATGGCTGCAATAGCCGGTGTCCACGATGGCTGTGTCGTGCTGGCCGATGAAGAGGATGTTGTTGGCCGACAGCCAGCCGCGTTCGAGAACGGTGATTTCAGGGGGCAGGAGATCGTGGGGCGCTTTGGTGGGCATGGGTGCAGGAATTCGGGGCTTCGGTGGCGGGCTTTAACGCCGCGCCGTGGGCTGCTGCCCAGCGTACCGCAGGTCGCACCTGCCCGAAGTCCTCCAAAACCCGCAGCCTGGCCGCCCAGGCTGTGTCAGAACGTGACGCCCGCCACCAGGATCACATTGGCATACGGCGTGCATTCGCCGGTGCGCAGCATCACGCGGGCCTGCTGGGTCAGGCGCTTGAACTCATCGTGCGATACGGTGCCCGGGACCACCGGCAGCTGGCACCACGTGGGCAACTGGCCACTGTTGCGCTCCACGGCTTCGGTGGCGATCACGGCTTTCTCGACCTGCATTTCTTCCAGCACCACCCGCAGCACATCGGCCACGGCCGGGATGCCGGGCGTGAGGGCCAGGTCGATGCGGCGCGGGCCGTTGGGGATGGGCAGGCCGACGTCGCCGATCACCAGCATGTCGCCGTGGCCCAGGGTGGCGATGGCGTGGGAGAGTTCGGCGTGCAGCAGGGCGGTGCGTTTCACAGGGGGCTCCAGGCGGGCGGTTGGGGGCTTTGCGCCACGGCGGCGCGGGTGGGGATGGAAGGCTGGGCGCCCGGCTGGGTGACGCACAGCGCCGATGCGCGGATGCCTTCGCGCACGGCGGCGTCCAGCGGCTCGCCGCGTGCCAGGGCTACGGCCAGCGCGCCCAGAAAGGTATCGCCTGCGGCCGTGGTGTCCACCGCCTGCACGACCAGGCCGGGGTGGTAGCGGTTGCCTGCCGCATCGGCGGCCACCGCGCCTGCCGCGCCCAGGGTCACCACCACCTGTGCGGGGCCCTTGGCGCGCAGGGTCTGTGCGGCCTGCGCGGCATCGGCGGGCGTGGTCACGCTCTGGCCCGCCAGCGCGGCGGCTTCCACCTCGTTCACGACCAGCGTGTGCACCAGCGGCCACATCGCATCGGGCAGGGGCTGGATGGGAGAGGGGTTGAGCACCACCGGGCAACCCGCCGCATGGGCCATCTCGGCGGCGGCCAGCACCTGGGGCAGGGGCGTTTCGAACTGCAGCACCAGGCCGCCTGCGCCTTGCAGCGCAGCGCTCAGCGCGGCGGCATCCAGCACGAAGTGGCCATTGGCGCCGGGCACGACCACGATGCGGTTTTGCCCTGTGGCCTCCACGGTGATGGCGGCCACGCCGGTGGTGGTGTCGGTGTCGGTCTGTACGCCGCTGTGGTCGATGCCGTCGGCGTCAAGCCCCGCACGCAGCGTGTGGCCGTAGCCGTCGTCGCCCACGCGGCCAAACAGGGCCACCTGGGCGCCCTGGCGTGCGCAGGCCACGGCCTGGTTGCCGCCCTTGCCGCCGGGCACCAGATGCAGGGCGTCGGCCAGCACGGTCTCGCCAGGGCCGGGCGCGTGTTGCACCTGCAGCACCAGGTCCATGTTCAGGCTGCCGACGACGGCGATGCGGGGAGCGTGATTAGTGCTCATGCAGCACCTCCGGGCGCATGGGCCGTGGAGGCGCGCACGCGCAGCTCGGGCTGCAGCATCACCTTGCGCGCGTCCTGGCGCTTGCCGTCGATGCGCTCCAGCAGCATGTCCACGGCCAGTGCGCCGATGCGCTGCTTGGGCTGGGCCACGGTGGTGAGCGGTGGGCTGGTGAAGGCGGCCAGTTCGATGTCGTCAAAGCCCACGATGGACAGTGCCTCGGGCACGCGCAGGTCGCGTTCGTGCGCGGCGCACAGCGCGCCCATGGCCATGAGGTCGTTACACACGAAGACGGCGGTGGGCGGCTCGGGCGCGCGCAGCACGGCGTGCATGGCTTCGTAGCCACCCTGGCTCGTGAAGTTGCCATGCCATAGCAGGCCCTCGCCCGTGCCGCAGCCCGCATCGGCCAGCGCGGTGCGCCAGCCGGCAATGCGCTGCTCGCTGGGGGCAATGCCGTCGGGGCCGCCAATGCAGGCAATGCGCCGGTGGCCCAGCGACAGCAGGTGGCGTGTGGCCAGCAGGCCGCCCTGCATGTGGGCGGTTTCCACCAGGTCGCAGGGCTGCTGCCCGGCGATGTCGATTTCGCGGTCCACCAGCACCGTGGGGATGGACAGGCCCGCCAGCTGCGTGGCCAGCGTGGCGTCATGCCCGGTGGAGACCACGATGAGCCCGTCGATGCGCCGCTCGGCCAGCACCTGCAGGTAGGTGCCCTGGCGGTGCGCCTCGTCGTTGGTGTTGCACAGGATGACGTTGTAGCCCGCGCCAAAACAGCGGTCTTCCACGCTGTGCACGATCTCGGCAAAGTAGGGGTTGGAGCTGTTGGGGATCAGCATGCCCAGCGTGCGCGTGTTGTTGCTTTTGAGGCTGCGCGCAATGGCGCTGGGCACATAGCCCAGGGCGCGGATGGCGGCCTCGACCCGCTCGCGCCCCTCGGGGCTCACGCGGCGCGTGCCGTTGACCACGTGCGATACCGTGGTGACCGACACCTCGGCGTGGCGCGCAACGTCCTTGATAGTAGCCATGCAGGAAGAAGAAAAATCGGTGTGTTGAAACAGGTTCAGCGGGCGGCGCGGCGCTGGCGCAGCGTGTCCACAATGACGGCCGCCACGATCACAAAACCCGTGATGATGCGCTTGCTGGGCTCGCTGGCGCCGACCTGGGCCAGGCCTGCCTCCAGCACCGCGATGATGAGCACGCCAAACGCGGTGTTGATCACCGAGCCGCGCCCGCCCATGAGGCTGGTGCCGCCAATCACCACGGCCGCAATCACCTGCAGCTCCATGCCGGTGCCGGCGTTGGGGTCGGCCGCTTCGAGCCGGGCCGACTGCATGAGGCCCGCCAGGCCCGCGAGCAGGCCGGTCATCGCAAACACGATGACGCGGATAGGGCGCGGGTCCACACCGGCCAGGCGCATGGCTTCTTCATTGGTGCCAATGCCCACCACGCAGCGGCCAAACACCGTGCGCGACAGCACCAGCTGTGCCACCACCACCAGCACCACGGCCAGCAAGAACGCGAACGAGATGCCGCCAAAGAAGGGTGCCGACAGCCACGAGATCGCATCGCCCACGTACTGCGTGCGCGAGTCGGTCACCACATACGCGCTGCCACGCACGGCCTCGAGCATGCCCAGCGACACGATGAACGAGGGCAGCCGCCATGCGACGGAAATCATGCCGGTGATGGTGCCGCACACCAGGCCCGTGGCCAATGCCAGCGCGGCGGCGGCGGGCACCGTCCAGCCCCATTGCAGGATGGCGGCGGCCGAGGTGGCGGCGGCCAGCGCCATCACC
The DNA here is from genome assembly GCF_002754175.1 of Acidovorax sp. 59. Taxonomy (NCBI): domain Bacteria; kingdom Pseudomonadati; phylum Pseudomonadota; class Betaproteobacteria; order Burkholderiales; family Comamonadaceae; genus Acidovorax; species Acidovorax sp. 59. Next base: position 3,945,039 of record NZ_PEET01000001.1, on the reverse strand, counting down.
GAGCCCACCGACAAATCGATGCCCGCAATGATGAGCACAAAGGTCATGCCCACCGCCATCACGGCCAGTGCCGGGATTTCGTTGGCGATGGTGATGAAGGTCTCGGCGCTCCAGAAGTATTCGGACAGCGACGAGAACAGCGCCACCATGCCCGCCAAAACGGCCAGCAGGCCCAGGTAGGTGCCCAGCTGGCTGCGCCAGACCGAGGCGGAGGAGGGCGCCGCAGCGGGCGCGGCAGATGGGGTGGGGGCGTTCATGCGGTCACAGGAGAAGAAGTTGAAGGGGTGGTACTGGTGCGCCCGCCGGGCTCGGAGAACGCGGCCGCCAGCAGCGATTGCTCGGACCACTCGCCGCGCTCGAACACGGCCACCAGGCGGCCCGCGCTCATCACGCCGATGCGGTCGGCCATGGCCATGAGCTCGCGCAGGTCGGACGACACCATGAGCAGCGCGCGGCCTTCCAGGGCCACGCGGTCCAGCTCGCCATACAGCTCGGCGCGTGCGCCCACGTCCACGCCGCGCGTGGGTTCATCGAGCAGCAGCACGCGGCCTTCGCGGTGCAGCCAGCGGGCAAACACCACCTTTTGCTGGTTGCCGCCCGACAGCTGCCCCACGGGCTGCTCGGGGCTGCGGCAGCGGATGCCCAGCGTGCGCACAAAACCCTGCACCAGGCGGCTTTCGAGCCCGCGCTGCAGCCAGCCGCCGCGCGACACGGCCGACAGGTCGGACAGCGTGGCGTTGATGCGGATGGGCTGCGTGAGCAGCAGGCCCTGGGATTTGCGGTCTTCGGTGACCAGGCCCACACCGGCGGCGATGGCCTGCAGCGGCGACGCGAAACCCCGCTGCCAGGTGCGGGGGGCGGTGGGTGCTAGTGTGGGTGAATTTGCTATGTTTTGTGTAGCTGCTGGCGCATGATTCACTAGCGCTTGCGGTTGTTTTTGCTCAAAAGATGGGTGCAGCGTCACGCTGCCGCGGTCTGCCCGGTCCGCGCCGAACAGCAGGCGGACCAGCTCGGTGCGGCCCGATCCAACCAGCCCGGCAATGCCGAAGATCTCGCCCGCGCGCAGCTCCAGGCTCACGTCCTGCACTGCGGTGCCCCGGCCCAGGTTTTCAGCGCTCATCACCACGGGGCCGATGGGGCGGCGCGGGCGGTGGTCCAGGTCGCTCACCACGCGGCCCACCATGCGCTGCACCAGGTCGTCCTCGCTCATGCCCGCCATGGGGCGCACGTCCACCAGGCGGCCGTCGCGCAGCACGGCCACGCGGTCGGCAATGCGGCGCAGTTCTTCGAGCCGGTGCGACACGTAGATGATGGCCACGCCGCGTGCGGTGAGGTGCGCGATCTGCTCGAACAGGTAATTGGTCTCGCGCGGCGTGAGCATGGCCGTGGGCTCATCGAGCACCAGGATGCGTGTGTCGTCCTGCAGGTTGCGCGCGATCTCGACCATCTGCTGCTGGCCGATGCCCAGCTGCGAGACCGGGGTGGCGGGGTCGATGTTGTCGAGCCCGATCTTGGCCAGCTGCGCACGGGCGGCGGCGTGCAGCACATCGCGCTGCAGCCAGCCCAGGCGGTGTGGCAGGCGGCCCATCAACAAATTCTCGGCCACGGTGAGCGTGGGCACCAGGCCCAGCTCCTGCATCACCATGCGCACGCCGTGGCGCTCGGCATCGCGGCGCGACGTGGGGGCGTAGGCCTGCCCCGCCAGCTGCATGCCGCCGCGCGTGGGCTGCTCCAGCCCGCACAGGATCTTGGACAGCGTGCTCTTGCCCGCGCCGTTTTCCCCGGTCAGCGCCAGCACCTCGCCCGCAAACAGCTCCACGTTCACGCCGTCGAGTACGGTGGCGGTGTAGTCCTTGCCTACTGCCTGGATGGCGAGCAAGGGCGGGGACTGAGGAGCGGGCGAGCGACTGGGCATGGGGGCTTGAAGTGGGCGGCTGCAGGGCGGTGTTTATCGGTTGAGCGGGGAACAACGCCAGAAGGGCCTTGTTCGCCGCTCTCGGATTTACTTGCTGTCTTTCGTCACCAGCACCACATCCGTCTTCACCGTGGCGGGCAGCTGGTTCTGCGGCGTCTTGGCGGCCAGGGCCTTCTGCGCCAGCTCGATGCCGAACACGGCCTGCTTGGCGGCGTACTGGTCAGCGGTGGCCAGCACGCGGCCGTCGGCCAGCATGGGCTTGATGGCGCCAATGTTGTCATAGCCCACCACCTGCACCTTGCCGGTCTTGCCCGCAGCCTTCACGGCGGCCACGGCGCCCAGGGCCATGCTGTCGTTGCCAGCCAGCAGGGCGACCAGGTCAGGGTGCTCGCGCATCATGCCGGCGGCCACGGTGTTGCCCTTTTCGATCTCCCAGTTGCCGGACTGCACACCCACCACGGTGATGTTGGCGGCCTTCATGGCGTCCTGGTAGCCCAGAGTGCGCTGCTGCGCATTGAAGGTGGTGGACACGCCTTCGATGATGCCGACCTTGTCACCGGCCTTCAGCGTCTTGGCCAGGTGGTCGCCCACCAGCTTGGCGCCTGCACGGTTGTCGGGGCCCACGAAGGGCACGGTGATGTTCTTTTCCTTCAGCGCGTCGGCATCGAGCTGGTTGTCGATGTTGACCACGAGGATGCCCTTGTCGATGGCCGTCTTGACCACGGGCACCAGCGCCTTGGAGTCAGCGGGTGCCAGCACGATGGCGCTGACCTTTTGGGCCACGGCCTGCTCGATCATCTTGATCTGGGCTGCCGTGTCGGTCTCGTTCTTGATGCCATTGGCCACCAGCGTGTATTCCTTGGCATGGGCCTTCTGGTGCGCCTTGGCGCCGTCTTCCATGGTGCGGAAGAACTCGTTGGCCAGCGACTTCATGATGAGCGCGATCTTCGGCTTGTCCTGCGCAAACGCAGGGCTGGCCAGCAGGCTGCCCACAACGGCGAGGGCGGCGGCGGTCTGAACGGAACGGCGGGTGAACTGCATGGGTGTTGTCTCCAGGTTGGAATGTGGACTGAGGCAACGCTGAACAAGCCTCTCGCGCCCGGCGCATCCCTGGCTCAGGACGGTCTGCAGCGTTGCAAATCCTCGCGATAACTACGGCTATCACTCTGGTTTGCGCCTTGCAGTCCATCCCGATCCAGGGCTCGCCGCATCGCGGAGGCTTATTCAGCGTCGCCCTAAGGCGACCGACAGCGTGGAGGGAAATCCCCGGCAGCGCCCCCAAAAAGGAGCGGCTACGGATGCCCGGTGCCTTGTCGCGATCGGGATGATAACGAAAGCAAACGTTTGCGCAAACGTTTGCTAATCAGTAAAAACCCGAAGATGCAGACATTGGACTACCGGCGCAGTGGGGCGATCTGCAGGGTTTACGCCCAAGAAAAAGGGCGCCGAAGCGCCCTGGGGGAGGTGATGGAGGGCAGCGTTTGTCGCTCTGCCCTTCGGAACAACGGCCTCAGGCCTTGCGCAGCTCTCGGCGCAGGATCTTGCCCACGTTGCTCTTGGGCAGCTCGTCGCGGAACTCGATGTACTTGGGGCGCTTGTAGCCGGTGAGGTTCTGGTGGCAGTAGTTGGCCACCTCGTCCTCGGTCAGGGCCGGGTCGTTCTTGATGATGAACACCTTGATGGCCTCGCCCTGCTTCTCATCGGGAACGCCAATGGCTGCGCATTCGACCACGCCGGGGCACAGGCTGATGACCTGCTCCAGCTCGTTGGGGAACACGTTGAAGCCGCTCACCAGGATCATGTCCTTCTTGCGGTCGATGATGCGGGTGTAGCCCTGCGGGTCCATGATGCCGATGTCGCCCGTGCGCATGAAGCCGTCGGGCGTGAAGGCCTTGGCGTTTTCTTCGGGCTGGTTGTAGTAGCCCACCATCACGTTGGGGCCGCGGATGCAGATCTCGCCCGACTCGCCCTGGGGCAGGCTGTTGCCTTCGTCGTCCTTGATGGCGATGTCGATGCCCGGCAAGGGCAGGCCGATGTTGCCGCTGAAGGTGGTGCTGATCACCGGGTTGTTGGTGCCGATGGCGCAGGTCTCGCTCATGCCCCAGCCTTCGATCATCGTGCTGCCAGTCACCTTCTGCCATTGCTTGGCGGTGCCCTCGCTGGCCGCCATGCCCCCGGCCTGCGACACGCACAGGTGCGAAAAATCCAGCGTCTTGAACTGCGGGTTTTGCAGCAGCGCGTTGAACAGCGTGTTCACCGCAGGCAGCATGTGGAAGGGGCGCTTCTTGAGTTCTGCCACGAACTTCGGAATGTCGCGCGGGTTCGGGATCAGCGTGAGGCTGGAGCCCTGGCGAATGGCCAGCAGGCACAGCGTGAGCGCGAAGATGTGGTACAGCGGCAGTGCGGCAATGCTGTTGGCCTTGGAGAGGTCGCCCACCTTGGACAGCGCGGGCGTGAACCACGCCTCGGCCTGCAGCGTGGCGGCCACGATGTTGCGGTGGGTGAGCACCGCGCCCTTCGACAGGCCCGTGGTGCCGCCGGTGTACTGCAGGAAGGCAATCGAATCGAGCGTGGCCTGGCTGGGGGCCAGGGATTTGTGCTCGCCCAGCGACAGTGCCTTCTTGAAGGTGACGACCTTGCGGCCGTTCGACAGGGGTAGGTCGTAGGCAGGCACCATCTTGGCCAGGTGGCGCACGGCGAAGGTGATCCATTTGCCAAACCAGAAGCCCAGCAGGTCGCCCATGGACGCCATCACCACATGCTTGACGGCCGTGTGGTCAATGACCTCAGCCAGCGTGTGGGCAAAGTTCTCCAGGATCACGATGGCCGTGGCGCCTGAGTCCTTGAGCTGGTGCTCCAGCTCGCGGGCGGTGTACAGCGGGTTCACGTTCACGCAGGTGTAGCCAGCGCGCAGCACGGCGGCCATGGTCACGCCAAACTGCGGGATGTTGGGCAGCATGATGGCCACGCGCGCGCCGGGCTCCAGCCCCAGGCTCTGCAGATAGGCGCCCAGCGCGGCCGAGCGGCGTTCCAGCTCGCCATAGGTCATCCACTGGTCCATGCAGACCGAAAACGGGCTCGATGCGTGTTTGCGGAACGACTCTTCCAGCAGGTGGGCCACAGAGCGGTATTGCTCGGGCTTCACGTCGTGTGGGACGCCCGGGGGGTAGCTCTTGAGCCAGATCTTTTCCATGCGCTTGTTTCCTTGTGCTCGCCAAATGCCATTGATAGGTGGGCACAGATTGTGGAAGGCGGGCGCGTTGCGGGCTATCGGGCTTGTCCTAGTGTGCTGGCGAGCTGGGTCCCGCAGGTGACAGGATCGGCATCGAACAGTTGCTCCATCAGCGCCCGCTCCCGTTGCTCGATGGTGGCCAGAAACTGCTCCACCCCGCCGCGCTGGCGCGCAAGCTGGCCGAAGGTGTCAAACCCCGCCTCCAGAAACTTCTGCAACGCGCCCATGCCCGCGGCGTTGGCCGGGCCGCGCATCATGCGCAGCATCATCCGCAGGCCGGGGGTGCGCGTGAGGCGCGCCAGGTCATTCCCCATGGCCAGCACGCGCTGCAGCTGCTGCTGGCGCGCATGGCGCTGGCCCACAGTGCGCCAGGCGGCGGTGTAGCGGGCGGCAACGTTGGCCGCATCGGCTTCGTGCAGCAACCACGCGCGGCCCATGTCCTGGTCCAGTCCCTCGGTCTGTGCGTGCAGCACCGCCAGGGCCACGGCGGTGTTCACGACCGGTTGGGGGAACATGGTCTGCAGCGTGCCGGCGATGCGGCCAAACTGCAGATCGCGGTCGGTGTAGTCGGTGTCGCTGTACAGCTCTTCCAAAAAGAACTGTGCTGCGGGCCCGAACGCGGGCGAGCCCATCAGGTCCGCATAGGTGCCGCGAAAGCGCCGGGCCTGCAGGCTTTTGACGCTGCCCACCGCCGCCCCCAGCGCCGGGTCGCCCGTGCGGTGCAGGCGCAGGGCGGTCACGTCGGCGATGCAGTCGCGGATGGTCTGGGCGGCATCCATGGGGCGGGGTCCTTTCTGCGTTCTGCGGGGTGCGGTGTCGGGCGGTGGTCAGACCGCACAATGCGGCTGGTCAATTACAACATCTGCCCATCACCACCATGATCGCGCGCTGGCAACGAACCCTGCTTCTGTTCATCCTGCTGACCATGGCCGCCTGGCTGGTGTGGCAGTGGCCCCATTCACCCTGGCGTGCCGTGCTGGGGGCCTTGGTACCGCTGTGTCTGTACCTGGTGGTGATGGCGCTGGAGTTTGTGCTGATGCACATCACCAACCGCACCGACGCTGCGCCACGTGCCCGCCTGTCGCAGGTGGTGGGTGCCTGGTGGACCGAGGGGTGGGTGGCGCTGATGGTGTTTTGCTGGCGCCAGCCGTTTCGCCACCAGTCATTGCCCGATTGGCTGCCTGTGCAGCCGACCGGAAAGCGGGGCGTGGTGCTGGTGCATGGATTCATGTGCAACCGGGGGCTCTGGCTGCCGTGGTTTGCGCCTTTGCAGGCGCGGGGGCATGCCTATGTGGCGGTGAATCTGGAGCCGGTGATGGGCTCGATTGACGAGTACGCGGACATCATTGAAGACGCTGTGCGCCAAGTGACGGCGGCCACGGGCCAGGCGCCGGTGCTGTTGTGCCATAGCATGGGTGGCTTGGCGGTGCGGGCGTGGCTGCGGGCGCACCAGGCGGATGGGCGGGTGCACCGGGTGTTGACGCTGGGCACGCCGCATGGGGGCACATGGCTGGGGCGTTTCAGCCGGACGGTGAATGGGCGGCAGATGAGCTTGGCGGGGGACTGGGTGGTGGCCTTGCAGCGGGCGGAGCCTGCGGGGCGGGCAGCGTTGTTTACCTGCTGGTATTCGAACTGCGACAACATCGTGTTTCCGGCGACCACAGCGGCGTTGGCGGGGGCAGAACACCGGTTGGTGGAAGGGGTTGCGCATGTGCAGATGGCGTTTGACCCTGGGGTGATGAAGGCTTGTCTGGAGGAGGTAAGTCGAGGGTGATTCTTTGAGGCCTTTTGGCTGCTAGCGCTCGTATGCAAGGTGCTGGTAGCTATTGATTTTGTAGTGTGTTTTCGATGGCTACATCGGGCGTGAGTTGCACATCGGACTGCATGTTTGGTTGTAGGGCGGAGGCCGGGAGTCGCCCGGCGTGCGAGTAACTTTCTTTTGCTTCGCCAAAAGAAAGTCACCAAAGAAAAGGCGACCCCCAGTCTGCGACCCCTGCGCTTCGCTACGGGGCAGACCTGCGTCGTGTCGGTTGCGGGGTGCGCCGTGGAACTCACTGCGCTGCGTTGCAGCTTCGTTCAGACATCCACGGCGAGTCAGAGCACGAAGCACGCACGCTCCGACGCGCGTGCCACCCCGCAGCCGCCCCGCCGCAGGCGCAGCCCGCAGGGGTGGGACAGCCGAACATCCCAACAGCCCCACGGGCCATTGCTTCGCTCGGCCCAGGCTGCGCAGCGCGTGGCGCTTGCGCCCGCGATTCGGTGCCGAGCGCAGCGATGATGTTCTGCTCGCCGTGCCCCTCTGGATGCGCCGAGGAGCGCAGGGTTTGGCGGATCAGGGCTCGCGTGTGTCTGAGCGACGCGCAGCGGCGCGAGTTGAGCGAGACCCCGCCAAACCCGAGCACCGCAGGTTGCCCCGTAGCGTCAGCGCAGGGGACGCAGACAGTGGGGTCGCCTTTCTTTTGGGTACTTTTCTTTGGCGAAGCAAAGAAAAGTGCCTCGCCTGCCGGGCGACTCCCGGCCCCCGCCCTCAACCCAGGCACAGAGACCGATTCATCCAAAAGGCCCAAAAACCCCAGCCCAGCCCCGCATTCCTGGATGCAAGTTGCTATTAAAAGCGCAGCTTTCAGGGCATGATTCACTAGCGCTGGCAGCCAGTTTCTTCAAAACATCAAGCCGCCACAGCCTCCCGCTCATCCGCTGCAAACTCTGGCAACCCCCGCAGCCGCTCATAAATCGGCGCAAAGTCCGCCGCCGTCATCTCAAACAGCTGCTCAAAACTGTCAATCACAAAATACGTCTGCTGGTACGTATCGATCTTGTAGCGCGTGCGCATGGTGCGCTCCAGTTGCAGCGGAATGCGCTGCGGCTCCAGGCTCTGCACCGAATACGCCAGTTCGCCCGACGAACTCAGGATGCCCGCGCCATAGGCCCGCAACTGCCCCGCTTCGCGGATCAACCCAAACTCGATCGTGTACCAGTACAAGCGGCTCAGCATCTCGCACGACCCCAGCCCCTGCGCCTTCAGCCCGCCTTGGCCGTAGCGCTGCACATAGTCCGCAAACACCGGGTTGAACAGCAGCGGCACATGCCCGAACAGGTCGTGAAAAATGTCGGGCTCGACGATGTATTCGAACTCTTCGGGCTTGCGGATCCAGTCCGTCACCGGGAATTTGCGGTTGGCCAGCAGGGTGAAGAAGGGCACCTCCGGGATCAGCCCGGGCACGCCCACCAGCTCCCAGCCGGTCGCTTTGTAGAGGCGCTCGTTCACCTCTTCAAAGCGCGGGATGCGGTCGCTCGCGCCCAGTGAGGGCAGGGCGTCGATGAACGCCTGGCTGGCAAGGCCTGGCAGCAGGGCGCGCTGGCGCTCGTACAGACGGCGGTAGGTGTCGTGGTCGGCGGCGGTGTAGCTCGCCCAGTCCTGGGTGCAGGTGTAGTCGGCACGGGCGCGGCTGTAGTCGCCACGGGGAGGGCGGTCGCTCGCCCCGTACACGACGGGTTTGACGACAGACTCGGTGGTCATGGCGTTCGCTCCCGCTCAGGCCTTCTTGGCCTCAAGCACGCCACGGGCAATCTGGTCGCGCTCGAGCGACTCGAACAGCGCCTTGAAGTTGCCTTCGCCGAAGCCGTCGCGGTAGTCGCCCTTGCGCTGGATGAATTCGAAGAACACGGGACCCAGCATGGGCGTGGAGAAAATCTGCAGCAGCAGGCGCGGCGTGCCGTCGGCCGTGGTGCCATCGAGCAGGATGCCGCGCGACTGCAGCTCGCCCACGGGCTGGCCATGGCCGGGCAGGCGGCCTTCGAGCATCTGGTAGTAAATGTCGTTGGGAGCTGGGGCCATGGGCACGCCGGCCATCTGCAGCTTGTCCACGGTGGCCAGGATGTCGTCGCAGATCAGTGCGATGTGCTGAATGCCCTCGCCGTTGAATTGCATCAAAAATTCTTCGATCTGGCCGCCACCCTGCTTGGATTCTTCGTTCAGCGGGATGCGGATCTTGCCGTCGGGCGCGGTCATGGCCTTGGACGTGAGGCCCGTGTATTCGCCCTGGATGTCGAAGTAGCGGATTTCGCGGAAGTTGAACAGCTTCTCGTAGAAGTTGGCCCAGAAACCCATGCGGCCCCGGTACACGTTGTGCGTGAGGTGGTCGATGAAGTTCAGGCCGTGGCCCACGGGGCGGCGGTCCACGCCTTCGATGAATTCGAAGTCGATGTCGTAGATGGACTTGCCGTCTTCAAAGCGATCAATCAAATACAGCGGTGCGCCGCCAATGCCCTTGATGGCGGGCAGGCGCAGCTCCATGGGGCCGGTGGGGATCTCGATGGGCTGGGCGCCCAGTTCCAGCGCGCGGTTGTAAGCCTTGTGCGCATCCTTCACACGGAAGGCCAGGCCACAGGCGGAGGGGCCATGCTCGGCACCAAAGTAGGCGGCCTGGCTGTGGGGCTCGCGGTTCAGGATGAAGTTGATGCCGTTCTGGCGGTACAGCACCACATCCTTGGACCGGTGCTTGGCGACCAGGGTGAAACCGAGCTTTTCAAACACCGCCTCCAGCACGCCGGGCTGGGGCGAGGTGAATTCGACGAACTCGAAGCCCATCAGGCCCATGGGGTTGTCCCAGGCAGCGAGCTGGGCGGTGGTTTCTTGCGGCAAGGCGGCATTCATGGGGTGTCTCCGGCATTCGTTGATGAATGTCATGGACTGTAGGCGCGGCCTGCCTCATGTTTCTGGCGAAATCAAGAGGCTTTGGCCTTTGATTTGCAGGAATCTTGTGAATGGTCAAAATTTCGCGCAGTCTGACGGCGCGTTGGGCGAGGTTGGCCGCCGCAGCGCTGCGCGGTCGGCAGAAGGTCCCTATGAGCCCGAGGTGCCCGCGTTGAGCTGGCGCAGCGCCAGGGCGGCGTCAATGCGTTGTTGCTCTTCGGGCGAGAACAGCTGCTGGCGCAGTTGCTGCAGGCCGGGGCCCTCGCCCTGCTGGGTGCGGGCTTGGCTGTACTGGTCGAGGCGCTGGTTCCAGTGCTGTTCGTCCCTGTCCAGCTGCGCCATGGCCTGGGCGGCTGCCGGGCCGTACTGCGCGCTGCGGGTGGCGTAGCGGCTGCGCTCGTCGGTGTTGCTGGCGTTGAAGGCGGCCGTCTGCGCTGCGGCCGCCATGTGAGCGGTGGCGGCACTGCGTTCGGCGCGGCGCTCGGTGGAGAGTTCGTTATCGGCCGCCTGCAGCGCCTGGGCGCGCTGCTCGGGGCTGAGCTGGGTGTTGCGCTCAATCTCCAGGCGCGCCAGGGTGTAGCGGTCCAGGTCGGCCTCGCGGGCAAACAGGGCGTCGTATTCGGCGTCGTCAAAAAACTGCAGGCGCACCTTGTGGCGCGCCTCCAGCGCGTCGCGCAGTGCGCGTGGGTCGGTCAGATCCTGCGGCGCACGCAAGCTGCCCAGGGCCACACGGTAGTCCACGTAGCGCTCGGCCAGTGCCAGGGCTCGCGTGGCCAGGGCGGCGGGGAAATGCCGGTTGACCAGTGCGGCCAGGCGCTGTTTGAGCGTGGCTGGGTCGCTGGCGTCGCCTGCTTCCATCAGCAGTGCTTCCAGCGTGTCGCGCAGGCCGTGCACCAGCAGGGGGTCGGCCGGGCCGTCGGTGGTGATGGCGCGGCGGCGTGCAAAAAAGCTGTGGTCCGCGCCCTGTGCTGGCGAGGGTTGTACCTGGGCACCGGCGGAGGCGGCGGCCGCCCCCGCCGGCGATGGGTGGGTATCCCCCGCGCCGAACCCGGCAGGGCCCCCCAGCCACCACACCACGGCGACCGTGGTGAGGGCCAGGACTGCGGCGGCAACCGCCCAGGTGCGCGAGGGCTGGGCCATGGCTTACAGGCCTTGTTGCTTGAGGCGGTTGGCGTGCTGGCGGTACAGCGTCACCGGGTCGGTGGAGAACCAGTCGCGCAGGCCCAGCAGCTGGTTGACTTCGTCGAGGTGGTTCTGGCGGTAGTCGCCCAGGTGTTTGCCCAAGCGCGACGAGCAGGCCGACACCAGGCCATCGTTGGCTTCGCCAAAGGTCAGGCTCAGCGTGGCCAGCAGGGCGTCGCTGGCATCGAGCACGTTGGTCAGGGGCAGGGTGCCGGTCCAGGAGTAGTAGCGCACACCGTTCACCAGTTCGGCGCCGCTGCCGCAGCCGGAGGTGGGCACGCCTTGCGGAAAGCGGCTGTTGAACTTGGCCGAGCCTGCCGTGGTCAGCGAGTCCAGCGCCGCCGTGGGCATCTGGGGCAGGCCGGTGCCGCCGGAGGTCAGGTTGATCAGGCCCACCAGCGCCTTGGCGGCGGCGCTGGCCACGGCTTCGGACACCGAGCCTGCGGGCGCTACGCCGCGCAGGATGTCGGCTACGCGCGAACCCCGGTTCACGCCGCCAATCGAGGTGACCGATGCCACCAGCTGCGGCGCCACGCCCGCCACATAGCGGGTGGTGGGGCCACCGTGCGAATGGCCCACCAGGTTCACCTTGGGGGCCCCGGTCAGCGCCAGGATGGTCTTGACCTGTGCCAGCAATTGCTCGCCGCGCACCTCGGTGCTGTTGGCTGCCGAGACCTGGGCGACGTAGACCTTGGCGCCGCCCTGGCGCAGTGCGTCGGGGATGCCGTAGAAGTAGTCGATCCCAAGGGCCGAGTCAAAGCCGAACAGGCCGTGCACCAGCACGATCGGGTAGCGCGTCTGGGTGTAGCCCGTTTGTGCCTGTGCGCCCACGCCCAGCAGCAGCAACCCCGCCGTTGCTGCCAGCACCAGTCGCCGCAAAAAGCGGCTGAAAAATCCGGTCATGTGTTTGTCTCCGTTGGTATGGTTTCTTATGCTCGCAAAAACGAACGACCGTTCTTTTTTGCGAGATCAATTTTTGTATTCAGCCCATGGAGTCACTATCGGGACATACCCGTGTGTGCGGCGCACCATGCAGAAATTACGCAGTTGTTCGTAAAATCCTGCGTCATGAAAGCCTTTGACGCACTCGACAAGCTGGACCGCGCCATCCTGCGCCGCCTGCAGGACAATGGCCGCGAGACGTACGACGTCATCGGTGAACAGGTGGGCCTGTCGCCCAGTGCCGTGCTGCGCCGCGTCAAGCGGCTGGAAGACAGCGGCGTGATCCACCGCTACGTGGCCCTGGTGCAGCCCGAAGCCGTGGGGCTGGGTCTCACGGCTTACCTGAATGTGCGGCTCGAAAAACACACCGAAAGCCACAAGCGCAACCCCATGGACCTGTTTCGCGCCAGTGTGCAGACCTGGCCCGAAGTAGTGGAGTGCGCATCGCTCACCGGCGAAATGGACTACCTGCTGCGCGTGGTGGTGGCCGACATGGCGCACTACAGCCGCTTCATCATGGACACATTGCTCAAGCACCCTAGCGTGCAGGACTGCAAGACCAGTTTTGTGCTCGACCGCGTGAAGGCGACCACGGCCGTGCCGGTGTAATCCGGCGCTGGCCTTCACTCGTTGACAGAGCCTGTGCACGTCACGGGCGTGACTCTCTGTGGCGTCTGTTGATGTGGCGGAGGTTGCTGTAACGCGGTCCGCGCTTTACGCTCTGGCGTGTGCAAAGAAGGGTTGGCGAAGACAGGAGTGCAGCCACCCCAGCCGTCGCGTCTGCGACCCGTGCAGAGGAGATTCTGATCATGAATGCTCTGAAATTGATAGCTGTTGAGGCATGATCTTCTAGCGCTTGTGGCTGATTTTTTCGCATTTTGAGTAGGATCACTATTTTGTTGCGGCGCAGCAATTTGGACTGGAAAAAATGAGGGAAAACCCTTATATTTGGCGACATGTTCGCAACCAAAGACTGGCTCAAGGCATCCTGGTACGCAGGCCGGGACCTGCTGCGCCCGGTAACCGGCGGCTCTTCTGCCTCTGACATTCACATCCACCAGCAGGAGACGCCCGTGATGGTTCCTATCCGCTCCCTGGGCCCCTCCTACCGGGAGCGGATCACCCAGCACCTGCTGCAGCTGGAGCCTGCAGACCGCTACCTGCGGTTTGGCTATGCCGCCAACGACGAACAGATCCGCCGCTACGCCGAGCAGCTCAACTTCGAGCGCGACGAGATCTTTGGCATCTACAACCGCCGCCTTGAACTCATCGCCATGGCCCACTTGGCATTTTCGGAAAACCCCGAGCACAAGCCCTGCGCAGAGTTTGGTGTGTCCGTGCTCAAGCAGGCACGGGGCCGTGGCTTTGGCGCCCGCCTGTTCGAGCGCGCCGTGATGCATGCGCGCAATGAGGGCGTGAACATGGTGTTCATCCATGCGCTGTCCGAAAACACTGCCATGCTCAAGATCGCGCGCAACGCCGGTGCCACCGTGCGCCGCGACGGGTCCGAGTCGGAGGCCTACTTGCAGATCCCACCCGCCAGCCTCGACACGCGCATGACCGAGATGGTCGAGCAGCAGTTCGCCGAGGTGGACTACCAGCTCAAAAAGCAGGCCAAGCAGTTCTGGGACTTTCTGGCCAATGTGCAGGAAGTGCGCAGCGGCGTGCAACACGCGCGCCACCAATCGGCCGAGTGAGCCATGGCGGTCACGCCCCCGGCCGTGACGCCGGTGGTGGCCGGCTGTCACGGCAATCCGCTATCCTAGGGGCCTGATTCACTACCGCACGTCCTGCACTCCAGACAGTGTCTGACCCGCACCCCGCGCACCCCGGGCGACCGCCCGAGAGGGAAGACAAGCGCACCTTCCTGCAGAAAGTGGCCGAGTTCATCCATCCTGGGCCGGACTCCACGGAAGAACTCATTGAAACCCTGGCCGAGGCCGAGGACAACGAGGTCATCGGCGCCGAATCGCGCGTGATGCTGGAGCGCGTGATCCGCATGGCCGACATGACGGCGGGCGATGTGATGGTGGCAGCACCGCGCATGGACCTCGTCAACATTGACGCGCCTTTCGATGAGCTGCTGCACCTGGTGATCAGCACCGCGCATTCACGGTTTCCGGTCTACCAGGGCGAGCGCGAGAACATCATTGGCATCCTGATGGCCAAGGACCTGCTCAAGCTGCAGCGGGCGCCCGAGCTGAACATCCGTGCGTTGCTGCGCCCGGCAGCGTTTGTGCCCGAAAGCAAAGGCCTGAACGACCTGCTGCGCGAGTTCCGTGGCAACCGCAACCACCTGGCCATCGTGATCGACGAGTTTGGCCGCGTGGCCGGGCTCATCACCATCGAAGACGTGCTGGAGCAGATCGTCGGCGAGATTGAGGACGAGTTCGACATCCCCGAAGACGATGGCGACATCTTTGGCCTGGCCGACCGGACCTACCGTGTGAGTGGTGACACCCCCATCGAGCGTGTGGCCGAGGCCTTTGAGGTGACCATCGTGGGTAGCGACCCCAACGAGCATTTCGACACCATCGGCGGCCTGATTGCCCACGAAATGGGCCATGTGCCCAAGCGCGGTGAGCATCTGCAGCTCAGCGGCCTGCATTTTGTGGTGCTGCACACCAAGGGCGGGGCGGTGCGCTGGTTCAAGGTGTCCAGGGTCGAAGACACTCCCTCCGACGGCTGATGTCGCGGCGCTCTCGGATGGCGGGCGGGCCGCTGCTGCCGCAACTGCTGCTGGCACTGGCGGCGGGCCTGGCCCAGGCGGCCTCGCTGGCCTGGCCGGGCAGCGGCCAACCCTTGTGGTGGCTGCAGCTGGCTTCGGTGGCTGCGCTCGCCTGGATGGTGCGGCCTTTTGCTGTGGAGCACCCGCGCGTCGCTGCGCCCTGGCGGCGCGGTGCGCTCGTGGGTGGGTTGTTTGCCACCGCCTGGCTGGCAGGCACTTTCTGGTGGCTGTTCATTTCCATGCATTCTTATGGTGGCCTGCCCGCGCCTTTGGCCGTGGCAGCGGTGCTGGGGCTCGCTGCCTTTCTTGCCAGCTACTATTCGGCGGCTTTGGCCTTGTTTTGCCGGTATGCGCCGATGAATCGTGCCGGGAGTGCTCTTCTTTTCGGAGCGCTGTGGCTGCTGGCCGAACTGGCACGAGGCGTCTGGTGGACGGGGTTTCCGTGGGGTGCTGGCGGCTACGCGCATGTGGATGGGCCGCTCGCCGTGCTGGCCCGCCACATGGGGGTGTATGGCATCAGCGCGGTGGCTGCGGCGTTGGCGATGGGCGTGGTGCAGGTGCGTGCCACCGACCTGCGCACCGTGCGCTGGTGGGCGCTGGTGCTGGCGGCGGGCGGCCTGCTGGCCTGGGCCACGGTGGACCGGCTGTGCGCGGTCAATCTGTGCCACACCCCGGCACGGCGCGCAGCGCCCGCCCTGAGCCTGGAGCTGCTGCAGGGCAATATCCCCCAGGACGAAAAGTTCCAGTCCGGCAGCGGCGTGCCCGTGGCCCTGCAGTGGTATGCCGAGGCCCTGCGCAACGCCCAGGCTGACCTGGTGGTGGCGCCCGAGACCGCCATACCGCTGCTGCCGCAGCAGCTCATTCCGGGGTATCTGGAGGGCATCCAGCAACGCTATGCGCAAGGGGCCCAGGCCGCCATGGTGGGCATTCCGCTGGGGGATGAAGCGCAGGGCTACACCAACTCCGTGCTGGGCATGAGTGCCACGACCCAGGCAGAGCCCTACCGCTACGACAAGCACCACCTCGTGCCGTTTGGAGAGTTCATTCCGCCGTTCTTCAAGTGGTTCACGGCCATGATGAACATCCCGCTGGGTGACTTCAACCGGGGCACGGTGGGCCAGGCGTCGTTTGCCGTGGCGGGGCAGCGCATCGCGCCGAACATCTGCTACGAAGACTTGTTCGGCGAGGAGCTGGGCGCGCGATTCATCGACCCCGCCCAGGCCCCCACGGTGTTTGTCAACTTCAGCAACATCGGCTGGTTTGGCGACACCCTGGCCATCGACCAGCACTTGCACATCAGCCGCATGCGTGCGCTCGAATTCGAGCGCCCCATGGTGCGCGCCACCAACACGGGCGCCACCGTCATCATCGACCACCGGGGCGTTGTCACGCACCAGCTGGCCCGCTACACGCGCGGAGTGCTCAAGGGCGAGGTGCAGGGCCGGGGGCTGGACGCACAAAGTGGCTGGGCCATCACGCCTTACGCGTGGTGGGTGTCCCGCTGGGGGCTGTGGCCGCTGTGGGCGCTGGGGGCTCTGGTGCTGGTGGGGGCCATGGTCGCCAGCAGGGGCCGCAGGCCGCGTGGCAATTGATCCAGGTCAGGCATTGCGCCCGGCGGCGCAGGGGCCTGCGCACCCCCGTGTTTAGAGGCGGCTCCCTATGCCTTGATAATAGAGGCCCGCAACCGGGGGCTGGTGTTGCGTAAAACGATGATTTGAGGCGGGCCATCCGCCGTTCTGGAGCACGACTGAAAATGGCAGATTCCTTTTCCTACGAACAACTGATCGCCTCGGGCGAGGGCCGGCTGTTCGGCGCTGACAGCGGGCGTCTGCCGCTGCCACCCATGCTGATGTTTGACCGCATCACGCACATCGACAGCGATGGTGGCGCGCACGGGCTGGGAAAGATCCGCGCCGAGCTCGATGTCAAACCCGACCTCTGGTTCTTTGCCTGCCACTTCCAGGGCGACCCGGTCATGCCTGGCTGCCTGGGGCTCGACGCCATGTGGCAGCTCATCGGTTTTTACCTGACCTGGCTGCAACTGCCGGGCCGGGGCCGCGCGCTGGGTGCGGGCGAGGTCAAGTTCACCGGCGAGGTCGGCCCTGACGTGAAACTGGTCACCTACGAAATCGATATCAAGCGCGTCATCAAGCGCAAGCTGGTCATGGCCATCGGCGATGCCCGCCTGCTGGCCGATGGCAAGGAAATCTATGTGGCCAACGACCTTCGCGTGGGTCTGTTCAAGCGCGAGGAAGACGGTAAGGACGCAGCATGACCACCAAGAAGCGCGTAGTCATCACCGGCGCGGGCATCGTCTCGTGCATTGGCAACGACCTGGCCTCCGTGGAAGCTTCGCTGCGTGCGGGCACCAGCGGCATCAAGGCCGTGGAGAAGTTCAAGGAACTGGGCCTGCGCAGCCAGGTGGGCGGCGCCCCGGAGATCGATATCGAAGCGCGCATTGACCGCAAGCAGCTGCGCTTCATGGGCGATGCGGCGGCCTATGCGCAGATCGCACTGGAAGACGCTATCCAGCAAGCAGGCCTCACGCCCGAACAGGTCAGCCACCCGCGCACCGGCCTCATCATGGGGTCGGGTGGCGGCTCGCCCGCCAACCAGATCGAAGCGGCCGACACGCTGCGCGAAAAAGGCATCCGCCGCGTGGGGCCCTATCAGGTCACGCGCTGCATGAGCTCCACGGTTTCTGCGTGCCTGGCCACCAACTTCAAGGTCAAGGGCATCAACTACTCCATCACATCGGCCTGTTCCACGTCCGCCCACTGCATCGGCGCGGCCGCGCAGCAGATCGCCTGGGGTGTGCAGGATGTGATGTTTGCAGGCGGTGGCGAAGAGCTGAGCTGGGGCATGTCGCTGCTGTTTGACGGCATGGGCGCCATGTCCAGCAAGTACAACGAAACGCCCGAGAAGGCCTCACGCGCCTACGACGCGAACCGCGACGGCTTCGTGATCGCTGGCGGCGGCGGTGCCGTGGTGCTGGAGAGCCTGGAGCACGCCCAGGCCCGTGGCGCGACCATCCTGGCCGAAGTGGTGGGCTTTGGCGCCACCAGCGACGGTGAAGACATGGTGGCCCCGTCGGGCGACGGTGCCATTGCCTGCATGCAGCAGGCCATGGAAGGTCTGGACGCCCCCATCGACTACATCAACACCCACGGCACCTCGACCCCCGTGGGCGACATGCAGGAAGTGCGCGCCATGCGTGCGCTGTTTGGCGACAAGGTGCCACCGTTCTCGTCCACCAAGTCGCTCACCGGCCACTCGCTGGGCGCCACGGGCGTGCAGGAGGCCATCTACTGCATGATCATGCTGAACAAGGGCTTCATCGCTGGCTCTGCCAATGTCGAGACACCTGACCCGGCCCTGGGCGACATGCCTCTGGTCACGCAAACGCGTGATGCGCAGCTGAACACGGTGTTGTCCAACAGCTTCGGCTTTGGCGGCACCAACGCCAGCCTGGTGCTGCGCCGCTGGAACCACTGACCGCGGACTCCCCACCGCAACGGCCTGCCTGTCTCTGGACATGCAGGCCGTTTTTCATGGGCTCTATCGGGCCGTCAGCGCCTGACGGGCCTTGGGGTTGGGCTGCAGGGCCTCGTGCAGCAAGGCGGGCAACATGCCCAGCATGCGGGTGGCCTGCAGACCGGGCGGAAAGGCGCGCGCGTGGTAGCTGTACAGCGACATGGGGGCCAGCTCGTGCAGCTCCTGTGCCACCATCTGCGCAGGGTCCAGCCCCTTGGCGGTGAGAAAGTCCACCACCGTCCAGCCCATGCCCCGGCGCACCAGCTCCAGCGCCAGGCGTGATGTCTGCACCTGGATGCCGGGCCCGGCGGGGGAACCGAGGCGGTGTGCGATTTCGTCAATCGCCTGGCGCATGGGGTCGTCGCCCACTAGGCGGATCACGGGCACCTGCGCCAGCCGCGCACCGGGGCTGGCGGCACGGGGAGCACGCGCCCACACGCTGGTCGCGACCGCCAGGTACAAGCGACCACTGACCAGCAGGTCGCTCGCGATTTGTGGGTGGGGGTGTTTGTAGAAGCCCAGGCAAAAGTCCACGCTGCGCGTGAGCAGGGCCTGCGTCATCTGGTCCTGGTGGATGGTGCGCACCTCCACACCCACCTGCGGATGCTGCTCGGCATGGTGCTGCAGCAGGCGCGGCAGAAATTCGTGCGTGATGGACGGTATGGCGCCCAGCCGCACATCGCCCGAATCACTGGTGGCCAGGTTGCGCGCGGTGCGCTTGAGCGCATCCAGCTGCCGGTAGATACCGGTGGACTCGGTGGCCAGCACCTGGGCCTCGGGCGTCGGGGTCAGGCCTGCCGGCGAGCGGTTGAACAGCCGGTAGCCCAGCTGCAACTCGGTGTGTGCCACGGCCTTGCTGATTGCTGAGGGCGTGATGCACAGCAACCGCGCCGCTGCGCTCATGTTGCCGGTTTGCAGCACGGCCTGAAAAACTTCCAGTTGTCTCAAGTTCATGGCGGAGTTGGCTTGTGGCGGTGGCCGAGGGGCACTTCATGGCCTTCGAACGGCAGTTCTGGGGTATGAGCTGAATTCATAAGGGTGGGTCAATTATTCCGCATGACTGTGTTCTGGTTTCTCATAGGATGCGGCACCGCTTCACCGGCGGTTGTGAATAAAGCGGCGCAACGCGTGCTGCCACCCAAAAAAATCAGGAGACCTCTTCATGCGCATTTCTTCCTCCCCCACCGCCAGCCGCTGGCTCGCGGGTTTGCTGTTGTCTGCTGCCTCCGCCGTTGCCATGGCCCAGGCTGCCAAGCCCAATGTGGTGGTGCTGGCCACGGGCGGCACCATTGCCGGTGCGGGCGCCTCGGCCGCCAACAGCGCAACCTATGCCGCCGCCAAGGTGCCGGTGGACAAGCTCCTGGCAGGCCTGCCTGAGCTGGCCAATGTGGCCAAGGTGTCGGGTGAGCAGGTGTTCCAGATCGCCTCCGAGAGCTTCACCAACGAGCACCTGCTGCGCCTCGGGCAGCGCGTGTCGGCCCTGGCCAAGCAGGCAGACGTGGACGGCATCGTCATCACCCACGGCACGGACACCCTGGAAGAAACCGCGTACTTCCTGAACCTCACCGTGCGCACCAACAAGCCCATCGTGGTGGTCGGCTCCATGCGTCCCGGCACGGCCCTGTCGGCTGACGGCGCGCTGAACCTGTACGACGCCGTGACTGTGGCCGCCAGCAAGGACGCCGCCGGCAAGGGCGTGCTGGTCACGATGAACGACGAGATCCAGAGCGGTCGCGACGTGAGCAAGACCATCAACATCAAGACCGAGGCCTTCAAGAGCCAGTGGGGCCCGCTGGGCATGGTGGTGGAAGGCAAGAACTACTGGTTCCGCGCCCCGGTCAAGCGCCACACGACCAACTCCGAGTTCAACATCGACGATATCAAGGCGCTGCCCGCCGTGGACATCGTGTACGGCTACGGCAACATGAACACCACGGGCATCGAGGCCTACGGCAAGGCCGGCGTCAAGGCGCTGATCCATGCCGGCACCGGCAACGGCTCGGTGGCCGCACAGGCGGTCGATTCGCTCAAGGCCTTGCGTGGTCAGGGCGTGCAGATCATCCGTTCGGCCCGCGTGCCCGATGGTTTTGTGCTGCGCAATGCCGAGCAGCCCGACGACAAGTACGACTGGGTGGTGGCTCATGACCTGCGCCCCCAAAAGGCCCGCATCCTGGCCATGGTGGCCCTCACCAAGACCAATGACAGCAAGGAACTGCAGCGCATTTTCTGGGAGTATTGATCCCTGTTTTCGAGGTTAGAACGCCATGCTTTGACGCGATGCATGCGTTGACGGCCACACCTGTGTGGCCACCGGTACGCACCGGCTTATAGCTCGCGTGACTGGTTGGGAAGGCTGGGGCTCCAAAAGGGCTCCGGCCTTTTTTCATGGGCGCGGGCCGGTGTTGCTGGCGCTGCCGCAGCACGCGCGGCTGCGCGCCGTAAAATCACTGGTTTGCGCGCGCGATGCCCGTCCTTGTTGCCCATGGGGCGGCGGGCGCTGGGTTTGGCTCACGCACCCCGTTTTCTTCTTTTCCCCTTACTTGCCAGGCCCTGGCTTGCCAGTGCCTCAGCCACAGACGCCATGTTGACATTCCAGCAAATCATTTTGAAGCTGCAGTCCTACTGGGACGCGCAGGGTTGCGCCCTTTTGCAACCCTATGACATGGAAGTGGGCGCCGGCACCTCGCACACCGCCACCTTCCTGCGCGCCATTGGCCCCGAGCCCTGGAAGGCCGCCTACGTGCAGCCCAGCCGCCGCCCCAAGGACGGCCGCTACGGCGAGAACCCCAACCGCCTGCAGCACTACTACCAGTACCAGGTGGTGCTCAAGCCCGCACCGGCCAACATCCTGGAGCTGTACCTGGGCTCGCTCGAAGCCCTGGGCTTTGACCTGAAGAAGAACGACATCCGCTTTGTGGAAGACGACTGGGAGAACCCCACCCTGGGCGCCTGGGGCCTGGGTTGGGAGGTGTGGCTCAACGGCATGGAAGTCACGCAGTTCACCTACTTCCAGCAGGTCGGCGGCATCGACTGCAAGCCTGCCACGGGCGAGATCACCTACGGCCTGGAGCGCCTGGCCATGTACCTGCAGGGCGTGGACAACGTCTACAACCTGAAGTGGACCGACACACTGAGCTACGGTGACGTGTACAAGCAAAACGAGGTGGAGCAGTCCACCTACAACTTCGAGCACAGCGACGCGGACTTCCTGTTCACGGCCTTCAACGCGCACGAAAAGCAGGCCAAGTACCTCATGGAGCAGCAGCTGGCGTTGCCTGCGTATGAGCAGGTGCTCAAGGCCGCACACAGCTTCAACCTGCTGGATGCGCGCGGCGCGATCAGCGTGACGGAACGCGCTGCCTACATTGGCCGCATCCGCAACCTGGCCCGTGCCGTGGCGCAAAGCTACTACGAGAGCCGCGAGCGCCTGGGCTTCCCCATGGCGCCGCGCGAGTGGGTGGAACAGATGACGAAGAAGGCTGCGTGAGAGAAATGACGATGACAACCCAAAACCTCCTCGTTGAACTGTTTGTCGAAGAGCTGCCGCCCAAGGCGCTGCAGAAGCTGGGCGATGCTTTCGCCACCGTGCTGGGCGACCAGCTCAAGGCCCTGGGCCTGGCGTCTGCCGCCTCGGTGGTCACGCCCTTCGCCTCGCCCCGCCGCCTGGCCGCGCATGTGACCGCCGTGGCCGACAAGGCCGCCGACAAGGCCGTACAGCAAAAGCTGATGCCCGTGACCGTGGGTCTTCAAGCGGACGGCAACGCCACGCCTGCGCTGCTGAAAAAGCTGCAGGCGCTGGGCGCCGATGTGTCCAACCCCGCAGCCGCTGTAGCCGCCTTGAAGCGCGCGCAGGACGGCAAGGCCGAAGCCCTGTTCTACGACAGCGTGGTGCCCGGTGCCACGTTGGCGGCGGGCCTGCAAAAGGCGCTGGACGAAGCCATTGCCAAGCTCCCCATCCCCAAGGTCATGAGCTACCAGCTCGAAACCGACTGCGAGCTGCCCGGCTGGACCAGCGTGAACTTTGTGCGCCCCGCACACGGCCTGGTGGCGCTGCATGGCAGCACCGTGGTGCCCGTGAAGGCGCTGGGCCTGACCGCTGGCAACAGCACCACCGGCCACCGTTTTGAAGCCGCCGTGTCGCCCGTGGTGCTGGCCGATGCCGACAGCTACGCCGCCACGCTGAAGAAGGACGGCGCCGTGATCGCCAGCTTTGCCGAGCGCAAGGCCGAGATCGCGCGCCAGCTGGCTGCGGCTGCTGCGAAGGTGGGCAACGGCGCCCGCCCCATCGAAGACGAAGCCCTGCTGGACGAAGTGACCGCGCTGGTGGAGCGCCCCAACGTGGTCATCTGCCAGTTTGAAGAGCAGTTCCTGGGTGTGCCACAAGAGTGCCTCATCCTCACGATGAAGGCCAACCAGAAGTACTTCCCGCTGCTGGACGCCGCGGGCAAGCTCACCAACAAGTTCCTGGTGGTCAGCAACATCAGCCCCGAAGACACGAGCTTTGTGACCGGCGGCAACGAGCGCGTGGTGCGCCCCCGCCTGGCCGATGCCAAGTTCTTCTTTGACCAGGACCGCAAGAAGACCCTGGCCTCGCGTGTCGAGGGCCTGGGCAAGGTGGTTTATCACAACAAGTTGGGTACGCAGGGTGAGCGCGTGGAGCGCGTGCGCGCCATCGCCAAGGCGATTGCATCCCAGCTGGGCGACGCGCAACTGGTGCAGGACGCCGACCTGGCCGCGCAACTGGCCAAGACCGACCTCGTGACCGATATGGTGGGCGAGTTCCCCGAGCTGCAGGGCATCATGGGCGGCTACTACGCCCTGAACGACGGCCTGGGCGAGACCGTGGCGAACGCGATCGAAGACCACTACAAGCCCCGCTTTGCGGGCGATGCACTGCCGCGCAACACCGCCGGCGTTGTGGTGGCGCTGGCCGACAAACTCGAAACCCTGGTCGGCATGTTCGGCATCGGCAACCTGCCCACAGGCGACCGCGATCCGTTCGCGCTGCGCCGCCATGCACTGGGTGTGATCCGCATGCTGGTCGAAAAAGACCTGCCGCTGGACTTGAGCGCGCTGCTGGCCGGTGCCGTGCCTGCCTTTGGCGACAAGATCACCGACGCCACGCCCGCTCTGGCCGACTTCATCTACGACCGCCTTGCCGGCAGCCTGCGTGAGCAAGGCTACAGCGCGCAAGAAGTGGACGCCGTGCTGGCCCTGCGCCCGCAGCGCCTGGCCCTGGTCGAGAAGCAGCTGGCTGCAGTGCGTGCCTTTGCCGCCTTGCCCGAAAGCCCCGCCCTGGCAGCCGCCAACAAGCGCGTTGGCAACATCCTGAAAAAGGCCGAGGTCGAAGGCCCGGTGGATGCCCACGTCAACCCCAACCTGCTGCAGGAAAAGGCCGAGCAGGACCTGTACGCCGCGCTGCAGCGCTTTGTGCCCGAGGCCAATGCCCAGTTCGACGCGGGCGACTACACCGCCAGCCTGCAGACCCTGGCCGTGCTGCGCGCGCCCGTGGATGCGTTCTTTGACGACGTGATGGTGAACGCCGAGCAACTGGACCTGCGCCTGAACCGCCAGGGCCTGCTCAAGACGCTGCACGAAGCCATGAACCGCGTGGCCGATTTGTCCCGTCTGGCGGCCTGACCCCTGGTGCTGGTAGGCTGGTGGTTCTCACAAGGCAAACCCCTCCTATGAAACTCGCCATCCTCGACCGCGACGGCACCCTCAACCCGATGGGGGATGAATACATCACTTCGGCCGACGAGTGGGCGGCGGTGCCCGGCGCGCTCGAAGCCATTGCCCGCCTCAACCATGCCGGCTGGCATGTGGTGGTGGCCACCAACCAGCCGGGACTGGGGCGGGGGCTGTTTGACGTGGTGGCGCTCAACGCCATCCACGCCAAGATGCACCGGCAGGTGGCGGCGGTGGGCGGGCGCATCGACGCGGTGTTCTATTGCCCCCATGCGGCCGACGAGGACTGCAGCTGCCGCAAGCCCGCCCCGGGCCTGCTGGAGCAGATTTGCGACCGCTACGGCATGGAGCGCAACGAGGTCCGCGTGGTCGGCAGCTGCGAGGCCCACCTGCAGGCGGGTGCCGCCCTGGGGGCCCAGTTGCACCTGGTGTGCACCGGCCGGTCTGCCGCGTTGCGGCCAGGCGGGGCGTTGCCTGCGGGGTTGCCGGCGGGTACGCAGTTGCACGCCAGCCTCGGAGATTTTGTGGACCAGTTGCTGCCGGTGGTGCCAAGCGCCGCAGCCGCCGTGGCCGCAGCGCCCTTGCCGCTGTCGTGACAGGGCGCAGCAGCATCTTGATGCTATTTAATTCATAGCTGTTGGCGCATATTTCACTAGCGCTTGCGGCCAAAAAGACATCCCAATGGCTCTTATCCGTTCTGTCATTCACCTTCTCTGGATGGGCATCACCGTGGTGCCTTACGCGCTGGCCATCATGCTGGGCACGCTGCTGGGCGTGCGGGGTGTGCCCCTGTACCGCATCGCCCGGGCCTGGCTGTCGCTGTGCATCAGCGGCGCGCGGGTGGTTCTGGGCATCCGCGCCGAGGTGACCGGCATGGAGAACCTGCCGCAGGGCGCCAATGAAGGCGCGATCCTGCTGGTCAAGCACCAGTCCACGTACGAGACCTTCCTGATGCCGGTGATCATGCCGCACCCCCTGGCCTACGTGTTCAAGAAGGAGCTGCTGCACGTGCCCTTCTTCGGCTGGGCCATCGGGCGGCTGGACATGATCCACATCGACCGCAACCAGCGCACGCAGGCCTTCAACAAGGTGGTGCAGCAGGGCAAGGACCTGCTGGCCAAGGGCATCTGGATCATCATGTTCCCCGAGGGCACGCGCATTGAGCGGGGGCAGAAGGGCAACTACAAGACCGGCGGTACGCGCCTGGCGATTGACACCGGTGCGCCAGTGATTCCGATCGCCGTGACCTCGGCCAAGGTGTGGCCGCGCAAGGCGTTCGTCAAGCGCCCCGGCGTGGTGGATGTGTCGATTGGCAAGCCCATCTCCAGCGTGGGGCGCCAGCCCGACGAACTGATGCGCGAGGTGGAGGCCTGGATCGAGGCCGAGATGCGTCGCCTGGACCCAGAGGCTTACCCAGCGGCCAACACCACGGCCCCCAGCGGGAAGTAAACCGACCGTGATGCAGCGGCTTGTGCAACTGGCGCTGGACCTGTTCGACCCGCCCGGGGCCCCTGCAGCAGGCCCCAGTCCTGTGGCTGCAGGTTTCAAGCCCAATCAGCCACAAGCGCTAGTCGATCAAGCGCCGGTAGCTCCTAAAACTATAGTGAGCCGGCCTTCGGCGCCAGCGGTGCCGCTGCCTTCGCTGTTGTCGCCCGCCGAATTCCGCCACCCCCAGGCCAGCCGCGAGGTGTTGCTGGGAGATGCCGTCGTGGCCTATGCGCTGCAGCGCGCGCGCCGCCGCAGCATCGGCTTTACCGTGGGGGCCGATGGCCTGTCGGTGCGGGCCCCCAGCTGGGTGACGCTGGGCGCAGTGGATGCCGCGCTGCGCGAGAAGTCCGACTGGATCCTGCGCAAGCTGTCGGAGGCGCGCGAGCGCCAGCAGCGCATGGAAGGCGGTCGTATCGTCTGGGCCCATGGCGCAGAGCTGCCCTATCTGGGGGAGCCGCTGAGGCTGGTGCTGGACCCGAGCCACGGCTTTGCGGGCAAAGGCGGAGCGCTGGTGGCAGCGGTGGAGCAGGGCGGCGCAGCCACGACGCCCAGCCTGCACATTGGCCTGCCGCACAGCGCCAGCCCCGCACAGGTCCGCGATGCCGTCCAGGCCTGGTTGATGCGCGACGCGCGCCGCCACTTCACCGAGCGGCTGGACCATTTTGCCCCGCTGCTGGGCGTGCGCTGGGCCAGCCTACGCCTGTCGAGTGCCAATACCCGCTGGGGCAGCGCCAAGGCCGACGGCTCCATCCGCCTGAACTGGCGCCTGCTGCACTACCGCCCGGCCATCATCGACTACGTGGTGGCGCACGAACTGGCCCACCTGCGCGTGATGGACCACAGTCCCCGCTTCTGGGACACCGTGGCCACCGTGGTGCCGGACTATGCGCAGCTGCGCAGCCATCTTCGTGATGAACCCGCCCCGCTATGGTGAATCCCCCCTGAGTCGCCTTCGGCGCCTTCCCTCAAGGGGGACGACGCCCTCGCTGCGGGGCGGCCCTTGGCTTGCGTCCCTCGCGCCGGTCGCGCCCAGTCCAAACGTTTTGCCTAGTGCCCAGAAAGGATCGAAACCATGACAAATACGCTCTCCTCCGTTACTCCCGCCGAAGGCTATGCCGGTGACGTGACGCCCCAACAGGCCTGGCAATGGGTGCAGGCGGGGCAGGCCGTGCTGGTGGACGTGCGCAGCGACGCCGAACGCGAGTGGGTGGGCCACGTGCCCGGCGCCGCTGCGGTGGCCTGGAAGCAATGGCCGGGCATGGCGATGAATGCCGACTTCGATGCCCAGATGCGCGCTGCTGTGCCGGAGGGTGGACGGGCCGTGCTGCTGTGCCGCAGCGGTGTGCGCTCCATTGCCGCCGCGCGCCGCGCCACCGAGTTGGGTATCACCGCTTACAACATCCTCGAAGGGTTTGAGGGCGATGCGGATGCGCAAGGCCAACGCGGCAAACGTGGTGGCTGGCGCTTTCATGGCCTGCCGTGGAAGCAGGGCTGATTCGCTATCAAAAAAAGAGCTGCCAGCGCTTTTTCTACTAGCGCTGGCAGCTCAGAGGGCTTGAATCTGCGAGAGATTACTTGGTCAGTGGCGGAATCCGCAGCTTCTGGCCGGGATAGATCTTGTCGGGGTGGCTCAGCATGGGCTTGTTGGCCTCGAAGATCACGGGGTACTTGTTGGCGTCGCCATAGAACTTCTTGGCAATGGCGCTCAGCGTGTCGCCGCGCACCACGTCGTGGTATTGGGCCTCGGGCTCGGGGTTGGTCACCTCCATCAGGTTCTCGACGCTGGTCACGCTGGCCACGTTGCCGCAGCACAGGGTGACTTTTTCCTTGGCGGCCTGGGTGGGCGCGGTGCCCTTGACGGTGACCTTGCCTTGCGTGCCGTCGAATGCCACCTGTACGTTGCTGGCGCCCAGGTTCTGGGACGCGATGTAGGTCTCGATGGCCTTGGATGCCTTGGCGTTGAGTTCATCCTGCGTGGGGGCGGCTGCCGTGGCAGCCTGCGCTTCTTTGCCGCCAAACAGCTTTTCGCCGGCTTCCTTGATGAAACTGAAAAGACCCATGTCGTACCTCCTAATGTTGCAGAAACAGGGAGGACCACTGTAGCGGGTACGG
The DNA here is from genome assembly GCF_002754175.1 of Acidovorax sp. 59. Taxonomy (NCBI): domain Bacteria; kingdom Pseudomonadati; phylum Pseudomonadota; class Betaproteobacteria; order Burkholderiales; family Comamonadaceae; genus Acidovorax; species Acidovorax sp. 59. The sequence continues at coordinate 3,917,522 of NZ_PEET01000001.1, read as the reverse complement.
GCGGCTGCATCGTGTCGGACAGGGGCGCGACACGATTTTTCACAATTTGGGGGTCGGGGAGAGGTGGTGCCGCCGTGGCTGTCGCCCTCGGGCAGGGGCGCATCGCAAAACTCGGGATAATCCGCCGCATGACTTTTCTGGCCATCGACGTCGGTAACACCCGTCTCAAATGGGCGTTGTACGACGCTCCCCGCCCCGGGGCTGCGCTCATTGCGCATGGCGCCGAGTTTCTCGACCACATCGACCGCCTGGCCGAAGGCAGCTGGGCCTCGCTGCCCCATCCGACACGCATGCTGGGCTGTGTGGTGGCGGGAGATGCCGTCAAACGCCGCGTACAGGAGCAGATGGAAATCTGGGACGTCACCCCCTCGTGGGTGGTGTCATCGGCGCAAGAGGCGGGGTTGACCAACGGCTACGACCACCCCTCGCGCCTGGGCTCGGACCGGTGGGTGGCCATGATCGGCGCACGCCACCATGTGCTGGCAAGCGGCCCTGCACGGCCGCTGGTGGTGGTGATGGTGGGCACGGCCGTGACGGTGGAGTGCATCGACACCGAGGGCCGCTTCATGGGCGGCCTGATCCTGCCCGGCCACGGCATCATGCTGCGTGCGCTCGAGTCCGGCACCGCCGGCCTGCACGTGCCTACGGGCGAAGTGCGCCCGTTCCCCACCAACACCAGCGATGCGCTGACCAGTGGAGGCACCTACGCCATCGCGGGGGCCGTGGAGCGCATGTACCAGCACCTGTTGCAGCACTGCGGCCAGGAGCCTGCCTGCATCATGACCGGCGGCGCCGGCTGGAAGATGGCGCCCAGCATGACGCGGCCGTTTGAGCTGGTGGACAACCTGATTTTTGACGGTCTGCTGGAGATTGCCGCGCAGCGGTTTGGGGGCTGAGGGCTTTTGAGCTCCGCATCCATAGCAGCGCGACACGGCAATCTACTGCAAACCTCTGTGCAAAACAGGCGCTGCGCAAGCCAGAGACACCGAGCAAGGGCCGTCCCGCAGTGAGGGTGTCGTCCACCTTCCCGAATGGCGTAGCCAGTCGAGAGAAGGGGGAAGCGGCAAAGCCGCTCAGGGGGATGCCTCTTACTCTTCTTCCAGTTCCGCCCGTGCCATCTCCACATCCAGCCGCTCCATGGCATCCATGGGTTCTGCGGTGGCGGCCTTTTCGTAGAGCGCAGTGGCTTCCTTCATCTTCTTGTCGCCCTCCAGCATGACGAGGGCATTGGCGTACTCAATCATGGCGATGGCCGATCCCGGGTTGAGCTTGAGGGCCTCCTGGAACAACTTGAGGCCCGTGTCCTTCTTGGCGCCATAGGTCATGCCGCCAATCAGCGAACCCACCTTGTCGATCACCTCCGCATGGAAGGCACCCAGCGCAATGCGCGCATCGGCGTGTTTGGGCGACAGGGCGATGGCCTTTTCCAGCGACTCCTTCACCTTGCCGCCCAGGCCCTGCGCCAGCGCCTTGGCCACGCTGATGCCCTGGCTGTAGCGGCCCAGCGCATACGCATGCCAGTACCAGGCGTTGGCGTTGTTCGGTTCTGCGGCTGCCTGGGCCTCGGCCCTTTCGGCCACCTGCATGAACAGGTCCAGCCGCGTCTTTTCCTTAGGCTCCAGGTAGTTGGCGTAGATGGAGGTGGCCTTGTTGGCTGCGGTAATGCCCCCTCCACCGGCCGCCAGGCCTGCAGCCGCCGCTTTCTCAAAGTCGCCGTTGTGGAACAGCGCCCACGCTTCCAGCGCGGCTACGTCCTTGGGGCAGGGTTCGGCATCACCGCCATGCAGTCGTGCCCATTGCTTCTTGACGCTCGCAGCGTCGAACTGGTAGTCGCCGGCGTGGGGGAAGGGGGTCCATTTGGCCATGGTGTGTGTCTCCGGAAGTTCTTGTGGTTGGGTGTCTGTGGTGGGCCGTCTCTGTATCAGCCAGGCACTGCGGCGTAGGCGCCGACCAGCTCCAGCAGGTGGGCCCGCTGGCCGCTTTCGAGGTAGGGCATGAGCAGGTTCAGCACATGGTGGGCTCCGCGCAGCAGCGCGGCCTGGGCGCTTTCAGGCTCCAGCGCGCGGCGCGGGTCGCGCACGTATTCAAAACTGAGCCAGTAGGTGAGCACCACGACCATGCTGGTGGCGGTGGCCTCCAGCTCGCGCGAGTCGATGTGCAGCGCGTCTGCGCGTCCCATGCCATCGAGCATGGCGCGCACGGCGCGGGTCTTGTTTTTGAGGATGGCCTGGAAGTGGGTTTCCAGGCGCCGGTTCTTGGACAGCAGGTCGTTGAGATCGCGGTACAGAAAGCGGTACTGCCAGATCAGCTCGAACAGCGAGTGCATGAAGAACCAGGCGTCCTCCACATTGCGCACACCATCTGCTGCGGCCAGCAGCTCGGTGAGCGAGCCTTCGTAACGATCAAACAGCGCGTTGATCAGCTCGTCCTTGGCGGGGTAGTGGTAGTAGAGATTGCCAGGGCTGATGCGCAACTCGGCCGAGATCAGGGTGGTGGAGACGTTGGGTTCACCGAACCGGTTGAACAGGTCCAGCGTCACTTCCAGAATGCGTTCTGCGGTGCGGCGTGGCGCTTTCTTCACCATGTGTGTGGGCCCCTTCGCGTCGTTGTGTGTCGTTGTTGCGTTGTCTCTGATGGCTACTCTAACCCACGCAGTCATGCTGCAGTGCGACATGAGAAGAGGACGCGCGTGTCGCTCCCAGATCGCTTTTAGCGCACTTCACGGGTTTCACCAAAAAAAGAAAAGCGGTCCAGGCGCCGTGGCGCGCGGACCGCTTGGTGCGAGCTGGGTGCTTGCCGCTGGCAAGCCGTGATCAGCTGGCCGACGGCGTGCTGGGGGCTGCGTCGGCAGCGGCACGTGTTGCGGTCTTCTTGGCCACAGCCTTCTTGGCGGGGGCCTTGGCTGCAGGCTTTGCCGCTGCCTTGACAGGCGCGGCCTTCTTTGCAGCCGCCTTCTTGGCAGGGGCCTTGGCAACAGGCTTGGCGGCTGCCTTGGCAGCAGCTTTGGCGGGGGCAGCCTTGCTGCCCTTGGCCAGGGCGTCTACACGGGCGCTCAGGGCTTCCAGGTCGCGGGCCGAGGGCACGCCCAGCTTGGCCAGGGCCTTGGCCACGCGGTCTTCAAAGATGTTTTCGAGCTTGTCCCACTGGCCCTGGGCCTTGGAGCCGATGTCGCTGGCCATGGTGGTCACGCGGCTGGTGGCTTCTGTGATCTTTTCTTCGGCCACGGCCTGGGTCTTGCGCTGGATGGTCAGGCCTTCCTTGACCAGGGCTTCAAACACCTTGCCACCTTCTTCCTGCGCCTTGGAGAAGGCACCCAGACCGGCCAGCCAGATCTGCTGGGCGGAGTCCTTGACGGTGCTGGACAGTTGGGCGTTGCTCTTCTTCTTGTCAGCGCTGAGTTTCTGCAGTTTCTTGACCATAAGGCCTCCATGGTGCGGTTGGTTGGGGTTGCCGGGGCGATTTTGCCTTCGACTCATGGCCGCACTGTACGCCGCACGGTGCGCAAGGTGTAGGCGCGCGCTCCTAAAAATGTAGAGCGTGCCATCTAGCCCGCGTGCCCGCTGGGCACCTAGCATCGGCGCGGGTTTCTGCTGAATCGGGGTGTGCAGGCCTTGGGCAAGAATGAAGCTATCTCAGAGGAGTTATCCATGCAGTATTTCGTGACGGGGGCAACAGGGTTCATTGGCAAGCGGCTGGTCAAGAAGCTGCTGGAGCGCAAGGGGGCGGTGGTGCATTTCCTGATCCGCAAGGAAAGTGCGGACAAGGTGGCCGACCTGCGCAGCTTCTGGGGCGTAGGCCCTGCACGCGCCATCCCCGTGTTTGGCGACCTCACCGCCAAGAAGCTGGGCGTCTCGGCAGACGACGTGAAGAAGCTCAAGGGCCAGATCGACCACTTCTACCACCTGGCCGCGGTGTATGACCTCTCTGCTGACGAAGAAACCCAGGTGGCCGTGAACATCGAGGGAACGCGCAACACGGTGGACCTGGCCAAGGCGATTGATGCCGGGCACTTCCACCATGTCTCCTCCATCGCGGCCGCAGGTCTGTACGAAGGCGTGTTCCGCGAAGACATGTTCGAGGAAGCCGAGGGCCTGGACCACCCGTACTTCCAGACCAAACACGAGAGCGAAAAGATCGTGCGCCAAGACTGCAAGGTGCCCTGGACGGTGTACCGCCCGGCCATGGTGGTGGGTGACAGCCAGACCGGCGAGATGGACAAGATCGACGGCCCCTACTACTTCTTCAAGCTCATCCAGCGCCTGCGCCAGCTGCTGCCGCCCTGGATGCCCACGGTGGGTCTGGAAGGAGGGCGCGTGAACATCGTGCCGGTGGACTTTGTGGTGAACGCACTGAACGTCATCAGCCACCAAAAAGACATCACCAAGAAGTGTTATCACCTGGTGGACCCAGTGGGTTACCGTGTAGGCGATGTGCTCGACATCTTCAGCCGCGCCGCCCATGCGCCGCGCATGAACCTGTTCGTCAACGCCGCGCTGCTGGGCTTCATTCCCAAGAGTGTGAAGAAGAGTCTGATGGCGCTGGCGCCCGTGCGCCGCGTGCGCAATGCCGTCATGAAAGACCTGGGCTTGCCGGAGGACATGCTGACCTTCGTGAACTACCCCACCCGCTTCGACTGCCGCGAGACCATGGCAGCTCTCAAGGGTTCGGGGGTGACCTGCCCCAACCTCAAGGACTACGCCTGGCGCCTGTGGGACTACTGGGAGCGCAATCTGGATCCCGAGCTTTTCATCGACCGCACCCTCAAGGGCACGGTAGCGGGCAAGGTGGTGCTGATCACCGGTGGATCGTCTGGCATCGGGCTGGCGGCGGCGCACAAGTTTGCCGAGGCGGGTGCCACCACCATCATTTGCGGGCGCGACCAGGACAAGCTGGACGAGGCCTGTGCCGAGGCAAAGGCGAAAGGCTACAGCTTCATCGCGTACTCGGCCGACATCGCCGACATGACCGATTGCGATCGCTTTGTGCAGCTGCTCATCGACAAGCATGGCGGTGTGGATTTCCTGATCAATAACGCGGGCCGCTCCATCCGCCGCGCCATCGAGTCGAGCTACGACCGCTTCCACGATTACGAGCGCACCATGCAGCTGAACTACTTCGGCTGCCTGCGGGTGACCATGGGCTTCTTGCCTGGCATGGTCGAAAAGCGCAAGGGCCATGTGGTCAACATCAGCTCCATTGGCGTGCTCACCAACGCACCCCGCTTTTCGGCCTATGTGGCCAGCAAGGCAGCACTGGATGCCTGGACGCGTTGTGCCTCCAGCGAGTTCGCGGACCAGGGCATCACCTTCACCACCATCAACATGCCCCTGGTGCGCACGCCCATGATCGCGCCCACCAAGATCTACAACAACGTACCCACGCTGAGTCCTGAAGAGGCAGCGGACATGATCGCCCAAGCCTGCATCTTCAAGCCGGTGCGTATCGCCACGCGCTTGGGCATCACCGGCCAACTGCTGCACGCCCTGGTGCCGCGCGTGGCGCAGATCACCATGAACACGAGCTTCCGCATGTTCCCGGATTCCACCGCCGCCAAGGGCGCCAAGGATGCCAAGCCGCAGTTGTCCGCCGAGGCGGTAGCGCTGCAGCAAATGATGCGTGGCATCCACTTCTGATGACCCGCCGGCCCAGACAGAAATACCCGCGTTGAACTCTGTTACCCGGGGGCCGGGCGGGGTGGAATAATCATGGGTTCTGCCGAGCTGGCATTTCACACGGCCCTCCCTATGATTCTGGTTACTGGCGGCGCGGGTTTCATCGGCGCCAACTTCGTTCTTGACTGGCTTGCTGCCTCCAGCGAGCCCGTGGTCAACCTCGACAAGCTCACCTACGCGGGCAACCTGCACAACCTGGACAGCGTGCAGGGCGACGCGCGCCATATCTTTGTGCAGGGCGATATCGGCGACACCGCGCTGGTGGCCCGCTTGCTGGCTGAGCGCAAGCCGCGCGCCGTGGTCAACTTCGCGGCTGAATCGCATGTGGATCGCTCCATCCATGGCCCCGAGGATTTCATCCAGACCAACATCGTGGGCTCGTTCCGCCTGCTGGAGGCCGTGCGTGCCTACTGGAGCGCGCTCCCCGAGGGCGAACGTGCCGCCTTCCGCTTCCTGCATGTGTCCACCGACGAGGTCTACGGATCGCTGGCCCCCACCGACCCGGCCTTCGCCGAGACGCGTGGCTTTGAGCCCAACAGCCCTTACAGCGCCAGCAAGGCCGCCAGCGACCACCTGGTGCGCGCCTGGCACCACACCTATGGCCTGCCTGTGCTCACCACCAACTGCAGCAACAACTACGGGCCGTACCACTTCCCCGAGAAGCTGATCCCGCTGATGATCGTGAACGCTCTGGCCGGCAAGAACCTGCCGGTGTATGGCGACGGCATGCAGGTGCGCGACTGGCTGTACGTGAAGGACCACTGCAGCGCCATCCGCCGCGTGCTGGAAGCCGGTACGCCCGGCGAGACCTATAACGTGGGCGGCTGGAACGAGAAGCCCAACATAGAGATCGTGAACATGGTGTGTGCGCTGCTCGACGAGCTGCGCCCCCGCGCCGACGGCAGGAGCTACAAGGCCCAGATCACGTACGTGAAAGACCGCCCCGGCCACGACCGCCGCTACGCGATCGATGCGCGCAAGATCGAGCGTGAGCTGGGCTGGAAGCCTGCGGAGACCTTCGACACCGGCATCCGCAAGACCGTGCAGTGGTACCTGGAGAATGGCGACTGGGTGGCCAGTGTGCAGACTGGTGCGTACCGCGATTGGGTGGAGACCCAGTACGAGCAGCAGCCAACCCCCGCAGCGGACGCCCGCGCATGAACATCCTGCTCTTTGGCAAAGGCGGCCAGGTTGGCTGGGAGTTGCAGCGTAGCTTGTCCATGTTGGGCACGGTCACGGCGCTGGACCACGACAGCGCGGATCACTGCGGCGACTTTGCGAACCCGGCGGGTGTGGCCGAGACGTTGCGCGCCCTGCGCCCCGACATCATCGTCAATGCTGCGGCCCACACCGCTGTGGACAAGGCCGAGAGCGAAGCCAATTTCGCTCGCACGCTGAATGCCACCACTCCCGGCGCCATCGCGCTGGAGGCGGCGAAGCTCGGCGCATGGCTGGTGCACTACAGCACCGACTACGTCTTTGACGGCAGCGGCAGCCGCCCCTGGGTCGAGACCGACATGCCTGCTCCCTTGAGCGTGTACGGCCGCACCAAGCTCGAGGGCGAGCAGCTCATCGCGCAGGCGTGCCCCAAGCACCTCATTCTGCGCACCAGCTGGGTCTATGCGGCGCGCGGCGGCAACTTCGCCAAGACCATGCTGCGGCTGGCGCAGGAGCGCGATCGCCTGACCGTGATCGACGACCAGTGGGGCGCGCCCACGGGGGCCGACCTGCTGGCCGATGTGACGGCGCATGCGCTGCGTCACGTGCAGCAGCGCCCGCAGGACGCAGGTCTGTACCACTGTGTCGCAGCCGGTGAAACGAACTGGAACGAGTACGCAAAGTTCGTGATCGCGCAGGCGCAGCTTGCGCAACCTGCTATCCAAATCAAAGCAAAAGAAGTCGCGCCCGTCCCTTCGAGCGCATTTCCCACTCCTGCGGTGCGCCCGCACAATTCGCGCCTTCATACCGGCAAGCTGCAGACCACCTTCGGCCTGCAGATGCCGCACTGGCAAGCGGGCGTGGCGCGCATGCTGGCTGAAGTTCTCTGATCGGTACTCTCTACATGACGCGACGCAAAGGCATCATCCTGGCTGGAGGCTCCGGCACTCGGCTGCATCCGGCCACCCTGGCTATCAGCAAGCAGCTCCTGCCGGTGTACGACAAGCCGATGATCTACTACCCCCTGAGCACGCTCATGCTCGCGGGCATTCGGGACATCCTCATCATCAGTACACCGCAAGACACGCCCCGTTTTGAGCAACTGTTGGGTGACGGCAGCCAGTGGGGATTGAACTTGCAGTACGCAGTGCAGCCAAGTCCAGACGGCCTGGCGCAGGCTTTCCTGATCGGCGAAGTCTTTTTGAGTGGAGCTCCTAGTGCGCTGGTGCTCGGTGACAACATCTTCTACGGGCACGACTTCCACGAGCTGCTGAAAAACGCCCGGCAGCGAGAAGTGGGGGCCAGTGTTTTTGCCTACCATGTGCAGGACCCTGAGCGCTATGGCGTGGCTGAGTTCGATTCCCGGGGTAAAGTGCTTTCTCTGGAGGAAAAACCAGCACAACCCAAGAGCAGCTATGCGGTCACAGGCCTGTACTTCTACGACGACCAAGTGGTTGAGATGGCCAAGAAACTTCAGCCCTCGCCGCGTGGAGAGCTGGAGATCACTGATTTGAACCGTCTGTATCTGGAGCAAGGGCAGTTGAGCGTAGAGATCATGGGGCGGGGTTATGCGTGGCTCGATACAGGCACGCATGAAAGTCTCCTGGAGGCGGGCCAGTTCATCGCCACCCTCGAGCGCCGCCAGGGTCTCAAGATCGCCTGCCCCGAAGAAATCGCGTGGCGCCAGCAATGGATCGACGCCGCCCAGCTTAAGCGCCTTGCGCTGCCCCTCACCAAGAACGGCTACGGCCAGTATCTGTTGCGCGTGGCCCAGGAAAAAATTTATTGAGAACCCGTATGCAAGCCACCCCCCTCGCTATTCCCGACGTCGTTCTGATCCAGCCGAAGGTGTTCGGGGATGCCCGCGGGTTTTTCTTTGAGAGCTTCAATCAGCGGGTTTTTAACGAAGCGACGGGGACGTCCCATCAGTTCGTCCAGGATAACCACAGCCGCAGCGCTAAGGGCGTTTTGAGGGGGTTGCACTTCCAGTTGGAACCGTGGGCGCAGGGCAAGTTGGTACGCTGTGTCAGAGGGGCTGTTTTCGATGTGGCGGTTGATATTCGAAAAAACTCGCCCTCTTTTGGACAATGGGTTGGTGCCGAGCTGACTGAGGAAAATAACCAACAGCTGTGGGTGCCCCCTGGCTTTGCCCATGGATTTTTAACGTTGAGCGATACCGCAGATTTTTTGTATAAAACTACTGCTTACTATGCCCCAGAGGCTGAGCGTTCTATCGCCTGGAACGATCCGCGCATCGGAGTGACATGGCCAGAAACTGGCGATAGTCCTGTGCTATCAAACAAAGACCGCGATGCTCCTCGTCTCGACGATCTCATTGCGATATTGGATCAATAGATGTTCGGGGTCTTCGGGTGTCTGTGAGTATTTCCGTGGTTAGTCACGGGCATGGTGCGCAAGTGCTGGCTCTTTTGCAGCTGCTATCGGCTGCACCTGACTTGTCTTGGTGCCAGCGCATTTGGATCACCATCAATGTGCCAGAGCCAAAGCTATTGGATGGTCTTCGACCATGGCAGGTCAATGGAGAGTATTGCATCGGGCGAATCAAATTTTTTTTGATCGTTAACCGGCACCCCCTGGGGTTTGGTGCAAATCACAACCAGGCTTTTTTGAAGGATCGATCGCAAAATAGTCCTTCCAAGTATTTTGTTGTGATGAATCCAGATATTTCGTGGAGTGCGGATCCTTGGCTCGCCTTGCTGGATAGCGCTTGTCAGCCGGAGGTTGGTTGCGTATATCCCATACAAATCGACGGCAAAGGACGACCTCAGGACTACCGGCGTCTGCTTCCCACGCCGTGGGCGCTATGGAAAAGGCATGTGTTGAAAAGTTCGTCCGAGCGAGATGTGCACATTCCCGATTGGGTAAGTGCCGCGCTATTACTGTTTCCTGCCGAGGTGTTTGCTGAAATTCAGGGATTTGATGAGCGTTACCACATGTATTGCGAGGATGTCGACATCTGCCTGCGGTTGCAGTTGGCGGGTTACCGCTTGGTGGGGGTGTCAAATGCGTGTGTTACGCACACGGCGCGGCGGGCAAGTCGTAGCGATGCGCACCATTTACTTTGGCATATTCGGAGCCTGTGGCGGCTGTGGTTTTCCTCTGCTTGCTGGAGATTCTGGCGGCAGCGTCATGCTCTTCGGACCCACTCCCCGCGTGGTCGATGACCGTTACCATTCGGTCCCTGCCATCGATCTGTCCCTACCGGCCACTGCATGAACTCCACCATTGCTATTGTTGATCCCACGTTAACCTCCGCACCAAGCATGCGATTGGGTGAGTTGCTTGTGGCGGCTGGGAAGTTGTCAGGCCGTGATCTTGAGCGCGCCTTGGCGGCCCAGGAGGAAATGGGGGGGCTGCTGGGGAGCGTGCTCTCTCGCTTGGGCCTAGTATCCGAGGTGGATGTCGCTCAAGCGCTGTCCCGGCAGCTGTCTGTACCCTGGCTGCAGGGCGAGCAATTTCCGTCGGTTCTTCCCGAAGTGGCAGGCCTTTTGCCCGAGTTTGCGCGTGCTCACGGCATCGTGCCGATACGTCTCGATGACACGGGGCTCACAGTGGCCATGGTGGCTCCGCAAAACGCATACGTCATCAAGGCGCTGCGCCTTGCCACGGGTCTTGCTATCCATCCGTGTCTTGCGCTGGCGGCCGACGTGGAAAAAGCGTTGTCCACCCAGGTAGAGGCAGTAGAGGAAGAACCCGACCACGAGATATTTGAGGGCGATGGGGGAGACTTCGTTGAGCACCTCAAGGATTTGGCGAGCGAAGCGCCCGTGATTCGGCTCGTGAATGCCATCATTGGTCGGGTGACGGATCTGCGCGCTTCGGATGTACACCTAGAGCCTTTCGATGACGGACTGCATGTACGTTATCGGGTCGATGGTGTCATTTCCACGGCAGAAATTGTTCCGCCGCGGCATAGCGCTGCGGTCAATTCACGCGTGAAACTCATGGCTCACCTGGACATCGCAGAGCGTCGTTTGCCGCAAGACGGGCGCATCAAGACCCGGGTCAAGGGCCGCGAACTAGACCTCCGTGTGTCAACGGTTCCTACTGTTCATGGTGAGAGTGTGGTCATGCGCGTGCTGGATCGCTCGAGCGTCTTGTTCAGCCTGGAGGACATGGGATTTGCGCGAACGACCTTGCAGCGGTTCAATGGCCTGCTGGCTAGGCCGCACGGCATTTTGCTGGTCACGGGACCCACAGGGTCTGGCAAGACGACCACGCTGTACGCAGCGCTCTCCAAAATTGACGCAGACGCGCACAAGATCATCACTGTCGAGGAGCCCGTCGAATACCAATTGGAGGGGATCAACCAGATACAGGTGCATGCCCAGATCGGGCTGACTTTTGCGCGCGCCTTACGATCGATCCTGCGCCAAGACCCCGACATCATCATGATTGGTGAAATGCGCGATGGCGAAACGGCCCAAATTGCGGTGCAGTCTGCGCTGACTGGACACTTGGTCCTGTCTACCCTTCACACCAACACTGCCGCTGGCGCAGTGGTTCGCCTCACCGACATGGGTGTTGAACGGTATTTGATTACTTCATCAGTCAATGGCGTTTTGTCTCAGCGCCTGGTTCGCCGTCTTTGCAAGCTCTGTCGGGAGCCTCATGTTCCAGAAGCCTCGGTGCTGGAAACCACGGGGCTGGGGAGGTTTATTGCTCCTGGTGCTCCCGTCTACAGGGCTGTTGGTTGCGAGCACTGCAGGGGAACGGGATACAGCGGACGAACGGGAGTTCACGAGCTACTGGTTGTCGATGATGTGCTACGGCGCGCAATTCTGGACGGTGCAGATGCTTCCTTATTGCATGCCAAAGCAGTGGCGGCCGGAATGATTAGCCTCTATGACGATGGTTTACGCAAAGTAGCAGAAGGCCAAACTAGCTTGGATGAGGTGCTCCGAGTGACCGAGGACCAGTCGGATGCCTGATTTTTTTTGGAAAGCGGCGACGTCCCAAGGGCAGATGTCCCAGGGTCATCTCGAAGCGCTTGAGCAGGCGCAAGTACTGCGTCATCTGCGATCTCAGGGCCTTACGCCCATTAGCGTCGTAGAGCTCCTTTCAGCCGCGAGTCCTGTGAGTACGACCGGCGTCTCGGAACCAGCAAAGTCCAAACAGCGCTTCTGGAAGCTCGGCAGATCACAGGGGGGAGCAGCGGGGGCGGGTGATGTGCTGCTGCTGACGTCGGAGCTTTCCATAATGCTCAAGGCTGGCTTGGCTTTGGACACGGCGTTGCGGGTGCTTATCGGGATGAGTCATAAGCCCGCAGTTTCAGAGATAACCCACCAGATCTTGGATGACGTCAAAGGGGGGGTCTCCTTGAGTAAGGCGCTCACTAGGCACCGCGACCTGTTTGGGGACTTCTATATCAACATGGTGAGATCTGGAGAAGCCAGTGGCCAGTTGGGTGCGGTCTTCGAGAGACTTGTCGAACACATGGAGCGACTCAGGGCTCTGCGTGAGAGCGTTGTGTCTGCAGCCATATATCCGGCGATTTTGCTAGGAGTCGCCGTACTGTCTCTCGGTGCTATGTTGGGCTTCGTAGTGCCCCAGTTTGAAACCTTGTTCAAAGACATGGGTGATGCCCTGCCTGCGCCGACCCGATTTGTAATGCACCTGGGCCAAGCATTTACGCAATATGGCTGGGCGATTGCCATACTGAGCTTTCTGGTGGGGTGGGCTTTGCGCCGCTGGTGGCGATCACCGCAAGGTAAAGTTTGGTGGCAAAAGAGGGCGCTCGGGATGCCCGTATTGGGGCGATTGCTGCACAAATACGATCTGACGCTCTTCTCGCGTTCACTGGGTACGCTGCTGGGCAATGGTGTCCCGTTGATCTCGGCATTGCACATCGCGACTGAGACCGTCGGCAACGTTAGCCTCAGAGCCTCGCTCGCCAATGTGGCTCCTCGGGTGAAGGACGGCGCCAAGGTGGTAGACGCCTTAGGTGCGACCCAGGTGTTTGAACCTTTGGCTATCAACCTCATCAGAGTGGGCGAAGAGACCGGTCGTATCGGTCCTATGCTCCTGGAGTTGGCCCATATTTATAACCGTGATGTAGAAACCGGAATCAAGCGCGCGCTGACCATGCTGGAGCCGCTACTGATTCTGGTGTTGGGTCTGCTCATTGCGGCCATTATTGTGTCGATCTTGCTCGGCATCCTTTCAGTGAACGATTTGGCTGCCTGATGGCGGCTGCTACTCTCCCCTATCGAAGGCTTATCCATGTCCCCTTTTATGTTGAATGAACGCGCTCAAAAGCACCGGGGTTTTACGTTGATTGAGTTGCTGGTGGTTTTGGCGATTCTTACTTTGCTGGCAGGCCTTGTGGGGCCACGCGTTCTCGGGCAACTGGGTGGGGCGAAGAGCAAGACAGCCGCCGTGCAAATTGCAGACCTCGAAAAATCACTGGAACTTTTTAAGCTGGATGTCGGGCGTTTCCCAACAACCGAAGAGGGATTACAGGCGCTCACCGCAAAGCCCGGATCCGCTAACGGCTGGAACGGTCCGTATATCAAAGGCTCAGTTCCGAACGACCCTTGGGGTAAGCCCTACAAGTACACTAGCCCGGCGCCTGGTGGGGGGGTCGAAATTCTGACCTTCGGCGCCGATGGTGTCGCCGGGGGCGATGGTGAAAACGCTGATGTGCGCAACCAGCAATAGCGAACTGCGGGCATTGCCGTGACTTGTCGGATGCCGCAGCCTCCATTGGGCGTGGCCAGATTTCGGCGCTACTCGCGTCCCGGGGGATTTACGCTTGTGGAACTGCTGGTGGTTTTTGCCATCGGTGCGCTGATCGTGGGTCTGGCCCCTGTGGCCTTTGATAAGTTGCGGGAGGCCACCCAGTACCGCACCACGGTACGTGCCGTAGTTGCAGAACTCCGCAGTGCGCGCATGCGGGCTGCAAGCGGCGGTTCGCCCGTCCGGTTTCAAATGGATATGCGGCACAGGGAGTTTGGTTTGCAGGGTGAGCGTTTTCGGGCCATCCCTTCTGCGCTTGAAATTCGGGCGACTGTGGGGCAGCAAGAACTGACAGACAGACAGGTAGCGAATATCCTGTTCTTGCCAGACGGTGGAGCGACCGGCGGCACCCTGGAGCTGGCCCGCCCTTCGGGTGTCGGCACTCGAATCCGTGTTGATTGGTTGACGGGCCGAGTGGAGCAGGAGCCATTCAGCCAATGACCATGCGCAGGGGTTTCCGGGCCGTGCAACACGGTCTGTCGCTGCTCGAGTTGTTGGTTGCCTTTGCAATCATGGCAATCGCTCTTGGTCTGCTGTATCGCAGCATGGGGTCCAGCGCACGCAATGTGGCGGAAATGGTTTACCAGCAACAGGCCGCAATGGTTGCAGAGTCTCTTTTGTCCTCCCGAGAGTCTGTCGCAGCCGATGGATGGAACGAGTCGGGGGAATCCGCTGGCTTTGCGTGGCAGGTTCGAAGTACTCCCTATGTCCGAAGCGCTGGGCCTGCATCGCTGTCTGCGTCCTCCACATCTCTCAACGTCACCAGACTGCACCAGGTAGTGATCACATTGAATTGGATGGATGGCTCCAGGCCGCAGAAATGGGAACTGCAAACATTGCTCCCCCAGCGCAAGCCGGATCCTGGAGAGGTTGCGCAGTGAAAGCCGCCGAAAAAGGATTCACCTTGGTCGAAATGCTGGTGGCTGTGTCACTGCTGGCCGTGATCATGGTGGCACTGGGGTCATCGTTGCGGACCATCGCTCAGACTGAGTCCAGGGTGGACCAACGCCTTGGACGCATCGACGAGATGCGTGTGTCTGTAGGACTCATGCGGCAACTTATTGCGCGCGTATCGGGGCGTAAGCTGCAAATGCAAACAGCCGAATCGGGTACCGGTCAGGTCGTGCAATTTCGTGCCAGTGCATCCATGATTGAATGGGTGGGCGTCATGCCTGCTCGTCCGGGCGTTGGGGGGCGGCATTATTTCCGCCTGGGGGTGGAAAAAGCTTCCACCGGTCAATTCCAGTTGGTGCTGCGCTTTGTGCCGTGGCTCCCTGAGGCGGGCGATACGCCGGATTGGCGGCGAAGTGATAGCAGGGTGCTGGTGCATCAATTGACGCAATTCAATGTCCAGGCTGAAGGGCGGCCCCCAGCTGGCGCTCCGTTGCAATCGTGGCCAAAGGGGTGGGTGGAGGGCTGGCCGGTCGCGGATCAGTTGCCAGAGCGGGTGCGCCTGCAGATATCCGATATTGACGGCGCATGGCCACCGACCGTTATCGGCATTTTTCCGTTGTTGCAAGGCTCCGGCTCGGGCGGCGGTTTTACTGTCGGTGGTGGGTCGTCATGATCCGAGAAGTGCCGACTCATAGAGGCCTTGCACTTATCGCGGTGCTTTGGATTGTGGCCGCGCTCAGCCTGGCTGCCACTGGGCTGATCCACTCTGCCAAGCTGGAGATTCGCAAGGCTTCGCGCCACCGCGCGGTTGTGGAGGCTGCCGCACTCGGGGACGCCGCGAATCGGTTGGTCCTGCAAGAAATCACTGCGCGCGCTCTACCAGTCAATAAAAGCGAGCATGTAGAGTTGGAGTTTGGAGGCCGGTGGATTCGTGTAAGAGCGCAAAGTCTGAACGGGTTGGTAGACATTAACAATGCCGCAGAACCTCTTTTGGCTGCCTTGTTTCAGCATGCTGCAGGAGTGGCTCCTGCCAATGCTGCGGTTCTGGCGCGCGCTGTGGTGGAATGGCGCAAGCGTCCTGCAGCGGGTGGTACGCCAATAGGCTTCGATGCGCCAGAAGACCTGCTGACTGTTCCAGGGGTGGACTATGCCCTCTATGCTAGGATTCAAGATCTCATCTCGGCCTCCTTACGAGGGGGCGGGCTGGTGAATCCCGAGGCTGCGCCGCTCCCTGTGCTGGTGGTACTCGCAGAAGGTAACGTCGCTCTGGCGAGCCAGCTATACGCCCAGCGTGAAAATTCGCCCCTTCCCATGGACACGACGTCACTCAATGCCGCCTTCAAGGGCGGCGGCTCGGGTGGGCCGCTGAGTGTCATTGCGGAGGTTCCGTTAGATGGTGCTGTAACGCTGGAACGTAGCTGGGTGGTTGCGCTGTCTTCTTCTGGTCGTAATGGCCTGCCGTGGCGTGTCATTGAGCAGCGCCAGCGACTCCTGTCGTCGGCAAATTGATCCGCGATAAGCATTAAATGGCATCTATTCAAAATGATGCACGGTTGTTCGGGCTGGACCTGAGTAGCGTGCTGGATGATCTGAAGATAGCGTGGTGTGGCATGCTGGGTTGGCGTGTTCTCGCATGGCTGCGTCCCGAGCCTGTAGTTCGATGGCTGAGGGCCAATCGGCAAAGCGAGGTCTATCGGGGTTTGCGTAAGGATCCCCGTGTATCGCCCGCCGCAGCCAAGGCGGCTCGATTCGCAGCGGTGGAAGTGCCTGACGACCTGCTGTTGCGCCACGTGGTTCAACTACCACCATTGCCCAGCGCTGCTTCAGAGGGGGCCTTGTTGTTCGAGGTGCAGAACCTGAGCCCTTTTCCTTGGGATGAATTGTTATGGGTCAGCAGTGACATAAATGATCGTGAGCGTGACGCCGGACAAGCAACACTCAGCCAGGGGCGCCGCATTGCTGTTGTCCTTACATCGCGCAGCATGGTTCAAGCGCATCTTGCAGCCATGCAATCGACAGAGGCCATAGCGTCCAATGCGGTCAGTCCGGAGGTGTGGGTGGATATGGGGAATGGGCGGCCTGCGGTCCTTCCCGGGTTTGGGGAGGCTCGGCGCCTTGCTTACCAGAGCCGGTGGCAGCGAGTAAACGCTGTGTTGTGTTCCGGTACGGTGCTGCTGTTGGCAGGGTTGCTGGTAACGCCCACCCTGCAGTTGCGTCTGCGCGCCCTAGATGCGGTCGATCAGTACACGGCCTTGCAAAAGCAGGTTGCTCCATTGATTCAGCAGCGCGAAGCCTACGTCAGGGCGCAAGGTTTTCTGCAGGCCCTTCCTGAGTATGCAGTTCCCCCGGGGGCGGCGCTCCAAATCCTGGACATGATTACCCGCGCGCTCCCTGACGACACCTCGTTGCAATCTTTTCAATTGTCCGCGCCAGAAGGCCCGGGAAAGCCACCTAAAGTCTTGTTGGTGGGGCAAACGGGTAACGCAGCGGCCTTGATGCAACAACTGGGCGCGCAGCCTGGATTTAAGGACGTCAAGGCCCCTTCAGCGGCAGTCAAACCCCTCGGTGCAATCAAAGAGAGCTTCAGCATCGAACTGCTGGTAGACCTTACCCAGGCCAGTGGGTTAGCTTCTGCATCGCCATCACCCTCGATGCCAGCCGCATCTTCGGGAGCCAAGCCTTGAACCGAATTCCTCCTCGCATAGCCGTACTGCAGGCGATCATTCTTGCGATCTTGCTGGCGATCCCTGTGATCGCGGGGGTGTTTGTTTGGAACAAGCACCGCTGGGCACAGGACCAATTGTCACAACTGGAGCCCCGCTTTGCCAGGTTATCTGGTTTGCAAAAGGGCAAAGACAGCCTGGCACAGGCCGAGGCATCTGCAAAAGCGCTATTGGCAGGCCAGGCTTATCCAAACGCACAGGATGCTGTTCAGGCTGGCAACGACGCGCAGCAGCGCATACGCACCCTTTTCGCCGATAGCAAACTCGACATTGGAAGTATCCAGGTATTGCCGGCCAAAGAGCAGCAGGTCTTTGACCGCATAGGGATAGCGCTGCGGGTAGAGGGCGACCTTGCTGGCCTGCAAAACGCCATGGCGCTACTGGACAAGCAATCGCCAACGGTGTGGGTGGACAACTTGTCCATTCAAACCATCGGTGCAGTCAAGCCTAAATCCGCGCAGCGTCTTGCTGCACAAGTCAATCTCTTCGTCCTGCGAGTCCGCTCATGACCGCATTCAGAGCATTGGTGGTCTTGATGATCGCCTTGAGTGGAGGGCTCGCATGGATGTGGGTGGCGCCTTCTGGTCAACTGCGGTCTCATGCCTGGACTCCTCCTGCGCCGATTACCCCCGACATGCCTGCGCCCAAGCTGCCTGCTGGGCTGGAGACAAAGCAGGGTGCTGGGGTCGGCGCATATGTGGCTATTTTGGATCGCCCCTTGTTTGCGCCCGACCGGCGCCCGCCGCCTCCCCCTGATGCCGCTCCTGAGGCGCCAAAGCCAGATCCGTTGGCTGGGCTGACCCTGTATGGCATTTTTAAAGGCCCTGATTTCAGTGGCATCGTGGCGCGGGTGAACGACAAAGTTCGCAGGGTTCGCCTCAACGAACCGCTGGGTGAGTGGACGGTACAGTCCATCGAGGGACGAGAAGTCACTTTTGCTCGTGGTGATGAGACTCGTAGCGTCCGCCTAGTGCATGTGTTTGGACCGCAGCCGCCCGCTGCCGCAGGCAGTCCTGCGCCTGTTGCTGCGTCGCCGTCAATCGGTGGCCGTCCTGACCTCGTGTCCATTCAACAACAAGAGCAAGAGGCTGCCCGTGAGCGGCTGCGCCAACGCAACGAACTGTTTCGCAAAGCTGGGCTTCCCCCCGTCAAAGAATGAGTATTTCGACCATGGATCAATTCAAACGGCTGGCAGTTGCATGCCTTTCCGTGTATGTGGGCGTGACCTTTGCCCAGTCACCAGAACAACTCCCGCAACCGGCGGATGCGGCTCCCAGCGTGGAACCCCGAATCATGCGCGGCAATGACACCGTGATAGCCCCCCCCCGCGCCACCACGGCACTGCCTGTGGGCGCGACGGGCTTCAAGTTTGAAGAAGCGCCCATCGCAGAGTTTGCGACCATCGTCCTGAAAGACGTGCTCAAAGCCGACTATGTCCTGCATCAACCACTGACGGGCTCTGTCACTCTGTCCACCAATGGCGATATTTCTCCGGATCAGGCCGTACTCTTGCTCGAAAGTGCTCTGCAAGCCAACGGGCTTGTCATGGCACGAGACACGCGTGGCACCTACCATGTCGGCAAGGCGGAGGCTGTGCGAGGCATCGTGCCGGCGGTGCGCCAGGCTGTGGCCGGGGCGCCGCTGCCGCCTGGCAGCGGCGCCATCGTGGTAAGGCTCAACTACATTGGTGCATCAGAAATGGCCGCCATATTGCGCCCCATGGCGCCGCCTGAGGCCATTGTCCGGGTGGACAACCTGCGAAATCTCCTGGTGCTTGCCGGTACCCGCACGCAGGCCGAGGGATGGTTGGACCTCGTCAACACCTTTGACGTTGATCTTCTTAAAGGTATGTCGGTGGGGGTGTTTCCGCTCAAGTATGTGTCTGTCAAAGAGGTAGAGGCCGCGCTGTCTATTTTGGGAGGGGGCTCTGGTGCTGCGTCCTCTGTCGTATCTGGCGGCGCGGCGGGCAGCTCGACGGCTACGGCGCGCCCTAGCGCAAGCGCGGGTGGTGTGGTGCCATCTGGTGGTATGGCAGAGTCCAATCCCCTCTTCGGCGCGTTCCGTGTGCTGCCGATGGAGCGACTCAACAGCATTTTGGTGGTCACCCCCCGGGCGGCCTACCTGGATGAAGCGCGGCGTTGGATTGACAAGCTGGATCAGCCAGGAGGCAACAGCACGGAGCCCCAGTTGTTCATCTATCAAGTGCAGAACGTCAACGCCCGCCATCTTGCGTCGGTATTGAGCGGCATCTTTGGCGGCACTGCCGCACCAACGAACAGCGCATTTACCAACACCGGCGTTGCGCCTGGCTTGGGTAATGCGACTGGCATGACATCAGGGTTTGGTGCATCCTCCACACCCAACAGTGTTTTTGGTGGCACCAACTCAGGCCTCTATGGCAGCAACCTGGGTAACAGCACAGGCATACGCAGCGGCAGCACGTTCTCTGGCGCAGGCGGGGGCACGCTGAGTGGTCGCAGTGTGGGCTCGCTGGGTAACACAGCCGCTACAGCAACGCAAACCCAGGGCGCAGCGGTGGCAACCCTTGGAAGCATACGGGTGATGGCCGATGAGCTAAACAACTCTCTGCTCGTGTGGAGCACCAAGGCCGAGTACGCAAAGATCGAAGCCACGCTCAAGCGTCTTGATTTGCCGCTGACCCAGGTGCTGATCGAAGCCAGCATTGTCGAGGTCACGTTGAATGACGACCTCGAATATGGCCTGCAATGGGCGTTTAGCGACAGCCGTGCCAACACTGGCTACACCGGCAGCGGTGCGTTGAGCACCAGCGCGGGCGGTGTGCTGGGCGGTGCGCTTGCAGGTTTCTCTTACACGCTCAAAAACCCGGCTGGCAATGTGCGTGCAGTGCTCAATGCATTGTCTAAGAAGACGATGGTCAAGGTCATTGCCAGTCCATCTTTGATGGTGCTGGACAACCATATGGCTTCCATTGCCGTGGGCACGCAAACTCCCATTCAGGCTGGCGAAACCGTAACTAGCGACGGCATTGTGCGCACTAGCATCCAATACAAGGACACAGGCGTCAACCTTATGGTGACGCCTTCAGTGAACTCTGGCAATGTAGTCACCATGCAGGTAGATCAGTCCGTCACAGACGTGGGACAAAAAGACGAGGTCAGCGGCCAGCGGGCCTTTTTGCAGCGCCAGTTGTCCAGCAAGCTTGCCGTGCGCTCTGGCGAGTCCATTGTGATGGGGGGCTTGATTCAGAGTAACAACACCACGTCTAAATCGGGAGTCCCCATCCTGCACAGCATTCCCGTTTTAGGCAATTTGTTTGGCTCAACCTCCAACATTGGCAGCAGGACGGAACTGCTTGTGGTCATAACCCCGCGCGTGGTGCGTACCGACATCGATATCCGAGAGGTAAGCGACGACCTGCGCGAGCGCATGCGTGGCCTAGCTCCAGCCGTAGGTACACCGCAGCCTCGTTCTGCCCCTTCTGCCCCTCAGGGTGTTGGGATGTCTGACGGTAGTGTTACTTCTCCCCGTCAGTAAACCAAGTGGTGGCGTTCAGAGTACATCGGGCGCGTCCCAAAGTGTTAATTTTGTTTGAGCCAGCGGCGCGTCCGTTCCAAGTAGGCGGGAGCTGTTACTGTGAGGGTTCGGGCCTTCGCGTTTTGGTTTGCTATTGCCAGCAGCTGTTGGGTGTTGCGGCGCTGCGTTTTTTCCAGATACGAAGGAGCTGTTTGGCAGCCAAAGAATTGTGACGTGCTTGGAATGCGGCAGGACGCCGCCATATTCACGTCGCTCTGCACCGGGAGTCGATTGGCATTCGCGTGCGACTGAACATCGCGTCCAATCCTGGGCTTGCCTGTGTCCGGTGCAGCGATCACCCGCCGGGTGGGGCACCATATCGACCAGCGTGACTGATGGATTTATTTGCTAACAAGGAGATTTTGGAATGACAACGATGTCCGCGCTTTCTCTTGCGTGCCGCACCTGCGCGGCAGCACTTGTGGCTGCTACAGTGGTTCTTTCGGGCTGCGCAACGACCGCGATGACGCCCGAGCAGCAAACATCTCTGCTGGCGAGCCAACGTTGGGGCTACCTCATTGATGGGCAGTGGCAAAAAGCCTATGACATGCTCACCCCCGCCTATCGCAGTCTGCATGACCTGCGTGAATACCAATCCCAGTTCAAAGGCGCCGTGCAATGGCGGCGTGCCGAAGTGGCTAGCACCACCTGCGAATCAGAAAAATGCGAGGTGCGCATTGAGCTGACTGTTGCCTCGCCCTTTGGGCGTGGCAAAGGCGACACAATCAGCACCTTCTTCACCGAAACATGGCTCAATGAGAGTGGCCGCTGGTACTATTACGAGAAGCCCTGACCGGATACGGCAGTGGTGGATTGTATTGTGGTGGGGGTGTGCTGCGCAGTGTGTTGCACGCGCTCATCTAAAGTATGCGCCGCTGGGCTTGATCTGCTTGTTGGTGCAAGCAATCTGAAGGGAGACTGTCCTATCGAGTGACTGTTTTTAAAGCTCATGCTGTTGCCTGTTGCTTTTTGTGCACAACTCAGAGCGGCTGGTAGTCTCTGAAGACTAATCCTTCAGACCCTGTGCTAACATTTCGAAGCGTAAACAATCCTGGTAGTTGCGCTTACCAACTTTTTTAACGGAGTTATCAATGAAAAAAAGTATTCTCTCTGCAAGCATTGCTGCCATGATTGGTGGCCTTGGCTTGGCTGGTGTGGCTAACGCTGGTGTGCACGTGCCAGCTGCAAACGCTGCCACAACGCTGAGCATCAATGAAGCTGGTACTGGTCACATCTTGGTGGTGCCTTACTTCACGACGCAGGGCACGAACGCAACGCTGATGAACATCACTAACACCGACACCGTGAATGGTAAGCTGGTGAAGGTGCGTTTCCGCGGTGCTTCCAACTCCGACGATATTTTTGACTTCACGCTTGCACTGTCTCCTGGTGACGTGTGGGCTGCCAAGGTGAGTCAAGGCGCAGATGGTCGCTCGCAGCTGGAAACCGCTGATAAGTCTTGCACGTTGCCATCCATCGTTGCAACGCAAAAGAACTCGTTCCCAACTGCTCGTTTGAACCCCGCTCTGACGGATGCTCAAAAGGCCAATGAAACCCGTGAAGGTTACATTGAAATCTTGGCGATGGCTGACATCTTCAAGGCTGGTGTGATTGAGCAGCAGCCAACTGGCGGCACCACTCCTGCAGTCAGCCCATTGTTCACTGCAATCAAGCATGTGAACGGTGTTGCGCCTTGCACGACAACCGTACTGGATACGCTGAAGGCGGACACGACAGCTCTGGGTACCGGCGCTGCAAATGCTCCTACAACTGCCCTGGGTAAAGGTTTGACCAACCCCACCGGCAAGCTGATGGCTAACTGGACCATCATCGACACCGTCAAGACTGCGACGTTCTCCGGTGCTGCTACTGCTGTCCGTGCAACGGGCGCGGGTGCCGCTGACATCAATGCTAACGTGGTGTTCTTCCCGCAGTCTGATGATGCTGCCGGTCCTTCCAGCACGCCAGCCATCGCAATTGACACTGTTACTGCTGATCCTCTGCTGCGCGGTGCTAACCGTGTTGCAACGGACGCAGCTTCTGGCGCCGTGGGCGCAGTTGCTAGCACGACGCCTTTCATCTCGGCTTCGTACTACGATCTGCCTGACCTGTCGACGCCTTACGTGACTGCCGTTTCTGCGACGGCACCTCTGTCACAAGCGTTTGCGCTGACCACGGCTCTGGCTGCTAAGTCGGTGTCTAACGAGTACCTGACGACCACTTCCATCGGTGCTACCACGGATTGGGTGTTCTCTATGCCTACCCGTCGTTACAACGTGGCTGTGAATTATCGTTTCACCAGCCCGCTGTCGACTAACAGCCGCGTTTATTCGGATTGGACGGCTGCTGCTGGTGCTGCTAACTTCTTCAGCGCAACCAACACCTCGTTGGTGAACAACCAAGTGTGCGTGGCAGCTGATACGGGCGCCGCTGGCGTGAATCAGTGGGATCGCGAAGAAACCACGACCTCCAGCCAGTTTGTGATCTCTCCCGGCACCGTGTCTAACATTCGCTTCTGCGGCGAAACCTCGGTTCTGGCCATCAATAATGGCACGAACACTGCTTCTGGCTCGCTGTCCGCTTCGGTGGCACTGCAAAACCTGAATGTGACCGCTAACGAAGGCTGGATCAGCCTGGGTACTTCTGGCTTGGCTAACGCCGGTCTGCCAGTTCTGGGTGCGGCTTTCGCCAAGTCCAGCGCGTTCGGCGCCGTGTGGCCCCACCGCTTCACCCGTTAATTCGGTTGGTAGTGCATAAGACCACTTCGGTGGTTTCTTGAAAAAGGCGGGAATTTTCCCGCCTTTTTTACCTTTTTTGGCCTGTCGCCTGTTATTCAAGGCCACAGGCCAAATTTGTATCTTGTACGCTCACAGACTGCCCACATTTGTTGTCCTTGGGTAATTTTGATTGACTGAATGATCCTTTTTGTATGATCCGCAGCATCCGTTTGTTCAAGCTTTCTTCGTCGGTTACTTTGTTGGCCCTCGCCTTGTCATGTAACGCCGTCTGGGCCCAGAATGCGAAGCCAGCGCCCGCCGTGGTCATCGAGGCGGACGGCGTCAGCATCACGATGCTGGACCTTGAGGCCGAGCTGTCCAAGGCGCCCCCCGATGTGCGGTCCGGTTTCATGCAGCAGCCCGAAAGGCTGGCCCAATTAGCCTCTAACCTGTTGATGCGCCGCGCGCTGGCCAAACAGGCAGAGGTCGCAGGTTTGGCCCAAATTCCTTTCAATCAGGCCGCGCTGCAGCTGGGTAAGGACCGCGTGTTGTCGGATATTCAATTGGCCCAGCTAGACCAGTCCAATCGACCCAGCGACATGGTGCTGGAGCAACGGGCCCGCGACGTTTATCGTGCAGAAACCAAGCGGTTTGAAATTCCAGAAGAAGTCAAAGCCAGTCATATCCTGGTTCTTGCCACGGAAGAAAATGCCGAAGCCAAGGCGGCGGAACTGTTGGCGGACCTCAAGGGGGGTAAAGATTTTGCAGAGCTAGCCAAGGCAAGCTCGCAAGATCTGGGCAGTGGTTCCAAAGGAGGTGATCTGGGCTTCTTTGTGCGTGGCCGCATGGCCAAGCAGTTTGAAGAGGTCGCCTTTCAGCTCAAGGTGGGTGAACTTAGCGGTCTGGTCAAAACCCAATTTGGCTATCACATTATCAAGGTGACGGACCGCAAAGAGGCCGGCAAGCAGCCGTTTGAAGAGGTTCGGAGTGCTTTGCTGCAAGAGGTGACGCAAAAGATACTGACTGAAGGGCGCATCAAAGCAGGTCAACAGATCATGCAGCGTGCAAAGGCGCACCCAGAAGTTCTAGAAGCCTATGTGGCGAACCAGCAGCCGGGTAAGTAACGCTGCGCGTCCTATGTTGGTTATGTCTTGTGTGATGCGCAGTCGGCAGTCGTTGATTGAACGTAAAAAATGACTGTAACGACAGTAATCAGGCTGGCCTTTGCGTTCGCCGCCTATAACGAATAGAACATCAGTACAACATGTGGCAAAACTTGCGTGCAGCATGGGCAATGCGTGCCATGCTGAGCGTCATGGTGTGGCGCGAATTGGCTGCGCGCCACTCGGGCACAGCCGGGGGGCTTGCATGGGTCTATGTGCAGCCACTGTTGACGGTGGCTGCGTACTACCTCGTGTTTGACGTAGTGTTTGCCATGCGCCTGGGCGATGCGGCTCCCACCAAGGCCGTAGGAACGTTCCTCATTGTGGGTATGTTGCCATGGCAAGCGTTTTGCGAGGCTGTAGGCCGTGGCACCAGCAGCCTCATCGATTCGGGTCACTTGCTGCAAAAAAATGCGCTACCTCCTGTGCTGATGGTGCTGCGCACCGTTCTGGCCAGTGCTGCGGTGTATATGCCTCTGTTGGTGTTATTGGCCCTGGCGTACGTGCCATTGCACCGTGGAGCCTTGGCGCTGGTAAGCCTGCCGCTGCTGGTCGTCACGCAATTTGCGCTGGTCTTTTTACTGGCCTATATATTGGCCATCATGGCGGCGGCATTGCGTGACACGGTACAAATCGTCACGTTTGCTTTGTCCGTGGGTGTGTTTTTGTCGCCTATCTTGTTTCCGGTAACGCTATTCCCTGCGGACTGGCGCTGGCTACTGTGGCTCAACCCCATGACCGCGTGGGTGTTGGCCTACCAAAACGTTTTGCTGCAAGGCCAGTGGCCCAGTTGGCAGTCTTGCGTTGGCATGGTGGTCTGGTTTGGTGCTGCTTGCGCAGTGTTGTCTCCTTTGCTGCGTCGCAGTCGCGATGAATTGGTGGACTGGCTATGACACAAAGCCCTAATCAATTCGGCCGCCCGCCCGCCACGCCGCACGAAATGGCCGCGGCCTCGGTACCTGTGCTGAATGTGCAAGGGCTGGGCAAGGGCTACAAGCTATACGACCATCCGCGCAAACGGCTACGTGCACTGATCACGGGAGCCTCTTTGCACCGCAGCCATTGGGCATTGCGCAACGTGAGTTTTCGGTTGTACCCAGGGCAGTGTCTGGGCGTGGTGGGCAACAATGGCGCTGGTAAAAGCACTTTGCTCAAACTGCTGGCTGGCACATTGCAGCCCACGGAAGGCTCGGCACAGTGCATAGGGCGTATCACTGCCATCCTAGAGTTGGGTGCGGGCTTTCATCCCGACTTCTCTGGACGTGACAACCTGCGCTTTGCAGGGGGGCTGATCGGGCTCGACGCTGACACCATTGTCGCGTTGGAATCAGAGATCATTGCTTTTTCAGAGCTGGGCAACGCCATCGACCGTACAGTCAAAACCTATTCATCTGGCATGGTGGTGCGCTTGGCTTTCGCTTTGGTGACTGCGGTGCAGCCAGAGTTGCTGATTGTGGACGAGGCCTTGGCCGTAGGCGACCAGAACTTTCAGAAGAAGTGCGTAGAGCGCATAGAGGAATTCCGCCGGAATGGTTGCACCATCTTGTTTTGCTCGCACAGTCTTTACCATGTTCGTCAGCTGTGTGATGTAGCCCTCTGGATGGAGCATGGTCAGGTACGTCAGTTTGGCAGTACAGAGGCGGTGCTCGCCTCCTACGAAGCCAGTTTGCGCCAGCACACCCAGATGGCGCGGAACGCCCCTGGTTTGGAGGACGATGACCAGTCAGTCTCAGGTGGGACGCCGGAGGCATCTTCGGGTGGCCCCCATTCCGCATCCGATGGCAAACACGGGCGTGCAATTGTCGCTGTTGCCGAGGCAGGTGATGGAGCAGGTGACAACAGCAAGAGTGACCAAGTGGGCGTGCCCGGCGCAGGTACTGCCGTAACGTCATCGCACCTCGTGAGCGTTGATGTGGCCAGTCTTGACCAATCCACACCGCCCTTGCTTTGCTCGCCCGATCTAGTGGTGACTGTGCGCGCACACACTGCGCCTGGCGACGTCGCACCCAGCATCGGAGTGATGCTGGAGCAGTCCCATGGCGTAGGCATCACATCGCTAGCCTCGCATGTAGAAGGTGTGGTGCCGCGCCAGTTGGCGGCAGGGCTGTGGGAGATCTCGCTTACCTTCCCCGACTTGCCGTTGCACACCGGCGAATATGTGGTCAGCGCCTACCTGTTTGATGCAAAGGGGCTAGTGGTGTGCGATGAATGGAAGGCGTGTATCACTTTCACGTTTGTTTATCCCACCCAGACTCCGGGACTGGTGCGACTCCCCCACTACTGGAGCTAACGTGCATGAACTTGCATGTGCTGCGTCGCCTTCGACGGATAAGAACTGAGTGTAAGGATGCCATTGAGTTGGTGGCTCTACCCGCGTTGGCTGCGGTGCTGCCGTGGTCGGTCGCATACCGTGTGGCGCGGCGCATATTGATTTGGTTGCCAGCCTACCGCGTAGCAGCCATACAAGCGTTGGCAGAATACAAGGCTCGGTTTCCGGTGTCCGATGAACGCGCATGGCTGATGCATCGCCGTTTGGTGACCTGGACAGACCATGCGGACCATTACCTTGCCAGAACTCAGCAGGACCAATGGATGGACACGCACCTGGATGTTCAAGGCGCGTGGCCTCCCCCAAGCCAAGCTGCAATGTTGTTCACTTTTCACTGGGGCGCGGGCATGTGGGGCCTGCGCCATGCTGCGCGGGGCGGGCTGCTTCCGCGCGCTTTGGTTGCCTCGACCGAGGGGGCTCCTTTCCTGGGGCGCGCCGTGCTGGGGTGGTATGCCCGTGCACGCACAGCTACAGTGCACAAGGCGTTGGGTTGCGAGCCCTTAGATGTGTCTGGCAGCTTGCGGCCTGCCATCAAAGCACTACGGGCTGGGGGCCAAGTACTTGCCGCTATCGATGTGCCTACTGATCAATCAAACAGTGCTGAGCGGATACGGTTGCTGGGCCTTGAAGCTTCGGTGCCGCGTGCGTTGCATCGTTTGGCGGTGGATCACCGCGTCCCTGTTTATGTCTACATCACCGGCTTCGACTTTCAGACCGGTAGGCGTCAGCTCAATATCATTTCCTTGGGTGTTTACGACGAGGTGTCTCCGCTCATCGACGCAGTGTTTGCGGAGCTGGAGGCTGTCCTCCAGCGAGAGCCTGAGGCGTGGCATTTTTGGTCTGAGGCGAAGCGCTTTTTCAAAGGCTAGCACGTCGCACCCATAAGGCTTGGGTGGTTACAAAGTGCGAAGTGCAGGTGTTCGTGTCGTCGAGACGTTCTCCAAAGAGAACCGTACCCAAGCATCTACTCAATGCAGCAATTGATTCAATGCCGGGCTGGTCAATCAAAACGGCGTTCAGAATATCTTGTTGAACCGAAGCGGGCCTAGCGTTGTGAGTGCGGGGCAGTTCATGGTGGAAGATGTACCGGCTCCCGACGACGATGCGCTGGTAACCGTTGCAACGAGGCTTGTGTTGGTAAAGGTGGCATTCAGGCGAACATTGCACTGGTTGAACATCAGTTGACCGCTCAGCGATGCGGTGCTGCCGGTCAAGGTTCCTTGCAGCAGCTGCCATGTGTTCACCTGCCTGGGCATAACTGAGCCAAGTTGAGAGGTGAACAAAACGCCCGACGCGGGAAGAATTTCATACTGCGTAACAATCATTTGATCGGCGTTGGTATGCACAGAAACATACGAATTGGCCGACGCCATGTCTGCGTAGATGCCATCGTAGGGACTGGTGGCAAAGCTTGAATAGGTGATGAAGGCGAGTGCGGCACCTACCACAAAGGATCGGGTAGTTTTCAAATGATTCTCCTGAAAATCGGTGGCAAAAAAGCGATGTTTACAGCGATGAAGTATCAAAAAAGAACCATTTGAAGTCAAAAAATCAATGCCATTGTTGGCTGGATTTTGATCCGCAACAGTCCTCTCATGAGGGGGCGTCGGGTTTTCGGGAATCGGCAGGCTGACGATTCGTCAATCCGATGGCTGTTGGTTCAACGCACAAGCCAGTTCTTTACACGTGTTTGCCAACGAAGTGGCACCCAGCGCGCAGCTTGCCTCAACCCAGGGCTAGAACGGAGGCGAATCACAATAGTCAATAAGGTTCGTCGAAGCGCGAGCGTTGCCTGCTGAGGTTGGGTGCGATTACGCCCCGGCAGAAAAGCCGCCAAGCTCACTGCGTCTAGGTGCGACTTCTCTTCGGTGATGCTCTTTGAGGGTTTCGCGCTACTGATGCTGGTGCGCAGGTATTCGTTGGAATAGTCCCATTGGGGCATGGCTGACTGCCACAAGGGAGCGTATTGTCGACACTGGGGTGCGGGCTTGTCGCCAACCAGATAGTCGCGATGCAGAATTACAAAGAAGTCGAGCCATGCGTCAGTTGTAGTGTCCCAGGGCAATACCCACGACCAACTACGTCCTGACAATCGCTCTGGGAACGCGCCCAAGTCGGACGCGACGATGGGTAGCCCCGCTTGTAGACAGGCACTCAGTGTGTAGCTGTATGTCTCTGGCCATTGTGCGGGGAACCAAGCCAAGTCAGGCTGCAGCCAGTCCAGCAAGCTTGGAAGATCTGCGTCGGCGTATTCACCGTGGACGCTGAGATGCGCTCTGGGTCGGGTCTTAAGGCTGCGATAGCCGTATCCCAACAAATGAAACTCCACCGGTGCATTGGCTTTAGCCGCAGCGATGGCCACCCCTTCGAGAACATCTGCCCCCTTGATGCTGCTGAGTGCGCCTAGGACTACTATTTTCAGGGGCGCGGTGGCAGCACGGCGAGGAGGGCGCCGGACGATGGCTGGCAGTGTGATGCTCCCCATGTCCAGGTGTGGCGCGTGACGAATGTCCGCTTCAGGCACAAACCTCTCCATCCGCATCGCCATGTCTGCGGTGGGGGCCAGGATATGTCGCGCTTGTCGTAAAAAATCGCGACTATTGTTTCTCCAGGTAACGATATTCACACCCCCGGGTGCGGGTGACTTTGCAAGGCAATCTTTGCATTGCTCCACACCCTTCTCGCCACAGTAACGGTTGTGATGATCTGTGAGCGATATCTGTGGGCAATAGCTGTAGTGATCGTGGGCCGTGAAGTCAAATGGAATGCCAAGGCGCTGGGGAAGGCTTTTGATCGCGGCTGAGTGCCCGAGCAGGTGATGAAAGTGCACGAGCGATACCCCAATGGAGCGGAGTATTGACAACAGGGCGTCGAGTTGCTCTTGCACATGAAACTCCAGCGCAAACTCTTCCGTACTCTGGGCCATAGCCAGGCGTACGCGAGAGCCGGGTGTCGGTGTGAGTGTCAACATCACGGCTGACTCACTCAACGCGGTGGCGAGTTCGCGCACATGTCGCAGCGTTCCCCCTGCACGGTCATGCATGACGCATAGGATTTTGGGCAGAGGGTTTGCCTGCAGTCGTGCAATGTCAAGTGCACGGCGGTAAGGTAGCGATGGATCATCTGCGATAAAGCGCATCACAGCGCCTTCATATTCGGGATGAAGGCGCCTCAATGTCTCCATAGCGTCCAATTCACGCTGGCTTTTACTGGCACCGAAACTTACGCCTCCCGAATGTAGTACGAAAGTATCGAGCGCTTGCAGATTGCGCCATCCAAGAGAATGTGCCCTTCGGCAAAAATCATTCTCTTCCCCGTAGCCCTTGCCGAAGTTGGGAACATCAAAAAGTCCCACTGCATTAAGGCAGTCGCGCCGTATATACATGCAAAAGCCAACGCCGGTCGGTACATCTACTGACACCCCAGGGTTGGTTTCTGCTATCAGCGCATCCAGCGATGCAGTGGTGTGACCAGGTACCAGTGCGTTTGGCTCACAAAAGCGTGGATAACTACAGATGGTGGCGTTGTTAGAGAGGGGGGTGACAGTTCCGTTGCGCCCATTTGCATGGGCGGTGGCGCATAACCTGTCCAGCCAATTGTTGGCTACTTCAGTGTCGCTGTTGAGCAGTAGTACATCTGCCTGCTCAGACAGTGCCATGCCGCGGTTGACTGTGCCAACGAAACCCAGGTTTTCTGGATTTTCCAAAAGCAGTATTCGTGGTTCTGACGCCGCAATGTCGCGCAGCCAAGCTGTCACCTCGGGCTCCGGGCTGGCGTCATTGATAACCACCAAGCGCCAGGGTGTCTGGCAAGTGCTGTTGAGCACCGACGTAATGCATCTCTGTGTATCAAAAAGTCCTTTATAGACTGGAACGATAACGTCTACGGGCTGTGCTAGCGACGGTGCGCGCTCGGCCACTTGCCGGGCGGGCGCAGGAGTGGTTGATGGCGATGGCATGTATTTGTTGAGCGCCATCTTCAGGCGTACCAGAGGTCGGGTGAGGCGAAATACGGTTGAGTTTTCAATCCACTGCAGGTGTGTTTGCAGTTCCTCCAGTGAACGCTGGGTTTTGTTTTGCGTGTCGATGAGTGCAGCACGCTCTTGAAGTGCAGTACGTGTTTTTTCTTTCCAGCTGTCATTTTCTTGTCGTGTGTGCACCAGCTCAACTTGCAGAGAATGCTTTTCGGACGCCAATATTTCGGCATGCGTGCACTGTTCGGCATAAGCGCGCCGGATGTCTCGCATTGCGTGGGTTGCTTGAAGATAGTCTGCCGACATAGGCCAACCGACGGTGACTTCCAGCAGCCCCCCTCGGGCGGACAAAATTGCAAGACTGGTCTCATCAATGGGAAGCTCGAACCATGGATCGTCCTCCAGCAACAGCAGCAACGGGACAGAAGTCGGGAAACCAAGCTGGGTCCAATGAATTTGATGCGAGGCAGGGAATGTGCAAACAGCTTCAGACTCCCAATCGCCGCAACCTTTCCACTCCCAAAGAGTGGCACCGAGCGCGTCGGTCACACGCAATGCGTGCAGATGCAGAAATCCTGGTCTATCGGCAGGGTCAAGGCGCAGTGTGAGATACGGCGAAGCGGTGGACGGAGCAATGGCGAATTGGACCGTCTGATGTTGTTTGCCAATGATGCCTGTCGCATGGGCTTTCTGCGCCTGCGTATAGCCTGTCCCAGTGTTCCAGAACAGCTCCATGCTGAATTTTGCTGTTTCTGCCCGAGCGGGCATTGCAATGGAGTTTTCAAAGACACTTGCCTCTACTTTGGAGTCTGCCTTCAGTCTCGCTGTGACGACGAATTGATAGGTCAGCGCATCCGGTTGCGTCAGCAGATAGCGGGCTACAGATGGCGGGATTGCATCGAAGGGTTGGGTGAACTCGGACTCGACAAGCTCTCGCCGCACTGTCTCCGTAGAGGCAACTTGCCAGCCACCCAGTTCCAGAAAATCCAGGAGGCTGCTGCGTGTAAAGAACCGCAAATGCGTTTTGTCGAGCAAGCCTTCATCTCGGTATCTGAATTGGCCGTGCATCAACTCGGCAATGAGGCCTGCGTAGGCTGCGTTGGGAACGGAGATCAACAAGCGCCCTTCGGGCGAAAGCAGGGTCTTGCATTGCTCCAAGACGACAGCAGGGTTCTTGAGATGCTCCAGTACATCAGCACACACGATCACGTCGTAGTGGCGCGACGCAAACGCCGTCAGCAGGTCAAGCGTTTCAAGGTCTCCCTCCACAATCTGCCGGTAGTTTGTTCGCGCAATGTCTGCTTCTGCGCTGTTGAATGTCACGCCATCCAACACGGTGTGACCACGGTTGACGAGCC
Organism: Acidovorax sp. 59; assembly: GCF_002754175.1. Classification (NCBI taxonomy): domain Bacteria; kingdom Pseudomonadati; phylum Pseudomonadota; class Betaproteobacteria; order Burkholderiales; family Comamonadaceae; genus Acidovorax; species Acidovorax sp. 59. The sequence goes on along the minus strand of NZ_PEET01000001.1, from coordinate 3,885,221 downwards.
AGCGCCCAAGGGCGCCCGTTCCACATCCAAGGTCTAAAACGCTCGATCCCGCAGGAATATGGTGAGCCAGAAAATTCAACGATGTGTGCTCGTCTGGCTGAATGTCGCGGGTATAGACGTGGTGTAGCTCTGCAAGGGAAGGCATCCAGGGATTATGCCGTCAGGGCTGATAATGCGAGACCTCTGATCAACGATCACCCCGCAAAGACGCCGCTTGAAGAGTTGGGCAACAAGTGGACGCAGCTTACTCAGGGGGCGCTTTGCGGTGCCTGTTAAAGCGGCGGCTGCAGTAGTTGTGAACGTCTGCGAGGTAGCGGGTTGCTTGAATCCGCAGGTGCCCGCAGAGTGAGGGTAGCGGTCGAAGCTACTAAAAGGTGAGCAACGCCGTTTTTTAGATGAAGAATGAAGAGAGTCGAATGAATCAACGACAGCAGAGTGGGTGTGGTGTGAGGAGGCGCTCTGGGTGGGCTATCGCTTTTACCTGTTCGCTACTCATATGTCTTGCTTTGCTGGGCTGGGGGATGCAACGAGAGTTGACGCGAAAGCGTTTGTTGTTATTGCCCATGATTGGTGCGCTGGACAACTGCATCCTGTCTCGCGGGATGGCGTCCAATATCGAAACCTGCGGAGGTGATACGGACTCGGCGGCGGGCTTGATCGATGGCACGCTGGACTCCTTGGGACCAAGCACAAGTGCAGACGGTCGTTACGAGCTGGGCTACACGCTAAACGTGCCTTTGTTGCGATTGTTCACGCTTTCTGCAGACGGGCGTTGGATGATTGATGACGCCGCCGCGAAACGAGTTGCCAACACCATACACCGATCAGCGCGTTCGATGGTTCTGTATTTGTTTTCGACGCATTTTGCCGTCGGAGGCGCGCTGGAAAAGCAACTTGGTGCCGATCCTCGTAACTTGGCGTTTGGTCCGGCGGGCAGGCCCATGGACAAGGGGCGGTATTACCACCTCGATATCTATCCATGGAGTCTGGCAAATCGCGACAACGATCTGACCCACATGCGGGAAGTGGCGATCAACGCGGTGCTGGAGCAAGTGTGCCGGCTGCCGTCACAGGATCGCCAGAAGGTTCACGGCGTCACGGTGCTCGGTGAGCTGCATCACCTTTTTCCTGACTTTGAGGCGGGTATGGGGATGTCTACTTCTTATCAAGTGTCTGATTACAGTGACAAGTCGATTCTGGGGTTCCGTCAATTCTTGCGGACACGTTTTATCAATTTGCGTGCTCTCAATGAAGCAGTGGGTGGCGACTACGGGTCTTTTGACGAGGTCGTGCCCCCAGCAAAGGACATACGTACGCAACGAATGACTCGGTATCAGGATCACATTGACTCTTATGCCACAGGTATGCTGCCTATTTCGGGCTGGGCTCATGTGGCAAAAGCATCCCCACACCGGACACCGTGGATTCACGTTTTTGTAGATGGGCTGCCTGTAGCACGAGTTCCTGCGAATCAGGCGCGGCAAGATGTGTTTGCGGCGGTTCCTGCCGTTGGTTCAGCGGATGTAGGCTGGCGGTACGACTTTGACTACTCTGAGTTGGCAAAGGGGATGCATCGCATCGACATCGCGCTGGAACCGACTGATGGTGGCGCAATGCAATACTTGGCAGGACGCTGGGTAGGCATTATCGGACGAGACCAAGCACCGGTGGTGGCGGTGCCGCAGGCGCCATTGCCACCCATGGGCGCGAAGCAGTCAAATACAAATTTCTGGGTGGATACACCAAGTGACCAGTTATCGCTGTACTACAACCCCTTGGTCAAGCATTGGCATGACTATCGTCAAAATCAAGTTACCCAGTATTTGAAACATTTTGCTGGTGTAGTAAAGCGCTCCTGTCTAGGGGGAGGGCCTGTTTACACCCATCAGATCGTTCCGTTCACAAATCCTGGGTGGGACGCTTCTAGGTTTGCCATCGATGACTCTCTGGGCGACGCTACCGGAATGCAGCTTGGCGTTAGTCTGTATGGGCGAGCGACATACGGCCCTGAGGTGATCGACTGGCTGCGATCACGCCGCTCCAAGGTGGCAGGCATGGGCGCGCACGGAGGAAGCAGGGCTTACGGAGTAACGGAGTTCCATCCGTTGAAGGCGATGTCTGCAAATGATTTGAATGAAATTCTGACTCGCCACCACGAGGAGGGCGCGCGATTCATATCCTTCTTTATGGAGCCGCGGGTGAAGGGGAAGCTTTTCGAACCCGGGATCAATCTCTTCTCTTTGGACCCCCAAAATGTAGCTTTTGGGTCAGATGCGCTTTACTGGGCTATGGCAGATGTCTTAAGGGCAAAGCCAGGCTTGGGTTTCTCGCAGGCGGTCATCAAGGCTTCCGCTGCCGCACCTTGAAATTTCGCTCTTTTATGAAGTGCTTAGTCCTCTTGGGAAATATTCGGCTTGCATTTGCAATCGCACCTTGTGTAGTGTACCGGCGCGTGGTCGCAAGTTTCCCTGCGGCGTCACTCTTATGATTCTCTTGTGTCTGGTTAGTTTTATTGTTGCGACATTGGCCGCAGGTTTGATAGTCCGCTGGTGCAAGGATCATGCTGCTGCTTATGGCGACGCTATGCCCCAGCGCTTCCATCATGGTCATGTGCCACGCTTGGGTGGAGCAGCTTTGGTTCTGGGGATGGTGGTTAGTTGGGGTTTGGGGGTGGCTCAATCCTCCCATTGGGGGGATCCTGCGTCGCTGCGTCTAGACGTATGGGTGGGAGCGTGGATGGTTGTGCTGCTCCCCGCAGTGATCGGTGGCATTGCGGAAGACCTTACCCAGCGCCTTTCAGTGCGTTACCGCCTCACTTTGACCGGGGCATCTGGCGCATTGGCGGTATGGCTTTTGGGTATCAATCTGCCACGCCTGGGCTGGCCCTGGCTTGATGCTGTCCTGGTTGCTGCCCCCTGGCTTGGCATCGCCATAGTCGTGCTTGCAGTCGCAGGCCTGCCCCATGCCTTCAATATCATCGACGGCTACAACGGGCTGGCGGGAATGGTTGCCTTGATCGTGTGCCTCGCTTTGGCGCACGTGGCGCTGCAGGTGGGTGACCGGGCACTGGCGGCGCTGCTGGTATCCACTGCTGCAGCCACAGGCGGTTTTTTGGTCTGGAACTATCCGCGCGGCATGTTGTTTGCCGGAGATGGGGGGGCCTATGTGTGGGGCGTGGTGATTGCCATGGCCAGCATCTCGCTGGTGCAGCGCAATGCGGACGTATCGCCTTGGTTCCCGATGCTTCTGCTGATCTACCCGGTGTGGGAGACGATTTTCTCCATTTACCGCAAGGCGGTGCGGGGCGTTTCACCGGGCGTGGCCGATGCGCTGCATTTTCACCAGCTCATCTACCGCCGCATTGTTCGTGGGGTGTTTCACGATGATGAGTCCCGCCGGGTGCTGATGCGCAACAACCGTACGTCGCCCTATCTGTGGGGTTTTACGCTCCTGACGGTGGTGCCTGCAGTGCTGTTCTGGAACAACACGCCCCTGCTCATGGCGTTTTGCGGGCTTTTTGTGGTTAGCTATGTTATGGCCTATCTGGCCATCGTGCGGTTCAAAGTGCCGAACTGGCTGCGCCACTGAAGCCTTCTTGTGTTCGCGCGCCTGGCGAATGCGGCACAATTTGCGCCTCACAGTTTTCTCCGGATGGCACGCCTCCATGACCGACCTTCTTTCGATTGCCCCACGCGACAAGGCTGAAATCCTGGCCCAGGCGCTGCCCTACATCCGCAAGTTCCATGGCAAGACCATGGTGATCAAGTACGGCGGCAACGCCATGACGGACCCGGCCCTGCAGGCCGACTTTGCCGAGGACGTGGTGCTGCTCAAGCTGGTGGGCATGAACCCGGTGGTGGTGCACGGTGGCGGCCCGCAAATCGAAACCGCGCTCAACCGACTGGGCAAGAAGGGCGAGTTCATCCAGGGCATGCGTGTGACCGATGCCGAGACCATGGAAGTGGTCGAATGGGTGCTGGCCGGCGAGGTGCAGCAGGACATCGTGGGACTGATCAACCAGGCCGGTGGCAAGGCCGTGGGCTTGACCGGCCGTGACGGCGGCATGATTCGCGCACAAAAGCTCAAGATGGTGGACAGCAAGGATCCCACCATCGAACACGACGTGGGCCAGGTGGGTGACATCGTTTCCATCGACCCCAGCGTGGTGAAGGCGCTGCAAGACGATGCGTTCATTCCCGTCATCAGCCCGATTGGCTTTGGCGAGAACAACGAAAGCTACAACATCAATGCGGATGTGGTGGCCAGCAAACTGGCCACGGTGTTGCAGGCTGAAAAACTGATGCTGCTGACCAACACCCCCGGTGTGCTCGACAAGGCCGGCAACCTGTTGACCGACCTGACAGCCCGCCGCATCGACGAGCTGTTTGCCGACGGCACTATCTCGGGCGGCATGCTGCCCAAGATTGCCGGTGCGCTGGATGCCGCCAAGGCGGGTGTAAATGCGGTGCACATCATTGACGGGCGTGTGCCCCATGCCATGCTGCTGGAGATCCTGACTGACCAGGCCTACGGCACCATGATCCGCTCTCACTGACCCAGCGTGAGGTCTCCATGCGTCTGCTGTTGGTCGAAGACGATGTGATGGTGGCCAGCGGCATCAAGCTGGGGCTCACCGATGCGGGTTATGCGGTGGACTGGGTGGGCAGTGGCGAGCGGGCCGAAGAGGTGCTGCGCGCCGAGTCGTTTGACGCAGCCATCATCGACATCGGGCTGCCCGCCATGGACGGCCTGGAGCTGACACGCCGCCTGCGCCGTCCAGACATGGCAAGCCCCGCCATGCCAGTTTTGATACTGACGGCGCGTGACGCGCTGCATGACCGGGTGCAGGGGCTGGATCTGGGGGCGGATGACTACATGGTCAAGCCGTTCGAGCTGCCCGAGCTGCTGGCGCGCCTGCGTGCGCTGTTGCGCCGTTCCCAGGCTGCGACCACGGCCGTGCTGAGTTTTGGCCCGCTGGAGCTGGACACGGCCGGGCGCCGGGCCAGCATGCGCACACCGGCTGGCGAGCAGGTCATCGAACTGGGCCCGCGCGAGTGGACGGTGCTCGAATACCTGCTCATCAACGCCCCCAAGCCTGCTAGCAAAGACAAGCTGCTGCAAGCGCTGACGGGGTGGGACAAGGAGATCACCCCCAACGCGGTGGAGGTGTATGTCTCGCGCTTGCGGGGCAAGCTGGAACCCCACGGTGTGGCGCTGCGGTCCATACGGGGCTTTGGCTACCGGCTTGAACTGCAGGCAACCTGAGCAGGGATTCTCCGCGCCCAGTTCGCCGCCTCGCCATGCTTTGGAAAAACTCTTCCCGGCGGCCCGGCCTGCGCGCCATGACATCGGACCTGCGCACCCGGCTGCTGCTGATGCTGGTACTGCCCCTGTGTGTGCTGGTGCTGGCAGGGGTCTGGCTGGACTACCGGTCGGCCGATGAGGCAGCTGGCCAGCACGACCAGCGTCTGGTGCGGCTGCTGCCCGCGCTCGCCGATTCGGTGCTGGCGCCGCCCATCCACGACAACGACCCACCGCTGCTGCTGCTGGCGCCGCCCATCGAAGAGTTTTTGCGCCAGAACGCGGGCTTTGCGGCCTATAGCGTGCGCGATACCTCGGGGCGCCTGTTGCTCGGAGAGGGCTGGGTACACGGCGCCGTGCCCACCACACAGGCCCCGGAGTTCCACAGCGTGGAGTTCGGCGGCGTGACGTACCGGGTGGCGGCGCAACGCGGGCGCACGGGGGCGGGCGAACTGGTCGTGGCCCTCGCCGACGGGTCGGACCCTCGCCAGAAATGGGCGCAGCAACTGCTACTGAGGGTGTTGTTGCCCAACCTCGTATTGCTGATTGCCGCGGGTTTTGCGATCCATTGGGCGGTGCGGCAGGCCTTCAAACCCCTGGTGGGGCTTGCGGAGGCGGTGGAGCGCCGCTCTCCCCGCGATCTCAGTCCCATCGACGAGGCCGCCTCGCCCGACGAGGTGCGGCCCCTGGTGCACTCGCTCAACCGCCTGTTTGCGCTGGTCAACGCACAGGCCGAAGGGCAGCGGCGTTTTGTGGCCGACGCGGCGCACCAGTTGCGCACGCCGCTGGCGGGCTTGCAGGCCCAGGTGGAGGCCTGGGCCATGATGGCCAAGGCGGCAGCGCCGCCACGCACGTCATTCCCGGATTTCGACCGGAAAATGCCGCTAGCGCATGAAGATCGTGCACAAGGTGCTATTGTTTTGGGAGCGGATCAGATCGAGAAGCTGCGCAACGCCACGCGCCGCACCTCTCAGCTGGCGCACCAGCTGCTGGCGTTGTCTCGCGCGGACGCCCGCAGCCTGGACGCGCAGCCGCCGCAGCGGGTGGACCTCAAGGATCTGTGCGAGTCGCTGCTGGAAACATTTTTGGACGCAGCCACCGGCAAGGGCCTGGACCTCGGGCTCGATGTCCAGCTGGTGCATGTGACAGGCCATGGCTGGCTGCTGCGCGAGCTGCTGTCCAACCTGGTGGACAACGCCATCAAATACACACCTGCAGGAGGCGTGGTCACCATCCGCTGCGGACTGCGCCAGGGGCGCGCGGGCCCGCCCCGGCCCTACGTGGAGGTGGAGGACGACGGCCCTGGCGTGCCGGAGTCTGAGCGCACCCGCGTGTTGCAGCGGTTCTACCGCGTGCCCGGCGCGGGAGGCGAGGGCACGGGCCTGGGCCTGGCCATTGCGGACGAGATTGCCCGGGTACACCGTGCCGCACTGACGCTGGGCACGGGCCCCCAGGGGCGCGGGCTGCTGGTGACGGTGGTGTTTCCGCTGTAGTCGTGCGGGGCCCCGGGCCGTCCGGACCGACAAGGGGCCTGTGCGAGAATCATTTCCACACACGATTGACTTGTGCAAACAGGTGGCGGCCCGGCCCCTCCTGGCTGCGGCAAGATGTGACATCGTGATCCACGCCCTGCCGTGATCCGACCATGCCCAGTGGCATGCGCACCGGGAGCAGGGCCCCACCGGAGTCCCTGTCCTGCATGTCTGAAATCTCGCCCCTCCCCGAGCCTGCCAGTACCGCCGAAGCGGGTGATGTTGCGGCTGCACGCAAGCGGCCCAAGCCCGGGGAACGGCGCGTCCAGATCCTGCAGGCCCTGGCCGCCATGCTGGAGCAGCCTGGGGCCGAGCGCATCACCACTGCCGCGCTGGCCGCGCGCCTGTCGGTCAGCGAGGCGGCGCTGTACCGCCATTTCGCCAGCAAGGCGCAAATGTTCGAGGGCTTGATCGATTTCATCGAGCAGTCGGTGTTCACACTGGTGCAGCAGATCACGGGGCGCGACGTGCCCGACCCCACACAGCCTGCCGACGTGGGCGCGCGCCAGGCGGCGCGCATCGTGGCGCTGGTGCTGCAGTTTGGCGAACGCAACCCGGGCATGGTGCGGGTCATGGTGGGCGACGCACTGGTGTTCGAGCACGAGCGCTTGCAGCAGCGCATGAACCAGTTCTTTGACCGCATCGAATCCACCCTGCGCCAGTGCCTGCGCGCGAGTGCAGCCGCATCCAGCACGCCCACAGTCGATGCCCAGGTGGCGGCCAGCGTGTTGACGGCCTTTGTGGTCGGGCGCCTGCAGTGCTACGCCCGCTCGGGGTTTCGGCGCCTGCCCACCGAGCACCTGGAAGCCAGCCTTGCGCTGATGTTGTAGCGGTCCGCGCTGTTGAGGCGGCGCGTCACGGCGGGGGTGGCGCGGCTGCAACGGGTGGTTTGGATGGGGCTCCCTATTTTTTCCGGGGGCTTGGGGGCTGCAGGGAATTTGCTGCAGAATAGAACGAACGTTCGTTTTTATTCGTGCCCATGTCCTCCATCCCCGAATCCCGCCAGGTCACCCGCATCCCGCGTGCTCGCAGTGGTACCGGCCGTGCCTTGCAAAAAGGCCAGCAGACCAAGGCGGCCATCGTCGAGGCCGCGCTGGGCTTGGCCACGCACATCGGGCTGGAAGGCCTGTCCATCGGGGCGCTGGCCGATGTCACGGGCATGAGCAAGTCGGGCGTTTTCGCCCACTTTGGCTCCCGCGAAGAGCTGCAGATTTCGGTGATCCGCGAGTACCACACCCGCTTCGAGCAGGAAGTGTTCTACCCCGCCATGTCCGCCCCCCGTGGCGTGGCGCGTTTGTCGGCGCTGTTCGACAACTGGATGAAGCGCACCTCCATCGAAATCGACTCGGGCTGCATTTACATCAGCGGCGCGGTCGAGTTCGATGACCGTACCGGCCCCGTGCGCGATGCGCTGGCCAGTTCGGTGCTGACCTGGCATGCCGCCATGCGCCGCGCCATCGAGCAGTGCAAGGAACTGGGCGAGCTGCGTGCCGACACCAAGGAAGAGCAGATGCTCTTCGAGATCCACGGCCTGATCCTCGCGCTGCACTACGAGGCGCGGTTCCTGCAGACCCCGGGCTCCATCGACCGGGCTGTCGTGGGCTTTCACAACATTCTGGCGCGCTACAGCGCGCCGACAGCGGCAGCCAAGGCACCCACAGTGGCGCGCCGCAAAGTTTCCAACCAAACCACCACATCCAAGGAGTAAACCCATGCCTACCTATACGCCGCCCCTGCGCGACATGCAATTCGTCATGCACGAAGTGCTCAAGGTCAGTGATGAATTCAAGGCGATGCCACCCCACGCCGAAGTGGATGTGGACACCATCAATGCCGTGATCGAAGAGGCCGGCAAGTTTGCTTCCGAAGTCGCGTTCCCGCTCAACATCAGCGGCGACACCGAAGGCTGCGTGCTGAACAAGACCACGCACGAAGTGAAGACCCCCACCGGCTTCAAGGACGCCTATGCCAAGTACGTCGAGGGTGGATGGGCTGCACTGAGCTGCGACCCCACCTATGGCGGCCAGGGCCTGCCCTTCGTGCTGAACCAGTGCCTGTACGAGATGCTGAACTCGGCCAACCAGGCCTGGACGATGTACCCCGGCCTGTCGCACGGCGCCTACGAAGCCCTGCACGCCCATGGCACCGACGCCCAGAAGGCCCTGTACCTGCCCAAGCTGACCAGCGGCGAATGGACCGGCACCATGTGCCTGACCGAACCCCACTGCGGTACCGACCTGGGCCTGATGCGCACCAAGGCCGAGCCTCTGCCTGACGGCACCTACAAGATCACCGGCAACAAGATCTTCATCAGCGCCGGCGAGCACGACATGGCCGCCAACATCGTTCACCTAGTGCTGGCCCGCCTGCCCGATGCGCCCAAGGGCAGCAAGGGCATCAGCCTGTTTGTGGTGCCCAAGTTCAACGTGAATGCCGACGGCTCGCTGGGCGAGCGCAACCCCATCTTCTGCACGGGCCTGGAGCACAAGATGGGTATCCACGGCAACGCCACCGCGCAGATCGCACTGGACGGCGCCATCGGCACCATGGTGGGCCAGCCCAACAAGGGCCTGGCTGCCATGTTCGTGATGATGAACGCCGCCCGCCTGGGTGTGGGCAACCAGTCGCTGGGCCTGACGGAAGTGGCTTACCAGAACGCGCTGGCCTATGCCAAGGACCGCATCCAGTCGCGCAGCCTGTCGGGCCCCAAGGCCAAGGACAAGGACGCCGACCCCATCATCGTGCACCCCGATGTGCGCAAGATGTTGCTCACCGCCAAGGCCTACGCCGAAGGTGGCCGCGCGCTGCAGATCTTCTGCACGCTGTTGCTGGACAAGGTGCACAGCCACCCCGATGAAAAGGTGCGCAAGGATTCCGAAGAACTCGTGGCCCTGCTGACCCCCATCGTCAAGGCCTTCATCACCGACAACGGCCACATCAGCACCAACGCGTGCATGCAGGTCTTCGGCGGCCACGGCTTCATCAAGGAATGGGGCATGGAGCAGTACGTGCGGGACAACCGCATCAACATGATCTATGAAGGCACCAACACCATCCAGTCGCTGGACCTGCTGGGCCGCAAGATCCTGGGCAACAACGGCGCCACGCTGAAAAAGCTGGGCAAGCTGATCGGTAAGCTGGTGGAAGAAGAGGGTGTGAACGAGAAGATGGCTGAGTTCATCAACCCGGTGGCCATGCTGGGTGACCAGATGACCAAGTTCACCACCGAGATCGGCTTCAAGGGCATGCAAAACCCCGACGAAGTGGGTGCTGCTGCGGTGGACTATCTGCGCGTGGCCGGCCACCTGGTGTTCGGCTACCTGTTCGCCCGCATGGCCCAGGTCGCCCTGCGCGAGATCGCCGCCGGCAACACCGACCCGTTCTACGGCGCCAAGCTGCAGACCGCACGTTTCTACTTCGCCAAGCTGTTCCCCGAAACCGCCACGCTGATGCGCACCGCCCGCGCCGGCAGCAAGGTGCTGATGGACACCGATCTGGCCCTGGCCTGATCGGTGCCGGATGCGGATTTCAAGCCTTTTTGCCAGGGAGCGCAGATGTTCAAAGCGGTAGCAGCTATTGTTTTGGTAGCGGGTGCGCTGCCGGCCTGGGCGCAGATGACGCCCGAAGGCCTGTGGCGCAACATCGATGACAAGACCGGCGAGGCCAAGGCCGAGATCCGCATCCGCGACATTGGTGGCGGCGTGCTGCACGGAGCGCTGGAAAAGCGCCTGTCCAAGGACGCCAAGCCCGAGGATGTCTGCGAGGAGTGCTCCGACGACCGCAAGGGCAAGCCCTTGGTGGGCTTGGAGATCATCCGTGGCGCAAAGAAGGCCGACGGCAAAGAGGTGTGGGAGGGCGGCAAGATTCTCGACCCTGAGAACGGCCGCAACTACACCCTGCGCATGACCCCCGTCGAGGGCGGCAAGAAGCTCGAAGTGCGCGGCTCGATCGGCCCGTTCGGCCGCACGCAAACCTGGATCCGCGTCCAGTAAACCCCATTCCCGTGGCATTGCGCGCCCCCTGCGGTGTTGCGCAACGCCCCAACCAGGAACCCAACCCATGTCCCGATTCCAAGTGAAAAAAGTCGCCGTGCTCGGCGCAGGCGTGATGGGCGCGCAGATTGCCGCCCACCTCGTCAACGTGAAGGTGCCCGTGGTGCTGTTCGACCTGCCCGCCAAGGAAGGCCCGAAGAACGGCATCGTCACCAAGGCCGTCGAAGGCCTGAAAAAGCTCAAGCCCTCGCCCCTGGGCGTGGCCGACGACGCGGCGCTGATCCAGCAGGCCAACTACGAAGAGCACATGCACCTGCTCAAGGAATGCGACCTCGTGATCGAGGCCATTGCCGAGCGCATGGACTGGAAGCTCGACCTGTACACCAAGATCGCGCCCCACGTGGCCAAGCACGCCATCCTGGCGTCCAACACCTCGGGCCTGTCGATCACCAAGCTCTCCGAAGTGCTGCCCGAGAGCATCAAGCCCCGCTTCTGCGGCATCCATTTCTTCAATCCCCCACGCTACATGACGCTGGTGGAGCTGATCAACACGCCCACCACCCAGCCAGAAGTGCTGGACCAGCTCGAAGCCTTTGTCACCAGCGGCCTGGGCAAGGGCGTGGTGCGCGCACACGACACCCCCAACTTCGTGGCCAACCGCGTGGGCATCGCGGGCATGCTGGCCACGATGAAAGAGGTCGAGAACTTTGGCCTGACCTATGACGTGGTGGACGACCTCACGGGCAAGAAGCTGGGCCGTGCATCCAGCGGCACCTTCCGCACCGCTGACGTGGTGGGCCTGGACACCATGGCCCACGTGATCAAGACGCTGCAGGACAACCTGAGCATTGAGACCGATCCGTTCTACGAAAGCTTTGGCACGCCCGCCGTGCTGAAAAAGCTGCTGGAGCTGGGCAACCTGGGGCAGAAGACCAAGGCCGGTTTCTTCAAGAAGGTCGGCCGCGATGTGATGCGTTTCGAGCTGGAAAGCGAAGAGTACGTGCCCGCCGGCCAGAAGGCCGACGAGGTGTATGCCCGCATGCTCAAGAAGCCCGCTGCCGAGCGCCTGCGCCTGCTGCGCAACGCCGAAGGTGCGCCCGGCCAGTTCCTCTGGGCCATCCTGCGCAACAGCTTCCACTACGCTGCCGTGCACCTGGGCACCATCGCCGACAACGCACGCGACGTGGACCAGGCCATGCGCTGGGGCTTTGGCATGAAGCAGGGCCCCTTCGAGCTGTGGCAGGAAGCCGGTTGGCTCGAAGTCGCGAAGATGATCCAGGAGGACATCGACGCTGGCAAGGCGCTGTGCAAGGCACCGCTGCCCGAGTGGGTGTTCAAGGGCCCCGTGGCCGAAGCCGGTGGCGTGCACACCGCGCAAGGTTCGTGGAGTGCATCGCAGAACAAGTTTGTGCCCCGCCGCCAGCTGCCCGTGTACGAGCGTCAGATCTTCCCCGAGGCTCTGCTGGGCGAAACCAGCCTGCCCGACTGGCGCACCGCTGGCACCACGATTGCTGAATCGAAAGCCCTGCGCACCTGGACGCTGGACGAGGATGGAAGCCCCTTCGGTGGGCGGGTGCTCATCGCCAGCATCAAGAACAAGATGCACGCCATCAGCCCCGAGGTGATGGAAGCGCTGATGGAAGCGCTGGAACTGGCCGAGTCCGAGTACCAAGGCATGGTCATCTGGTCCGGCGACGCGCCTTTCAGCGTGGGTGCGGACCTGGAAGCCACGATGCCCGCCTTCATGGTCGGCGGCGCCGATGCGGTGGAAAGCATCGAGCAGGAGCTGCAAAACCTGATGATGCGCATTCGCTATGCGCAGGTGCCTGTCGTCGCGGCCATCCACGGCATGGCGCTGGGCGGTGGTTGCGAGCTGGCTGTGTATTCGGCCAAGCGCGTGGCCCACATGGAAAGCTACATCGGCCTGGTCGAAGTGGGCGTGGGCCTGGTGCCCGGCGCCGGCGGCCTGACCTACATCGCCCGCCGCGCGGCCGAGAACATGGCAGCTTCCACATCCAAGGACATCCTGCCTTTCCTGACCGAAGGCTTCACCGCCGCCGCCATGGCCAAGGTGGGCACCAGCGCTCTGGAGTCGCGCAAGCTGGGTTACCTGCTGGACAGCGACGTGATCGTGCCCCACAAGGATGAGCTGTTGTTCGTCGCCATCAACGAAGCCAAGTCCATGGCCGCGAGCGGCTGGCGTGCGCCGCACAAGCGCCTGTTCCCCGTGGCCGGCCGCAGCGGTCTGGCCACCATCAAGGCCCAGCTGGTGAACATGCGCGACGGCGGCTTCATCAGCGCCTACGACTTCAAGATCGGCGCCATGATCGCCGAAGTGGTCTGTGGCGGCGATGTGGATGCTGGCTCGATGGTGAGCGAGGAATACCTGCTCACGCTGGAGCGCAAGGTGTTCTGCCACCTGATCGCCCAGCCCAAGACGCATGAGCGCATCCTGGGCATGTTGTCTACCGGCAAGCCGGTTCGCAACTGATCCGGACGTCGATGGATACCGGTAGACCGACATGAGCGAACACGCCCCCAACAAATTGCAGCGCTCGCTGATGCGCCTGGACGAGGCCCCCGCCTTCATGCGCGGGTTCGTGCAGAACATCATCTTGCGCCGGGCTGTGCCCTTTACCGGCACGGCCGGGGTGAAGTTCGTGTCGCTCACGCCTGAGCGGGTCGAAGTGCATCTTGCCAACGAGCACCGTGTGCAAAACCACATTGGTGGTGTGCACGCCTCGGCCATGAACCTGCTGGCTGAAACGGCCACCGGCATGGTCGTGGGCATGAACGTGCGCGACGACTGCCTGCCGCTGGCCAAGGAGCTGAGCATGGCGTTCAAGAAGCGCGCCACGGGCGGCCTCAAAGCCGTGGCCACGCTCACCGCCGAGCAGCGCGCCGCCATGTTGGCCAGCGACAAGGGCGAGGTGCAGGTGAAGGTCACCGTGACCGACGAAGCCGGTGTGGAGCCGGTCGAATGTGTATTTACGTGGGCCTGGGTTCCTTCCAGCCGCCCCCCCAAGAATTGAAGGAGTTTCACCATGGCTCAAAAACAAGTCCAGGACGCCTACATCGTCGCCGCCACGCGCACGCCCATCGGGCGCTCGGGCCGCGGCTATTTCAAAAACACACGGCCTGACGACCTGCTGGTCGCCGCGATCAAGAGCGCGATGCTGCAGGTGCCCACGCTGGACCCCAAGGCGATTGAAGACGCCATCATTGGCTGCTCCTTCCCCGAAGGTGAGCAGGGCATGAACATGGCCCGCATTGCCGTGGGCCTGGCGTTCGACCACCCCGTGGGCGGCGTGACCGTGAACCGCTTCTGCGCATCGGGCATCACCGCGCTGCAGATGGCCGCCGACCGCATCCGCGTGGGCGAGGCCGACGTGCTGATCGCCGGTGGCGCCGAGTCCATGAGCCTGGTGCCCATGGGCGGCAACAAGCCCTCGTTCAACGCCGAGATTTTTGCCAAGGACGAAAACGTGGGCATCGCCTACGGCATGGGCCTGACCGCCGAAAAGGTGGCCCAGCAGTGGAAGGTGAGCCGCGAAGCGCAAGACGCGTTCGCCCTCGAATCCCACCTGCGCGCCATCAAGGCGCAAAAGGCCGGTGAGTTCAGCGACGAAATCACGCCCTTCGAAATCGTGGAGCGTTCGCCCAACCTCGCTAACGGCGAAGTGGTGGAAAAGCGCCGCACCGTGAGCCTGGACGAAGGCCCTCGTCCCGATACGTCCCTGGAAGGCCTGGCCAAGCTCAAGCCCGTGTTTGCGGCACGCGGCAGCGTCACGGCGGGCAACAGCTCGCAGACCAGCGACGGTGCCGGTGCCCTCATCGTGGCAAGCGAAAAGGCCGTGAAGCAGTTTGGCCTGACGCCCCTGGCGCGTTTTGTGAGCTACGCAGCGCGCGGCGTGCCGCCCGAGATCATGGGCATTGGCCCCATCGAAGCGATTCCGGCGGCCCTGCGTTATGCGGGTCTCAAGAGCGATGACATCGGCTGGTACGAGCTGAACGAAGCGTTTGCGGCCCAGTCGCTGGCGGTGATCAATACGCTGGGTCTGAACCCTGCGAACGTGAACCCCATGGGTGGCGCAATTGCATTGGGGCACCCGTTGGGCGCCACCGGTGCCATCCGTGCGGCGACGGTGGTGCATGCGCTGCGCCGCCACAAGCTGAAGTACGGCATGGTCACGATGTGTGTAGGTACCGGCCAAGGCGCCGCCGGCATCATCGAAGCGCTGTGAGTTAACTGGCTACTGCGCGGCTTTCATGGGTCGTTGGGCGGTGCTCGCAATCCTCACGTACCGCAAGTACGTTCCGGTTGCTGCGCTCCGTCCGCCTCGCCTGAAAGTCGCTCGCTACGCCCTTGAGGGCGGGGTGTGAAGACAGGGGAATGGACGGGGCAAGACTTGATTGCTCTCACCCAAACCGTTCGGGCTGAGCTTGTCGAAGCCAGGGTTCTGCCCTCTCAGTGATAGTTTTCTTTTCAAGCCGGCGCAGATCGGTTTCGAACCAAGGAGACAGACATGAACAAGCAAACCTTGCAGGTGAACGGGGCAGTGTCATTGGCGCTGCGTGTTTATGAACCCGAGGGCGCACCGCGCGCCAGCGTCGTCATCGGCGGCGCGATGGGGGTGCGGCAGTCGTATTACGAGGCCTTTGCGTTGTGGATGGCGCAGCAGGGGTTTCGGGTCACCACGTTTGACTACCGAGGCCACGGCGATTCGCTGCAGGGAGCGATGCGCGATGTGAAGGCGGATCTGTTTGATTGGGCGCAGGACTATGAGGCGGTGATTTCTGCCGCCAAGGCCGCGCTGCCGTCGCAGCCGCTGTATTTGCTGGGCCACAGCCTGGGCGCGCAGTTGCCGGGCTTGCTGAAAAAGCCCGAGCAGGTGGCGGGCCTGCTCAGCGTGGCCGCAGGCAGCGGCTACTGGCGTGACAACGCGCCTCAGCTCAAGCGGATCGTTCCGTATTTCTGGTGGGTGCTGGTGCCGCTGGCCACGCGGCTGTGCGGGTACTTTCCGGGGCGCACGCTCAAGAAGGTGGGCGACCTGCCTGCGGGGGTGATCCTGCAGTGGCGGCGCTGGTGTCTGGACCCCGCTTACAGCGTGGGGGCTGAGGGGCCTGCGGTGGCGCAGAGTTATGGCGCGGTGCGGTTCCCGGTGCTGGCGCTGTCGATGGCGGACGACGAGCTGATGACCTTGCGTGGCACGCACAACCTGGTGAACCTGTACGCCAACACCGAGCGCCGGGTGGAGAGCATCACACCGGCCGACCTGCAGGTGCGGCGCATTGGGCACTTTGGTTTCTTTCGCGACCAGTTCCGCCAAAGCCTGTGGCCGCGCGCAGCGGCTGCGCTGGCCGCCCTGGGTGGCGGCGGAATGCCCCACGGCGAAGTCTCCGGTACGACGGCCTGAGCGGTCGTTTCGCGGCACACTTGCAGCATGACTTCCTCTTCATCCACTTCTTCGTCTGCGTCTTCGTCCTCCGCTACCCACCCGCTGGACGAGGCGCTGCAACTGACGGCTTTGTCCGCTGCGACGGGCCAGTACGAAGGGCAGACCCACCCCGGCTACTGGAACATGGTCGGCCCGTTTGGCGGCATTACCGCCGCCACGCTGCTGCAGGCCATCCTGCAGCACCCTGACCGGCTCGGCGACCCGTTGTCGCTCACCGTCAACTACGCGGGCGCTTTGACAGCTGGTGCGTTCACGGTGCAGGCAACGCCCGTGCGCACCAACCGCTCTACCCAGCACTGGACGCTGTCGATCCTGCAGGCCGGTGCCGACGGCGCGCAGGTGGTCACCACCACGGCCACCGCCGTCACGGCCGTGCGCCGCGAGACCTGGAGCGTGGGCGATGTGCCCATGCCGCAGGTGCCCCCACCTGCAGAGCAAAAAGCCATCGTCGCCCCCTTGGGCGCTGTGGAATGGCTCAATCGCTACGAGATGCGCCCCATCGCTGGCTTCATCCCGCGCACCTGGGACGGCAGCGGCGACCACAGCCTGACGCAGCTGTGGATGCGCGACACACCTCCGCGGCCGATCGACTTCGTGGCGCTGTCCGCATTGGCTGATGTGTTCTTCCCCCGCGTGTGGCTGCGCCGTGCGCGCCAGGTGCCTGCGGGCACGGTGTCGATCACCGTGTACTTCCACGCCACGGCAGAGCAGCTGCAGGCCACGGGCACGGGCTTCCTGCTCGGCCAGGCGCGCGGGCAGGAATTCCGCAATGGTTTCTTTGACCAGACCGTGCAGCTGTGGAACGAGGCTGGCACCATGCTGGCCACCAGCCATCAGATCGTTTACTACAAGGAATAGGAAGTCGGCCTGTTGCCCTGTGCCGTACCGCATTCCTCTCGTCCCAATCCATCCGACCCGGAACCTTCACCACCATGACCGAAGCCACCCAAGACATCCTCGTCCACTCCGAAGCGGGCGTGACCACCATCACCTTCAATCGCGTGGACAAGAAGAACTCCATCACGCGCGACATGTACGCCGCCATGGCCGATGCGCTCGACGCCGCCAAGGCCGATGCCAGCGTGCGTGTGGTGGTGTTCCAGGGCGACGTGGCGATCTTCAGCGCGGGCAACGACATCGGCGACTTTTTGCAGCAGCCGCCCGCTACGCAGGATTCGCCCGTGTTCCGTTTTCTGCGCGGCATCGCCACCTTCCCCAAGCCCGTGATCGCCTCGGTCTGCGGCCCGGCCGTGGGCATCGGCACGACGATGCTGTTTCATTGCGACTTGGTCTATGCGGGCGACAACGCGGCGTTCTCCATGCCGTTCGTGAATTTGGGCCTGTGCCCCGAGGCGGCGTCGAGCCTGTTGGTGCCACAGATGCTGGGGTACCACCGCGCTGCGGAAGCCTTGCTGCTGGGCGAGCCTTTCATGGCCGAGGCCGCGTTGGAAGTGGGGCTGGTGAATCGTGTGGTGCCGCCCACCGAGTGCAATGGCGTCGCACAGGCGCAGGCGAAGAAGCTGGCTGCCAAGCCGTTGTCGTCGCTCATCGAAACCAAGCGGTTGATGAAGGGTGGGCAGACGGCGAAGGTGCTGGAGGTGATGGCGGAAGAGGGTGAGAGCTTTGGGCGCATGTTGCGTGAGCCTGCGGCGCGGGAGGCGTTCTCGGCTTTTATGGAGAAGAGAAAGCCTGATTTCAGCGCGGTTTGATTCGCTAGTTCTGAGGTATTTTTGGCTGCTGGCGCTTGTACATAAAGCGCTGGCAGCTATTGTTTTTATAGTTCGTTCTCGCCCCGTCCGTTCGGGTTGAGCTTAGCGAAGCTTGTTTTGGCGGTGGCTACTGCATGCCCGTGTGAAGTGCGGGAGCCGGGAGTCGCCCGGCGTGCGAGTGACTTTCTTTTGCTTCGCCAAAAGAAAGTCACCAAAGAAAAGGCGACCCCCAGTCTGCGACCCCTGCGCTTCGCTACGGGGCAAACCTGCGTCGTGCCGGTTGCGGGGTGCGCCGTGGAACTCACTGCGCTGCGTTGCAGCTTCGTTCAGACATCCACGGCGAGTCAGAGCACGATGCACGCGCGCTCCGACGCGCGTGCCACCCCGCAACCGCCCCGCCGCAGGCGCAGCCAGCAGGGGTTGGGAGCCAAACAGCCCACAGCCAAACAGCCGAACAACCATTCGGGCCATTGCTGCGCTCGGCCCAGGCTGCGCAGCGCGTAGCGCTTGCGCCCGCGAGGTGTGGCCGAGCGCAGCGATGGCCCGTGTGGATGTTCTGCTCACCTTGCCCCTCTGGTTGCGCCGAGGAGCGCAGGGTTTGGCGGATCAGGGCTCGCGTGTGTCTGAGCGACGCGCAGCGGCGCGAGTTGAGCGAGACCCCGCCAAACCCGAGCACCGCAGGTTGCCCCGTAGCGAAGCGCAGGGGACGCAGACAGTGGGGTCGCCTTTCTTTTGGGTACTTTTCTTTGGCGAAGCAAAGAAAAGTACCTCGCACGCCGGGCGACTCCCGGCTCCCGCACTCCACACGGGCATGCCATCCGCTTCCAAATAGATAGCAAATCAAGCGATAGATAACAGCGCTTCAAATCAAATAACACCCGATGGCAATCATGATGAGGCAAGCCATCTATTTTTACAAAGCACTTGCTTGCTAAAAATAAACAGTTTTGCTATCGTGCCTGCATGGAATCACCCGTGCCGCGCACCCGCGCCATCGCCCCCACTCTCAAGAAGCCCCCGGCCCGCCCCCGCAGCAAGGCCGTAGCGCCCCTCAACGCCAACACGGCAACCACAACACAATCCCCCACCGAAGAAACCACCCGCCGCCCCCGTGGCCGCCCGCGCAAAACCGCCGAGGAACTCGACGACGGCAACCGCCGCCGCAAGCTCATGGACGGCGCGGCCAAGCTCTTTCGCACCCAGGGCTTTGCCGCCACCAGCACGCGCGACATTGCTGCGGCGGCAGGCATGCACAGTGGCTCGCCCTTCTATCACTTCGAAAGCAAAAGCGCGCTGCTCTACGCCGTGATGAGCGAGGGCATGACCATGGCCACACAAAGCCAGCAGCAGGCACTCAATGCACTGCCCGCCACGGCCACACCGCGCGAGCAGCTGCACACGCTCATTCGCCACCATTTCGAGATCCTGCTCGGCCCGCGCAGCAGCTTCATCCCGGTGATGCTGTACGAGTGGCGTTCGCTCACGCCTGCGCAGCGCAAGGGCATTGCCCGCATCAAGGACAGCTACGAGGCCACTTGGATGCCCGTGCTGGAAGCGCTGGCAAAGCAGGGTGCGCTGCAGGCCGAGCCCGGTGTGGCGCGGCTGTTCATCTTTGGGGCGCTCAACTGGGCGGTGCAATGGTTCTCGCCCAAGAAGGGCAAGTCGCTCGACGCGCTCACCGACGAGGCGCTGGCCTTGTTTATCCGTTCATAACAAACAACCCCACCAAGGCAGAGTCACCATGGCCCCCACCGCGCGCAACGCCTACCAGTCTGTGTTTGCTCCGGGCCTGTTCCAGGGCCAAGTGGTGGTGGTCACCGGCGGCGGCTCCGGCATTGGCCGGTGCACGGCACACGAGCTGGCGCAACTGGGCGCGCATGTGGTGCTGGTGGGGCGCAAGCCAGAAAAGCTGCTGGCCGTGGCCGAAGAGATCACCGCCGATGGCGGCCGTGTGTCCTGCGAGGTGTGCGACATCCGCTCCGAAGAAGGCGTGGTCGCGCTGGTGCAACAGATCCTTGCTGCGCAAGGCCACATCGATGCGCTGGTCAACAACGCGGGCGGGCAGTTCATGTCGCCGCTCGAATCCATCAGCGCCAAGGGCTGGGAGGCCGTGCTGCACACCAACCTCACCGGCGGCTTTTTGATGGCGCGAGAGTGCTACCGGCAGTGGATGACGCAGCACGGCGGCTCCATCGTCAACATCGTGGCCGACATGTGGGGCTCCATGCCGGGCATGGGGCACAGTGGCGCTGCCCGTGCGGGCATGGTCAGCTTCACCGAAACCGCTGCGCTGGAATGGGCACACAGCGGTGTGCGCGTGAACGCCGTGGCGCCGGGTTACATCGCCTCCAGCGGCATGGACAACTACCCGCCCGAGGCGGCAGACATGCTGCGTGCCATGCCGCGCACAGTGCCGCTCGGGCGCTTTGGCAACGAGGCCGAGGTGTCGGCGGCCATCACCTTTTTGCTCAGCCCGGCAGCCAGCTTCATCAGCGGCACCACGTTGCGGGTGGACGGCGCACGGCCCCAGGTGCGCATGGGCTGGCCGCAGCGCCCGCCTGGTGCCACCGCCGCTGCACACCCGGCCGTGCGGCCATTTGACGGCTTTCACCGCGCGCAGGTGCCGCAGGTGTTTGCACCTTCCCACACCCCCAAGACCGAGGCCGCATGACCGCCGTCTTCACTTCCCGATTCAACCCAGGCAGTGCCGAGGCCACGCAGCGCCGCGCGGCGCTGCAGGCCCGCCTTCATGCTCTGCGCGCGTTGGAAGAGCGTGCCGCCGCCGCCTCGGCCCGCTCGCTGCCCCAGTTTGAAAAACGCGGCCAGCTGCTGCCGCGCCAGCGCGTGGCGCTGCTGCTGGATGCCGGTGCGCCCTGGCTGCCGCTGTGCACCCTGGCGGGCTACCTGCAGGACGTGAAAGACCCCGATAAGTCCGTGCCCGGTGGTGGCATGGTCGCGGGCATTGGCTTTGTCTCGGGCGTGCGCTGCATGGTGGTGGCCAGTGACTCGGGCATCGAGGCGGGCGCCATTCAGCCCATGGGCCTTGAAAAAATCCTGCGCGTGCAGGAGATCGCGCTGCAAAACCGCTTGCCGTTCATCCACCTGGTGGAGAGCGCAGGCGCCAACCTGATGCGCTACCGGGTGGAGGGCTTCGTGCACGGCGGCACGCTGTTCCGCAACCTCGCGCGGCTGTCGGCGGCGGGCATTCCGGTGATCACCGTGCAGCACGGCTCGGGCACTGCGGGCGGCGCCTACATGCCCGGCCTGTCGGACGTGGTCATCATGGTGCAGGGCCGCTCGCGCGCCTTTCTGGCCGGGCCGCCGCTGCTCATGGCTGCGACGGGCGAGATTGCGACGGAAGAGGAACTGGGCGGTGCCGAGATGCATACCGCCGTCTCGGGTCTGGGTGAATACCTGGCGCAGGACGACCGTGAGGCCATCGGCCTGGCGCGCGATGTGGTGGCGCAGCTGGGGTGGGGCGTAGCGCCGCGACCCAGCGCACCCGGGCCCACCTTGCCCGCCGACGACCTGCTGGCCCTGATGTCCGCCGACCTGCGCCAACCCGTGGACATGCGCGAGGTCATCGCGCGGCTGGTGGATGGCTCCGAACTGCTCGAATTCAAAGCACGCTACGGCGTGGCCACCGTGTGCGCGCAGGGCCACATCCAGGGCCATGCCGTCGGCTTCATCAGCAACAACGGGCCCATCGACGTGGCAGGCGCCAACAAGGCCACGCACTTCATCCAGTGGATGTGCCAGCTGGGCCACCCCATCATCTACCTGCAGAACACCACGGGCTATATGGTCGGCAAGGAAAGCGAGCAGGGCGGCATGATCAAGCACGGCAGCAAGATGATCCAGGCGGTGACCAACGCCACCGTGCCGCAGATCACCATCCAGTGCGGCGCCAGCTTTGGAGCGGGCAACTACGGCATGTGCGGGCGCGGCTATGCGCCGCGCTTCCTGTTCAGCTGGCCGGGGGCCAAGACAGCGGTGATGGGCGGCGAGCAGGCCGCGCGCACCATGCAGATCGTGACCGAGGCGGCGCTGGCGCGCAAAGGCATCACGCCCGACCCGGCCGAATCGCAAGCCCAGTTCGACAAGATCGTCGCCATGTTCGAGGCCCAGGCCGATGCGTTCTACACCAGCGGTCTGCTGCTGGACGATGGCGTGATCGACCCGCGCGACACGCGGGCCGTGCTGGCGTTTTGCCTGGATACCTGCGCCGAGGCGCAGGCGCGCACGCTGCGGCCCCTGAGCTTTGGCGTGGCGCGGATGTAGGCGCTTCGCACGCAATCTCCACGATGGCCGAGCCTCTCAAACACCTGCTGAATGACACCGTGCCCCCGCGCATCGCGGCCATGGTGCGGCGCGCGTGGCGCAAGTTCGATACCACCGCGTTTCTGCAGCAGGTAGAGCCCGGCTACGAATCGCTGGAGCTGATGGCACGCGGCCAGCGCATTGCGCAGGCCCTGCAGACACACCTGCCGCAAGACGTGTCGCGTGCGCTGGGTGTGCTGGTCGACTCGATGGACCCACCCATGGGCCTCGATGCGGTGGGCGAGCCCGACGCGGGTGACCGCCCCTACAGCGCCTTTTTGTACCTGCCGCACAGCATCTACATCGGCACACACGGCCTGCCGCATTTCGAGGCGGCCATGGCCGCGCAGCACGCACTCACCCAGCGCTTTACGGCCGAGTTCTGCATACGCCCCTACCTGCTGCACCACCAGGGCGCCACGCTAGCGCGGCTGCGCGACTGGGCGCAAGATGGCAACGCCCATGTGCGCCGCCTGGTGAGCGAAGGCACGCGGCCCCGCCTGCCCTGGGCGCCGCGCCTGCCCGCATTCCAGAACAACCCGCAACTGGCCCTGCCGTTGCTCGATGCGCTCAAGGACGACCCATCGTCGTACGTGCGTCGCTCCGTGGCCAACCACCTGGGCGACATCGCCAAGGACCACCCCGACCTGGCCGTGGGCACCGCGCGCACCTGGCTGTTGGGCGCACCCGCCCCGCGTGAAGCCCTGGTGCGCCACGGCCTGCGTTTTCTCATCAAACTCGGCGACGCCGCTGCGCTCGATGCCCTGGGCGTGGGCCATGCCGTGGCGCTGGACGTGCAGGCCGCACGCGTGCTGCCCGCCCGCGCACGCATTGGCGACAAGGTGCGCATCGAGGTCGAACTGCACAACCCCACGCTCCAGCCCCAGCGCGTGCTGGCGGACCTGAAGGTGCACTACGTCAAGGCCCACGGCGGCGCGGCGCCCAAGGTGTTCAAGCTGCAGACGCTGGACATACCGCCCGGCGCCACCGTGGCCGTGGGCAAGACGCTGTCGCTGCAGCAGATGACCACACGCACCCACTACCCCGGCGCGCACCAGGTGGAGCTGGTGCTCAACGGGCGGCCCCAGCCGCTGGGGCAATTTCAGCTTTCGTGATCGAGGTTTGCAGGCACACAAACGTACAAACGCAACAGCAGGAGACAAGCACCATGCAGTTCACACACGAGCACCGCGAGATCCAGAAAACCCTCAAGCGTTTCATCGACGAAGAGATCAATCCCCATGTGGACGAGTGGGAGGCCGCAGAGATCTTCCCCGCGCACGAGGTCTTCAAGAAGATGGGCAACCTGGGCCTGCTGGGCCTGTGCAAGCCCGAGGAATACGGCGGCCAGGGGCTGGACTATTCGTACAGCCTCGCCATGGCCGAGGCACTGGGCCACATCCACTGCGGCGGCGTGCCCATGGCCATCGGCGTGCAAACCGACATGTGCACCCCGGCGCTGGCGCGCTACGGTAGCGAAGAACTCAAGCGCAACTTTCTGGCCCCTGCGATTGCGGGCGACATGGTGGGCTGCATCGGTGTGAGCGAGCCTGCGGCGGGCAGCGATGTGTCGGGCATCAAGAGCGTGGCGCGCAAGGATGGCGACGACTACGTGATCACCGGCCAGAAGATGTGGATCACCAACAGCCTGCAGGCCGACTGGATGTGCATGCTGGTGAACACGGGCGAAGGGCCTGTGCACAAGAACAAAAGCCTGGTGATGGTGCCCATGCGGGATGGCCCGGGCGGCAAACTCACCAAGGGCATCGAGGTAGCGCAAAAGATCCGCAAGATCGGCATGCACAGCAGCGACACCGGGCTGATCTACTTTGACGAGGTGCGCGTGCCGCAGCGCTACCGCATCGGTGCGGAAGGGCAGGGCTTCATCTACCAGATGCAGCAGTTCCAGGAAGAGCGCCTGTGGTGTGCCGCCAGCACGCTCGAATCGCTGAACCACTGCATCCAGTGGACTATCGACTACGCGCAGGAGCGCAAGTTGTTTGGCAGCACTCTGGCCGACCAGCAGTGGGTGCAGTTCAAGCTGGCCGAACTCAAGACCGAGGTGGAAGCCCTGCGCGCACTCACTTACCGCGCCTGCGACCTGTACGTGAACGGACAGGACGTGCTGGAGCTGGCCAGCATGGCCAAGCTCAAGGCTGGCCGTCTGAACCGCGAGGTGCCCGACACCTGCCTGCAGTTCTGGGGCGGCATGGGCTACACGCTGGAAAACAAGGTCTCGCGCATGTACCGCGACGGGCGGCTGGCGTCCATCGGCGGCGGTGCGGACGAGGTGATGCTGGGCATCCTCGCCAAGCTCATGGGCATCGCGAAGAGATGAGCAACACCCCCCTGAGCGACTTCGTCGCTTCCCCCCGCTCTCGCATTGCTGCGCAATGCGGACAGGGGGACGCAGCCCTCGCTGCGGGGCGGCCCTTGCTCGGCTGCACTGGCACTGGGCCGCGCCAGTTTCGTATGTCGTGCGTAGCGCGCAGCACGGTGGAGACCTGACATGCCTTTACAGATAACCCGCGCGCCGCTGGCTAGCGGCAGCGTGGAAACCTGGACGCTCAATGACCCCGCCAGCCGCAATGCGCTGTCAGAAGCCATGGTGGACGCCCTGCTGGCCGCGTGCGAGCGGGCTGCGACCGATGCCGATCTGCGCGGCGTGGTGCTGCGGGGTGCCGGTGGGCACTTTTGCGCGGGTGGCAGCCTGGGCGGCTTTGCCAAGACCATTGGCCAGCCCCTGGCTGCCGGCGAAGCCGACCCGCTGGTTCCACTGAACCGCCGCTTTGGCGCGCTGCTGCAGGCCTTGTGCGCGCTGCCCCAGTGGCTCATTGTGGCGGTCGAAGGTGCTGCGATGGGCGGCGGCTTTGGCCTGGTGTGCTGCGCAGACCAGGTGTTGGCCCATACCAGCGCGCAGTTCGCCACGCCCGAGGTCACGCTGGGCATCGTGCCTGCGCAGATCGCGCCCTTTGTGGTGCGGCGCCTTGGCCCGTCTGCTGCGCGGCGGTGTTTGCTGACAGGCGAGCGCTGGGATGCCGCTGCCGCCCAGCGCTTGGGCCTGGTCGATGACGTGGTGGAGGGCGACATGGATGCTGCTGTACGGGCTGCCATCGCACGCCACGCCGCCGCCGCACCCCAAGCTGTAGCCGCCACCAAACGTTTGTTGCTGGCCCAAGCCGAAACGCCGTTGCCCGCACTGCTGGACGAAGCGGCAATTGCTTTTTCGCAGGCGCTGCGTGGCCCCGAGGCTCCGCAGGGGCTGGCGGCGTTTGCTGCGCGCAAGGCGCCGCCCTGGAGTGCGAAGCTATGAAAAAGATCCTTATCGCCAATCGCGGCGAGATCGCCCGCCGCATCATCCACACCGCCCACCGCATGGGCATCGAAACGGTGGCGGTCTATTCCGACGCCGATGCCAACGCCCTGCACGTGCGCGAAGCCACCCAGGCCGTTGCGCTGGGCGGCGCCGCCAGCGCCGACACCTACCTGCGCACCGACAAGCTGCTGGCCGCAGCCAGAGCCGCCGGCGCAGATGCCGTGCACCCTGGCTATGGCTTCCTCAGCGAGAACGCTGACTTCGCCCAGGCCGTGGTCGATGCGGGCCTGACCTGGATCGGCCCCTCGCCAGCCGCCATCCGCGCATTGGGAAGCAAGTCGGGGGCCAAGGCCCTGGCCCATGCGCACGGCGTGCCCTGCCTGCCCGGCTATGCGGGCGACGACCAGAGCGACGAACGCTTTGCCGCCGAGGCAGCCCGCATCGGCACGCCCCTCATGGTCAAGGCCGTGGCGGGTGGGGGGGGGCGTGGCATGCGCCTCGTCACCGAACTGGCGCAGTTGCCCGCAGCACTGGCCAGCGCCCGGTCGGAGGCGCTGGCGGGTTTTGGCTGTGGCGACTTGCTGATCGAACGTGCGCTGTTGCAGCCGCGCCATGTGGAGGTGCAGATCTTTGCCGACGCCCACGGCGCGTGCATCCACCTGGGCGAGCGCGATTGCTCGGTGCAGCGCCGCCACCAGAAGATCATTGAAGAGTCCCCCAGCCCCGCCGTGGACGCAGCGCTGCGCGAACGCATGGGTGCCTGCGCTGTGGCGCTGGCGCAGGCCGCTGGCTATGTGGGCGCGGGCACGGTGGAATTCCTTTTGGACGGGGCTGAATTCTTCTTGATGGAGATGAACACCCGCCTGCAGGTGGAGCATCCGGTGACCGAGGCGCTTACCGGGCTGGACCTGGTGGAATGGCAGATCCGCGTGGCGCGGGGCGAGCCGCTGCCCCTTGCGCAATCACAGGTGGTCTTGCAAGGCCACGCCATTGAAGTGCGCCTGTGTGCCGAAGACGCGCATTTCCGCCCCCACACCGGCAGCGTGCTGCAGTTCAGCGCGCCACAGGCCACCGCGTTTGAACGGGCTGCGCCGGGCGCGCTGCGCTTTGACCATGCGCTGGAGGAGGGGGCAGAGGTCACGCCTCACTACGACGCCATGTTGGGCAAGCTCATCGTGCACGCGCCCACGCGGGTCGAGGCCATCGCCGCGCTGGTCCGCGCGTTGCAGGGCACCCGCGTGCTGGGCCTGCCCACCAACCGCGCGTTTCTGGTGGCCTGCCTGCAGCACCCCGTGTTTGCCAGCGGCCAGGCGCTGGTGCCGTTCCTGGCGGAGCATGCCCAGGAGCTGCAGCGGTTGCTATCAAATAATGAGCTATCAGTGCATATTCCTTGGGCGCTATCGGCCATTTTTGCTTCAAATACGCTGTCGGACCTGCCTTGTGCCATGGCCCGGCCCCTGCGGCTGCGCCACCAGGGCGAGGTGCACTCCATTGCCGTGCGCGAGCTGGGCGGTGGGCGGCTGCTGGTGGAACAGGCGGGGGCGGAGCCTGTGACTTTGCAACTGCCCCAGCGCGGTGTGCACTGCGTGGCGGTGGGCCCCCGACGCTGGCACTGTCAAACCAGCGGCGTGGACGGCTGGGTGGAACACGCATCGTGGGAACCCGCTGCGCGCGCGGGTGCGGCGGGCGGTGCGACGGAGCTGCGCGCCCCCTTCAACGGCAAGGTGGTCGCGCTGCCCGTGGCCGCAGGCCAGGCGCTGGCGGCGGGCGACACCGTGGTGGTCATCGAATCCATGAAGCTCGAACACAGCCTGGCCAGCCCCGCAGCCGCCACGGTGGCCGAGCTGCTGGTGGCCCTCGGCCAGCAGGTGTCGCCCGGCCAGGTGTTGGCCCGCTTTGCACCCGCCACGCAAGGAGCGCCCGTATGACCGCCACGTCCGATGCAAGTTCTGTGAGCGACGAAGACCGTACCGCCCTCACCGACACC
Source organism: Acidovorax sp. 59 (assembly GCF_002754175.1). Lineage (NCBI taxonomy): Bacteria > Pseudomonadati > Pseudomonadota > Betaproteobacteria > Burkholderiales > Comamonadaceae > Acidovorax > Acidovorax sp. 59. Next base: position 3,857,605 of record NZ_PEET01000001.1, on the reverse strand, counting down.
GTCACCCGCTTTGCCCGTACCGAGATCGCGCCGCATGTGGACGCGTGGGACGCCGCCGGTGAGTTCCCCCGCAGCCTGTACCGCCGCGCAGCCGACCTGGGCCTGCTGGGTCTGGGCTACCCCGAGCCGTACGGCGGCACGCCCGCCAGCTACCTGCTTCGCCTGCCGCTGTGGCGCGCGCTCAGCCGCCACGGCGCCAGCGGCGGCGTTCTGGCCAGCCTGCTGTCGCACAACATCGGCCTGCCGCCGGTTCTGGCCCATGGCAGCGATGCTGTGCGTGCTGAGGTCATCCCGCCCGTGCTGGCAGGCGAGCAGATCGCCGCACTGGCGATCACCGAACCTGGGGGTGGGTCCGACGTGGCCCAGCTCAAGACCACCGCGCGGCGTGAGGGCGATGAGTACATCGTCAACGGCGAAAAGGTGTTCATCACCTCTGGCATGCGCGCGGACTGGATCACGGTGGCTGTGCGCACTGGCGACGCTGGCAGCAAGGGCAGCGGCGGCATATCGATGCTGCTCATCCCTGGCCACAGCCCAGGCCTGTCGCGCAGCAAGCTCGACAAGATGGGCTGGCTCTGCTCCGACACCGCCCACCTGCGCTTTGACAACGTGCGCGTGCCTGCGCGCTACCTGCTGGGCGAAGAAGGCGCGGGCTTTCGCATCATCATGGCCAACTTCAACGGTGAGCGTTTTGGCCTGGCCGTGTCGGCCCTGGGCTTTGCCGAGGCCTGCTACGACGAGGCCCTGGCCTGGGCCCGCCAGCGCAAGACCTTTGGCGCCGCGCTGGTGGAGCACCAAGTCATCCGCCACAAGCTGGTGGACATGCAGATGCGCATCCAGTCCACCGCTGCGTGGTGCGAGTCCGTGGCCGCGCAGGCCGACGCTGGCCGCACCGGTCCCGAGTGGGTAGCGCAGGTGTGCCTGCTCAAGAACCACGCCACCCAAACCATGCAGTTCTGTGCCGACCAGGCCGTGCAGATACTGGGTGGAATGGGCTTCATGCGCGGCACCGTCAGCGAGCGCATCTACCGCGAGGTCAAGGTCATGATGATCGGCGGCGGTGCGGAAGAAATCATGAAAGACCTGGCTGCCAAGCAGCTCGGCATTTGAAGGAGACAGCCACCATGCACAGCACCGACCACGGCAACAAAGCCATCATCACCTGCGCCATCACCGGCGTGCTGACGGACCCCGGCCAGCACCACGTGCCCGTCACGCCCGAGCAACTGGCCCAGGAAGCCCGCCGTGCCTACGACGCCGGCGCCGCCGTGGTTCACGTGCACTTTCGCAACCAGGAGCCCGGCAAAGGCCACCTGCCCAGCTGGGACCCGCAGGTGGCCCGCGACTGCGTGCAAGCCATGCGCGAGGCCTGCCCGGATTTGATCATCAACCAGACCACCGGCGTGGTCGGCCCCAATTACCAAGGCCCGCTCGACTGCCTGCGCGCCACCCGCCCCGAGATGGCCGCGTGCAACGCGGGCTCGCTCAACTACCTGAAGGTGCGCAGCAACGGCACCTGGGCCTGGCCGCCCATGCTGTTCGACAACCAGCCCGCCAAGGTCAAGGACTTCATCGACGTGATGCTGGAGACCGGTACGTTGCCCGAGTTTGAGTGCTTCGACGTAGGCATCGTGCGCTGCGTGGAGATGTATGTGCAGACCGGCATGTACACCGAGCGACTGCCCGAATACAACTTTGTGATGGGCGTCGAATCCGGCATGCCCGCCGACCCGGACCTGCTGCCCATCCTGCTCAAGCTGAAAATCAAGGATGCCCCCTGGCAGGCCACCGTCATCGGCCGCAGCGAGATCTGGCCCGTGCACCAGCGCGTGGCCGAGCTTGGCGGGCACCTGCGCACGGGGCTGGAGGACACGTTCTATCTGCCGGATGGGACGAAGGCGGAGTCGAACGGGCCGCTGATTGAGAAGCTGGCGGAGTACGCGCGCAATGCGGGGCGGGAGGTGGCTTCGCCGCAGGAGGCGCGGGGGATGTTGGGGTTGAAGGCGACGGTTGGGTCCGCCACGATGGTCTGATGTGCTCAGGTGGGAACTTCAGCGTTCCCCTGCGGCGTCGTTATCCTCGCAAATTGATCGCCGAGCGATCAGTTTGCAAGGACGATACAGAACCCATACGGTTTGGAGTCTCGGCGGTGTGGCGCTGGTGGCAGTGCGCCTATCGCCCTCAATGGGTAGGAAAGATTAACGGAGTGGAACAGTCCCGATCAGCGTTGAAAGCATTCGCGTCGTTGGCGTATCGTGGTCCGGTCGCGGTACTGAGAGAGCTCCGGCAAATCGAAATGCAAATCGTCGATGCAGACCTGTCTCCACAGGTCCGCAACCTGCGAACCAATGACCTCAAGCACATACGCGAGTTTCGCCAAGCTGCACTTTTTTGCTATGGCATGTCATTGCGTATCGGGCACCAGGTCTTGTTTTCTCCCGTGGAGTCAAGCGACTATGACTTCGTTGCCACGTGGGAGATCGCTGATGTTCGGCACTTTGCGCCGGTTCAGCTCAAAGAGCTGGTGCCTGATCATTTGAACGCAAGCGCCACAGTCCAGGCGTTGGTCAATGGACTGAGCAAATACTCTGGTGACGATTTGGTGGTGGCTGTCTTTCTCAATAGAGACGGACGCTTCTCGCTGGAAGATCTGATGCTGCCAGCTCTGCGCATTGCAGAGCTGTGGTTTGTGTTCTCCACGACACCGAGCCAGCAAATATGGCAGCTGGTCGGGGATGCGCTGGGTGTGCCAGAAGCGAGCTCCTTTTGCTATCCGGTTTGACTGAACCATGACAGTCAATAGGTCGGCTGAAAAGCTCGAATGGCATCTCGGGCTTTCGCTTCCAGAACAAACCCTGCCCCGTACCCCGCCGCCAGTTCATCAACACGCTGAAGGAACGCCTCCACCCCAGTCCCATAAATGAACTGCATCGCCCCCCCCGTCCAAGCCGGAAACCCAATCCCAAAAATCGACCCGATGTTCGCGTCATGCACGCTGGTCAGCACGCCCTCGGCCAGGCAGCGCGCGGTCTCGATGGCCTGGCGGTAGAGCAGCCGGTCCTGGATTTCCTGCACGCTCCATTCCACACCGGGCTTTTTGAACAGGGGCTTCAGCTCCGGCCACAGGTGCTTCTTGGTGCCAGTGGGGTAGTCGTAGAAGCCGCCGCCACCGGCGCGGCCGGGGCGCTTCAGTTCTTTGACCATGCGCTCTACCAGCAGCTCGCCGGGTGTGGCGGTGTAGGTCTTGCCTTCGGCGGCGTAGTCGGCGCGGGTCTGGTCCAGCACATGCACGCTCAGGGTCAGCGCGGTTTCGTCCAGCACGGCCAGCGGGCCCACGGGCAGGCCGGCCTGCATGGCGGCGTTTTCAATGGCGGCGGCGGGGATGCCTTCGCCCAGCATGGCGGCGCCTTCCATCGCAAAGGTGCCGAAGGTGCGGCTGGTGTAAAAGCCGCGTGAGTCGTTGACCACGATGGGCACCTTGCCCAGGGCCTGCACGTAGTCAAACGCACGGGCCACGGTCTCGTCATCGGTCTGCTTGCCTCGAATGATCTCCACCAGCTTCATCTTGTCCACGGGGCTGAAAAAGTGGATGCCGACAAACTTCTCGGGCTGGCTGCTGGCGGTGGCCAGACCGCTGATGGGCAGGGTGGAGGTGTTGCTGGCAAAGAAGCCGCCGGGTGCGAGTTGCGGCTCGGCCTCTTGCGTGACTTTGGCCTTGAGGTCGCGGCTTTCGAACACGGCTTCGATGATGAGGTCGCAGCCCGCCAGGTCGGCCGCGCTGGCGGTGGGCGTGATGCGCGAGAGCAGCGCCTGCTGTGCCTGGGCAGTCATGCGGCCCTTGTCCACGCGGGCCTGGGTGAGCTTGGCGCTGTAGGCCTTGCCAGCCTCGGCCTTCTCGGTGCTCACGTCTTTCAGCACGGTGGCGATGCCCCGGCTGGCCTGCGCATAGGCAATGCCCGCGCCCATCATGCCGGCGCCCAGGATGCCGACCTTTTGCGGCCTGTAGCGGGGCGTAGTGCCCGGGCGCGACTTGCCGCTCTTGATCGCGTTCATGTCGAAGAAGAACGTGTTGATCATGTTGCGCGCCACGGGACCGGTCATCAGGCGGGCGAGGTAGCGGCTTTCAATGCGCAGGGCGGTGTCGTAGTCCACCATGGCGCCTTCAACCATGGCGGCCAGTGCAGCCTCGGGCGCTGGGTAGCGGCCGCGCGTGGTCTTCTTGAGCATGGCGGGCGCGACGGTGAGGGCGCCTGCAATCTTGGGGTTGGCGGGCGTGCCGCCGGGCATCTTGTAGTGCTGGTCGTCCCACGGCTGCACGGCGTGCGGGTGGGTGGCGATGTGGGCCAGGGCGGCGGGCAGCAGCTGCTCGCGCGTGGCGACCAGTTCGTGCACCAGTTGCAGCTCCAGCGCCTCGGCGGGGTTGAAGAGCTTGCCCTCCAGGATGTAGGGCTGCGCACCCATCAGGCCGAGCAGGCGGGTCATCTTGGTCACGCCGGTGGCGCCAGGCATCAGGCCCAGCGTCACCTCGGGCAGGCCGAACTGGATCTTGGGGTCGGCCACGGCGATGCGATAGTGGGCGACCAGGGCCACCTCCCACCCGCCGCCCAGCGCTGCGCCGTTGAGGCAGGCCACCACGGGGATGCCCAGAGTTTCGAGCGTGCGAAAGTGCTTCTTCATGCGCTCGATCTCGCCAAACGCGCTGGGCGCATCGGCGGGCGTGAGGCGCATGGTGGCCTTGAGGTCGGCGCCTGCAAAGAAGCTGGTCTTGGCCGATGCCAGCACGATGCCTTTGAGCGCGGCGCCCAGGCGTTCGCGGTCGCCCAGCACCTGGGCCGTGACCTCGCCCAGCTCTTGCTGCCACTGGCGGCACATGGTGTTGACGGGGGAGTTGGTTTCGTCAAACGTGATGACGGCGACCTGGCCTTCGGTGCCCTGGGCGGGGATGAGTTCGTAGCGGATGGTTTGCATGTTGTTGTCTCCTTCCCAGTCAATCAGATTCGCTCGACGATGGTGGCAATGCCCATGCCGCCGCCCACGCACAGCGTGGCCAGGCCGTAGCGCTGGCCCCGGCGGTGCAGTTCGTCAATCAGGGTGCCGAGGATCATGGCGCCGGTAGCGCCCAGCGGGTGGCCCATGGCAATGGCGCCGCCGTTCACGTTGACCTTGTCGTGCGGTACGCCCAGCTCGCGCATGAAGCGCATGGGCACGGCGGCAAACGCTTCGTTGACTTCGAAGAGGTCGATCTGGTCGATGGTCATGCCCGCACGGGCCAGCGCCTTTTTGGCAGCGGGCACGGGGCCGGTGAGCATGATGGTGGGGTCGGCGCCGCTGAGCGCCGTTGCCACGATGCGCGCGCGGGGCGTGAGGCCGTGGGCCTTGGCGGCGGCCTCGTTGCCGATGAGCACGGCGGCTGCGCCGTCCACAATGCCCGACGAGTTGCCCGCGTGATGAACGTGGTGGATACGCTCCACCTGCGGGTAGCGCTGCAGCGCCACGGCATCAAAGCCCATGCCACCCAGTTGCTCGAACGATGCCTTGAGCGCGCCCAGGCCCTCCAGCGTGGTCTTGGGCTTGATGAATTCGTCTTCCGCCAGGATGGTCTGGCCGATGAAGTCGCGCACGGGCACGACCGAATTCTTGAAGTAGCCCGCTGCGCGCGCGGCGGTGGCGCGGCGCTGCGACTCGAGGGCGAAGGCGTCCACGTCGGCACGGGTGTAGCCGTCCAACGTGGCGATCAGGTCGGCGCCGATGCCTTGGGGCACGAACAGCGTGGCGGAGTTGGTGGCGGGGTCTTGAGCCCAGGCGCCGCCGTCGGAGCCGATGGGCACGCGGCTCATGCTCTCCACGCCACCGGCCACCACCAGGTCTTCCCAGCCGCTGCGCACCTTCTGCGCGGCCAGATTCACGGCTTCCAGGCCCGAGGCGCAGAAACGGTTGACCTGCACACCCGCACAGCGAAAGTCCCACCCGGCCTTGAGCGCCGCGACCTTGGGCAGCACCGAACCCTGTTCGCCCACGGGCGAGACGATGCCCATGACCACGTCGTCCACCGCCGCCGTGTCGAAGCGGTGGCGCGCTTGCAGCTCCGTCAGCAGGCCTGCCAGCAGGTCGATAGGCTTGACCTCGTGCAGGGTGCCGTCCTTCTTGCCCTTGCCGCGCGGGGTGCGCAGCGCATCGAATACATAGGCTTCGGTCATGAATGGTCTCCGGTGGTTTCTCTAAACTTCAAGCAGTGCGGCGGTAAAGCAGCTGGGCTGGCTCACGCCACTACAAGGTGCTTTCTGACGCGGGTGCAGTGGTTTTTGCACTATCTTTCGGCGTTTGCTATCTACATTTCTGGCTATGGAACGAAATACATCCCCTGCATTGCAGCGCATCGCTCGCAGCGCCATCGAATACGACGACACGCGCGAAGGATTTGCGCTGGAGCACCATGTCGTGCTGGCTGCATCCAGTGCGCTGGCGGTGGCGGCCTTCATGGCGCCCAGCCGCAGCTCGGCGGCCATACGCGGCATTGGCGCAGGCTTGCTGCTGATGCGTGCGCTGAGTGGCAGCCAGGGTGTGCGCTCCTGGCTGAATGTCACCGACCGCCGCCCTGGTGCGCCGCTGAGCCCCGAGGAAGCGCGCGCCGCCTGGTATCTGTAGCGGCATTCGGCGCCCACTTGTGCGTTGTGAAGGGCGTCGGGCGCTGCGTTATTCACGGCGCGGTGCATTCCGTTATTTGCCCAGGCCCATGGCCCGCGCAATCACTTCTTTCATGATCTCGTTGGTGCCGCCATAAATGCGCTGCACGCGTGCATCGGCGTAGGCGCGCGTGATGGGGTATTCCCACATGTAGCCGTAGCCGCCAAACAGCTGCACGCATTCGTCCATCACCTTGCATTGCAGGTCGGTCGTCCAGTACTTGGCCATGCTGGCGGTTTCTGTGTCGAGCTGGTCGCGCACGATCAGCTCACAGCACTTATCCACGAACACGCGGGCCACCTGCACCTGCGTTTGCAGCTCGGCCAGGGTGTGGCGGGTGTTTTGAAATGACGCCACGCTCTGGCCAAAGACCTTGCGCTGCTTGACGTAGTCCAGCGTCCAGTCAATGGCGGCCTGGGCGGCGGCCACGGCGGTGATGGCGATCTGCAGGCGCTCCCAGGGCAACTGCTCCATCAGGCAGATGAAGCCGCGCCCTTCCATGGCGGGTCCGCCCAGCAGGTTGTCCACCGGCACCTGCACGTCGTTGAAGAACAGCTCGGACGTGTCCTGCGCCTTCATGCCCATCTTCTTGAGGCGCTGGCCTTTTTCAAAGCCGGGCATGCCGCGCTCCACCAGCAAAAGGCTGGTGCCCTTGGCGCCCGCAGCCGGGTCGGTCTTGGCGACCACAATCACCAGGTCGGCATGCCAGCCGTTGGTGATGAAGGTTTTGCTGCCGTTCAGCACGTAGTGCGACCCGTCCGCACTTTTGATGGCCGTGGTCTTGATGCCTTGCAGGTCGCTGCCCGCAGCCGGCTCGCTCATGGCGATGGCACCCACCACGGCGCCGATTGCCATCTGCGGCAGGTACTTCTGTTTCTGGGCTTCAGTGCCGTAGTGCAGGATGTACGGCGCCACGATCTCGCTGTGCAGACCAAAGCCGATACCCGTGGTGCCGGCGCGCGCCAGCTCTTCCATCTGCGCCACCGAATAGAGCTTGTCGGCCCCGGCGCCTCCGTATTCCTCGGGCAGGCTCATGCACAGAAAACCGTTGGCGCCCGCCTGGCTCCACACCTCGCGCGCCACATAGCCCTGGTCTTCCCAGGCGGCGTGGTGGGGCGTCACTTCCTTGTCGATGAAGCGGCGAAAGCTGTCGGCAAAGGCCTGGTGGTCGGGCTGGAAGAGGGTGCGTTCGATCATGGTGGGGCAACCAGGTTATTTATGCAAAGTTACTGCTTGGTTAAATTCTGCCACCGACTGAGCCCGGATGCACCCCCTGAAACGCAAAAGCCGCCCGAAGGCGGCTTGAAGGAGGCGGGTCAGGCGCTCATGGCTTGACGTAGTCGGAGACCACCTTCCACTTGCCATCGGTGATCTGCGACAGGCGAGAAAGATCGCTGCCCAGGCGCTTTTGTGGGCCAAAGGTGCCCTCGGCGCTGCCGAACATGTCGGGCGGAATCACCATGGTGTCCATGGCCTTGATGAAGCTGTCGGTGCTCAGGTTGGGGCCCGCCTTCTGGGCCGCCTTGATGAAGGCATCGATGGCGTTGTAGCCGTAGACCGAGAACACGGTGGGGTCTTCGTTGAACTTGGTCTTGTACTTGTTGGCCCAGAAGCGGATGGGCTGGCTGGCTTCATCCAGGTAGGGGTGTTGCACCGTCATGGTGGCGTACAGCCCGTCCATGGGCTTGCCGCCCAGCTTGTGGATGAGGTCGGTGTAGGCGGCGCTGGAGCCCAGGAAGGTGGGGTTGAAGCCCGTCTTGCGCGCCTCGCCGATCGTGCCGATGGTCTCGCGGATGATGGTGCCCAGGATCACGAAGTCGCATTCGGACGACTTCATCTTGGCGACCTGTGAAGAGAAGTCGGTGGCGCCGCGCTTGTACGAGGTCTTCTCGGTGAAGTCCATGCCCATGGACTTGAGTGCCGCTTCGCCCCCGCGCATCACCTCCAGGCCAAATTCATCGTCCTGGTAGATGGTGCAGATCTTCTTGGCGCCCTTTTCCTTGATGAGCTTGGGGGCTGCAAGGCGGATCTGGTCGTAGTAAGTGGCGGCAAACGAATACTTGAGCTTGTGGAAGGGCTCGTACATTTCCCGCGCGGCCGTCACCGGGAAGAAGTTGATCACGTTCTTGCTGAACTGCACCGGCATGGCGGCCAGGTTTTGCGCCGTGCCGATGTGCGCCACCATCATGAAGATCTTGTCCTGGTTCACGAGCTTTTGCGCGGCCAGCACGGCTTTCTTGGGGTCGTAGCCCGAGTCCTCCACCTTCAGGTCCAGCTTGCGGCCATTGACGCCGCCTTGCTCGTTGGCCTCGTCCACGCGCAGCATCATGCCCAGCCGCACCTGCTTGCCAAAGCCCGCCAGCGGGCCGGACAGATCCTGGATGGAACCCAGCGTGATGGTGTCCTTGCTCACGCCCTGGCTGGGCTGCGCCTGTGCAGCACCTCCGGCCATGGCCACGATGGCCAGCGCGGCAATGTGATGAAACTTCATGGCACGTCTCCTTTGGTTGGATCGAACTCGGTTGCTCGTTATAGAACGATGCCCGGGGTGGGGCACCAGCACTTTCCCTATCCTGATGGGCGTAGCCTGTGGTTGCGTGACGTGCGCACCTACCGGTACATCGCCTCAATCTGGGGGGCGTACTTCTGCTGCACCAGCTTGCGCTTGAGCTTCATGGTGGGTGTCAGCTCTTCATCCTCGGCCGTGAGCTGGGTGTCGAGCAGGAAGAACTTCTTGATCTGCTCCACGCGGGCGAACTTGGCGTTCACGCGGTCGATTTCGCCCTGGATCAGCTCCTGCACCTCGCGCGTGCGGGTCAGGCTGGCGTAGTTGGAGAACGGCACGTCGTTGTCCTGAGCGTACTTCTCCACGTTCTCCTGGTCGATCATGATGATCACCGTGAGGTAGGGCAGCTTGTCGCCAATCACCACCGCATCGGTGATGTAAGGGCTGAACTTGAGTTCGTTCTCCAGCTCGCTGGGGGTGATGTTCTTGCCGCCCGCTGTGATGATGATGTCCTTCATGCGGTCGGTGATGCGCAGGTAGCCATCAGCGTCGATCAGGCCCACATCGCCCGTGTGCAGCCAGCCTTCGGGGTCGATTGTTTCGGCCGTTTTCTCGGGCTGGTTGAGGTAGCCCTTGAACACATTGGGGCCACGCACCAGGATTTCGCTTGTGGCGGGGTCGATGCGCACCTCGTTGTAGCTGGCTGCGGGGCCGATGGAGCCGGGTTTGATGCGGCTGGCCGGCACACCGGTGGAGGCGCCGCAGGTCTCGGTCATGCCCCACACCTCGAGCATGGGCACGCCCAGCGCCAGGTACCACTTCACCAGATCGGGCGAAATGGGCGCTGCGCCTGTGACCAGAAAGCGCGCACGGTGGATGCCGATGAGCTTGCGCACATTGTTGAGTGCCAGAAAGCGCGCCAGCATGAACTGCGCCTTCAGCAAACCGCCCACCGGCTGTCCGGCTAGCACCAAGTCAGCGATGCGGGTGCCCACGCCAATCGACCAGGCATAGGCCGCCTGCTGCATGCGCGTGGATTCCTTGAGCGCGATCATCACGCCCGAATAGAACTTCTCCCACACCCGGGGTACGGCGGTGAACACCGTGGGGGCGATCTCGCGCACGTTCTCGGGTACGGTGTCGGGGTTCTCGACAAAGTTCAGGCGCGCGCCGGTGTAGAGCGAGAAGTATTCACCCCCCATGCGCTCGGCGATGTGGCACAGCGGCAGAAAACACATGGTCTCGTCGGCCTCACTGCGCGAGATCAGCGTGTTGTAGCCGCGCACGGTGTAGGTGAGCGCGGCGTGCGTGTGCATGGCACCCTTGGGCTTGCCGGTGGTGCCCGAGGTGTAGACCAGGATGGCCAAGTCTTCGGGTCGGCAGGCCTTGACGCGCTGCATCAGCGCGTCGGGGTGTTGTGTATTCCAGGCGCGGCCCAGCTCGCGCAGGTCCGCAAGGCTCAGCACATCGGGGTCGTTCAGGCTGCGCAGGCCTTCCATGTCGAACACCACCACCTTGCGCAGCAGGGGCAGGCTGCTGCGCACTTCCAGGGCCTTGTCGAGCTGTTCATCGTCTTCCACAAACAGCACGGTGGTGCGAGAGTCTTCGCTCAGGTAGTGCACCTGCGCCGCAGCGTCAGTGGGGTAGATGCCGTTGGCCACGCCGCCGCAGCTCAGCACGGCCAGATCGGCCAGCACCCATTCGATGTTGGTGTTGGACAGGATGGATGCGCATTCGCCAGGCGCAAACCCCAGCGACATCAGGCCGCCCGCAATCTCCCGCACGGCTTCCGCCGTCTGGTCCCAGGTCCAGCTCTTCCAGATGCCCAGCTCCTTCTGGCGCATCCACACGCGCGGGCCGCGCTCGGCCACGGCGTTCCAGAACATGGCGGCGATGGTGTCGCCCGCGAGCACGTCGGTGCCTGCGGGCTGGATGTGATCGAGGTCCCAGAGGTTAGACATTTGCGCTTATCTCCAGGTCTTCTTTTTCTTCCAGCGCCGCTCTCCGCGCACGCCGACATCTTTCATCCCAAGGTAGAACTCCTTGATGTCGTCCTTCTCGCGCAGGCGCTCGCAGCTATCTTCCATCACGATGCGGCCGTTCTCCAGCACATAGCCGTAGTCCGATGCGTTGAGCGCCATGTTGGCATTCTGCTCCACCAGCAGGATGGTGGTGCCGCGCTCACGGTTGATGCGCACCACGATCTCGAAGATCTCCTTGGTGAGCTTGGGGGACAGGCCCAGGCTGGGCTCGTCGAGCAGGATGAGTTCGGGGTTGGCCATGAGCGCACGCGAGATGGCCAGCATCTGCTGTTGCCCACCCGAGAGCAGGCCGGCGTCCTGCGCGGCGCGCTCCTTCAGGATGGGGAAGTAGCCATACACCGTTTCGATGTCGCGGGCCACGGCGTCGGCATCGCTGCGCGTGTAGGCGCCCATGAGCAGGTTGTCGCGCACCGAGAGCAGTGCAAACACCTCGCGCCCCTCGGGCACGTGCATCAGGCCCCGGCGCACGATGGCCGCCGGGTCGTTGGCGGTGATGTCGGCGCCCTGGAATTCGATGGAGCCCTTGCGGGGGTCGATGATGCCGCTGATGGTCTTCAATATGGTGGTCTTGCCCGCGCCGTTGCTGCCCAGCACGGCGGCGATCTCGCCGCGCCGCACCTGCAGGCTCACGCCGCGGATGGCCTTGATGGGGCCGTAGGCACTCTCCACGTTCTGCAGGCGCAGCAAGGGTTGGTCAGCCGCAGCTGCTGCTGCGGATGTGTTGACGGCGGCAAGTACGGCGTTCATGCCCGAACCCCCATTTTTGAACCCGCCGGACGCCGCAGGTTGCTCACGTCGTCGATGGTGCCCAGGTACGCCTCGATCACGCCGGGGTGCGATTGCACCTCGCGCGGTGAGCCCATGGCCACCACCTCGCCCTGGTTCATGGCCAGCACGCGGTCGGACACCTTGGAGACCAGCGACATGTCGTGCTCCACCATCAGCACGGTGATGCCCAGCTCGTGCTGGATGTCCTGGATCCAGAAGGCCATGTCGTCAGTCTCCTCCACGTTCAGGCCCGACGAGGGCTCGTCGAGCAGCAGCAACTGCGGCTCGGTGCACAGCGCACGGGCCAGCTCCACCACCTTGCGCACGCCGTAGGGCAGGCCGGCGACCATGGTGTCGCGGTAGTGCTGCAGATCGAGAAAGTCGATGACCTGCTCGGCCTTCTCCCGGGCCTGAATTTCCCCTTCGCGCATCTTGCGCGTGAAGAACATCTCGGCCCACAGGCTGCTGTGCTGTCGGGTGTGGCGGCCGATCAGCAGGTTGTGCAGCACACTCGCGTGCTCGAAGAGTTCGATGTTCTGGAAGGTGCGTGCAATGCCCAGGCCTGCCACTTTGTGCGGCGGCTGGTCGGTCAGTGGCAGCAGGGCCCCGCCCGGGCCCGCGTAGGCGATGGTGCCGGTGGTGGGCGTATAGATGCGGCTGATGAGGTTGAACACCGTCGTCTTGCCCGCGCCGTTGGGGCCGATGAGGGTGAACACCTCGCCGCGCCGCACGTCAAAGCTCACGTTGTTGACCGCCAGCACGCCGCCGAAGCGGACGCTGAGGTTCTGCGCCGAAAGCAGCATGTCTTGGTTCATAGTGGTCGCCGCGCTCATTTCAAGCGATCCGATTTCTGGAACGACTTCTGCCGCTTGAACAAGCCCTTGCGGTAGAACGGGAACATCTGCAGCCAGGTGCGCACCTTGAGCCAGCGGCCATACAGCCCCATGGGCTCGAACAGCACAAACGCGATCAGCACGACGCCGTACACCACCGCCTGCAGGCCGGGTGACTGTCCGATGGAGTCCGGCAGCCAGTCCTTGCCCAGGGAGATGAGCTGTGGCATGGAGATCAGGAAAATTGCGCCCAGAAAGGCGCCATGCACCGAGCCCAGCCCGCCGATCACGATCATCAGCAGCAGGTCGATGGACTGCAGGATGTTGAACTGGTCGGGCGAGATGAACTGCAGCTTGTGCGCGTACAACGCACCGCCGACGCCTGCCAGTGCGGCCGATATGGAGAACGACAGCGTCTTGTAGCGGGCCAGGTGGATGCCCATGCTCTGGGCGGAGATCTCTGAATCACGGATGGCGACAAACGCACGGCCCGTGGGCGAGCGCAGCAGGTTCAGGATGGCCAGCGTGCTGACCACCGCAATCACGAGGCACAAAAAGTAGAACGACTCCGTGGTCTCGAACGAGTAGCCCGCGATTTGTGGCGGTACCAGGTGCTTGCCGGAGTTGCCGCCGGTCACCGACTCCCAGCGCGCAAAAACTTCCTCCACAATGAACCCGAACGACAGTGTGGCCATGCCCAGGTAGATGCCTTTGACGCGCAATGCGGGCAGGCCCACCACCACACCCACAGCGGCCGACAGCCCCGCCGCGCAGGCCAGAGACAGCGCAAACGGCCAGCCCATTCCCGTGAGCACTGCCTGCGTATACGCCCCCACGCCCAGAAACGCTGCGTGCCCCAGCGAGAACAAGCCGGTGAAGCCCGCCAGCAGCATCAGCCCCAGGCCCACGATGGCGTAGATGAGCACAAAGGTGAGCTGCGCCAGCCAGTATTCGGGCGCCACCCAGGGCGCGGCGACGAGGGCAAGGCACAGCAAGCTGTACCAGAACACGTGCCCGCCATGCTTGGCGAGGCGAATGTCTTGCTCGTACGAGGTCTTGAAGAGAAAGCGCATGGGTCAGACTTTCTTTCTCAGCTTCTCGCCGAACAGTCCGTTGGGTTTGACCATCAGCATGATCAGCACCACGATGTACGCGGCCGTGTCTTTGAACCCATCGGGCAGATAGAAGCCCGAGAGCGATTCGACGATGCCGATCACCAGTCCGCCGACGATGGCGCCCGGCAGGCTGCCAAAGCCGCCCACCACAGCGGCCGGGAAGGCCTTGAGGCCGATCAGCCCCATGTTGGCGTGCACGAAGGTAATGGGCGCCAGCAGCAGGCCTGCCACCGCCGCCACGGCGGCGGCCAGGCCCCAGGCCAGACCGTTGAGCCGCTGCACCGGAATGCCCATGTAGTAGGCGGCCAGCTGGTTCTGCGACGACGCCTGCATGGCGATGCCCAGCTTGCTGTAGCGGAACATGGCAAACAGCAGCACGCACAACACGCCCGTGGCGCCGATCACCACCAGCTGCTCGGCGTTGAGCACCAGCGCACCGAGGCGAAACGACAAGTCCTTGTAGGGCACGGGCAGCGTGTGCGTCTCGGTGCCGATGTTGGGGATCATGGTCACCAGCCCACGCAGCACGTAGCCGATGCCGATGGTGAGCATGACGATGGAGAAGGCGGGCTGGCCCAGGATGGGACGGATCACGGCGCGCTCCAGCACCACGCCAAAGCAGCCCATGGCCAGGATGCTGGCGAGCACGGCCACCCAGAAGGGAAAGCCCAGCACCGTCATGAGTGCCAGCCCGCAGAAAGCGCCGAGCATCATGAGTTCGCCCTGGGCGAAGCTCACGGTCTCCGTGGCCTTGTAGATGAGCACGAAGCCCAGCGCGATCAGGCCGTAGATGCACCCCTGGGAGATGCCGCTGATCAACAGTTGCACAAATTGCACACTGGCTCTCCAGAATAAGTGATACGCAAAGCGGGTAAGAGCGGGGCGTATGCCTTGTGGGCATGTGCCAGGTGCATCGTTGCTTGCGCAGGTCCTGCAGAATATTTTTACAAAGCGATTGCTTTGCATAAATAATGGTGCACGCGTGCTGTGCATACCGCACTCGGGGCTAACCCTGATGGGGTGGGCGAGCGGGTAGCGGCGGATATTGACGCAGCGCTGCACCCTGCGCAATAGGAGTAACGTCGGGTGGGTGAACAGGTTCTGAGCACCGGACCACAGGAGAGCCGCATGTCCGTAGAGGTTGAAACGCAAGGCGGTGTCACGCTGGTGACATTGCGCCGGCCGGATGTGCGCAACGCGGTGGATGCCGACACCGCCCGCATACTGCATGCGGCCTTTCTGGCCTTTGAGCACGATGAAAGCGCCAATGTGGCGGTGTTCCAGGGCGCTGGTGGGCATTTTTGTGCGGGCTGGGATCTGCAGTCGGGCGCGCGTCTGCTGGCCGCCGGCGTCACGCCCGAGGCGCTCGCCGAGACGCTGGACTTCACGGCCGATGCGGTCCACCCACCTGGGCCCATGGGGCCGAGTCGCCTGCATCTGTCCAAGCCGGTGATTGCGGCGATCGAAGGCGCCGCTGTGGCCGGCGGCATGGAGCTGGCACTGTGGTGCGACCTGCGCGTGATGGCGGAGGACGCTTACATGGGCGTGTTCTGCCGCCGTTTTGGCGTGCCGCTGATCGATGGCGGCACCGTGCGCCTGCCGCGCCTTGTCGGGCTGTCGCACGCGCTCGACCTGATCCTGACCGGGCGCAAGGTGGAATCTGCCGAAGCCCTGCGCATGGGGCTGTGCAACCGCGTGGTGCCTGCCGGGCAGGCGCTGGAGGCAGCCCTGGCCCTGGCACATCAGTTGGCCGCCTTCCCGCAGGCCACCCTGCGTGCAGACCGCGCCAGTGCGCTGGCCGCCGAGGGCTTGCCATTGCAGCAGGCCTTGCTGCAGGAGTGGGCGGGTGGCCGCGAATGCCTGGCCGAGGCGCTGCGCGGCGCCTCGCGTTTTGCGGCTGGGCAGGGACGCCACGGCCAGTTTTAAGTCAAAATGCCTCCAGGTGCTGGTGTATCAAGCGCCAGCAGCTATAAAAACAGGAGTCATCGGACCGGTGGGCGCAGCGCGCTGCAGGTCCGCACACAGCACACCATGAGCAAAACCATTTCCCCCCAGCCACAGGCTTTCGAGCCCGAGTTCATCGCCGGGCTCAAGTCCATCTTTGAAGAAAAGATCGTGTTCAACCAGGTCCTGGGGCTTAAGGTCACCGCCCTGGCGCCTGACGGCGTGGTGGGACGCATTGACATGAAGCCCGACCTGGTGGGGCACTACGCCTACAACCGCATTCACGGTGGCGTGATCAGTGCGGGGCTCGACGCCATGGGCGGCCTGGCCGTGATGGCTGCGATTGGCGCCAAGCACCTGGACGAGCCGCCCGAGCAGCGCCTGCACCGCTTTGCCAAGCTGGGCACCATCGACCTGCGCATCGACTACCTGCGCCCGGGCATTGGCAGCCACTTTGAGCTGCGGGCGCAGGTGTTACGGCTGGGCTCGCGTGTCGCCACGACACGCATGGAGTTTCTGGGGCCGGACGGGCAGATCATGTCGGCGGGGGCTGCGGCGTACATCGTTTCTTGATCCGGGCGTGCTGCCGTGCGCGGGATGTGTGATCCCGCAAGCCTTGCAAGCGCATGCTACGAGAGAACCGTTTGGTTACCGTTCTTGCGTAACGAAGGCATCTTTCCAGGGGCACGAAACCTACGATGACTCTCTTTTCAAGGAGATCTGATGGCCGTGCAAAACCCTTTCTTTGGCAAGCGTGAACCCGAGTCGTTCCAACCCCGCAGCAGCACCACCTCAGGCTCCGTATTGGGCGGCACGGCGGCCAGCAGCGCCGCACCTGCGCAGCCGGTGCCTGCTCCGGCTGCCCCCAAGTCGGCCAGTGCCAGCGACAGCTCAGGCAGCAAGCTCACGGTGGGCCCGAACATCAAGCTCAAGGGCGTGGAGATCACCGACTGCGACACGCTCGTGGTCGAAGGCACGGTCGAGGCCACGATGGATTCGCGCGTGATCCAGATCTCGGAGCACGGCGCCTTCAAGGGCTCGGCTGAGATCGACATTGCCGAGATCCACGGCGAGTTCAACGGCACGCTCACCGTGCGGCAAAAGCTGGTGATCTACAGCACCGGCAAGGTCAACGGCAAGATCCGCTACGGCAAGCTGGTGGTGGAAGAGGGTGGACAGCTGGCGGGAGAGATCGAGGCCGGTTTTTCCGCATCGTCGTCTAGCAGCACACAGCGGGCAGCAGCCCCTTTGAGGGCTGAGCCAGCCGCGCTGGCAGCCTGATCTGCACTCACAGCCGCGCCCCGATAGGCGCGGTCAGTCCGTTCGATTCCGTTCGGTGGCTCACGCAGGCGCGTTGTGCTTGGGCACCGGGCGCGGCCTGCCCTGGTGGTCGATGGCCACATAGGTCAGTCGCGCCTCCGTCACTTTCACATACTGCCCCTGGGCAGAAAAACGCTCGGCATACACCTCCACCTCCACGGTGACCGAGGTGTTGCCGACGCGCGTGATGGCCGAGAAGAACGACAGGATGTCGCCCACGCGCACGGGCTGCTTGAAGATGAATTCATTGACCGCCACCGTGGCCATGCGGCCCTGGATGTAGCGCGCGGGCAGCACGGAGCCCGCCAGGTCAACCTGCGCCATCACCCATCCGCCAAAGATGTCGCCATTGCCGTTGGTGTCGGCGGGCATGGGGATGACCTTGAGCACCAGCTCCTTGTCGGTGGGCAATGCGGCGGGTGGTGGGCTGAAAACGGCAGACATGGGCACAATCTCGGTTGGGGCTGAGCCAATCCTTGGGGAAACCGGTGGTTTCACAAGGCCTCGCGCCCTGAAAAAGCCACCTGGGCATCAGCCAGGTCGGTAAAAACAACAACCGGAATTGTCCCCCATGCGCCACCACGGCGAAACCTCCCCCCCTGCCGCCGCCAGCGCGCCCGGTGCCACCGCCAGTGGCATGGCCGCCAGTCCCGCACCGGTCCAGTCGGACTGGGTCACCCTGCACCGATTGCTGCCCTACCTGTGGCAATACAAATGGCGCGTGATAGCCGCCATCGTCTTCATGGTGGGCGCCAAGTTCGCCAACGTGGGCGTGCCCATCCTGCTCAAGACGCTGGTCGATGCCATGAGCCTGAAGCCGGGCGACCCCGCCGCGCTGCTGGTGGTGCCGGTGGGGCTGCTGGTGGCCTACGGCGCGCTGCGGCTGTCCACCTCGTTGTTCACCGAGCTGCGCGAGCTGGTGTTTGCCAAGGCAACGCAGGGCGCAGCGCGCTCGATTGCGCTGCAGACCTTTGAGCACCTGCATGCGCTTAGCCTGCGGTTTCACTTGGAGCGGCAGACGGGTGGCATGACGCGTGACATCGAGCGCGGTGTGCGCGGCATCGAGTCGCTGATCTCGTTCACGCTGTTCAACGTGGTCGCCACCCTGGTTGAGGTGGTGCTGGTGCTGTCGGTGCTGGCCATCAAGTTCGACGCCTGGTTTGCGTGGATCACGCTGGCGGCGCTGGCGCTGTACATCCTCTTCACGGTGCTGGTGACCGAGTGGCGCACCCAGTTCCGCCGCGAGGCCAACGAGTTCGACTCGGCCGCGCATTCCAAGGCCGTGGATTCGCTGCTCAACTACGAGACGGTGAAGTACTTCAACAACGAAGGCTTCGAGGCCCGCCGCTATGACGAAAGCCTGGAGCGCCTGCGCCGCGCGCGCCTGAAGAGCCAGACCACGCTGTCCCTGCTCAACACCGGCCAGCAGCTCATCATTGCCGTGGGCCTGGTGGCCATGCTCTGGCGCGCCACACAGGGCGTGGTCGATGGCCGCATGACGCTGGGCGACCTGGTCATGGTCAACGCCTTCATGATCCAGCTGTACATCCCGCTCAACTTCCTGGGCGTGATCTACCGCGAGATCAAGCAAAGCCTGACCGACCTGGACAAGATGTTCACGCTGATGGACAAGGAGCGCGAGGTGGCCGACGCCCCTGGCGCCAAGCCGCTGGCGGGGCTGGACCAGCCCACCTTGCGTTTCGAGGACGTGGTGTTTGCTTATGACGCCAAGGGCGGGCGCACCATCCTGCAAGGCATCAGCTTCGAGATCCCGGCGGGCAAGACGGTGGCGGTGGTGGGGCCCTCGGGTTCGGGCAAGAGCACGCTGGCGCGGCTGCTGTTCCGCTTCTACGACATCCAGCAGGGGCGCATCACCATTGCGGGGCAGGAGATCCGCAGCGTGACGCAGGCCAGCGTGCGCCAGGCCATTGGCATCGTGCCGCAAGACACCGTGCTGTTCAACGATACCGTGGCCTACAACATCGCCTATGGCCGCCCTGGCGCCAGCCAGGACGAGATCGAATCCGCCGCCCGCGCCGCGCGCATCCACGACTTCATCGCCAGCACACCCAAGGGCTACGCCACCATGGTCGGCGAGCGGGGGCTCAAGCTTTCGGGCGGTGAAAAGCAGCGCGTGGCGATTGCCCGCACCTTGCTCAAGAACCCGCCCATCCTGATCTTTGACGAGGCCACCAGCGCGCTGGACTCCGCCAACGAGCGCGCCATCCAGGCCGAGCTGCAGGGCGTGGCGCAGAACAAGACCACGCTGGTGATTGCCCATCGCCTGTCCACGGTGGTGGACGCGCACGAGATCCTGGTCATGGACGCGGGCCGCATCATCGAGCGCGGCACGCACGCGCAGCTGCTGGCCCTCGGCGGCCGCTACGCCAGCATGTGGTCGCTCCAGCAAAGCGATGCTGCCGCCTGAGCGGCATCCCTCTCTCTTTTATTTGTTTCGCGATTTGTAATCCATGAAGCCCGTCCTTCTCGCCCTCATGTTTTTGTCTGAAGAGCACATCGCGCAGATGGCCCAGACCTTTGAAGTGATCTACGCCCCCGATGCACCGCAGGCCGCCACCGCCATCGCGCAGCACGGCAGCCGCGTGCGTGTGGTGCTCACCATTGGTGCGGTGGGCCTGAGCCCGGCGCAGATCGATGCGCTGCCCGCGCTCACACTCATCTGCGCGCTAGGCGCAGGCTACGAGAACGTGGCGGTGGCCCATGCCAAGGCGCGCGGCATTGTGGTGGCCACCGGTGCAGGCACCAACGACGACTGCGTGGCCGACCACACCTGGGGCCTGCTGATCGCGGCGCAGCGCCGCATCCTGCTGTTGGACAAGGCCACCCGCGCCGGCATCTGGCGCACGGCCTTGCCGCTGCCGCCCAACGTGTCGCACAAGCGGCTGGGCATCATCGGCCTGGGCACCATCGGCAAGAAGATTGCCCAGCGCGCGCTGGGCTTCGAGATCGAGGTGGGCTACCACAACCGCAGTGCACGCACCGATGTGCCTTATCGCTACTTTGCCGATGTCACCGCGCTGGCCGAATGGGCGGACTTCCTCGTGGTCGCCACGCCGGGCGGCGCGGGCACCAAACATTTGGTCAACGCCGACGTGCTGAAGGCGCTCGGCGCGCGGGGCGTGGTGGTCAACATCGCGCGCGGCAGCGTGATCGACACCACCGCCCTGGCCGCAGCGCTGCGCGACGGCCGCATTGCCGCCGCAGGGCTGGATGTGTACGAGAGCGAGCCCGCCCCCCCGGCCGAGCTGCTGGACCTGGACAACGTGGTGCTCACGCCCCATGTGGCGGGCTGGTCGCCCGAAGCCGTGCAGGCCTCGGTGGACCGGTTCATGGAGAACGCCCGGCGCCATCTGGCGGGTGAGGCGCCGGTCACGCCGGTGTGACCGGTTTGGGGCCGTGCAGGTCGATAGCGCTAGTGGAATATGCGCTGTTAGCTATTGAATCAGGAGCAATGGAATGTCTGTCGATTTGACGGAGCTGCAGACCCGGTTGCGCGCGTTTGCGGCGGAGCGGCAGTGGCAGCCGTTCCACACCCCCAAGAACCTGGCGATGGCGCTGATGGTCGAGGCGGCCGAGCTGGCGGAGATCTTTCAGTGGATGACGCCGGAACAGTCGCTCGCCGTGCGTGAGGACCCGGCGCTGAAGGAGCCCATTGCCGATGAGGTGGCCGACGTGCTGCTGTACCTGCTGCAGCTCGCGGACCACGCGGGCGTGGACCTGGCCGAGGCCGTGGAGCACAAGCTGCGCAAAAACGCGGTCAAGCACCCAGTTCCCGATGATTTGAAGTGAAAGCGGCCGGTAGCGCTAGTGCAATATGCCTTGGGTGCTATCAAATAAATAGTGAAATCGCGGGCACTTCCCCAGCTGTCGCTTTCGCGCCCGCCCAGCAAAAAGCCCCGCCATGGCGGGGCTTTGGCAAACACCGGGCGACTGCTCGCACCGGTGACGGACGGGCCCACTCAAGGGTCACTTCTTGCGTGCAGCAATGGCCTTCTCGGCAGAGCCCACGAGGTCGGCGCCGATCTGGCCCTTCCACTTTTCGTACACGGGGCGCGTGGCCTTCACGAACGCGTCGCGCTCGGCGGCGGACAGCTGCGTGACGGTCACGCCGTTGGCGGCGATTTCCTTGAGCAGGGGCTTGTCGGCCTCGACCATGCCCTTGCGGGCGATGGCGATTTCTTCCTTGCCAGCGTCGATGGCGGCCTGCTTCACGATCTCTCGGTCCGCAGGGGTCCACGAAGCCCAGATGTCCTTGTTCACCACGAACACCAGCGGGTCGTTCACGTAGCCCCACATGGTGATGTGCTTCTGCGCCACGGTATGCAGCTTGGCGGCCTGGTACACGGCGATGGGGTTCTCCTGGCCGTCCACCGCGCCGCTGGCAAAGGCGGGCTGTGCGTCGGCCCAGCTCATTTGTGTGGGGTTGGCGCCCAGCGCGGTGAAGGTGTCCAGGAACAGGGGCGAGCCCACCACACGGATCTTCAGCCCCTTGAGGTCGGCGGGGCTCTTGATGGCCAGCTTGGAGTTGGAGATTTCGCGGTAGCCGTTCTCACCCCAGGCGAGCGGCACGACACCTGCCTTCTCCAGCGTGGTGAAGATCTGCTTGCCCACGTCGCCTTGCGTCACTGCATCGACCGCAGCGTAGTCGGGGAACAGGAAGGGCAGCGAGAACAGGTTGAGCTGCTTGACCTGGGGCGACCAGTTGATGGTGGAGCCCACGGCCATGTCGATCACGCCCTGGCGCAGGGCACTGAACTCGCGCGTCTGGTCGCCCTGGATCAGCGACACGCCGGGGTAGAGCTTGATGTTGATGCGGCCCTGGGTGCGCTCGCGCACCTTGTTGGCCCACAGCTCGCCGCCCTTGCCCCAGGGAAAGGCCGTGCCCAGCACCAGCGACATGCGGTACTCGCTCTTGTACGCGGTCTGCGCGATGGCGGCAGGGGCGGTGAACGCCAGGGCGGCGGCAGCGGCCACGGCGGAAGTGAGGAAGGTGCGCAGTTTCATTGTTTCAGTCTCCTGGTTAGAAATTCGTCGGCAAGGGGTCAGTAGCCCAGTTTGGCGGGCAGCCACAGGGCCAGTTGCGGGAAGGCGATCACGGCCACCATCACAAGGAACATGGCGAACAGCATCCAGCCCACCCAGCGCACGGTCGATTCCATGCGCACACCGGCAATGCGGCAAGACACCATCAGGTTCACGGCCAGTGGCGGGGTGAACTGGCCCAGGGCCACCTTGAGCGTGAGGATGACGCCAAACCACACCGGGTCCCACTTGTAGTGCTGCATGATGGGCAGCAGCAGCGGCACAAAGATCAGGAAGATCGAGATGCCGTCAAGGAACATGCCCACCGTGATCAGCAGCACGATGAGCAGCGCCAGCACGCCGTACTCGCCCAGGCCCGAGTTCACGATGGCGTTGGCCACCGGGTCGATCACGCCCAGCGTGGACAGCGAATACGCAAAGATGCCCGCGAGCGAGACAACGATGAGGATCACGGCGGACAGCTCGCCCGATTCGCGCAAGATGGGGAACAGGTCGCGCACAGAAATCGTGCGGTGGATCACCATGCCCACGAACAGGCCGTAGAACACCGCGACCACGGCGGCTTCCGTCGGCGTGAACCAACCGGCACGCATGCCGCCCAGGATCAGCACCGGCGCGGCCAGGCCCCAGGTGGCCTCGCGCAGGCTCTTCCAGAATGGGGGGCGGGGCATGGTGGCTTCGAGCGCGCCCATCTTGTGCTTGCGCGCCATCCACACGGCGGGCACGATCAGCGCCACGCCCGCCAGGATGCCCGGGATCATGCCAGCCGCAAACAGCGCGGGCACCGAGGCGCCGGGCACCAGCACCGAGTAGATGATGAACGCGACCGAGGGCGGGATCAGGATGTCGGTGGCCGCAGCGGCCCCCACCACGCTGGCCGAGAACGAGGGCGGGTAGCCCGCGCGCGACATGGCCGCGATCATCACCCCGCCCACAGCAGCGGCATTGGCCGGGCCCGAGCCCGAGATGCCGCCCAGGAACATGGCCACCGCAATGGCCACCAGCGGCAGCATGCCCGGGCCACGCCCGACGATGGCCACGGCAAAGTTCACGAGGCGCAGCGCCACGCCCGAGCGGTCGAAGATGGAGCCGACCAGCACGAACATCGGGATGGCCAGCAGCGGGTACTTGCCCAGGCCGGCGTAGAAGTTCTGCGGCACGGCCAGCAGGCCGAACCACTGGCTGTCGGCATTGGCCAGCGCAATGGCGGCGGCACCGGCCAGGCCCAGCGCGGCGCCAATCGGCACGCCCACAAACATCAGGCCCAGAAAGGCCACAAACAGCAGCGTTGCGATCATGGTTGCGCATCCTTGTGCGCCGGGGCGGCATCGCTGACCGCGCCGCGGCTGCGGCGGATGAACAGCCCAATGGCGCGTGCCGTGATGAGCGCAGAGAACACGGGCAGCCAGATTGAATACCACCACTGCGGCACGCCGATGCCGGGGGAGGTTTCGCCAAAGCTGTAGTCGTCCCACACCACGCGCACGCTCAGGACGGCGATGACGCCAAACAGCAGGGCCACAGTGGCCGCGCCCAGCATGGACAGGCGCTTGCTGCGCAGGGCAGAGCCGCCCTCGGCAAAGTACTCGATGCGGATGTGCGGGTCGCCCTGCCCGGCAGTGTTGTGCACCAGGGGCCTCGACGCGGAGCGCTGTAGGCGCCGCTTTCTATTATGCGATGGGTTGCTATGCATGCACACCATTGGTGCGCCGCGTCAGCACTGTGTAAACCCTCATGCCAGCGGCCAGCACGGTGTAGCCCGCGCGCGGATAATGCACCGATGGAAACCAAGTGGCTTGAAGATTTCGTCAGTCTTGCGGAAACCCGCAGCTTCAGCCGGTCAGCGCAGCTGCGGCATGTGACCCAGCCAGCGTTCTCGCGGCGCATCCAGGCGCTGGAGGCCTGGGCCGGCACCGACCTGGTGGACCGCAGCTCCTACCCCACCCGGCTGACCCCGGCCGGCAAGACCCTGTACGACCAGGCCCTGGAAATGCTCCAGTCGCTGCAGAACACGCGCGCCATGCTGCGCGCGCACACCAGTGCAGGCAAGGACATGATCGAGTTCGCCGTGCCCCACACGCTGGCGTTCACGTTCTTCCCGGCCTGGGTGTCCAGCCTGCACGACAAGTTCGGCCCGTTCAAAAGCCGCCTGATTGCGCTGAATGTGCACGACGCGGTGATGCGCCTGGTCGAAGGCGGGTGCGACCTGCTGATCGCATACCACCACCCCTCGCAGCCCTTTCAGCTCGATGCCGATCGGTATGAAATGGTCAGCCTGGGTCAGGAAGTGTTGTCGCCCTACAGCAAGGCCGACGCCGATGGCCAGCCCGTGCACCGCCTGCCCGGCCGCGCGGGGCAGCCGCTGCCCTACCTAGGCTATGCGCCCGGCGCCTACCTGGGGCGGGTGACCGAACTCATCCTCAAACAATCGCAGACGCCCATTCACCTGGAGCGTGTGTACGAGACCGATATGGCCGAAGGTCTCAAGGCCATGGCGCTGGAAGGGCATGGCGTGGCCTTCTTGCCCCACAGCGCCGTGAAGAAGGAGCTGCGCTCGCGCCGCCTGGTCAGCGCCGCGCCCCCCGACACCGAAGGCCTGCAGATGACCATGGATGTGCGTGCCTACCGCGAAAAGCCCAATGGCAAGGACACCCCTAAAGGCACGGCGCAGGCGCTGTGGACCTACCTGCAGGCCCAAGCGGCCTCATGCTAAGGGTAAATACGGACATAAACACTTTGCATAGTTGTGCGCGCAAACGGCATTGGAATTTCACCGTAACGACACGTACAGTCTGCGCCATCGCCGGATCGGTGGATAGCAGCGTGTGCCTTGGCAGGGCCCCACGGTGGCACGAAGATTGCAAACCCGGTTCATTCCTTCACAGAGGCATCGTATGAAAGTTCAGCATTGGGGATTGGCCTGGGGCCTCGCAGCACTGTGCTGTGCGGTCGGTGCGTCTGCGCAGGCCAGCGTGCTGGAGCGCGTGGCTGGCGGTGGCAAGCTGGTCATTGCCTACCGTGAATCCTCGGTGCCTTTCTCGTACGTCGACAGCCAGTCGGGCAAGCCTGTGGGCTATGCGCTGGACCTGTGCCTGCGCATGGCCGAGCTGGTGCGCAAGAAGACCGGCAAGAAGGACATGGAGATCGAGCTGGTGCCTGTCACGCCGGCCAACCGCATCGCCATGATCGAGCAGGGCAAGGCCGACATGGAGTGTGGCTCCACCACCAACAACGCCGAGCGGCGCCAGAAGGTGGCCTTCACCATCCCCCACTTCATCACCGGCGCGCGGCTGCTGGTCAAGTCCTCCAGCACCATCGACAGGGTGGAGGATCTCAACGGCAAGAAGCTGGTGTCCACCAAGGGCACGACGCCCCTGAAGGCGGCCGACCAGGCCAACCGCGAGCGCCTGATGGGCATCACCATCGTCGAGGCACCCGACCATGCCAAGGCGGTCGAGATGGTCGAGAAGGGTGAGGCCGATGCGTTTGTGATGGACGACGTGCTGCTGTACGGCCTGGCGGCCGGGCGGCCCGACCCCAAAGCGCTCAAGGTGGTGGGCCGCTTCATGACCACCGAGCCACTGGCCATCATGCTGCCCAAGAACGACCCTGAGTTCAAAAAGCTGGTGGACGAGGAAATGCGCCGCCTGATTACCAGCCGCGAGATTTACCCGATTTACGACAAGTGGTTCAACAAGGCCATTCCGCCCAACAACACCGTGCTGAGCCTGCCGGTCAGTTACTTGTTGCGCGACTTCTGGAAATACCCTACCGACCAGGTCCCGTTCTGACTAATATCCCTGGTTGCGTGCTACCCCTTTTTGGAGTGCGGTCCTGACCGGTTACCCCCGGCTGGCCCCTGTCTCTAAAATCCCCCCCTTTTTCGTTTTCAACACAAGGAGATCCCTATGAAGAAACATTTGCTCGCGGTTGCCGTGACCGCCTTGGCTGCAGGCAGCGTATTTGCCCAGGCCAATGACACTCTGGCCAAGATCAAGGCCTCCGGCAGCGTGACGCTGGGCGTGCGCGAGTCTTCAGGTCTTTCGTACACGCTGGGCAACGGCAAGTACGTGGGTTTCCACACCGAAATGGGCGAGATCGTTCTGCACGACATCCAGAAGCAACTGGGCTTGCCCAAGCTGGATATCAAGTACCAGCCCGTGACCTCGCAAAACCGTATTCCGCTGGTGACCAACGGCACCGTGGACCTGGAGTGCGGCTCCACCACCAACAACGCTGCTCGCCAAAAGGACGTGGCGTTTGCCGTGACCACCTATGTGGAAGAAGTGCGCACCGTGGTGAAGGCCAACTCGGGCATCACCTCGATCAAGGACCTGAACGGCAAGACCGTGGCCACCACCACCGGCACGACCTCCGTGCAGACCCTGCGCAAGCACGAACGTGCTGGCGGCATCGACTTCAAGGAAGTGTTCGGCAAGGACCACGCCGACAGCTTCCTGATGCTGGAAACCGGCCGTGCTGACGCGTTCGTGATGGACGGCTCCATCCTGGCTGCCAACATCTCCAAGTCCAAGAACCCTGCCGATTACAAGATCGTGGGCGAAGTGCTGTCGGTGGAACCCATCGCCTGCATGCTGCGCAAGGACGACCCCGCGTTCAAGAAGGCTGTGGACGACTCCATCAAGCGCCAGATCGCCGACGGCTCGCTGGCCAAGCTGTACGACAAGTGGTTCATGCAACCCGTGCCACCGACCAACACCAAGATCGGCCTGCCGATGTCCGACGCTACCAAGGCAGCTTGGGCATCGCCTAACGACAAGCCCATGGAAGACTACGCCAAGAAGTAAGCTCTGCAACGCTTGTGCCCCTTCGGCCAGCTGGTTTGAAGGGGCTTTTTTGTTGGGTCGGCCCAGTGGGCCCCCCAGCGCAAAACCAAAAATTAAAGGGGTGCTCCTATGAGTTGGGATTGGCAGGTGTTCTGCCAGGACACCATGGACCGGGATGTGGTGCAGGGCTGCTTTGGCAAAGGCGGCGAGATCACCTACCTGGACTGGATGCTGTCGGCCTGGGGCTGGACGGTGTCCGTTTCGCTGCTGGCCTTGCTGCTGGCGCTTGTGTTGGGTTCATTCATCGGTACGCTGCGCACCTTGCAGGATCGCCCGATGATTGTTCGGCTGGGCAACGCCTGGGTCGAGCTGTTTCGCAATATTCCGCTGCTGGTGCAGATTTTCCTGTGGTACCACGTGCTGCCCAGCCTGTTCCCGGTGCTGCGGGGCGTTCCCGGTTTTGCGCTGGTGGTGCTGGCGCTGGGCTTTTTCACCTCGGCACGTATCGCCGAGCAGGTGCGTTCGGGCATCCAGGCCCTGCCACGCGGCCAGCGGTATGCCGGCATGGCCATGGGTTTCACCACCTTCCAGACCTACCGCTATGTGCTGCTGCCCATGGCGTTTCGCATCATCATTCCGCCACTGACCAGCGAGACGATGAACATCTTCAAGAACTCGTCCGTGGCGTTTGCCGTGTCGGTGGCTGAACTCACCATGTTCGCCATGCAGGCGCAGGAAGAAACCTCGCGCGGCATCGAGGTCTATCTGGCGGTGACCACGCTGTACATCATCTCGGCGTTTGCGATCAACCGCATCATGGCCTTCATTGAAAAGCGCGCACGCATCCCTGGCATGGTCGTGAGTGGCGCGGCCGGAGGGGGGCATTGATATGAATCTCGATTTCTCCTTCTACAACTGGGACCTGATCTCCAACTTCGTGCTCAAGGGGCTGTACTTCAGCCTGATCCTCACGCTGGTGGCCACCATCGGGGGCGTGCTGTTCGGCACCGTGCTGGCCCTCATGCGCCTGTCGGGCAAGAAGTGGCTGGATGTGCCCGCCACCATCTACGTCAACGGCATGCGCTCCATTCCGCTGGTGATGGTGATTCTGTGGTTCTTCCTGCTGGTGCCCGCCATCATCGGCCGCCCCATTGGCGCGGAAGTGTCGGCAGTCATCACCTTCATTGCCTTTGAGGCAGCGTACTTCAGCGAAATCATGCGCGCTGGCATCCAGTCCATCCCACGCGGCCAGGTGTACGCCGGCCAGGCATTGGGCATGACCTACGGCCAGAACATGAAGCTGGTGGTGCTGCCCCAGGCGTTCCGCAACATGCTGCCCGTGCTGCTCACCCAGACCATCATCCTGTTCCAGGACACGTCGCTGGTTTACGCCATTGGCGCCTACGACATGCTCAAGGGCTTTGAAGTGGCGGGCAAGAACTTTGGTCGTCCGATCGAGGCGTACCTGGCCGCTGCGGTTCTGTACTTCATCATGTGCTATGCGCTGTCATGGGCGGTCAAGCGCCTGCACCAGAAGATCGCGATCATCCGCTGATCGAGGCTGGTGCAAAAGAGATTGGATTGAGGAAAAAGAAATGATCGAACTCAAAAACGTATCCAAGTGGTATGGCCCGGTGCAGGTGCTCAACGAGTGCTCGGCCACCATCAACAAGGGTGAAGTGGTCGTGGTCTGCGGGCCCTCGGGCTCTGGCAAGTCCACACTCATCAAGACCATCAACGCGCTCGAACCCTTCCAGAAGGGCGAGATCACGGTCGATGGCGTGAAGCTGCATGACCCCAGCACCAACCTGCCCAAGCTGCGCAGCCGCGTGGGCATGGTGTTCCAGCACTTCGAGCTGTTCCCCCACCTGTCGGTGACGGACAACCTGACCATTGCGCAGATCAAGGTGCTGGGCCGCAGCGCGGACGACGCCAAGAAGCGCGGCCTCAAGATGCTGGAGCGCGTGGGCCTGATCGCCCACAAGGACAAGTTCCCCGGCCAGCTCTCGGGCGGTCAGCAGCAGCGTGTGGCCATTGCGCGCGCTCTGTCGATGGACCCCATCGTGATGCTGTTCGACGAACCCACATCCGCGCTCGACCCCGAAATGGTCGGTGAAGTGCTGGACGTGATGGTGGGCCTGGCCAACGAAGGCATGACCATGATGTGCGTGACCCACGAAATGGGCTTTGCCCGCAAGGTGAGCAACCGCGTGATCTTCATGGACGTGGGCGGCAAGATCCTGGAAGACTGCTCCAAGGACGACTTCTTCAACAACCCCGACGCACGCCAGCCGCGTACCAAGGACTTCCTCAATAAGATCCTGCAGCACTGAACGGTGCCTGCACCCCCGTGCCGCAAGGGTTGGGGGCTACAAAAGAAGCGCTCTCCGGAGCGCTTTTTTCATGGGGCTACCCAAGGCTGAACGTCTGCCGCGCGCAGGCTAGCGCTTGCTCCGCCGACCGGCTGGCGAGGGGCTTTCCACGATGAGTTGCGACTCGAAATCTGTCCACAGATCGTCGCGCCGCTTCAGTGCCTCGGACACCGCCTTGTGCCGCAGCTGGGCCACGGCCGACACCAGCGCATTGCACAGGAAGAACGCGGCGGTGTAAGAGTCGAACGGCGACGCATTGGACGTGCGCACCTGCAGCCGGTGGTGGGACAGCGCCGCCAAGGGCGCGGCGGCGCTGTCGGTGATGGCCAGCACCTGGGCCCCGGCGTCGCGAAAGCGCTGCGCCACTTTCACCGGCCCGCTGGCGTAGCGGCGGATGCTGAAGACCAGCAAGGCATCTTCGGGCTGGATCCACAGCAGCTGGTCGGTGGCGTCCACCGCGCCAGCCCCCAGTTCGTGCACGCCCGGGCGGCACATGTTCAGGTGCAGCGCCAGCCAGGCGGCCACCGGGGCACTGTTGATCTGCGCCAGCACAAAGATGCGTCCCTTGCCCTGTGCGATACGTGCCACCATGGCCTCGAAGGCTGCCATGTCCAGTCCGTCGCGCGTGGTGGTGAGGTTGTGCTGGTCGTGCAGCAGCGCGTCGTCCACACACTGCTGCAGGCTGCGCCGGGTGCCGATGGTGACCGGCGCGCGCTGCCCCGCCGTTTGCAGCAGGGCGGTAACCTCGGCCCGCGCCTCGCGCTGGGCCTCGGCATAGCTGCCGTAGCCCAGCTTGGCAAACAGCCGCACCACGGTCGATGCACTGGTGCCAGTGCGCGCAGCGAGGGCGGTGGCGGACTCCAGCAGGGCGTGGGGGTAGTCGCGCCCCAGGGCCTCGGCCAGCGCCCGTTCGCTGGCGGTCAGGTCGGCGTCCTGGCGGGCCAGCCGCTCGGTCAGCAAGGCGCTGGATTCGTGCAATGATGATTTCATAAAATTCTCATTCGTGCAAAATACGTTGCAGAACTCCGGGTCGCGTGCAACACTGCGGCCCAAATTTTGCCCCTACCTGGGGCTTGCCCAAGGACAACGATGCTCAATACCCTGAACGAAGGTCTGCTGCCGGTGCGTGCGCAGGTCCTGGACTGGCTGGCCAGACAGCAGCAGTCCATGCAAGACCTGTTGCAAAAAGTGGTCAATATCGAGAGCGGCAGCCGCAATGAGGCGGGCGTGACCGCCGTGGCCCATGCCCTGGCCGAGCGCCTGCAGGCGGCCGGTGTGCCGGTGCAGTTTGAGCCGGTGCCCGGTTATGGCGTGCTGCTGCATGCGCAGGTCAACCCGGCAGAGGGCGCTGCAGCCGGTGGCGCGCCCATCATCCTCATGGGGCACATGGACACGGTGTTTCCCGATGGCACCGTGGCCAAGCGCCCCTACCGCGAAGAAGCGGGGCGCGCCTACGGCCCAGGCGTGGCCGACATGAAGTCCGGCCTGGTGCTCAACGTGTTTGTGGCCGAGGCCTTTGCGCGCTGCGGCGGCCTGCAGGCGCCGCTGCACCTGTTCTTCTCGTGTGATGAAGAGATCGGTTCGCCCGCCACGCGCGACCTCATCATGGCCCGCGTGCGGGGGGCGCGTGTGGTGTTCAACGCCGAGCCGGGCCGTGTCAGCGGCAACGTGGTCACCAGCCGCAAGGGCTCGATGGTGGTGGAGTTCGAGGTGCAGGGCGTGGCCGCGCATGCAGGCATCAACCACGCCGCTGGCGCCAGTGCCATCGAAGCCCTGGCCCGCAAGACCCTGGCGCTGCATGCGCTGACCGACCCGGCCACGGGCGTCACCTGCAACGTGGGCGTGGTGCAAGGGGGCATCGTGCCCAACATGGTGGCCCCACACGCCCGCGCTGAGGTGGACCTGCGCTTTACCGCCGACACCAACCCCGACGAACTGCTGGAGCGCGTGCGTGTCATCGTCGAAGAAGAGTCCGTGCCCCGCACCCAGGGCCGCATCACCACCACGCGCCGCACCCTGCCCATGAAGCCCACCCCGGACGACCTGCTGGCGCTGTACCAGCAAGGCGCGCGGTCGCTGGGCTTTGAAGTGCAAGGCGAGTTCACCGGCGGCGCGGCCGACAGCGGCCTGACCGCATCAGTGGGCGTGCCCACGCTGTGCGCCACGGGCCCGGTGGGCGGCCACGCACACACCGAACGCGAGTACTGCGAGCTGTCCACCTTTGTGCCACGCGCGCAGGCCGTGGCGCTGGCCGTGCTGGCACACCCCTGATTTCTTGTACCTCCCCGCCCCTTTTTTGAGTTCTTTGATCGTCATGCACACCACACCTTCCCGTCGCCATCTTCTGACCACCGGACTGGGCCTTGCCGGCCTCGCCGCGCTGCCCGCCATGGCGCAAGACAAGTTCCCTTCGCGCCCGATCACGCTGGTGGTGCCCTTCCCGCCGGGTGGGTCGGTGGACATCATGGCGCGCCAGTATTCCGAGCCGCTGTCGCGCGTGCTGGGCGTGCCCATCGTGGTGGAAAACCGCGCCGGCGCGGGTGGCTCGGTGGGCGCGCAGTATGTGGCGCGCTCCAAGGCCGATGGCTACACCCTGGTCGTGTCGTCGCAAAGCAGCCACCTGGCCAACCCGCTGACCCAGCCCAAGATCGGCTACGACCCGGTCAAGGATTTTGAGAACATCGCCATCCTGGGCCGCCAGCCCAACGCGCTGGTGGTGCACAGCAGCCTGCCGTTCAAGACCTTCAAGGAGTTCATCGACTACGCCAAGAAGAACCCGGGCAAGCTCAACTACGGCAGCGGCGGCGTGGGCAGCATGGGCCAGCTCAATGTGGAAATGCTCAAGGTGTCCACGGGCGTGTTCACCACGCACATTCCCTACCGTGGGGGCACGCCGCTGATCACGGGCGTGCTGGGCAACGAGGTGCAGTTCATCCTCGACAACCTGGTCATCATGCTGCCCCACATCCAGGCGGGCAAGGTGCGCGCCCTGGCCGTGGCGGCCGACCAGCGCCTGCCGCAACTGCCCGATGTGCCCACCATGGCCGAGGTGGGCCACCCCGAGCTCAACCTCACTTCCTGGACAGGCCTGGCCGCGCCTGCGGGCACACCCGATGCGGTGGTGCAGACGCTGTACAAGGCCGTGCGCCAAGTGGCCACATCGCCCGCCATGGTGGCCAACCTCAAGGACCGTGGCGTGATCGTGCCGGAAGAGATGTCGCCCGCCGCGTTCGAAAAAATGATGGCGGACCGGATGGTGAAGTTCGGCGCGGTCGTCAAACGCGCAGGGATCACCGCCGAATAAACCGGCAGATCTGTCCCTGGCGCTACCGTGATGAGCCGTTTCATTCGGTAGCGCTACGAACATATGCCTCGCTAGCTATGAAAATGAGAGCGTTTGGAGGCGGCATGTCCGCAATGGGACAATGACGCCCATGACTGCAGCCCCCCAAACCCTCACCATCACCCGCCCCGACGACTGGCACCTGCACGTGCGCGACGGCGAGCCCCTGCACACCGTCGTGCCCCACACCGCCGCCCAGTTCGGGCGCGCGATCATCATGCCCAACCTGCGCCCGCCGGTCACCACGGCCGAGCAGGCCCTGGCCTACAAGCAGCGCATCCTGGCCGCCGTGCCCGCAGGCATGCGCTTTGAGCCGCTGATGACGCTGTACCTGACCGACAACCTCCCGCCCGAAGAAATCGTGCGTGCCAAGGCCGCAGGCGTGGTGGCCTGCAAGCTCTACCCCGCAGGCGCCACCACCAACAGCGACGCGGGCGTGACCGACCTGCGCAAGACCTATAAAACGCTGGAAGCCATGCAGAAGACCGGCATGCTGCTGCTGGTGCACGGCGAAGTGACCAGCAGCGACATCGACCTGTTCGACCGCGAGGCCGTGTTCATCGAGCAGCAGCTCATCCCGCTGCGCCGCGACTTCCCCGAGCTGAAGATCGTCTTCGAGCACATCACCACCAAGGACGCTGCCGACTACGTGGCCAGCGCCGACCGCTTCACCGCCGCCACCATCACCGCGCACCACCTGCTGTACAACCGCAACGCCATCTTCATCGGCGGCGTGCGCCCCCATTACTACTGCCTGCCAGTGCTCAAGCGCGAAACGCACCGCGTGGCCCTGGTGCAGGCCGCCACCAGCGGCAGCAGCAAGTTCTTTTTGGGCACCGACAGTGCACCGCACCCGGCGCACCTCAAGGAGCATGCCACCGGCTGCGCGGGCTGCTACACAGCCCACGCGGCCATCGAGATGTATGCCGAGGCATTCGACAATGCCGGGGCGCTCGACCAGCTCGAAGGCTTCGCCAGCTTTCACGGCCCGGACTTCTACAGCCTGCCGCGCAACACCACCACCATCACCCTGCGCCGCGAGTCGTGGACGCCGCCCGACAGCTTTGCGTTTGGCGAAGCCGAACTCAAGCCCCTGCGCGCCGGTGAAGCCCTGCCGTGGCGGCTGGTGTAAGTCCGCCCTTCGACGCCATCGACTGGAGCGCTCCCTGGCTGGCGCCGTGGCGCGGCCTGGGCCAACCCCTGGCCCGGCAGCTGTTGCAGGATGACCCATCGGTGCACCAGGCATTGCAGACCGCAGCGCCGCAGGGTGCTCCCGTGGTCTTTGTGCCCCAGTCCGCGCTGCCCGAAGGCACCGCCTACGAGCAGTACATCTGGGACACCCGCCGCGTGCCCACGCGCGACAACCTGCACGACTTTTTCAACGGCCTGGTGTGGTTGCGGTTTCCGCACACCAAGCGGCGCCTGAACCAGCTGCAGGCCCAGGCCATCGCCGCCGATGGCGTGCAGGCCGTGCGTGGACCGCTGCGCGATGCACTCACGGTGTTTGATGAAAACGGCGCGCTGTTGCAGGCGCCGGATGCCCTGTGGGATGCGCTCCGGGCGAGGGACTGGCAGCGCCTGTTCATCGACTTGCGCCCGCTGTGGGGCCAGGCCCGGCTGGTGCTGTTCGGGCACGCACTGCTCGAAAAGCTGGTTTTTCCGCGAAAACCCATGGTGGCGCACGTATTTCATGCGCCGGCAGCTATTGATTCCATAGCGGAGGTGGATGCGTGGCTGGCAGGGCAGGTGGAGGCCTCGGCATGGTCCAGCAAGCCCTTCACGCCGCTGCCCGTGCTGGGCGTGCCCGGCTGGTGGCCGGCCAATGCAGCGCCGGGCTTCTATGCCGATGCGCAGGTGTTCCGGCCCTTGCGGGCCGCGGCGGTTTCGTAATTCCCGCCAAGGCTTGTGTGATAAGGCCCCGGCCGGGGTTTGCACCTACCATAGCGCGATGAAATCGCGGCCATGGGGGGCTGCCACGGCCTCGCCGCCTGGAGACTGGCGCTTGAAGCGGCGCCCCCGGCCCCCATCTGAGCCAGCAAACACTCGTTGTTGTTTACCCCACGGAGAAACCATTCCATGAAGCGGATCCTTTTGTTTGTGATGACCAACCTGGCCGTCGTTGTCGTGCTGGGGGTGGTGGCCAGCCTGCTGGGCGTGAACCGCTACCTCACGGCCAACGGGCTCAATCTGGGCGCGCTGCTGGGCTTTGCGCTCATCATGGGTTTTGGCGGCGCGATCATCTCGCTGCTCATCAGCAAGCCCATGGCCAAGTGGACCTCGGGCGTGCGCGTGATCGACGGCTCCGGCTCGCCCGACGAGCGCTGGATCGTCGAGACCGTGCGCAAGTTCGCCACCGAAGCCAAGATCGGCATGCCCGAAGTCGGCATCTTCGAGGGCGACCCCAATGCGTTTGCCACGGGCGCGTTCAAGAACTCGGCCCTGGTGGCGGTGTCCACCGGCCTGCTGCAAGGCATGACGCGCGACGAGGTCGAGGCCGTGATCGGCCACGAAGTGGCCCACATCGCCAACGGCGACATGGTGACCATGACGCTGATCCAGGGCGTGATGAACACTTTCGTGGTGTTCCTGTCGCGCGTCATCGGCTACGCGGTGGACAGCTTCCTGCGCAAGAACGACGAGAACAGCTCGGGCCCCGGCATCGGCTACTACGTGACCACCATCGTGCTCGACATCGTGCTGGGCTTTGTGGCCGCGATGATCGTGGCCTGGTTCAGCCGCCAGCGCGAGTTCCGCGCCGACGCGGGCGCTGCCCAGCTGATGGGCCGCCGCCAACCCATGATCAACGCGCTGGCCCGCCTGGGTGGCATGCACCCCGGCGAGCTGCCCAAGAGCGTGGCGGCCATGGGCATCGCCGGTGGCATCGGCAAGCTGTTCAGCACCCACCCGCCCATTGAAGAGCGCATTGCTGCGCTGCAAAACGCACAGCAGCAATAAACCGAACCGCCTCAGGCGCAACGCCTGATCGGCCCCGAGGGCCGCCACAGTCTTGCACTGTGGCGGCCTTTTTGTTGGTGCGTTGCGGCTGTTGCTTTGGCGCTCCGGCAGGGTGTGGCCTGTTGTGGGGCGGCTCAAGGACTTGTAACCTTTTGTCGATACATTCCCAACGCCTGCCACCTCCAGCCGCTGTCCCGCGTTGCCCCATTCACCCTCACGAGAGCCTCCCATGTCCATCTCCCACGCACGTGTTGCTGTCCGCCTAGCCCTGGCTTTTGGTGTGGTCTGCCTCGTCATGTCCCTGTCGGCGGCGGTGGGCATCTGGCGGCTGGCCGGGCTGCAGGACATTGCGGACGACCTGGGCGGTGCGTCGTCCGAGCGCGCGTTGCTGGCGCGGGAGCTGCACGCCATCGTGGTGCTCAGCTCCGCCCGCGCCGAAACGCTGCTGGAGATCGACAACAACCCCGACTACGCGGCGCGCATCGACGCCGACCGCAAGACCACGTCAGCCCGCTCGTCCGAAGTGCGCAAGCGCCTGGACGAGCTGGCGGCAGACCCGGAATCGCAGGCCTTGTTCGATGCCATCGACAAGGCCGGCAACGGTTTTCGCACGGTGCGGGACGACCTCGTCAAGCGCCGCAAGGCGGGCGAGGCCTTGCCGCCCGACGCCATTGCCAAGCAGCTGCGTCCTGCGGCAGACGCCTACGCCGCTGCCGTGGACAAGCTGGCCGAATACCAGCGCCAGCGTGTGGCCGAAGCGCGAGCCGCTGCCGCCCGCAGCGAAAGCCAGGGCATCACGCTGCTGGCGGCGGGCTCGTTGGTGGGCTTGCTGCTGAGCCTGGCCTGCGCCTGGCTGCTGTCGCGCTCCATCCTGCAGCCCCTGGCCCATGCGTCCGAGGTGACCGACCGCATTGCCGAAGGCGACCTCACCTCTCCCGTGCCCGCGCCGCAGGCGGGCAACCGCGACGAGCTGCAGGCCCTGCTGGCGCGCCTGGGGGGCATGCAGGCACGGCTGGCCGAGCTGGTGGTGGGCATGCGCCAGGCCAGCACCTCGGTGGCCGGTGCCAGCAGCGAGATCGCGGCAGGCAACAGCGACCTGTCGGCCCGCACCGAGCAGACCGCCTCCAACCTCGAAGAGATCGCCGCCAGCATGGAGGAGCTGCTGGCCACCGTGCGCCACAGCGCCGACGCGGCTGCGCAGGCCAGCACCCTGGCCACTGGCGCCAGCAGCGTGGCCCAGCGCGGGCGCGAGGCGGTGGACCGCGTGGTGGGCACCATGGACGGCATTGCGCTGTCGTCGCGCCGCATTGCCGACATCACCAGCGTGATCGATGGCATTGCATTCCAGACCAACATCCTCGCGCTGAATGCGGCCGTGGAGGCAGCCCGTGCCGGTGAGCAGGGCCGTGGCTTTGCGGTGGTGGCCAGCGAAGTGCGCAGCCTGGCGCAGCGTTCCGCCACGGCGGCCAAGGAGATCGGGGGCTTGATCGGCGACAGCGTGCGGCAGGTGGACGAGGGCACCCAACTGGTCCATGCGGCAGGGGGCACCATGGGCGAGATCGTGAACTCGGTGCAGCAGGTGGCCGCCATCATTGGCGAGATCAGCACTGCGGCCCGCGAGCAGACCACGGGCCTGAGCCAGGTGGGTGAGGCGGTCTCGCAGCTCGACCAGATGACCCAGCAGAACGCCGCGCTGGTGGAGGAGTCCTCGGCCGCCGCGCAGGGGCTGCGGGTGCAGGCGCAGCAGCTGGCCGAGCTGGTGGAGGCGTTTCGCCTGCCTTCGGGGAACGCGCTGCCTCGCTAGGCGAGAGAACACCGGGCTTTCACGTCAGATCCACCCGCCAGCGCCTGCGCGGCGCGCGCAGTGCATGGCGCTTGCGGTACTCGGCCGGTGCCATGCCGGTGTAGCGCACAAAGATGCGCCGGAACGCCGCCGGGTCGGCATAGCCGCAGGCCGTGGCAATGCTGGGCACGCTCTCCAGCGTCACCTCCAGCAGCACCTTGGCGCGTGCGCAGCGCAGGCTGTGCAGGTGGTCCAGCGGCGACTGCGACAGCTCCAGCTGAAAGTGCCGCAGCAAAGTGCGCGGGCTCACCGCCGCCGCCTCGGCCAGCCGGGCCAGCGAATAGGGCTCGTCCAGATGGGTCTCCATCCAGGCCATGGCGCGGGCCAGGGTGCTGTCGCGCGTGGCGGGGATGTGTTGCTGCGCGTTGGCCTGCAGCGCAGCCCGGGCGCGTTCGTGGTCGGGCCGCAGCACGCTGGCACAGGTCTGGGCCAGCGCGTCACCCAGTGCGTGGCGCACCAGGGCGATGGCCATTTCTCCCAGGCTGTGGGGCAGCGCACAGCTGAGCCAGAGGCCGTCATCGGTCAGGTCGTGGCCGGCATCGAGGTCGATGTCGGGAAAGTCGCGCTCAAACCCGGCCAGGTAGAACCACGGCAGGCCGCAGCGGCGGCCCTGCAGGCGCCCGCTCTGCGCCGCCAGCCAGGCCCCGTTGCCGACGGTGAGCACCTTGTGCCCGGCATCCAGCGCAATGCCGATCTGGCGCGAGAGGGCGCGGTGGCGCGACGCCACGCTGCGGATGGCGGGGATGTCGGCGGCGTGGAAGGAGGGAATGAACCAGGCGAATGCCGGCCCCTCGGCAGGTGCCGCCGGGGGCTGCGTGTAGGCCGCCAGCGGGCCCGGCTGGTGCGCCAGCGGCTGGCCTTGGGCGTCCAGCAGCCGCCAGGCCAGGCGGGGCGAGCCAGCGCCGCCCCGCAAGCCGGCCAGCAGATTGGCGCTGCGCAAGAGGTCGATGAACTGCAGTGCGTTGCCCACTGCCGATTCGGGCAGCAGCGGGATGTCGATGCGAAAAACCGGCGCCGTCGCAGATGGGACAGAAGAACGGGGCATGGCGATATTGGCTCTGTGGATGGCCATTTTCGCTTGTCTGCAGCGTGGGGTGGGCTCTTAGCATGAACGTGCGTTTTTTTGCCGCGTTCCTTTTTGCTTTCACTTCCTGCACGGATCTGTCTCATGCACAAACCCCTCTCTGCCATCTCGCTGGCCACCGGCCTGCTTCTCAGCGGGCTGACGTTCGCATCGTCCGCCCAGGCCCAGGCCCTGGACGCCGCCGGCCTGCAGGCCATCGATGCCGCCGTGACGGCCGTGGCGCCCAAGATGGTCAACTGGCGCCGCGACATCCATGCCCACCCCGAACTCTCGGGCCAGGAAGTGCGCACGGCCAAGCTCGTGGCCGAGCACCTGAAGAAGCTGGGCATGGACGTGCAGACCGGCGTGGGCGGCACCGGCGTGGTGGGCACGCTCAAGGGAGGCCTGCCCGGCAAGGTGGTGGCCCTGCGCGCTGACATGGATGCCCTGCCCGTGCCCGAGAACACCGGCCTGCCGTTTGCGAGCAAGGCCAAGGCCAACTACCTGGGCAAGGAAGTGCCCGTGATGCACGCCTGTGGCCATGACGCCCACACCGCCATGCTGATGGGCGCGGCCGAGGTGCTGGCGGGCATGAAGGCGCAGCTGCCGGGCACGATCAGGTTCATCTTCCAGCCCGCCGAAGAGGGCGCGCCCGTGGAGCCCGACGCCAACGGCAAGGTGCCCAGCTTCGGCGCCAAGGCCATGATCGAAGCCGGTGCGCTCAAGGACGTGCAGGCCATCTATGGGCTGCACATCACCTCCAACCTGCCTGGCGGCGTGGTGGGCTACCGCAGCGGCCCGCTGATGGCCGGGTCGGACAACATCACCATCCATGTGGAAGGGCGTGGCGGCCATGGCTCGTCGCCCTGGGCCACCATCGACCCCATCGTGGCCGCCAGCCAGGTGGTGATGGGCCTGCAGACCGTGGTGAGCCGCCAGCTCAACATCAGCCAGGAACCGGCCGTGGTCACCATCGGCCAGATCCAGGGCGGCACCCGCTACAACATCATCCCCGACAAGGTGGAGATGATGGGCACGCTGCGCACCTTTGACGAAGACATGCGCCAGGAAGCGCTCAAGCGCATCACCACCACGGCCGAGTCGATTGCCGCCGCCAGCGGTGCCAAGGCCAGCGTGCGTTTTGGCCCCGTGGCCTACCCCGTGACCACCAACCCTGCGCCGCTCACGCAGGCCTCGCTGCCCGCGCTGAACCTGGCCATGGGCGGCAAGACGATGGTGATCCCGAAGGTGGCAGGGTCGGAGGACTTCTCGGAGTTCCAGAAGGTCGTGCCGGGCTTCTTCTACTTCCTGGGTGCGCCACCCAAGGGCAAGGATTTCGCCAAGGCACCGCCCAACCACTCCGCGCTGTTCGACATCGACGAAGACCAGCTGCCCGTGGGTGCCCGCTCACTGGCGGCGCTGGCCGTGGACTTTTTGCAGCGCAAGTAAGCGGTGCCCCGGGCCGGCACCGCCAGGAGGCAGGTCAGCCCGCTGCGCCCAGCAGGCTCCGGGCCACGGCCTCGCCGACCTTGATGCCATCCACGCCGGCGGACAGAATGCCGCCCGCGTAGCTGGCGCCTTCGCCCGCCGGGTACAGGCCCGGCGTGTTCAGGCTTTGCAAGTTGTCGCCGCGCCCGATCTTGAGCGGCGACGAGGTGCGTGTCTCCACACCCGTCAGCACCGCGTCGTGCATGTCAAAGCCCTTGATCTTGCGGCCGAACACGGGCAGCGCCTCGCGCAGCGCCTCGATGGCGTAGCCGGGCAGGGCGGCGTGCAAATCGCCCAGCGCCACGCCGGGCTTGTACGAGGGCTCCACGCTGCCCAGCTGGGTCGAAGGCTTGCCCGCAATGAACTCGCCCACCAGTTGGCCCGGTGCGCTGTAGTCGCGCCCGCCCAGCACAAACGCATTCGATTCGAGCTGGCGCTGCAGCACGCTGCCCGACAGGGGGTGGAACTGTCCGGCGGGCAGTGCTTCCACGCCATAGGTCTGGCCCAGGTGGGTTTCAAACGCCTGCGCGCCCTGCGGGTAGTCGCGGGGGTCGATGCCCACCACCATGCCCGCGTTGGCATTGCGCTCGTTGCGCGAATACTGGCTCATGCCGTTGGTCACCACGCGGTGGGGCTCGCTGGTAGCGGCCACCACGGTGCCGCCGGGGCACATGCAAAAGCTGTACACCGCGCGGCCATTGGCGGCGTGGTGCACCAGCTTGTAGTCGGCTGCGCCCAGCAGCGGGTGGCCTGCGTGGCGGCCCCAGCGGGCGCGGTCGATCACGCCCTGCGGGTGCTCGATGCGGAAACCGATGGAAAAAGGCTTGGCCTCCATGGCCACGCCACGCTGGTACAGCATGGCAAAGGTGTCGCGCGAGCTGTGGCCCAGCGCCATCACCACATGGTCTGCGCGCAGCTCGGTGGTCTCGCCCGTGGCCTGGTTCAGCACCTTCAGGCCGCGCAGGTGGCGCGCACCGCCTGTGCCTTCGATGATCACGTCGGTCACGCGCTGCTCAAAGCGGATCTCGCCGCCCAGCGCAATGATCTGCTCGCGCAGGTTTTCCACCACCTTCACCAGCTTGAAGGTACCGATGTGCGGGTGGGCGACATACAGGATTTCTTCGGGCGCACCGGCTTTGACGAACTCGTTCATCACCTTGCGGCCCAGGTGACGCGGGTCCTTGATCTGGCTGTAGAGCTTGCCGTCGCTGAACGTGCCGGCGCCGCCCTCGCCAAACTGCACGTTGCTTTCGGCATGCAGCTCGCGCTTGCGCCACAGGCCCCAGGTGTCCTTGGTGCGTTCACGCACGGTCTTGCCGCGCTCCAGCACGATGGGCTTGAAGCCCATCTGAGCCAGCACCAGTGCCGCAAAGATGCCGCAGGGGCCAAAGCCCACCACCACGGGGCGCAGGGGCAGGTCGGCAGGCGCCTGGCCCACGGGGTGCCAGGCCATGTCGGGCGTGGGCTGGATGTGCGGGTTGCCTGCAAACTTTGCGAGCAGCGCGGCTTCGCGTTCAGGCTGGGCGAGCGTGATGTCCACGATGTAGACCGCCAGCAGGTCGGCCTTGCGTGCGTCAAAGCTGCGCTTGAAGACGTGCAGGTGGGCAATGTCGGCGTCTGCCAGGCCCAGAATGTGGGCGGCAGCGGCGCGCAGGGGCGCCTCGGGGGCTTCGGCCACGGTGAACGGCAGCCGGATTTCGGAGAGTCGGATCATGGTCTTGCGGGCCCGTGTCGATCGGGCGAAAAGCAATAGCGTGGGGCCGGGATGATACGGGGTCCGCGCAGCGGGCGGAACCCCTGTCGGACCGAGTTACCGGGGTATCGGGCGGCAGGGCTATATAAAAATGATAGCAACAAGGCCAATATGCAATAGCGCATCTGGCACTTTTGGCTGAAATTCTCACTGCAGAGTGCGCTGCATGCCTTGCGCAGGCCCCTGGCGCCAGCGCAGCTCGGCCACACCCAGTGCCACGGCGGCCAGCACCAACGGCCCAAAGTAGTACAGCGCCCGGTAGGCCAGCAGTGCCGCCAGCACCTGTTCTTGCCCCAATGCGTCGGTGGCCAGCAGCGCCACGCCCACGGCCTCCAGCACGCCCAGGCCCGCAGGCACGCGCAGCACCAGCCCGGCCACGGCGCCCAGCAGCACTGTGGCCAGGGCGGCGGGGTAGGCCACCTGGTGTTGCAGCACCGTCCACAGTGCGGCGCCCATCAGCATCCAGTTGGTGGCCGATGCCGCGATTTGCCACAGCGCCACGGGCCAGTGCGGTAGCGGAAACGCATGGC
Source organism: Acidovorax sp. 59 (assembly GCF_002754175.1). Lineage (NCBI taxonomy): Bacteria > Pseudomonadati > Pseudomonadota > Betaproteobacteria > Burkholderiales > Comamonadaceae > Acidovorax > Acidovorax sp. 59. The sequence continues at coordinate 3,815,195 of NZ_PEET01000001.1, read as the reverse complement.
CGCGCAGCGTGAGCGCGCGGCCCCTGCGCACCGCGCACAGTGCCAGGTAGGCCAGCGGCAGGCCGCCCAGTACCGTGCCGCCCCAGTGCCATTGCCAGGGCGCTACCGTCCACCCGGCCACTGCCGGTGGCTGCCACAGCCATGACAGCACGCCTGACAGCATCAGGTAACCCACCCAGTTGGTCACGATGCTGGTGCCCACCACCTGGCCGATGGTGCCGGGGTCCACGCCGCGCCGGTCGTACAGCCGGTAGCGCACGCCCACGCCGCCAATCAGCGAGCCCAGGTTGAGCGTGAACGGATAGCTTGTCATGGCAATCGCCAGCGTGGTGCCGCGCGTCAGGCGGTGGCCGCTGCAATGGCGCCCCACCCAGTCAAAGCTGCCGTAGGTGAAGTGGCTCAGCAGCGCCAGCGCGCCGCCCAGCGCCAGTGCGGTGGCGGGCAGGTCGCGCAGCGCCTGCAGCACGGCGGGCCAGTCCACCGAGCGCGCCTGCCGAAAGATCAGTCCGGCCACCACCGCAAAGAAGGCGAGGGCGAGCCCCCGGGTGAGCCAGGGCCACCAGGCTTGCTGCGGCCAACGGCGCCAGCCGCTGGGGGTGTGGCGGTTGCTGCTTCTGCGGGATGGCGCCTGCAGGGCGTCGGTGGCGCCGCCCGCCTGGGTGTCCGCGTGCAGCGTGGGGGTGGCCATGGTGGGCGCCTGCCGGCTCAGGTGGCGGGGCTGCCAGTGGGCTCTGCCGCACCCGCCCCCGGGTTCGCGAGCGTGATCTGGGGCTCGTGGCGGGGCAGCCAGCCCGCCCATGCGGGGAACCAGCGCAGCAGGTGGAACACCGCATAGCTGCGCAGCAGGCGCAGGCCGTTCCAGCGGCTGGGGGCTGTGGCTTGCACCTGCTTGCAGCTGTGCTCCATCAGGTGCGACAGGCGGCGGTGCAGGTGGGCGTTGAAGGCGCGGTCCTGGATGATCACGTTGGCCTCGAGGTTCAGCGACAGGCTCAGCGGGTCAAGGTTGCTGGAGCCCACGGTGGACCAGTCTTCGTCCACCAGCGCCACCTTGCCGTGCAGCGGGCGGTCGCAATATTCGTACACCCGCACGCCTGCGCGCTGCAGGTGGTCGTACAGCAGGCTGGCTGCCGTCTTCACGATGGGCATGTCGGGCTGGCCTTGCAGGATGATGCGCACATCCACCCCCCGTTTCGCGGCGCGCCGCATCTCGCGGATGAACCGGTAGCCCGGGAAGAAGTAGGCGTTGGCAATCACCACCCGGCTGCGCGCTGCGCGCAGGGCCACGCGGTAGTGGCGCTCGATGTCGTTGGTGTGCTGCTGGTTGTCGCGTGTCACGAACATGGCATGGGCCGTGCCCGCGTGCGGGCGCCCGGTGATGCCTGCGGCCTGGTGGCGCTTGCGGTCCTGGCGGCTGAGCACGGCCTCGCGGGTGAAGTGGTGCATCTGCGCCACGATGGGGCCGCGCACCTGCACGGCATAGTCCTGCTTGGCTTCGGGGCCAAAGTCGGCCACATGGTCGGCCGAGTAGTTGATGCCACCAATGAACCCCAGGTGCCCGTCCACCACCACGATCTTGCGATGCATGCGGCGCAGCAGGTTCAGCCGCTGGCCCAGGAAACGGCGGCCCGGGTCAAAGATGCGAAAGTGCACGCCGGCCTCCACCAGGCTGCCGACAAACTGGTCCGACAGATCGGGCGAGCCAAAGCCGTCCACCAGCACATGCACCTCCACGCCCCGCCGGGCGGCCGCCAGCAAAGCGGCGTGCAGCTGTTGGCCGATCTTGTCCTCGAACAGGATGAAGGTTTCCAGCATGACCTCGCGCCGGGCCTCGGCAATGGCCTGGAACACGCGGGGAAAGAACTCCTCGCCGTTTTCGAGCAACTCGAAATGGTTGCCGGGCACCCAGCGGGACGAGCGTGGCGCGCGGAAGGTAGGGCGTTTCATAGCAGGATCTCCGCAGCCAGGGGCGCATGGTCCGAGAGCTTGTCCCAGGGCTTCTTGGGCAATGCCAGTGGAGAGTGCACGGTCGCGTTGCGCACGTAAATGCGGTCCAGCGCCAGCAGCGGCATCGCCGCCGGAAACGTGCGCACCGCCCGGCCAAAGGCCTGCACAAACACTTCCTGCAATCCCGCCTCGTGCTGAAGCACCCGGTGGGCACGGTGGCGCCAGTCGTTGAAGTCGCCCGCCAGCACCACAGGCTCGTGGGCGGGAAAGCTGTTGACCAGATCGCACACGCGGCGCAGCTGGTGTTGCCGGTGCGACTCCTGCAGGCCCAGGTGCACACACACGGCATGCACCGGCAGGTGGTGCCCGGGGGGCTGCAGCACACAGTGCAGCATGCCGCGCCGTTCGGGCCCGCTCACCGAGATGTCGTGGTTCTCGTAATGCGTGATCGGAAACTTGGACAACAACGCATTGCCATGGTCGCCGTTGTCATACACCGCATTGCGGCCGTAGGCGTATTGCGACCAGATGGTGTCGGCCAGAAACTCGTAGTGCGGAACCTGCGGAAAGTTGGCGAACCGGCTGGCGTGCCGGTGGTGCGTGCCCAGCACCTCCTGCAAGAACACCAGGTCGGCCGCCACATCGCGCACGGCCTCGCGCAGCTCGTGCAGCATGAAGCGCCGGTTGAAGGTGGTGAAGCCCTTGTGCACGTTCACGGTGAGCACCTTGAACGCAATAGGCTGGGAGTCTGTCGCGGAGTTCGGGGCCATGGGCAGTTGCAATCGTTGGGGGGGGCTCCGGCGAAATCACCGCAGAGGTGGGCCGGTGCGAACACTGATTGTTCTGGCCTGCGTGCCCCGCCGCTGTAGGACGGCTGGCCGTGGCTTTGTGCTGCGCAGCCCAAAAAAAAGGGGCCCCGAAGGGCCCTGGTGTGAGTGCGCTGCGTGCCAGCGGCCATCAGGCCGGCAGGAAACCTTCCACCGACAGGTAGCGCTCGCCCGTGTCGTAGTTGAAGCCCAGCACCTTGGCGCCTGCGGGCAGCTCGGGCAGCTTCTGGGCAATGGCGGCCAAGGTGGCGCCGGACGAGATGCCCACCAGGATGCCCTCTTCGCGCGCAGAGCGGCGGGCGTATTCGCGGGCCGGTTCGGCATCGACCTGGATCACGCCGTCGAGCAGGCTGGTGTCGAGGTTCTTGGGGATGAACCCCGCGCCAATGCCCTGGATGGGGTGGGGCGACGGCGCGCCGCCCGAGATCACCGGCGAGGCCGTGGGCTCCACCGCAAACACCTTGAGTTGGGGGAACTTTGCTTTGAGCACCCGCGCCACGCCTGTGATGTGACCACCCGTGCCCACCCCCGTGATCAGCGCATCAATGCCGTCGGGGAAATCTGCCAGGATCTCCTGCGCCGTGGTGCGCACATGGATGTCGATGTTGGCGGGGTTCTCGAACTGCTGCGGAATCCACGAGCCGAGCGTCTGCGCCTGCAGCTCTTGCGCGCGGGCGATGGCGCCCTTCATGCCTTTTTCGCGCGGGGTCAGGTCGAACTGCGCGCCATAGGCCAGCATCAGGCGGCGGCGTTCGATGCTCATGCTGTCGGGCATCACGAGGACGAGCTTGTAGCCCTTGACGGCCGCCACCAGCGCCAGGCCAATGCCGGTGTTGCCCGAGGTGGGCTCGATGATGGTGCCGCCGGGCTTGAGCGCGCCCGATTTCTCGGCGTCTTCCACCATGGCCAGCGCAATGCGGTCCTTGATGGAGCCGCCGGGGTTGCTGCGCTCCGACTTCACCCACACATTGGCGCCGGGGCCGAACAGGCGGTTGATGCGCACGTGGGGCGTGTTGCCAATGGTCTGAAGAATGTTGTCAACTTTCATGGCGTCTCCTGTGAGGTGTCGGATGGGTCAAAGGGAAGGGGTGTGGTGCGCATTCTGAACCACTTGTTCTACGGCCCTGGTCATATGGATATAGCCAGGGTATGGGTCCATGCCGCGCTGGCCCTTCAGGGCACGGGAGATATCTCAACGTGCATTGCATCCTCTGAGGGGGTGATCTGAACCTGAACCGGCAAGCCTAGCGCGATGGTCTGCGCATTGGTAACCGTGTGCTGCGTAACCTTGGTGCAGGTGTAGCGCGCGGCCTGCCCACTGCGCCACACAGACAGAGCCAGCGGCAGCATCCACTGGTCCGCCAGGTGCGGGCCCAGCGCGCCGGTGCTGCGCTGGTAGGCGCGCACCTCGTCCACCAGCCGCTTGGCAACCTGCTCGGCCGACAGGCTGCGCTCGCCCAACTGGCAAAACACCTCGGTCACCTGCGCATACTCCAGCGTGGCGATCAGCGCATTGCCCGGGCCCTCGTTCTGGCGTGTGGATGGCTGGCGCAGTTGGCCGGCCTCGAACGTCCACCCCATGCGCTGGCCCAGCGCCTCCAGCTCCCGCGTGGCAATGTGGCGCGCCAGGCCGGGTGCCAGTGCCTCGCCCCAGCCGTTTTGCAACGGGCCGCGCTCCAGCACATCCACCGGCGCCAGCGGCTGCGTGGTGGCGGTGGCGGGCATGATGTGCGCCACCAGCTCGCCGCCCCCGGCGGGGTAGAAGCCCCGCCGCTGCAATTGCAGCTCCAGCCCCACACCCAGCCGCCGCACCAGCGGCGCAAAGGCGCGTTCCAGAAAATCAAAAGGCGGCGCCATCGGGTTGTGCGTGCCACCCGCCAGCTCGACCTTGCTCGGGCCATCGGCCAGCATCAGCGCGGGCAGCACCGTCTGCAGCACCAGCAGGCAACTGCCTGCGGTGGCAATCTGAAAACGGTAATCACCTGCACGCACGTTGCCGGGTGTGAACACCAGCGTTTGCGAATTCAGCTCCGCGCCCTCGGCCTCCCCGCCGCACACGGCCACCGCCGCTTGCACGCAGGCCAGGTGCTGGCGCATCAGCCCCGGCTTGGGACGCCCCGCACGGATGCGCGTGATGTGCAGCGGGCGGCCGGTGACCATGGACAGTGCCAGGCCGGTGCGCAGGATCTGACCGCCGCCTTCGCCGTTGGAGCCGTCGAGGGTGAGGGGCGTCACAGCGAGTTCCGTCATGGCGATACCTGCGCCGCACCCTCGGGGCGCTTGCTGAACTGCAGCACGGTGTCATGCAGCAAGGCGTCCAGCGCGGCGTGCCCAGGCACGGGCAGCGGCTGCACGGGCTCCGCCGCATTGCGGGCCAGCTCGGCCTCGATGAACGCATGGATGCCGGGCCAGCGGGGGCTGGTGGCCGCTTCGCCAGCGCGCATCTTCACCTCCAGCAGTGCGTTGATCTCATCGACCAGCGCCGCATCCTGCACGGGGTGCAGCGTGTGCTGGGCCAGTTCGGCAAAGCGCATGGGTGGCACGCCGGGTTGTGTGCGTATCCACCGCGCGGCAAGCAGGGGGCGCAACACGTACAGGTACTTCTTGTAGCGCACCTCGTCGGCCTGCAGGTGCTCTCGAAAGTTCTTCTTGGCCATGGATGCGTAGTGGTGCCAGCCCTTGGCGTTGGAGAACACTTGCGCTGCCAGCGTGCGGAACTGCGCCATGGTGTCTGCCTCTTCGCGGTAGACGATGGGTGAGCCCAGCCATTCGAGCAGCGTGGGGTTGGACTCGCGCAGCAGGCCCAGGGCCTTGCGAAGGTCCCAGCCGTTCACGTCCAAGTCCCCGCTGATCGGCAGCTCGATTACGTCGCGGCCTGGCGCTACGGTCAGGTACCAGGGCAGGCGGTTCACGTAGATGAAGCGCACGTCGTAGTCGCTGTCGGGCGAGGCAAAGCCCCAGCCCCGGCTGCCGGATTCGCAGGCAAAGAGCACCGTCACGTCGTGTGTGGCTTCGATGTCGCGCAGGGCCTGCAGCACCTGCGTGCGCATGTGGGGCTCCACCGGGTGGGCGGAGCGCAGCATTTCTTTTTGTTCTGTTGTATGCATAAAAATGGGTTGTAGCGCCTGCTTGATAAGCGCTAGCAGCTATCAAAAATATTGTTCTTGCTGTGGCGAAGGATATTTCCATGCCGCAGATACGGTATTCGTCTCTCCGTTGGGCCGCCTCGGGTTACGCGCTTGTCGATGTGGTCGTAAGAGTAGAAAGAGCGCTATCAAGCGTTTTGAGATGCTCCTGCAAGAGTGATCGGGCATGCTCTGCTTCATCGCTCCACCACCAAGGGAAGGATGGACTTGCACTCAGCGCATTGACTGTTGCCGATGCGGCCTGAGTTACAGCCACCACGTGCTGCTTAAAAACCACATGACGATTCGCCTGAAAGTGGACAAGGCTGTTTCGTAGCTGGTTCAACTCAATCATCCAACGATCCATATCTCCGCTTAGAGATGACGTGATACGGGCATCCCGCTTCATTTGCGCAGTCTCTTTGACGTTCGCATAAAGCTCCATAAAAAAGTTCAAACGCACGACTGGATAGCCTTGAAATGACGCGGATTGAGCCTGCTGTTGCTCATACGCGTTCTGCCATGCCTGCGCATCCTTTTTGCGCCACGAGGTCATTCCGTCGCCCTGATTTAGGTAGCAAGTCATGGCGGCTTGTGCTGCGGAGTGAGCTGCGACAACAAGCCACTTGGGAGAGCAAACTCCCTTTTCTAGACGCTTTGCTTGTTCTGCCGCTTGAGCAGTAGAGTCGATTACGTCGTCCAGCATGCTTAGTTCGTAGCAGTTCATCTCTTTACCCCTTTACACACACCACCTGCTTTAGCGTGTACACCACCTCCACCAGGTCTTCCTGCGCCGCCATCACCGCGTCAATGTCCTTGTACGCCATCGGAATCTCGTCGATCACGTCGGCGTCCTTGCGGCATTCCACGCCCTCGGTGGCCTTGATCTGATCTTCGACCGTGAACAGCTTCTTGGCCTTGGTGCGGCTCATGGTGCGGCCTGCGCCGTGGCTGCAGCTGTTGAAGCTCTCGGGGTTACCCTTTCCGCGCACGATGAAGCTCTTTGCCCCCATGCTCCCAGGGATGATCCCCAGCTTGCCTTGCTCGGCACTCACCGCGCCCTTGCGGGTCACGAACACGTCTTGCCCGAAGTGCGTTTCGCGCTGCACGTAGTTGTGGTGGCAGTTCACGGCTTCCACGTGCGTCTCGAATGGCTTGGTGATCACCTTGCGCAGCGCGGCAATCACGCGGCCCATCATCACCTCGCGGTTGGCGGCGGCAAACTTTTGCGCCCACCCCACGGCCTTCACGTAGTCGCCGAAGTACTGCGCGCCTTCTTCGAAGTACGCCAGGTCTTTATCGGGCAGGTTGCGCTGGTTCATCTCGGCGTCCTTCTTGGCCAGCTCGATGAAGTGGGTGCCGATGGCGTTCCCCACTCCGCGCGAGCCCGAGTGCAGCATCACCCACACGGACTGGTGTTCGTCCAGGCAGATTTCGATGAAGTGGTTACCCGTTCCCAGCGTTCCCAGGTGCTTGTAGTTGTTGGTGTTCTTGATGCGCGGGTGCGCCTCGCAAATTTCCTCGAACTCATCCACCAGCCCCGCCCAGGCGCGGTCGGTTTCAGCGGGCGGGGTATCCCAGCTTCCCTTGTCGCGGCCGAAGCGCTTGGGCGTCATGCCCACCGGCACGGCGCGCTCGATGGCGGCTCGCACGCCTGACAGGTTGTCGGGCAGGTCGCTCGCGGTCAGCGTGGTCTTGCACGCCATCATTCCGCACCCCAGGTCCACCCCCACCGCTGCGGGGATGATGGCCTTGAGGGTGGGCACCACCGAGCCAATGGTGGCGCCGATTCCCAGGTGCACGTCGGGCATCACCGCCACGTGCTTGAACACGACGGGCAGGCGCGCGATGTTGCGCAGCTGGTTCCTGGCTTCTTCTTCCACTGGCACGCCGTTCGTCCACATCTTCACGGGAACGCCGTTGGGGACTTCGAGTTGTTCATAGTTGTTGTTCATATTGTTCTTTCGTCTTTGTTGTTCATTGAACCATTCCACGCGCTGCGGCTTGGGCATAGTTTTTCAGTTCGTCGTCGTTCTTCAACTGGCGGATGAAGGCATCCATGTGTGCCTTCAATTCCTTGGGTCTGTTCAGGCGTGACCCTTCGTGCCCGATCCCGTGCAGTGCCGACACCTGCGCTTCGCGCCAAGGCATCGCCAGCATTTCGCAGAACACCTGCCACATCGCGTCGCGCCATTCAGGGATGTCCTTGGCGTTCCAGAACGTGGGCCACACGTCAAACCACATGTAGCTCACGAAGTAGAGTCGGTCGCTTGGGCTCCCGATGGGGCTGGGCCCAGTGTCCAGGCGCGGACCAAGACACTCATGCCACAAGCTGGGCAGCGCCCGCACCATGCGCATCGCGTTGGCCAGCGGCACGGACGGGTCGTTGACCATGTGCGGGATGTCTCCGGCGTTGTTGCTCATCACATGGTTCAGGCCCATGCCGACCTGAGCGTCACTGTAGGGCGCCAGGTCGTTACCTGCGTTGGCGAACAGCACGGTCTGGATGTGCGTCCATTGCAGCGGTGTGGCTTCGAACGCGGGCTCTTCGATGTCCCAGTACCACTCCTGACCGCCCTTGTCGGGTACGGGGCGGTCGAACAGGTAACTCAGGGCCGCGTTGTAGACCGCTGGGTCGAGGCCAATGGATTCGCAGGTGACCGCAGCGTTGTCCCGCCGCTGGCGCTTTTCGCGGGGCGTCAGTTTTTTGTTCTTCATCGCATTCCTCCTCGCGCTTTGCTCACCTCAGCGCATCTTCACCAATCCATTCAATACCTGGTCCAGACCGCCGAAGACGGAGATCTTGTCGATGCGCTCGGCCACGCGTTCCAGCGTCTCCAGCTCCTTCATGCGCAGGGCGACGGGGTTGTCCTCCATCACCTTGGCCGTGTTGAGCAGCGAGCGCGTGGCGGCGGTTTCCTCGCGGCGGCGGATCACGTTGGCCTCGGCCTGCTTCTGTGCCTGCACCACCTGGGTCAGGATGGTCTTCATCTCGCCCGGCAGCACGATGTCCTTCACGCCCACGCTCTCCAGTTGCATGCCGTAGGGCAACAGCTTGGCGGCCATGTGTGCGGTCACCACGTCGTCGATCACCGTCTTGTTCTCCAGCAGCTCATCGAGCGTGCGGGTGCCCACGGCGGCGCGCAGCGCAAACTGCAGCTCGCGGTACAGGTGGTCGGCAGGCTTTTGCAATTGGGCAAAAGCGCGCAGCACATCGGTGTAGCGGTAGGTGGCGCACAGGTTCAGGCGCAGGCTTACCTTGTCGCGGGTCATGATGTCCTGGCCCGATACTTCCACGGCTTGCAGGCGCAAATCCACCATCTCCACGGCCACGGTGCGGCCGTACTTCCAGAAGGCGTAGGTGCCAGCCGTGAGCAGGCGCTCCACCTTGCCGTCCACCGTCAATAGTGCGCACTGGCCCTCGGGCACCTGCACCTGCAGCACGCCGGCCAAGCCGGTCACGCTGCGCTGGCGCAGCTGGGTCTGCGTCAATCGCGCCACCAATGCGGTGGGTAACTCAGCGCCCGCTTGCAGGTCCACCACGTGCACGTTCACCTCCGCCAGGCCTTTCCAATAAAGGCGGCGGGTGCCGGGGGGTAGGATCTCGACCAGCACGCCGTTTTCGCTGCGCAGGCCCACTTCGGTTTCCGACAGGTTGACCTGCACAAACTCGGCGGCCACCACCGCGGGCTCTTGCGCCATCAGGTACTCGGCCAGGCCGTGGGTGAAGGCGGGTTGTTCCAGGGCGAAGGTCTCCACGCGCAACTGGTCGGTGCCCGCAAACAGCCAGTAGGTGCCGCTGCGCAGCACGCGGTCAAAGCTGCCGTTGCGCAGCAGTAGGGCGCGTTCGTTCTTCTTGACGGTGGCGCGTTGGAACATCTTCGTCAGCATCTCTTTTTCCTCTCTCTTCTTCGTTGTCGTATCGGGTTGCCGTTACAGCGATGGCGGGGTGCCAGGGGGTGCAGCCTGGGCCTAGCAGTGCGCCGTGGTTACTGCCTCAGCCCCCAGGAGGGGAGGGCGGCAGCACGGCTGGCTGCGGGCGCGGGCTGTGCCGGGTGCTGGCACAAACCGCCGCCGGCTGACGGGGTGGGACCCTTGCGATTGCGGCGCAACCTCGAGGCCTCTCCCCGCGTTCGGCGGGTGGTCTTTCGACCGGTACAAAGTTCCAGCCTTGCGGCCGGAGTAATGGGCAGGAGTCGAACCTGCTACAGACCTCTTGCGAGGTTGCTCTACCAATGAGCTACCAAAGGTGGCAAGCCGGGAGTCGAACCCGGCATCTCCTCTTGCGAGGCGTCACCAAGACCTTGCCAATACCCAGCGTTGGCGATGTGCGGCATGCAGAACATCAACAGAACCCGAAGGCCCCGGACGCCCGGCACCGGTGGGGCGAACATTTGTCCTAACCCCAGCCTGTGAGCGGTCACCGCTTGCGCTGGATGCTTCTTCTTTTGCCAGATTTGTGCCAGCTTGTGGTGAGTGGTATTCAACTTGCGCAAGCTGTTGATTTGTATGGTGATATTTTTGTTTTACGAAATTGGTGTGGTATGCGCTTGTCAAAATAACTAGAATGAAAGCTAGTTAAATAGACAAAATAAATGCACAAAAACAAGGTGGTCATGGGGTTCCTTGGCACCCAGCTCGACTCCGGCCGGGGCGCGGGGCGGTGGGAGAAGTGGCGCCCCACCGTATCGCTGGTGCAGCATGAGGACGTGGTGATCGAGCGGCTGGAGCTGCTCTACACACCACCGCACCGCGAGCTGGCCCACCAGGTGCGCGCTGACATGGCGACTGCCTCGCCCGAGACCACGGTGAACCTGGTGCCGCTGACCATTGCCGACCCGTGGGACTTTGGCGAGGTCTATGCCCAGCTGTACGACTGGACGCAGGCCTACCGCTTTGACACCGAGCGCGAGGAGTACTGGACGCACATCACCACCGGCACGCACGTCGCGCAGATCTGCCTGTTCCTGCTGGTGGAGTCGCGCCGCATTCCGGGTGTGCTGGTGCAGACCTCTCCGCCCAAGCGCCAGCAGATGGGCAACCCTGGCAGCTACACGCTGATCGACCTGGACCTCTCGCGCTACGACGTGATCGCGCAGCGCTTCGGCGCGGAGCAGCAGGATGCGGTGCAGTTCCTCAAAAGCGGCATTGCCACGCGCAATGCGCGCTTCAACGCGCTGATCGACGAGGTGGAGCGCGTGGCGGTGCGCTCGCGCGCGCCCATTCTGTTCACCGGGCCCACGGGTGCGGGCAAGTCGCACCTGGCGCGGCGCATGTTCGAGCTGAAAAAGTCGCGCCACCAGGTGGAGGGCGAATTTGTGGAGGTGAACTGCGCCACGCTGCATGGCGACGGTGCGGCGTCCACGCTGTTCGGCCACAAGAAAGGTGCCTTCACTGGCGCGGCGGCCGACCGTGCGGGCCTGCTGCGCACGGCGCACAAGGGTGTGTTGTTCCTCGACGAGATTGGTGAGCTGGGCCCGGACGAGCAGGCCATGCTGCTCAAGGCCGTGGAGGAAAAACGCTTCTACCCCCTGGGCAGCGACCGCGAGGTGGAGAGCGACTTTCAACTGGTGGCTGGCACCAACCGTGACCTGCGCACCGAGGTGGCGGCAGGGCGCTTTCGTGAGGATCTGTTTGCGCGTATCAACCTCTGGAGCTATGTGCTGCCGGGCCTGGCCCAGCGACCCGAAGACATCGAGCCCAACGTGGAGCACCTGCTGGTGCGTGCGGGCACGGAACTGGGACGCAGCGTGCGCTTTTCCAACGAGGCACGCGCCGCCTACCTGCGCTATGCCCAGTCGCCCGAAGCGTTGTGGACCGGCAACTTTCGCGACCTCTCGGCCAGCGTGACACGCCTGGCCACGCTGGCTGACAGCGGTCGCATCGGCCTACCCCTGGTCGAGGCCGAGATCGCCCGCCTGCGCTGGCTGTGGCAGCCCGCCAGCGATGCGCGCAACGGGCTGGCATCTGCAACAGGGACGGTGGGACGCGACGAACTCGCGGCCCTGCTGGGCGCCGAGGCGGTGGAATCCATGGACCTCTTCGACCAGCTCCAACTGGCGGCGGTGCTGCAGGTCTGCCGCCAATCGCGCACTTTGTCGGACGCGGGGCGCCTGCTGTTCCAGGCCTCGCGCACGCAGCGCACGGTGGTCAATGACGCGGACCGGCTGCGCAAGTATCTTGTGCGCTTTGGTCTGGACTGGGATCGCGTCGTGGCCGCTGGGCGATAATCCCACCCGTGAAGCACGCCAGACCGCCGCTGGTGCAATCTGGGAAACCAGGCACTGGAGGAACGTCCGGACTGCACAGGACAGCGTAGCAGCTAACGGCTGCCCACCGTGAGGTGAGGATCAGAGCAACAGAGACGAGTCCCGGGGGAGTGCCGCAAGGCAAACCACCGGGGGTGAAACGGGCAATCTCTACGCGCAGCAATACCAAGTAGGCCAGCGTTGATGTGGTTCCGCAGAGCTGGCGGGTAGGTAGCACCGAGCCGTGGTGGCGACACCCGGCCCAGATTAATGGCGGTCACACTGCGGGCAACCGTGGTGCACAGAATCCGGCTTATCGGCGCGCTTCACACTTTATTTTCACCCCGACTCGCCAAGGGGCGTGTGGTGAGCACGCCGCCCCTGTGGCGCGGCTGTGTTCAGTTTTTTGCGCAATGGGGTGCTTGCCCCCGCTCCAGCTCTGTCGCACGCTCCACCGTGTCGGGGTGGCTGCTCAGCAGCGACCAGACAGGGTGCGAGCCGATCTCCTGAGCCACCTTGCGCTGGCGCGCTGCATCGGGTGTGCTGGCCCCGGAGGAGGGCGCCGATGCCGCGGTGGTCGGGCCCTTGCCCTGGTCTTTTTTCTGGGCCTCTTCGTTGTCCTCATCGCGCGCAATCGCCAGCAGCAGCTGGCCCATGGGCGCTGTGGGCAGTGCGGCGTGGCGCATGACGGCGATGGCGTAGCAGTCGGCCTCGCGCTCATGGCTGCGGCTGTAGGCCAGGCCGGTCAGCAAGGATGCACCCGTAGAGACGATGCCAGACACATCGCCCAGCGCCAGCCCCAGGCCCATGTTGAGTACGCCCTGCTGCACCACCATGCGCGTGGTGTGGCGCTGCACCACGTGGCCGACCTCGTGGGCCAGGACGCCCACCAATGCGTTGTCGTCCAGGCCCTTGTCGGCCGCTGCTTTCACGATGCCGTCGGTCATCACGATCTTGCCGCCGGGCAGCGCAAAGGCATTGGCGCCCATGCCGGATCGGAACTCCAGGGACAAAGGCGGCCGGTAGCCGGAGTAACGCTGCAGGCCAGGGGGCGTTTGCTGCACCAGGGCATCAAAACGCGCCTTGAGCTGGTCTTGTCGGGCCGAAGGCAGCTTGCTGGGCTTCAGGGTGCCGTTGTCCATCTGCTGGAGCACGTTCTCGGCCACGCTGGTCTCCCAGCTGATGGGCACAAACCGCGTGAGCTGCGTTGCCGCCCAGGGTGTGCCGTAGCGGTAGAACAGCGTGAGGCCAATGACGGCGGCGGCCGTCACGCCCAGCAGCACGGGCCAGCGGGTCTGCATGCGTTGTGCGATGCCGGGGCGCTCGCCCGCCACGGCCAGTGCGGCGCGCCATTCGGCCACGGCATCGATCTCCACGCTGCCATGGTCGCGCAGATCGACGACCACGCGGGGCTGCGGTTTGCGCTCGTTCCAGGCCTCGGGCCAGCCCACCTGTTTCCAGGCAAAGACGACAGGCTCGGCCCCGGGCTGTGAGAGCAGGTGCAGCACCAAGGAGGGGCCTTGCGGCGTGGGCCGCAGGCTCACCACCACGGGCCGGGCCTTGCTGCTCTGGCCATCGAACCAGCGCCCGGGGACGAGGGCTGGGTGCGCAGATGCCGACATGTTCAACCGATAAGGTCGAGGCCAGCCGCATCCGCCAGCGCATCGCCCAGGCCCCCCTGCTGCTGGCGCACCATGGCACCGGTCACCTGCTCCACGCCGCCCTTGACGTGCAGGGTGACGGACTCGCACTTCATGCGGTATTCGCTGACCCGCGCAAACGGGCGGTACAGCCCCAGCGTCAGAAGGGTGAGCAGCATGTTCTTGATGCGCAGCCACACGTATTGGCCGCTTTTCAGGTGGCACTTGAAGCGGGCCACGTGGCTCACGCCGATGTTGTTCCACATCAGCTGGAACATGCGCGCCTCGCGGTATGCGCGGGCCGGTGCCGACGCCAGGATCAGCATGAAGATGCCCGCGATGATGGACACGATGATCACCACAAACATCCACAGGCCCAGGCGGTCGCTCTGGCTGGCCACCAGGGCGATGGAGCTGCCTGCGAGAATGCCGATCAGCGCCGAGAACCCCACCACGCACAGGATGAACACAGCCACGGTGGCCATCCACACCTTGACGAAGTCCATGTACACGGGCTTCCAGCGGCCTCGCTCGGCACCCACCTGGGCCTTGAGCACCAAGAGGCTCTTGAAGTTGTATTCGGTGCGGATCACGCACAGCACCGACAGCACCAGGCCCAGCAGTACCAGGCCGCCCATGGCGGGCGTGAAGCGGGGCATGGGTTGTTTCTTGCCCTCTTCTTCGATGGCCTCCAGCGCCTGGGCCAGGTCGGGCGACAGCAGCTGCAGACCATAAAACACGCCAAACCACACCAGCGCCAGCGCAAAAACAGGCCAGCTGGCGATGTAGACCTCTTTCCAGCTGGCCGTGAACTGCAGTCGCAGCCCGCGCCACCGCGTGGCGCCCAGGCGAAACCGCATGGCGCTGGCCCAGATGAAGGGCGCCAGCGCCGCGCCCGCCAGCAGGAACAGGCCCACCGCCGTGTCCTGCCCGGTGTTGGCGGCCAGGTTGTAGGCAATGGTCAGCAGCATCAGCAGCACAAAGCCCATCACCATCTTGCGTTGCTGCGCGGTGAATTCGAGGGGGCTGCCGGCCACCAGCGTGTGGCTGTAGAAATACTGGGCGGTGCGGCGGCGCGCCCAGGGGGTGTAGATGCCCAGCGTGACGATGGACAGCAGCACGTTGACGATCCAGACCCGGAAATACTCGCCCCCGCTGCCCGTGAACTCGAGCGGGTGGGCATCGATGTTCATCGGCATGAAGGTGGACATCGGCCCCGCAGCGCCGCCAGACGATTGGTTTGTGTTCATGAACTCCCTCCAGAGTGCTGCGCAGTGTAGCAGCGGTGCGGATCGAAGGAATTCAAATGAAAAAGGCTTGAAGCGCTTGTTGTAAAAGCGCTGGTAGCTATGTTTTCAGGAGCATATGTGCTTGACTTGTCCGGTGCGCATCGGCAGGGCGCCGCTGGGCCCGCAAGCCCTTAGGGCAACGCTGAACAAGTCCCTCGCGCACCGCGCACCCCTGCTTTGGGCGGTCTGCCGCGTTGCAAATCCTCGCGATAGCTACGGCTATCGCTGTGGTTTGCGCCTTGCATCCCATCCCAAATCAGGGCGCGCGCCACTGCGGGGACTTATTCAGCGTTGCCTTAGAACTTCTCCCAAGGCTGCAGGTAGCGCCACTGCCCCTCGGGCACCTTGGCCAGCGGCACGCGGCCGATGCGGATGCGCTTCATGCCCACCACCGTCAGGCCCACCGCCTCGCACATGGCCGGGATCTGGCCGGGGCGGATGCCCTTGAGCGCAAAGCGCAGCTTGGTTTCGTTCTGCCAGCTCACCTTGATGGGGGGCAGGGGGCGGCCATTGAACGTGAGGCCATGGCACAGGCGCTGCAGGCCATTGGGCGCGATGTCGCCCTTGACCTCGACGATGCACTCCTGCTCCAGCGACTCGATGTCTTCGGCCAGCTTGCGCGCGATGCGCTTGTCTTGCGTGTACACCACGAGGCCGCTGGCCTCGGTGGGTAGCGGGGTGAAGCATTCGAGCTGCTTGAAGTGGCGCTGCAGCACGCGGATGCCCGATGCGTCTTCCGGCAGGTGGGACGCGGCGCTGAGCAGCGTGAGCGCCTGTTGCGCACCCTGACTGCGGCTGGCGTGGGCCGCCTGCCCGGTGGGGGCGCCCGGCAGGCCCAGGCCGGCTTCAAACCCTGCGGGCTTGTGCAGCAGCAAGGTCACTGGGGTCAGCTCCAGCAGGCTGGCATCGGGTGCGACCGCCACGGTCTGATCGGGGCGCACGCGCGCGCCGGGGGCTTCCTCGATCTGGCCGTCCACGCTCACAAAGCCGCCCTCGATGAATTGCTCTGCCGTGCTGCGCGAGCAGCTCAGCTGTTCGGCCACGCGTTTGGCCAGGCGGATGTGGGTGGGGTCAGGGTTCTTGTCGGTCATTGAATATGAAGGCGGTCTTGGTGTTCTTGTGGTTCAGTCATTGCCGGGCTGCAGAGAGCGAATGCGCTCCACATGCGCCAGCAGCGAGCGCTGGGCCACCGGCCACATGCGCTGCGGTACGTCGTCATAGGCGTGGCGCACCCAGTCGTCCATGCTGCCCTGGGGCAGCGCCTGCATGGCGGCCAGTACCTTGGCCTCGCGCGCCAGGCGGTGGGCCCTGAGCTTGGCGATGGCATTGCGGGCACCGAGGACCGGGCCCCCCAGCACGTAGCCATGCGCGGGCAGGATGAACTCCACGCTGTGCTCGGTGCACGCCGCATCCAGCCGGTCCAGCGAATCCAGGTAGTCGGCCACGTTGCCGTCCGGCGGGTCGATCACGGTGGTGCTGCCGTTCAGGATGTGGTCACCACTGAACAGCAGCGCGTCTTCCACCAGCAGCAGGCACAGGTGGTTGGCCGCATGGCCTGGGGTGTGGATCACCTGCAGGGTATGGGTGATTTTGCCTTCAGGTGCTAGTCCCTCAAGCACAAGCAGCTCATTATTTTGTAGCGCCCGGTCGGGGGTGAACTGGCTGGCCGCGCGGGCCGTGGGGGCCGACGGCAGGCCCAGAACGGGCGGGCGCGCCTTGCCGGCCTGCACACACATCGCCTGCAGCGGCGCCGCGCCGGGGGAATGGTCGGCGTGCGAGTGGGTGCACACAATCATGCGGATGTCGCCCCCCGCTGCACGCCAGAGCTTGTCCAGGTGCTCGGCGTCGGCCGGGCCAGGGTCGATGGCGATGAAGCCCGTGGCCGGGTCGCCCACCAGATAGCTATTGGTGCCAGGGCCGGTCATCACGCCGGGGTTGGGGGCGGTCAGGCGCATCACGTTGCGCAGCAGCGGCACGGGGCGCTCAGTCTGCCAGTCCAGTGGGTGCACGATCTGCCCGTCGGGGCAGACCAGCGCCAGCTCGCCAAACGGCATGTCGTCCTCCATGTAGCGCGCTTCCTTGCCTGCCAGCAGGCCGGCGCGCGGGCAGCTGACCCACAGGGGCTGCTCGTGCGCCACGGCGTCCAGCACCGCCTGGGTGCTGGCAAATTGGGCCAGGCGCTGCAGCGTGCGGATGGTCGGGAAGATCATGAAGAACTGCCCCGCCTCGTGCCGCGCCAGCGCGTCGGCAGGGCGCACCCACACGGGCTCGAACTGCTCTGCCTCGTCGGCCACGGGCTCCTGGCCCTCGGGCATGCGGGCCACCAGAAAGGGCACTTCAAAGCGGCGCGCCAGGTCACGGTCGGCCGTCCAGTGGGCCAGCAGGTACACCCCGTCGGCCGCCAGGCGCAGTCCGCGTGCGGCGCACTGGGCGGCAAACGGCTTGTGGCGGTCGATGGCGGCAATGTCCTGCGCATCGGCCATCTGCCCTTGGCGGGGGCCTTCTGTATGGCGCGCCAGCAATACGCCCAGCTCTTCAAAACTCTCGCGGATGGCGGCAATCGCCTGGGTGAGGTGCTGGTCACTCTGGGTAGGGCGGCGGTCCGCAGCGGCGTGCGTGGCGGGTGCTGCGTCCAGCGCATCAATGCCCCCGCCGGGGAACACATACGCGCCAGGCGCAAAACTGGCCGTGGCCGAGCGCCGGGTCATGAGGACTTCGAGCCCGCCGCCGCCAGGCACATCGCGCAGCAGCAGCACGGTGGCAGCGGGGCGGGTGGCTACCGGTTCTCGGTGGGGGTGGAGTTGTTGGCTGGAGCGGGGCATCGGGCCATTATCCGGCGTTGCCCTGCAGCCTGCCCGCCAGCTGCTTTCGTCAACGGACCGGCCTCTTGCCCTTGGGGAGGTCAGTAGGCGCCAGAGAGCAGGGCCCCTGCGTTGGGTACCCGCGTTTCCAGCCCCAGGCGCTTGAGCATCGCCCAGGTGGTGCAGGCTGCAGCGGACACGACAGGAATGCCCAACTGGTCCTGTGCCATCTGCACGGACGCCAGCGAGGGCATCTGCACGCAGGCCGAGATCACCACCACATCCACGCCGCGCGTGTCCAGCCGTTGCACCAGCTGGGCCGGGGCGGCGGGGTCCTGCGCGCCCACCTGCAGGTTGTCGGCAATTTCCAGCGACAGGCTGTCGTGCACGGCAATGCCCTCGTGCTCGATGTAGTCCACCACCAGCTGGGTCAGCGGCTTCATATAGGGCGTGAGCACCGAGACCTTCTTCGCGCCCATGGCCTTGAGCCCTTCGACCAGCGCGCCTGCGCTGGACACCACGGGCGCGGGCTTGCCATTGGCCACGGTGACCTCATGCAGCCGCTTTTCGGATGCGCGGTGGTAGCCCAGGCCCATGCTCATGATGGCCACGAGGCAGGCATAGCCCATCACGTCCATCTTGCCGTCCGACAGCTCCAGCGCGCAGTGGTCGGAGTCGCGGTCCATCGCGGCCAGCTCTTCCTTGGTGACCTTTTGCATGCGCATGCGGCTGGCGTGGAAGCTGAAGCGCTCGGGCAGGATCTGCTCGCGGGCGCGCAGCATGGCCGGGATCTCGGTCTCCATGGTGGTGTTGGAGCTGGGCACGATCTGCCCGATGCGGTAGGTGCGTTGCATGGTGGTCTTTCAGGAGTCAATGGGCAAAGCGCTGCCCGCCCGGCGCGCGGAGCGCCGGAAATGGGATCGCGCAGGGGATGTTTGTGGGCCGGTCAGTCGGCTTTGATACCGGCGGCCTTGATGGTCTTGGCCCAGTAGGCGGTTTCGGTCTTCACCAGCTCACCGAGGGCGTCGGGCGGCAGGTAGCGCAGTTCGATGCCCGCCGCGTCGGCGCGCTGGCGCGTCTCGGGCATGTCCAGCGCCTTCTTCACATCGGCGGTGAGCTTGGCCACCACGGCGGGTGGCGTGGCGGCCGGGGCGAACAGGCCCACCCAGGCTTCGAGCTTGAAGTCGGGCATGCCGGCCTCGGCCACGGTGGGCACGTTGGGCAGGCCCGGGTGGCGCTTGGTGCCGGTGACGGCAAAGGCCTTGAGCTTGCCGCTGACCACATGCTGCATGACCGACGGTGGCGTGGTGATGAACACCTGCACCTGGCCCGCCAGCACATCGGCCACCGCAGGGCCCGAGCCACGGTAGGGGATGTGGGTCATGAAGGTGCCGCTTTGCTGCTTGAAGATCTCGGTGCCGATGTGGGACAGCGAGCCGTTGCCCTGCGAGGCGTAGTTCACCTTGCCCGGGTTGGCCTTGAGGTAGGCGATGAATTCCTTGAGGTTGTTGGCTGGCACCGAGGGGTGAGCGGCAATCACGTTGGTGGCCACGGTGAGCAGCGCGACGGGGGCGAAGTCCTTGGCCTCCCAGGGCAGGCTGGGGGTGAGGGCCGGGTTGCCCACGTGGTAGGCCGAGTACGAGATCAGCAGGTTGTAACCATCGGGTTTTGCGCGGGCCACGGCGCCGTAGGCCACGTTGCCGCTGCCGCCCGCCTTGTTGTCGATCACCACCGGCTGGCCGATCACGCGCGCCAAAGGCTCGTTGAGCAGGCGGGCCGAGGTGTCCACCACGCCGCCGGGCGGGTTGGGCACGGTGAGCGTGATGGCCTTGCTGGGGTAGTTGTCTTGCGCCATGGCCAGGCCCGAGAGGGCCAGCGTGGCAGCCAGCAGGCTGTGCTTGATCGTCATGTTCGTCTCCACCAGATGTTGTAGTGAAGGTATTGTGGAAACAAGCGAATCAGCAGTCCAATATATTGTTGGTCTTGATCAAGACCTGAAAAGTATCAATGGAACTGCGCCATCTGCGTTACTTCGTCGCCCTGGCGGAAGAGCTGAGCTTCACACGCGCCGCGCAGCGCCTGCATGTCTCGCAGCCGCCGCTGAGCCTGCAGATCGCCCAGCTGGAACAAGAACTGGGCGCCCAGCTCTTCGTGCGCACCAGCCGGCGCGTGGAGCTGACGCTGGCAGGCCAGGCCTATCTGGTGGATGCACGCGCGGTGCTGGAGCGGCTGGACACGGCGCGCCAGCGTGTGGCGGCCATCGGCCAGGGGCAGGCCGGGCGCATTGAAGTGGGGCTGTCGGGCTCGCATTTCCTCGGGCCGTTTCCGGCGGCGCTGGCGCGCTACCGACAAAGCCATCCGGGCGTGGATGTGGTGCTGCACGAGATGCAGCCTTCGCTGCAGCAGGCGGCCCTGCGCGACAAACGCATCGATGTGGGCATCTCGCGCACGGCCGTCAACGACGACCAGCTCGCCAGCACCCTGCTGTGGCCCGACCCTGTGGTGGCGGCTTTGCCGCCCGGCCACCCGCTGGCGGCGCGCAAGGCACTGGCCTTGAAGGATCTGCGCAGCGAGGCCTTCGTGATGCTGCGCCGCGACTCGTCGGCCCATGCCGAGCACATGGTGCAGTGCTGCGTGCAGGCCGGCTTTGCGCCCCAGGTGGCGCAGACCACGGTGGAGCTGGCGGCCGTGCTGAGCCTGGTGGCGGCCGGGCTGGGCGTGGCCCTGGTGCCGTCGTCCCTGGGCATGCTGTTCGGGCCGCGTGTGGTGTTCAAGCCCCTGGGCGCCAAAGCGCCGCGCGCCGATGTGCATGCGGTGCAGCGGCGCGACGACCTGCTGGGCGTGGTGCCGGCTTTCGTGCGGGTGATGGCGGGCTGAGGTGGGCTCAGTGCCCCACAGGCACCACACCAGCGGCACGCACGGGGATGCCGCTGCGCCGGTCCAGCACACCGCTCCAGTGCGTGAGGGCCAGCGACACCAGCACCACCAGCGCTCCGATCCACGGCGTGTGCTGCAGGCCCAGGTGCGTCACGATCAGACCACCGGCCCACGCGGCGCCGGCGATGCCCAGGTTGAACGCTGCGATGTTCAGGCCCGAGGCCACGTCCACCGCCTGCGGCGTGAAGCGCTCGGCCTGCTTGACCACATACACCTGCAGCCCCGGCACATTGCCGAATGCCACGGCGCCCCACAGCAGCACGGTGCCCACAGCCAGCCAGGGGTGGGGCGCGGTGAACTGCAGCAGCAGCAGCACGGCCGCCAGCAGCGCAAAGATGATGCGCAGCGCCGGGATGGGGCCCAGCCGGTCGGCCAGCTTGCCGCCCCAGAGGTTGCCCACGGCCACGGACACGCCGTACACCAGCATCACCCAGCCCACCGAACCCGCGCTGAACCCCGAGATGTCGGTGAGGATGGGCGCGAGAAAGGTGAACGGAATGAAGGTGCCGCCGTAGCCGATGGCCGTCTTGGCATATACCAGCAGCAGGCGCGGCTCTGCCAGCACCTTGGCCTGCTGCATCAGCGAGGCGGGCGGGGTATGCGCCAGGTTGCGCGGCACGAAGAGGGCGCTGCCGATGAAGGCTGCCGCGCCCAGGGTTGACACGGCCAGGAAGGTCTCGCGCCAGCCAAAGTGCTGGCCGATGAAGGTGCCCAGCGGCACGCCCGTGACCAGGGCCACCGTGAGGCCGGTGAACATGATGGCAATCGCGCTTGCGGCCCTTTCGCGTGGCACCAGGCCGGTGGCGATGGTCGAGCCGATCGAGAAGAACACGCCATGCGCCAGCCCGGTGAGGATGCGCGCGGCCACCAGTGTCTCGTAGCTGGGTGCCTGCCAGGCCAGCAGGTTGCCGGCGGTGAACAGCGCCATCAGCGCCAGCAGCAGCGCCTTGCGCGGCAGCTTGCCGGTGAGTGCGGTGAGCACCGGGGCGCCGACGGCGACCCCCAGGGCGTACAGGCTGACCAGCAGGCCCGCCGAGGGGATGCTGATGGAAAGGTCTGCCGCCACGGTGGGCAGCAGGCCAACGATCACGAACTCGGTCGTGCCGATGGCAAAAGCGCTGAGCGTCAGCGCGAGCAAGGCAATGGGCATGGGAACACTCCAGTTTTCAGGCTTTCGGGCTCTGGAGTGTGGGTGTTTGGGTCTTGCAGAAAAATAGGGTGAGGCGCCATTGATAATTGACTGGAAATCAACAATCAAAGCGCCCGGAGCACCCATGAAAACCACGCTGGAAGAACTGCAGGCCTTTGTCGCCGTGGTGGATGGCGGTTCGATCACGGCCGCAGCTGACGCACTGGGCCAGACTGTCTCTGGCATCAGCCGGGCACTGGCGCGGCTGGAGAAAAAGCTGGACACCACGCTGCTTCGCCGCACGACGCGCCGCACTGAGCTGACCGAGGAGGGCCAGGCCTTTTTGCAGCGCACGCGCGCCATCCTGGCCTCCATCGACGACGCCGAGGAGCACATGGCTGCGCGCCGCCAGCAGCCCGCAGGCCGCCTGCGGGTGAATGCCGCCACGCCATTCATGCTGCATGCCGTGGTGCCCCTGGTGCCAGCGTTTCGCGAGGCGTATCCGCAGATCACGCTGCAACTGGACACGGACGAAACGTACATCGACCTGCTGGAGCGGCGCACGGACGTGGCCATCCGCATCGGACAGCTCCAGGACTCCACCCTGCATGCGCGCCCCCTGTGCACCAGCCGCGTGCGGGTGCTGGCCAGTCCCGACTACCTGGCGCGGACGGGCAGGCCCAAGAGCGTGGCGGACCTGGCGCGGCACACGCTGCTGGGCTTTCACCAGCCTGAGTCGCTTAACCACTGGCCGCTGCGGGGCGAGCATGGTGATGCCTGGCCCATCGTGCCCAGCCTCACCGCGTCGAACGGCGAAACGTTGCGCCAGCTTGCGCTGCAGGGGGTGGGCATCGTGTGCCTGTCCGATTTCATGACGGCCGGTGACCGTGCGCGTGGCGACCTGGTGCAGGTGCTGGCCAAGGACACGGTGGAGGTGCGCCAGCCCATCAGCGCGGTGTACTACCGCAACACGCAGCTGGCGGCACGCATCGCGTGTTTTCTGGATTTTCTGCAGGAGCGTCTGGGCTGAGCAGGCCCGCCTTTAGCGCAATGCGCGCAGCTGCTGCAGGCGAAGCAGCACCGCGTCGATGACGGCATTGGCACCCTCCACATCGCAGCTCCACAGCATTTCCAGCAACTCGATCAAAGCGATGGCGTTCGTTTCCTGCAGCGCTGCACGGGCGGCAGCCTGGAGGTCGTGCAGGTCCAGATCCTGAAGAACATCAACGGTCAATCCCATGGGGCACTCCCTGTTTTTTTGAGGAGGCCCATGGTAGGTGCGTGGCGGCCGGGTGCCGGGCTGCGCGGCATGATCAAGATCAAGGGCCGATGAGAAACCCAGGCGCCCTGGCGCCCGCCGTCAGCCGCGTGCCGGAATCGCCAAGCCCTTGGCCACTGCCGAGCGCGCCACAAACGCATCGAGCACGCGTTGCACTTCCTTGAACTGGCCAAACTCCACCAGGTCGCCCGCGCCATAGAAGCCGATGAGGTTGCGCACCCAGGGCAGGATGGCAATGTCGGCGATGGTGTACTGGTCGCCCATCACCCATGGGCGGCCCGCCAGGCGCTCGTCCAGCACCTTGAGCAGGCGCTTCGATTCGGCGACATACCGGTCGCGCGGGCGTTTGTCTTCGTAGTCCTTGCCCGCAAACTTGTGGAAGAACCCGAGCTGGCCAAACATGGGGCCCACACCGCCCATCTGCCACATCACCCACTGCAGGGTCTCGTAGCGCCCAGCGGTGTCCTGCGGCATCAGCTGGCCGGTCTTGCTGGCCAGGTACACCAGGATGGCGCCGGACTCGAACAGCGCCAGCGGCTGGCCGTCCGGGCCGTTCGGGTCCAGGATGGCCGGGATCTTGTTGTTGGGGTTGAGGGAGAGAAACTCGGGGGAGGTCTGGTCGTTGGTCTCAAAGCTCACCAGGTGGGGCTCGTAGGGCAGGCCCAGTTCTTCCAGTGCAATCGACACCTTCACGCCGTTGGGCGTGGGCAATGAATACAGCTGGATGCGGTCGGGGTGCCGGGCGGGCCATTTGCGGGTGATGGCAAAAGCGGAAAGATCGGTCATGCGAGGTTCCTGAAAAAGCCGGTGGAATCGAGAGAAGCTGCCAAGCGTAAGCCCGCACATGGTTTGGCGCAGGGGCGGGGCCATAATCCCATCCCATGCAGATTCGCTTCACCAAAATGCAGGGCGCGGGCAACGATTTTGTGGTGCTCGACGAAACCCAGGGCCGCCTGGGGCTGAACACGGCCCAATACCGCTTCCTGGCAGATCGACACTTCGGTGTCGGGGCCGACCAGATCCTCACCGTGCGGCCTTCTCCTGGTGACGGCATTGACTTCGAATACGTGATCCACAACGCCGACGGCGGCGAGGTGGAGCAGTGTGGCAACGGTGCGCGCTGCTTTGCGCGCTTTGTGCATGACCGGGGCCTGTCGGGCAAGGACACCATCCGCGTGCAGACCAAAAGCGGCGTGATCGCGCCCCGCCTCACGGGCGACGGCCGCGTCACGGTGGACATGGGGCGTCCCGAGTTCGACCCCGCCCAGGTGCCGTTCGACACCACCGGTCTCACGCCCGTGCAGCAGGGTTTGGGGCGAAAATGGCCGCTGGCGTTAGAAGAATATGCCCCTGGTGCTTCTGTTTTGATAGCTGTTGCCTCCATGGGCAACCCGCATGCGGTGCAGCTGGTGGACAACGTGGACACCGCTCCGGTCGCGCAGACCGGGCCGCTGATCGAGCGCCACGCGCGCTTCCCCCAGCGGGTGAACGCCGGCTACCTGCAGATCGTGGACCGCTCCCATGTGCGCCTGCGCGTGTTCGAGCGCGGCGCAGGCGAGACCCTGGCCTGTGGCACCGGCGCCTGCGCGGCAGTGGCCAGCGGCATCCGCCTGGGGCTGCTCGACCCCGAGGTGCAGGTGGACACGCGCGGCGGCCGCCTCACCATTGCGTGGAGCGGTGCCGACACCGATTCCGTTTTCATGACAGGCCCCGCCACCACGGTGTTCGAGGGCCAGATCGACATTCCCGACACGCTCGTATGACTACCCACATCCCACCGATCACCGAAGACGACATCGCCCAGTTCCTCACCAACACGCCCGGCTTCTTCGAGCGCCATGCCGAGGTGCTGGCCAGTGTGCAGATCACCAGCCCGCACGGCGCGCGTGCGGTGAGCCTGCAGGAGCGCCAGGCCGAGATGCTGCGCGAGAAGATCAAGGGTCTGGAGCACCGCATCATGGAAATGGTGCGCAACAGCACCGAAAACGCCGCCATTGCCCAGAAGGTGCACCAATGGACTGGCAGCCTGCTGCAGGTGCGCGACCCGTTCGACCTGCCCCAGGCCGTGGTCGATGGCGTGCGCACCCTCTTCGACGTGCCCCAGGCGGCGGTGCGTGTATGGGAGGTGGCAGCGCCTTATATCGACGCCGACTTCACCCAGGGCGCGAGCGAGGACGCGCGGGCCTTTGCGTCGTCGCTGACCATGCCGTTCTGCGGGCCCAACCTGGGTTTTGAGCCTGCGGGCTGGCTGGCGCAAGAGGCCGGTGAGCCGGCCCAGTCGCTGGCCCTGCTGCCGCTGCGCGCAGGCGCCATCGATAGCGCCACGCCTGCGTTTGGCCTGCTGGTGCTGGGGTCGCAGGATCCACAGCGTTTTGATGCCACGATGGGCACCGACTTTTTGTCGCGCATGGCAGAGCTGGCGAGCGCAGCCCTTCTGCGGCTTCAGTAAGCAGTCGCAAGCCCAGCCGCCATTGCCAACCCAACGGCGTCTCAGCCACGGCCCCCATGCCTGAAACGCCCGCGGCACCCACCACGCTCGACCCCCATGTCCTGCGGTATCTGGAGCATGTGCGCGTCGAAAAGCGGCTGGCTGCGCGCACGCTCACGCTCTACACCCTCGACCTCGAAAAACTGGCGCAGTTTGCGGCCAGCGTGAATGTGCCGATGCTGCAGTTGCAAACCGCTCACATTCGCCGCTTCGTCGCGCAGATGCACAGCGGCGGCCGCAGCGGGCGGGGCATCGCGCTCATCCTGTCGGGCTGGCGCGGCTTTTTCATCTGGGCGGGGCGGCAGGGGCTGATCCCGCACAACCCGGTGCAGGACGTGCGTGCCCCCAAGGCGCCCAAGCCTTTGCCCAAGGCGCTGGGGGTGGACGACGCCGTGCGGCTGGCCGAGTTCGACAACACCGGCGCCGACCCCTGGCTCGAGGCGCGCGATGCAGCCATGGTGGAGCTGCTGTACGGCTGCGGCCTGCGCGTGGGCGAACTGGCGGGGCTCGATGCCAACCCCAACGCCGACACCCAGCGCCAGGGCCGTGGCTGGGTGGACCTGCAAGCGGGCGAGGCCCATGTGTTCGGCAAGGGCAGCAAGCGGCGCAGCGTGCCGGTGGGCGCGGCTGCCACAGCCGCGCTGCAGGCCTGGCTGCAGCTGCGGGCCACACCGTTTGGGGGCGAGGGCTCTGTGCGGCTGGACACCGCCCTGTTCGTGGGCCAGCGCGGCAAACGCCTTACCGCCCAGTCCATCTGGCTGCGCCTGCGCCAGCGCAGCCAGCAGGCGGGGCTGACCACGCCGGTGCACCCGCACATGCTGCGCCACTCGTTTGCCAGCCACCTGCTGCAAAGCAGTGGCGACCTGCGTGCGGTGCAGGAGCTGCTGGGGCACGCCAACATCACGACCACGCAGGTGTACACGCGGCTCGACTTTCAGCACCTGGCCAAGGTGTATGACGCGGCCCACCCGCGCGCGCGAAAGAAGTCCCCCTGAGTTGCCGTGCGGCGTCCCTCCAAAGGGCGGCGCGCCTGCTGGCCTGGCGGAACCAAGTGACAACCAGGCGCCTCCGAGCAACGTGGCGCCCGCTGTGGAGCGCCCTGGAGTTGTCCTCATGCTGCTGAAATGGATCCAATCGAACCGGTGGTTCATCGTGTTGCTGTTGTGCTTTGGCGTTTTTCGCACTGCCGTGGCCGACTGGAATCCCATCCCTTCGGGCTCGATGCGGCCCACGCTGCTGGAGGGGGACGTGGTGCTGGTCAATCGCCTGGCCTACGACCTCAAGCTGCCGCTCACGGACATGATCCTGGCGCACATCGATGATCCGCAGCGCGGCGATGTGGTCACCTTCTCGTCCCCGCTGGATGGCACCCGCCTGATCAAGCGCATTGCGGCCTTGCCCGGAGACACGGTGGAGATGCGCAACGAGGTGCTCTACATCAACGGCCAGGCGGCCGAATACGAGATGCCCGATTCTGTGCAGGAGCCGGTGCTGCCAGGTCACACGCTCACGGCCACGCGCTGGACAGAGCGCCTGCTGGGGCATGAGCGCCGTGTGCAGTGGCTGCAGGGCGTGACTGCGCGCAGCAGCTTCGATCCGGTGCAGGTGCCCGAGGGCGAATACCTGGTGCTGGGTGACAACCGGGACAACAGTGCCGACTCGCGCTACATCGGCCTGGTGCCACGCCATCTGCTCATCGGGCAGGCGCACCGCGTGCTGCTGTCGGCCGATGTGCTGGGCCACTGGGCGCCGCGCCTGGAGCGCTTTGGCAAGGCGCTGTAGTCCCTCCAGTTCATCAGGGGCGCGGCCTGCACGCCTGGCCGCGCTGCTCAGACGGCTGCCATCGGCGGATGGGCGTGACCGAGCGAGGGGCGGCGTACGGGCCGGTGCTGCGCGACAGCAAGTGGCTCATGGACGTGGACGAGGGCTTGGACCGCAGGCAGCTTGAAGGTGGCAACCGTGTCGACCAGTTCGCCCGCCTGCTGGTTCAGGCTGGCAGCGGCTGCGGCCATTTCTTCCACCAGTGCGGCGTTTTGCTGTGTGGCCTGGTCCATCTGCGTTACCGCTTCGTTGATCTGGTCCACCCCCTGGCTCTGTTCGGTGCTGGCGGCAGTGATATCGCCCATGATGTCGGTGACACGGCGGATGGAGGCAACGACCTCACTCATGGTTTGACCGGCGCGGTCCACCAGGGCAGACCCGGCTTCCACGCGCTCCACGCTGGTTCCGATCAGGCCCTTGATCTCGCGGGAGGCCTCGGCCGAGCGGCTCGCCAGCACGCGCACCTCGGTGGCCACCACGGCAAAGCCCCGGCCCTGGTCGCCGGCGCGGGCGGCCTCCACCGCCGCGTTCAGCGCCAGGATATTGGTCTGGAACGCGATGGAGTCGATGACCCCGATGATCTCGGAGATCTTGTTGCTGCTGTCGTTGATGTCCTTCATGGTGCGCACCACGTCAGCCACCACCTCGCCACCCTGCACTGCAATCGAGGTGGCGGTCTGGGCCAGCTGGTTGGCCTGGCGGGAGTTCTCGGCGTTCTGGCGCACAGTGGCGTTGAGCTGCTCCATGGAGGCGGCTGTCTCTTCGAGCGCACTGGCTTGCTCTTCGGTGCGCGAAGACAGGTCGTTGTTGCCCTGTGCGATTTGTTCCGAAGCGCTGGCTACGTTGATGGAGCTCTGGTGCACCATGGCTACCATGGTGGCAAGGCTGTCCTGCATGCGCTTGAGTTGCGCCATCAGGCTGGAGGTGTCGCCGGGCCTGAGGTCAATGGCCACGGTCAGGTCGCCGTGCGCCACGCTGCGCGCCAGTGCGGCAGCAGTGCCCGGCTCGGTGCCCAACTGGCCCACGATGCTGCGGGTCACGAGGTAGCCAAAGCCCAGGGCGAATAGCACACCACTGGCAATAGCCAGCGCCACGAACCATCGCGTATTGGCATAGGACTCGACCGCTTGGTCATACTCCTTGCGCGCGGTGTCCAGTTGCACCTGCACCAGAGCGCCCAGCACGTCTTGCAGCGGATCGAGTGCGGGGTACATCTCTCGTGCTGCATAGTCGGTCAGGCCCGGCAGGTCCTTGTTACCGATCAGGTTTTCCAGCGCTTGGACGGCGCCATCGGCTTTGGGCTGCAGCTCTTTGAATTGGGCTGCCAAGCGCACTTCGTCGGCCACCAGCTCGGTCGCCAGATAGGCGTTCCAGTTGTCACTGATGTCCTTCTTGGCTCTGGCGATCGAATCCAACCCTTGCTGCGGGGTGAGCGCGCCGTCGCGCACCTTGTGTGCGGTATCCACTACGTTCACGGCGTACGCGTCTGACACCAGCTTGATCTGTTTGAGTGGCACCACGCGGTCCTGGTACACGGTATTGAGCCCCGCGTTGGCGCGCTGCATGCCAGTGAGGCCTGCGCTGCCGATCACAACGGTCAGCACGCAAAGTACGGCCAGCAGCAGAGACAGGCGGGTAGAAATCTTCAGGTCATTGAAGTTCATGATTAGCAGTTCCTTGTGGGTGATGCAGCCGCTCAGTGGCTGGTGGCAGGTGTATCACTCGCTACCGATTTGGCAAGAAATTTCTCGATATCGAGCAGGATCAGCATGCGCGGGCCGACCGAGCCGATGGCCAGCAGGTGTTCGGGCTTGACGTTGCCGCGCAGGGCGGGCACGGGGCGCAGCTGTTCGCGCTCCAGCGTGAGCACGTCGGACACGCCGTCCACCACCACACCCACCGTCCGCTGGCCGATGTGCAGCACGATCACCACCTTCAGGTGGTCGTACTGCACGGCGGTCTGGCCCAGCTTCAGGCGCAGGTCGAGGATGGGCACGATCACGCCGCGCAGGTTCATCACGCCCAAAAGCTCACCGGTCGCGTTGGCGATGGTGGTGGGCTTCTCGTACGACCGGATCTCCTGCACGCGCAGGATGTCCACCCCGTATTCCTCGTTGCCTATCTTGAAGGCCAGAAATTCACGAAGGTCGGTCATCACGGCCTGGGCCGTGCCGGGCGCGGGGGCCAGGCGGGTGATGCTGGGGCGTGTGGCAGAGGTGGTCATCGGATTGGTTGTGATAAAAATGATAATTTATGCAATTTTATCGATTGAAAATCATATTTGTCAAATATGCGATTTCAATGCGGTAGATCGGATGCGTTCCTGCCGGGCTGGGAAGGGCTGGGTTGGCCTGTCTGATGGGTGTGTGACCAGGGGCGTGGGTAGCTTTTGCGCGCAGTTTTCCATCGGCGGGTGGCTCACCCGTGCCCGCCAGCACGCACAATCCGGGTCATGAAAACCCTTCGACTCCGCGCGGGCAAAGAACGCTCGCTGTTGCGCCGCCATCCCTGGATCTTTGAATCGGCCATCGCCAAGGGCGGCGGCGACAGCGGCGAGACCGTGCGCGTGGAATCGCACGAAGGCCAGTTTCTGGCCTGGGCTGCGTACAGCCCCAGCTCGCGCATCCGTGCCCGGGTGTGGAGTTTTGATGAGGCGCAACGCATTGACGCTCCGTTTTTTATAGCTGCTTGCGCACGTTCCATCATCGCCAGGGCACGTTTTGACGTGCAAAGCGATGGCGTACGCCTGGTGCATGGCGAGTCCGACGGCCTGCCCGGGCTCATCGTGGACCGCTATGGCGATACGCTGGTGGCGCAGTTCACCAGCGCAGGCACCGAGCGCTGGAAGGGCGTGATTGCCGATGCGCTGCTGCGCGAAACGGGGCTGACCAAGCTCTACGAGCGCTCGGATGCCAGCGTGCGTTCGCTGGAGGGCCTGGAGCCCGCCACCGGCTGGCTGCGCGGTGGGCCCACGGGTGCGGCAGGTGATGGCGAGGGGCCGCCGCTCGAACTCACGATCCGTGAACACCAGTGGCGTCTGACGCTCAACATCGCTGAGGGCCACAAAACCGGCTTCTATCTGGACCAGCGCGACAGCCGCCAGCGGTTTGCCGACTACACCCAGCGCCTGGGCTTCAAGCATGTGCTCAACTGCTTTTGCTACACCGGTGGCTTCAGCGTGGCGGCACTGGCGGGCATGCGTGCAGCGGGCACTGTGGCCGACGGGCACGTGACCTCCATCGATTCCTCGGGCCCGGCCCTGGAGCGCGCCCGCGCCCATGTGGCGCTCAACGGGTTTGATCCGAACCGGGCCACCTTCCTCGATGCCGACGTGAATGCCTCGCTGCGCCAGTTCCTCAAGGAAGGCCAGCGCTTTGACGCCATCATCCTGGACCCGCCCAAGTTCGCCCCCACGGCGGCCCACGCCGAGCGGGCCGCGCGCGCCTACAAGGACATCAACCGGCTGGCGCTGCAGTTGCTGTCGCCCGGCGGGGTGCTGTTCACCTTCTCGTGCTCGGGCGGCATCAGCGCCGACCTGTTCCACAAGATCGTGGCCTCGGCTGGCGCCGATGCAGGGGTGGACGGCTACATCCTGGAGCGCCTGGGCGGCGCGCCCGACCATCCGATGACGCTGGAGTTTCCGGAGGGCGAGTACCTCAAGGGGCTGGTGGTGATGCGCAAGGGGTGAGCTTTCCGGTGCCAGCAGGGGCTTGACAGCCTCGGTACACTGAAAAAGATGCCCCTGGGTGGGGCACTGCGCCATGCAGCGCAAGTATTTGATTCCCTTGAAAGACAGATTTATGGCACTGATCCCCGTCACCATCCTCACCGGCTTCCTGGGCTCGGGCAAAACGACGTTGCTCAAGCGCCTCTTGAGCGAAGCCCATGGCCAGAAGATTGCCGTGATCGAGAACGAATTCGGCGAAGAAAACATCGACAACGACATCCTCGTGACCGAGTCCAAGGAGCAGATCGTGCAGATGAGCAATGGCTGCATCTGCTGCACCATCCGCGAAGACCTGCGCGAGACGCTGCAACTGCTGGCGGCCAAAAAGCGCAAGGGCTTGCTCGACTTTGACCGCATCGTGATCGAGACCACCGGCGTGGCCGACCCGGGCCCCGTGGCACAGACCTTCTTCATGGACGAAGAGATCGCCGAAACCTACCTCATCGACTCGATCATCACGCTGGTGGACGCCAAGCATGCGCCACAGCAGCTCAACGACCGGCAGGAGGCGCGCCGCCAGGTGGGGTTTGCGGACCAGATCTTCCTGTCCAAGACCGACCTGGTGTCCAAGGACGAGACCGACGCGCTGATCCATCGCCTGAAGCACATGAACCCGCGCGCGCCCATCAAGGCCGTGCATTTTGGCGAAGTGCCGCTCAAGGAGGTGCTGGACCTGCGCGGCTTCAACCTCAATGCCAAGTTGGACATCGACCCGGACTTCCTCAAGGAAGAAGGGGATGGACATGACCACCACGACCATGACCACGAACATGGCGAGCACTGCAGCCACCCCTCCCACCAACATGAGCACGGCCATGGCCATCACCATCACCACGACGACGATGTGAAGAGTTTTGTGTACCGATCGGACCGCCCGTTCGATCCGGCCAAGCTCGAAGACTTCCTTGGCGCCATCGTCAATATTTACGGCCCGCGCATGCTGCGCTACAAAGGGGTGCTGAATATGAAGGGCACTGAACGCAAGGTCATATTCCAGGGCGTGCACCAGCTCATGGGCAGCGACCTGGGCCCCCAGTGGGCCGAGGGCGAGGCGCGTACCAGCAAGATGGTCTTTATTGGCATTGACCTGCCCAAGGACATCTTCCTGCAGGGGCTGGAGCAAAGCCTGGTCTGACCTGTTCGCCGGTTCCGAGGGGGCGATGGAGCCCGATTTGTGTTGTATCTGCAACGTTTCCGTTTGCGTCAGCCCAGGTCGATACAATCGCGCCCCGGCAAGAACCTGTGAACAGGTTCTAGACCCCGGAAGGCTTGCCACACGCCCTTGGCTGCGAATGCAGCTGGGGCCCGCCCGTACTGCGAGGAGACCAGGAAGTGAAAGCCGACACCAGCAAATCCAAGGGGGCCACCAAGGCAACCCCTGCCGCGGCGAAAAGCGCCGCCGCCCCAGCGGCACCCAAAGTTGCTGCGAAGGCCACTGCCAAGGCTGCTGCGGCACCCAAGGTGGTCGCGCCCCCGGCCGTGGCGGCACCCGCTCCGGCGCCCGCACTGCAAGCGGGCTCGCAGGTACCCGTGCGCACAACCCGGCCTTCTTCCCGATTGGCCCAATTGACCGTACCATCCATGGCACAGACGGTGGCTTCGACAGCTGCCAAAGCCAGTTATCAACACACCATGCCCACGACCGCGCAAGCGCAGCCCACTTACACGGCTGCCAAAAAAGACCCCAAGCTGGCGAACAACTGGAAAACCAAGTCCGTCGCCGAGCTGACCGACGCTGAAGTCATGGCCATGCCCGACAGCGAGTACATGAACGAAAAGCAGATGGCGTTCTTCCGCCTCAAGCTCGTTCAGCTCAAGCAGGACATCCACAACAGTGCCGGCGAAACCACCGAACACCTGCGTGAGGACACCGTGGTGGTGCCCGACCCGGCCGACCGCGCCACCATCGAAGAAGAGCACGCACTGGAGTTGCGCACCCGCGACCGGGAGCGCAAGTTGCTCAAGAAGATCGAACAATCCATTGCCCGCATTGATGCGGGTGACTACGGCTACTGCGACGAAACCGGTGAGCCCATTGGTGTGGGCCGCCTGATCGCACGTCCCACCGCCACGCTGTCGCTCGAAGCGCAGCAACGCCGCGAACTCAAGCAGAAGATGTTTGGGGATTGAGCAGGCAGCCGCCTGTTGATCAACGCGCGCACTCTGCACCCTGAGCCATGAGCAAGGAAGAATCCACCCCTGGCGGCCTGCTATCGAAGGTGGTGCGGTTCGTGAAGAATCCGACCGTCAACTGGACGGAGCTGGACTCCCTCCAGGACGACCGGGAGAGCCAATACAGCAAGCAGATGCTCAAGGAGATGATCGAGCGCAAGCGCCGCAACGATTTTGTGCGGCGCCGCGAGTTCGATCAGCTGCGCAAGCTGCGCCAGCGCGAGGTCTTGCACGGGCAGCGGGTGGAAGATGCCGCAGGGCGCCCCTCGTTTTTCCAGAGCAGCATGGCATCGCCCGACGAACGGGCCGTCACGCTCAAGAAGATCGACGAGATCGAAGCGCAGATGTCCCAGCAGTGGTGGAAGAGCAAGCAGGGCGCTGACGCACCCACCCAGCCAGGGGTGATGCCGGATTCCAGCACGGAGGCGTCTGCGGAAGAGCAAGCCCGTGCCTATGCGCCCACGGTGCCCGGGAGCCTGTCTGCCCCACTGGATACCAAACCCGCCGTTCAGCCTCTGTTCGCTGATGACAGCATGGCCATTGGCCGCTTTGGTGGCACGGACGCCACCATGCTGCCCGGCAGCACCCCACACGTCGAAGCATCCTTCAGCCCTGCGGCTCCCACGGCTGCGCCCGCGCCCGCATTCGAACCGGAGGAATTCGTGCACGAACCCGATCTTGAAGAAGCCGCCATCCGGTTTGCCAATGGTGACCATGCAGGGGCCGAGTCTGGCCTGCTGGAGGTGCTGGCCCAGCACCAGCAGGACGATCCAGCGCAGCAGCTGGAAATCTGGATGACGCTGTTCGACCTTTACCGGGCCACCGGGCAGCACGACCGTTTTGACACCCTGGCCATCGACTTTGCCGCGCAATATGGCCGCTCGGCGCCGCTGTGGTTTTCCATCCCGGCGCAACTGGGCCTGGCCGTTGAAGTGGCGCCCGCTGCCGAGCCTGCCGCCGCCATGCGCCGCGATTTCAGCTGGAACGCTCCGCCCACCGTGGCGGTTTCTTCGGTGGCGGCACTGCAGGCCTCGCTGGCCCGTGCGGCGTCCCCCTGGACGCTGTCCTGGTCACGCCTTGCTTCGATTGATGAGGCGGCAGTGCCCCTGTTGGCTGACCAGTTCAGCCTGTGGGCCGACCGCGATGTCCAGATCGTGTTTTCGGGGGTTGAAAAGCTCCATGCCCTGCTCGATGCCAAGACCCAGTCGGGCGACCGCTCGAACAGCCCCGAGTGGTGGCGTTTGCGCATGGCTGCCATGCGCCTCATGGGCAAGCCCGACGAGTTTGAACTGGTGGCGCTCGACTACTGCGTGACCTACGAAGTCTCTCCGCCCTCCTGGGTGTCGCCACGTTGCGGATACTCGGACAACGAGGGGGTGTCTTCAGGCTCTGCGCCTCTGGCCGCCGACAGCGACTTCATGGCGTCCGATCTCGGTGAGTCGTCGGTCCCCGCTCCCTTGGAGACCGGACCCGTCGCACAGCTCAGCGGCCATATCGATGGCGATGCCACGCCCCTGCTGCAGCCATTCGAGGCGCACTTCAAGCCCGGCGTGCCGCTGACCATTGCCTGCGACAAGCTGATCCGGGTGGACTTTGCGGCCGCAGGCTCCGTGCTCAACTGGGCGGCCGAGCAACAGGGCCACGGCCATGTGATCCAGTTCCACAACCTGCAGCGGCTGGTGGCGATCTTCTTCAACGTGATCGGAATCAACGAGCACGCCTGGGTGGTCCCCCGGAAGAACTAGCAGCACCTCTCCTGGGGGGGGGCTGTTCCGGTCCAGATTCCAGTCTTGCGGGCGTTGGGGAATGGCGTGTCGCGTGGTTGGCCAGGCTGCGTGTGCGGCATCCGTCCCGAGGTCGGCTTGCAAAATGCCTGGTGATCCCCATCTGCCGCAGCTATGGATTCATCTCAAGACAACCATCCGGTGTTCCACGGCACCACCATCCTCAGTGTGCGTCGCCAGACGCCTTCCGGCATCCAGGTCGCCATCGGCGGCGATGGGCAGGTCACGCTGGGCAACATCGTGGTCAAGGGCACGGCGCGCAAGGTGCGCAAGCTCTACCACGGCAAGGTGCTGGCGGGCTTTGCGGGCGCCACGGCCGATGCGTTCACGCTGTTCGAGCGCTTCGAGGCGAAGCTGGAAAAGCACCAGGGCCACCTGACGCGCGCTGCCATCGAACTCACCAAGGACTGGCGTACCGACCGGGTCTTGCGCCGCCTCGAAGCCATGCTGGCCGTGGCCGACGCCAGTGCGTCGCTCATCATCACCGGCAATGGCGACGTGCTGGAGCCCGAGCAAGGCATCGTGGCGATTGGCTCGGGTGGCGCTTATGCGCACTCGGCGGCCAAGGCGCTGCTGGTGAATACCGAGTTGTCTGCCCAAGAGATCGTGAAAAAGTCGCTCGAAATTGCGGGCGAACTCTGCATCTACACCAACATGAACCACACCATCGAGACGCTCTGAGCGTGCGACGGTGGAGCAGGCCCCGCGCTGGCCTCACGGTCAGCGCATCGAGGGCTAAATGCTCTGTTTTTTATAGCTGCTGGTGCATGATTCACTAGCGCTACAGTCCCATTTGATACCAGGAAGACCTGTATGTCGTCCATGACCCCCCAGGAAATCGTCTCCGAGCTGGACCACCACATCGTGGGCCAGGCCAGCGCCAAGCGTGCCGTGGCCATCGCTCTGCGCAACCGCTGGCGCCGCCAGCAGGTGGAAGGCAGCCTGCGCCAGGAGATCACGCCCAAGAACATCCTCATGATCGGCCCCACCGGCGTGGGCAAGACCGAGATTGCACGCCGCCTTGCAAGACTCGCCGATGCGCCCTTCATCAAGGTCGAGGCCACCAAGTTCACCGAGGTGGGCTATGTGGGCAAGGACGTGGATTCCATCATCCGCGACCTGGCCGAGATGGCTGTGAAGCAGACGCGCGAGGCCGAGATGAAGAAGGTGCGCACACGCGCCGAAGATGCCGCCGAGGAACGCATCCTGGACGTGCTGATCCCCCCGGCCCGCGCAGCGGCAGGCAGCGAACCCGCCGCTGACAACACGGCCCGCCAGGTCTTTCGCAAGAAGCTGCGCGAAGGTGCACTGGATGACAAGGAGATCGAGATCGACGTGGCCGAAGGCCGCCCTCAGCTCGAAATCATGGGTCCCCAGGGCATGGAAGAGATGACCGAGCAGCTGCGTGGCATGTTCAGCCAGCTGGGGCAGGACAAGCGCAAGACCCGCAAACTCAAGATCGCCGAGGCCCTGAAGCTCATCGCCGATGAAGAGGCGGCCAAGCTGGTCAACGAAGAGGACATCAAGACCCGCGCCGTGGCCAGCGCCGAGCAAAACGGTATCGTCTTCATCGATGAGATCGACAAGGTGGCCGCGCGGCAGGAAAGCAGTGGCGCCGACGTATCGCGCCAGGGCGTGCAGCGCGACCTGCTGCCGCTGGTGGAGGGCACCACGGTGTCCACCAAGTACGGCATGATCAAGACGGACCACATCCTGTTCATCGCCTCGGGGGCGTTCCACCTGTCCAAACCGAGCGACCTGATCCCGGAGCTGCAGGGGCGGTTCCCGATCCGGGTGGAGCTGGAATCGCTGTCGGTCAAGGACTTCGAAGCCATCCTCACCCAGACCCATGCGTCGCTGGTCAAGCAGTACCAGGCGTTGCTGGCCACCGAGGGCGTCACGCTGGAGTTCGCGCCCGAGGGCATCACCCGCCTGGCGCACATCGCCTTTGAGGTGAACGAACGCACCGAGAACATCGGCGCGCGCCGCCTGTCCACGGTGATGGAGCGCCTGCTGGACGAGGTGAGCTTTGACGCCACCCGCCTGGCCGGCCAGACCATCACCATCGACGCCGCCTACGTCGATACCCGCCTGCAGACTCTGAGCCAGGACGAGGACCTGTCGCGCTACATCCTGTGACCACTCGGTCAAGCCTTGAGAGGTCACTTTCATAGGCCTCTCTAAGTGCTTCTTTTTCAACGACTTTTGGCATTCTGGTGTCTGAAAAAACGCATCTAAGTCGTTGATTTCATTGAAAAGTTTGTGGGACAACCCCCTTGTTCGGTGTGCTTTTCCTGCTACAGTGCAAAAAAGTGCAATTAAGTGGTGAAAAGTGCCCTCAGGGTCCGTTTCTGGACCTGCGAGGCGCAAAACCGAACTGGGAATCTGTCCGTGTTTCAAGGTGCCTCGTCGCTGAGTCTCGATGCGAAGGGTCGGCTGTCCGTGCCGACCCGGCATCGTGACGTCCTCGCGGCCACGGCATCCGGTCAGCTCACCATCACCAAGCACCCGCACGGCTGCCTCATGGTCTTCCCCCGCCCTGAATGGGAGAAGTTCCGCGAGCGCATTGCCCAGCTGCCCATGTCCGCCCAGTGGTGGAAGCGCATCTTCCTGGGCAATGCCATGGATGTGGACATGGACGCCACCGGCCGTGTGCTGATCTCCCCCGAGCTGCGCGAAGCCGCCGGTATTTCCAAAGACACCATGCTGCTGGGCATGGGCAATCATTTCGAACTCTGGGACAAGGCCACCTACGACGAACAGGAAGCCAAGGCCATGCAGGGTGAGATGCCGGATGTCTTCAAGGACTTCTCCTTCTAAGGCGCGCTGTGACATCCCCCTTGCAACACACCACCGTCCTGCTGAACGAGGCCGTGGACTCTCTCCTGGGCGGCGCAGGCCCGGAGCCTTCCGGCACCTGGATCGATGCGACCTTCGGGCGCGGCGGGCACTCCCGCCTCATCCTGCTCCGGCTGGGCCCCCAGGGGCGCCTGGTGGCCTTTGACAAGGACCCCGAAGCCATCGCCGAAGCAACGCGCATCACCGATGCGCGTTTTTCCATTCGGCACGAAGGTTTTCGCCATCTGGCCGACCTGCCGCCTGCCAGTGCTGCGGGCGTGCTGATGGACCTGGGCGTGAGCTCGCCCCAGATCGACAGCCCCGAGCGGGGCTTCAGTTTCCGTTTTGACGGTCCGCTGGACATGCGCATGGATACCACGCGCGGCGAAAGCGTGGCCGATTGGTTGGCCACGGCCGAAGTCGGTCAGATTGCGGAGGTGATACGTGACTACGGTGAAGAACGGTTTGCTGGCCCCATTGCAAAGGCGATTGTTGCTCGGCGCGAAGAACGGGGTCCTCTTGCAACCACCGCAGAATTGGCCGACCTCGTGGCTGGCGCGGTCAAAACCCGCGAGCCGGGCCAGAACCCTGCAACGCGCACATTTCAAGCTCTTCGGATTTTCATCAACGCCGAGCTTGAAGAGCTGCAACAGGCGCTAGAGGCCAGCCTCTCGGTGCTGCAGCCCGGTGGGCGGCTGGTGGTCATCAGCTTTCATTCGCTCGAAGACCGCATCGTCAAGCAGTTCATCGCCAAACATTCCAAGGAGGTCTACGACCGCCGCGCACCGTTTGCTGCGCCGCAGGCCATGAAGCTCATCGCGCTCGACCGCATCAAGCCCAGTGCGGCCGAGGTCGAGGCCAATCCCCGCTCGCGCAGCGCCATCATGCGCGTGGCCGAGCGCACGGCGGTCGTCTGACATGACGCGGCTCAACGTGGTCCTGTTGCTGGCGGTGCTGGCCAGTGCGATCTATCTGGTGCACACCCAGTACGAATCGCGCCGCCTGTTCACCGAGCTGGACCGCGCCGTGGCCGAGGCCCGCCGTCTGGAGACGGAGCACCAGCGCCTGCAGGTGGAAAAGCGCGCCCAGGCCACTCCGCTGCGGGTGGAGAAGATCGCGCGCGCGCAGTTGAACATGCGCACCGCCACCCCAGCGATCACTCAGTACGTGTCTGACCCGCAAGGCGTCGCAACTGCCACCGCAGCGGCAGCCGCCGCCGCTTCGCAACCCGCCGGGGTGCAGCCATGAGCCGCAGCGTGCTCTACACATCCAGCCCTTTGCTGGCCAGCAAGACGCCGGTCTGGCGCAGCAAGTTCATCGTGGCGGTGATTGGGCTGGGCTTTCTGGGGCTGGCTGGGCGGGCGGCCTATGTGCAGGTGTTTGGCAACGCGTTCTTCCAGCGTCAGGGCGAGGTGCGTTTTGCGCGCACGCTGGAGTTGCCTGCCAACCGCGGCAAGATCGTGGACCGCAATGGCCTGATCCTGGCGTCCAGCGTGCCGGCTGCCAGCATCTGGGCGATCCCCGAAGACGTGGACCAGGACAGGCCCGAGGTTCGCGCCAAGCTCAAGCAGCTGGCCAAGCTGCTGGACATGCCGCAGGCCGACCTGCTGAAAAAGCTGGCGGATGAGGACAAGACCTTCGTCTGGATCAAGCGTCAGCTTGACTGGGACGTGGGCCAGCAGATCGCAGCCCTGGACATCAAGGGCATCTACCAGCGCAAGGAATACAAGCGCCAGTATCCCGAGGGCGAGGCCGCCGCACACGTGGTGGGCTTCACCAACGTGGAAGACCATGGCCAGGAAGGCATGGAGCTGGCCTTCGACAAGGAGCTGGCAGGCAAGCCCGGTTCGCGCCGTGTGATCAAAGACCGATTGGGCCGCGTGGTCGAAAGCGTGGGCGAAACCGTGCCCCCGGTCGATGGTAAGGACATGCAGTTGTCCATCGACAGCAAGGTGCAGTTTTTTGCCTACCAGAAGCTGCGCGACCAGGTCGCCGCGCACAAGGCCAAGGCGGGCAGTGTGGTAGTGCTCGATGCCCACACGGGTGAGCTGCTGGCGCTGGCCAACTACCCGAGCTACGTGCCCGACAAGCGCCAGAACCTGACTGGCGAGCAGCTGCGCAACCGTGCGCTGACCGACGTGTTCGAGCCCGGCTCGACCATGAAGCCGTTCACCATCGGCCTGGCGCTGGAGACCGGGCGCGTGCGCCCAGAGACCGTGGTGGATACCAACCCCGGACGCATCACCATCACAGGCTCCACGATCTCGGACACGCACAACTACGGCGTGCTCACGGTCGAAGGCGTGATCCAGAAGTCCAGCAACGTGGGCACCACCAAGCTGGCCATGCAGATGCCCGCGCGCGAGATGTGGGAGACTTTCTCGGCCGCCGGTTTTGGTCAGAAGCCCCAATTGCACTTCCCGGGCGTGGTGACGGGCCGCCTGCGCCCCTACAAGAGCTGGCGCCCCGTGGAGCAGGCCACCATGTCGTACGGCTACGGCCTCTCGGCCAGCCTGTTCCAGATGGCACGGTCGTACACCGTGTTTGCCAATGGCGGTCGGGTGATTCCCGCCACCATGCTCAAGACGGCCGAGCCCGCCGTGGGCGTGCCTGTTTTTTCCGAGCGCACGGCCGACCAGGTGCGCAAGATGCTGCAGATGGCCGCAGGCCCCGGCGGCACGGGCCAGAAGGCGCAGACCGTGGGCTACTCCGTGGGCGGCAAGTCGGGTACGGCACGCAAGCAGGTGGGCAAGAACTACGCCTCGGGCAAGTACCGCGCGTGGTTCACCGGCATGGCACCCATCGACAAGCCCCGCATCATCGTGGCCGTGATGATCGACGAGCCCAGCAATGGCGTGTTCTACGGCGGTGCCGTGGCTGCGCCGGTTTTCAGCGAGGTAGTGCAGCAGACCCTGCGCATGATGGGCGTGCAGCCCGACATGGCCGTCAAGCCGCAGATCGTGGCCAATGCCGTGGAGGAGTCGCTGTGATGCAAGCGCCGCTCCACACCCTGCAGACTGCCAGCGACGCGGTGCAATGGCTGCGCACGCGCGTCACCGGCGCACTGCACACCGACAGCCGCCAGATCACGCCCGGCGACGGCTTCATTGCCTGGCCCGGTGCCGCCACAGACGGCCGCGCGCATGTGGCCGACGCCATGGTGCGTGGCGCCACGGCCTGCCTCGTCGAACAGGCGGGGGTCGAGGCCTTTGCTTTTGCGGGCGACCACATGGCCGCGCTTCAAGGTCTCAAAGCCGCCACAGGGCCCATCGCCGCCGAATGGTTTGCACAACCCACGCAGCAGCTGAAGGTGCTGGCGGTGACGGGAACCAACGGCAAGACGAGCACGGCGTGGTGGCTCGCAGGTGCTCTGAATGTGCTATCGAATGAGGAGCAATCAGGGCAAGATCAATGTGCGCTGGTGGGCACTTTGGGCATGGGACTGCCACCCGCGCTCACCTCCACCGGCATGACCACGCCCGACCCGGTGCGGTTGCAGCGCGCGTTTGCCCAGTTTGTGGCGCAGGGCCTCGGTGCCTGCGCCATCGAGGCCTCGTCGATTGGATTGGCCGAGGCCCGGCTTGACGGCACGCACATCCACGCGGCCATCTTCACCAACTTCACGCAAGACCACCTGGATTACCACGGCAGCATGGCCGATTACTGGCTGGCCAAGCGGGCGCTGTTCGACTGGCCGGGCCTGCAGGCTGCCATCATCAATGTGGACGACCCCGCAGGCGCCCAACTGCATGGCGAGCTGAAGGGCAGTGCTCTGGATCTGTGGAGCGTCTCTGCCCAGGGGGCTGCGCGCCTGGCGGCGCAGGACATCACCCTGGGCGACCAGGGTCTGTGTTTCACGGTGGCCGAGGGCTCTGACCGGCACCTGCTGCAAACTCGCGTGATCGGCCAGTACAACGTGCTGAACCTGCTGGGGGTGCTGGCTACGCTGCGCAGCCTGGGTGTGCCGCTGGTCCGCGCTGTGCGCGCCTGCGCCAGCCTGCAGCCCGTGCCGGGCCGCATGCAGCGGCTGGTGGCGGTGGGCCAGCCCCTGGTGGCCGTGGACTACGCACACACCCCCGACGCTTTGGACAAAGCCCTGCAAGCCCTGCGCCCCCTGGCCACCGAGCGTGGCGGGCGGCTGTGGTGCGTGTTCGGCTGCGGCGGCGACCGCGACGCGGGCAAACGCCCGCTGATGGGTGCCGTTGCCCAGCAGCAGGCCGACCAGGTGCTGGTGACCAGCGACAACCCCCGCAGCGAAGACCCGGCCGCCATCCTGCACCAGATCCTGCAGGGCACGATTGCCGGTGGCACCGTGCGTGCTGAGCCCGACCGTGCGGCCGCCATCGCCCAAGCCATTGCCGAAGCCGCACCTGCCGACGTGGTGCTGATTGCCGGCA
Source organism: Acidovorax sp. 59 (assembly GCF_002754175.1). NCBI lineage: Bacteria > Pseudomonadati > Pseudomonadota > Betaproteobacteria > Burkholderiales > Comamonadaceae > Acidovorax > Acidovorax sp. 59. Next base: position 3,772,749 of record NZ_PEET01000001.1, on the reverse strand, counting down.
AGGGCCACGAAGACACCCAGGAGGCGGCAGGCGTGCGCGTGCCGTTCTCCGACATGGCCCACGCGCAGGCTGCGCTGCAGGCCCGAGGAGCCCACACATGGGCATGAACACCATTGCACCCGTCATGACACTGCAGCAAGCCTGGGCACTGCTGCAGCCGCGTATTCCCGCTGCCCGCTTGGTGGGCGATGGCGCCACGCCGCTGGCGCGTGTGCACACCGACACGCGCACCCTGCAGCCGGGCGATCTGTTTGTGGCGCTCAAGGGCGAGCGTTTCGATGCCAACGCCTTCCTGGCCGATGCCCGTGCTGGCGGTGCCGCTGCAGCCATTGTGCACGGTGGTCTGGAGGCAGCCGGTTTGCCCGGCATCGAAGTGCCCGACAGCCTGGCTGCGCTGGGCGCACTCGCCACGGGCTGGCGTACGCAGTTCCACCTGCCGCTGATCGGCGTGACGGGCAGCAATGGCAAGACCACGGTGACGCAGATGATCGCGTCCATCCTGCGTGCCTGGCAGGGTGAGGCTGCGTTTGCCACGCAGGGCAATTTCAACAACGACATCGGTGTGCCGCTGATGCTGATGCGCCTGCGCGCCAGCCACCGCGCCGCCGTGATCGAGATGGGCATGAACCACCCTGGCGAGATCGCCACGCTGGCCGCCATGGCCCAGCCCACGGTGGCCTTGGTCAACAACGCGCAGCGCGAGCATCTGGAGTTCATGCATACCGTCGAGGCGGTGGCCCGCGAGAACGGCTCGGTGTTTGCCAGCTTGCCCGCCGATGGCGTGGCCGTGTTCCCGTCAGGGGATGCCTACACGGGCCTGTGGCAGTCGCTGGCTCTGGGGCGGCCCGGCCGCCGCACGGTGACCTTTGGTGATGGCGGCGATGTTCGCTGTGCGCAGGCCACGTGGGAGCGCGGCGCCTGGGCGGTCACCCTGGCCACACCACGCGGCGAGATCACGACCCGCCTGCACATCGCTGGCCGCCACAACGTCACCAACGCGCTGGCAGCCACGGCGTGCACGCTGGCAGCGGGTGCACCCGTCGCGGCCATTGCCCAGGGGCTGCGCGACTTCACACCGGTCAAGGGCCGTTCGCGCGCTTTCAGTGTGACCGTCGCGGGCCGCGACATCACGGTGGTGGACGACACGTACAACGCGAACCCCGATTCCATGCACGCTGCCATCCAGGTGCTGGCCGAACTGCCAGGCCCGCAACTGCTGGTGATGGGCGACATGGGCGAGGTGGGCGACCAGGGGCCACAGTTCCACACCGAGGCCGGCGCACTGGCCCGTGAGGCTGGTATCTCCACGATGTTTGCGCTGGGCGCGCAGTCGGTGCACGCCGCGTCGGCGTACGGCGACGGGCAGGGTGGTGTTGCCCGGCATTTCAACGATATGAGCGCACTGCAGGATGCGGTGCGCAACGCCCTGCCCACGGTGGGCAGCGTGCTGGTCAAGGGATCGCGATTCATGAAGATGGAACAGGTGGTCGAGGCGATCAGCGCCGCCGCACTGCCCCCAGAACAACAACAAAAGCCGATCAATCCACGGGAGGGACACCATGGCGCAACGCATTGATATTGCCCGTACGGTGCCAGCCCATGCCGGAGGTGCCACATGCTGCTGATGCTGTCGCAATGGCTGCAGGGCCTGTCGCCCGAGTTCGGCTTCTTTCGGGTGTTCCAGTACCTCACGTTCCGTGCGGTGATGGCCGCCATGACGGCGCTGCTCATCGGGCTGGTGGCCGGCCCCAAGGTGATTCGCATCCTCACCTCGCTCAAGATCGGCCAGCCCATCCGCGGCTATGCGATGCAGTCGCACCTGTCCAAGAGTGGCACGCCCACCATGGGCGGTGTGTTGATCCTGTTGTCGATCGCCATTTCCACCCTGCTGTGGTTTGATCTGTCCAACCGCTTTGTGTGGATTGTGCTCATCGTCACGCTTGGTTTTGGCGCCATCGGCTGGGTGGACGACTGGCGCAAGGTGGTCAACAAGGACCCCGAAGGCATGCGTTCGCGCGAGAAGTACTTCTGGCAGTCGGTGATCGGTCTCATGGCCGCGCTGTACCTGGTGTTCAGCATTTCTGAAAGCTCCAACGCCAAGGTGTGGGAGCTGTTCGTGGGCTGGGTGCAGTCGGGCTTTTCGCTGGACCTGCCGCCCAAGGCGGGGCTGCAGTTGCCCTTCTTCAAGGAAGTGAGCTACCCGCTGGGCGTGCTCGGCTTCGTGATCCTCACCTATCTTGTCATCGTGGGCTCCAGCAATGCGGTGAACCTGACCGACGGCCTGGACGGCCTGGCCATCATGCCCGTGGTGATGGTGGGCTCGGCGCTGGGCGTGTTTGCTTATGTCACCGGCAGCTCGGTGTATTCCAAGTACCTGTTCTTCCCGCACATTCCGGGTTCGGGCGAGTTGCTGATCTTCTGCGCTGCCATGGCGGGCGCGGGCCTGGCTTTCCTCTGGTTCAACGCGCACCCCGCCCAGGTTTTCATGGGCGACGTGGGGGCACTGGCGCTGGGCGGAGCCCTGGGCACCATCGCCATCATCGTGCGCCAGGAGATCGTGCTGGCCATCATGGGCGGCATCTTTGTGGTCGAGGCCCTGTCTGTGATGCTGCAGGTCACCTGGTTCAAGTTCACCAAGAAGCGCTATGGCGAAGGCCGCCGCCTGCTCAAGATGGCGCCCCTGCACCACCACTTTGAAAAGAGCGGCTGGAAAGAAACGCAAGTGGTCGTGCGCTTCTGGATCATCACCATGCTGCTGTGCCTGATTGGCCTGTCCACGCTGAAACTGCGATGAACCCGAACGATCCTCTTGTCCCTGACCCCCTCGGCACGTCCGAGGCCATGCCCCCGTTGCCAGGGGCTGGGGTGGATGCTACCGGTGCTCCAGAGGTCGACCCTGGCAGGCAGGATGCTGCGCCCGCGGTACCCGATGTGAATCCAGGGCAGGACACTGCGGCATCGGGCAGCGAAGTGTCAGACGGCATGCCTCCCGCAGAGGTCACTGAGGCGGCCCCAGGTGCGCCGGCAGGAAAGAGCACCAGCACTGCCTGGAACCCCGAGGCCGTGCCTGCTGTCTCCGCCGCGAAAGCCGCAGCGGATTTTGTGGCGCAGATCTTTGCCGAGGTGGCGGCTCCTGAGTCGGGAGCCGCTGACAGTGAGGGCGCTGCAGACACCGCAGAGGTCGACGAGCCCATGACACCGGCCGTGCCTGCGGGCCCGGCGCGCGAGGGCGTTGCGAACCTGCTGCAAGGCCAGCACATCCTGATCCTGGGCCTGGGCGCCTCGGGCATGGCGATGGCACGCTGGTGCGTGCGTTGCGGCGCGCAAGTCACTGTGGCCGACACGCGCGCTGCCCCGCCGCAACTGCCCGCACTGCAGCGAGAGCTGCCCCAGGTCCGTTTTGTGTCGGGCGCATTCGATACCAGCCTGGTGCAGGGGCAGAACCTGCATGCGGTCTATCGTTCGCCTGGGTTGAGCCCCGAGGCAGTTGCTCCTGTTTTCGAAGCGGCTCGTGCAAACAACATCAGCGCTGGCGGTGAGCTGAGTCTTTATGCCATGGCCCTGGCAGCGCTGCGCGAATCGCACGCGTATGCCCCCGCCGTGCTGGCTATCACCGGGACCAACGGCAAGACCACCGTGACCTCGCTCACCGGACAGTTGGTGGAGCGCTCTGGCAAACGCGTGGCCGTGGCCGGCAACATCGGCCCGACCCTGCTCGACACACTGGCAGAACACCTGGATGCAGACACCTTGCCCGACGTGTGGGTGCTGGAACTGTCGAGCTTTCAGCTGGATGGCGTGAATGGGGGTGAAGGGGGCTTCGAGCCCACGGCCGCCACGGTGCTCAACATCACGCAGGACCACCTGGACTGGCACGGCAGCATCGAGGCTTACGCTGCGGCCAAGGCGCGCATCTTTGGCCAGACGGGCTTGATGATCCTGAACCGTGAAGACGCTGCGGTGATGGCCATGCTGCCGCCACCCGTCAAGGTCAAGCTGCAAAAGCCGCAGGTGCGCGCGCACCTCACCTTTGGTGGCGACATGCCCCGGCGTCCGGGTGACTTTGGCATCGAGGTCGTGAGCGGCATGCCCTGGCTGGTGCGCGCCATGGACGCGGACGAAACCCGAAAGCGTGGCCGCAACGAGGTCGAAGAGGACCTGCACATCCAGCGGCTCATGCCGGCGGATGCCCTGCGCATCCGGGGCCGCCACAACGCCACTAACGCATTGGCGGCGCTGGCGCTGGCCACGGCAGCGGGTTGCCCGCTGGCGCCCATGCTCTACGGCCTGCGCGAGTACCGGGGCGAGCCCCATCGTGTGGAGCCCGTGGCCATCATCCGCGGCGTGGAATATTTTGACGACAGCAAGGGCACCAACGTTGGCGCCACGGCGGCTGCGCTGGTGGGGCTGGGCACGGAGCGGCGTTTGGTGGTCATTCTGGGCGGAGAAGGCAAGGGGCAGGACTTTGCGCCCCTGGCAGCCCCCGTCGCACGTTATGCACGTGCGGTGGTGCTGATTGGCCGCGACGCACCGCTGATCCGCGCTGCGCTCCAGGACGCTGGCGTGCCGTTGCTCGATGCGGACACCTTGCCTGAGGCCGTTGCACTGGCCGCGCAGCGCGCCCATTCTGGCGATGCGGTGCTGATGTCGCCCGCCTGCGCCAGTTTCGACATGTTCAAGGACTACGAGCACCGCGCCCAGGTCTTTTGCGAGACCGTGCGGGCGATGGCCGACGATGCGGGCCAGTCGGCGGAGGGCATGCAATGACGGCACCCGCCAGCACCTTGTTGCAACGCGTGACCGGCTGGTTCGGTGGCCTGCCCGGCAAGGCGGCCGACGTGTTGCCCGTGCGCGTGGGCGGCACCGAGTACCGGCAGTCGTCCAGCACGCCCGCGAGCGTGTTGGGCTTTGACCAGGCCTTGCTCTGGGTGGTGGTGGCACTGCTGGCGTGGGGGTTGGTGATGGTGTATTCAGCGTCGATTGCCATGCCGGACAACCCGCGCTTTGCCAACTATGCGTCCACCCATTTCCTGACCCGCCACATGATGTACCTGGTGGTGGGGTTTGTGGCGGCGCTGCTGGCGTTCCAGGTGCCCATGGCGCTGTGGGAGCGGGTGGCGCCCTGGTTGTTCATAGTGGCCTTGCTCATGCTGGTGGCGGTCCTGATCCCCGGCGTGGGCAAGGTGGTCAATGGCGCTCGCCGCTGGCTGTCCATCGGCCCCATGGGCTTCCAGCCCTCCGAGGTGGCCAAGTTTGCGGTGCTGATCTACGCCGCCGACTACATGGTGCGCAAGATGGAGGTGAAGGAGCGCTTCTTCCGCGCCGTGCTGCCAATGGGCGCTGCGGTGGCCATCGTCGGCGTGCTGCTGCTGGCCGAGCCCGACATGGGGGCCTTCATGGTGGTGGCCGTGATTGCCATGGGCATCCTGTTCCTCGGCGGTGTGAACGCCCGCATGTTCTTCCTGATCGCAGGGGTGCTGGTGGGTGCCTTTGCGTTGATGATCGCCAGTTCGCCCTGGCGCCGCGAGCGCGTGTTTGCGTACCTGGATCCCTTCAGCGAACAGCATGCACTCGGCAAGGGCTACCAGCTATCGCACTCGTTGATCGCCATCGGGCGCGGCGAGGTGTTTGGCGTGGGGCTGGGGGGCAGTGTGGAGAAGCTGCACTGGCTGCCCGAGGCGCACACCGACTTCCTGATGGCCGTGATCGGCGAAGAGTTTGGCCTGGTGGGCGTGGTTGCGCTCATCGTGCTGTTCCTGTGGATGACCCGCCGCATCATGCACATCGGCCGACAGGCCATTGCGCTGGACCGCGTGTTCGCGGGGCTGGTGGCGCAGGGCGTGGCGATCTGGATCGGTTTTCAAGCCTTCATCAACATGGGCGTGAATTTGGGCGCGCTGCCGACCAAGGGGCTCACGCTGCCACTGATGAGTTTTGGTGGGTCGGCGATTTTGATGAATCTGGTGGCGCTGGCGGTGGTGCTGCGGGTCGATTACGAGAACAAGCTCCTCATGCGGGGAGGTCGCGTATGAGCACGCAGAAGACCGCCCTCATCATGGCTGGTGGAACCGGCGGCCACATCTTCCCCGGCTTGGCTGTGGCCGAGGAACTGCGCGCACGCTGCTGGCGTGTGCACTGGCTGGGCGCGCCCGGCAGCATGGAGTCGCGCATCGTGCCGCAGCACGGCTTTGCGCTGGAGCTCATCGATTTTTCGGGCGTGCGCGGCAAGGGACTCGTCACGCTGGCCCTGTTGCCGCTGCGCCTGCTGCGTGCGTTCTGGCAGGCGCTGCAGGTCGTGCGCCGTGTGAAGCCCGACGTGGTGGTGGGCCTGGGTGGCTACATCACCTTTCCGGGCGGGATGATGGGTGTACTCGCGGGCAAGCCCCTGGTGCTGCATGAGCAGAATTCGGTGGCGGGCATGGCGAACAAGGTCCTGGCAGGTTTGGCCGACCGGGTGTTCACGGCCTTCCCCAACGTGTTCAAACAGGGCCAGTGGGTGGGCAACCCCCTGCGCACCGCCTTCACGCAGCAGCCGGGCCCGGCCGAGCGGTTTGCCGGCCGCAGCGGCCCGCTGCGCCTGCTGGTGGTGGGCGGTAGCCTGGGAGCGCGTGCGCTCAACGAGATCGTGCCCCAGGCCATCGCATTGATGCCGGCCGGCCAACGACCCACCGTGGTCCACCAAAGCGGTGCGGCACAGATCGATGCCCTGCGCGCCCACTACGCCGCTGCAGGGGTCGAGGCAGAGCTGACGCCATTTATCGACGACACCGCCAGCGCGTTTGCAGCGGCCGACATCATCGTCTGCCGGGCGGGGGCGAGCACCGTCACCGAGATCGCCGCCGTGGGCGCCGCGTCTATCTTTGTCCCCTTCCCGTCGGCCGTGGACGACCACCAGACCACCAACGCGCAGTTCCTCGTGGACGCAGGAGGCGGCTGGCTGGTGCAGCAGCGCGACCTGACGCCGCAAGGGCTGTCTGAAATGCTATTGAAATTAGAGCGCCCCACACTTGTGGATGTAGCGCTCAAGGCCAAAAACATGCAAAAAATCAATGCCACCCGCGAGGTGGTGACTGCCTGCGAGGAGTTGGCCCAATCATGAAACATGCGATTCGCCACATCCATTTCGTAGGCCTCGGCGGGGCCGGCATGAGTGGCATTGCCGAAGTGCTGTTCAACCTGGGTTACCGCATCTCGGGCTCGGACCTGGCCGACAGTGCCACGCTGCGCCGCCTGGCAGACCTCGGCATCAAGACCTGTCTCGGCCACGCGGCAGCGCACATCGATGGTGCCGATGCGGTGGTCACGTCCACAGCCGTCACTTCGGACAACCCTGAAGTGCTGGCCGCACGCGAAAAGAAGATCCCCGTGGTGCCGCGCGCACTGATGCTGGCCGAGCTGATGCGCCTGAAGCAGGGCATTGCCATCGCGGGCACGCACGGAAAGACCACCACCACCAGCCTCGTGACCAGCGTGCTGGCCGAGGCGGGGCTGGATCCGACGTTCGTCATCGGCGGCAGGCTCAACAGCGCGGGCGCCAATGCCAAGCTGGGCAGCGGCGACTACATCGTGGTCGAGGCCGATGAGTCCGACGCGTCGTTCTTGAACCTGCTGCCCGTGATGGCCGTGGTGACCAACATCGACGCCGACCACATGGAGACCTACGGCCACGACTTCGGTCGGCTCAAGGGCGCGTTTGTCGATTTCCTGCACCGCATGCCGTTCTACGGCACGGCCATCCTGTGTGTGGACAGTCCCGCTGTGCGCGACATCCTGCAGAGCGTGACCTGCCCCATCACCAGCTACGGCTTCTCTGAAGACGCGCAGGTGCGCGCCATCAACGTGCGCGCCGAGGCGGGCCAGATGCGCTTCACCGTGCAGCGGCGCAACGGCGTCACGCTGCCCGACATGGAAATCGTGCTCAACCTCGCGGGCGAGCACAACGTGCTCAACGCGCTGTCGGCCATTGCCGTGGCGGTGGAGCTCAACATCCCCGACGACGCCGTGCAGCGCGCGCTGGCGGGCTTCAAGGGCGTGGGCCGACGCTTCCAGCGCTATGGCGATCTGCCCGCGAAGGACGGCGGCACCTTCACCGTCATCGACGACTACGGCCACCACCCTGTGGAGATGGCTGCCACGCTGGCGGCCGCACGCGGTGCGTTCCCCGGGCGGCGCCTGGTGCTGGCCTTCCAGCCGCACCGCTACACCCGCACGCGCGATTGCTTTGAAGATTTCGTCAAGGTGATCGGCCATGCCGACGCGGTGCTGCTCACCGAGGTGTATGCCGCAGGCGAGGCGCCAGTCGTGGCCGCCGATGGACGCTCGCTAGCCCGTGCCCTGCGTGTGGCAGGGCGTGTGGAGCCGGTGTTTGTGGACAACGTGGCCGATCTGCCCCAGGCCATTGTCGACAACGCACGCGCGGGCGACGTGGTGATGTGCATGGGAGCCGGCTCCATTGGCGCAGTGCCCGGCAAGGTGGTTGAGATGCTACAAAATAATGAGCTGAGAGCGCATGAAGGGAGCGCACTATGACCCTTCCTGAATCGAATATCGATGTGAAGTCGCTGGGCAAGGTCGCCGTCCTGATGGGCGGGGACTCGGCCGAGCGCGAGGTGTCGCTGATGTCGGGCAGCGGCGTGCTGCAGGCGCTGCGCTCGCGTGGGGTGGATGCCCATGCGTTTGACCCCGCACAGAACGCGCTGGGTGATTTGAAGCGCGACGGCTATGCGCGCTGCTTCATCGCGCTGCACGGCCGACATGGCGAAGACGGCACGGTGCAGGGCGCGCTGGAGCTGCTGCGCATCCCCTACACCGGCCCCGGCGTGATGGCCTCGGCCATCGCCATGGACAAGGTCATGACCAAGCGAGTATGGCTGGCCGAGGGCCTGCCCACGCCCCGCTATGTGTGGCTGGCTCCCGACCGGCAGCAGCGCGAGGTGGTGCGCACCGTGCCCGACGAGCTGGGCCTGCCGCTCATCGTCAAGCCGCCGCGCGAAGGCTCGTCCATCGGCGTGACCAAGGTGCGCGGCTATTCGGACATGCAGGAGGCCGTGAAGCTCTCTGCCCAGTACGACCCCGACGTGCTGTGCGAAGAGTTCATCGAAGGCGAAGAAGTGACCTGCCCCGTGCTGGGCCAGGGCGCCAGTGCCCGTGCGCTGCCAGTGATCCGCATCGTGGCGCCCGATGGCGCCTACGACTACCAGAACAAGTACTTCACCGACGACGTGAAGTACCAGTGCCCAAGCGGCCTGCCCGATGCCGAAGAGCGCGAGATCCAGCGCATCGTGCTGGAGGCTTACCGCACCCTGGGCTGCCGGGGCTGGGGCCGTGCCGACCTGATGATCCGCGCGAGCGACCGCAAGCCCTTCCTGCTGGAGATGAACACATCCCCTGGCATGACGGGGCATTCGCTGGTGCCCATGTCGGCCCGCGCCTCTGGCATCAGCTACGAAGAGCTGTGCCTGCGCATCCTCGCCGATGCGGCCCTCGACACGCCCGCAAAGCCAAAGGCCGCCTGATGACCCAGACGCTGCCCGCACCCCTGGACGTCAAGCTCATGAACCTGACCGCGTCGGTCCTGTTCGTGGGCTGCGCCCTGGCCGTGCTGGCGGCGGGGGTGGGGTGGGTGCTGCGCTACCCCGGCTTTGCCATCGCACGCATCGTGGTGCAGGGCGAGCTGGTGCACAACAACGCGGTGACCCTGCGGGCCAATGTGGCGCCACATCTGGTGGGCAACTTCTTCACTGTGGACCTGCGTGCCGCCCGCGAGGCCTTCGAGCAGGTGCCCTGGGTACGCCGCGCGCAAGTGCGTCGGGTGTACCCCGGCAGCTTGCGTGTGGAGCTGCAGGAGCATGACGCGGTGGCGTACTGGGGGCCGGACACCGGCTCAGCGCTGGTCAACAGCCAGGGCGAAGTCTTCGAGGCCAATGTGGGCGATGTGGAGCAGGAGGGCCTGCCGCGCCTGCAGGGGCCTACAGGCAGCTCGGCCGAGGTGCTGCAGATGTATGGACTGCTGGAGCCCGTGTTCAAACCTCTGGGCCTGGACGTGGAAGAGCTGCAGCTGACCGGGCGAGGCGGCTGGCGCGCCACCCTCGACAGCGAGGCCGTGGTGGAGCTGGGAGGCGGTACGCCGCAGGAAGTGGTGCAGCGCACGCAGCGTTTTGTACGCACCCTGACCCAGGTGGCCGCGCAGTATGGCCGCCGCGTGGACGCGCTGGAGTCTGCGGACCTGCGCCACGCTGGGGGCTACGCCCTGCGCCTGCGGGGTGTGACCACAGTGACTGCAGACGCAACCGGCGCGACGGCCGTGCGCAAGAGGTAATGGCATGAGGCAAGACAGAGCAAAACGCAGCACTCTGCGGGCCCCGAGAGGGCGGTGCGAGGGGTTGGTGGGACAGCGGGACAGAACCGAGAAGGGCAGAGACTGATATGGCAAGAGAATACAAAGACGTCGTCGTGGGGCTGGACATTGGCACCGCCAAGGTCATGGCTGTGGTGGCCGAGGTTCTGCCCAATGGCGAGCTCAAGCTCGCAGGCTTGGGCGTGGCCCCAAGCAATGGTCTCAAGCGTGGGGTGGTGGTCAACATCGATGCCACCGTGCAGAGCATCCAGCAGGCGCTGAAAGAGGCCGAGCTGATGGCGGACTGCAAGATCCAGCGCGTCTACACCGGCATCACGGGCAGCCACATCCGCGGTCTCAACTCCAGCGGCATGGTGGCGGTGAAGGACAAGGAAGTCACGTCGGCCGACGTGGCCCGCGTGGTGGAGACGGCCAAGGCCATCAACATCAGCAGCGACCAGCGCCTGTTGCTGGTGGAGCCGCAGGAATTCGTGATCGACGGGCAGGATGTGAAGGAGCCCATCGGCATGAGCGGCATCCGCCTGGAGGCCAAGATCCACATCGTGACCGGCGCGCAGAGCGCGGCCGAGAACATCATCAAGTGTGTGCGCCGCTGCGGCCTGGAGGTCGAGCAGCTCATGCTCAATCCGCTGGCCAGCAGCCAGGCGGTGCTGACCGACGACGAGCGCGAGCTGGGCGTGGTGGTGGTGGACATCGGCGCGGGCACGACCGATGTCGCCATCTTCACTGGCGGCGCGATTCGCCACACAGCGGTGATTCCGATTGCGGGCGACCTCATCACCAGCGACATCGCCATGGCACTGCGCACGCCGACCAAGGACGCCGAGGACATCAAGGTGGAAAGCGGCTACGCCAAGCAACTGTTGGCTGACCCCGAGGCGCAGGTGGAAGTGCCCGGCCTGGGCGACCGCAGCCCGCGCATGCTGAGCAAGCAGGCGCTGGCCGGCGTGATCGAGCCGCGTGTCGAAGAAATCTTCTCGCTCGTGCAGCAGGTGGTGCGCGAGTCGGGCTACGAAGAAGTGCTGTCGTCGGGCATCGTGCTCACGGGCGGCAGCTCGGTCATGCCGGGAATGATCGAACTGGGCGAGGACATCTTCCTCAAGCCCGTGCGGCGCGGCATACCGAAGTATTCCAGCGCCCTGGCCGACATGGTGGCCCAGCCCCGTGCAGCCACCGTGATGGGGCTGCTTGAAGAAGCGCGCCTGGCCCGCCTGCGCGGCTTCAAGGTGGCTCAGAAGAGTGGGTCCATGAAGACCGCATTCGGGCGCTTCAAAGATTTCATCGTGGGGAATTTCTGACCATGAAATACCCCCTGTGGCTAGCGCGTGGAAGCCCTCACCAGATACCGCGCGAGCGATGGCGATGTACAGGACCGCCACGCACTACAAGAAAAATGATCCCATCTCTCAATTGGCAATTGCATACGAATTTAGAACCAGGAGCTCCAAGATGACCATCGAAATGATCGAAGCCGAAGAATTCAACCAGGGCACCCAGATCAAGGTGATCGGTGTGGGCGGTGGCGGCAGCAATGCCGTCGAGCACATGATTGCCCGCAGCGTGCAGGGCGTGGAGTTTGTCAGCGCCAACACCGATGCACAGGCGCTCACGCGCAGCTCGGCGCACCGCGTCATCCAGCTGGGCAACAGCGGCCTGGGTGCTGGGGGCAAGCCCGAGAAAGCCCGCGATGCGGCTGAGGCGGCGGTGGCCGATATCCGTGAAGCCATCTCTGGCGCCCACATGCTGTTCATCACGGCGGGCATGGGCGGCGGCACGGGCACGGGCGCTGCGCCCGTGATCGCGCGCGTGGCCAAGGAGATGGGCATCCTGACGGTGGGCGTGGTCACCAAGCCTTTCGACTGGGAGGGCGGTCGCCGCATGAAGAATGCGGACGATGGCCTGGCCGAACTTGAAGCCAACGTGGACTCGCTGATTGTTGTGCTCAACGAGAAGCTGCTGGACGTGCTGGGCGACGACATCACCCAGGACGAAGCCTTTGCCCACGCCAACGACGTGCTCAAGAACGCCGTGGGCGGCATCGCTGAAATCATCAACGAATACGGCCAGGTGAACGTGGACTTTGAAGACGTGCGCACCGTGATGGGCGAGCCCGGCAAAGCCATGATGGGCACGGCCACGGCCAGCGGCCCAGACCGCGCACGCATCGCAGCCGAGCAGGCCATCGCCTGCCCGCTGCTCGAAGGCATCGACCTGTCGGGCGCCAAGGGTGTGCTGGTGCTGGTCACGGCCAGCAAGGGCAGCCTCAAGCTGTCCGAGTCACGCCAGGCCATGAACACCATCAACGCCTACGCATCGACCGACGCGCACGTGATCTTCGGCGCTGCCTATGACGAAAGCCTGGGTGACGAGATCCGCGTGACCGTGGTGGCCACGGGTCTGTCGCGTGCCAATGCGCGCCGTCAGCCCATCTCGGTGGTGCAGGGTGGCCTGCGCACTGGTACGGATAACATGGCCTACCAGATGCCTGTCGCCGGTGTGGGTACGCTGGGTGCTGCCGTGGGCGTGCAAGGCGGCCACACGGGCAGTGCGCAGGCCGACTATGGCAGCATGTCGGTACCCAGCGTGTGGCGTACCAACCGCACGCAGGCCGCAGCCCGCGTGGATGCCCTGTCGTCCGGCGGTATGGATGACCTGGAAATCCCCGCCTTCCTGCGCAAGCAAGCGGACTGACAATCGCGCTGATCGCACCCTGCGGCCCCCTCCCGGGGGCTGCAAGACAAAAAGCCCTGCCGGCGCAAGCTGGCAGGGCTTTTTGTCTGGGCGAACGTCCGCAGGCTTTCAGGCCCGGGTCGCCCCAGGCCTCTCAGTGGTCAGAAAGATTCCCAGTCATCGTTATTGTCAGCCGCAGGCTTGGGGCTGCTTGCCTTGGGGGGCAATGCCGCCGCTGGCGCGGGTGAAGGCGCAGCAGCACGAGGGGCTGCTGGCGCCTTGGACAGGGCCGGGCGGGGGGCTGCCGCACGCACGGCAGGGGCCACGGCGGGGCGGGGCGCGGCTGCGGGGCGGTTGGCCGGGGCGGGAGCGGAGGTGCTACCGTTCACGCGGAACAGCGCCACCACCTGGGTGAGCTTCATGGCTTGCTCGCGCAGGCTGTCGGCGGCGGCCGTGGATTCTTCCACCAGCGCCGAGTTCTGCTGGGTCATCTGGTCCAGCTGGTTCATGGCCGTGTTGACCTGCGCGATGCCTTGGCTCTGCTCCGATGTGGCCGCACGGATCTCGCCAATGATGTCGGTCACGCGCTGCACGCTGGCCACGATCTCTGTCATGGTGGCGCCCGCATTGCCCACCAGGGCGGTGCCGGACTCGACCTTTTCGACCGACGCGCCGATCAGCGACTTGATCTCCTTGGCAGCCTCGGCGCTGCGCTGCGCCAGGCTGCGCACCTCGCCCGCCACGACTGCAAAGCCCCGGCCCTGTTCGCCTGCGCGGGCGGCCTCCACGGCGGCGTTGAGCGCCAGGATGTTGGTCTGGAACGCGATCCCGTCGATGACGCCGATGATGTCGCTGATCTTGTTGCTGCTGGCGTTGATGTCCTGCATGGTGGATACCACTCGGGACACCACTTCCCCTCCGCGCGCCGCCACGGCAGCCGCTGAAGTTGCCATCTGGTTGGCGGTTTGCGCGGAGTCCGATGTCTGCTTCACGGTGCTGGTGAGCTCCTCCATGCTGCTGGCGGTGGTTTGCAGGTTGCTGGCCGTGTCTTCGGTGCGGTGGGCCAGGTCGTTGTTGCCCTGGGCAATTTCCCCCGACGCCGTAGCAATGCTGTCCGTGGCCGACCGTACCTCGGTCACCAGCTTGCGCAGCGAGGCCACCATGTGGGCCAAGCCATCGAGCATGGAGCCCGGTGGGGCGGCAGGGATCTGGGCGTCGAGGTTGCCTTCGGCCACTTCGGACATGATGGCAATGGCGTGGGTGGGTTCGCCACCAATCTGGCGCAACACCGAGCGCGACACCAGCAGGCCGATCACCCCCACCGCCACAAACACCGCCACCACCAGAGCAAGGCTCGACCACAGGGCCTGGCGCAGCATGGCATCGACGTCGTCCGTATACAGCCCGGAGCCCACCATCCAGTTCCAGCCGTCCACTTTGACGATGTACTGCAGCTTGGGCACGGGTGTCTGCTGGCCGGGGCGCGCGAACATGGTGGGCACAAAGGCCTTGCCGTCCTTGCTGCTGCGCATGCCGTTTACCAGCAGGCCGATGATGTCCACGCCCGAACCATCCTTGACCTTGCCGAGCATGTCCTGCCCGTCCCACTCGGTCTTGAAGGGGTGCATCACGCCCACGCCCTCGGTGGTCCAGATGTAGAAATATTCGGTCTTGCCCTCGGGGCCGCCGTAGCGTGCAATGCGCAGGGCGTCCTTGGCAGCCTTCTGCGCGTCTTCCACCGACATGGCGCCGCTCGCGGCCTTGGCCTGGTAACCGACCACGATGCTGTGTGCGGACTGGACGGCGGTGGTCAGCAGGTCCTTGCGGGACTCGGTGATCAGTCGCCGCTCCTGGAGGAGTGACAGGATGGCCATGATCAGCAGCGCCGTGAGCGCGGTGCCGATCATGAGCATGACTTTCATCTTGAAACTGAGTTTGCTCATGGGAGTCTCCTGTGGGGCGGGTGTCGTGTGTTCATGTTGTGGTTGTTAAGGCCCTGTGTACCAAATTGTGCGGCGAACCATGGGGCCTGCACAGTAGGTGAAAACGCGGCGGTAGCTCTACGTACGCGTCGCTTTGCGGAGCGACAAGACCTCGGCACGTGCGGGGCGGTGCCGCAGAAACTAAAATGCGCAGATGCTCCAGCAACGCACCCTCAAGACCCTGACCCGCGCCGTAGGCGTGGGTCTGCACAGCGGCCAACGGGTCGAGTTGACCCTGCGGCCCGCGCAGCCGGACACAGGCATCGTGTTCCGGCGGGTGGATCTGCCGCAGCCGGTGGACATTCCCATCCGTGCCGAGGCGGTGACGGATACGAGGCTGGCGTCCACCATCGCGGTGGGCAACGCCAAGGTGCACACGGTGGAGCACCTGATGTCGGCCTGTGCGGGGCTGGGCATCGACAACCTGTACGTGGACATCACGGCCGAAGAGGTCCCCATCCTCGATGGGTCTTCGGCCTCGTTTGTGTTCCTGCTGCAAAGCGCCGGGGTGGAACTGCAGAACGCACCCAAGCGCTTCATCCGCGTCACCCGGCCCGTGGAGGTGCGCGAGGGCGAGGGCGCCAACGCCAAGTGGGCGCGCCTCACGCCGTACCACGGCTATAAGCTCAGCTTCGAAATCGACTTCGACCACCCGGCCGTGGACTCCACCGGCCAGCGTGTGGAGTTTGACCTGGGGCAAGGCAACTACAGCCGCGACATTGCCCGCGCCCGCACCTTCGGCTTCACCCGCGATGTGGAGATGATGCGCTCCAACGGCCTGGCGCTGGGCGGTGGGCTGGATAACGCCATCGTGATGGACGACTACAAGGTGCTTAACAGCGACGGGCTGCGCTACGACGACGAGTTCGTGAAGCACAAGATCCTGGATGCCATGGGTGACCTGTACCTCATCGGCAAGCCGCTGCTGGCCGCCTACAGTGCGTTCCGCTCGGGCCATGCCATGAACAACCTCTTGCTGCGCGAGCTGCTGGCCCAGCGTGATGCCTGGGAGGTGGTCACCTTCGAGGACGAGCGCCAGGCTCCCACCGGCTTTGCGCAGCCTGCGCGCGCCTGGTAAGGCCCACTGGCCATGTTGATCTTTCGCTGGCTAGCCATGCTGCTGCTGCTGGCGGCGGCCGTGTCTTTCGCGTTTTACGCGGGCACCGGGCAGCCGCGCTACAAGCGCCTGGGGCTCGTCATCCTCAAGTGGACAGTGATTGCCGCCGTCTTTTTCTTCGCGGTGATCCTCATCGGCCGCCTGGCCTGATGTATCTGTTGATTGGGGGGCTCTGCTGCCCCGTTTTTCCTCTGCCCTATACTCGCGCCTGCTCCGGGGTGTGCTGATGCGCTGAGATGCGAGAGGCCTGAAGAAATTCAGGCCAGCTTGCGAACCCGACGAACTTGATCCGGTTCATACCGGCGGAAGAAGAGCCGACCTCCTTGTCCCCGTGCCCGCACTCCCTGTGGACACGCCTTGCCTCAGGTGCTGCCATGCGCAGCCACCCGAGGGGCGCACAGGTCCATTCCGGAGCAGACCCACCGCCACCGGAACCAGGAGACCTGCCCATGAACGCCCCCGACCCCCACGCCACACTGGCTGCCCCTGAAAAGTTCGCCGAGCTGCTCGCACGCACCCGCGAACCCTTCCCCGCATCCCGCAAGGCCTATATCCCCGGCCATCTGCACACCGACCTGCGCGTGCCCGTGCGCGACATCGCGCTAACCAACGGCGAGCTGGTCAGCGTGTACGACACCTCCGGTCCTTACACCGACCCTGAAGCCGTGATCGACGTGCGCAAGGGCCTGGCCAGCGTGCGCGGTAGCTGGATCGCCGGCCGTGGCGATGTGGAGCACTACGAAGGCCGCGCCCCCGTAGCGCTGGACGACGGCCAAAAGAGCGAAGATGCCACCCGCCTCGCCCAGCTGCGCGCCGAGGCCGCCGCCTTGCAGCGCAAGCCCCTGCGCGCCAAGGCGGGTGCCAATGTCACGCAGATGCACTACGCCAAGAAGGGCATCGTCACGCCCGAGATGGAATACGTCGCCATCCGCGAAAACGGCAAGCGTGAGTGGATGGAACAGTACATGGCCGACGCAGGCCGTGAAAAGCGCCTGATGGGCAACCCGATGGGCGCCAGCATCCCGCGCATCATCACCCCCGAATTTGTGCGCGACGAAGTGGCTCGGGGCCGCGCCATCATCCCCGCCAACATCAACCACCCCGAGGTGGAACCGATGGCGATTGGCCGCAACTTCCTGGTCAAGATCAACGCCAACATCGGTAACTCGGCTGTCACCTCCAGCATCGAAGAAGAAGTGGAAAAGCTCGTCTGGGCCATCCGCTGGGGGGCCGACAACGTGATGGACCTGTCCACTGGCAAGAACATCCACACCACACGCGACTGGATCGTGCGCAACAGCCCTGTGCCCATCGGCACGGTGCCGATCTACCAGGCGCTCGAAAAAGTGGGTGGCGTGGCCGAAGACCTGACCTGGGCGATCTTCCGCGACACGCTCATCGAGCAGGCCGAGCAGGGCGTGGATTACTTCACCATCCATGCGGGCGTGCGCCTCGCTTACATCCACCTCACGGCGCAGCGGCGCACGGGCATCGTCTCGCGCGGCGGCTCCATCATGGCCAAGTGGTGCATGGCGCACCACCGCGAGAGCTTTTTGTACGAGCACTTCGAAGACATCTGCGACATCATGAAGGCGTACGACGTGTCGTTCAGCCTGGGTGACGGCCTGCGGCCTGGCTGCGCGTCCGATGCCAACGACGAAGCGCAATTTGCCGAGCTGCACACGCTGGGCGAGCTGACCCAGGTGGCCTGGAAGCACGACGTGCAGACCATGATCGAAGGCCCGGGCCATGTGCCCATGCACATGATCCAGGCCAACATGACCGAGCAGCTCAAGACCTGCCACGAGGCGCCTTTCTACACCCTGGGCCCGCTGACCATCGACATCGCCCCCGGCTACGACCACATTGCCTCGGCCATTGGCGCGGCCATGATCGGCTGGATGGGCACGGCCATGTTGTGCTACGTGACGCCCAAGGAGCACCTGGGACTGCCCGACCGCGACGACGTGAAGCAGGGGATCATTGCCTACAAGATCGCCGCCCACGCGGCCGATGTGGCCAAGGGCCACCCCGGCGCTCGCTCGCGCGATGATGCGCTCAGCCAGGCGCGCTTTGACTTCCGCTGGCAGGACCAGTTCAACCTGGGCCTGGACCCTGAGACCGCCAAGGAATACCACGACGAGACCCTGCCCAAGGACTCGGCCAAGGTGGCGCATTTCTGCTCGATGTGTGGCCCCAAGTTCTGCTCGATGAAGATCACCCAGGAGGTGCGTGACTTCGCCGCCCAGAAGGGTGTGGCCGAGGCTGACGCCCTGGCCCAGGGCATGCAGACCAAGGCGGCGGAGTTCCAGAAGGGCGGGGGCGAGCTGTACATCCCGCTCAAGCCCGTGTGACAGCAGCGCAATAAGCGCAGCTACTGGCCCCGAGGATTCCCTGAAACAGGGCCCCGGGGCCGTGCTTACCCTGTGCGGTGGACCGTCTTGCCCGGCATATAGTCCCGCCCACCCCCGGCCCAGAAGGCGGGGGGTGTGTGTGGCACCAAATTTGCTATGCTGGACTGTCTGTTAAAAAATGTAAGGAAGAGCCATGAATGCTCTCGGCCGCTTCTCCATCCGCACGCGTCTCTACTTCGGAACCGTCTTTTCCCTGATCCTTCTGGTCGTCATTGGTGCCATGGGCTACGTGGCCCTGGACCGAACGCGCGGCACGCTGCAGGTGCTGTTTTCAGAACGCGTGCAGACGCTGACCGACATGTCCGAGCTGCGCACCACCCTGGGTGACCTGCGCCGGACCGAAAAAGACATCATCATCAACTTCAACAACTCGGTCGAGGTCTCTGCCCTGCGCGAGTCCTGGGCCAAAACCCTGACCTCCCTGCGCAAGCGCCTGGCCGATGTGCGGCAAGTGCAGTCGGGCGATGCCGAGTTTGTGGCCTCGATCGACAAATCGCTCGATGAGATCAAGCAGTACGAAACCGGCATCTCACCCATCTTCGAAAAGATCGAGGGCGCGCAGCTCGACGGCGCAGGGGGCGGCGCCTACGCCGACCGCCTGAAGGTCCACATGGAAGCCACCGACAAGCTGTTCTCCAGCCTGGCGGGTTCGGCACGTGCGCAGATGGACGAGGCCCGCGCGGGTGTCGAATCGCGCACCTCCACCATGGCCGCACTGATTGGTGTGGGCCTGGTGCTGGCGCTGGCGGTGCTGATTCCGCTCACGTTCTTCAGCGTGCGTTCCATCACCAAGTCCCTCGGACAGGCACAGGAGCTGGCCGAACGCATTGCCAGTGGCGATTTGTCGCGCGATGTGGCAGCCATGAACCAGGATGAAGTGGGCCAGCTGGTGGGCGCCATGGGCCGCATGCAGGACTCGTTGCGTGACCTGGTGCGCCAGGTGCAGGACGCGGCGGGCAACATCTCCACCGCCAGCTCCGAGATCGCCAGCGGCAACCATGACCTGAGCCACCGCACCGAGCAGACAGCGGCCAACCTGGAAGAGACCGCCTCGTCGATGGAGGTGCTGACCAGCACCGTGCAGCAAAGCGCCCAGGCCTCGCGCCAGGCCAGCGACTTTGCCTCGTCCGCCGCCGAGGTGGCTGCGCGCGGTGGCGCCGTGGTGTCGCAGGTGGTGACCACCATGGACCAGATCACCACCAGCTCGCGCAAGATTGCCGATATCACGGGCGTGATCGATTCGATTGCGTTCCAGACCAACATCCTGGCGCTCAACGCGGCGGTGGAAGCCGCCCGTGCCGGTGAGCAGGGCCGTGGCTTTGCGGTGGTGGCCAGCGAGGTGCGCAACCTGGCGCAGCGCAGCGCCGAAGCGGCCAAGGAGATCAAGGGCCTGATCGGTTCGTCGGTGGAGCGGGTCGAAGACGGCTCGCGCCTGGTAAGCCAGGCCGGCCAAACCATGACCGAGATCGTGAGCAGCGTGCGGCGCGTGTCCGACATCATTGCGGAGATCACCGCTTCGTCGGCCGAGCAAAGCGACAACATCGGCCAGATCAGCCAGTCGGTCACGCAGCTCGACCAGATGACCCAGCAGAACGCGGCACTGGTGGAGGAGTCCACCGCAGCGTCCGAGTCGCTGCGCGAGCAGGCGCACCACCTCAACAGCGCGGTCAGCCAGTTCAAGCTGCAGGATGGCGCGACGGCATCCCCGGCGTTTAGCACCTCGGCACCTGCAACGCCCGCCGCACCTGCGATGGCCCAGGTGGGGCGCCGGCCCGCGCTGCAGATCCGGTAGTTTGAAGTGTTTTTGGCTGGTAGCGCTAGTGCTTCATGCTCTAGCAGCTATCAAAAAAGTAGCAAATCAGTCTCGCGTCACCCGCAGCACTTCTTCGCGGCTGGTGATGCCGGCGGCAATCAGGCGTTCGCCATCGTCCCGCATCAGCGCCATGCCACCCGCCAGCGCTGCGGTGCGGATGTCGGCCTCTGAGGCCTGGTTGTGGATCTGTGCCCGGATCGCGTCCGTGGTCACCAGCAACTCGAACACGCCCGTGCGGCCGGTGTAACCCGTCTGGCCGCAGTGCTCGCAGCCCGTGCCGTGGCAGTGGCTGCAGAACTTGCGCACCAGGCGCTGGGCCAGCACGCCCAGTAGCGACGACGACAGCAGGAAGGGCTCCACACCCATGTCGGTCAGGCGCGTGACGGCGCTGGCCGCGTCGTTGGTGTGCAGGGTGGCCAGCACCAGGTGGCCCGTCAGCGAGGCCTGGATGGCGATCTGCGCGGTCTCGAAATCGCGGATTTCACCAATCATGATGATGTCCGGGTCCTGCCGCAGGATGGCGCGCAGCGCCTTGGCAAAGGTCAGCTCGATCTTGCTGTTGACCTGGGTCTGGCCCACGCCCGGCAGCTCGTATTCGATGGGGTCTTCCACCGTCATGATGTTGTTGCGCGTGGCGTCGAGCCGACCCAGCGCTGCATACAGCGTGGTCGTCTTGCCCGAGCCTGTGGGGCCGGTGACCAGGATGATGCCGTGCGGCTGGCCGATCAGGCCCTCAAAGCGGCGCAGGGTGTCGCCCTGCATGCCCACGGCCTCCAGGCTCAGCTTGCTTTCACTCTTGTCCAGCAGGCGCAGCACGGCGCGCTCGCCGTGCGCGCTGGGCAGGGTGGAGACGCGCACGTCGATGGCGCGCGTGCCCAGGCGCAGGCTGATGCGGCCGTCCTGGGGCAGGCGTTTTTCGCTGATGTCCAGGTCGGCCATGATCTTCAGGCGCGAGATCAATGCGGCGTGCAGCGCGCGGTTGGGCTGCACCACTTCGCGCAGCGTGCCGTCCACACGAAAGCGCACGCTGCTGTGGCGCTCGTAGGGCTCGATGTGGATATCGCTCGCGCCGTCGCGTGCGGCCTGCGTGAGCAGGGCGTTGAGCATGCGGATAATGGGTGCGTCGCCGGCTGATTCCAGCAGGTCCTCGACGGCCGGCAGCTCCTGCATCATGCGCGAGAGGTCGGCGTCGCTCTCGACCTCGCTCACCACGGTGGCAGCGCTCGATTCGCTGTGTGAATAGGCCGCGCTGATGCGCTGGGCCAGGGCCGGGGCATCGAGCGCAAGCAGTTGCTGCACCGGGTGCTTGCGCAGCACTTCGGACAGCGCGCCCGCGTCGGGGCTGGGGCCGTGCCACAGCACCAGCTGGTGGCCGTCGTCCTCCAGCAGCAGCTGGGCGGTGCGGGCAAAGGCGTAGGGCAGGGGGTGGCGCATGCGTGGCGGCCCTTCAGCGTGGCGAGGTCTCTGCGGGCAGGGGCACCAGCGGCTGTGCAGGCACGGTGGCTGCGCCGGGCTCTGTGCGTTGTGGCAGCGCGGGCAGGATGGGCGCGCCGGACACCGACTTCATCACCACGCTGGGCGCGGGCTGGGTGGTCTGCTGCAGCGCGCGGATGGCCTCGTAGCGGTCCATCATCAATGCGTCGCTGGTGGCGTTATCACGCACCACAATGGGGCGCAGGAACACCATCAGGTTGGTCTTGTTGCGGGTGCGGTTCTCGCTGCGGAACAGGTTGCCCAGCACCGGGATGTCGCCCATCACCGGCACCTTGTCCTGGCCTTGCGAGTAGCTGTCTTCCAGCAGGCCGCCAATCACGATGATGCTGCCATCGTCCACCACCACGTTCGACTCGATGGAGCGCTTGCTGGTGGTGGGGCCGTTGGCGTTGCTCAGCGTGGCGGTGTCAATCTTGGAGACCTCCTGGTAGATCGCCATCTTCACCGTGCCGTTCTCGCTGATCTGCGGACGCACCTTGAGCATGAGGCCCACGTCTTTGCGCTCCACCGTGGTGAACGGGTTCACGGTATTGTTGCCTGTGCTGTTGGCGTACGAGCCCGTCACGAAGGGCACGTTGTTGCCGATGATGATGCGCGCCTCTTCGTTGTCCAGCGTCATCAGGTTGGGTGTGGAGAGCACATTGGCATCGCCGCTGTTCTGCAGAAAGTTCGCCAGCGCGCCCAGGTAGTACTGCCCGTTGATGCGCGGGGCCAGCCCCAGGTTCAGGCCTGTGCCCAGGCCGCTGCTGCCGGCCAGGGATGCGTAGTTGCCCGTTGCGAGCGCAGCCGTGGCATTGAGAATGTTCATGCCGGCCTGGCCGGAGTTGGTACCGATCACGCCCACAGTGCCATCACCGTTCTTGCCCAGAACGCCCTGCCACTGGATGCCGAACTCGGCCACCTTGTTGGCAGAGACCTCGACGATCAGGCTCTCGACCAGCACCTGCGCGCGGCGGCCGTCGAGCTTGTCGATCACGTCGCGCAGCTGGCGGTACAGCGGCTCGGGCGCGGTGATGATGAGCGAGTTGGTGGTGGGGTCGGCCTGGATCTGCCCGCCGGTGGAGGGCTGGTTGTTGTTGGTACTGCTGGTACCCATGGCGCTCGCGCTGGATCCCAGGCCGCCGGTGCTACTACTGCTGCCGGACGAGCTGCCGTTGGTGGACAGCATGCCGCCGGTGCTGAGCCCCGTGCTGGGCGCGGGCGCGCTGGCGCCACCCCCGCCGCTGGCCGCACCGCCATTGCCACCGCCCATGGCCGCCATGGCGGCGCGCAGGGTGGTGGCCAGCTTGGTGGCGTCGGCGTTCTTGAGGTAGACCACATGGATGTTGCCGCTGGCCGCGCTGCTGCCGGGCGCAGGCGCCTGGTCCAGCTGGGCCACCAGGGCGCGCACCTGGGCCACGCGGGCCGGGTTGGCGGCACGCAGGATCAGCGAGTTGCTGCGCGGCTCGGCGATGAGGGTGGTCTTGAACGCGGTGTCGGCCTGGCCGGGCGCGGCCGCGGCTGCGGCACCCCCGTTGGCGCTGCCGCCGTCGATCAGGCGCGACACCAGCGGTGCGAGGTCGCTGGCAATCGCGTTCTTGAGCGGAATCACCTCCACATCGCTGGCGTTGGACACATCCATGGCCGCCACGATGCGCGCCAGGCGCTGCAGGTTGTCGGCATAGTCGGTGATCACCAGCGAGTTGTTGCCGGGGTTCACGTTGATGGTGTTGTTGGGGCTGATGAGCGGGCGCAGCACCGGCACCAGATTGGCCGCATTCTCGAAGTTGAGCTTGAAGATCTGCGTGACGATTTGTCCACCGCCGGGCGCGCTGCCCGCGTTGCCCTGCACCACGCTCACGCTGCCTCCCTGCAGCTTGGCGTCGGCCTCGGGCACCACCTTGTACAGGCCCGCCGCCTCCACCACCGTGAAGCCCTGCAGGCGCAGCGCGGCCAGGAACTGCTGGAACGCGGCGGCAGGCGTCACCGCGCGCTCGGTCACGAGGTTGAGCTGGCCTTTGACCCGTGGGTCCACCACCACGTTGCGGCCGGTGATGGTGGCCATGGTGCGGGCCACGGCCTCGATCTCGGCGTTGGCAAAGTTGAGCGTGACGGGTTCGCTGGGGCGTACGCTGCCGGTGCGGGTGTCCACCGCCGTCTGGGCGCCAATTTGGCCGCTAGCGCAGGTAATTATTGCGCTGGCAGCTATTGTTTTGAGAGTAAAGCGCAGGCGTGGAGCAAACAGGAAAGTCATAGATTCAACCCACGGTGATGATGGAGCGCGCGCCATTGCGCCGTCCGATGATGTTCAGAAGATTGGACAGTGCGGCCTCCCGCTCGGGGGTGGCGCTGGCCTCGCCCGCAAAGCGCAGGCGGTTGCCCACCCACTGGCCGCTGCCGCTCAGTTGCAGGGCCCCGTCGAGGGTGCTGAGGGCAAGCGTGGGCACCTCGCCGCCCTGCAGCACCAGCCGGTAGCTGCCCATGGGGCGCAGGGTGGACAAGCGCGAGGACATGGCCCGCGCATCCATCTGGGCCTGGCCCGACAGCACCATGCGGCCAGCAGCCCATTGCGCCGTCAGCGCGCGTGTTTGCAGTGCCAGCTGCCCCTGCGGCTGCAGTGTGTTCCAGGGGGTGCCCAGGCCCGCCAGCAAGGCCGCCGGCCACTGGCTCTGGCCGTCGGCCACAGTGATTTGCGGGCCGGCCCAGCGCAGGTGCACCTGGGCCCGCAGGGGCTCGGGCGTGCAGCAGCCTGCGTGCAGTTGGGCGCTTAGCCCGCCCCAGGTGGGGCGCAGCTGCCAGTCCACCCGGCCGGGCAGGGCGGCGCTGTCTTTGCTGGCCTGGCCACCAGTCAACACCAGTTGGGCCGAGCCGGTCCATACCGTGCCCCTTGGCTGCAGCAACAGCACCTGTCCCTGGGTAGCGCGTGCCACGCCGCCGGCCAGCCAGTGCGCGGGCGCAAAGGCTGCCACGGCGGGTAGCACGCCGGCCAGCGCACCGGCCCATGCCCAGCCCCACGCCGTGCGGGGGGCGGAGCTGGGGGCTGGACGTGTCGGACGGAGGTTGCGGGCCACGGGGGGAATGTGTTGTTCAGGTCAGTCCGCGGGTCAGCGGGCCGGGGCGACGGGCAGGGCCAGCACCACGGTGCCATCCCAGCGGGGCATGGCCACGGGCGCGCTGCCCAGGGTGATGGGCGCATTGCCGGTGGGCGCCGCAGCAGCAGGGGCTGCGCTGCGGGTCAGCCGCGCTTCCAGCGGCGTGGCGCGGGCGTTGCTGCGGGCTTGGGCCAGCCATTGGGCCAGCGCGTCGGCCGAAGCCCCTTTGAGCGTGACCGTGGCGCGGTCGCCCGCCACGTTGAGCTGTGCCGTGTTGCCCATGCGCTGCGTGAGGGCGGTGCGCAGCGCACCCACGGCATCGCCGGGGCTGGTGGCGGGTGTGGCCTGCAGCTGCTGGGCCTCCGCCTGCAGGCTTTGCATGCGCTGCAGCTGGGCGTCGAGTGCGGCGTGCCGCGCGGGCGCAGCGCGCAAGGTGCCGAGTGCGGGGGCGACGGCCACCCACCACAGCAGGGCCAGCGCCACCACCGCGGCGGCGGCCAGCACCAGGTTCTGCTCGCGGGGCGCCAGGGCTTTCCAGCGGTCCTGGAGGGCGGAGGATCGGGTCATGGGCTCACCTCGGTGCGCAGCAACAGGCTGCCATCGTCCACGCGGGCGCGGTATCCGGCGGCTTGCAGGCGGCCGGACACCACAGATTCTTCATCGGGCGCCAGGGTCACGCCACGCAGGCGCAGCTCGCCGGGCGTGTATTCGATGCTGCTGGGCAGGCGGCCATCGGGCAAGGCCGCTCCAGCCGCCGCCAGCAGGGGCTCCAGGTCGCGCGCCGAGACACTGCCGGCAGCCTGCCGCAGCTGGGCGAGTTCGCGCTCCATCTGCACCGGCGCATCGACCACCACCTGCACTTTGGGGAAGGTCTGGGTCAGGGTGTTGCGTACGCTGGCCTGCTTGGCAGTCAGCGCCTGCCGTTCTTGCCAGGCCCAGGCATTGAGCCCCACCAGGTGCGCCACCACCAGCACGCCCGCGCCCCAGCGGGCTGCACGCCACTGCGGGGCGTACAGCGCCGCGCTCAGCGCGCTGCCCACTTTGCGCAGCGCGCGGGTGCTGCTGGTGCTGGACAGGTCGAACTGCGCCAGGTCCCAGTCGCCGCGGGCGGCATCGAGCGCGCGCTGGCTGGTGGTGTGCAGGGCAATGCGTTGGCCTTGCTGGCCCAGGGTGCGTTCGGCCAGCGCAGCCACGGCGGGCTCGGCGCGGACCGTGAGGGCTGGGTTGTCGCCGCTATCGGCGGCTGGCAAGCCGGCGCGTGCCAGGGTCAGGGCCATGGGGGTCAGCGGCAGCACCGCCACGCCTTGGTCGGCGCCATGGCCGGTGAGCACCACATAGGCCTCTTCGGGCGTGCCCAGGGCACACAGCTCGGGCTGGCCGCTGGCCGTGGGGCCCGGCGCAAATTCGGGCACCACGCGGGCCACGCGGCGGCCTGCGGCCTCCAGCGCCTGCAGGTGTTCGCGCAGCCAGGCGCGGTCGCACACGGCCACCCACACCGGTTCGCCAGCCTGCGCACGACTTTGTGCGCCGGGTTGCAGCGCAAAGTGCAGCTGGCTGGCATCGTCCAGCACGCGGTCTTCGAGCAGGCCTTCGAGCACGGATCGCAGCCGGGGCGTCTGCTGGCCGGCACCCAGCGGCACGCCGGCCGGAATGGTCACGCGCTGCCACGACAGCGCCCGTGCGGGCACCACGGCCACGACCTCGCCGCCGGGGCGGGTGGGCTCGGGCAGCAGGGCTGCGGGTGCGGTGGCGTGCTGGAGGGCGGAATGGCCGTCAGCCGTGAGCGTGTAGGCGTACTCGGAGGCGGGTCCCGGACGGGCCGGCGGCAGGAAAAGGATCAGGGTGCTCATGGGCGGGTTTTGCGGGCCATTTTAGGGGGCGGGCGTGACGCAGCGGCGGTGTGGGTGGGTGCAGTGTGAGGGTTGTTACACCCTCAGCGCTGTGCCCCGGGCAGCAGTTGCGTGGTTTCCCGGTCGAAGGCGCCGCGTTCGCGCCACAGTGTGGTCACGTCGATGCCCTGTTTGCGCACCAAAGAGCGCTCGTCCACCATCGCATCGCCGAGCCGCAGGCGGCCCCGCACTTCAAAGTACGACGAGGCCACGGCGTGGGCACTTTCGTTGATGTCGATGCTGGCGCCCACCAGGTCGCGCACGTCGCTGAGGGTGCGGAAGTGCCGCGCCTCGCGGGTCTGCACGATCTTCTGGGCCGTGGCGCTGTCCAGCCCGTCGATGGCGGCCATGAGCACGTTGATGTCGGCGGTGTTCAGGTTGACCGGGGTGCGCACGGGCAGCAGCGTCACATGGGGGGCGAGCGCCGCCACCGTGGCCGGGGTCAGGCCCAGCCACCCCAGCTGGGTCACGCTGGGCGGTAGCAGGGGGGCGGAACCACTGTCGGCGCCCGCACCCGCCTGCGCCCGGCGCAGGCCGTCGATCAGCACGCTCAGCTGCTGTCCGGGCAGGCCCAGGCGCTCGAACAATCGGGTGAACTGCCGCAGCGCCACGGCCTGCACCTGCCCGCCCTCCGTGAGGTTGGTGATGTTCAGGCGGCCCTGCAGGTCGGTGATCTGGCCCGACAAGAAGGCCTCGGTGGTGTCGGTGCTGGCGTCGTCCACCTGGGTCACGTTCTTGTCGGCCGCGAGGAAGGTGGACAGCCGGGCCTCCTGCAGAGGGATGGCCCAGGGCTCGGCCAAGTGGTCGGCCCCGCCGGAGCGCCCATCCTCGCGCAGGATGAGCCGCGACCAGTCGAGCGCACCGACCAAAATCCAGGTGGACTGCACGTGGCCGCGCTCGGCCGTCTCGACCTCCACCGCGCGCCACTGCTGCCACATCGCGGCCGCCGCAAAGGTGGCGACCAGCGTGACGGTGAGCATGGCGGCGAGCAGGGCGGCGCCGTGCTCCTTGCGTCTGTGCCACTGGCACCGCCAACGCGCGAGCCGGTGGGTGCTCATGTCCTGCCTCCGCCCAGCACCGGGTTGACCCAGTCTCGCGTGAGCTGGCCCGTCAGCGCCAGGCCCGGGGGCAGGGTGATCTGCAGGCGGATGCCGTCCGGGATGGCCGAGGTGCTGTCACCCGTCGGGGTGCCCGTGCTCGACTGTGGGTTGGACCACGCGCCACCCCGGTAGTAAAAGATCTGCCAGTTGTCCAGCGGCAGCAGCGTCACCTCGTAGCGCCGCTCGGCGTCGCCCGGCGTACGCGCCCACTGGGCGGCCTGCTCCCAGGCCTGCCGCCAGTCGGCTCGGGTGCGCACTGGCGGCGACTGCCAGCGCAGCCACTGGCCCACGCCCTGGTTGTTGTTGCGGCGGGTCCAGGCCACCACCAGCGCACCCTCGTCGGGTACGGCGCTGCTGCGGCGGGTGAGGCGCAGCACCTGGCCGTCCCAGTCCAGCGGCGTGGTGTTGGCAACGGGCATCAGGGCGTCCAGGTCCGTACCCCACTGCCCCAGCGCAGCCTGCAGCACCAGCATCTCGTCTGCCCGCTGGCGCGTGGACTCCTGCGCCCGCACCATGCCATCGAGCCCGCGCCAGCTCAGGATGGCGATCAACGCCATGACGCTGATCGCGACCAGCAACTCGATGAGTGTGAAGCCGCGCGGGGCCGTGCCCCCACTGCTGAGGCGCCGGCGCGAGGCCTGAGCAACTGGCGCGGCCCAGGCCAGCGGACGCCGCGCAAGGGCCGCCCCGCCGCGCTGGCGGCGACCCCCTGCCCGCATTGCACAGCAATGCGAGAGCGGGGGGAAGGCCCGCAGGGCCTCAGGGGGGTGTTCCATCAATACCTTCCAATGATGGTGGAGAGGCGCAGGATGGAGTTGTCCCCGTCCAGCACCTGCGCATCGATGCGCCGAAAACTCGGGTTGGGCGTAGGCCGCACGATGGTCACCACCTGCAGCTGGCGCCCGGCCTGCTCGCAGGTCAGGCTGCTGTCACCCACGCTTGGCATCTGGCGGGAGAGCCGGGCCTTGACCAGCTCGTTCTCCGCGCACAGCTGCGCGAGCACGATGTCGGACTGCCGCAGGGCGTTGCGCGTGAGCGCCGTCGTGGCCTGCAGCCCCGCCATGAGGGCAATGGCCACGATGGCCAGCGCCACCAGCACTTCCACAAGCGTGAAACCCCGGTGGCCGATGAGAGGGCGGCGCATCCTCACTGCACCGCATCCACGGAAAACGGGCGCACGCCGTCGGTGGCAATGCGCAGGGTGCGGTCGGGGGAGGACTGGTGGGTGATCAGCACCTGCTGCGGGCCGATCAGGGGCTCGGGGCCCAGTAGCAGCACTGCCGGCCCGCGCACCACGGTGCCAGGGTCCAGCCACTGGTTGGGCAGGGCGGCCTGTGCGCTGCGCGGCAGCCCTTCAAAGCGGAAGCCCCCCGGCAGCGCGCGCCAGCGCACGGGGATGCCCCCTGCGCGGGACTGGGCACGCGCGGATTCGAGCAGCGCCGCCAGCCGTGCGGCTTCCCGCTCCAGCTGCGTCTGTCCGCCATCGCGCATCGCCAGCCCCACGCCCGCCGTGGCCAGCGCCATGATGCTGATGACCACCAGCAGCTCCAGGAGGGTGAATCCGCCCGAGCGGTTCATGAAGCTGCGCGATGGGCGGTCGCAACGGTCACGGCGTATCCACCAGGCGCACGGCCGCAGCGCCGGGCCGCCCCAAGCAAGGCCCGGCCCCATGCACCAGCGAAGCGCGGGGCGAGCCTGCTGTGGGGAGCAGGGAGTGACACGCCAGGGCACGACCGTGGGGACCACATCTCTTTACTGCCAGCTGCCAATATCGGCGTCCTTGCCTTCGCCGCCCGACTGGCCATCGGCGCCGAACGACATCACGTCGATCTCGCCCTTGATGCCGGGGTTGAGGTATTGGTAAGGGCGGCCCCAGGGGTCGTTGGGCAGCTTTTCGAGGTACAGCTTCCAGTTGCCCGGCACGGGGCCCGCAGTGGGCTTGATGACCAGCGACTGCAGGCCCTGCTCGGCCGTGGGGTAGCGCTGGTTGTCCAGGCGGTAGAGCTTGAGCGCCTGCATGATGTTGGTGATGTCGGTGCGGGCGGCCGTCACGCGGGCATCGTCGGCACGTTCGAGCACGTTGGGCACGATCAGCGCGGCCAGCACGCCGATGATCACCAGAACCACCATCAGCTCGATGAGGGTGAAACCACGGGCCACGGACTTGGCAACGCGGCGGGGGGCGGAGCGCACGAGGAGGGAGAAAGAAGTGTTCACTGCTGGCGGTCTCTCGGATGGTCGAATCGCGTGAATCATAATCCCCGCATGGTGACCAATACGTACAGCAAATGGGGCGTCCGCCTGGGGACTCTGGTGCTCTGGGCAGCAGCCGGCGCCAGCGTGGTCTATTGGGGGCTGCGCCTGTCGGCGCCTTCGTCCGCGTCCTCCGCCCCGGCAGTGGCGCCCGCCCCGGTGGCCATGGACGCGCAGGCGCTGGCGCGTTTGCTGGGTGCTGCGCCTGCAGCCCCTGGCGTGGCAGCGCCGGTGGCACCCACCGCGAGCCGGTTCACGCTGATCGGGGTGCTGTCGGGGCGCAGCAGCGGCGGCGGTGCGGCACTGATTGCCGTGGACGGCAAGCCCGCCAAGCCCTTCCGCGTGGGCGCTGCGGTGGACGAAGGCCTGGTGTTGCAGGCCCTGGGCCCCCGCCAGGCGCAACTGGGGACCAGCATGGGCGGACCCGCTACGGTGACGCTGGACATGCCGCTCAAGAACTAGGCACCTGCTGGCCTACAGCTTCAGGCCAGTTCCCTGATTTCCCATTCCCCCCAGCCCGGCGCCGCCACCGGCCAATCCTCTGAGCGGGGCAGGGCGCTCTCACCCCGCTCCTGCAACCAGGCCACGCAGCGGGCCACTCCGGCGTGGGTGATCCACACCACATCCCCCACGCCCTGTTCGGTGCGCCACGCCTGGGCGGTCTGCAGGGCTGCTGCCACGCGGTGCAGCATGTGGGCCAGGCTTTCGCCCCCGCCGGGTGTGTGGGTGGCGAATCCGGCCACCCAAGTGTCGATGGCACTTTTGCCGATGGCGTCCCAAGGCTGCCCTTCCCAGCGGCCGAAGTCCATCTCGCGCAGCCGGGCGTCGGGAGTGAAGGTAAAATCCGGTCTGAGCGCTTGTAATTCATGCGCCAGCAGCTCACATCTTTGTAGCGTGGAATACGCCACGCACGCAGCGCCCCCCCCGGGGGGCAGGGCCGTTGCCAAGCGCTCTGCCGCAGCGCGGGTGGCCTGCGCGTCGGCCGGCACGTCCAAAGCGCCGTAGCAGGTGCCCGGGGGAACCAGCGGGGCTGCATGGCGCACCAGCCACAGGCGGCTGCTGGTGGAGGCAGGGGGGGGCGTCATAGCCATCGCAGTGCGATGGCCACGCCCAGGTAGAAACCGATTTCGCTCACCTGCTGCGTGGCGCCCAGGCAGTCGCCGGTGAAGCCTTGCAGCCGTCGGGCGAACCAGCGCGCCATCCAGCCCGCGCAGAGCGCGCTGAGAGCGATGGGCGCTACCAAAAAAAGAGCTGTCTGGGCATATCCGACTAGCGCAAGGGGCGGAAAACACCATAAAAGTGCCGCAACCAGTGCCTGGCCGGAGATCTGGTCGGCCAGCGGCTTGCTTTTGGAGCGCGCCGTATCACCCACATGCGGCAGGCTGCGCACGATGAGCAGGGGCCAAAAGCGCGACAACACGTGTGCGCCGACCAGGGCCGCCAGTGCCACCGGCAGGCTGTGCGCCCCCAGCAGCGCCAGCAGGCTGAGCTTGGTCAGTAACGCCAGCACCAGCGCCATGGCCCCGAAGGCGCCAATGCGCGAGTCCTTCATGATGTCCAGCGCGCGTTCGCGGTCGTAGCTGCCGCCCAGGCCGTCGGCGACGTCGGCCAGGCCGTCTTCATGGAAACCACCGGTCATCAGCACCGTGGCGATGGTGCAGAACACTGCGGCCACGGCCGGGGCCAGCGGGTTGGGCGCTAGCGCCCAGTGCAGCGCGGCGTACACGGCCGTGGACAGCAGCGCCGCCAGCCAGCCGATGCCCGGAAAGTGCGCCGCGCTGGCCCGCAGCATGGCCGGGCTGTAGCCCACCCACTGCGCTAGCCGACCGGTGACGGGAATGCGGGTGAAGAACTGCACGGCCAGCAGGTAGTGGCGCAGGGCTTGCATGGTGTGCAGTGGGGGCTTGGTGCTTCTGTTTTGATAGCTGTCAAGGCATTTTCAACTAGCGCTTGCAGCCATTTTGGGCATTATTTGGACCGCAAGAACAGGCGGTAGGCCGGGTTCAGCGTTTCTTCCACATAGGGGTAGCCCAGCGTGGCCAGGAAGGCGTCGAAGGCCGCCTTGTCCTCGGGCGGCACCTGCATGCCCACGAGGATGCGGCCATAGTCCGCGCCCTGGTTGCGGTAGTGGAACAGGCTGATGTTCCAGGTCGGCTGCATCAGGCTCAAAAATTTGAGCAGCGCGCCGGGCCGCTCGGGGAAGGTGAAACGCATCAGGCGCTCGTCCTGCGCCAGGGCCGAGTGGCCGCCCACCAGGTGGCGCAGGTGTTCCTTGGCCAGTTCGTCGTGGGTCAGGTCCAGCGCCTCGAAACCGTGGCGGTTGAAGTTCTTGGCGATCTTTTCCGATTCACCCTTGCCGTTGGTAGTCAGGCCCACGAACACATGGGCGCGGGCGGCGTCGCTGATGCGGTAGTTGAATTCGGTCACGTTGCGCGGGCCGCCGGGCAGGCCGCCCACCACCTCGCAGAAGCGGCGGAAGCTGCCGCGTTCTTCGGGGATGGTGACGGCGAGCAGCGCCTCGCGCTCCTCGCCCACCTCGGCGCGCTCGGCCACAAAGCGCAGGCGGTCGAAGTTCATGTTGGCGCCGCACAGGATGGCCGCGTAGGTCTCGCCCTTGGTCTTGCGCTGTGCCACGTACTGCTTGATGGCGGCCACGGCCAGCGCCCCAGCGGGCTCGACGATGCTGCGCGTGTCCACAAAGATGTCCTTGATGGCGGCGCAGACGGCGTCGGTATCGACGGTGATGTAGTCATCGACCAGGCCCTGCGCCACGCGGAAGGTTTCCTCGCCCACCAGCTTCACGGCCGTGCCGTCTGAGAACAGGCCCACATCGGCCAGCGTCACGCGCTCGTGCGCCTGCACCGACTGGATCATGGCGTCCGAGTCGTTCATCTGCACGCCGATCACCTTGATCTCGGGGCGCACGGCCTTGATGTAGTTGGCCACACCCGAGATGAGTCCGCCGCCGCCAATGGCCACGAACACGGCATCGAGCTGGTTGCTGCCCAGGCTTTGCAGCTGGCGCAGGATCTCCATGGCGATGGTGCCCTGGCCGGCAATCACGTCCGGGTCGTCGAACGGGTGCACGAAGGTCAGGCCCTGTTCCTTTTCCAGCTGGACGGAATGGCCGTAGGCGTCGGAATAGCTCTCGCCAAACAGCACGACCTCGCCACCAAGCGTCTTCACGGCATCAATCTTGAGCTGCGGGGTGGTGGTGGGCATCACGATCACGGCGCGCGTGCCTAACCGGTGGGCGCTCATGGCCACGCCCTGGGCGTGGTTGCCGGCCGAGGCGCAGATCACGCCGCGCTGCAGCTGCTCGGGCGTGAGGTGCGCCATCTTGTTGTACGCGCCCCGCAACTTGAAGCTGAACACGGGCTGCTGGTCTTCGCGCTTCAGGAGTACCTTGTTGTGCAGGCGGCGGCTGAGGTTCTTGGCGGGCTCCAGCGCCGACTCCACCGCCACGTCGTACACGCGGGCAGTCAGGATTTTCTTGAGGTAGTCGGCGGGGGTGAGGTGCTGGGTCATGGCAGGTGCAGGAGGAGAGCCCCACCGGCGCAGGGCAACGGGCGGGGGCCCACATCATAGGGCGTCGCCCTAGCGAGGGGCCGAGGCATCCGGGACGGCAGTCTGCCGTGGGACGGTGCGAGCGGGCAAAAAAAAGCCCCGGGCCGTGAGGCCTGGGGCTAATCCATCCTTTGAGGAGATGGAGGAGACAATCGGTGCGAGGCAAGTGCCGGGTTCCGGGCTTCTTGCCGCCTGCCGGTTCCTTTCTGTTCGAAAGCGGCAGCGCATGGGCGAAGTTTAGCGCGAGTCTTGTTGCGATGCAGCAAAATTCGCATCAAATTCTTTTCGTTTCGGTTTTCCGTGCGAAAAAAACCACGTGTCACACAGGAGAAACACAAATGGAATGCACAGTCAGTTGGACCGGCGGGGCGGGAACCCGTTCTGGCATGGGTTTTGTGGCCGAAACCGGCAGCGGCCATGTTTTGACCATGGATGGCGCCCCCGATGCCGCCAACCCCGCCAACGGCGGCCAGAACCTGGCGCCCCGGCCCATGGAGACCGTGCTGGCGGGCACGGGCGGGTGCACCGCCTATGACGTGGTGCTGATCCTCAAGCGCGGCCGCCATGACGTGCGCGGCTGCAGCGTCAAGTTGACGACGGAACGTGCCCAGACCGACCCGAAGGTGTTCACCAAGATCCACATGCACTTCACCGTCACGGGCAAGGGCATTCCCCCGGCCGCCGTGGAGCGTGCGATTGCCATGAGCCATGACAAGTACTGCTCGGCCAGCATCATGCTGGGCAAGACGGCCGAAATCACCACCGGCTTCGAAGTGCTGGAGGCTTGAGGGGGCGGCGTGTAGTGGTCTGGACTGCCAGGCTGAGCGGGTTGCGGCGCGTATGTTTTGGTACGCCTGCTGCCCGCGTGACCAGCTGGGGATTCAAAGATAGTGCGCCGTGGTGGTCATGACCTTCGCGGCGCCTTTCATGGCAAGGCGCACCGGGACGGGCAATTCCAGCGCACCGGCGGCGCGGGCCTGGTCTGCGTGCCGCTCCTCGTCCTGCTTCATCCGGGCGACCACTGCCCTTGACGCCTGGTCTTGCTCGGGAAGCCTGTCGAGGTGGCTTTGCAGATGCGCGGCCACCTGGGTTTCCGTCTCCACCACAAAACCCAGGTTGGCCCGGTCGCTGACCTTGGCAGCCACCAGCCCGAGCGCAAAAGCCCCTGCGAACCACAGAGGGTTGAGCAGGCTGGGGCGTGCGCCCAGTGCGTCCAGGCGCTGCTGTGTCCATGCCAAATGGTCGGTCTCTTCGCGCGCCGCTGCCTGCAGGTGGTCCCGCAGGGCGGGGTCACGGGTGACGGCCGCCTGCGCACTGTAGAGTGCCTGGGCGCACACTTCCCCCACATGGTTCACGCGCATCAGGGCTCCCGCCAGCTTTTTCTGCGCAGGATCCAGCGACGCCTCGGGCACACCGTGTGCCGGTGTCTGTTCGGAAGCTCGGGGTTGGGCAAACAGTGTGCGCAGCGCGTTGTCTGCGGCAGTCAAAAAAGCGTCCATGGAAAGCTCTCGGATGGCAATGGCGTCGAAACACAAATTGCACTTGGATACAAAAAACCGCAAGGCAAGGCACAGGAGTTGCATGCAGCAATCGTGATTTTGCCCGTGCGCACTGAAATGTTGCAACACTGCAACGAATTTCCCCTTTCGGGGCGATTGTGGGTGAATTCCTTTGCGAAACCCGGCCGGGTCTGGTGCAATAAGAGCAACTTCCCCACCAGGAGGTTGGCCCGGGAAACCGGCGGGACTGTGCAGGTGCTTTCACCATAGACCCCCCGTACCGGAGCCCGATGTTTAACCTTGGAGTAACTCGCAATGAAAAAATCCCTGATTGCCCTGGCTGTGCTGGCTGCTTCCGGCGCTGCAATGGCTCAATCTTCCGTGACCCTGTTCGGCGTGGTTGACGCAACCTACGCTTACGGTTCCGGCAGCGTCTCTAACAAGTCGCAACTGACAAACTCCGGCTACAACAGCAGCCGTCTGGGTTTCCGCGGCGTTGAAGACCTGGGTGGCGGCATGTCCGCTTCGTTCTGGCTCGAAGCTGGTCTGAACAACGACAACGGCACCGGCGGCGTTACCAACACCAACAACCAAGCAGCTACCAGCACTGGCGGCGGCCTGACTTTCAACCGTCGTTCGACGGTTAGCCTGAACGGCGGCTTCGGTGAAGTGCGTCTGGGCCGTGACTACACCCCCCAATTCTGGAACCTGACCGTGTTCGATCCGTTCGGCACGAACGGCGTGGGCACCACCCAAACCCTGAACTCCAGCCTGGGCGGCCCTACCACCATCCGCGCTTCGAACTCCATCGGCTACTTCCTGCCTGGCAATCTGGGTGGTTTCTACGGCCAAGCCCAGTACTACATGGGTGAGAACAACAGCAACGCTGCCAACAAGAAGGACGGCAACGGCCTGGCACTGCGCGCTGGTTACGCTAACGGCCCCATCAACGCTGCTATCGCTTTCTCCGAAACCAAGTTCCTGGCTGGCAACATCAAGGCTGTGAACCTGGGCGGTCAATATGATCTGGGCATGGCCAAGATCATGGCTCACTACAACCAAGACAAGATCAGCGGCGGCAACGACGGTAAGGGCTTCCTGATCGGTGGTCTGATCCCCATGGGCGCTGGCGAAATTCGTCTGGCTTACTCCACCTACAAGATCAGCACTCCTGGTGCAGATCCCCGTACGAACAAGCTGGCTCTGGGCTATGTGCATAACCTGTCCAAGCGCACCGCTCTGTACGCAACCTACGCTCACCTGAACAACAAGAACGGCGCTGCTCAATCCCTGAACGGTGCTGTGACTGGTGTGAACGACAACTCCAACGGTTACGACTTCGGTATCCGTCACAGCTTCTAATATCCTCAGCTGGCTTTGGCCAGTTGCTGATAAAAAAGCTTAAAAAGCCGCCTTCGGGCGGCTTTTTTCATTTCTCGAATTGTTTGCGCGAGTGTGTTCGTTGCGTGCGACTTCCTGTGTATCGATTCGGGTAGTACAAATTGGTCTCGTGGCTCACGTGCTGAACCATGATTGCTCAGCAGTCCTATAGGACTTGTGGTGTGGCCGATTGCCGTGCGCTGAGTGCTCCCGTCGAAACGGCTAGAAAATCAAACGGGTGGTAAGGCCGCAGTGCAATGCATTTGACCCCGGGTTGCTGAAGGGCGAAGCAATATCGCAGCCTTGAACGGCGGCATGGGCCCGCACGGACAAGGGCAAAAAGAAAGTTTGAACTGGCACCAACCTTGCATAGAGGACGCGTTGTCGGCGCAGTTATAGGCCCTTCATGGCACCGGGGATTCAGGGATTTCCCGTTGGCTATAGAGCAACCTTTACTGCATAGTAAAACTTTTAATCAAGAGGGTTCCATGAAACTCAACCACAGTCTTTTGGCGGTGGCTGCGGCTGCCGCGCTGCTGTTTGCGCCATCACTGCAAGCCAAGCCTTTCAAGTGGGCCAGTCAGGGGGAAATCGCGACCTGGGACATTCACTCCCAGAACAATGCGCTGCAAAACGGCCTTCATGCCAACGTGTATGAAAGCCTGGTGTACTACAACAGCAAGACGTTTGATGTGGAACCCGTACTGGCAACAGCCTGGCGGGAGATCAGCCCCATGCAGGTGCGTTTTACGCTTCGCCAGGGCGTCAAGTTCCATGATGGTTCGCCGCTGACCACTGACGATGCTGTGTACTCCATCCAGCGGGCCATGGCCAAAACGTCCAACTTCACCCCCTACGTGCAGGGCATCAGCAAAGTGGTGAAGGTGGATGCCCAGAACTTTGACGTGATCCTGTCTTCGCCCAACCCGGTGCTGCTGCGTCAGATGACCGAGCTGCGCATCATGAGCAAGGCATGGGCGGAAAAGAACAAGTCGGTGGAGCCCAAAGACATCAAGGGCACCGACGAGAACTTTGCCCACCGCAATGCCATGGGGACAGGGCCTTACACCCTCGAATCTTGGCAGCCTGATGTGAAGATGGTGTTCAAGCGCAACCCCAACTGGTGGGGCAAGATGGACGGTAACGTGACCGAGATCGTCTACACACCCATCAAGTCTGCTGCCACACGCATTGCCGCACTGTTGTCGGGTGAGGTGGATCTGGTGCTCGATCCGTCACCTCAGGATCTGGGTCGCCTGCGCGCCAGCCCTGACCTGAAGGTGATTGACGGCGTAGAGAACCGCACGATCTTCCTGGGCATGGACCAGTTCCGCGAAGAGTTGCCGGGCTCGAACATCAAGGGCAAGAACCCGCTCAAGGATCTGCGGGTGCGCAAGGCCCTCTATCAGGCGATTGATGCCGAAACCATCTCGCGCAACATCATGCGCGGCCTGGGCAAGCCCACCGGCACCATCGTGGCGCCACAAGTGGCCGGCTACACCGAGGCCGTGGGCAAGCGCTTCCCGTACAGCGTGGATGCGTCCAAGAAGCTGCTGGCCGAGGCCGGGTATCCCGATGGTTTTGAAGTGGACTTCGCCTGCCCCAACAACCGCTACATCAACGACGAAGCCATCTGCCAGGCCGTGACAGCGATGTGGGCGCGCGTGGGTGTGAAGGCCAAGCTGCGCACGCTGCCGCTGGTCAACTACTTCCCGATGATCCAGCGCTACGAAGCCAGCATCTACATGCTGGGCTGGGGCGTGCCGACATTCGACGCGCTGTACAGCCTGCAATCGCTGGTGCGCACCGTGGGCCAGGGCGGTGACGGCAACTACAACGTGGGTCGCTACAGCAACCAGCGCATGGACTATCTGGTGGACCGCATCAAGGCCGAGACCGATGCGCCTGTTCGCGCCCGCATGCTGACCGAGGCGCTGCAACTGTCCAACGACACCGTGTCGCACATTCCTCTGCATGACCAGGTGATCCCATGGGCCATGAAGAAGAACATCGAACTGGTGCACCGTGCCGATAACCGCGTGGACATGCGCACCGTCAAGGTGAACTGATTTATTCTTGACAGACTGGAAGCAAGGGCCGTGCGGCCCTTGCTTTCTTTGGTATATCTGACGATGTATTGACCCGCAGTGCCTCAGCCACCAAAAGTGACGGCGGCACTTCCATCGAACACTCACTCGACTCTCTGATGCTTGCCTTTATATTGCGCCGCCTGATACAGGCTGTGATTGTCATGGTCACGGTGGCCTTCATCTCCTTCATGCTGTTCCAGTACGTGGGAGACCCCGTGGTGTTCCTGCTGGGCCAGGACGCCACCCCCGAGCAGATCCGCGAGTTGCGCAGCGCCCTCGGCTTGGACAAATCCTTCTTTGTGCAGTTCTGGCACTTTCTGGTGAATGCAGCGCAGGGTGAGTTTGGACTGAGCCTGCGCCAGGGAGCCAAGGTGTCGCGCCTGATTGCCGAGCGCTTCCCGGCCACTCTCGAGTTGGCGCTGGTTGCAGCCCTCCTCGCGCTGGTCATTGGTGTGCCGATGGGTGTGTATGCCGCCCTCAAGCGCGGCACCTTCACCAGCCAGCTGTTCATGACACTGTCCCTGCTGGGAGTGTCCCTGCCCACCTTCCTGATCGGCATCTTGTTGATTTTGGTGTTTGCCGTACACCTGGGCTGGTTCCCCAGCTTTGGTCGGGGTGAGGTCGTGCAGCTGGGCTGGTGGAGCACCGGCTTGCTCAAGGCCAAGGGCTGGCACCACATCACCCTGCCTGCGATCACGCTGGCCATCTTCCAGCTCACGCTGATCATGCGGCTGGTGCGGGCCGAAATGTTGGAGGTGCTGCGCACCGACTACATCAAGTTCGCCCGGGCTCGTGGCCTGTCCAATCGGGCCATCCATTTTGGCCACGCCCTTAAGAACACTCTCGTGCCCGTGCTGACCATCACAGGTCTGCAACTGGGTGGCCTGATCGCCTTTGCAATCATTACCGAGACGGTGTTCCAGTGGCCAGGCATGGGCCTGCTGTTCATCCAGGCTGTGACCTTCGCTGACATTCCCGTGATGGCCGCTTACCTGTGCCTGATTGCGTTGATCTTTGTGGTGATCAACCTGGTGGTGGACCTGCTGTACTTCGCGGTCGATCCTCGACTGCGCGTTGGCAAGGCAGGAGGCCATTGATGCAAGGCCCCCGTTTGAAAGCTGGTGGCCGCGCCTTCGCTCACATCGCGCAGTACCACCCTGAGTTGACGGCACTGCGGCGTGACCTGCATGCCCATCCGGAGCTGGGTTTTGAAGAGATCTACACCAGCAAACGCGTCAAGGAAGCGCTGAAGCTCTGCGGTGTGGATGAGATCCACGAAGGCATCGGGCGCACGGGTGTGGTGGGCGTCATTCGTGGGCGCAGCAGCGCCGGCGGTAGCATGGTGGGCCTGCGCGCCGACATGGATGCCCTGCCGCTGACCGAGCACAACGACTTCGCCTGGAAGTCCTGCAAGCAGGGCCTCATGCACGGCTGCGGCCATGACGGTCACACCGCCATGCTGATTGGCGCTGCGCGCTACCTGGCCGAAACCCGCAACTTCGATGGCACCGCCGTGCTGGTGTTCCAGCCGGGCGAAGAAGGCTTTGCCGGTGCCCGCGTGATGATGGAAGACGGGTTGTTTGACCGCTTCCCCGTGCAGTCCATCTTTGCCATGCACAACTGGCCCGCAATGAAGCCCGGCACCGTGGGGATCAATGCCGGTCCGATGATGGCAGCCGCCGACCGTTTCACGGTCGAGATCACTGGGCGTGGCGGCCACGGCGCGCACGCCTACCAGACGGTGGACGTTGTGCTGGTCGCGGCCCACATCATCACCGCAGCGCAGAGCATCGTTTCGCGCAATGTGCGGCCCATCGACAGTGCGGTGGTCAGCCTGTGCGCGATGCAGGCAGGCGACCTGGGTGCCTTCAGCGTGCTGCCCGGCACGGCCACGCTGGTGGGCACCGTGCGCACCTTCGACCCGCTGGTGCAGGAGATGGTGGAAAAGCGCCTCAAGGAGTTGTGCAGCGCCATTGCGCTCGGCTTCGGTGCCACGGCCACGGTGCACTACGAACGCATCTACCCCGCCACCATCAACAGCGAAAGCGAAGCCATCTTCGCGGGCGATGTGGCCGAGTCGCTGCTGGGGGCCGACCACGTGGTGCGCGACCTGGAGCCCAGCATGGGCGCTGAAGACTTCTCTTTCATGCTGCAGAACAAGCCGGGGGCCTACCTGCGCATTGGCCAGGGCACAGGATCGAGCGGCAGCGCCTTGCACAACAGTCGGTATGACTTTAACGATGACATCCTGCCGCTGGGCGCTGCGCTGCACGCCAGCCTGATCGAGCAGGCCATGCCGCTGCCCGCGCTCTGATCAGGCGCGGGCGTCTGACTTCTCCACGCACACACCGCTCACCCACCGGAAGTCTTCGTACCCTTCCATCCCACCCTTTCACTACCAGGAGATTTCCATGAAATTCCAGAAAAAAGTCGCTGTGACCGCTCTCTTCGCTGCGCTGGCTGCGACGAGTTTGGTAGCTCAGGCACAGACCGTTCGCATCGCCAACCAGGGCGATGCCCTGTCGATGGACCCGCACTCACTCAACGAGTCGCTGCAGCTGAGCGTGACCAGCAACGTTTACGAACCGCTGGTGGGCCGCAACAAGGACCTGAGCCTTGCGCCCGCATTGGCTACCAGCTGGAAGCAGATTGCCCCCACCGTGTGGCGCTTCGAACTGCGCAAGGGTGTGCAATTCCACGACGGCACGCCGTTCACGGCCGACGATGTGGTGTTCAGCTTCGCCCGCATGAAGGGCGATGGCTCTGACATGAAGGCCACCAACAGCGACATCAAGCAGGTGCGCAAGATCGACGACCACACGGTCGAGATCGACACCATGGCTCCCCAGCCCATCCTCCCGGACGTGATCACCACGTCCTACATCATGAGCAAGAAGTGGTGCGAGACCAATCAGGCCACAACCCCGGTAGACCGCCGCAAGGGCATCGAGAACGCGGCGTCGTTCCGCGCCAATGGCACCGGCCCCTTCCGCCTGCGTGAGCGCCAGCCCAACGTGCGCACGGTGTTCGTGCGCAATGGCGCCTACTGGGACAAGATCGAAGGCAACGCCACCGAAGTTGTGTTCACGCCCATCGGCAACGATGCCACGCGCGTGGCGGCTCTGCTGTCGGGCGAAGTGGACGTGATGGAGCCTGTGCCCGTGCAGGACATCGAGCGTATCAACGGCAGCGCCAATGCCCGCGCCATCACTGGCCCTGAGCTGCGCACCATCTTCCTGGGCATGGACCAGAAACGCGACGAGCTGCTGTACTCCAACGTCAAGGGCAAGAACCCCTTCAAGGACAAGCGCGTGCGCCAGGCCTTCTACCAGGCCATCGACATCGAAGGCATCAAGAAGACTGTGATGCGCGGCGCCTCCAACCCCTCCGCGCTGATGGTGGGCCCCGGCATCAACGGCTTCCAGCCGGATGTCAAGCGCCTGCCCTATGACGTCGAAGCCGCCAAGAAGCTGATGGTTGAAGCCGGTTACCCCAACGGTTTTGAAGTGACCATGAACTGCCCCAACGACCGCTACGTGAATGACGGCCGCATCTGCCAGACCGTGGCCGCCAACCTGTCGCGCATCAACGTCAAGATCAACCTCGCGGCCGAGACCAAGGGCACGTACTTCCCCAAGGTGCTGCGCCGTGACACGAGCTTCTACATGCTGGGCTGGACCCCCACCACCTACGACTCGCACAACGCCCTGAATGCGCTGATGATCTGCCCCGACGACAAGACCGGAGCGGGCCAGTTCAACCTGGGTGCGTATTGCAACCCCAAGCTGGACGAACTGACCAAGAAGATCCTGGTCGAGACCGACAAGCCCAAGCGCGATGCCATGATCAAGGAAGCCTTCGATGTGCACACCGCCGACGTTGGGCACCTGCCGCTGCACCAGCAGGCGCTGGCCTGGGGGGTGAGCAAGAAGGTCAAGCTGGTGCAGATGGCCGACAACTACATGCCTTTCAAGTGGATCACCGTGAGCAAGTAATCCTGCTTGTTCCCGCCTGATCGATACGACGACTACAACAACGACAACGCCATCGGCTGATTCAAGCCCGCAACAACACCCGTAGCTACCCGTTGCGCGTGTTGTTGCCTGTTGATTGGTTTCCCACAATGAAAACTACCCTTGCCCGCTGGTTCGACAGCGACGTTGGCTACAGCTTCCGCACATCGCCGGTCGCCATGCTGGCCGCCGCCATTGCGCTGATTTGCCTGTTCTGTTCGGTGTTCGCCGGATGGGTGGCGCCCCACAACCCGTTCGACCTCACCACGTTGGAGCTGAGCGACGCGCGGCTGCCCCCGGCGTGGAGCGAAATGGGCTCCATGAAATACCCCCTGGGCACCGATGACCAGGGCCGTGACATCCTGTCCGCGCTGATCTACGGTGCGCGCATCTCCCTCGTGGTCGGCATTGCCTCGGTGCTGCTCTCCGTGGTGGTGGGTGTGGCCTTCGGTCTGCTGGCCGGTTTCCGGGGCGGCTGGGTGGATGCTGTGCTCATGCGCCTGTGCGATGTGATGCTCTCCTTTCCTGCCATCCTGGTCGCGCTGCTGATTGCCGGCGTGGGTCGTGCGCTGTTTCCCAATGCGCACGAGTCGCTGGCGTTCGGGGTGCTGATCCTCTCCATCTCCCTCACCGGCTGGGTGCAATATGCCCGCACGGTGCGCGGCTCCACGCTGGTGGAGCGCAACAAGGAATACGTGCAGGCGGCCCGTGTGACGGGGGTCCCGCCGCTGCGCATCATGCGCAAGCATGTGCTGCCCAACGTGATGGGGCCCGTGCTGGTGCTGGCCACCATCCAGGTGGCCACGGCCATCATCACCGAAGCCACGCTGTCCTTCCTGGGTGTGGGCGCTCCGCCCACTTCGCCCTCGCTGGGCACGCTGATCCGCATCGGCAACGACTACCTGTTCTCGGGCGAATGGTGGATCACGGTGTTTCCTGGCGCCATGCTGGTGCTGATTGCGCTGTCGGTCAACCTGCTGGGTGACTGGCTGCGCGATGCCCTGAACCCGCGCCTGCGTTGAGCCACAACAAGAACAAGAAAAGCGATATCTCCATGAGCCTTCTCGAAGTCAAAAACCTCGTTGTCGAATTCCCGGGTCGCCGCGGTACCCTGCGCGCCCTGGACGACATTTCCTTCTCCATTGCGCCCGGCGAGATCCTGGGCGTGGTGGGGGAGTCCGGCGCCGGCAAGTCACTCACCGGCGCGGCCATCATCGGCCTGCTGGAGCCGCCGGGCCGTGTGGCCTCGGGCCAGATCCTGCTGGAGGGCCAGCGCATCGACAACCTCAGCAATGAGGAAATGCGCCACATCCGTGGTCGCCGCATTGGCGCCATCTTTCAGGACCCGCTGACCTCGCTGAACCCGCTGTACACGGTGGGCCGACAGCTCACCGAAACCATCCTGGCGCACCTGCCTGTCAACGCCGCTGAGGCCCGCCAGCGCGCCATCCAGTTGCTCAAGGACACCGGCATTCCCGCGGCAGAAGAGCGCATTGACCACTATCCGCACCAGTTTTCAGGTGGAATGCGCCAGCGTGTGGTGATCGCCCTGGCCCTGGCGGCCGAGCCCAAACTCATCGTGGCCGACGAGCCGACCACGGCGCTGGATGTGTCCATCCAGGCGCAGATCATCACGCTGCTCAAGAACATCTGCAAATCGCGCGGTGCAGCCGTGATGCTGATCACCCACGACATGGGCGTGATTGCCGAAACCTGTGATCGCGTGGCTGTGCTGTACGCTGGCCGCGTGGCCGAGATCGGCCCGGTGCACGATGTGATCAACAAGCCGTCGCACCCCTACACGAGCGGGTTGATGGCCTCCATCCCCGACATGACGATGGACCGTGAACGTTTGAACCAGATCGATGGCGCCATGCCGCGCCTGAACGCCATTCCCCGTGGCTGCGCCTACAACCCCCGCTGCCCCAAGACCTTTGACCGCTGCATGACCGACCGCCCCGACCTGATGGATGCAGGCGCTACACGCGCTGCATGCTGGCTGCACGCTGGTGCCGCGACCCAAGCCGAGGTGACCGCATGAGTGCCGCAGCAACGAAAAGCAAGGCCCTGGT
Organism: Acidovorax sp. 59; assembly: GCF_002754175.1. Lineage (NCBI taxonomy): Bacteria > Pseudomonadati > Pseudomonadota > Betaproteobacteria > Burkholderiales > Comamonadaceae > Acidovorax > Acidovorax sp. 59. The sequence goes on along the minus strand of NZ_PEET01000001.1, from coordinate 3,727,968 downwards.
CCAGGCGCACGACCTGGCCAAGACCTTTGACGTCTCCGCTCCCTGGCTCAACCGTGTGATCGAACGCAAGCCCCGCACCCTGTTGCATGCGGTGGATGGCGTGAGCTTCGAGATCGAGAAGGGCAAGACGCTGGCCCTGGTGGGCGAGTCCGGCTGCGGCAAGAGCACCGTGGCCCGCCTGCTGGTGGGGTTGTACGAGCCCACCCGCGGCGGTCTCACCTTCGACAACCAGGACGCGCACGCCGCCTTCAAGGGCAACGATGCCAAGGCCATGCGCCGCCGCATCCAGATGATCTTCCAGGACCCGTACGCCAGCCTGAATCCGCGCTGGCTGGTGGAGGACATCATCGGAGAGCCGCTGAAAGAACACGGCCTCATCACCGACAAGGAACAGCTCAAAACCCGCGTGGGCGAGTTGCTCAAGTCCGTGGGGCTGTCGCCGCTGGACATGGTCAAGTACCCGCACCAGTTCTCGGGCGGGCAGCGCCAGCGCATCTCGATTGCACGCGCCCTTGCCACCGAACCCGAGTTCCTGGTGTGCGACGAGCCCACCAGCGCGCTCGATGTGTCGGTGCAGGCCCAGGTCCTCAACATCATGAAGGACCTGCAGCGCGAACGGCAGCTCACCTATCTGTTCATCAGCCACAACCTGGCCGTGGTGCGCCACGTGAGCGACCAGGTCGGCGTGATGTACCTGGGCCGGCTGGTCGAGCTGGCCAACAAACACACGCTGTTCGACACACCGCGTCACCCCTACACGCGCATGTTGCTCGATGCCATCCCCAAGATGCACGACACCGGCAAGGCGCGCACCCCCGTCCAGGGCGAGGTACCCAACCCGCTGAACCCGCCGCCCGGCTGCGCGTTCAACCCGCGCTGCCCCCATGTGAATGACCGCTGCCGCACCGAGCGCCCCCAGCTCCTGAGCATTGGCGGCATCCGCATTGCGTGCCATGCGGTGGAGGAAGGGCGCATCTGATGCCAGCCGCCACGCGGGTGTGCTGACGCGCGGCGGAGGGACGCATCCCGCAGTGCTACTGTCGCAGTAGCGATTGCTATCAATAAAATAGCTGCTAGCGCAATGAATACCTGCGCTTGCGGCTATTTTTGCTTGTAAACGCGCAGAAGATGCTCATCCTGGCTCCGCAGTCACTCCTTGGCCGGCTGCCGGCAGGGCACGCCCCAGCAGGTAGTCAATGCAGGTGCGCACCGCACGCGTCTGGTGGCGGTTGGGCATGTAGAGCATGAACATCTGGGTGCCAAAAATGCTCAGCCGCCAGTCGTCGAGCGTGGTCAGCACTTCCCCGCTGGACACGGCGTCCTGCACCACGTAATCCGGTACCAGCCCTACGCCCAGCCCTGCCAGGATGCCCTGGCGCAGAAACGGAAAGTGCTCCGAAATGAGGGTGGGCTCCAGCATGGCCTCCTGGCGCTGGTCACCCCGGTACCCGCGCAGGCGCAGCTGCTTGCCTACCACCCCTGCGGTGATCACCGGCGCGGCCTGCAGAGCTTCGAAGTCCTGGGGCAGTCCATGCGTCTCGGCGTACTCCCGCGATGCGCAGGCGATGTAACGCACGCTGCCCAGGTCGCGCGCCACCAGCGTGGGTGGGGGCTCGGGCATCACGCGGATGGCGATGTCCACCTCATCGCGGATGAGGTCGTCCACCCGGTTTTCGAAGCGCACGTCCAGCACGATACCGGGGTACAGCCGCTTGAAGTCGATCAGCCAGTCCGACATCACCATCTGCCCATAGCCACTGGGCACGCTCAGGCCCACGCGGCCCTGCAGGCCTTGGCCCAGCGTGGCAATCGTTTCGCGCGCGGCCAGCATTTCGTTCTGAATGGCGCGGCCATGGGCGTACAGGCGCAGGCCCACCTCAGTGGGCTCCACCCGGCGCGTGGTACGGCGCACCAGCTGTACACCCACCGATTTTTCTAACTGGTGCAGGTGGTAGCTCACGTTGGCTCGCGTCATCTTCAGGTTGCGCGCGGCCTGGCTCAGGTTGCCAGCATCAAGGATGTCGACCAGCACGGTGAGGGAGGTGAGTTCCATAGGCGGGATAGGTGGGGCGGCATCTGAACGCTCGCTTGCCGCAGTTTGTCAAAAGAAGTTTGACAGTCTGTCAATGGGCTATGTAATTGTCAAGATTACTTCGCGCATCAACAATCCCCCGGTCATCAACAGGCACAGCCATTGACCAGGAGACTTCCCCGTATGCACGCCGCCGCTGCCGCATCTTCCGTTGTTATCACCGCGCTGCATGGCGATGTTCTGGTCGTCACCATCGACAACCCGCCCGTCAATGCCCTGGGAGCCGCCGTGCGCCAGGGCCTGTTGGCGGCCATGCAGCAGGCGCAGGCCGACGCCGCCGTGGTCGCCGTGTTGCTGGTGGGCGCGGGCAAGGCCTTCATTGCCGGGGCGGACATCCGCGAATTCGGCAAGCCACCGGTAGCACCCATCCTGCCTGAGGTCTGCCGCGCCATCGAAAACCTGAACAAGCCCGTGGTGGCCGTGCTGCACGGCGCAGCCCTGGGCGGCGGGCTGGAGGTGGCTTTGTCGGCCCACTACCGGCTGGCCTTGCCTGCCGCCACGCTGGGCCTGCCCGAGGTGAACCTGGGCCTGCTGCCCGGCTCGGGTGGCACCCAGCGCGCCCCGCGCCTGATGGGCGTGCAGGCCGCCACAACCCTCATGCTCAGCGGCCAGCCCCTCAAGGCGCAGGCCGCGCTGCAAGCCGGCCTGGTTGACAAGCTGGTGGAAGGCACCGACCCGCTGGCCGCAGGCTTGGCCTACGTGCGCGAACTGCTGGCTGCCAACGCCCCCGTGCGCCGCACGCGTGACCTGGCCATTGCCGAGCCGCAGGCTGCGCTGGCTTGGCTGGAAGAGCAAAAGGCTGAGACGGCCAAAAAGTCGCGCGGCCTGTTCTCGCCCCTCAAGATCATCGAATGCGTGCAGGCTGCACTGCAGTTGCCGTTTGAAGAAGGCATGGCCCGCGAACGTGCGCTGTTCACGGAATGCATCGACAGCCCGCAACGCGCCGGGCTCATCCACGCCTTTTTTGCCGAGCGTGAAGTGGTCAAAGTGCCTGAGGCCCAGGCCGCGCAGCCACGCACTGTCGCCAGCATCGCCGTCATCGGCGGCGGCACCATGGGCGCGGGCATTGCCGTGGCAGCCCTCGATGCCGGCTTGCCGGTGACCATGATCGAGCGCGATGCCGAGTCCATTGCCCGGGGCCGCGCCAATGTCGAGAAGGTCTACAACGCCCTGGTGGCCAAGGGCCGCATGACCGAGGCCGCCCAGGCCGCCGTGATGGCGCGCTACACCGGCAGCACCGACTACGCCGACATCGCCCAGGTGGACCTGGTGATCGAGGCCGTGTTTGAAGACATCGAGGTCAAGAAGGCCGTGTTCCGCGAGCTCGACCGCGTGTGCAAGCCCGGTGCTGTGCTGGCTACCAACACGTCTTACCTCGACATCGACGCCATTGCCGCTGCCACTGGCCGCCCGCAGGACGTGATCGGCCTGCACTTCTTCAGCCCCGCCAACATCATGAAGCTGCTGGAGATCGTGGTGCCCGCCAAGGTTGCTCCCGACGTGGTGGCCACGGCGTTTGAGCTGGCCAAGAAGCTCAAAAAGGTGCCTGTGCGCGCCGGTGTGTGCGACGGCTTTATCGGCAACCGCATCCTGGCCGTGTACAAGCAGGCGGCCGACTACCTGCTGGAAGACGGTGCCAGCCCGTATGAGATCGACGCCGCCGTGCGCGGTTTCGGTTTTGCCATGGGCCCCTTCCAGGTGACGGACCTCGCCGGTGGAGACATTGGCTGGGCCACGCGCAAGCGCCGCGCTGCCACGCGCGACCCACGGGCCCGCTACGTGGAGATTGCCGACCGCATCTGCGAACGCGGCTGGTTTGGTCAGAAGACCGGGCGCGGGTTCTACCTGTACCCCGACGGTGCCCGCACGGGCCAGCCCGACCCGGAAGTGCTGGCCATAGTGGATGCCGAGCGCGCCAAGAAAGGCGTCACGCCCCGCAGCTTCAGCGCCGACGAGATCATGCGCCGCTACATGGCCGCCATGGTCAACGAAGGCGCCAAAGTGGTGGCCGAAGGCATTGCCCTGCGCCCGCTGGATGTGGACGTGACCTTTGTCGCGGGCTACGGCTTTCCGCGCCACCGTGGCGGGCCGATGAAGTGGGCCGACATGACAGGGCTGGACAAGGTGCTGGCCGATATCCGCGAGTTCGCCCAGGAAGACCCTCTGTTCTGGCAGCCCGCGCCGCTGCTGGAAAAGCTGGTAGCCGAGGGGCGCAATTTCGACAGCCTGAACAAGGCTGCATAGCGCAGAGTCTGCCTGACCTGCATTGCACGCGAAGCGTTTTCCATCAGTCCCACCGTATTCGAGTCATATTGGCCTCTAGCGCTTTATGAATAAGCGCAAACAGCTATTAAATCAGGAGCAAATCATGCGTGAAGCCGTCATCGTTTCCACCGCCCGCACCCCGCTGACCAAGTCGCACCGGGGCGAGTTCAATGCCACACCCGGCCCGCAGCTGGCGGCCTTTTCCGTCAAGGCGGCGGTCGAGCGCTCGGGCATCGACCCCGAGCTGATCGAAGACCTGGTGATGGGCTGCGGCTACCCCGAGGGCATCACCGGCAAGAACATTGGCCGCCAGACGGCGCTGCGTGCGGGCCTGCCCCTGTCGGTGGCCGGCATGGTGGCCAGCCGCTTTTGCGCGTCGGGCCTGCAGTCGGTGGCGATTGCCGCAGGCCGCATCGTGGCCGAAGGCGTGCCCGCCATGGTGGCGGGCGGGGTGGAAAGCATCTCGGCCATCCGGACCGGCAACCCGGCAGACATCGACCCCTGGCTGCAAGAGCACAAGCCCGACCTCTACATGGCCATGATCGACACCGCCGACATCGTGGCCCACCGCTATGGCATCAGCCGCGAAGACCAGGATGCGTTCTCGCTGCTAAGCCAGCAACGCACCGCCGCCGCACAGCAGGCCGGCGTGTTCGCTGACGAGATCGTGCCCTGCACCACGCGCATGATGGAAAAAAACAAGGAAACCGGCGAGGTCACCTACCGTGAAGTGACCGCCACACACGACAACTGCAATCGCGCCAGCACCACGCTGGAAGGTCTTGCCAAGCTGGAGCCGGTGAAAGGTCCGGGCCAGTTCATCACTGCAGGCAACGCCTCGCAGCTGTCCGACGGCTCCAGCGCCTGCGTGCTCATGGAAGCGAAAGAAGCCGAGCGCCGTGGCCTGCAGCCCCTGGGCGCGTTCCGTGGCTTTGCGGTGGCCGGTTGCGAGCCCGACGAAATGGGCATTGGCCCCGTGTTTGCCGTGCCCAAGCTGCTGGCGCGCCACGGCCTCACGGTGCAGGACATTGACCTGTGGGAGATGAACGAAGCCTTTGCCTCGCAGGCCCTGTACTGCCAGCGCCGCCTGGGCATTCCGTCCGAGCGGCTGAACGTGAACGGCGGGGCGATTGCCATTGGCCATCCGTTTGGCATGACCGGCGCCCGTCTGGTGGGCCACCTGCTGCTCGAAGGCCGCCGCCGCAAGGCCAAGTACGGCGTGGTGACGATGTGCATTGCAGGCGGCATGGGCGCTGCAGGCCTCTTCGAAATTTATTGAAACACCCCCTGAGCGGCTGGCGCCGCTTCCCCCTCTCCCGCGGGAGGGGGACGACGCCCTCGCTGCGGGGCGGCCCTTGCTCGGCGTCCCCCGCCTGGGGCGTGCCATTGCAAAGGCCGTATACAGGCGCACAGCGCCATGGATGACTGAGGAAAACCGTCAATGGACCTGAATTTCACCCCTGAAGAAGAAGCCTTCCGCGCCGAGGTGCAGGCTTTCTTGAAAGCCAAGCTGCCCGAGCGCATCGCCACCAAGGTCAAGGCCGGGCAGCGCCTGTCCAAGGCGGACCAGGACGAGTGGCACGCCATCCTGAACGAGCGCGGCTGGCTGGCCAACCACTGGCCCGAAGCCTATGGCGGCCCCGGCTGGGGGGCCGTCGAGAAGTTCATTTTCGACACCGAATGTGCGCTGGCTGGTGGCCCGCGCATCGTGCCCTTTGGCGTGAACATGCTGGGCCCGGTGCTCATCAAGTTTGGCAACGAGGCGCAGAAAAAATACTGGCTGCCGCGCATCCTGAGCGGCGAGGACTGGTGGTGCCAGGGCTACTCCGAACCCGGCGCGGGTTCGGACCTGGCATCGGTCAAGACCACGGCGGTGCGCCAGGGTGACCACTACATCGTCAACGGCCAGAAGACCTGGACCACCCAGGGCCAGCACGCCAACATGATCTTCTGCCTGGTACGCACCGACCGCGAAGCCAAGGCGCAGTCGGGCATCAGCTTCTTGCTGGTGGACATGCAATCGCCCGGCGTGGAGCTGCGCCCCATCCGCACGCTCGATGGCGACAAGGAGGTCAACGAAGTGTTCTTCACCGACGTGAAGGTGCCGGTAGAAAACCTGGTGGGCGAGGAGAACAAGGGCTGGACCTACGCCAAGTACCTGCTGACCTATGAGCGCACGGGCATTGCAGGCGTGGGCTTTTGCATTGCCGCACTGGCCAAGCTCAAGGTGGTGGTCGCCAAGGTGATGAAGAACGGCCAGCCGCTGGACCAGGACCCGCTGTTTGCCGCCCGCATGGCCCAGGTCGAGATTGATCTGGAGAACATGAAGACCACCAACCTGCGCGTGATTGCCGCCGTGGCCGGTGGCGGCGTGCCTGGGGCTGAAAGCTCCATGCTCAAGATTCGCGGCACCGAGATCCGCCAGGAAATCCTCTCGCTCATCCGCCGTGCGGTGGGCCCGTACGCGCTGCCTTTCATCGAAGAGGCGCAGTACGAAGGCTATGCCGACGAACCCGTGGGGCCGAAAGAGGCGGCCACGGCAGCCGCCAACTACTTCAACTACCGCAAGCTGTCGATCTTTGGCGGCTCCAATGAAATCCAGAAGAACATCATTTCAAAAATGATTTTGGGCCTGTGAGGTTGCCGCGATGAACTTTGAACACACCGAAGACCGCCGCATGCTGGCGGACACCCTGAACCGTTTTGTGGCCGAGCAGTACGGGATCGAGACGCGCAACCACATCGCCTACGGCGACAGCGGCATGGACGCGGCGCTGTGGAGCCGCTTTGCCGAGCTGGGCGCGATTGGCGCACTCTTCCCCGAAGCCGATGGCGGCTTCGGCGGCGCAGGCTTTGATGTGGCCGTGGTGTTTGAAGCCCTGGGCAGCGGCTTGGTGGTGGAGCCGTTTGTGGGCGCGCTGGTGGTGGGCCGTGCGCTGGGCCTGGCGGGCAGCGCTGCGCAAAAGGAACACATCGCCCGCATCATCGACGGCAGCACCGTGGTGACCCTGGCGCACGAGGAGGCCGGCGCGCACTACGCGCTCAACCGCGTGACCACCCGCGCCGTGCGCAATGGCGACGGCTGGCAACTCACCGGCCACAAGGCCGTGGTGCTGCATGGCGACCAGGCTCAACTGCTGCTGGTCAGTGCCCGCACAGCGGGCGCTGTGGACGATGAAGAGGGTATCTCGCTGTTCCTGGTGCCCGCCGATGCCGCAGGCCTGAGCCACCGTGGCATGGGTCGTATCGATGGTGGCCGCGTGGCTGAAGTCACTTTGCAAAACGTTCATGTCGGCGCGGGAGCACTGCTGGGCGCAGAAGGGCAGGGCTACGCGACGCTGGAGCACGCGGTAGGCTGGGGCATTCTGGCCGTGTGTGCCGAGGCGCTGGGTGCGATGGAAGTCGCCAAGAAAAATACGCTGGAATACCTGCAGACCCGCAAGCAGTTTGGTGTGCCCATCGGCAGCTTCCAGGCCCTGCAGCACCGCATGGCCGACCTGCTGCTCGAAGTGGAGCAGGCGCGTTCGGCGGTCATCAACGCAGCCGCTGCCATGGAGAGTACCGACCGCGTCGAGCGCGAGCGTGCGCTGTCCGCCGCCAAGGTCACGATGGGCCGCATTGGCGCGCTGGTGGCGGAGGAAAGTATTCAGCTGCACGGCGGCATTGGCATGACGTGGGAGCTGCCCCTGTCCCACTACGCCAAGCGCCTCGTCATGGTGGACCACCAGTTTGGCGATGAAGACCACCACCTGGCGCGCTTTATCGCGCTGGGCCGGAGCTGAAGCCATGGAGCAGCCACAGCCTCTGCTGCAACGCCGCGAGGGCGCGGTGCTCGTGCTCTCCAACAACAACCCCGCTGCGCGCAATGCGCTGTCGCCCGCGTTTTACGCGGCGCTGACCGAGGCCTTGGCGCAGGCCGAGGCTGACCCCACCGTGGGTGCCATCGTGCTCACGGGCGAAGGCGGGCACTTTTGTGCGGGCGGTGACTTGCGCCAATTGGCCAAGCGACGTGAGCTGCCCATTGAAGAGCGCCGCGCCAAGCTCGAAGGCCTGCACGACCTGATCCGCACCGTGCGCGATTGCCGCAAGCCGGTGATTGCAGCGGTGGAGGGCGCAGCGGCCGGTGCGGGCCTGTCGCTGGCGCTTGCCTGTGACATGCTGGTGGCTGCGCGCAATGCCGTGTTCTCGGTGGCCTATGTGAAAGTGGGCCTCACGCCCGACGGCGGCGCCACGGCTTTCCTGGCCGAGTTCGTGTCGCGCCAGGTTCTGACCGAGCTGTGCCTCACCGGCGAACGCATCTCTGGCGAGCGACTGCATGCGCTGGGCCCGGTCAACCGACTGGCCGAACCGGGTGAGGCGCTGACGCAGGCATTGGCATTGGCCGCGCAGGTAGCCACCGGGCCGGACCTGGCCATGGGCCGCATCAAGGCGCTGTGCCGCAGTGCCTACGTCCAGCCACTGGACGACCAGCTGGAGTTGGAAGCTCAGCTCATGGTGCAGTCGCAAGCCACCGAAGAATCCCGCGAAGGCATCGGTGCGTTTCTGGAAAAACGCCCGGCCGATTTCGCCCGCCTGCGCCAGGTCAATACCGCTGGCGCGGGTACACAAGACACTACGCAATGACCTCCACCACCCCCACACCCCCATTGCCCGAGGGCATGGACTTCCCGCTCGAAGGCGTGCGCGTGCTCGACCTCTCGCGTGTGTTTGCGGGCCCGCTGTGCGGCCAGGTACTGGCCGACTTTGGTGCCGACGTCATCAAGGTGGAACACCCCGGCCGGGGTGACGACACCCGCGACTGGGGCATGCGCATCGGCAAGACCGAGACCACCTACTACAACAGCATGAACCGCAACAAGCGGTCCATCACGGTGGATTTGCAGACGCCCGAAGGCGTGAAGATCATCCGCGACCTGCTGCCGCAGTGCGACGTGGTGGTCCAGAACTTCAAGACCGGCGGCGCCGAGAAGCTGGGCCTGGGCTACGAGCAGCTCAAGGCCATCAAGCCCGACCTCATCTACTGCTCGGTGGCGGGCTACGACAGCTCCGGCCCCGAGGCCAAGCGCCCCGGTTATGACCTGGTGATCCAGGGCGAGGCGGGTCTGATGGCCATCAACGGTGAGGCAAGCCAGCCCCCGCTGAAGTTCGGCGTGGCCGCGGTGGACATGATGACCGGCATGTATGCGGCGCAGGCCGTGCTGGCCGCGCTGTTCCGGCGGGAGCGCACGGGCAAGGGCCGCCACATCGAGATGGCGCTGTACGACTGCGGTCTGATGATCACCGGCTACTACGGCCTGGACGCCATGCTGCTGGGCCACGACCCGCAGCGCTACGGCAACGCCCACCCGTCCATCGTGCCCTACGGCATGTTCGAGGCACAGGACGGTCCGCTCATCATCGCCGTGGGCAACAACAGCCAGTTCGACAAGTTCTGCCGTCAGGTGGTGATGCGCCCGGACATCGTGGAAGACCCCCGTTTTGCCACCAATGTCGAGCGTGCCCGCAATCGACTGACCCTGCTGCCCGAGATGAAGGCGTTGATTGCCAGCTTCCCGCGTGATGTGCTGCTCGAACGCCTGACCGCTGCTGGCATCCCTTGCGGCAGGGTGGCTGGCTTGCACGAAGCGCTGACCAGCGAGCGTACGCGGCGTGGCGGCCTCCTGCAGGAAATGCCCCACCCCGTGGCGGGCACCACGCATGTGTTCGCGCCGCCTTATCGGCTGGACGGCCAGCGCCTGCCCATCCGCAACGCACCGCCCACCCTGGGCGACGCCACGCGCGATGTGCTGCAGCAGCTGCTGCAACTGCCAGAGGCCGAGCTTCAGGCCCTGCGCGACAAGGGTGTGCTCACACTTCCCCCGCTTTAATAGCTATAAAAATAATAGCGGAAAGCGCTTGCGGAACAAGCGCTATCGACCTTTTCCTATTGCCATCCGGAGACAAACATGAACTTCTTCCGTATTCCCCGCCGCAGGGTCCTGCAGGGCCTGGCCGCCCTCATCAGCACCGGCCTGCTGGGCTCGGCCCTGGCGCAGGCGGGTAAGGACGCCTGGCCTGCCAAGCCTATCAAGCTGATCGTGCCGTACCAGGCCGGTGGCGCCACCGACATCACCGCCCGCGCGCTGGGCGAGAAGCTCTCGGCCCGCCTGGGCCAGCCTGTTCTGGTGGACAACCGCGGCGGAGCCGGCGGCGTGACCGGCACCGACCAGGCGCTCAAGTCGCCGGCCGACGGCTACACCCTGCTGGTGTCCCTGGGCACCACCATGCTCATCAACCAGTTTCTGTACGACCGCCTGCCGTACCAGCCGCAAAAGGACCAGGCCCTCATCACCCAGATCGCGCTGGCGCCGGTGGTGCTGCTGGTCAACCCGCAGCTGCCGGTCAACAACGCAGCGGAGCTGATGGCCTACATCGACCGCAACAAGGGCAAGATCGCCTATGGCTCATGGGGCATGGGTTCGTACGCCCACCTGGCTGGGGCGTGGCTGTCCGACAAGCACAAGGCCGACATGAACCATGTGGCCTACAAGGGCGAGGCCCCCATGCTGCAGGACCTCGTGGGCGGGCAGTTCCAGATGGCGTTTGCCAGCCTGCAGTCGGCCCGGCCCTACATCGAATCGGGCCGCCTCAAGCCACTGGCCGTGACCGGCGCGCAGCGCATGGACGCGCTGCCCAAAGTGGCCACGATGGCTGAGCAGGGTATCAAGGACGAGGTCTTCCAGGTGACGGGCTGGGTGGGCATGAGCGCACCCGCGAAGACGCCGCCCGAAGTCGTAGCGCGGCTTGGCGTTGAGCTGCAGGCCGTGATCGCGATGCCCGAAGTGCGCGACCGCATCCAGCAGATGGGTTTCACCCCCGTGGGCAGCAGTCCCGAGCAGTTCAGCGCCCAGTTCAAGAAGGACGCACCGGTGTGGGAGCGCGTGGTGAAAGTGTCTGGCGCAAAGCTCGATTAACACCCCCCTGAGCCGCAGCGCGGCTTCCCCCCGCTCTCGCATGGCTGCGCCATGCGGGCAGGGGGACGCAGCCAGCGCGGCGGGGCGGCCCTTGCGCGGCTGCCCGCGCCTGGGCCGCGCCGGTTACGTCGGGCGTGGGTCAGCACAAAAGCTGAAAGTAAAAACGGATATCTGATGACGAAACAATCTCTTTTCCCCGCCGCCTTTTCGCGTCGCGCGGTGCTGTCCGCAGCTGCCGCTGTGTCGGCCATCGGCCTGCTGGGCACGGCCCCAGCGCACGCCCAGGCCTGGCCCAACAAGATGATCAAGCTCGTGGTGCCCTTCCCGGCTGGTGGCCCCACCGACACGGCCTCGCGTATCGTCGGCCAGAAGCTGGCCGAGCGGCTGAAGCAGCCCGTGGTGGTGGAGAACCGCGCGGGCGCTTCGGGCTCGATTGCCGCGCAGCAGATCGCCAAGACCCCTGGCGACGGCTACACGCTCATGATGCTGGCCACGCCCACGCTGTTGGCTCCGCACCTGTACAAAAAGGCGGGCTACGACACCACCAAGGATTTCGTGTCCGTGGCTACCGTGTACGACCTGCCCATCGTAGTGGTGGTCAACCCGGCGCAGATGCCTACCGTGACCGATCTGCAAAAGCTCATCACCCACGCCAAGGCGCGGCCAGGTCAGCTCAACTACACCTCCTCGGGCGTGGGCAGCTTTGGCCACCTGAGCATGGAGCTGCTCAAGCAGCTGGGTCAATTCGAGATGGAGCATGTGCCCTACAAGGGCGGTGTGCCCGCCATCACCGACACGCTGGGCGGCCAGGTGCCCATGATGTATGCCGACCTCGTGGCAGCGCTGCCCCATATCCAGACGGGCAAGCTGCGCGCCATTGCCGTGGGCTCGCCGCAGCGCGTGGGCGTAATCCCCAACGTGCCCACCATTGCCGAGCAGGGCTTCAAGGGCTTTGATGCCGTGTCGTGGGGCGGCCTGATGGCCCCGCTCGGTACGCCCAAGGAGGTGGTTGATCGCATCAGCACCGAAGTCAAAGCCATCCTGGCCGACAAGGAAGTGCAGGACAAGCTGCTCAACGCCGGTGCCATCGCCAACTACCAGGGCCCGGAACAGATGGCCAAGCGCGTGCGTGGCGATTACGCCAAGTGGGGCCAGGTGATCCGCGACAAGGGCATCGTCTTCGAGTAAGTTGGGCCATGACCAACGCAACTGCCTCTGCCCCTTTGCCCCCTTTCCGCCGGGTCTCCGATCTGCTGCGTGACAACGCGCGGCAGCGCCCGCAGGCCAGCGCCCTGGCCGATGACGACTCCGCGTTGAAATGGGCCGCACTCGATGCCCTGGTGGACCGCGTGGCCGCATCGTTGCAGCAGGCGGGCCTGCACTCGGGCGATGTGGTTGCCGTGTGCGCCGCGTCGTCTGTGCGTTATGCCGCCGTGTACCTGGGCGCCCTGCGTGCGGGTGTGGTAGTGGCACCGCTGGCACCCTCCGTCACGCCCGATGCGATGGCGTCCATGCTGGGCGATGCCCAGGCGCGCCTGCTGTTTGCCGATGCGCAGGGCAGGGCGGCGGTGCCGCCGGCAGTGATGGAAGGCGCCGGTGCGCTGCCCCTGGTGGCGCTGGACGATACCGGCGCGGGCACGCCGTGGATTGAGTGGCTCGCTCCCGAAGGCGCCGCACCGCAGCCGGTGGACGTGGGGCCCGAGCACCCGTTCAACATCATTTATTCCTCCGGCACCACCGGCAACCCCAAGGGCATCGTGCAATCGCACGGCATGCGCTGGGCGCATCTGGTGCGCGGCCTGGCGCAGGGCTACGGCCCGGACAGTGTCACGCTGCTGGCAACGCCGCTGTATTCCAACACCACGCTGGTGTCGTTCTTTCCCGGCCTGTGTTGGGGCGGCAGCGTGCGGCTGATGGCGAAGTTCGATGCGTTGCGCTACTTACAGACCGCGCAGCAGATCCGCGCCACGCATTCCATGCTGGTGCCGGTGCAATACCAGCGCATCATGGCGCTGCCGCAGTTTGGTGAATTCGACCTGTCGTGCTTTCGCGCCAAGTTCTGCACCAGCGCGCCGTTCCGTGCCGAGCTCAAGGCCGACATCCTGGCGCGCTGGCCGGGCGCGCTGTACGAGTTCTACGGCATGACCGAAGGCGGCGGCACCTGCATCCTGGCGGCGCACGAGCACCCGGACAAGCTGCACACTGTGGGCCAGCCCGCGTCCACCAGCGATATCCGCCTGATCGACGAAGAGGGCCATGAGCTGCCGCCCGGTGCCACCGGCGAGGTGGTGGGCCACTCGCCCGGCATGATGACCGGCTACCACCGGCAGCCCGACAAGACGCGCGAGGCCGAGTGGTTTGACGCCACCGGCAAGCGCTTCATCCGCACGGGCGATGTGGGCCGGTTTGACGTGCAGGGCTTTCTGACCCTGCTGGACCGCCGCAAGGACATGGTCATCAGCGGCGGCTTCAACATCTACCCCAGCGACCTCGAAGCAGAGCTGCGCAAGCATCCCGCCGTGGAGGACGTGGCCGTGACCGGCGTGCCCTCCGAACAGTGGGGCGAGACGCCGGTGGCCTTTGTGTGCCGCCGACCGGGCGCCACCGAAGACGCCACCCAGATCATGGGTTGGTACAACGCCCGGGCGGGCAAAACGCAGCGGCTGGCTGCGCTGCATTTCATCGATGAGCTGCCGCGCAGCGCCATCGGCAAGGTGCTCAAGCGTGAATTGCGTGACCTGCACCGCACGCTGTCGCACTGATCGATTTCCTGTTTTTTCAGAAAGACCCAACCATGAAAATTCTCGTTCCCGTCAAGCGCGTGGTGGACTACAACGTGAAGGTCCGCGTGAAGTCGGACAACACGGGTGTGGACATCGCCAACGTGAAGATGAGCATGAACCCCTTTGACGAAATCGCCGTTGAAGAGGCCGTGCGCCTGAAAGAAAAAGGCCTGGTGACCGAAGTCATCGCAGTCTCTTGCGGCGTGGCCCAGTGCCAGGAAACCCTGCGCACGGCCATGGCCATTGGTGCCGACCGCGCCATCCTGGTGGAAACCGACGTCGAACTGCAGCCCCTGGCCGTCGCCAAGATCTTGAAGGCCCTGGTGGACAAAGAGCAACCCTCGCTCATCATCCTGGGCAAACAAGCCATCGACGACGACGCCAACCAGACCGGCCAGATGCTGGCGGCCCTGGCCGACCTGCCCCAGGCCACGTTCGCCAGCAAGGTTGAACTGGCTGCAGACAAGGTCAGCGTGACCCGCGAAGTGGACGGCGGCCTGGAAACCCTGGCCCTGACGCTGCCCGCCGTCATCACCACCGACCTGCGCCTGAACGAGCCCCGCTACGTCACCTTGCCCAACATCATGAAGGCCAAGAAAAAGCAGCTCGATACCGTCAAGCCCGAAGACCTCGGTGTGGACGTGGCCCCGCGCCTGAAGACCCTCAAGGTGACCGAGCCCGCCAAGCGCGGCGCTGGCATCAAGGTGGCCGACGTGGCCGCCCTGGTCGAAAAACTCAAGAACGAAGCGAAGGTGATCTAAATGTCGGTACTCGTTATTGCTGAACACGACAACGCGTCCATCAAGGGCGCCACGCTGAACACCGTCACGGCCGCAGTGGCCTGCGGCGGCGACGTGCACGTGCTGGTGGCCGGCCACAACGCCGGAGCTGCTGCACAGGCCGCCTCCAAAATAGCCGGTGTTGCCAAGGTCATCCACGCCGACGCCCCTGGCCTGGAACACGGCCTGGCAGAAAACGTGGCCGCGCAAGTGCTCGCCATCGCATCCAACTACAGCCACATCCTGTTCCCGGCGACTGCTGGCGGCAAGAACGTGGCCCCCCGCGTGGCGGCCAAGCTCGATGTGGCCCAGATCAGCGACATCACCAAGGTGATCGCAGCCGATACGTTTGAGCGCCCCATCTACGCCGGCAACGCCATTGCCACCGTGCAAAGCCAAGATGCCGTCAAGATCATCACCGTGCGCACCACCGGCTTTGACGCCGCAGCCGCCACCGGTGGCAGCGCACAAGTTGAAATCGCCGCCGCCACGGCCGACGCAGGCAAGAGCAGCTTCGTGGGCAGCGAAATCGCCAAGAGCGACCGCCCCGAGCTGACCGCTGCCAAGATCATCGTCTCCGGTGGTCGTGCGCTGGGCAGCAAGGAAAAGTTCGACGAAGTCATGACGCCCCTGGCCGACAAGCTGGGCGCCGCCCTGGGTGCCAGCCGCGCAGCGGTGGACGCAGGCTACGCACCGAACG
Source organism: Acidovorax sp. 59 (assembly GCF_002754175.1). Lineage (NCBI taxonomy): Bacteria > Pseudomonadati > Pseudomonadota > Betaproteobacteria > Burkholderiales > Comamonadaceae > Acidovorax > Acidovorax sp. 59. Next base: position 3,712,396 of record NZ_PEET01000001.1, on the reverse strand, counting down.
ACTGGCAAGTGGGCCAGACGGGCAAGATCGTGGCACCGCAGCTGTATGTGGCCGCCGGTATCTCGGGTGCTATCCAGCACTTGGCGGGCATGAAGGACTCCAAGGTGATCGTGGCGATCAACAAGGACCCTGAGGCACCGATCTTCAGCGTGGCCGACTATGGGCTGGAAGCGGATCTGTTCACGGCTGTGCCTGAACTGGTCAAGGCCCTCTGAGCCCCCGCAGATCACAGGCACAGCCCACTTGATGGGATCTGGATGCTTCTAAAAATATAGCTTTTAGCGCTTATCGCATGAGCGCTGAGGCTGCTTTTTATACCTATAAATCAGCAGGAGACAAAACCATGACCACATTCCTTTCCCGTCGCAGGCTTGTCCAGGCCACTGGCGCAGCGCTGGCCAGTGCGGCATTGCCAGCACTGGCCCAAACCAGTTGGCCGAGTCGCCCGATTCGCATCATCGTGCCTTACACGGCGGGCGGGTTTACCGACCAGATGGCGCGTCTGCTGACGGTAGGCCTGCAAAAGCAATTCGGTCAGCCGGTTGTCATCGACAACAAACCCGGTGCGAACAGCATCATCGGCGTGGATGCCGTCGCCAAGTCCGCCCCGGACGGTCACACCTTTGGTGTGGTCATTCCGGCCTTTACCGCCAACACCACGCTCTACCCCAAGCTGCCCTACAACCCGCGCAAGGACCTGATGGGCGTGTCGCTGCTGGGTGTTTCTCCGTTGGTGGCGGCGGTGGCGCCCAATGCACCGTTCAAGACGGTGAAGGAACTCGTGGCCTATGCCAAGGCCAACCCTGGCAAGGTGAGTTTTGCCTCATCAGGCACAGGCTCTGCCGCGCACCTGACCAGCGAGTTGCTCAAGTCACTGACCAAGACCTTCATGGTCCACATTCCCTACCGCGGCGCAGCCCCGGCGTTGACGGACTTGCTCGGCGGCCAGGTGCCCTTGTTCCTCGACCCTCCGCCCAACCTGATCCAGCCCGCCAAGGCAGGCCGCATCACCCTCATCGGCGTGGCCAGCGAAAAGCGCTTGCCCATGTTGCCTGACGTGCCGACCTTCATCGAGCAAGGCGTGCCCGGCATGCTGGGCAGTACCTGGGCCAGCATGATTGCACCCGCAGGGACGCCGCGCGACATCGTCAAGCGCATGTCGGACGCCGTGAACGCCATCATCCAGAGTGATGAAACCAAGGCCAAACTCGACACCATGGGCACCTTTGGTGAAGGCACCACGCCCGAGGCGTGCGACGCTTTTCTTGCGGCCGAAACGACCAAGTGGGGCAAGGTGATCCGCGACGCGGGTGTCACGCTGGACTGAGAAGGCGTGGGCCGGCCTGGCCTGACGGCCAGGATTTACGCGTAACGCTTGGCCCGCAGGTTTTCCTTCATCTGCTGCAGGATCGGCTGCAGCGAGCTGCCAATGCGCAGCGCCACGCAGGTGGCCAGCACGTCGATGATGAGCAAGTGCATGAGGCGCGACACCATGGGGCTGTAGCGGTCGTAGCCCTCGGGGTGGTCGGCCGCCAGATGGATCTGGCAGGTGCTGGCCAGGGGCGAGCCGCTGGCGGTGATGACGATGGTGGTGGCGCCGTTGCGGCGGGCGATGTCTGCCGCGTCCATCAGGTCGCGGGTGCGGCCCGAGTTGGAGATGATCACGGCGCAGTCGCCTGGCCCCAGCAGGGTGGCGCTCATCACCTGCATGTGGCCGTCGCTGCTGGCAATCGAGGTCACGCCCAGGCGGAAGAACTTATGCTGCGCATCCTGCGCCACGATGCCCGAGTTGCCCACGCCGTAGAACTCGATGCGTTTGCCTTTCTTCCACGTGTCGGCAATGGCCTCGGCCGCACGTTCGATGGCCACGGTGCTGGCCGCGTTGCGGTATTGCAGGAACGCTGCCACGGCGTTGTCCACCACCTTCACCAGCACGTCACCGGTCTTGTCGTCGGCATCCACGCTGCGGTGGATGAAGGGCACGCCTTCGCTCACACTGCCTGCCAGCTTGAGCTTGAAGTCCGCCAGCCCGTCGTAACCCATGCTGCGGCAAAAGCGCACCACGGTGGGCTTGCTCACATGCGCGCGCTCGGCCAGCTCGCGCACGGGCAGGCGGGCGAAGGTGCGGGGGTCGGTCAGCACCAGCTTGGCCACGCGCTGTTCGGCGGGGGCCAGCGAGGGCAGGGAGGCGGTGATGCGGTCGAGCATGTCAGTCTGTGAAGGCAGGGCAGGCTGCGCAGGGGGCCTTGGAAGGGGCTTGGGTGGACGCTTCATCCACCGGCTGTACGCGCGGTGGTGGGGCCATCTGCGTTTAATGTAACTCGGTTCCCAAAGGTATGGGGTCCGCGCAATCCCTGCCTTTCAACCTGCTTGCACGGGGCCTGGGCGTTTCCCCCCTGGCCCGGGCAGGCCCTGCACGCATAGCATCCTCCATCACGTTATCCAGATACTGAGGAGCCTTCCATGCGCAAACCCTTGCTGACAAAACTTCTGGCCGGTGCGGCCCTTGTGGCCGCTGCATCGGGCAGCTGGGCCCAGGGCCAGGTCAACATCATCTGCTCGGTGCAGGCCGAGTGGTGCAACCTGATGTCCACGGTGTACGCCAAGACCACCGGCACCAAGGTCAACATGACGGCCAAGGGATCGGGCGAGGCGCTGGCGCAGCTCAATGCCGAGCGCGCCAACCCCAAGACCGACATCTGGTTTGGCGGTACGGGCGACCCGCACCTGCAGGCGGCCGAACAGGGCCTGACGCTCGAATACAAGTCGCCCCAGCTCGCGCAGCTGTACCCTTGGGCACAAAAGCAGGCGGCCGATTCCAAGTACCGCACCGTGGGCGTGTACCTGGGCCCGCTGGGTTTTGGCTACAACAAGGAGCTGCTGGCCAAGCGCAAGCTCAACCTCCCCCAGTCATGGGCCGACCTGCTCAAGCCTGAATTCAAGGGCGAGGTTCAGATGGCCAACCCGGCCTCTAGCGGCACCGCCTACACCATGATCGCCACGCTGGTGCAGATCATGGGCGAGGAAAAGGCGTTTGAATACCTCAAGGCCCTGCACCCCAACATCAGCGCGTACACCCGTTCAGGCACGGCGCCTGTCAAGGCGGTTGCACGCGGCGAGACCACGGTGTCCGTGAGCTTCGTGCACGACGTGACCACCGAGGCGGTCAACGGCTTCCCCGTGGGCTCGGTCACACCTTCTGAAGGTACTGGCGCCGAGGTGGGCTCCATGAGCATCGTCAAGAACGGCCCCAACACCGAGGCGGCCAAGAAGTTCTACGAATGGGCGCTCACGCCCGGCGGCCAACAGTTTGGCCTGGCGGCCAAGCAGTTCCAGCTGCCCAGCAACACGCAGGTGCCCAAAGACCCGCGCATGACCGATCCGGCCAAGATGAAGCTCATCAACTACGACTACGCCAAATACGGCGCCAGCGCCGAGCGCCGCCGCCTGATTGCGCGCTGGGAAAAAGACGTGCAAAACGCAACGCGCTAAGGGGTGGTGGTGTCGGCAGCAGCGGCGGCGCACGCAACCCTTCGGACCAGGACTCCCGGTGCCTCGGTCAACCGGCCCCTGTGGGTCTGGCTGGCCATGGGCGCACTGGGGTACCTGGTGTTCCCCTGGTATGCACAGCAGGACGCCAATGGCCTGCTGGCGGTGGGCCAGGTCTTCAGCAGCGAGCAGGCGGCCAACGGGCTGATGCAGGCGGCCTTGTTCGGGCGCCCCTGGCTGTGGCTGGGCCTCGCCGGGCTGGTGGTGGCGGGCCTGGGGGCCTGCCTGCCCGCCGGGCGCAAGCAGGGTGCCCTGCTGGTGGCGGGGGGGGCGCTGGGGCTGGCGGCCCTGCTGCTCAGCGGCTTTGCGATTGGCGCGCGCGGCTGGGCGTTTGAATGGATGAACAACAGCCTGGGCGAACTGGGCGCGCGTCAGCCCGGCATGGGCTGGGGCGGGTTTGTGGTGCTGTCGGCGCTGCTGGTGCTGCTGTCTTTTGGGGTGGCACGGCGGGGCTTCTTCAAGGGCGATCTGTTCGTGGCGGCTGCGGTGGTGGGCTGTGGCAGCCTGCTCGCGCTGTTCATCGTGTTCCCGGTGCTCAAGGCGCTGTCGGCTGCGTTTTTTCTGGAGGACGGCCCGTTCTCGCTGGCCGTGGTGTGGGAGCGCATTGCGCACGAGCGCAACTTCAGCCTGTCGTGTCTGGCGGGCGGCCAGCGCTGCGGTGTGGCCTGGAACACGCTGTTCCTGGGCTTGATGACGGCCACCAGCACCACGCTGCTGGGCACCTTCATGGCCCTGATGGCCGAGCGCGCATCGCGCCGCTATGCGCGGCCGCTGAACATCGTGGCGCTGCTGCCCATCATCACGCCGCCGTTTGTGGTGGGCCTGGGGCTCATCCTGCTGTTTGGCCGCGCAGGCGTGTTCAACCAGTTTCTGGAATACGCGTTTGGCATCACGCCGTCGCGCTGGTTCTACGGCTGGCTGGGCGTGTGGGTGGCGCAGACCTTTGCCTTCACACCCATTGCTTTCATGATCATGCGTGGCGTGGTGCAGGGCGTGGCGCCCAGCCTGGAAGAGGCCGCGCAAACGCTGCGTGCCAGCCCGCACCGCACCTTCATGACCGTGACCCTGCCGCTGCTCAAGCCGGGCCTGGCCAATGCGTTCCTGGTGGGCTTCATCGAAAGCATGGCCGACTTCGGCAACCCCATCGTGGTGGGCGGGCAGTTCTCGGTGCTGTCCACCGAAATCTTCTTTGCCATCGTGGGTGCGCAGTACGACCAGGGCCGTGCCGCGTCGCTGGCCTGGATTCTCACGTTCTTTGCGCTCACCGTGTTTGCCATCCAGCGCGGCTTGCTGGGCAAGCAGAACTTCACCACCGTATCGGGCAAGGGTGATGCAGGCATTGCCATGCCGCTGCCCACCGGTGTGCGCCGCGTGGTGCACTCCATTGCACTGCCCTGGATGGCGTTCACCCTCATCGTGTACCTGTTTGCTCTGGCCGGCGGCTTTGTGCAGACCTGGGGGCGCGACTACACCATCACGCTGGCGCACTTTCGCACGGCGTTCAGTGTGGAATGGGGCGAGTTTGGTGTGGTGTGGGCGGGCACAGCGTGGAACTCGTTCTTCACCACGCTCAAGCTCGCGGCCATCTCGGCGCCGCTCACGGCCACGCTGGGCATCGGCATTGCGTGGCTGCTGGCGCGCACCGAGTTCCGGGGGCAGGGCGCGTTCGAGTTTGCAGCGCTGCTGGCTTTTGCCATTCCCGGCACGGTGCTGGGCGTGAGCTACATCCTGGCGTTCAACGTGCCGCCGTTCGAGCTGACGGGCACGGCACTCATCATCGTGCTGTGCTTCATGTTCCGTAACCTGCCGGTGGGCGTGCGGGCGGGCACGGCGGCGTTCAAGCAACTCGACCGGTCGCTGGATGAGGCGTCCGTCATGCTGCGCGCAGGCAGCGTGCAGACGCTGCGCCATGTGGTGCTGCCGCTGCTCAAGCCCGCCCTGGTGGCTGCACTGGTGTACAGCTTTGTGCGAGCCATCACCACCGTGAGCGCTGTGATCTTCCTGGTCACGGCCGAGAACGAGCTGGCCACCACCTACATCATCGGCCGCGTGGGCAATGGCGACTATGGAGTGGCGCTGGCGTACTGCACGGTGCTCATCGTCCTTATGTCGGCCTCCATCGGACTCATTCAGCTGTTGGTGGGTGACCGCAAACTGGGCCGCCGTGGAGCCGCTCCCGCTGCGCACTGACACCTCTGACAAAAAAGAAAACACGCCATGAACAACAACGACGCGGGCATCGTGTTCCGCAACATCACCAAGCGCTACGGCAGCGACAGCAGCGCGGCCTTGGCCGTCAAGGGCATCAGCTTTGAGGTGCCGCGCGGCACGCTCACCACCATCCTTGGCCCCTCGGGCTGCGGCAAGACCACCACCTTGCGCATGATCGCGGGGCTGGAATCGCCCACTTCGGGCGAGATCTTCATCGCAGGCCAGGACGTGACCACGCTGGGCCCCGCGCAACGCAATGTGAGCATGATGTTCCAGAGCTACGCGTTGTTCCCGCACATGAATGTGGTGGAGAACGTGATGTACGGCCTGCGCATGTCGGGCCAGCCCAAGGAGCAGGCACGCACCAAGGCGGTGGAGGCGCTGCGCGGCGTGGGCCTGGTGGGCTATGACGACCGCCTGCCCAGCGAACTTTCGGGCGGACAGCAGCAGCGCGTGGCCCTGGCCCGCGCGCTGGTGCTGGAGCCCGAGGTGCTGCTGTTCGACGAGCCCCTGTCCAACCTCGACGCCCGCCTGCGCCGTGAGATGCGTGAGGAAATCCGTGCCTTGCAGCAGCGCCTGTCGCTCACGGTGGCTTACGTCACACACGACCAGGCTGAGGCCATGGCGGTGAGCGATCAGATCATCGTGATGAACCAGGGCCTGATTGCGCAGAAGGGATCGCCGCGCGCGCTGTACGAAACCCCGCACAGCGAGTTCGTGGCCGGTTTCATGGGCGAGGCGATGCTGTTCCCCGCCGTGGCCGACGCTGACGGCACGGTGGCACTCGGCCCGCTGGTGCTGCGCCCCCGCATGGCGGTGAAGAGCGGCCCTGTGAAGGTGGCGGTGCGGCCGGAGGCCTGGCGCATTCATCGCCAGGGCGCGGGCCTGCTGCCCGCCCGGCTGGACAAGCGGGCGTACCTGGGCGCGGTGTACGAATACACCTTCGAGACCGCGCTGGGCCACATCTTTGTGGTGTCGTCCGACCTGGATGATGTGCTGGCCGTTGGTGATGACGTGCAACTGAGCCTGGGTGCCCACGGCGTATCGGTGGTTGGTAGTACCGAAGGTGCCCAACGTGATGCGGAATAATGGCGCCATGAACCAACTCGACGCCCTCAAACAGTTCACCACCGTGGTTGCCGACACCGGCGACTTTCTGCAACTGGCCCAGTTCCGTCCGCAGGACGCCACGACCAATCCCTCGCTGATTCTCAAGGCGGTGCAAAAGCCCGAATACGCGCCGCTGCTCAAGGACACCGTCGCCAAGTGGCAAGGGCGTGCGATGGACGAGGTGATCGACCGCCTGCTGGTGCGTTTTGGCTGCGAGATCCTGACCCATGTACCCGGCCGTGTTTCCACCGAAGTGGATGCCCGCCTGAGCTTTGACACCAGCGCCACCGTCACGCGCGCCGAGCGCATCATCGAGCTGTACCGGGCAGAAGGCATCCACATCGACCGCGTGCTCATCAAGATCGCAGCCACGTGGGAAGGCATCCAGGCGGCCGCCCAGCTGGAGCGCAAGGGCATCCACACCAACCTCACGCTGCTGTTCTCTTTTGCCCAGGCCGTGGCCTGCGGCCAGGCCAAGGTGCAGCTGATCTCGCCGTTTGTGGGCCGTATTTACGACTGGTACAAAAAGCAGGCAGGCGCGAGCTGGGACGAGGCCGCGCGCGCGGGCGCCAACGACCCGGGCGTGCAGTCTGTCACGCAGATCTACAACCACTACAAGCGTTTCGGCATCGCCACCGAGGTGATGGGCGCGAGTTTCCGCAATGTGGGGCAGATCACGGCGCTGGCCGGGTGCGACCTGTTGACCATTGCCCCCGAGCTGTTGGCGCAGCTGGCTGCGAGTGATGCGCCGTTGCAGCGGGCGTTGGATGCGGAGGCTGCCAAGGCGATGGACCTGCCTGCGGTGAACTATGACGAGGCGGGGTTCCGGTTTGCGTTGAATGAGGATGCGATGGCGACCGAGAAGCTGGCTGAGGGGATTCGGGCGTTTGCGGTGGATGCTGTGAAGCTGGAGAAGCTGATCCTCGCGGCTTGAGGTTTGTTTTTGTATTGGGGCGGCTGGTGCCTGGGGTGCAGGTGCTGGCCGCTTTTGTTTTTGGCTATTCGCAAGGCTACGTGCTTATCAGGCGGTGTGCCTGGTTTGAGTGCGGAGGCCGGGAGTCGCCCGGCGAGCGAGTAACTTTCTTTTGCTTCGCCAAAAGAAAGTCACCAAAGAAAAGGCGACCCCCAGTCTGCGACCCCTGCGCTTCGCTCCGGGGCAAACCTGCAGCGGTGCGGCTGCGGGGTGCGCCGTGGAACTCGCTTTGCGCTGCGCGCGCCGCTCGGACAGCCACGGCGAGCCAGTTCACGAAGCATGGGCGCTTCGACGCCCATGCCACCCCGCAACCGCCCCGCCGCAGGCGCAGCCAGCAGGGGTGGGGCAACCGAACATCCCAACAACCGAACAGCCGGACATCCATTCGGGCCATCGCTGCGCTCGGCCCAGGCTGCGCAGCGCGTAGCGCTTGCGCCCGCGAGGTGTGGCCGAGCGCAGCGATGGCCCGTGTGGATGTTCTGCTCCCCTGGCCCCTCTGGTTGCGCCGAGGAGCGCAGGGTTTGGCCGATCAGGGCTCGCGTGTGTCTGAGCGACGCGCAGCGGCGCGAGTTGAGCGAGACCCCGCCAAACCCAAGCACCGCAGGTTGCCCCGGAGCGAAGCGCAGGGGACGCAGACAGTGGGGTCGCTTTCTCTTTGGTGACTTTCTCTTGGCGAGACAAGAGAAAGTTACTCGCCTGCCGGGCGACTCCCGGCCTCCGCCCTCAAAGAAAGCATGTCATTCGATGCGCACAAGCCCCCAAGACTCAGCGCGCACACCAGACGCATGAAACCGTCAATTTCCGCTGGAAATCTTCAGCCCAGACGTGATGGAGTTCACTATAAAAATCATAGCTGCCAAGGCATGAAGCACTAGCGCATCCAGCCAAAAACACCAAAAACTCACCCCGCAGGCAGCCGCATCCCCACCCGCAACCCCTTCGGCACCACCCCTTCCGCCACCGTCCGCCCCCCGTGCCGCAGCGCGATCTCTTCCACGATCGACAGCCCCAGTCCGCACCCCCCCGCCTTGTCCGACCCACGCCAGAACCGCGCAAACAGATCGCCCAGGTGCTCGGCCGGCACGCCCGGTCCATCGTCCTCCACCACCAGCAGCGCCCAATGCCCCGGCTCTTCATGGCCCACGCGCACCGTCACCGTGGCGCCGGGGCCCGCGTAGTGCAGCGCGTTGTCGATGAGGTTGTTCAACGCCTCGCGCAGCAGCAGCGGGTGGCCCTGCGCGGGCAGGTGGTCCACGCCCTCGTAGCCCAGGTCCATGCCCTGGGCCAGGGCGCGGGCGGCCCATTCGCGGGCCACCTCGCGGGCCAGGGCGGCGAGGTCGATGGACTGCATCTCCACGTTCGACTCTGAGCGCGCCAGTTGCAGCAGCTGGTGCACCAGGTGCGCGCTGCGTTGCGCGGCCGACAGCACCTTTTGCAGGCGGGCCTGTACTGCGGGTTCGTGGCTCTCATGCAGGGCCAGCTCGGTCTGGCCGATCAGGCCTGCGAGCGGCGTGCGCAGCTGGTGGGCAGCGTCGTTCAGAAAACGCTTTTCCTTTTGCTGGCCACGCGCCACGGTCTCCAGCAGGCGGTTGATGGTGCTGGCCAGCGAATGCACTTCCTGCGGGGCAGAGGTCAGCTCTATGGGCGGAAGCGGCGTGGTGCCCGTGTGGGGCTGCGCGCCTGCGCGCTCAATTTGCGCCTCCAGGCGCTTCAAGGGCTGCAGGCCGCGCAGCACACCGGCGTACACCACGGCGCTCAGGGCCAGGCCCATCAGGCCCATGGGGAACACCATGCGCTCCAGCAGTTCCTGCGCAATGCGCTCGCGCACCGTGAGGCTCTGGGCCACCTGAACGCGCAGGCGCTGGCGGGTAGAGGCGGTGCCGTAGTCCACATCCAGCAAGGCCACGCGCACCGGTTTGTCATCCACCCGCGCCTGGTACAAAAACGCCTCGCCCACCGCCACATCAACCTGGGCGGGCGGTGGCGGCAGCTGCGCGTTGCCCAGCAAAAAGCGGCCGGGCGGAGACGACACCATGTAGGTGATGCGGTCGGCCGGGTCCTGTTCCAGGATGTCCTGCGCGGCCTTCGGAAAGTCCACCAGCAGCCCATCGCCAATCGGCTTGATCTGCCGCGCCAGCGCCCGCACTGACTGGGTCAGCGTCTGGTCAATGCCCTTCTCGCCGTTCTGCAGCGCAATGCGCCACGCCAGAAACCCACCCGACAACCACAGCACCAGCTGCGGCAGCAGCAGCCACAGCAGCAGCTTGCGTTGAAGAGAAACACCCGGGACGTGACGCATGAATGGCCGTAAAAATTAAACGGCGCGCGTCTTGCAACTGGCGCGACCAAGGCCAGTGCCGCCGCGCAAGGGCCGCCCCGCCGCGCTGGCGGCGTCCCCCCCACGGGGGGAAGATGCGTAGCATCTCAGGGGGGGCTTCATGGCTTGTTCAGCATGTACCCCAGCCCCCGGATATTGCGGATCACCAGATTGGACTGGTCGAGCTTCTTGCGCAGGCGGTGCACATACACCTCCAGTGCATTGGAGTTCAGCGGGGCGGCGGTTTGGCCCGGCTCGGGCGGGCTGGCGCGCCAGGCGGCCAGCACGTCGTCGCGCGTGACGACTTCGCCACAGCGGTGGGCCAGCAGCTCCAGCAGCTCCCACTCGCGCTGGGTCAGCTCCAGCAGGTCACCGTTCAGGGCCGCGGCATGGCTGGCGTGGTCCAGCACCAGGGGGCCGATGGTGGTGCTGACGGCGCCCGCAGCGCTGCTGGCCTGGGTGAAGGCGGGCTGGCGCGCGCGGCGCAGCATGGCCTGCAGGCGGGCCTGCAGCTCCTGCATGTTGAAGGGCTTGGTGATGTAGTCGTCGGCCCCGGCGTTCAGGCCCAGCACGCGGTCGTCGACGCCGTCGCGGGCGGTGAGGATCAGCACGGGCAGGCCGGCAATGTGCGCGCGGGCCCAGGTCAGCAGTTCCATGCCGTCGGCGCCGGGCAGGCCCAGGTCCAGGATGATGCCGTCCACCGCCTGCGTCTGCAAAAGCGCCATGGCCTGCGCCACGCTGCTGGCGGTGCAGACGCTGTAATCGAGTTGCTTGAGCTGGCCGGTGAGAGCGTCGAGCAGGAGGGCGTCGTCTTCGACAATCAGTATCGTGGCCATGGATTGAGCATAACAAAGGCCCCTGCAACGGGCCCTCTGTGGGGCCGCTGCGACTCTCAGGGAAAGCCCTGAGAATTAAATTAATTATTGTAATTAAAGTACCGACTGCGCTGAACGGCACCGGTATCACGGCGCAGCAACGGGTTCTGAAAACAACGTCGAGGAGACAAGGGTATGTGGAAGATGACAAAGATCGCCGCACTGGCGGTGGGCCTGGCGGCCGCGATGTCTGCCAGCGCGGGGGAGGTCGAGGTCCTGCACTACTGGACATCGGGCGGCGAGGCCAAGTCGGCTGCCGAGCTCAAGAAGATCATGCAGTCCAAAGGCCACACCTGGCGCGACTTTGCCGTGGCTGGCGGCGGTGGCGACAGCGCCATGACGGTGCTCAAGAGCCGCGTGATCTCGGGCAACCCGCCCTCGGCCGCCCAGGTCAAGGGCCCGGCCATCCAGGAATGGGCGTCCGAAGGCGTGCTGGCCAATGTCGATGCGCTGGCCAAGACCGAGAAGTGGGACGACGTGCTGCCCAAGGTGGTCGCCGACGTGATGAAGTACAAGGGCAGCTACGTGGCTGCCCCGGTCAACGTGCACCGCGTGAACTGGCTGTGGGCCAGCTCCGATGCGCTGAAGAAGGCGGGCGTGGCCAGCATGCCCAAGACCTGGGACGAGTTCTTTGCCGCTGCCGACAAGCTCAAGGCCGCAGGCCTGGTCCCCGTGGCCCATGGCGGCCAGAACTGGCAGGACTTCACGACCTTTGAATCCGTGGTGCTGGGCGTGGGCGGTGCCAAGTTTTACCAGGACGCCCTGGTCAAACTGGACGACAAGGCCATCAACAGCGACACCATGAAGAAGTCGCTGGAGACCTTCCGCCGCATCAAGACCTACACCGACCCGGGCGCTCCCGGCCGCGACTGGAACCTGGCCACAGCCATGCTCATCCAGGGCAAGGCGGGCTTCCAGCTGATGGGTGACTGGGCAAAGGGTGAGTTCATCGCGGCCAACAAGGCGCCGGGCAAGGACTTCCAGTGCGTAGCGGCACCAGGCACGGCCAACGCGTTCACCTTCAACGTGGACTCGTTCATCCTGTTCAAGCTCAAGGACGCAGCAGCACAGAAGGCGCAGAGCGACCTGGCCAGCTCCATCATGAGCCCTGAGTTCCAGGAGGTGTTCAACCTCAACAAGGGCTCGATCCCTGTGCGCACCGGACAGAAGATGGACAAGTTTGACGACTGCGCCAAGCTGTCCAGCAAAGACTTTGCCGACACTGCCAAGAGCGGTGGCCTGGTGCCCAGCGTGGCCCATGGCATGGCGATTGCGCCTGCCACCGAAGGGGCGATCAAGGATGTCGTCAGCCAGTTCTGGAACGACGACAAGGTGAGCGTCGCCGACGCCATGAAGAAGATCGCGGCCGCCGCGAAGACCAAGTAAGCCGTGTACGACACACATACCTACACGCACTAAAACCAACCCCAGAGGGATCCCATCATGAAGACAAGAAACCGCCTCACGGCGGTGGCTTTGGCCGCCGCATGCGCGAATGGCGCCTTTGCTATGGACGTAGCAGGCTTTGAGTTCAACGGCTACTCCCGCGGTGGCCCGGTGTTCAACCACTCCGATGGCGTCAAGGGCAACCTGACGCTGGGCGGCGAACTGCAGAAGTACCGCCTGGGCAACGAAGGCGACAACGGTATCGAAGTCAACTTTGCCAAGGGCTTCGAGGCAGGTGGCGTCAACTGGAAGGTGAACTACATGCCCGCCAAGTGGGGCAGTGGCGACATCAGCACCGAACAGGCGTTTGTGGAAATGAGCGGCTTCTCGTTCTCGCCCGAAGCCAAGTTCTGGGTCGGCCAGCGCCGCCTGCGGATCCAGGACGTGCACATCGTCGACTACTTCCTGCTGAACTACGGCGACAACATCGGCGCTGGTGTGACCGACGTGCCTGTGGGCGGCATGAAGCTGGGCGTGGGCGTGTTCTCCGGCGACAAGTTTGACGGCGGCCTGCCCAACAACGTGAAGGCACACCGCATCAACGCCGACCTGTCCGAGATCAACACCAACCCCGGCGGCAAGCTGCGGGTGCTGCTGACCGCCGTTGGCGGCAAGAACCAGGTGGGTGGCGGCTCCGGCTCTGGCATCTCGTTGATGCACACACAAAAGGAGTTCCTGCTGCCCAGCATCAGCAACACGCTGTATTTGCAGACATCGCGCGGCCATGCCCGCATCGACGGGGAGTTTGAAGCCATCGAGGGCACCAGCGCAGGCAAGCGCGCCACCCGCATTGCCGACTCCATCAACTGGCAAAGCGGCCCGTTTGGCGGCCAGGCCCTCATTGGCTACCAGACCAACAAGGCTGACCTGACCGGCGTGGAGACCAAGGACTTCTCGCTGGGCGGCCGTGGCTCGTACGCGTTCACCAAGAACTTCAAGGGCCTGGTGGAGTTGTCCACCACCACCCGCAAGGGCAGTGGTCCGGACCAGCGCCTGTCCAAGGTCACGCTGGCGGGTGCCCTGGCACTGAATGAAGACTTCTGGTCGCGTCCTGAGCTGCGTCTGTACGTGACGAAGGCCAACTGGAACCAGGCGGCGGCTGTGGCCAACGCAGGCACCTTTGGCGCCAATGGCAAGACCTCGCGCACGCTGGTGGGCGTGCAGTACGAGGTGTGGTGGTAAGAGGGAGAGAGTGAGTAGCGAGTTAGTTTGAGGTAGACACTTTGTTCATTGGGGGGTGCTCTGTGCGCACCCCCCTTTTTTCATGTGACACAAAGTGGATGTGTGAATGAGTGAAACGGTGATTCAGTGACTGATCGAGACACCGCGTACCGCGCGCGCAGCGTGTGCAGTGCGTACGCAAGAGAGATTCGCAAGCAATGAAGAATTCCTTTGAAACCTGGCTGCCCAGGCTGGTGGTGACCCCGGCGTTTGTGCTGGGTTTTGCCTTCATCTATGGCCTCATGGTGTGGAACGGCGTGCTCAGCCTCACCGCATCGCGCATGCTGCCCAACTACGAATGGGCGGGCCTGGCGCAGTACGAGCGCCTGTGGGAGATGGACCGCTGGTGGGTCGCCCTGAAGAACCTGGGCATTTTTGGCGTGGGCTATGTGGGCGGATCGCTGGTGATTGGTGTGGTGCTGGCCGTGCTGCTGGACCAGAAGATCCGCGCCGAGGGCGCGCTGCGCACCATCTATCTGTACCCCATGGCGCTGTCGTTCGTGGTGACCGGCACGGCCTGGAAGTGGCTGCTGAACCCCGGTCTGGGCATCGAAAAGATGGTGCGCGACTGGGGCTTCACGAACTTTGAGTTTGGCTGGCTGGTGGACACCGAGATGGCGATCTACTGCGTGGTCATCGCCGGCATCTGGCAAAGCGCCGGGTTTGCCATGGCGCTGTTCCTGGCCGGGCTGCGCGGCATTGACGACAGCATCATCAAGGCCGCGCAGGTCGATGGTGCCTCGCTGCCGCGCATCTACTGGCGCATCGTGCTGCCCGCGCTGCGGCCGGTGTTCTTCTCCACGCTCATGGTGCTGTCGCACCTGGCCATCAAGAGCTTTGATTTGGTGATGGCGCTGACGGCGGGCGGCCCCGGTTTTTCCACCGATGTGCCCGCCACCTTCATGTACACCATGTCGTTCTCGCGCGGGCAAATTGGTCTGGGCGCGGCCAGCGCCACCATGATGCTGGCCACCGTCGCGGCCCTGGTGATTCCTTACCTTTACAGCGAACTGCGGACCAAAGCCCATGACCGCTAAGCCCTCCTTGTTCCCTTCTGTGGGCCGCCTGCTGGTCTACACGGTGCTGGCCCTGGCCACCGCCTTCTTTCTGCTGCCGCTGTACGCCATGCTGGTCACCTCGTTCAAGGACGCCGAGGAGATCCGCAGCACCTCGCTGCTGGCGCTGCCCGCTGCGCTCAACTGGTCGGCCTGGGGCACGGCATGGTCCAGCGCCTGCACGGGGGTGGACTGCAACGGCTTGCGCCCCTTCTTCTGGAACTCGGTGGCCATGGCCGTGCCAGCGGTGCTCATCTCTACCGTGTGGGGCGCGCTCAACGGCTATGTGCTGAGCCTGTGGAAGTTTCGCGGCAGCGACACCTTGTTTGGCCTGCTGCTGTTTGGCGTGTTCATGCCCTTCCAGGTCGTGCTGCTGCCCATGAGCCAGGTGCTGGGCTGGCTGGGGCTGTCCAGCTCCATCACCGGGCTGGTGCTGGTGCACTGCCTGGCGGGGCTGGCCGGCACCACGCTGTTCTTTCGCAACTACTACGCGGCCATCCCCAAGGAGCTGGTGAACGCGGCACGCATGGATGGCGCAAGCTTCTGGCAGATCTTCTGGCGCATCGTGCTGCCGCTGTCCACGCCCATCGTGATGGTCACGCTGATCTGGCAGTTCACCAACATCTGGAACGACTTTCTGTTCGGTGTGGTGTTCTCGGGCACCGAGTCCAAGCCCATCACCGTGGGTCTGAACAACCTGGCCAACACCAGCAGCAGTGTGAAGGCCTACAACGTGGACATGGCGGCCGCCATCATCGCGGGCCTGCCCACGATGGTGATCTATGTGCTGGCGGGTAAATTTTTTGTGCGCGGGCTGACGGCCGGCGCGGTCAAAGGGTAGGAGAGCCTGTTATGTACTTTTACGCGCCCACGTTGGGCCCTCAGGCCTGTGATCGCAAGGCGCAGTCTGCCGCCGCCAAGGTCGGGACCTTGGCAAGGACTGCAACGCCGCGAGCGCTGGCCTGTGGGCCCAACCCTTCGGGAAAGCCGGGGAAAGGCCCGGCCACGTTGTTGCAGACCGCTTGCGGTATCCATACCGCGGCGCGTCCTGCGCCTAGTTGCCGGGCCTTTCCCCGGCTTTCGTGGGCACGTAAAAGTGCATAACAGGCTCTCATCAATCATGGCGTCATCACTCGACATTGCAGGCATCAACAAGCGCTTTGGCAAGGGCGACAAGAGCGTGGAGGTGCTGCGCAAGGTGGACATCCACGTCGCGCCCGGCGAGTTCCTCATCCTGGTCGGCCCCTCGGGCTGCGGCAAGTCCACGCTGCTCAACATCATTGCGGGGCTCGACGAACCCACCGAGGGCGAGATCCGCATTGGCGGCAAGAACGTGGTGGGCATGCCCCCGCGCGACCGCGACATCGCCATGGTGTTCCAGAGCTATGCGCTGTACCCCACGCTGAGCGTGGCCGACAACATCGGCTTTGCGCTGGAGATGCGCAAGATGCCCAAGGCCGAGCGCCAAAAGCGCATCGACGAAGTGGCCGCCATGCTGCAGATTAGCCACCTGCTGGACCGCCGGCCCAGCCAGCTCTCGGGCGGCCAGCGCCAGCGTGTGGCTATGGGGCGGGCGCTGGCGCGCCAGCCGCAACTGTTCCTGTTCGACGAGCCGCTGTCCAACCTGGACGCCAAGCTGCGCGTGGAGATGCGCGCCGAAATCAAGCGCCTGCACCAGGCCAGCGGCATCACCAGCGTGTACGTCACACACGACCAGGTCGAGGCCATGACGCTGGGCTCGCGCATCGCGGTGATGAAGGGCGGTGTGGTGCAGCAGCTGGGCACGCCGGACGACATCTACAACCGCCCGGCCAACACCTATGTGGCGACCTTCATCGGCTCGCCCACCATGAACCTGCTGCGCGGTGCGGCCACGGGGGGGCAGTTTGGCATCCAGGGCGCAGCGTTGAACCTGGCAGCCCCCGCCAGTGCCAACGAGGTGCTGCTGGGCGTGCGCCCCGAGCACCTGGTGATGCAGGAGACGGCCCCGTGGCGCGGCCGCGTCAGCGTGGTCGAGCCCACAGGCCCCGACACCTATGTGATGGTGGACACGGCCGCAGGCAGCGTCACGCTGCGCACCGACGCCCAGACCCGCGTGCAGCCCGGCGATGCCGTGGGCCTGGCGGTAGAGCCCGCCAACGCCCACTGGTTTGACGCCAGCAGCGAGAATCGGCTGGCGTGAGCCGCGCGGCGCAAGCGCCGCCGGATCGTTGCATGTAGTGTGCTGTCCCGCAAATAGCTGCACATGAAATCGCGTCCTCACCCCCAGGGCTGCGTTGCAAATCCTCGCGATAGCGACGGCTATCACTGCGGTTTGCGCCTTGCTCTGGGCGCGATGTCATCGATTTCATTTCGTGCAGCTATTTGCGGGACAGCACACTAGTTGCTATTGAAACAATAGCTGCTAGCGCATGTTCTACTAGCGCTAGCAGCTGTTTTTGCTTAAAAACACCGCATGACACCCCTGCGCCTGCTGGCCGATATTGGCGGCACCAACATTCGCCTCGCCTGGCAAGACCAGCCCGATGGCCCCCTGCACGACACCCGTGTGCTGCCCTGCGCACAGTTCCCCACGGTGGACGCCGCACTGGCGGCCTACCTGGCCGAAGTGAACATCGCCACCCCGCGCGAGGCGGCGTTTGGCATCGCCAACCCGGTCACGGGCGACGCCATCCGCATGACCAACCACAGCTGGAGCTTCTCGCAGCGCGCCGTGCGCGAGGCGTTTGGTTTTGAGCGGCTGGTGGTCATCAACGACTTCACCGCACTGGCGCTGGCGCTGCCCCTGCTCACGCCCGAGCAGCTGCGCCCCGTGGGCGGCGGTGTGGCCGTGCCGGGCGCTGCGATTGCGCTGCTGGGCCCGGGCACGGGCCTGGGGGTGTCGGGCCTGGTGTTTCCGCCCGGCTCGAGCCTGGGGGTGCCGCTGTCCGGCGAGGGCGGCCATGTCACGCTGGCCGCGCAGACCCAGCGCGAGTTCGATGTGCTGGGCATTCTGCAAGAGCGCTACGGCCACGTGTCGGCCGAACGCGCCGTGTGTGGCGCCGGGCTGGTGGACCTGTACCACGCGCTGCGCCGGCTGGCTCAGCGCGGTGGCAAGGAAGTCAGCTCCGCCGCACAGGTGACCGAGCTGGCGCTGCAGGCCAATGACCCGCTGGCGCTGGAGGCGCTGGAGCTGTTCTGCGGCTTTCTGGGCAGTGTGGCGGGCAACCTGGCGCTCACGCTGGGTGCGCGCGGTGGCGTGTACCTGGGCGGCGGCATGGTGCCGCGACTGGGCACGTGGTTTGACCAGTCCCCGTTCCGCGCACGGTTTGAATCCAAAGGGCGCTTCCAGTCCTATCTGGCGACCATTCCCTGTTGGGTGATTGACCCCAGCGCCACGCCCGCGCTGTTTGGCGCATCGCGTGCGCTGGACATTACGGGCTCGGACGCATGAGCAGCAACAGCGCACCACCGCCCATGCTCCGGCCCACCGGCGTGCACCATGTGGCCATCATCGCCAGCGACTACACCCGCTCCCGCCGCTTCTACACCGAGGTGCTGGGCCTGCAGGTGGTGCACGAGCACTACCGCGCCGAGCGGCAGTCGTACAAGCTCGACCTGCAACTGCCCGATGGCACGCAGGTGGAGCTGTTTTCCTTTCCTGAACCGCCTGCGCGCCCGTCCTACCCAGAGGCCTGTGGCCTGCGCCACCTGGCCCTGCGCGTGGCCGACATGGCGGCCAGTGTCGCTGCCCTGGCGGCACATGGCGTGGCCGTGGAGCCGGTGCGCACGGACCCGTTCACCGGGGCGCTGTTCACCTTTTTTGCCGACCCGGACGGGTTGCCGATCGAGCTGGTGGAAGAGGGCAGGGCGCGGTAACCTGCACATCGCTGCAACGCCACAGCAACACGGAGTGGCCATTGCGCTGGCGCAGAGAGTGCGGACCTGCCCCCCTGGATACGGCCCTATTTCAACCACGCCTTGACGCGCGCCGACAACGCCTCGGTGCTAATGCCGTAGCGGTCGTGCAGCGTGGGCAGGGCCCCCGCATCCAGGTAGGCATCGGGCAGCCCCGCCAGGCGGAACCGCGCGGGCTGTACGCCGTTCTGCAGCAGCGCGCTGGCCACAGCCTCGCCCAGGCCGCCAACCATCGAATGGTTCTCGGCCACCACCACCAGGCGCGGCTTGCGCTGCACCTCGGCCAGGATGGTTGCGGTGTCCAGGGGCTTGATGGTGGGGCAGTGCAGCACGCCCACGCCGATGTTGTCGGCCTGCAACGCCTTGGCCACCTCTAGCGCGCGCATGGTCAGGAAGCCGCTGGAAATGATGAGCACCTCGTCGCCATCCACCAGGCGCTTGGCCTTGCCCAGCTCAAACTGGTAGTCGTACTCGTCCAGCACCAGCGGCACATTGCCGCGCAGCAGGCGCATGTAGACCGGGCCGTTGTGCGCCGCCATCTGCGGCACGGCCTGCTCGATGTCGAGCGCGTCGCAGGGGTCGATGATGGTCAGGCCGGGGATGCCGCGCATCATGGCAATGTCTTCGGTGGCCTGGTGGCTGGGGCCGTAGCCGGTGGTCAGGCCGGGCAGCGCGCAGCACATTTTCACGTTCAGGTTTTCTTCGGCAATCACCTGGTGGATGAAGTCGTACGCGCGGCGTGTGCCGAACACCGCATACGTGGTGGCGAAGGGGATCAGCCCTTCCTTGGCCATGCCGCCCGCCGCGCCCATCAGCAACTGCTCGGCCATGCCCATCTGGTAGAAGCGCTCCGGGTAGGCCTGCGCAAACAGGTGCAGGTCGGTGTACTTGGCCAGGTCGGCGGTCATGCCCACGATCTCGGGGCGGTTCGCGGCCAGCTCGACCAGCGCTTTGCCAAACGGAGCGGCCTTGACGCGCTGCCCCTCGCCCGCAATGGAGGCGATCATGGCGGAGGTGGTCAGGCGCGGTTTTTTCTCGGCAACGGTGTTCATGCGGCGGCTCCTTCGGGGGCGTTCTGGTCGAGGATGGCGAGGGCCTGCTGCCACTCGGGCGGATCGACACGGATGAAGTGGTTCTTGTCACGCGTCTCCAGGAAGGGCACGCCCTTGCCCATCAGCGTGTTGAACAGGATCACACGCGGCTTCTTGGGCCCTGTCAGATTTCGCGCGGTGTCAAAGGCCGCCAGTACGGCAGCCAGGTCGTTGCCATCGACACGCTGCACATGCCAGCCAAAGGCCAGCCACTTGTCGGCCAGCGGCTCGAAGCCCAGCACTTTGCTGCTGGGGCCGTCTGCCTGCTGGTTGT
The DNA here is from genome assembly GCF_002754175.1 of Acidovorax sp. 59. Taxonomy (NCBI): domain Bacteria; kingdom Pseudomonadati; phylum Pseudomonadota; class Betaproteobacteria; order Burkholderiales; family Comamonadaceae; genus Acidovorax; species Acidovorax sp. 59. The sequence continues at coordinate 3,692,377 of NZ_PEET01000001.1, read as the reverse complement.
TGATATCCACCAGACAGATCAGGTTGTCGAGCTGGTGGTGGGCCGCCGACATGGCGGCCTCCCAGGTAGAGCCTTCGTCCAGCTCGCCGTCGCTCATGGAGTTGTAGACGAACGCGGGATTCTTTTTCTGCTTCAGGCCCAGCGCCATGCCCACACCGATCACCAGGCCCTGGCCCAGCGAGCCGCCCGAGATTTCCATGCCCGGTGTGTATGTGGCCATGCCGCTCATGGGCAGGCGGCTGTCGTCGCTGCCGTAGGTTTCGAGTTCGTCCTGCGGGATCACGCCTGCTTCGATCAGCGCCGCGTAGTGGGCGATGGCGTAATGGCCGTGCGACAGCAGGAAGCGGTCCCGCCCCTCCCAGGTGGGGTCTTGGGGCTGCAGGTTCAGCGCGTGGCCGTAGGCCACGGCCAGCACATCGGCCCAGCCCAAGGCCTGGCCGATGTAGCCCTGGCCCTGAACCTCACCCATGCGAACGGCGTAGCGGCGGATGCGATGGGCGCACCGGGCCAGCGCCTGCAGTTTGTCTGCGGCGGAAGTCATGGAGTTCTCCTGTGTGAAAGCGGGGAAGAAAAGCGGTCAGCGAAGGATCGAGGCCGGCACGTAAGACACCAGCGCCAGCACCAGGAAGGCAACGAAGTAGAACGGCCCCAGCTCGCGCACCGTCTGGCCCACCTTGACCTTGGCCAGCGCGCTGGTGATGAACAGCGTGGTGCCCACGGGCGGGGTGTACAGGCCCACAGCCAGGTTCACCACCATCATGATTCCCAGCTGCACCGGGTCCATGCCAATGCTTTCGGCCAGGGGCAGGAACACCGGGGTCAGCAGCAACACGGCGGCGGGCAGGTCGATGAACATGCCGATGAACAGCATCAGCAGGTTCATGATCAGGATCACGATCCAGCCCTGGCTCACGTTCTGCTGGATCCAGTGGGCCACGCCCGTGGGCATCTGGTCGTAGGTCAGCAGCCAGCCGATGGCGGCAGAGGCCATGATCACCAGCAGCACCACGCCGGTCGCCAGGCCCGCATGCACCACGGCATCGTTCAGGCGCTTGAGCGACAGGTCGCGGTACACCACCACCGACACCGCAGCGGCGTACAGCGTGGACAACACGGCCACCTCGGTGGGTGTGGCAATGCCAAAGCGCAGGAACAACACGATCAGCGCCGGCAGCAGCAGCGCGGGCGACGAGTACAGCAGGTGCACGCGGAATTCACTCCAGTTGATGGGGGTGGTGTCGCGTGGGAAGTTGCGGCGCTTGCCGACCCACCAGCACATGAACATAAAGCCCACGCACATCAGGATGCCGGGCAGGATGCCCGCGACAAACAGTGCCGCAATGGAGGCATTGGCCGTCAGGGCGAACAGAATCATCGGGATGGAGGGCGGGATCAGGATGTCGATGGTGGCCGCTGCAGCCAGCGTGGCTGCAGAAAAAGCGGGCGGATAGCCCAGGCGCTTGTGCCAGGGAATCAGCAGCGAGCCGATGGCCGAGGCATCGGCCACGGCCGAACCCGACACGCCACCGAACAGCGTGGACGACAGCACGCCCACTTGCGCGGGCCCGCCGTGAAAGCGGCCGATCAGCGTGCTGAGCACGCCCACCAGCGCAGCCCCCAGGCGGCCGCCCATCATGAGCGAGCCGGTGAGCATGAAGAACGGAATCGCGATCAGCGGAAAGCTCTGCACCTGCGCCACCATCTGCTGCACCAGCAGGTCGAGCGGCACACGGTCGGAGGTGGCGGCGGCAGCCATGGCCGCGACCAGCAGCGCATGGGCAATGGGCATGGCCAGCACGGCCGCACCGAGAAAGACAAAAAGAATGAGGGCGCTCATGGTGAGTTCCTTGGCAGGGGTGGCGGGGCTTACCAGTGCGCCTCGGGCACGGCGGTCTCGGCATCGGGGGCGCTGGGCACCGGCGGGGTGGCCCAGGCGTTCCAGGCCGACTTGAGCGCCAGCAACGCCAGCATCACCAGTCCACCCATCACGCAGCCATAGGTGAGCGACCCGGGCACCTGCAGGATGGGCGACTTCTCGTCGTGCACGATCTCCAGCATCTGAAAGGTGGCCCGGGCGAGCGTGCCGTACAGCGCTGCCACCACCAGCCAGCTGCCGATGGCCGCCCAGCGGCGCAGCGCGGGGGGCATGGCGTCCATCAGAAAGCTGGTGGTGATGTGGGCACCGTGCGCTGCCGCCAGCACTACGCCAGACATGACCAGCCACGGAAACAGCAGCTCCGGCACCTCATTGGCCCACTGCAGGCTGGTGCCGGTGGCGTAGCGCAACACGGTGTTGGCCACCAGGATGATGAAGATGACGGACGTGCTGATCCACAGCAGCACTCGGCATAAGCCGACAACGGCCCATTCGATGAGGTTCATCGGGAGACTCCTTGGGCTGCAGGGCTGGGGCCCATGCAGCGGCTTCGGGGAAATGAGGACAGGCGCCGCAGCGCCCGGAGCGGTCAGCGCGCGGCGGCGATGACTTTCTTGAGGTACGGGCCGATGGGCGTGGTCAGCCACTTGGCGTCCACCGCAGCCGTGGCCTTAGCAAACGCGGCCTTGTCCACCGTGGTCACCTGCACGCCCTTGGCCTTGAGGTCGTCCAGCAGCTTGTCGTCGGCCTCTTGCGACATCTTGCGCTGCAGTGTCGTGGCCTCGGCAGCCGCTTCGGTCACGGCCTTACGGTCGGCGTCGGACAGGCGGTCCCAGGTGCGCTTGCTCATCAGGAACGGCGTCATCTGGAACATGTGGCTCGTCAGTGCCAGGTGCTTTTGCACTTCGTACAGCTTGCTGGCGTGGATGTTGACCAGCGGGTTCTCCTGCCCATCGACCACGCCCTGCTGCAGCGCCACGTACAGCTCGGCAAACTTGATCTGCTGTGCCTCGGCACCCAGCGCTTGCATGATGTCCACCAGCACTGCGTCAGGCGGGGTGCGCATCTTCAAGCCCTTCATGTCTTCGACCTTGGTGATGGGGCGTTTGCTGTTGGTCATGTGGCGGATGCCGTTGTCCCAATAGCCCAGCACCACCATGCCCTTGTCGGCCGACTTCTGTGCCAGCTCCTGGCCCAGTGGGCCGTCAAGCAGCTTGAAAGCCTGCGCGGGGGTGGAGAACATGAACGGCATGCCGTAGGCGGCGTACTCGGGCACGGCCACCGACACGGCGCCTTGCGAGTTCGCCGTCATGTCCAGCGCGCCGGTGCGCACGGCCGTGACCATGGCAGCGTCGTCGCCCAGCTGGGCGGAGGGCGCCACCTGCACCTCGATGCGGCCTGCGGTCTTGGCCTTGAGGGTTTCAGCGAATTTGACAGCGGCCTCGTGGCGCGGATTGCCGGGGGCAGCGCCATGGCCCAGCGTGAGCTTCATGGTCTGCGCCTGCGCGAGCCCGGGCAGTGCCACCGCCAAAGCAGCGGCTGTCAGCAGGGTGCGGGTGAAGGTTTTGCGTTGCATGGTTTGTCTCCTGGTTTATGTTTGTTGAGAGGTCGTGAAGCGGTCAGTGGATCAGCATGCCGCCGTTCACATCGAGCGTGATGCCGGTGCAATAAGTCGAAAGCGGGCTGGCGAGAAACACGCAGGCTCCGGCAATGTCATCGGCCCGGCCCAGGCGGGCGAGTGGAATGGTTTCCGCGATCTCGGCCTTTTTCTCTTCGGTCAGCTTGCCCTTGATGATGTCCGTGCCGATCAGGCCGGGGGTGATGCAGTTGACGCGGATGTTCTCGGGACCAAACTCGCGGGCCATGGCGCGGGCCAGGCCCAGCACACCTGCTTTGGCGGCCGAGTAGTGGGGCCCGCCCAGAATGCCGCCGCCGCGCTGGGCCGACACCGACGAGATGCAGATGATGGAGCCGCTTTGCTGTGCACGCAGCGTGGGCAGCACAGCCTGGGACATGTACAGCGTGCCACGCAGGCTGACGTTGAGAATGCGGTCGTAGTCGGCGCCCGTGATCTCCAGCGTCTTGACGGGCTGGGTGATGCCCGCGTTGTTGACCAGCGTGTCGATGCGGCCGAAATGGGCATACACCTGGGCGGCGGCGGCATCGCACGATGCTTTGTCGGTCACATCGGCCACCAGGCCCAGGTGGCCCTCGCCCAGCCGCGCGGCGGCGCCTGCGGGGTCGGCGGCTTCGAGGTCGAGGATGGCGACTTTGGCGCCTTGCTCGGCCATCAGGCGGGCGGTGGCAAACCCGAGGCCGTTGAGTCCCGCCCCTCCGGTAATGATGGCAACCTGGTTCTTGAGCAGCATGTGTTTTGTCTCCTGTGGTGTGAAGGTGCAGGAGACTTGCACGCTGCCGGTGAGGGCGGCTGTCGAAGCGGTGTCTCCTGTTCTGGGAGCCGATTCTCAAAGCCGCTCAAGATGATGACAAGCGATGAATCATCAGCGTAAGATGACATTCCGTCATCTAACGTCAGGGTTCACCCCATGCCCACCTTGCCGCCCATTGCCAATCTGCAGGCCTTCGAGGCCGTGGCACGCCGCCGCAGCTTTGCACTGGCAGCGGCGGAGTTGAACCTCACGGCCTCGGCCATCAGTCACCAGGTTTCGCGACTGGAGGCACAGCTGGACATCCGCCTGTTCGAACGCAGCGCCCACGGGGTGCGCCTGAGCCCTGCGGGCGAGCATTACCTGATGCACGTGGGTGCAGCGCTCAACGCCATCGCCACGGCCACGGACGATCTGCGTCATGGCATCCGCAACAGCCTGTATGTGCACTCGGCACCCAGCATTGCCAGTCTGTGGCTCATGCCGCGCCTGCACCACTTTGCACAGGCCTACCCGGAGATATCGCTCAACCTCTCGGCCGCCCACACACCCAGCGATTTCGCACTGGGCCAGGCCGACATCGACATCCGCTACGGCATTCCGCAGTGGGGCGATCTGGTGGTGGAGCCGCTGTTCGAGGAGGCGATCGTGCCGCTGGCCAGCCCGGCCTTCATCAAGGCGCACAAGCTCAAGCGCGCAGAGCAGTTGCTGGACCTGCCGCTGATCCAAAGCAACGTCAGCATCGTGCAGTGGTCCGACTGGTTTGGCCGGTTCACCAAGCTGCGGGCACCCGACCGTTTCTCCCTGCGGTTTGACCGCGCCCAGATGTCCCTGGACGCCGCCACACAGGGCCTGGGCGTTGCGCTAGAGAGCGCCGTCAACGCGGGTGGGCACCTGGCCGATGGCAGGCTGAAGGCCCCGTTCGGCATGGACCAGGCCGTGCGGGTGAAGGCGCATTTCGCCGTGTACCCCGAGCGGCACGCCAAGCGCCCAGCGGTGGAGGCGTTTCTGTCGTGGCTGCACAGCGAGGCTGCGCAGACTTAAGAAAACAAGGCCCGGCGGCCGAGGCTGCGAAGGTCTGCAGCCGCCGGACGCGAGGCTCTCACATCTCCTCGCTCCAGCAATACCCGTCGCGCGCAATCATCGCGCTGGCCGCACGCGGGCCCCAGCTGCCTGCGGGGTAGGGTCGGGGGCCTGCCGGGTCGTTCTTCCAATACTGCAGGATGGGCTCCACCCAGCGCCAGGCCTCTTCCTGCTCGTCGCTGCGCACAAACAGGTTCAGGCGGCCAGCGATCACGTCGAGCAGCAGGCGCTCGTAGGCGCCTACGCGTTCGGTGCCAAAGCGCTGGTCAAAGTCCAGGTTCAGGTGCACCTGCGACAGCGCGGGCTCGGTCTGGTGCTGGGCGGCGCCCTGCGCCATCAGGTGCAGTTCCAGCCCGTCCTTGGGCTGCAGGTTGATCACCAGGCGGTTGGCAGCGCCCGCAGGGGTCTTGAAGATGGGGTGGGGCACGGGCCGGAAGTTGATGACGATGTGCGCGTCGCGCCCCGCGAGCCGCTTGCCGGTGCGGATGTAAAACGGCACACCCGCCCAGCGCCAGTTGCTGATCTCGGTGCGCAGCGCCACAAAGGTTTCGGTGGTGCTGCTGGCGGCCACGCCTTTCTCTTGCGCGTAGCCGGGCACGGGCTGGCCCTGGTGGTTGCCGGCCGCGTACTGCCCACGGATCACGTGCTGGCCGATGGTCTCCAGCGTCCAGGGCTTGAGCGACTGCAGCACCTTGAGCTTTTCGTCACGGATCGCGTTGGCGCTGGAGTTGATGGGGGGCTCCATGCCGATCGCGCACAGCAGCTGCAGCGCGTGGTTCTGCACCATGTCGCGCAGTGCGCCGGTCTGGTCGTAGAACGCGCCGCGCGACTCCACGCCCAGCTCCTCGGCAATCGTGATCTGGATGTTGGCAATGGTTTCGCGGCGCCACAGGGGCTCGAACAGCGCGTTGCCAAAGCGCAGCGCAAACAGGTTCTGGACGGACGGCTTGCCCAGGTAGTGGTCGATGCGGAAGACCTGCTCTTCCTTGAGCACGCGGCGCAGCGTGTCGTTGATCGCGCGGTTGGACTGCAGGTCGTGGCCGAGGGGCTTTTCCAGCACCACACGGGTGGTGGGGCCGTTCAGGCCCACGGCGGCGATCTGTTCACACACATTGGTGAACAGGCTGGGGGCTGTGGCCACATACATCACCACCGAGTCGGCTCCGCGCGCCTTCAGCGTCTCGGCCAGGCGCTCGTAGTCCTGGGTTTTGGACAAGTCCATGCGCAGGTAGTGCAGCAGCGCGGCGAAGCGTGCAAACTCGTCCGGGCTGGGGCGCTTGGCCAGCTCCACGCTGTCGAACCGCGACTGGATCAGGCTGCGGTATTGTTCGTCGCTCAGGTCATCACGTGCCACCGCGATGATGCGTCCCCCCTCAGGCAGCGTGCCATGCCGAAAGGCCTGAAACAATGCGGGCATGAGCTTGCGCCAGGCGAGGTCGCCGGTGCCGCCAAACAGGACGAGGTCAAAACTCATGGTGTCTCCGTGATGGGGTGGTTCGTTTTGTTGCGTGGGATTGTAATCACGTTACATGATTTTCTAAAGAGGATTGCCTTGTATCTACTGCTTGTAACCCAAAAGAACCTGTTAATAGGCCACTTTGTCGTGTAATCAAGTTACTATCTCGGCGCTTTTTTCACCTTACCCGTTTGATGACCATGCCTCTCCGTTGCGACCAGTCTGCGCTGTGGCCCCAGTTGGCCGCCCACTACGCCTCCCACGGCCAGCACCTGGACATGCGCCAGGCGTTTGCGCAGGATGCCCAGCGGTTTGCAGCCTTCAGCCAGTCGGCTCCGCATGTGTTTGCTGACCTGTCCAAGAACCTGTGGGACCGCGATACCGAAGCGCTGCTGCTGGATCTGGCCCGCGACTGCGGCCTGGTGCAACACCGCGATGCGATGTTTGCAGGCGAGGCCATCAACACCACCGAAAACCGCGCCGTGCTGCACACGCTGCTGCGCCGCCCTGCAGGCGTGGCCCTGCCCGGTGATGTGCCCGAGACCGCACAGCGCCTGGCCGACGTGCACCACACGCTTGATGCCATGCTGCATTACGCCGAGAAGGTGCGCAGCGATGCCGCCATCACCGACGTGGTGAATATTGGCATCGGCGGGTCGGACCTGGGCCCGCACATGGCCGTGCGCGCGCTCGAAGAGTTCCGCGCACCGGGCAAGCGCTTTCACTTTGTGTCAAACGTGGACGGGCACGAGCTGCACCACGTGCTCAGGGGCCTGCGGCCTGAGAGCACGCTGTTCCTGGTCGCGTCCAAGACCTTCACCACGGCCGAGACCATGACCAACGCGCGCTCGGCACTGGCGTGGTTTGGTGCCCAGGGCGGGCGCGATGTGGCCCGCCACTTTGGGGCGCTTACCACCAACATCGAGGCCGCAGCGGCTCTCGGCATCACCACCACCTTCGGCTTCTGGGACTGGGTGGGCGGCCGCTACTCGCTGTGGTCGGCCATTGGCCTGCCGATTGCCATCGCGATCGGTGCCCAAGGCTTCCGAGATTTCCTTGCGGGCGCGCACGCCATGGACGAGCATTTCCGCACCGCACCGCTGGCGCAGAACCTGCCGGTGCGCCTGGGCCTGCTCGATGTCTGGTACCGCAATTTCCACGGCTTCACCAGCCGCTGCATCGCGCCGTATCACGCCGCGCTGGGGCGCTACTCGGCCTACCTGCAGCAGCTGGAGATGGAGAGCAACGGCAAGCGCGTGGCGCAAGACGGCAGCACGCTGGCCTGCGTCACATCGCCCGTGCTGTGGGGCGAGCCCGGCACCAACGGCCAGCACGCGTTCTTCCAGATGCTGCACCAGGGCGCCGATGTGCTGCCGCTGGAGATCGTCGCCGTGCGCAAGGCCTCGCACCCGCTGCCCGGCCACCAGCAAAAGCTGCTGGCCAACGCGCTGGCGCAGACGCAGGCGCTGATGGTGGGCAAGGCCAGCGACGACGGCCACCGGCACTTTCCGGGCAACCGCCCCAGCACCCTGATGCTGCTCGAATCACTCACCCCCACATCGCTGGGCGCGCTGATTGCACTGCAGGAGCACCGCGTGTTTGTGAGCGGCAGCCTGTGGGGCATCAACAGCTTTGACCAGTGGGGCGTGGAGTTGGGCAAGGTGCTGGCCAAGGACCTGGAGGCCCGGCTGGAGAGCGGTGATGTGGCGGGGCTCGATGGCTCCACCGCTGGCCTGCTGGGCTTGCTGCGCAGCCCTGCCTGACCTTCACGGCACAGCAAAGTCCTCGGGGTCGCTCTGGCGGAAGACCGGGCGCCCTGCCGGCAGAAGCCGGCACAGTTTCTGGTCGACAGCTAACGCATCAGGAGACACTCCCCATGGCGATTCCGCCCTATCCGGACTTCCGCTCCGCAGCCTTTTTGCGCCAGCATCTGCGTGACACCATGGCGTTCTACGACCCCGTGGCCACCGATCCGAGCGGCGGGCAGTTCCACTTCTTTCTGGACGACGGCACGGTTTACAACACGCACACCCGCCATCTCGTCAGCGCCACCCGTTTTGTGGTCACGCACGCCATGCTCTACCGCACCACGGGGGAGGCGCGTTATCAGGCGGGCATGCGGCACGCGCTCACGTTCCTGCGCACCGCGTTTCTCGACCCTGCCACGGGCGGCTACGCCTGGCTGATCGACTGGCAGGATGGCCGCACCACCGTGCAAGACGCCACGCGCCACTGCTACGGCATGGCCTTTGTGATGCTGGCGTATGCCCGCGCTTACGAGGCCGGAGTGCCCGAGGCCCGCGATTGGCTGGCTGAGGCTTTTGAAACTGCCGAACAGCACTTCTGGCAACCTGCCGCAGGCCTGTATGCCGACGAGGCAAGCCCCGAGTGGCAGGTGACCAGCTACCGAGGCCAGAACGCCAACATGCATGCCTGCGAGGCCATGATTTCGGCCTTCCGCGCCACGGGCGAGCGTCGTTACATCGAGCGTGCCGAACAACTCGCGCAAGGTATCTGCCAGCGGCAGGCCGCGTTGTCCACCCGCGCCCTTGCGCCCGCTGCCGAAGGTTGGGTGTGGGAGCACTTCCATGCCGACTGGTCCGTGGACTGGGACTACAACCGCCATGACCGCAGCAACATCTTCCGCCCCTGGGGCTACCAGATCGGCCACCAGACCGAATGGGCCAAGCTGCTGCTGCAACTCGACGCCTTGCTGCCCGCCGAATGGCACCTGCCGTGTGCGCAGCGCCTGTTCGATACCGCTGTGGAGCGGGGCTGGGATGCCGAACACGGCGGCCTGTACTACGGCATGGCGCCCGACGGCAGCATCTGCGACGACGGCAAATACCACTGGGTGCAGGCCGAGAGCATGGCGGCTGCAGCGGTGCTTGCTGTTCGCACGGGGGATACGCGCTACTGGCAGTGGTACAACCGCATCTGGACCTACTGCTGGGCCCACTTTGTGGACCACGAAACAGGCGCGTGGTTTCGCATCCTGCACCGCAACAACCGCAACACCACCCGCGAGAAGAGCAACGCGGGGAAGGTGGACTATCACAACATGGGGGCGTGTTATGACGTGTTGGGAGCGCTGGGGCTGGGGGCTGAGAAGGGCTGACCGCCAGCGAGTCACCCTGTCGACGTAAGCTCACCCCATCGGAACCATCCGGTCCAGCAGAAGAGGAAACATGGAAGTCGGTTTGCTGACCCCGGCGCAACAGGAGCAGACGGTGGACTTGCTGCTTGCGCTGCATGATCACTACCACCCGGGCCGGGTGCTCGACCGGGTCCTTGTGCGCAACCACCTGTTGGACAACCTGTGCGGACCCCACTCTCAGATTCGGCTGGTGACGGCAGAACTCGGCGGCGAGTTGTTGGGGTTTGCCGCCATTTACCTGGTGTATTCGTTGGTGGAGCCCGAGCCCGCCCACCAGCGGCAGTGTGTACTTAAGGAGCTGTTTGTTTCTCCGCACCATCGGAGCCAAGGTATTGGCCTGGCTTTGATGCAATGGGTGGCGCGATACGCGCTGGACAACGGCTGTGGCCGCATCGACTGGTCGGTCAAGTCGTCCAACGCCCGGGGCATTGCGTTTTACGAGAGCCTGGGTGCAAGGTTGGTCAGTGACCGCCTCAGCTATCGGATCGTGCGCGAGGAGATCGGCGCGTTGGCGGGCTGGTGATGGAGCGCTGGCCTTTGTGCCCCACTGTGACCAGTTGCTCGGCGCTTTTCACACCTTGAAGAAATTCACCGGCAGCCCAGCCACTTCGACCTGCATGCTGAACAGCGACCCCGCTGCAACCGCTGCCTGCTGTTCTTGAAGAGGCCTCCCCGCCCGCGCCGATGTGATGAACAGCGTGTGCAGATCCGGCCCCCCAAAACACACCATGGTCGGGCACTGCACCGGCACCGCAATGCGCTGCAGCACCTCACCTGCTGGCGAAAGCTGCAACACACAAGCGCCTGCGTACATCGCCACCCAGTAGTTGCCATCCACATCCACTGCCGCACCATCGGGTCTGCCGCCGTACGGCTGGCCGTCCACCTTGCGGTCAAACTGCACCCAGGGGCGGCGGTTGGTGATATCGCCCGTGGCCACCTCAAAGTTGAACTGGTCGATGCGGTGCTCCGGCGTGTTGGACCAGTACATCGTGCGGTTGTCGGGGCTGAAGGCCAGGCCATTCGCGGTGAAGTTGTCGCCCGCCATGTAGCGCACGCGGTAGCCTGTGGTGCTGGCCGGGTCGGCCTGCAGGCACCACAGTGCCGCATTCGGTGCGGGGCGGGGCGTGATGACCGAGCCCGCCCAGAATCTGCCTGCGGTGTCGCAGCGACCGTCGTTCAGGCGCAGGACCGTGGTGTCATGCTGCTCGGGCGGCAGCAGGGCCAGGCAGGTGAGGGCGGTAGGGTCTGCGCTGTCCTTGGCCGGATCCAGAAGATAGAAACCGTTTCGTAACCCGATTACCAATCGCCCATCAGCCGCAGGGGCGCAGCAGCCGGGCTCGCTGGGCATGTGCCACTGCCGGTGGTGGCCGCTGTCAGGATGCCATGCGTGCACCGCTTGTCCCTGAATGTCACACCAGTAAAGGGATTTTTCCGTGGGGTGCCAGAAGGGGGATTCACCCAGTTCGGACGGCGGCAAGGGCAAGGTTTGCAGGGACATGGGTTGAATTGGGGTGGTTATCGAGTTACATTCTAGGGCCTCAGATAACGACCCTGGCGCAATGCACGGGGTCCTGCCACCCACCGATGGAGACTTCCATGCATCCAGTTGTAGCGCGCGTGACCGAGCGCATTGTCCAGCGCAGCGCAGACACCCGCGGCGCCTACCTTGCCGGCGTTGACGCCATGATTGCCCGCAAGCCCGCACAAGACCGCATGGGCTGCGCGAACCTGGCCCACGCCTACGCGGCATTGCCGGGATCGGACAAGTTCAAGGTCACGGTCGAGAAGGCGCCCAACATCGGCATCGTCACGGCCTACAACGACATGCTCTCGGCGCACCAGCCGTACCAGGGCTACCCCGCTATCCTGCGTGATGAGGCCGCCCAGCTCGGTGCCACGGTGCAAGTGGCCGGTGGCGTGCCCGCCATGTGCGATGGTGTGACGCAGGGTACGCCCGGCATGGAGCTGTCGCTGTTCTCCCGCGATGCCATTGCCATGGCCACTGCGGTAGCGCTGTCCCACGATGTGTTCGATGGTGCACTGCTGCTGGGCGTGTGCGACAAGATCGTGCCCGGCCTGCTGATCGGCGCGCTGCACTACGGGCATCTGCCCTGCGTGTTTGTGCCCGCAGGCCCCATGGGCACAGGCCTGTCGAACAAGGAAAAATCCAAGGTGCGCGAGCAGTACGCACAAGGCCTGGTGGGCCGTGACGAACTGCTCAAGGCCGAATCGGCCGCGTACCACAGCCCTGGCACCTGCACGTTCTACGGCACGGCCAACAGCAACCAGATGCTGCTCGAAGCCATGGGCCTGCATGTGCCCGGTGCAGCGTTCGAGTCGCCCGGCAGCGAGGCGCGCGAGGCCTTCACGCGCCAGGCGCTGCGTACGGTGCTCGACCTCGGCAAACGGGGCAACCGCTTCACCCCCATCGGCAAGCTGGTGGACGAGCGCTGCATCGTCAACGCCATGGTGGCCCTGCTGGCCACGGGCGGCTCCACCAACCACCTGATCCACTGGGTGGCGATTGCGCGCAGCGCGGGCATCCTGATCGACTGGACGGACTTTGACGAACTCTCGTCGGCGGTGCCTCTGCTGGCCCGCGTGTACCCCAATGGCGATGCCGATGTGAACCAGTTTCAGGCGGCAGGCGGCCCGGCGTGGATCCTGCGCGAGCTGCTGGCGGGGGGCTTCATGCACCCCGATGTGATGAGCGTGAACGCAGGCGGTATTGCCGATGGCGGCAAGAGCGCGCCCGCCGTGTCGGGCGACACCTCGGTGCTGCGCCCCGTGAGTGAGCCCTTCTCGCCCACGGGCGGCCTGCGCCTTCTGCAAGGTCGCCTGGGCCGTGCGGTGATCAAGGTGTCTGCCGTGCCCGAAGACCGCCACGTCGTCCAGGCCCCGGCCCGTGTATTCGATTCGCAAGAGGCCTTGCTCGCCGCTTTCAGTGCGGGCGAGGTGAACCAGGACATGGTGGCCGTGGTGCGCTTTCAGGGCCCGCAGGCCAATGGCATGCCTGAGCTGCACAAGCTCACGCCGCCGCTGGCGGTGCTGCAGAACCAGGGCTTCAAGGTGGCGCTGGTTACCGATGGCCGCATGAGCGGCGCGTCGGGCCGCGTACCCGCTGCCATCCACGTCACGCCCGAGGCACTGGCCGGGGGCCCGCTGGCCAAGGTGCGTGATGGCGACATCGTGCGGGTGGATGCGGTGGCTGGCACGCTCGATGTGCTGGTGGACGACGCCGAGTGGGCCGCACGCGCCCCGGAGCGCTGCAGCGCCCCATCCCCCATCGGCTTCGGCCGCGAACTCTTCACCAACTTTCGCCGCCACGCAGGCGGTGCCGAACAAGGAGCCTGCACATGGCTGTAACCCCTGCTTCCGCCCCCATGAATCCCCTCGACATCGCCAGCCATGGCCCGGTGATCCCCGTCATCGTGATCGACCGCGTGGAAGACGCGCTGCCCCTGGCCGAGGCCTTGCTGGCCGGTGGCGTGAAGGTGCTGGAGGTGACGCTGCGCACCGCTGCCGGTCTGCCCGCCATCGAAACCATCGCCCGCCATCTGCCCGAAGCTGTGGTGGGTGTGGGTACGGTACTCAACGCCGATGACGCGCGCCGCGCGAGCGAAGCCGGTGCGCGGTTTGCCGTGAGCCCCGGCTACACCTCGGCCGTGGGCAGCGCCTGCAAGGGCCTGAACCTGCCGCTGCTGCCCGGTGTGGCCACGTCCAGCGAGATCATGGCGGCGCTGGCCGATGGGTTCTCGTTCCTCAAGCTCTTCCCGGCCGAGGCCGTGGGCGGCATCCCGCTGCTGAAGTCCTGGGCCAGCCCGTTTGGCCAGGTGAGCTTTTGCCCCACGGGTGGCATCACCAACGCCACTGCCTCCAACTACCTGGCACTGCCCAATGTGCGCTGCGTGGGCGGCTCATGGCTTACGCCCACCGATGCGGTGCGCGCGGGCGACTGGGCCCGCATCACCCAGCTGGCGCGCGACACCCAGGCATTGCGCAAGGCGGCTTGAGGGGCTCTGGGCGCTGGGTTTGCAGCCAAAAGCGCCTGGTGTGCTAGTGCAATATGCACTAACAGCTATCAAAATAAGAGCAAAGGAGACGCTGACACCGTGGTGCCAGCGGTACGGTGTCTCCGCTGCGCGCGCCGAGTTGGCTGGACTTGTCGCAGCGCCCCTCTATCATGGCCACGCGGGGATACCCCGTGACCGAGCAACGATTGTTCAAGAGAGGGAATTCGCTATGGATTTTGTTTCGGCTGTCAAAAGCTGCTTCGCGCAGTACGCAGGGTTTTCGGGCCGTGCACCACGCTCCGAGTTCTGGTGGTTTGCGCTGTTTCAGTTCGGGGTGCTGGTGATTGCCACCATGATCAGCCAGGTGCTGTATGGCATTGCCGCGCTGGCCCTGCTGTTGCCCGCGCTGGCCGTGGGGGCTCGCCGTTTGCACGATATTGGCCGCTCCGGCTGGTGGCAGCTGCTGTCCCTCACCGGTATCGGCACCCTGGTGCTGATTTACTGGTGGGTGCAACCCAGCGGGGAGTAAACCCATGGCAGGCCAGTGTCCCGAGTTGGCCCCATAAAAAAACAAAAGCCCGCAGACCGTAAGGCCTGCGGGCTTTTGTGTAGTGGGCTGCGCAGTCAGCACGGGGCTGCTGCGCAGGGGCCAGGCAATTACATGCCCATGCCGCCCATGCCACCCATGCCGCCCATGTCGGGCATGCCGCCGCCAGCGCCGGCTTCTTCCTTCGGAGCCTCTGCCACCATGGCTTCGGTCGTCAGCAGCAGCGATGCCACGGAGGCAGCGTTCTGCAGGGCCGTGCGGGTGACCTTCGTGGGGTCCAGAATGCCCAGTTCGAGCATGTCGCCGTAGGTGTCGTTGGCAGCGTTGAAGCCGAAGTTGCCCTTGCCAGCCAACACTGCGTTCACCACCACCGAGGCTTCGCCACCGGCGTTGTTCACGATTTCGCGCAGAGGAGCTTCCACTGCCTTCAACACCAGCTTGATACCGGCGTCCTGGTCAGCGTTGTCGCCCTTGATCGAGTCGCCCACAGCTTGCTTGGCACGCAGCAGAGCCACGCCGCCACCAGCCACAACGCCTTCTTCCACAGCTGCACGGGTAGCGTGCAGTGCGTCTTCCACGCGGGCCTTCTTTTCCTTCATTTCGACTTCGGTGGCAGCGCCCACCTTGATCACAGCCACGCCGCCAGCCAGCTTGGCCACGCGCTCTTGCAGCTTTTCGCGGTCGTAGTCGGACGTGGCTTCTTCGATCTGCACGCGCACTTGCTTGACGCGGGCTTCGATGTCAGCGGCAGCGCCAGCGCCGTCGATGATGATGGTGTTTTCCTTGCCCACTTCGATGCGCTTGGCTTGGCCCAGGTCGGCCAGGGTGACCTTTTCCAGGGTCAGACCGACTTCTTCAGCGATGACCTTGCCGCCCGTCAGGATGGCGATGTCTTCCAGCATGGCCTTGCGGCGGTCGCCGAAGCCAGGGGCCTTGACAGCCACAACCTTCAGAATGCCGCGGATCGTGTTGACCACCAGCGTAGCCAGGGCTTCGCCTTCGACTTCTTCGGCGATGATCAGCAGGGGACGGCCAGCCTTGGCGACTTGTTCCAGCGTGGGCAGCAGGTCGCGGATGTTGCTGATCTTCTTGTCGAACAGCAGCACGAAGGGGTTGTCCAGAATCGCGGATTGCTTTTCAGGGTTGTTGATGAAGTAGGGCGACAGGTAGCCGCGGTCAAACTGCATGCCTTCCACGACGTCCAGTTCGCTGTCCAGCGACTTGCCGTCTTCCACGGTGATCACGCCTTCCTTGCCAACCTTGTCCATGGCGTCAGCGATCAGCTTGCCGATGGTTTCGTCGGAGTTGGCGGAGATCGAACCCACTTGGGCGATTTCCTTGGAGGTGGTGGTGGGCTTGGAAGCCTTCTTCAGCTCGGCGACCAGGGCCGTCACAGCCTTGTCGATACCGCGCTTCAGGTCCATCGGGTTGATGCCGGCGGCCACGTACTTGAAGCCTTCGCGCACGATGGCTTGTGCCAGCACCGTAGCGGTGGTGGTGCCGTCACCAGCGTTGTCGCTGGTCTTGGAGGCCACTTCCTTCACGAGCTGGGCGCCCATGTTCTGCAGCTTGTCCTTGAGTTCAATTTCCTTGGCCACGGACACACCGTCCTTGGTCACGGTAGGGGCGCCGAACGAGCGCTCCAGCACCACATTGCGACCCTTGGGGCCCAGAGTCACCTTGACCGCGTTGGCCAGGATGTTCACGCCTTCAACCATGCGTGCGCGGGCTTCGCCGCCGAAAACTACGTCTTTTGCTGCCATTTTGGAGCTCCTGAAAATTTGATTCAAATTGGCTGCTGGCGCTTATTCAATAAGCACTAGCAGCTATGAAAAGATGAGTGATTCAGAGGGGCGAGAAATTACTTCTCAACCACTGCAAACAGGTCGTCTTCCTTCATGACCAGCAGCTCGTCGCCCTTGACCTTGACGGTCTGGCCCGAGTACTTGCCGAACAGAACGCGGTCACCGACCTTCACGTTCAGGGCGAGCACTTCGCCCTTTTCGTTGCGCTTGCCGGGGCCAACGGCCAACACTTCACCTTGATCGGGCTTTTCAGCGGCGTTGTCAGGGATCACGATGCCGGAAGCGGTCGTGGTTTCGCTTTCAATACGCTTGACGATCACGCGATCGTGCAGAGGGCGAAGGTTCATTGCAATGCTCCTGTTTTCAGTAAAAAAGCTGAGGGACTCAATCAGCCCCGGCCATCCGGGGCCACCAAACTGCCAGCAGGGAATGCGGTGTTAGCACTCGTCTGCGGTGAGTGCTAATGATACGGGCATTTGTGGCCATTTCAAGACACCCCCTCAGAACATGGGGTCGAAGGTGCGGAACGCTGCGGAACGCCACTCTACTTTTGCGGAACGCCACTCTACTTTCGTTTTTCCGCCACTTAACTTTAGATTTGACGACCCGCTGGCGCGCAGGGACTGGGCACGTGATCTGTTTACCACCTCTGAGCCGCAAAGAATCACAATTGAAAAATTAGAAGTAAGTGCAAACTATCGACTGCATTCGACAGTGACTTGGTTGCTACTACGTCAGCCTAAGGCTGATGTGAGACGCTCGCGGACCAGGAGCTGAGCGGCAGCATCCACGGAGACCCGGAGCATACGGGCGCCGCGTTGGTCTTTAAGGGTGAAGCGAGGCTCCAGGCGTTTGACTTCTGGATGCGAAATCCGGACTACTTGGCTGCGGAGTTGATTGATCTCTTCCTTCACACACAGGACAAGACGTGCCTAGGTGCGGCCCAGGAAATCTTCGACAACGAAGAACCCGACTTACGTCGCGTCCCGATGGTTGCCGTGCATTCAATGGAAGCAAGGGCTCTTGAGCTCGTCGCGCGAGGGCATAACTGGAGTCTGGATGATCTCGGTGGGGTAGGCGCGCTTGAAAACGCCGTTAAGGATCCGAGCCTACGAACCGCAGAGACGGCGCAGCTGTTTCACCTGTTGGATGGACTGGTGGGTTACGCCCGTCAACTGGGAGTCCGCGTTTCAATTGTTGACGTGCCATACACGCCTTGATGTCGAAACAAGGGGATGGACGCCCCCACCCGTAGACAACATCGAAGTGCCACAGTGAATGTGTCACCCGTCTGATCGAACGCTGCTCTCAGATCAACATGTATTCGCTGGCTGCTTACTTCGTAATCGATGCCAAAACTCTCCGATCTCCTTGCTTGGCGTTGTCGTCAACGACTGGACGCCACCTGCGACGCCGATGGCTTCTCGGTCGAGGTCGGCGAGTACCTGTCTGCTTTCATCGTCAACCATATTGGGTCTTGCAGCGGTCGCTTTTGGTCCTATCATTGTGCCAATCTAACTATTGGCTCTGAGCACCTTGACGGACTCACAATCTTCCAAACGTTCCTCTGACGAATTAGCACCTGTCTTTAGGCCAATCAAGTCGCAGCGTGCATTTGAGGAAATCGCAACGCAAATCCGCGCCCAGTTGGCCGAGGGTAAATTGCGCGTAGGCAATCGATTGCCTTCTGAACGGGCGCTTTCCGAGCAATTTGGTGTTTCCCGCAACACATTGCGTGAGGCGCTTCGCTCGCTTGAGCATTCGGGGTTGGTACGACTTCAGAAGGGTGCGACTGGCGGAGCTTTTATCACCGAGGCCAGTGGCGAGACAATCGCAACCGGTTTGCTGGACATGTTCCACAGTGGGTCAATACTGCCGGCCCAATTGACCGAGGCTCGCATCTGGCTGGAATCCATCGTGGTCCGCGAAGCTTGCCAGCGCGCAGTTCCCAACGACATCGAAAACCTGCGCGAAAATGTGCGGCAAGCAGAGGAGGCGAATGCGCAGGGGGATCTAGGCAAGCGCGCTGAGGCCAATTTGGAGTTTCACCGAATTCTCGCGCGCATGACCGGGAACCCTGTCATGGTGATCGTCATGGACAGCGTGCTTTCTGTTTTGCGGCACTTCGTACAGACAATCGGTCCCTACGAGAACTCGTTTGTTTTGCCTTCTCGCAAACGCTTCATCAAGATGATGGAAGCGCGGGATGCGGAGGGTGCGGTTGCCGAAATGGAAGCTAGTCTCAAGCGCCTACAGCGCAGCTACCTTTCCCTGGCCAAAGAAGCTGCGCCGGTGGCAGCTGCAAAACTGCCTGAAGGAGCCTACGCCGAGAATCCGATCAGGACGCGTAATAAGTAGCTCGCGCGGTGGGAGCTATATTGATGGCCCGATAGCATCTGCAAGCGCTGAGCCACTCGCTGCTGGCGCAACACTAGCAGCTCCCCTTTACGTAACGCCTATGAAAGCCCCATCGACAGCCGTCGATGGGGCTTTTTGACGTTATGTACCGGTACTGGTAATTGACCCGCACATACGCAGGGCTGGGCAAACTTCTTTTTTTCAATATAATGGTTGAACCATTGATAGGATAACCAATGTTCAATCAGCTAAGCATCGACTCCCTTCCGGTCCATCAAAGTACGCCGTCTCAGGCGTCGCCCGCGCTCGAGGGGCTTCGAGTGATCGACTTCACGCATTTCGTGGCGGGCCCGCTGTCGACACAGACCCTGGCCGACTTCGGCGCCGACGTGATCAAGATCGAAGCTCCGGAACGGGGCGAAGACTTTCGCCACTATCCCACTGTGGACCCCGCCATTCCGGCCCAGGGAGGTCCCTTTATCTGGGCCAACCGCAACAAGAAAAGCCTCGCGCTAGACATGAAGAGCGAGGCAGGGCTCAAAATTGCGAAGGAACTGATTGCCCAGGCCGACGTGTTGGTGGAGAACTTCTCCAGTGGCGTGATGGATCGATTTGGGCTGGACTACGCAGCATGCGCCAAGCTCAATCCTCGCCTGGTCTACTGCTCCATCTCGGCCTACGGGCGCGAAGGTCCTTACGCGGACCGATTGGGCTTTGACCCAATCGCGCAGGCGGAAAGCGGCTTTATCTCCATGAACGGGTACAGAGACCGACAAGGAGTTCGCACGGGCGCCGCAGTGATGGACGTTGCGACGGCAATGTCCGCCACCAATGCCATCTTGCTGGCGTTGATGGCCCGCACGAGGGACGGTGTGGGGCAGAAAGTTGAAGTGGCCTTGTTCGACACAGCCATCCTCATGACCGGGTTCGGCGCCATGCAGCACCTGACCACGGGCTACGAGCCTCAGCGTAACGGCAACGTCAGTCCCGACACATGTCCTTCGGGCGTTTTCCAGTCGCAAGACAAACCTTTCTATATCAACTGTGGCAATGACAAGATTTTCCAGCGGTTGTTTGAGCAGGTGCTGGAGCGGCCCGATCTTGCGCACGATCCCGTACTCTCGCAGCGGGTCAAGCGGCTTGAGCAGCGCGAGCGCATCTTTCAGATCATGGACGAGGCCTTCGCTAAGCAGCCATGGAGCCATTGGGCGCCACTGTTGCGTGCAGCGAACGTGCCGCACGGGCAGGTACGGACACTGGGTGAAGCACTCGCCTCGGATGAAGCGCGCTCGCGAGGCCTAGTCACGCGCATCCCTCACCCGGTCAAGGGCTGGATTCCCAACATCGCCAGTCCATTGCGATTGGCGCGGACGCCGGCGGTAGCACCCTTTGCCGCACCGTCCGTCGGGCAGCACACCCAAGCAGTTCTGAGAGAAACGCTGGGTTACGACGAAGACCACATTGCGCAGCTGCAAGCTGAGGGAGCATTTGGAGTGGCAAGCGCCGATCCGGTAAAGGTGGCATCGTGACCCGACGCGTCGCTTTGATCGGCGCCAGCGCCATCCCCAACGGCAGGCATCAGACCGCAGACGATGAAGAGCTGCAGGTCCTTGAAAACGAGATCATGACGCGGCTGGTCGCCGAAGCGGTCCAGGACGCGGGCATCTCCAAGGAAGACATCCAGAGCCTGGTGTTTACCTTGCCGCGTCCCTACACGCGCCAGAAGTACTTCCACACATTTCTGGTGGGCCAACTGCGGCTGGCCTGCCGCGGCAGTGTGATGGAGGTGATGGGCAACGGCATGACGGCGGCATTGGCCTTCGACAAGGCTTGCGACGAAATCCTTCTGGGTCGCTCAGATGTGGCGCTGGCGCTCGGCATCAACATGGAAAGCGCAGTCTCTGCCGCAGAGCACATGATGAGCAGTATGCGAACGACGGGGGATGTGGACTTTCACACCTCCGCTGGCTTTACGCCGATTGCGTGGTATGCGATGGACGCCATGCGCTACATGCACGAGACCGGTGCTACGCGCGAGCAACTGGCCTCTGTGGCGGTGAAGAACCGCCACCACGCTTCGTTGAACCCGTTAGCGCAGTACCGTAAACCGATCACGCTGGAGGAGGTACTGGCGCAGCGCCCCATCGTCGAGCCACTGGGACTGTATGACGTGCCGCCACGCGGAGATGGCGCCGCATGCTTGGTGCTGGCGAGTGAGGAAGTCGCCAAGTCGCTCGGAAAGCCCTATGTACTGGTGCGTGGCCGCGGGTTCTACCACGATGGTTCGCACCAAATCAACGACGTGCCCAACGACATGATCGGCTTCGAGGCTGCTGCCCGCGCATCGCGCGATGCCTACGCGCAGGCAGGTATCACTGCCGCCGACCTGGATGTGGTGGAGCTCTACGCCCCCTGCACGATCGTCGAGGTACTGGTGAGCGAGGCGATTGGCCTGGTGCCCAGAGGCCATGGAGCCCACGCAGCTTTTGAAGGGGAGACGCGCCTGGGCGGCCGCATCCCGGTGTCGACATCCGGCGGCCTGACCTCTCGGGGCCATCCGGCGTACGTGACTTCACTCTACAACTACGTTGAGCTCGCCGACCAACTGCGCGGCCGGGCTGGCGAGCGCCAGGTGAAGAACGCGCGCTTCGGCCTTTCCACTGGCGAACTGGGTAACTACAACGCCGCCCTCGTACACGTTCTGGAAGCCATGGCATGACGCAGATACACACATTTCCAGCGCCGGGCCGCCGTGCCTATCCACCGCGTACCTCCGCTTTTACCAGAACGTTCTGGGACGGCCTCGCACAAGGCCGCTGGCAGACCACCTGCTGCGAGACTTGCGGCAAGCAGACGTTCCCGCCGCGACCTATCTGTCCGCATTGCTGGTCAGACTCGGTGGTCTGGAGCCCGCTGTCCGCCCGCGGCACGCTCTATTCCTGGACCCGCATCCATGCGGCACCTGCCGTCTTTGCAGCCGAGGCGCCCTATGCCGTTGGCATTGTCGACCTAGATAGCTACATCCGGGTTGCATGCCGCCTGCTAGATGCTCCGGGCGTTACCTGGAACCCCGGGATGGCCGTGGAAATGGTCGTCCTGCAATACGAAGACGGGCCGCTTTTCGCGGCGCGAGCGGTCGCGTCCTGAAACTTAAGCAAGGAATCAAAATGCGAGGTAAATGTATTGAGGAATTCGAGGTCGGGCAGGTCGATGAAAGTCGGGCCCGCACCATTACCGAAACGGATGTCGTGCAGTTCTCCTGGATCTCTGGCGACGTCAATCCAATGCACACGGATGCAGTGCATAGCGCCAAGTCTCCGCTGGGACAGCGCATCGCGCATGGTGCGCTAGGGCTTTCAGTAGCCACTGGGTTGAGCGCCAGTCTTGGCTACCTGGACGGCACAGCAGTTGCGGCACTGGGTATTGATGAGTGGAAATTTATCAAACCCATCCTACTCAACGACACCATCCGCCTGCGCGCCACTGTGGTTGCCGTGCGACCAACTTCCAAGCCTGACCGCGGCGTGTTAGTCCGCCGCATGGATCTTCTGAATCAGCACGACAACGTCGTGCAGACCGGACTCATGACCACCATGGTCCTCACTATTGCCGGCCGCGAGGCTATGAAGAGCAAGCCCTGAATCTGTTTCCACGGAGTAACCATGTCCCAATCACTGATCAATACCGCCGGCCTAACCGAAGACCAACGCATGATGCGCGAGGGCGTGCTCGACCTGCTGTCGCGCCACCTCCCTTGGGAGAAAGTGCGCAAGATGGACGAGGCGCGCGAGTTTCCGCATGAGGCCTACAACGCGCTGGCCGACGCCGGCTACCTGGGCCTGTTCTACCCCGAAGAACTTGGTGGCATGGGTGGCACCTACAAGGACATCGCGGTGTTACTGGAAACACTGGGTTACTACTACACCGGTATCGCCCAGGCTGTGACCACTTCAGCGATCTATGCCGGGATGCACGTGGCGAAGTTTGGCTCGCCAGAGCTGAAGCAGGAAATCATTCCCAAGATCATCAGCGGCCAGGCCAAACTGGCATTGGGCATGTCGGAGCCTGGCACAGGCTCCGACGTTGCAGGGATCAAGACGTCCGCAGTCCGCGATGGCGATGACTATGTGATCAACGGAAGCAAGGTGTGGATTACCTGCGCCCACGTCGCAGATTACATCGTGGCCATTGTGAAGACGGATACGCAGGCCCGCCACAACGGGATCAGCACCATACTGGTGCCGACCAAGGCGCACGGCGTCACGATCCGCCCGCTTTCAATGCTTGGCCGCCGTACCACCCATGCAAACGAAGTTTTCTTCGACAACGTCCGGGTGCCGGCGGGGAACCTGTTTGGCGGCGAAGGACAAGCCTGGAAGAACATCATGAAAGCCCTGGGTCTGGAGCGCCTCGGCCTGGCCGCGATCTCATCCGGACACTGCTTCAAGATCACCGAATACGCGCGTGACTATGCCCGTGACCGCATTCAGTTTGGCAAGCCGATCTCTCAGTTCCAGGTGATCCAGCACAAACTCGCCGACATGATGATCATGTCCGAGACAGCGCGCCAGATGACTTACCGTGTGGCCGACCTGCTGGACGGCGGCTTTCCCGTGGTGCAGGAGGCATCGGTCGCCAAGATCGTCGCCACCGAAAACAACTTCAAGTGCGCCGACATCGGCATGCAGATCATGGGCGGAGCCGGCTACTCTAACGAGTACGACATGCAGATGTTCTTCCGCGACTCGCGCGTGGGCCCCATCGGCGGTGGCACCAGCGAGATCCAGCGCAACATCATTGCCAAGCAGATGGATCTGTAGTAAGGACGAAGGCTGATGAGAAAAGGGCCCGCCGGTTTCCCGGCAGGCCCTTTTGTTTTGCGTCACCGCTTTGCGCGCTGGTTTTGCAGCTTTCAGGTGCGAAGCAATGCGATCCACGTATGCACATTGTCCACTGCCTCCAATGACAAAGCCTGTTGCGCGAATAGCTCGGCACGAGGGCGCCCCAGTACCGGATCGGCCAGCGCGTGGAACTTCGCCACCACCTCACTGTCGCCCAAGGGCTCCTGAGGCGAACCGCGCGGAGCTGTCCCTGGTTGCACCTTGGTCTGCCCGCTGGCGTCAGTCACCGCGATACTGCATTGGTGATAGTGCGTGAGCCCACTGTCTGGCAGCACGGTGATTCGTTGCATTGCCGCCAGCACCTCCGGACGCTGCAGCTGGTCGGCCAGCGCGATGCTGTGCTCCGGCAGGATCACGTCGGCGCCGCAAGCCACCAGCGCCAGGCAGTACTGCAAGTGAAAGCGGGCGTCGTTGGGTGAGTCTGGAAGGCGGTCCTTGCTCACGACGTCGGCCACGTAGGTAGGTACGCGCACTTCAACGCGCGAATCCTGCAATGCCGCACCGGTGCGCAGGCGCAGTTTGCCCAGGGCATCTGCAGCGGAATGCAGGTAACCGCAGCATGCGTGCAGCTTGCGCCGCGGTTGCTCCAGCGCCCAGCGGTTGTTCCAGGCCGCTGCATCGAAGCTACCGTCCGTAGAGGCCGTGGCGAAGTATCCGACCTTGCTGTCGAGCAAGTTCACGGGGCCCGTCATGCCCGCCTTCGCATACTGCGCAGCGGTCACGCCCGCGTCCGCGGGCTGGGCGCCAAACAGCATTGGCTTGACTGAGCCTCCGTGGCCAAAGATTACTTCTGCGGGACACCAGCCGGCTAGGCTACCGGCAATTGCCATGGCATGCAGCGTTTTCTCTTCGTCCAGCGAGAGCAAGTGAGCGGCGGCAACAGCCGAACCGAAAGATGCCGGTATGCCCACGGGTACCAGACCTGCCTCGGTGTAGCGGCGCAGTGAGGGGTAGACAGATTCATACACCCGCGTGGTCACTTCGATGCCACGAACGACCGCCTCGAGCAAACGCGCGCCGCTGGTCTCCAGCGACTCACCAAGGGCGAGCGCAGCCGATACATTCCCGATGCTGGCGTGACCACCTATGAGATCGTTCAGTTCGAGGACGTCGCCCAGATAGCCGTTGATGCGCATTGCTGCGCGCAGCCCGCGACGGTACGAAGCGCCGAATACAGTGGCGGTTTGATCGCCCGACTCTGGCTCGCACGCGAGTACCAACTGCGCCTCCTCGGTACGACTGCCAGCCAATATGCACCCGATCGTATCCAGGATGCAAAGTCTCGCTTGCTGTCGGACGGACTCGGGGATGTGGGCGCCAGACATAGAGCGCGCCTGCTGCGCGATCTGCCACAAGGTGGAGTTGGTGGCTGTGTTCATTCTTTTTCTATCCCCGCCTGTTGTGCCACGGCCTTGTATTTGGCGGCGTCCTTGCGCATCTCTTCGCCGTAGGCCTGCGGCGACAGCACCGTTGCCTCCATGCCCAGGCGGGTGTATAGGGCTTGGACATCTGGGGTAGCAACGGCTTTGGCAATTTCCTTATGCAGTCGCTCGATCACTGGCTGGGGGGTTCCTGCCGGGGCCAATACACCAAGCCAGCCGTTGAACGCAAAGCCCTTGAAGCCTAGCTCCTGCATGGTTGGCACATCGGGCAGGCTCGGCGTCCTGTTGGAGCCCAGCACGGCAAGCGCGCGAACACGCTTGGCCTGAAGCATCGGTCCAACGGCCCCCAAAGCATCGGGATTGACGGTAAGCCGACCAGCCAGCAATTCCGTGAGTGCTTGAGGAGGACTGGTGAAAGGAACACCGAGCAGGTCGATGCCAGCACTGCTGTTCACAGCTTCCATAGCGATCCTGTAAAGGCCCGCCGAACTTCCATAAGTCAGGGACTTGGGGGTTTTCTTGGCAGCAGCCACTAAGTCGGCGACGCTCCCGAAAGGTGAATCCTGAGGCACCGTGAGCAACAAAGGTGTGTTAGCCATCGTAGCGACAGGCGCGAAATCCTTGAACAGATCAACAGGGACACTCTTCGAGATGATGGGAGGCACCACCGTGGTTGATACAGTTCCCACCACCAATGTGTGTCCATCGGGTTTGCTGCGTGCTACGGCTTGCATACCTATCCCCCCCATAGCACCAGGTCGGTTTTCTACTACCACCGGCTGGCCCAGCGGACCTGCAATTTTCTGCGCCACTGCACGCGCCGTCACGTCGGAACTGGACCCGGGAGGGAAGGGAACAATCAGCCGTACTGCCTGGCTCGGGTACTGTGCTTCAGCTTGCACACCAGCGCATGCAAGCGCGAGTGTGATGGAGAGGGCGCATTTATTCAACTTCATATTTGTCTCCTAATTTGGTCAGTCGCAGCCCTTCGGGTCTGCGGCTTACTGGGGCAAAATGGCAAGATTCACGGGGGCAGTGCGGATCAGTCGCGTTTCTTGCGACGTGATGAGGTGACCAGACGCGGCAAGGTAGTTCCCGAAGGCAGGATGGTTATCGCGCGCGCGGCTCCGCCGCTCATAGTCAGCCAAGTCGGTGTAGCCCCACAGGTGGACAAACTGGTTTTGAGGACCCACA
This sequence comes from Acidovorax sp. 59, assembly GCF_002754175.1. Lineage (NCBI taxonomy): Bacteria > Pseudomonadati > Pseudomonadota > Betaproteobacteria > Burkholderiales > Comamonadaceae > Acidovorax > Acidovorax sp. 59. The sequence continues at coordinate 3,666,215 of NZ_PEET01000001.1, read as the reverse complement.
AAGCTGGTGTAGAAACCCAGCGGATGCCCCAACGTTTCCATCAATACCGGAATTGCAAGACGCTGAAACACATCAAGAAACTCTGGCATCTTTCTCAGCGCGATGGTGTAAACACGGTGATCCACCAACGGAAGATCAAGTTGAGATAAATGGGCTGTCATGCGTATCCCCGTTCCCCGGTAATCGACGGTTCTGGCGTTGCCGCGCGTATTGCTGCATCGGCAATGTGGTTCGCAGTGACATACCCAAAGGTCATATTGGGGCCATGGGTGATACCCGCTCCTGGATAGTTTCCACCCATGATGCTGGCTCGATCATTGCCCACCGCGTAGAGGCCTGCAATCGGAGTGCCATCGCGACGCAGAACTTCCCCGACAACGCTAGTTGTGATGCCATCGAATGTTCCGAGGTCGCCCATCACCACCTTCACGGCAAAAAATGGTCCTTGCTCAATGGGCGCAACACAAGGGTTGGGTTTGCGATCTGAATCGGCAAGGTAGCGATTGAAACTGGTAGTTCCCCGTCCGAAGGCAGGATCATCTCCTTTAACTGCGTCTTTGTTGTACTCGCGCACGGTTCGCTCAAGGTTGGTGGCGTCGATACCAGCGCGTTTTGCGAGATCTGCAAGGGTGCGACCTTTGATGAGATAACCATTGCGCACAAAACTACCGATCGGCATAGGAGCAGGCTTCACATAGCCCAAGCCATACTTGGAAAGGGTTGACTTGTCGCAGACGAGCCACATAGCCGTCTCCTTCATGCTCGCGCAAGCCTTTGCCATCGCCGCGCCGACGTCGTGATAGGAATTGGATTCGTTGGTGAACCGGCGGCCATTCGAGAGCACCCCAATCACACCTGGCTTGTAGCGATCCAGCAGGTGCGGGAAGACGCCAATCTCCCCCTTGCCAAAGTCCACCCGTGTCACGGGCATCCAGGCTGCGGGCTCCTGAAAGCGGATATCCACAACACCGCCGACAGCCTCAGCCATATTGGGACCATCCCCTGTATTGCTCTTGGGCGTTGGTGAAAGATGCTGGTGTCCTCGATCGACATGGGGATAGGCCTTGGCGATCCGCTGGACATCGTGCGGAAAGCCGCCTGTAGCGAGCACCACACCATGTCTTGCAGTGATGCGCTGGTCGATGCCCAGACGAGTTGCAAGCACACCAACTACACGCCCGCTCTCGACCAAAACATTCCGTACCGGTGTCTCGGTGAGGATGGGAATTCCAAGATCAAGTGCTGACTTGGCCAGCCGGGCGGCAAGTGCGTTACCACTGGTGACCTGCACAGCACGGCGATACAACGCGAGTTCTTTCATGTGATTCGCCAGACGCTTGGCGACATAAAAGAACGAAGTCAAGGATTTGGTTACGCGAAAGAAGTGCTTGAGATCTGCGTTGGATGAGTTGAACATCATCCCCATGAACGTGATCGTTTTCAGCGGGGGCTTGAGCCGGTCCATATCCTTGCCCAGTTCCCGAATGTCGTAAGGAGCTGCCAAAATGGACCGTCCGATATCGACACCTCCAGGAGCATCAGGGTGGTAGTCCGGGTAGAGCGTAGGGATGAACTGCATGGCGGTGTTCTGCTCGAAGAACTCCACCATCTTTGGACCGTTCTCAATGAAGCACTTCACAGCCTCTTCGTCATAAAACTTCCCAGTTTCGGACTGCATATAGGTCTGCACTGCTCTGACGGAATCACTGGCGTTTTGCTTGCGGCCATGGTGGTTGAGCGGAATCCACAACACGCCACCGGATAAGGCGGTCGTACCACCAAAGACGGGCTCCTTTTCCAGCACCACTACATCCAGCCCGCGTCTCTTTGCTGTGATGGCGCAAGCCAACCCTGCAGCGCCTGAGCCTGCAATGACGAGATCGTACTTAGTCTTCATGGGGGGCCTCCCTTACTCAGCCTTGATGCCGTACTTGCTGACGACTTCACGCAACTGAGCTGACTCTTCCCTCATCACCTTTGCAAACTCGGCAGGGGTGGACGTCTGGGGCAATGCGCCTGTAGGCTGCAGTTTTTCGCGAATGGAATCGTCGGACATCACCGTCTTGACAGCTGCATTGATCTTGGCAACCACGTCATCCGGAGTGCCTGCAGGAGCCAGCAGCCCGAACCAGATTTCTGAGGTAAAGCCTGCGACCGTCTTGTTGAGTGTCGGCGTACCGGGGAGCAGCGGCGAGGGGTTTGGTGTCGATACACCCAAAAGCTTGATATTGCCTTGCTGAATCTGGCCCAGCATCGCTGACGAAGGTGTTGTGAGCAGCATTTGGACTTCACCTGAGCGAATAGCCATTGTGGTGTTGGCTTCTCCGCGGTAGGGCACATGCTCGACCTTCATGCCGGCCATTTGCGCAAATCTCGCGGATGCGATGTGACCAAACGACGCAGGGCCTGCCGACGCATATTGGATACCGTTAGGTTGGCTGCGTGCGTACTGGATGAAGTCGGCCACGCTGTTGGCGGTAATGGACTTGTTTGTTACCAGCACCATGGGAACTGACGTCATGATGCTGATGGGCTTGAAATCTTTCAGTGCGTCGTAGCCGGCCTTGTCACTCAGTAACGGCGCCAGTAGCACGCCAGAATTGGGGTATAGCAAGGTGTAGCCGTCTGCTTTTGAGCGCGCGACGTACTGTGCAGCAATCGCCCCCGAAGCCCCGGCTTTGTTCTCCACCACGATCGGCTGGCCGAGAAGCTTGCTCAACCGTTCCTGAACCATGCGCACTTGCCCATCGCTGGTCCCACCTGCCGGATAAGGCACAACAATGGTGATGGGGCGCGACGGGAAGCTGTCGGTTTGCGCGCCGGCCAGACTTGTGCTCAAAGCGGCCAAAGCCACGATCAGTGCTCTTTTGCTCATCTTCATCTCTTTTGTCTCCTGGTAGTGGTGGTGCCGCTCTGCCTGAGCAGCAATTGTCAATGGTTGATCCATTCATTGTATAGTAGGTATATCCAGTCTCCAAGCCGCATGAAAACCCTTGGGCGAAAGCCACAAAAGCCTCTCGCATGGGACAGATTTACGATGGACAAGCTGCCCGACTCATCTCCTCAGCCTCAAACGAAACTAGCGGTATCGACCATTACGACCGCGCGGGCCCCGTCAATCGACATTGCTGTGATGGGTGCCATTCCAGCTCTGACGCTGGCGGATCTCTTGTTTCGCAACCCTGGGCTGGTCGCCGGAGTGGCATTTGTGACGCTGTGCTTTTTGTTCCGTCATTTGGGTCACGTCGCACGACCTCTTCGCCGCACTTCAGTGGTGCTTGTAGCCGTGACAGTTGTGCTGCTGCCACTGCTTTCCTCACCCATCGCTACGTTGGAGCGCGGAGTTCGCATCGGTGCGCTGATTGCTTCGCTCTTGGTGACAATCAACCTGCTTTCGCGCTCCGCCTCCCGGGTGCCACAAGTACGCATCCTTCTTCAGCGCCTGTATCACGTGCATCCCAGTCAAAGGTACGGCGTGCTCAGCATGGCGAGCCAGTTCTTTGGCGGCCTACTAGGGCTCGCAGGCATCTCGATGATGATGGAGTCGGCAGCTCAGCAGAAAGACCTGGCTGACTCCGAGAAAATTGCCGCCTTCTCTGCCGTGACTCGCGGCTACGCAGCCCTAAGCCTTTGGAGCCCGATGTATAGCAATATGAGCATCGTGCTGGCCATGTACGAGGGAGCGAGCTGGGCAGGGGTGCTACCGGTAGCGCTGGGTATCACTACGATGTTCATCGTGCTTGGCGTCGTGCTGGACAGATTCGCCATTTCGAGGAGCGGCGTTTCCGCCGATCCATCTGTTGTGAATGTGGGCGAGCTTGTGCGCAGTGGCTGGCCAGTGCTGCTGGCCATGCTCGGTTTTGTGTCGCTCATGGTCGTGACAAGCCGATGGCTGGCAATGCCAATCTCCGCAGTGATCATTTCCATAGCCCCCGCCGCCGCGTGGCTACTGAATGCTCGATTGCAAGGCGGTGGCCTTGGCGGCATCCACGCGGCGACTATCCAACTGGGGCAGGACATGTCCAGCTTCAGAGGAATGGCGGGAGAAGTCATGATTTTCATTGCCTCGGGCTGCGCAGGGACTGTAATTGGCAACGCCATCCCTCCCGAATGGACCGCTGCCGTGGGCGCCTCAGTCGCAGGTTCTCCAGCCCTGGCCTGCCTGACTGTGTCTTCGGCCATTGTGCTGATGTCGGCCAGCGCGATGCATCCCATGCTGAGTTCCGTCATCGTTGGCGCCAGCTTGGGACCTGCCCTGTTGGGCTTGCCAGTGTTGGTGCACATCAGCGCAGTACTCATTGGCTGGGGCCTTGCGATCATTGTTACGCCCTTCTCGGTAGTCAGTGCGCTCGCAAGTCGCTGGTCAGGAATTCCCGTAATCGTGATAAGCCTCCGGGCGAATGCTGTTTTTGTCTTGCTAGCACTTGGTAGCTCCGCCAGCGTTTTGGGGTTGGTCGCTCGCGCCATAGGGAACTGAACTGGAGAAACACGTGGAAAAAAACTCCTCACCCACACGCGAAGGTCCGTTGGTCGGATTGCGAATTGTCGAGTTTGCGGGTCTGGGACCAGGGCCCTTCGCCTGCATGCTCTTGTCAGACATGGGAGCGGAAGTGGTGCGCATTGATCGTCCGGATGCGCCGCCGATGAGTCCTTTGGACATTGTGGGACGGGGACGCCGGACCATCCTGCTGGACCTGAAGCGGCCCGAGGCCGTTGAGCAAGTACTGCAGTTGCTCGAAAAGGCAGACGCGTTGGTGGAGGGTTTCAGGCCCGGGGTCATGGAGCGGCTTGGACTCGGCCCAAAATTGGTTGCACAGCGCAACCCCCGCTTGGTCTACGGCCGGATGACTGGTTGGGGACAAGATGGGCCGCTCGCACAGGTGGCTGGCCATGACATCAACTACATCGCAGTCGCAGGTGCACTAGCCACCATCGGCGAGGCAGATAGAGGTCCCGTGCCGCCGTTGAACCTGGTGGGTGACTATGGCGGAGGCAGTCTGTACTTGGTGACGGGTCTGCTCGCGGCGCTGCTGCACGCTCGCGCTACGGGGGAGGGCCAAGTGGTGGATGCCGCCATCTGCGATGGTGTGCTCTCTATGCTGAACAATAACCTGTCTCACCGATTGCGGGACCTATACCGTGACCAGCGGTATAGCAACATGCTGGATGGTGGCGCGCCTTACTACACAACGTACGAGACTGCCGACAAAAGGCATGTAGCTGTCGGGCCTATTGAGCCCCAGTTTTTTGCCCTGCTGTGTCAACAATTGGATTTGCCCGATACCTTACGGGACGCCCAAAAGGACCGTGCTCGTTGGCACCTCCTACGTGACGCCATCGCCGCTGCATTTCGCCAGCGTACCCTGGCAGAGTGGTGCTTGCGAATAGAGGGTAGCGATAGTTGCTTTGCCCCCGTTCTGACGCTGGAGGAAGCTCAGCAGCATCCCCACATCCAGTCGCGCAAAAGTTTTACGAGCGTCGATGGTGTAACGCACATCGCGCCAGCACCTCGCTTCTCGCGCACGCCTGGACGCATTCAGTGCTCCGCCGGTGTCCCGCCCGTTGATGTCGCTAGCGTATTGGCAAGCTGGCTCAATGATTCTCCCAACCAGCAATGAAAGTGAGCTGATCGACCTATGAAAATTCTCGTTCCCGTCAAGCGCGTGGTGGACTACAACGTGAAGGTCCGCGTGAAGTCGGACAACACGGGTGTGGACATCGCCAACGTGAAGATGAGCATGAACCCCTTTGACGAAATCGCCGTTGAAGAGGCCGTGCGCCTGAAAGAAAAAGGCCTGGTGACCGAAGTCATCGCAGTCTCTTGCGGCGTGGCCCAGTGCCAGGAAACCCTGCGCACGGCCATGGCCATTGGTGCCGACCGCGCCATCCTGGTGGAAACCGACGTCGAACTGCAGCCCCTGGCCGTCGCCAAGATCTTGAAGGCCCTGGTGGACAAAGAGCAACCCTCGCTCATCATCCTGGGCAAACAAGCCATCGACGACGACGCCAACCAGACCGGCCAGATGCTGGCGGCCCTGGCCGACCTGCCCCAGGCCACGTTCGCCAGCAAGGTTGAACTGGCTGCAGACAAGGTCAGCGTGACCCGCGAAGTGGACGGCGGCCTGGAAACCCTGGCCCTGACGCTGCCCGCCGTCATCACCACCGACCTGCGCCTGAACGAGCCCCGCTACGTCACCTTGCCCAACATCATGAAGGCCAAGAAAAAGCAGCTCGATACCGTCAAGCCCGAAGACCTCGGTGTGGACGTGGCCCCGCGCCTGAAGACCCTCAAGGTGACCGAGCCCGCCAAGCGCGGCGCTGGCATCAAGGTGGCCGACGTGGCCGCCCTGGTCGAAAAACTCAAGAACGAAGCGAAGGTGATCTAAATGTCGGTACTCGTTATTGCTGAACACGACAACGCGTCCATCAAGGGCGCCACGCTGAACACCGTCACGGCCGCAGTGGCCTGCGGCGGCGACGTGCACGTGCTGGTGGCCGGCCACAACGCCGGAGCTGCTGCACAGGCCGCCTCCAAAATAGCCGGTGTTGCCAAGGTCATCCACGCCGACGCCCCTGGCCTGGAACACGGCCTGGCAGAAAACGTGGCCGCGCAAGTGCTCGCCATCGCATCCAACTACAGCCACATCCTGTTCCCGGCGACTGCTGGCGGCAAGAACGTGGCCCCCCGCGTGGCGGCCAAGCTCGATGTGGCCCAGATCAGCGACATCACCAAGGTGATCGCAGCCGATACGTTTGAGCGCCCCATCTACGCCGGCAACGCCATTGCCACCGTGCAAAGCCAAGATGCCGTCAAGATCATCACCGTGCGCACCACCGGCTTTGACGCCGCAGCCGCCACCGGTGGCAGCGCACAAGTTGAAATCGCCGCCGCCACGGCCGACGCAGGCAAGAGCAGCTTCGTGGGCAGCGAAATCGCCAAGAGCGACCGCCCCGAGCTGACCGCTGCCAAGATCATCGTCTCCGGTGGTCGTGCGCTGGGCAGCAAGGAAAAGTTCGACGAAGTCATGACGCCCCTGGCCGACAAGCTGGGCGCCGCCCTGGGTGCCAGCCGCGCAGCGGTGGACGCAGGCTACGCACCGAACGACTGGCAAGTGGGCCAGACGGGCAAGATCGTGGCACCGCAGCTGTATGTGGCCGCCGGTATCTCGGGTGCTATCCAGCACTTGGCGGGCATGAAGGACTCCAAGGTGATCGTGGCGATCAACAAGGACCCTGAGGCGCCGATCTTCAGCGTGGCCGACTACGGGCTGGAAGCGGATCTGTTCACGGCTGTGCCTGAACTGGTCAAGGCCCTGTAAGAACGCCCCTGTGCACACAAAGGCATCGCTCGCGATGCCTTTTTTTGATGGGACCCGCTTGTGGCTATGACCGCTATGCGGACGATACCGTGAGTTCGGCTATCCGAATCGAACGGCAGCAACCGCTGCATTGCGGTCGCCTAGCGCCAGTTCTTAGAACACTCCAAGCGACCTAGCGCTGATGGACCTAAAACAAATCGTTGCGACTGTCGAGAGCCCAGATCTTCTCCAACAGGGCCCTAGCTTGAGTTGCACCAATGACCGGTTCTGCAAGCTCCAAGAATTTGTCTTCAAGTTCGGCATCTGTGAGAGCCAGCTCAGGATCTCCCTTGCGGTTGGGCTGCAAATGTGTGAGCCGACGACCATCCACAGTCTCTATCTCGATGCGGGCGGAGCGCTGCCCTGGGAATGCTGCGTCAAGAGCCGGATCCACCTCAACAGTCATACGCTCCATCAGAGCGCGTGTACGTACATCATCCAGTCGATCTGGCTCGTAAGCCGCCAAGCGAACGCTGCCATGTGACAGCGCAGTGGCGACGACATAGGTCAGGCTGAATCGCGCTTCGTTGGCCGTTGTGGGGCGGGTGTAGCAAGCAATGTCCAGGGCGGGGCGGTAGGTCGCAACCCGCACGCTCTTGATTTCGTCCGCCCGAAGATTGTGGCGCTCTCGCAGCTCCAGCGCGCCATCAATGGCTGCAAACGTGTGTCCGCAGCCAATGTGGTTTTTGAAGGTCAGTCGAGTGATGTGGAAATCTTGACCCAGCGTTACGCCGATGGTCGACCAATCCGGGCCGTTGCTCATGGCTTGCCCCAGCCCGACTTCTCCATCCAGTACATCCAACGATCCGGTCAGGCCCTGCGAGGCCAATTGCGCTGCCAACAAGCCAGCCTCTGCGGCGCGCCCTGCGTGCAGTGGTTTAGACATCGAGTCCATGCGGAACGCCTGCTGAAGCCCTGCCGCAAACGTCGCGGCGGTCGCGAGCGCGTGGGCGAACGCGGTGCCGTCGAGGCGCATGACTCCGCCCACGGCAGCCGCCGCACCAAAACTGCCTACCGTGCCGGTGCTGTGCCAGAACTTGTAATGAGGTCGGCCCATGACCACCCCGATGCGAGTGGAGACCTCTTACCCAAGCACAACCCCCCGCAGAAAATCGAGGCCTGCAACGCCAAGGTCCTGCCCTGCAGCCAATGCGGCCGCGATGGTCGCTGCGCCAGGGTGGTACATCGCATCGCGGAAGCTGTCATCCACCTCGGCCGCATGCGCTGCAGCGCCGTTGATGAGCGCGGCCGTACGTGCCGTACTTGTACGTCCGTTACCTAGGAGGGATCGACCACGGTCGAGGTCATCTGCGAGGGTCTTCTCCAGGATAGCCACGGGCGGCGTATTCAAACCTGGGAACAAAGAGGCGTACCAATCGATCACGGCACGCTTGGCGTGGTGAATAACATCACCAGAAAGCGGCTGGCGCTGGAATTCGGTGGCATACCGTGCGAATACTTCTGTAGCGTGCATTTCAGGTTTTCTGACAAGGAGAAAATTTTTGATCAAACCAGTTCAATAGCAGGCTGTTCACATCGCTGGCCGCCTCGTACTGCACCCAGTGGCCTGAACGGGGAACGACCACCGAAGTGCAGGGTCCACGGCGCTGCATGAGCATGGATGCAGTGGAATGTGGATGGGCAGTGACGTCATGCTCCCCCCAAGCAAGCAGCACAGGGCCTGTGTACCTTTCCATCAGTTGTGGCAACTGAGAGGAACGGGAGATACGCTTACTATGAAACCGAGTCTGCAGGCATGACTGCGTATGGATCGCGAGAGCTGTGGTGTCGAGACTGTTGACGTTGTGGAGCATGTGCATCATCAGGTTGTGGCGCATAGCTGCGTCAAACTCCACCCAGTCCTCTCGCTCAAGCGCAGGCTTCCAGTTGCGCAGTTCGCCCTTGGGACGGCCTTCGCCTCCATGGCCGGCGGGCCCCAGGAGCGCAAGGCATGAAATGGCGCTGCGTTCGGCTGACAGCCCGGCAGCGACCAGACCGCCAAAAGAGAATCCAGCCACACCTACTGGAGCATCCGGCCCCACTAACCGATCAAGAGAATGGCCGACCAGAGCCACCATCGCCTCGAGCGTGTGATCGGCCGGTAAGGATGAATCCCCATAGCCAGGCAGATCGGACAGCCGTCAGGGCACGCGCTGTCTGTGATCTGGAGCCCAAAATAGTTAGAGCTCATCGATTTTCGGATGCAGTTCGTCGCGCGTTCATCGTGCGGCCCAAGCGCATTTCTGAAACGGTGGACGAAATCGTCAGCCAGCTTACTTCCAGAAGCTCCTTGTCGCTCTGTGGACCCACTGTCAGGGATGTGCACGAAGAGATTGAGCGGGCCATCGAACAAGCATAACAGTCAGCATGGAGCGGATCTGAAAGCGCCCTAGGAGCGAACGCTAGATCGGAGGGGGCAGATATCCCGCCCCACATCCGCGATTGCAAACGCATTGGGGTCGCTTGCGCCATAAATCATTGGCGCTAGAGCCTTCTCGGGGACATGAGCACACGCATCATGGAGCGGGTGACTGGCGTTCAGCATCTATACAATCTGTAATCAGGCAGCGATCCGGTTCCGTGGGGCGTGCCAAGCTTCAGATCGATTCATCTGATCCATGCCCCCGAGTGGCCCGCACTGAAGCTGTTCACCGCTGAGCCTCTGAATATCCAGGCTGCTATCAAGCATCACAAAAATGGGAGTTCAATGGCGTCCTTGCAAATGACAACTGCACTGCTGGGCATTGGCTTGGCGGCGGTGATTCTGTATCTGGTTCGGCGAGATCACCTGTACGTGATGCACGGCCTGTTCTGGGTCGCCGTGGCTGCGTTCGCTGCGCTTTTGGGAGCCTGGCCCGGGTTGATTGACCGTTTGGCGCGGATTTTGGGGATCAGCTACTCGCCAGCGCTGTTGCTGCTCGGTGCCTGCATGGTGTTGCTGGTCAAGGCCTTGCATGCAGACATGGTCAACACGCGCATAGAGCGTGACGTGCGCCGCCTGAATCAACGGCTTGCCTTGCTGGAGGCCGATTTGGCAACCATGCGCCAAGCTGAACGCACCGACTCTGCGACTTCGTGAACCGCCCCATGCTTCTTCCCGTCATTCTTTGCGGCGGCTCTGGCACACGCCTTTGGCCTTTGTCGCGCGAAACTTTACCCAAGCAATTTCTTGCGCTGACGGGTGAGCACACACTGCTTCAGCAGACGGTGCTTCGCCTGGGTGGTCTTTCCCGTGATGTGCCGCAGGCCCCAACCCCTGTGCTGGTCTGCAACGAAGAGCATCGGTTTGTGGTGGCCAGCCAATTGCAGGAAGTTGGCATCGAGCATGCTCGTATCCTGCTGGAGCCGGCTGCGCGCAACACCGCGCCTGCGCTCACCCTGGCTGCACTGCAGGCCCAGTCGTGCGGCGAGGATCCCGTCATGCTTGCAATGCCTGCAGACCATGTGGTCGGCAATGTTTCCGCCTTTCACGAGGCCGTGCAAGATGCTTATGCTGGGGCTTGCCAGGGGCATGTAGTGACCTTCGGGGTTGTGCCCCACTACCCTGAAACGGGGTATGGATACATCCAGTGCCATGCCGAACCCGCTGGGCGCATTGCGTCGGGCCCATCCATCCGGTCTGAGCCGTTGTTGCGTCAGGTAGAGCGGTTTACCGAAAAACCTCCTCTGGAACTTGCCCAGAAGTATCTGCAGTCCGGTGCTCATTTCTGGAACAGCGGCATGTTCATGCTGAAGGGCAGTACGTGGCTGCGAGCCTTGGGGCATTGCCGCGCTGACATTCTTGCCGCCTGCACATCGGCCATGCAGGCCGCTCGTCAAGACCTCGACTTTGTTCGTCCCGATGCTGCACTGTTCGCTGGATGCCCTTCGGATTCGATTGATTACGCCGTCATGGAGCGGCTGCCCGCCTGCTCTGAATTAGGCATTCCCCTGTCCATGGTGCCATTGCAGGCCGGGTGGTCTGACGTGGGGGCTTGGGATGCCCTGTGGAGTCAGGTCCAGCGAGACCCACAGGGCAATGCCCTGGTGGGTAGCGCTGTGGTGCAGCAGGGCTGCACTGACTCCCTTTTGCTGTCCAGCAGCCGGTTTGTTGCTGGCGTGGGGCTGGACAATGTCGTGGTGGTGGAGACGCCAGATGCAGTGCTGGTGGCCGACAAGCGCCGGACGCAGGACGTCAAGCAGGTGGTCGCCCAACTGGCGCAGGCAGGCCATGCGCTTGCGCGCACCCATCGCAAAGTACACCGCCCGTGGGGATGGTACGACTGCCTTGATAAAGGCGAGCGATTCCAGGTCAAGCGCATCGTGGTGAACCCTGGCGCATCGCTGAGCCTGCAAATGCATCACCATCGCGCTGAGCATTGGGTGGTGGTGCAGGGCGTGGCCGAGGTCACGAATGGTGAGGACACCTATCTGCTGGAGGCCAACCAATCCACCTACATTCCTGTCGGTCGCGTGCACCGATTAGCCAATCCTTCCGAGGTGCCGCTCGAGATCATCGAAGTGCAGTCAGGCGAGTATCTTGGGGAGGACGATATTGTTCGATTCGATGACCGCTATGGTCGAACCTTATAGTTTCGGGTTGGGTGGAGTGGGCGTGGTGCGCGTGTATTGAGGCAAATGGCCCTCATTGATTCAAAAGAAATATGAAACTGGACAACGCAAAAATTGCTGTGGTGGGTCTTGGCTATGTGGGGCTGCCCCTGGCTGTTGAGTTTGGGAAGCACCGAGAGGTGATGGGATTCGACATCAACGACCACCGTATCAGTGAGCTCGCGCAAGGCAAAGACACGACCTTGGAAGTCAGCACGGAAGACCTTCAGGCAGCCACGCATCTGCGCTTCACTTCAGATGCATCGGCACTGGGTGATTGCCAGATCTTCATTGTGACCGTGCCCACGCCAGTGGATAAGGCCAACCGGCCCGATATGACGCCACTGGTGCGAGCCAGCGAAACCATTGGTAAGGTCATGCCCGCGGGTGCTGTTGTGATCTATGAATCGACGGTGTACCCCGGTGCAACGGAGGAAGTCTGCGTGCCCGTGCTGGAGCGGGCCAGCGGCAAAACCTTCAATCGTGATTTCTACTGTGGATACAGCCCGGAGCGCATCAACCCAGGCGACAAGGTCAATACGCTCACAAAAATCAAAAAAATCACCAGTGGAAGCACTCCTGAGGTGGCAGATGCCGTGGATGTGCTGTATGGCAGCATCATCAAGGCGGGAACCCACAAAGCCAGCAGCCTGAAGGTTGCGGAGGCCGCCAAGGTCATTGAAAACACCCAGCGAGACCTGAACATTGCACTGGTCAACGAGTTGTCGGTGATTTTTGATCGCCTGGGGATCGATACGCTGGATGTTTTGGAGGCCGCAGGCAGCAAGTGGAACTTCCTGCCCTTCCGTCCCGGCCTGGTGGGGGGGCACTGTATTGGCGTAGATCCATACTACCTCACCCACAAAGCCGAGGAAGTGGGCTATCACCCGCAAGTGATCCTGGCCGGGCGGCGAATCAACGACAACATGGGGCGTTACGTCGCCAGGAACACCATTCGCCTGATGCTCCGCAACGGCATGGATGTGCCACGTTGCCGAATCGGCGTGCTCGGCATCACCTTCAAGGAAAACTGCCCGGACATCCGTAACAGCAAAGTGGTGGACATGGTGCGCGAATTTGAAGGCTGGGGGGCGCATGTCGTGGTTGCGGACCCTTGGGCCAATGCAGACGAGGTTCGTCACGAGTATGGTTTGGCACTGGACCGCGTAGATGCCGACCACCCTGTGGATGCGCTGGTGGTGGCTGTCGGTCACAACGAATTTCGGGCCTGCACACCAGGGCAATTGCGCGCCTTTTGCCGGGGTGAAAAGCCCGTGCTGGCCGATGTGAAAAGCCTCTACAACAGGCACTTGGCACTGGCCGCGGGATTCACGGTATTCCGCCTTTGAAACGCCCCTACGCTCTCAGAATTCTCAAGATTTCCGCATGAAAAATTTTGCACTCATTGGCGCAGCTGGCTACATTGCCCCCAGGCACATGCGCGCCATCAAGGACACGGGCAATCATCTGGCCGTGGCTTACGACATCAATGACTCGGTGGGCATCATCGACAGCATTTCGCCGCAAAGTGACTTCTTCACAGAGTTTGAGCGGTTTGCTGAGCATGCGCACCAACTCAGGCGTCATCCCGCGACAGCGCTGGATTACGTTTCCATCTGCTCACCCAACTATTTGCACCATGCCCATATTGCCGCCGGCTTGCGGCTTGGTTGTGATGTCATCTGTGAGAAGCCCCTGGTACCAACGCCGCAGCTGATGGATGAACTGGCCCGCATCGAGCAGGAAACAGGCAAGCGCGTCTTCAATATTCTGCAACTGCGCCACCATGACGCGATTTTGAAACTGCGCGACAAGGTGGCAGCGGCACCGCATGACACCAAGTTTGATGTCGAACTGACTTACATCACATCGCGTGGCAAATGGTATGCCGAAAGCTGGAAGGGGGACCCACGCAAATCGTTCGGTGTAGCGACCAACATTGGGGTGCATTTCTTTGACATGCTGCACTTCATCTTTGGCAAGCTGCAGGAAAACCGCATCCATCTGAGCCAGGAAAGCAAGGCCGCTGGTTATCTGGAATATGAACGGGCGCGGGTGCGCTGGTTTTTGTCCATCGACGCGAACGACCTGCCGGATGAAGTCAAGGGCAAGAAGCCAACCTACCGCAACATCGACATCAGCGGCGAACAACTGGAGTTTTCAGAAGGTTTTACCGACCTGCACACCACCAGTTACCGCGAGATTCTGGCGGGCCGGGGATATGGTTTGGCCGATGCAAGGCACTGTATTGAGACGGTGGATGTGATTCGCAGTGCATCGATTGCAGTGGGTGCAGATGAGCGGGTGCATCCGTTTCTCAAGGGTTTGAAGCGATGAGCTACACGGTTCACCCTACGGCGATCATAGACGGAGGAGCTCGCATAGGTGCGGGATCTCGCATATGGCATTGGGTTCACATCAGCGGTGGTGCGTCAATTGGTGAGCACTGTTCACTCGGACAGGGTGTCTTTGTAGGTAACGATGTACATATCGGGCACAACGTCAAAATCCAAAACAATGTGAGTGTCTATGACGCCGTGACACTAGAGGACGATGTTTTTTGTGGACCCAGTATGGTGTTCACAAATGTCTACAACCCCCGTGCCGCAGTGGTGCGTAAGAACGAGTACCGACGAACCCTTGTCAGGCGGGGCGCTACGCTGGGTGCCAATTGCACCGTGGTATGTGGCGTAACTATTGGAAGTTATGCCTTTGTAGGTGCAGGTGCGGTAGTTCAAAAGGATGTGCCGGCGTTTGCGCTTGTTGTTGGGGTGCCAGCGCGGCAAATTGGATGGATGAGTCGCCATGGTGAGCGCTTGCCTCTACCTCTATCTGGCGAGGCGACGGCAGCCTGCCCCCACACTGGAGATATCTACTCGCTGCGAGGCAGTGTTTGCACCCTTGAGCAGGGGGCAGAATTTTGACCAAAGCTCAGTCTATGGAAGCGTGCCTGCAAATGCAATTCATCGATCTCAAAAGCCAGTATCAGGTTCTCAAGAGTGAAATTGATGCTCGGATTCACAGGGTACTGGATCATGGGCAGTACATCATGGGACCTGAGGTTGCAGAGATGGAGGAGGCCCTTGCTGCGTATACGGGGTCTCGCCATTGCATCAGTTGCGCTTCGGGTACAGAAGCCCTGTTGATGTCGCTTATGGCCCTTGGCATCGGCCCGGGTGATGAGGTGATTACTACCCCATTTACCTTTGCGGCAACGGTTGAAACAATCGTTCTTCTAGGTGCCAAACCTATTTATGTAGATATTGAGGTTGATACATGTCTCATTGATGCAAAAGCTATTGCATCAAAAATCACATCTCGCACTAAAGCGATCATGCCTGTTTCTCTTTATGGGCAGGTTTCAGATATGGATAGCATTAATGCAGTTGCTTCCGCTCACGGTATTTCTGTAATTGAAGATGGTGCACAGAGTTTTGGTGCCACTTACAAAGGGCGCAAGAGTTGTAATCTTTCTACTATCGGTTGTACAAGTTTCTTCCCTAGCAAGCCATTGGGCTGTTATGGAGATGGTGGCGCAGTTTTTACCAATGACGACATAATCGCCAAAGCTTTGAGGGAAATACGAGTCCACGGACAAGAAAGGCGTTACTACCACACGCGTTTAGGGCTCGGTGGTCGCATGGATACGATTCAATGCGCCGTTGTGCTTGCTAAGCTTCAGCGCTTTGATTGGGAAGTCGAGCGTCGACTCAGGCTTGGTGCCATCTATAGAGAGCGCCTTTTATCTACTTGCTGCAAGGCGCAACTTCTGGCAGTGCGGCCAGACCGTAATTGTGTATGGGCCCAATACACGGTGTTCGTAGAGAGTCGTGAGACGGTGCAGCAGCATTTGCATGCTAAAGGTATTCCTACTGCAGTGCATTATCCCTTGTCGCTAAATCGGCAGCCTGCATATCGTGATGATGTGTCTGCCTTGCAAACTCTCAATAGTCATTGGGCTGCTGATCATGTAATGAGTTTGCCTATGAGCGCAGACTTGCAAGAGGCTGATATTGAGCGCGTTGTCTCTGCTATGGCAAGTATCTAAAGGATTTGGAAATGTATCGAAATAAGCGTATCGCTGTGGTGGTTCCTGCATACAACGAAGAAACGCAGATTGCCAAAGTGATTGACACAATGCCTGGATGGGTTGACATGATTGTGATCATCAATGATTGCAGTCGGGATCGAACGTCAGAGGTAATCAGGCAGCATGAGCGCTGCAGGGCCGGGCTTGTGACATTAATTGAGCATTCCGTCAATCAAGGTGTAGGCGGAGCTATTGCAACAGGCTATAAATGGGCCCGTGATGCCGCGTATGATATTGCCGTTGTGATGGCGGGGGATGGTCAGATGGATCCGGCGGATCTTCCCGCAATTTTAGATCCTGTAGTCGATGATGAGGCTGATTACACAAAAGGCAATCGACTGGTTACAGGTGAGGCATTTAGGAAGATTCCGAAAATTCGATTCTTTGGTAACTCGGCTCTTTCATTGTTTACCAAGATTGCATCCGGTTATTGGCATGTTGCGGATTCGCAAACTGGATATACGGCTATCAACTTAGTGGCTCTGCAGGCTATCAATTGGGACCTAATGTATAAGCGTTACGGTCAGCCCAACGATCTTCTGGTGAAATTGAACGTTGCAGGCATGCGAGTGGTCGATGTACCGATTGAGCCGGTCTATAACGTCGGAGAGAAGTCTGGCATTAAGGTGCGCAAGGTGATTTTCACTATAGGGTCACTTCTGGTGCGACTGTTCTTCTGGCGTCTTAAGGAGAAGTACATCATTCGTAATTTTCATCCGCTGGTGTTTTTCTATGCATTCGGCTTTTTTAGCATTGGCGTGAGTTGTCTCATGTTCATCCGGCTGTTAGGCCTCTGGATTGGCAGTGGGAGTGTGCCTGAGATTACTTTTTTGAGTTGGCTGTTCTCATTTTCATTGGGATTCAACTCTCTGTTTTTCGCGATGTGGTTTGATTATGAAGAGAACAAGCATCTGAATCCCCCACTGCGTACACGAGACGTTCGGGGCCGCAGGAGCCCCCGCTGAGCGTTCATGATCGTATCGGTACTTCACACCGTGGCGCATAGTTTGAGACGGCACAAGCTGTCTCAAGATATTGCATTCAGCTTGGGCAGTTTTGCCGTTCTGGCATCAAGCGGCATTGTCATCAATATAGCTGTTGCTATGCTGCGCGATGCAGCCGCGCTGGGGGTTTTCAACCTCGCCTATGCAGTCTATATCGTCGCCTCGCAGATTGCCAGTTGGGGGGTGCATTATTCGGTGTTGCGTCATAGTGCTTTCCATTCCGACAGTGCTCCTGACCGGGCTGTCATGCTTGGTAGTGCGGGTTGCTTGGTATTGTTGTTCGGGACACTGGGAGCTGCGGCGCTTTGGCTGGCTCAACCGTTGTTTGCTCAGCTTTTCAAAAATGATGTCACGGCTGCAGCCATCGCTTTCAGTGCAGGTGGACTGGCACTGTTTCCCTTTAATAAGGTTCTGCTGGCGTATCTCAATGGCCTGCGGCACATGCGGGCGCATGCGGTTCTGCAGGCGCTGCGCTACATCTTGGTCATGGCAGGGGTTGTGGGCATTGCGGCCTCGGGGCTTTCCATGGCTGTCAGCACACTTGCGTTCCTGCTGGCTGAGGTCGTCACGTGCTTGGCCGCTTTGATTTTCATCGCGCGTGCCAAGCTGTGTCTGCTTCCTCGGGTCGGTGCAACTTGGTGTCGATTGCACTTGGCATTTGGTAGCAAAAGTTTTCCTGCAGGCATGTTCGCGGAGGTCAACTCCCGCATCGATGTGTTGATGATTGGTTTCTTCCTTACAGACAGAGCTGTGGGAATCTACAGTTTTGCAGCAATGCTTGTCGATGGGGCATATCACGTGCTGGCTATGGTGCGGCTCAACTTCAATCCAGTTCTAGTGGCGGCACTACGGCTGAATGATGTTGCTCAGTTGCGCACGCTTCGTGCTCAAGCCGCGAGGTATGCGCTGCCTGCGTTGCTGGTTCTTTCTTTAGGTTTGGTTGTTGCCTACATGGCCGCAAGCGCATGGATCATTCCGGGCAAGGGCCTGGACGAAGGGTTGCCGTCGCTGATCATTCTCCTGATTGGCCTGAACCTCATTGGTACGTGGATTCCCTTCGACAATCTCATGCTTGTGTCTGGCAGACCGGGCTATCAGGCGGTGCAGCAATTGGTGGCTGTTGGCGCAAATGTGCTTGGTTCATGCTTATTGTTGCCGTACCTGGGACTGGAGGGTGCTGCTTTGGGCACTGCGATCAGTTATGTTGCAGGCACCGCAGCGTTATTCGTGCTTTCCCGGCAACTCATCGGCTGGCGACTCTTTACCAATACTTGGCGTAACTGATTACCTATCATGTGTGGAATTTTCGGGCTTCTTTTTCAGTCGCAGGCTTCTGTTGATCGCAACTCGGTCAAGGCGATGTTGGAACGGCTCTACCTTTTGTCTGAGAGCCGAGGCAAGGAATCCGCTGGGTTCCATGCGTATCTGCCTGCGCAACGCGAAGCCTGGACGGTCAAGGGCGCGCAGTCTGCATCGCTATTCATACGCAGTGATGAATACCGCGAGGTGCTGGAGCGGGTCCTTGACACCGGACTTGACGCTCAAGCCTCCTCGGGCAATCAACCGATGGCCATCTTGGCTCACTCCAGGTTGGTGACCAACGGTACTGCGGCCCTTCCGCAAAACAACCAGCCTGTCCGTTCGGGCCATATCAGTATCATTCACAACGGCATCGTGGTGAACGTGGAAGAGCTGTGGACCTCGCACAGCAACTTGCCACGAATGGCCGAGGTAGATACAGAAGTGCTCGCTGCACAACTGGACGCTTTCATGCGCCTATCCAAGGACCCGGTCGCCGCAACCCGTGCCATCTATTTGGAACTTGAGGGCGCAGCCTCCATTGCCTGGACTCACAGCGAAACTGGCTTAGTAACGCTGGCAACAAATACGGGTGATCTCCACATGGCGGTGGATGCCCAACAGCAAGTATTGGTCTTCGCTTCTGAGCGTTACATTCTAGAAAGCGTTTTAGACAGCCGAGATGGCAAGTCCGGTTTTCCGCTCTCGACTGCAATTGAATGGATCGAAGCCGGCACCGGCTTGGTTTTCGACGTGACGGGACAGCAACCTGCATCCCGGTTCAAGATTGCAACGTTGGAAGACGGGCAAGAGGCCTCTGTGCAGGAGGCAAACCATGCGGACGGCCAAACTGCGTTGACACCGCTGCAGCATTTCGAACGCCATGTGGGCCATCCCGGGGCACCCTCTGTACTCCGGCGCTCTGCTGACGAGTCGCTGGTCAAGTTCGGCGAAACTCGAGTTAAAGGGCTACGCCGGTGCACTTGCTGTGTGCTCCCGGAGACGTTTCCGTATATCCACTTTGACTCTGCGGGTGTCTGCAATTATTGCCGTTCATACCGCCGCCGGTTCGCTGGCATGCACCCAGAGAAGACGCGTGCGGATTTCATTACTTCGCTGGAGCGCTACCGTCGAAGCGCGCCAGGCCCTGATGTCATCGTGCCATTCAGTGGTGGCCGTGACAGCAGTTATGGACTTCATCTTATCAAGAAGGAATTTGGCCTCAAGCCGGTGACCTTCACCTATGACTGGGGCATGGTGACAGACCTCGCACGGCGTAACGTAGCGCGGCTCTGTGGCCAACTGGGCATACAGAACATTTTGGTTTCTGCGGACATCAAGACGAAGCGGGAAAATATTCGCAAGAATGTTGCGGCATGGCTGCGAAAGCCCGACCTGGGTATGGTTCCGCTCTTCATGGCCGGTGACAAGCACTTCTTTCGCGTTGTGAACATGCTCAAAAAGCAAACCGGCATATCGCTTGACCTATGGTGCGCCAACCCGCTTGAGAATACCGACTTCAAATCCGGCTTCTGCAACGTCTCACCCGATTTCGAGAAGCGACGGGTAGATTACCTCTCGATGGGGCGCAAGGCCAAACTGGCAAGTCACTATGCTTTTCAGTTTCTCAAGAATCCGGGTTATTTGAACAGCTCCTTGGCAGATACGTTCGGAGCATTTCTTGCGTACTACGTTGAGCCCCGAAAAGATTTCTATTTCATTTTCGACCACTTCATCTGGAACGAAGATAAGGTCAACCAGACGCTGATTGGCGAATACGACTGGGAGCTCTCTCCTGATTCTCCGAGCACATGGCGTATTGGCGATGGAACGGCACCCTTCTACAACTATATCTACATGACGGCCCGCGGCTTCACTGAGTTTGATACCTTCCGTAGTAACCAGATTCGCGAGGGGCAGATCACCAGGGAATATGCCATGCTCGCCATCATGGAAGAGAATCGGCCGCGTGTTCCTTCCTTGCGCTGGTATCTAGACACCATTGGACTAGACTTCAACGACACGATCCGCCGCATCAACTCCCTAGACACGCTGGGTTTGCACGCATGACTTGGGCCATTGTGGAACAGGGCGTGCGTTGGTGCAGCGCGGTTGGTGTACTGGTTCTGACGACTGGCTCAATGGCATTTGGGCAGCCGAGCCAAGTTGCAGATAGTGATTGGTCAACAGTGGCCCGAAGCCTCTACGCCAATATCGACCAGACTGTGCCCGGAAGAGGCACCACCGATTATCCGGGTCACACTATTGACAGTATTCCAAAGGCAACCGCCATGGTGCTGTTGGCGGAGTTGGATCGTGCTGATTTGAGGTTCGAGCCACAAAAGAAGTCGCTCGTTCGCCTTGCTGGACGTTGGTTACTGGAACACGCGGACGAAAATCATGACGGGGTGATAGGCTGGGGGGTGCCTGTCGCGTGGGATGCCTATGGTGATGGTTCCGTAAATCCGGCGCACTCGGAATACACGATTTCGACGGCTATCGTCGTCGACGCACTAATGACATGGCGTGCTCGCGATCCTGCTGCTCCCGGCAAGGAAATTCTCGATAAGGTTGGGCGGGCCTTTGATCCCTATTTGAACCTTGCGATGCGAAGCCCGAGCGGCTTGGTTCCATATTCGCTTAGGGATTCTGACCGTCCATACGACACTTTTAATCCAGCTGCCTACATGGCAGGGCAGCTGCAACGCTACAGCTGGATGGTGCGCGATGCATCACGCCAGGCAGCGTTGCGAGCCGTAGCAGACGCAACAATGGAATCACTGCTGCGCCATCGTCAGGTCTCGGCCCGCAAGAGTTGGTATTGGAATTATTCGGTACAGGAAAACGTACCGAATGACTTGCCGCACGCGGGCTACGTCATCGACGGAATACGAACTTACATGGCCTATGGAGGTCGCCTTTCGGGGCTGTTCGATCGGTATGCCGTGCTGGGCCACATACGTGACTTCCCAATTGAGGGCGGTACTGTTCGTGGCTGGCCTGGATTTCGTGGGGACGTTAAGACAGCAGCGCGGTCTTATGACCTAGGTTTTGCAATGTATTTGGCTTGTTCGGAGGAAGGCTTGACTAATTTGCGGCCGTCTCTGTACGGCACATTGCACCGATACCGCATGTCAGACGGGCGCTACGCGAAGTATCCGCAGGGCGCTGACAATGCCAGCCCTCTGGTCGTTGCTGAGTATGAAGCGTATCTCTATCGCGGCGTATTGGCTTGCATGCGTGCCCAGCGTGAAGCCTCAGGCGCGGGTTTGGAGTCTGCTAGGCAGATGGCGATTTCAGGGGCTTCCGAGGAGGTTGTGCGAGTGTCAGCGAGGGACGCTTTTGCTCAGACTGATTCAGTACCTTTGCTGGATCCATCACTCGGCTCGGTTGTGCTAGATAAGAATACGAAGGCAACCGTGTACCGTTCTGGTTTGACGCTAAAGTTTGAGGACGCAGGCATCCCGCTCGCGATACTTGAAGGGCGTGCGGGACGCTATGTGGTCTTCAGGCGCTTTCCAACCGACGCCCTCTGGTTAAAAAAACTAGATACCGACTCCAAGGTTCTTTGTGCCTTGCCCATTGTGCATGGTAATGTGAACCCACTTTTTCGAGCGGCAGCCCTGCATGGGGATAGCATTTACTTAGCGTATTTTGATAATCCCTCGTCGGCCAACTGGTTGATTCGCTTCAAGGCCGAAAGTCTTTGCACAGAGCCGGGCGGAGTGCGTACGAAAATACCTTCTCTTGAGGATCCAGCAGGTACTACTTACGAAATGATTCCCGCCTTGCGGTTTTTGGTCAGTCCGCAAGATCGTCTCTATTTGGTCGGTGGAACCTTGGAGGCGCAGATTCATGAAGCGCAGATTCAGGTGCGCCGAGTGCCAGGATGCCGCCACGTAGTGGAGTCTGTGGCTACGCCTAGCGGGCTGGCACATCTCTGCGTCACACCGTCCCCCATTGACAGTGGGCCGCGAGAACTGCGCATCGTAGCGCCTTCCGGTATCGCTGTGCCTGCTGTGAATTCGGCCCAAGGCGCTGTTTGGGGCTTGGCGTGGTCGCAAGGGCGACTGCAGATTGAGCATGCTCGCTCGGCTGACCAATTGCGCAGTGTTTTCCTGCGTGACTTTTTATCAGCACAGCATTCAGGTTGGTTGGAGACGGGCCTCAGTAATGAGGAAGGCCGTATTCCTTGGTCTCAGGTTTATTACCTCAACGGGCTGCTCGATATGCTGGAGGTATCGCGCCGGAGCGAAGCCGCCTTCAGGATATTCGGGCCCCTCCTGGCGGCGGCAAGGCAGCGCCTGGATTTGGAAATCGGTCTCATCGATCAGCACTATGCTCAGGGTCGCTTCCAGACGCGGGCATTCACGGTTGACCGTAGCCGGGCTCTCTTCGCTGTGCAGACTGCGAGATTACTGCTTCTCTTTGAGCGCTACACGAAAGAGGTGTCTAGACCGAGGCAACTTGCATCCCTTATAACTCTCAAAAGGGATGTCTTGGAGTTGCGTAACCACATTGATGTGTTGGCCCGCAAGGGTGAAAAGCCTGAATGGATCAGCCCTGGTCAGGCACACTTGCGTTGGCCCAAGGGAAGTAAGTTCTATTTCGACGGCGTTGCGGTTCCTTACAACCATCAAAACGAATGGGCTTATGCGGTTGCAGTAGTGGCCGACCCTAACAAGGACGCCGCTTCTTACCGTGCGGCGCGTGAAATAGCTCAGTTGTTCATTGGTCATGTGGCTCCCGACGGTAATCTACCAGAGGATGGAGTTTGGAATTACTGGTGGGGCCAGGCCTTCGATGGTTGGAGCCGTCTCGATGATGTCTCGAAGAACAAGCCCGAGTATCCGGGTGACAAGGGCAAGGCCTGGATATCGTTTCGCACAATCGATGCGATGTCTCTGATAGCGGTTACGCGTCAGGGGTCTCCTTTGCTGCACAAAAATGTTGTGAACAGTACTGCTGCACTAGCTGCAAGGGGTTTGCTCTATCCGCTGGTCAATCAAAGC
This sequence comes from Acidovorax sp. 59, assembly GCF_002754175.1. Taxonomy (NCBI): domain Bacteria; kingdom Pseudomonadati; phylum Pseudomonadota; class Betaproteobacteria; order Burkholderiales; family Comamonadaceae; genus Acidovorax; species Acidovorax sp. 59. The sequence continues at coordinate 3,642,862 of NZ_PEET01000001.1, read as the reverse complement.
CTAGTGTCTGAGACGGGGGCGCTTCATTTGAGTCCCAAAGTCGCAAATGGTTACTCCCGTTTAACTTCGCCGTGGGAATTGGCTAATGCAGTGTGGAGCTTGTCGCGCCTTGCGCCCGAGGTTGAACCTTGACTGAAGAGTGTGTAATTGAGTCGGGGGGTTACAGCGCAGGAGATGTGAAATGATGTCCAACCCAACTGCTGCATGGGGAGGGTTGGTCTTTTTGATTATCCTCTCCACGTTTCTAGCATTCCTAATTGCGCGTGCGTTACCTTGGCAAACGCGCTGGAGTGGTGAGCTCCTGGTAGTTCCCACTGCGCTTGCCTTGGGACCCTTTATCTTGGGTATTTGCAGCGTGCTGATCTGCTTGATGGCTGAAGGAGTCTCCCTGCAAGTCCAAGTATTGATCATCACAGCGGTCATGGTGAGCGTGGGTGGGCTACTTTTAAAATTCAGTAGAAATCTGAAGAACTCAGAGTTTTCTGGCATACAGTGGTTGCCTGCTTCGGGCGGAGAATGGATTCTCCTTTTCGTGCTTCTCATTTGTGCAGCCGATATTCTGTATCTCGCCATACGGTTGCCCCTGACCGAGAACGACGCATTGGAATACGGTTTGGTGGGGCGTGCCATTTTTGAGGCGCGCACTCTGAGCGTGTATCCACTCCTGAATGCCGATTCAGTGGCATCTGGATTCTTTGCACCATGGACCCACCCGCCGTTGTATCCCAGCCTTGTCGCTTTGACCTATGGGCTTCAGGACACTGCGTCGCAGGCTGATCTAATGAAAGCGATCGCTCCATGGTTCACCTTGGGGGCTTCTTGCGGGTTGTTTGGTTTGGGGCGCTTGCACTCGCAACGAACGGGTTGGCTTGCTGCCATTCTTTTTTTGACGATACCTCTATTGGGGGTGGGGGCTCAGACCTCGGCTATCGATGCGCTCCCTGTGGCGGGGATGGTGTTGTTGCTCATCGCTCTGGTGGGTATCGACCGTAGTCGTAGAGGTGCGGCCCTGGCGATTGGCAGTCTGCTGGGGTTGGCTTTATGGACACATTCGCAGGCCATTCTGTACGCCCCCATTCTTGTCGTGGTTATAGTTGTCACGGGAGGACTGTCCGAGTGGCGCGCATCGACAGTGCTGGCATTCAAAAGCCTACTGATCGCAGCTGTATTTGCGTCGTATCCCTACCTGCGCAACATAGCCATTTACGGCACACCGATTTCCGATAACCCGGCGGTCTTTGCGCTGGGCGGCTTGGATTGGGACGGGTTTTTTCGTTATGCCAGGTCCATTTACGACTGGAGCACGCGTCTACAGTATGGATTGCTGAAAGGCTTTCTCGCTGTACACAGTTACGGTTTCGCATTCTGGGTCGCGGTTGTCGGCGCTATCTACCTGTTGACGGTAGTTTTAACGCCAGTTAAGAACTGGCGGGTCTTATTCAATGTTTCTGCGCAGCCCCTTGGCGCTGTCGTCCCGTTGATTGCCTTTCATGTACTTGCTATTTACTTTGGAGGAGTCGTGGCATCACTGGTCGTGGGAACCGACCTGATGATCAAGAATGATCGCTATCTGCTGGTGATTGCACCCGCCGTGGGGCTTTTGGGGGCGTGGGCTTGCATCGAGTTGCTGTATGCAAGGTGGAGTCAAAATGTAAGCTACCGTGCCAAATCCAAGCTCTTCGTCCAGCTGAGCGTGTGTATTTTGCTCTTTGGACATGCGTGTGCATTTTTGCTATATGGCAATTTGATGCAGTGGCTGCAGTTAGTTGATGTCACGTGGCATAAATCCGATCCTGCGCAGACACTGCCTGACCTGCCTCCCGTTATAGCAATGAAGGCTGATCCACTATTGGGTTGGGGGGGGATTCAGATGGTACGGCAGTTATCAAAAGAGGTGCCTTCTGATGCCCGTATCTTGGCGATGCGGCCTGCTGATTTTTACTACTCCGATCGTAGGATGCTCAGCTATTTGGATCCAAGAACGGTACCGCTTTATGAGCAGGCTCCCACCAAATTGGTCGATAGCTTGCAGCGACTAGGTGTGAACTACGTCCAAGTTTCCGACTATCTTATTCCTCCCGTTTCCAACTCTAGCGTGATGGTCTTGTTAAGTGATCCTGAGCTGACTGAATTGATCGTAGATACCAACTTTAATCAGCTCTATCGGCTGCGACTACCGGAGGAAAGAACTGAGCAGACACGCCGCATTTCACTCAGCCAAAATCTCTTTGACTGGGATTGGGTTGAGTATCCGCGCATTGGTGTAGGCGGCCCAGCATTTGCTTTGCGAGGTATGGGCAAAGGTAAGGTGACTATGCCTGGTTCCTTTTTTTCCACTAACTCGGTTTTCCCTCGTAGCTATAGCCACATGCTTCAGGTTGGCTTGACGACGAGTGGCAGTCAACTTGCAGGACCAATACCTGTCAAGAGTGGGAGGGAGTACGTTTTGAAACTGGACGTGGAAGGCGAGGGATTTATTCGTATCTGGGTTTGGAAAGGAAAGGAGCCCATAACTGATCCGGCATCTTGGAAGCAGACGTTGGCCGGTGATTTCGCGCTGTCTTCGAAAACCTCGCATTTAGCTTTCTCCAGGCGTATGCGTATCGATGGCGAGGTGTCCGGTGTTCGGATTGGGATCGAGCGCTATGGTGTCTCTCGCCTGACTGTGAAAAGCGCGACTCTGGTCGAATTGGATTCTGAATAAATGACAAGCACAAGCATGAAGCAATTTGGATTGCTGCTTCAGGACATTAAACAATCGTGCCAGACTTGGCGGTTTTGGATGCATCTGGGCTGGGAAGACATTGCCCGCCAATACCGACGCTCTTTTCTCGGTCCTGTATGGATCACGCTCAACACCGGGATTTTCATTGTGGTGTTCGGCCTGATTGGTGCGCAGCTCTTCAAGACCAGCGCGAGTGATTACCTTCCTTATCTCTGTGTTGGGCACATCCTCTTTACTTCGCTGTCGATGCTGGCCAATGAAGGCTGTCAGGTGTTTGTTCAGGCAGAGCCCTATCTCAAGCAGGCCCCTTTCCCAAAATTCGCCTTTATTTTCCGCGCTGTCTGGCGCAACCTCATTCTTCTCGCTCACAACATACCCATCTTGCTTTTGGTGCTGGGATTCACTTCGGGGGTAACGTCCGTGAAGCCGCTGTGGCTACTGCTGGGATTGGCGATGTTCGTGACTTGCGCGACCTTGGCTGTGGCTATTCTTGGACTTGTAGCGGCGCGTTTTCGAGATGTACCGATGATCGTGACCAGCTTGATGCAGATCGCGTTCTTTGTGACACCTGTGATGTGGAAGCCAGAACAACTGACCGAACGTGCCCAGTGGGCAGTGCGCCTCAATCCGTTAGCCGCCCTGCTGGATTTGGTGAGGTCTCCTCTGATTGGTACCCATCCATCTTCCGCATCGGTTGTTCTTGGGGGCGCGACCATGCTTGTGCTCTTTGTCCTTGCTCTTGTGCTCTACACCTTTGCTCGGCGCCGTATCGTGTATTGGATCTGACGTTTATGGCCCATCTCCAACTTTCCCGCGTCAGCGTGGACTTCCCGATTTTTTCTTCGCAGGCGCGAGGGCTTGTCAATTCAATCCTACGTTTTGATAGGGCGCTGCAGCAGCGCATCGAGAGCAAGGGGGGGGCTGGTGTCACTGTGCACGCTTTGCGCGATGTAGACATCCATCTTCGTACTGGCGACCGAGTAGCACTCATTGGCCGCAACGGGGCAGGGAAAACGACTCTGTTGCGTGTGATGTCTGGAATTTACGAGCCAGAGCAGGGGGAAATTCGGAGTGAGGGTAAGCTGACTGCGCTGACGGACCTACTGTTGGGTGTCGATCCCGAAGCCAGTGGATATGACTTTGTCATCACTCGAGGCATCGTCATGGGCCTTACCAGAGCCCAGGCAAAAGGCTTGTTTGCCGACGTCGAGGAGTTCACTGAATTGGGAGACTACCTGCATTTGCCCGTTCGGTCGTACTCCACGGGGATGCTTCTGCGTCTTGCATTCGCTGTCTCTACAGCCATCGTTCCAGACATTCTGTTGATGGATGAGATGATCGGAGTAGGGGACTCGCAGTTTCTTGATCGGGCTCACCGTAGGCTTGGTAAGCTGATGAACCAAGTTCAAATCTTGGTACTGGCTTCGCACAACGAAGAGATCCTCCGCGCTTTTTGCACGAAGGGTATTGTGATGGCCGAAGGTCGGGTAGTGCACCAAGGATCTCTGGAGGCGTGTCTCGAATTCCACAACGCATCCGACCCCTTGGTCACGCCTGCGTTGACTGCGTGAGGAACACAAGATGTGTGGAATTGCCGGGGGCGTTTGGCCGGTAGCCAACGAGGCGAAAATCGCTGGCAGCCTATTTGCATCACTGGATTTGATGGCTCGGCGTGGTCCGGATGACTCCGGATTTGAGACTTTACGCCAGGGACAAGCCATTATTGCCCTGGGTCAGCGGCGGTTGGCGGTAATCGATCCTACCCCTGCTGCCCATCAGCCGATGTTCAGCAAGGATGGGCGCTATCTGTTGATCTTTAACGGCGAGATCTACAACTACCGCGAATTACGTGCCGAACTGCAAGGTCTTGGCCGTCAGTTTCTTTCCACTTCCGATACAGAGGTCCTTTTACAGGCCTGGGCTCAATGGAGTGACGCAGCTCTCGAACGTTTTGTCGGCATGTTTGCGTTCGTCATTTTTGACCGCCATACCGCCACCCTTCATGGTGCCCGCGATCCATTTGGTATCAAGCCGCTGTATTTCCACCATGCGGATGACGGAGAGCTGTGTTTTGCGTCGGAAATTCCGGCTTTACGCGCCCTGCAGTCACGCGCTCCAACACTCAATTGGCAGGCTTCCTACGACTATCTAGTTCATGGGAATTACGACACGGGAACTGGTACATTTTTTGACCATATACATGCTTTGGCACCAGGGCATCGCTTCTGTTATGAGTTGGATTCAAAACAGCTCACACTGCATTCTTGGTGGAGTCCTCGCATTGCCCCAGTTCAGGGTCTGATATTCGAAGATGCAGCAGCAGAACTTCGCTCCCATTTACTGGGCAGTGTACGTTTGCACCTGCGCAGTGACGTTCCTTTGGGGGCTGCCCTGTCAGGTGGGCTGGATTCCTCCGCCATAGTCGGTTGCATGCGCCATCTCGAGCCTGACGCTCCCATCCACACGTTCAGCTTTATCGCATCCGGTAGTTCCGTTTCTGAGGAGCAATGGGTTGACTCCATGAATTCCCATGTGGGCGCGATCTCTCATAAAGTGAGTATTACCCCGGCAGAGCTGGCATCCGATCTGGACGACATGATTGCGACGCAGGGTGAGCCATTCGGTAGCACCAGTATTTATGCCCAGTATCGTGTGTTCAAGTTGGCTCGCGAGCGCGGCATCACTGTCACGCTCGATGGTCAGGGGGCTGATGAGCTGTGTGGCGGATACGTCGGTTACCCGGGGCCACGCATACGCAGTCTGTTGGATGAAGGCCGTTGGCTCGATGCGGCGGCTTTTCTTCTGCGTTGGAAAGAATGGCCGGGCAGGGCGGGGCTGGATGGGCTCAAGGCTGCCGTTGCGGAATTCACCAATGATGCCGCTTACCAAGCATTGCGTCGTCTGAATGGCGCAAAAGCGTGCCCATCTTGGCTGGATGGCAATCTGCTGGCCGATGCTGGCGTGGCCCTGCGTTTCCCGCGAGAGCTACCTCCCCAGACGGGGCCGGGGAGGCGGTTGGTGGCTGAGTTGGCCCGTTCGCTGCATGGCGTGGGCTTACCCGCTCTGTTACGGCACGGTGATCGCAACTCCATGCGTTTTTCGGTGGAAAGTCGGGTGCCGTTTCTGACGACGACCCTTGCAGACTTTATGTTGACCTTGCCTGAGGAGTATCTGGTTTCACCTTTGGGCGAGACCAAACATTTGCTCCGCAAGGCCATGCGGGGGTTGGTGCCAGACGAAATACTCGATCGGCGGGACAAGATCGGTTTTGCAACGCCTGAGCAAGCGTGGCTCATGCAGATGGCTCCACAGGTGCGCGAATGGCTGCGGTATCCGTTGGGTTTGCCTTTTTTCCGTCAGGATGAAGTGTTGAAAGCCTTCGATGAGGTGGTCGCTGGGCGGCGTCCGTTCAGCTGGCAGGTGTGGCGCTGGATCAACTTCACGCGCTGGTATGCGCGACAGTTCGCTGTCTGAGGTAGTTCATGGCCCGCGTTGCTCTGGTGTCGTTGTCGTCAGTGGTTTCCGATCCGCGTGTGATGCGGCAGTACAGGGCCTTGAGCTCTGAGCATGAGGTGCATGTGCTGGGTTTCGGTGCACCTGACCCCACAATGCCGCATTTCACGGCCATTGATGCGGTGCAACCGACGATCTTCAGCGCTGTGCGCAACGCTGGGCGTTTGGCGTTGCGGCGTTATGCAAGCTATTACGCCCGCCATCCGCAAATTCAGGCGCTGGAGAAGGCCTTGGCAAAGGCTGGTAATGACTTTGATCTGGTGGTGGCCAACGATGTGTTTTTGCTGCCTGCTGTGTTGAAGTGGGCTCAAGGTACACCCGTGTGGCTGGATGCACATGAATATGCCCCCCGCGAGTTTGAGGACCGCTGGGCGTGGCGCACATTGCTCGGCCCCTTCTTTCACGATGTCTGCGCCAGGTATCTTTCACAGACCGCTGCAGTCAGCACGGTATGCCAAGGGTTGGCAAATGAATATTCTGCGCAGTATGGGGTACGGGTTCAGGTCTTGCCCAACTGTTCAGACGAAGTCGCGTTGCCGGTGCAGCCGACGCAACCGGGTGTGATCCGGCTGATACATCACGGTGCTGCTATCCCATCACGGCGGATCGAGCTGATGATCGATTTGATGGACCACCTGGACGAGCGCTTTCAGTTGGACTTGATGCTGCTCTCGCAGGATGCGGCCTACATGAATGCTTTGCGCAAACGGGCCGCCGACCAGCCTCGGGTGCGTTTTGTGGAGCCGGTTCCCATGCAGGAGATTGCCCGCCGAACCAACGCATACGACATGGGCCTTTTTCTTCTGCCTCCTACCAACTTCAATTATCTGCACGCATTGCCCAACAAGTTTTTCGAGTTCATGCAGGCTCGTCTGGCCATTGCCATAGGCCCCTCACCGGAGATGCGTGCATTGGTGGAGGCGCATGGCTGTGGCGTGGTTAGCTCCAGCTTTCAGGTGGACGACTTGGCACGCACGCTGAATAGATTGGAGGCCGCAGATATCGACCGAATGAAGCGCGCCTCAGACACGGCGGCCCAGCACTTCAACGCGAGTGCAACGTCTGCTGCGTTTATGGCGCAGGTGTCTGAGCTGTTGGCTTCCACCTCCGTTCTGCATGTGCCTCCTGCACGGCCACAGGACTGAAATGCGTGCGCTTTTTCTGGGCACCCAGTCCTTTCTTGATGGCGGTACCAAAGTTGGAGGGCAATACCTTGCTGAGACCATGGCAATGGCCGGCTGGGAAGTGGACTATGTCCCTACCTTGTCATCTCCCCTGGACTTGATTGGCGGTGGGCGGCATGCAAGGCTGAAACGCGCTTGGGCGCGCCCCCCATGTGTGCTGCCGGTGCAGGGGATGGCTGGGCTGAGCGAATGGTCGCTGCGCAGTCCCTATCCTGCCCATCGCTGGTTTTTGCGGCATGCATGGCAACTGCATGCTTATGGATGCCTGTTGCCCAGAGCACTGACTGACTCATGCTTTGATGTGTTGATTGCCGACGTCGCACCCAACATGTTGTTGCTCCCTCGTGTGAGGGCAGGTATCAAGATCTGCCGATTGAATGACTGGCCCTGGGGGTTCGGGAGTGATCTCCAGCCCGTGGTCATACAAGCGATGGAGGAGTATCTGAGGCGGCCATTCTTTGATGAGGTTTGGGCGGTTTCCCGCCCTTTGGAGCGCTACTGTCGCAACCTCAACACATCGCAAGCCACAGCGTATTTGCCCAATGGGGTGGATGTGATGGTGCCCCCCCCGCAAAGTCATGAAGAGCGAGGCGGTACCGGCCCGCAGCGCTTTAGGTCAAACCGTGCGGTCTATCTGGGAGGCATGACGAGCTGGGTGGACTGGGCGTTGCTGATTCAGGTGGCCCTCAAGATGCCGGATTGGACGTTTGATTTTTATGGGCCCGGGTGGCGCTCTCCCTCAGGTTGCCCTGCAAATCTTCGCTGGCGAGGCGTGATTGACAGGGAGGCGGTGCCTCAGATGCTGCAAGGCTATGCCGTGGGTTTGATTCCATTCCAGGACGATCAGGGGCGTATGCAGTTCGTAGAACGTCCCATGAAGTTTTACGAATATGTCGCGTCGGGTCTCGGTGTGGCGAGTACCGACTGGGGGGCATTGCGCCAGGGCATGGGGGACTACGCTTGCTATGGAAATGGCGCAGACGGTTTTGCGCAGGCAGTGCGCAACGCAGCACTGCAGGGTGAAAGACGTTCACGAAGCGATGTGGAGGCGTTTGCCAGAGAGCACAGTTGGCAGTCGCGTGCGCAGCAGATGTTTGAGCGATTGGCGGCCCTGAAGAATCCATGAGTCATCACAAGTTTCTCCTCTACGACTTCATGCAGGTTGCTGGCGGGGCTGAGCGCGTCACCCTGACCTTGGCGCGTGCATTTCCTGATTACCGTACGCTGGTGAGCCGCTGCTATGAGGAGGCGAAGCCGCTCATTGACTCCATGCCGGTGGACATTACGCAGCTTTGCGGTGGTTGGTCGGTCCTGCTGCCTCGCATTCTGGAGAGCATGTGGTGTTTTCGAATGAGGTCGCAGCGTTTGGCGCAGGCGGATACGGTGCTCTACAGCGGCTTTTATGCCCCGTTGGCATTACACCGTCAGCTTGTTGGGCGCAGGCTTTATTACTGCCACACCGTTCCACGATTTGTCTACGATTTGTATGAAAACACCTTGAGCCAGCTGCCGTGGGCTTTGAGGCCGGTGTATGCCATCTTTGCACGTTGGTTTCGGTGGCAGTACGAATCGGCGATTCGACAGATGCACCGGGTGATCGTGAATTCCGAGAACATTCGCCAGCGGCTCAAGCACTACACCGGTATCGATGCAGAGGTGATTTATCCACCTGTGGATGTAGATGGGTTCGAGAACCTTGGAGACTCGGGGTATTACCTCTCCACAGCCCGACTGGTAGCCAATAAGCGGGTGGATGTGGTTGTGCGGGCATTTTTGAGGATGCCGCACCAAAAGCTGGTGGTGGCATCGGGCGGGCCTGAGTATGAGCGCTTGAAAGACATGGCACGCGGTGCCTCCAATATCGTGTTTACCGGCTGGCAGTCAGACGAGGCGCTGCGCCGCTGGGTTGGTGGGGCGCGCGCCGTGATTTACCTGCCTGTGGATGAGGACTTCGGCATGTCGCCCGTAGAGGCCATGGCTGCAGGCAAGCCCGTCATTGGTGTCCAGGAGGGGGGATTGCTGGAGACCATCGTGCCCGGTCAGACGGGAGTCCTGTTGCCCACTCCTCCTTCCGAGACTGACGTTGAAAACGCTGTCACCACCGTGGATGCCTGGGCTCGGCAACCGGGGGATGAGTTATCGCAGGCGTGTCGTGCAAGAGCGGAGCAGTTTTCCGAAGCCATCTTCATTCAGAACATGCGCAGGCTTTTAGCATGATGCAACCAGAGTGAGGGTGCGCTAGGAGTCTGCGCAGCAGAAGGAACATCGGCTGCAACGCGCGATAAACCGGTCTCGCGCGGTACTACCTCCTGCGCCCAGGGGCCCGCCCTGGGCTTGTCGGCAGCACCACGCGATCCTCAGTTTTCGCGCATTTCGCTTCGATGCCTTCTGCCGCGCAGACTCCTAGAGCGCGCAGTGGCTCCTCTGTCTATGCCCTATATGTGGGTGGGGTGGCGTCTCTGAGTGCGCGCGCGCCTGCCCGCAATACCCAGCAAAGTCGATGCAGCCACATAGCGGATGGCCTTGGCCCAAGATCTGAAAATACCGGATTGGTCCACCCTGGATTCAGAGGCATGCAACGGCACCTCAACAAATGTGAGCCCACGACGCTCCAGCAGCAAGAGGGTGCCAATGTCCTGGTAGTCCAGCAATGTGGCTTCTGCAGAAGCCGCAACCTCCATGGCCGCGCGGTTGTACAGGCGGCAGCTGGAGACCACATCCCCGACCGACAGTCCGGTGATCCAGCGGAACCATTGCCAAGCCGCACGGCGCACAAAACTGTGGCGGGTTGCAAAGTGGGCTACCACCACATCCGCAGATTGTCTTTGCGCCAGCAATGCAGGCAACTCCTCCACCGCATATTGCCCCTCTGTATCGATGGTCAGCACATGTTCGTAACCTCGCGCCAATGCATGGCGTATGCCGGTTTGCAAGCGTCCCCAAGCCGTGAGGTGTATCAGTGGGGCAATGATCTGGGCTCCTGCCTTTTCTGCGAGGACGCGGGTCGCATCAGTGCTGTTGCTGTCTACGACCAGGACATCTCCACCGGTCTGTGCGCGCACTTTGGCCACCACAGCCTGGATGTGCTGTGCGTGGTTGTGTGTTGACAATACGACCAGTAAGGAACCCGGGATGACTTTCTGGGGAGGGAGAGGGCTGAGCTGGAGATAGTGACTGGCGATCAGGCGTTCGCACTGGCGGATGTCAAATTTTTCCAGCAGAGCACGGTGTCCACTGGCCCCGAGTTGGAGTCTAAGAGCATGGTCGTGCTGCAGGCGCGCTATGGCACTGCGCCACCCATCAAGATCTTCCAGGGGAACGTGCAATCCTGCCCGCGCGTGTGCGACCACCCAGGGCATGCCAGAGCCGGGCAGGTCGGTCACGATGCACGGCTTCTGATGCATCATGGCTTCGAGTAACACGATGCCGAATGCTTCCGTCCGCTCTCGGGATGCCAGACAGAATGTGTCGCACGCTTGCAGTAGCGCGTGTTTGTCGGACTCTTTCACCGAGCCAATCAGTCTTACTCGTGGGGCAAGCCCGGAAGGGGTTGTTTCGCGAATGATGGCTTCCAGCGAGGCTTGCAGTTCTCCGCTACCCGCGATCAGTAGTTCAACGCCTGGCATCGTCTGCACTGCACGGATTAGCGTCTCAAAACCCTTGTAGTAAGTGAGTCTGCCAATCGAGAGCAACTTGAACTCTGTGCCTTCATTCCACTGAAGGTCCGGTGGTAATTTGTGTTCAACAGAAAGGATGGGTATAGCTGTGCCGAGGGGCACCACACTGCACTTGTCTTTCCATAACTGCAGAGGAGGACTCGTCGCCAGATAGGGCGGGGATGTGGCAAAAATCTTGTGTGAGCGGTCGAGTACCGCATATTCAAACGGGCGGTACAGAAAATAAGCCAGAGCGACCGACCACTTGATGTCCGAAATCACCACATCGGAGTGCCAGTGCACTACACACGGAACCTTGCGCGCCACAGGCAACGTCAGGGCCCACAGTGCCGAGTTGTTGGGCAGGTGCAGGTGCAGGATGTCCGGCTGAAAATTCCTGATCGCTTTTCCCAGGGCGGAGCGAAAGCCAGCGGCAATGGGTGCATAGACCAAGTTGAATTGGACGGGCACGCGTATCAGCCATTCGGGATCGGCAGCGGATGGTGTGCCATGCACCAGTGCAAACGCTTCGATGCCTTGAGCGCGTTGAGCGTGGATCAGATCCGAGAGAAACACCTCCATCCCGCCCATGTAGGGCGGAAAGAACTTGCCAATGTGGAGTACCCTTAATCCCATGTTTGACAAGGTTAGGGCTTGGACTTGGGCATACCCGCTCGCCCAGTCTTGCTTTCTTGTAGCATATTGCGCACCTGCGGGTATTGGGGGTTGCGTGGGTCCAGTTTGATGGCGGTGTCCAGCTCTTTCAGGCCTTCCTCCATCTTGCCCATGCGGTAAAGAGCAACACCTCGCCCATAGTGGGCAGGTGCGCTGGGGGTCGATGCAATCAATTGCTCAAAAAGCGGCAGAGCCTTTTGAGCATCACCTTTACCGACCAGCGCCATGCCGAGGCCCAGCAAAGCCCGTGGGGATTGGGGGCTTTCTTGCAAAAGTGTGCGAAAGTCACCGATAGAGACGTCGTATTGTTGAGTTGCCATGGCTGCGTCTGCCCTGCGCAAGAGCAGTAGGTTTCGCATCTTCTTGTCGGCATCGTCAGACTCTGCAGATTGCTGAAGGGCTGCGGTGTAGCTCTCAAACGCCAACGGGTACTGACCCAATGCAAAGGCAGACTCGCCCCGGTGGTAGTCCAGCGATTGACCACTAAAGCCTTTGTCCTTGGCAGCGCTGAATGCTTTCAGCGCTTCTTCATGCCTCTTCTGTTGCTGCAGAACCACCCCCAGGTTGAAGCGTGCGTTCCCGCCCAGGTCGCCGAGGGCATCCGCTGTCAGCAGCGATCTTTCGGCCAGCGAATAGTAGCCTTTGTCAATTTGATAAGAGCCGAGATTCAGGAATGGACGACTCCGCCCCACTGCATTGGGTGCTGCTTTCAGATCGATTTTTTCGGCGGCATCTGCCCAGGCAGTGCCTTCATCCCTCAGCGACAGAATCCGCTCAATTGCAAGGCCACTGAAGGCTATGGCAATCACTGCGCCCAATGTGTAGATTGTGCGGGGTCTAAAGCCCGTCAGCGCAATGGCAACCAGCCCCGAAATTCCAATGCCCCAAAAGTAACTGCGATACAGCACGAACGGATCTTGCACCCATACCGTAGCGAACTCCGTGACAAAGCAGAGCAGGGGGAAAAGCAGATACAGCCCAGCAAGGCCCAAAGCGTCTTTGCGGCGAAGCACTGCCCAGATAGCGGCGGCCAGCAATGCGGCGTATCCGAATGCACCGACCATATGCATCCAAGAGTCGAATCCCAACGGAAAAGCAGGTCGCAGGTCAATGGACATCCATTGGATATTCGGAATAGCCCAAAGCAGTCCATACGCAAAAAAGAGCGCAGCTTCGTTCAAAACACTCAGCGGATAAACGTGTGCAGAAACCCCCGGCCGCAGGGTTTCGAGTTGCTGAACCAGTGCGACTGAACGTGGGTCAAAAACCTGGCCAATGACCCCGTTGCCGTAAATGCTCACAAAACCTGTGTAGGCCAAGACGAGCGCCAGCATGGCCCCCACGATGCATATTGCGGCAGATTTCCAATGTGGGCGCCGGATGTAAACGTATAAAGGAACTGTCATGGCGACGGCCATAACCGCATACTCTTTGGATAGCACGGCGAGTACATAGCTACCAAGCGCTGCCACATGCCACGCCAGACGTCCAGTCTGTAACCCCCTCACAAACGACCACCATGACAAGATGGCAAACAGCGTTGCCATGACAATGGAGCGCTGTACAAGATAGCCCACTGCATACACTGCGACAGGGTTCAGTGCAAACAACGCCACACCAATCTGCAGGGCTGCGGTGCGAGAGTTCGTGAAGTGCTTTTGCGCTTCAAATTCCTCCGGAAAGCGGGCCTGCTCCAGCAGCGTTTTCAGAAGTGCGTACAGCGCCCCTACAGAGCCCAGATGCAGCGCAATGTTAATCAGACGTTGTTTCCACCATCCCTCGCCAAACAAGCCCTGCATCCACACAAAGCTACCATATGACAGCATGCGTTGCTTCAGCCGGAGCAAGCTTCCGTATTCACCAAAAATGGTGCCATCGCTGAGCCGTAAATCATCAAACAGCAGTTCGTTGCGGAGGCCAGGCAGGTAAATACCCAGCACAGCCAATACGATGACAATGGCAAACAGGTAGGTGGCTTTGCGCGAAGTGGCCATAGGACAGTGTTCAGAAGAGTGCGTCCATTCCAAGGCTGTGTAAAGCCCTTGGGTAAAAAGGGTCGTGGCGAGTCTACGCGATGCCGGGGTGTTTGCTCTCCGAAGAATTCGGTCTTTTGCCTGCGGCTGGACCATGGGGCGCTGGAGTGCAGATCACGGTAGCGCCAACCCCGCCAGCACCAGCCTGCAGATCAACTCTTCCGCATTCTCAAAATCCTTGTCCGTAAGCGCAGGCTTACCCAGCAACAGTGCGAACTGTGCTTCCTGGTCGGCATACGCCTGGGTGACAGACCAGATGATGAACATGAGATGTGTGAAGTTGACGCGGGCGATGCGCCCTTCCTTGGCCCAGCGCTCAAAGGTGCGTACCTCGGCTTTGAGGTGGGGGCCAACGCGTTCGGTGATGGCTTTGCCGTAACGTGGTGCACCGGCAATCATCTCTTTGGTGAACACCTTGGCACCGGCAGGGTGCTCGCGGGAATAGCGCAGTTTGGCTTGGATATATTGGCGCAGGGCGGCTTCGGGGTCGTGGCTGTGCGACATGTGGTCCATGCCCGCCAGCCACTGGTTGAGCACATTATCCAGCACGCGCTGGTACAGCGCCTCCTTGCTGGGAAAGTAGTACAGCAGGTTGTGGCGGCTCACGCCCGCCGCAGCGGCAATGTTTTCAAGGGATGCACCCTCAAACCCAAACTGGGCAAAGTGGCTCTGGGCCTCTTGGAGGATGCCACGCTCTTTCAGCAAGCGCGAGGGCTTGGGTGCGCGCGCCGGGGCTTCTGGCGCAGCTGGGTGGATGGGGGGCTGGGCTGCGGCGGTGCTTTGGTGGGCCTTGGATGGATAGAGGGGGCGTGCGGCTGTCATCGCACCATTGTGGAACAAGCGCCGCTGTTCAAAGCTGGCACAGCGTTTGCTGTAGGGATTTTACCAATTGGTAAATTTTTACGGGTTGGTAAATTGACCCACAACGCAGGGCACCGCCGCACCAAAGCAGCGGGCACCTGCACCCCACAGCGAGGACCACGATGAAACCTCCGAAGTTTGCGGATACCAGCATTCACGCTAGTGCCGCATTGGTTGGCGCCACTGGCTGGCGCTCCAACGCTGCGCGGCGTGCGCTTGCACGCCCCATGGGCGCCCAGACCCCCACCCTGACCCTCTCGGAGGAAACCTGATGGACACACCCGCAAGCCGTGCCTGCGGCATTCATGCCGCACGCCTGAACCTGGCCGACTACGCCGTCAACTTCAGCGACGCACACCCGCCGCTCACCCGCCCGCAGGCGCTGATCGAGGCCGAGCGCTGCTATTACTGCCACGACGCCCCCTGCGCCACGGCCTGCCCCACGGGCATCGACATCCCGTCGTTCATCCACCGCATTGCGCAGGACAACAACCGGGGCGCGGCCCGCGCCATCCTGGAGGCGAACCCGCTGGGTGGCATGTGCGCTCGGGTGTGCCCCACCGAGGTGCTGTGCGAGCAGGCCTGCGTGCGCAACACCAACGAAGACAAGCCGGTGGAGATCGGCTCACTGCAGCGCTACGCCACCGACGCCTTCTTTGCCCAGCCCGGTGCACCGCTGTTCCAGCGCGCAGCCGTCACCGGCAAGCGCGTGGCCGTGGTGGGCGCAGGGCCTGCGGGCCTGGCCTGTGCGCATGGCCTGGCCGTGCGCGGGCATGACGTGGTGCTGTTCGAGGCGCGCCCCAAGCTCGGCGGCCTCAACGAATATGGCCTGGCCAGCTACAAGACCGCCCACAACTTTGCGCAGAAGGAAGTGGAGTGGCTGCTGTCCATCGGCGGTATCGAGGTGCGCACGGGCCAGCAACTGGGCCGTGACATCACGCTCGACAGTCTGCTGGGCGCTTACGACGCTGTGTTCCTGGGCCTGGGCCTGCAGGGTGTGAACGCGCTGGGCGTGGCTGAGCCCACGGCCACTGGCCTGCGCAATGCGGTGGACTTCATTGCCGAGCTGCGCCAGAGCACCGACCTCTCCACCCTGCCCGTAGGCCGCCGCGTGGTGGTGATTGGCGGCGGCATGACGGCGGTGGACGCCGCTGTGCAGTCGCGCAAGCTGGGCGCGGAAGAAGTGACCATCGTCTACCGCCGGGGCGCAGAGGCCATGTCGGCATCGGCCGTGGAGCAGCAATGGGCGCAGACGAATGGCGTGACCATTCGCCACTGGGCAGCACCGAAAGAGGTGCTGAGCGAAAACGGCGCGGTGAAGGGCGTGCGCTTCGCAGCCACGGCACTGAGCAGCGGCAAGCTGGTGGAAACTGGTGAGACCTTCACGCTCGATGCCGACATGGTGCTCAAGGCCATCGGCCAGACCTTTGTGGCCGAGCCCGTGGGCAACCGCATTGCATTGGAGGGCGGGCGCATCGCCACCGATGCCGAAGGCCAGACCAGCCTGGCGCGTGTGTGGGCCGGTGGCGACTGCCGCGTGGGCGGCCGCGACCTCACGGTGGAGGCTGTGGAGCACGGCAAGGTCGCCGCTGTTTCCATCCACGCCGCACTGATGGCTTGAACCCCTTCCCCCCAGTTTTCACGGGAGCACCCCATGGCAGACATTCGCAGCAATTTCCTGGGCATCCAAAGCCCCAACCCCTTCTGGCTCGCCTCCGCACCGCCCACCGACAAAGAGATCAACGTCACCCGCGCCTTTGAGGCGGGTTGGGGCGGTGTGGTGTGGAAGACGCTGGGCGAAGACCCGGCCGTGGTCAACGTCAACGGCCCGCGCTACTCCACGCTGATGTCGCAAGACCGCCGCGTGATTGGCCTGAACAACATCGAGCTGATCACCGACCGGCCTTTGCAGACCAACCTCGAAGAGATCAAACGCGTCAAGCGCAACTGGCCCGACCGCGCCATGATCGTATCGCTGATGGTGCCCTGCGTGGAAGAGAGCTGGAAGAACATCCTGCCGCTCGTGGAAGACACCGGCGCCGACGGCATTGAACTCAACTTCGGCTGCCCCCACGGCATGAGCGAGCGCGGCATGGGCGCGGCCGTGGGCCAGGTGCCTGAATACATCCAGATGGTCACGGCCTGGTGCAAGCACTACAGCAAGCTGCCCGTGATCGTGAAGCTCACGCCCAACATCACCGATGTGCGCCACCCCGCGCGTGCGGCCAAGGCGGGCGGGGCCGATGCCGTGTCGCTCATCAACACCATCAACTCCATCATGGGCGTGGACCTGGACCGCATGGTGATGAGCCCGAGCACGGACGGCTGGGGCTCGCACGGCGGCTACTGCGGCCCGGCTGTCAAGCCCATTGCGCTGAACATGGTGGCCGAGATCGCACGCGACGCCCAGACCGCAGGCCTGCCCATCAGCGGCATCGGCGGCATCACCACTTGGCGCGATGCGGCCGAGTACATTGCGCTCGGCTGCGGCACAGTGCAGGTGTGCACGGCCGCCATGGTGTACGGCTTCAAGATCGTGCAGGACATGTGCGATGGGCTGTCCAACTTCATGGACGAGCACGGCTACGCCACGCTCGACGACTTCAAGGGCCAGGCCGTGCCCACGGTGAAGGACTGGAAGAACCTCAACCTCAACCACATCGAAAAGGCTGTCATCAACCAGGATGCCTGCATCCAGTGCGGCCGCTGCCATGTGGTGTGCGAAGACACCTCGCACCAGGCCATCACCTTCACCAAGGAGGGCGGCGTGCGCAAGTTCGAGATCAACGAGGCCGAATGCGTGGGCTGCAACCTGTGCGTGTCGATCTGCCCCGTGCCCGAGTGCATCACCATGCGCGCGCTGGAGCCGGGTGAAGTCGATGTGCGCACGGGCAAGACGGTGACGGGCGAATACGCCAACTGGACCACGCACCCCAACAACCCGCAGCGCGTGTCTGCCGCAGCTTGATATGCGCCCCTGCGTGCGTTTGCCACAGACCGTGCAAGGCGTTGTGACAGCACCCTTTGTGGTGCCGATTTGCAACGCATGTTGCACTGCATCTGGTGCAGTTCTTGCGTGATCTCTAGCATCGCTCGCTTCCCTTTGCCCGCCATCTGCCAGCGTGAGGGCGCCGGACCAGACGGTGGGTTGTGTGCAACCCCAACGACGTCTTTGACAGGAGTACAGGCATGACCAACAGTACCGGCAGCGCGGCCCATGTGGCGGGGCTGATGCCCGGCGATGCATCCAACACGCTCGCCAATGAAGATCTGCTCCCCACCACCGCCGCGCAGCGACACTGGACGTGGAAAGACTTTGCCGCGCTCTGGGTGGGCATGGTCGTGTGTGTACCCACCTACACCATGGCCAGCTCCATGCTGGACCAGGGCTTCACGTGGCAGATGGCCGTGTGGCTGGTGTTCCTGGCCAACTGCATCGTGCTGGTGCCCATGGTGCTCATCGGGCGCGTGGGGCCCAAGTACGGCGTCCCGTTCCCGGTGCTGGCGCGTGCATCGTTTGGCGTCAAAGGCGCCAACCTGCCCGCCGTGTTGCGTGGCCTGGTGGCGTGTGGCTGGTTCTCCATCAACTGCTACTTTGGCGCGCTGGCGCTGCATGGCTTCTTGAACATCCTGGGCATGGGGCTCGCAGGTCCGGCAGATGGAGAGACCATCAGCACCTCGCAGTTCATGTGCTTCCTGGCGTTCTGGGCGGTGCACATCTGGTTCATCTGGAAGGGGCCTGAATCCATCCGCATGCTGGAGGTGATTGCGGCGCCGCTGATGATCATTGCGTCCATCGCACTGGTTGTGGTGCTGATGATGAAGGTGCCCTCGGGCCAGCTCTTCAACCTGCCCGCCAAGGTGGTCGAGGGCGGCCCCAAGACCTGGGCGGCGCTCACCGGCCTGGTCGGCTTCTGGGCCACGCTGGCACTCAACATTCCGGACTTCACCCGCTTTGCCAAATCGCAGAAGGATCAGGTGGTGGGCCAGGCCATCGGCCTGCCAATTCCCATGGCGCTGTTCTCCATGGTGGGCGTGATCGGCTTCTCTGCCTCGGCCATCCTGTACGGCAAGGCCCAGCTGTTCCCCGATGGTCTGCTCACGCAGATGGGCAGTGTGGCTGCAGGCCTGGGTCTGCTGGTGATCTTGCTCGCCAACCTCACCACCAACGTGGCCGCCAACCTGGTTTCGCCGTCGTATGACTTCAGCCAGTGCGCGCCGTCCAAGATCAGCTTCCGCATGGGCGGCCTGATCGCTGCAGGCATCGGTCTGCTGTTCATGCCCTGGAAGCTGCTGGCCACCTCGGGCGGCTACCTGTTCACCTGGCTGGGCGGCTACGGCACGCTGCTGGGCGCGATTGCGGGCATTTTGCTGGTGGACTACTACCTGGTGCGCAAGAGCGAACTGAAGGTGGACGACCTGTACCGCCGTGGCGGCGAATACGAGTACAGCAACGGCTGGAACCTGCAAGCCCTGATCGCCTTCGCGCTGGGCGTGCTGCCCTGCCTGCCGGGCTACCTGGCGGTATCGGGCGTGGTGGACAAGGCAGGCATGCCCGCCATCTGGTTGTCGCTGTTCGATGCGGGCTGGTTCTTCAGCCTGGCGGTGGCTGGCACCTACTACTACGTGACCGCCAAGAAGAAGTGACGCCCTGGACCCTGCCTGGGCCTGGTGCCAGCGCAGGGTCCCTTTTTTTGAATTGATCCGTACCCCTGAAGGAGACCCCCATGAGCCAAGCCCTTGTGATCCGCGGTGGCACCGTGGTCAACGCCGACCGTGAACAGCGCGCCGATGTGTTGTGTGTCGATGGCCGCATCGTGGCCGTGGGGGACGACGCTGCGGCCCAGGCCCCCGCAGGTGCGCAGACGCTGGACGCCAGCGGCCAGTACGTGCTGCCCGGCGGCATCGACCCGCACACCCACATGCAGCTTCCGTTCATGGGCACCGTCACCATGGACGACTTCTTCACCGGCACGGCAGCCGCATTGGCTGGCGGCACCACGAGCATCATCGACTTCGTGATCCCCGACCCGCAGGAGCCCATCCTGGACGCCTATCGCAAGTGGCGGGGCTGGGCCGAGAAGTCTGCGGCGGACTATTCCTTCCACGTCGCCATCACCTGGTGGAGCGAGCAGGTGCGCGCCGACATGGGCACGCTGGTGCAGCAGGAGGGGGTGAACAGCTTCAAGCACTTCATGGCCTACAAGAACGCCATCATGTGCGACGACGAAACCCTGGTGAACAGCTTCAAGCGCGCGCTGGAGCTGGGCGCCATGCCCACGGTGCACGCCGAAAATGGGGAACTGGTGTACCTGCTGCAGCAAGAGGTCGCCAAGATGGGCATCACCGGCCCCGAGGGCCACCCGCTGTCGCGCCCGCCGATGGTGGAGGCCGAAGCCGCCAACCGCGCCATCGCCATTGCCGATGTGCTGGGCGTGCCGATCTACGTGGTGCACGTGAGCTGCATGGAATCGGCCGACGCGATTGCCCGCGCCCGTGCGCGCGGCCAGCGTGTGTACGGCGAGGTGCTGGCAGGCCACCTGCTGGTGGACGACAGCGTGTACCGTGATCCTGACTTTGCCAAGGCCGCCGCCTATGTGATGAGCCCGCCCTTTCGCCCCCAGGGCCACCAGGAGGCGCTGTGGCGCGGCCTGCAGTCGGGCCAGCTGCACACCACGGCCACGGACCACTGCACCTTCTGCGCCGCGCAAAAGGCCATGGGCAAGGAGAACTTCGCCAAGATCCCCAACGGCACGGGCGGCGTGGAAGAGCGCATGGCTGCGCTGTGGGATGGCGGCGTGAACACGGGGCGCCTCACCCCATCCGAGTTCGTGGCCATCACCTCGGCCAACGCGGCCAAGCTGTTCAACATCTACCCGCGCAAGGGCTACATCGGCGAAGGCGCCGATGCCGACCTGGTGCTGTGGGACCCGCAAGGCACCAAGACCTTCTCCGCCAAGACCCAGTTCAGCAAGGGCGACTTCAACATCTTTGAAGGCCACACCGTGCGCGGCATCCCCAGCCACACCGTGAGCCAGGGCCGCGTGGTGTTTGCCAATGGCGACCTGCGGGCCGAGCAGGGCAAGGGCCGCTACATCAAGCGCCCCGCGTTTGGCGCCAACTTCCAGGCCGTGCAAAAGCGTGCGCAGGACCTGGCCCCCTCGGCGGTGGCGCGCTAAGCGCTGCAATGCATCTGGAGAACCCCATGGACACGAAAGTCAAACCCGACATTGAGAACCTGCGCATCAACGGCGAACGCCTGTGGGCGTCACTCATGGAGCTGGCGCAGATCGGCGCCACACCCAAGGGCGGCGTGTGCCGCTTGACCCTCACCGACCTGGACAAACAGGGCCGTGACTTGGTGACCCGCTGGGCACGCGAGGCGGGCATGACGGTCACCATCGACAAGATCGGCAACGGCTTCATGCGCCGCCCCGGGCGCAACAACAACCTGCCGCCCATCATGACCGGCAGCCACATCGACACCCAGCCCACCGGCGGCAAGTTCGACGGCAACTACGGCGTGCTGGCAGGCATCGAAGTGGTGCGCACGCTCAACGACCATGGCATCGAAACCGAGGCCCCCATCGAAGTCGCCTTCTGGACCAACGAAGAAGGATCGCGCTTCGTGCCCGTGATGATGGGCTCCGGCGTGTTCGCCAAAGCCTTCACGCTGGAACACGCCTATGCCGCCACCGACACCGAAGGCAAAACGGTGAAGGGCGAGCTGGAGCGCATCGGCTACATCGGCGACCAGGAACCCGGCGACCACCCCATCGGCGCCTACTTCGAAACCCACATCGAACAAGGCCCCGTGCTGGAAGACAACGACAAGACCATCGGCGTGGTCAGCGGCGTGCTGGGCATCCGCTGGTTCGACTGCACCGTCACCGGCATGGAAGCCCACGCAGGCCCCACCCCCATGGCCCTGCGCAAGGACGCGATGCTGGCCGCCACACGCATCATGCAAGACGTAGTCGCCGCCGCCCACCGCCACCCGCCGCACGGGCGCGGCACCGTGGGCATGGTGCAAGTCTTCCCCAACAGCCGCAACGTCATCCCCGGCCGGGTCAAGTTCAGCATCGACCTGCGCAACAGCACCGACGCGCTGGTGGACGCCATGGCCGCAGAGGTCAAGGCCTTTGCCGACCAGGTGGCCCAAGAACACGGTGTGCAGGTCCACATCGAAATGGTGTCCAGCTACCCCGCACAGCTCTTCCAGCCCGAATGCGTGCAGGCCGTGGGCCGCGCCGCCGCCAAGCTGGGCTACAGCAACATGCCTGCCGTCTCCGGCGCGGGGCACGATGCCGTGTACATGGCCAAGCTCGCACCCAGCGGCATGATCTTCATCCCCTGCAAGGACGGCATCAGCCACAACGAGATCGAGGATGCGAAACCCGAGCACATCGAGGCCGGGTGCAACGTGCTGCTGCATGCCATGCTGGAGCGGGCTGGTACCTAATGCTATATAAAATATAGCGGCAGAGGCATGATTCCGTAGCGCTTGCACCCGTTTGGATGCAAAAAGCGGGTGGAACGGATCAGTCCAGCTTCGTCAGCCCCAGAAAGTGGTCCAGCATGTGGAAGTGGTCTTCGAAGAATTCCTCTTCCAGGCCTGCCAGCTGGTCGATGCGGCTCCACTGCACCAGCGCTGCATCGTCATCGGCCTGCACCACCGGGAAGGGCGCATCGCCCAGGTCAAAGTAGTGTGCATGCGTGATGGTGCGACCGCGCTGGCTGCGGTCGGGGTGGTCGAACACTGCCACTGACTGCAGTGCGGCGCGCATGCGGGCCTCGGGCAGGTCGCAGTGGGTTTCTTCCACCAGCTCGCGCAGGCAGGACTGCCACACGGTTTCTCGCTGCTCGATGAAGCCGCCGGGCACGGCCAGCTGGCCCTTGCCGGGTGCGTGTGCGCGGCGGATCAGCAGCACATGGTCTTGGCAGCGCAGCACCGCGTCCACGGTGACGAACACCGGCGGGTAGGGCGCGGCAGACCAGGCCTGGCGGTAGCCACGCAGCATGCGCCACTCCTCCTGCAGCGCGGGGTAGTGTGGGGTCTGCGCAAAGTGCTCCAGCGTGGCGATGGTGCTCTCGGGAATCTCTGCGGCCAGCGGCGCCACGGCGGCGCGCGCGGTGGCGGGTGTGGCGCCAAAGTACGCGTCCCGGATGGCGGTGGCGTCGATGCGGCCCTGGCGTTCTATGTGAATGAGCTGCCAGCCTGGAAAGGCGCTGAGGTAGCCGCTGGTCGCATCCTTGAAGTGGCCCACCAGGCCGATGCTTGCGCCCGGGGCGGTGAGGCGCGCCACGGCCCTGCGCACCGCCTGCACCCACACGGCTTCGTTGTAGTAGTCGCGCATGGGCAGCACCTGCACCCGGGCGCTGTCGGCGGGGGCCAGGGCAGCGCGCAGCATGGCTTCGCGCTCTTGCCAAGTGAAAGGGTTCTTGGGCGAGCGCGCCTGCCACGCCGAGCCGATCACCACGATGACCTGCGGGGCGCTGTCCAGTGCACGTTGCAATAGCGCCATGTGGCCGCTGTGGACGGGCTCAAAACGTCCGATGTAGATGGCGGTGTCGACCATGTGTCTCCGGCTGGTGGTGCGCTTCAGGGCCCTTCGCGTTGCTGGCTTGGGGGCCGCCCCTGTCCTCGCAGTGGCCGTCGCATGCCAGGGGCTGACCGGGGCATTAGGGCGGCGTTGGAGCAGGTCGAGCGAGCAATGGGGCTGTATGCGCTGGATGTATATATGCTGGCAGCTATCTTTTTTGTAGTGATTTTACCGCCAGCCAGTGTCGTGGGTGGGGGGTGACCGTGGCAGGGCGCCCTGGCGGCGGCAGATAGGCGGCGCTGCCCCCCGCCTCTGAAGTTGCTATTGTGCGACCCGGCGGTTCATGCCGGGCATGGGGCGGGGGCGCAGGGCAGCGTGGCAAAAAAGAGATGGACCGGGCCGCACAAACGTGGCGACAATGCGCCGCTTGCACGCTGCGCGCAAAGTTTCTGTAGCGCGAATCCGTCCTTTTCGTGCCGTGGTCCCGTGATGCGGCGTGCAAGCCCACCTGTGTGAACCTGGGGGACTGCGCCCGATATGGCGTGTCCGCACCTCCAATAACAGGCCCGCCGTGCGCGGGCCACCGAGGGAGATCCATGTCGTTGCGGCTCAAATTCAATCTGGTGCTGGCGGGCGTGCTGCTGCTGGCGGTGCTGGGCGCGGGCGCCTACGTGCACCGCTTCCTGCAGCAGTCTGCCATCGAGGAGGTGCAGCACAACTCGCAGATCATGATGCACGCCGCCATGGCCATCCGCGACTACACCACCGAGCTGGTCAAGCCCCACCTGGACGTGACGCTGGCCGAGAAATTCCTGCCGCAGACGGTGCCTGCATATGCGGCCACCGAAACCCTGCGCCGCCTGCAGAACCGGTTTCCGGGCTATGAGTACAAGGAGGCGGTGCTCAACCCCACCAACCTGCGCGACCGTGCCAACGAGTGGGAGGAGCGCATCATCAGCGACTTTCGCGAAGGCCGGGCCGACCTCAAGAAAGAGGTCACCGGCGAGGTGGGCGAGGGCATGCACCGCGCCATGTACGTGGCCCGCCCCATCACCATCAAGCAGGCGCAATGCATGGCCTGTCACAGCACACCGGCCGTGGCGCCGCCCACCATGCTCAAGGTCTATGGCGACAAGAACGGCTTTGGCTGGGGCATGAACGAGACGGTGGGCATCCAGGTGGTGAAGGTGCCGATGTACTTCCCGCTGGAGAAGGCGCGTCAGACCTTCAACACGGTGATGGCGGCGCTGGTGGGTAGTTTTGTGCTGCTTTTCGTCGGGCTCAACCTGTCGCTGTCGTCGCTGGTGATCGAGCCCATGGCGCGGCTCAACCGCAAGCTGGAAGACCTGGCCACCAAGGACTTCCTGACGGACCTGGTCAACCGCCGCCGCTTCTTTGAGAGGCTGGAGACCGAGATGGCCGACACCCGCATCAAGAAGGGCAGTCTGTCGGTGGTGATGTTTGACATCGACTTTTTCAAACGCATCAACGATACCTTTGGGCATGACTCGGGCGATGTGGTGCTCAAGAGCACGGCGCTGCGCGTGCGCGAACTTCTGCGGTCGTCCGACTGCGCTGCGCGTTTCGGGGGCGAGGAGTTCATCATCCTGCTCAAGGAAACCCCGGTGGATGCCGCCATGGCCATGGCCGAAGCGGTGCGCGCGCGCATTGCAGGCGTGCCTTTCGACGCGGTGGGCCATGTCAGCGCCAGTTTTGGCGTGGCCACGTGGGACCACAAGGAAGACAGCCACGCCCTGATCAAGCGCGCGGACACGGCGCTGTACAAGGCCAAGTCCAGCGGTCGCAATTGCGTGGTGCAGGCCGAAGAGTCCGTATGACCCCTTGCGTGTCTCCGGGCAGAGCCCGGCACGCTCAGGCCATGGCGGCCTTGGCCTCCTCATAGTCAGCCCGGTAGTCCGCCGCCAGCGCGGTTTTTTGCTTCTCCGTCAGCAGCTTGCCGGCCATCTGGAAGAAGCGGTGTTCTTCTTCCTTGAGGTGGTGCTCCACCTTCTCCGCCAGTTTCTTGGCCAGCGGCAGCCAGCTTGGGCTCGCCGGGTCGGCCTCTTCCAGCGACTCCAGTAGTTCATCGAGCTGGTGGTGCTCTGAAATGGCGTGGCGGGACAGGTCGATGCCCGCGTCGTGCGCCATCAGCGGAATATAAAAATGCCGTTCCTCAGCCCGTTCATGGGCCGTCAGTTCCTGCTTAAGCTGGTCAAACAGCTCGCGCCGCTCGGGGGTGTCTCCGCTGGTGTCGGTGAGTGCGGTGTACAGCGCTCGTTGGCGTTCGTGGCTCTCGCGCAGGGCTTCAAAGATATTGGTGGTGTCGGTCATGGTGCGGCTGTGTGGGGAATGTGGAGCTGTGACAAAGGTGCGGTGGGCTACTTGAGTACCTTGCGCGCGGCACCCACGCCGATGACGGCCAGCACCACAAACACCACGGCAATCACCAGGAACAGCACAAACAGCACCTTGGCGATGCCCGCCGCGCCTGCGGCGACTCCGCTGAATCCCAGGGCACCGGCGACCAGGGAGATCAGGGCAAAAATGATGGCGTACTTCAGCATGGTGGTCGCTCCTTGCAGTGGATGTTCAGGCAGCGCGGGGCTGCGAAAGGGTGTGCAGGAACGATACCGAGGGGCCGTCGGCAGCGCCGTCAGTGCGGGCGGGCGGTGGGTGTAGGAGAGGGCCGCTGGCGGGCAGTGGTGAAGCGTCAAAAGAAAAGCCGCAACGCGGAGCGTTGCGGCTTGGGCCTTGTGACTGCACAGCTATTCTTTTGGTCTCCGTTCACATC
The DNA here is from genome assembly GCF_002754175.1 of Acidovorax sp. 59. Taxonomy (NCBI): domain Bacteria; kingdom Pseudomonadati; phylum Pseudomonadota; class Betaproteobacteria; order Burkholderiales; family Comamonadaceae; genus Acidovorax; species Acidovorax sp. 59. The sequence goes on along the minus strand of NZ_PEET01000001.1, from coordinate 3,616,881 downwards.
GCTGCCGCGATATGAACTGCGCCCGAAGACCGAAAACCGCGCTATCGCGCGGCGGGCTTTACAGCCCGGCTGCAGCGCGCAGCGCAGCAGCTTTATCGGTCTTCTCCCAGCTGAACTCGGGTTCTTCGCGGCCGAAGTGGCCGTAGGCTGCGGTCTTCTCATAGATCGGGCGCAGCAGGTCCAGCATCTGGATGATGCCCTTCGGGCGCAGGTCGAAATGCTCACGCACCAGCGCTGCAAGACGCTCGTCCGACACCACGCCCGTGCCTTCCGTGTACACCGTGATGTTCATGGGCTCGGCCACGCCAATGGCGTAGGCCACCTGGATCTGGCACTGGCGCGCCAGGCCGGCGGCCACGATGTTCTTGGCCACGTAGCGGGCGGCGTAGGCGGCCGAGCGGTCCACCTTCGTTGGATCCTTGCCGCTGAATGCGCCGCCGCCGTGGGGGCAGGCACCACCGTAGGTGTCCACGATGATCTTGCGGCCCGTCAGGCCGCAGTCGCCTTGCGGGCCGCCGATGACGAAGCGGCCGGTGGGGTTGATCAGGTAGCGGGTGTTCTGCAGCCATTCCTTGGGCAGCACAGGCTTGATGATCTCTTCAATGATGGCTTCGGTGAACGAGGCCTTCATCTTGGTTTGCGTTTCGCTCTGGTCGGGGTGGTGCTGGGTGGAGAGCACCACGGTGTCGATGCTGTGGGGCTTGCCGTCCACATAGCGCATCGTCACTTGCGACTTGGCGTCAGGGCGCAGGAAGGGCAGGCGACCGTCCTTGCGCAGCTGGGCCTGGCGCTCGACGAGGCGGTGCGCGTAGTAGATGGGCGCGGGCATCAGCTCGGGCGTTTCGTCGCAAGCGTAGCCGAACATCAGGCCCTGGTCGCCAGCGCCGGTGTTCAGGTGGTCGTCGGACGCGTGGTCCACGCCCTGGGCGATGTCGTTGGACTGCTTGTCGTACGCCACGAGCACGGCGCAACCCTTGTAGTCGATGCCGTAGTCGGTGTTGTCGTAGCCGATGCGTTTGATGGTGTCGCGCGCCACCTGGATGTAGTCCACATGCGCGTTGGTGGTGATCTCGCCCGCCAGCACCACGAGGCCCGTGTTGGTCAGCGTTTCAGCGGCGACGCGGCTGCGGGGGTCTTGCTTGAAGATTGCATCGAGAATCGCGTCCGAGATCTGGTCGGCCACCTTATCGGGGTGGCCTTCGGAGACGGATTCCGAGGTAAAGAGAAAGTCGTTCGCCATTTGAATAAACTCCTGTGTTCCGGCATTTGGGGCGTTGCCCTCACCCCGAAGGAGATCTGGCGAACGCTTTAGCAGATTTTTTTAACGTCGCCCTGCAAGTTGCTCATTTAACTCAGCGACCCACCCATTTTAATGCCAGTCGTCTTCCGATTCTTTTCCGTATTTCCACTGTGGTTGCTGCACATCATGGGCGCGGCCATGGGCTGGGTGGCGTTTGTGGCGTCTCCCACCTACCGGCGCCGGTTTATCTCCAACTCGGCGCTGGCGGGCTATGCGTTTGGCGATGTGCGCGCCGCCGTGGCCCATGCGGGCCGCATGGTGGCCGAGCTGCCACGCCTTTGGATGGGCGCGACCATGCCCTGCGCACTCACGGGCGAAGCCTGTGTGGAGCAGGCCTATGCAGCCGGTCGCGGTATTGTTTTTCTGACCCCGCACCAGGGGTGTTTTGAACTGTCGGCACAGGCCGCTGCACGCCGCTGGAGCGCGGAGCGTGGCCCCATCACGGTGTTGTACCGCCCGGCACGCCAGGCCTGGCTGGCCAAGGTGATGGAGACCGCACGCAACCGCCCCGGCATGCTGGCCGTGCCCACCACGCTGGCGGGTGTTCGCCAGATGATCAAGGCCCTGCGCCGGGGCGAGGCCGTGGGCCTGCTGCCTGACCAGGTGCCGCCCGAGGGGCAGGGCCAGTGGGCACCTTTTTTTGGGCGCGACGCTTACACCATGACCCTGGCCGTGCGCCTGGCGCAACAGACCGGCGCGACCGTGGTGCTGGCGCGTTGCGAGCGTCTGCCATGGGGCCGTGGATATGTCACGCATTTCGAACCCTTGCCCCAGCCGCTGTCCGACCAGATGGACCAGGCCGTGCTGCAAATCAACCAAGCCATGGAACACCTCATTCGCCAATGCCCCGAGCAATATCTGTGGGGCTATGGCCGCTACAAGCAGCCGCGTGGCGAGGCGGCTCCGGCAGAACCTGCCGCGGGAGGCGCCGCATGAAGGGCCTCACGGGGCGTTTGGGTGTGTGGTTCATGCGGGTGCTGGCGCTGCTGCCGCTGCCGGTGTTGCGCGGCATGGGCTGGCTGCTGGGGCAGGCGGCCTTTGTGCTGGTGGCGCCCCGCCGCAGGGTGGCGTTGCGCAATCTGGCGCTGTGTTTTCCTGACTGGACCGAAGCGCGCCGCCGCGCCGTGGCGCGGGCCAGCTTTGTCGCGTTCTGCCAGACCTGGCTGGACCGCAGTTGGCTGTGGGCCGCGCCGCGTTCGGTGGTGGAGCAGCGTGTGCGTTTGACCGGAGCGGTGCACGAGCTGGAGGGCGACACGCCCACCATCTTGTTTGCGCCGCATTTCTACGGCATGGACGCGGGTGGCCTGGCCTTGCCTCTGCGCAGTGGCCGTGCGTTCACGTCCATCTTTGCCACCCACCCTGATCCGGCGGTGGATGCCTGGTTCATGGCCGGGCGCCAGCGTTTTGGCGATGTGCGCATGCTCAACCGTTCGGACGGCGTCAAACCCATCATCGCCAACCTGCGCAAGGGTGGCTTGCTGTACCTGCTGCCCGACATGGACTACGGCCGCAATGATTCGGTGTTTGTGCCGTTCTATGGCGTGACGGCAGCCACCATTCCGTCGCTGTCGCGGTTTGCGCGACTGGGTCGCGCCAAGGTGGTGGGGGTGTATTCGCGCATGACGCCCACCGGGTACGTGGCCGAGGTTTCGCCCGCTTGGGCCAACTACCCCACCGACGACGCTGAGGCCGACACGGCCCGTATGAACCGCGAGCTGCAGGCCGTGATCGACACCATGCCCGAGCAGTACTACTGGGTGCACAAGCGCTTCAAGACCCGCCCGGAGGGCGAGCCCTCGGTGTATTCACGCTGAAATATCAGCAAAAATGGCTTGAAGCGCTAGTGCATCATGCGCTGATAGCTATTTTTCAGATAGCAAAAAACGCTGCAGTTCCATGGCCACGCGCTCGGGGTGCTCGTGCACGACCCAGTGCGATGCCTGCTCCACCTGCTGCACCTGCAGCCGGGGAATCCAGCCGGGCAGGCCGTCGAGCAGGCCAGGCAGCAGGGCCGGGTCGTCCATGCCCCAGAGCACCAGCGTGGGCACGTCCACCGTCAACATCGACTCGGGCAGGGTGATGGCCTGGGCGCCGGGGTCGCCCTCGCGCGGCGGGCGGATGGGGCTGGCCCGGTAGTAGTTGCAGGCACCCTGCAGGCCCTGCTGCCACAAGGCCCGGTACTGGGCGCGCACCTCGTCGGTCAGCCATGCGGGGGCGCCGCCGTCCGGGGCGTTGAAAAAGGCAAACAGGCGGCGGAAGTCGTCTTCGGCCAGCAGGGCCTCGGCATCAGGCCTGCATAAGAAATGCATGTACTGGCTGCCCGCCTGCTGCGCAGCGTTGTGCGACAGCTCGCGCACAAATGCGCCGGGGTGGGGCGAGTTGATGATGGCCAGGCGCTTCATCAGCTGGGGCTGCTGGTTGGCCAGGTTCCACGCCACGGCTCCGCCCCAGTCATGCGCAATCAGGCATTCCAGCGCGCTGCCGGGGCATTCGTGGGCGATCAGTGCCACCAGGTCCTGCACCAGGTGCTTGGCGCGGTACGCGTCCACCGCCTGAGGGCTGCTGGACGGGCCAAACCCCCGCAGGTAGGGCGCCACGCAGCGGTAGCCGCCGTTTTCGGGGCGGGCAAAGTGCAGCAGGAGTTCGTCCCAGATGAAGGCCCCCTCAGGGAACCCGTGCAGGAACAGCAGCACCGGGCGCCCGGGGATGCCGCTCACTCGGCAGTGCAGGGTGATTCCGTGGGGGAGGTCAACAAGGCAATCTTGGATCATGGTGCTATGCATTCTGTAGCTGCCAGCGCATGAAACCATTGCGCTTGCAGCTAGTTGGACTCGGATTCGCCGGTGGATGACGGCTGGGTGGGGCTGACGCTGTCAGCAGCCGCAGGGGGCTCTTCGGCGAGGGGCTTCACCGGGTGCGCCCACTGCCACAGCAGCTGGGCCACTTCCTCCACCCCTTGCTTTTTGAGGGCCGAGAACATCTTCACCTCGCCGCCACCCGCGTGCAGTCGCGTAATCGACAGCACCTTGGCCTGTTCGGCGCGCGTGAGCTTGTCGGCCTTGGTCAGCACGATGAGGAACTTGAGGCCTTCCTCGACCCGGGGGCGCACCACTTCGAGCAGCGCCTCGTCCAGCTCGGTCAGGCCCAGGCGGGGGTCGCACAACAGCACGATGCCCGTGAGGCCGGGGCGGCTGACCAGGTAATTCACCATCACCTGCTGCCAGCGCACCTTGTCCGAGCGCGATACGGCGGCATACCCATAGCCGGGCAGGTCGGCCAGCACGGCGTCCATCACCCCTTGTTTGCCCAGCGAGAACAAATTGATGTGCTGGGTACGCCCCGGCTTCTTGGAGGCAAATGCCAGCTGCTTTTGCTGGGTGAGGGTGTTGATGCAGGTGGATTTGCCCGCGTTGGAACGGCCCACGAAAGCGATTTCGGGCACGTCGATGGGCGGCAGGTGGTGCAGTTGCGCCGCGGTGGTCAGGAACCTGGCGGTGTGCATCCAGCCCATGGCGATTTTGGCGTCAGGTGCGGGCGGGAGAGAGCCAGCAACTGGCGCAGAGGGGGGTGTCGTCATGGGGAGTTGGGAGAGAAAGAACCATCATTGTAGAATCGCGAGGTTTTGCGCACATAAACACACACCCTCGATATGAAGTTGCTCGCCTCATTGCTGACGGCTGCCGCACTGGCAGCACCTGTTTTTTCGGCCTTTGCAGCGGGTGATGCACCCAAAGCGGCCAAGCCGGATCTCGTCAAGGGCGAGGCCAGCTTCACTGCGGTGTGTGCGGCCTGCCACGGCGCAGACGGCAACTCGGCCATTGCGGCCAACCCCAAGCTGTCGCAGCAACACCCCGAATACCTGGTCAAGCAACTGCAGGAATTCAAGTCCGGCAAGCGCAACAACGCCATCATGAAGGGTTTTGCCACGGCCCTGTCGGATGACGACATGCGCAACATCGCCTACTGGCTCACGTCCAAGCCCGCCAAGGCCGGCTTTGCCAAGGACAAGGACCTGGTGGCCATGGGTGAACGCATCTACCGTGGCGGCATTGCCGACCGCCAGATCGCCGCTTGCGCTGGCTGCCACAGCCCCAATGGCGCTGGCATCCCTGCGCAGTACCCCCGCCTGTCGGGCCAGCACGCAGACTACACGGTGTCGCAGCTGAACATGTTCCGCGACGGCTCGCGTGCCAACAGCATCCAGATGACCCAGGTGGCTGCCAAGCTCAATGACAAGGAAATCAAGGCCGTGGCGGACTACATCGCCGGCCTGCGCTGATTGATTGCTTGATATTTGTCATGACCCGGCCTGATTGACCGGGCGGCACGGAACCTACCGCCAATAACAACCCCAAAAAGGGCGGGTCCATCGCAGCGATGGTCCCGCCCTTTTTCTTTCGCGCTTCGCAGACACCGCTCCCACCCATGTCCGACAACACCCAGGGCCTTCGCATGAAGTCCGGCTCCCAGGCCCTGCGCGCCGGGGTCGAGCTGCTGTCTTCCATGCGCTTTGCCATCTCGCTGCTGACGGTGATCTGCATCGCCTCGGTCATCGGCACGGTGCTCAAGCAGCACGAACCGGCGGCCAACTACGTCAACCAGTTCGGTCCGTTCTGGGCCGAGTTGTTCGGCGCCATCCAGCTCAACGCGGTGTACAGCGCCTGGTGGTTTCTGCTGATCCTGGCGTTCCTGGTGATCAGCACCTCGCTGTGCATTGCCCGCAACACGCCCAAGATCCTGGTGGACCTCAAGGCCTACAAGGAAAACATCCGCGAGCAGAGCCTCAAGGCGTTCCACCACAAGGCACAGGCCGATCTGCCCGAATCGGCCGAGGCCGAGGCACGCCGCATTGGCACACTTCTGGCAGGTGGCGGGTGGAAGGTGCGCCTGCAGCAGCGCGACACAGCCGCAGGTCCAGGCACCGGCTGGATGGTGGCGGCCAAGGCGGGCGCCGCCAACAAGATTGGCTACATCGCAGCGCACAGCGCCATCGTGCTGGTGTGTGTGGGCGGCCTGCTGGATGGCGACCTCATCGTGCGTGCGCAGATGCTGCTGGGCGGCAAGTCGGTCTACACCGGGGGCGGGCTGATCGCCGATGTGAAGCCCGAGCACCGACTGTCCGAGCGCAACCCCACCTTCCGGGGCAACCTGCTCGTGGCCGAGGGCACACAGTCGAGCACCGCCATCCTGAGCCAGTCCGACGGCGTGTTGCTGCAGGACCTGCCGTTTGCGATCGAGCTCAAGAAGTTCATCGTGGAGCACTACTCCACCGGCATGCCCAAGCTGTTCGCCAGCGAGATCATCATCCACGACAAGGCCACGGGCGAGAAGACACCCGCGCGCGTCGAGGTGAACCACCCGGCCAGCTACAAGGGCATCGAGATTTACCAGTCGAGTTTTGACGACGGCGGCTCGCACCTCAAGCTGCGTGCCGTGCCCATGGTGGCGGGCGCCAAGGCATTCGACGTCGAGGGTGTGGTGGGCAACTCCACCCAGCTCACCAACAAGGGCGGCGGCTCCGGTAGCGACACGCTGACGCTGGAGTTCACGGCGCTGCGCACCATCAACGTCGAGAATTTTGGTGGGGCTGGCCCTGGCGCCAGCGGTGCAGACGTGCGCAAGGTGGACCTGCGCGAATCGGTGGAGTCGCGCCTGGGGGCCGCCAACAAGACCGTCACCAAAAAAGAACTGCGCAATGTGGGCCCCAGCGTGAGCTACAAGCTGCGTGATGCGGCTGGCCAGGCCCGCGAGTTCCATAACTACATGCTGCCGGTGGACACGGGCGACGGCGTGCCGGTGTTCCTGCTCGGTGTGCGCGAGTCTCCTGCAGAGCCCTTCCGCTACCTGCGTGTGCCAGCCGACGACAAGGGCAGCATGGATGGCTTCATGCGCATGAAAGCTGCCCTGGCCGATCCGCAAGCCCGGGAGCAGGCGGTGCGCCGCTATGTGTCTCAGGCCATGGATGCCTCGCGCCCGGAGCTGGCCGAGCAATTGCAGCAGTCGGCCGTGCGTGCGCTGGCGCTTTTTGCGGGGCGGGGCATGGTCGATGGCAAGCCCACGGGCGGGCTGCAGGCCGTGTCGGACTTCATGGAAGCCAATGTGCCCGAGGCCGAGCGCGCGCGCGCAGGCGAGGTCCTGGTGCGCATTCTGAATGGCACGTTGTTCGAGCTGGCCCAGCTGTCGCGCCAGCGCGAGGGGCTTCCGCCATTGCCGCAGGACGAGCAGACCCGGGGTTTCATGACACAGGCCGTGCTCTCGCTCAGCGATGCGCAGATCTACCCTGCACCCCTGGCGTTTGAACTCAAGGACTTCACCCAGGTCCAGGCCAGCGTGTTCCAGGTGGCGCGAGCCCCTGGCAAGAATGTTGTCTATCTGGGCTGCGCCTTGCTGATCCTGGGCGTTTTTGCCATGCTCTACGTGCGCGAGCGGCGCGTGTGGGTCTGGGTGGCGCCGCAGGATGGCCGCACCCACGCCACCATGGCCCTGTCCACCAACCGCAAGACCATGGATGGCGACCAGGAGTTTGTCCAGCTCGCACAGAAACTGATCGGGGCATCGCCCCGCGAAGGCACCGCATGAACACCGCGACTTCTTCCTCGACCGTCACCACGATCACCCTGAACGAGGGGTTCTTCGCTCGCCGCAACTGGTTTGACTGGCTGTTTGCCGCCATCGTGGCCGTGGGGGCGTTGTATGCGCTGCAGCGCTACGGGGCCTTCATGGATGTCTACGAAAAAGGCATTTTGCTGGGCGCCATTCCGAGCACCATCTGGCTGGGCTGGTTCTGGCGCCCGCTGCGCGTTCTGATGCTGGTGGTGGCGGCCGTGGCGCTCATGGCCATTGGCCTGTACCAGCAAGATGGGGCAGGCAGCCTGGCGCGGGCCGACACGGTGTTCGGCCTCAAGTATTTCCTGTCCAGCCAGTCGGCCATCCTGTGGATGAGCATGCTGTTTTTCATCAGCACGGCGTTTTACTGGGTGGGGATGTTTGCACGTGGCGAAGGCAAGACCATGAGCATGCTGGGCTCGCGCATTGCGTGGGTGGCGGTGGCCATGGCGCTCATTGGCACCCTGGTGCGCTGGTACGAAAGTTACCTGATCGGCCCGGACATCGGCCACATCCCGGTGAGTAACCTCTACGAAGTGTTCGTGCTGTTCTGCTGGATGACGGCCGCGTTCTATCTGTACTACGAGCAGCAGTACGACACGCGCGCCCTGGGCGGCTTCGTGATGCTGGTGGTGAGCGCGGCGGTGGGCTTCCTGCTCTGGTACACCGTGGTGCGCGAAGCGCATGAGATCCAGCCGCTGGTCCCTGCGCTCAAGAGCTGGTGGATGAAGCTGCATGTGCCCGCCAACTTCATCGGTTACGGCACGTTTGCGCTGTCGGCCATGGTGGCGTTTGCCTACCTGATCAAGCAGCAGGCTACCGAAACCCGTTGGTACAAGCTGGCGCCGCTGTGGCTGCTGGGCGTGGTGCTGTGTTTCGAGCCCATCGTGTTCCGCCAGGGGGCGACGGAGAATGGCGGCAGCTACTGGATGGTGTACTTCGGCATTTCTGCGCTGATCGTTGCGGGCATCCTGCTGGGGCGCAAGCGCATCGCGGCGCGTCTGCCTTCGTTCGAGATTCTGGATGACGTGATGTACAAGTCCATTGCGGTGGGCTTTGCGTTCTTCACCATCGCTACGGTGCTGGGTGCGCTGTGGGCCGCCGAGGCCTGGGGCGGCTACTGGAGCTGGGACCCCAAGGAAACCTGGGCCCTGATCGTCTGGCTCAACTACGCCGCGTGGCTGCACATGCGGCTCATGAAGGGCTTGCGCGGTACCGTGTCCGCCTGGTGGGCGCTGGTTGGCCTGGCGGTGACAACGTTCGCGTTCCTGGGCGTCAATATGTTCCTGAGCGGCCTGCACAGCTACGGCACGCTGTGATGATTCAAGGCCTGCTAACGACTCCCCGCGAGATTGTTGGCAGGCGCGGCAGGCATGTCGGGCATTCGGTGGCGCGCAACAACTATTGCGTCTTCGGTGTAACCTGAGCGGTCCAGGGAACGAACTAACAGTTGTTCTGCTCTACCGCTGCAGCTGTCTCACCCCACATGACCGGAGCCACCATGCTGATCCCCTCGCGCGATTCGGGTTTTCACCACCCACACTCCTCTGAAATCACCCCCCGCTCGGTCTATGAAGACCGCCGCCAGATGCTCAAGCTGATGGCGGGTGGCGCCGCAGGTGCGGCAATGGCGGCCTGGGCGGGCCGTGAGGCCCTGGCGCAGCAGGTGGCGGTCACGCGTCCCGGCAAGCTGGCGCCTCTGGCGGGCGCCAAGTCGGCGGTGGCAGGTGCGGTTTCCATGGAGAAGCTCACGGACTACAAGGACGCGAGCACCTACAACAACTTCTACGAATTTGGCACCGACAAGGCCGACCCCGCCCGCAATGCGCACACCCTCAAGACCAGTCCGTGGACGGTGGAGGTCGAGGGCCTGGTCAAGAAGCCCGGCAAATACGGCATTGAAGACCTGATCAGGCTCAGCGCGCAGGAAGAACGCATCTACCGCTTGCGATGTGTGGAAGGCTGGTCCATGGTCATCCCGTGGGTGGGGTACTCGCTGGCCGAGCTGATCAAGCGGGTGGAGCCCCAGGGCAGCGCCAAGTACGTCGAGTTCGTGACCCTGGCCGACAAGGCCACGATGCCATTCGTCGGCTCGCGCGTGCTGGACTGGCCTTACGTGGAAGGCCTGCGCATGGACGAAGCCATGCACCCTCTGACCTTGCTGGCCTTTGGCATGTACGGCGAGGTGCTGCCCAACCAGAACGGTGCACCGGTGCGTCTGGTGGTGCCATGGAAGTACGGCTTCAAGAGCGCCAAGAGCATTGTGAAGATCCGCTTTGTCGAAAAGGAACCAGGCACTGCGTGGAACAAGGCGGCCCAGCAGGAGTACGGGTTCTATTCCAACGTGAACCCCAATGTGGACCATCCCCGCTGGAGCCAGGCGACCGAGCGGCGTATTGGTGAAGACGGCTTGTTTGCCAAGAAGCGCAAGACGTTGATGTTCAACGGCTACGAAGCCCAGGTTGGCCAACTCTACGCGGGCATGGACCTCAAGAAGTTCTACTGACCGCCTGGGCCTCGCTACCGTCTTGGGCGGTGTGCGAGGCCACGGTGGTTCTTGAATCGCAATGCGAAAACTATTGCTCCACCCCGCCGCCAAGCCGGTGGTGTTTGTGTTGTGCCTGTTGCCGCTGGCGTGGCTGGTCTATGCCACGGTGGCGAACCAGCTGGGCGCCAACCCTGCAGAGGCGTTGATCCGCGCCACTGGTGACTGGACGCTGCGGGCGCTTTGCCTGGTGCTGGCGATCACTCCACTGCGCGTCATCACCGCCACCCCGCAACTGGCGCGGTTTCGGCGCATGCTGGGTTTGTTTGTGTTCTTTTACGGCGTGCTGCACCTGCTGAGCTACAGCTGGTTCGACATGGGTTTCGACATCCCGGACATCCTGCACGACATAGCCAAGCGGCCATTCATCCTGGTGGGCACATTGGCCCTGGTGTTGCTGGCCCTGTTGGCTGCGACGTCGTTCAACCGCGCGATCAAGGCCCTGGGCGGCAAGCGCTGGCAGGCGCTGCACCGCACCGTCTATGCGGTGGCCGGGTTGGCGGTGCTGCATTTTTTCTGGATGCGTGCTGGCAAGAACAACTTTGGCGAAGTGGCGGTCTACGCCGGCATCCTCGGCGCGCTGCTGGGCTGGCGGTTCTGGCAACGACTGCACAAGCGGTCGACCACACCGGCAGGTGCTGCGGCAAGACGGACAGCCGCAGGACCGTCTTGAGGTTGATTACTACCAAATTGATAGCTGTAAGCGCATATTTTCAAAGCGCTAGCACCCGATTTGGCTGATTTTTACCCGTTGACTGCCCGCAGCGCTGGGCGCATTTGCCGGGTCACTGGGTCGATGTACCCGGTGGGAATCTGGTAGGCGCGGTCATCGAACAGGTCAATGCCACACATCAGGTTCTCGATCCATTCAAAGAAGTCGTTGATGGCTTCCTTGCCCATGATGGGAGCGCCGTGCTGCGGCACCAGCATGGCAATGTCGAGCTGCCGGGCCATGCGTGCCCACAGGCGCAGGATTTTGTTGGACACCATATAGCGGCGGTGGAACCCCTCCATGCGCGGAATGTGCGCCTTGAGGTCAGTCACCGGCACACGGGCCTCGGCCCCCGACATCATCGACACGCCCAGGTCGCCTGTGAACAGGATGCGGCTGACCGGGTCGTAGAAGTGGAAATTGCCCTCGGAGTGCATGAAGTGCGCAGGCAGCAGCACCAGTTCATGGCGTCCCAGGGGCAGGTGGCCGCCACCGTCTGGCACACCGATCACGCGGTTTTCGGTTTTGCCCACCTTGGTGAAGTGCGGTGCAAAGCGCTCCCAGACACGCGAGATCACCAGGTTGGCCTTGGTGCTGGTCATCCAGCGGTCCAGCGAGGCAATGATGTCCGGGTCTGCGTGCGAGGCGATCAGGTACGACAGCTTGTGCGGCGGGAAATGTTTGGTCATCCCCATGAACAGCTCGTTGAAAGCGAGGTTGCCGCCCGGGTCGATGATGGCGCCGGTGTCGTCGTCCACGATCAGGAACTGATTGGCCTGCACGGCCTGTCCATCTTCCTCAATGAGGTCGGTGAACATCAGGCAAGCATGATTTTTGTCGCGGTAGAGTTCCAGGGCCATGGCCATCCTGCGGTGCAATAAAGCGCAGACTGTACGAGTACCCCTAAGCTTTGTGCTTGATGGAAATCAAGCGAAACCGCATTGCCTGGCGATCCTGCGCAGGCGGCTGCGTGCGTCAGCGTGGCTGGGAGGCGGAGGCAGCGGGCGTTGGCGCACCGCTGGCGTCGTTGCCCGGGGTGAGTGTTTGCGGTAGCGTGGCACGCTGGCTTGCCGCAGGGCCGGTGGGCAGATACAACGGCCCCCGCTGACCGCAGCCGAAGAGGGCTGCCGCACTGGCAGCAAGGACAAGCGTCCTGACTAGAATTTGGGGAGCTTTCAACATGCGCAAATTGTAATGACCGACCTCGAATTCATGGACCACGCCGAACAACTGCTGCTTGCCGTCGAACGCAGTTGTGATCGCATCAATGACACCTCGGATGCCGATGTGGACAGCCAGCGCTCGGGGGGCATGGTGACCTTGACCTTTCCCAACCGCAGCCAGATCGTGATCAACCTGCAAAAACCGCTGCACGAGGTGTGGATGGCCGCCCGTTCTGGCGGCTATCACTATCGTTTTGATGGCAGCCATTGGCAGGACACCAAGGGCGCCGGAGAATTTTTTGCATGCCTCACGCGCGATGCCTCGCAACAGTCCGGGATGTCGCTGCAGTTTGCCCCGTAACTTACTCCGCGCCCACCCAGTTGAGGAGGGGCGCTGCGGATTATGCGGCGCTCAGTTTCGGAACAAGTCCAGGATGCGGCTGCGCTCTTCAGAAGGCGGAGGTGCTTGGGGCGTTACTGCGGGAGACGCGGACCGGTCGTCCACCCCCACGCTCGAAACACCCGCATTGCGTGCGTACTCCTCGTAGAACCACTCACCGCCCACATTCACGACACCGGGTGGCACTGTAGGCTCCATCACTGGCACGCCCTTCAGCGCACGCTCCATGAAGCTGATCCACACGGGCAGGCTGAGCCCGCCACCGGTTTCCCGGCTGCCCAGATTGCGTGGCGTGTCATATCCAATCCAAGTGACAGCCGCAATGGTGGGCTGGAACCCTGCGAACCACGCGTCCACCGAATCGTTGGTAGTGCCGGTTTTGCCATAAAGATCGGGGCGCTTGAGAGTGGCCTGGGCCCGCGCTGCAGTGCCGGTGCGGGTCACCTCCTGCAACAGACTGCTCATCACAAAGGCATTGCGTGCGTCGATGGCCCGGGGCTGCTCGTTGAGCGCTGGTGGCGTGATTTCTGAAATCACTCGCCCCTTGTGGTCAGTCACCTTGGCAATCAGCCAAGGATTGACGCGGTAGCCCCCGTTGGCAAACACGGAATAAGCGGATGCCATTTGCAGGGGCGTGACCGAGCCCGCGCCAAGCGCCATGGTCAGGTAGGCCGGGTGCTTTTCTGGGTCGAATCCAAATCGTCCCACCCATTCCTGCGCGGTTTTGGGTCCTACGGCTTGCAGGATCCGGATGGAGATCATGTTTTTGGACTTCGCCAAGCCCGTGCGCATACTCATGGGGCCGTCGTACTTGCCGTCGTAGTTCTTGGGTTCCCAAGGCTGACCGCCGGTGATACCCGCATCAAAGAACAGCGGAGCATCGTTGATAACGGTGGCAGGCGTGAAGCCCTTTTCAAGCGCTGCTGAATAGATGAACGGCTTGAAGCTCGAACCAGGCTGGCGCCATGCCTGCGCTGCATGGTTGAACTTGTTCTTGTCAAAGTCGAATCCACCCACCAATGCCCGGATGGAGCCATTGCGGGGGTCAAGGGCTACAAAAGCCCCCTCCACTTCGGGCAGCTGTGTAATCTCCCATGCGCCCTTTGGTGTCTTGACCACTCGGATGACAGCGCCGCGCCGGATCTTGATATTGGGCGGCGCCTTGTCGCTGAGCCCCGACTGCGCTGGTTTGAGTCCATCGCCGGTGATCTCCAGTGAGTCCCCATTGGCTCGTGCGGCCAGGATGCGTTTGGTGGATGCTTCCAGCACCACAGCGGAGAGTACGTCTCCGTTGTCTGGGTGGTTGGCAAGGGCGTCATCAATGGCGTCCTCCACTTCCTGGGCTGCTGTGGGCAACGCGACGAACTTCTCTGGTCCCCGATACTGCTGGCGCCGCTCGTAGTCCATGATCCCGCGCCGCAGGGCCACATAGGCGGCCTCTTGCTCCGCTGCATTGAGGGTGGTGTACACGTTGAGGCCGCGTGTGTAGGCCTCGTTGCCGTACTGGGCGAAGATTAGCTGGCGGGTCATTTCGGCAACGTATTCCGCGTGGATGCGCGTGTTGTCGGGCCCCGTACGGATTTTCAACTCTTCCTTCTTGGCTTGCTCTGCTTGTTGCGCAGTGATGAAGCCGTTCTCTTCCATCCGTTCGATGATGTACTGCTGTCGAGCGCGGGCACGTTTGGGATTGCTGATGGGGTTGTAGGCAGATGGTGCCTTGGGCAAGCCCGCAAGCATTGCTGCTTCTGCAATGGAAACGGATTTCAGCGGTTTTCCAAAATAAGCCTCGGAGGCTGCCGCAAATCCATACGCACGATTGCCAAGGAAAATCTGATTCATGTAAATCTCAAGAATCTGATCCTTGGTCAGCAAATGCTCCAATTTGAAAGTTAGTAAGATTTCGTAAATTTTGCGAGTAAATGTTTTTTCTGAGGACAGATAAACATTTCGCGCAACCTGCATGGTGATCGTCGAGGCGCCCTGGCTTTTCACACGGCCCAGATTGGCGAGGCCCGCACGCAGCACGCCTTTGTAGTCCACACCACCGTGCTGGAAGAAGCGAGAGTCTTCGATCGCCAGCACTGCGTCTTTCATGACCTGCGGAATCTCGTCGATGGGCGTGAGGTTGCGACGCTCTTCTCCAAACTCGCCCAGTAAGGCCCCTTCCGCAGAGTACACCCGCAGCGGCAATTTGGGGCGGTAGTCCGCCAAGTCAGAGATGTCCGGCAGGTTGGGGTAGGCCACCGACAGAGCCACAGCGATTGTGAGCGCCAGGCCCACGGCCGCAGCCGCCGCCAGTCCAGTGATCCACAGAGCGATGCGAACCAACCAGCGAAGCCAACTGGGACGGGTGCGAGCAGGAGAGGAGTCCGACTTGTCGGAGGACTTCGAGGGGGAGGGCGGCATATCGCTCCGATGGGGTAAGACCACCCATTATAAAAATGTCCACCGCTGGGGCTGGAAATCCGATTTCGTACTTGGCAAGGTGTCGCTGAAAGGCTTCCCGTAGTAGCCAAGCGGTATTGCAGTGCTCTGAAATTTCGTCTGCTTTTGGCAACGCTCTTCGGGCGTTACAGGGGGAAAAATCTTTGCCGGAGAACTATCTTACTGATAGCATTCATGTGAAGTGTTAAGTTTTGTTGCCTCATTTTGGCAAGTTACAGGGGACCAATCTTGATCTCAATGGGGTCTTTGTTCAATCGCCAGTCTGCTCCGCTGCTGGGAATCGACATCAGCTCCTCCAGTGTCAAGCTGGTGGAGTTAGGGCGCGATAAGGCAGGTAGTCTGGTCCTAGAGCGTTGCGCGATCGAGCCGCTGGAGCGAGGCTGGATCACCGATGGCAACATCGAAAAATTTGACGAAGTGGCCGACGCATTGCGTCGATTGGTCAAGAAGAGCGGCACTCGAACCAAAAACGTGGCACTGGCATTGCCCCCCTCCGCTGTGATCACCAAGAAGATTACGCTGCCGGGTGGAATGACGGAGCAGGAGCTTGAGGTTCAGGTCGAATCCGAAGCCAACCAGTACATCCCGTTTTCGCTCGACGAGGTGAGCTTGGATTTTTGCGTTATTGGTCCGAGTAAAAACGCGCCCGGGGACGTTGACGTTCTGATTGCTGCCTCCCGGCGCGAAAAAGTCCAGGACCGACAGGGCTTGGCGGAGGCTGCTGGGTTGAAGCCCGTGGTGGTCGATATTGAATCCCATGCATCACGACTGGCTGCAGGGCGTCTCATTGAAGCGCTGCCGAATAAAGGCGTTGATGCGATGGTGGCGCTTTTCGAGGTTGGAGCCTTGACGACCAGTATGCAGGTGATTCGGAACGAAGAGGTTCTGTACGACCGCGACCAAGCCTTCGGCGGCGCCCAGCTGACCCAACTGATTGTTAGGCAATATGGTTTCTCTGTGGAAGAAGCCGAGAGTAAAAAGCGCAGCGGTGATTTGCCGGAAGACTATCAATCAGCGGTCCTTCGTCCTTTTGTCGACAGCATGGCCCAAGAGATTGGCCGAGCCCTCCAATTCTTCTTCACCAGCACGCCCCACAACCGTGTGGACCACATCATGCTGGCTGGCGGCTCGGCCCCATTACCAGGGCTTACCGAGGCGGTCACCCAGCAGACCGGTTTTGCGTGCAGTGCTGTCAATCCTTTTGATGGCATGGAAATCGGAAGTTCCGTGCGACTGAAAAAAATGGTGCGTGAAGCGCCGTCTTACCTGACCTCTTGCGGTCTCGCTATGCGGAGGTTTCTGCAGTGATTCTTATCAATTTGTTACCTCACCGTGAGGAAGCGCGCAAGCGTCGCAAGGAGGCATTCCAAGCGACGATGTTTGCGTCTTTCCTGCTGGGTCTTGCGATTGCTGGGGCCATTTATTGGTGGTTCCAGATTATGATCACGGATCAGCAGAACAAGAATGCCTTTCTCCAGCAGGAGATTAAGGTCTTGGAGGGGCAGATCAAAGAAATAGCATCCATTGAAGATGAAATTGCTTCTCTGCGTGCGCGCCAGAAGGCCGTAGAAGATCTACAGTCTGACAGAAACCTTCCCGTTCACTTGCTTACCGAGTTGGTCAAGCAGCTCCCTGACGGGGTGTATGTCACGGCAATTAGGCAAGCTGGGCAAACGATTACGATGCAAGGGATGGCTCAATCCAACGAACGCGTTTCTGAGTTATTGCGTAATTTAGCAAGCAATACGCCGTGGTTGGCGAAGCCAGAATTGGTGGAAATTACTGCAAGCACTGTAGCGCTAACCTCGCGAGATCAACGCCGAGTTTCTTCCTTCAACTTGAGGTTCCAATTGGTGCGCGCTAGCGACGCCCAAAAATCGATAGCGGCAGCGAATGTTGCAGCTTCTTCGCCTGGAGGTAAGTGACATGGCGAAAACAAAAGAAAAAAAGATAAATTTCGCTGAATGGACTGAGTCCGTTCAGCGGCAGTTCAGGAACTTGGATTCCAGAGATCCGTCAGTTTGGCCAGTTCTGCCGAAGGCAATTCTCTGCGTCTTTATTGCAGGCGCCGTCGCTGCAGGGTTGTGGTTTGCATTTTTGCAGGATTATGAGGTGCAGTTGGACAGCGAGCGGAACAAAGAACTTGCGCTTCGAACAGATTACCAAAAGAAGCTGGTGAAAGCCGTCAGTCTGGATGCGTTAAAGAAGCAGCGTGAACAGATTCAGCAGTACGTTCTACAGTTGGAAAAGCAACTCCCCAGTAAGGCTGAGATGGCTGCACTGCTATCGGATATCAATCAATCTGGTTTGGGACGCAGTCTACAGTTTGAGCTTTTTCGGCCAGGTCAAGTGGTTGCTAAAGATTACTATGCTGAATTGCCCATTTCCATTCGTGTGACGGGGAAATATCATGATATCGGCGCATTCGCTTCAGATGTTGCGCACTTGTCTCGTATTGTCACGCTGAATAACATGACCATTACTCCTGGAGCTCGTGATGGTTTAACTATGGACGCGACTGCACGCACTTTTAGATATTTAGATCCAGAGGAGATCCAGGCGCAGAAGAAAGCCGGGGGGGCTAAGTAATGAGAACTTATGCTGGGCTATTTCTTGTTGGTGGCGCCTTGATTCTTGCCGGCTGCACTCCATCGGGTGAGGATGAGTTAAGGGTATGGATAGCTGAGCAACGGGCGAGCACAAAGCCGAGTGTTCAGCCTTTGACTGAGCCGAAAAAATTTATTCCAGAATCTTACACTCAAGACGGTGCGGTAGAACCATTCAATCAAATCAAACTGACGCAGGCTTTGAAGCGCGATTCAAATCAAGTGGCGTCAAATGTTGCTCTAATTGCGCCGGAAATGGCCCGTCGCAAAGAGCCATTGGAGGCTTTCCCATTAGATTCGATGGCAATGGTTGGGAGCTTAAACAAATCTGGTGCCCCCACAGCGCTGGTTAAAGTTGATAATTTAATTTACCAAATAAAAATTGGAAATTATCTTGGTCAAAATTATGGAAAAGTAACTCGGATTACTGAGAGTTCCATTCAGCTGCGTGAAATAGCGCAGGACGCAACTGGTGATTGGATAGAGCGTTCAGCTTCGCTTGATCTGCAAGAGGGTAAAAAATGAAACAAAATAGTGGCAATTTTTTTTATTACTGCCGTAGCGCTGCAGTTGGTGTTTCAGCTATTTTTATATCTCTTGGGGCGGTTGCGCAAGGAGCTATCAGTTCAATCTCTGCAAGCGTTCAAGCGGGGGCTGAGACATTAAAAATTGATTTTACGGAGCCGGTTGCAAACATTCCGACGGGCTTTGCGACACAGTCTCCTGCCAGAATTGCTTTGGATTTTCAGGGTGTTGGCAATGCTTCGGGGAAATCAGTTTTCGAAGTTAATCTTGGTAATCTGAAATCTGTTAACGTCGTTCAGGCGGGTGAGCGGGCTCGAGTCGTTTTAAATTTAAAATCCCCTGCGGGTTACAGAACAGAGCTCCAAGGTAAATCACTCTTTCTATCGTTGGAGCCCGGGGCGGGCATGTCATCGGCTGCTCCGAATTCTGCAGTCGCCTTTTCTGAAGGTCAAAACAGAGATGTGCTACCGCTGAAGGACGTTGATTTCCGCCGTGGTTCCGATGGTTCGGGGAGAGTGATTGTTAATTTAACAAGCAATCAAGTAGGCGTTGATCTGCAACAGCAGGCTAAGGGCATTGTTGTCGAGTTCATGCGGTCTTCTTTGCCAGAAGGATTACGCCGCCGACTGGACGTTACGGATTTCGGTACGCCAGTGCAGACAGTAACTACAATGCAGTCTGGTGAGCGGGTACGTATGTTGATTGAGTCCAATGGTGATTGGGAGCATAGCGCTTATCAGACGGATAATCAATTTGTGATAGAAATACGCCAGAAGAAAGTCGATCTTAGCAAGTTAACCCAAGGTCCGGGATACTCTGGTGAAAAATTGTCTTTAAATTTCCAAAATATTGAAGTCCGATCCTTATTGCAAGTCATTGCGGATTTCACTAATTTTAATATAGTTACTTCTGATACGGTAACGGGTGCTTTGACTTTACGACTTAAGGATGTTCCTTGGGACCAGGCTCTCCAGATTATCATGGATGCCAAGGGCCTTGGCATGCGCAAGACAGGTTCTGTGCTTTGGATTGCTCCGAAAGATGAGATTGATGCTCGGACCAAAAAGGACTTCGAAGCCGCCCAGGCTATCCAGAAGCTAGAGCCCTTGAAAACTCAGGCCTATCAACTTAACTATGCTAAAGCTGCAGATATCCTTGCGCAGCTAACGACCAGTGCTAGTTCATCGGGTGGGGTTAATACTCGATTTCTCTCGGAGCGAGGAAGTGCCATCTCTGAGCCCAGAACCAACCAGCTGTTTGTCACTGACACTCCTAGCAAATTGGAGGAGGTTCGCTTATTGCTGGCGAGTTTAGATGTTGCCGTGCGTCAGGTGCTTATCGAAGCGCGGATTGTTGAAGCAAGAGATACCTTTGGCCGCTCCCTCGGGGTTCGCCTGGGGGCAACCGACTTGCGCGCCAATCGCGGTGGTGACGGTGGTTACGGACTCGGTGGTGATAATCGCGTTGCTTTCGGTACGTCCTATAATAATGCTGTTGCATCTAGTGGTGCTGGTGGAACTACCAACACCAGCGGTAATTTCGTTAATTTGCCAGCTAGCTTATCCAGTGTGACTAGTGTTGGTAGTTTTGCACTTTCAATTTTTAATTCGGCAGCAAATCGATTTTTAACCTTGGAACTGTCTGCCATGGAAGCAGATGGAAAAGGTCGTATTGTTTCAAGCCCTCGTATTATTACTGCAGATCAAACAAAGGCATTGATTGAGCAAGGTACCGAATATCCCTATGCTGTGACTGCACCCAATGGGGCCACCACTCTTGCTTTCAAGAAGGCTGTACTTAAGCTGGAGGTTACCCCTCAGATCACTCCAGAAGGAAATATTATTCTAGATCTGGATGTGAATAAAGACAGTCGAGGTGAGACTACTACGCAAGGCGTGGCGATTGATACCAAACACGTAAAAACTCAGATTTTAATTGAGAATGGCGGGACCGTTGTAATTGGTGGCATTTTTGAAATGGAAGAAACCAATCAAGAAAATAAGATACCCGTTTTGGGTGATGTCCCTGTTGTTGGAAATCTTTTTAAAAGCAGAACAAAAGAGTCTACAAAACGCGAGATGCTGGTTTTTATTACGCCAAAGGTGATTTCTGATAATGGGCCTAGGAAATAGTTTATAACTCTTTGATTAATATGAAAAATATTTTAAAGACTTTACTGATAGTAGCTGCAATCACACTGGTTGTCGCGTGCGGTGGCGGTGGTGGTGGCGGTGGGACCCCAAACGGACCTTCTGCAACTTTGAGGGTTTATCCTCCTGTAGACACGATTAGTCTGCCCGTGGGCGCAAGCGGGTCTACTGGTATTGAAGTGCGTGGAGGCAAAGGGCCTTATGGTGTTATCAGCTCCGATGCTTCTGTGAGTGCCATGTTGTCTGCAGATGGGGTCTTGTTCATCTCTGGAAATAGAGATGGCACTTCTACACTAACCGTGTACGACGAGAGCCTGCCTGTTCAACAGGTGAAGATTACTGTGACTGCAAAAGCAGTTCCCTTAGTTAGTAACGTTGGCTCCTCGATTACATTGCAGCCAAACCAGTCTGTTCAGTTCAACGTTCGGGGTGGTGTTGCACCATATTCTGTAAATAGCTCGGACACCAGTGTGGTCAGCTCGTCCATTTCAGGCTCCACTGTGACTCTGCTGGGCATGCCAAAATCCGGCTCTGCGATTATTCTAGTCACTGACGCGCTTGGTGCTACTTTAAGTGTGACGGCTACCGTTCAGATTGGATCGTTGAATGCATCTCCTGCATCCATAACGGGCCCCGCGGGTACTGCAAACGTAGTAGCAATCAGCGGTGGTGTAGCTCCTTACACCGTCAGCTCTACGAATACTACTGTGGCTACGGCAACACTGTCTGGCTCATCTGTTAATGTAGCGCTGGTCTCTCAGGGAGCTTCATCTATAAAAATCACGGATGCTGCAAATACTTCTTTGCTGGTTTCCGTCACGGTTACCAGTGATGCATTACAAGTTTCGCCGGCGAGCCAGATAGTGGATGAAAAGAGCGCAACTTCCACCACTTTGACGTATTTGATTGCGGGTGGTACTCCTCCCTACACTCCGCTGGTAAGTCCAGCGGACAGGGATTATTTCACAGTGCTTTCGATTGCGAACTCCACTCTCACCGCTACGCTTCCTGATTCAACGACTGGGCCAAGATGCGTTGCTGCTGACAAGGTTATTCCAATCGACATTTATGATTCGAAACTTGTCAAACAGACTGTTTCCGTGACCATCAAGGATGGCGGTGCTGTGGTATGCCCATAACGAGGTAAGGTGCCAAACTAAAAAGGCCAATTTCTAATTGGCCTTTTTCATTGGAAGTTTTAAATTATTCGACATATTTTGCAAATGAGTCTTGTAAAAATAGATTTAGGTGATAGGGCATATCAGATTGAAATTGGTAATGATGTTGATATAGTGCAGTCTCTTGCTTCTGCCAATATATGCGCTAGAGTAGCAGTTGTTGTTACAAATGTGATTGTCGCTAAGTTGCATCTAGATCGGGTGGTCGCGGTATTGAGTGAAGTATTTAATAAGGTTCACGTTATTGAGTTGCCCGATGGTGAATCATTTAAAAACTGGGATTCACTCAACAAAATATTCGACTCACTTTTATTATGGGAGTGTGATCGAAAGACCATAATGTTTGCTTTGGGTGGCGGTGTGATTGGTGACTTGACAGGTTTTGCTGCAGCGACTTATATGCGTGGTGTGCCCTTTGTTCAACTTCCAACGACCTTGCTCGCTCAGGTTGATTCTTCAGTGGGAGGGAAGACCGCCATCAATCACCCATTGGGAAAAAATATGATTGGGGCTTTCTATCAGCCGCAATTGGTCGTCTGCGATTTGAATACGTTGAGCACCTTGCCCGCTCGGGAGCTCAGTGCTGGTCTCGCTGAGGTGATCAAATATGGCCCTATTGCAGATGCCGGGTTCATGGAGTGGTTGGAGTGCAACTTGGATTCGGTTCTGTCGAAAGAGCCTAGTGCGCTCGCTTATGTGGTAGAGCGGAGCTGTGAAATCAAAGCGTGGGTGGTAAGCCAGGATGAGAAAGAGTCAGGCCTGCGCGCTATCTTGAATTTCGGTCACACCTTTGGTCATGCCATCGAGGCCGGCATGGGATACGGGAAGTGGCTGCACGGCGAGGGTGTTGCGGCAGGTATGGTGATGGCGGCCGAGCTTTCTAGACGATTGGGCTTGATAGATGCTGATTTTGTCCAGCGATTGACTAAGCTGATTCGACGTGCTGGGTTGCCGATCAAAGGGGCTGTTATCGACGCGAATGACAATGCGGGCCGCTACTTAGAATTGATGCGGTTGGATAAAAAGGCCGAGTCAGGAGAGATCCGTTTTGTGTTGATTGACGGCCTTGGTAAGGCGACAGTGCGAGTTGCGCCAGACACTCTAGTGCGTGAGGTCATCGACGCTTGCTGCAAATAAATGTCCGTCGCAGATTCAATGCTCCTGGTGCCGTGGCGCTTGCACCACCCGACACGTGAGCCCGGTCGTGAGTAAGGGGGGCGAACTGTTGTCATGTGCGT
Source organism: Acidovorax sp. 59 (assembly GCF_002754175.1). Taxonomy (NCBI): domain Bacteria; kingdom Pseudomonadati; phylum Pseudomonadota; class Betaproteobacteria; order Burkholderiales; family Comamonadaceae; genus Acidovorax; species Acidovorax sp. 59. The sequence continues at coordinate 3,594,013 of NZ_PEET01000001.1, read as the reverse complement.
CCTATCCAGTTCATAGCCGAGGACGGCGTCACTCAGAGGCGCCTCCGCCTACCCGAACCGAATACCAGCGCGACCGCGACCGAATCGTCCATTCCACGGCATTCCGACGGCTTGTCTACAAGACACAAGTCTTCCTCAACCACGAGGGGGATCTATTTCGTACCCGGCTAACTCATTCGTTAGAAGTCGCGCAACTCGGGCGATCCATCGCACGGTCGCTACAGATTAACGAAGACTTGGTTGAGGCCATCTCGTTAGCCCACGACTTGGGACATACCCCGTTCGGGCATGCAGGGCAGGACGCCTTGAATGGCTGCATGGCCGACTTTGGAGGCTTTGAACACAACTTGCAGAGCTTGCGAGTGGTGGACAAGCTGGAAGAACGATACCCGTTGTATGACGGACTCAATCTCACATTCGAGACCCGAGAGGGGATTCTTAAACACTGCTCGCGTACTCATGCTTTGCAGTTGGAGAGTGAGGAGCCCAATGGTGTCGGTGCCCGCTTCCTGCGCAATCAGCGGCCGAGCCTGGAGGCGCAGTTGTGCAACTTGGCTGATGAGATTGCGTACAACGCGCACGATATCGATGACGGCGTGCGCTCGGGGTTGATTACCCTATCGCAGCTGCAAGAAGTGCCCTTGTTTGATGCGTACCGTTCGGCAGCTCAGATGGAGCATCCCGACCTCTCCACCCCATCAATGCAGCGCCGCTTGTTGTACGAGGCGATACGGAGGATGCTCAGTGCGCAGGTGTACGACGTCATTGACACCACAAAAGCCGCGCTGCACGAGCATGCACCAGCCCATCCCGATGAGGTGCGGAAGCTCCCAGTTCTGGTGAGCTTCAGTGGTGAGATGCGCGAGCGCTCTACCGTACTCAAGCGGTTCCTCTTCAAGCATCTGTACCGGCATCCCCGGGTCATGGAGACTACGGGCCACGCTCAGGAAATCGTACGAGAGTTGTTCGAGGCATACATGGCTCAGCCTCAAGAAATGAAAGCAGCGTTTGCCGCGCGGGCCTTGGAGGGTGATAGGCATGAACGAGCGCGGACGGTTGCTGACTTTATTGCTGGGATGACGGACCGCTTTGCGGTGCGGGAGCATGAGCGCCTTACAGGGCGCCGACTGCTGCAGGAATAGCGCCCGGTTCCGGGGCGTGGCGAGATGCGTTGCTTTTGGGGTGGCTCGTCGCTGTGTAGCGCGACTTCAGGCTGAGGTAGGTGTGGCCGCCTGAAGCATGTTTGCTGTGTGTGCTTGCGCATCTATTCTTTTTCTCCGCTGCCCTCCTGCCGATGTGAGCGTGCACTGGGGAGTCCATGAGGCTTCCAGATTGGACCGCCGCTATCGCTAGATCTGCCAACAACTCACACCGATAAAATCCCACCCCTATCCCTGCGCTTCTGCGCGCACCCATGACATCTTCCTCCACCAACGCCGCTAAGGCGCTCCCCCATTTTGTATCCACTGATACCTACGTCCAGGACACTGTCCGGTGGTTGGAGCGGGCCGTCATTGGATTGAATCTCTGTCCATTTGCTAAGTCGGTGCATGTCAAAGGGCAAATTCACTACGTGGTGAGCTTGGCCACGACCGGGGAGGATGTGCTGGGGGTGTTGCGCGAAGAACTCCAGGCGCTCGCAAACACACCCGCAGAAGTCAGGGACACCACCTTGCTGGTGATGCCGCATTGCCAGCAGGATTTCCTGGATTTCAATGACTTTCTTGGTGACGTGGAGGACATGGTGCACGTTCTCGGGTTGGAGGGCACGCTGCAGGTCGCAAGCTTTCACCCGCAGTTTCAGTTCGCCGGCACCGACGCGGACGACGTGACCAATTGCACCAATCGCGCTCCATACCCCACGCTGCATTTGTTGCGCGAGGCCAGCATCGATCGGGCGGTGTCGGTCTTTCCCGAGGCGGAAACCATCTTTGAGCGCAACATGGAAGTACTTGAAGAGATGGGCATGGCCCGTTGGCTGGCGCTGGACGTGGGCCCTCATGACAAAGGCGGTGCGAACATGGCCGCCACTGCCGCCAGCGATGACAATCCGCTAGCACAAGGCCCCGGTTTATGAATAAAAAGAACCCATCTGCAGTGACGACCGACAAGCGAATTCGCGATGCGGGAAAATCCAAGAACGAGAGTGCTGAGCTGCAGGAACTGCGCCCTGGCCAATCGGTAGAGCTGCTCAAGGAGCTGCACATCCTCACCCGGGATGGCCGTCTCAATCAGGACTCACGCCGCAAGCTCAAGCAGGTGTACCACCTGTTCAACTTCATCGAGCCCCTGCTCACGGAACTGTCCGCCCAAGGCAGTGGGCCCACGTTGGCGGACCACGGCGCGGGCAAGTCCTATCTGGGTTTCATCCTGTACGACCTGTATTTCAAGGCGCTGGGCCGCGGGCATATCTACGGGGTGGAGACCCGGGCGGAACTGGTAGAGAAGTCGCGGGCGCTCGCGCAGCGGCTTCATTTTGAGCGGATGTCGTTTCTCAATCTATCCGTGGCCGAGTCTGCGGATGCCCGTGAGTTGCCCGACCAGATCGATGTGGTCACCGCCTTGCATGCTTGCGACACCGCCACTGACGACGCGATTGCCTTCGGGCTGCAAAAAAAGGCCCGGGCCATGGTTCTGGTGCCCTGTTGCCAAGCGGAGATGGCAGCCTGCCTGCGCCAAGGCAAGGCCTTGCAGTTGGCGCGCACGCCCCTGGCGGAACTGTGGCGTCACCCCTTGCACACCCGCGAACTCGGCAGCCAGGTGACCAATGTGCTGCGCTGCCTGTACCTAGAGGCCAATGGCTACCAGGTCACTGTGACCGAGCTGGTGGGATGGGAGCACAGCATGAAGAACGAACTCATCATCGCGCGCTACACCGGACAGAAAAAACGCAGCGCGGCCGAGCGGTTGCGGGCGCTTCTCGGCGAATTTGGCCTGGAGCACGCCATGGGGGCGCGGTTTGGCATCGGTGTGGTGGCAGACCAAGTGGAGAACTTGGCTACGCATTGACGCGTGCCCAAAAGGCGCGCAAGGGCAGGCCAGAATCAAGCACGCGCCTCGCTATCTTCGTGGCGGATGATGGGCGTTGCCAGCTTGCATCGATGAGAAATAGGGGACAGGTCTATGATTGTGACTCCCATATTCCTGATCAAGACCCATGGCCCGTTTGCCACGCCTGACCCTGCCGGGTCATTTGCACCACGTCATCCTGCGGGGCAACAACCGCCAGCCGATCTTCCACGGAGTGGAAGATTTCGACGCGCTGCTGGCGCTGTTGATGGACAACGCGCAGAAATATGCCGTGGCCGTCCATGCCTATGTGCTGATGGACAACCACTTTCACCTGCTGGTTACGCCAGCCTCACAAGACGGACTGCCCCAGATGATGCAGGCGGTGGGGCGCCGGTATGTGCAGTACTTCAACCGCCGACATGCCCGCACTGGTACTTTGTGGGAGGGGCGCTACCGTTCCACGGTATTGCAGCCGGAACGGTATTTGCTGGCGTGCATGGTGTACCTGGACCTCAACCCCGTACGGGCCGGATTGGTGCAGCAGCCCGCTGACTACGCCTGGTCCAGCCATGCACACTGGTTGGGCTTGCGCAACGACCGGTGGTTGACGCCCCATGCGCTGTATTGGGCTTTGGGCAACACCCCGTTTGCGCGCGAGGCCGCCTATGCCGCACTGGTGCAGGCGGGCCTGGGGGCGTCGGTGCAAACGGCGTTGACCGACTCGGCACTCAGCGGGTGGGCTTTGGGCGACACCGAGTTTCTTGCGGGCCTGCAACAGCAGACCCCGCGCCGCGTGACTCGGGGAATGCCTGGCAGGCCTCGAATGGCAAAAAATCATGCGAAAACCGACGAGGGCGCTTGAAATCATTGGCCTCATTGCTATTGATTTTAATATGTCCCCAATAATATGCTTATCTGATTTGTGGTTTGCTTAATAGGAATCTGACCCTAATTAAACTGCTTGCCAAAATATGCTGCAATGCACTAACCTCGGCTCCCCTGCGAAAAATATAGGAGTGCGCCATGACCACGGCTGCCGAGATCCAGCATCTGCAACAACACGGTTTGTATTCATCGGGTAACGAACACGACGCCTGCGGCCTCGGGTTTGTGGCCCACATCAAGGGCATCAAGCGCCACGACATCGTGACGCAGGCTCTGAAGATTCTGGAAAACATTGACCACCGTGGCGCGGTGGGTGCTGACCCGCTGATGGGCGACGGCGCCGGCATCCTGATCCAGATCCCTGACGCGCTGTACCGCGAAGAAATGGCCAAGCAAGGCGTGACCTTGCCCGCGGCTGGAGAATACGGTGTGGGCATGATCTTCCTGCCCAAGGAGCATGCCTCGCGTCTGGCTTGCGAGCAGGAGATGGAGCGCGCCATCAAGGCCGAAGGCCAGGTACTACTGGGCTGGCGCGATGTGCCGGTGAATGTGGACATGCCCATGTCCCCCACCGTGCGCAAGAAGGAGCCCATCCTGCGTCAGGTGTTCATCGGCCGTGGCAACGACGTGATCGTGCAGGACGCGCTGGAGCGCAAGCTGTACGTGATCCGCAAGACGGCCAGCGCCAACATCCAGGCCCTCAAACTCAAGCACAGCAAAGAGTATTACGTGCCCAGCATGTCCAGTCGCACCGTGGTCTACAAGGGCCTGCTGCTGGCCGACCAGGTGGGCGTGTACTACAAGGACCTGTCGGACGAGCGCTGCATCTCGGCCATCGGCCTGGTGCACCAGCGTTTCTCCACCAACACCTTCCCCGAGTGGCCGCTGGCCCACCCATACCGCTACGTGGCGCACAACGGTGAAATCAACACCGTCAAGGGCAACTACAACTGGATGAAGGCCCGCGAAGGCGTGATGGCCTCGCCCGTGCTGGCTGCTGACCTGCAAAAGCTCTACCCCATCAGCTTTGCCGACCAGTCCGACACCGCTACGTTCGACAACTGCCTGGAACTGCTGACCATGGCGGGCTACCCCATCAGCCAGGCCGTGATGATGATGATCCCCGAGCCCTGGGAGCAGCACACCACCATGGACGAGCGCCGCCGCGCCTTCTATGAATACCACGCCGCCATGCTGGAGCCCTGGGACGGTCCGGCCTCCATCGTGTTCACAGACGGCCGCCAGATCGGCGCCACGCTGGACCGCAACGGCCTGCGCCCCTCGCGTTACTGCATCACCGACGACGATCTGGTCATCATGGGCTCCGAGTCAGGCGTGCTGCCTGTGCCCGAGAACAAGATCGTGCGCAAGTGGCGCCTGCAGCCCGGCAAGATGTTCCTGATCGACCTGGAACAAGGCCGCATGATCGACGACGACGAGCTCAAGGCCAACATCGTCAACACCAAGCCCTACAAGCAGTGGATCGAAAACCTGCGGATCAAGCTGGACAGCATCGAGACGGGCGAAGCCGCCGCGGTCCCTGCAGCTGCCGGCCTGCCGTTGCTGGATCGCCAGCAGGCCTTTGGTTACACCCAGGAAGACATCAAGTTCCTGATGGCGCCCATGGCCAAAAACGGCGAAGAAGGCATCGGCTCCATGGGCAACGACAGCCCGCTGGCCGTGCTGTCGGGCAAGAACAAGCCGCTGTACAACTACTTCAAGCAGCTGTTCGCCCAGGTGACCAACCCGCCGATCGACCCGATCCGCGAGGCCATCGTGATGTCGCTGAACAGCTTCATCGGCCCCAAGCCCAACCTGCTGGACATCAACCAGGTCAACCCACCGATGCGGCTCGAAGTGAGCCAGCCAGTGCTCGACTTTGCCGACATGGCCAAGCTGCGCGACATCGAGAAGTACACGCAAGGCAAGTTCAAGAGCGCGACCATCGACATCACCTACCCGTTGAGCTGGGGCCGTGAGGGCGTGGAAGCCAAGCTGGCCTCGCTGTGCGCGCAGGCCGTGGATGCCATCAAGGGCGGTGCCAACATCCTCATCATCAGCGACCGCGCCGTGAGCGCCACGCAGGTGGCCATCCCCGCGCTGCTGGCGCTGTCGGCCATCCATCAGCACCTGGTGGGCGCAGGTCTGCGCACCACGGCCGGCCTAGTGGTCGAAACGGGTACCGCGCGCGAGGTGCACCACTTCGCCGTGCTGGCGGGCTACGGCGCCGAGGCTGTGCACCCCTACCTGGCCATGGAAACCCTGGCCGAAATGCACAAGGACCTGGGCGGCGACCTGTCGGTCGACAAGGCCATCTACAACTACGTCAAGGCCATCGGCAAGGGCCTGTCCAAGATCATGTCCAAGATGGGCGTGAGCACCTACATGAGCTACTGCGGCGCCCAGCTGTTCGAGGCCATCGGCCTGAACACGGAAACCGTGGGCAAGTACTTCACCGGCACCGCCAGCCGTGTGGAAGGCATCGGCGTGTTCGAGATCGCCGAAGAAGCCATCCGCATGCACAAGGCCGCGTTTGGCGACGACCCCGTGCTCGAAACCATGCTGGACGCCGGTGGCGAGTACGCCTGGCGCGCCCGTGGTGAAGACCACATGTGGACACCTGACGCGATTGCCAAGCTGCAGCACAGCACGCGCGCCAACAACTGGAACACGTACAAGGAATACGCCCAGATCATCAACGACCAGAGCAAGCGCCACATGACGCTGCGCGGCCTGTTCGAGTTCAAGATCGATCCGTCCAAGGCGATCTCGATTGATGAGGTCGAACCTGCCAAGGAAATCGTCAAGCGTTTCGCCACGGGCGCCATGTCGCTGGGCTCCATCTCCACCGAGGCGCACGCCACACTGGCGGTGGCCATGAACCGCATTGGCGGCAAGAGCAACACCGGTGAAGGTGGCGAGGACGCGGCACGCTACCGCAACGAACTCAAGGGCATCCCGATCAAGAAGGGCGACACCCTGAAGAGCGTGATCGGCGCCGAGAACGTCGAGGTCGATCTGCCCCTGCAGGACGGCGATTCGCTGCGCAGCCGCATCAAGCAGGTGGCGTCGGGCCGCTTCGGCGTGACGGCGGAGTACCTGTCGTCCGCCGATCAGATCCAGATCAAGATGGCCCAGGGGGCCAAGCCCGGCGAGGGCGGTCAACTGCCTGGCGGAAAGGTGTCCAACTACATCGGCAAGCTGCGCCACAGCGTGCCGGGTGTGGGCCTGATTTCGCCCCCGCCGCACCACGACATCTACTCCATCGAGGACTTGGCCCAGCTGATCCACGATCTGAAGAATGTCGCACCGCACGCAGGCATCAGCGTCAAGCTGGTCTCCGAAGTGGGCGTGGGCACCATCGCCGCAGGCGTGGCCAAGTGCAAGAGCGACCACGTGGTGATCGCAGGGCATGACGGCGGCACGGGCGCTTCGCCCTGGTCGTCCATCAAGCACGCGGGCGGTCCGTGGGAAATCGGCCTGGCCGAAACCCAGCAGACGCTGGTGTTGAACCGCCTGCGCGGCCGCATCCGTGTGCAGGCCGACGGCCAGATGAAGACCGGCCGCGACGTCGCCATCGGCGCATTGCTGGGTGCTGACGAGTTCGGCTTTGCCACGGCACCGCTGGTGGTGGAAGGCTGCATCATGATGCGCAAGTGCCACCTGAACACCTGCCCCGTGGGCGTGGCCACGCAGGACCCGGAGCTGCGCAAGAAGTTCTCTGGCAAGCCAGAGCATGTGGTGAACTACTTCTTCTTCATCGCCGAAGAAGTGCGTCAGATCATGGCCCAGCTGGGCATCCGCAAGTTTGACGACCTGATCGGCCGCACCGACCTGCTCGATATGCGCCAGGGCCTGGAACACTGGAAGGCACGCGGCCTGGACTTCAGCCGCCTGTTTGCCCAGCCGAACGTGCCCGCCGATGTGCCCCGCTTCCACGTGGACGTGCAGGATCACAACATCGAGCACACACTGGACCGCAAGCTCATCGAGCGCAGCAAGCCTGCCATCGAAAAGGGTGAGCGCGTGCAGTTCATCGAGGTGGCGCGCAACGTGAACCGTTCGGTCGGTGCGATGCTGTCCGGGGCGGTCACCCGTGTGCACCCCGAAGGCTTGCCTGACGACACCATCCGCATCCAGCTGGAAGGCACTGGCGGCCAGTCGTTCGGCGCGTTCCTCACCCGCGGTATCACGCTGTACCTGATCGGCGACGCCAACGACTACACGGGCAAGGGCCTGTCGGGTGGCCGTGTCATCGTGCGCCCCAGCATCGACTTCCGGGGCGAGGCGGTGCGCAACACCATTGTGGGCAACACCGTGATGTACGGCGCTACCACCGGTGAGGCTTTCTTCAGCGGCGTTGCCGGTGAACGCTTTGCGGTGCGTCTGTCGGGTGCCACGGCCGTCGTCGAAGGTACGGGCGACCATGGCTGCGAGTACATGACTGGCGGTACGGTGGTGGTGCTCGGCAAGACCGGCCGCAACTTTGCAGCAGGCATGAGCGGCGGCGTAGCGTATGTGTACGACGAAGACGGACAGTTCGACACACGCTGCAACCTGTCGATGGTGACGCTGGAGCGCATCCTGCCCGCCACCGAGCAGGAAGCTACGGTCCCCCGCTCGATCTGGCACAACGGCCAGACGGACGAGGCCCAGCTCAAGAAGCTGCTGGAAGACCACAACCGCTGGACGGGCAGCAAGCGCGCGCGCGAGCTGCTGGACAACTGGGCCGCATCGCGCAGCAAGTTCGTCAAGGTCTTCCCGACCGAGTACAAGCGTGCGTTGGCTGAAATTTATGAACGAAAAGTGCTGGAGGAGTCCGCTACACCAGCGGTAGCTGCTACCAAAAAAGAAGTGGCCCCCGCCAAGTAAGGCGTCGCCACACCCTTCGCACAGCATTCATAGACAAGGACATCGTCATGGGAAAAACTACTGGCTTCATGGAATACGAGCGCATCGAAGAGGGCTACAAGCCCGTGCCCGAGCGCCTGAAGCATTACAAGGAATTTGTCGTCGGGCTCGATGAGAGCCAGGCCAAGGTGCAAGGCGCGCGCTGCATGGACTGCGGCACACCGTTCTGCAACAACGGCTGCCCGGTGAACAACATCATTCCCGACTTCAACGACCTCGTGTACCACGCGGACTGGAAGAGCGCGATCGAGGTGCTGCACAGCACCAACAACTTCCCTGAGTTCACCGGCCGTATCTGCCCCGCGCCTTGCGAGGCTGCCTGTGTGCTCAACGTGAACGACGACGCTGTGGGCATCAAGAGCATTGAGCACGCGATCATCGACCGTGCCTGGGCCGAAGGCTGGGTGCAGCCGCGCCCCGCCAAGCACCAGACGGGCAAGAAGGTGGCTGTGGTGGGCTCCGGCCCCGCAGGTCTGGCGGCTGCGCAGCAACTGGCCCGCGCTGGCCACAGCGTCACGCTGTTTGAGAAAAACGACCGTGTGGGCGGCCTGCTGCGCTACGGCATCCCCGACTTCAAGATGGAGAAGTCGCACATCGACCGCCGCGTGAAGCAGCTCGAAGCCGAAGGTGTGGTGATTCGCACCGGCGTATTCGTGGGCGCCGCGAAGGACGGCCTGGGCAAGGATTCCAAAGTCACCAACTGGGCCAAGGAAACCGTCACGCCCGAACAGCTGAACAAGGAGTTTGACGCCGTGCTGCTCACCGGTGGCGCCGAGCAGTCGCGCGACCTGCCTGTGCCAGGCCGTGAACTTGACGGCATTCACTTCGCCATGGAATTCCTGCCCCAGCAGAACAAGGTCAACGCGGGCGACAAGCTCAAGGGCCAGATCATGGCGACGGGCAAACATGTCATCGTGATCGGCGGCGGCGACACCGGCAGCGACTGCGTGGGTACCAGCAATCGCCATGGTGCAGCCAGCGTCACCCAGTTCGAGGTGATGCCCCAGCCCCCTGAAGTGGAAAACCGCCCCCTGACGTGGCCTTACTGGCCGCTCAAGCTGCGCACCAGCTCCAGCCACGAAGAAGGTTGCGTGCGCGAGTTCGCGATCTCCACCAAGGAGTTCACGGGCGAAAAGGGCAAGGTCAAAAGCCTGACTACGGTGCAGGTCGAGTTCAAGGACGGTAAGCTGGTCGAGATTCCTGGCACCGAAAAACACTACCAGGCCGATCTGGTGTTGCTGGCCATGGGTTTTGTGAGCCCGGTCGCGCCGGTGCTGGAGGCCTTCGGTGTCGAGAAGGATGCCCGAGGCAATGCCCGCGCCACCACGGACTTTGACGGCGGTTATGCCACCAACGTGCCCAAGGTGTTTGCGGCGGGCGATATCCGCCGGGGTCAGTCACTGGTGGTTTGGGCCATCCGTGAAGGCCGCCAGGCCGCGCGTGCGGTGGACGAATTCCTGATGGGATATTCGGACCTGCCCCGCTGATCCTGCGGTTTCTCGCACCCTCCAAGCAACGGCGCCTTCGGGCGCCGTTTGTGTTGATGAGGCCTTTGACGGTGGGGCAATGGCCGGGCGTCAGCCTTCTGGACGCTTTGTTGGCACAATCAGGGGCTCTGTCAATCCGGGCTTGCCTCGGTCTCGCTCGGTCGGGATCGCTGGCGGTTGTGCTTTTTCTTTACAAACATGCATGAATGTATGTTTGTGTCTTCGGCTACCATCTGCGCTCCATTTTCCGGGGGCGGATGTCGTTTTGGCAGGCCTCAGATCAGACATCCATTTCTTGCATGGCCGAGTCCACATTTCTTGCCGAGTTGCGCAACGTCACGTTTTCGTACGGCGACCGCGTGATCCTGCGCGACGTGACCCTGGCGGTGCCGCGCGGCAAGGTCACGGCGCTGATGGGCGCATCGGGCGGGGGCAAGACCACGGTGCTGCGTCTGCTTGGGGGGCAGCACAGGGCCCAGAGTGGCCAGGTGTTGGTCAACGGTCAGGACGTGGGGCGCATGGACGTGCAGGCTTTGTATGCCGCGCGCCGGCGCATGGGCATGTTGTTCCAGTTCGGGGCGCTGTTCACCGACCTGAGCGTGTTTGAGAACGTGGCCTTTCCGCTGCGTGAGCACACCGATTTGTCCGAGGAACTGATCCGCGATGTGGTGCTGATGAAGCTGCATGCGGTGGGCCTGCGTGGTGCACGCGACCTGATGCCCAGCCAGATATCGGGTGGCATGGCGCGCCGCGTGGCGCTGGCCCGAGCGATCGTGCTGGACCCGGAACTGGTCATGTACGACGAACCCTTTGCGGGCCTGGACCCCATCTCGTTGGGCACAGCTGCGCAGTTGATCCGTCAGCTCAACGACGCCATGGGCCTCACCAGCATCGTGGTGTCGCATGACCTGGAGGAGACTTTCCGCCTTGCGGACCATGTGATCATCCTGGGCGAAGGCGTTGTGGCGGCGCAGGGCACGCCTGAGGAGGTCCTTGCCAGCCGTGACCCGCTGGTGCACCAGTTTGTCAACGCTCTGCCGACTGGCCCGGTGCCGTTCCATTACCCCGGCCCGGCCGTTGCCGAGGATTTCGGACCTGCCGGAGGACGTGCGCTGTGAGTTGGTACAAGCCCTCCGACGTCGGCTTTGCTGTGCGCCACAAGCTGGCTGACATCGGCATGGGCGCGCGGTTGTTTGGCCGGCTGGTGCGGCTCCTGGGTGCGACCTTGATGCGGCCCTCGCTGGTGCGCGACCAGGTGCATTTTCTGGGCAACTATTCGCTGGCCATCATTGCCGTGTCGGGCCTGTTCGTTGGGTTTGTGCTGGGCTTGCAGGGCTACTACACGCTGCAGCGCTATGGCTCGTCAGAGGCCTTGGGCCTGCTGGTGGCATTGAGTCTTGTGCGCGAGCTGGGCCCGGTGGTCACGGCGCTGCTGTTTGCGGGCCGCGCAGGCACGTCGCTTACAGCAGAAATTGGCCTCATGCGCGCGGGGGAGCAACTCAGCGCCATGGAGATGATGGCGGTGGACCCGGTCCAGCGCATCCTGGCGCCTCGCTTCTGGGCAGGGGTGATCACCATGCCGCTGCTGGCGGCGGTGTTCAGTGCGGTGGGCATCATCGGCGGCTGGATCGTCGGGGTGCTCATGATCGGCATTGACCCCGGGGCGTTCTGGAGCCAGATGCAGGGCGGGGTGGATGTCTGGAAAGACCTGGGCAACGGCGTGCTCAAGAGTGTGGTCTTTGGCTTCACGGTAACTTTTGTGGCGTTGCTGCAGGGCTATGCAGCCAAACCCACCCCTGAGGGTGTGTCGCGCGCCACCACGCGCACCGTGGTCATGGCGTCTTTGGCGGTGCTGGCACTGGACTTCGTGCTCACCGCACTGATGTTCAGTATCTGACGCTGGCGGTGCTGGCAGTTCTAGGAATCAAACATATGCAACGCTCCAAAAACGATCTGTGGGTAGGGCTCTTCGTGATGCTGGGCGCGGTGGCACTGGTGTTTCTGGCGCTGCAGTCGGCCAACCTGCTGAGCCTTCAACTTCATTCGGGCTACCGTGTCACCGCCAAGTTCGACAACATCGGCGGTCTCAAGCCCCAGGCGGCGGTGCGCAGCGCGGGGGTGGTGGTGGGGCGTGTGGAGTCCATCACCTTTGACGACAAGACCTTCCAGGCGCGGGTCACGCTGGCCATGGAAGACCGCTATGCCTTTCCCAAGGACAGCTCCCTCAAGATCCTGACCAGCGGCCTGCTGGGTGAGCAGTACATCGGGATCGAGGCAGGTGCCGACGAAAAAAATCTGGCGGCGGGCGACACGATCACGTCCACCCAGTCGGCGGTGGTGCTTGAGAACCTTATCGGACAATTTCTTTACAGCAAAGCCGAAGACGGCGCAAAACCTGCAGGGACAGGTGGAAAAAAATGATGCATTCACTCCATACACTCCGTGCCCGCATTGATGACGGCAGGTTGTCGATGTCCCGCCTTGCAGCCAGCCTGGCCTTGTTGCTGGGGGCTGTGCTGCTCACCGGGTGCGCCACGGTGGCCAACCCTGATCCCCGCGACCCGCTGGAGTCTTACAACCGCAGCATGACCAACTTCAATGAACAGGTCGATGCCATGGTGCTCAAGCCCGTGGCGACGGCCTACAAGGAGGTCACGCCCGCACCGGTACGCACGGGGGTCAGCAATTTCTTCGGGAACCTGGGCGACGTCTGGTCGTTTGTGAACAACGTGCTGCAGCTGCGCGGTGAAGCCGCTGCGTCCAGCTTCATGCGGGTCAATGTGAACACGTTCATGGGCCTGGGTGGTTTGCTGGACATCGCCAGCGAGCTGGGCATCGACCGCTACAAGCAGGACTTCGGCCTGACCCTGGGGCGCTGGGGCGTGGGTACTGGCCCCTATCTGGTGCTGCCCATCCTGGGGCCTTCCACTGTGCGCGACACATTCGCGCTGCCGGTGGACATGAAGGGCAACGTGGTGAGCTATGTGGACCCGGTCTCCGCCCGCAACTCGTTGTATGCCCTGCGCGTGGTGGACACGCGGGCCAACCTGTTGCGCGCCAGCTCGGTGCTCGACAGCGCCGCGCTCGACAAATACAGCTTTACGCGTGATGTCTACCTGCAAGTGCGCAGCCATGCAGGTGAGGTACAGAATGCGGACGGCAAGGACGACGGCGGCGCCAGCAATGGCGTGCTGCCCGAGGAACCTCCTGCGCGCTGATGGCATGCCGTGCGGGGCACATGCACCGATTCGCCGCACTGGGTCTGGCCCTGTTGCACTTGCTTGCAATCCGCAACCGCTGCGACGCATGCCAGTGGGCCCGCACCTCCACAATGATTTGACGGGCACAAGCCCGCACCGATGAAAGCCGAGAAGATGATGAACCGACGTTCCTTGGGCCGTGCCGCCCTTTGCATTGCAGCCAGTGCCGTGCTGAGCCTGCCATTGTCTGCCCTCGCGGCCGACGAGGCGCCCGACGCGCTGATCAAGCGGCTGTCCGCCGATGTGCTCAACACGGTGAAGTCCGACAAGGCCATCCAGGCCGGGGACCTGAGCAAGGTGATCGCCCTGGTCGATAAAACGGTGATGCCCAACGTCAACTTCCGCCGCATGACCGCCGCAGCCGTCGGCCCCGGCTGGCGCCAGGCCACGCCCGAGCAGCAAAAACGCCTGCAGGACGAGTTCAAGATTTTGCTGGTGCGCACCTATGCCGGCGCGCTGGCCCAGGTCAATGACCAGAGCATCCAGGTCAAGCCCCTGCGCGCGGCGGCCGAAGACAAGGATGTGCTGGTGCGCACCGAAATCGTGGGCCGGGGCGACCCCATCCAGCTCGACTACCGCCTCGAAAAGACTCCTGGTGATGGCGCAGGCTGGAAGATCTACAACCTGAATGTGCTGGGTGTCTGGCTGGTGGAAACCTACCGGGGCCAGTTCGCGCAGGAGATCAATGCCAAGGGCATCGACGGCCTGATCGAGACACTGGCCGCCCGCAACAAGACCAATGCGGGCACTGCCAAGGGCTGACAGCCCCCTCGCCATGCTGGTGCTGCCCCCCGAACTCACCCACCGCCAGGCTACTGCCTGCCTGCACATGCTCAAGCAGGGGTTGCGGGTACACCGCGACAACGCGGTGGTGGTGGATGCCCATGGGCTGACGGTGTTCGACACATCGGCCCTCGCCGTGCTGCTCGAATGCCGGCGTGAAGCCCTGTCCGAAGGCAAGCAGTTTGCCGTGCAAGGCATGCCCGCTGGTCTGGCGGGCATGGCAGGGTTGTATGGGGTGGATGCGCTGCTGGTCGCCGCACCTTGATATGAAATAGCTTTGATGGTCCCGGGTGGCTCTGCCCCCAAGCCATGAAGCTGAGGGCCCACAGCGCCCGCCAGGGGCCATTGAAGCGGCCGCCCCGCCCGCACAGGGCTGAGGCCTTAAAATCGAAGGCTTCATGCCCGCAGTCTCCTTCCAAGCCATCTCCAAGACCTTTGCCACGCCCAAAGGCCCTTTTCAGGCACTGAACCAGGTCAATCTGGACATTGAGGAGGGCGAGTTCTTCGGGCTCCTGGGCCCCAATGGTGCCGGCAAGACCACCCTGATCAGCATCCTCGCAGGCCTGGCGCGTGCCACCAGCGGCCGCGTGCTGGTGCAGGGCAGCGACGTGCAGGCCCAGTACGCCGACGCCCGCCGCAAGCTGGGCATCGTGCCGCAAGAGCTGGTGTTCGACCCCTTTTTCAACGTGCGCGAGGCGCTGCGCATCCAGTCGGGCTACTTCGGCGTGAAGAACAACGACGCCTGGATCGACGAGCTGCTCGAAAACCTGGGTCTGGCTGACAAGGCCAACGCCAACATGCGCCAGCTGTCGGGCGGCATGAAGCGCCGCGTACTGGTCGCACAGGCGCTGGTGCACAAGCCGCCCATCATCGTTCTGGATGAACCCACGGCCGGTGTCGATGTAGAACTGCGCCAGACGCTGTGGCACTTCATCGCCCGCCTGAACAAAGAGGGGCACACCGTGCTGCTCACCACCCACTACCTCGAAGAAGCCGAGGCCCTGTGCGGCCGCATCGCCATGCTCAAGGCGGGGCAGGTGGTGGCGCTCAACCGCACCAGCGAGTTGCTCAAGGCCGCCTCGGGCAGCGTGCTGCAGTTCAAGACCGACACGGCCCTGCCGCCCGCACTGGCCGCCGTGGCGCGGGTCACCGGTCGCATTGTGCAATTACCCGCGCACGACGCGGCAGAGATCGAAAACCACCTGGCTGCGTTGCGCGTGGCCGGGGTCGAGGTGCAGGACATGGAGATTCGCCGACCCGATCTGGAGGATGTGTTCCTGCAGGTGATGTCCGGCACGTCGGCTTCCAACATCCCACTGGAGGGCGTTGCGCTATGACCGGCTGGCAGACTCTGTTCTACAAAGAGGTGTTGCGCTTCTGGAAGGTCAGCTTCCAGACCGTCGCGGCTCCCGTGCTCACTGCCGTGCTGTACCTGTTGATCTTCGGCCATGTGCTCGAAGACCATGTGAAGGTCTACGACCGCATCAGCTACACGGCCTTCCTTGTGCCGGGCCTCGTGATGATGAGCGTGCTGCAGAACGCCTTTGCCAACAGCTCGTCCAGCATCATCCAGAGCAAGATCATGGGCAGCCTGGTGTTTGTGTTGCTCACGCCGCTGTCGCACTGGGCTTGGTTCTGCGCCTACGTGGGTTCGTCCATCGTGCGCGGGCTGGTGGTGGGCCTGGGTGTGTTCATCGTCACGCTGGCGTTTGCGCGGCCCGAATTTGCTGCGCCGCTGTGGATTCTGGCGTTCGCCTTGCTGGGCGCGGCATTGCTGGCCACGCTGGGGCTGATTGCGGGGCTCTGGGCCGACAAATTCGACCAGATGGCCGCGTTCCAGAACTTCATCATCGTGCCCATGACCTTCCTGTCGGGCGTGTTCTATTCGATCCAGTCGCTGCCGCCGTTCTGGCAGGCCGTGAGCCACCTCAACCCGTTTTTCTACATGATCGATGGCTTTCGCTACGGCTTCTTCGGCCAGAGCGACACCTCGCCCTGGCTCAGCCTGGGCATCGTGGGCATCGCCTGGCTGGCCGTGAGCGCGCTGGCTGTGCACCTGCTGCGCACGGGCTACAAAATTAGAAACTGACATGACTGACGCAAAACAAGGTTCAGGCATGCGCTTCCCTCCAGGGCGAGGCGGATGTTGCATCCCGATTTGCGTCAGTTCTCACTGACCCCGAGCGACCCACCATGACCGCTGACCAACTCAAAGACATCATCGCTACCGGCCTGGCCTGCGAACACATCACGCTCGAAGGCGATGGCCGTCACTGGTATGCCACCATCGTCTCGGCCGAGTTCGAAGGCAAGCGCGCCATCCAGCGCCACCAGCGCGTGTACGCCACGCTGGGCGCGAAAATGCACACCGACGAAGTGCACGCGCTGTCGATGAAAACCTTTACCCCGGCCGAATGGGCCGCCCAGGCGCCATAGCGCCTGCACACCCATTGGCTCTCACTTTTTGATAGCTGCTAGCGCATATTCCACTAACGCAAGTGGCACTTTTGACCTCTATTTTGGTGATTTGAGATGGACAAACTCCTGATCCGCGGCGGACGCAGCTTGCAAGGCGAGGTGCTGGTCTCCGGCGCCAAGAACGCCGCCTTGCCGGAGTTGTGTGCCGCCCTGCTCACAGCCGAGCCTGTGACCCTGCTCAACGTGCCCCAGCTGCAGGACGTGAGCACCATGCTCAAGCTCATCCGCAACATGGGCGTGGCGGTGGAGCGGGCCGACGACGGCACCGTGCATATCAACGCCAGCGCGCTGAGCACGCCCGAAGCCCCGTACGAACTGGTCAAGACCATGCGCGCCTCTGTGCTGGCCCTGGGCCCGCTGCTGGCGCGCTTTGGCGAGGCCACGGTGTCGCTGCCCGGCGGATGCGCCATCGGTTCGCGCCCGGTGGACCAGCACATCAAGGGCCTGGCCGCCATGGGCGCCGAGATCGTGGTCGAACACGGCTACATGATCGCCAAGCTGCCCGCGGGCTGGAAGCGCCTGAAGGGCGCGCGCATCACCACCGACATGGTCACGGTGACGGGCACCGAGAACTTCCTCATGGCCGCTGCGCTGGCCGAGGGCGAGACGGTGCTGGAAAACGCCGCGCAAGAGCCCGAGATTTCGGACCTGGCCGAGATGCTGATCGCCATGGGCGCGAAGATCGAAGGCCACGGCACCAGCCGCATCCGCATCCAGGGCGTGGACCAGCTGCACGGCTGCACCCACCGCGTGGTGGCCGACCGCATTGAGGCCGGCACCTTCCTCTGCGCTGTGGCCGCCACGGGCGGTGATGTGATGCTGCGCCATGGCCGCGCCGACCACCTGGATGCGGTGATCGAAAAGCTGCGTGAAGCCGGTGCCACCGTGCAAGCGGTCGAGGGCGGTATCCGCGTGCAAAGCGCGGGCGGCGCCACGCTCAAGGCCCAGGGCTTTCGCACCACCGAGTACCCCGGTTTCCCCACCGACATGCAGGCCCAGTTCATGGCGCTCAACTGCATTGCGCAGGGCACGGCCACGGTGACCGAGACAATTTTTGAAAACCGCTTCATGCATGTCAATGAGCTGGTGCGGCTGGGTGCCAAGATCCAGACCGATGGCAAGGTGGCTGTCATCGAAGGCGTGCCCCGCCTGTCCGGCGCCACCGTGATGGCCACCGACCTGCGTGCATCGGCCAGCCTCGTCATTGCCGGCCTGGTGGCTGATGGCGAAACCGTGGTGGACCGCATCTACCACCTGGACCGTGGCTACGACTGCATGGAATCCAAACTGCGCGGCATTGGCGCCGACATTGAAAGAGTGAAAGCATGACGATGATCACCCTGGCTCTTTCCAAGGGCCGCATCTTTGACGAAACCCTGCCGCTTTTGGCCGCCGCAGGCATCGAGGTGCTGGAAGACCCCGAAAAATCGCGCAAGCTCATCCTGCCCACCAACCAGCCCAATGTGCGCGTGGTGCTGGTGCGCGCCACCGACGTTCCCACCTATGTGGAATACGGCGGCGCCGACATCGGCGTGACTGGCAAGGACACGCTCATCGAGCACGGCGGCCAGGGCCTGTACCAGCCGCTGGACCTGCGCATTGCCAAGTGCCGCGTGAGCGTGGCCGTGCGCAACGACTTCGACTACGCCCAGGCGGTCAAGCAGGGCTCGCGCCTCAAGGTCGCCACCAAGTACACCGGCATTGCGCGCGACTTCTTTGCCAGCAAGGGAGTGCACGTGGACATGGTCAAGCTCTACGGCAGCATGGAACTGGCGCCGCTCACGGGCCTGGCCGATGCCATCGTGGACCTGGTCTCCACCGGCAACACCCTCAAGGCCAACAACCTCATCGAAGTGGAGCGCATCATGGACATCAGCTCCTACCTGGTCGTGAACCAGGCCGCGCTCAAGCTCAAGCAGGCGCCACTGCGCCGCATCATCGATGCGTTTGCTTCGGCCATACCGGCCGAAAAGAACTGACCTCCACCCAACGACTGACACTATGACTTTGGTAGCTGCTCCCGCCCGTCTGTCCACCGCTGCGGCCACTTTTGAGGCTGATTTTGCAGCCCGCCTGCATTGGTCTGCCGACACCGACGCGGCCATTGAGCAGCGCGTGGCCGACATCCTGGCCGACGTGCAAAAGCGCGGCGACGCGGCGGTGCTGGAGTACACCGCCCGCTTCGACGGCCTCAGTGCCCCCAACATGGCCGCGCTGGAGCTGACCCAGGCCGACTTCAAGGCCGCGTTCGACGCCATCCCGCAGGCCCAGCGCGACGCGCTGCAGGCCGCCGCTAAGCGCGTGCGCAGCTACCACGAGGCGCAGAAGAAGGCCTCTGGCGAGAGCTGGAGCTACCGCGACGAAGATGGCACGCTGCTGGGCCAGAAGGTCACACCGCTGGACCGCGTGGGCATCTATGTGCCCGGCGGCAAGGCCGCCTACCCGTCCAGCCTGCTGATGAACGCCATCCCGGCCCATGTGGCGGGCGTGCAGGAAATCATCATGGTGGTGCCCACGCCCGTACGCGGCAGCGTGGCGACCGGTGGAACGGGCGAGGGCACCTCGACGAAGGGCGAGCGCAACGAGTTGGTGCTGGCAGCCGCCTACGTGGCTGGTGTGACCCGCGCCTTCACCATCGGCGGCGCCCAGGCCGTGGCCGCGCTGGCGTATGGAACTGAGACCGTGCCCAAGGTGGACAAGATCACCGGCCCCGGCAACGCCTATGTGGCCAGCGCCAAGAAGCGCGTGTTCGGCACCGTGGGCATCGACATGATCGCGGGCCCGAGCGAAATCCTGGTGCTGGCCGACGGCACCACGCCGCCCGACTGGGTGGCGATGGATCTCTTCAGCCAGGCCGAACACGACGAGCTGGCCCAGAGCATCCTGCTGTGCCCTGACGCCGCCTACCTCGACGCCGTGCAGCGCGAGATCGACCGCCTGCTGCCCACCATGCCGCGCGCTGAGATCATCGCCAAGAGCCTCACCGGCCGGGGCGCGCTGATCCTGACGAAGGACATGGAAGAAGCCTGCGCGATCAGCAACCGCATCGCACCGGAACACCTGGAAGTGAGCAGCACCGACCCACACCGCTGGGAGCCGCTGCTGCGCCACGCGGGCGCGATCTTCCTGGGGGCCTACACCTCCGAAAGCCTGGGCGACTACTGCGCAGGCCCCAACCACGTGCTGCCCACCAGCGGCACGGCGCGCTTCTCGTCGCCCCTGGGCGTGTACGACTTCCAGAAACGCAGCAGCCTCATCGAGGTGAGCGAGGCCGGTGCCCAGGTGCTGGGTACCATTGCCGCCGAGCTGGCCTATGGCGAGGGCCTGCAGGCCCACGCACAAGCCGCAGAGATGCGGCTGACCACGCCCGTCAAGCCGCGCTGATGGCACCCCGGGGCAGGGCGCCCTGCGTGGGGGCTGCTGTCCTGGGCTGAGGGGGTGCGGCCGGCGCTGCGGTTGTAGAGGGCGCTGGCGGATACGCGGCGCCTTCCACTGCCCGGTGCTGCGCCCAGTTGAGCCGTGCTGGCCGGTGGCCTTCGGCGCTGACGCGCAGCCGCACCGGTCCGGCGAACGACAGGCGCTGTCCGGCCTCCAGAAAATAATCCTCCAGCAGACCATCACAGGTCACCCAGACGCGGCCCTGTTCGACTTCGAGCAGGGCGATCTCGCCCGCGCGGAAGTCCAGCACCTGGACGGCCTGCAGCGGCGGCAGGGGCTGGCGCTTCCATTGCAGGGTGAGGGGCACCGCAGGCTGGGTGGGCAGCGTGGGCGACGGTGGGGTGGGGGTGTGCAGCGTGTTCATGCCTTCACTGTGCGGCCAGCTGCCGTGGGCCACCAGCCACAGGCGCGTGCGATCTGGCCCAGTACAGAACAGCGAACCGGCCCATCTGTACTGTACGCACTGGGCAGTCTCTGTACTGTCTGCCGGCCAAGGTGCCAGTACAGAATGCAGCATGGCCACCGATGACGCACCCCCGCTGTACCTTCAAATCGCCGAACAGCTTGCGCAGCTGATCCGCAACGGCACCCTGGCGCGCGGCGAAAAGCTGCCCTCGGTGCGTGAGCTGGCGCGCCAGCACGGCGTGGCGCAGACCACGGTGGTGCAGGCCTATCACTGGCTCGAAGATGCGCGCCTGATCACCGCGCGCCCGCGCTCCGGCTTTTTTGTGGCGGCGCGGCCGGTGAGCCTGCCCGAGCCCAGCACGCCGCGCCCGATGCGCCGCCCCCGCGAGGTGTCGGTGGATTGGCTGGGCCAGCGCATCCTGGGGCGCAACCAGCCGGTGGACATTATTTCGTACAGCAGCGGCACGCCCGGCCCCGAGCTGTTCAACCCCGACCGCGTGCGCCGCGCCGTGGTGCGCGCCGCGCAGCGCCACCGCAACCTGCTGTGCACCTACCCCGGTTCGTCGGGCCATGAGGACGCGCGCCGCGCCCTGGCGCGCTATGCCGTCAGCCTGGGCTGCAGCCTGGACCCCGAGAACATCGTGATCACCGGCGGCTGCATGGACAGCATTGCGCTGTGCCTGCGCGCGGTGACGCAGCCGGGCGACGTGGTGGCGCTGGAGTCTCCCACGCATTTTTCGTTTCTGGAGGTGCTGCAGGGCCTGCACCTCAAGGCGCTGGAGATTCCCACCCACCCGCGCAACGGCCTCTCGCTGGATGCGCTGCAACTGGCGTTGGACACCCAGCCCGTCAAGGCGGTGATGGTGGTGCCCACGCTCAGCAACCCGCTGGGCAGCTGCATGCCCCAGGCCGAGCGCAAGCGCCTTGTGCAGATGGCGGCGCGGTACGACATGGCGGTCATCGAGGACGCGATCTACAACGACCTGGTCGAGGTGGACGAGATGCGCCGCACCGTCAAGTCGTACGACACCACCGGCCATGTGATGCTGTGCGACTCGTTCTCCAAGACGCTGGCGCCGGGCCTGCGTCTGGGCTGGCTGGAGGCTGGCCGCTGGGCCGACAAGCTGCGCGCCATCAAGGACCTGCAGGCGGGCGGCCAGTCCGCCGTGCTAGAACTGGCCCTGGCCGATCTCATCACCCAGGCGGGCCACGCCGCCGCCATGCGCCAGCTGCGCGCGGCCGTGGCGGCGCGCATGGACGAGGTGCGCCATGTGATTGCCGCGCACTTCCCGCAGGGTACCCGCGTGAGTGACCCGCCCGGCGGCCTGCTGCTGTGGCTGGAGCTGCCGCGCGCGCTCGATTCCGTGCAACTGCACGAAGCCTGCCTGGCCCGGCAGATCCTGATCGCACCCGGCACGGTGTTCAGCGCCAGCGGACGGTTTCGCAACTGCCTGCGCATCGGCGTGGGAGGCGACTGGACGCCCGCCCACCTGGAGGCGCTGCGCACCGTGGGTGACATGGCGTGCCAGATGCTGCAAAGCGGGGCACCCCGCAAGGCAGCTTGATTGTGGTGTTTTAATCAACACGAAGTTCGTGGTGCACGAAGTTCGTGTAATATTTAACCCATGAAAAACATCACCGTGACCATGGACGACACCGTTGCCGAATGGGTGCGCGTGGAAGCCGCCAAGCGCGGCAGCAGCGTGTCCCGCCTGCTCGGTGAATGGCTGGCCGAAAAGATGCGCCAGGAAGACGCCTACGCCCAGGCCATGCGCGAGGCGCTGGGGTTTGAATCCTGGGGCGCGTCCAGCGGACCGTACGTGCCCCGCGAAACCCTGTTTCTGCGCTGAACGGGGCAGAACACATGGCCACCGTCCCCATCTTTGTCGATACCGAAATCCTGCTCGCCAGCGTGGATGACCGCGATGCCGAGCGCCAGGCGCGGGCGCGCGAATGGATCAGCTTTTGCTGGCAGACGCGCAGCGGCCGCATCAGCTCGCAGGTGCTCAACGAGCTGTACAACCAGGCCATCCAGCGTTTTGATGGCCCCCACGTGCTGCAGCAGGTGCGCGCCCAGGTGCGCCGCCTGCGGGTCTGGCTGCCGCCGCACCTGGACTCCTACACCGTGGACGGCGCCTGGGACCTGCAGGACCGCTACCGCCTGGGCTACTGGGATGCGCTCATCCTCTCGTCCGCCCATCAGCAGGGCTGCCGCTACCTGCTGACCGAGGCACTGCCGCACGATCAGCCGATGGACGCCGTGCGCCCCATCAACCCTTTCCTTGTCACCCCCAACGAACTGGACACCACCGAATGACTACTCCCGCGTCGTCTCCCCTCCAGGCCCTGGCCCGCATCCGCCCTGACGTGCGCGCGATGCATTCCTATGTCGTGCAGCCGTCCATCGGCATGCTCAAGATGGACGCGATGGAGAACCCCTTCCGCCTGCCCGCGCATTTGCAGGCCGCGCTGGGCCAGCGCCTGGGTTCGGTGGCACTCAACCGCTACCCCGGCGACCGCATTGCCGACCTGAAGGCGGCCCTGGCGCAGTACGCGGGCATGCCCGAGGGCTATGGCATCGTGTTGGGCAACGGGTCGGACGAGCTCATCACCCTGCTGGCCCTGGCCTGCGCACAGCCCGGCACGGGTCAGCGCGCCACGATGCTGGCACCCATGCCCGGTTTTGTGATGTACCCGCTGTCGGCGCAGCTGCAGGGCCTGGACTTTGTCGGCGTGCCGCTCACGCCTGATTTTGAGCTGGACGAGCCTGCCATGCTGGCCGCCATCGAACAGCACCGCCCGGCCATCACCTACATCGCCTACCCCAACAACCCCACGGCCACGCTGTGGGACGAGGGCGCGGTGCAGCGCATCATCGACGCTGCGGGCGCGCAGGGCGGCATCGTGGTCATGGACGAGGCCTACCAGCCCTTTGCCAGCCGCACCTGGATCGACCGCATGCGTGCCGAGCCTGCGCGCAATGCGCACGTGCTGCTCATGCGCACGCTCAGCAAGTTTGGCCTCGCAGGCGTGCGCCTGGGCTACCTCATCGGGCCCTCGGCGTTCGTGAGCGAGATCGACAAGGTGCGCCCGCCCTACAACGTGAGCGTGCTCAACTGCGAAGCCGCTCTGTTTGCGCTGGAACACGCCGAGGTTTTCGCCGCCCAGGCGGCGGAAATCCGTGCCGAACGCACCACGCTCATCGCCGCGCTGCGCCAGATGCCGGGGGTCGAAAAGTGCTGGGACAGCGAGGCCAACATGGTGCTGATCCGTGTGGCGGATTCCGCCAAGGCCTACGAGGGCATGAAAAACCGCAAGGTGCTCGTCAAGAACGTTTCTACAATGCACCCATTGCTGGCCAACTGCCTGCGCCTGACGGTAGGCAATGCCGAAGACAACGCGCAGATGCTGGCCGCACTCCAAGCCTCCCTATGACTTCCTCCGCACTCGTACCTTCCGCTCCATCGGCCGACCCGATGGCCGACCGCATTGCCGAGGTCAGCCGCAACACCGCCGAGACGCGCATCCGTGTGCGCATCAACCTCGACGGCACCGGCCAGGCCAAGCTGCACACCGGCATCGGTTTCTTTGACCACATGCTCGACCAGATCGCCCGCCATGGGCTGATCGACCTCGACATCGACTGCGAAGGCGACCTGCACATCGACGGCCACCACACGGTGGAAGACGTGGGCATTACCCTGGGCCAGGCCTTTGCACGCGCCGTGGGCGACAAGAAAGGCATCCGCCGCTACGGCCACGCCTACGTGCCGCTGGATGAAGCGCTGTCGCGCGTGGTGGTCGATTTTTCGGGCCGCCCCGGGCTGCACATGGACGTGAAGTTCACGGCCGGGAGCATCGGCCAGCTCGACACGCAACTGGTGTTCGAGTTCTTCCAGGGCTTTGTGAACCACGCGGGCGTGACGCTGCACATCGACAACCTCAAGGGCGTCAACGCACACCACCAGTGCGAGACCATCTTCAAGGCGTTCGGGCGCACGCTGCGTGCGGCGCTGGAGCGTGATCCGCGCTCGGCCGGTGTCATCCCCTCCACCAAGGGTTCTCTGTGAATTTTTCAGTCAAATCAGGCGCAAGCGCTTGATGTGTATGCGCTAGCAGCTATGAATATGGAAGCAAAAACAGTGGCGGTCGTGGACTACGGCATGGGCAATCTGCGCTCGGTGTCGCAGGCCGTGCAGGCCGCCGCCGAGGGCACGGGCTGGACCGTGGTCGTCACCCAGCGCCCCGACGACGTGCGCGCCGCCCAGCGCATCGTGCTGCCAGGGCAGGGCGCCATGCCCGATTGCATGCGCGAGCTGCGCGAGTCCGGCCTGCAGGAATCGGTGCTCGAAGCCGCTGCCACCAAGCCGATGTTTGGCGTGTGCGTGGGCATGCAGATGCTGCTGGACCACAGCGCCGAAGGCAACACGCCTGGCCTGGGCCTGATCCCTGGCGATGTGCTCAAGTTTGACCTGGCAGGCCGCACACAGCCCGATGGCAGCCGTTTCAAGGTGCCCCAGATGGGCTGGAACCAGGTGCGGCAGATGCCCCACGCCCACCACGGCGGCGGCGTGCACCCGGTGTGGGCTGGTGTGCCCGACAACAGTTACTTCTACTTCGTGCACAGTTTCTACGCTGTGCCGCAAAATCCTGCCCATTGCGCCGGGCAGGCCGACTACGGCGGTTTGTTTGCTGCCGCGGTTGCACGCGATAATATTTTTGCCACTCAGTTTCACCCGGAGAAGAGCGCGGAGCACGGCCTGGCCCTGTACCGCAATTTTCTGCACTGGAATCCCTGATCCCTTAACCCCCACCCGTTCGGGCCGAGCTGCGTCTCGCCCTTTTTCACCCGAACTTCACCACCATGCTGCTCATCCCCGCCATCGACCTCAAAGACGGCCACTGCGTACGCCTCAAGCAAGGCGATATGGACCAATCCACCACCTTTGGTGAAGACCCTGCCGCCATGGCGCGCAAATGGGTGGATGCCGGCGCACGCCGCCTGCACCTGGTGGACCTGAACGGTGCGTTTGCGGGCGTGCCCAAGAACTACAGCGCCATCAAGTCCATCCTGAAAGAGGTGGGTGACGACATCCCCGTGCAGCTGGGCGGCGGCATCCGCGACCTGGACACCATCGAGAAATACATCGACGGCGGCCTGCGCTACGTGATCATCGGTACGGCGGCCGTGAAGAACCCCGGCTTCCTCAAAGACGCCTGCAGCGCGTTCGGCGGCCACATCATCGTGGGGCTCGACGCCAAGGACGGCAAGGTGGCTACCGACGGCTGGAGCAAGCTCACCGGCCACGAGGTCGTGGACCTGGCCAAGAAGTTCGAGGACTGGGGCGTCGAATCCATCATCTACACCGACATCGGCCGCGACGGCATGCTGTCGGGCATCAACATCGACGCCACGGTGAAGCTGGCCCAGGCTTTGAGCATCCCTGTGATCGCCTCGGGCGGCCTGTCCAACATGGCCGACATCGAGCAGCTGTGCGCCGTCGAAGACGAGGGCGTGGAGGGCGTGATCTGCGGCCGCGCCATCTACAGCGGCGACCTGGACTTTGCGGCGGCACAAGCACGTGCCGACGAACTGAACGGCTAAGGACCGCATGCTCGCCAAACGCATCATCCCTTGCCTGGACGTCACCGGAGGCCGTGTGGTCAAGGGTGTCAATTTCGTCGAGCTGCGCGACGCAGGCGACCCGGTCGAAATTGCTGCGCGCTACAACGCGCAGGGCGCTGACGAGCTCACCTTCCTCGATATCACCGCCACCAGCGATGGCCGTGACCTCATCCTGCACATCATCGAGGCCGTGGCCAGCCAGGTGTTCATTCCGCTCACCGTGGGTGGTGGCGTGCGCACCGTGGACGATGTGCGCCGCCTGCTCAATGCCGGCGCGGACAAGACCAGCTTCAACTCGGCCGCCATTGCCAACCCTGACGTCATCAACGCCGTGTCTGCCAAGTACGGCGCGCAGTGCATCGTGGTGGCCATCGACGCCAAGCGCCGCTCGGCCGAGGACGCCTTGCGCCTGGCCGCCAACGGCCAGCCCGTGGGTGCGGGCTGGGACGTGTACAGCCACGGTGGGCGCAAGAACACCGGCCTGGACGCCATTGCCTGGGCCACCGAGATGGCGCAGCGCGGTGCGGGCGAGATCCTGCTGACCAGCATGGACCGCGACGGCACCAAGGCGGGTTTTGACCTGGAACTGACCCGCGCGGTGAGTGACGCGGTCAGTGTGCCCGTGATCGCCTCGGGCGGCGTGGGCAACCTTGACCACCTGGCCGACGGCATCCAGACCGGTGGCGCCGACGCGGTGCTGGCCGCCAGCATCTTCCACTACGGCGAATACACCGTGGGCCAGGCCAAGCAGCGCATGGCAGAGCGCGGTATTCCCGTGCGGATGTGATCGGCATTTGCTCCTGATTTGATGGCTTCAAGCGCATGTAATACCTGCGCTTGTGGTCAAAAAGCACTTGAAAAGTGCAGGTGCGCGCTCTGGTTGGCACTGGCGCGCCACACGGATCACCGACAATGGCCCCATGAACTGGCTCAACGAAGTGAAATGGGATGCGCAGGGCCTGGTGCCTGTGATTGCGCAAGAGCAGGGCACGGGCGACGTGCTGATGTTTGCGTGGATGAACCGCGAGGCCCTGGCGAAAACCGCTGAACTGGGCCGCGCCGTGTACTTCAGCCGCTCGCGCAAAAAGCTGTGGTTCAAGGGCGAAGAGTCCGGCCACGTGCAGACGGTGCACGAGATCCGCCTGGACTGCGACAACGACGTGGTGCTGCTCAAGGTCACCCAGCAGGGCCACGAGCCCGGCATCGCCTGCCACACGGGCCGCCACAGCTGCTTTTTCAGCGTGCTCAAGGACGGTGCCTGGCACGCTGTCGATCCGGTCTTGAAAGACCCCGAATCCATCTACAAGTAATGGCAATGGACGACAAGAGCATGAGTTCCCACGATTCCCTGGCGCGCCTGGCCGCCGTCATCGAAAGCCGCAAGCCCGCCAACGGCGGCGACCCGGCCACCAGCTACGTGTCACGCCTGCTGCACAAGGGGCCCGATGCCTTCCTGAAGAAGATCGGCGAAGAAGCCACCGAGGTGGTCATGGCCGCCAAGGATGTCGACCACGGCGCCGACAAGTCCAAGATCGTCTATGAAGTGGCCGACCTGTGGTTTCACACCATGGTGGCGCTGGCCCATTACGGGCTCACGCCTGCCGATGTGGTGGCCGAGCTGGAGCGCCGCGAAGGCACCAGCGGCATCGAGGAAAAGGCCCTGCGCAAGGTGGCGGAACGCGCTGCCGAAGAAGGCACACCGTGAGCGACATCATCGACGTGCAGACCAACGACCAGAAGGCCGAGGACCTCAAGGCCGTCGGCTGGGTCAGCTATGTGCTGCACCTGATCGTGGCGCTGGGGGCGGTCATCCCGGGCGCGCAGCCCGGCGCAGCGCTGCTGATCGTGGCGCTGGTGATCGACCTGGTGAAAAAAGGCGATGCCGAAGGCACCTGGCAGGCCAACCATTTCTCGTGGCGCATCCGCACGGTGATCTGGGCCGGCGTGCTCTACATCGTCACCGCGCCGCTGTGGCTGCTGTTCTTCCTGCCCGGCTGGATCGCCTGGGGCCTGATCTCCATCTGGTTCCTGTACCGCATCGTGCGCGGCATGGTCGCCATGAACAAGAGCCAGGCCGTGGATGCATGAAGCAGCCCGTCCCCGCCCGCGTCTGAACCTGGCGCTGCAGGGCGGCGGCTCGCACGGCGCGCTCACCTGGGGCGTGCTGGATGCGCTGCTGGAGGACGGCCAGTGGCAGTTCGACGGTGTCAGTGGCACCAGTGCAGGCGCCATGAACGCAGTGGCCCTGGCGCATGGGTTTGCGCAGGCCGCGCAGCAGCACAAGGACCCTGAAGACGCCCACCTCGCAGGCTGCACCCTGGCCCGCGAATCGCTCACCCGCCTGTGGGAAGGGGTGGGCGCGCTGGGCAGCCTGACCTGGGGAACGCCGTTGTCTGCCGCCAATCCGCTGGTGGGCATGATGTCGCAGTGGTTCTCGCCCTACCAGACCAATCCGCTGGGGATCAACCCCCTGCGCAAGCTGCTGGAGCGTGAGGTGGATTTCAGCCTGCTGTGCTCCGCCCGCACCGGCGTCGTCGGCCCCAAGGTGTTTGTGTGTGCCACCAACGTGCGCACCGGCCGGGGCGAGATTTTTTTTGGGCCCCGGCTCAGCGCGGATGCGGTGATGGCGTCGGCCTGCCTGCCCATGCTGTTCAAGGCGGTCGAGATCGAGGGTGAGGCGTACTGGGACGGCGGCTATTCCGGCAACCCCGCGCTGCACCCGCTGATCTACCAGACCGATACCTCGGACATCCTGCTGGTGCAGATCAACCCCGTGGAGCATCTGGACGTGCCCAGCAGCGCCTCCGAGATCATGGAACGCATGAACGAAGTCACCTTCAACGCCAGCCTGCTGGCCGAGCTGCGCGCCATCGAATTCGTTCGCCGCCTGCTCGCCGAGGGCAAGCTCGACGCCCGCCGCTACAAGAGCGTGCGCATGCACCGCATCGATGGTGGATCGGTGCTGGCGCCCTTCGGGGCCGACAGCAAGCTGCGTGCGGACATGGCCTTTGTGCGCAAGCTGTTTGCGCTGGGCCGCACAGCGGGGCAGGAGTGGCTGCACGCGCACCGCAAGGACGTGGGCGTGCGCCCCAGCATCAAGATCGCTGACAATGCCTAGGGATGTCCTGCATAACTCCCTGCGGTCTGTGATAGCGCGGTCTCGGGCGGTCCGCTGCGTTGCTTTTTTGGCCAATAGCACAGCTATTGGCTGCAAAAAGACGCCTTGTGGCCCATCCCGATCCGCCTACCACCGACTCGCGAGGGTTATGCAGGACATCCCTCGCTTGCGCGCGAGGCGCCCTCAGGGTTGATCCGCGCCTGTACCCCTGATCCCCTTTGCTCCGATCCCTCCCATGCACGATCCGAACTGCCTTTTCTGCAAAATCATCGCGGGCCAGATCCCTTCCAAGAAGGTTTATGAGGACGAAGAAATCTTCGCCTTCCACGACATTCACCCGTGGGCGCCAGTGCATTTCTTGATGGTGCCCAAGCTGCATATCCCTTCCATGGCACAGGTCACCCCGGAGCATGCCGGGGTGTTGGGGCGCATGATGACGCTGGCGCCAAAGCTGGCACTGGAGCAGGGCTGCAACCCGTACCCGGATGGTGGCTTTCGCGTCGTGGTAAACACGGGGCTTGAAGGTGGGCAGGAAATCCACCACCTGCATGTCCATGTCATGGGCGGCCCCCGTCCGTGGCTCAAAGGCTGAACCAGGCTGACGATCGTGCCATGTTGAGAGGTGTCGGCTTGCCCCGGCACTGAACTCCTGTCACGCCCCCCGTCTAAAATGATTGCAATTCGTTAGGAGATATTTCATGGGCTCTTTTTCCATCTGGCACTGGCTGATCGTGCTGTTGATCGTTGTGATGGTGTTCGGTACCAAGAAGCTCAAGAACATGGGCTCTGACCTGGGCGGCGCCGTCAAGGGCTTCAAGGACGGCATGAAGGATGGCTCGTCTGACGCACCTGCTGCTGCCACGCCCCCCGCTGGCCAGGTGGCCAACAGCCAGGCCGCCGACAAGACCACCATCGATGTCGAAGCCAAGCAAAAGAGCTGAGCTGGTGCTGCTGACCCGCTGCCTTGGCCTGCATTGCGCTGGCGCCTGATCCATGATTGATATTGGCCTGTCCAAAATGGCGCTGATTGGCGCCGTGGCGTTGATCGTCATCGGCCCCGAGAAGCTGCCCCGTGTGGCCCGTACCGTTGGCACCTTGCTCGGCAAGGCGCAGCGTTACGTGTCCGATGTGAAAGCGGAGGTCAACCGGTCCATGGAGCTCGATGAGCTCAAGAAGATGAAGGACACGGTGGAGAACGCCGCGCGCGACGTGCACAACACCATCCAGACCAGCGCCAGCGAGTTCGAGAAAGACTGGACCGATGCCATCGATTCCAGCAACAACGCCGACCTGCGGGAGCAGGCGGCCGTGGTGCCTGCCTACAAGCACCCCGGCAAGAACTGGCGCCTCAAGCGTGGTGCGGTGCCCCAGTGGTACAAGGCCCGCAGTGGTGTGCGCACCAAGGCACAGTCTGGCGCAGCCCGCGTAGCACGTTACCGCCCCCAAAAATTCCACTGACGCAGCCTGCGGCGCCCCGTGCGCTGCATGGGCGGCCCTGACGCCCACGAAAACCACCATGTCCGAAACCCCCACCAAAGAAGACGAACTGGCCGGCACTGAGCAGCCGTTCGTACAGCACCTCATGGAGCTGCGCGACCGGCTGGTCAAGGCCATGATCGCCATCGCCATTGCGGCAGCGATCCTGTTCTTCTTCCCGGGTCCCGGCGCGTTGTATGACTTTCTGGCCGCCCCTCTGGTAGCCCACCTGCCCAAGGGGGCCACGCTGATCGCCACTTCGGTGATTTCGCCGTTCATGGTGCCGCTCAAGATCTTGCTGATGTCGGCGTTCCTGCTCGCGCTGCCTTTTGTGCTGTGGCAGATTTGGGCTTTTGTGGCGCCCGGCCTGTATTCGCACGAGAAAAAGCTGGTGCTGCCGCTGGTGGTGTCCAGCACGCTGTTGTTCTTCATCGGGGTGGCGTTTTGCTACTACCTGGTGTTTGGCCAGGTGTTCGCGTTCATTCAGAGCTTTGCCCCCAAGAGCATCACGGCCGCCCCCGACATCGAGGCCTACCTGAGTTTTGTGCTGTCCATGTTCCTGGCGTTCGGCATGGCGTTTGAAGTGCCGATTGCCGTGGTGGTGCTGGCCCGCATGGGCATCGTGAGCGTGCAAAAGCTGCGCGAGTTTCGCGGCTACTTCATCGTGCTGGCCTTTGTGGTGGCCGCCGTCGTGACACCTCCCGATGTGGTGTCGCAGCTGTCGCTGGCCGTGCCCATGTGCCTGCTGTACGAGGTGGGCATCTGGGCCGCGCAGATCTTCATCAAGCACACCCAGGCGCCCGAAGAGCCCGGGGAATCCGCTTCCGCATCCTGACCTGCCAGCCCCGCAGGCTGGTGGGGTTGCGTTGGGGGTGATGCAAAGATCGCGTCCGTGGGCCTCCACCTGGGCGATGAGACAGAAAAAACAATAGAAATAGCTGCAAGCGCTAGTGTGATATGCGCTGGCAGCTATGTTTTTTATAGTGCTGTGAGGACTGCAGCCCTTCAGAGGAAGGGACACTCCTCACCCGCATCTGGACCCTTCCGGTTGCCTGTTCTTCACCCCGGTTTGGCCCTGCCAGAGGGGCCCCAAAGCCGACGACCTTCGCCTGCTTCGCCCTCGATCGGCAATGGTGATGGCTTGTACCCGCCCGGCGATGACCGGGCAGGGCCGGGTTCGCTGAAGGTGCTCAGCGCCTCACATTGCGCTGTGGCCGGGGGCGCACGCCTGGGTTGATGCTCAGCTCCACGCGCTTATCGGCCCGTTGCACATCAAACGCCGCAGCCTGGCCCGGCTTGAGTGCCGCCACGGCGGTCAGCAGCTGCGACACATTGCCCACGCTCTTGCCGTCCACGCTCACGATCACATCTCCCGGGCGCATGCCAGCCTGGGCAGCGGGGCCGTCCTGCAGCACGCCGGTGATGATCACGCCCTCGGTGGCCTTTTTGACGCCAAAGGTTTCTGCCAGTTCGGGCGACAGCTCGTTGGGCTCCACGCCAATCCAGCCGCGTGTGACCTGGCCGTCCTTCACGATGCCATCGAGCACCATGCGGGCTGTGGACACCGGAATGGCAAACCCGATGCCCATGCTGCCGCCGGAGCGCGAGTAGATCGCGGTGTTGATGCCCATGAGGTTGCCGTTCACATCGACCAGCGCACCGCCCGAATTGCCGGGGTTGATGGCCGCGTCGGTCTGGATGAAGTTTTCAAACGTGTTGATGCCCAGCTGGCTGCGGCCCAGCGCGCTCACGATGCCGCTGGTCACGGTCTGCCCCACGCCGAAGGGGTTGCCGATGGCCAGCACCTGGTCGCCCACATCCAGGGCGTCGGAGTTGCCCAGCACGATCACGGGCAGCTTGTCCAGTTCGATCTTGAGGATGGCCAGGTCGGTGTCGGGGTCGGTGCCAATCACGCGCGCACGGGCGCGGCGGCTGTCGGTGAGGGTCACCTCGATCTCGTCAGCACCTTCCACCACATGGTTGTTGGTGAGGATGTAGCCCTCGGGGCTCACGATCACGCCGCTGCCCAGGCCGGCCTGCGCCTGGCTGCCTTGGTCACCAAAGAAAAACTGGAACCAGGGGTCGTTGCTGCGCGGGTGGCGCACTTCCTTGCTGGTGTTGATGCTGACCACGGCCGGTGCCGCCTTGCGCGCCGCACCGCTGAAGCTGCCCGCCGCGGGCTGCGAAGGCGGCGTGGCAGGGGCCTCCAGCAGTGCAATACCCGCCCCGGAGCGCGTGGTGCCCCGGCCCAGCCAGTCGGGTTGGAGCGTGGCGACAACAAAGTAGGCCGCAACGAGGACCGTCACGGACTGGGAAAACAACAGCCAGAGTCGCTTCATGAAAGGTGCTTGCCGGTGGTAGTACAGGGTGTGGGCGATGGAGGTGGACGCTGCAGGTTCGCCGTGGCGGCCTGGGCGCTCCCTCTCACACAGGATTGTCTCCGAATGTGGGGGCGCGAACGGCGCGCCACAATAGCGGCATGAGCATTCACCGCAGTCAACTTTTGCAGGCGTTTGACAGCCTGCTGCAACCCGAGCGCTTCAAGGACTACGGCCCCAACGGCCTGCAGGTCGAGGGCAAGGCCGAGATCCGGCGAGTGGTCAGTGGCGTCACTGCCAGCCGTGCACTGATCGAAGCCGCCATTGCCGCGCAGGCCGATGCTATTTTTGTGCACCACGGCCTGTTCTGGCGCGGGCAGGATGGCCGCATCACGGGCTGGATGAAGCAGCGGCTGCAGCTGCTGCTGGCGCACGACATCAACCTGTTTGCGTACCACCTGCCGCTCGATGCCCATGCCGAACTGGGCAACAACGCACAGCTGGGCCGGGTGCTGGGTTTTGCCGCCGATGCGCGGTTTGGCGAGCAGGACCTGGGCTTTGCAGCGCCAGCGGCGTTCGACAATGTCCAAGCCGTGGCCGACCATGTAGCCCAGGCGCTCGGACGCCCTGTGACCCTGGCGTCTCCGGGCGAGTGGGGCGGTAGTGCCGCTGCGCCGCGCCCTGTGCGCCGCGTGGCTTGGTGCACGGGCGGCGCGCAAGGGTATTTCGAGTCGGCCATCGCTGCAGGGGCGGATGTTTTCATCACCGGCGAAATCTCCGAGCCCCAGGCGCACCTGGCGCGCGAGACGGGGGTGGGCTTTATTGCCGCCGGGCACCATGCCACGGAGCGCTATGGCGCCCCCGCCGTGGCGGCGCATGTGGCAGCCCAGTGCGGGCTGAGCCACCAGTTCATCGAGATCGACAACCCCGCCTAGCCCATGGCAAGACACCGCACGGCAAGCAATCACATCGTGCGGATGTCCGGTCCATTTTGCTCATTTATTCATAGCTGATAGCGCATGAATAACTAGCGCTACAAGCACTTTTGGCTCCAAACCCATGCAACCCATCGCCATCACCCAGGGAGATCCCGCCGGCATCGGCCCCGAGATCGTGGCCAAGGCCTTTCGCGACGCGCCCGATGCGCTGCGCCACTGCTTTGTCGTCGGTGACCTGGCCACCGTGCGACGCGCTGCGGACGCCATCACGCGCCCCGGTGTGCCCGGTGTGCCTGTGGCGCAGATCGGGTCACCGGGCGAAGCGGCGGACGCTCCGCCCCGCTGCATCCCCGTTCTCCAACTGCCCGGGATCCCGGGGCCCCAGCCTTGGGGCGAGATCAGCGCCGCCGCCGGCCGTG
Source organism: Acidovorax sp. 59 (assembly GCF_002754175.1). Taxonomy (NCBI): domain Bacteria; kingdom Pseudomonadati; phylum Pseudomonadota; class Betaproteobacteria; order Burkholderiales; family Comamonadaceae; genus Acidovorax; species Acidovorax sp. 59. The sequence continues at coordinate 3,559,459 of NZ_PEET01000001.1, read as the reverse complement.
CCGCAGCGGACAGCGTGGTCTGGGCGGCGCGTGCCGCATTGCGTGGGGAGGTGGCAGCGTTGGTGACAGCCCCTTTGCACAAGGAGGCCTTGTCGGCCTCAGGGGTGGACTTCCCGGGGCATACGGAGCTCTTGCAGGCAGAGGCTGCTGCGCACCAGGGGGTGCCACTGGCGCGGATGCCCGTGCGCATGATGCTGGCCAATGACGAGCTGCGCACCGTGCTCGTCAGCATCCATGTGTCGCTGCGCGACGCGATTGCGGCGGTGACGCAGGACAACTTGCTGCAGACGCTGCAAATCACCCACACCGCCTTGCAGCGCAGCCTGGGCCGTGTGCCCCGCGTGGGTGTGGCAGGGTTGAACCCCCATGCGGGCGAGGGCGGATTGTTCGGCCGCGAGGAGCTGGAGGTGATCGCCCCGGCCATCGCGGCCGCGCGCGCGCAGGGGCTCGATGTGCACGGCCCGTTTGCGCCTGACACGGTGTTCATGCGCGCGCGCAGCACCCCGCAGCGCGCGGGCGAGTTCGATGTGGTCGTTGCCATGTACCACGACCAGGGCCTGATCCCGGTGAAGTACCTGGGGGTGGAAAAGGGCGTGAACGTGACCCTGGGCCTGCCCCTGGTGCGCACCAGCCCAGACCATGGCACGGCGTTTGATATTGCAGGGCAGGGCGTTGCAGATGCCTCCAGCCTGATCGAGGCGGTGCGCATGGCGCGGGCGCTGTGTGGATGACGTCAGCCGCCGAAGCCTTGGGGCCTAGCGCTGATCGATATCAAACGAACCGCTGAAAAATTGCGCCAGCCCGGACGCGAGCGCACGGACGGCGCGATCCCCAAAAGCCAACGCCACCGGTGGCTGGTGGAGGCAGCGCAGCGGTGGCGTTTTATGCGGCCACTAAGGCCGCTGGCCCAAGGGTTTACTTCTTCAGGCTGTCGCGAATTTCGCGCAGCAACACAATGTCTTCGGGAGGGGCCACCGGCGCGGCGGGGGCGGCAGGGGCTTCGCGCTTGAGGCGGTTGATCTGCTTGATCATCATGAAGATGATGAAAGCCAGGATCACAAAGTTGACCGCCACGGTCAGGAAGTTGCCATAGGCAAACACTGGCACACCGGCTTTTTTGAGGGCGTCGAGCGTGGTGCCCGTGCCTGGAGGCACGTTGCCCAGCACGATGAACAGGTTGGAGAAATCGAGCTTGCCAAAGACCAGCCCCACCACCGGCATGATCAGGTCTGCTACCACCGAATCCACGATCTTGCCAAAGGCGCCGCCAATGATGACGCCCACCGCGAGGTCAATCACATTGCCCTTGACCGCGAACTCCCTGAACTCTTGCATCATCCCCATGTTGTTGCTCCTTGTAAAACGGTGATGGGGGAGTATTGCCCGGTTCGCACCCCTGTCAAGCCAGCAAACCACTTGGAAATAACCATTTTCACTCCGCTACAATTCGCGGTTGACCCCAATCTAGCGATGTTCATCGAGGATCCCCATGAGTGACACTCCAATCGACTCCAGCAAGCGGACGTGGATCATCACGTCAGCATGTGCTGGTGCGGTGGGCGGCGTGGCAACCGCCGTTCCTTTCGTGAGTACTTTCCAGCCCTCAGAGCGTGCCAAAGCCGCTGGTGCTGCTGTCGAGGTGGATATCTCCGCCCTCAAACCTGGAGAAAAGGTCACTGTGGAGTGGCGCGGCAAGCCCGTCTGGATCATCAAGCGCACGCCGGAGCAACTGGCAGAGCTGCCCAAGCTCGACGGCCAGCTCGCCGATCCCAAGTCGGAGCGCAAGCCCTCTGAACTCACGCCTGAGTACGCCCGCAACGAGGCGCGCTCCATCAAGCCGGAAATTTTTGTGGGTGTGGGCATTTGCTCGCACTTGGGTTGCTCGCCGTCGGACAAGTTCCAGACCGGTGCACAACCTTCGCTGCCCGACGACTGGAAGGGTGGCTTCCTGTGTCCTTGCCACGGCTCCACGTTCGACATGGCGGGCCGCGTCTTCAAGAACAAGCCAGCACCCGACAACCTTGAGGTGCCTCCGCACATGTACCTGTCCGATACGCGCCTGCTGATCGGTGAAGACAAGAAGGCTTGACGGAGAACGACATGGCCCACGAATTCAAAGAAATCTCGCCGAACGCCTCTGCAGGCGCCAAGGTCACCAACTGGTTCGAGAACCGGTTCCCGACGGCCTTTGACGCCTACAAGGTGCACATGTCGGAGTACTACGCTCCGAAGAACTTCAACTTCTGGTACATCTTCGGCTCGCTGGCGCTGGTCGTGCTGGTGATCCAGATCGTGACCGGCATCTTCCTGGTCATGCACTACAAGCCGGACGCCAACCTCGCGTTCGCGTCGGTCGAGTACATCATGCGCGATGTGCCCTGGGGCTGGCTGATCCGCTACATGCACTCCACGGGCGCTTCGGCGTTCTTTGTGGTGGTGTACCTGCACATGTTCCGTGGCCTCATCTACGGTAGCTACCGCAAGCCGCGCGAGCTGGTCTGGATCTTCGGTTGCGCGATCTTCCTGTGCCTGATGGCCGAAGCCTTCATGGGTTACCTGCTGCCCTGGGGACAGATGTCCTACTGGGGCGCCCAGGTGATCGTGAACCTGTTCGCTGCCATCCCCTTCATTGGTCCTGATCTGGCCCTGCTGATCCGTGGCGACTATGTGGTGGGCGATGCGACGCTGAATCGCTTCTTCAGCTTCCACGTGATTGCCGTGCCCCTGGTGCTGCTGGGCCTTGTGGTGGCGCACTTGCTGGCGCTGCACGACGTGGGCTCCAACAACCCCGATGGTGTGGAAATCAAGGGCCCCAAGGCTCCCAAGGACGCCAATGGCAAGCCGCTCGATGGCGTGCCCTTCCACCCCTACTACACGGTGCATGACATCTTCGCGCTGAGCATGTTCCTGATGGCATTCACGGCCGTGGTGTTCTTTGCTCCCGAGTTCGGTGGCTATTTCCTCGAATACAACAACTTCATCCCTGCGGATCCGCTCAAGACCCCTGCACACATTGCTCCGGTCTGGTACTTCACGCCGTTCTACTCGATGCTGCGTGCCATCACCACTGAGATGATGTACGTGCTCGTGCTGTGCGTGGTCGCTGGCGCCGGTTTTGGCGTGCTCAAGGCCAAGCTGCCCAGCTTCGTGAAGGCGGGTATCGCCGGTGCGGCCGTGGTGGTTATCGCCATGATGCTGTCCATCGATGCCAAGTTCTGGGGCGTGGTGGTGATGGGTGGCGCTGTGATCATCCTGTTCTTCCTGCCCTGGCTGGATCACAGCCCTGTCAAGTCGATCCGCTACCGTCCTGACTGGCACAAGTATTTGTACGGCGTGTTCGTGATCATCTTCCTGATCCTGGGCTACCTGGGTGTGCAGCCACCATCGCCGATCGGCGAGCGGGTGTCGCAAGTGGGAACGCTGTTCTATTTCGGCTTCTTCCTGCTGATGCCCTGGTGGAGCCGCATTGGCGAAGCCAAGCCCGTGCCCGACCGCGTGACCTTTGTGGCGCACTGAGCCTGGAGATAACAACAATGAAGAAAATCATCCTCACGTTGATCGCCGCTGTGGGTCTGGTCGCCGGTGCTGCCCATGCGGCGGGTGGCGACACCATTGCCTGGGACAAGGCGCCCAACAAGACCAACGACCTGGCCTCGCTGCAAAACGGTGCCAAGGTGTTCGTGAACTACTGCCTGAGCTGCCACTCGGCGGCCTACATGCGGTTCAATCGCCTGCGCGACATCGGCCTGACCGAGCAGCAGATCAAGGACAACCTGCTGTTCACCACCGACAAGGTGGGTGAAACCATGAAGGCGTCGATCGATCCCAAGCAGGCCAAGGAATGGTTTGGTGCCAATCCGCCCGACCTCACCGTGATTGCGCGCTCACGTGCAGGCCACGGCGGCACGGGGGCTGACTATCTGTACACCTTCCTGCGCACCTTCTATCGCGACGACACCAAGGCCACCGGCTGGAACAACCTGGCTTTCCCCAGCGTCGGTATGCCCCATGTTCTGTGGCAGTTGCAGGGCGAACGTCGTCCCGTGTTTGAAGAACACGAGAGCCACGGCCACAAGACCCATGTCTTCAAGGGCTGGGAGCAGATCACGCCTGGCACGATGACGCCTTTGCAATTCGATCAGAATATTGGTGATCTGGTGAACTATCTGCAGTGGATGGGCGAGCCCGCGCAGAACACCCGTTGGCGCGTGGGCGTCTGGGTGCTGATGTTCCTGGGCGTGTTCACGATCATTGCTTGGCGCTTGAACGCTGCGTTCTGGAAGGACGTCAAGTAAACGCCAGATCCATCGCTAGCACCCTGCGGGGTGCCGTCGGATTTATTACAGAGTGGGCGCTTTTGGCGTCCCACTCTTTTGATTTTTAGGAGCCTCCCACCATGATGGTGCTTTACTCGGGTACGACCTGTCCCTTCTCCCACCGCTGCCGTTTTGTCCTGTTTGAAAAAGGCATGGACTTTGAAATCCGCGATGTGGACCTGTACAACAAGCCCGAAGACATCAGCGTGATGAACCCGTACGGCCAGGTGCCGATCCTGGTCGAGCGCGACCTGATCCTGTACGAGTCGAACATCATCAATGAGTACATCGATGAGCGTTTTCCTCACCCGCAACTGATGCCTGGTGACCCGGTGGACCGCGCCCGCGTGCGCCTGTTCCTGCTCAACTTCGAGAAGGAATTGTTCGTGCATGTGAACACGCTCGAATCGCGTGCGACCAAGGGCAATGAGAAAGCGTTGGAAAAGGCGCGCGCGCACATCCGTGACCGCCTGACGCAGCTGGCCCCGGTGTTCCTCAAGAACAAGTACATGCTGGGCGACAACTTCTCGATGCTGGACGTGGCCATCGCGCCGCTGCTGTGGCGCCTCGACTACTACGGCATTGATCTGTCCAAGAATGCTGCCCCGCTGCTCAAGTACGCTGAGCGCATCTTCTCGCGCCCGGCTTACATTGAAGCGCTGACGCCGTCCGAAAAGGTCATGCGCAAGTAAGCAGCGGCCTGCAGACTTCCCTCTTTCCATAGCAGCTGTAGTACCGCCATCCATGACCGCACAGGAATCGACCTCCACGCGCCCCTATCTCATTCGCGCCCTGTACGAATGGTGTACCGACAACGGGCTCACGCCTTACGTGGCGGTGCGTGTGGATGATTCCGTGCAGGTGCCACGCGAGTATGTGAAGGATGGTGAAATCGTTCTGAACATCAGCTTTGATGCCACCAGCGCGTTGCAGCTGGGCAATGAATTCATTGAGTTCAAGGCGCGTTTTGGTGGCAAGCCCCGCGAAATCCTGGTGCCGGTCGGCCGTGTGATCGCCATCTATGCCCGTGAGAACGGTCAAGGTATGGCGTTCCCGCCACCGGTGGATCTGTTGACTTCTGCGGAGGGGGCTCCCTCTGCACTGTCTGCTGCTGCGTCCCCCGCGCCGATGCAAACGGAAGAGGCGACTGCTGCCGTGCCTGCCGAAGACCGTGTCGTTCAGCTGGTGGGTGTGGAAGATGGCCGCAAGGATGATGGGGGCGACGCTCCTCGGCCGCCGCCTGCTCAAGGTGGAGCACGCCCCTCGCTGAAGCGCATCAAATAGCTGCAGTTTCAAATTTCGGGCGGTTTTTACAGGATAAAATACTGCCTTCGCCGGTTTAGCTCAGTTGGTAGAGCACCCGCCTTGTAAGCGGTAGGTCGTCAGTTCGATTCCGACAACCGGCACCATTTCTCTTGCTTTTTGCATTCCCTGGCACTGACGCCCTGGCCGTCAGGTTTGAACTTTCAGGCGAATCGCGTTAACCTCCCACCCCCGACTGCGCAGATGCGCCTGCAAAGCAGGCAGCAGTTGGCGTATTTTTGCCGCCGCAGCATTGCTCTTGACCAGCAGGCACCAGCTGTCCCCGTCAATGGGGCCTGCCTGAACCGCTGGGCGCAACGCGGCGGGAATCAGCAATTCAATGGCCTTGAGCCGATCACTGGAGTCGCGTGTCAGCGCTGTAAGCTTTGCCAGCGTGGGGGATTCCTCGCTGGCTTGCTGCAGGGTGACGGCGTAGTGGCGGCGATTCATGGTGTGGCGTCTTCGGGCGTGGAGTATTGGCAGTGCATTTGATTATCACGGACGCCAGACTGGCGCGCAGCCGGGCCATTCATTTGTCTGGCACGCGATTGGTCCTGGCGGGGCTTGCTGTGTCGCTGTGCCTGATGGTGGTGGCTGCAGGGCTCTACCACTGGGTTTTTCTGAAAGGGGCACGTGAAGGGTGGCCCATCGTGGGCTCGCTGGTGCGCCTTGTGGTCAAGGATGAGTTTGCCGAGCGTGACCGATTCATGCGCGTCAATCTCGATGCCATGGCCCGGCGTGTGGGTGAAATGCAAGCGCGCATGGTGCAGCTGGAGTCCCTGGGGGATCGTGTGCTGGGCCTTGCGGGCATGGCACCTGCTGACATTCAGAAAGCGGATGCCCGCGGCGGCGCCCTCGTGAGCGCGCGCAATCTGTCCATGGAAGAGCTGCAAACCACCCTGGATGATCTGGAGCGCCTGACCAACCAGCGTGTAGACCTGATGACGGTGCTGGAGTCCCGTCTGTTTGACCAGCACATCCGCAAGAAGATGATTCCGACCCATGCGCCCGTCACGGGGCGTGTCGCAGGGTCGGGTTTTGGCTGGCGGGTCGATCCCATTACGGGGCAGTCGGCCTTGCACACCGGGCTGGATTTCCAGGCCGACACCGGTACACCCATCCTGGCGGCCGCCGGAGGCGTGGTTGTTACCCAGGAGTACCACCCCGCCTACGGCAACATGATCGAGGTAGACCATGGCAACCAGCTGGTGACGCGCTATGCCCATGCCTCGCGCGTCTTGATCAAGCAGGGCGACATCGTGCGCCGCGGGCAAAAGATTGCGGAGATCGGTACCACCGGCCGCTCGACGGGGCCGCATCTGCACTTTGAGGTGCTGGTGCAGGGGGTTTTCCAGGACCCACAGAAGTTCCTGAATGCGGGCGGTACGGCCACTGGCGCACAGGTAGCCGCCATTCAGCCCTCCACGTTGGCAGGACAGCCGGCCGCGCCGGCACCGGGCAGGTAAAATCGCGGGTCCGGCGTTCTCTGCCCGCAGTTGCAATGCTTGCAATATCGGTCGCAGGACCCATCTGAACTCAATTCATCTTAGGGATTTCGGTCGCTTGGCGCGCTGATTGCAGCGGGGCAGGCGGTCCTGTTCGCATGGCCACCAACTTCCTCACCAAAATATTCGGCAGCCGCAATGACCGGCTCCTCAAGCAGTACCGCAAGACGGTGACCCGCATCAATGCGATGGAGCCCGATTACGAGAAGCTGTCGGACGAGCAGCTCCGGGCCAAGACGCAGGAGTTCAAGGACCGCGTGGCCAAGGGCGAGTCGCTGGACAGCATCCTCCCCGAAGCCTTTGCCGTGGTGCGCGAGGGCTCCAAGCGCATCATGAAGATGCGGCACTTTGATGTGCAGCTGCTCGGTGGCATGGCGCTGCATTTCGGCAAGATCGCCGAAATGCGCACTGGCGAGGGCAAGACCCTGACGGCCACGCTGCCGGTGTACCTCAATGCCCTCTCGGGCAAGGGCGTGCACGTGGTGACGGTGAATGACTACCTCGCCAACCGCGATGCGCAGTGGATGGGGCGCCTGTACAACTTCCTGGGCCTCACGGTGGGTATCAACCTGCCCAACATGCCCCGTGAAGAAAAGCAGGCCGCGTACCGTGCCGACATCACCTACGGCACCAACAACGAATACGGCTTTGACTACCTGCGCGACAACATGGTCTATGAAGCGCAGGACCGCGTGCAGCAGGGCCTGAACTTTGCCATCGTGGACGAGGTGGACTCGATCCTGATCGACGAAGCCCGCACGCCGCTCATCATCAGCGGTCAGGCCGAAGACCACACGGCGATGTACATCGCCATGAACAAGGTGGTGCCCTTGCTGGTGCGTCAGGAAGGCGAGGCGGACCCCCGCACAGGCGAGGGTGTGACCAAGCCCGGCGACTTCACGCTGGACGAAAAAACCCACCAGGTGTTTCTGACCGAGCAAGGCCACGAAACTGCCGAACGCATTCTGGCGTCCCACGGCCTGATCGCCGAAGGCGCCTCGGTGTACGACCCGGCCAACATCACGCTGATGCACCACCTGTACGCAGCGCTGCGGGCCAATCACTTGTACCACCGCGATCAGCACTACGTGGTGCAAAACGGTGAGATCGTGATCGTGGACGAGTTCACCGGCCGCCTGATGTCGGGCCGCCGCTGGAGTGAAGGTTTGCACCAGGCCGTGGAAGCCAAGGAAGGCGTGAACATCCAGGCCGAGAACCAGACACTGGCCTCCATCACGTTCCAGAACTATTTCCGCCTGTACAACAAGCTCGCCGGCATGACGGGTACGGCCGATACCGAAGCCTACGAGTTCCAGGAAATCTATGGCCTGGAAACCACGGTCATCCCACCCAACCGGCCCAGCAAGCGCGACGACCAGCTGGACCGCGTCTACAAGACCACGCGCGAGAAGTACGAAGCCGCCATCAAGGACATTCGCGAATGCCATGAGCGCGGCCAGCCTGTGCTGGTGGGCACGACGTCGATCGAGAACTCCGAAATCATCGACCAGCTGCTGAACAAGGAAGGCCTGCCCCACCAGGTGCTCAATGCCAAGCAGCACGCCCGTGAGGCCGACATCGTGGCCCAGGCCGGTCGCGAGGGCATGATCACCATCGCCACCAACATGGCTGGCCGTGGTACCGACATCGTGCTGGGCGGCAATATCGAGAAGGATGTGGCGGCCATCGAAGCCGACGAATCCCTGTCCGAGTCCGACCGTGCCGCCAAGGTGGCCGCGCTGCGTGAGCAGTGGAAGGTGGACCACGAGAAGGTCAAGGCGCTGGGCGGCCTGCGCATCATCGCCACCGAGCGCCATGAGTCGCGCCGCATCGACAACCAGCTGCGTGGCCGTTCGGGCCGCCAGGGCGACCCAGGTTCGTCGCGTTTCTATCTGAGCCTGGACGATTCGCTCATGCGCATCTTCGCGGGCGACCGCGTGAAGGCGATCATGGACCGCCTGAAGATGCCCGATGGCGAAGCCATTGAAGCGGGCATCGTGACGCGCAGCATCGAATCGGCCCAGCGCAAGGTGGAGGCCCGCAACTTCGACATCCGCAAGCAGTTGCTGGAGTACGACGATGTGGCCAACGATCAGCGCAAGGTGATCTACCAGCAGCGCAACGACATCCTGGACGCGTCTGACCTGTCGGATGTGATTGCGGCCATGCGCGAAGACTGCATGACCGATCTGGTGCGCCAGTACGTGCCTGCCGAATCGGTGGAAGAGCAGTGGGATCTGGCCGCGCTGGAAAAGGCGCTCGCAGAAGAATGGCAGGTGCCAATCGCGCTGCAGCAGGAAGTGCAGGGCGCCAATGCGATCACCGACGACGAGATCCTGGACAAGGTCTTGCAGGCCGCGCACGCTGCCTTCAATGCCAAGGTCGAGCAGGTGGGCCGCGAAAACTTCACGCAGTTTGAGCGTGTGGTGCTGCTGCAGAACTTTGACTCCAATTGGCGCGATCACCTGAGCGCACTCGATTACCTGCGCCAGGGCATCCACTTGCGCGGCTATGCGCAAAAGCAGCCCAAGCAGGAGTACAAGCGCGAGGCCTTCGAGCTGTTCCGCCAGCTCATCGACCAGGTCAAGAACGAGGTCACCAAGATCCTCATGACCGTGCAGGTGCAGTCGCAGGCGCAACTCGATCAGGCTGCGCAGGACATGGAGCAGCGCGCCGAAAGCATTGCCAACGTGACCTACACCGCACCCACCGAAACCGGCGAGGTGGAAACCACGGTGGATGCACAGACCGTGGCCCAGCAAGCGCTGCCCGAAGGTATGCGTGTGGGCCGTAACGACCCCTGTCCCTGTGGCAGCGGCAAGAAATACAAGCAGTGCCACGGCAAGCTGGCTTGATTTCCTGATCCAGACAACACGGGCTTCGGCCCGTGTTTTCATTGGCGCGCCACGGTTTTCCGGATAATCGGCCGCAGTTTTTTGAGAAAGACCTTCATGCCCGTCAATCTAGTCGCTCCCGTTGCTGCCGATCTGCACCCCATCGCCGGTGTGCGCATCGGTGTTGCCGAAGCTGGTGTCCGCAAGGCCCACCGCAAGGACCTCACCGTGTTCCTGCTGGACGAGGGCGCCAGCGTGGCTGGCGTGTTCACGCAGAACCGCTTTTGCGCAGCGCCGGTGCAGATCAGCCGCGAGCACTTGAGCAGCGGCCAGCCCATTCGCGCCATGGTCATCAACACGGGCAACGCCAATGCAGGTACCGGGGCTGACGGCCTGGCGCGTGCGCGCGCCACCTGCATTGCGCTCGCTCGTCAGCTGAGCGTGGCGCCCGAGCAGATCCTGCCGTTCTCGACCGGCGTGATCATGGAGCCGCTGCCCAACGACCGCATCGAAGCGGGACTGCCCACCGCCATCGCCGATGCGCAGCCCGGCCATTGGGCCCGTGCCGCCGAGGGCATCATGACCACCGACACACTGCCCAAGGCGTTCTCTGCGCAGGTGCAGATCGGTGGCGCCACAGTGTCCATCACGGGCATCAGCAAGGGCGCGGGCATGATCCGCCCCAACATGGCCACCATGCTGGGCTTCCTGGCCACGGACGCTTGCGTGGCGCCCGCCGTCATGCAGCAACTGGCGCGTGATCTGGCTGACGGCTCTTTCAATCGCGTCACCATTGACGGTGACACATCGACCAACGATTCGTTCGTGGTCGTTGCCACCAACAAAGCAGCGCATGCGCCCGTGACCTCGCTCGACAGCGCGGACGGCCAGGCCCTCAAGGCTGCGATGCTCTCGGTGTCACAAAAGCTGGCGCAGGCGATCGTGCGGGACGGCGAGGGGGCGACCAAGTTCATCACAGTGCGGGTCGAAGGCGGCAAGACTGGCGACGAGTGCCGCAAGGTGGCGTACGCCATTGCCCATTCGCCGTTGGTCAAGACGGCCTTTTTTGCCAGCGACCCCAACCTGGGCCGCATCCTGGCGGCCGTGGGCTATGCCGGCATTGACGACCTGGACCAGACCGGCATCGACCTGTACCTGGACGATGTGCATGTGGCGCTGCAAGGGGGGCGCAATCCTGCCTATCGCGAAGAAGACGGCCAGCGGGTGATGAAGCAGAGCGAGATCACGGTGAGGGTGCTACTGGGGCGCGGTACCGCAGCGGACACGGTGTGGACCTGCGACTTCAGCCACGAGTACGTGACCATCAACGCCGACTACCGCTCGTGAGTTGGGTTTTGCTATCTTTATGATAGCTGTTGAGGCATATTCCACTAGCGCATGTCGCCACAATGAACGAAAAATTTGAACGCTTGGTCGAACGTGCCGAGCAGCTCATCGCCCGCATCGAGTCGGTGCTGCCCCAGCCGCTGGGAGCGCCTGACTGGTCCGCCTCCATTGCCTGGCGCTACCGCAAGCGCAGCAGTGGGCATGGCACGCTGGAACCCGTGCGCCACGTGGGGGCGATGCGGCTGGCAGACCTCAAGGAAATCGATCCGCAAAAAGAAAAGATCGAACGCAATACGCAGCAGTTTGTGCAGGGCAAGCCCGCCAACAACGTGCTGCTGACCGGTGCGCGTGGTACCGGCAAGTCGTCGCTGATCAAGGCCTGCTTGAACGCTTACGCAGCCGAAGGCCTGCGCCTGATAGAGGTGGACAAGGCCGACCTGACCGACCTGCCGGACATCGTGGACGTAGTGTCTGACCGGCCCGAGAAATTCATCGTCTTCTGCGATGACCTGAGTTTTGAGGACGGCGAGCCAGGCTACAAGGCGCTCAAGTCGATCCTGGACGGCTCGGTGGCGGCCGCCACGCCGAACGTGCTGATCTACGCCACCAGCAACCGGCGCCACCTGCTGCCGGAGTACATGGCCGACAACCTCACGTACACCCACACCGAAGACGGCGAGGTGCACCCGGGCGAGGTGGTGGAGGAGAAGATTTCGCTGTCGGAGCGTTTTGGCCTGTGGGTCAGCTTCTACCCGTTCAGCCAGCAGGAGTATCTGACCATCGTGGCGCAGTGGTTGTCGTCGTTCGGTGTGCCCACACAGGCCATTGAGGAGGCGCGGCCTGAGGCCCTGGTCTGGGCGCTGGAGCGTGGCTCGCGCAGCGGCCGTGTGGCGTACCAGTTTGCGCGTGACTATGCGGGGCGACATGGCGGCTGAACATCTCGCTCCAGACAGCGTCCCGGCCACTGCCGAACGCAAACACACCGAAGTGGCCGTGGGCATCCTGCTGCGCGCAGACGGCGCGATGCTGCTATCCACCCGCCCGCCGGGCAAGCCCTACGCGGGGTACTGGGAGTTTCCGGGTGGCAAGCTGGAGGCGGGCGAGACCGTGGAGCAGGCGCTGCGCCGCGAACTGATCGAGGAGCTGGGCGTGACCATCGGCCCGGCCAGCGTCTGGAAAGTGACCGAACACGATTACCCCCACGCACTGGTGCGGCTGCACTGGTGCAAGGTCTGGGAGTGGACTGGCGAATTCGAGATGCGTGAAGGCCAGGCCATGGCCTGGCAGCAAATGCCGATCACGGTGTCCCCGGTGCTGCCCGGTGCCTATCCGGTGTTGCAATGGCTGGCTGAGGAGCGGGGTCTGCAGTCCGCGGTGGAGTGAGACTCCCGCCTGTGTGGGACTGATTTGCTATTGAATTAGTAGCTCCTCAGGCATGCAGCACTAGCGCTACCGCTGGTTTTTGGCGAAATCGCTCTTGAATGGCGCCTATGACCTTGGTCAATGCTGCTGGCGCGGGTCGCCATGGGGGGCGTCGTCTGGCGGCGCTTCGGTGGGCATGCGAAAGCTTTCGCTGGCCCACGCGCCAAGGTCTATCTGCTTGCAACGCTCGCTGCAAAACGGACGGTACACATTCGCGGCGCTGTACACGCTATCTCCGCCGCAGCTGGGGCAGGTGACGATGCGCGCCTGCGAGGAAGGGGCTGGTGAGTGGGGCATCCTGGGGTGATCCTCTTGCTCAAGTCGGCCCGCCCGATCTTTAGCGGGCTTTGGCGCGATTCAGTCTCTGGGCTAGGGCTGGCTACGGCCTACGCGCACAGGGTCAGTTCAAACGCCGCATCTTCGTTGCAGGCGTGCAGGCGTCCATCGCCTTCCAGCCGCATGAGCCGCACCGAGACAATCAGACGGTTGCCACTGATTTCCGGTATCAGGTTCAGCGCTGGGTCGATGCGAAGCCGCAGCAGCTGGAAGGTGCGGCCCTGGGGCAGGTTCTGCTGAAACTGTCCGCGTTCTGCCGCGACCTTTTGGGGCACGCCTGAATCGCGCAGCAGCTTGAGCAGCACATAGATCGACTCGGCGAGGGGCGCCAACGTGGAGGCCCATTCCTCCAGGGCCTGCTGACGCACCGCCGGGGGGTGGTGTTGCCACGCGTAATAGGCTGGCAGGTCAAAGCCACAGGTCCCACCCGGAATGCCGATGCGGCTGCGGATGCTCATCAGCCAGTCGTTTTCCGTCAGCGCATGGCCCGACTTGCCGCTTTGGGTGTTGAGTGCCACGAAGCACCGGTCCAACTGGCTGATCACCGCGTCCAGTGCGGCTTCAGAAATGGAGGGATTGCCTCGGTACGTGTCGAGCTGGTGCTTGTGCTTTTCGATGTCCTTGAGCACATCCGACTTCAAATCGGCCCGGGCGGCCACATCCATGATCTCGAAAATCGTCACCAAGGCGAAATGGTGGTCCAGCGCGTGAGGCCGGGGGATCAATTCCCCCAAGCGGCGGAACAGCTGCTCCAGCCGCAGATAGGTTCTGAGACGCTCGTTAAAGGGGTATTCGTAAAGGATCACGCTGGCGGGTTCCTGGAGGCTCAGGGAGTATTCTGACGCCGGTGGCGCACGGCATGGGGTGAAAGCACAAACGGTTTCGTACGCATCATAGCCCGAACAGTGTGGCCACTTGCCTCACCTCAGCCTGTAACTGCTCCAGTGAGCAATGTGCTTCGTTGGCAATCACCACATCGGCCACCGCCCTGCGCGCTTGGCGCGTAGCTTGTGAGGCAATGATGCCTTGCACGGCTTCGGCAGACAGACCGCTGCGCTGCATGACTCGCGCGATCTGGGTCTGCTCTGTGCAGTCCACCACGACCACGGCGTCGAGCTGGCGAGCCCACCGCCCGGACTCCGTCAGCAGCGGGATGTCGTGCACGATCCATCGGCAGCCAGACTGTAGAGCCTGTTGAATCCGTTGCTGGCTTTGCAAGGCCACCAAGGGGTGCACGATGGCCTCCAGCTGGCTGCGCGCCTGCGGTTGGCTGAAGGCCAGTTGCCTCATGCGCGCACGATCCAGCGCACCCGATGCATCAACATATGCTTCACCAAAGGTAGTTCGAATGGCAGGCATGGCCGCACCGCCCGGCCCAGTCACCTCCCTGGAGATCTGGTCGGCATCGATGAGGCTTGCACCCAAGGACACCATCATCTGGCCTACGGTGCTCTTGCCGCTACCGATGCCGCCGGTCAGACCCAGGCGCAAGGGCTGTCGGTGGGTTGCCATGAGAGTTCGTCAGAGCCCCAGAAGACTGAGCACTGTACCCAAAATGGCGTTGGGGCCGAACACCATCGCGGTGAGCCCTGCACCCACCAGGAAGGGGCCGAACGGAATGTAGCCACCCTCACGCAAGCTGCTGAAAATTTTCATTGCGATCCCGACGATGGCGCCAATCACCGAAGACATCAAAATGATCGGCACCAGCGCCTGCCAGCCAAACCATGCGCCCAATGCGGCAAACAGCTTGAAGTCGCCGTAGCCCATGCCTTCTTTGCCTGTCGCCAATTTGAAGCCCCAGTAGACCAGCCAGAGCGACAGGTATCCTGCCGCAGCGCCCATGACGGAAGCAAACAACGGTACGTTCGTCCATTGCAGGGCCGACGCCAGCAACCCCGCCCAGAGCAAAGGCAAGGTGATGTCATCAGGCAAAAGCGTGGTGTCCCAGTCAATGAACGCCAGAGCAATCAGGGCCGCCGAAAAGCCGCACCATGCCAACCCCGCAGGCGTCGCGCCCCAGCGGTGGATACAGAAAAAGAACAGCACTCCCGTTGCCAGTTCGACCATCGGGTAGCGAGGGCTGATGCGTGTTGTGCAGGACGAGCACCGTCCGCGCAAAAGCAGATAACTTAAGACAGGAATGTTTTCATGCCACCGCACTACATGCCCGCAAGCTGGGCAGCGGGACCGAGGTGTCATGAGGTTAAAGGTGGGCTGCGTGTCCTCGGGCAGCTCTTTGCCTTGGTTGGATGCCTCGACTTGCGCCAGGTCTGCCGCCCATTGCCTCTCCATCATTTTGGGAAGGCGGTAAATCACCACATTCAGAAAACTGCCGAAAAGCAACCCAATCACGCCGCCGAAAACGGCGTCCCACCACGCGTCCAACACCATTACACGACCTGACCGAGCTTGAAGATGGGAAGGTACATGGATACCACGATACCGCCGATGAGCGTACCCAGAAATACGATGATGATGGGCTCCATCAGGCTGGACAGGCCAGCCACCATGTCATCCACCTCGGCTTCATAGAAGTCGGCAGCCTTGCCAAGCATGTGGTCGATAGAGCCGGATTCTTCGCCAATCGCGCACATCTGCAGCACCATGGAAGGGAAAATATTGGCATTGCCCATGGCTGCCGTGAGGCTGGTGCCTGTGGAGACTTCCTGCTGGATCTTGTCCGTGGCTAAGGAATACACAGAATTGCCAGCGGCTCCACCCACCGAGTCAAGCGCCTCCACCAGCGGCACGCCCGCAGCGAACATGGTGGACAACGTCCGGGTCCAGCGCGCGACACAGGATTTGTCGATCAAGGCACCAAACACAGGAAGCCGCAACAGAAGCCGATCCATGAACATCTGTACCTTTTCACTGCGGCGCCATGCCTGCATGAAAAAGTAGAAGCCACCACCGATGACACCGAAAATCAGCCACCACCATTTGACAAATACCTCGCTGATGGCCATCACAAACAACGTAGGTGCTGGGAGGTCAGCTCCGAAAGACGTGAAGACCTCCTTGAACGCTGGAATCACGAAGATCATGATGACCGTCACCACCACGAAAGCCACAATCACCACGGAAATGGGGTACATCAGGGCCGACTTGATCTTCGATTTGATCGCCTCGGTTTTCTCCATGTACGTAGCCAGCCGATCCAGCAGGGCTTCCAAAATACCCGCAGCCTCGCCCGCCTCTACCAAGTTGCAGTAGAGACTGTCAAAGTACATCGGGTACTTTCTGAAAGCGCCGTTGAGCGATGTCCCTGTCTCGATATCGGACCGGATGTCGTTGAGCAGCTTGGTAACGCTGGCATTGGTATTGCCTCGACCCACAATGTCGAAGGACTGCAACAGAGGTACGCCAGCCTTCATCATGGTTGCTAGCTGACGGGTAAACAGCGCAATATCCTTGGGCTTAATTTTTTTGCCCGAACGCATACGGCGCTTCTTGATTTTGGTGGGGAAAACCCCTTGGCGACGTAGCGTCGCCTGCACCTGGTTTTCTCCGACCGCGCGGATTTCGCCACGAACTATCTTTCCGTTACGGTCCTTGCCCTCCCACTCGAAGACAAAATCCTTGATATCTTTGGTTGATGCTGCGGTCGCCATGGTGCTCTCGTCCGTGGATGCTATTCGTTGGTGACGGCCAGAACTTCCTCAAGGGAAGTCAGACCCAATTTGGCTTTGTAGAGCCCGGATTCGCGCAGCGAACGAACACCCTCGGCGCGTGCCTGCTCTGCAATCTCCAGTGCGCTCCCGTCGCGCAAAATGATGCGCTGGATCTCCTCGGAAATAGGCATCACTTGATAGATGCCGAGTCGGCCCTTGTAGCCGTTATTGCAGGCCGAGCAACCCACAGGTCGATAGGTCACCCAGGAACCGTCAATGTCGTGTTCCTCGTATCCGGCCTCCACCAAAGTCTCATGGGGGATATCGGCGGGAACCTTGCACACCGGACACAATCGACGCGCCAAACGTTGCGCCGTGATCAAAATCACGCTGGAAGCGATGTTGAACGGCGCTATACCCATGTTGCGCATCCGCGTGAGCGTCGTGGGCGCGTCGTTCGTGTGCAGCGTGGAAAGCACCAAGTGACCTGTCTGCGCCGCCTTGATGGAAATATCTGCAGTTTCCAGATCCCGGATTTCACCCACCATGATGATGTCGGGATCCTGGCGCAGAAACGACTTCAGTGCCACGGCAAAGGTCATACCGGCTTTTTCATTCACGTTCACCTGATTGACGCCAGGCAAATTGATTTCAGAAGGGTCTTCGGCGGTTGCGATATTGACCCCCGGCTTGTTCAGCAGATTCAGACAGGTGTACAAAGACACTGTCTTGCCAGAGCCCGTAGGGCCGGTGACCAGAATCATTCCGTAAGGACGACCAATCGCCTGGAGCAATCGTTCTTTCTCCACGGGTTCATAGCCGAGCGCATCGATCCCGAGCTTGGCGCTGCTCGGATCCAAAATACGGATCACGATTTTTTCGCCAAACAGGGTGGGCAAGGTGCTTACCCGAAAATCGATCACGCGATCCGGCCCCACCTTGAGCTTCATGCGGCCATCTTGGGGAACGCGCTTCTCGGAAATATCCAGGCGCGAAATCACCTTGATACGGGACGCGAGCTTGTCTTTGATAGCGATCGGTGGGGATGCTATTTCGCGCAGTTCTCCGTCAATGCGGAAACGGACTCGGTATTGGTGTTCGTAAGGCTCAAAATGCAAATCGGAGGCGCGCATATTGAAGGCGTCGAGCAGCATTTTGTGCAGGAACTTGACGATAGGCGCATCTTCAACTTCCGTTGTTCCTGTATCCGCTTCTTCAGGCGCATCTTCAATAGCAACATCGTCAAAAGCAAAGTCTCCTCCTCCACTGATTAGCGTATCCATGGATTCGCTTGTAGATTTGGTGGTGGCTTCTACGAGTCGGCTGAGTTTGTCATATTCCGCAATAATCCAATCCACACCCATTTGGGTGGTGAATTTAATTTTCTCTGCAGCTTCTTGGTCGGTCGGATCAGCCGTTGCGACGATCAACCGGTTGTTGCGCTTGCTCAGGACCACCACGCGATATGCTTGGCATATCTTGTTATCCAGAAGCTCCTTTGGCAAGCGCAAAGGATCAATGGCGTCCAAGTCGAGCAGTGGTGCACCAAAAACTGCAGATACCGTGTGCGCCAGATCCGCTGCAGAAACAGCTCCAGAGCCCGTCAGCTCGGCAATGAAACTGGTCCGGCTTATTTGTGATTTTTTGTAAATGTCTTCTGCTGACTTTTGGGTCAGCTTGCCCGCAGACATCAGGGCGCGGCCGAGCCCGGGCAGGGCTACTGCAGAGGCTTCTTTGAGGGCAGTATCAACAGCGGCCATGTAACCGAGAATGTGTTAGGTGTGGAAAAGAAACCATCCTATCATCACCGATCAACCATGGGCTGTACAGCAGCGCATATTGGCAACGGCGCCACAAACGGGTGGGATTTTGGTAGGTGACCATACTGCGATATATGGTCGGGGTGAGAGGATTCGAACCTCCGGCCTCTACGTCCCGAACGTAGCGCTCTACCAGGCTAAGCTACACCCCGCAGCTTGTAAAAGCACCCGCGAGTGATCTGGTGCCTCTTTTAATTTCGCCGCCCCAGCAATTGGGCTGCCAATTCTAGCAAACCCTCCGAGTAGGCATTTGCGGGTAATCGTCGGGCGGCAGCCATGGCGCGGTGCGCTTCAGCGAAGGCTGCGGCGCGGGTAACGTCCAGGGCGCCTGTCGAGCGGACGATGCCCACGACTTCTTCTAATCGTTCGGTCGAACCTTGTTCGATGGCTTGGCGAACGATTTCCGCCTGGCTGGGGGTGCCTCGTTCCATGGCGGCGATCAGGGGGAGGGTGGATTTGCCTTCTCTCAAGTCGTCACCCAGATTTTTGCCCATCTCTGCGGTGTCGCCGTCGTAGTCCAGCACATCGTCAATGATCTGGAATGCGGTACCCAGTGCCTGTCCATAAGTTGCGCATGCCTCTTCCACATCGGGGGGGCTGTTGGCCAGAACGGCGCCGAGGCGGGCGCTGGCTTCAAAAAGTTTGGCTGTTTTGGAGCGGATGACACGCAGATAGCCCGCTTCATCCAGTGAGGCGTCGTGCATGTTCATCAGCTGGAGCACTTCGCCTTCTGCAATCACGTTCGTAGCCTCGGAGAGGATTTCCATGATGCGCATGCTTCCAGCCTCGACCATCATCTGAAATGACCGGGTGTGCAGAAAGTCGCCCACCAGAACGCTGGCAGGGTTGCCAAAGGTTTCGTTGGCTGTGGGGCGGCCGCGGCGCAGGGTGGATGCATCCACCACATCGTCATGCAGCAGTGTTGCGGTGTGAATCAACTCGACCACTGCCGCAAGGCTGTGCCGATGTGTGCCACGGTAACCTAAGGCTCCGCATACCATCAGTAACAGGGCGGGGCGCAGGCGCTTGCCGCCCGCAGCGATGATGTACTGCGAAATCTGGCCCACCAGGGGGACGCTGGATGTCAGGCGCTGACCGATGACCTTGTCGACATCGAGCATGTCTTGTGCAACGAGCGTGAGGGGGGAAACTGCGGGGGCGGTATGGTCAGTCAAGATGGTGGTCACAGAAAGTGCCCGAATTATAGGAAGGCCCGCTACGTGGCTGACGAGGACGGTGGCGTGCTGGTCACGCCGAATTGACTGATGCGCGTGGGGTTGGCGGGGTGATGCCAGATGCGCTATACTCGCCGGCTCTGCAGAAATTCGTCTGCAGAACTCATATCAAGAGGTCAACATGTACGCGGTCATAAAAACCGGCGGCAAGCAGTATCGCGTTGCTTCCGGCGAAAAAATTAAAGTAGAACAGATTGCTGCGGACGTAGGCCAGGAAATTGTGATCGACCAGGTTCTGGCTGTCGGCAACGGCGCTGAACTGAAGGTTGGTACGCCCCTGGTGTCCGGCGCAACCGTGAAAGCCACTGTCGTGGCCCACGGCAAGCACGACAAAGTGCACATCTTCAAGATGCGCCGTCGTAAGCACTATCAAAAACGCCAAGGCCATCGCCAGCAGTTCACTGAGCTGCAAATTGGTGCGATTGCTGCTTAATCGAAGGAGCTAGTCATGGCACAGAAAAAAGGCGGCGGCTCTACGCGAAACGGGCGTGACTCCAAGCCAAAGATGCTGGGTGTCAAGGCCTTCGGTGGTGAACTGATCAGCGCTGGTTCGATCATCGTGCGCCAGCGTGGCACACGTTTCCACCCCGGCACCAATGTCGGCGTTGGCAAGGATCACACCTTGTTTGCCCTGGTGGACGGCCATGTGTCGTTCGGTACCAAGGGCGCATTGTCCAAGTCCACGGTCAATGTGACTCCCGCCTGAGGATTACTCCTCCGGCAACCATCGAAGCCCCGCTTTGTCGGGGCTTTGTTGTTTGGTCTGCACGCGTCGCTGGTGCGCCTTTGGCCTGTGGCGCCTGGAATGGCCCCCGCTGTTCCGCCACAATTGGTCAGCAGCCGACAGTACGGCCTCTTTTGTAAACTGGATACCCCATGAAGTTCGTCGACGAAGCCTTTATTGACATTGCCGCAGGTGATGGTGGCAATGGCTGCGTGTCGTTCCGGCACGAAAAATACAAGGAGTTCGGCGGTCCCAATGGTGGTGACGGTGGGCGCGGGGGGCATGTGTTTGCTGTGGCCGATCCCAACCTGAATACCCTGGTGGACTATCGCTACTCGCGCCGTCATGAGGCCAAACGGGGTGAGCATGGCATGGGCTCCGATATGTTCGGCGCAGCGGGTACGGACATCACACTCAAGATGCCGGTCGGGACCATCATCACCGACGCCGAGACGGGTGAAGTTCTGTATGAGCTGCTGACCCCGGGCGAGGTCATCACCATCGCCAAAGGCGGTGATGGCGGCTTTGGCAACATGCGTTTCAAGAGCGCGATCAACCGGGCCCCGCGTCAAAAAACGCCGGGCTGGCCGGGCGAGAAAAAGAATTTGAAGCTGGAGCTGAAGGTGCTGGCCGATGTAGGGCTGCTGGGCATGCCCAACGCCGGCAAGTCCACCTTCATCACGGCCGTGTCCAATGCGCGACCAAAGATTGCGGATTACCCGTTCACCACGCTGCACCCCAACCTGGGCGTCGTGCGGGTGGGGCCTGAGCAGAGCTTTGTTGTAGCCGACATCCCCGGTCTGATCGAGGGAGCTTCTGAGGGCGCTGGCTTGGGCCACCAGTTCCTGCGCCATCTGCAACGCACGCGTTTGCTGTTGCACATCGTGGACTTGGCGCCGTTTGACGATGCTGTGGACCCGGTGGCGCAGGCCAAGGCCATCGTGAACGAGCTCAAGAAATACGACCAGCAGCTTTACAACAAGCCGCGTTGGCTGGTGCTGAACAAGCTGGACATGGTTCCCGCTGATGAGCGTGAGGCGCGCGTGAAGGATTTTGTGAAGCGCTTCAAATGGAAGGGGCCGGTGTTTGAGATATCGGCCCTCACGCGTGAGGGCTGCGAGCCGCTGATTCACGCCATCTTCCGCCATGTGCAGTCCGAGCAGCGCACGGAGAACGAGCCGGTGGAGGTGGATCCCCGTTTCGCCGGCGATGCGCCAGCCTGACGCGTCGGCGCTCAGAGGATAGGAATTGCTACATTTTTAATAGCTACTCAGGCATGAAGCAGTAGCGCTATCGGCATCAAAGACATCAAAATGGTTTCCAGCGTATTGAGAGATGCCCGCCGCATCGTGGTGAAGGTGGGCTCCAGCCTTGTGACCAACGAAGGGCGTGGACTGGATGAAACCGCCATCGGTGAGTGGAGTCGCCAACTGGCCGCGCTGGTGCGCGGTGTTGGGGGTGCCCCACGCGAGGTGGTGATGGTGTCCAGCGGTGCCATTGCCGAAGGCATGAAGCGCCTGGGCTGGACCACAAGACCCCAGGAAATCCACGAACTGCAGGCTGCTGCAGCGGTGGGGCAGATGGGGCTGGCGCAGATGTACGAAACCAAGCTGCGCGAGCAGGGGATGGGCAGCGCGCAGGTGCTGCTCACCCATGCCGATCTCGCGGACCGTGAGCGCTATCTCAATGCGCGCTCCACCTTGCTCACGCTGCTGCGTTTGGGTGTTGTGCCGGTGATCAACGAAAACGACACGGTGGTCAATGATGAGATCAAGTTTGGCGACAACGACACGCTGGGTGCGCTGGTGGCCAACCTCGTGGAAGCCGATGCCCTGATCATCCTCACAGACCAGAAGGGGCTCTACACCGCCGACCCACGCCGTGATCCGTCTGCGCAGTTTGTGCATGAGGCCAAAGCGGGTGATCTTGCTCTGGAAGCGATGGCGGGCGGTGCAGGCTCAAGCATTGGCAAAGGCGGCATGATCACCAAGATTCTGGCGGCCAAGCGCGCTGCAGGCTCCGGTGCATCGACAGTGATCGCCTGGGGACGCGAATCCGACGTATTGGTCCGTTTGGTGAGTGGTGAGGCGTTGGGTACTTTGCTGGTTGCCCAGACACAGAAAAAGCAGGCCCGCAAGCAGTGGATGGCGGACCACTTGCAACTGCGTGGCTCTGTGGTGGTGGACGCTGGGGCTGCAGCCAAGGTGCGCGACGAAGGCAAAAGCCTGCTGCCCATCGGCATGACGGCAGTGGAGGGGGACTTTTCGCGCGGCGACGTGATTGCCGTGCGCGACGGGTCTGGTGCAGAGATTGCACGTGGCTTGGCCAACTATGCAGCGGCGGAAGCCCGCCTTCTGTGCCGCAAGCCGTCGACGGAGTTTGAGAAACTGCTGGGCTACATGGCTGAGCCGGAAATGGTGCACCGCGACAATCTCGTGTTGGCGCAGGGCGCATAGGGACTGGCTGCGCGCATTGATCCTTGCCGACTCAGGACTGAGCGGATTCGCCCATCAAAACAAAACACCTGCATCTGCAGGCGTTTTTCATGGTTCGATGCCAGAGTCAGCGCGGTGTGTCTGATACCGATTGCATACCGTCGAGTTCTCCCGGCATGCTGTTTTGAGGATCGGGATCAAAACTGGCACCTGGGGGGAGTTCCATGCCAGGGTTGACCAGCATGGAGCCTGTGCGAAACATGTTGGCGACGCCCGCATGTTCACCCTCGCGGGTGCGTAAACCGCTGCGCAAATAGCGGTTGCGCTGCTCGTGTCGCGGCAGATAGCGGGCCAGTTCGGTGAGCGCCATCTCATAAACACCGCGTTTGAACTCGACCACCACATCCAGCGGAACCCAGTAGTCGTTCCACCGCCAAGCGTCAAACTCCGGGTGATTGGTCGCACGCAGGTTCAGATCCCAGTCGTGCCCCATCAATTGCAACAGGTACCAGATCTGCTTCTGGCCCTTGTAGTGGCCGCGCGCATCGCGGCGGATGTACCGGTCAGGCACCTCATAGCGCAACCAGTCCCGGGTGCGGGCCACCACGCGAACGTGGTTGGGCAATAATCCCACCTCCTCATGCAGCTCGCGGAACATGGCTTGCTCGGGGGTCTCGCCCCGGTCAATGCCACCCTGCGGGAACTGCCAGCTGTGGGTGCGTATGCGCTTGCCCCAAAACACCTGGTTTTTCTGGTTGAGCAGGATGATGCCGACGTTCGGCCGAAAGCCGTCCCGGTCAAGCATAATCAAACCCCAAATTTTTAAACTGTGTCCATTATGCACGGCGCCTAGCGCGCAGCAAGTGGACGGCCCCGTTCTGCCTGCAATCGATTCCCGATGAAAGCCTCCCAATTCTTCATTTCCACCCTCAAGGAAGCTCCGGCGGACGCCGAAGTGGTCAGTCACAAACTCATGACGCGGGCCGGGCTGATCAAGAAGCTGGGCGCTGGCATCTACAACTACATGCCTCTGGGCCTGCGCGTGATCCGCAAGGTGGAAGCCATCGTGCGCGAAGAGATGAATCGCGCGGGTGCTGTCGAGCTGACCATGCCCGTGGTGCAGCCCGCTGAGCTCTGGCAGGAAACCGGGCGCTTTGAGAAAATGGGCCCCGAGCTGCTGCGCATCCAGGATCGCCATGGTCGCGACTTCGTGGTGCAGCCGACCAGCGAAGAAGTGATCACTGACATCGCCCGTCAAGAACTCAAGAGTTACAAGCAGCTGCCGAAGAACTTTTACCAGATCCAGACCAAGTTCCGCGACGAGCGCCGCCCCCGTTTTGGCCTCATGCGCGGACGTGAGTTCATCATGAAGGATGCCTACAGCTTTGACCGCGACCAAGTGGCCGCCAAGGCCAGCTACCAAGTGATGGCCGCAGCCTACCGGCGGATTTTCGATCGCTTCGGCCTGACCTACCGTGCCGTGGCCGCTGACAGCGGCGCCATCGGGGGGGACCTGTCGGAAGAATTCCAGGTGATTGCCGCCACGGGCGAAGACGCCATCGTCTACTGCCCGCAGAGCGACTACGCCGCTAATATGGAAAAGGCGGAGGCGCTGGCCCCCACCGGACCACGCGGCGCAGCCACCCAGGCGCTGACCAAAACAGCCACCCCAGGCAAGAGCACCTGTGCCGATGTGGCAGAACTGCTGGGTGTTCCGCTGAACACCACGGTCAAGTCACTGGTGCTGGCCACGGACGAAACCAACGAAGCGGGTGAGATCGTCAAGAGCCAGGTGTGGCTGCTGCTGCTGCGCGGCGACCACGACATGAACGAGATCAAGGTTGGCAAGGTGCCCGGACTGGCGGGCTTCCGCTTCGCGACGCTGGGCGAAATTGAGGACCACTTTGGCTGCAAGCCGGGTTACCTGGGCCCCATCGGCCTGAAGAGGCCTTTGAAGATCGTGGCAGACCGCGAAGTCGCTGTGATGGCCGACTGGATCTGCGGCGCCAACGAGGTGGACTTTCACATCACCGGCGTCAACTGGGGCCGCGATCTGCTCGAGCCCGACATGGTGGCCGACCTGCGCAACGTGGTGGCGGGCGACCGCTCCCCCGACGGCAAGGGCGAGCTGGCGATCGAGCGCGGCATTGAAGTGGGCCATGTGTTCTACCTGGGTACCAAGTACAGCAAGGGTATGAACGCGACCTTCCTGGGCGACGACGGCAAGCCCGCGTTCTTCGAAATGGGTTGCTATGGCATTGGCGTGACACGCCTGCCTGCCGCCGCCATTGAACAAAACCATGACGAGCGCGGCATCATCTGGCCGGACGCGATTGCGCCGTTCACCGTGGTGGTCTGCCCCGTGGGTATGGACCGCAGCGAGGCCGTCAAGGCCACTGCCGAGCAACTGTATGCCGACCTGCTGGCTGCGGGCGTGGACGTGATCCTGGACGACCGTGGCGAGCGCCCCGGCGCGATGTTTGCCGACTGGGAATTGATCGGCGTGCCACACCGCGTGACCATTGGCGACAAGAGCCTGAAAGAGGGTGTTGTCGAGTACCAGCACCGCCGGGACGCCGCAGCCACCAAGGTGGCCGTGGCCGACATCCTGGCCCATGTGAAGGGTCGTATGGCTGTATGAGCAAGAGCGGCGTCACTCTGAGCGCTCCGTGGGCTGCGACTTCTGGCGGCCCCGTGGGGATGTCGCGCCGCGGCTGTCTGGTGTCGCTGGCTTCGCTGGCAGCGCCCGCTGCCTGGCTGGGTGCTCCGCAGGTGGCGCACGCCGGCGGGCAGCTGGAGGAGCCCCTGATGGACTCGGTGCGCACCGCACTCAGCTCTGCCATTGCCAACCAGGCGCCGCCCGAGCCGGAGTTTTTTACCACCGAAGCGCGCCTGCACTACCTGCGGTGGCTGGGTACGCAGAGTGATCGCCTGCGGCCGCGCAAACCGGACCTGGAAGTACGCCGCGACTTTTTGCAGACGGTCTGGTACGAATCCAAGCGCGCCGGGCTGGACGTGTCCCTGGTCCTGGGGCTGATCCAGGTAGAAAGTGGGTTCCGCAAATTTGCCGTGTCCAGCGTTGGAGCGCGGGGCTATATGCAGGTCATGCCCTTCTGGACGCGCGTGATTGGCGACGGCGACCCGGGCAAGCTGTTTCACATGCAGACCAACCTGCGTTTTGGCTGCGTCATTCTGCGCCACTACATTGACCGGGAGCAGGGCGATTTGTTCATGGCGCTTGGCCGCTACAACGGCAGCCGAGGCCGGTCGCCTTACCCCGATGCCGTCTTTGGAGCGCAGCGCAAGTGGCTGTTTGCCGATCGGCCGCATTCGCCGGCCGCATAGAGCGATCAGCGCGGCGGTGACACGGGCCGCGCCTTGGTCACTCCACAGCGGGTCCCGTGGGTGCTGACGGGCTCGGGGCCGATGCACCAGGGGCACCGCCCAGCCTGGAGACCATGACCTGATCGATGCGGTAGCTGTCCACGTCCAGCACCTCAAACTTGTAGCCGCCCCAGCTCACGCTGTCAGTACGGCGTGGCACGCGGCGCAGCATCACCATCAGGAAGCCCGCCAGGGTTTCGTACTCGCCGGTGTGCGGCAGCTCGTCCAGCGACAGGGCGTGCAGCACATCCTCAATGGGGGTGACCCCATCGATGAGCCAGGAGTTCTCATCCCGTCGCACGATCTGCTCCTCGTCCGCCGGGCCCACCAAGTCACCCATCACGGTGCTCATGACATCGTTGAGCGTGACCACACCGACCACCAGGCTGTACTCGTTCACGATGACGGCAAAGTCCTCGTGGACTTGGCGGAACTGCTCCAGCACCTCCGACAGGGTCAGCCGGTCGGGCACGATCAGCACCTTGCGCACCAGGCTGTCGTCGGCCAGCGAAATCGGCTGGTTGTTCAGCACGCGCTGGAACAGGTCCTTGGCATCCACATAGCCCACCACGTGGTCGATGTCGCCTTCGCACACCGGGTAGGTTGAAAACGGCTCGGCAGCGATGCGCAGGCGGATGACGGAGTCGGGCTCGTCGCGCAGAAAAAATGCAATGCGGTCGCGCGGCGACATGGCGCTGGACACCGTGCGCGTGTCCAACTCAAACACGTTGGTGATGACCTGCTGCTCGCGCGCCGCCAGCACCCCGGCACGCGCGCCTGCCTCCATCATGGCCAGGATATCGTCTGACGTGATGCGGTCATCGCGCAGCGATGACAACCCCAACAGGCGGAACAGCGCGTCGGCCCCCCGGCTGTAGAACCACACCAGCGGCCGCAACAGCGTCATGCACCAGGCCATGGGCTGTGCCAGCCGCACCACCAGCCGCTCGGGCTCTGCCATGCCCAGGCGTTTGGGGAACAGATCGGCAAACAGGATGAACAGCGAGGTGATGATGAGGAAAGACGCCAGGAACCCCGCCCGCTCGGCCGTGGGCCCCGACATCCACAGCGCAAACAGTTCGCTGAAATGCGGGCTCAGCGCACCTTCGCCCACGATACCGCCCAGGATGGCCACGGCGTTCTGCCCTACCTGCACCACCGTGAAGTAGTCGCCCGGCTGCTCCTGCATGCGCAGCACCCGGTCCGCACGCGCGTCGCCTTCATCGGCCATCTGGCGCAGGCGCAGGCGGCGGGCGGCCGCGAGCGAAATCTCGGCCATGGAGAAAAAGGCGCTGGCTGCAATCAGCAGCCCGATCACGAAGAGGCTTTGGGACAGGGTCATGGGACGAAGGCGGAACCGGAGTACAGCGGTACACCGGGCCACCAAGTGTATCTGGGCACCTTGCAAGCGGGCCCGCCGGCGCGCCTTGTGACGCATGCCGCCTGCCGCCCCATGCCACTGCATGGTGTGGCAGGGGGAAGGGTGGCGCGTGCGGGCGACCGCGTCGCGCTATCTACTGCACAAAGCCAATCCGGCTGCGCCCCGTGGCGGCCTTCGGCAGGTCGGTGATCTCCACCGTGGACCGGCGGTCCAGCCGCGCATTGCCAAAACCCGTCATCAGCGCCCGCCGCATTTCGCGCGGGGGCATCTGTGCCAGGTGGTCCAGCACGTCGTCCGTCGGCTCCGGGTCCAGCAGGCGGCCCCAGTCGTGCCCCGCGCGGATGCCCTGGTACAGGTTGCGCGCAATGGTGCGGGCCTGCTCCAGCGTGGGCGCCTCCACCTCAAACACGTTCATGCGGTTCAGGATGGGATCGGGAATGCCGCGTGTGTCGTTCGCGGTGGTAATCCAGATGACCTGGCTCGCGTCGATGGCCACCTCGGCAAACTCATCGGTAAAGCTCTGGGCGGTGTCGTACTCCAGCAAGCTGTACAGCGCACCCAGCGGGTCGTACTGCGCATCGCTGCTGGCCTTGTCGATCTCGTCCACCACGATGACGGGATTGGCATATTCGCCCTCCACCAGCGCCTCGAACACCTTGCCAGGGCGCGCGCCCTTCCACTGCGCCGACGAGCCCGACAGCAGCCAGCCTGCGGTCATGGAACTCATGGGCAGCAGGTTCATGCCCGTACCCAGCAGCTCGGCCAGGTGGCGTGCGAAGTGGGTCTTGCCGATGCCGGGCGGGCCCAGCAGCAGCATGGGTGTGACCTCCAGGCCATCGCTGCTGTCCTGCGCCAGCGCCACGTGGCGCTTCACGTCGTCCAGCACTTCGGTGAAGTTGGGCAACTGCTCGTACAGGCTGGCCATGTCGGGGATGCCCGAGGGCTTGACCTGAAAACGCTCCGGGCCGCGCTCCAGCATGCGTTCGTACACGGTGCGCAGGGTTTCGTATTCCCTCTGGTTGCCGGACTCCTGCAGGCGAGCGAGCTTGCGCTCTACATCGCCCGGGTGGAACACATTGCGCATCTGGGCCACCGGCAGGCGCAGGGCAGGTGGCTGGGGAACAAGGCTATGGCTGGTCATTGCATGCTCCTGTGAGGGTTACGTCACGCAATCATTCAAGCACACAACATGCCCGCTGCTCCATCGGAAAAGCCCCTGATTGGTGCCTCTGTTGCGGGCAAACAAAAAGGCCGCCCGAAGGCGGCCTGATGGCGGGTGAGGCAATGGTCGCTTCGATCAGCCCTCGGTGCCCAGCACTTGCTTGAGTTCGCCCGACTCATACATCTCCATCATGATGTCCGAGCCGCCGATGAACTCGCCCTTCACATACAGCTGCGGGATCGTGGGCCAGTTGCTGTATTCCTTGATGCCCTGGCGAATTTCGTCGTCTTCGAGCACGTTGACGGTGACCACGCTCTTCGGGTCCACGCCACAGGCCTTGAGGATCTGGATGGCGCGGCCGGAGAAACCACACATGGGGAAGCTGGCGCTGCCCTTCATGAACAGCAGGATGTCGCTGGATTTGACGAGGCCGTCGATGCGTTGTTGGGTGTCGCTCATGGGAAAACTCCTTGAAAGAGGCTGCGGGCGAATGGATGCTGAGGGCCCGCGATGGAGGGATTATTTCACTGTCGGCCATTGCCCGCCTGTGCAGCGTGCGATGTCGGCAAGGTCATTGCGGCTTTGTACTCGCACAAAGCCCTGGGCGGCAAGCAGCGCCTGCACGGCGTCTGCCTGGTCGTAGCCATGCTCCAGCAGCAGCCAGCCGCCCGGCCGCAGGTGGGCGGGCGCCTGGGAGACGATGGCGCGGATGTCTTCGAGGCCGTCCGCGCCGCTGGCCAGGGCTTGCAGGGGCTCGTGCGTCAGCGCGGCCAGGTGCGGGTCGGCGCTGGCGATGTAGGGCGGGTTGGAGACGATGGCGTCGAATGGCCCCTCCACTCCCATCAGCCAGTTGGCCTGCTGAAACTGCACGGGCAGGCCCAGTCGCTCAGCGTTGGCCTGCGCTACAGCCAGGGCATCGGCACTGGCATCTACCGCCAGCACCTGGGCGTCGGTGCGCTGACTTTGCAGCGCCAGGGCAATGGCACCGCTGCCGGTGCCCAGGTCCACCACGCGGGGCGATGCCAGCGGGGCGATCACCTCCAGCGCCCAGTCCACCAGGGTTTCGGTGTCGGGGCGCGGGTCCAGCACGCGCGCGTCCACCTGCAGCGGCAGGCCGTAGAACTCCTTGCGGCCGGTGAGGTAGGCCACGGGCTCGCCCGCCACGCGGCGCTGGCACAGGGCAATGAACTGGGTGTGTGTGGTCTCGTCCAGTGCGTCGGTATCGTGCGCCAGCAGCCAGGCGCGGCCTGCATCAGGCCGACCCAAGGCGTGCAGCAGCAGCAGTTGCGCGTCGATACGCGCCAGGCCCAGGGTGTGGGCTTGCGCCAAAGCCTGGGCGAGGGTGGGAGAGGTGGTGTGGTTCACTATTGTTTTGATAGCTGTTCAGGCATATGAATCTAGCGCTACCAGCCAATTTGTCTCAAATTCTTGCCTGGCTCACCCGGTGGCGCCCATCTCCAGCTCTTCCAGCTGCTCGGCCTCGCGGGCATGCTGCAGGGCCTGCAGCACATCGCCCAGGTCGCCTTCCATCACGGCCAGCAGCTTGTACAGCGTGAGGTTGATGCGGTGGTCAGTCAGGCGCCCCTGCGGGAAGTTGTAGGTGCGGATGCGGTCGCTGCGGTCGCCGCTGCCGATCAGGCCCTTGCGCAGCGCGGCCTCCTTGGCGGCGCGTTCGCTGCGCTCTTTCTCCTGGATGCGCGCCTGCAGTACCTGCAGCGCCTTGGCCTTGTTGCTGTGCTGGCTGCGGCCGTCCTGGCATTCGGCCACGATGCCGGTGGGCAAGTGCACCACGCGCACGGCAGAGTCGGTCTTGTTGATGTGCTGACCGCCCGCGCCGCTGGCGCGAAAGGTGTCGATGCGCAGGTCTGCCGGGTTGAGCTTGATGGCCTCGTGCTCGTCGGGCTCGGGCATCACGGCCACGGTGCAGGCGCTGGTGTGGATGCGGCCCTGGGTTTCGGTGGCGGGCACGCGCTGCACGCGGTGGCCACCGGATTCGAACTTGAGAGCTCCGTAAACATGGTCACCCTCTATGCGCAGCACGATTTCCTTGTAGCCGCCGAGCTCGGCCGCGTTCTCGCTCACCACCTCCACCTTCCAGCCCACGTTGGCGGCGTAGCGGGTGTACATGCGGGTGAGGTCGCCTGCGAACAGGGCGGATTCGTCACCACCCGTGCCCGCACGGATTTCCACAAACGCGTTGCGCGCGTCGTCGGGGTCCTTCGGTAAAAGCAGGCGCTGCAGTTCGTCTTCCAGTTGCAGCAGCTCGGCCTCGGCACTGGTGATTTCTTCCTGTGCCATCTCGGCCATGTCGGGGTCGGCCAGCATCTCGCGCGCACCCGCCAGGTCGGCCTCGCGCTGCTGGTAGCGGGCGTAGCGGCCGGCGACCTGCGTGACCTCGGCATGCTCGACGGAGATGCGCCGGTACTGCGCCATGTCGCTCATGATGTCTTCGCGCGAGAGCAGGAAGTCGAGTTCGCCCAGGCGCTGTGCGTAGCGCTCCAGCTGGCTTCGGAGAAAGGGTTTCATGGAATTCTGGAAAAATGATTTGCTACAGATTGGGTAGCTGGTGGCGCATGTAAATCATGCGCCTGAGGCCGATTTGGCTCAAATCGGAACGGCTGTGGAGCGGGCGAGCGCCGCTACAGGCCGTTGTTGTGGGGGGTCTTGCTTTGCGAGCGCAGGAACAGGCGCGAGACGGTCTGGGCCGTCTGGGCTCGCATCTCGGCGTCGCCCGCGCGCAGCTCGGCCAGGGTGCCGTGCAGCATTTTCTGTGTGAGGCCGCGCGACAGGGCTTCGAGCACGGCGTCCACGTCCTCGCCCTTGGCCAGCAGCTTCTTGGCGCGGGCGATTTCCAGCGCGCGCCATTCGTCCGTCTGGGCGTTGAGCTGCTGGATCAGCGGCACCACGCCACCCTCGGCGGCTGCGGGGCTGCGCAGCTCCATCCAGTGCATGAAGCTTTGCACGCCCGCGTCGATGATGGCCTCGGCCTGCGCCACGGCGGCCTGGCGGTTGGCCTGCGCGGTTTGCACCACGGTGGCCAGGTCGTCCACGGTGTAGAGGTACACGTCGCCCAGGGCCTTGACCTCGGGCTCGATGTCGCGCGGCACGGCAAGATCGACCATGAACATGGGGCGGTGGCGGCGCTTCTTGAGGGCGCGCTCCACGGCACCCAGGCCGATGATGGGCAGGCTGCTGGCGGTGCAGCTGATGACGGCGTCGAACTCGTGCAGGCGCTCGGGCAGGTCGGCCAGGCGCATTACCTCGCCGCCAAAGCGGGTGGCCAGCTTTTCGCCGCGTTCCAGCGTGCGGTTGGCAATGGCGATCTGCTTGGGGTTCTTGGCGGCGAAGTGCGTGGCGCACAGCTCGATCATCTCGCCCGCGCCGACGAACAGCACGCGGATCTTGGAGAGGTCTTCAAACAGCTGGCTGGCCAGGCGCACGGCGGCGGCTGCCATGCTGATGCTGTGTGCGCCGATCTCGGTGCTGGTGCGCACCTCCTTGGCCACGGCAAAGCTGCGCTGGAACAGCTGGTTGAGCGTGGTGCCCAAAGCGCCAGCTGTTTCCGCAGCGCGCACAGCGTCTTTCATCTGGCCCAGGATCTGGGCCTCGCCCAGCACCATGGAATCGAGCCCGCTGGCCACGCGGAAGGCGTGGCGTGCGACGAGGCTGTCTTCCAGCGTGTAGGAGTGCGAGCGCAGCAGCGCGGGGCTCACGCCGCCGCTATGGGCCAGCCAGCCCAGCGTGTGGTCCAATGCGGGCTGGTCGCCGGCACAGTAAATTTCGGTGCGATTGCAGGTGGAGATGATGGCGGTTTCCACCCCGGGGTGGCGGCTGGCAGCTCCGCCAGAGTTGCCCAGCGACTGGCGCAAACCGTGCAGCGTGGGGGCGATCTGATCGAGCGCAAACGCAAACCGGCCGCGCAGATCGAGCGGCGCGGTGGTGTGGTTGATGCCGAGGGCCCAGACTGCCATAAGCCGCAATTATAAAATTGTTGGCCCGAACAGGCGGCCTTGCTTGTTCAAGCCTTGATTTGGGTCAATTCCATGGGTCCGCTGGATATCGTCAACCACCTCCTCAACTTTGTCGCACCCGCTGCCGCCATGGCGCTGGTGTTGGTCCTTTCGGGCCGTCTGGTGGGCTCGCGCAGTGCCTCTGCAATGTCTGTGTGGCTGCGGTGGGCGATTCTGTTTGCCGTGGGGGTGGCGGTGCTCGCGGCAGGGCTGGTGCTGTGGGGACGTGATGGCAAGATGCTCACCTATGCCGCGCTGGTGGTGGCCTGCGCCACTTGCCAGTGGGTGCTGGTGCGGGGCTGGAAGGCTTGAAGCTTTCAGCAAGCCGTCACGTGTTTTGAGGGTTTGCGAGAGGTGATCTGGAGGGCTGTCGCGCCCTGGTGTCTGATAGCCTCTTTACACCTTCCAGGACGGTTGCCATGGCCCGCTCTGACGGAACTAGCGAACACCCCCGTACACCCACAACCAATGCTGGAGACAACCCCATGAAGCTGCTGCGTACCTGCATCACTCTGGCCGCAGGCCTGGCCTTTGCTGCCGCCGTGCATGCGCAGGCGTTTCCGTCCAAGCCCATCCGTATCGTGGTGGGCTTCCCCGCCGGCGGGCCGCTGGACCAGCATGCGCGCCTGCTGTCCGACAAGCTGCAGACCGTGCTGGGCCAGCCGGTGGTGATGGACTACAAGGCCGGAGCCGGTGGCACCGTGGGCGCGCAGGAGGTGATGAAAGCGCCCCCTGACGGCCACACCATCATGCTGGCCAACACGGGGGTGATGGTCATCAACCCCGCGCTGTACAGCCGCCTGCCCTATGCCACCCTCAAGGACTTTGTGCCCGTGGCGCGCACGGCCATGCAGCCGCTGGCCTTGCTGGTCAACACCAGCGTGCCCGCCAAGAATCTGCAGGAGTTCATGGCCTATGCCAAGTCGCGGCCTGGTCAGGTCAAC
Source organism: Acidovorax sp. 59 (assembly GCF_002754175.1). Classification (NCBI taxonomy): domain Bacteria; kingdom Pseudomonadati; phylum Pseudomonadota; class Betaproteobacteria; order Burkholderiales; family Comamonadaceae; genus Acidovorax; species Acidovorax sp. 59. The sequence continues at coordinate 3,525,688 of NZ_PEET01000001.1, read as the reverse complement.
TTTGGCTCTGCGGGCAATGGCGGCATCAGCCACCTGGTGCCCGAGATGTTCAAGACCGCCACGGGCCTGTTCATGGTGCACATCCCCTACCGGGGCAGCGCGCCGGCATTCACCGACCTCATGGGCGGGCAGGTGCAGTTCATGGCCGAGAGCATTCCGCAGGCCGCGTCGTACCACAAGCAGGGCAAGGTACGTGCCCTGGCCGTGACCAGCAAGGAGCGCAACCCCGCACTGCCCGAAGTGCCCACGGTGATCGAGAGCGGCATCAAGGGCTTTGAGGTGGTGGGCTTCTATGGCTTTCTGGCCCCTGCAGGCACGCCCAAGGACGTGGTCAACAAGCTCAGTGACGCCTTTGGCCAGGTGTTGCAGATGCCCGATGTGCGCAATCGCATGGTGAGCCAGGGGGCGGATCCGGCGTTTCTAGGCGCGGACGACTTTGCCAAATTCCTGGCCTCGGAGATGCCCCGCTGGGCCGACGCCGTCAAGAAGTCTGGCGCGAAACTCGATTGACCCCCTGAGGCGCTGTGCGCCTTCCCCCTGCAGGGGACTCCACCGGTGGCCCGGCAAACCCGGTCCCCGGTGGCGCTGGCTTGGGGCGGGGTTGGTTGGAAGGTGCGCCCTACGGCGTGGCGGGCGAGAAGAAGTCGACGCGGTCGGTGATGATGCCGTCCGTGCCCAGCGCGATGAGGCGCTGCGCCGCCCAGTCGTCGTTCACCGTGTAGCTCAGCGTGCGCATGCCCATGCCGTGGACTTGCGCCACCAGGGCCGGGTCCCACAGCGCGTGGTTGCACACGATGGCCACACAGCCGAGCGCCTGCGCCTTGTCAAAGCATCCGTCCCACAGCGCGTCGATGAGCAGCGCGCGGGGCAGGTGGGGCGCGGTGGCCATGGCGCCCGCCAGCGCCTCGGGCTTGAACGACGAGAACAAGGGCGGCACGGCCTGGCCTTGCCACAGCCGTGCGGCGTATTCGCCCACCACGCGGCCGGTAACTTCTTCCTGGCCTGGTGTGGGCTTGATCTCGATGTTCAGGAAAAACCCGTTGGCAATGCAGTAGCGCGCCAGGTTCTCCAGTGTGGGAAGGGGCTCGCCAGCGTAGCTGCGGGAATGCCAGCCTCCTGCATCCAGCTGGGCAAGCTGGGTCCAGGGCCGGTCGCCGCCGGTGCCGTGGCCGTTGGTCGTGCGCTCCAGCGTGGCGTCGTGCATCAAAAAAGGCACGCCGTCGCCGCTGAGCTTGGCGTCGCACTCGAACATGCGGTAGCCGTATTGGGCACCCAGCCGGAAGGCGGCCAAGGTGTTCTCAGGGGCCAGCTTGCCCGCGCCGCGGTGGGCGATCCAGCGGGGGTAGGGCCAGGGGGCGAGGGTAGACGAGGGTGCGCTCATGCGGGTTCACCAAATTTCAGCAGGTTGCCATGGGGGTCGATGACATACATCTCCTTCATGCCCCAGGGCTGGACAGTGGGAGGTGCCAGTTGCAGGCCGCGTGCCGTGAAATCCGCGTGCAGCAATCCGGTGTCTGCACGCACGTAGCATGAAGTGTTTTCTGCAATGTGGCGCTCGGTGCAGGGCCAGAAGTGCAGCTCGCAGCCATCGCGCTGCAGGATCAGGTAGTTGTCCATCTCCAGCAGTGCGGTGAAACCCAGCCGCTCGACGTAGAACTGCAAGGTCTCCGCCAGGTGTAGCGAGGCCAGCACCGGCACGGTGGCCAGAACCCCGCGCCCGGCGCCGGCGGCTTCAGGCGGCTGCACGGGCTCAGTCGGGGATGCGTTTACCGGTGGTGGCATCGAAAGCGTGCAGGCGGTCGGGACGGGGCACGACGTGGATCACCGCATCCGGCTGCGGCGCGTGGGTGCCTTCTTCTACCCGCACGATGATCTGTTCGCCGTTGATGCGGCCGTAGATCAGGCGCTCGGCACCCAGCAACTCCACAGTTTCGACGGTAACGGCCCAACCCTCGCTGCGCACATCCAGATGCTCCGGGCGGATGCCCAAAATGGTGCCCGGTTTGGCGCCTGGTGCGTTTTTGAGCAGGTTCATCGGCGGCGAGCCGATGAAACTGGCCACGAAGGTGGAGGCGGGCGTGTGGTAGACCTCTTCGGGCGTGCCGAACTGCTCCATGTTGCCCGCGTTCATCACGATCATGCGCTGGGCCAGCGTCATGGCCTCGACCTGGTCGTGTGTCACGAACAGGCTGGTGATGCCCAGTTCGCGGTGCAGCTTCTGGATTTCGAGGCGGGTCTGGGCGCGCAGCTTGGCGTCCAGGTTGGACAGCGGCTCGTCAAACAGGAACACCTGGGGCTGGCGCACGATGGCGCGGCCCATGGCCACGCGCTGGCGCTGGCCGCCCGACAGCTCGCGCGGCTTGCGCTCCAGCAGGTGGCCCAGTTCGAGGATCTTGGCAGCCTTGTCGACGCGCGCCTTGATCTCTTCCTTGGGTACCTTGGCGATCTTCAGGCCATAGGCCATGTTCTCGAAGTTCGTCATGTGCGGGTACAGCGCGTAGTTCTGGAACACCATCGCGATGTCGCGCTGGGCGGGTTCCAGGTCGTTGACCACACGGTCGCCAATACGCAGTTCGCCGCCGGAGATTTCTTCCAGGCCCGCGACCATGCGCAGCAGGGTGGACTTGCCGCAGCCCGAGGGGCCAACGATGACGACGAACTCGCCGTCCTTGACCTCGGCGTTCACGCCGTGGATGACCTGGTTGGCCTTGGGGCCCACGCCGTAGCGCTTGACGATGTTGCGAAGAGAGAGGGATGCCATATGTGCAATGAATTTGATAGCTACAGGGGCTTATTTAACAAGCGCTTGCAGGAGTTTTGTCTTATTTTTCGGTGTCCACCAGGCCCTTGACGAACCAGCGTTGCATGACCACCACCACAAAGGCAGGCGGCAGCATGGCCAGGAGGGCCGTGGCCATCACGATGTTCCATTCGTTGCCTGCGTCGCCACCGGCCAGCATGCGCTTGATGCCGATGACCACCGGGTACATGTCTTCGGACGTGGTCACCAAGAGCGGCCACAGGTACTGGTTCCAGCCGTAGATGAACTGGATCACGAACAGTGCGGCAACCGAAGTGCGCGACAGCGGCACCAGGATGTCCTTGAAAAAGCGCATCGGACCGGCGCCGTCCACTCGTGCGGCCTCCACCAGCTCATCGGGCACCGTCAGGAAGAACTGGCGGAACAGGAAGGTGGCGGTGGCCGAGGCGATCAGTGGCACCGTGAGGCCCGCGTAGGTGTTGAGCATGCCCAGGTTGGATACGACCTGGTAGGTAGGCCCGATGCGCACTTCCACGGGCAGCATCAGCGTGATGAAGATCAGCCAGAAGCAGATGCCCTTGAAGGGGAAGCGGAAGTACACGATGGCAAACGCCGACAGCAGCGAGATGGCGATCTTGCCCACCGTGATGACCATGGCGGTGACAAAACTCACCCACATCATGCGGGCCACAGGCGCGGTGGAGCCCGCACCCGCGCCGCCGCCAAACAGCGCGTCGTGGTAGGTCTGCCAGAAGTTGCTGCCGGGCACCATGGGCATGGGCACCTGAACGATGTCCTGTGCGGTATGGGTGGAGGCCACGAAGGCCAGGTACAGCGGGAAGCCGACGATGATCACGCCCAGCACCATGATGAGGTGCGAGAACGCTGTGAGATAGGGGCTGCGTTCGACCATTTTTAGTATTGAACCTTTTTCTCAACGTAGCGGAACTGAATGACGGTGAGCACCACCACGATGGCCATCAGCACCACCGATTGCGCGGCCGAGCCGCCCATGTCCATGGCCTTGAAACCATCGTGGTAGACCTTGTAGACCAGGATGGAGGTATCGCGCCCGGGACCGCCCTGGGTGGTCGAGTCCACGATGGCAAAGGTGTCGAAGAACGCGTACACGACATTGATCACCAGCAGGAAGAACGTGGTGGGCGACAGCAGCGGGAACTGAATGCTCCAGAACCGGCGCCAGGGGCCCGCACCGTCGATGGCGGCGGCTTCGATCAGCGACTTGGGGATGGACTGCAAACCTGCGAGGAAAAACAGGAAGTTGTAGGAGATCTGCTTCCACACCGCTGCAATCACGATCAGCGTCATCGCGTGGTCGGAGTTGAGCATGTGGTTCCAGTCAAAGCCCGACTGGCGCAGCATGTAGGCCACCACACCCAGCGAGGGCGAGAACATGAACATCCAAAGCACACCTGCCACCGCGGGGGCGACGGCGTAGGGCAGCAGCAGGGCGGTCTTGTAGACGATGGCGCCCTTGATGATGCGGTCGGCGAAGATCGCGAGGATCAGTGACAGGCCGATGCCCACCACCGCCACCAGGATCGAGAAGAAGGCCGTGGTCTTGAACGAGGCGAGATAGCCCGGGTCTTCAAACAGGGCCTTGAAGTTGTCCAGCCCCACCCATTCGGTGGACATGCCAAAGCTGTCCTGCATCTGGAACGACTGCACCAGGGCCTGGCCTGCGGGCCAGAAGAAGAACACGCTGATGATGACCAGCTGGGGGGCCAGAAGCACCCAGGGCAGCCATGCAGAGCGGAAAAGTACGCGTTTTTCCATGACGAAACTCTCAAAAAGAAAACCCCGCCGCCCCGTGAACCAAGTGGGTTGACGGGGCGGCGGGCTTTCGATGCCGCCCAGCCGGGTGGCCAGGTGGCATCGACAGATGGGGGACCGTGCTTACTTGTTGGCGCGTGCGAAGCGGGCCAGCTGCTCGTTGCCACGGGTCACGGCGGTGTCCAGGGCTTCCTTGGGCGACTTCTTGCCCGACCAGATCTGTTCGGTTTCCTCGTCGATGATCGAGCGGATCTGCACGAAGTTGCCCAGGCGGATGCCGCGCGACTTGTCCGTGGCCTTGCGGATCATCTGCGTCACGGCCACGTCGGTGCCGGGATTCTTGTCATAGAAGCCAGACGCTTCGGTGAGCTTGTAGGCGCCCATGGTCACCGGCAGGTAACCCGTGCGCTGGTGGCTGGCGGCCTGCACCTTGGTGTCGTTCAGGAAGTTCAGGAAGCTGGCCACGCCCTTGTATTCCTCGGGCTTCTTGCCGGCCATCACCCACAGGCTGGCACCACCGATGGCGGTGTTCTGGGGAGCGCCCTTCACGTCAGGGTAGTAAGGCAGGGTGGAGATGCCGTAGGCAAACTTGGCTTCCTTGGCCACGCGGGCGTACAGGCCCGACGAGCCGGTGATCATGGCGCATTCACCAGAGGGGAAGGACGCATCGGCCGTATTGTTGCGGCCCTTGTAGACAAAGCTGCCTTCCTTGGATGCCTTGGCCAGGTTCTCGAAGTGGCGAACGTGCAGCGGGGTGTTGATCTGCAGTTGCGCGTCGTTGCCGTCAAAGCCGTTGTTCTTGGAGGCGAACAGGGTGTTGTGCCACAGCGAGAAGCTCTCCAGCTGCGTCCAGCTCACCCAGCTGGTGGTGAACGGGCAGCTGTGGCCGCTGGCCTTGAGCTTGGAGGCGGCGGCAAACACTTCGGGCCAGGTCTTGGGCGGCTTGTCGGCGTCCAGACCAGCCTTCTTGAAGGCGTCCTTGTTGTAATAGAAGATCGTGGTCGAGCTGTTGAGCGGGTAGCTCAGCATCTGGCCGTTGGGGGCGGTGTAGTAGCCGGCCACTGCGGACACATACTCGGTGGGTTCAAACTTGAAGCCCGCGTCGTTCAGCACCTTGGCCGCAGGCACGATGGCGCCCTTGCTGGCCATCATGGTGGCGGTGCCCACTTCGAACACTTGCAGGATGTGGGGGGCATTGCCAGCGCGGAAGGCGGCAATGGCGCCGGTCATCGATTCGTCATACTGGCCCTTGTACGTGGGCACGACCTTGTACTGGGATTGGCTGGCGTTGTATTGCTTGGCCAGGTCATTGACCCAGTCGCCCAGCGCTGCACTCATCGAGTGCCACCATTGGATCTCAATGGGTGCCTGTGCTTGCGCAGGTGCGCAGACCGACATGGCAACAGCAGCGCAGACCGCCAGAAGCTTCGTTTTCATGAATATTTCCTCCGAGGATGACGAAAAGCACAAGGGCCGGATGCTATGCAGCCTCTGTGACATTGATATGTCGTTGTCGCATGAGCCCGCGCCCTGCAACAACCGGGGAAACCCCTTGGGGTACCCGTGAGGGGTGCGATTGTGACCTTTTTGTGACAAGGTGTGGCGCATTTGCCGAGGCTTGCAAGGTTTTGTGCAATGCACCATGCTGGTGACTGTTCACATGCGTGTGCAGCCCCGGTTCGTTCGCGCCGTCGCGCGCCGGACTTCCCCTTTCTTCACTCCTTCCCCTTCATCGCCATGGCCACCAATTCGCTCGACAAGAACAAGATCAAGTTTCTGCTGCTCGAAGGCATTCACTCCTCCGCGGTGGATGTGATCCGGGCGGCGGGCTATACGCAGATCGAGACGGTGTCCGGCGCACTGCCCGACGAGGAACTGAAGCGCAAGATCGCCGATGTGCACTTTGTGGGCATCCGCTCGCGCACGCAGCTGACCCAAGAGGTGTTTGCCCAGGCCCACAAGCTGGTGGCCGTGGGCTGCTTTTGTATTGGCACCAACCAAGTGGACCTGAACGCGGCGCGCGAGCGCGGCATTGCGGTGTTCAACGCGCCGTACTCCAACACCCGCTCTGTGGCCGAACTGGTGCTGGCCGAAGCCATCCTGCTGCTGCGTGGCGTGCCCGAGAAAAACGCGGTGGCCCACCGGGGCGGCTGGCTCAAGAGCGCCGACAACGCGTATGAGATCCGTGGCAAGACCCTGGGCATCGTGGGCTACGGCTCCATCGGCACCCAGCTGTCGGTACTGGCCGAGGCCATGGGCATGCACGTGGCCTTCTTTGATGTGGTCAACAAGCTGCCCCTGGGCAATGCCCGCCAGGTGCAGCACCTGCACGATCTGCTGGGCCAGAGCGACATCGTGAGCCTGCACGTGCCCGAGCTGCCGTCCACCGAGGGCATGATCGGCGCTGCCGAAATCGCGGCCATGAAGCCGGGCGGAATCCTCATCAACGCCGCGCGGGGCACGGTGGTGGATATTGAAGCGCTGGCTGCAGCGCTCCAGGCCAAGAAGCTGCTGGGCGCCGCCATCGACGTGTTCCCGGTCGAGCCGCGCACCAACAAGGATGAGTTTGTATCGCCCCTGCGCGGGCTGGACAACGTGATCCTGACTCCCCACATCGGCGGCTCCACCATGGAGGCGCAGGCCAACATTGGCCTGGAGGTGGCCGAGAAGCTGGTGAAATACAGCGACAACGGCACCAGCACCTCGTCGGTCAACTTTCCCGAGGTGGCGCTGCCCGCCCACCCCGGCAAGCACCGTCTGCTGCACATCCACCGCAACGTGCCGGGCGTGCTGTCAGAGATCAACCGCATCTTCTCGGACAACCAGATCAACATCTCGGCCCAATACCTGCAGACCAACGAGAAGATCGGCTACGTGGTCATCGACATCGACGCCGCCTCGTCCGACCTGGCGCTGGACAAGCTGGCCCAGGTCAGCGGCACCCTGCGCAGCCGCGTGCTGTTCTGACACTGTTGCGGGGCCGGTTTCGGCTCTGTCAGACAGCCCCGGCCCGGCAAGCCGCAGGCCGGTGGCTTAAAATCGCGCCCCCACCCCAGGTAGACCCCCATGAATGTACCGATCGCGTTGGCGGCCTTGCAGACGCAGGCCGCCGAGCCTGCCCGACTGCGTGAAATTCCCTATAACTACACCTCGTTTTCCGACCGGGAGATCGTGATCCGGCTGCTGGGGTCCTCATCCTGGGAGGTGCTGGACCAGCTGCGCAAAGAGCGCCGCACGGGCCGTTCGGCCCGCATGCTGTACGAGGTGCTGGGCGATATCTGGGTCGTGCAGCGCAACCCCTACCTGCAGGACGACCTGCTGGACAACCCCTCGCGCCGCAAGCTGCTGGTGGATGCCCTGCAGCACCGCCTGGGCGAGATCGAAAAACGCCGCACCCCCGCAGACGATGCCGAGCGCGACCGTCTCGTCGGTGAGCTGGTCGTCGCCGCGCGACGCGCTGTGGCCGAATTCAACGCCACCTTCGAGCAGGCCGCGCAACTGCGCCGCCAGATCCAGAAAACCCTGGGCCGCCTCACGGCCAAGGACAACATTAAGTTCGACGGCCTCTCCCGCGTGAGCCATGTGACCGACGCGACCGACTGGCGCGTCGAATACCCGTTCGTCGTGCTCACCCCCGACACCGAGGTCGAGATGGCTGGCCTGGTGAAGGGCTGCATCGAACTGGGCCTGACCATCATCCCACGCGGGGGCGGCACCGGCTACACCGGCGGCGCCATTCCGTTGACGTGGAAGAGCGTGGTCATCAACACCGAAAAGCTCGAAGCCATGACCGAGGTGGAGATGCGCCGCCTGCCGGGCCTGGACCGCGAGGTGGGCACGGTGTGGACCGAAGCCGGCGTGGTCACCCAGCGTGTGGCCGATGCGGCCGAGCGTGCGGGCTTTGTGTTTGCGGTGGATCCGACGAGCGCCGAGGCATCGTGCATTGGCGGCAACATCGCCATGAACGCGGGCGGCAAGAAGGCCGTGCTCTGGGGCACGGCGCTGGACAACCTGGCCAGCTGGCGCATGGTCACGCCCGACGCCCAGTGGCTCGAAGTGACCCGCCTGGACCACAACATGGGCAAGATCCATGACGTGGAAGTGGCCACTTTCGAGCTGCAGTATTTCGAGGCCGATGGCAAGACGCCCGTGCGCACCGAGCGCCTGAGCATTCCGGGCAAGACTTTCCGCAAGGAAGGCCTGGGCAAGGACGTGACGGACAAGTTCCTCGCCGGACTGCCCGGCATCCAGAAGGAAGGCTGCGACGGCCTCATCACCAGCGCGCGCTGGGTGGTGCACCGTATGCCCGAGCACACGCGCACCGTGTGCCTGGAGTTCTTCGGCAACGCCAAGGACGCCGTGCCCAGCATCGTCGAGATCAAGGACTTCATGTTCGCCGAGCAAAAGCGCAGTGGCGTGCTGCTGGCGGGCCTGGAGCACCTGGACGACCGCTACCTGAAGGCTGTGGGCTATGCCACCAAGAGCAAAAAGGGCAACGGCGGCCTGCCCAAGATGGTGCTGATTGGCGACATTGCCGGTGACAACGCCGACGACGTGGCCCGCGTGACCAGCGAAGTGGTGCGCCTGGCCAACACCCGCAGCGGCGAAGGCTTTGTGGCCATCACGGCCGATGCGCGCAAGAAATTCTGGGCCGACCGCAAGAAGACGGCGGCCATCAGCCGCCACACCAACGCATTCAAGATCAACGAAGACGTGGTGATCCCGCTGCCGCGCATGGCCGAGTACACCGACGGCATCGAGCGCATCAACATCGAGCTCTCCCTGCGCAACAAGCTCAAGCTGTGCGACGCGCTGACCGAGTTCTTCGAGCGTGGCAACCTGCCCCTGGGCAAGCACGACGCCGACGACGAGGTGCCTTCGCCCGAGCTGCTGCAAGACCGCGTGGCCCAGGCCATCGCCCTGGTGGAAGAGGTGCGCGCCCTGTGGCAGGGCTGGCTGCACGATGTGGAAACGCTGTTCCCCCAACTGCAGGACCACACCCTGCGCGCCAGCTGGAAGACCCAGCTGCGGGCGCCGCTGCAAGGCATCTTCACTGGCGCGGCGTTCAAGCCCATCCTGGACGAGGCCGTGGCCATCCACAAGCGCGTGCTCAAGGGCCGCGTGTGGGTGGCGCTGCACATGCACGCAGGCGACGGCAATGTGCACACCAACATCCCGGTCAACAGCGACGACTACGAGATGCTGCAAACGGCCCACGAGGCCGTGGCGCGCATCATGGTGCTGGCGCGCAGCTTGAACGGCGTGATCTCGGGCGAACACGGCATTGGCATCACCAAGCTGGAGTTTTTGACCGATGAAGAGCTGCGCCCCTTTGCCGAGTACAAGCGCAAGGTGGACCCGGAAGGCCGCTTCAACAAAGGCAAGTTGCTCCGAAATCAGGAGCATTTAGGGCATATTCAACCAGCGCTTGGTGCCGATTTGGCTTCAAAACCGGCGCTGCATGCCGATTTGACCAACGCCTACACACCCAGCTTCGGCCTGATGGGGCATGAGTCGCTGATCATGCAGCAGAGCGACATCGGCGCCATTGCCGATTCGGTCAAGGACTGCCTGCGCTGCGGCAAGTGCAAGCCCGTGTGCTCCACGCACGTGCCACGCGCCAACCTGCTGTACAGCCCACGCAACAAGATCCTGGCCACGTCGCTGCTGGTCGAGGCGTTCCTGTACGAAGAGCAGACCCGCCGGGGCGTGAGCATCAAGCACTGGCAGGAGTTTGAGGACGTGGCCGACCACTGCACGGTGTGCCACAAATGCGAGAGCCCTTGCCCGGTGAAGATCGACTTCGGCGACGTCACCATGAACATGCGCAACCTGCTGCGCAAGATGGGCAAGAAGACCTTCCGCCCCGGCAACGCATTGGCCATGACCATGCTCAACGCCACCAACCCGGACACCATCAAGCTGATGCGCTCGGCCATGGTGGACGTGGGTTTCAAGGCCCAGCGCATGGCCGTGGACCTGCTGCGCAAGGTGGGCCGCAAGCAAACGGCCAAGCCGCCCGCGACGGTGGGCACGGCTCCGATCAAGGAGCAGGTGATCCATTTCATCAACAAGAAGCTGCCAGGCGGCCTGCCCAAGAAGACGGCGCGCGCGCTGCTCGACATCGAGGACAAGGACTACGTGCCGATCATCCGCAACCCGCAGGCCACCACGGCCGAGACGGAGGCGGTGTTCTACTTCCCTGGCTGCGGGTCAGAGCGCTTGTTCTCGCAGGTCGGTTTGGCGACCCAGGCCATGCTGTGGCACGCGGGCGTGCAGACGGTGCTGCCGCCTGGGTACCTGTGCTGCGGCTACCCCCAGCGCGGTTCGGGCCAGTTCGACAAGGCCGAAAAGATGATCACGGACAACCGCGTGCTCTTCCACCGCGTGGCCAACACGCTCAACTACCTCGATATCAAGACCGTGGTGGTGAGTTGCGGCACCTGCTACGACCAGCTGCAGGGCTACGAGTTTGACAAGATCTTCCCGGGCAGCCGCATCATCGACATCCACGAGTACCTGCTGGAAAAGGGCATCCAGCTGCAAGGCAAGGGCGCCTACCTGTACCACGAGCCCTGCCACAACCCCATGAAGCTGCAGGACTCGATGAAGACCGTGAAGGCGCTGGTGGGCGAGCAGGTCTTGAAGAGCGAGCGTTGCTGCGGCGAGTCGGGCACGCTGGGTGTGACCCGGCCCGACGTGTCCACGCAGGTGCGCTTCCGCAAGGAAGAAGAGATCAAGAAGGGCGAAGCCCAACTGCGTGCCAGCGGTGCTGTCGGCGCGCAGGACAACGTGAAGATCCTCACCAGCTGCCCCAGCTGCCTGCAGGGCCTGAACCGCTACGAAGGCGACCTGAACAACGGCTTGCTCGAAGCCGACTACATCGTGGTCGAGATGGCGCGCGAGATCCTGGGCGAGAACTGGATGCCCGAGTACGTACACCGTGCCAACAACGGCGGCATTGAGCGGGTGCTAGTCTGATGACCTGCCCCTTGTGCGCTGAAGACGGCGGCGCATTGGTCTGGCGTGGCGAGCGCCTGCGTGTCATCCGTGCGCAGGAGGCGGGGTTTCCCGCCTTGTACCGCGTGGTCTGGAATGCGCATGTGGCCGAGTTCTCGGACCTGGCTGCAGCCGACCGCGTGCACTGCATGGAGGCTGTGACGATGGTGGAGCAGGCGCTGCGCCAGCACCTGTCGCCCACCAAGGTCAACATCGCGGCGCTGGGCAACATGGTGCCGCACCTGCACTGGCATGTGATTGCGCGGTTTGACTGGGACAGTCACTTCCCGGCCCCTGTGTGGGCGACTGCGCAGCGGCCCAGCCCTGCCGAGCAAGAGGCCGCCGTGCGGGCCTTGTTGCCCGCGCTGGAAGCGCAGCTGCAGTCCCAGCTGGCGCAGTGGGCTGCCCGGTAACCTTGCTGGTAGCGTGTGCCTGGGCGGGTGGGACAATGGCAGCCGTCGTTCCTGACAACAGTTTTCTCAAGGTGATTCCATGGCAGGTTTGAAAGCGGGCGCTCCCACGCCGCAGGCCCTGACGGTGCATGAACAGTCGCGCGTGCTGGAGGTGGGTTTTTCGGATGGCGCCACATTCCGCATTCCGTTCGAGCTGATGCGCGTGTACTCGCCCTCGGCCGAGGTGCAAGGCCACGGCCCGGGGCAGGAGGTGCTGCAGACGGGCAAGCGCAATGTGGCGCTCATCAACCTGGAGCCTGTGGGCAACTACGCCGTCAAGCCCACGTTCTCCGACGGCCACGACAGCGGCATCTTCACCTGGGACTATCTCTACGAGCTGGGCCAGAAGCAGGACGCACTGTGGGCCCAGTACACCGAGCGGCTGGCTGCGGCGGGGGCCGATCGCGACGCGCCCATGGCGCCCAAGGGTGGTGCAGGGGGCCACGCCTGCGGCAGTCACTGACGCCCTTGGCAGGCCTGTTCAGGGGCCCGCCGCCAAAAGCCGCACAAGTCCCTGTGCGGTAAGGTGCTATTGAAAATATAGCTATCAGCGCAATATTTGCTTGCGCTAGCGGCTGTTTTTGTTTCAATAGCGTTCTCCAAATTGCGACAGATGCCCCAATTCAGTGCGGGGTTGTCGCTGTACCTCTGGCGTTCACGCGCCTAGCATGATTCTTATGAGCACCACGCATTTCGGTTTTCAGTCGGTGGACGAGCAGGAAAAGGCACGCCGTGTGCGCGGTGTGTTTGATTCCGTGGCATCCAAGTACGACGTGATGAACGACCTCATGTCGGCGGGCCTGCACCGTGCCTGGAAGGCCTACACCGTGATGGTGGCCAACCTGCGCGAAGGCAGCCAGGTGCTGGACATTGCGGGGGGCACCGGTGACCTGGCACTGGCGTTTTCCAAGAAGGTGGGGGCATCGGGCCGTGTGGTGCACACCGACATCAACGAGGCCATGCTGCGTGTGGGCCGTGACCGTCTCATCAACGAGGGCGTGGTGCTGCCTACGCTGGTCTGCGACGCTGAAAAGCTGCCGTTCCCCGACGCGCATTTCGACGTGGTGAGCGTGGCTTTTGGCTTGCGCAACATGACCCACAAGGACCAGGCCATTGCCGAAATGTGCCGTGTGCTCAAGCCCGGCGGCAAGCTGCTGGTGCTGGAGTTTTCCAAAGTGGCGCAGCCGCTGACCAAGGTGTACGACTGGTACTCGTTCAAGGTGCTGCCCCAGCTGGGTAAGCTGGTAGCGGGCGACGACGCGAGCTACCGGTATCTGGCGGAGTCCATCCGCATGCACCCGGGGCAGGAAGAACTCAAAAGCCTCATGCAGAAAAATGGTTTTGGGCATGTGGACTATCACAACATGACGGGGGGCATTGTGGCCCTCCATGTTGGAATCAAGTGCTGAGCGGTTTGCTCGGTCGATAACGGAGACGGAGAAGTCATGATGAAACTGTGGTCTGTGGTGTTGGTCGCGATGCTGGCGTTTGCGCACGCCGATGCCGACGCCGCGCGGCGACTGGGTGGTGGCAAATCGGTGGGCAAGCAGTCCAGCAATGTGACGCAGCGCGAGTCGGCCACGCCGCCCGCCACGCCGGGCGCACCGGCACAAAGCGCGACCAACACGGCTGCGGCAGCCAAGCCTGCTACCGCCACGCCGGCAGCGGCTCCGGCCGCGCCGGCCAAGAAGCCCTGGGGTGCCATGTTGGGCGGCCTGGCGGCGGGTCTGGGCCTGGCCTGGCTGGCGCACTCGCTGGGCCTGGGCGCTGGCTTTGGCAACATCCTGATGATTGCGCTGCTGGCGCTGGCGGCGTTTGCCATCTTCAAGATGGTCATGCGGTCGCGCAACGGCGGTAGCAATGGCTCGGGCAATGCTGCAGGTGGTGCTCCGTTCGCCTTTCAGGGCGCAGGGGCTGCAACGCCCGCCGCTGCCCAGGTGCCGCCGCAGTACAGCCCCAACAACGTGGGCAACGACGCATCGGCCCGCCCCTGGGAGCGCAGCAGCATGGCATTTGATGCCTCGCGTGCCGGGCAGGGTGGCGTGGGTTCCGGTGTGGTAATCGGTTCGGGCCTGTCGGGTTCGCAGAACTGGGGTGTGCCCGCCGATTTCGACACCGAGGGTTTCCTGGCGGCCGCCAAGCGCAACTTCGTGACCTTGCAGGGCGCGTGGGACCGCTCGGACATCGCCACCCTGCGGTCCATGATGACGGACAACATGCTCGATGAGATCCGCACCCAGCTGACCGAGCGCGAAGCCCACCGGGGTACGCAGCCCAATCACACCGATGTGGTCATGATCGAAGCGCAGCTGCTGGGCATCGAAGACCTGGGCGACGGCTACATGGCCAGCGTCGAGTTCTCGGGCATGATCCGCGAAGAACCCTCGGCCGGGCCCAGCCCCTTCCGTGAGGTCTGGAACATGACCAAGCCCAAGGCGGGCAACACCGGCTGGCTGGTGGCAGGCGTGCAAGCCCTGCAGTAAACACGGCTCACGGGGCCCCTGCGTGCCAGGGGCATTCCAGTTCAGGGAATAATCGGGGACTATGGCAACACCACAGTCCCCTTTTCCTTTTCTGGACGGCCTCTTCGAGCGCCTGGCAGCCGGCCCGCAGCCCCCGCAATGGCTGGTCCACGAGGTGCAGCAGCGCCTGGTGCTGTTTCTCAACCATGTGCTGATGCAGGAGAAAGAAGCCACGGACCGGCTGGTGCGCCAAAAGGACCGCATCGCCAGGGTGCAGTGGCGGGCCTATTCCCTGTCGCTGGTGATCACCCCTGCGGGCCTGTTCAACCTGGCGCCCGAATCCGCGGCGCCAGACCTGCGGCTGGAAGTGACCGATACCTCCCCCATCACCCTGGCCCAGGCTGCATTGCGGGGCGACAAGCCCTCCATCCGCATTGAGGGCGATGTACAACTGGCGGCCGAGATCAACTGGCTGGTGGACCATGTGCGCTGGGATGTGGAGGAAGACCTGGCCCGCGTGATTGGCGATGCCCCTGCGCATACGCTGGCGCAGTTCGCCAGCCGGGCTGCGCAGGCGCTGCGCCAGTTTGTGGGTTCGCGCATGGCAGCCGCCAGCGCGGCGTCTTCTGCAGTGGTCGTTGCGACGGTACCGGTGGCGCCCAGTGCTCCGGCAGCGGCGCCGCTGTCACCTTCGGCTGGTTCGGACCGGGCCGACGCATGAAGCGCTTCTTGCGGGGGGCGGCCATCCTGTGGGTGGTGTTCCGGTTCGGCCTGGATGGCTTGCTGCTCGACAGCTTTCAAAAGCCCTGGCTGCGCATGATCTCGCGCATCCTGTCCATCGGGCGCAATCTGGATGCGCCGCGTGGGCAACGCCTGCGCGAGGCGCTGGAAAGCCTGGGACCTATCTTCGTCAAGTTCGGCCAGGTGCTGTCCACCCGCCGCGACCTGCTTCCGCCCGACATAGCCGACGAACTGGCCCGCCTGCAGGACCGCGTGCCGCCATTCGACCCCGACATCGCCATCGCCACCATCGAGCGTGCCTTCCGTCGTCCGGTGGACGAGGTGTTCACCTCTTTCGACCGCACACCGGTGGCCAGCGCGTCCATCGCCCAGGTGCATTTCGCCACGCTGCGCGACCGCCAGGGCATTGAGCGCGAGGTAGCCGTCAAGGTGCTGCGGCCTGGCATGCTGCCGGTGATCGAGAAGGACCTGAGCCTCATGCGCATGATGGCGGGGTGGGTGGAGAGCCTGTCTGCCGATGGCAAGCGCCTGAAGCCCCGTGAGGTGGTGGCAGAGTTTGACAACTACCTGCACGACGAACTGGACCTGGTGCGCGAGGCTGCCAACGCTGCGCAGCTGCGCCGCAACATGACCGGGCTGGACCTGGTGCTGATCCCCGAGATCTTCTGGGACTTCTGCCACCCCGAGGTCATGGTGATGCAGCGCATGAACGGTGTGCCCATCAGCCAGATCGACCGCCTGCGGGAGGCCGGTGTGGACATCCCCAAGCTGGCGCGCGACGGCGTCACCATCTTCTTCACCCAGGTGTTTCGCGACGGGTTTTTTCACGCCGATATGCACCCGGGCAACATCCAGGTGAGTCTGGAGCCTGCCACGTTCGGCCGCTACATCTCGCTGGACTTCGGCATCGTGGGCACGCTGACCGAAGTGGACAAGGAATACCTGGCGCAGAACTTTGTGGCGTTCTTCCGGCGCGACTACAAGCGGGTGGCAGAGCTGCACATCGAAAGCGGCTGGGTGCCGCCCGAAACGCGGGTCAATGACCTCGAGTCGGCCATCCGCGCCGTGTGCGAGCCATATTTTGACCGCCCACTCAAGGAAATCTCGCTGGGCCTGGTGCTGATGCGGCTGTTCCAGACCTCGCGCCGCTTCCATGTCGAGATCCAGCCCCAGCTGGTGCTGCTGCAAAAGACCCTGCTCAACATCGAGGGCCTGGGCCGCGAGCTGGACCCGGACCTGGACCTGTGGAGCACGGCCAAGCCCTTCCTTGAAAAGTGGATGCTGGAGCAGATGGGCCCCCAGCGCCTGTGGCGCGAGCTGAGGGCCGAGGCGCCGCACTATGCCAAGCTGCTGCCCGAGCTGCCACGACTCATCTACGACGCGCTGCGCCAGCGCCCGGCAGACCACGAGCCTGCACTGCGTGAACTGCTGGAAGCGCAAAAACGCACCAACCGGCTGCTGCAAGGCATCATTTTTGCTGGGGTCGGGTTTGTGCTGGGCTTGCTGCTCATCCAACTGCTGATCAGAATCCGGCTTTTCTGACGATCTGCATGCCCGGTGCCCCGGTGTGGGGAGCGCCGGGGTGCAGGTCGGATTTCTTCACCCTGGACCGACCGAGACAAAAAGAGAGAGGAGCGCGCTGTGCTGCTGACCCTGGTTATCGTTTACCTGCTGATCACCATCGGCATCGGCTTGCTGGCAGCCCGGCGTGTGAAGAACGCTGCGGACTTTGCCATTGCCGGGCGCCACCTGCCGCTGTACATGATCATCACCACCACGTTTGCCACCTGGTTTGGGTCGGAGACCGTGCTGGGCATTCCTGCCAAGTTCATCGAGGGCGGTCTGGGCAATGTGGTGGAAGACCCGTTCGGCGCGGGCTTCTGCCTGATCCTGGTCGGCCTGTTCTTTGCCGGCAAGCTGTACCGCATGACGCTGCTCACCATCAGCGACTATTACCGCGAACGCTATGGCCGCACGGTGGAAATCGTCTGCTCGCTGATCATCATGTTGAGCTACCTGGGCTGGGTTTCTGCCCAGGTCACAGCGCTGGGCCTGGTGTTCAACCTGCTGTCTGGCGGTGCCATCAGCATTCCGGTGGGCATGACGATTGGTGTGGTCTCCATCCTGGCGTACACGCTGTTCGGCGGCATGTGGTCGGTGGCGGTCACCGATTTCATCCAGATGATCATCCTGGTGGTGGGCCTGGCCGTCATTGCCGTGTTTGCGGGCAACATGGCCGGGGGAGCGGACAAGGTGATCGAGTTCGCGTCCAGCCGTGAGCTGTTCCGGTTCCTGCCTGAGCCCAAGTTCCATGACGTGGTGTTCTTCATCGCCGCGGGTGTGACCATGATGTTCGGCTCCATCCCGCAGCAGGACGTCTTTCAGCGTGTGATGTCGGCCAACAACATCCAGGCAGCCACGCGCGGTCCCGTGATCGGTGGCATCTGCTACATCCTGTTCGCCTTTGTGCCCATGTTCCTGGTGGCCAGCGCGCTCATCATCATGCCCACGGAAACGGCTGCGCTGCTCAAGGACGACCCGCAAAAGGTGCTGCCCACGCTGGTGCTGGAGAAGATGCCTTTTGTGATGCAGGTGCTGTTCTTTGGGGCCCTGCTGTCGGCGCTCAAGTCCACGGCCTCTGCCACGCTGCTGGCGCCCAGCGTCACTTTCACCGAAAACATCTGGCGCCAGTTCCGTCCGCACAGCTCGGACAAGCAGCACCTGCGCACCATGCGCATCACCACGCTTGTTTTCAGCGCCTGCGTGTTGGCCTATGCCATCTACATGCAGGGTACCTCCATCTATGAGCTGGTGTCGGGTGCCTATCAGGTGCCGCTGGTGGGAGCGTTTGTGCCGCTGGTGTTCGGCCTGTACTGGAAGCGTGCCACCACGCAGGGCGCCATCTTTGCCATCGTGCTGGGCCTGGTGACCTGGCTGTTGTTCCTGTCCACTCCGGCGGGGGCAATCTTTCCTGCGCAGCTGGCGGGTTTGCTGGCCGCGCTGGCGGGCATGCTGATCGGCTCCCTCGGGCCACAGGCCATCCGCAACAGCCATGCCTCCCACCACAAGATGGTTGGGGTCGAGTAACGCGGGGGGGTGAAGGGGCATGCCGCCTATAATTGAGGGTTTTGCACTTTCCCTCAACACACTGACATGCCTATTTACGCCTACAAATGCGGCTCCTGTGGCCATGCCAAGGATGTGCTGCAAAAAATCTCCGACGCACCCCTGACCGTGTGCCCCGCCTGCGGCGCCGAAGCCTTCTCCAAGCAGGTCACTGCCGCAGGTTTTCAGCTCAAGGGCTCGGGCTGGTACGTGACCGATTTCCGTGGCGGAAACGGTGGCAACTCCGCCCCGGCCACCGAAGCCAAGTCGGAGTCCAAAACCGAATCAGCGGCACCTGCCAGTGGCGGTGATGCTCCTAAAAAGGAAGCGGCCAGCACAAGCACTGCCAGCGCTACCGGTACCGCCGGTACCAGTGGCACTTCTTCCTCTTCGAGCTGAGGACCTGCATGGCTGCCCTGCGCAAATGGCTGTTGACAGGCCTTCTGGTCATCGTGCCCGGTGTCATCACGGCCTGGGTGCTCAACTGGATTGTGAGCACGCTCGACCAGACCCTGCAGATCCTGCCCGGCGCGTGGCAGCCCGACAAGCTGCTCGGAGTGCATGTCCCGGGCTTTGGTGTGGTCCTCACGCTGGCCATCTTGCTCGTGGTGGGCGCCATTGCCAGCAACTTTGCGGGCCGCAAGCTTGTGCAGTGGGGCGACGCGCTGGTACACCGCATTCCGGTGGTGCGCTCTATCTACTCCAGCGTCAAGCAGGTGTCGGACACGCTGTTCTCCGAGAGCGGCAATGCCTTTCGCAAGGCCGTGCTCGTGCAGTGGCCCCGCGAAGGGGTATGGACTGTGGCGTTCGTCACCGGCGCCCCCAATGGTGAAGTGGCTGCGTACCTGCGCGACGAGTTCGTCAGCGTGTACGTGCCCACCACCCCCAACCCCACGGGGGGGTATTTTGTGATGGTTCGCAAGAGCGACTGTGTCGAGCTCGAAATGAGTGTGGACAGCGCCCTCAAGTACATCGTCTCCATGGGTGTGGTGGCTCCAGCGGACCCCACGCTGCCCCCACCCAAGTAAGAAAAGCAATCTCTTTCAACGTCAACGCGCCCTGCGGCGCCGGAAGTTTTGTCATGGCCATGCGTTCCCACTATTGCGGTCTTGTGACCGAAGCCCTGTTGGGCCAAACCGTTACCCTGTCGGGCTGGGTGAACCGCCGCCGTGACCATGGTGGCGTGATCTTCATCGACCTGCGCGACCGCGAAGGCTACGTGCAGGTGGTGTGCGACCCCGACCGCGCCGAGATGTTCAAGGTCGCCGAAGGCGTGCGCAACGAGTTCTGCGTACAGGTCAAGGGTGTGGTGCGCGCACGCCCCGCAGGCACCACCAACGACAAGCTCAAGACCGGCCAGATCGAAGTGCTGTGCCATGAGCTGAACGTGCTCAACCCTTCCGTCACGCCTCCGTTCCAGATCGACGAGGAAAACCTGTCGGAAACCACGCGCCTCACGCACCGCGTGCTGGACCTGCGCCGCCCGTACATGCAGAACAACCTGATGCTGCGCTACAAGGTGGCAATGGAAGTGCGCAAGTTCCTCGATGCGAATGGCTTCATCGACATCGAAACCCCCATGCTCACCAAGAGCACGCCCGAAGGCGCGCGCGACTACCTCGTGCCCAGCCGCGTGCACGATGGCCATTTCTTCGCATTGCCCCAGTCGCCTCAGCTGTTCAAGCAGCTGCTGATGGTGGCGGGCTTCGACCGCTACTACCAGATCACCAAGTGCTTCCGCGACGAAGACTTGCGTGCTGACCGCCAGCCTGAATTCACCCAGATCGATATCGAGACATCGTTCATGGAAGAGCAGGACATCCGCGACATGTTCCAGGGCATGATCAAGACGGTGTTCCAGAACACGCTGGGCGTGGACCTGGGCGAGTTCCCCGTCATGACCTACCAGGACGCTGCGCGCCTGTATGGCTCCGACAAGCCCGACCTGCGCGTGAAGCTCGAATTCACCGAGCTGACCGACGTGATGAAGGACGTGGACTTCAAGGTGTTCTCGGGCGCCGCCAACATGAAGAATGGCCGCGTGGTCGGCCTGCGCGTGCCCGGTGGCTCGGTCGAAGGCGGCGGCATCAGCCGTGGCGAAATCGACGCCTACACTGAGTTCGTCAAGATCTACGGCGCCAAGGGCCTGGCCTACATCCGCGTCAACGAACTGGCCAAGGGCCGTGACGGTCTGCAGTCGCCCATCGTGAAGAACATCCACGACGCAGCCCTGCAAGCCGTGCTGGAGCGCACTGGCGCACAGGATGGCGACCTGATCTTCTTCGGTGCCGACAAGGAAAAGATCGTCAACGACGCGATTGGCGCGCTGCGTATCAAGATCGGCCACAGCGAGTTCGGCAAGAAGAACGGCCTGTTCGAGAACCGCTGGGCCCCGCTGTGGGTGGTCGACTTCCCGATGTTCGAGTACGACGAGGAAAACCAGCGCTGGAACTCGGTGCACCACCCCTTCACCAGCCCCAAGGATGGTCACGAAGACTGGATGGTCACTGCGCCCGAGAAGTGCATCTCCAAGGGCTACGACATGGTGCTCAACGGCTGGGAAATGGGTGGCGGCTCCGTCCGTATCCACCGCGCCGACGTGCAGCAGAAGGTGTTTGACGCCCTCAACATCACGCCCGAAGAAGCCCAGCTCAAGTTCGGCTTCCTGCTGGATGCGCTGCAGTACGGCGCGCCCCCGCACGGCGGCCTGGCCTTTGGCCTGGACCGCATCGTGACGCTGATGACCGGTGCCGAGTCGATCCGCGACGTGATCGCCTTCCCCAAGACCCAACGCGCCCAGTGTCTGCTCACGCAGGCGCCCAGCCCCGTGGACGAAAAGCAGCTGCGCGAGCTGCACATCCGCCTGCGCAACCCCGACGCGGTCAAGACTGCGGCCTGATTCCGGACGCATCACGTCCTTCGCGCATGCAGCCATGCATCGCACACCAAGCGGCTCGGGCCTTGCGCCCTGGCCGCTTTTTTCATGCGCGGCGCATCGGGCACTGGCCGCCGTGCACGGACTGAAAGAGGTACTTCCATGCGTTTGTTGACACGCTCCCATTGGCTGCTTGCGGCCGCATGCATCGCCCTGGCCGGATGCGGCGAGAAGAAGACCGAACTGGGGCAGGGCGGCTCGGTGGTCACGGGCTCGGCCGGGCCCCAGGGCGCGCAGAACGCGGCCCGTGAGCTGGTGCGTTGCGATGCGCCCGTGGCCACGCTGGCGCTGGCCGAGAACCCCAATGGCTACATCATGGGCTCGGGCTACCAACTGCCCGCGTCGCCGGTGCCACTGGTCAAGCTGCTGGCTCAGCAGAGCGGGTGTTTCCGCGTGGTGGACCGGGCAGCGGGCCTGAAGGGCACTGTGCAGGAGCAGGAATTGAAGGACGCAGGCATCCTGCGCAAGAACAACTCCACCGTGGCCAAGGGCAAGGGGTACGAGGCACAGTACACGCTCACGCCCAGCCTCACGTTCAGCGAGCAGGATGCGGGCCGGGGCCTGGCCGGGGTGATCGCCATGATCCCGGTACTGCGCGATATCGCAGGCCTGGCCGGGCTGGTGGAGCAGGTCAAGTTCAAGGAAGCACAGACGGCCTTGCTGCTGTCCGACAACGAAACCACCGAACAGGTAGCAGCGGCCACGGGCTCCGCACGCACCACCGACCTCGGGGTGGGTGGCCTGGTGTTCGGCAAGCTGGGCGGTGCCGCGGGCGCTGGCTGGAGCAATACCAACGAAGGCAAGGTCATTGCTGCGGCGTTTCTGGACGCGCACAACCAGCTGGTGGTGCAGGCGCGTGCGTTGCAGGCCAAGGAGCTGCCCCCGCCCGTGCCCACCACCACGGCAGCCCAGCGCCCCAAGGGGGGCTGAAGGCACAGGCCATGGCAGCCGCCGGGCCACCGCGGCCTTACAAGCTTCCAGAGTCGGTGCTGGTGGTGATCCACACCCCCGCGCTGGAGGTGCTGCTGATCCGCCGCACCGGGGGCGAGGGGCATTGGCAGTCGGTCACCGGTAGCAAGGATGCGTTGGACGAGCCTTTTGCCGAGACCGCACGCCGTGAAGTGGCCGAAGAAACCGGGATAGACACCCAGGCACCGGGTTGCCTGCTGACCGACTGGGCGCTGGAGAACGTGTACGACATCTGGCCCCAATGGCTGCACCGTTATGCCCCTGGCGTGGTGCGCAACCGCGAGCGCGTGTTTGGCCTGTGTGTGCCCGCAGGCACGCCCGTGGTGCTGAGCCCGCGTGAGCACGACGCTTATGAGTGGCTGCCCTGGCAGCAGGCCGCTGACCGGTGTTTTTCAGCGTCCAATGCTGAGGCGTGCCTGTTACTCCCCCGATTTTTGCATCTCGGGTGATAGGACTCCGAATGGCCCGGCGGCAACGGGGGCAAGGCCGGGCGGCGTCGCCTCAAGAGGCGTCTGGAGGCCGCAAGCGCAGGGCAGCAGCAGGATCGTCGGCATCGTCTGCGAGCGACGGGCCGAGGGCCAGGCTGTCTGGCGATGGCTGCGGAGTGCGCGTGGGCGTGTTGTCGCTGCTGCCCCGCACCCTCAGCGCCACACCGCCGGGGTGGCGTTCACTGTCTTGCCCCAGGATGGCCCTCGCCGGGGTGCTGCCCATGCGGGCGCGCAGTGCGTCGATGCTCTCTTGCAGCGGTTGGGGGGCGGCCATGCGCGCGCCATGGCGTAGCAGCACTTGCTGTGCCATATCGAGCAGTTTGGAGTTGAGGGTGCGTTCGGCTTCGGCCAGCAGGTTTTGCACGGCACCGCCAGGGTCACCGCCCAGGCTTTGCGCCATGGCGACTTCGGCCGTCTTGTTGACGCGTTGCAGGCAGTCTCGCACCAGTTGGCTATAAGGCTCATGCAGGTTGCACGCGTTGGCCATCAGCTCGGTCAAGCCGCGTGTGTTGGCATAGCGCATGCCCAGTGCCAGAACCCAGCTGTCGCCCTCGGGCAGCTCGATCGATGTGACGGCCAATACGGCCAGCAGGCTGCCCAGGTTGCAGGCGGCCTCAAAGTCGAAGGTGCTGGACGTGATCTCGCGGGCCATGCCACGCACCGATTCAACCGCTTGCGAAAACTGCCGCTGCTGGATGAGCTGCAGCGCCCGCGCCACCTCGGCAAAACGTCGGATGCGCGCGCTGCCGTAGTGGCGCTCCAGGATGCGCGCAAAGTCGGCCATGCAGCGCTCGATGCCCTTGCGGTCGTTCTCGGCGTAATACGCGAACGTCAGCAGCACCAGCGACTGGTAGTCGAACAGCTTGGAATCAATGCCCAGCACTGTGGCGCGTGCCAGCACCTTGGTGGCGGTGGCGCGGTCGCCCATGTAGTACGACATCATCCCCAGCTTCTGCAGCCGCACCACCGAGTCGGGCGTGAGGGTGCTGGCCGTCCGGTAGGTCTCGATGGCCTGCGAAAAATTGCCCATCTCCACCTGCGCGCGGCCCAGCACGTCGTAGGCGTCGGCGAATGACGCGTCTTCGCCAATCAGCTCTTGCAAGGTGGTGATGGCGCGCGCGGCCTGGCCTGATTCGATCTGTGCGCGGGCCACGCCCAGCTTGGCCCAGGGCAGGGCCCGTGCCGCGATGACGGCCTCGAACAGGGTGCGCGCCTCGTCGTGGCGGCCCAGGCGCAGCAGCAGCTCCGACCCGATGCGGGCGGCGTACAGCCAATAGGGCTTGCGGGCCTCGAAACGCTCCACGCACAGCGCGGCGGCCTGCTCGAAGTCCTCGGCCTCGATGGCATCGAAAATGGGCTTGAGGTGGATCTTGCGCAGGCGCGCCAGGCTCAGGCGCTCGAACAGCGCACTGGGCGTGAAGGGCTTGAGCAGGTAGCCGTCCAGGGCCGACTCGGCGGCCTCGGCCACTGCGGCGTAAGACGCCTCGGCCGTGACCATGAAGAACACCGTGGAAAACGGCAGCAGCTGTGCGCGCCGCAGGTCGTCCAGCAGGGTCTGGCCCGAGTAGTTGGATTCGCCAAAAAACTGGTCGCACAGCACGTAGTCGAACACTGTGTGCTCCAGCCGGGCGCGCGCGTCCTGCACACGGGAGCATTGCACGATGCGGGTCACGCCGTACTCGCGCAGCTGCCCCACCAGAATGCTGCGCGATGTGGCATTGCTGTCCACGATCAGCGCCTGGGTCTGTGGGGCGGGATTGGGGCCGCTCTCGGTAGCCATGGGGGTCGGGGCCGTCCCTGCGTGCTCAAAATGTTGGAGTCTCCAGTGTAAAGCGCTGCCGCCCCCTGCCTGCGTCGGGCAAACCCCTTGCCACCACGGCTTGCGACACAATCTCCAGTCCTAGGAGCGGCAATTGACCGCTTGCCGTTTTCAAGGGCGCCTCATGGATACTGACTCTCGCTGCTTCGTTGACGTTCGCTTGTCGAGTGGGCACGCTACGCATTCGCCAGCACCGCGCTGGGCGCGCCATGCGGCGTTGCTCCTTCTTGCGGGCATGAGCCCGCCGCGTCCTCGCGCCTTGCCTGGCGCACCCATCGCGGCACTGGCGAGCGCGTTCAATTACCCCTCCTAGGACCATGCAACACGACGACATCCTGCGCGTAGCCACCTACAACATCCACAAGGGTGTGCAAGGCATCGGGCCCGCGCGGCGGCTGGAGATTCACAACCTGGGCCTTGCGGTGGAGCAGCTCGACGCCGACATCGTCTGCCTGCAGGAGGTGCGCAAGCTGCACCGGCGCGAGGCGGCCTACTTTCAGCGCTGGCCTGATCTGCCGCAGGCCGAGTTCCTGGCGCCCGAAGGCTACGAGGCGGTGTACCGCACCAATGCGGTCACCAAACACGGCGAACATGGCAACGCGTTGCTCACCCGCTGGCCGGTGATCGGGCACCAGCATGAAGACATCTCGGACCACCGTTTTGAACAGCGCGGGCTGCTGCATGTGGAGGTGGATGTGCAGGGCCGCAACGTGCACGTGATCGTGGTGCACCTGGGCCTGATCCCTGGCAGCCGCATCCGCCAGGTCGAGCGCCTGCAGGGCTTCATCGAGCGCGAGGTGCCCCCCGGTACGCCGCTGGTGGTGGCCGGTGACTTCAACGACTGGGGGCAGCAGCTCAAGCGCATGCTGGCAGGCTTTGGCCTGTATGAATGGGATGCGCCCCGCACCTTCACCTACCCCGCACGCCTGCCCCTGGCGCAGCTGGACCATGTGTATGCGCGCGGGCTCACGCCGCTGTCGCTACAGGTGCCGCGTGGCCGTATTTGGTGGCGCATGTCGGACCATCTGCCCCTGATCGCGGAGTTCCGGCTGTGAGGCGTTGCCGTGGTGTGCGCGGTGGCGGGGTGACGGGATGAGGCGCAAGTCCTTTGCGCAGGCCCCGGGCACCTGGCCCGCCGACGACCACCAGGTCCGGCTGCTGCAAGGCGCCGAGGAGTTCTTTCCGGCGCTCACCGAGGCCATGGATGCTGCGATGGCGGACATCCAGTTCGAGACCTATATCTTTGACTTCACCGGCGCCGGAGCCACCGTGGCCCAGGCGCTGATGCGCGCTGCAGCGCGCGGCGTGCGCACCCATCTGGTGGTCGATGGCGTGGGCACGGGCGCGTTGCCCAAGGCCTGGGCCGATCAGTTGCAGGCCGCCGGGGTGCTGTGCAGCGTGTATTCGCCGCTGGGGCCGCTGGGGCTGCTGCTGCCGCACCGCTGGCGGCGCCTGCACCGCAAGCTGTGTGTGGTGGATGGGCGGGTGCTGTTTTGCGGCGGCATCAATGTGCTGGACGACTTTCACGACCCCAACCACGGCACGCTGGAGGCACCCCGTTTTGACTTTGCCGTGCGGGCCACGGGCAGCCTGGTGGCATCGGCCAGCGACACCATGGACCAGCTCTGGTGGCGCATGCAGGCCGTGCGCGACGCGCGCCAGCGCCGCTTGCCGGAGGCCCTGCAGGCCCTGCGCGCGGCCAGCGCGGCACGGCACGCAGAGCAGGGCGGCGACCCCGGCGCAGGCCCGCCTGTGCGCGCCACCCTGGTGCTGCGCGACAACGTGCGCAACCGCAGCCGCATCGAGAAGGCCTACCGCCGCGCCATCGGCGCAGCGCGGCACGAGGTCATCATTGCCAATGCCTACTTCATGCCCGGCGGCAAGCTGCGCCGCGCGCTGGTGATGGCCGCACGCCGGGGTGTGCGGGTGCGCCTGCTGTTGCAGGGGCGGTACGAATACTTCATGCAGTACCACGCGGCCCGTCCCGTGTACGGCGCGCTGCTGGAGGCCGGCGTCGAGATCTACGAGTACGCCCCCAGCTTTCTGCATGCCAAGGTGGCCGTTATCGATGCACAGGGCGACCGGCCCTGGGCCACGGTGGGCTCGTCCAACCTCGACCCGCTCTCCCTGCTGCTGGCGCGCGAGGCCAACGTGGTGGTGGAAGACGCTGCCTTCGCCATCGACCTGCGCCAGCGCCTGGTGCACGCCATGCAGCACGCGGGCCGCCGCATGGACCCTGCGCGCTATGCCGGCCGCCCGCTGCGCCAGCGGGTGCTGGACCGCGTGGCGTTTGGTCTCATGCGCCTGGCGCTGTGGGTGACGGGCAAGCGGTATTGAGGGCGCCTTTGTCGAGATTGCTACTTTATTGATAGCTTCTAAGGCATATTCCACTAGCGCTTGCTGCCTAAAACCCTTGTAATTGATCAAACTGGGTTCGCTGGTACGATGCCAGCCATGTCCAGCCAACCTGCCGCCGATATGACGCCCACCTCACCGGACGAAGGCACGCCCGTTTCCGTCAAGATCCGAGAACGCCTTGCCGCCGCGCGCAAGCGCTTTCACGCCAACGACAACATTGCCGAATTCATCGAGCCCGGCGAGCTGGAAAAGCTGCTCGACGAGGTCGAGGTCAAGATGCAAGGCGTGCTCGACAGCCTGGTGATCAACACCCAGGGCGACCACAACACCAACAACACCGCGCGCCGCGTGGCCAAGATGTACCTCAACGAGGTGTTCCGTGGCCGCTACGTAGCGCAGCCGCCCATCACCGAATTCCCCAACGCCGAGCACTTGAACGAGCTGATGATCGTGGGCCCGCTCACCGTGCGCAGCGCCTGCAGCCACCACTTCTGCCCCGTGATCGGCAAGATCTGGATCGGCGTGATGCCCAACGAGCACACCAACGTGATCGGCCTGAGCAAATACGCGCGCCTGGTGGACTGGATCATGGGCCGCCCCCAGATCCAGGAAGAAGCCGTGGTGCAGCTGGCCGACCTGATCATGGAAAAGACCCAGCCCGACGGCCTGGCCATCGTCATGGAAGCCAGCCACTTCTGCATGTCCTGGCGCGGCGTGCGCGACAACGACAGCCGCATGATCAACTCGGTCATGCGTGGCGTGTTCCTCAAGGACAGCGCTTTGCGCCGTGAATTTTTGTCTCTCATCCCTGGAAAGAACTGACCATGCTGGTACGCCTGCTTTACGCCAGTCGCGCGGTCGATACCTCGCCCGCCGCCATTGAAGCCATCCTGACGCAGTCGCGTCAGCACAACCCCGGCAGCGGCATCACCGGCGTGCTGTGCTACGGCGGCGGCGTGTTTTTGCAAGCCATCGAGGGCGGGCGCTCTGCGGTGAGCGAGCTGTACGGCCACATCCAGAAGGACACGCGCCACAAGAACGTGGAGCTGCTGCACTACGAAGAAATCGCCGAGCGCCGCTTTGGCGGCTGGACCATGGGGCAGGTCAACCTGTCTAAGATCAACCACTCCATCCTGCTGAAATACTCCGAAAAGCCCGAGCTGGATCCGTATGCGGTGTCGGGCAAGGTGTCGTTTGCGCTGCTTGAAGAGTTGATGGCCACCGCCTCCATCATCGGCCGAGCTTGAAAAGCGGGGCGCTTGGCTACTGCGCGGCCTGATCCCGGGCCTGCGGTACTCGCCGCACGGGAGTGCGGCTGCGTTCCTCCACCCAGGCTGAGGCCGCTCGCTACGCCAATCACCCCACTTTTCTTCGTTGTCCTGAACTCGTCATTGCAGCCGCAGCCCACAGGGGCTGCGGCTTTTTGCATTCAAGCCCTCTCTCTTTCTGACCCGTGACCTTCACCGCCTTCGCCCTCATCATCCTCGCCGGCCTCATCCACGCGTGCTGGAACATCGTGGCCAAGAAGGCCGGGGGGGACTCGCGGTTTGCGTTCTTCACCTCGGTGATCATGATGGTCGTCTGGGCGCCGCTGGGCTGGTACCTGGGGCGCGACGCGGTGCCGCAGTGGGGTGCGGTGGAGTGGGGCTTCGTGGCCGCCAGCGGGCTGCTGCATGTGGCGTACTTCGTCATCCTGCTGCGCGGCTACCGTGTGGCGGACCTCACCGTGGTCTACCCGCTGGCGCGCGGCTCGGGGCCGCTGTTGTCGTCGCTGGTGGCCATCACGCTGCTGGGCGAGCAGATCTCGGCGCTGGGTGCCTTGGGCATCGTGGGCGTGGTGGGGGGCGTGTTCCTGATTGCGGGTGGCCCGGGCCTGCTGCGCGCCGCGCACGACCCTGCCGCGCGGGCGCGGGTGCACAAGGGCATGTTGTACGGCTTGCTCACGGGGGCTTTCATTGCCAGCTACACGGTGGTTGACGGCTATGCGGTCAAGTTTCTGCTCATGTCGCCCATTCTGGTGGACTACATGGGCAACTTTGTGCGTGTGGGCCTGTTGGCCCCGGTGGTGCTGCGCGACCTGCCCACGGCCCGCACGCTGTGGCTGGCGCAGTGGCGTTTTGCCCTGGCCGTGGCGGTGGTGAGCCCGGTGGCCTATGTGCTGGTGCTTTATGCCATGCAGCAGGCGCCCCTGTCGCACGTGGCCCCGGCGCGCGAGGTGTCCATGCTGTTTGCCGCGCTGATTGGCGGGCACCTGCTGGGCGAGGGGGACCGCCTGGCGCGTATCTGTGGCGCGCTGTGCATTGCAGCGGGTGTCACGGCCCTGGCCTTGGGATGACCACCATGGCACCCCAACCCCCATTCCACCTGCTGGGCTGCGACTTCTCCAGCAGCCCCACGCGGCGCAAACCCATCGTGCTGGCGCTGGGCCAGCGCCAGGGCGCGCGTGTGGTTATCACCGCGCTGCAGCCGTTCGACACCCTGGCCGCGTTTGGCCAGTGGCTGGCCCAGCCCGGCGACTGGGTGGGCGGGTTCGATCTGCCCCTTGGCCTGCCGCGCGAGCTGGTGCAGTCGCTGGGCTGGCCCACCGACTGGCTGGCCTGCATGCAGCACTACCGCCACCTCAGCCGCGAGCAGATCCGCGCGCAGTTTGCGGCGTTTTGCGATGCGCGCCCTGTGGGGGGCAAATTTGCCCACCGCGCCACCGACGGGCCCGCAGGCTCCAGCCCGTCCATGAAATGGGTGAACCCGCCGGTGGCCTACATGCTGCACGCGGGCTTGCCGCTGCTGCTGGACGCCGGTGTGCACCTGCCAGGCCTGCACGCAGGCGACCCCCACCGCGTGGCGCTGGAGGCCTACCCCGGTCTGCTCGCGCGCGAGGTGCTGCAGCGGCGCAGCTACAAAAGCGACGACCGCGCCAAGCAGACGTCCGACCGCCTCATCGCCCGCAAAGACCTGGTCAACGCGCTGGAGCTGGGCCACACCCGCCTGGGCCTGCGCCTCAAGCTCAGCCACGCCCAGCGCGATGCGCTGGTGCAGGACGCCAGCGGCGACAGCCTGGACGCCGTGCTGTGCCTGCTGCAAGCCGCCTGGGCCGAGCAGCGCCATGCCGAGGGCGATGCGCTCTATGGCCTGCCGCCTGGGCTCGACCCGCTGGAAGGCTGGATCGTCACGGCTGAAAATCCGTGACCAACCATTCCACCGTTTTTCTTGGCATCTGCCCGGCGCAGGCTGCGTAGGATGGGCGAGACACGCTGGATGCTTCGTTTGCCCATGCCTTTTGCCCCCCGCCTTTTGTTCGCGCTGGTCTTGCTGGCCCCGCTGCTGGTACAGGCCGCCCCCGCGCCCTGGTACTACTGGCGCAGCCTGGTCGATGGCCAGCGCGTGTGCGCGCAAACCTCGCCGGGCCCTGGCTGGGAGCGCGACAGCGCCCCCTACGAAGGCCCCGGCTGCCAGCCGCGCCGCAAGGTACTGGTCGTGCCCATGCGGTGACGGGCCGCTCGGTGAGTGGTGGACATACGGCTGTTATAAAAAACATAGCTATCAGCGCTTATTGCATAAGCGCTAGCGGCCAAAAGTGCTTGCAATCATGTGTATGCATTCGATAATGGCGGGAGCGTGCTATGTGCTTTTACGTGCCCACGTTGGGCCAGAAGGCCAGTGATCGCAAGGCGCGGACTGCTGCCAAGGCTGGTGGCCTTGGCAAGGTCTGCAACGCCGCGAGCGCTGGCCTACTGGCCCAACCCTGTGGGAAAGCCGGGGAAAGGCCCGGCAACGTTGTTGCAAGCCGCTTGCAGTATGCATACTGCGGCGCGCCTTGCGCCTAGTTGCCGGGCCTTTCCCCGGCTTTCGTGGACACGTAAAAGCACACAGCACGCTCCTATGACTGAATTGATTCTGATCCGCCACGGCGAGACCGACTGGAACCGCGAACTGCGCTTCCAGGGCCACGTGGATGTGCCCCTCAACGCCACTGGCCACGAACAGGCCCGCCGCCTGGCCGAGCGCCTGGCTGCAGAGCGCCCCGTGGTGCACCACCTCATCTGCAGCGACCTCATCCGTACCCAGCAGACCGCCGCGCCCAGCCTGCAGGTGCTGTTCCCCCAGGCCCGCATCGACACCCTCACCGACAGCGCCCTGCGCGAACAAAACTTTGGTGTGGTGGACGGCAAGCGCGTGGACGACGTCAAGCAGGACCACGCCGACGCATGGAACCAGTGGCTGCGCTTTGAAGCCGACTACGGCATGCCCGGCGGCGAGACCACCCGCCAGTTCCACACCCGCGTGATGGATGCCGTGTACCGCATCGCCCAGCAGCACAGCGGCCAGACCGTGATGGTGGTCACCCACGGCGGCGTGCTCGACATGATCTGGCGCACTGCGCGTGGCACAGGACTGGATGGCCCGCGCCAGAGCGACATCCCCAACGCGGGGCTCAACCGCGTGCGGGTCAGCGGCGAAGCGGTGCAGGTGCTGGACTGGGCCGATGTGCGGCACCTCGCGGATTTGCCAGAGCAGCCGGTGTACGACCAGACGAAGTTGGTGGTGCGTTAGTTTGAGCGGAAGACGTGCGCCCTGTGATAAGCCATGAAGGGCTGATGCTCTTGACGCAGCGCTATGCGAGAGCCTGCAGTGATTCCAAGATCCCTCGCATGAGGTAGCAGGGGCGAAACTATCAGTGTGCCCGCCTCGTCAAAGCTGACAAACCCTCTATCAAACGCGCGGTCAATGTTGGGGACGAGTAGCAAGCCATTGAAGGGGTCAAGCCGCTCCGTATTTGACGAGGCACTCCAGGGCTTAATGTGGGAAGCCACCAGCATGCTTATTTCAGCGTATCCGGTGACTGCGCAGCATTCCCAGTGCAAAAGTAGCTTTTGACGAAATATGCCTTGTCCTATCCGGGCTTTAACAAGTTCTAGTTTCTCAGTTGGATTGATTGAAACATCGCTGAGCACGCCCTCAATATCTGCCCCGACTTCGCCGCTGAATCCTTCTTCAAGATAGCCAGCAAACTTCGCGAGCGCGCTGCTGTACATGTTGTGCCCTCGCGCGTTTCGTTCGATAAAAATTGGCAGAGTTGTCAGTTTCGAAGTTACTTCGGCATAGGTAGCTGGCGATTCCATCGCTACGAGAGGTCCCTCGATCAGGCCAGCTGCAAGTCCCCATTCGGAAAGTGGCCCCGAAACTGCGCCAGCGTACTTCTCTGCGGTAGATGCGGAGAGACCTCGTTGCAACATCCATTCTTTGAAGTTCATCGCGAGTCGACTTAAGGTTTGGGGATATGAGCGGCCATTTCTGGAGTGGGCTAAGGGTCACTCAGCAGGCAACCCCAACACCCCATTCACAACTCCCACCCGCCGCGCCAGCCTCACCGACTCCGGCTGCCCATTCACTATCGGCTGCAACACGTTCTGCACCGCCGCCCACTGCCCATTGCGCTGCAGTGCATCCAGCCAGATCTGGTGAAACAGATCCCGCTGCGCATGGCTGCCGCCAATCTCCACCAGCCGGGGCAGGGCCACGCCCAGCTTCTCCACCGCCGTCGCCCAGTCGCCATGCGCATGCGCCAGCAGGCCGTGGGCGGCAGGCACACACACTTGCTGCCACACGGTGCGCTCCTGCGCCTCAGTGCGGGTGGCGGCGTGGGCGGTGATGTTGTTTTGCAGCGTGCGCGCGGCCTCCATGCGCCCGGCACGGGCCAGGCCGTAGAGGTATTGCAGGTCCAGGAAGGGCAGTACGTGGTCGGCCAGGCGCAGTGCCAGGTGGTCGGCTACGTCGGTCCAGCGGTCGCCGACATCCACGCCTGCCAACTCCAGCCGGGCGAGCAGTGATACGGCGTTGATCTGGTCCTGGGTGTATTCCTTGACCACGCCCCAGACCTGGCTGTCGTAGAGCGCCAGCACTTCGGCATGCCGGTCCTGCTCCAGCAAAAACAGCGCCTGGTGCCACCAGTTGTGCGTGACCATGAAGGAGTTCAGGCCCGTCCAGGTGTCGCCCACGCTGGCCATGAAGTCGGTACCTTCGCGGATGCGGCCCTGTGTCAGCATGACGTGGGCCAGCGCGTGGTGGGCCCAGGGTTCTTTGCGGCACAGGGTGATGGCGTGGCGTGCGGCGCTTTCAGCCTCTTGCAGGCGGTGGCATTGCTCCCAGCCAAAGGCCAGCATGCCGTGCAGGTAGGGCACCTCGGCCGCTGCGGGCAGAGCCTGCAGCGCCAGGCGCAGCATGCCGGGTGAGTCGCCCCGGTTGAACAAATGGTATTGGCCGAGCTTGAGGGAGGCGAGGTCGCGCGGGTGCAGGCGGGCTTGCTCCTCGTGCAGCGCAATGGCGCGGGGCAGGTCGCCATCCACCCAGGCGGCGATGGCGGCCACAAAGCGTTGTTCACGCTCGGTAGCCTCTGTGGCGCGGGCCAGGGCCTGGTCGATGAAGGGGCGGGCGTTGCGCGGAGCGTCTGCCGACTCGGCAAACATGTGCAGCGCGGCGCAGCTGGCCTGAACGATGGGGCTGGTGTCGGCCGCCGCGTTCAGCACGTTCACTGCGCGGGCTTCGCAGGCGATGAAGCCTTCTACAAAGTCATTCAGCGCTGTCGCGCTGGCTTCGTCCTGCAGCGTGATGGCGTTGCCCAGGCTGTCTGTCATGCGGGTGTGCGTGGAGGATGGCATGGGGCATTGTTGGGTCGCTGGGCTCAGCCGCCGTTGATCAAGGTCACGTAGGCGTTGCGGGTTTCGGCTGAAACGGAAGCGACGAGCTGTTCGTGCGGCGTCTGGTGCCGCGCCAGCATGCGGGCGCTGGCCACCGTTTTGGACTTGCAGTACCAGTGGCAGGTGTGCTGCATCAGAAACAGCTCGGCCGTCATCATGTAGGCGCGGTCTTTGGGCGACAGGTGGCTGGTGTTCTGCACCACATGGGCAATGCCGCGCGCGTGGATGGCGAGCGCACGGCGCACGTCAAAGGTCATGGCGGGCAGCAGCTTGTCGGCAAACGGGATCGGCACGGAGAGCCGGCTGACGCGGGCGTGGGCTTCGTCCACCTTGGCAAAGTCGGCGGCAAAGCGGCTGAACTGCTCGCTCAGTTGCGACTCGGTGGTGCTCAGCAGGCTCCATATCTGGCTGCGGCGCTCGTCGGTGCTTTCACCCAGGGCGCGCAGGTAGCCGTCGGTCAGCGCCTCCATCAGCTTTTCGATCTGGTAGTTGGCCAGGTGTTTGCCCAGCAGCGCAATGCGCTTGCGCTGCTCTTTGGCGTTGAGCATGAAGGTGCCGGTGGCGATGAGGATCGCCAGGATGATGATGTCCATGCGGTGGTGGGATGGTGGTTGGTAAGGCGGGGGGGCTCCAGCGGTGGTGCCAGCGTCAGAGCGTATCCCCCCAAGGTTACCAACAACAACGCACGACAGATGCAGGGTTATGCCGCAGGCGGCTGGGGCCATGCCCGCTGGGGTTCGCGGATCAGCTCGAACGCGTGCGCCACCTGCAGCACGCCCAGGTCGTCAAAACGTGCGCCCGCAATCTGCAGGCCGACGGGCAAACCAGCGCGGGTGTAGCCGCAGTTGACCGAGGCCGCAGGTTGCTCGGACATGTTGAATGGCACGGTAAAGCCGATGTGTTCCAGCGGGCGCAGCGGGTCGTTGGTGGGCGAGGGCAGCTCGGCCTGGAAGGCGACGTTGGGCGCCACGGGCGAGATCACATAGTCGAACGCGCTGCAGGCCTTGACGGCGGCCACGCGCGTCAGGTGGAACTGGTGGCTGGCGGTGAAGACCTCGGTGCCGCTCATGCCGGCGGCACTGTCGGCCCAGGTGCGGATGTAGGGCAGCACCTTGTCGCGCCGCGCCGCCGGCAGGGCCTGCAGGTCGATGTGCGAGCGCATGCGCCAGAAGTGGTCCATGCCGTCGAGCATGGCCTGGGTCATGAAAGGTGCCATGGGCACGATGGTGGCGCCAGCGGCTTCCATGAGTTGGGCTGCGCGCTCCACGGCGGCCTTCACCTCGGGGTCTACCGGCAGGCCGCAGCCTGCATCCAGCAGCAGGCCGATGCGCAGGCCGCGCAGGCGTTCTGCGCCCTTGTTGAACTGGCTCCAGGCGATGTCCTGGTAGGGCAGGCTCATGCTGTCGCGTGCGTCGGGCTGGCTCAGCACCTGCATCATCAGCGCGGCGTCGGCCACGGTGCGGGTCATGGGGCCGGCGGCGCGGCCAGTGTAGGGCGGGTCAATCGGGATGCGGCCCAGGCTGGGTTTGAGGCTGAAGATGCCGCACCAGCTGGCGGGCAGGCGCAGCGAGCCACCAATGTCGGTGCCGATGTGCAGCGGGCCGTAGCCCGCAGCGGCCGCTGCGCCACCACCGGCGCTGGAGCCACCCGGGCCCTTGCTCACGTCCCAGGGGTTGCGCGACAGCGGGTGAAAGGTGGACAGGCCGGATGACAACATGCCGTAGTCGGGCATGGTGGTCTTGGCGACGATGACGGCACCTGCCTCGCGCATGCGGGCGGCGGGGGGGGCATCGGATGCGGCGGGCACCAGCTCGACGGCGGCCGTGCCCAGCGGGGTGGGGTCGCCTTCGGTGGCAATGTTTTCCTTGATGGTGCTGGGCACGCCGTCGAGCAGCCCCTTGGGCTCGCCGCGCAGCCAGCGGGCCTCGGAGGCACGGGCCTGGGCCAGGGCGGCCTCGGGGCGCAGCAGGTAGGTGGCTTTGATATGGGGCTCCCACCGTTCAATGTGGGCCAGCACGGACTGCGTGACCTCGACCGGTGACAGCTTGCGCTGGCGGTAGGCGGCAATCAGGTCGTGGGCGGGCAGGTCGTGCAGTTCGGTCATGGCGGGGTGGGTGGTCGCCGTAGCGATGTTTATCAATAAAAAGGCTGCAAGCGCTAGTGGATAAAGCGCTGGCAGCTATTGTTCTAGGAGTCTTGGCTCCTGCACGCGCCGCGTTGCGGCGCGTGGCTGTCAGGACCAGGACAGCGCGGAGATGTCGTTCACGAACACGGGCATGTCTTTCCACAGGCCCTTGAGGTTCTTGTTGGCCACCGTGATCCACTGGTTGGAGTACAGGAAGGCGTGCACCGCATCGTTGGCCAGCAGGCGCTGCGCATCGCCCAGCAGCTTGGCGCGGTCGGCGGGGCGGGCGGCGTTCTTGATCTGGGTGAACAGGTCGTTGAACTTGGGCGAGTTGTAGGCCCAGTAGTAGTCGGGCTTGGCAAAGTTGCCCAGGTCAAAGGGCTCCACGTGGCTGATGATGGTCAGGTCGTAGTTCTTGCTGCCGTAGGTGCCGCTGAGCCACTGCGCCCATTCCACGTTCTGGATCTTGGCGATGATGCCGACCTTGGCCAGCTGGGCGGCCACCACCTCGCCGCCCTGGCGGGCGTAAGGCGTGGGGGGCAGCGTCATGGTCAGCTCCAGCGGCGTCTTGATGCCGGCCTCGGCCAGCAGCTTCTTGGCCTTTTCGGGGTCGTAGGGGTTCACGCCCGTGGTGTCCACATAGCCAAACGCGCCGGGCACGTAGTGGCTGCCGATGGGTGCGCCGTAGCCGTCGCCCGCGCCTTCGATCACGGCCTTGCGGTCAATGGCTGCGGCAATGGCGCGGCGCACGCGCACGTCGTCCAGCGGCTTCTTGCCGTTGTTGATGGCCAGAATGGTCTTGGCGCGCGAGCCTGCCACGATCACCTGGTACTTCGGGTTGGCCTTGAACTGTGCCACGCTGCGCGGTGTGACGCGCGGGAAAGCGTCCACGTCACCGGCCAGCAGGGCGGCCACCTGGGCGGCCGGGTCGGAGATGAAGCGGAAGGTGGCGCGCTTGATCTTGATGGCCTTGGCGTCGCGGTAGCCGTCCCAGGCGGTCAGCACGACCGACGAGCCCTTGTTCCAGGCTTGCAGCTGGTAGGGGCCGGTGCCCACGGGCTTGTTGGCGTTGGTGTCGGCGCTCTTGGGCTCCACGATGATGGAGGTGGCCTGGCCCAGCACGAACAGCAGGTCGGGGTCGATCTCCTTGTTCAGCAGCACCACGGTGTAGTCGTCCACCACCTGGGTGGTGATGCCGGCAAATGTGCGCTTGTCCTTGTTGGTGCTCTTCTCGCCGCCCGCGCGGTCGTACGAGAACTTGACGGCCGCAGCGGTGAAGGGCTCGCCATTCTGGAACTTCACGCCACGGCGCAGCTTGAAGGTGTAGGTCTTGAGGTCGGGCGAGACCTCCCAGCTTTCGGCCAGCAGGGGCGACACGCTGCCGTCGGGGTTGATCTTGGTGAGCGTCTCGAAGATGTTGTACTGAACGATTTCGGCGATGGCAGATGCCGCACCGGCGGTGGGGTCCAGGCCTGGGGGCTCCAGCGTCATCGCCAGCGTCACCGCATCTTTGCGGCCTTGCGCCAGGGCGCCAAGCGAGGTGGTCAAGGGCACAGCGGCGATGGCGCCAGTGGCAAGGACGGTACGGCGGTTCAGCATGTTCGGACTCTCCAGACAAAAAACCAGACAACAACCATAGAGACCCCGGTGCAATTTGTTACCGGGGAGGAAAGAAGCTTTTTACACCATCACACCTGCATGTGGTTATGCGGTTTTTGCCGTTGCCGCAGTCGCTGCAGCGGCGGCAGCCGCACGGCGTGCCCGTGCCCGGCCGGGCAGCACCTGCGGCACGGCACCCACCAGCGACTGCGTGTAAGGGTGCTGCGCGTTGCGGAACAGCTCGCCCGGCGAGCCACGCTCCACGATGCGCCCCTGGTACAGCACCACCACCTCGTCACACAGGTGGTTGACCACCGCGAGGTCATGGCTGATGAGCATGTAGGTGATGCCGAACTGCTGCTGCAGGTCTTGCATCAGGTTCAGCACCTGGGCTTGTACCGACACGTCGAGTGCGCTCACAGGCTCGTCGGCCACGATGAGGCGGGGCCGGGTGATGAGGGCACGCGCAATGGCGATGCGCTGGCGCTGGCCACCAGAAAATTCGTGCGGGTACTTGCCCAGGTCGTTGGTGCGCAGGCCCACTTGCGACAGCACCTGGGCGGCCTGCTCGCGCTGCTCGGCGCGCGTGGGCTGGCCCTGTGCCTGCAGCGGTTCGGTCACGATGCGCTCCACGGTCTGGCGCGGGTCCAGCGATCCGTACGGGTCCTGAAACACCATCTGAAAATCGCGGCGCGCCTGGCGCAGCTGCTCGGCGGGCAACTGGTGCAGGTTGCGGCCCAGCAGCTCCACCGTGCCGGAGGTGGGCGCATCGAGCGCCATCACCAGCCGTGCCAGGGTGGACTTGCCCGAGCCCGATTCGCCGACGATGCCGAGGCTGCGGCCTGCGGCAATCGAGAAGTTCACACCGTTGAGCGCATGCACCTTGCCCGGCTGGCGAAACAGGTGCTCGCGGGGCAGTGTGTATTCGCGCACCAGATCGGTCACCTGGAGCAGTGGCGCGGTGGCTGGCGCAACGGTGGTGGGGGGGGCCTGGGTCATGCAGCCACCTCGATGATGTTGACCACGTCCGCACTCTGCGCCTCGGCAATGGCTTCGCGCCGCAGGCAGCGCACCAGGTGGTCGCCGTCGGCATCGGTGGCCACCAGCGTGGCCTCGGGCTGCTTGTGGTGGCAGTCATCCACCGTGTAGCTGCAGCGCCCTGCAAACGGGCAGCCTGCGGGCAGGTCCACCAGCTCGGGCACCGTGCCCGGAATGGTGGACAGGCGCGGGCGTTGCCCGGGCGCGTGCACGGCACGCAGGTGGGGCCGGGCGGCGAACAGACCGCGTGTGTAAGGGTGGGCCATGGCCGAGAAGACCGAGGCAGTGGAGCCGCTTTCGACCACGCTGCCGCCGTACATCACCATCATGCGGTCCACGTTCTGCGAGATCACCC
The DNA here is from genome assembly GCF_002754175.1 of Acidovorax sp. 59. Taxonomy (NCBI): domain Bacteria; kingdom Pseudomonadati; phylum Pseudomonadota; class Betaproteobacteria; order Burkholderiales; family Comamonadaceae; genus Acidovorax; species Acidovorax sp. 59. Next base: position 3,486,993 of record NZ_PEET01000001.1, on the reverse strand, counting down.
CCAGGTCGTGCGAGATGAGGATCAGCGCCATGTTGCGCTCGGCCACCAGGTCGCTGATGAGGTCCAGGATCTGCTGCTGGATGGTCACGTCGAGCGCCGTGGTGGGCTCGTCGGCAATCAGCAGGTCGGGCCCGCAGGCCAGCGCCATCGCAATGGTGATGCGCTGGCGCTGCCCGCCCGAGAACTGGTGCGGGTAGGCGTCAAAGCGCTGTGCGGCGTTGGGGATGCCCACGCGGTCCAGCAAGGCAATCGCTTCGGTGCGTGCGGCTGCTGCATTCATGCCCCGGTGCAGGCGCAGCGGCTCCGCCACCTGGCGGCCAATGGTGTGCACGGGGTTCAGGGCCGTCATGGGCTCTTGGAACACCATGCCAATGCGGTTGCCGCGCATCTTGCACATCTGTGCATCGGTGCGGCCCACCAGCTCTTGCCCATCAAAGCGGATGCTGCCGGTGACCTGTGCACTCTCGGGCAGCAGGCCCATGAGCGACATGGCGGTGATGGACTTGCCGCAGCCTGATTCACCGATCAGGCCCAGGGTTTCACCGCGCGCCAGCGAAAAGCTCACGCCGCGCACGGCATCGGCGGGGCCCCGGTGCGTCTGCAGGCGGATGCGGAGGTTGGAGACTTCTAACAGAGACATCTTGGAATGCAGGTGGTCTTCGGGGCGGGGCTGTCAGCGTTTGCGGGAGAGGCGGGGGTCGAGCAAATCGCGCAGCCCGTCGCCCAGCAGATTCAGCCCCAGCACGGCCAGCGCAATCGCCATGCCGGGCCACACCGCCAGCAGCGGGGCCTGGAACATCAGTGTCTGTGCCTCGCTCAGCATGCGGCCCCAGGAGGGCTGGGGCGGCTGGGTGCCCAGGCCCAGGTACGACAGGGCGGCCTCGGCCAGGATGGCGATGGCGAACTGGATGGTGGCCTGCACGATGAGCACCGACAGGATGTTGGGCAGCACGTGTTCCAGCGTGATGCGCCAGCTGCCTTTGCCGCAGGCGCGCGAGGCCAGGATGTATTCGCGCGACCACACGGCGTTGGCCGATGCGCGCGTGACGCGTGCGAACGTCGGGATGTTGAAGATGCCGATGGCGATGATGGAATTCACAATGCCTGCACCAAACACCGCCGTCATCATGATGGCTGAGAGGATGGCGGGGAAGGCGAAAGTGAAGTCTGCCAGCCGCATGATCAGCTCTTCCACCCAGCCGCGCTTGGCGGCGGCCAGCAGGCCCAGGGCCGTGCCGATGGTGAGGCCGATGCCCACCGCGATCACGCCCACCAGGATGGAGTTGCGGGCGCCTACCAGCAGCAGCGAGGCCACATCACGGCCAAAGGCATCGGTGCCCAGCCAGTGGGTGCCGGAGGGAGTCGCCAGCTTGTTGGCCAGGTCCATCTCGTAGGGCGACCAAGGCGTCCAGACAAAGGAGAGCAGCGCAGCAAGGATCAGCAGCGCCGACAACACGGCGCCGATGACAAAACTGCGGTGGCGCAGCGCGCGGTGTAGCCAGCCGGGGGCGGAGGGCGTGGAAGAGGAGGGGGGGGATACAGCGGCGCTCATGGGGATCAGATGTCGGAAGCCTTCACGCGGGGGTCGATCACGGCGTAGAGGATGTCCACGACGAAGTTCACGATCACCACCATGGCGGCGAGCAGCATCACGCAGTTGCGCACCACGATCAGGTCGCGGTTGGAGATGGACTGGAAGATCAGGCGCCCGAGGCCGGGCAGATAGAACACGTTCTCGACCACGATGGTGCCCGCCAGCAGGTTGGCAAACTGCAGCCCCATCACGGTGACCACCGGGATCATCGCGTTGCGCAGCACATGGCCCCACAGCGCTGCGCGCTGCGTGAGGCCCTTGGCGCGGGCCGTGCGTACAAAGTCTTCACGCAGCACCTCCAGCACGGCCGAGCGGGTAATGCGCGCGAGGATGGCAGCCTGCACCACGGCCAGTGCAATGGCGGGCAGCAGCAGGGCTTTGAGGGCTTCTAGCGGGCTGCCGCCAGCGTCTTCCGTCCAGCCCGGAAAGCCGCCGGCTGAGAACCACTGCAGCTTCACCGAGAACAGCAGGATCAGCAGGATGGCGAACCAGAAGTTGGGGATGGCAATGCCGATCTGCGCCAGGCCCATCACGCCCACGTCACCCAGCTTGTTGTGGCGCGCCGCGGCGTACACACCGGCGGCCAATGCCAGCACCGTGGTGATCACCATGGCCATCAGGGCCAACGGCACGGTAAGCGCCAGGCGCTCCAGCACCAGGTCGAGTACGGGCGAGCTGTAGGCGTAGCTGTCGCCCATGTTGCCCACCACCAGGCCGCTCACCCATTGCCAGTAGCGCAGGCTGGCGGGCTGGTCCAGACCCAGCTTGGTGGCCAGAGCCGCCACGGCATCCGGAGAGGCATCGGGACCCATCAGAATCTGCGCGGCATTGCCCGGCAGGATTTCCAGCACCAGGAACACGACGATGGAGGCGCCAATCAACGTGGCCAGGAGGGTGACAAACCGCTTGAGAAAAAACAGGCCCATGGGTGGGGTGCGTTGGCAGGTGGGTCAGACGCAGGGGCGTCAAAATTAATGTGTATACACAGCATAACGGTAAAAACGTCCCCGTCAGCGGTGGTGGGTTGCAGTGTGGCACGCAAGGCACATGCCACCGGCGCGGGATAATACGGAGCATGAACTGCGCCGCTCGCTCCGTTGCCCCTGTTTTTGGCCCCGTGCACTGGGAGGCTGTATGGCGCTGATGATCACGGACGAGTGCATCAACTGCGATGTGTGCGAGCCCGAGTGCCCCAACCAGGCGATCTACCTGGGGCAGGAGATCTACGAAATTGACCCGAACAAGTGCACAGAATGTGTAGGGCATTTCGACGAGCCCCAGTGTGTGCAGGTCTGCCCTGTGGCCTGCATTCCCGTGAACCCGCAGCATGTGGAAAACCGCGAGACGCTGTGGCAGAAGTTCCAGCGGCTGCAGGCGTCCACGCCGACGTAATTTGAGCCAAATCGACCGCTTGCGCTAGTAGGTCATGCCTTGGGTGCTATTGAATAAATAGCAATATCCACAGCGCAACGGCTGGATGGACTGGTGGCCCCTCAGTCCTCCACAGGCCGAGGGGGCTTGGGGCGGGGCGGTTTGGTGGTGTGGATGAGCAGCGTGGCCTTTTCCATGTCCCCCGCCAACAGAGCGGGGTAGGCCTTGAGCGAGTGGGCGATGCTGTCCTCGATCAGCGTGCGCTGGTCTGGCGACGGCTTCTTGAGCACCCAGTTGGCGACTTCGCTTTTGACGCCCGGATGGCCGATGCCGATGCGCAGGCGCCAGTAGTCGGGCGAGCCCAGCTGTCCGTGGATGTCACGCAGGCCGTTGTGTCCGGCATGGCTGCCGCCGCGCTTGAGCTTGACCTGGCCCGGTGCAATGTCCAGTTCGTCGTGCACCACCAGGATTTCCTCGGGCAGGATTTTGAAAAAGCGCGCCAGCGAGGCCACGGACTTGCCCGAGAGGTTCATGAAGGTCTGCGGCTCCAGCAGCCATACGTTCTGGCCGTGCACCGTGGTGCGTGCCACCAGGCCGTGGTAACTGCGCTCGGGCACCAGCGTGGTCTTGAGTTCGCGCGCCAGGGCATCAATCCACCAGAAGCCGGCGTTGTGCCGCGTGTCCTCGTAGTCTGGCCCGGGGTTTCCCAGGCCTACAAACAGCTTGATCATGTGCGCGATTATCGGTGGCTGGGGGTGGAGAAAGGCCGTCAGCATTGCTACCGCTGCCTGAGGATGCAGTCGGCGAGAGAGAGGTGCGGCGTGCAAAGTGCGCCACACCAATGAAAACGGCCCACGCAAGGTGGGCCGTTTCGTGGTCAACACCGCACAGCGGGTTGACCGGGTGAAGTGATCGAGGTCGTTGACCGGCGAATTACTTCTTGCCCTTGCCCTTGCCCTTGGCATCGGCAGCAGGAGCGGCTTCAGCAGGGGTCTCGACGACCACGACTGGAGGCACCACGGACACCAGCACGGGGTTGTTGTTCTGGCCACCGCGGACCTTGGCCACCACGCCCTTGGGCAGCTTGATGTCCTTCAGGTGCAGGGAAGCACCCTTTTCCAGCTTGGACAGGTCCACAGCGATGAATTCGGGCAGGTCCGAAGGCATGCAGGTCACGTCCAGTTCGTTCACTATCGGGTTGACCATGCACTTGTCCACCTTGACGGCGTTGGACTCTTCTGCACCGCTGTAGTGCAGTGGCACCTTCAGGTGCAGCTTGGTCTTGTCGTCCACGCGCTGGAAGTCGATGTGCAGCACCAGTTGCTTGTAGGGGTGGTATTGCACGTCACGCAGCACAACCTTGGACGTGGCGCCAGCCACTTCCATGTCCAGCACGCTGGAGTGGAACGCTTCCTTCTTGAGGGCGTGCCACAGTGCGTTGTGGTCCACCTCGATCAGTTGTGGCTCGGTAGCACCACCGTACACGATGCCAGGCGTCTTGCCCGAATTACGCAGACGGCGGCTCGCACCCGTACCCTGCTTGGCGCGCTCAAAAGCGACGAAGTTCATAGTTAGCTCCTGAAAAGGGTAGACCGCGACCAGTCGTACCCCGATTAAAAAAGACCTGTGACGCCTTCATGGCGGCAGGCCTGCGCATTGCTCTCGAACAGACAAGCCTCCCGAAGGAGGCCTGCGTGCAATCCGACTGCAACGCTCCCGGGGGAGCGTGTCAGAACAGGTTGTCCTGGTCCGAGAACAGACTCATGACCGACTCACCCTTGGCAATGCGCTGGATCGTTTCGGCGATCAGCGGGGCCACGGAGAGTTGGCGAATCTTGGAACATCCCTTGGCGTTGTCGCTCAGCGGGATGGTGTTGGTCACCACGACTTCATCGAGGGCTGTGCCCTTGGCGATGCGTTCGATGGCAGGACCCGAGAAAATGGGGTGCGTGCAGTAGGCGTACACCTTCTTGGCACCGCGCTCCTTGAGCACTTCGGCAGCCTTCACCAGCGTGCCGGCGGTGTCGATCATGTCGTCCATGATCACGCAGTTGCGGCCTTCGATCTCGCCGATCACGTGCATCACTTCCGACACGTTGGCCTTAGGACGGCGCTTGTCGATGATGGCCAGATCGCAGTTCAGTTGCTTGGCCAGGGCGCGTGCGCGCACCACGCCGCCCACGTCGGGGGAGACGACGATCAGATCTTCGTAGTTCTTCTGGCGCAGGTCGCCCAGCAGCACCGGCGACGCATAGATGTTGTCCACGGGAATATCGAAGAAGCCCTGGATCTGGTCAGCGTGCAGGTCCATGGTCAGCACGCGGGCCACGCCCACGGCTTGCAGCATGTTGGCCACCACCTTGGCCGTGATGGGCACACGGGTAGAGCGGGGGCGGCGGTCCTGGCGGGCGTAACCGAAATAAGGAATCACGGCGCTGATGCGCTCAGCCGACGCGCGCTTGAGCGCATCGACCATGATCAGCAGTTCCATGAGGTTTTCGTTGGTGGGTGCGCAGGTGGACTGCACCACGAAAACATCACGTGCGCGCACGTTTTGTTTGATTTCGACGGTGACTTCACCGTCAGAGAAGCGACCCACGTCAGCCGCACCGAGGGTGGTGCCGAGGTGTTGGGCAATTTCAGCTGCCATGCCAGGATTGGCATTGCCGGTGAAAACCATGAAGTCGGGGTGGTTGGCTTGCATGAGCGTCCCAGCAGTCTGAAATAAAAGCCCGTACGCGGAAAGCGTTTGGCAGGGGAAGAAGGATTCGAACCTTCGCATGCCGGAATCAAAATCCGGTGCCTTAACCAGCTTGGCGACTCCCCTACACAGGTCAATTGCCGAGGGCAACCAACCTTAAATTTCTCCTGATGCCCAGCCTGCCAGAGGATGAACCATCAGATTTTCACATGCCTTCACTTGCCAGCCCTCGGGGGCTCCGCTCAAGTCAACTGCGTGTGATAGTTGCGCAAACACCGCACTGCCTGAGCCTGTCATTCTGCCTTTGAGGTCGCGATCTTTGAGCCATTCAATGGCTTGCAAAACATCGGGGCAAAGAGCCTGAGCAACTGGCTGCAAGTCGTTTCGACCGAAGTCAAAGTGTGCTGCAGCAAAGCCTAAGATTGTAGCACTATCTGAATCGCGTTTCAAACTTGGTGACGAAAAAATTTCTTTTGTCTCCAAACCTGCTGCGGGCTTCACGATCACAAAGCTCGCTTGCGGCAGCTGGTGCGCTTTCTCAAGCGGCGTGATTGTCTCACCAATTCCCTCTACCCAAGCGTTGTGACCGCATAAAAAAAACGGAACATCTGCACCCAGTTGCAAACCGATCTTGGCCAACGCGTGTCTTGGCAGGTTGAGCCCCCATAACCGGTTCAATGCGAGCAACGTGGTGGCGGCATCAGACGAGCCTCCTCCCATGCCCGCCTGTGCAGGCACGCGTTTCATGATGCTGATGTGTGCACCCTGGTTGCAGCCCGTGGCTGCTTGCAGCGCGCGAGCAGCGCGAACCGAGAGATCCACTTCGGGCAGCGCCATCGACAGGTCTTCCCGCGAAATGAGCCCATCGGCTCGGCGCTCGAAGTGCAAGGTGTCGCACCAGTCCACAAGCATGAACACGGACTGCAGCAGGTGATAGCCGTCAGCACGCCGTCCGGTGATGTGCAAGAAAAGATTGAGCTTGGCCGGGGCTGGCACGTCATACAAGGCTTGCATGGGGCGAAAGAGTGGGGAGCGAGGTTTTGCTGTGCGAACGGCTCTGCTGGCCGCAGCAGTTTGTAGGCCGTCAGGGAGTCAGCGCAATGCGCAGCGTGGCGGTAGGCTGCGGGTCGCTGCGGCGTGCCGTCAGCCGCCCGTCTGCAATGCCGGTAAGGTCTGCTTGCCACCCCGTCGCACTGGCCTGGGTGCCCTTGAGCCAGCTGAACAAGGCGGTCACGGGAATGCGAGTGCCGGTAACGTCCTGGAGCAGCGTGTCCAGGGAATCAGAGGTACGGGTGTCCTGACCGCTAAGCAGCTGCGCGTGACCATCTTTCCAGTCGAGTTGCGCAATGCGATTGCCGAAGGGGCTGAGCAAAACGAGTCCACCCGCCTGGGCGGTGCCGCGCAGCTCGAACATGGCAGAAAAAGACTGCGAGGCCTGCCCGTCGATCTGCAGGGCAATGCGCCCACTCCAGCTGTCTTCATCCATGGGGGCTTTGGCCATTGGCTGCGCACAACCTGCGAGCCACAGCGCCCACAACACCAGCCACCATGCCCACCGGTGAGGGGGAGTCCGTAGCCGACTGTTTGAAGTGGCGCTGAAAAGGCCTTGCATCAGAGGGAGGCCCCGAGGCGTTTCAGGGTCTCTTTGAGGGTGTCGTTGTCAGGGCTGGCACGCTGACCTTCTTTCCAGACGCGTGTTGCACCGTCCCTGTCGCCCATGCTCCAGAGCACCTCGCCAAGATGTGCAGCAATCTCCACATCGGGCCGTGCCTTGAAGGCTGCTTCGAGGTGTTTGCGGGCGTCTGCCTTGTTGCCCAGGCGAAACTCCACCCAGCCAAGGCTGTCCATGATGAAGGGATCGTTCGGGGCGAATTCCAATGCCTTCAGGATCAGCTGTTTGGCCTCGGCCAGCCGCACTCCGCGGTCTGCGAGCGAATAGCCAAGGGCGTTGTAGGCGTGGTGGTACTCTGGCTGGCGTGCGATCACCTGACGCAACAGCTTCTCCATCGTGTCTGGCTGGCCCGCCTTTTCGGCCAGCATGGCCTGGTCATAGACCAGCTCGGCGTCGTCCGGGGCCAGGGCCACCAGTTCGACTTGTACCTTGTAGGCTTCCTGGTACAGGCGCTGGTCGCGTAACAGCTGCACTTCGGCCATTAGCTTCATGCGTTGGCTGTCTGCTGAATTGCCTGGCAGGTTGCGCAACAAGGCCCGCGCCTGGGCGAGCTTGCCCTGGCGTGCCAGCAATGATGCGCGGCGCGTTTGCGCACCAAAGACTTCCTCTGCGTTGTCGATCCGTGCGAGCCAAGCTTCCGCGCCCGCAAAGTCTTTCTTTTTCTCGGCAATCTGCGCGTGCAGCAGGTACGCTTGCGTGAGGCTCTTTCGCCGCAGGTCGGTGTCACCAGATGCAGATGCCAGTTCCATGAACCGTTGCAGCGATGCCTCTGCGGCAGGCAGGCGGTTGTCCTGGTACTGCAAGGTGGCGGCCACCAACCACGCCTCTGCCAGGTCAGGCTTTTCCTTGGTGACCGTCTCCAATTGGCGACTGGCCTCGGGGTAGCGCTGAAGGCCCAGCAATACCCTGGCATACGCCATGCGCAGGTCCGGGATGGGTTGTCTGGACAGCGTTTGCGTCACGATGGGCTCTGCGTCCAGCAGGCCTTCGTCCATCAGCTCCAGCGCCAGCCGGGCCGCGCTTTCGCTGGCATTGTCCAGGCCCTGTGCCCTACGTGCTGCGTCGAGCGCACCGGCCTTGTCGCCCGCTGCAAGCCTCAATCGGCCCAGCGACACCCAGGCCTCGGGTCCGGTGGCAGGGTTGGTGAGTTCATTGACCAGGGCCTGTTCCACCACCTTGGCGGCCAGCGCTTTGTCACTCGCGCGTCCATACAGTTGTGGCAAAGATGCCAGCGTTGACGCCTTGGTCCTAGGAGCGGCTTGTGCGAGTTCCTGGCGCAGCAATTCTGGTGTTTCTGCGATGCGGTTCAATGCGATCAGGATCTGCAGCACATACTGATTGGCCTCGCGCGACTGGGGCAGGGCTTCCTTCCAGGCTCGGGCTGCAGCCAGGGCGTATTCGCCTGATCGTGATTGCAAGGCAATGTCAGCAGCCCTTTGGTAGAGCTGCCCGTCAGCGCTTCGGCGCGCAGCCTCCAGCATGAACGCGTAGCCTGCACCTGGGTCCCCAGTTCGTGCACTGATCTCGCCCAGAAAGATTTCGTAGAACAGCTCTGCGTCCAACGCGGGGTTGGACTCTACCGGTGGGGGCTCGCTCGGGGGGCGGCTTTCACCGGCGGGCTTTTGGGCCCAAGCTGAGTGGGCGGACGCCGCAATCACGGTGACCAAGGCGACGGTACGAAAGCTGTGGGATAACACCATCGGGCCATAATAATCCATGCCTGTTAAGCCGTTGCCCGGTTGTTTGTATGCCTGAGTTGCCTGAAGTGGAAGTGACGCGGCGCAGTTTTGCTACCGCGATCGCTGGAGCCCGGATCGAGGCTGTGATGATGGGCAAGCCCCTGCGGTGGCCTCTGGGTTGTGACCCGCAGGTGCTGGGAGGCCAACAAGTGGTCGGATTGCGCCGGCGGGGCAAGTATCTGTTGCTCGATATGAACCAAGGCGTTCTGCTTCTGCATTTGGGGATGTCGGGTAGCCTGCGTTTTGCTTCAGACATGCCAGAAGCGGGGGGGCATGACCACTTTGACCTTGTCACCGACCGGGGCACGCTGCGCCTGCATGACCCGCGACGATTTGGCGCGGTGGTCTATGCGCCATCAGAGAACTCGCCGGTAGCCGCCAAATTGCTGGGCGGCTTAGGTATGGAGCCCTTGTCTGAGGAGTTTCTACTTCCGACTTTTCAGGCAGGACTCAAGAAAAGCCGGATGCCTATCAAACAGTTGCTTCTGGCGGGGCGCGTGGTCGTGGGGGTCGGGAATATCTACGCCTCTGAGGTGCTTTTTTTGTCTGGCATCCGTCCTACTACCGTTGCATCACGCATTGGTCCGGCACGAGTACATAAGCTGCATCAGGCCATTCGCTCGGTGCTGGCCCGCGCTGTGGAGATGGGCGGTAGCACGCTGCGCGATTTTTCGAATGCCGAAGGAATGGCTGGCCACTTTCAGACGGCCGCGAACGTGTATGGCCGCGATGGTCAGCCTTGCCATGTATGCGGTACAGCCATCGAGCTGATTCGCCAGGGACAGAGAAGCACTTACTTCTGCCGCCAGTGCCAGCGCCCATAGATGCTGCCGTCCGATGGACGGTTTGTGACAGCTGGCGGACGGTCGATGCTATATTTTGTATATACCTGCCTCGCGGGCCATCCATAGATCTCTGGGAGCAAAGTGGGACCTTCATTCAACGAACAGTTTGACCAGCATGGCGTCTGGCGACGGGAGTTCGCCCAGCAGCTCAAGCGGCTGGCCGATTGGATGGCCACGCACGACCTGATGGATGCAGCAGTGCAAGAGCGCCTGCAGCGGCTGGAAGAGCAGGTACGCAGCGACAAGGTCATGGTGGCGTTTGTGGCGGAGTTTTCGCGTGGAAAATCCGAACTGATCAACGCGATCTTTTTTGCTGACTATGGTCGCCGCATCATGCCTGCCAGTGCGGGCCGCACGACCATGTGCCCCACCGAACTGGGGTACGACGCGAATGTTGCACCCAGCTTGCGGCTATTGCCCATTGAGACTCGACTTCAGATGCAGAGCCTGGCGGAGTGGCGGGTCAAAACCGACCGTTGGCAGGATATCCCGCTGGATGTTGGCAACGCCGACCAGATTGCCAAGGCACTTGAAAAAGTGGCTGAGGTTCGCAAGGTCAGTCTGGACAATGCGCGTGCGCTGGGTTTCTGGCATGACGATCTGACAGATGAAAACCCTGTGCCTGACGCGCAGGGCTTGGTAGAGGTGCCCATGTGGCGCCACGCCATCATTAATATCCCCCATCCGCTCTTGAAGCAGGGTTTGGTGATTCTGGATACGCCTGGCCTGAACGCAGTGGGTGCAGAGCCGGAGCTGACGGTCAACCTCATCCCCCAGGCGCATGCAGTGGTGTTCATCCTGAGTGCCGACACCGGCGTGACGCGCTCTGACCTGTCGATCTGGCGCGAGCACCTGGCCATCTCGCCCGAGAGCATGGAAGCGCGTTTGGTGGTGCTGAACAAGATCGACACCCTCTGGGATACGCTCAACACCGCCGAGCAGGTCCAGGCGCAGATGGAGCGCCAGTGCGCGACTTCCGCCGAGATGCTCGGCGTGTCTCTGGACCGTGTGGTGCCTGTGTCTGCGCAAAAAGGCTTGGTGGCCAAGATCACTGCGGACGACGTTTTGCTGGAAACCAGTGGACTGCCAGCGTTGGAAGAGGCCCTTGCCAAAGGCATCATGGGCAGACGGCAGTCCATACTGCGCGCTGCGGTAGCGGCAGGGGTGGCGAGCCTGCGTACAGAAACGTCGCGGGTCATCAATATCCGACGCCGCGACCTCGATGACCAAATGGCCGAGTTGCGCAGTCTGCGGGGCAAGAACGCATCGGTAATCGAATCCATGCGCCATCGCATTGAGCAGGAGCAGCGTGAGTTTGATCTCAGCACTGCCAAGATCCAGGCGGTGCGTGCGGTTCACCTCAAGTTGCTGCGTGACGTTTTTCAGCAGTTGGGCGCCAAGGCGCTCAAAGCAGAGCTGGCCGAGCTGGCCCAGACATTGCAGCAAAAGGGGCTCAAGTTGGGCGTGAAGAAAATATACGTCCAGACCTTTGACAAACTGCGCGGCACCTTGGACAAGGCGCAAGCCTCTGGTACCGAGATTCAGGCCATGCTCAGCGGGACCTTCAGGCAGCTCAATGCAGAGTTCGGTTTTTCTTTGCAGGTGCCCACGCCGCCGCAGCTTGAACACTTTGCGCAAGACCTGCACCAGATCGAGCAGAGTCATTTGCAGTACCTGGGTATGGGCAATGCTCTCAAGTTGGCGCAACCCGAGTTTGCGGAGCGCCTGGTGCGCGCGCTGGCCATGCGTTTGCGCACGGTGTACGAGTCAGCGGCCAATGATCTGGAACTGTGGAGCAAATCAGCCACTGCGCAATTGGACGCACAGCTGCGAGAACGGCGTCGCAGCTTTGCTCGCCGCATGGAGGCCGTAGACCGCATACAACAGGCTGCCAGCGGCTTGGTGGAGCGCATCTCGGAGATCGAGGCTGGCGAGGAGGAACTCGGCCAGTTGGAGAACAAGTTGCATGAGCTGACTTCCAAGTTGGTGGCTCTGCCTGGGGCTGCACCGGCATTGACTGACGCGCATCCGGTTTCCGCATGAGTGCTGAATCCCGGGAGGGTGTGGCCGCGCGGGTAGTCGCTTGGCAAGCTGTACATGGGCGCAACCATCTGCCCTGGCAACAGACCCGCGATCCATACCGGGTTTGGCTGTCGGAGATCATGTTGCAGCAGACCCAGGTCACCACTGTGCTGGACTACTACGCCCGCTTTTTGGGCCGATTTCCTGATGTGAGCGCCCTGGCGTCAGCCCCTCAAGATGAGGTCCTGGGCTTGTGGAGTGGTTTGGGCTACTACAGTCGTGCACGCAATCTCCATCGCTGCGCTCAGCAGATCATGACTGACCATGGTGGCGCCTTCCCGCGAACGGCGTCGCTGTTGGCGTCTTTGCCGGGCATTGGGCGTTCAACCGCAGGCGCCATTGCCGCGTTTTGTTTTTCAGAGCGCGTGCCCATTCTGGATGCCAACGTGCGGCGGGTGCTCACGCGCCTGCTGGGCTTTTGCCAAGATCTGGCTTCTGCCAAAAACGAACGCCTTCTATGGGAGCATGCCGATGCGCTGTTGCCAGTGCGCGATCTTGATGTGGCGATGCCCCGTTACACCCAGGGCCTGATGGACTTGGGGGCGTCCCTGTGCACACCCCGCTCTCCAAAATGCTCCGATTGCCCTTTGATGGGCGATTGCGCAGCTTTCAAGGAGGGGGATCCTGAACGCTATCCCGTCAGAACCCGCAAACTGTCACGCCGGGCTGAATCCTGGCAATTGGTGATCCTGCGCGATGGCGAGGGGCGCATCTGGCTGCAACGCCGCCCACCCACTGGGATCTGGGCGGGAATGCACTGCGTGCCCGTGTTCGCTGACCTGGAGTCGCGGGGTATTTTTGTGAGTGCTTTGGGTAGCGATGGGCAGTATGCGCAGCAAGAGTTGCAGCCATTTGTGCATGTCCTCACGCACCGGGACTTGCATCTTCACCCGTTGTTGATACAGACCGACGGAATGGTGCCTCCTGTGGAGGGCGGAGAGTGGCTGGGGCCAGATCAGTGGTCCTTGGTGGGGTTGCCGGCGCCCATCCGTAAGTTGCTGGACACCACGCAATCTTCGCTATGGTGAACTCAAACGGGGGCGCTCTCTCAGTCGCGGAGGTCTCGCTTCGTTGGCGCCAAGCTCCACAACTTGTTCCCCAGAGGTTGGCTCCAAGAGCTCGCTTGTGAAGGCAATGGTCAGCGCCCATCCAGTTCACGATGCCGCTTCAATGCAGTCCATCGGTCGCTGAACGCTTGCGCCAGTTTCTCCACCAGATAGACAGAGCGGTGTTGTCCACCGGTGCAGCCGATGGCTACAGTGACGTAGCTTCGGTGATTGCGATCCAGCATGTCCAGCCAGTGTGCTAAAAATTTTTCAATGTGGGCCCGCATCAGGTCCACCTCGGGTTGCAGGTCCAGAAAGTCAGCCACCGGCTGGTCCAGTCCTGTGAGGTCCCGGAGCGCGATCTCATAGTGTGGGTTGGGCAGCATGCGGACGTCGAAGACGTAGTCGGCATCCATGGGAATACCGCGTTTGAACGCAAATGACTGGAAAACCAAGGTCAATTGCCCTTGCGCAGTGGACATCAGGCCTTTGACATAACTTTGCAACTGGGAGGCGCGGATGGTGCTGGTGTCGATCACGTGTGACTGTTCGCGCAGTTCAGCCAGCAACTCCCGCTCCAGCTCAATGATCTGAACTAAGGCCCTGCGTCCTTGCTGGAGGTCGTCGTGCGACAGGGGATGGCGGCGGCGCGTCTCGGAGAAACGCCGCACCAGGGTATCAATCGTGGCATCCAGAAAAAGGGATTTCACGGCCACGCCCTGACTGCGCAAACGGCTCAACTCTTGAGGCACTTGATGCAAGGACGTTGCGCTGCGGACATCCACTGCAATGGCTACGCGGTTGCCATGGTGTTTGTGTTCGAGCGCTACGAAGGCTGGCAGTAGCTCCGGCGGCAGGTTGTCTACGCAGTAGTAGCCAGCATCTTCCAGTGCGTGCAAGGCGACGGATTTTCCAGATCCCGACATGCCCGTGATGACAACAATTTCAAGGGCCATCAGCGTTTCCTAGCGGCGTTAGAGGAGGGAGCGGGTGGGGTAGGCGCCGCGACCAACTTCGGAGTCGCAGTGCCCAGCATTTCACGCGCGTGCGCCAGCGTGGTCTCGGTAGCGCGCTCCCCACCCAGCATGCGGGCGATTTCTGTCACACGCTCGTCTTGCTGCACAACCAGCACGGTGCTGGTTGTGCCTTGAGCGCTTTTGTTTTTTGCCACCTTGAGGTGGTGATGCGCACATGCTGCTACTTGGGGCAGGTGAGTTACTGCCAGCACCTGGCGGTCGCGTCCCAGCTGCTGCATCAAACGTCCCACGGTTTCGGCGACTGCGCCACCCACGCCGGAGTCCACCTCGTCAAAAATGAGTGTGGGGGCTGAGCCCAATTCACTGGTTGTGACTGCGATCGCCAGCGAAATGCGGGACAACTCCCCGCCGGAGGCGACTTTGCCGACCGCCTTGGGGGTCATGCCGGGGTGTCCTGCCACCAAAAACACGACATCATCGATCCCGTCTGGAGAGGGCTCCGACGCCTTCGTCACTGACACCTCGAATTTACCGCCCTCCATCCCGAGACCTTGCATGGCCTGAGAGATGGACACGGAGAGTTTTGGTGCTGCTTTGGCGCGAGCCAGAGACAGTGCGCGCGCCGCCGCATGGTACGCCTTAGCGCTGGCGAATTCGTTGGCTTGCAGCTTTTCCAGATCGGTGGCGGCATCAAGCTGGCGCATGGATGCTTTCCAGTCCTTGAGCAGAGCGGGCAGTTCCGCTGGAGGGCGTTTGTACCTGCGAGCCAGTCCCATCCACAAGGACATGCGTTCGTCCAGTTCTGCCAAACGTTGGGGGTCAATGTCCGCATGGCGTAAATAGGTGTGCAGAGAATGCACCACGTCTGTCGTCTGCGCCAGACTCGACGCCAGGATATCGGCCAGATTGGCGAACTCTGGCTCAATGTGTTCCTGCGCCTGAAGCAGCGAATGTGCGTGGGTCAGTGCGGAAACGGCTCCCGCGTCGTCTTCTTGCAAAGCTTGAAGCGCTCCATGGGCCCCATCCAGCAACGCCTGCGCGTGCGATAGGCGCTTGTGTTGCGCGTCAAGATCCTCCCACTCCAGGTCACCTGGCGCGAGTTTGTCCACTTCGCTGATTTGCCACTGCAGGCGCTCGCGCTCTTGCTGAAGCGTTGCCTGTGCTGCGCGTGCCTGCTGCAATGCCTTGAGAGCAGCGCGCCATTGCGTCCAACGCGATGCTGTATCGCGGGTATTCACACCGGCAAAAGCGTCCAGCAAGCCGCGCACCGACTCTGGGCGGGTCAGGCTTTGCCATGCGTGCTGACCATGGATGTCGAGAAGCATCTCGCCCAAGGCACGTAACTGTGAAGCTGTCGCTGGTGTCCCATTGATCCAACCGCGGCTCTTGCCCTGTGTGTCGACGGTACGGCGCAGTAGCAGCCAGTCATCGGTTTCAAACCCGGCTTCTTCCAGCCATGGGCGGGCATGGGCAGGGCAGTCGAATTCCGCGCAAATGTCGGTTTTGCTGCATCCTTCCCGTACTACCCCGGCATCCGCGCGTGCTCCCAGTGCCAGTTGCAATGCGTCAATCAGGATGGACTTGCCCGCCCCGGTTTCACCGGTCAACACGGTAAAGCCGCTGCGCAAGTCAAGTTCCAGCGTTTGAACGATCACAAAATCCCGCAGGGTTATCCGCCGCAGTGCCATGGTCATGAGCCCCCTTCGTTCCAGCGCAGCTTCTTGCGCAAAGTCGCGAAGTAGTTCCAGCCTTGAGGGTGTAGAAATCGTACGCGGTGCTCAGAGCGTTTGACGAGGATGCGGTCGCCATGCAGCAAGGACGCAAGGGACTGCATGTCAAAGTTCGCGCTGACATCGCGCCCGCTCACTACTTCGACAGCCACCTCAGTCGCATCGGAGAGCACGATGGGGCGGTTGGACAGCGTATGTGGCGCTATAGGAACCAGCACCCAGCCCGGGATGGATGGGTGAAGCATGGGCCCGCCCGCAGACAACGAATATGCGGTCGATCCGGTGGGGGAGGCAATGATGAGGCCGTCGGCCCTTTGATTGGCCACAAACTGCCCACCAACTTCGACACGCAATTCCACCATGCCCGACGTCGCACCACGGTTGACCACCACATCGTTCATGGCCAAGGCCTCAAACACCACACGTTCATCGCGAACGACTGTTGCGTGCATCAAAGGCCGCTGGTCTTCTTCGTAGGCACCTCGCAGCATCGGTGGCAATGTGGTCTGATAGGTGTCGAAGGGAATGTCAGTGATGAATCCGAGCCGGCCCTGATTGATGCCGATCAGCGGCGTTCCAAAGCGCGCCAAGCGTCGGCCAATGCCGAGCATCGTTCCATCTCCCCCCACCACCAGCCCCAAATCGCACCGTGCACCGATCTGGTCTACATTCAAGGACGGGTAGTGCGTCAATCCGGTATTGCTGGCGGTTTCCGCTTCCAGCACCACCTCACATCCCTGGCGCTCTAAGAAATGCGCAATATCCTCCAAAGCCCGGCGAGAGCCATCACCGGGGGCGCCTGCAGCTGAAGTCTGGTACTTGCCTATAAGTGCGACATGGCGGAAATTGGACGTCATCGCGAAATTACATCATTAAAATCACTCCATGCTCGATGACCGTGCCAAGTTGTTGCTCAAAGCCCTGGTCGAGCGTTACATCGCTGATGGGCAGCCCGTAGGGTCGCGTACCCTTTCCCGCGCGTCCGGGTTGGATTTGTCGCCTGCCACGATACGAAACGTGATGGCGGACCTGGAAGAGCTGGGGCTGATTGCGAGTCCCCATACCTCCGCTGGCCGTATTCCCACTGCGCGTGGATACCGATTGTTTGTGGACACGATGCTCACGGTGCAGCGGGAGTCTGTCATGCCGCCCCAGCTGGCACCTGAACAGCCACAAAAAGTCATCGCCAACGCTGCGCAGCTGTTGTCCAACCTCTCCCAGTTCGTTGGAGTGGTGATGGCACCTCGGCGTACCTCGGTATTTCGCCACATAGAATTTCTTCGACTTTCCGAAAAGCGCTTTCTCGTCATCATCGTTTCGCCGGAAGGTGACGTACAGAATCGCGTGATCTTCACCGAGGTGGATCACTCCCAGTCGCAACTGGTAGAGGCCTCCAACTTTCTGAATGCCCACTACGCCGGACTCGCAATGGAGCAGGTGCGAGAACGTTTGAAGTCCGAGGTCGATGTATTGCGCGGAGAGATCGCATCGCTTATGCAGGCGGCAGTCAACGTAGGCTCGGAGGCACTGTCCGAGGCGCAGGACGAGGTGGTGATTTCTGGAGAGCGCAACCTGCTGTCCGTCAGTGATTTCTCCAGCGACATGGGCAACCTGCGCAGGGCATTTGACTTGTTTGAGCAGAAGACACAAATCCTTCGCCTTCTGGACATCTCCAGCCAAGCGGAAGGGGTGCGCATCTACATCGGTGGCGAGAGCCAGGTTGTGCCCTTTGAAGAGCTTTCGATCGTCAGCTCCCCCTATGAGGTTGATGGCAAGGTGGTGGGGACTTTGGGCGTGATTGGTCCTACGCGCATGCCATACGACCGCATGATCCAGATTGTGGACATCACCTCCAAGCTGGTGTCTAACGCGCTCAGCCACCGCAAGTAAGCCCCTACAATACGGCGCTTGCCCCGCTGTATAGCGCTGGAGCATGGCTGGGGGCGTTAGCTCAGTTGGTTAGAGCAGAGGACTCATAATCCTTTGGTCGTTGGTTCAAGTCCAACACGCCCTACCAGGATTGGTGCGCCTCAGAGCCCGAAAGGGTTCTGGGGTGTTTCTACATTTGCGGTTGAATTTCTACAATTCGGGCGCTTACCGCTCATCTGTTCTGCTTCAGTGCCTTGCGGAATTGGGCTCGAATGCCGTTGTCCATGGCTCGGTACTCTGCCCCGCATCGTTGCGCGCGAGCATCAGAGAGGGCTACGAAGCGCGTCAAATCCCTTGCTGCTTCTGGGCTGAGCCCGTGCACCCAGCATGCGAAATTCAGCGCACGTTGTCCCTGGAGTGAGTGCTCATCAGACAACAGGTGCGAGAGCGCTTCAGGTGGCAATTCGTTCAGGCGCTGGGACGATGCCAGCTCCTTGAAGTACCAAATTGCCGGAACGAATGCGGCGACCCCGATATCGTTGATGTAGTTCAGTGAGGCCCAGATCGCGAATTGGTCTGCTACGTCTTCCTCACGCCCGGTGATTGCCACCTGGTTTATGTCAATGACGGCGTGGCTCAACTCATGGAGATAGACGACCCACAGAATGCTGGTGAGCCACTGCGCGAGGAACTGCGGTGATTGCTGGGCAAAAAATTCTTTGCGCTCCGTCATCAGCCCCGCCACGTGCTTGACGAACTCGGTGCAAATCACTACCGCGCGGTTAGCGGGCTTGTAAAAGGCGTTTGGAGTTCCACAGTCTTGAAAGCCGATGGCCAAGTTGTGGCGAAGTCTGAGGCGGCTCTGGGTGAAGGAGGCCATTCGCTCTGCCAGATTGGCGCCCTGCACAAGCGCGATGAGCTGTCTTGATTCTTCGCTTGATGGATTGCCATAAAAGGGAATCGGCCGGCCGGACCAGAGCAGGTGCTCAAGTGGCAGGGGCGCAGACTGAGGCCAAGCGGAGCACGTGCCAAGGGCAAGCACCAATGCAACGAGCAATCGCTTCATTCCCTGCCCCTCAATGAATTGAAACACCATGTTACCGCAGGGGCTGCACGCGGTCCCCTATGCGGGCTTTCACATAGTGCTCGGTCATACCCCGGTTCTTGTGCGCCAGCAGTTTCTGAGAGTGCGCCAAGTCGCCTGTGTCTGTCGCAGCCTTCGCCCGAATGTCCCGAAACTGGAAATCCACCTTCGCCAGCGTGCGCGCCTTGTCAAAGCGTGAGCGCAGCGCCCCCTGGCTGAGCGGCTGGCCGTTCTCGTCCTGAATCAGAAACGCGCTGATGGCCTTCCTGGGCCGCTGGTTGATCCGTTCGATGACCGCCGCCAGCTCTCCCGTTATCTCGATGCCCAGGCGTGCCCCGGTCTTGTTCTGAACGATCCACAAGGCGCCATCCCGAATGTCAGTGCGCTTGATCTTTAGCACATCGGCGGGCCGCTGGCCGGTGAGCAGGGCAATGTCCATGGCGTCTACCACCGTGCAATGCGCGTTGGCCCGCACGCGGTCGAATTCCTCGTCGGTGACATAGCGCGAGCGCCCGGTTTCCTTGAAGCCCTTCACGCCCTGGCAGGGGTTCTGCGCGGTGGTGAAGCCCCATTCCCTGGCCTTGTTGAAGATGTGCGAGAACAGGGCTTTCTCGCGGTTGGCGCGCACCTTTGCCACCTGGCCGCGCAGGTCCATGTACTGGCGGATGTGCATGGGGGCGATGGCCTCCATGGGCATGTGGCCGAACACGCGCAGCAGGTTGGCGAGTTCCTTGTCGTTGTCGCGCCTGGTTTGCACGCTCTTGGTGGGGAACACCTCGCGCACGTAACGCCTGGCCACCACTGAAAAAAGCCGCGTGGATTCGTCCTCTCGCACCCCTTCACGCTGGGCCCACAGGCGCAGGGCTTCGGCGCGGTCGTTGGAGAGCTTGGTCCACACGCGGGGCAGGGTACCGCTCACGTGATACCAGACGTTGCCCTTGCGGTGGAAGCGCGGAGGGTCGTCGAAATTGGACTGTCTACGCCGACCCATTACGCCCCCTGCAAAGCCCTGAAATTGGGCTGGTAGCTCTGTTCCTCGGGCACCCCGCAACCCAGCATTTTTTCTGCGTATTTGCGGGCCACGATGGCTTGCCTATTGCCGTTTATCTCAAAGCGCCAACCCTTGGTGCGCAGCCAGTCCACTTGCCTTTTGGGGGTCTTGAACCCGGTAAGCGTGCTGAGCTCATCGGCGGTGAGAAAGAGCGGCGAGTCCACGGCGAACCCTCAGCGGCGAGCAGCAGCGCGCGTGCGATCCAATGCCTGCATGGCCTGGGCGGCGCGAGCTGAGACCGGCGCGGGCGCTGCATCCCGAGTTGGCACTGTGGCATCGAGGGGCAGCGGTGCAAAGGCGTCTGCATCGAACGATGGGGCATGGCGGTGGCCGAGGTCTGGAAGCTCGTCAAAAAGTGGTTCATTGGCTGAGCCCGCATGCATGGCACGCAGCCCGGTGATGATGTCTTTGGCCTTCTGGTACTGCTCCTGCAGGATGCAGACTTGCCGGTACAACAGGCGGATTTCGTTCACCTGTTCGGTGAATATCTGAGAACGCCCCCAACGCGATTCCCAAAAGAGAGCCAGGACTGCGGCACGAGGGGCGCGACCAGCGGAGAGCCAGTGCCACACCGTGCGCTCTGAAACGCCCAGGTACTTGTAAACCTTCTTGGGGCCGCCAAGCTCGTCAATGAACATGCGCAGCAGCTCGGGACCGTAGATATCGCGTGGAGCGTGGAAGAACATAGGAGCCTCGATTCATGGCCTCTGGTGGCCTACATGGGGTAAGCTGCCAGGGCCGATCACGGATAGGTTTTTGTGGTTCGGTGGGCGCTCATGTGTTGCAGCACGTGAGCGCTTTTTTTATGCCGCCTCAGGCAGCTTGAATGCCTGCTGAAACTTGGCCTTTGTGAGCACGACCGTGGCCGTGCCGTCCTTTCCCGGCTTGGTCTTGGTCGTGATGTCGTAAATGGCCGGGGCGCCGTAGTGCTTGATCTCGTTGAATACCTCGTCGCTGATGGCAACCTTCATCGGCTTGTCGCCCACCGCGTTGGGTGTCTCGACCTGGGTGTCGCTGATGAAATAGACGTTGGCGCCCTTGATGATTTCGCCGGTTTTTTCGCTGGTGAATTCGTACCGGTCGGCACGCAATACGAGAACGGTTTCGCTCATGATGATTTCCTTTGGGAAGATGGCCTTAGGCGGCCAGTTGGAGTAGTCCGCTTCGGTAGTCGAAGGCGGGTCTTTCGCGCACCAGACTGGTACAGCGCCTGGCGTTTGCACGAACGGGGGAGAAATCAGCGGGCAGCATTTGCCCCTGACGCTCAATGAGTTGCATGTCGGTGGCGAGCCAGGACACACCTGCATCGACAAGCTGTTTGCGGCGGCGGTAGAAGGTGGCGCGGGTGCTGCGTGTCTTCATGTCGTCTTCGCCGTGGGTGGCAAGGCCCAGCCAGAAGCCATGCAGCAGTCCGGCCAGCTCGGGGGAGAAACGGGCCTCCAAGCGATCACGCACCGCCAGGCTGGAGCGCACCACTTTCACACCCTCGCTGCCCTCACGCAGCAGGCGGGCAATTTCCTTGTCGAAGACGGCCTGCAGGTAGTCGGTGGTGACCTCGCGCACCTTGGGCTTGTGGCCGAAGTCGTAGTCCAGCTTTTCCGCGTGTACTTCCACCTCGGCGCGCAGGCGGTTGTTTGCCAGGCGCTGGATGGCCGCAACCTTGCGATATGCCTGCCGTTGGGCCCAATCTGGCGCAGCGTCGCGGGGCTTGTTTTCCTGAAAGAAGTTGCGCAGCACCCAGGCCAGGCGCTTGCGGTCGTTCTTCTGGAACTCGGGCCCCTTGTGGTACAGCTTTATCGTTGTGGTGGTGCCCGGCACGAAGATCGACTCGTTGCCGTACTTCTGCATCTTCCGGCGCGGGAAGGCCACGTGGTAGATGCCCTCGAAGAACTCCTGCACGGCCTGATAGGGCAACTGGAAGGACTCGGCCCAGTCCACACGCTGCACGGTCCAATTGCTGGTGTGAGGCAGTTCAATGCCCATGAGCTGCTGCAGCAGCGTGCGCACGTTCTCGCAGGCCGTCTGCATGTCCTCGATCACCCCATAGACGTTCTGGCCGTGCATGGCCTTGGGGACTGAGCACTCGACGATCAGATAGGGCGGGCTAGGGTGCCATTCGGGCTTGCCGCTCTTGGACTTCTGGCAGTCCTCGTACATGGGTTTGACCATGATTCGAGAGTCGTAGGAGCCCTTGAGGTTGGTGCGGGTGACTTCCCACAGCAGCTCGCCGGTTTCGTTGAGCACCTGGCAGTAGCTCTGCCCCTGGGCTTTGACCTTGTCCACGATGTTGCGGGCCATGTAAGGGCTTTTGATCCGTACCGTATCGAGTCCCATGAGCTGCTGCGCTTCGCTGGCTGTTGTCTCACTCATGAGACTCATACGGGGTGTTACTGCCCGTGAAGGGGAGAATTTGTGCTGTTGCACGGTGAGCCTCCAGAGGGCGTTGAGGCGCGGTCTTTGCGCCAGAAAAGGGACGGCGATATAGGCCCGCGGCGGGTTGTGTGGGCGCGCGATGCAACGCGCGGGTGGTGGGGGTGGTCCACCAGGCGAAGGCTGGCTGTGCGGGCTTCTGGCTCATACCTTCACCCAGGGCCACAGCAGCGCGAGCTGCACGGGCTTGAGGAACAGGAAGACGCCCTCGTGGTCGATGGAGAACGAGAACGGGCCGGTGTTGGCCGAGGGGTTGGAAAGCACGTACCAATCGAGCTTGGCAATGCCCAAATCGAGCTTGACCATGATTCAGAGCCTCTGTGTGGTGTTTTGATGGGGTGACCTTGGCCGGGTCTGCAGCGGGGCGCTGTGGCCCTGCATCCAGCCCACCGCGCGTGATGAAAACCGTGCGTGGGTCCTGCCAGGTCAGGAGAAAACCGGCAGCGCGCCACACGGCCACATAGCCGTCGAAGTACTGCAGCTGGCGGAAGCGCTTGCACCGGCCATCGGGTAGCGTGGCCCTGGCGATCCACCCGCCGCCGTCTGCCTGATCCACCGCCCTGGCGGACCTGGTTCCCTCCCCCCCCGCATGCACTGGCGTGCAAGCGGGTGCCCCGGTCGGCGCCTTGTGGCGCCACGTCTGGGGAGGGCAGGGGGGCACACAGGCCCCCTGTTGATCAATGAGGTGGCGCATTGCCGCCGCGCCTCAGCCGACCAACGCTTGAAGCACCTCCACCGGCTCGGCGCGGCCCTTGCGGCGCGCCTGAGCCTCTGTGTCGCCGTCAACCACGGCGCGCTGCAGGTCTGCCATTGCCAGCGCCAGCAGATCGCCCACCGTCGCCGCCTTGGCCTTGCTGCTGAGTCCGAGCAGAAAGTTGTCCGGCGCTGCCTGATCATCTGCACGTGGCATGCTGACCAGCTCGCGTCCCATCAGGCGGGCATAGAGCAGGCCGTTCTCGGCCAGGCGGCGCAGCAGTGCAATGGCCTGGGCTTGGGTTTGTGCGGAGGGGCTCTCGGACAAAAAGCCGTTGCGGATGGGCAGGGTCATACCTGTCCGGATGGCTTCCTCGTTGTCCTCGATGCAGTCGAAAACCCGGTCCACCTGGGCACTTTCCAGGCTCGGAGTGATGCGCATGAACTGCAGTTGCACGCTCTGCGGGCGTGGCAGTTTTCCTTGGTTTTCCGAGGGGAAACCATCGGTTTCATCGGTGCCGCCATCGGTTCCACCCACGACGCCAGCGGGGAACACATCACCGCGCGCCTTGGCCTTGGCGCCGGGTGCGTCCTCGTCGTGGAAGTTGTAGCCCTCGCTCTCATAGAACTCGCGCAGGTCTTCGAGGAACTGCGCGTCGGGCACATAGTTGCCCGACTCGAAGCGCTTGATCTTGTGTGCGGGGAGGTTGGATTTCTCGGCGGCCTGCGCTTGGCTGAGGCCGAGAAAGTTACGAGCGGCGCGAGACTCGTTCGGGGAAAGCGCCAGTTCGGAAAAGTCGATCACTGCTAGCTCCTTTGATGGTAAACATAACGAGCAAAAATCTCGTTATGAAAACTATAAAGGAAACCGGCAGTTAGTCAACACAAAATGAGAAAAAAGTATCCAAAACGATCAAGAAGATGCTTTGACGCTTTCCAGCAGTGACTTGAAGCTCTCATCCTCGGGGTCTTGCTCTGCCACCTCTTTGATTAGGCCTTGTGCATCAACCTGGCCCATTACGACATCCGTGATGCGCATTTCCAGCTCCAGTCGGTAGGAGCTCATCGGGTCAGTTCTTTCACCATAAAAAAGAAGAGCCAAGGGTCTACGCGTTGCGAAACTGATAAGTCGCAACTCGCGCAGGCCGGGCAATGACGCACCGTTCTCGTACCTCGAAAGTGCAACGCGGGAAACGCCAGCTCCCGCTGGATCAATTTCTTTGGTCAGTCGGCTGAGCTGCTCGAGCGTGAGATCGTGATGGGAGCGAGCCGACTTGAGGTAGGAGGCAACCTTCGTGTCGTCGAAGAGATACGCAGGGTCGATGGGCATGAGGGGGCTTCAAGTTACGTCTACAAATCGTCAGACAGCAAAGGATACACGGGCCTTTTGAGCTGATGTGAACGGCATGATTTGTAGATGGCTCGGGAGCCTAAGGGGTTGTCAGCGCAGGAAGTGGAGGCAGACTCATAATCCTTTGGTCGTTGGTTCAAGTCCAACACGCCCTACCACCCTAGCTCGCAGGGTGAATCCATCAACAAACGATGTGTTTTGTGATCCAAATCGCTCAGTTTGTTTTTGGAGCCTTCATCCTGCATTACAATCTTGGCTTGCGTTGAATTGACTGTCTGTTTGCGTAGCCTGATTCAGGAAAACAATCAGAAAGAAAGCAAATTTCAAGGGTTGCCAAGAAATCATGCTATAATTCGAAGCTTAGCGGCTGTAGCTCAGCTGGATAGAGTACTTGGCTACGAACCAAGGGGTCGTGGGTTCGATTCCTGCCAGCCGCACCAATGTTTAAAGCCTGCAATCGTGAGATTGCAGGCTTTTTCATTTGTCCAGGCGCTTTGCGCTGATTGGAGAGTTCTGGCAATGAGCAAGGCTTTTACCAAGGAAACCGACAGTGCTGACGATGACGAAGGATTGGCACTACCTCCTTTGCCACCGGGCGGCAAAAACTACATCACCCCGTCTGGGTATGCGCGTCTAAGGGCGGAGCTGTTGGATCTCATCGACAACGAGCGGCCGAAGATCGTGGATGTGGTGCACTGGGCTGCCAGCAATGGAGACCGGTCTGAAAACGGCGACTACCTCTACGGCAAGAAGCGTCTGCGCGAAATTGATCGGCGCATCCGTTTTTTGACCAAGCGGCTGGAGATTGCCGAAGTGGTGGATCCCAGTTTGCAGGCAGGCAGTGAGCAGGTCTTCTTCGGGGCTACCGTCACCTACTCGGACGACGAGGATGGTGAGCGCACGATCACCATCATGGGCATCGACGAGGCCGACAGCCGTATGGGTCAGGTCAGCTGGATTTCACCTGTGGCCCGGGCGCTGCTGAAGGCGCGCGTTGGGGACGAGGTGCAGTTACCCACGCCGGGCGGAGTGCGCCATTTGGAGGTGGTGGAGGTGCAGTACCCGCCTCGTAGTGTCGCTACGTAAGCCGTTCGCACACAGACGCCGAGCTGCGCGCCTGTCGTATCGACCTCAGGGCTTGGTGCCGTGCTGAGGTGTCAGGGTTGTGGAGTAATCCTGGCTGCACGCAGCACAGCCTGTGTGCGGCGCAGGTTGCGCAATGCCAGCTCGAGATGGGCCTGATCGCGAACCGCCACGATGAATCGCAGATCCGTGGTGTCCAAGGCTGCCTCATCGTCCATGTCCACGTGGGTGATGTCGGCCTCTGAATTGGCAAGCTCCGCTGCCACGCGTGCCAGCACCCCCTTGCCGTTGTTCACGGTAACGACCACGCCCGTTTCGAACATTCGGGTGGGCTCGTCCGACCAGTCCACGGCAATGAAGCGTTCGCTGTCTTTATGCTGCAGACGTTTGGCGACACTGCAATGTGCGTTGTGCACGACCAGTCCCTCACCGCGGCCCAGATAACCGACGATGCTGTCGCCCGGCACGGGGCGGCAGCAGGTGGCATATTGCACAGAGGCATTCTCGCTGCCATCCAGCGTGACGGCCCCTTGCGACAGGGTTTCGTGAGATGTGTAGCGCTCACGAGTCATGAGCAGAGCATCCGGACGGTGGCCATGCTCCGACATCAGCACCATCAACCGTTTGGCGACGATGCTGGCAATGCGTTTGCCCAGGCCCAGATCGGTCATCAGCTCGCTGCGCGTGCGATTGCCGGTGAAGCGCAGCAGCTTGTCCCACAGCGGTTGGGTCTCAGCGCTGACGGGGGGCAGTTGTTCGAGGCCTTCCGCTCGGATGGCTTGGGTCAACAGTTTTTCACCCAGCCCTTCGGACTCGGTTTGGGCCAAGGTTTTGAGGTAATGGCGGATCTTGGACCGTGCCCGGCCCGTGCGCACAAAACCAAGCCACGCTGGGTTGGGTGTGGAAACGGGGTCGGTGATGATCTCAACCACATCCCCGTTCTTGAGTTCGGTGCGCAGCGGAACCTGCTCGTTATTGATCTTGGCGGCGGTCGTCCGGTCACCCACATTGCTGTGAATGGCATAGGCAAAGTCCACCACCGTGGCGCCGCGCGGCAACGCCATGATCTGACTTTTGGGTGTGAAGACGTAGACCGCATCGGGAAATAGGTCCACCTTGACGTGATCCCAGAACTCCGCCGCATCCCGCGTTTCGTTCTGTATGTCCAGCAAGGACTGCAGCCACTTGGTTCCAAGGCGCTCGGCTGCCGTGCCTTCCCCGTCCTGGGCCTTGTACAGCCAGTGTGCTGCCACGCCGGCTTCGGCAATCACGTGCATCTCATCGGTGCGCATCTGGAACTCGATGTTCACGCCCGAGGGCCCCACCAGGGTGGTGTGCAGAGACTGATAGCCGTTGAGTTTGGCAATGGCAATATGGTCCTTGAACTTTCCAGGTACCGGCTTGTACATCTGGTGCAGTACACCCAAGGCGGTGTAGCAATCGGTCACAGTCGGCACGATGACTCGAAAGCCATAGATGTCCGTCACCTGGGCAAAGCTCAGGTGCTTGAGGTCCATCTTTTGATAGATGGCATACAGCGTTTTCTCGCGGCCTGCCAGGCGCACCTTCATGCCGATCTTGGAGAAGGCGGCATCCACTTCGGCCTGCACCTTCTGAACCAGATCGCGTCGGCGGTTGCGGGATTTGTTGACGGCCTTGGCCAAGGTCGCATAGCGCCAGGGGTGCAGGTGTCGGAAGGCCAGGTCCTGCAGTTCACGATAGGTCTGATTCAGGCCCAGGCGGTGGGCAATGGGGGCATAAATTTCCAGCGTCTCGGACGAGATGCGGCCCCATTTGCTGCGCGGCATGTCCGACAGCGTGCGCATGTTGTGCGTGCGGTCGGCCAGCTTGATGAGGATGACGCGTACATCACGCGCCATGGCCAGCAGCATTTTGCGAAACGACTCGGCTTGATTTTCTTCGCGAGTGTTGAACTGCAGTTTGTCCAGTTTGGTAAGGCCATCCACCAGTTCGGCCACAGGGGCGCCAAACCGGTCGATCAGGTCGGCCTTGGTCACGCCGCAGTCTTCCATGGCGTCGTGCAGCAACGCGGCCATCAGCGCCTGGGCATCGAGCTTCCACGCCGCGCACTGCGCGGCCACTGCAATAGGATGGGTGATGTAGGGCTCACCGCTGTTGCGCAGCTGCCCCAGGTGGGCTTCGTCGGCAAAACGGTACGCCTGGCGCACCTGCTCGATGCTGACGGCGTCCAGGTAGTCCAGGCTATCGGTCAGTGCTGCGAAGCTGGCCGCAGCCGCATTGGCGGCCGCAGCGGCTGCCGATAGATTGCCTGCCGGAGATGGGTCACCCGGGCGGGGCTGCGTTGCAGAAGGTGAATTGAGCACCGCGTTCATGCCTTAAATGTAGCGCGGGACTGCGCCAGAGGGCTTTCGGGCAAAAAAAAGCACCGCTGGCGCGGTGCTTTTGGGTGGGCATTGCCCAGCAGAACGTTCAACCGGGAACCTTCTTGAGCATCTCCAGACCCACTTTGCCTTCGGCGATTTCACGCAGGGCAGTCACGGCGGGCTTATTGCGGCTTTCGATGCGTGGAGCGTGGCCTTGGCTGAGCATGCGGGCACGGTACGTGGCGGCCAGTACGAGCTGGAAGCGGTTGGGGATCTTTTCCAGACAGTCTTCTACGGTGATGCGTGCCATCGTTTACTCCGGGGATTCAGGTGATATTGAGCGACTGGAAGGTGTCAGCACGGGCGCGGCGCTGAGCGGCGTACTTGAGTCGCTGGGCGTGAACTACGGCTTTCAGGTCGAAAAGCGCGCGCTCAAACAACTCATTAATTATAACGAAGTCGAATTTGCTGACCTGGGCCATCTCGATGGCAGCATTTTTGAGGCGTACCTCGATGACATCCGCAGAGTCTTCGCCCCGCCGCTCCAGGCGCGATCGCAGTTCTTCCCAGCTGGGCGGGAGGATGAAAACCAGCACCGCATTGGCAAATGCCTGCTTGATCTGCAGTGCGCCCTGGAAGTCGATTTCCAGAATCACATCTGAGCCCTGGGCAATGCGCTCTTCGATGGCTTTCTTGGAGGTGCCGTAGCGGTTGCCGTGCACATGGGCCCATTCGACAAACGCGTTGCCTTGCACCATGGCATCGAACTCGGACTCCGACGCGAAGAAGTATTCGCGGCCATGCTTTTCCTGGCCGCGGGGCGCACGGGTGGTGTGCGAGATGGAGGGGTGGACATGCGAGTCCAACTCCAGCAAGGCCTTGACCAAGCTGGACTTGCCAGCACCACTGGGTGCTGCCACGACGATGAGATTTCCTGGATAGTCCATGGTTGATGTGCGCAAGGCGCTATCAAAAAATGAGTGTCATTCGATATTTTGCACTTGCTCGCGCATCTGCTCGATCAGCACCTTCATGTCCACGCTGATGCGGGTGAGGTCGAGCGCGGCAGATTTGGAGCCCAGCGTGTTGGCTTCGCGGTGGAGTTCCTGGATCAGGAAGTCCAGGCGCTTGCCCACTTCGCCGCCTTTTTTCAGCAGGCGCTCGATTTCATCCAGATGCGAATCCAGCCGCGTGATCTCTTCTGCCACGTCGATGCGGATGGCAAACGCCGTGGCCTCGGTCAATGCGCGGTCACGGGCAGCCTCGGGGAGGGTAGAACCGTCGGCGAGGGCCATCGCCTCTTTCCAGCGCTCCATGAAGCGCAGGCGTTGCTGCTCCACCAGCAGCGGAACCATGGGGACCGCCTGTTCGGCCAAGGCCCGCAGCTGCTTGACGCGATCCAGCAGCATGGTTGCGAGGCGCTTGCCCTCACGTTCGCGGGCGGCCAGCAGGGCGGTCAATGCTTCTTCGGCGAGGGCCGGAACGGCTTCGCTCCAGTCCTCGGTGCCCGAATGTGCATTGGCACACAGGCGCAAGGCGTCGGCCACGGTGAGGGGGGCTGCGCTGGGCAGCCAGGCCCTGACGGAGTCCTGCAAAGAGTTGAGCCGCTGCAGCAGTCGTGCAGGCGGGTCTTGCAGGCTGTTGCTGTCGTCGGTGTCGAGGGCGGCTCGCACTTCGACCTTGCCGCGTTTCAGGCGCGCTGTGAGCAAGCTGCGCAGCGTGGGCTCCATGGCGCGCAGCTCGTCAGGCAGGCGAAACGACAGGTCCAGAAAGCGGCTGTTGACGGATCGGATTTCCAGTCCCAGCCGGCGCGTCTGGGGGGCGCGGGCGTCGGTTTCAGCGCCAGTGGCAGATGCGCCATGCTGTGCGCTGGCGTATCCGGTCATGCTGTAAACTGGCATTGGACTTTTTGATGGTTGCTTGCGATCCGGCGATTATCCGGGTTCCGCCTTACCCCCGAATCATCTTCGCAAAATATGTCAAAAATCAAACCGGCCCCCTTGCCGCCCGATACCGCAATTGGCGGTTACCGTGTGGTGCGCCGGTTGTCCTCCGGTGGTTTTGGTGTGGTATATCTGGCCCTCGACGCCGAAGGCCAGCAGGTGGCCATCAAGGAGTACCTTCCTTCGTCCCTGGCGACTCGCGCTCCTGGTGAGTTGCTTCCGAAGGTGCCGCCCGAAAAGCTCTCGCTGTACCGCCTGGGGCTCAAGAGCTTTTTTGAAGAGGGCCGTTCGCTGGCCCAGATCTCGCACGCCTCCGTGGTGAGCGTGCTCAATTTCTTCCGCGAGAACGAAACCGTTTACATGGTGATGAACTACCTGGAGGGCGCGACCCTGCAGGACTTCATCATCACCGCCCGCGACCTCAAGACACAGAAGGTGTTCCGCGAGTCCACCATCCGCTCGTTGTTCGACGAGGTGCTGCGCGGCCTGCGCATCGTGCACCAGCACAAGATGCTGCACCTGGACATCAAGCCCGCCAACATTTTCATCACCGACGACAACAAGGCCGTGATGATCGACTTCGGCGCGGCGCGCGAAGTGCTGAGCAAGGAAGGCAATTTCATCCGCCCCATGTACACCCCCGGCTTTGCTGCGCCCGAGATGTACCGGCGCGATTCGCAGATGGGGCCGTGGACCGACATCTACGCCATCGGCGCCTGCATTTACGCCTGCATGCAGGGCTTTCCGCCCAACGAGGCGCCGCAGCGCGTGGACAAGGACCGCCTGTCGCTCGCCCTGACCAAGTTGCGTGGCGTGTATTCCGACAACCTGATCGAGGTGGTGGAGTGGTGCATGGCGCTTGACCCGCTGTCCCGCCCCCAGTCGGTGTTTGCCTTGCAAAAAGAGCTCAGCCGCGAGGGTGAGCGCCGCTACACCAAGCTCACGGTGGCCGAGAAGATGCGGCTGCAATTGGACACCCTGGTGTCTGACACCAAGAAAAATGTGCAGAAGGTGGGTGAAGCCACCGGTATCGGAGCCAAGCCCAAATGAACCAGACGCACGCAATGCGGGTTCGGGCGAGGTACATGTCCACGGATGGCGCCCGGGTGCATCCTTGTTTGCGTGAGTCCTTATGAAGTTCTCGGTATTCCAGATCAGCCGCCGTGGCGGCCGCGAGAAGAACGAAGACCGCATGGGCTACTGCTACACGCGCGAATCGGGCCTGTTTGTATTGGCCGACGGCATGGGTGGCCACCCTGAAGGTGAAGTGGCCGCGCAGATCGCGCTGCAGACCATCTCGGCGCTGTTCCAGCGCCAGGCCAAACCCCAGCTCAAGGATGTGCAGGAGTTCCTGTCCGGCGCGTTGCTCGCGGCACACCATCAGATCCTGCGCTACGCCACAGAGAAAGGCATGCTCGACACACCGCGCACCACCTTGGTCGCGGCGGTGTTGCAGGCCGGTACCGCCACCTGGATACATTGCGGAGACTCGCGCCTGTACATGGTGCGCGATGGCGATCTGCTGACCCGTACGCGGGACCACTCGTACATGGAGCTGCGCAACACGCCGCCCCCTGGTCTGGACAAGATCAACCGCAACGTGCTGTTCACCTGCCTGGGTTCCCCCACCAAGCCCATTTACGACATCACCGGCCCTGTGTACCTGGAGCAGGGCGACCGCATTCTGTTGTGCTCAGACGGCCTGTGGGGCACGCTCAGCGACGAAGACATCGCCAAGCAGCTGGGCCGCAACACCGTGTCGCACGCTGTGCCCGAGCTGGTGGAAGATGCCCTTCGCAAAGCCGGGGACAGCAGTGACAACGTGACCGTGGTGGCTCTGGAGTGGGAGACGCCAGATGCGTTCGAGTCCACCCAGGGGGTGTCCACGGACAGCATCAGCGACGACGTGTTTGCGTCCACCATCCAGGCGGGCCCGCTCGATGGGCTGGTGGATGACCTGGACGATGCGGCCATCGAGCGGTCGATCGCTGAAATCAACGAAGCCATCCGTCGCTCTGCTGCCCGCAAGGCCTGAACTGCCATCGGCGCTGTGGGTTGCATTCAGGCTCCCTCCATGCGAATGCATGGAATCAGGTTTTTTCGCCTTTCATCGCCCGCCTCATGACGCAGGTGGGCGACTCGCTTGATATAGAGAATCACATGACCACCTTCATCCGCTCCGGCAACCGCGCCGCCAACCAACTGCGCCCTGTGCGCATCACGCGCCACTACACCATGCACGCCGAAGGCTCGGTGCTGATTGAGTTTGGCAACACCAAGGTGCTCTGCACCGCCTCGGTGGAAGAGCGTGTGCCCCCGCACAAGCGCGGTAGCGGCGAGGGCTGGGTCACGGCGGAGTACGGCATGCTGCCGCGCGCCACCCACACCCGCAGCGACCGCGAGGCCGCACGGGGCAAGCAGACTGGCCGCACGCAGGAGATCCAGCGCCTCATCGGCCGCAGCCTGCGCGCCGTGTTTGACCTGAAGCTGCTGGGCGAGCGCACCATCCAGCTCGACTGCGACGTGATCCAGGCCGATGGTGGCACGCGCACGGCTGCCATCACCGGCGCTTGGGTCGCGGCCCAGGATGCGGTCAACCAGCTGCTGGCCAGCGGCAAGATCGCCCAGTCGCCGCTGCTGCAGCCCGTGGCGGCCATTTCGGTGGGCATCGTGCAGGGCACGCCGCTGCTGGACCTGGAATATGTGGAGGACGTGGATTGCGACACCGACATGAACGTCGTGATGACGGGCGCGGGCCACTATGTGGAGGTGCAGGGCACAGCTGAGGGCGTGGCCTTTACCCGCGCCGAGATGGACCAACTGCTGGGGCTGGCCGAACAGGGCATCGCCCATCTGGTGCAGCTGCAGCAGGAAGCCCTGCAAAATACTCCTTAATTGATAGCTGCTTGCGCATATTTCACTAGCGCTTGCGGCCATTTTGACCATGAAAATTGTTCTGGCATCCAATAACCGCGGCAAACTGGCCGAGTTGCAGGCCATGTTTGCGCCCCTGGGCGTGGAGCTGGTGCGGCAGGCCGACCTGGGTGTGGGTGAGGCCGAGGAGCCGTTCCGCACCTTTGTCGAAAACGCCCTGGCCAAGGCACGGTTTGCATCCGAACACACGGGCCTGCCCGCATTGGCCGACGATGCCGGCATGTGTGTGGACGCTTTTGGCGGCCTGCCGGGCGTGGACACCGCGTATTACTGCACCCAGTTCGGCTACGAGAAAAGCGACGACAACAACGTGCGCGCGCTGCTGGAGCAACTGCAAGGCGTGACCAACCGCCGCGCTGCCATGGTCAGCACCCTGGTCGCCGTGCGCAGCCCGCAGGACCCGGAGCCGCTGATCGCCGTGGGCCGCGTGGTGGGCGAGATCACCACCGAACCCCGGGGCAGCAACGGCTTTGGCTTCGACCCCGTGATGTTCATCCCCGAGTTCGGCAAGACCTTTGCCGAGCTGCCTGTGGAGGTGAAAAATGCCCACAGCCACCGGGGCCGATCGGCCGCACAGATGCTGGCGCTGATGCGCGAACGCTGGTTGTAGAAGGGCGCTGACCGTGGTTCATATTCCGATCACGCCACAGGCCGAGGCCGAACCTGCCGTGGTGCGCGACATCCAGCACTACATGCGCCCGGGCCTGCTGCAGCTACCCAGCCTGCCGCCCCTGTCACTGTACGTGCACCTGCCCTGGTGCCTCAAGAAATGCCCGTACTGCGACTTCAACTCGCACGAATTTCGTGCGGATGCCACCGGCGGCGAGGTGCCCGAGCAGCGCTACATCTATGCCCTGATGGCCGACCTCGAGGCCGCGCTGCCCCTGGTCTGGGGGCGGTCCGTGCACAGCATCTTCATTGGCGGGGGCACGCCCAGCCTGTTTTCGCCGGCAGCCATCGACCGGCTGATCGGCGACATCCGCGCCCGTCTGCGGCTGGAGCCAGATTGCGAGATCACGATGGAGGCCAACCCCGGTACGTTCGAGAAAGACCGTTTTCGCGCCTTCCGCGCGGCGGGTGTCACGCGCCTGTCGGTGGGGGTGCAGAGCTTTAACGACCAGCACCTGAAGGCCCTGGGCCGCGTGCACGACCGTTCCCAGGCGATGGCGGCGGTGGAGGAGGCCGCTGCGTCCTTCGACACCTTCAACCTCGACATCATGTACGCCCTGCCGGGCCAGACGTTGCCAGAGCTGGAGCAGGATCTGCGAACGGCGCTGGCCTTCAAGCCGCCTCACATCTCCATCTACCACCTCACCATCGAGCCCAACACCTACTTCGCCAAGTTCCCCCCGGCCATCCCCGAGGACGACCAGGCCTACGCCATGCTTGACCGCATCACGGAGATGACGGGACAGGCGGGCATGGCGCGGTACGAGATTTCTGCGTATGCGCAGCCGGGCCACCAGTGTTTTCACAACACCAACTACTGGCAGTTTGGCGACTATCTGGGCATCGGCGCGGGCGCGCACAGCAAGCTGAGCTTTGCGCACCGCGTGGTGCGGCAGGTGCGCTTTCGGGACCCCGCGCGCTACATGGACAACGCCCTGGCAGGCCATGCCGTAGCGCAGGACGACGAGGTGCGCCGCACCGATCTGCCGTTTGAGTACATGCTCAACGCCCTGCGCCTGCGCGAAGGCTTTGCGCTGCAGGACTTCATGGCCCGCACAGGCCTGCCGTTGACCACCATCGTCAAGGGCCTGGAGGCCGCCGAGCGCAAGGGCCTGATCGAGCGCCACATGGCGCGTGTACGGCCTACCGAGCGGGGCTTTGACTTCCTGAGCGATCTGCAGGAGCTGTTTCTGGCGGACTGACCGCGCGGGTTTCAGTCACCCCTCATCGGCAGCGCAACATCATCTCAACCGCACTTAGCGGCGAGGATGCGGCCGGTGCCGTCCACCTCCAGGTTCAGCCGCTGGGTGTCGTATTCCTTGGTGATGATCTGCCCGGGACGCAGGATGCGCGCCGTCTGCGCGCCCGAGCGCTGACGGGCAGATTCAACAACCGATGCGGTGCTGTTTTGCCCCACGACAAACTGCGCGGGCTGGGCGTTGCACAGGCTGGCGGGGGATGATCCAGACCCTGCGGCGGCCGAGCCCGCCGATAGCGCGGGTGTCTGCCCATAACCCGCGCAACCGGCGACGGCCGCTCCCAGGACCAGGCAGCAGGCGACGGCAAAAGTGGGGCGGGTCTTCATCATGGCAGCGGGCTCCTGAGTTCAAAACGCCCACCATAGCGGAATGCAGGTGCCATGGGGTTTTCGTAGCAATATGGGCCGGTTTCCAGCCGTAACGGGCTGTTGCCTGCATCCGTCTCCGCTGGAGCGGGTTCTTGACTTGTATCAAGATGTGTTGTGAGATGGCAACATGCTCGCTAACTGATCGCTGGGCCACCACTCCTCGACGGGTTGCCGTAAGCCCGGTTCCGCACAATGGAGCGTCCCCCGTTGTGCGTTGTGCGTTGTGCGTTGTGTGTTGGCAGCGGCGGGCCCTTGCCATCTGGGGCTGCGTGATGCGCGGGCCTGTGTCGACGTCACCGTACCGAACCTTCTGACCATGCCTGACGATTCCCGCCTTCGCCTCATCCGTGCCCTGGGCGACACCCTGGATGGTCTGGATGTTGCGCTGTGTGCGTTTGACGACAGCGACCGCACGCTGGCCTGGAACAGTACCTTCTTCAAGTTCTTTCCAGAGCACGCGGGGCATGTGTACGTAGGCGAGCCTTACGAGGCCAACCTGCGCCGCTTCTACACCCAGCGGCTGGATGCCCAGGAGCTGCCCAACATCGAACGCTACATCACGGCCGGTGTTGAGCGGCACCGCGCACAGACCCGGCCTTACAGCTTTGAGCACCGGGGGCTGCGCGTCCATGTGTCGTCGTTGCCCATTGATGGCGGGGGGCGGGTGCGTGTGTGGCGTGCCGAGGCGCTACCGGCTCAGAGCGCATCCATTGACATGGCCGCGCAATCCAGCGCCGACATCCACGAACCCGGCTACCTGCGCAGTCCGGTGATCGAAAGCACCGAACTGTTTGACCGCATTCCCGATGGGCTGATGATCTGCGCTGAAGACCAGCGCATCCAGTGGGTCAATCAGCCCTTCATGCAGATGTACCACCTGCCAGACCGCGCTGCCGCAATGGGTCTGGCGTTTGACGAGGTGTACCGCCACGCATGGTCCGTCGGGGGTGAGGGCGACATGGCACCGTTTTACGACGGTCTTTCGACCTTGCAGGAGCACATGCGTTTTGCGGGGGCGCCGTTTGAAGTGCCCTTGCCGCGCAGCCGCTGGAGCCGCGTCATCGCCAAGCAGGGCAGCGACGGCACGGTGTTCTACGCCCATGTGGACATCACCGAGCTCAAGCGCCAGCAGCGCTTGCTGGCGCAGGCCGAACGCAGCGCCCGCGACAGCGAGGCGCAATTGCGGGAGAAATCCATCCTGCTCGAAGCCACGCTGGAGCACATGGACCAGGGCGTGGCCAAGATCAGCGCCACGGGGGTGGTCGAGCTGTGCAACCGCCGGGCCATGGAACTGCTGGACCTGCCGGCCGAGCTGATGGCATCCAAGCCCACGCTGGTGAATGTGCTGGCCTACCTGCGGGCTCGTGGCGAATTCCAGGGCGCATCGCAGGAAGTGCAGGACCTGCTGCGACACAGCAATGGCGGGGTCGATCAGCCCCAGGTGTATGACCGTCCCCGGCCCGATGGCCGCATCCTGGAGGTCCAGACCGTGCCCATCAAAGGCGGCGGCGCGCTGCGCACCTTCACCGATGTCACCCAGCGCAAGCAGGCCGAGCAGCAGATCCGCCATGTGGCAGAGCACGACGGCCTGACGGGCTTGCTCAATCGCACCGCCTTTTTGCAAGCATTGCAGGCCGCAGCCACCGACGTGCACCGGTCGGGCCGTGGCTTCGCTGTCTTGTACGTGGATCTGGATGGGTTCAAACCCGTCAATGACCGCCACGGGCACGCCGTAGGTGACCAGTTGCTGGTGTGGGTGGCCCGGCAACTGACGCAGGCCGCGCGCGAGGACGATGTGGTGGCGCGCCTGGGCGGCGATGAGTTCGCGTTGCTGCAGCGGGGCGTATCGGACGGTGACAGTGCGTACCGCCTGGCCGACCGCCTGGTTCAAGCCCTGGGCTGGCCCACCGAGATCGAAGCGCATGCGCTGCAAATCGGCGCGTCCATCGGTATTGTCCTGTCGCCCGGTGACGGCACCGAGGCCGAAGAACTCCTGCGCAAGGCCGATTC
Organism: Acidovorax sp. 59; assembly: GCF_002754175.1. Classification (NCBI taxonomy): domain Bacteria; kingdom Pseudomonadati; phylum Pseudomonadota; class Betaproteobacteria; order Burkholderiales; family Comamonadaceae; genus Acidovorax; species Acidovorax sp. 59. The sequence continues at coordinate 3,450,147 of NZ_PEET01000001.1, read as the reverse complement.
CGCGATGTACCTGGCCAAGGCCACGGGGCGGGGCTGCGCAAGGATTTACGGAACGTGAACGTTGGGCTGCCCGGGCGCTTAACCCACGATCCCTTTCTGCTGCTGATCGACGGAGCTTGGAGGAATCGGTCCTGTCCTACATGCCCACATTGGTCACCGTCCTAACATTGGTCTGTCGATCCCCTCGACATCCCTCCCGCTTGCATCGCGCAAGTGTTAAGCCCGCAGCATGCGGGCTTTTTTTTGCCCGCCCTAAGGCATCAACACGGGGGTGAAAAAGCGACTGCGCCGTAGGCCTTTTGCCGAGCCGCGAAGCCCCAGTGTCCATCTGTCGGCACCATTGCGGTACGGGCGATGCCGTCATCACCCAGCCATCCCAGCGCGCTACATCACAAGAATGATTCTGTACAAACCCGGCACGCAATTTCTCTACAAAGGCAGAACGGTGAGCGTGGACTACGTCATCATCAAACGCACCGGCCTGTGGATTCGGTTGGCGCACAGCGAAGAGGTGTGCCGCCCTGAAGATTTGACCCCCATCGCACCGCAGGGAGCGGGACTGGCGAGGTGAAAGAAAGGCCACACGCAGGGCACAGGCCCGGCGTGGCACCCCACCGGGAGGTCTACTTGAGCTGCTGGGACAACCACAACAGCCCCCAAACGATCGCCACCAGCTGAACCAGGTTGACGAAGAGCGCCGCCGAATGCACGCGGCGAAAGTGGTGAATCGCTCCGTCGCTACTTGCCTCGATCTGTGCACCGAGCTGCTGCATGGCTTGCAACAAGTGCTTGCGCAGTAGCGAGACGATGCAGGCATTGACCGCCACGCCGATGGCAAAGGGGTACCTGCCCCAAAGCGCATAACTGACAAATGCCCCCAGCGACGCCCAGAACGCAGCACGGTAGTACACGTTGAAAAACCCCCGAACGAACCGCGCGTCCAGTGGGGTGTCATGTTTTAGCGTAAGAAGCGGCAGACCGCCCATCAAGAAATAGGCGGTGGTGACCAGCAGGGCCACCGTGAAAAAGAACGATGCGTAGAGGGCGGACGACAACATCTTTCTCTCCTCGACATGGCTGGTCACTTCAGGCCGCAGGCCCACACCCAATTTCTCAGTCCTGCCCATGGATGCGGCAAGGTTCAGTAAAAACGCAGTCTAGGGGGCGGATGCGTTCTTGTGAATCGGGTTGGGGGAGGGGGCAGCAATAGAAATGTTGCTGTACTGGCCTTTGCGCACATTTCGCTGTTGTAGCTGCGCCTGGCCAAGAACTGGCGGAGACTGTGGTTTTCGAACCAAAGCCGAAGAGGGATTCTTACGAGCTGGCTTGCGCTTTTTCGTGCGTAAATCGTCCGGCAGAATTCGGCCAGGAGCGGGCACTGAACTCCGTACTTCCAGGTTGCTTGAGCGTGCCATTTGGAGGATTGGATGAAAGAGCTATTCGCTGCAGTGTGCACGCTAGTGGGTGCGTTTTTTCTCTATCTGAGTTTCGTGTCTGCTCCGGCGCAGTTATGGACTCCCAGTGAATTGGCTTACGGAGCTATTGCATACGGGCCTATGTTTGGGTCTGCGTTGCTGGCCGCCTTTGGCTTCAGGAGAACGCTCATCACGCTTCCCTGGCTGAAGCTGGCGTTCATGTCCTTGTTCGCCGTCATGGCCTTGGGTGCAGGCTACAACGCAGCCGGGGTCCTGTTCGGTTTCGCCTCGACCGGGTTGGCTTGGGCCATATTCGTTCAACTGCTGCGTCGTCCTGCAGTTGAAGGATGAAGAGTGTCTGATTTGAGCAAGAGCGAACGGCAGCTTTAGGCCCATAGCGGAAGTTGCGACATGCCGCAGAAGCAAATTTTGCGGTGCTTGACATCTAGGTGGAGCCCTCCGCACCGCGCGAGGTTTTTGCTATTAAATGTATAGCAAAAAGTCATGATGGTCGAGAGGAGGAAGCTATTTTTAATCCATTTTTTGGATAGAGGTAGCCCCCTCCCCATCCTCGGCCCCCTCCGCCCCGCCATACCCTGGGTACGCCCCTCCCGCCGCATTCAACGCCGCACTCTCCTGCCGCTCCCGCGCCATCTGCTCCGCAAACTGGTTGCGGCCTTCGCGCGCCACGGCGATGAACTTGGCGCGGTCCTTGTGGTGCGGGTACATGCGGTCGGCCAGGGCGATGTTGTGGGTGCGAAAACGCTGGGTGATGGCGGTGGCTTGCGCGGGTGGCAGGCCCATCAGCTCCAGCACGGTGTGGGCGCTTTGCAGGCTGGACTCGAACAGCTCGCGCTGCACCAGCGTCACGCCCAGGTCGCGCAGCTTGTTCCAGTGCGTCACATCGCGAGCGCGGGCCACGACCTGCAGGTGCGGGAAGTGTTCGCGCGCCAGCTTGGCGATCTGCAGGGACTGCTCGGCATCGTCCACGGCCACCACCAGGATGCGCGCGTGTTCGGCTCCGGCGATGCGCAGCAGGTCGAGCCGCGTGGCGTCGCCATAGAACACGCGGTAGCCGAAGGTGCGCGCCACCTCCAGCATGTCCACGCTGTGGTCCAGCACGGTGGTGGGGATGCCCTGGGCCAGCAGCACGCGCGAGACGATCTGCCCGTAGCGGCCGAAGCCCGCGATGATGATGGGCGCCTCTTGGGGCTCGGAGATTTCCTCGGCCTGGGGCTTGGCGGTCTTGAGCTGGGCATAGCGGCGCAGCAGCACACGGTCCATCACCACCAGCAGCAGCGGGCTGATCAGCATCGACAGTGCCACGGCGCCGATGAGCAGCGAGGCGGTCTCGGCCGGGAACACGCTGGCACCCGCAGCGGCCTGGAACACCACAAACGCAAACTCGCCGCCCTGGGCCAGCAGCAGGGTGAATACCGGGCGCTCCTGGTAGGGAATCTCGACCACCTTGGCCAGGGCATAGATGACCACGGCCTTGGCCGCCAGAAAGCCGACCAGGATGGCGGCCATGAGCCCGGGCGAGCGCAGGATCACGCCGAAGTCGATGCTCATGCCCACGGCGATGAAGAACAGCCCGAGCAGCAGGCCTTTGAAGGGCTCGATGTCGGCCTCCAGCTCGCGGCGGTATTCGCTGTCGGCCAGCAGCACGCCGGCGAGGAAGGCGCCCAGCGCCATCGACAGGCCCACCAGCACCATCAGGTACGCAATGCCCACCACCAGCAGTAGCGCGGCGGCAGTGAAGATCTCGGGGGTGTTGCTCTTGGCGATCCAGCGCAGCACGGGGCGCAGCAGCAGGCGCCCGCCGAGGATGATGGCGGCGATCACGCCGACGATCTTCAGCACCTCCAGCACCATCTCGCCCGGGGTGTGGCCTGCGCCTTCACCGGCGGCCGCGCCCAGCACGGGCAGCAAGGCCAGGATGGGGATGGCAGCCACGTCCTGGAACAGCAGGATCGAGAAGCCGGCCTGGCCGCTTTGTGTGCGCATCAGGTTGCGCTCGGCCAGCGATTGCAGCGCAATGGCGGTAGACGACAGCGCCAGGCCCAGCGCGCCCACCAGGCTCACGCGCCAGGGCAGGCCGGCCAGCGCACCCAGCGCGAACAGCACTGCCGCGCAGCCCAGCACCTGGGCGGTGCCTGTGCCAAAAATGGGGCGGCGCAGCGCCCACAGGCGGCTGGGTTGCAGCTCCAGCCCGACCAGGAACAGCATGAGCACCACGCCAAACTCGGCAAAGTGCAGGATGTCCTGCACGTTGCTCACCAGCCCCAGGCCCCAGGGCCCGATGGCGATGCCCGCTGCCAGGTAGCCAATGATGGCGCCGAGGCCCATCGCCTTGGCAATGGGCACGGCCAGCACGGCGGCGGTGAGGTACAGGAAACCGTAGGTGAGCCAGGTGGGGGCGTGTTCCATGGATGGGCGTGCGCTTGGGGGTCGTCGTGGGGAGGCAGAACACCGCGCCCCCGATGAGTGGGGCGGGTGTGGCAGATTCTGGCACCGCTGCAAGGCGTTGGGTTGGGTGCCGTGGGTTGGATCTATGGTGCTATTTATTTGATAGCTATTAAGGCATGATTATCTAGCGCCTGAGCCTGTTTTTATGCAGATCATGGTGCATGGAGCCCCGCGTTGCTAAGATGCGGGCCCTTCTTCGCACACAGGCACGGTGACCCATGGATTTGCAGACTTGGCTGGCTTTTTTTGCGGCGTCTTGCCTGATTGCGGTGTCGCCGGGCTCGGGGGCTGTGTTGTCGATGAGCCATGGTCTGTCGTTCGGTGTGCGCAAAACGGGCGCCACCATCCTGGGCCTGCAGCTGGGGCTGTTGCTGATTTTGCTGATTGCCGGGGCGGGCGTGGGCTCGCTGCTGCTGGCGTCCGAGGTGGCGTTCAGCATCGTCAAGGTGCTGGGCGCCTGCTATCTGATCTATGTGGGCTTCTGCCAGTGGCGTGCTGGTGATAAATCGCCGGTACAAGGTGATGAGACCGAGTCGGCGGGCACCTGGCAAAAACGCTGCCTGACCGGCTTTCTGACCAACGCCACCAACCCCAAGGGCATCATCTTCATGGTGGCCGTGCTGCCCCAGTTCATGACCGACACGCGCCCGCTGTGGACACAACTGCTGGTGATGGCCGCCACCACGGTGACGGTGGACGTGGTGGTCATGCACGGCTACGCTGCGGGGGCGAGCGCGCTGCGCCGCCTCATGCGCAGTGCGCGGGCCGTGCGGGCGCAGAACCGCGTGTTTGGCGGTTTGCTGATGGCGGTGGGGGCGGGGCTGTTCTTCGTCAAGCGCGGCGGCCAGCACGCCTGAGGCGGCTGTGGCATCGCTGGGGTGTCAGAGGGTGCTTCTGATTTGATAGCTGCTAGCGCATATGAATATTGCGCTTGAGGCTGATTTGGCTTGTATTTTCATGGACCTGCAGATTCCAAGGAGCTTGTCATGCCAGTAGTTGTTGTCGCCAACCCGAAGGGCGGAGTGGGCAAGTCCACGCTGTCCACCAACATCGCGGGCTACTTTGCCAGCCAGGGGCATCCCGTGATTCTGGGCGACACCGACCGGCAGGAGTCCGCCCGGCTGTGGCTGGGCCTGCGCCCGCCCGCTGCGCGCCCCATCGGCAGCTGGGACACCAGCTCGGACGTCATCAGCCGCCCGCCCAAGGGCACTACGCATGCGGTGCTGGATACCCCCGCCGGCCTGCACGGCTGGCGCCTGAACGATGTGCTCAAGCTGGCTGACAAGGTCATCGTGCCGCTGCAGCCCAGCGTGTTCGACATCTTTGCCACGCGGGCCTTTCTGGACCAGCTGGCCGAGCACCGCCACGCCGCCGGGGTGCCCGTGGGCATCGTCGGCATGCGGGTGGATGCGCGCACCAAGGCGGCCGAGCAACTGCATCATTTTGTGGACAGCCTGGGGTTTCCGGTGCTGGGCTATCTGCGTGACACGCAGAACTACATCCACCTGGCAGCACACGGCCTCACGCTGTTTGACGTGGCCCCTGGCCGCGTGGCACGCGACCTGGAGCAGTGGCAAGGGATCTGCACGTGGCTCAATTCTTGAAGGACAGCGTGAAGCACGACGTACATCCAATCCCCCGGGAAAACACCTGTCACCCGGCAGACAAGGCGCGCCGGAGCGCAGGGCTACATTGCAACGATGAAAATCTTCCGCTCATATTCCGAAGTCAGCGCCTGCGTGGGCCAGGAGGTCGCCGTGACCGACTGGATCACCATCACGCAGGAACAGGTCAACCTGTTTGCCCAGGCCACGGGCGACCACCAGTGGATCCATGTGGACCCCGAGCGTGCCAAGGCCGGGCCGTTTGGCGCGCCCATTGCGCACGGGTTTCTCACGCTGTCGCTAATTCCGCAGTTCTTCGAGACGGGCCTGACCATCGAGGGTGCGCGCATGGGCGTCAACTACGGGCTGAACAAGGTCCGCTTTACGGCGCCGGTGCCGGTGGGCAGCCGCTTGCGCGCGCGCCTCACGCTGCAGGCTGCCGAGCCCGTGGCGCCCGATGGCATGCAGATGACTTGGCTGGTGACCGTGGAGCGCGAGGGCAGCGACAAGCCGGTGTGCGTGGCCGAATCCCTCGCGCGCAACTTCGGCGCTCCGGCCTGAGCCGGTTCGCCATCGGGCAGGAGGTCTGAACCATGGACCGCCTGCAAGCCATGAAAATTTTCGAGCGCGTGGTGGAAGAGGGCGGCTTTGCCGCCGCTGCCCGCGCCATGGACATGTCACCCCCCGTGGTCACCCGCATGGTGGCCGAGCTGGAGCAGCACCTGGGCACGCGCCTGCTGCAACGCACCACCCGCAAGCTGGCGCTGACCGACGCGGGAGAGTCGTACCTGCAGCGGGTGCGCGCCATCCTGCACGAGATCGATGATGCCGAGGCCGCTGCCGCTGCCAGCACGCGTGATCTGCGCGGCACCATCCGCATCGTGGCGGCACCAGTGCTCGCCACCAACTTTCTGGCACCCATGGTGGCGGTGTGGCATGCCTACTACCCCAAGCTCATGCTGGACATCAGCATGGACGCCTATGCCTCCAGCCGAGTGGATGAGTTCGATGTGACCATCATGGTGGCGGGCGAGGACTTTGACGCCAACATCGTCGCGCGCCCCCTGGTGCAGGGGGAGGCGATCGTGGTGGCGTCCCCCGACTACCTGGAGCGCCGGGGCATTCCCCGTGAGCCACAAGACCTGATTCACCACGACTACCTGCGCGATTCGAGCGCGCCCGTGCGCCTGCAGTCAGGGCCCGGCCGCAAGCTGCGCCTGCAGTCGCTGCGGGCAGACGTGCCGGATGAAGAAGTGGACGCACCGGCGGTGTTGCAGTCCGTCAGCACCGAGCTGCTGATGCGTGCTGCTGTGGACGGGGCGGGCGTGGCTGTCACGTCGCGCCTGCTGGCCGAGGAGCACCTGGCCCGCGGCGAACTGGTCCACATCCTGCCCGGCTGGATCTTTTCGCGTTACACGATCTATGCGGCGCTGCCCTCGGGCCGCATGCTGCCCGCGCGCACGCGGGTGTTTCTGGACTTCCTGACCGAACATGTGCCCCGCGCCATGGCGGAAAAGTCCGGCCAGCTCAGTTGAGTTGCGCGAACCCGCTGATGATCGTGCCCTCGGGCTCGACCATGACCTGCCCGTCGGGCATGGCAAAGCTGTTCTGGCGCCAGGCCTCGAACACGGTCACCGCCACCGCGTTGGACAAATTGAGGCTGCGCTGACCCGGCACCATGGGCAGGCGCAGGCGCTGCGCCGGCGGGAAGCTCTCGCGCAACTCGGGGGGGAGTCCCCGCGTTTCAGCGCCAAACACCATCCAGTCGCCGGGCAGGAAGCACGTGGAGTGCACGGGTTGTGAGCCATGCGTGGTCATCGCAAACATGCGGGTCGGGTCCGGCTGGGTGTCTCGCAGAAAGGCCGTCCAGCCTGCATGGACCTGCACGCTGGCGTATTCGTGGTAGTCCAGCCCTGCACGACGCATCTGGCGGTCTTCCATCGAAAACCCCAGGGGCTCGATCAAGTGCAGCGAGCACCCGGTGTTGGCCGCCAGGCGAATCACATTGCCGGTGTTGGGCGGAATCTCGGGTTCGACGAGGACGATATGGAACATGACCGCCATTGTCATCGTTGGACCTGTGAGTTGAGCAACCGCTCGTAATCAAAAGTATCCCTTTGATAGGTGTGCACTACCTCCTCGGTTCCTGTTCGCTACCTGTCTGGCGCTTTTCAGTTCAGCTCCGTGCGCGCCAGCACAGCGGCTGTGACGTGCGCGACACCCGCCTCGCGCAGTGCCAACGTAGCAGCATGCAGGGTGGCGCCCGTGGTCATCACGTCGTCGATCAGTACCACCCGCTGGCCGCGCAGGCTGGCTGCGTGGGCGGGTTCAACGGCGAAGGCGCCACGCAGGTTGCGCAGCCGCTGCGCCCGGGGCAGGCCGCTTTGTGCCTCGGTGGCGTGCAGGCGCAACAGCGTGTGGCAGTCTGCCTTGGCACCAGCCAGCTGCCTCGCCAGCAGGGCCGCCTGGTTGAAGCCCCGCTCGCGCAGGCGCTCGGTGGACAGGGGAACCGCCAGTACCCGGTCGGCCGCGTCCAGCGCCGGCTCCATCCAGGGTGTGCTGCGCATGAGGGTGGCCAACGCCCTGGTCCACCCCGGATCGCCGCGAAACTTGAACTGCGCCAGGGCGTCGGCCCAGGGGTAGGCGTAGTCCACGGCGGCAATGCAGGCGTCGAAGCTGGGCGGGTTCTGCAGGCAGGCGCCACAAACGTCAACCCCTGCGGGCACCCGAAGTGCACATCGCCGGCAACGCGTGGCCGGCTGGGCGAACCGCATCACGCAGGCGTTGCAGACACGCTGCGATGGCCATGCGTGGCACACGGCGCACTGGCTGGGCACTTTGTCCACCCAGGCGTGGAGGCGGCGTGAAATCCCTGGCAAACCCAAAAAGAGCATGAATCAATATACTCGCGCGTCCTTCTGCACCGCCCATGTCCTCCGAGCGTCCCCCCACCATTGATCCTGTTGCCGCCGCCCGCTGGCATGCCGCAGCCCCGGCTGCGTCCCCCTGGCTGCACGAAGAAGTGGCACGCCGCATGGAGGACCGACTGCAGTGGATTCGCCAGGCCCCAGAGTCCTGGTGCCACTGGGACCCAGTGCGTGGCGGTCTGCAGGCGCATGCCCTGGTGAGTGCTCGCTACCCGCAGGCGCGCTGCCAGGTGTACGAAACCAGCGCGCATTGCGAACCCGTTGCGAGGCAGGCATTGGCCAAGCCCTGGTGGAACCCCGCCCGCTGGGGTGCTGGGGCCCTGCAAATGGGGCCTCCGGCCGATGCCAGTGTGCAGATGTTGTGGTCCAACATGGCGCTGCACATGGCGGCCGACCCGCAAGACCTGATTGGCCGCTGGCACCGCGCCCTGGCGGTGGACGGTTATCTGATGTTCTCGTGTCTCGGACCGGACACGCTGCGCGAACTGCATGGCGTGTACGCCGCCTTGGGCTGGCCGCCTGCGGGCCATGCCTTTACCGACATGCACGACTGGGGCGACATGCTGGTGCACGCGGGTTTTGCAGAGCCGGTGATGGACATGGAGCGCATCACGCTCACATTTGCCACTCCCGAGCGGCTGGTTCAGGAGCTGCGCGAGCTGGGTGTCAATTTGCACCCTGATCGCTTTCCCTCATTGCGCGGACGGCGCTGGCGCGACAAGCTCTACGAAGTGCTGTCTGAGCGTCTGGCCGATTCGGGCCAGGATGGTCAGTTGGCACTGACTTTTGAAATCATCTATGGCCATGCCTTCAAGCCTGCACCTCGGGTGCGCGTCAGTTCCAGCAGTGCGGTGTCGCTGCAGGACATGCGCGCCATGTTGCGCAAGGGCGGCACTGAGAACTAACCTGTAACGGCGTGTCAATGACTTGGAACAAGGCACGCTACAATTCTTGGTTATTGAGATTTCGGGCATCTTCCCGCGCAATTTGGCAGGCTGTGCCTGTTGTGCCCAAGGCGCAACGTGTGCTGCAGCCGGCAGTCTTGTGAGCACTCACGGTGACGGGCTTGGTTTTTCGTTTTGCCACGGTGTCGGGTCAGCGCATTGACTGGCGTCTGGTTCGCAATTGTTCGGTCACGCCGACGCAATTGGGCTGGATGTACCTGTCGCTGTGTGTGGTGTCCCTGGGGATCGCGACATTCTTCTGGATGCTCGGCGCCCACCTAGTGATGCCCTTCGCCTGGCTCGAAATTGTGGCAGTAGGGATTGCATTCGCCATGTACGGTCGCCATGCGGCGGATGGCGAGAGGATTTCATTGCAGGGCTCGCGCCTTGTGGTGGAGCTGGAGACAGCAGGCAGGCTGGAGCGCGCGGAGTTTGACCGGAGCCGGGTTCGCGTAGAGCCCAAGACGGGAGACCATTCGCTGATCACGCTGTCTGCGCAGGGCCGTTCGGTGGAGGTGGGGCGCTATGTGCGCCCAGAGCTCCGACCGGCCTTGGCATCGGAGATCCGCATGGCCTTGCGCGCTGCCTGACCCCACGCAGGCGCGCGAAAGGGATTGGTTAAATTGAGGCTTAGAAGTAAGTGAGAACTATGAAGAGCATTTCCAACAAGCTGGCTTCTCTGCTGCTGATTGCCGGTGCATGGGTGGGCTCCGCAGCCCATGCCGTTCAGGACCTGCCTGGCGGCCCTGCAGTCAACCAGCTGAACCTGGCGCCGCCCGTCACCAAGATCGCAGAAGAGCAGCACTTTCTGCACTGGATGATGCTGATCATCTGCACGGTGATCTTTGTTGCAGTGTTCTCCGTGATGTTCTACTCGATCTGGAAGCATCGCCGCTCCAAAGGCGCGAAGGCTGCCAACTTCCACGAGTCGGTGACGGTTGAAGTGGTGTGGACCATTGTTCCGTTCATCATCGTGATCCTGATGGCCTTGCCCGCCACCAAGGTGCTGGTGGCCCAAAAAGACACCACCAACGCCGACCTCACCATCAAGACCACGGGCTACCAGTGGAAGTGGGGCTATGACTACATCACGGGCGAAGGCGAAGGCCTGGCGTTCATCTCCACGCTGGACAGCAGCCACCGCGTGATGTCCGACAGCGGCAATGTCAAGGACGCTCCCGCCAACTACCTGCTCAAGGTGGACAACCCCATGGTGGTGCCGGTCAATAAGAAGATCCGCATCATCACTACGGCCAACGACGTGATTCACGCCTTCATGGTGCCTGCCTTCGGTATCAAGCAGGACGCGATCCCTGGTTTCGTGCGTGACACCTGGTTCCGCGCCGAGAAGATTGGCGACTACTACGGCCAGTGCGCCGAGCTGTGCGGCAAAGAACACGCCTACATGCCCATCCACGTGAAGGTGGTGTCCGCCGAGGACTACACCGCCTGGGTGGCCGAACAAAAGAAGAAGGCCGCAGCCAAGCTGGACGACCCCACGAAGGTGTGGGCGCTGGACGACATCCTCAAGCGCGGCGAGAAGGTGTATGCGGCCAACTGTGCCGCCTGCCACCAGGCCAATGGCAAGGGCGCTGGCCCCATCAAGCCACTCGATGGCGCTGCCGTGGTGCTGGATGCCGATCATGCAAAGCAGATCCAGGTGCTGCTCAAGGGGCAGAACAACGGCGCCATGCCTGCATGGGCACAGCTGAGCGACACCGACATCGCCGCCGTGGTCACCTATACCAAGAACAACTGGTCCAACAAGACCGGCCAGCTGGTGCAGCCAGCTGAAGTTGTGGCCCAGCGTGGCAAGTAATCATCGCCCCATCGTATTGAGGAATTCACCATGAGCGCAGTACTCGACAACCACGGGCACGCTGGCGACCACGCACACGACGGCCACGACCACCATGGCCCCACCGGCTGGCGCCGCTGGGTGTTTGCCACCAACCACAAAGACATCGGTACGCTGTACCTGCTGTTCTCCTTCACCATGCTGATGGTCGGCGGCATCCTGGCCCTGCTGATCCGCGCCGAGCTGTTCCAGCCCGGCCTGCAACTGGTGAACCCCGAGCTGTTCAACCAGCTCACTACCATGCACGGCCTGATCATGGTGTTCGGCGCGATCATGCCGGCCTTCGTGGGTTTTGCGAACTGGATGATCCCTCTGCAAATTGGCGCATCCGACATGGCCTTTGCACGCATGAACAACTTCAGCTTCTGGCTGATGATTCCTGCGGCACTCATGCTGGTCAGTTCGTTCTTCATGCCTGGCGGTGCTCCCGCTGCAGGCTGGACGCTGTATGCACCGCTGACGCTGCAGATGGGCCCTTCCATGGATGCGGGCATCTTCGCGATGCACATCCTGGGTGCCTCGTCCATCATGGGCTCGATCAACATCATCGTGACCATCCTCAACATGCGCGCTCCCGGCATGACTTTGATGAAGATGCCGATGTTCGCCTGGACCTGGCTGATCACTGCCTACCTGCTCATCGCCGTGATGCCTGTGCTGGCTGGCGCGATCACCATGACGCTGACGGACCGCCACTTCGGTACCAGCTTCTTCAACCCCGCCGGTGGCGGTGACCCGGTGATGTACCAGCACATCTTCTGGTTCTTCGGTCACCCCGAGGTGTACATCATGATCTTGCCGGCCTTCGGCATCATCAGCCAGATCGTGCCCGCGTTCAGCCGCAAGAAGCTGTTTGGCTATGCCTCCATGGTGTACGCCACCTCGTCCATCGCGATCCTGTCGTTCATCGTGTGGGCCCACCACATGTTCACGACCGGCATGCCCGTGACCGGCCAGTTGTTCTTCATGTATGCCACCATGCTGATCTCCGTGCCTACGGCCGTGAAGATCTTCAACTGGATTGCCACCATGTGGCGCGGCTCCATGACGTTTGAAACCCCCATGCTGTTTGCCGTGGGTTTCATCTTCGTGTTCACCATGGGTGGTTTTACCGGCCTGATCCTGGCCATGGCCCCCATCGATATTCAGCTGCAAGACACCTACTACGTGGTGGCCCACTTCCACTACGTGTTGGTGGCCGGTTCGCTGTTCTCCATGTTTGCAGGCGTGTACTACTGGCTGCCCAAGTGGACGGGGGTGATGTATTCCGAAACGCGTGGTCAGATTCACTTCTGGTCGTCGCTGATCTTCTTCAATATCACCTTCTTCCCGATGCACTTCCTGGGCCTGGCAGGTATGCCACGTCGCTATGCCGACTACCCCATGCAGTTCGCCGACTTCAACGCCATCGCGTCGGTGGGTGCGTTTGGTTTCGGTCTGGCGCAGGTGTATTTCTTTGTGGCAGTCATCATCCCTGCCATGCGTGGCAAGGGTGCAAAGGCCACGGCCAAGCCATGGGATGGCGCCGAAGGCCTGGAGTGGGAAGTCCCATCCCCTGCGCCTTTCCACACGTTTGAGAATCCTCCCAAGCTGGACGCTACCGCAACCCGCGTGATTGGCTGAACACCATGTCCATGACCACCGAGCAAAAAAAGAGCAACCTGCGGCTGGCGCTGATCCTGGCGTCCGTGGCGGTGGTGTTCTTTGTCGGGTTCATGGTCAAGGTGGTGTTGCTGTCCCGCTGAAGCCACCGGCCAACACCATGAGCCTGCACCGCGAAAACGCCAAGATGGTCGGCAAGCTGGTCGTGATTGCGGCTGGCATGTTCGCCTTCGGCTACGTGCTGATCCCGATCTACAAGCACATCTGTGAGATGACGGGCATCAACATCCTGTCGCTGTCCGAGCGGCAGGTGCCAGGCAATGGCGTGGCAGGCAAGGACGTGCGGGTGCCCGCCAACACGCAGGTGGACAAGTCGCGCACCATCACGGTGGAGTTTGACGCGAACTCGCGCGGTCCGTGGGACTTCAAGCCAGCGCAGCGTTCCGTGCAGGTGCATCCGGGGGAATTGACGACGGTGATGTACGAGTTTCAGAACGTACAAAACCGCCGCATGGCCGCCCAGGCCATCCCTAGTTACGCACCCCGCCAGGCCGCAGCGCACTTCAACAAGCTGGAATGTTTTTGCTTCAACCAGTACACGCTGGAGCCTGGTGAAAAGAAAACTTGGCCCGTGGCGTTTGTGATCGATCCGAAATTGTCCAAAGACGTCACCACCATCACGCTGTCGTACACCTTTTTCGAGGTGGGCGGCAAGACACCGGCAGCGCCCGAATCGACGGCGGCGATCGTGTTGCCCGCGCCCGGCTCTGCAGGTTTGCAAGGGTCCGGGTCATGAGTGCGCCACTGGAGCCGTCGGCAGACGTCAAGCCCCTGCACCGCAAGGTATCGTTGCTGCGCACGGTGCGCGCAGTGGCATGGTCGCTGATTGGCTTGCGCAAAGGCAGCGAGTACCAGCAAGATGTCGAAAAGCTCAATCCGATTCACATCATCGTGGTGGGATTGATCGCGGTTTTCTTGCTCGTCATTGGCCTGATCGGGCTGGTGAACTGGATCGTGTGAGTGTGTGTTGGCTGGTTCGTGCGAACAAATACTGAAAACAAAGATTTTGAGAATCAGGAGCTGAAATGAGTGCATCAACCCACGGCGGAACCCCGTACTACTATGTGCCTGCCGAGTCCCGCCACCCGGTGATGGCCGCGGCCGGTCTGTTCTTTGTGATCCTCGGCGCAGGCCAGTGGATCAATGGCCACGACTGGGGTAAATATTCTCTGGCCGTGGGGCTGGTGTGGTGGCTGTTCACGCTGTACCAGTGGTTCGGCGACGCGGTGCGTGAGAGCGAAGGTGGCCTGTATGGTCACAAGATCGATCTGTCGTACCGCTGGAGCATGAGCTGGTTCATCTTCTCCGAGGTGATGTTCTTCGGCGCGTTCTTCACAGCCCTGTGGTGGGCACGCTCGCACTCGGTGCCTGCATTGGGCAGCCTGGACAATGCGCTGCTCTGGCCCGATTTCAAGGCCGTCTGGCCCAGCCTCGCCGCTGGCGCCACCGCTTCGCCTGCGGGCATCATCGAGCCCTTCCAGACCGTGGGCCCCTTCTGGTTGCCCACCATCAACACCGCACTGCTGCTGACCTCGGGCGTGACGCTGACCATTGCCCACCACGCCCTGCGTGAAAACCAGCGTGGCAAGACCATCGGCTTCATGTGGGCCACGGTGCTGCTGGGTTTCGTGTTCCTGTTGGTGCAAGGTTATGAGTACTACCACCTGTACACCGACCTGAACCTCAAGCTCAGCTCGGGTGTGTTCGGCTCCACGTTCTTCATGCTCACCGGGTTCCACGGCTTCCACGTGTTCCTGGGCATGCTGATGCTGCTGGTGATTACGCTGCGCCTGCAAAAGGGCCACTTCACGGCTGACAAGCATTTTGGCTTTGAAGGCGCGGCCTGGTACTGGCACTTTGTGGACGTGGTGTGGCTGGGTCTGTACGTGCTGGTCTACTGGATGTAAGTCAGACCCTGACGCCATCAAAAAAAGCGCCTCGCGGCGCTTTTTTTGTTCCACCCTCTGCGTGCTGGCCAGTGTTGGCCTGTGATGGGCCCAAGCCTCCCAGGCTGCGGACCAAGCCCTCAGGTCAACGGGTGGCGGGCAGGCCGGTGGGCTGGATATATCCCAGCTGCCAGGCCAGCAGAATACACAAAAACAGCACGATGGACAGCCCCACACGCACCGCCAGCGCCTTGGCCATGTGGTTGCCCTTGCTCTTGTCGTCTCGTCCGTTGCGCATCATGAAGAACAGCGCGGATGCCAGGCTGGCCAAAATGGCGATGAACGCCAGCACTACGAGGTATTTCATGGAGCGCATTATCCTGTGACACCCCTTCGCCGTCCTGCGGGCCTGCGTTTTTGGCTCATTACCCTGGCTGCCGTGGTGGGCATGCTGGTCACCGCCTCTTTGGGGCGTTGGCAATTGTCGCGAGCCGCCCAGAAAGAGTCGCTGCAGGCGATGCTGGATGCGCGCGCCAGCCAGCCGGCCATTGATGGACGCACGCTGACAAACCCTGCCAATACGGCGCCCGAGGCCCAACAGGCCCTCATACACCGTGCTGTGGTGCTGCAGGGGCGCTGGCTGCCTGAGCACACGGTGTATCTGGACAACCGGCAGATGCAGGGGCGCCCTGGGTTTTTTGTGCTCACGCCACTGCAGCTTTCTGCCGGGGGTGCTGGGGTGGTGCTGGTGCAGCGCGGATGGGCGGGGCGCAATTTTCAGGACCGCACCCAGCTGCCTTCCGTAACCACGCCGGCTGATACCGAGGTGCGCATTCAAGGCCGCGTGGCCCTGGCGCCCTCGCGGCTGTATGAGTTCCAAGGGGGCGATAGCGCACAGGGGTCTTCCCGCATCCGGCAAAATCTCGACTTGGCAGCGTTCCGTACCGAAACCGGTCTGGCGTTCGCCCCCCTTACGGTGTTGCAGACAGGCCCGGCAGGCGACGCGGGCGATGGCCTGCAACGCGACTGGCCTGTTGTCGGCGCAGGTGTCGAAAAACACTACGGTTACGCATTTCAATGGTTCGGGCTCTGCGGCCTGATAGCACTCCTTTATGTCTGGTTCCAAATCGTCCGACGGTTCATTCGCCCGCGCAGCCAGCCTGCCGCCTGAGGCGCGTTCGGAGCACCCGCTGGGGTTGACCGTACACACCTTGCCCGAGGCGGGGGAGGCGGTCGCCACCGCACAGCGTGCGCGCCATGGGCGCTGGAAGATGCTGGGCGTGCTGCTGATCTGCGCCGCGCCGGTGGTCGCCTCGTACTTCACCTACTACGTGATCCGCCCGGAGGGGCGGCGCGTTTACGGCGAGCTGATCAACCCCCAGCGCACCGTGCCAGCGCTCACCGCCTCCACGCTCGATGGCGGGGCCAAGCGGCTGGAGTCCCTCAAAGGCCAATGGTTGCTGGTGAGCGTGGCCGGAGGCGATTGCGATCCGGCCTGCCAGAAGCACCTGTACCTGCAGCGCCAGCTGCGCGAGAGCTTGGGTAAGGAAAAAGACCGGGTGGACTGGGTCTGGCTGATCAACGACAACGCCCTGCCACCCGCCGCTCTCACGCCCGCCCTGCAGCAAGCCACTGTGTTGCGGGTCGAGCCCAGTGCCGTCAAGGCCTGGCTGGAGCCCGCCCAAGGCCAGCAGTTGGCAGACCACCTCTACGTGGTGGACCCGATGGGCAACTGGATGATGCGTTTTCCGGCAGCCATGGACACCAGCGGTGCCGCCAAGGCCAAGCGGGACCTGGAGCGCCTGCTGCGCGCTTCTTCTTCGTGGGACGAGCCGGGGCGGCCGGTCAAGCCATGACCGATACCCAACCGTTGTACGACCTGGCCCCAGTGCTCGAGCTGATGCTGCTCGGCCTGGTGATCGCGCTGGGGCCGCTGGTCTGGGTGTGGGCGCGTAACCGCCGCAGCTCTCCCGTGCGGCGCCTGCAGGCGCTCACGGTGCTCACGCTGTTCCTCACGTTTGATCTGGTGCTGTTTGGCGCTTTCACGCGCCTGACCGACTCGGGCCTCGGTTGTCCCGACTGGCCCGGCTGCTATGGCAGTGCCAGCCCGGTGGGCGCCCGCGCCGAGATTTCAGCCGCCCAGCAGGCCATGCCCACCGGCCCGGTGACCCACGGCAAGGCCTGGATCGAGATGATCCACCGGTATCTCGCCACGGGGGTGGGGGTGCTGATCATTGTCATCACTGTCTCCTCGTGGGTGCAGCTGCGGCGCGCCCAGCGTGATGGCGGGCAGGCGCCTCCGCTCAGTCCCTGGTGGCCTACAGTGACCTTGTTGTGGGTGTGCCTGCAGGGTGCGTTTGGCGCGCTCACGGTGACCATGAAGCTCTTTCCCGCCATCGTCACCCTGCACCTGATCGGTGGACTGGTGCTGCTGGCCCTGTTGTGTGTGCAGGCGGTACGACACACCCACAGTGCCCAGGGGCGCTCACCGGTAACCCTGTCCCCCGCGCTGCGCGGGGGGCTGGTACTGACGGCACTGCTGCTCGCCCTTCAGGTGGTGCTGGGGGGCTGGGTCAGCACCAACTACGCGGTGCTGGCATGCACTACCTTCCCCACCTGCCAGGGCAGCTGGTGGCCCGCCATGGACTTTGCGCAGGGCTTCCAGATCTGGCGCAAGCTGGGCCTGTTGCAAGACGGCAGCCACATCAGCTTTGCAGCGCTCACCGCCATTCACTACGTGCACCGCCTGATGGCCTATGTGGTGTTACTGGCGCTGGGCTTGGTGGCCTGGCGCTTTCACCGCAGTGGCGTGTTGCCCACGCAGGCGCGGTGGATCGGCGGGCTGACCTTGCTGCAACTGGTGACGGGTTTGTCCAACGTGGTGCTGGACTGGCCCCTGGTGGCGGCGGTGCTGCATACCGGCGGTGCCGCAGCTTTGGTGGTGGTATTGACCTGGGCCCTGGTGTCCAGCCGCGCAGCGCCCGCGCCCCGAGAGTTTTCCGCGCCCACGGGCGCATCGAGAGTATCTGCATGAGTGTTGCCCCCTCCGCCGTTGCTGTGCCGCCCTCGCGGTTCCAGCAGTTTTATGCGCTGACCAAGCCCCGCGTGGTACAGCTCATCGTCTTTTGTGCGCTGATCGGCATGGTGCTGGCCGTGCCCGGCCTGCCCAACGCTGCGCAACTGGGCCACATGGCGCTGGCCTGCCTGGGCGTGTGGCTGGTGGCGGGTGCTGCAGCCGCGTTCAATTGCATCGTCGAGCAAGGCATTGACGCCAAGATGAAGCGTACCGCCTGGCGGCCCACGGCCAAGGGCGAGCTGTCCAACGCGCAGACCCTGCTGTTCTCGGCCGTACTCTGTGCCGCAGGCTCCGTGCTGCTGTATGTCTGGATCAACCCGCTGACCATGTGGCTCACCTTTGCCACCTTTGTGGGTTACGCGGTGGTCTACACCGTGATCCTCAAGCCCTTGACGCCCCAGAACATCGTCATTGGCGGCGCCTCGGGGGCCATGCCGCCGGTGCTGGGTTGGGCGGCCATGACCAACGATGTAGGGCCCGAGGCGCTTATCCTCTTCCTCATCATCTTTTTGTGGACGCCACCGCATTTCTGGGCGTTGGCCCTGTACCGGGTGGAGGACTACCGCAAGTCTGGCCTGCCCATGCTGCCGGTCACGCACGGCAACGAGTTCACGCGGTTGCAGGTGTTCTTGTACACGCTGATCCTGCTGGCCGGGTGCATGATGCCCTTCATCTACGGCATGAGTTCCTGGATTTATCTGGTTGCCGCCGTGCTCCTCAGTCTGGGTTTCTGCGGGTACGCGTTCGCGCTGTGGCGCAATTATTCGGACGCTCTGGCCCGCAAGACCTTCCGCTTCTCCCTTATCCACCTGAGCGTGCTGTTTGCTGCACTGCTGGTGGACCACTATGTGCTGTGATGATCTCCATGCAGAAACGAAACGCTCTTCAATTGATAGCGGCTGGTGCAATATCCATATGCGCTACAGGCCTCCTGAGTGCATGTTCCGAGAAAAAGGCCGAATTCCGCGGCGTGGACGTCACCGGCGCTGAGTACGCCCGCGACATTCCACTGACCGACCACAACGGCCAGCCACGCCACATCAAGGACTTTGCCGGCAAGGTGGTGGTGGTGTTCTTCGGCTACACACAGTGCCCCGACGTGTGTCCCACGTCGATGCAGGAGCTGGCCGAGGTCAAGCAGATGCTGGGCAAGGACGCAGGCCGTCTGCAGGGCATTTTTGTGACGGTGGACCCGGAGCGCGACACGCCCGAAGTGCTCAAGGCCTACATGGCCAACTTCGACCCGAGCTTCCTGGCGCTGTACGGCACACCCGAGCAGCTGGCCGCCGTCGCCAAGGACTTCAAGATCTATTACAAGAAAGTCGATGGCAAGACGCCCACCAGCTACACCATGGACCACTCTGCAGGTAGCTACGTATACGACCCCTCAGGGCGCCTGCGGGTCTACAACCGCTATGGCAGCGGCGCACAGGCCCTGGCGGCCGATGTGAAGGTGTTGTTGGCCGAGGCCGGGGGCTGAGCCCCCAGCCCCTGAGTGACCCGGGGCCTGTGCCAGGCCGCCGTTATGCGAGGCACCGTGCTGCCCCGCATGAGCTGATGCTCTTGGGCCTTATTCGGCCTTGATGCCCCGCATCGCAATCACGCCGCCCAGCAGATTGGTGTCGGCCTTGATGCGGTTGGCCAGGCCTTCGGGAGACGAGCCCACCGTCTGCCACCCCTGCTGAAATAGCTTGCTGCGCACGTCTTCGCTGCGGGCGATCTCGCTGATCAGAGCGGCCAGCTTGGCCTGGATGGGCTTGGGCATGGTGGAAGGCGCTGCGAAGGCGTTCCAGATCTCCAGGTTGAAGTTGCTGATGCCTGCCTCGGCCAGGCTCGGCACCTCAGGTGCCAGCGGGCTGCGCCCGGAGGAGGTCACGCCGATCGCGCGCAGCTTGCCCGCACGCACCTGGGCCTGCGCCAGCGCCGGGGGCAGCAGCGCCATCTGCAGCTGGCCGCCCAGCATCGCGTTGGCCACCTGCGGATAGCCAGGGTAGGGCACATGCACGGGGTTGATGTTGCTGCGCGCCTTGAGCAGCTCGGTGCCGATGTGGCCCACCGTGCCCACGCCTGGCGTGCCGTAGCTCCACTTGTCACCACCATTGCGTGCTGCCACGAAGAAGTCGCGGGCACTGCTGTTGGCGGCCACGCCGGGCTGGTTGACGGGTGCAGTCAGAATCAGCGGTGAGGTGCCGATCAGGCTCAGCGGTGCCAGGTCCTTGATCGGGTCATACGGAACCGCCGGGTTCAGCAGCTTGGCAATCGTCATGTTGCCGTTGATCATCAGCCCGATGGTGTGATCGTCACGGGCCTTGGCCACTGCGTCGGCGCCAATGTTGCCGCCTGCGCCCACCTTGTTGTCCACAATCACGGGCTGGCCCAGGGCCTTGGACAGGGGCTCCGAGAACGTGCGTGCCGTCAGGTCTGGCGACGAGCCCGCAGGAAAGCCCACGATGATCTTCAGCGGCTTGGTGGGCCAGGCCAGCGGCGCGGGCGTAGTGGCAGCAGCCTTGCCGGCGCTTTGCGCCAGGGCCCAGGGGGATGCGGCAGCCAGCGCGATCAACAGCGAAGCACGGCGGGAAACACGGCCAGGAAAGGCGGGACGTGAGGGCATGGGGTGCAATCTCCTTGAAGAATATTCGGGGGCCCAAACGACGCGGGGCCCCAGAACTGGGGCCCCGCGAGGCAACTTCTGCAGCAGGGGATATTAACCCCGCTGCCCGGACCGGTCAGGCGTATTCGGCCAGGGCCTTTTTCATCTTCTTCATGGCAGCCACTTCGATCTGGCGAATGCGCTCGGCGCTCACGCCGTACACCGCCGCCAAGTCGTGCAGCGTCATGCCGCCGCTGCCGTCGTCATTGACCTTGAGCCAGCGCTCTTCCACGATGCGGCGGCTGCGGTCGTCCAGGCTGGCCAGTGCGTTGGCAATGCCGTCGGTAGCCAGGGCGTCGCGTTGGCGCGACTCGATCATGGCCGTGGGCTCGTGCGATGCATCGGCCAGGTAGGCAATGGGGCCAAACGCCTGCTCGCCATCGTCGGCGGGGGCCGGGTCCAGCAATACGTCGCCACCCGCCATGCGGGTTTCCATTTCGATGACTTCTTCGCGCTTCACATTGAGCTGCGCGGCCACGGCGTCGATCTCATGGTCCGACAGGGTGTCGCGGTGCGTGGCGGCATCGGCGGCCGATGCATCGGCCTTGAAACCCTGCTTCATGGAGCGCAGGTTGAAGAACAGCTTGCGCTGCGCCTTGGTGGTCGCCACCTTGACCATGCGCCAGTTCTTCAGGATGTATTCGTGGATCTCGGCCTTGATCCAGTGCATGGCGTAGCTCACCAGGCGCACGCCCTGGTCGGGGTCGAAGCGCTTGACGGCCTTCATCAGGCCCACATTGCCTTCCTGGATCAGGTCGCCATGGGGCAGTCCGTAGCCCAGGTACTGGCGTGCAATCGAAACCACGAGGCGCAGGTGCGACATCACCAGCCGGCCGGCGGCGTCCAGATCGTTATTGTCCTTGAGCTGGCGTGCGTAAGTCTGCTCTTCTTCGTGCGTGAGCAGGGGCAGGCGGTTGACGGCCGAAATGTAGGCGTCCAGATTGCCCAAGGGGGGCACCAGCGCCCAGGGATTGGCGGGCGCCAGAGTCATCGTCGCGGTTCCAGATTGAATGTTCATTCCGGGAATCCTTTCCTCTAAGCCATGATACTAGCACTCTCTATGATTGAGTGCTAAGTCCGGAGTTCCCGTCGGGTTGCTCATTGATACCGTTGGAATTTTTTGAGTCAAATTGCCATCAAGCGCTAGTGTTTCATGCCTGTGAAGCTATAAAAATTATAGTAACGGGCTGGCGCTGCAATATCGTCAGACGGTCAGATCCACCTGCTGCACTGTGCCCACGCTGCCGTTTTCCCGCAGGTAGGCGCTGGTGGAGCGCACGGTGCCCAGGCTGGCGTTGTCGGCGGTGCGCAGGGCAAAAGGGGTGGCGATGGCGTTGGTGGAGAGTGCGCCCACGCCCACGTCGGCCAAGGTGCGCAGGCTGCCGGCGCCCTCGGCGCCATCCGCCGACGGGGTCCATACCTGCAGCTGCTGAAAGACCGGGTCCGCCTCGTCAATCCAGCCGTTGCCGTCGCTGTCATAGGCGGCCAGTTCGCCAAAGCCGTTGCCGGTGCTGGGGCCGAACAGCTCCCGGCCGTTGTCGATGCGGTTGTTGTGGTTCAGGTCCAGGGCCAGGTAGCCCCGGTTGCCTGAGAGCAGGGGCACGTTGTCGGTCTGGCCGTCGCTGTCCAGGTCGAACGCAAAGCGCACGTCCTGCAACTGCGCGGCCGAGCCGTCGAAGTTGATGACCAGCGGGTCTACCGCCACAGCGTCGCCCAGGCGCAGGCTAAACGATGATTCCTGGCGGTAGCTGCGATGCATATCCAGCTGCAGGCTGAAGCGGACTTCCCGCCCGTCGGCGGTGCGCACGGTGCCCTGGGCGGCGAACTGGGTGCTTTCGGTTTCTACGACCACCTCGCGCTGCTCCACCAGCAGGCCCCACCCGGCACGGGGACGGCCTGCATCGGCGGTCGGCGTCGTGTCGAGGCGGCTGGCGGGTGTGGCGGGTGGGGAGGGTGCGGGTTCCGTCTGGCCGGTGTACACCCGCACCTGCACGCCCGTCATGCGGGCAATCAGGTCGCGGATCATGGCCAGCTGGGGTGTCAGGCCGTCGCTGGGGCTGCTGCCGGGCGCGGCATCTGCGGCATGGGTGGGGTCGATGGCCTCCTGGGCGGCGCGGGCCAGGCGTGCTGTGCTAGAAATTTGTACGGCCGGTGCCGCTCGGGTAAGGCCAGGGGCACTGGTGGGGCGGCGATCGCCGACCCAGGCTTCAAAGCGGCTGTTTTGGGTGTGCACGCGGCTGGCAACGTGCTGGGCCCGCATCTGCAGGGCGGACGATTCAATCTTCATGGGACACCTCCAGGGCTTCCACACAGAGATATCGACGCCACGGAAAAAGAACTTGAATGTTGCCTTGCCCTTTTTCTGGTTTCCTTTTTGCCGGGTACCCGATGGCTGGCGTGGTGGCAGTCTGCGCCCCCCGCTATATCTCTTGCCGCACCCGGCTTTCAAAGTCTTCGAGCGTCAGTGGGCGGCCAAACAGGTAGCCCTGGAAAGCCTGGCAGCCATGGGCCAAAAGAAACTGGTAGTGGGCGGTGGTCTCCACCCCCTCGGCGATCACGGACAGGCCCAGGCTGCCAGCCAGCGCGATGATGGAGCGGGCGATGGCCGCGTCGCTGGCGTCCAGCAGCACGTCGCGCACAAAGCCCTGGTCGATCTTGATCTGGTCCAGTGGCAGGCGCTTGAGGTAGCTGAGCGACGAGTAGCCCGTGCCAAAGTCGTCCAGCGAAAACCCCAGGCCATGGGCCTTGAGGGCGCGCATGGTGGCGATCACGCTGTCCACGTTGTCCAGCAGCAGGCTTTCGGTCAGCTCTAGCTTGATCTGTGCGGGGTTGGCGCCGGTCTGCTGCACCAGCGCCAGCACCTGGGCCACAAAGTCGTCTTGCAGAAACTGGCGTGCGCTCACGTTGATGGCAAGGCTCAGCTGCGCAAACTGCGGGTCTTGTTGCCAGCGGGCCTGCTGGCGCAGGGCGGTTTCCATGACCCAGTGGCCCAGTGGCAGGATGAGGCCCGATTCTTCCGCCAGCGGAATGAACTCCGACGGCGGCACCATGCCCTGGACCGGATGCTGCCAGCGCACCAGGGCCTCTGCGCCGGTCACGCGCCCCTGGCTGTCCACTTGCGGCTGGTACAGCAGCAGGAACTGCGCGCGCCGCAGGCCGTTGTGCAGCTCGGTTTCCAGCAGGGCGCGGCGGTTCACGGCCTGCTGCATGTCGGGGTCAAAAAAGCGCAGTGTGTTGCGCCCGGCGTCCTTGGCACGGTACATGGCCATGTCGGCCTGTTTGAGCACCTCGTCCACCGAGTCGCGCTGGTGATTGAGCAGGGTCACGCCGATGCTGGCGGTGAAGTGGTGTTCGTGCCCCGCCAGTTCGTAGGGCTGGCGCAATTGCGCCAGGATCAGCTCGCCCAGCGTGCGCGCCTGTGCGGCGGCCTCGGGGGCGTCGCTGCTCAGGTTCTGCAGCACCACCACAAACTCGTCACCTCCGAGGCGGGCCACGGTGTCCTGCTCGCGCACGCAGCTGCGCAGGCGCTGGGCAACGTCCTTGAGCAGCAGGTCGCCCACCTCATGGCCCCGGGTGTCGTTCAGGGTCTTGAAGTTGTCCAGGTCCACAAACAGCACGGCCGTGGTGAGGCCCGAGCGCGCACCGTTGACCAGCACCTGCTGCAGCCGGTCCACCAGCAGGCGTCGGTTGGGCAGCTGCGTGAGTGCGTCGTAGAACGCCAGGTAGCGTGCCTCGTCCTCGGCGGCCTTGCGGCCCGAGATGTCGATGTCGATGCAGAACATCTCGGGCGGGTGGCCCGGCACCTGGATGTAGGCGTGGCTGGAGAACACATGCACCGGCGTGCCGTCCTTGCGCTGCAGTTGCAGCTCGCCCGCCGGGATCACCTCGCCGGTGGCGAACATGTGCTGCATGTGTGCTCGCACGCCGTCGCGCATGGGCGGCGGGATGATGAGGTCGAGCAGGTTGCCGCCCAGGGCTTCTTCGGCCGTGTAGCCGTACAGCTGCTCGGACGCCTGGTTCCAGTAGCTGGTGGTGCCGTCCTGCAGGTAGCCTTGCACCGAGATGGACGGGATGTTGCGCAGCAGTGAGCGAAAACGCAGCTCGGACTCGCGCAGCGCACTTTCAGCCTGCTTGCGCTTGGTGATGTCGCGGGCGAGGAACACCACAGCCGCCTGGCCACCCACCTGCACGCCCAGGGGCTGGGTGCGCCCTTCAAACTGGCGCAGCCCTGACAGGGTCTGCAGCTCGTATTCCACGCTGTGGGTCTGGCCAGACTGCAGCGTGTCCTGGATGAGCGCCATGAACCGTTCTGCCTGCTCGGCGGGCAGCACATCGTGCAGCCGTTTACCTACCAGCTCGGGGGCGCTGGCGACCAGGGTGGCGTCGTTGGGGGACAGTACCTCCACATACCGGCCCTGGGCATCCAGCACCAGCAGCACATCGGGGATGGCCTGCGTGATGGCATGCAGGCGGGCTGCCGTGCCAGTGAGTGCACGCTCGGTGGCCATGCGTTGCTCCACATCGTGCAGCAGCAGGCCCAGCACCACAGTGGCTGGGGTGAAGGTCAGCAGATAGGGCAGGGCCAGCGTCTGGTTGATGCGCTGCACGGCCTCGGCGGGCAGCAGCTGAAACAGTGCGATCACCGCCGTGTGCAGCAGCAGCCCGAACAGCGCGAGGGGGACGGGCTCCACCCCCAGCCGCCCCCGGGCGCGGCCCTCGCGGTACACCAGCCCCATGGCCGTGCACAGCGCGATCACCATCAGCCCCACCTCGGCACCCGCGCCCCCCAGCCACAGGCGCCCGGTGGCCGCCATCAGCGCCGCAATGCCCGCCACCAGCGGGCCGCCAAACAGGCCGGCCATGCTCAGCACCACCGAGCGCGCGTCAAAGATCACGCCCGGCATCAGCACCACCGGGGTGAGCATGCCCACCACGCAGATCCCGCCGAAGATCAGCCCCGAAAAAACCTGGCCCACCCACGGGTGCTGGCGCCAGACCCGGATGTTGAACCCATGCAGAAAGCACAGCGCCAGCAGCAGCGCAACGCCTTTGACCAGCTCAATGAACATGGGCCTCCGTGCTTTCCAAGGGGAAACCCATGATGGAGGAAACGCTGCGATCCGTAAACGTGTAAATGGCCCCGGATGGGGCCATTTCACACCATGGTTGAACGCAGATCGTGAGGCTCAGCTCAGCAAGGCCTGGGCAAATTCGCGGGCATTGAAGGTTTCCAGGTCTTCGAGCTTTTCGCCCACACCGATGAAATACACCGGGATGGGTCGTTCCTGCGCGATGGCGGCCAGCACGCCGCCCTTGGCCGTGCCGTCCAGTTTGGTGACGATCAGGCCGGTGAGCTGCAGCGCATCGTCAAACGCACGCACCTGGGCCAGTGCGTTCTGGCCGGTGTTGCCGTCGATCACCAGCAGCACCTCGTGCGGGGCCGTGGCGTCGGCCTTGGTGACCACGCGGCGGATCTTTTTCAGCTCCTCCATCAGGTGCAGCTGTGTGGGCAGGCGGCCGGCGGTGTCCACCAGCACCACATCCTTGCCGCGCGCCTTGCCGGCGGTTACGGCATCAAAGCTCACGGCGGCAGGGTCGCCGCCTTCCTGGCTCACGATCTCGACCGTGTTGCGGTCGGCCCACACGCCCAGCTGCTCGCGGGCAGCGGCGCGGAAGGTGTCGGCGGCGGCCAACAGCACGGCGGCGCCTTCACCCGCCAGGTGCTTGGTGAGCTTGCCGATGGAGGTGGTCTTGCCCGCGCCGTTCACGCCGGCCACCATGATCACGGTGGGGGTGTGCTCGCCAATCACCAGGGCTTTTTCGAGCGGGCGCAGCAGGTCGGCCAGCGCGTCGGCCAGCAGGCCCTTGACTGCAGCAGGGTCGGTGGTCTTGCTGTCCTTCACGCGGCGCTTGAGGTCCGTCAGCAGGTGCGTGGTGGCTTTCACGCCGGTGTCGGCCATCAGCAGGGCCTCTTCCAGCTCCTCATACAGCGCGTCGTCAATCTGCGTGCCGGTGAAGACGGTGGCAATGCTGCTGCCGGTCTTGCGCAGGCCCGCCTTGAGGCGGTCCAGCCAGCCTTTGCGCTCAGGCGCCTGGGCAGGGGGCGCAGCCGAGGTTGCAGATGCTGCCACTGGCGCAGCCGGTGGTGTAGCGGGCGTGGGTGGCGCAACCGGCGCAGGTGCAGCAACGGAAATCGGGGGCGCCACGGGGGGCAATGCAGGGCTTGCAACCACCGGAGCAGCGGCGGGCGCCGTGGCTGCCGGTGCCGCAGGGGGCGGTGGTGTGACGGCCGGTGCCACCGGAGGCATCGCCACGGGCGCTGGCGGGGTCACAGTGACGGGCGCTGGTGCTGCGGGGGGCGGCGCAGCGGGCTCAGGGGCTTTGTTGCCAAACGGGTTGCGCAGCCAGCCAAAGCCTGCCGGGGCGGGCGCCGCCACGGGAGCCGGTGTAGCGGGCGCTGGCGGGTTGAGGGTAGCCACGGGCGGCGTGGAGGGCAGGGGGGGCGCTACGGGCGCAACCACGGTGGGCGCCGGTGCGCCTACCGGCTGGGCCGGGGCGGGCACATCGGTGGGGGCAGGCGAAGGAGCGGGCTTTTTCTTGAAAAAACTGAACATTGGCGGGTTCTTAGAATCACCCCATTCTATGAAACGCGCTTTCACCCTACTGGGCCTGCTGGCCTGCCTCTGGTCCGGGGCTGCCTTTGCGGCAACCACCCCGGTGTCTCAACCCTCCACCACGCCGTCCGCCACGGCCTCTGGCGCGCAGCAGTTCACGCTCAAAAACGGCATGCAGCTCATCGTGCAGCCCGACCGCCGCGCCCCGACGGCGGTGCACATGGTCTGGGTGCGTGTGGGCTCGATGGATGAGGTGGACGGCACCTCGGGCGTGGCCCATGCGCTGGAGCACATGATGTTCAAGGGCACCAAGACCCTGCCGCCGGGCGAGTTCTCGCGCCGCGTGGCGGCGCTGGGCGGGCGGGAGAACGCATTCACCAGCCGCGACTACACCGGCTACTACCAGCAGATCCCGTCCAACCGGCTGGAGGACGTGATGAAGCTCGAATCGGACCGGTTTGCCAACAACCACTGGCCCGACGAGGAGTTCAAGAAAGAGATCGAGGTCGTCAAGGAAGAGCGACGGCTGCGCACCGAAGACCAGCCCCGGGCCGTGCTGGCCGAACAATTGTTTGCCGCCACCTTCAATGCGTCGCCCTACCGCCGCCCCATCGTGGGCTGGATGAGCGACCTGGACGCGATGACGCCCGATGACGTGCGCGCCTTCCACCGCCAGTGGTACACCCCCACCAACGCCGCCGTGGTGGTGGCGGGCGATGTGGATGTGGCCCAGGTGCGTGCGCTGGCCGAAAAGTATTACGGCAGCCTGCCCGTGCACGCGCTGCCCGCGCGCAAACCGCGCACCGAGCCCGAGCAAAAGGGCCTGCGCCGCATCGCCGTCAAGGCCCCGGCAGAGCAGGCCTATGTGGCCCTGGCCTTCCGCGCGCCCAGCCTGGACCGCGTGGACAACCTCACCGACGAAGACCGCGACGCCCTCGCGCTGATGGTGCTGTCGGCCGTGTTCAATGGCTATGACGGTGCCCGGCTGGACCGCGCACTGACCCAGGGGCCCAACCGCGTGGCCGATAGCGCCAGCAGCTCCGCCATGGTCACCGGGCGCGGACCCAGTCTGTTCATGCTCAGCGGCGTGCCCGCTGCGGGCAAGACCGCCCAACAGGTCGAAGACGCGCTGCGCGCCGAGGTGACCCGTGTGGCCAAGGATGGGGTGAGTGAGGCCGAGCTGAACCGCGTCAAGACGCAATGGATCGCCTCTACCGTGTACGAGCGCGACTCGGTGATGAGCCAGGCGCAAGAGCTGGGCGGCAACTGGATCCAGGGCTTTCCGCTGGACGCCAACGAGCGCCTGCTGGCCCTGCTGCGCACCGTGACCCCGGCGCAGGTGCAGGCCGTGGCTGCCAAGTATTTTGGCGACGACCAGCTCACCGTGGCCACGCTGCTGCCCCAGCCCCTGGACGCCCCACGCGCCCGTCCCCAGCTGCCCCCGGGCGCTGCCATCCGCTGAACCCGCCCTGCGGAAACTGCCCATGATTACTATCAAAAACATAGCTGTCCGTGCTTTATGCACTAGCGCTATCGCCCTTTTTTCCTCCAATTCGGCCTGGGCGCTGCTGCCCATTCAGCACTGGACGGAGCCGGGCGGCGCCAAGGTCTATCTGGTCGAAAGCCCGGTCATCCCCATGGTGGACGTGCAAATCGACTTTGACGCTGGCACGCGCCGCGACCCGGCGGGCCAGTCCGGCCTGGCCAACGCCGTCGCCGCCATGGCCAGCAAGGGCGTGAAGGCCGGGCGCGACGCCAGCGCCGAGCCCGCGCTGGACGAAAACGGCCTGGGTGAGGCCTGGGCCGATCTGGGCGCCAGCTTTGAAGCCAATGCCGACAACGACACGCTGCACTACGTGCTGCGCTCGCTGACCGACCCGCCGCTGCTGGAGCGCGCTGCACGGCTGGCAGCCCGCCAGATTGCCGAGCCCACGACGACTGACGACGTCTGGCAACGCGACCGCGCCCGCTGGAGCGCCAGCCTGAAAGAAGCCAACACGCGCCCCGCCACCGTGGCCAACCATGCGTTTGCCGCTGCGGTGTATGGCAGCCACCCCTATGGCGTGCGCACCACCGAAGAGACGTTGGCGCGCATTGGCGTGGCCGACATGCAGGCCTTTCACGCGCAGTACGTGGCCGCCTGCCGCGCCAAGGTCAGCATCGTGGGCGCCGTATCGCGCGCCCAGGCGCAGACGCTGGTGGCTACGCTGCTGTCGCGCCTGCCTGCCAGTGCGGGCTGCGCACCGCTGCCGCCCGTGGGCGAAGTGGCGGCGCTGACGGCACCTGCCGAGAAGGCCATTCCGTTTGCCTCGGCCCAGGCCCACGTGCTGATCGGCCAGCCGGGCTTCCAGCGCCGCGACCCGGACTTCCTCGCGCTGCTGGTGGGCAACCACATCCTGGGCGGCGGTGGCTTTGTCTCGCGACTGACCCACGAGGTGCGCGAAAAGCGCGGCCTCTCCTACAGCGTATACAGCTACTTTGCCCCCGGCCTGCACGCCGGGGCCTTCACCGTGGGCTTGCAGACGCGCCCCGACCAGGCCGCCCAGGCAGTGCAGGTCTCGCGCGACGTGATCGCCCGCTTTGTGGCCGAAGGCCCCACCGAGGCCGAGCTGCGCGCCGCCAAGGACAACCTCATCGGCGGCTTTGCGCTGCGCATCGACAGCAACAAGAAGCTGCTGGGCAACGTGGCCAACATCGCCTGGAACGACCTGCCCCTGGACTACCTGGACCAGTGGGCCAAAAAGGTCGAGGCCCTGACGGTGGCCGATGTGCGCACTGTCATGGCCCAAAAGCTGCAACCCGGCCGCATGGTGACCGTGGTGGTGGGAGGCAAGCAGCCATGAGCCGATCGACCCTGCGCGGCAGCGCCATCACCGCCGAAATCCGCAAGGCCCAGGCCGCAGCCGCTGTGGCCCCTGTGGACGCCAAGACCATCAAGAAAAACGCCAAGGACAAAGCTGCGGCGGCTGCCGCCCCCAAGGGCGCGGGCGAAATCCGCATCATCGGTGGGCAATGGAAGCGCACCCGCCTGCCCGTGGCCCAGCGCCCCGGCCTGCGTCCCACGCCCGACCGCGTGCGGGAAACGCTCTTCAACTGGCTGGGCCAAGACTTGAGTGGCTGGCGCTGCCTGGACGCTTTTGCGGGCACCGGTGCGCTGGGGCTGGAAGCCGCTTCGCGCGGCGCCGCGTCGGTACAACTGGTGGAGAGTGACGCTGCACTGGTGGCCCAGCTGCAGGTGCTGCAAGCGAAGCTGCAGGCCAGCGCTGTGCGCGTGCAGCGCGGCGACGGCGTAGCCGCCCTCAAGCAGGCCGCACCTGCCAGTGTGGACCTGGTGCTGCTCGATCCGCCCTTTGACGGCGACCTGTTTGCGCCCGCTCTGCAAGCCGCAGCCAAGGCTGTGGCCGCCCAGGGCTTTATTTACCTCGAAGCGCCCCGCGCCTGGACGGACGAGGAACTGGCCGGGAGCGGCCTGGCCGTGTACCGGCATCTGAAGGCTGGCGCCGTGCATGCGCACCTGCTGCGCCCTGTGGCAGCCACCACAGAATGAGCCAACGCCGGTTCATGTTGCACTGCACTGCATAATGCGCGCACGCGGCCCGGCGGGCCCTGCGGGGAGCGCCCCGGGGGCCGGGGCCAACGTCAATCGCCAGACAGGAGACAACCAGCCATGGCCCAGAACGTGCTCGCCGTGTACCCCGGAACCTTTGACCCCATCACGCTGGGCCATGAAGACGTGGTGCGCAGGGCCACCCAGTTGTTTGAACGTGTGATCGTGGCCGTGGCGGCGGGCCACCACAAGAAGACCCTGTTCTCGCTGGAAGAGCGCATCGAGATGGTGCGCGAGGCCGTGAAGATGTATCCCCAGGTGCAGGTCGAGCCCTTCTCGGGCCTGCTGCGCGACTTTGTGGTGTCGCGCGGCGGCAAGGCCATGGTGCGTGGCCTGCGTGCCGTGACCGACTTTGACTACGAGTTCCAGCTGGCGGGCATGAACCGCAGCCTGATGCCGCAGGTGGAGACCGTGTTCCTGACCCCCAGCGACAAGTACCAGTTCATCAGCAGCACCTTTGTGCGCGAGATTGCGGTGCTGGGTGGTGAGGTGACCAAGTTCGTGTCGCCCTCGGTCGAAGAGCGGCTGGCGGTCAAGGTGCGCAGCCTGGCGGCGCCGGGCGGCTGAGGACACTGTCCGGAACGCACAAGGAGCCCCGGTTGTGGCTCCTTTGTGCCGATAGCGTTAGTGCAATATGCCTTTGCTGCTATCAAAATCATAGTTTGTAGATTCTGTAGCATCAGTCCATGGCGGGCGGCAGCCGCGTTGCAATGGCCTGGGCCTGGGCGCGCAGGGCCTCCAGCATGGGCACCACCTCGGGCAGGGGCGGGCGGTACAGCGGCAGCAGCGCCGTCACGCTGAACGGGATGGAAAACGCCAGCCGCCGCAGCACCAGCCGCTCGCTGGCGGCGGCCAGGGCGGTGACCGGGTTGACGATGGCGATGCCCAGGCCCTGCTCGACCATGGCGCACACCGCAGCGGCGCTGTGGGTTTCCACGCGCAGCGTGCGCTCTACGCCCGCCTCGGCAAACCGGGCGTCGATCAGGCGGCGGTAGGGGTCGTCGGCCGAGAGGCTTACAAAGAATTCACCGGCAAAGTCGCCGAGTTGCAGCACCGGCTTGCGTGCCAAAGCGTGGTGGGCGGGCAGCACAGCCACCTCGTCCAGGGTCAGCAGCACCTCGGCCCGTGTGCCCGGCGGGGCGGTGGTCTGTTCGCACAGGCCCAGATCAAACCGCTGGGCACTCATCCATTCTTCGAGCAGGGGCGATTCCTGCGGTGTGACGGACAAGCGTGCCTCGGTGTGCGCCTGCATCAGCCGTGCCGCCGCACCCGGCAGCAGTGCATGGGCCAGCGCGGGCAGGCAAAGCACCGACAGTTGCACGGCCCCCGACCGGCCCAGGGCCACGGCCCGGTCCACCACACGCTCCAGCCCCTGCCACGAGCGCTGCACCTCGTCCCACAGCGCCAGCGCCCGGGCGTTGGGGCGCAGTCGGCCCTGCACGCGCTCGAACAGGGCATAGCCCAGCAGCGATTCGAGCCGCGCCAGCTCGCGGCTCACGGTGGGCTGCGAGCTGTGCAGCAGGTCGGCCGCACCCGTGGCGCTGCCAGCGGTCATCACGGCCCGAAA
Source organism: Acidovorax sp. 59 (assembly GCF_002754175.1). Taxonomy (NCBI): domain Bacteria; kingdom Pseudomonadati; phylum Pseudomonadota; class Betaproteobacteria; order Burkholderiales; family Comamonadaceae; genus Acidovorax; species Acidovorax sp. 59. The sequence goes on along the minus strand of NZ_PEET01000001.1, from coordinate 3,417,868 downwards.
GACCTCGATGTGGCGGTGGGTGATGCGGTGGGCCAGGGGCGTGTCGGTCGGTCCGGTCATGCATGGAGCATATCCATATTGAATGGATGGCGTAAATCAAAGCATTCGACTGAATACATGGATGGCGGCATCATCCGCGCATCGTTCTCGCCTTGTGCCTTTGGAGCTTCCCCATGTCCAACCCTTTCTCCCCCGCCCAGCTCTGGGCCCTGGCCGACCAGTTCGGCACCCCGCTATGGGTGTATGACGCGGCCACCATCCGCCAGCGCATTGCGCAGGTGTCCAATTTCGAGACCATCCGTTTTGCGCAAAAGGCCTGCTCCAACATCCATATCCTGAAGCTCATGCGCGAGCAGGGCGTGAAGGTGGATGCCGTTTCGCGCGGCGAGATCCTGCGTGCGCTGGCGGCGGGCTATGTGGCGGGTGGCGAGCCTTCGGAGATCGTCTTCACCGCCGACCTGTTCGACGCCGCCACGTTGGACTGCGTGGTGGAGCACGGCGTGCCCGTGAACGCAGGCTCCATCGACATGCTGCACCAGCTGGGCGCGCGTTCGCCCGGCCATGCGGTGTGGCTGCGCATCAACCCCGGCTTTGGCCACGGCCACAGCAACAAGACGAACACGGGTGGCGAGCACAGCAAACACGGCATCTGGCACACCGACCTGCCTGCGGCGCTGGATGCGATCAAGCAGCATGGCCTGAAGCTGGTGGGCCTGCACATGCACATTGGCTCGGGTGTGGATTACAGCCACCTGCAGGAAGTGTGTGGCGCCATGGTCAACCTGGTGCGCACGGCGCATGCGGCAGGGCATGACCTGCACGCCATCTCCGCCGGTGGTGGCCTGTCCATCCCCTACCGCAGCGGCGACCCCGTGGTCGACACGCAGCATTACCACGGCCTGTGGGACGCCGCGCGCCAGCAGGCCGAGGCCATCGTGGGCCACAAGCTCGGCCTGGAGATCGAGCCCGGCCGCTTCCTGGTTGCCGAATCGGGCGTGCTGCTGGGCCAGGTGCGCGCCACCAAGAACGCGGGCAACAACCACTTTGTGCTGGTTGATACCGGCTTCAACGAACTCATGCGCCCGTCCATGTACGGCAGCTACCACGCCATGAGCGTGCTGCGGCGTGATGGCTCCACGGCGGCCGAACACCCCACGGTGGTGGCGGGCCCGCTGTGCGAGTCGGGCGACGTGTTCACCCAGGGCGACGGCGGCGTGGTGCTGCCGCGCGACCTGCCCGCCGCGCAGGTGGGTGATCTGCTGGTGATCCACGACACCGGGGCGTACGGCGCCAGCATGTCCTCCAACTACAACACGCGGCCTTTGATTGCCGAGGTGCTCGTGGATGGCGGCCAGGCCCGCCTGATCCGCCGCCGCCAGACGGTGGACGAGCTGCTGGCGCTGGAGTTGGGGCTGTAAGCCAGGCCGCAGCGCTGCTCAGGGGCGCCGCGGGCCGAGCCGGCAAGAGGTGCGGGTAGGTGAGGGCCTACGGGTTTGGGGTGCAAAGCCGGACAAGCACCAGCCGGGGTGAGAAATACAGTGAAACCACCTGAACTTCTCACCTTTCAAGGAGATCCCCATGCCTCTCATTGCCTGGCTACTTGGCGTCCCGCTGTCGGTTGTGCTGCTGCTGATGCTGTTTGGGGTGTTTTGAATCCACCCGCGGAGCGCATGGCATCAGCGCCACCAAACAAAAGACCCCTGTGGAATTCCGCAGAGGCCTTTTGTTTTGGGCATCACTATTGGGGTCACATCAACTCGGACGCGGGCCCGCGCCCCATCAGCGTGACGACCGCATCGGCCGGCGTGAGCTGGCCATCCAGCAGCGCCACCACCGCGCGGGTGATGGGCATGTCCACCCCCAGCTGGGCCGCCCGCTGCGCCACGGTGCGGGCGCTGTAAACGCCCTCGGCCACATGGCCCAGCGACTCGACGGCCTGCGGCAGGGTTTTGCCCTCGGCCAGCAGCATGCCAACGCGCCGGTTGCGCGACAAGTCGCCCGTGGCGGTCAGCACCAGGTCCCCCAGGCCCGACAGGCCCATGAAGGTGTCGGGCCGCGCGCCCAGCGCCAGGCCCAGCCGCGTCATCTCGGCCAGGCCGCGCGTGATGAGCGCGGCGCGGGCGTTCAGCCCCAGCGCCAGCCCGTCGCACAGACCGGTGGCAATGGCCAACACGTTCTTCACCGCGCCACCCACCTCCACGCCCACGATGTCCTCGTTGGCATACACGCGCACGCTCGGGCTGTGGAAGGCGCTGACCAGCGCATCGCGCACCTGCGCATGGGGGCTGGCAGCCACCAGGGCGGTGGGCTGGCCCAGCGCCACTTCTTGCGCAAAGCTGGGGCCGCTAAACACGCCTGCTATCAGTTCAGGAGCTACCAGGGCTTGTACTTCGTGCGCCAGCAGCCCAAAAGACGTGGAATTGCCAGCGGTTGCAGCCTCAAAGCCCTTGCACAGCCAGGCCACAGGGGCAGCGCAGCCATGCAAGGCCTGCAGCATGCCGCGCAAAGCCGCCATGGGCGTGGCCACGATGACGAGGTCGGCCCCGGTCCACAGCGCAGCAAAGTCGCCATGGGCCAGCGTGAGGGAGGGGGGGAGGGTGATGCCGGGCAGGTAACGCGCGTTCTGCCGCTGCGTCTGCATCTGGGCCGCCTGGGCGGCATCGCGCGCCCACAAGGTGACGGCATGGCCTGCGGGGTGCTGGGCGGCACTCATGGCCACCGCTGTCCCCCAGGCTCCAGCGCCCAATACTATGATTTTCATAGCTGTATGCGCTTATTCATCCAGCACTACAGGCAAAAATGCCTGTAAATGCTTACTGCGTGATGATGGGCGATGCCTGGCCGGCGGCCTGGGCTTGCTGTTGCTCGTACATGGCCTGGAAGTTGATTTCGGCCAGGTGCACGGGCGGGAAGCCAGCGCGGTTGATCACGTCGGCCACATTGCCGCGCAGGTAGGGGTACACGATCTGCGGGCAGGCGATGCCCATGATGGGGCCCATCTGGTCTTCGGGCACGTTGCGGATTTCGAAGATGCCGGCTTGCTTGGCTTCGACCAGGAACACAGTCTTGTCCTTGATCTTGGTCTGCACGGTGGCGGTCACAGCCACTTCAAAGATGCCTTCGGCCACGGGGGTGGCTTCCACGCCCAGCTGGATGTCCACGCTGGGTTGCTCTTGTTCGAGCAGGATGGCGGGGGAGTTGGGCTGCTCCAGCGACAGGTCCTTGAGGTAGACGCGCTGGATCTGGAACACGGGGTTTTCTTGGTCGGCCATGGTGAAGTCTCTTTGCTCTTACGAAATTGCTAGCAAAACAAAACCCGCCGGGGAGCAGCTCCCGCAGCGGGCACATGGGGCTGCATTATGCAGCGCCCAGACAGGGGGTCAGGCGCCGAGCAAGGGCATCAGCTCGCCACGGCTGTCCAGCGCCACCAGATCGTCGTGGCCACCCACATGGGTGTCGCCGATGTAGATCTGCGGCACCGTGCGGCGGCCGGTGATTTCCATCATGTGGCTGCGCGCGGCGGGGTCTGTGTCGATGCGGATCTCCTCGATCTGCTCCACGCCCTTGGACTTGAGGATCTGCTTGGCCCGGATGCAATAGGGGCAGACGGCGGTGGTGTACATCTTCACGGGTTGCATGGCGAACCTTCCTCTTTCTTCCTGTGGGACTGAAAAACCAGTCGCAAGACTAGCGCTGACCGAATAACTGGGGGCGGATCAGGCTTTTTCCACAGGCAGGCTGGCTTCGCGCCAGGCCTTCATGCCACCAGCGAGTGCCTGGGCGTTGTCGTAGCCCAGTTTTTTGGCAATGGCGACGGCGCGGTTGGCGCGTGCGCCGCTCGCGCACACCAGCACCACGGGCAGGGCCTTGTTCTTGACCACGGCGGGCAGGCGCTCTTCGAGCTGGGACACGGGCACGTTCTTGGCGCCAGTCACGTGGCCGGTGGCGAATTCCTCGGCTTCGCACACGTCGATGACCACCGCTTTTTCGCGGTTGATGAGCTGCACGGCGCGTGCTGGCGTCAGCGAACCGCCACTGGCGTTCTTGAGGACCGGCCACAGCAACATGCTGCCCGAAGCCAGTGCAACGAGGAACAGATACCAGTTATCAATAATGAATTTCACGAAGCTTCCTTGGGTTGGCGAACAGCGTAATTCTAGAATGCTGGGTTTTGGCCCGCATTTTTTTGACCTGCCTTTCCTGGGGAAACCATGTACAAGCTCGTTCTGATCCGCCACGGCGAATCCACCTGGAACCTTGAAAACCGCTTTACCGGCTGGACCGATGTGGACCTCACGCCCACCGGTGTCTCCCAGGCCATGTCGGCCGGCAAGCTGCTCAAGGCCGAGGGCTACGAGTTCGATCTGGCGTTCACCAGCGTGCTCAAGCGCGCCATCCACACCCTCTGGTACACGCTGGACGAAATGGACTGCACCTGGCTGCCCGTGGTCAAGGACTGGCGCTTGAACGAGCGCCACTACGGCGCCCTGCAGGGCCTGAACAAGGCCGACATGGCCAAGCAGTATGGCGACGAGCAGGTGCTCGTATGGCGCCGCAGCTATGACACGCCCCCGCCAGCGCTGGAAGCCACCGACCCCCGCAGCGAGCGTGGTGACCGCCGCTACGCTGGGGTGGCTGCCGAGAATGTGCCCCTGACCGAGTGCCTGAAAGACACCGTGGCCCGCGTGCTGCCGTTCTGGAACGAGGCCATGGCGCCCGCCATCCGCTCGGGCAAGCGGGTGGTGGTGGCTGCGCATGGCAACTCCATCCGCGCGCTGGTGAAGTACCTGGACAACATCTCCGAGACCGACATCGTGGGTCTGAACATTCCCAACGGGATTCCACTGGTATACGAGCTCGACGCCGACCTCAAGCCCATCCGTCACTACTATCTGGGAGATGCCGAAGCGGCGGCCAAGGCCGCAGCCGCCGTGGCATCGCAGGGCAAAGCGTAAATCGCAGGTAAAGAGCGGGGAAAACCCCGCTTATCCCCGCCAAAGTGAGCATCCATGCGGAACTGCGGCGGGTTTGGCCCTTCCAAGGTGTATATTGGTTTCGAAGCGGTAAAAGGTGTTGTATGGGCCACAAACTCAAGATTGCAGGATGGGTATCGGTAGGCGTGGTGGCGGGTGCGCTCACCACGGTGTCACTGCAAACGGTGGCGCGTGGCGCCATGACGCCGTTGCCGCTCGAAGAAATCCAGCAGTTGTCCGCCGTGTTCGGCCTGGTCAAGACCGATTACGTCGAGCCGGTCGATGACAAGAAGCTCATCACCGACGCCATCTCGGGCATGGTGTCCAGCCTGGATCCGCACTCGCAGTACTTCGACAAGAAGTCCTTCAAGGAATTCCGCGAGGGCACTTCCGGCCGCTTCGTGGGCGTGGGCATCGAGATCACGCAGGAAGACGGCCTGATCAAGATCGTGTCGCCCATCGAAGGCTCGCCGGCCTTCCGCGCCGGCCTCAAGACCAACGACCTGATCACCAAAATTGACGAAACCGCCGTTAAGGGCCTGGCGCTGAATGACGCCGTCAAGCGCATGCGCGGCGAGCCCAGTACCAAGGTCACCCTCACCATCTTCCGCAAGGACGAGAACCGCACGTTCCCTGTCACCATCACGCGCGAAGAGATCAAGACCCAGTCCGTCAAGGGCAAGGTGATCGAGCCCGGTTACGCCTGGATCCGCCTGTCGCAATTCCAGGAGCGCACGGTGGATGACTTTGTGCGCAAGGTGGAAGAGGTCTACAAGCAGGAGCCCAACCTCAAGGGCCTGGTGCTGGACCTGCGCAACGACCCCGGTGGCCTGCTGGATGCAGCCGTGGCAATTTCTGCGGCTTTCCTGCCCGAGAACGTGACGGTGGTCACCACCAATGGCCAGCTGGCCGACAGCAAGGCCACCTACAAGGCTGCCCCCGACTACTACCAGCGCCGGGGCGGCGGTGATCCGCTCAAACGCCTTCCCGCGTCCCTCAAGGCGGTGCCGCTGGTGGTGCTGGTCAACGAAGGCTCTGCCTCCGCCAGCGAGATCGTGGCTGGCGCGCTGCAGGACCACAAGCGCGCCACCATCATGGGCAGCCAGACCTTCGGCAAGGGCTCGGTGCAGACCGTGCGTCCGCTGGGGCCTGACACGGGCATCAAGCTGACCACCGCCCGCTATTACACGCCGAGTGGCAAGTCAATCCAGGCCAAGGGTATCGTGCCCGACGTGATGATTGACGAGTCGGAAGAGGGCAACATCTTTGCCGCCTTGCGCATGCGCGAGGCAGATCTGGACAAGCACTTGAACAGCGGCCAGGGTGAAGAGAAGAAGGACGAAGCCCGTGAAAAGGCCCGTGAGGAAGCCCGCAAGCGCATGGAAGAAGAAGCCAAGAAGCCTGCGGCCGACCGCAAGGTGCCCGAATTCGGTTCGGACAAGGACTTCCAGCTGGTGCAGGCCCTCAACCAGCTCAAGGGTCGCCCTGTGCTGGTCAGCAAGACGCTGACAGAGCGCAAGGAAGAAAAGAAAGAGAATTGAGCCTTTCGCGCTCCGACCCCGGGCTGGATTTCGCGAGGAATCCAGCCTTTTTCATGTCCGCCTGTTTCACCGTTGATTTTTTGGCCGCTGCAGGCCCGCCTTCCCATGACCGATGACCAGCTCCTGCGCTATTCCCGCCACATCCTGCTCGACGAGGTGGGCATCGAGGGGCAGGAGCGGGTGTTGGAAGCCCATGCTCTCATCATTGGCGCTGGCGGGTTGGGGTCGCCCGCTGCGCTGTACTTGGCGTCCGCCGGTGTGGGCCACATCACACTCGTCGATGACGATGTGGTGGACCTGACCAACCTGCAGCGCCAGATTGCGCACACCACCGCGCGCGTGGGCAGTCCCAAGGTCCAGTCGGCGGCGCAGGCCATGGCCGACATCAACCCCGAGGTGCAGGTCACCGCACTGCAGGCCCGGGTGGATGCGGCGGCTCTCGACAGTCTGGTGTGCGATGCCACAGTGGTACTCGACTGCAGCGACAACTATGCGACCCGCCAGGCGGTCAATGCCGCCTGTGTGCGTCACAACAAGCCCTTGGTGGCGGGGGCTGTGATCCAGTTCGATGGGCAGATCACGGTGGTGGACCCGCGCGATGCGCAGTCGCCTTGTTATGCCTGCATCTTCCCGCCAGATGCGGAGTTTGAAGAGGTCCGCTGCTCCACGATGGGTGTATTTGCTCCGCTGGTGGGTGTGGTGGGTGCGATGCAGGCAGCCGAGGCGCTCAAGCTCATAGCGGGCGTGGGGCAGTCGCTGGCGGGGCGGCTGCTGATGCTCGATGGCCGGGCCATGGAGTGGAGCACCATGCGCGTTCAGCGCCACGCCCATTGCAAGGTGTGTGTTGCACGGTAGGATTTTTCCTACATGGCCAGCGTGTTGTGGCTGGCAGAATCCGGCGCATGGAAGCCTTAAATTCAAGGCTAGGACAGCGTGACCCGCACTGTCCGTACACATGGACCCGCCCGTGAAACTGCGCACCTACATTGTTGAAGACAACGCGACCATCCGCGAGAACCTGATCGGAACTCTGGAGGAGTTGGCGTCTGTAGAAGCGGTGGGCGTGGCAGAAACCGAAGACGACGGTACGAACTGGTTGTCCTCGCACCCTGAGGAGTGGGACTTGGCCATCGTGGATCTGTTCTTGCGCCAGGGCAGCGGATTGGGTGTGCTGGCTGCCTGCCGCACGCGGCGGCCCGGCCAGAAAATGGTGGTGCTCAGCAATTACGCCACGCCGGATGTGCGCATGCGCTGTGCGCAGCTGGGTGTGGATGCCGTGTTTGACAAATCCAACGAGATCGACGCGTTGGTGGACTACTGCGTACAGCACAGCAGCCCGGCCCACGGGCTGGAGGCCGGTAGCGGCGGCGGTGTGTCTGCCGCATCATCGGGCGCATCCCAGTGACACAACCCGCCGCCGCGTGCGTGGGTGCATGCGGCAGTCGGGGTGCTTCTTTTTCCTTCTTTTTCAGCGCAAAAGCAAGACCTGCCCACGCCCGCCAGCGCCGGGCTCTGGCCAGGTCTTGGATGTCAGTCGATCAGGCGATTTTTGAGCGCGTAGTAGGTCAGGTCGCTGTTGGACGAGAGGCTCATCTTTTCCATCAGGCGGGTGCGGTACGTGCTCACCGTTTTCACGCTCAGCGACAACGACTTGGCGATATCGCCCGCCGTCTCTCCCTTGGCCAGCTTCAGGAACACCTGGAACTCTCGCTCCGACAGCTGCTCATGCGGTGGCGCATCGTCCTTGCGGTTGAGTTGCTGTGCCAGCAGTTCGGCCACGGCAGGCGTCAGGTAGCGGCGGCCCAGAGCAATGGTGCGAATGGCTTCCACGATCTCCGATGGTTCGCACTCCTTGTTCAGGTAACCACTGGCACCCTGGCGGATCAGGTTGATCGCGTAGTGTTCTTCAGGGTAGCCACTCAGGATCAGGATGCCCATGTCGGGCGCCTTGGCGCGCAGCATGGCCAGCGCGTCCAGCCCGCTTTGGCCAGGCATCGACAGGTCCATCAGCAGCACATCGATTTCCTTGTTGCGCACCAGGTCGATGGCCTCGCGGCCGTTGGCGGCCTCGCCTTCCACCCGCAAGTCCACGTGCTCGGACAAGAACTGCCGCAGCCCGGAACGAACAATCGCGTGGTCATCCACAATGCCAATCTTGATCATTGATGCTTCTTTCGAGGCGGCAGCAAAGGTGCTGCCGGTGTGTATTGAAGTCCAGGCGCTCGGCATGTGGTTGCATGGCTGGCGCACCTGGCAGGTAACGGGTCATTATCCAGAATAAGCGTATGAATCTCCAAGAAAACACCCGGCGTTGGTTACCAAAAGTCCGACAGATGGCCCTGAGTCTGCCCATGGCGCTGTTGGCGGCCATGGTGCTGGTGGGCATCAATGAAACGGGGCACATGCGTTCGCAGGACGCGGTGGAACAACTGGCCCAGGGGCTGACCACGCGGGCCGATGTGAACAAGCTGCTGCAAAGCATGCTGGATGCGGAAACCGGCCAGCGGGGTTATCTGCTCACGGGCAACGAGACCTACCTGGAACCGTATGACAAGGCCGTAGCGACCGTGCAGACCAACCTGGATCGCCTGCGCAACCAGTTCATGGCATCGCCCGAGGACATGCAGGAGTTCGCGTTGCTGTCGCGGCAGATCTCGCGCAAGCTGGCTGAGATGGAGCTGAGCCTGCGCCTGCGCCGTCAGGGCAACGAAGATGCATGGAAATTCATTCTGAACACGGATGTGGGCAAGGAGCACATGGAGGCGATCCGCCAGCACGCGCAAGAGCTGATTGCCCGCAGCGACCAGCGCTTGCAACAGGGGCGCGAGCAGATCGAGCAGTCGCTGATGCTGTCGCGCATCGGCATTGCCACGGTCACTGCCATTGGCCTGCTGGCGTTCTACATGTACCTGCGCCAGACGCAGGCGGTTCAGACCGTCAACCTGCGCGAGCAAGAGGTGCTGGAGCGTGAGCGCGACCGCCTGGAAGGACTGGTGCGCGACCGCACGGCCACGCTGTCCGAATTGGCCAACCACTTGCAGCAGGTGCGCGAAGAAGAACGGGGCCATCTGGCGCGGGAACTGCACGACGAGCTGGGCGCGCTGCTGACGGCTGCCAAGCTGGATGTGGCGCGCCTCAAATCCAAGATCGACGCCACTGCGCCCGACATTGCCGAGCGCCTCAAGCACCTCACCGAAACGCTCAACAGCGGCATTGCGCTCAAGCGTCGCATCATCGAAGACCTGCGACCGTCGTCGCTGTCGAACCTGGGGCTTACGGCCGCACTGGAGATCCTGACACGCGAATACGCCGAGCGCGCAGGCATTGAGGTTGAGACCAGTCTGGAGGCCGTTCAACTGCCCGACGCAGCGCAGCTCACGGTGTATCGCATGGTGCAAGAGGCGCTGACCAACATCGGCAAGTACGCCAAGGCCAGCAAGGTGCTGGTGTCGGTGCACGGCTACCCCACGCATGTGGCGGTGCAGGTGCGCGACGATGGTGTGGGTTTCGACCCTGGCACCGTGCGCCCCACTTCGCACGGCTTGGCTGGCATGCGCCACCGGGTCGAGGCAGCGGGCGGGCGTCTCACGCTCACTTCGCGGCCTGGCAATGGCACCTTGTTGTCGGCCGTGCTGCCGCTGCCGCGCACCTCGTCGGAGCCGCGCCGCAACGCCGCTGCGCACGACGCCTGAGGCATACGCCGCCTTCTTCCCGCGTCTCCCTCATTCCCTGCATTGCGTGGCGCAGCGCATGCAGGCCCACGTGCGGCACCTGCGGGCTGTGGGCACGCCATGCCCGGGGCCAGCGTTCCGTTGTGGCGTGCCTGCGCTGCAGCCGCTTGTGCGCGCTACCGTGCGCCCGGTCCGGCCAGTGCGCGCCGTCCTACATGACCCCCACTGCGCCGCCGACATGGGCGCGCGCCGCGCACCGGCATCCAGGGCACAAGTAGATACCTACAGTTGGTCCCAGGCGTTGAGGTTTTGGCGCCACCCGATCTGCCGGCAAGCCGGCCACCCATAAGGAGATGGAAATGTTGCACTACGCAGTAGTTTTTCTGGTGATCGCGCTGATTGCAGCCCTCTTCGGTTTTGGCGGCATTGCTGCCGGTGCCGTGGGCATTGCGAAGATTCTGTTCTTTGTGTTCGTGATCATGGCTGTCGTCACCTTTGTGCTGGGGCTCCTGAAAAAGGGGTGAGTCAGGCCGCAACGCCTGGACTGCTGCCCTTCACCCCCTCCCGCATCCCCTGTACCCCATACCCCAAGGAGTTTCCCCATGAGCCTTCAGACCGCTACCGACAAAGTGACCCACGGTGTTCGCAACCTGGCCGACGACGTGCTGCAAAGCGCGCAGGACGCAGTGCAGACCACTCGGGCTGCCGCCGACCAGTCGCTGGACAAGGCCGAAGAAAGCGTGCGCGCCCTGCGCCGCCAGACCGACCCGGCGATTGATGACTTGGCCGCCCGTGCACAGGACCTGGCTGCTCGCAGCATCGACTACTGCGCCGAGACCAGCGCGCGTGCACGCCGTCAGATCCAGCAGGCAGCCGAAGTCACCGGCAAGTATGTGGCCGAGCAGCCGGGCAAGTCGCTGGTCATCGCCGCTGCCTCGGGGGCTTTGCTGGCCACCGTGGCGATGTGGATGTCCCGCCGGCGCAATGCATACTGAGGGCTAGCACACCGGTGTTTACACGCTGGTGCCTTGCCCACAGCGCCTGGCTATGCGCCAGCGCTGTCCTTTTTCCCACAGTCCGCCGGTCGCGGAGGGTGCAACAGACCGGTGGACTGAACATGTCCCAGCACCCGCGTTCCCAACCATTCTTGAACAAGGAAAACACCATGAAATACGCACGTGCCCTCGCTTTTGCCGCAGTTGCCGGTATCACCATCGTCACAGCCACCGGTTGCTCGGTGGCCCGCGAACAGCAAACAGTTGGGTCCTATGTGGATGACGCCGGCATCACCACCGCCGTGAAGGCCAAGATGGCCGAAGACAAGAACGTGTCTGCCACCTCCATCAGCGTGGAAACGCTCAATGGCACGGTGCAGCTGTCGGGCTTTGCCAAGTCGCAGGCTGAAAAGAACCAGGCCGAAAACATTGCGCGCAACACCAAGCATGTGCGCGAAGTGCGCAACAGCATCGTTGTGCGGCCCTGACCGGTAGGGCTCACGCCCTGCACCCGGGGCCCCACGCCCCTGGCGCAGTGGCTTCGATCCTGAAGCAGGCTCCGGGCATGTCCCGGGGCCTGCTTTTTTCATGGACCCATCCTGGCGCTGCAAAAGGGGGTCCGTGCGTTGTTCCTCCTCACTGCTCCGGTCCACGGGGTATAAGCTCCACGCCATGCGGGTATTCAATTGCGACCATTGCGGTCATCTGGTGTTTTTCGATAGCGTGCAGTGCCTGCATTGCGGCAGTGCGCTGGCCTTCTTGCCCGATGTGCTGACCATGGCTGCCCTGGCCCCTGCACCGCAGGACGGTGCCGACCTGTGGCGCCGCCAAGGGGGGCAGGGCAGTGCGCACTACAGCGGGCGCCTGTACCGCATGTGCCGCAACCACACGGACCACCAAGCCTGCAACTTCGCGATACCCGCCAACGACTTTGCGGAGCTGTGTGTATCGTGCCGCCAGACCCGGGTGATGCCCGACCTGTCCGAGCCCGCCAACATGGGGCGCTGGATGCAGATCGAAGCGGCCAAGCGGCGGCTGTTCTACAGCCTGGCTCGCCTGGGCCTGGAGCCGGCGCCCGGGCGTACCGGTCCGGTGTTCGAGTTTTTGGCCGAGGTGCCGGGCGGACCGCCCGTGCTGACGGGCCACCACAGTGGGACCATCACGCTCAACGTGGCCGAGGCGGACGACGACGAACGCGCGCGTCGCCGCATCGCGCTGGGTGAGCCCTACCGCACTCTGATCGGTCACCTGCGCCATGAGTCCGGCCACTTCTATTGGGACCAGCTGGTGCGCGACGGCGGGCGGCTGGACGACTTCAGACAGATGTTTGGTGACGAGCGCCAGGACTACGCAGCGGCGCTGGAGGCGCACTACGCCAAGGGCAACGAGGGTAGTGACTGGGCCAACCACCATGTGAGTGCCTATGCCGCCGCCCACCCCTGGGAAGACTGGGCTGAAACCTGGGCCCATTACCTGCACATGATCGACCTGCTGGAAACCTCGGCCAGCTATGCCACCGAGGTCACCATTCCCGGTATCTATGGGGCGCAGCGCAGCAGCGCCATCGATCCCTTTGCCAGCCCGGCGCCCGACTTTCAGTCCATGGTGCAACACCTGGTGCCGCTGACGCTGCTGCTCAACAGCCTTACGCGCAGCCTGGGTCAACCTGACGCCTACCCGTTCGCGCTGGCGGGTGAGGTGCTGGCCAAGCTGCGCTTTGTGCACGACATGGTGCGTGCAGCGGCCGCGCGTCCTGCCCCTGTGGCCACCATGGCACCCATGCCGCCACCCTCGCCGGCTGCGAATCAAGGTGTCAAAAAAAATAGCAAAGCAGCCAATAAAGACCGGCGCTAGAGAGCGATTCGGCCGAAATATTGACGGTGGCTGCCAGCCAAGCATGAAAACGGCCTGGAACTTGCTTGAGGGCTTGCAGGAGATTGGCTCTCATGCAGAAGTTCGACGAGATGGTTACCCGGCTGCCCCTGGCCGGCCTGGGCGGTGCGGCAGGCTGGGCGGGCAGTGATGTACGGCCCCACTATGCGCGGTTTGCCCAGTGGCTGGCGCGCCAGAGTGCCGAATCCATGCAGGCGCGGCGCGCCGAGGCCGAGGTCATCTTCCGGCGCGTGGGCATCACCTTCGCCGTCTACGGCGCCAAGGACGAGGACGGCGCGGGCACCGAGCGGCTCATCCCCTTCGACCTGATCCCCCGCATCATTCCGCAGCAGGAATGGGCGCACATGCAGCGGGGCCTGGTGCAGCGGATCACGGCGCTCAATCGCTTCATCCATGACGTGTACCACGGCCAGGACATCCTGCGCGCAGGCATCGTGCCTGCCGAGCAGATCCTGCGCAACGCCCAGTTCCGGCCGGAGATGGTCGGCGTTCATGTGCCGCTCGATATCTACTCCCACATCAGCGGCATCGACATCGTGCGGGCACCGGATGCGGCAGGCGAGGGCGTGTACTACGTGCTGGAAGACAACCTGCGCGTGCCCAGCGGCGTGAGCTACATGCTCGAAGACCGCAAGATGATGATGCGGCTGTTCCCCGAACTGTTCGCTCAGCACCAGGTGGCACCGGTGGCTCATTACCCGGACTTGCTGCTGGACACCCTGCGCGCCAGCGCCCCGGCTGGCGCGGCCGACCCGACCGTGGTGGTGCTGACCCCCGGCATGTACAACAGCGCCTATTTCGAGCACGCCTTCCTCGCGCAGCAGATGGGCGTGGAGCTGGTCGAGGGGCAGGACCTCGTGGTCAAGGACCAGTTTGTGTACATGCGCACCACGCGCGGGCTGCAGCGGGTGGACGTGATTTACCGCCGGGTGGATGACGACTTCCTCGATCCCGATGTCTTCCGCCCCACCTCCACCCTGGGTTGTGCGGGGCTCATGTCCGCCTACCGGGCCGGCAATGTCGCCATCTGCAACGCCGTGGGCACAGGCGTGGCGGACGACAAGTCGATCTACCCCTATGTGCCGGACATGATCCGCTTCTACCTCGGTGAGGAGCCCATCCTGCAGAACGTGCCCACCTGGATGTGCCGCAAGCCGGACGACTTGCGGTACGTGCTGGACCACCTGCATGAACTGGTGGTGAAGGAGGTGCATGGCGCGGGCGGCTACGGCATGCTGATTGGCCCCGCGGCCACCCGGGCCGAGATCGAGGCCTTCCGCGCCGCAGTCATCGCCAAGCCCGACGGCTACATCGCCCAGCCCACGCTGAGCCTCTCCAGCTGCCCCACTTATGTGGACAGCGGCATTGCGCCCCGCCACATCGACCTGCGGCCCTTTGTGCTCAGCGGCCAGAAGGTGCAGATGGTGGCGGGCGGCCTCACGCGCGTGGCGCTCAAGGAGGGATCGCTGGTGGTCAATTCGTCGCAGGGCGGGGGCACCAAGGACACCTGGGTGCTGGGCGATCAGCCCGCTACAGCACACATACCGTCACCACCAATGCAAACACAACGCCAAGGGAGGGAATGACCATGCTGAGCCGTACCGCCGATCATTTGTTCTGGATGGCCCGTTACACCGAACGGGCAGAAAAGCCCTGCGCAGCGGGGCTTTCGAAAAAATACCGCAAGCGTGTGCAACACGCTCGGGGTTCTCTGCCCTCGTCCAAGAAGGAGATCACATGCTGAGCCGCACCGCCGATCATTTGTTCTGGATGGCCCGGTACACCGAAAGGGCAGAGAACACCGCACGCATGCTCGACGTCAACTACCAGAGTGCGTTGCTACCCCAATCGACCGAGGTGGCCACCCTGGGCTGGCAGGGCTTGCTGTCCATCAGCGAGCTGCTGCCTGGCTACACCGCCCAGCATGGCGAGGTGACGCCCGCCAAGGTGCTCGACTTCATGGTCAAGGACCCGTCCAACCCGTCGTCCATCGTGGCCTGCCTGCAGGCTGCACGCGAGAACGCGCGGGCGGTGCGCGGTGCGCTCAACACCGAGGCCTGGGAGATCCAGAACCAGACCTGGCTCGAAGTGAACCGCCTGATCGCCAGCGGTGCACTGGAGCAGGACCCGGCGCGATTCTTCGAATGGGTGAAGTTCCGCTCGCACCTCTCGCGGGGTGTGACGGTGGGCACCCTGCTGCAGGACGAGGCGCTGCACTTCATGCGCCTGGGCACCTTTCTGGAGCGGGCCGACAACACGGCGCGGCTGCTGGATGTGAAGTTTCACGCGGTGCAAAGCGACTTCATGGGCGCGGCCACGGCGCAGGACCAAGACTACGACTTCTACCACTGGAGCGCCATCCTGCTCAGCGTGTCGGGCTTTGAGACCTACC
The DNA here is from genome assembly GCF_002754175.1 of Acidovorax sp. 59. Taxonomy (NCBI): domain Bacteria; kingdom Pseudomonadati; phylum Pseudomonadota; class Betaproteobacteria; order Burkholderiales; family Comamonadaceae; genus Acidovorax; species Acidovorax sp. 59. The sequence continues at coordinate 3,402,403 of NZ_PEET01000001.1, read as the reverse complement.
GCAAGGTGTACCGCGACGTGATCACGCCCGAACGTGTGGCCGAGTTGCTGATCCTGCGGGCCGACATGCCCCGCTCACTGCACGCTTGCATGAAAGAGGTGCTGGGTAACCTCGACATGCTGGGCAGCGGCCAGTCGGCCGAGACCCAGCGGCACGCGGGGCGGCTGCTGGCGCACCTGAAGTTCGCACGCATCGATGAAATCCTGACCCATGGACTGCATGCCTACCTCACGCAGTTCCTGGAGCGGGTGAACGACCTGGGCGCGCGGATCAGCCGGGATTTTCTGGTGCCTGCGGCGGTGTGAGGGGCGCATCTGGCGCGTCTGGCGCAGCGGCCGTAGCGGCCGTAGCGGCCGTAGCGGCGGGCACCGGCTCCACCGTCACGCCCACTTGCAGCACATGGTGGTCGCCGCCGTGGATCACGCCACGCAGCGGCGACACATCCGAAAAATCGCGGCCGATGGCCAGGGTCACGTAGTCCTCGCCCGCCGCGCGGTCGTTGGTGGGGTCCAGGTCAAACCAGGTGTTGTCGTCTGATGCGCCATCACTTTCGTCGGCTGCCGGTGACCACACCGACACCCAGGCGTGCGATGCATCGGCCCCCACCAGCCGGGGTTGCCCGGGCGGGGGCTCGGTCAGCAGGTAGCCGCTCACATACCGCGCCGCCAGGCCCAGGCTGCGCAGGCAGCCGATCATCACGTGGGCAAAGTCTTGGCACACGCCCCGGCGCAGCCGCAGCGATTCGAGCGCGGGCGTGCCCGCGTCGGTGGCGTTGGATGTGTAGGCAAAGTCGGCATGGATGCGCGACATCAGGTGGCGGGCGGCCTGCATCAGCGGGTGGCCGGGTGCAAAGCTCTCGGCGGCATAGGCCACAAAGTCGGCATGCCGGGGAATGTAGGGCGACGCAAAGCTGAACTCGGTGGCCGCGTGGTAGGGCTGGCCGCGCCGATAACCCAGGCGCTCGCGCACGACCTCCCAAGGTTCGCCGGGCGGTGCGGCGGGCACGGGCAGGGTCTCCAGCAGGCTTTCGGCGCGCACCCGCAGTTGCTCGTGGGTGAACGGCAGGCTGAAGAAAGCGCGGGTGTTGCCAAACACGTCCTGCACCATGTTGCACTGTGTTGGGGCGGGGTCCACTTGCAGGCTGTGGGTCAGCACACGCTGCACCACACCGGTGCGCGGACGCAGATGGGCCATGTGCTGGGCGTTCTGCACCGCCGGGCTGTAGTGGTACACCGTTTCGTGGATGACGCGCAGCTTCATGGTCAAGCTCCTACGCTGTGCCGAAGTGCATCCGCCGAATGCGTGAAGTAGCGCGTGGCCAGCACATCCGACAAGCCCATCACGCCCCGCACACACCGGCCCAGATATTCCTCCAGAGTGGCATGGCGGCCTTCGGCGTCCTGTGCGCACAGGGCCACCAGCGACAGGTCGGACGCCTCAGGGATGCCCGTGGCGGCGGATTCGCAGGGCGTACCGGCGGCCGCTTCGATCTTGGCAATGCGCCCGCGCAACGTCTGTGCGACCCAGGCCAGCGACCGGGGGTTGTCGCGGTCGATCACCAGCAGGTCCAGCAGGGCGGGCATGTCGCGCCGCTGCTGGTACTGCGCGTGGAAGGTGATGGTGCTGTCGAACAGCGCCACCATGGCCTCGAAGCCGCCTTCATCGTGCACGGCGCCGGTCTGCAGGCCGCTTTCCAGCGCCGATGCCAGAAAGCCCAGGCGCTCCAGATGGCGCCCGATGGACAGCAGGCGCCAGCCGTCGTCGCGGGTCATGCGGTCGGTCTGCTGGCCCGTCATGGCGGCGGTGTGGCCGCTCAGGCCTTCCAGCTGGCGCAGCGCGTCCAGCGGCGAATAGTCGCCGTCGTCTTCGGCTCCTGTGCGGGGCGCAAAAAACTCCGCCTCGGCGCGCACGATGAGGTTCCAGTGTTCCTGCGACAAACGGTCGCGCACGGCCGAGGCCGCACCCAGGATGCCGCGCAGGTTGTAGCCCACGCTGGTTACCTGCGCGGGCTGCGTCAGACCGGCGATCAGCGAGCGCTCGAACACGCGCCGTGCCTGCCCGGCCGCAGGCACGGTCGGCAGCACCAGCCCCTGGCTCACGCCCATGGCGCTCAGCCAGGTCAGCAGCGGCTGCGAGGTCTGGTCCTCCCCATTGAGGCATTGCAGCGTGATGCGCGCCAGGCGCGTGACGTTCTCGGTGCGTTCGGTGTAGCGACCCAGCCAGAACAGGTTTTCGGCCGCGCGGCTGGTCACCTGGCGGCTGCGGTGCACCACCGCGGGCGCGGCCTGGTTGTGGGCCAGCAGCGTGGTGGTGTCCACGGGGCCATCGGTCTGCACCCACACATCGGCACTGCTGCCGCCGCGCTGCATGGATGTGATGCCGCTGTCGCCCTGGGCCAGGCGTGCCAGCCCGCCCGGCAGCACGCGCCACGAGCCGGGGCCGTCGCACACCGCAAACACGCGCAGCATCACCGAGCGGGGGGCGATGGGGCCACCGTCCTGGCCCGCACCCTCTGCGGCGTCACTGCGCCAGGTGGGCATTTGCGACAGCGGCAGGTGGGCCTGCACGGTGTATTCGTCGCCCTGGGCTTCGATGCGTGCGGACCACTGCGCCAGGTCTTGCGCCGACAGCGCACCGCCCAGCACGGGCACGCGCTGCGCCATGGGCCAGGTGGGGCGGATTACGCTGTGCGCGAGCTGCGGCAGCACCGCCTGCATGGCCGAGCGCTCGCCACACCACCAGGTGGGCAGCGACGGCAGGGCCAGCTCTTCGCCCAGCAGGTGGCGCGACAGCGCGGGCATGAAGCCCAGCAGCGCCGACGATTCGAGGAACGCCGAGCCCGGCGCATTGGCCACGAGCACATTGCCCGCGCGGATGGCCTGCAGCAGGCCTGGCACGCCCAGGCGCGAGTCGCTGCGCAGCTCCAGTGGGTCCAGAAACTCGTCGTCCAGGCGCTTGAGGATGCCGTGCACCGGCTGCAGGCCGTGCAGCGTCTTGAGGTACAGGCGTGCGTCGCGCACCGTGAGGTCGTTGCCCTCCACCAGCGTCAGACCCAGGTAGCGCGCCAGGTACGCGTGCTCAAAGTAGGTCTCGTTGTAGGGGCCGGGCGTGAGCAGCACGATGCGCGCATCCGCCCCCGCCGGGCTCATCTGCCGCAGCCCGTCGAGCAGTGCGCGGTAGGTGGCGGCCAGGCGCTGCACATGCATCTGGCTGAACGCCTCGGGGAACAGGCGCGAGATGAGCAGCCGGTTCTCCAGCAAATACCCCAGGCCTGAGGGCGCCTGCGTGCGCTGCGTGACGACCCACCAGTCGCCCTGCGCATCGCGCGCCATGTCGAACGCCGCGATGTGCAAATGGGTGCCGCCCACGGGCTGCACGCCATGCATGGCGCGCAGGTAGCCCGGGTGGCCCTGCACCAGCGCGCTGGGCAGCAGGCCTTTGCGCAGCAGCTCCTGCGGGCCATACACGTCGGCCATCACGCGGTTGAGCAGGCGCGCGCGTTGCAGCACGCCGCGCTCGATGTGCGCCCAGTCGCCTTGCGAAAGGATCAGCGGGAACAGGTCCACCGACCAGGGCCGCTGCGGGCCGTCGGCGTCGGCATAGACGTTGTAGGTGATGCCGTTGTCGCGCACCTGGCGCTGCAGGCTCTGCATGCGCCGGTCCAGGTCCTGGAAGCCCTCGGGCCCCAATTGATCAAAGAATTGGGCCCAGGCGCTTGTGATATCTGGCTTGTTTGCTATTGATTTGGGAGTGGCCGATGCAGTGGCAGCGCCGGGGGCGTCCGCCACGCTGGCACCCCGCAACTCGTCAAAATGCCCGGCCGCCGCAGCAGGCGCCAGTGCAGCCGCCAACTGGGCCGCGCTGTCAGAAGGGTCGGGGGTGGGGAGGCTGTCGTTGAGGTGGTTCACTGCGCTCGATTTTCGGGCATTTGGTCGACAACACTCTGCGGGTAACCCACAGCCTTCAAAACCGGCGCGATCCCTACCAGGGACGCCAAGCAAGGGCCGCCCCGCAGCAAGGGCATCGTCCCCCTGGGGGGAAGGCGCGCAGCGACTCAGGGGGTGGCTTTCCTACCTCCGCATCTTGCGCCGCAGATCCAGTGTGAACGGAAACTCCCGGCTGCCCGGCAGCTCAATCGTCGCAGGCGGCACCGCCAGCCTGCCCGGCGTGTGGCCCATGCGCGAGAACCGCGCGAGGCGGCGGCTTTCGGCCTCGTAGGCGTTGACCGGGAAGGTGTCGTAGTTGCGCCCGCCCGGGTGCGCCACGTGGTACTGGCAGCCGCCGAGCGAGCGGTTCATCCAGGTGTCCACGATGTCGAACGTGAGCGGCGCATGGGCGCCGATGGTGGGGTGCAGGGCCGAGGGCGGGTTCCAGGCCTTGTAGCGCACACCGGCCACAAACTCGCCGGTGGTGCCCGTCGTCTGCAGCGGCAGCGGCTGGCCGTTGACGGTGACCACATGGCGGCTTTCGTTCATGCCCGTCACCCGCACCTCGATGCGCTCCAGCGACGAGTCCACATAGCGCACGGTGCCACCGGCGGAGCCTTCTTCGCCCATCACATGCCAGGGCTCCAGCGCGTTGCGCAGGGTCAGCTCCACACCCATGGACTGTACCGTGCCGACCATGGGGAAGCGGAACTCGAACTGCGGCGCAAACCAGGCCGCATCAAACGCATAGCCCGCTGCGACCATGTCGGCCACCACATCGTGCATGTCCTGCTGGATGAAGGTGGGCAGCATCCAGCGGTCGTGCAGCTCGGTGCCCCAGCGGGCGGCGGGGGCACGGTAGGGCGTCTTCCAGAAGCGTGCAATCAGGGCGCGCAGCAGCAACTGCTGCACCACGCTCATGTGGGCGTGGGGCGGCATCTCGAAAGCGCGCAGCTCCAAGAGGCCCAGGCGGCCGGTGCTGCTGTCGGGCGAGAACATCTTGTCGATGGAAAACTCGCTGCGGTGGGTGTTGCCCGTCACGTCCACCAGGATGTTGCGCAGCGTGCGGTCCACCAGCCAGGGCGGCATGTCCTGGCCGTACAGGGCGCGGTTGGACTCAATCTCGCGCAGCGCGATCTCCAGCTCGTACAGTTGGTCGTTGCGCGCCTCGTCCACCCGCGGCGACTGGCTGGTGGGGCCGATGAACAGGCCGCTGAACAAATAGCTCAGGCTGGGGTGGTTGTGCCAATACAGCAGCAGGCTGGCCAGCAGCTCGGGCTTGCGCAAGAACGGCGAGTCGGCCGGTGTGGCGCCACCCATCACGAAGTGGTTGCCACCACCGGTGCCGGTGTGGCGGCCATCGGTCATGAACTTCTCGGCCGACAGGCGCGTCTCCCACGCGGCCTGGTACAGAAACTCGGTGTGCTGCACCAGCTCCTTCCAATGGCTGGCGGGGTGGATGTTCACCTCGATCACGCCCGGGTCGGGCGTGACTGCCAGCACCTTCAGGCGTGCGTCGCGCGGAGGCGGGTAGCCTTCCAGCACGATCTTCATGCCCAGCTCTTCGGCCGTGGCTTCGATGGCGGCCAGCAGGTCCAGGTAGTCGTCCAGGCGCGCCAGCGGCGGCATGAAGACATACAACACGCCATACTTTTCACCCACCGCTTCCGCCTTGGGGCCGCTGGACCGGCGCGGGTCGCGCACCTCGACGCACATCGCAGTGCGCGACAGCCCGGCGGCCGACTGGAACTTGCCTGGGGGCTGCATGCCCGCATGGGGATCGGGCTGGCCCGCCTGGCGTGCGTGGTCGCCGCCTGCGGTGCCTGCAACGCCTTGGGCCACCCGGCGTGCCTCGCCGGGGGCGGTGGCACCTGCCAGGTAGGGCAGGTCGCGGTCGCCGGTGACGGGGCCTGATGGCGTGGCATAGCGTGCGCGCAGCGTGGCGGCGGCGGCCAGCGGGCCCTGGGGGGCGGTCGGGTCTGGCGGGATCAGGTGGTCGGTGTCGGCCGCCTTCACCCAGGGCAGGGCGTCCAGGGGCAGCCGGTAGCCCATGGGCGAATCGCCGGGGATGAGCAACATGCGGTCGTCGCGGAAGAACCAGGGGCCGGTGCTCCATACGCTGCCCACCAGCTTGCCCGACCCTTCACCCGCCTGCAGCGGCAGCACATAGCCGATCACGCTGTCGAGCTTTTGCTCGAACACGCGGCGCAGGCGAGCGCGCTCCAGCTCATCGTCCAGACGTGCGTCAAACGGGTCCACGTTGACCGGCAGGCGCCGCTCGCGCCACAGGTAGTAGAAGGTGTCCTCATAACCGGGCTGGATGTAGCGGTCCGTCACGCCCAGCTTGCGCGTGAGGTGGCGCACAAAACGCTCGGCGTCGGCGCTGGTGTAGTGGGATGGGTCGCGTTCGTCGGCAAACAGCGCGGGGTTCTGCCACGCGGGCTGGCCGTCGGCGCGCCAGCAGATCGACAGCGCCCAGCGCGGCAGCTGCTCGCCCGGGTACCACTTGCCCTGGCCAAAGTGCAGGAAGCCGCCCTGTCCATATTCGGCACGCAGCTTGTGCGTGAGTTCGGTGGCAAAGCCGCGTTTGGTGGGGCCCAGGGCATCGGTGTTCCACTCGGGCGCGTCGCGGTCGCCCACGGCCACAAAGGTGGGCTCGCCGCCCATCGTCAGCCGCACGTCGCCCGCCACCAGGTCGGCGTCCACCTGCTCGCCCAGCGCCAGCACAGCCTGCCACTGGTCTTCGGTGTAGGGCTTGGTCACGCGGGGCGATTCGTAGATGCGCGTGACGCGCATCTCATGGCTGAACTCCACCTCGGCTTTGTCCACGCCGCCTTCAATCGGCGCGGCGCCCGAGGGCTGGGGTGTGCAAGCGAGCGGGATGTGGCCCTCGCCCGCCATCAGCCCGCTGGTGGCATCCAGGCCGATCCAGCCTGCGCCGGGCAGGTAGACCTCGCACCAGGCGTGCAGGTCGGTGAAGTCGTGGTCGGTGCCGCTGGGGCCATCGAGCGCCTTCACATCGGGCGTGAGCTGGATCAGGTAGCCCGACACAAACCGCGCCGCCAGCCCCAGGTGGCGCAGCAGCTGCACCAGCAGCCAGCCAGAGTCGCGGCACGAGCCGCTGGCTTTTTGCAGCGTCTCCTCGGGTGTCTGCACGCCGGGCTCCAGGCGGATCAGGTAGCGGATGTCTTGCGAGACCTGCTGGTTGAGCTTGACCAGGAAATCGATGGTGCGCTGCTTGCTGCGGTCCACCTTGTCCAGATAGGCCTGCACCAGCGGTGTCATCGGGTCGGTGGCCAGGTAGGGCGCCAGCTCCTGCTGCACATCGCTGCTGTACTTGAACGGGATGTTCTCGGCCTCGGGCTCCAGGAAGAAGTCGAAGGGGTTGTACACCGCCATTTCCACCACCAGGTCCACCGTGACCTTGAACTCGCGCGTCTTCTCGGGGAAGACCAGCCGCGCCTGGTAGTTGGCAAACGGGTCCTGCTGCCAGTTGATGAAGTGCTGCGCAGGCTCGACCTTGAGCGAATACGAAATGACGTTACTGCGGCAGTGGGGCGCGGGCCGCAATCGGATGGTCTGCGGCCCGAGGCCTACCAGCCGGTCGTATTGGTAATGCGTGACGTGGTGGAGCGCGGCGTGGATGGGCATATGCAGGCCATGCTAGCAAGTCCCGAGCCATCGCGGGCAACTATTCCGGGGGCGGTGACAAGCGGTCATCGGCTGTTCACAATGTGCGGTCTGTGCCCCGCTGCTGGGGCTGTCTCTCTTTCGCTTATCGCGCACCAACTTGGTGATGCCCTGATTCACCCATGTCCCATTCCCCCCAACTACTGCTCCTGCCGGGCCTGGCCGCCGATGAACGCATGTGGCGCGGCGTGCTGCCGCTGCTGCCCGCCGCGCTGCGCCCCGCTGTCGCCACGGCCCACCAGGATGTGAACCTGCACCGCATCGAAGACTTTGCCGCACGCCTGCTGGCACAACACGCGGGGCCACTGGTGCTGGCCGGTGCATCGATGGGCGGCATGATCGCCATGGAGGCCGCGCGCCAGGCGCCGCAGCGTGTGGCAGGGCTGGCGCTGCTGGGTACCACCGCGCGGCCCGAGACGCCCGACATGCGCGCCCTGCGCGAAGGCGCCATCGCGCTGTTTGAACAGGGCCGCATGCGCGAGGTCATCGAGCCCAACGTGGCCCTGGCCTTTCACCCCGTGAACGCCGCCAAGGTGGACCTGGTGCAGGCCTACCTGGACTTTGTGCTGGATGCGGGCCCCGACCACCTGGTGCGCCAGAACCGCGCCGTGATCCATCGGCCCGATGCGCGGGTGCATCTGCCGCAGGTGGCCTGCCCCGTGCTGGTGGTGTGTGGTGCGGCCGACCAGCTCACGCCGCCCGAATGTTCTGCAGAGATCGTGGCGCTGGTGCCCGGCGCCGAACACCACCTGCTGCCCGAGAGCGGCCACATGCTGACCATGGAGCAGCCCGAGGTGGTGACCCGCTTGCTGGTGCAGTGGCTGGCCCGCAACGGATGGATTTGAATAAATTGAAGAGTTTTTGGCTGCAAGCGCTAGTGGAAAATGCCTGAGCAGCTATGAAAATAGTAGCTAATCAGAACTCCAGGTTGTCGATCAACCGCGTGCTGCCCAGCCGCGCTGCACCCAGCGCCACCAGCGTGCCCGCGGCATCGTCGGCCGTGGCGGGCAGCAGGTCGGCACGGCGACGCACCGTGAGGTAGTCGGGCGCCCAGCCCCGGGCGCGCAGCGCGTCTTGCGCCTGGGCCTCCAGCGTGCTGCGGTCGCTGGCGTCCAGCCACTGCTGCGCCAGTCGCTTCAGGGCCTGCGACAGGGCCACGGCCTCCTGCCGTTCTTCGAGGCTCAGGTAGCCATTGCGCGAGCTCAGCGCCAGCCCGTCCGCTGCGCGGCAGGTTTCGCCCGCTACGACGTCAATGGGCAGCGCAAACTGCCGCACCATGTGGCGGATCACCATGAGCTGTTGGTAGTCCTTCTTGCCAAACACGGCCGTGCCGCCGGTCTGGCCCAGCACGCAGGCAAACAGCTTCATCACCACCGTGCTCACGCCCACAAAAAAGCCGGGGCGAAAGTGCCCTTCCAGCATGTCGGCCAGCACCGGGTCAGGGTGCACCTTGAAGGTCTGGGGCTCGGGGTACAGGTCCGTCTCGCGCGGGGCAAACAGCACATCGCAACCGGCGGCCTGCAGCTGCGCGCAGTCGGCCTCCCAGGTGCGGGGGTAGCTGTCAAAGTCCTCGTGCGGCAGAAACTGCAGGCGGTTCACAAAGATGCTGGCCACGGTCACATCGCCCAGGGGCTTGGCCTGGCGCACCAGGGCGATGTGCCCGTCGTGCAGGTTGCCCATGGTGGGCACAAAGGCAGGGCGGCGGTAGGGGGCCAGGGCCTGGCGCAGGTCGGCAACGGAGCGGGCAATCAGCATGGGGTCGGAGGGGTCAGAAGGAGAGAGGAAAAGGGCTCACCAGGCGTGTACAGCGTTGTCCGGGAAGCGCCCTTGCTTCACGGCCTGCACATACGCCTCCATGGCGCCGCGCACGTTGCCCGCGTCCTGCATGAAGTTGTGCACGAACTTCGGCATCTTCCCGAGGTTCATGCCCAGCATGTCGTGCAACACCAGCACCTGGCCGGCCGTGCCGTTGCCCGCGCCAATGCCGATGGTGTGGCAGTGCGGCAGCTCGGCCGTGATGTCTGCGGCCAGCGCTGCGGGCACCATCTCCAGCACCAGCATGGCGGCGCCTGCGTCCTGCAGCTCATGGGCCTCCTTGCGCAGCGTGCGGGCCGCGTCGTCGGTTTTGCCCTGCACGCGGTAGCCACCCAGCGCGTGCACCGTTTGTGGCGTCAGGCCCAGGTGGGCGCACACCGGCACGCCGCGCTGCACCAGGAAATCCACTGTGGCCGCCGTCCAGCCACCACCTTCGAGCTTGACCATGTGTGCACCCGCCTGCATCAGCACGCAGGCGCTGCGCAGCGCTTGTTCGCGGCTTTCGGCATAGGTGCCATAGGGCAGGTCGGCCACCAGCCAGGCCGTGCCCTGCACGCGGTGCAGGCCGCGCGCCACGCTGGCCGTGTGGTAGGCCATGGTGTCCAGCGTCACTCCCACCGTGCTGGGCAGGCCCTGGCACACCATGCCCAGCGAGTCGCCCACCAGAATGCATTCCACCCCCGCCGCATCGGCCACGGCCGCAAAGGTGGCGTCGTAGGCGGTGAGCATGGTGATCTTCTCGCCCGCCGCGCGCATCTGCGCCAGGCGCGGCAGGCTCACGGGGCGGCGCTGGGGCAGGGGCGATGCAGGCGGCAGCGTGCCGTAGGGCGTGGCGGAAACAGGGCTGGTGGCGGTCATGTAGAGCGGTGGAGCCAAAAAATTGCCGCGAGTCTATGCGACCAATACTGGGTGTACTTATTGGTTTTCAGCGCGGGCCCCAGGGGCCTGCGCTGGCACAGTGGCCTTTGCGTTCCCGGTATGCTCGCGGCCCATGACAGCTGCGACATATTCCGCACATTCCCCCGCAAAGACCCCCATGAGCGATACCGAAGTGAAGGCCCTGGCCCAGGCCGATGTGGCCCGCGCCCTGGCCGAAGACGTGGGCACCGGCGACCTCACCGCCGGCCTGATCGACCCCGCCCGCCGCGCCCGTGCGCGAATCCTGGCGCGCGAAGCTGCCGTGATCTGCGGCGCCCCCTGGGCCGAAGCCGCGCTGCGCGCCCTCGACCCCACGGTGCAGATCACCTGGCATGTGGCCGAGGGCCAGCGCTGCGCCCCCGACCAGGTGGTGCTGGAGCTTGAAGGCAATGCCCGCGCGCTGCTGAGCGCCGAGCGCACGGCACTCAACTTCCTGCAACTGCTGTCGGCCGTGGCCACCAAAACCCGCACCTATGTGGATGTGGTGGCTGGGACCCGCGCGCACATCGTGGACACGCGTAAGACCCTGCCCGGCCTGCGCCTGGCGCAAAAGTACGCCGTGCGCGTGGGCGGCGGCACCAACCACCGCATTGGCCTGCACGATGCGGTGCTGATCAAAGAGAACCACATTGCCGCTGCGGGAGGTGTGACCGCCGTGCTGCGCGCTGCCGACAAGGTGGCGTCTCAGGCAAAGTTCATCGAGATCGAAGTGGAAACCCTGGAGCAACTGGCCGAGGCGCTGAATGTGGGCGCCAAGATGGTGCTGCTGGACAACATGCCCCTGACCATGCTGCGCGAGGCCGTGCGCATCAACGCGGGCCGGGCGATTCTGGAAATCTCGGGCGGCGTCACGCTCGACGGCCTGCGCGAACTGGCCGAGACCGGCGTGGACCGCATCTCCATCGGCACGCTGACCAAGGACGTGAAGGCCACGGACTTTTCGATGCGCCTGCAGGAGCTGGCATGACCACCACGATCCTTAACCGCATTGATGTGGAATACGAGCAGCCTGACGAAGCCGCTGCGGGCTCTGTCTGCTCCACCAAACACGCCTGGGCGCGCGTGCCACCTGAGCCCACCCAGGCTGAGCGTGTCGCGCTCAAGGACAAGATCCGGCGCCTGCTCAAGGAAAAGAACGCGGTGATGGTCTCGCACTACTACGTGCACCCGGACCTGCAGGACCTGGCCGAGGAAACCGGCGGCCTGGTGAGCGATTCGCTGGAGATGGCCCGCTTTGGCCGGGACCACGCGGCGCAGACCCTGGTGGTGAGCGGCGTGCGTTTCATGGGCGAGACGGCCAAGATCCTGAGCCCGGAAAAGACCGTGCTCATGCCCGATCTGGACGCCACCTGCTCGCTGGACCTGGGCTGCCCCATCGACGAATTCAGCGCGTTCTGCGACCAGCACCCCGACCGCACTGTGGTCGTCTACGCCAACACCAGCGCGGCCGTGAAGGCGCGCGCGGACTGGCTCGTCACATCGAGCTGCGCGCTCGACATCGTGAGCGCCCTCAAGGCCGCAGGCCAGAAGATCCTGTGGGCGCCCGACCGCCACCTGGGCGCCTACATCCAGCGTGAGACGGGCGCCGACATGGTGTTCTGGAACGGTGCCTGCATCGTGCACGACGAGTTCAAGGCGCTGGAGCTGGAGCTGCTCAAGCAGCAGCACCCGCATGCCAAGGTGCTGGTCCACCCCGAGAGCCCCGCCGACGTGGTGGCCCTGGCCGACGCCGTGGGCTCCACCAGCGCCATCCTCAAGGCCGCGCGCGAGATGGACGCCACCGAATTCATCGTGGCCACCGACAACGGCATGATGCACAAGCTGCGCACGCTCAACCCCGGCAAGACGTTTTACGAAGCGCCCACGGCGGGCAACAGCGCCACCTGCAAGAGCTGTGCGCACTGCCCCTGGATGGCGATGAACGGCCTGGCCGATGTGGCCCGGGTGCTGGAGACCGGTGCGAACGCTGTTCACGTGGACCCCGCACTGATTCCGCGTGCGCGTCAGCCGATTGACCGCATGCTGGCCTTCACAGCGGCGCTCAAGAACGGTCAGCCCACCGGCGCACTGTTGCCCCACCTGGGCGCTGCCTGAGTGCGCACGACGCGTTGAAGTTTGCTCATGTTTTGATAGCTACAGGCGCATGATCCACTGGCGCCTCCGCCTGCTTTGACTTCTAGTTGCCACATTGACTTCACCCAGCCGCTGAGCGCAGGCGCCGCGCGCCTGCGCCACCGTTTCGAGGCCCCGCGCGAGGTGCTGGTGGCCCAGGCACTGCACGAGGTGCGCGGTGTGCTCGACGCCGTGTTTGCCGCCGCACAGCAAGGACGCTGGTGCGTGGGCCATGTGCGCTACGAGGCCGCCCCGGCCTTCGATGCCGCATTGCAGACCCATGCGGCCGACGGCCCGCTGGCCTGGTTTGCCGTGTACGACGCGCCCCAACCCGGGACCGACGACGCGGCGGATGCGGCGGCAGCAGCAACCCCTGCGCAGGTGGTGTGGGACGACAGCCCCGAGCGCGAGGAATTTGACGCCGCACTGGCGCAGATCCAGCAGGCCATCGCGGCGGGCGAGCTGTACCAGGTCAACTACACCGCGCCCTTTCGCGGCACGCTTCAGGGCTCGCCGCAGGCCCTGTTTGCTGCACTGTTGCGCGCGCAGCCCGGGGGCTATGCCGCTTACCTGCAGGCGGGTGACGAGCAAGTGCTGTCGGTGTCGCCCGAGCTGTTTTTTGACTGGCTGGACGCGCCGGAAGGCGGCACCCTGCTGGCCCGCCCGATGAAGGGCACGGCCCCGCGCGGCGCCACCCCCGAGCAGGACGCGCAGCAGGCCGAGCACCTGCGCACGGCGCCCAAGGAGCGTGCCGAGAACGTGATGATCGTGGACCTGCTGCGCAACGACATGTCGCGCATTGCGCTGCCGCACAGCGTGCAGGTGCCTGCGCTGTTTGCCACGCAGGCCTTGCCCACGGTGTGGCAGATGACCTCGGACGTGACGGCGCGCACGCGGCCCGGAACCACGCTGACGGATGTGTTTGCGGCGCTGTTCCCTTGTGGCTCCGTCACGGGGGCGCCCAAGGTGCGCGCCATGCAGATGATCCGCGCGCTGGAGCCCGCGCCGCGCGGTGTGTATTGCGGCGCGGTGGGTGTGGTGCGGCCTGGCGGGGCGGCGGGGCCGGACGGCCTGCACCCGGTGGCGGCCACGTTCAATGTGCCCATCCGCACCGTGGTGCTGCGTGGCGTGGGTACGGGTGCGGATACCTCCCCCGGCGTTGCCAAAGCCACCTGCGGCATTGGCAGCGGCATCACCTCGGGTGCCGGGGCGGGCGCCGAATGGGCCGAGTGGCACCACAAGCGCGCCTTTGTCGAGCGGGCCAGCGCTCCGTTCGAGGTGCTCGAAACCCTGGGCCTGCACCACGGAAAATTCGTGCACGCCGACCAGCATGTGCGCCGCATGGGCGAGGCGGCTGCGCATTTCGGCTTTGTGTTCAACGCCCATGCGGTGCGCCAGGAGCTGCAGATTGCCGCCCTGCAACACCGCGATGGCGACTGGCGGGTGCGCCTGCTGCTGGCGGCGGACGGCAGCGCACGCGCCGAGGCCTTTGCGCTGCAGACCACGGCAGTGCCTGTGCGCCTGCAACTGGCGCTGCGCTCCTTTGCAGCCGCACACAGCGAGTTTGTGCGCTACAAGACCACGCGGCGCGCGCACTACGCGGCGTTTGCACCCACCACCCCCGGCGTGTTCGACACGGTGCTGTGGAACGAGGCGGGCGAGATCACCGAAGGCACCTTCGGCAACATCGCCGCGCTCGTCGATGGGCGCTGGGTGACGCCGCCCCTGTCCTGCGGCCTGCTGCCCGGCGTGGGCCGCGCCGTGGCACTGCAGGACGGCCACGTGGTGGAGGCCGTGCTGCGCGTGGCCGACATCCCCCGCGTGCAAGGCTGGGCGTTCATCAACAGCCTGCGCGGCTGGCTGGACGCCACGCTGGACGCGTAGCCAGTCCTTTTTTCGCAACCTCCCTGTTGGCGTCCCGCCCCCAGGTGTTTGGCGGCCGCCGCAGGGGCCGTTCAGCGCAGTGGATCAGGCCGTGGGTGTGTTGCCTTCGGTGGTCGTTCAGTCAGCGGGCCGAGCGTTCCAACGCGCATCCTGTGCATCAGGATGTGACGCTGCTTGCCCGGGCTGTAGGCGCTTGCATGGCGCCCACCCAGCCTGACCGCACCGGCCTGGCAAGGCCGGTTGCTGCGGTCTGGCAAATGCCCCCTTTTGCATCCCGCTACCTGCTGTGCGCTTGCTTACACCGCATCGCACCTGGCCCACAGGCCTATAGGACACGGCCTACAAAAAGCGCTGCGGTGCCCCTCGAACATGAACCCACACAAGACGCCTTTGCAGGCTTTGTGTGCCACCTTTGTTCAACCACTTCGACAGGAGCCACCATGTCTCAAAACAACCCGCAGAACCAGCCCAACACTCCTTCGTCTCAGCGCCAGTCGCCCGCCGGGCAGCAGCAGGCCGAGCAGAGCACGGGCGGCAACACCCACCGCCAGCAAGGTGCCCGCAACGACGCCGACACACACGCGCAGGGCCGCGACCAGAAGCAGCAAGGCAGTCGCGATTCGCACAAGAGCCAGCCCTGAGACCAGGCAGGCCACAACAGCATGTGGCCAGCCGCACCCTTCCATTCCTATTCACTTTCAACTTTTGATATTCCCATTGACCGCAAGGAGAGCACCATGGGCTACAGAGACAGCGACGACAGCAACTTTTCCCGCCATGGCATGGGCCGCGATGCCGACGACATGCGCTTTACCGAGCGCGGTGACCACCAGGGCTACGGCAGCGAAGACCATCGCGGCAGCAGCCCTGGCGGTTACCGCCAGGAGTTCGAGAACCGCAATGACCGCAGCGACCGCTATGAGCAAGAACGCAATGGCCACGAACGCTATGGCCAGTACGGCCTGAACCGCAGCCGTGGCGAATCGCAGGGCTACCCGCGCTCGGGGCGCGAAGGTTTTGGCGCGTATGGGCCTCAGGGCCGCTCAGGCTACGACAACGGCCCCGGCCGTCAGCACCAGGCATGGGGCGCCCCGTACGAGAGCCAGGGCTTTCGCGATGACGAAGGGCGCTTTGCCTCGCCCTATCGCGACGATGAACGCGGCCAGGGTGGCTACGGCAACGCCTATGGCTTCACCCGCAATGCACCGCCCGCCCAGCAGAGCCGCGGCCACCGCGATCCCGACTACCAGCAGTGGCGCGACGAGCAACTGCGCATGCTGGATGACGACTACGACAGCTGGCGCAAGGAGCGCTACCAGAAGTTCTCGGATGACTTCAGCCAGTGGCGATCCACACGCACCAGCGGCAGTTCGGGCCAGCAGCCTGGTCAGCAGAACCAGAAAGGTGCGGGCTCCCAGAGCGCATCCAGCACTGCGTCTGGCGGCAACCAGGGCAATACCGGCAAGTCCAAGGATGCCAGCTGACCGTTGCTGCGACTGACGCGGCCGGGCCGGGGCAGTGTGTGCTGCCCCGGCCCGGTCGTTGAACTCGCCGTCCGTACCACCGTGGGCGCACTGGCCTTGAAGCCCAGGCGCCCCTTTTTTTGGCTCCGGTTGACCTGGAGCCCCTGTCGGCAGAAAGACATTCCGCCATGACCGCCTCCGTCCCCTTCGCTCCCGGCCACCAAGGGTGCGATCCATGCCTTTACCCAGGGGCTGGCGCATAACTTGCCGACCGGGGAATCCGCGTGAAAGCGGTGGCGCCTGGGCCGGTGTGGGCACCGCGGATCCCGGCGGAGCGCCCGGCCAAAGAGGTGGAAAAGGTTGGCGTCACAACACGTCTGGACTGCCCGATGCAACCCGAGGAGATTTCGCCCGCCGGCGTGTTCCTGGCGGCCCCGTGTTGCTCCAGCTACATCACGGGCATCCTGCAGCCGATCACCGGCAACGCAGGCGACGGGGCCTGAGGCGGGGGGCAGGAGCGCAGCGTCAGAGCCGCTCTTTGGCGTACGAGCCCCGGTCCATATCGACGATCTCCACGCTCAATTGCACCATCACGCCCTGGGGCTTGGGGGTGCGCTCGCGCAGTACCGCGGCAATGAGGTCGGACAGCTCCTTCTTGGCCTCGGGCGTGCGGCCTGACAGCAGGCGCAGCTGTGCGTGCACAAAGGCGCGGTTGGCGGGCGCGATGCCGATCTCGAAGCTGTCGGCCACGATGAAGCGCGTCTTCAGGTCGGCCTCGTCCTGCACCTGGGGATGTGCGCACAGGGCGGAGTTCAGGGCCGTCAAGGTTTCGGCTTCGGGGTAGTGGGGCAGGTTGGCCGAGTATTCGATGGTCAGGTGGGGCATGGAATCGTCTCGCTGGAAGGATAGGGGAGGGCCTGCATTGGCAGGGCGCCTGGGCTGTGCATGGTACTGCGGCTTGTCAGCGACTCATCAACGGTGTCGCCAGCGCATGCAGCGCGGCCAGCAGTTGCGCCACATCGTCGGTGGTGTGCGCGGCGGACAGCGCAATGCGCAGCCGCGCCGTGCCCGCTGGCACGGTGGGCGGGCGGATGGCAGGCACCCACAGTCCTTTGGCGCGCAGGCCTTCCATCACCGCCAGCGCCGCTTCGTTGCTGCCGATGATCAGGGCCTGCACGGGGGTGTGCGACGGCAGCAGGTGCCAGCCCAGCGATGCAGGCAATGTGGACAGGCCTTGGCGCAGTTGCGCGATGAGTCCGTCCAGATGTGCACGCCGGTCGTCGGCCGCCTCCATGATCCGCAGGCTTTGGCGCAGTGCGCTCGCCAGCAGCGGTGGCGCGGCGGTGGCAAAGATGTAGGTGCGCGTTTTTTGCAGCAGCCATTCGATGAGGGCTGCATCGCCGGCCACAAAAGCGCCCGCCACGCCCGCTGCCTTGCCCAGCGTGGCCATGTACAGCACGCGGTGCGAGGCGTGGGGGCTCGTCAGCCCCGCCTGTGCCAGGCTGCCGCGCCCCTGGGGGCCCAGCACGCCAAAGCCGTGGGCATCGTCCAGCAACAACAGCGCGTCGTAGCGCTCACACAGCGCGAGCAGGGCTGGGATGTCGATGAGATCGCCGTCCATGCTGAACACCGCATCGCTGATCACCAGCTTGCGCCGAGCGGGGCTGGCGGCAAGCTGCGCTTCCAGCGCTGCCAGGTCGGCGTGGGGATAGCGGTGGATGGTGGCGCGCGACAGTCGGGCACCGTCGATCAGGCAGGCGTGGTTGAGTGCATCGGAGAACAGCGCATCGCCGTCACCCACCAGCGCGGGGATGATGCCGGTGTTGGTGGCATAGCCCGCGTAGAAGTACAGGGCCCGGGGCAGTTGTACATAGGCCGCCAGATCGTGCTCCAGCGCATCGTTGGCAGCGCTGTGGCCGCTGACCAGCGGCGAGCCGCCCGAGCCCACGCCATAGTGGTGTGTGGCCTCGCGCGCGGCTTCGGCCAGCGCAGGGTGGCCGGCCAGGCCCAGGTAGTCGTTGCTGCAAAAGGCCAGCATGGGCCGGCCGTCCACCAGCAGGCGGGCACCGCCGGCGGGCTGCACCACACGGCGGCGGCGCAGCAGGTGGGCGCGTTCGATGTCGGCCAGGCGCGCGGGGATCTCGTCGAGCCACGACGTTTGTGGTGCCGTGGCGCTTGTCATCGCCAGTCCTTGGGCAAATCAAACACCAGGCTGCCGGGTTCGGGTAGCTCCTGGTGCGGCACATCGGCCAGCAGCGGTGCACCCAGCCGGGTGCGCAGGTAGGCAATGTTGTCCTCCACCGCCTCCATGTCGGGGTCCACGCGGTTGGCCACCCAGCCCGCCAGCGTGAGGCCCCGCGCACGGATGGCCTCGGCGGTCAGCAACGCATGGTTCAGGCAGCCCAGCCGCAAACCCACCACCAGCACCACCGGCAAGGCCAGGGCCTGGGCAAGGTCTGCGCCAGTCAGCGTATCGGTGAGCGGCACATGAAAGCCGCCTGCCCCCTCCACCACCACGGCGTCGGCCTGTGCGGCGAGCGTTTGGTAGCTGGCGACGATGGCAGCGATGTCGATCTGCACACCCGCCCGCGCCGCGGCGATGTGGGGCGAGAGCGGGTCGGGCAGTAGCACGGGGTTGTCCAGCGATGGCGGCACGGCCAGGGTAGAGGCCGAGCGCAGCGCAATCGCGTCTTCACTGGCCCAGTCGTCCCCCCAGGGCACCAGGCCAGCCGCCACGGGCTTCATGCCCACCACGCGGCGGTGGTGGCGCGCCAGAGCGTGTAGCAGCCCGGCGGACACCAGCGTCTTGCCGACACCGGTGTCGGTGCCGGTCACAAAACATCCCATCATCAACTTTCCTCCTGCAGGGTGGCGTTCAGCGCATCAAGCGCGCCGCTGGCGAGGCACGGGACGGCCTCGTCGTCGAGCGCATAGGGCGGCATGGCGTACAGCGTTTTGCCAATGGGTCGCAGTACCAATCCGCGTGCCATGGCGTGCTGGTGGTAACGGCGCGCAAAGTCGGGCAGGGTAGTGTCTACATCCCAGGCCCAGATCATTCCCAGCCGCCGTGTATACCGCACACGCGGGTGCTGCGTGAGGGGTGCACAGGCCACATCGATGCGCTGCGCCAGTGCCTTGTTGGTTTTCAGTGCATCCAGTTGCTCAAACAGTTCCAGCGTGGCCAGCGCCGCGCGGCAGGCCAGCGGGTTGCCGGTGTAGGAGTGCGAATGCAGAAAGCCCCGCGCCACATCGTCGTCGTAGAACGCGGCGTACACCGCATCGGTGGTGAGCACGGCCGACAGCGGCAGTGTGCCGCCCGTGAGGCCTTTGGACAGGCAAATGAAATCCGGCCGGATTCCGGCCTGCTGGTGGGCGAACATGGTGCCCGTGCGGCCAAAGCCCACGGCGATTTCGTCTACCACCAGGTGCACCTCGTAGCGGCTGCACAGCGCACGTGCCAGGCGCAGGTATTCGGGGTCGTGCATCGCCATGCCGGCCGCGCATTGCACCAGGGGCTCGACGATGAAGGCGGCGGTGGTTGTGTGGTGCTCCTGCAGCCATGCTTCCAGCGCGGCAGCGGCGCGTCGGGCCACGTCCTGGGCGGTCTCCCCCGGTGCCGCACCGCGTGCGTCAGGGCTGGGCACGGTGTCGGCCAGGCGCACCAGCGGGGCATAGGCTTCGCGAAAGATCGCAATGTCGGTCACGGCCAGCGCGCCCACGGTTTCGCCGTGGTAGCCACCGGCCAGACCCACAAAGCGGCTCTTGGCGGGGCGACCGGTGTTGCGCCAGTAGTGCGCGCTCATCTTCAGGGCGATCTCGGTGGCGGCTGCGCCGTCGCTGCCGTAGAACGCATGGCCCAGACCGGTGAGGGCGGCCAGGCGCTCGGACAGCTCCACCACGGGCGCGTGGGTAAAGCCCGCCAGCATCACGTGGTCCAGCTGGCCCAGCTGGTCCACCAGCGCGGCCTGGATGTGTGGGTGGCTGTGGCCGAACAGGTTGACCCACCAGGAGCTGATGCCGTCCAGGTAGCGCTTCCCATCGGTGCCGTAGAGCCACGGGCCCCGCGCGCGGGCAATCGCCACGGGGGGCTGGGCCTCGTGCCGCTTCATCTGGGTGCACGGGTGCCAGACGGCAGCCAGGCTGCGGGCCACCAGAGCGTCATGGGTCGGTGCCATCGTTACAGGGCCTGCGTGGGCACTGCGTGGCGCAGTTCCGTCTGGCGGTTGTGGTCGTCCACAAACACCAGTTGCGGCTGGTGCGCGGCCACCTGGTCTTCGTGCACCTGGGCGAAGGCCGCAATGATGATGAGATCGCCCACTGCAGCACGGCGTGCGGCCGAGCCGTTCACCGAGATCATGCCGCTGCCGCGCTGGCCCTTGATGGCATAGGTGACAAAGCGCTCGCCGTTGTTGATGTTCCAGATGTGGATCTGCTCGTTCTCTGCGATGTTGGCGGCATCCAGCAGGTCTTCGTCGATGGCGCAGGAGCCTTCGTAGTGCAGCTCGCACTGGGTCACGGCCACGCGGTGGATCTTGGATTTGAGCAGGGTGCGGAACATCGGGCTTCCTTGGGTGAAGTCTGTGAACTTGTGGAGGGTGGCCTGCCGGTGGCAGGGCCGTGGCCGGTCAGGGCTGTGGAAAGTCCAGCGCGCAGCTGTCGCCCAGCGCCTCGCGCCACACGCGCACGCGGCTCAGGCTGGCGCGCAGGTCGGCGGGCAGCGCCTGGGCGATGAACAGGCACAGGTTCTCCAGCGTGGGTGTGCCCAGGCCGGGCACTTCGTCGAGCATGTGGTGGTCCAGCTGCTCGCGCACCACGGCCAGGCCCTGGCGCAGCAGGCCCAGGTCCAGCACCATGCCTGTGGCGGGGTCGCGCGGGCCGGTCAGGAACACTTCGGCGTGGTAGGTGTGGCCGTGTACGCGACGGCTGCCTTCGGCCTCGATCTCGCGGCGCAGGGTGTGGGCGGCGTCGAAGAAAAAGCGCTGGGAGATGGTGAACAACATACGGGAACCAGAAAAGAAAACCGCGTCACCGGATGCCGGTGAGCTTGTGGGTTTGCAGGCTCAATCGCCATGCAGGGTGGGCCAGGCAGGCGTCAATGCAGGCGGCAGTGTTCTGGCGCTGCAGCAGGCCGTCCATGGGCTGCAGAAAGCGGAGGGTGAACTGCGTGTCTTGCTCCAGCGCCTGCAGGTTAAAGCCGGGCTGGGGCCAGACCAGTTTCAACTCCTGCCCGCTGCGCTGCACCCACGGTGCACCCGCCTTGGGGCTGATGCACAGCCAGTCGATGCCTTCGGGCGCGGCCACGGTGCCGTTGCTTTCGACGGCGATGCGGAACTGCTGGGCGTGCAGCGCGTCGATCAGCGCCGCATCGACCTGCAGCAGGGGCTCGCCACCGGTCAGCACCACCAGGCGGTGGCCCGCGCCTGCAGGCCATTGGGCGGCGATCAGCTCTGCGAGTGCCGTGGCCGTTTCGAACTTGCCGCCCAGCGTGCCGTCGGTGCCCACAAAGTCGGTGTCGCAGAACTGGCAGATGGCCTGCGCGCGGTCCTGCTCGCGGCCCGTCCAGAGGTTGCAGCCTGCAAAGCGGCAGAACACGGCGGGCGTGCCTGCCTGGCCGCCTTCGCCTTGCAGGGTGTAGAAAATTTCTTTGACGCTGTAGGTCATCGGGGCACCGGTGGGACGAGGATGGTAGGGGCGGCAGGCGCTGCCACCTCGGGGTAGTCGCGGCTGAAATGCAGGCCCCGGCTTTCGCGGCGCAGCTGGGCGCTTTTCACGATCAGGTCGGCCACCTGCACCAGGTTGCGCAGCTCCAGCAGGTCGCGCGTGACGTGGAAGTGTGCGTAGAACTCCTGGATCTCGCCCTGCAGCATCGCAATGCGGTGCGCGGCGCGCTCCAGGCGCTTGTTGGTGCGCACGATGCCCACATAGTCCCACATGAAGCGGCGCAGCTCGTCCCAGTTGTGGGAGATGACGACGGATTCATCCGCATCGGTCACGCGGCTGTCGTCCCAGGCGGGCACGGTGGGCAGTTCGGTGGCCGGGGCTGCGGCAATGGCCTGTGCGGCCGCGCGGGCGAACACCATGCATTCCAGCAGCGAGTTGCTGGCCAGGCGGTTGGCGCCGTGCAGGCCGGTGCAGGCCACTTCGCCCACGGCGTACAGGCCGGGCAGGTCGGTGCGGCCCGCCAGGTCGGTCAGCACGCCGCCACAGGTGAAGTGGGCGGTGGGCACCACGGGGATCGGCTCTTTCGTGATGTCGATGCCCAGCGACGCGCAGTGGGCCAGGATGTTGGGGAAATGCTCCTGCAAAAACGCGGGGCTCTGGTGCGAGATGTCGAGGTGCACGCAGTCCAGGCCGTGTTTCTTCATCTCGAAGTCGATGGCGCGGGCCACCACGTCGCGCGGGGCCAGTTCGGCGCGCGGGTCGTGGTCGAGCATGAAGCGCGTGCCGCCGGCAGAGGGGGGCAGCTTGAGTTGTCCACCCTCACCGCGCACCGCCTCGCTGATGAGGAAGGATTTTTCGTGCGGGTGGTACAGGCCCGTGGGGTGGAACTGGATGAATTCCATGTTCGCCACGCGGCAGCCCGCACGCCAGGCGGCGGCAATGCCGTCGCCCGTGGCGGTATCGGGGTTGGTGGTGTACAGGTACACCTTGCCCGCGCCGCCCGTGGCCAGGATGGTTTGTGGTGCGCGGAAGGTGACGACCTCGTCGGTGTCGCTGTCGAGCGCGTACAGACCCAGGCAACGGTTGCCGGGCAAGCCCAGCTTGCGCGTAGTGATCAGGTCCACCAGCGTGTGCTGCTCAAACAGCGTGATGCCGGGGGTGGCGCGCACCACGTCGATCAGTGTGCGCTGCACGGCCGCGCCGGTGGCATCGGTCACATGGGCAATGCGGCGCGCGCTGTGGCCGCCTTCGCGCGTCAGGTGCAGCTGGTCGCCTTCGAGCGTGAAGGGCACGCCCAGCTGGCGAAGCCAGGCGATCGATGCGGGCGCGTTCTCCACCACAAAGCGCGTGGTGGCCAGGTCGCACAGGCCTGCGCCGGCGACCAGCGTGTCTTCGATGTGCGCGGCAAAGCTGTCGTCGTCGGCCAGCACGGCGGCAATGCCGCCCTGGGCCCAGCCGCTCGATCCATCTTGCAGCGTGCGCTTGGTGATGACGGCCACGCGGTGCGTGGGCGCCAGGTGCAGGGCGGCCGAGAGGCCGGCGAGGCCGCTGCCTACGATGAGAACGTCGAAGTCGTGGGATGCCATGGCTTGCGTGTGAAGGGGGTAGTGCCACGGCCACCGGCCAGGGCGGTGAACAGTGGAAGGCGGCCCTAGGCCGGCGTGTAGGCCAGGCGCACGTAGATGGGCGCAAACGCTTCGGCCTGCGTGATCTCGATCAGCGTCTCTTTGGCCAGCTCCAGCAGCGCAATGAAGGTCACCACCAGCACGGTGCTGCCTTTTTCGGGCTCGAAGAGTTCTTCAAACTCCACAAAACGGCGGCCCTGCAGGGTCTTGAGCACCATGCTCATGTATTCGCGCACGCTCAGTTCCTCGCGCGTGATGCGGTGGTGCTGTACCAGCTTGGCGCGCTTCAGGATGTCGCGCCAGGCCTCCTGCAGCTCCACCACATGCACGTCGGGAAAACGCGGCTGCAGGCTTTGCTCGATGTAGACCTGGGCTTTGAGGAAGTCGCGGCCATATTGCGGCATCTGCCCCAGGCGGGCGGCAGCCATCTTCATCTGCTCGTATTCGAGCAGGCGGCGCACCAGCTCTGCGCGTGGGTCTTCGGGTTCTTCGCCTTCTGCCTGCTTCTTGGGCGGCAGCAGCATGCGTGACTTGATCTCGATCAGCATGGCGGCCATCAGCAAATACTCGGCCGCCAGTTCCAGGTTGCGGCTGCGGATCTCGTCCACATACGCCAGGTACTGCTTGGTCACCCCCACCATGGGGATGTCGAGGATGTTGAAATTCTGCTTGCGGATCAGGTACAGCAGCAAATCCAGTGGGCCTTCAAAGGCTTCGAGGAAGACTTCGAGCGCGTCGGGCGGGATGTACAGGTCCTGCGGCAGCGCAAACAGCGGTTCGCCGTACAGGCGGGCCAAGGCCACCTGGTCCACCACCACGGGCATGCCCGCCGCGTCCAGCGAGGGCGCGCCGGGCGAGTCTGCCGCTTCGGCTGCGTTCGCAGTGGTCATGGTTTGCTATTGAATCAGGAGCTATCAGCGCAATAAATACCTGCGCTTGCGGCTCAAAAGATGCTCAATCGGCGTTGGTCTGGTACACGTAGGGCTTCTGGGCCACCTGGGCGTCGCGGTACTCGCCCCAGATCTTGCGGTCCACCTGCTTGTCCCACAGCAGGGCACGGCCGGCTTGTTGCTGCTGGTCCAGTTCGGGACGGCTCGCCTTGAGCTGGTTGATGAACTGGGTGGCGTCGGATTGGTAGTCGGGGCGGCGGAAAATAGACATGGACTGTGAACTCTTTCTTGGAACGCGTCAGGCACAGTGATGCACCGAAGGTCCAAGATTTTACCGGGACGAATTTATGCGCTTGATATATCGCTCCGCTGCCCTGGCGGCCGCCACCCTTTCCCTGCTGGTGCTTGCCGCCTGCGACCCGCAACGCATCAGCGAACTCAAGGAGGGCGTTTCGACCGAAGCCGACGTGCGCGACCGCTTCGGCGCCCCCGAGAACGTGTGGGACGAGCCCGGTGGCGCGCGTACCTTCGAGTACAACCGCCAGCCTGCCGGCCAGGTAAACTACATGATCACCATCGGCCCCGACGGCCGCATGACTGCGCTGCGCCAGGTGCTCACGCCCGAGACCTTTGCGCGTGTGTCGCCCGGCATGCGCATGGACGAGGTGCGCCGCCTGCTGGGCAAGCCCGCCAAGGTCACGCCCTACGAGCTGAAAAAGGAGACCTGGGCCGACTGGCGCTACCTGGAGGCACCCAACCAGTCCAAGGTCTTCACGGTGGTCTATGGGCCCGACCAGTTTGTGCTGCGCACGCAGACGGGTGCGGACACGGACGCGCCCGAGTTCAAGGGCGGCAAGTAGCAGTACCTGCGCACACTGGCGCGTTGCTTGCTTCTCATCTTGCAGGCTGAACGCTGGACGCGCGCCGGGCTGTCCCCAAGTGCCCAGCACTCCACCGGCGGAAAGCCCCCGCGCCTTTGCCACGCACCCCAACGCTGAACGCCCATGCCCGATACCCAGCCCCCTGCCCACGACGCCGCACCGCCGCTATCCGCCCTGCGCCATGGCACCTTTGAAGACGCCCAGGCCCTGTTTGCGGGCACCCTGTTCGTGGCCATGGCGCTCATGCTGTTCAACCAGGCGGGGCTGCTGGTGGGCGGCACGGCGGGCGCGGCGTTCTTGCTGCACTACGTCACCGGCATTTCGTTCGGCAAGCTGTTCTTTGTGGTCAACCTGCCGTTCTACTGGTTTGCCTGGACGCGCATGGGGCGCGAGTTCACGATCAAGACCTTTGTCTGCGTGGGCCTGCTGTCGCTGCTGACCGAGCTGTTCCCGCACGTGATGCATGTGGACTACCTGAACCCGCTGTTCGCCTCGTTGCTGGGCGGGCTGCTGCTGGGCACGGGCTGCCTGTTCCTGGCACGCCACCGCTCCAGCCTGGGCGGGGCCACCGTGGTGTCGCTGTACCTGCAAGGCCGCTACGGCATGCGTGCGGGCAAGGTGCAGATGATGATCGATGGCACCGTCGTGCTGCTCGCACTGTGGGTGGTGCCGGTAGACCGTGTGGCGTATTCGGTGCTGGCGGTGCTGGTGATGAGCGGGTTTTTGTGGATCAGCCACCGGCCAGGGCGCTACGTAGGCCATTGATCGAGACAGCCGCCAGCGCGGTGGCTGACAGTCTCGTCGGTTGAACAAGACCCCGGGGTTCTGAGTCCCGCCAAACGCTAAGGGGCCATTCCATTCTCTGCGTCAACCCTGCTTCAGTGGGGTGCGCTTGCGCGTTCTCCCGCCATAGAGTTCCAGGCACCCCGCCTGCACCCGCGCGAGGGAGCCGGACCTGTTCGTGCCTCCCGAGGGGTTGAAGTGTCCATGCAGTTCACAGACCCGGAGAACCCTTGATGTATCGAAATTTTTCTGCCATGGCTGAGGCCCTGCGTGCGAGGCTTGCCGGTGCGGCATGGGCGTTGCCTCTGGTCATGGCAGGCGCCCTGGCAGCTTGCGGCGGCGGTGGTGGGGACTCTGCCGAGCCACCGCCTCCCCCACCACCGCCCTCCGTGGTGCAGCATCCGGTGGGGGGCACTGTGACGGGGCTGACGGGCACCCTGGTACTCGCCAACGGAACAGGCGCGGAAGTGAGCATCACGGCCAGCGGCAGTTACGTCACCAATGTTGCGCAGGGGCAGGCTTACAACATTGTCGTGCGCACCCAGCCGGTGGGGCAGACCTGCGTGGTGGAAAACGGCTCGGGCGTGGTGACGGGCCCGGTCACCAACATCCTGGTGACCTGTACCACCAACACCTATGTGGTGGGTGGGGCCGTCACGGGCCTGGTGGGGGGGCTGAGGCTGCGGCTGAACGGCGCTGCAGATTTGCTGTTGACTGAGAACGGCGCTTTCCGGTTTTCATCGCCGGTGTCTCACGGCAGCGCCTATGCGGTCACGGTGTATGCGCAGCCTGTGGATCAGGCCTGTACGGTCGAAGCTGGCACCGGAGTCGCTGCGGCGCCGGTCACTCAGGTGAGGGTGCTTTGCAGCACGATCTATACGCCGCCTCCGCCACCGCCCCCTCCGCCGCCAGCTCCTCCGGCGCCGAGTGGCCTGGGCATTGGCTACGGGACGAAGGCGCTGATCTTTTCGTGGACTTCGGCGCCGGGTGCAACCAGCTACACGGTGTATGAGGACCCGGATGGCGCAGGCCCGCTGACACCCGTGCAGATCGGGTCCACCGCCACCACAGGGCTGACCTATGCAGTACCGGTGCTGCTGCACCTGCGGCTGAATGCCACCTACACCGTGCAGGCCTGCAATGCGGGTGGATGCAGCGCCCCGTCGGCGTCTGTGGCGGCCGACATGGTGCGCGCCATTGGGTACTTCAAGGCGTCGGCGACCACCGCCGAAGGCCGCTTTGGCAACCGTGTGGCCTTGTCCAGCAACGGCTCCACCCTGGCCGTGGGGGCCTATGGCGAGGGTGGCAACACCGGCGCGGTGTACGTCTTCACGAAGAGCGGCGCCACGTGGTCGCAGCAGGCGCGCATTGCCACCCCCAACGGCGAGGCCAACGATTATTTTGGCAATGCCGTGGCGCTGTCTGCCGACGGTAACACGCTGGCCATCGGCGCGGATGGCGAGAGCGGCGACCAGAAGGGCACGTTTGCGACGATGCCCGCCACCAACAACCTGGCCAGCAACTCCGGCGCCGTCTATGTGTATTCCCGCACGGGCGCCGTCTGGTCGCAGCAGGCATTCATCAAGGCGAACAACGCGGATGCCGACGATCTTTTCGGTTCATTCGTAGCCCTCTCGAACGACGGCAACACCCTGGCGGTGGGGGCCTATAACGAGGATGGTGACCTGACCGGAACACACGGCAATGCAGCTTATGCTGCGTCCGGGGCCGCCTACGTCTTTGCCCGCACGGGCACCAGCTGGGCACAGCAAAGCTACCTCAAGGCCGCCAACGCCGGTGCGGGAGATTTCTTCGGCATCTACCTCAGCCTGTCTGGCGCGGGCGACACCCTGGCGGTGGGTGCGTTCTTTGAGCGCAGCGCTTTGGCGAGTGATCCTGCGGACGACACCTTGACCAATGCCGGTGCGGCATATGTGTTCCAGCGCAATGCGGGGGCATGGTCGCAGCAGGCCTATCTGAAGGCCCCCAGTCCCCAAGCGCAGGACCGCTTCGGTGTGTCGGTCATCCTGTCAGGCGACGGCAACACGCTGGCGGTTGGCATGGATGGAGACAGCAGCAACTATACAGGCACCTTCGTCGTGCCTCCACCGCGCAACACCCTGGCACTCAACTCTGGCGCGGTGTTTGTGTTCATTCGCGCAGGTGGCGTCTGGCAGTCACAGGCGTACTTGAAAGCCTCCAACACCCGTACCCCCCACCGGTTTGGCAACAACTTGGCGATGTCCAGCGACGGCAACACGCTGGTGGTGCCGTCGTACCGGGACGACAGCAATGCGCGCGGATTCAATGGCGACCAGGCCAACACCGCCGCTGCGGATGCGGGCGCTGTGCTGGTGTTCCGCCGCAGCGCGGGCACCTGGGCGCAACAAGCCTACCTGAAGGCACCCAATACGGGCGCTGGGGACCGGTTTGGTGGCCGTGTGGCGATATCGGGTGACGGCACTACCCTGGCCGTGGGGGCATCCACTGAAGACAGTGGATCGACTGGCGTTGGGGGCAACCAGGCCGACGAAAGCAGCACCAACGCTGGCGCGGTGTACCTGTACTGAAAACTGGATGAAGGGCGGCCGTCAACATGCCGCTCCTTCCGCTATCAGCGAATGGCGAGGGGCTCAGCACCCCTTGATCCTTGACGGTTGCTTTGTCTATGGGCGTTGCACGTCTTACCGCACCCGCATGCCGGGCGTGGCGCCCGGCCAGGGGTTGAGCACGTAGATGCCGGGGTTGGCCTTTTCGTCGCCATGGCTGGCGGCCAGCACCATGCCTTCGCTCACGCCAAACTTCATCTTGCGCGGCGCCAGGTTGGCCACCATCACGGTGTGCTTGCCCACCAGATCTTCGGGCTTGTAAGCGCTGGCAATGCCGCTGAACACGTTGCGCGTACGGCCTTCGCCCACGTCCAGCGTCAGGCGCAGCAGCTTGGTGGAGCCCTCGACCGGCTCACAGTTCACGATCAGCGCAATGCGCAAGTCGATCTTGGTGAAGTCGTCGATGGTGATGGTGGGGGCCAGTTCCTCGCCACCAGGAAGGGAGTTGGCTGCTACGGTTTCAGTAGCTGCTGGCGCTTGTTCTGTCTGCGCCGGTGGCTCAAACAAGGCTTCAAGCTGTTCGGGGGTGACGCGCTGCATCAGGTGCTGGTAGGGCTGGATGGCCTGCACGTCGCCTGCCACGTTCCACTGCTGCATGTTCACGCCCACAAAGCCTTGCACCGCCTGGGCCAGGCCCGGCAGCACGGGGGCCAGGTAGCGGGTGAGCGTGGCAAAGGCGTTGACCAGCACCGAGCACACCTGGTGCAGCGCCTCGTTGTTGGCAGCGTCCTTGGCCAGATCCCAGGGCTTGTTCTGGTCCACATAGGCGTTGACCTTGTCGGCCAGCACCATGATCTCGCGCGTGGCCTTGCTGTATTCCCGCGTTTCGTACATCTGCGCGATGGCGTCGCCCGCGCCGCGCACCTCGGCCAGCAGGGCCGCGCCCGTGGTGCCAAATTGGTCGGTCAGCTTGCCGTCGAAGCGCTTGGTCAAGAAGCCCGCCGCCCGGCTGGCAATGTTCACGTACTTGCCGATCAGGTCGCTGTTCACCCGCAGCATGAAGTCTTCGGCATTGAAGTCGATGTCTTCGTTGCGTGCGCTCAGTTTGGCCGCCAGGTAGTAGCGCAGCCATTCGGCATTCATGTTCAGGCTCAGGTACTTGAGCGGGTCCAGACCCGTGCCGCGGCTCTTGCTCATCTTCTCGCCGTTGTTCACCGTCAAAAAGCCGTGCACGAACACGTTGTTCGGCGTCTTGCGGCCGCTGAAGTGCAGCATGGCGGGCCAGAACAGCGTATGGAAGGTGACGATGTCCTTGCCAATGAAGTGGTACTGCTCCATGGCTGGGTCGGCCATGTAGGCGTCGTAGCTTTCTCCGCGCTTTTCGAGCAGGTTCTTCAGCGACGCGAGGTAGCCCACAGGCGCGTCCAGCCATACGTAGAAGTATTTGCCCGGCGCATCGGGGATCTCGATGCCGAAGTAGGGCGCGTCGCGGCTGATGTCCCAGTCGCCCAGGCCTTCGCTGGTGGTGCCGTCGGGGTTGGTGCGGACGGTGAACCACTCCTTGATCTTGTTGGCCACCTCGGGCTGCAGCTTGCCGTCCTGCGTCCAGTTTTCCAGAAACTCCACGCAGCGTGGGTCCGACAGCTTGAAGAAGAAGTGCTCTGAATTCTTCAGCTCGGGCTTGGCACCCGACAGGGCCGAGAAGGGGTTGATGAGGTCGGTGGGCGCGTACACCGTACCGCACACCTCGCAGTTGTCGCCGTACTGGTCCTTGGCGTGGCACTTGGGGCATTCGCCCTTGATGTAGCGGTCGGGCAGGAACATGTTCTTCTCGGGGTCGAAGAACTGCTCGATGGTGCGCACCTCGATCAGACCACCGTCGGCGCGGTCGCGCAGGTCGCGGTAGATCTGGCGGGCCAGCTCGTGGTTTTCGGGCGCGTCGGTGCTGTGCCAGTTGTCAAAGCTGATGTGAAAGCCGTCCAGGTACTGCTTGCGGCCGGCAGCAATGTCGGCCACGAACTGCTGGGGCGTCTTGCCGGCCTTTTCGGCGGCAATCATGATGGGCGCGCCGTGGGTGTCGTCGGCCCCCACAAAGTTCACCGCGTGGCCCTGCATGCGCTGGTACCGCACCCAGATGTCGGCCTGGATGTATTCCATGATGTGGCCGATGTGGAAGTTGCCGTTGGCATAGGGCAGGGCGGTGGTAACGAAGAGTTTGCGGGCGGAGGTCGTCATGGAATGCGGCTTTCTCAGGCGGAACCCGTGATTTTAGGCGGTCGGCAGTGTCCTTGACCGCTGCAGGCGCTGCACCGGATAGGCCCGGTCGCGCAGGTGCCAGCCGTGGCCTGTGCGCCAGCCTCTGACGGCGCCACAATGCCCCGCAGTCAAATAATCATGAGGAGACAACACATGGCCAGAACATGGGCAAAACGGGTGGGGTGGGGCGTGGGTGGCGCGATATTGGTGGTGGCTGCCTATCTGGCGGCGTGGCCTGTGCCCATTCAGCCGGTGGCCTGGACTGCACCTGCCGCCCCTGGCTACCAGGGCGTGCACGCCCCCAACCAGCGCCTGGCCCAGCTGAACATCATTGATCTCAAAGGCGAGGTGGGCCCCGAGCACATCGCCTTTGGCAAGGACGGCAAGCTCTACACCACCGTGCTCAGCGGCAACATTTTGCGCATGAACCCCGACGGCTCGGGTCAGGAGGTGTTTGCCAACACCGGCGGGCGGGTGCTGGGATTCGACTTCGATGCGGCGGGCCACCTGATCGCGGCCGATGCCATCAAGGGCCTGCTGTCCATTGCGCCCGATGGCAAGGTCACCGTGCTGGCCGACAAGGTGGGCAACGACCCTATCCGCTATGCCGACGCCGTGGTGGTGGCCCAAAGCGGAAAGATGTACCTGAGCGATGCCTCCACCCGGTTTGCCCCCAAGGACTGGGGCGGTACGTTTGAGGCCAGTGTGCTCGACATCCTGGAGCAGGCCAGTACGGGCCGGGTGATCGAATACGACCCCGCCACCCGCACCGCACGCGTGGTCGCCCGGGGCATCAGCTTTGCCAACGGCGTGGCGCTGAGCCAGGACGAGAAAAGCCTGTTCGTCAACGAAACCGGCAAATACCGGGTGTGGAAGATTGCGGTGGATGCGAATGACCTCGACATTGGTCAGGTCAGCCCCCAGGCCCGCGTGCTGCTCGACAACCTGCCCGGTTACCCCGACAACCTGATGCGCGGGCAGGACGGCAAGGTGTGGCTGGGCTTTGCCAAGCCGCGCGGGGCCGCCATCGACAACATGGCGGGCAAGCCCTGGCTGCGCAGCCTGACCCTGCGCCTGCCGCGCGCGCTCTGGCCCATTCCCCAGCCCTACGGCCACGTGATCGCGTTCACCGACGATGGCAAGGTGGTGGCCGACTTGCAGGACCCGAGCGGCGCCTACCCCGAGACCACGGCCATCACCGAGACGGCCGACCGGCTGTATGTGCAAAGCCTGCACGCACACGGCCTGGGCTGGTTGCCCAAACCGTAGGGGGTCAGCGGTTCAGTCCTCCGCTCCGTGGTGCTTCGTCCGCACCTCGGCACCGGTATCCGTCCATCCAAAAAATTGGCACACCTCGGCCCGCATGGCCAGGGTGTCGGCCCGGCCCAGGGCCATCAGCTCCTGCGTGTAGCCGGACTCGAACAGCAGGTAGCTGGCCAGCGCCGCGCCGCGCACATCGGCCATGTTGGACGTGACCCCCAGGGCGCCCAGCATGGTGCGCACGGGGCCCGGCAGATCGCCCACGTGGCGCGCGGCCACGGCGTCCAGCCGCTGCGAGGGGGCGATCACCAGCAGCTCTATGGGGCGCAGCGCGCTGTGCAGGCGCTTTTCTTCGGGGATCAGCGACAGGGTCTGGTTGATGCGCTGCACGCGCTCCACGTCCACCGCCAGCGCATCCAGAAAGATGTTGGACAGCGCATGCCCCGCGATCTGCGCCAGCGTGGGGTAGGTGGCCGTGGGGTTGGCGGCGGCATCGCCCTTGGGCTCGTGCATGCGGCCCGCGCCGATCACCAGGATGCGCTCGGCCCCCAGATGGATGGCCGGGGCAATAGGCGCCGACTGGCGCATGGAGCCATCGCCGAAGTATTCGATGTGGTCATCCACCTCGATGCCCTTGGCTGGAAAGATGAAGGGAATGGCCGACGACGCGAGCAGATGCTCGTGCGTGATGCGGTCGCTGGCCGCCTTGCGCTGGGAGCGCACCCAGGGCTTGACGGGCGTGGCCGCTTCAAAAAAGGTGACGTGCTCGCCCGAGCTGTAGCTGGACGCCGTCACGGCGAGCGCGGTGAGATGCCCCTTGCGGATCAGCCGGGGCAGGCGCACCAAGGGCACCATCTTGACCAGCAGCTTCTCCAGTGGCGAGTTGTCCAGCAGCGAGCGCGGCCGCATGCGCCGCCAGCGTGCCAGCGCCCAGCCCAGCGACACCAGCGTGAGCCAGCGCGCGCCGCTGCGCATCACGCTGAGCGAGTCGGCGCCATACACCTGGCTGGCATGGAACTGCCGCCACACGCGTGCAATGCGGCGTACCGCACGGTCAAAGTGGTCGGCTCCGCAGGCCAGGGCGGCTGCGTTGATGGCCCCCGCCGAGGTGCCGGTGATGATGGGAAAGGGGTTGGGGCCGCCGCCTTCGCCACAGGCCTGGCGCAGGTCGGCAATGGCTTCCAGCACGCCCACCTGGTAGGCAGCACGGGCACCGCCGCCGGTCAGCAGCAGGCCCGTGGCGGGTGTGGCGGGTACGTTGCCAGGGGCTGCGGTAGGGGTTGTGGGGAGCATGGACGGCGGGGCAGTGTAAGGCTCCCAGTGTGGAGGGGCGCCCGGGCGCAGCTCATGTGGGAAAACCCGCATGTGCGGGCCACCCCACAGAGGGGTGGTCTTAGAACCTGTTCACAGTCTTTTTGGAGATTACATTGGAGTGCAATCGGGATGAGTGGATGCTTCGGATGCGCCGCATGGGCTCATGCCCATGCAAGCAGCCGGGGCGTCCAATCGCCCGATTCCACTCCAACCCTTCGGGCAAGTGCCTTGCCGGGCGGTCTGCGGCGTTGCGGCGCTTGCCAATAGCACGGGCTATTGGCTGCGCACCGCGCCTTGCATCTCATCCCGGCAAGGTACTTGTGCAACTCCAAAAAGACTGTGAACAAGTTCTTAACGCTGCTTGAGCAGCAGTTGCGCCACCGCGTCACCTTGCAGCACCACGATGCCGTGCTCCCGGGCAAACGCCTGGGCGTTCTCGCTGACCTGGCCCAGGGCGGCCACGTAAACGCCCGCCGACGCATCGGCAGCGGTCATGGCCGTGTGCAGCTCCCGCAGGGGCTCCACCCCGTGGGTAGCGGCCTTCCAGCGCTTGGCGCTGACCAGCGTGGTCTTGCCGCCCTGGCTCAGGCGCATGTCGGCCCCGGTGGCGTTGCTGCCGGTCAGGCGCTCCACGCTGTAGCCCGCGCGTTCCCAGGCGGTGGCCAGGGTGTCGGCGAAGCTGCGCCAGGGCATGCTGCCCACGGCCTCCAGCATCTCCACCACCTTGGCGGGGTTGGGCGCGCGCAGTTGCTTCCAGGCTGCGATGCAGCCCACCACAAAGATGGGGAACCCTGCCAGCGCGCCCACGACAAAGTACTCCTTGGGCAACAACGCCCCGGCCGCCAGCGTGATGAGGCCCACCACCACAAAGCTGATCCACCACGGCGAGCGCAGCAGGACGGCAAACAGGGAGTTTTCGGACATCTTGAATTTCACGGGAGGCCTTTTTGGAGAGAGCGACGATGCAATGCGGTGCGCATTGTCCTTCAGCGGCAGGGGGCGGGAGCTTGGGAATAGACTATCGGCCCCACAGGAGTTATTTGAATGGCAGTCACCGAACAGGGCCTTTTGGCCGCACTTTCCAGCGTGCTGGACCCCCATACGGGCAAGGATTTTGTCAGCAGCCGCGCCCTGCGCAACCTGCAGATCACCGGTGGCGACGTGGCGTTTGACGTGGAACTGGGCTACCCCGCTAAGAGCCTGGTGCCCGAGCTGCGCCGCAGCCTGGTGGCCGCCGCCAAGGGCGTGGCGGGCGTGGACAACGTGTCGGTCAACATCACCACCAAGGTCATCGCCCATGCCGTGCAGCGCGGCGTGCAGCTCTTGCCCCAGGTCAAGAACATCATCGCCGTGGCCTCGGGCAAGGGCGGCGTGGGCAAGAGCACCACGGCCGCCAACCTGGCCCTGGCCCTCGCTGCAGAAGGCGCCAGTGTTGGCGTGCTCGACGCCGACATCTACGGCCCCAGCCAGCCCATGATGCTGGGCATCAACCGCCGCCCCGAAAGCGACGACGGCAAGACCATGGAGCCGCTCGAAAACTACGGCGTGCAGGTCATGTCCATCGGCTTCCTGGTGGACCAGGACGAAGCCATGATCTGGCGCGGCCCCATGGCCACCCAGGCGCTGGAGCAGCTCTTGCGCCAGACCAACTGGAAAGACCTCGACTACCTCATCATCGACATGCCGCCCGGCACTGGCGACATCCAGCTCACGCTGAGCCAGCGCGTGCCCATGACCGGCGCCGTGATCGTGACCACACCGCAGGACATCGCACTGCTGGACGCCAAGAAGGGCATCAAGATGTTCGAGAAGGTGGGTGTGCCCATCCTGGGCATCGTCGAGAACATGGCAGCCCACGTGTGCAGCAACTGCGGCCATGTGGAGCACATCTTTGGCGCCGACGGCGGCAAGAAGATGGCGGCCGAATACCACATGGACTACCTGGGCGCGCTGCCCCTGGACATGAGCATCCGCCTGCAGGCCGACAGCGGCAAGCCCACCGTGGTGGCCGACCCGGACGGGGACGTGGCCAAGATCTACAAGAAGGTGGCGCGCGATGTGGCGGTGAAGATCGCCCAGCAGGCCAAGGACTTCTCGAACAAGTTCCCCACCATCTCGATCAGCAAGAACACCTGATCCTCCCGAGTCGCCCCACCGCGCCATGAACCTGCTCGCGTCCCTGCGCTACCTGGTGGCGCTGCACGAGCACCGGCACTTTGGCCGGGCGGCGCAGGCCTGCCACATCACGCAGCCGGCGCTTTCCAACGCGCTGCGTGCGCTGGAAAAGGAGTTTGGTGTGGTGGTGGTGCGCCGGGGGCGCAGCTTCGAGGGCTTCACGCCCGAGGGTGAGCGTGTACTGGCATCCGCCCAGCGCATGCTGCACGAGCACCAGGTGCTGCAGCAGGACCTCTCCAGCGACGCCGCCCACCCGCGCGGCACGCTGCGCCTGGGCGCGGTGCCCACGGCCATGCCCATCCTCGCGCGGTTTGCGGCGCAGTTGCAGGCGCGGCACCCGGGCATCGTGCCGGTGGCGCTGTCGATGAGCTCGCAGGCGCTCGAGGCCGGGCTGGAAAACATTTCGCTGGACCTGGCGCTGGGCTACACCGAGCGCATGCCCGCACGCGGCGGCCCGCTGCGGGCCTGGCCGCAGTACGTGGAGCACTACTTTCTGCTGCGCCGCGCAGCGCGCCCGCCCCAGGGCCCGGCGCGTGGGCTGCAGATCGGTCCGCCCATGGCCTGGGCCGATGCAGCGGCCTTGCCGCTGTGCCTGCTCACCCCGGAGATGCACAACCGCAGCCTGGTCGATGGGGCCTTCCGCGCGGCAGGCGCCACGGTCATGCCCGCCATGGAAACCGATTCGGTGCTGACCCTGGCGCTGAGCGTGGTGGCGGGCCAGTTGTGCAGCGTCCTGCCCGGGGCGCTGGTCGATGCCGTGCGCGGCCATGAGGGGCTGGAGGCCCTGCCGCTCAAGGGCCCGGTGCTGACCACCCCTATCGGATTCATGTCGCACCGGCAGGTGCAGCCCACCCGCGCCCTC
This sequence comes from Acidovorax sp. 59, assembly GCF_002754175.1. Classification (NCBI taxonomy): domain Bacteria; kingdom Pseudomonadati; phylum Pseudomonadota; class Betaproteobacteria; order Burkholderiales; family Comamonadaceae; genus Acidovorax; species Acidovorax sp. 59. The sequence continues at coordinate 3,366,339 of NZ_PEET01000001.1, read as the reverse complement.
GATGCAGCGCTGGCACTGGCGCAGGACCCCGACTGGCTGCAGCACGCCGCAGCACACAGTGGGCTTCTGGTCGCCGATTGAGCACTGACCGCACGGGTTGCGGCGGGTGATTCATGGGCAGCTGCAAAAACGGCCGTTTCATTTGTTTTTGTGATCGACCCATGTGCATCGGCAATTTGACGCCGCAGGCGCCCGTGGTCGACACTGCGGCGGCCCGGGCACCCTATGCAGGTGCCTGCATACAACCAGATCAACGCCCCACGCCCCCGGTCCATGCACCTTGCCCCCGAAGCCCCCACCGTCGCCGCCGTGTCCGTCAACGACATGCGCGAACGCATCCGCCGCAAAAGCCGCCTCAAGGGCCGCCAGCCCGAAGAAGCGGCCATGGCCGAGGTGGCGCAACTGCTGGGCCCGCGCCCGGCCACCGGCTTTCGGCGTGACCTGCTCATCGAATACCTGCACTGCCTGAACGACCACTTTGGCGTGCTGCACGACCGGCACCTGGTGGCACTCGCCAAGCAGATGAACCTGCCGATGGCCGAGGTATACGAGGTGGCGAGCTTCTACCACCACTTCGAGATCGTGCGTGGTGAAGAGGCCCAGGCGCCCCGCCTGGTGGTGCGGGTGTGCGACAGCCTGAGCTGCAGCATGGCGGGCGCCCGCGACCTGCTGGCCGCGCTGCCCGAGCGCCTGCGCCCGGCCGGGCAAGGCGATGTGCAGGTGTTGGCTGTGCCCTGCGTGGGCCGGTGTGAGCAGGCTCCCGTGGCGGTGGTGCACCAGTGCCCGGTGCCCCACGCCACCGTCGGTGGGGTGCTGGAAGCCGTTGATTTAAAGCCCAATCGGGCGGTAGCGCTAAATCCATATGCTCAAGGTGCTATCAATTTTGATATTGCTGAGTGTGTGGAGGCGAGCGTGCCTGCGCAGCCAGATGGAATCAGCCCCGGGCACACCGACCTGGCCACCTACCGCGCCCACGGTGGGTACCAGACCGCCGCTGCGCTGGTCAATGGCGAGATGGACGCCGAGGCCGTGCTGGCCGCCATGGAGGACTCCGGCCTGCGCGGATTGGGGGGCGCAGGCTTTCCGGCCGGGCGCAAGTGGCGCATCGTGCGCGAGCAGGCTGCGCTCGCCGAGCGCCGGGCCGCCCCAAGCGAGGCGACGGCCCCCTCGGGGGGCAGCGGACCACGCGAAGCGGGGGAGCGTGGGGGCACGGCCGTGATGGCCGTCAACATCGACGAGGGCGAGCCCGGCACCTTCAAGGACCGTACCTACCTGGAGCGCGACCCGCACCGATTTCTGGAAGGCGTGCTCATCGCCGCCCAGGTGGTGGGCACCGAGGCCATCTATATCTACCTGCGCGACGAATACCACGGCTGCCGTGCGCTGCTGCAGCGCGCCCTGGACGACCTGCGCGCCGATCCGCCATGCCCGCTGCCCCACATCGATCTGCGGCGCGGCGCGGGTGCCTACATCTGCGGCGAAGAGTCGGCCATGATCGAGAGCATCGAAGGCAAGCGTGGCGAACCCCGCATGCGCCCGCCCTACATCGCGCAGGTGGGGCTGTTCGGCAGGCCCACGTTGGAGCACAACTTCGAGACGCTGTACTGGGTGCGCGACATCGTGGAGCGCGGCCCGCAGTGGTTTGCCAGCTTTGGCCGCCACGGCCGCAAGGGCCTGCGCAGTTTCAGCGTGAGCGGCCGGGTGAAGCACCCTGGCGTCAAGCTCGCGCCTGCGGGCATCACGGTGCAGGAACTCATCGACGAATACTGCGGCGGCATGCGGGACGGCCACCAGCTCTATGCGTACCTGCCCGGCGGCGCCTCGGGCGGCATCCTGCCTGCCAGCCTGAACCAGATTCCTCTGGACTTCGACACGTTGCAGCCGTACGGCTGCTTTATCGGCTCGGCCGCCGTCATCGTGCTCAGCCAGCACGACCGCGCGCGCGACGCGGCGCTGAACGTGATGCGCTTTTTTGAACACGAAAGCTGCGGCCAGTGCACGCCCTGCCGTGTGGGCACGGCCAAGGCGGCCACGCTGATGCAAGCGCCGAAGTGGGATGAAGAACTGCTCGACGATCTGGCACAGGTAATGGCCGACGCCTCTATCTGCGGCCTGGGCCAGGCTGCGCCCAACCCCATCCGCTGCATCCACAAATACTTTGCGCACGAAGTGGGCGAGGAGCCCTGGCCGGGCGATTTGCCCAAGCCGCGTAACAGCCCGCTGACCGAACAACTGCCTACCGGGGTGAAGCCATGAGCGCCGTGTTGACTTCTGCCGCAGCGCAGCCCGGCGTGGCTTTCGAGCTGGACGGACAGCCCGTCACCGCCCATCCTGGCGAAACCATCCTGAAGGCTGCGCAGCGCCACGGCGTGGAGATCCCGCACCTGTGCTACAGCGACGGCCTGCGCCCCGACGGCAACTGCCGCGCCTGTGTGGTGGAGATCGCGGGCGAGCGCACGCTGGCCCCCAGCTGCTGCCGCGCGCCGACCGAGGGCATGAAGGTGAAGGCCGCCAGCCCCCGCGCCCGCAAGAGCCAGCAGATGGTGGTGGAGATGCTGCTGTCCGACATGCCGGACGTGGGCTACCAATGGAACGATGGGGTTGAATATGCTCCTGAATTGATAGCTGTTAGTGCATATCCATCTAGCGCTACAGGCCCATTGGATTCAAAAACTGCCCCAGCGGTAGGCCAGCACGGCGAGCTGAGCCGCTGGGCCAGCCGCCTGGGCGTCACCGTGCGCCCCGCGCTCCAAGCCCTGCGCCGCGAGCAACCCGCGCCCGATCTGAGCCATCCGGCCATGGCCGTGAATCTGGATGCCTGCATCCAGTGCAACCGCTGCGTGCGCGCCTGCCGCGAGGAACAGGTGAACGATGTGATCGGCTACGCGCTGCGCGGTGCCGACAGCAAGATCGTCTTCGACCTGGATGACCCCATGGCCGAGAGCACCTGCGTGGCCTGCGGCGAATGTGTGCAGGCCTGCCCCACGGGCGCGCTCAGCCCCAAGACGCACGTCGGCTCGCAAAAGGTGGACCGCAAGGTCGACTCGGTCTGCCCGTTCTGCGGCGTGGGCTGCCTCATCACCTACAACGTGCGCGATGAAAAGATCATCAGCGTCGAAGGCCGCGACGGCCCGGCCAACCACGGCCGCCTGTGCGTGAAGGGGCGCTTCGGTTTCGACTACGCCCACCACCCCGACCGCCTCACGGTGCCGCTGATCCGCAAACCCGGTGTGCCCAAGGAGGTGCGCCCCTACGGTGCCGACTGGCGCGACACCTTCCGCGAAGCGACCTGGGACGAGGCGCTGGGCCTGGCCGCCGGCACGCTCAGGTCGCTGCGCGACACGCACGGCCCCAAGGCGCTGGCGGGCTTCGGCTCGGCCAAGGGCAGCAATGAAGAGGCCTACCTGTTCCAGAAGCTGGTGCGCACCGGTTTTGGCAGCAACAACGTGGACCACTGCACCCGGCTGTGCCACGCGTCCAGCGTGGCCGCGCTGCTCGAAGGCGTGGGCTCCGGCGCGGTGAGCAACCCGGTGCACGACGTGGAGCATGCCGAGCTGATCTTCGTGATCGGCTCCAACCCCACGGCCAACCACCCGGTGGCGGCCACGTGGATGAAGAACGCGGCGAAGCGTGGCGCCAAAATTGTGCTGGCCGACCCGCGCATCACCGACATTGGCCGCCATGCCTGGCGCACGCTGCAGTTCAAGGCCGACACCGACGTGGCCATGCTCAACGCGCTGATCCACACGGTGATCGACGAAGGCCTGGTGGATGAGGCCTTCATCCGCGACCGCGCCAACAACTTCGAGGCCTTGAAGGCCAACGTGATGGGTTGCAGCCCCGAGGCCATGGCCCCGGTGTGCGGCATCCCGGCCGAGACGCTGCGTGAGGTGGCGCGGGCTTTTGCTAGCACCAAGGCATCGATGATCCTCTGGGGCATGGGCGTGAGCCAGCACGTGCACGGCACCGACAACGCGCGCTGCCTGATTGCGCTGTGCGCCGTCACCGGCCAGATCGGCAAGCCCGGCTCCGGCCTGCACCCGCTGCGCGGCCAGAACAACGTGCAGGGCGCGAGCGACGCGGGGCTCATCCCCATGATGTTCCCCAACTACCAGCGGGTGGACAACGCCGGGGCGCATGCGTGGTTTGAACAGTTCTGGGGCACTCCGCTGGACGAGACCCCCGGCTACACCGTGGTCGAGATCATGCACAAGGCCCTGGCGCCTGACAGCGACCCGCACAAGGTGCGCGGCATGTACATCATGGGCGAGAACCCGGCCATGAGCGACCCCGACCTGAACCACGCGCGCCACGCACTGGCCAGCCTCTCGCACCTGGTGGTGCAGGACATCTTCCTGACCGAGACCGCCTGGCTGGCCGACGTGGTGCTGCCCGCCAGCGCCTGGCCCGAAAAGACCGGCACCGCCAGCAACACCGACCGCATGGTGCAGATGGGCCGCCGCGCGCTCAATCCGCCGGGCGATGCGCAGCCGGACCTGTGGATCATCCAGCAGATCGCCGCGCGCATGGGGCTTGGCTGGAACTACGAAGGCGAAGAGTCCGGCGTGGCCGCTGTCTACGACGAAATGCGCCAGGCCATGCACGCCAGCATTGAGGGCATCACCTGGGGCCGCCTGGAGCGGGACTCCAGCGTGACCTACCCCTGCCTCACGCCCGACGACCCCGGCCAGCCCATCGTGTTCACCGAGAAATTCCCCACCCCCACGGGTCGCCTGCAACTGGTGCCCGCCAGCGTGATCCCGGCCGCCGAAAAGCCCGATGCCGACTACCCCCTGGTGCTCATCACGGGCCGCCAGCTGGAGCACTGGCACACGGGCAGCATGACGCGGCGCAGCACTGTGCTCGACGCCATCGAGCCTATGGCCACCGCATCGCTGCATGGCGACGAACTTGACCGGCTTGGCGTGGCGCCCGGTGCGCTGGTGGGCATCCGCTCGCGGCGCGGCATGGTGCAGGTGCGCGTGCGCCGCGACGACGGCACGCCGCGCGGCACGGTGTTCATGCCATTTGCCTATGTGGAGGCGGCGGCCAATCTGCTCACCAACGCGGCGCTGGACCCGTTCGGCAAGATCCCCGAATTCAAATATTGCGCAGTGGCGGTGGAGGTCATGCAGGCCACTGGCGTGCCGGGTTGACACCGTGCGATCCGTACGCTGGCTGTGGGGCTTTGCGCCGCGCGCTGCGGGCAAGGGGTTACTCCGGGGTACAGTCGCAGCCCATGACAGAGCGCCCCTATACCGACGTTGCCGTGATCATGCGGCGCGAGCACATCGACAACCGCTGGCAGCCTTGGCGGTGGTCGCTGGCCGAGGTGGTGATCCACGAGCCCGCCTTTGGAACCGAACCCCGCCCGCTGATCCAGGACGAGCGCGAGCAGCGCTGGCTTTTCCCGGGCTTTCGCGTGGAGTTGTTCCGCGACGACGCCGAGGGTTATCACCTGAACCTCACTTCGCCCGCGCCCTGCTGGTTTGTGATGTGGCGCCAGGATGAAGACACTGGCGCGGGCGAGGTCCCCATGGCCCGCCCGGTGGCGGTGAGCCTGAGCTACCACGACGCTGGCCGCTGGCTGGACGCACAGGAAACCGTGGAGCAAGTGCCCGCCGATGCCGAGGTGGTGGAGGTACTGCGCGCCTTTGTGGCCGAGCATTACCAGCCCGAGCCCAAGCGCCGCAAGCGCCCCGAGAGCTTTCGCGCGCTGCAGGACCGCTTTGGCAACCCCGCGTCCGTGTCCACCGACAAGCCGCGTGGCGGCGGTGGTGGCGGTGGCCATGCGGGTGGCGCGCGAGGAGGTGGCGACCATGGCTGACGGATTCCTCGGCCGCTGGTCGCGGCGCAAGCAGGATGTGCTGGCGGGCAAGCCCGTGCAGGACCCGCCGCCGCCCGCCCCCCAGGTGGCAACCCCCGCGCCGGTGGCCGCTGTGGCTGCGCCCGTCGCGCCTGCAGCCCCTGCTGTCCCTGCCCCGGAGGTGCCACCGCCGCCCACATTGGCGGATGCTGAGGCGCTCACGCCCGCGTCCGACTTCAAACCGTTTGTGGCCCGTGCCGTGTCGCCTGAGGTGCGCAATCTGGCCATGAAAAAGCTGTTTGCCGACCCGCACTTCAATGTGATGGATGGCCTGGACATCTACATCGGCGACTACACCCAGCCCGACCCGCTGCCTGCAAGCATGCTGCGCAAGATGGCCAGTGCGCATGCACTGGGCTTTTTTGACCACGAGAAAAAGGCCGCGACCCCTGCGCAGGGTTTGCCAGGTGATGCTGCGCCGGACGCGGCCCCTGCGGCCGCAATATCCCCGCCGGGCAGTCAGCCTCGGGATGATGCGGAGGCGCAAAGCCCCGCAGACGTGGCACAGTCCCAGGTATGCAACGCTGTTCCTAGCGTTCCCTCTAGCGAGCCTGAGGTGGCCCCACGCTCTGCCCAGGATGCGGTGGTCACGCCAGCCAGCCATACCCACAATGACCACGACGCTCATCTGCGACTGCAACCAGACGATGCCCCTCAACGCCAAGGCGTTGGGCGAGGCGCTGCATGAAGACCTGACCCTTCACTCCACCCTGTGCCGGCGCGACGCGGGGGCGTTCCAGAAGGCCATCCAGTCCGGCCAGGACGTGGTGGTGGCCTGCACCCAGGAGCAGCGCCTGTTTGGCGACCTGGGCCAGCAGACCGAAGGCGCGGTGTCGCCCATCCGGTTTGTGAACATCCGCGAAACCGGGGGCTGGAGCCGCGATGCCGCCAAGGCCAGCCCCAAGATCGCCGCGCTGCTGGCGGCCGCCCGGCTGCCCGACCCTCCGCCCGTACCCACGGTCACCTACAAAAGCACGGGCCGCTTGCTGATCATCGGACCGCTCGACAAGGCCGAGCAGGCGGCTGCCCTGGTGTCGGATGTGCTGGATGTGACGCTGTTCACCCAAGGCCCTGGCAATGCCGGTGGCGCGCAGGCACGGCGCTATCCGGTGCTGGGTGGCCGCATCACGGGCCTCACCGGCTGGCTGGGTGCGTTTGAGCTGCAATGGGCGGCCGACAACCCCATCGACCTGGACCTGTGCACGCGCTGCAACGCCTGCGTGGCGGCCTGTCCCGAAAACGCCATTGGCCTGGATTACCAGATCGACCTGGCCGCCTGCCAGTCGCACCGCGCCTGCGTGAAGGTGTGCCAGGTGGCGGGCGCCATCGACTTCACCCGCGATGCCACGGCGCAGACCGAGCGTTTCGACCTGGTGCTGGACCTGCGTTCATCCACTGCCACACCCACCTTCTTGCAGCACGCGCTGCCGCAGGGTTACCTGCGCTGGGACGGGCGGGACCTGGGCACGCTGCTCAAGCTGCGCGAGCTGGTGGGCGAGTTCGAGAAACCCAAGTTTTTTGTCTACAAACAAAAGCTCTGCGCTCACAGCCGCAACGAAACCGTGGGCTGCAATGCCTGCGTGGACATCTGCTCGGCCGAGGCCATCAGCAGCGACAAGGGCCGCCAGCAAATCAAGGTGAACCCCAACCTGTGTGTGGGCTGTGGCGCCTGCACCACCGTGTGCCCCACGGGCGCACTGACCTATGCCTACCCCAGTGCGACGGAGCAGGGCACCAAGCTCAAGACGCTGCTGTCCACCTACACCGCCGCCGGCGGCAAGGATGCGGTATTGCTGCTGCACAGCCAGGAGCGCGGCCAGGCGCTGGTGGAAGAACTGGGCCGTGCTGCTCAGCTGAAGCTGGCGCACGGCGTGCCTGCCAACGTGATCCCGGTGGCGCTGTGGCACACGGCGAGCACGGGGGTGGACCTGTGGCTCAGCGCCATGGCCTATGGTGCGTCGCAGGTGGTGGTGTTGAGTACCGATGAAGAAGCGCCGCAGTACCTTGAAGGCCTGCAGGCGCAAATGGACGTGGCGCAGGCCATCCTGCGCGGCCTGGGCTACACCGGCACCCATGTGCAGTTGCTGCGTGCCAACCACCCCACCGCGCTGGATGCTGCACTGCAGACTCTGGGCCAGACGCGCCAGAAGACCCCGGCCGTGGCTGCACGCTTTGCGGTGGCCCAAGAGAAGCGCAGCACGCTGGAGATGGCACTCGACCACCTGATCGAGCAGGCCCCGATGCCCGTAGACGAGCGGCCTGCGGCCATTGCTCTGCCTGCCGTGGGGTCGCCGCTGGGCACGATTGAAGTCAACAAAGATCGCTGCACCCTGTGCCTGAGCTGCGTGAGCGCCTGCCCCGCCAGTGCGCTGCAGGACAACCCGCAGATGCCGCAGCTGCGCTTCATCGAAAAGAACTGCGTGCAGTGTGGCCTGTGCGCCACCACCTGCCCCGAAGACGCCATCACCCTGCAGCCGCGCCTGCTGCTCACGCCCGAGCGTGCACAGCTGCGTGTGCTCAACGAGGCCAAGCCCTGGGCCTGCGTGCGCTGCAGCAAACCCTTTGGCACGGTGAAAGCCATCGAGGCCATGCTGGGCAAACTGTCGGGCCACCCCATGTTCCAGGGCGAGGCGCTGGAGCGACTGAAGATGTGCAGTGACTGCCGCGTGATTGACCTGTATTCAGCACAAAACGAGACGAAAGTGACCGACCTGTGAGCGCTCCATCCACCTTGACCCCCCTGGGCGGCAGCTCTGCGCTCGATGAAGAAACCGCCCGCGCCGAGCTGTATGGCTTGTTGTCGCAGCTGTACTACGCAGCGCCCGGCCCGGAGCTGCTGTCGGCCTTGCGGGTGGCAGTGACGGAGGCGCCTGCCGATGGCGGCTTTTTGCAGGAGCCCTGGCAGCAACTGGTGGCGGCGTCGCGTGCGCTCAGCGATGCTGCCATTGCGCAGGAGTTTGACCGGCTCTTTGGTGGTGTGGGCAAGCCCGAGGTGTTTTTGTATGGCTCGCACTACCTCAGCGGGTTTCTCAACGAGAAGCCGCTGGCGCGTCTGCGTACCGATTTGCAACAGCTGGGCTTGGCGCGGGACGAGACCATGCCCGAGACCGAGGACCATGTGGCCTACCTGCTGGAGGTCATGCGCTACCTGATCGCTGGAGACGATGTAGCTGTCTGCAACCTGACATCGCAGCGTGAATTTTTTTCAACGCATCTGCAGCCCTGGGTTCTTCAGCTCTGCGATGCCTTGGCCGCACCGCCGCAAGCACGGTTTTATGCGGCTGTGGCGCACTTCACGCGGGCCTTTGTGTCGGTGGAGACCCAGGGCTTCGACATGTTGGATTGATCCCTCCAGATGCTCGTAAACCCTCGATATGCCGCTACAAAAGATGAGTGTGTTACTGGGAGTTGTAAAGCCCGATGGCGGGTTTTTACACACTGACATAGACTGTATGAATTCCGTTTCATAGCTGCCAGCCTTTCTGGAGACAAGCATGCAGAACAGCCAGCCAAATTCCTCCCGCCGGAGCTTCTTTTCCGGCGCCGCCACCGTAGGGGCTGCTGCAGCAGCCGTTGTGGCACTCCCCCATGTCGCGCCGTCCGATGCCGTGGTATCCGAGCCCGCGCGCGTCGCACCCGAAAAGGGCGGTGGCTACCACCTGTCTGCCCGCGTGAAGCAGTACTACAAGACCACCCAACTTTGACATCGGGGCACGCCATGTTGCTAACCAAGAAGTCTTCCCATTCTGTGCAGGGCAACGGCTCTGCATCGCCTTTTGTGCACAGCCTGCGCCGTGGCCTGTCGCAGGCCCTGCCCACCATGGACCGTCGCTCGTTCCTGCGCCGCTCTGGCCTGGGAGTGGGCGCGGGCATCGCGGCCTCGCAGCTCACGCTGGTCAAGAAATCCAACGCTGCCGAAGGGGCCAAGGTCGGCATCGGCGACAGCAAGATCGAAGTGCGCCGCACGGTGTGCACCCACTGCTCGGTGGGCTGCGCGGTCGATGCGGTGGTCGAAAACGGCGTGTGGGTGCGCCAGGAGGCGGTGTTCGACTCGCCCATCAACCTGGGTGCCCACTGCGCCAAGGGCGCAGCGCTGCGCGAGCACGGTCATGGCGAGTACCGCCTGCGTTATCCCATGAAGCTGGTCAACGGCAAATACGAGCGTATCAGCTGGGACACGGCCCTGAACGAAATCACGGCCAAGATGCAGGAGCTGCGCAAGGCCAGCGGTCCTGACAGCGTGTACTTTGTGGGTTCGTCCAAGCACAACAACGAGCAGGCCTATCTGCTGCGCAAGTTCGTGAGCTTCTGGGGTACCAACAACTGCGACCACCAGGCGCGTATCTGCCACTCCACCACGGTGGCGGGTGTAGCCAATACATGGGGCTACGGCGCCATGACCAATTCGTACAACGACATGCAAAACAGCAAGGTCGCTCTGTACATCGGCTCCAACGCGGCCGAAGCGCATCCGGTGTCCATGCTGCACATGCTGCACGCCAAGGAAACCGGCTGCAAGATGATCGTGGTGGACCCGCGCTTCACCCGCACGGCCGCCAAGGCGGACGAGTACGTGCGCATCCGCTCCGGTACCGACATTCCCTTCCTGTTTGGTGTGCTGTACCACATCTTCAAGAACGGCTGGGAAGACAAGAAGTACATCAACGACCGTGTCTATGGCATGGACAAGGTGCGCGACGAAGTGCTGGCCAAGTGGACGCCTGACAAGGTGGAAGAGGCTTGTGGCGTCAAGGAAGACCAGGTTTTCAAGGTCGCCAAGATGCTGCACGAGAACAACCCTGGCACCATCGTGTGGTGCATGGGCCAGACGCAGCACACCATCGGCAATGCCATCGTGCGTGCATCGTGCATCTTGCAGCTGGCTTTGGGCAACGTGGGCAAGAGCGGTGGCGGCACCAACATCTTCCGCGGCCACGACAACGTGCAGGGCGCAACCGACGTGGGTCCCAACCCAGACTCGCTGCCTGGCTACTACGGCCTGGCCGAAGGCTCGTGGAAGCACTTTGCCGCTGTGTGGGGAGTGGACTTCGAGTGGATCAAGAAGCAGTATGCGTCGCCCGCGATGATGACCAAGAACGGCATCACCGTGTCGCGCTGGATCGACGGTGTGCTGGAGAACAACGAGCTGATCGACCAGGACTCCAATCTGCGCGGCGTGTTCTTCTGGGGCCATGCGCCCAACTCGCAGACCCGTGGTCTGGAGATGAAGCGCGCCATGGACAAGCTGGACCTGCTGGTGGTGGTGGACCCTTATCCGTCCGCCACCGCCGCGATGGCTGCCATGCCAGGCAAGGCCGAAGATTTGAATCCCAACCGTGCGGTGTATCTGCTGCCCGCCGCCACGCAGTTCGAGACCAGTGGTTCGTGCACGGCATCCAACCGGTCGCTGCAGTGGCGCGAAAAAGTGATCGAGCCGCTGTGGGAGAGCCGCTCCGATCACATGATCATGCACCAGTTCGCCGAAAAGTTGGGCTTTGCCGCCGAGCTCTCCAAGAACTACAAGATGCAGAAGGTCAAGGGCATGGACGAGCCCGTGCCCGAGGACATCCTGCGCGAGATCAACAAGTCGGTCTGGACCATTGGCTACACCGGCCAGAGCCCTGAGCGCCTGAAGGCCCACATGAAGAACATGCACCTGTTCGATGTGAAGACCCTGAAGGCCAAGGGCGGCAAGGACAAGGAGACTGGTTACGACTTTGGCGGTGACTATTTTGGCCTGCCATGGCCCTGCTATGGCACGCCGGAGCTCAAGCACCCAGGCTCGCCCAATCTGTACGACACCTCCAAGCATGTGATGGAAGGCGGCGGCAACTTCCGCGCCAACTTCGGCGTGGAAAAGGATGGCGTCAACCTGCTGGCAGAGGACGGCTCCCATTCGGTGGGCAGCGAGATCACCACGGGCTACCCCGAGTTCGACCACGTGCTGCTCAAGAAGCTGGGCTGGTGGGACGATCTGAGCGATGCCGAAAAGGCCAAGGCCGAGGGCAAGAACTGGAAGACCGACCCCACGGGCGCGATCATCCGGGTGGCCCTCAAGCACGGTTGCCATCCATTCGGCAATGCCAAGGCGCGCGCTGTGGTGTGGAACTTCCCGGACGCCATTCCGCAGCACCGTGAGCCTCTGTATGGCACGCGTCCTGACCTCATGGCCAAGTACCCGACCCACGACGACAAGAAGGCCTTCTGGCGCCTGCCCACGCTGTACAAGAGCGTGCAGGAGAAAAACGTGGCCGACAAGGTGCACGAGAAATTCCCGCTCATCATGAGCTCGGGCCGACTCGTGGAGTACGAAGGCGGCGGCGAGGAAACCCGCTCCAACCCCTGGCTGGCGGAACTGCAGCAGGAGTCGTTCGTCGAGATCAACCCCAAGACAGCGGCCGACCGGGGCATCCGCAACGGCGAGCGTGTATGGCTTAGTTCTCCCACCGGTGCCCGCATCAATGTGCAAGCACTCGTCACCGAGCGCGTGGCACCCGATACCGTGTGGATGCCGTTCCACTTCTCGGGCCGCTGGCAAGGGGCGGACATGCTGGCGTACTACCCCAAGGGTGCGGCACCTGTGGTGCGCGGTGAAGCCGTGAACACGGCCACCACCTATGGCTACGACAGCGTGACCATGATGCAAGAAACCAAGACCACGATCTGCAACGTGGAACGCGCCTGATCGCGCCACGCAAGGAGACACACATGGCACGAATGAAATTCATCTGTGACGCAGAGCGCTGCATCGAATGCAACGGCTGCGTGACCGCCTGCAAGAACGAACACGAAGTACCCTGGGGCGTGAACCGCCGCCGCGTGGTCACCCTCAACGACGGTGTGCCGGGCGAAAAGTCCATCTCGGTGGCCTGCATGCACTGCAGCGACGCACCCTGCATGGCGGTCTGCCCCGTCAACTGCTTCTACCGCACCGAAGAGGGTGTGGTGTTGCACGACAAGGACGTGTGCATTGGCTGCGGCTACTGCAGTTATGCCTGCCCGTTTGGCGCGCCGCAGTTCCCATCGTCCGGCACCTTTGGTGTGCGCGGCAAGATGGACAAGTGCACCTTCTGCGCCGGTGGTCCTGAAACCCATGGCAGCCAGGCCGAGTTTGAAAAATACGGCCGCAATCGCCTGGCCGAAGGCAAGCTGCCCGCCTGCGCAGAAATGTGTTCTACCAAAGCCCTGCTGGCCGGTGACGGCGATGTGGTGGCGGATATCTTCCGCAACCGCGTGGTGCAGCGTGGCAAGGGAGCCGAAGTGTGGGGTTGGGGCACGGCCTACGGCTCACAACAGGCAGGTCAGCCTGCAGGAGGCAAGTCATGATGCAGCGCACCATACACATGACCTTGGCCGCTGCGGTGGCCGCCCTGGCATTGACGGGCTGCGGCGAGAAACCGCAGACCGGTGCGGGCATCCGCAGCGATGCTCCGTCTTACGTCGGCACCGGCAGCAACTTCACGCAGCCTGGCTGGAAAGCCGGCGACAAAACCAGCTGGGAAGCGCAGTTGAAAGCGCGCCAGCAGTACGGCCAGAACGAATACACCCGCACCCAGGCGAAGTGAGGTCCACCATGAAATACATCGTGTGGTCCATGGCCTTGGCGGCCAGCCTGGCCTGTGGGCTGGCTGGCGCCCAGACGCCGCCTGCTGCGCCCGACGCATCTGCGGCAGCTCCTGCAGCCACGGCTGCACCGGCTGCTGTGGGGGGCGTACAAAGCCAGAATATCTTTCAAGTCAAACCCGACGCCAGCGCTGATCCCAAATACTCGGAACAGACCAATGGCGAGCGCATGAAGGTGCAGCCCGGCAACAACGCGCCCATGTGGCGCCAGGTGGGGCAGGGCGTGACAGGCTACAGCAGCTTGCCTGTGACCCAGGCGCCCGAGGCGGGCAACCTGATCCAGCGCTTTGTGCAGTACCCCGGCTCGAGGGTCACCAATGCGGGCGAAGCCTGGCGGCAGGTGCGCAACAACTGGATCATCCCCTACGGCGGTTCGTTGTTGTTGATCGTGGCGGGTGCGATTGCGCTGTTTTACTGGCGCAAGGGCATGATCATGCTGCACGGCGCCGAGACGGGCCGCAAGATCGAGCGCTTCACGCCCTTTGAGCGGTCGGCACACTGGGCCAACGCCATCGCTTTCGTGGCACTGGCCTTGTCCGGTTTGGTGATGGCGTTCGGCAAGTTCTTCCTGCTTCCGGTGATGGGCAGCACGCTGTTTGGCTGGCTGACCTATGCGCTCAAGAACGTGCACAACTTTGCGGGTCCCTTGTTCGCAGTCTCGTTGATCATCGTGTTCTTCACTTTCCTCAAGGACAACCTGCCGACCAAGGAAGACATCACGTGGATCGTGAAGGGCGGTGGTCTGATGTCGGGCCACGAAGTGCCTTCGCACCGCTTCAATGCGGGTGAGAAGGTGGTGTTTTGGGCCGGCGTGCTCGGTCTGGGCTTCATCGTGGTCGCCTCGGGGTTGGTACTCGACAAGCTGATCCCCGGCCTGATCTACGAGCGCGGCACCATGCAGATCGCGCACATGGTGCACGGCGTGGCGACCGTGGTGATGATGGTGATGTTCATGGGCCACATCTACATGGGCACCGTGGGCATGCAGGGCGCCTACAAGGCCATGCGCACAGGCTATGTCGATGAGACCTGGGCCAAGGAGCATCACGAGCTCTGGTACGACGATATCCAGGCTGGCAAGATCCCCAAACAGCGCAGCGCTACCGCCCCAGCCGGGGAAGCCGCTGCAGGTAAGCCCGTTCAGGCATGAGGCTCTCCATGACGACAATGCAATCCTTCACCCGCAAAACCGTGTTGGCGCTGTGCGTCACTGGTGTCTGTACGCTGGCGTCGGCCAAGCTGCCGGCCCCGTCCCCCGAGGCGGCCGCCAAGGCCGCCGAAGCGGCAGCCAAGGCTGCATGGGCCGGCAAGGTGGACAACTACAAGTTGTGCCTGTCGCAAGACAAGGTGGCCGCGCACTACCGCAAGACCACGCCCTCGGCCAAGCCCGCGGCTGCCACTGGTGCTGCATGCACGGACCCTGGTCCCTTCGCCTACACGCCGCCAGCGGCCAAGCCTGCAGAGGCTGCTGGTGCACACTCGCCACCTGGCACAGCCAGCAGCCCTCCCAGCACGCAGGTACCTGCCGCTGCAGCTGCACCGGCCTCCAAGTCCTGACACGCGCCCTGCAGCGCTGGGCTCGAAGCCGCGTTCCCTGGTGGGGCGCGGCTTTTTTTCTGGGAGCGATGTGCCAGGTGCATCGCCGAGCCAGCACTCGCATGGCGATACGGCACCAGCCTGCCCCCTTGGTGCAGTGGACCGGGCCACGCAGCGGTTCATTCCCGTGCGCCAACCGCTGTAGCACCACACTGCGTATATTTGCCCCATGAGTTCCAGTTCTTTGTCCACTCCTTCCGTTTTGTCCTCGCCCTCTCTGCCGCGCCTGACGCAGGCCCACGCCCCGCTGACCCATGCAGTGGAGGTCGTCAACGAACTGGGCGCACGGGAGCAGGTACAGATCCCCGCCGAGCGTCCGCTCACGATTTATGTGGACAAGCGCGAGCTCGTCACGCTGATGACACTGGGCGCACAACCAGAGCTGCTGGTGCTGGGTTATCTGCGCAACCAGCGGCTGGTCGAATCGGTGCTCGACATCGAATCGATCACGGTCGATTGGGAGGTCCACGCCGCCGCTGTGCGCACGCGCCATGGCATTGCACGGATCGAAGAGCGCACGGCCAGCAAGGTTGTCACCACGGGCTGCGGACAGGGCAGCGTGTTTGGCGGGCTCATGGACGAGGTGGACCGCATCCAGTTGCCCGACGCCCGCCTGACCCAGGGCCAGCTGTACGGCATCGTCAACGCGATTCGCCTCAAGGAGACCACCTACAAGTCGTCCGGTTCGGTGCACGGCTGTGCCCTGTTCAAGGGGGAGGACTTGCTGATTTTTGTAGAAGACGTCGGCCGCCACAATGCGATCGACACCATCGCCGGCTGGATGTGGATGAATCCTGAGATGTGCTCATCCAGCGACTGTGCAGGAGACCCCGCAACCTCTCCCATGTCAGGGGCAGACAAGGTGTTCTACACCACCGGCCGCCTCACCAGCGAGATGGTCATCAAGTCGGCGCAGATGGGGGTGCCCATTGTGGTGTCTCGCAGCGGCATGACCCAAATGGGCCACGCCGTGGCTCAGCAGCTGGGCCTGTGCGCCATCGGGCGCGCCACCAACCGCCGGTTTGTGTGCTACAGCGCTACGCACCGCCTATTGCTGCAGCCAGAACTGGCCCAGGCACCGGTGGTACCCCCCGCCCGGGCTGCAGGTGAAGTGTGAGGCGGCAGCGCTCAATGGTTAGCGCCCGCGCAGACGGGGTGGTGCTGGGGCCGTTGCCGCTCAATAGTCTTTGAGTCGGCCACCGCAGCGGCGTCGAGCACCATCGGCCCGCCTTGGCCTGCGGCCCATGCAAGGGCATGGAGCGAGACGAAAAAAAAGCCGGCTACAGCAAGCCGGCTTTTTTCATGAGCCACAGGGCTCAATAGCGGCCGCCGCCGTAGCCGCCCGTGCCATAGCCAACGTCCGAGCGTTTGCTCGCACTGTAGCCATTGGCGCTGTAGCCCCCTGCGCCGCCACCTTCTTCACGGGGGCGGGCCAGATTCACCACAATCGAGCGCCCATCGACGGACATGCCGTGCAGCGCGCTGATGGCGGCTTGGGCCACTTCGGCCGACGCCATTTCGACAAAGCCGAAGCCCTTGGAGCGACCGGTTTCGCGGTCCATCATGACCTTGGCGGAGGACACATTGCCGAACTCGGCAAAGTTGCTTTGCAGGCTGGAATCGGTCACGGAATAGGGCAGGTTGCCCACGTAGATCTTGGTGCTCATGGAAGAGCCTTTCTGAAGGATGGCACGCAACGAAGGGCGCACCGTTGGGGTACAGCACTGTGGGCGGGAGCCCACGGCAACTGGGATGAGGACATGGAGCCTGCGGTCAGCAGAGCTTCAGCACACAGGGGGATGGGACATGCACGCTTGGAGCCAGCCCTGGGTGACGGCAAACAGCCTGGCAGCTTCGCGCGAGGCAAAGGCTTTGTCAAAACGGAACACTCGGCAGTAGCTGCCGTTGCCACTTGAACGATGGACCGAGAAGGAGGCGCGGAAGCGGCCGCAGTCGGTCGGGTGTGTCGCGGGCGAAACGACGTACTGGCCCATGGAAATGGCGTTATTTGAAATCTGGTGCATTCGGGACCGCAGGCCGTCATCGACCTGCGTGAGCATCGAGGGACTCGGTGGGCTGCAGCTCTTCAGACCCACTGGGCGACAAGGTCGCAAAAGGCGGCCTGCCGCGGCGCGTTAGACCGCTGGGAGGCAGGCGTTGCGGTGACTGCTGGCGTCAAGAGCCGTGACTGCAACGAAGTGAAGTATATGCGATTTGTTATTTAATTTTTATTTAATATCATTTTTGGTTTTAAAAAGACGGCGCCCGTGCCTCGATTTCCTCCTGCGAAGGCCGATGGGCGCTGGCGCAATGGGGAGCTCGACCATCGCTCTCCATCGTCTTTTGGCCCGTTCCCGCAGCCTCTTGCGTCCTACCTTCGAAGGATTCCATGGCCTCAGAAGGCGTCACCCCACGATGGCATGATGCGCGCATGAAAGACCTGAACGCCAGCAGCAGCACCTGGGCCGACACGTTGCCCAGCCAGTGGGGACCAGAACTGGCCCACACAGAAATTGAAGTTCCTTTGAGCCGGTCGCCGCAAGACCTGTCCACATCGTCTGCCATCAGGGCCGTTTCCGCCACGGAGCGCCTTTCACTGTGGGGCTGGATGCGCGAAGGACTGCGCGCTGCACTGTTTCTGGCACCGCGTACAGGGGCTGCGGCACCCACGCCCTGGCAGTTGCTGGTGTTGTCGTTGATCAGCGGCGCGTTGCTGTTGGGCGCTGCACGGTTACAGGTCGTGGGCCCGGCCCAGTTCAGCATGCGTGGCTGGCTCACCCCCATGTGGAGCAGCCTGGTGCTGCTGTGGCTGGCTTGGTGGGCCATGGCGCCAGCACAGCGTGCTCCTACCCCTGCGCCCGAGCTGGGTGTGCCCGGCCCCTCGGGCGGGCTGGCCGCTTGGTATGTGCTGTCGGCGTGGGCGCCCTTGGCCCCCTTGCTGGTGCTCTATGTCCTGATGGGATTGGCGGTTCACCAACCTGCACTGTGGAATGGGCCGGTGGCGAGCATCCTTTTCTGGGTGGCATACGGCGTGCTCACGGTATGGGTGCTGGCCACGTTGGTGGTGGTGAGTGCCCGCTTCATCCGATCGCGGGTGCGCACTGCGGTCTTTGGCGTAGCGATGGCTGTGGTGGTCGGGGTGGGCATGTGGCAGTTTCAGGACCAGCCCTGGGAGAAAGACGCCCTGGCGGTGGCCGATGCGTCGGCCGCGTCCGCCGACGGAGCACAGCCTCCAGAGCCTGCGCAACTGGCGCTATCGCAAGGCCTTTTTGAGAACCAGCAGCTGCTGTGGCAACAGCAGGTGGATGCTTTGTTGCCTCAGCGTCCCGGCGTTGTGGATGTCTATGGGTTGGTGTTCGCGCCCTATGCGGATGAAAACGTGTTCCGCCGCGAAAGCACGATGGTCAACACCCTGCTGCAGGAGCGGTTTGACGCCCAGGGCCGGGTTCTGCACCTGCTCAACCATGCTGAAACTGCCGAGACCCACCCCTGGGCGACGCCCGAGAATCTGCAACGCGCCATTGCCGCGCTGGCCGCGCGCATGGATCGCGAGCATGATGTGCTGGTGATTTACATGACCTCGCATGGCGCACGCAACCATGAACTGGCCGCCGCACACTGGCCGCTGCAGGTGCCCCCGGTGACGCCGGAGATGCTGCGCGCAGCGCTGGACGAATCGGATATCCGCAACCGCGTGATCGCAGTGTCTGCCTGTTTTTCGGGAGGCTGGATCGAACCGCTGGCCACCGACAGCACCCTGATCATGACGGCGGCCGACGCCACCCACACCTCGTATGGCTGCGGCAGGCTGTCTGAGCTGACCTTCTTTGGCCGCGCGGTGTTTCATGAACAACTGCGCCAGACCCATTCCTTCACCGAGGCCTTTGCCAAGGCTGTGCCGCTGATTCAGCAGCGTGAGGTCGAGGCCGGCAAGGCCGATGGCTTTTCGAACCCGCAGATCCGCGTGGGCAAACAGATCGCCCCGGTGTTGCAGGCGCTGGAACAGCGGCTGCAGACGGAGGCACCAAATGCCTCCAGCGCAGCCCCGGCGCCGGCAGCTGACGCTCCGAGCCCGGTGCCGGCGACAGCTGCGGCGACCGACCCCGCCACAGCGCCACCCCCGCGGCCCTGATGGGTTGAACACGTTCTAACACCCCACGGCCCGCCAGCCCGTTCGCTTTGCGCTAAGGTCTGCCCATGAACCTGTCTTTCCTGCGCCTTGGCTGGCGCACCCTGGCCCGGGACCTGCGCGCGGGCGAGTTGCGCCTGTTGATTGTGGCGGTCACCCTGGCTGTGGCCGCGCTCACATCTGTGGGTTTTTTTGCCGATCGCCTGCAAGGCGGACTGCAGCGCGATGCCCTGCAACTGCTGGGGGGAGATGCAGTCGTGGCCAGCGACAACCCAACGCCCGCTGCATTCGTGGAGCGCGCCAAGGCGCTGGGGTTGCAATCGGTGACCACGCTGGGCTTTCCGACCATGGGCCGCGCGAGCGATGCGCAGGGCGGCGCCAGCAAGCTGGTGGCACTCAAGAGCGTGCAGCAGGGTTACCCGCTGCGCGGCAGCCTCACGGTGGCAGATGCCCCTGGTGCGCTAGAGCAGCCGACGCGTGACATCCCGGCGCCCGGCGAGGTGTGGGTGGACGCGCCACTGCTCGAATCGCTCAACCTCGCCATGGGCGACAAGCTGTTGCTGGGCGATGCGCGACTGCGCATCGCGCGCATCATCGTCATCGAGCCTGACCGGGGGGCGGGCTTCATGAGCTTTGCACCACGTGTGATGGTGAACGAACGCGACCTGCCCGCCACGGGGCTCGTGCAGCCTGCCAGCCGCCTGACCTACCGCTTTGCCGTGGTCGGCCCGGCGTCGGCCATCAAGGCGTTCAACGATTGGGCGGTGGTCGAGGCCAAGAAGCCCGAAGTGCATGGCGTGCGCGTGGAGTCGCTGGAAAGCGGCCGCCCCGAGATGCGCCAGACGCTGGACCGCGCGCAGAAATTCCTGAGCCTGGTAGCGCTGCTGGCTGCACTGTTGTCTGCCGTGGCCGTGGCGCTGGCGGCGCGCGGGTTTGCGGCGGAGCACCTCGACGCTTCGGCCATGCTGCGTGTGCTGGGGCAAAGCCAGCGCACCATTGCTGGGGCCTATACCACGGAGTTCGCGCTGATCGGCCTGTTTGCCAGCTCCTTGGGTGTGGCGCTGGGCTATGTGGTGCATTACGCGTTTGTGCTGCTGCTGGCGGGATTGGTGGAATCGGCCTTGCCTTCGCCCAGCCTGTGGCCGGTGGTGTTTGGCCTGGGCATGGGGCTCACGCTGCTGTTTGCGTTTGGCTTGCCGCCGGTGCTGCAGCTGGCGCAGGTGCCGCCATTGCGGGTGATACGGCGTGATGTGGGGGGGCTCAAGCCCGCCTCGCTGGCAGTGCTGGGTATCGGCATTGCGGGCTTCGCCGCGCTGTTGCTGGCTGTCAGCAGCGACATCAAGCTGGGTCTGATTGCGGTGGGCGGTTTTGCCGGCGCCGTGGCGCTGTTTGCAGGCCTGTCATGGGTCGCGGTCAAGCTTCTGCGCAAGAGCGTGAACGAAAGCACGGCACCGCGCTGGCTTGTACTGGCCACGCGGCAGATTTCTGCGCGCCCGGCCTATGCCGTGGTGCAGGTCAGCAGTCTGGCGGTGGGTCTGCTGGCCCTGGTGCTGCTGGTGCTGCTGCGCACCGACCTCATCAGCAGCTGGCGCAAGGCGACCCCGCCCGATGCCCCCAACCGTTTTGTCATCAACGTGATGCCTGACCAGTCGGAGGCCTTTCAGCAGACGCTCAAGGACAGCGGAGTGGGTCGCTACGACTGGTACCCCATGATCCGGGGCCGGCTGGTGGCCGTGAACGGCAAGCCAGTGGGCCCCGACAACTATACCGACGACCGCGCCAAGCGCCTGGTGGACCGAGAATTCAACCTGTCCAACGCTGTGGAGGCACCGCCCCACAACCAGGTGGTGGCCGGGCGCTGGACGCCCGGCGAGGAGGGCGCCATCAGCGTGGAAGAAGGTATTGCCCAGACGCTGGGCCTGCAGCTGGGTGACCGTTTGCAGTTCGATATGGGCGGCGTGCAGGACGAGGCCCGCATCACCAGCCTGCGCAAGGTGGACTGGGGCTCCATGCGCGCCAACTTCTTTGTGATGTACCCGGTGGCCGAGGTCAAGGATGTCCCGGTCACCTACCTGGCCGCCTACCGCGCTCCAGAAACCCACGGTTTCGACAACGCGCTGGTGCGCCAGTTTCCCAACATCACCAACGTGGACATGGGCGCCACCATTGCCCAGGTGCAGCGGGTGCTGGAGCAGGTGATCCGGGCGGTGGAGTTCTTGTTTGCCTTCACGCTCGCAGCTGGGCTGGTGGTGCTGTTTGCCGCCGTCACGGCCACGCGCGAGGAGCGCGCACGCGAGTACGCCATCATGCGTGCCGTGGGGGCCCGTGCCAGCCTGCTGCGTCAGGTGCAACGGGCCGAGCTGGTGGGTGTGGGTCTGCTGGCGGGCTTTCTGGCCAGCGCGGTGGCAGTGGGCGTGGGCTGGGCATTGGCGCGTTATGTGTTTGACTTCACCTGGACCGCCGCCCCCTGGGTGCCGCTGGCCGGTGCGCTCGCGGGCGCGGTGCTGGCGCTGGCCGCAGGCTGGTGGGGTCTGCGCGAGGTGCTGCTGCGCCCGGTGGTGGACACGCTCAGGCGGTCTGCCGAGTAACTGGACAGCAGCAGGCGCACTGCACTGCGTCCGGAAAGGGTGAGAGTCCGCACGAGCGCCCCCTGCCTTTGGCCGGTGCCGAGCGCTTTCCGAAGGGGGGTTGTCGTGGCAGCTGCGGGACATTGCTCGCCCCGCGATGCAACGACCGCACGCGGCGCAAGGTGTTGCGGCCATTGGCCTCGCCGGCCCAGAGTTTGAATAAAAACAGACGATAGCGAAGAATTCATATGCGCTGATAGCTCTCAAATAGATAGCGAATACTCGCCAATGCGCTGGCTGCGCCTACTGCATTTTTGCTGCTCCGGGCCCGAAAAATCGCTTTTTGGGCCACCGGTGCGACAATAGAGGGCTAAATGACAAGTTCCTTTTCCAATCTATCGCTGGCTGAGCCGCTGGCGCGCGCCGTAGCCGAAATGGGCTACGAGTCCATGACGCCCATCCAGGCGCAGGCCATCCCGGTGGTGCTCACCGGCCAGGACGTGATGGGCGCGGCCCAGACCGGCACCGGCAAAACCGCCGCGTTCTCGCTGCCTTTGCTGCAGCGCCTGCTCAAGCACGAGAGCAGTTCCACATCCCCCGCTCGCCACCCTGTGCGCGCTCTGGTGCTGTTGCCCACCCGTGAGCTGGCCGACCAGGTGGCCCAGCAGATTGCGCTGTACGCCAAGTACACCAAACTGCGCAGCACCGTGGTGTTTGGCGGCATGGACATGAAGCCCCAGACCATCGAGCTGAAAAAAGGCGTGGAAGTGCTGGTGGCTACGCCGGGCCGCCTGCTCGACCATATCGAGGCCAAGAATGCGGTGCTCAACCAGGTGGAGTACGTGGTGCTCGACGAGGCCGACCGCATGCTGGACATCGGTTTTCTGCCCGACCTGCAGCGCATCCTGAGCTACCTGCCCAAGCAGCGCACCACGCTTCTGTTCAGCGCCACCTTCTCGCCCGAGATCAAGCGCCTGGCCAGCAGCTATCTGCAAAACCCCATCACCATTGAGGTGGCCCGCCCGAACGAAACGGCCTCCACGGTGGAGCAGCGCTTTTACAGCGCCAATGATGACGACAAGCGCCGAGCCATCCACCAGGTGCTCAAAACGCGCGGCATCAAGCAGGCTTTCATCTTCGTGAACAGCAAGCTCGGATGCGCCCGTTTGGCGCGTAGCCTGGAGCGTGAGGGCCTCAAGACCGCAGCCTTGCACGGCGACAAGAGCCAGGACGAGCGACTGAAGGCGCTGGAAGCCTTCAAGAGCGGCGAGGTTGATCTGCTGGTGTGTACCGATGTGGCTGCGCGCGGCCTGGACATCAAGGACGTGCCAGCGGTGTTCAACTTCGACGTGCCTTTCAATGCGGAAGACTATGTGCACCGCATTGGCCGCACAGGCCGTGCGGGCGCGTCCGGCCTGGCCGTCACGCTGGTGTCGGGCAGCGATGCCCGCCTGGTGGCCGACATTGAGAAGCTGATCAAGAAAAAGATCGATCTCGAAGCCATCGAATACGAAGAAGACCGCCCCCGCGGTCGCATCAATGACGGCCGCCGGGCATGGCGCGAAGCGGGCGAGACCGGTGATCCGCGCGATGTCATTCCGGCTGCCGTGCGTGAGCGCAACGAGCGCCGCGAACCCCGCGAGCCGCGTGAACACCACCGGGGTTTCCGCCCTGCCGTGGCCTCGCGCGATCCCTTCTTCGAAAAGCCTTACGAACCCAGCAGTGCGGATACCGCCCCCGCCTGGGAGGCTGCCGCCAAATCGCCTGCGCGCAGCAGCATTTCGGCCAACATCAAGCCCAAGCGCAAGGTGGCAGCCTTGTTCAAAGCGGTTCAACCTGAGACCTCCACGCAGTAACAGCTGGCGCTCGTTGCGCTCGTTGCGCTGGTTGCCGTGGTGTCCGTCCCGGGCGCGTTGACTGCCCGGGTTAATCTCCAGTTTCCCAGCTCTTTAGCCCGGCTGCTGCGCCTGTTCGCAATGCACCTGCAGCAGCTCGCGGTCAGCCAGTGTCGCGCCGAAACGCACGGCGCTCAGGCACCCCCCCCATACACAGCCAGTGTCCAGGCCCAGCAGGTCGCTGCGGTTGAGCCACCCCAGGGTGGACCAGTGGCCAAAGGCCATCAGCGTGCCAGTGGTGCGTCGGCCTGGCACATCAAACCAGGGCATCAGGCCCTCTGGGGCAGCGCTGGCGCTTTCGGTGCTTTCAAAATCCATCACACCGTCGGATGAGCAAAAGCGCATGCGCGTCAGCGCGTTCACGATCACACGCAGCCGGTCGGTGCCTGTGAGGGTATCGCTCCAGTGGTCCGGCGTGTTGCCATACATGCTGTGCAAGAAGGCGGGCAGGTCCGGACTACCCAGCACGGCATGGACCTCCTGCGCGCGTTCCAGGGTGTCCGTAGGGGTCCAGGCGGGGACCACGCCCGCATGCACCATCAGCAGGGTCTGGCCGGCATGCTCGTGGGCCCGCGCCAATGGCTGGTGGCGCAGCCACTCGAGCAAAGCGCTGCGGTCCGGGGCGTCGAGCACCGAGGCCAGGGTGTCGCGGCGCGAGGGTTTGCGCGCGCCGTGTGCGGCAGCGAGCAAGTGCAGGTCGTGGTTGCCCAGCAGGCAGCGGATGGCGTCGCCCTGCTGCATGCAGCGGCGTAGCACGGCGGCGGAGTCGGGGCCGCGGTTGACGAGGTCCCCCAGCAGGTACACCGTGTCACGGCTGGCAGAAAAGCCGATGGTGTCCAGCAGGCGCCCCAGGGCGTCGTCGCAGCCCTGAATGTCGCCGATACAGTAAAGTGCCATGATGGTCGTCGGTTGCAAACCTGATTGAGTGAAGCATGGATTTTCTGCTGATCGCGCTGCTGACCCTGCTCAACGGCGTGTTCGCGATGTCCGAGCTGGCGCTGGCGTCAAGTCGCAGGTCGCGGCTGACCGCCATGGCCGAGGCGGGTGACAAGGGCGCACAGGCCGCTCTGGCGCTGCTTGAGAACCCCACGCAGTTTTTGTCCTCGGTGCAAGTGGGCATCACCTCCATTGGCATGCTCAACGGGATCCTCGGAGAGGCTGCTTTCAGCGATGACCTGGGGCTGTGGCTGCAGCAGCTCGGGATGCCTGTGCGGGCCGCCAGCATCACCGCCACCGCGCTGGTGGTAACCGTCATCACCTTCGTCACCATCGTGTTTGGCGAACTGGTGCCCAAACGCATGGGACAGCTCTATCCCGAGGCGGTGTCCCGCGTGGTGGCGCGACCCATGGCTTGGGTGGCCCGGGTGGCCAAGCCTTTTGTGCGCCTGTTGTCGCTCTCAACCCAAGGGGTGCTGCGCCTGATGCAGGTGGACAACACAGCAGGGCGTTCGGTCACGGAAGAAGAAATCGTTGCCAGCCTGGAAGAAGGGCGCGAGGCCGGTGTGATCGAGCACCATGAGCACCAGATGGTGCAAAACGTCTTTCGCCTGGATGATCGGCCATTGACCTCGCTGATGGTGCC
This sequence comes from Acidovorax sp. 59, assembly GCF_002754175.1. Classification (NCBI taxonomy): domain Bacteria; kingdom Pseudomonadati; phylum Pseudomonadota; class Betaproteobacteria; order Burkholderiales; family Comamonadaceae; genus Acidovorax; species Acidovorax sp. 59. Next base: position 3,341,081 of record NZ_PEET01000001.1, on the reverse strand, counting down.
GCGCAGTGATGTGGGCTGGCTCGATGCAGGGTGGTCGGTGTTGCAGGGCTTGCAGCAGGCGGGCCGTGGCGGTGAGCATGCCGCGCATTCGTGGTACCCCGTGTGCCGCAACTCTCTGGACGAGGTGGTGGGTATTGTGAGCGTGGCCCGGTTGCTGGAGCTGGGGCCTGATGCGCCCGGCACGCTGGAACAGTATGTGAAGCCCGCCGCCTTTTTGCCCGAGACCTTGAGCGGCATGGAGCTGCTGGAGCAGTTTCGAGCGCGCTCGGGGCGCATGGTGTTTGTGGTGGACGAATATGGCGTGGTGCAGGGCATCATGACCCCGCACGATCTGCTCGAAGCCATTACCGGTGAATTGCAGCCCGGCGCTGCCGCCGATGCCTGGGCCACCCCGCGTGATGATGGCGCATGGCTGCTGGATGGGCTGATGCCTGTGTCCGAACTCAAGGCGCGCCTGGATATTCGAGATCTGCCGCAGGAAGACCGTGGGCGGTATAACACCCTGGCGGGGTTTTTGATGGCAGAAACGGGGCATTTACCTGCCGTAGGCGAACAGATTGTGTGCGTGGGCTGGATATTCGAGGTGCTGGCCCTGGAGGGCAAACGCATTGACCGCGTATTGGCACAGCCCGACAGCGTACTTTGAAGCCTTTGTGGCTTCTTGGACCACCGGCTGTCCAGATGCTCAATATGCCAGGTAGTATTTTTGTGGTTTCTTAATGCACAATCTTTATCCCGGCGTGTGCTCGCAGCGGTTATCCATATAATCGCCTTGTCACCAACCCCATTTTCTTATTCAGACACCATGACCAGCTACAAAGAACTTTTGAAGCAGCGTGAAGCGCTTGAGCAACAAATCAGCGAAGCCCGTCGCCGAGAATTGTCGGACGCTGTTTCCCAAGTGCGCGCCTTGGTGGCCGAATATGGTCTGACCGCCCAGGATGTGTTCCCCGCAGGCAAGACCGCAGGGAAAACCGGCCGCAGCTCTACCGCAGGTACCAAAGTGGCCCCCAAATACCGCGACCCGGCGACTGGCCAGACATGGACCGGCCGTGGCAAGGCGCCCAAGTGGATTCAGAACGAAAACCGCGAAAAGTTCGCCATCTGAGAACCGGCATTCGCTGCACTCAAAAAAATAGCCCGCAACTGCGGGCTATTTTTTTTGGGGTGGCCTGGCATGGGGCGTAGAACTACCGAGCCTGGCCCAGCATCTGGAGCCTTCATACCTCGCTGGCGACACAAAATCTGCGCCCTGCATTCACTGGGTGGATACCGCAAAAACCGCTATCCCGACCAGCCATTGCCCACGGAACCCAAAAATTCGGTCCGCGTGTTGTTGTTCAACGCACCCCGGGCAGTCAATCCGCAGCATATTGCTGCGCCATCTCCCGCAGTACCTGGGCGGTAAATGCGTCGGCCGGGAAAAACGATTCCACCGCCAGCTCCTGCAGCGTCACATCCACTGGAGTGCCGAATATCGTCGTGGTGCTGATGAGCGACAGCATGCCATGCATGCTATTGAAACAAAACGGCATCACCACACCCAGCATTTCTCCCGCCATGACGAGTGGTGTGGATTCATCGGGCGCGGGGTATTCCAGCAGTTCGGCCTGCAGGGCCAGCAATGCCGGGTCCCCCGTGGCATGAATCTGCTGGCGCAGGCGCTCAAAGAGGTGGTGGCGCCATTGCGCCAGATTGGCGATGCGTGACGCCAGGCCGTTGGGGTGCAGGCTCAGGCGGAACACGTTGATGGGGGGCGCGAGCAGTTCAGGGCTCATGTGCGCGGCCAGCAAGGCCTGCGCTGCGCGGTTGGCAGCCACCACGTTCCAGCAGCGGTCGAGTGCGATGGCGGGGCAGGGCTCATGGCCCTTGAGCACCAGCTCGACGGCTTGGCGCGCTGCGGTCAGTGCCGGGTCGTCCAGCGCGCGTTCTCGGTACATGGGGGCGTAGCCGGCTGCCACCAGCAGTGCGTTGCGTTCGCGCAGTGGGATGGCCAGGCGCTCGCACAGGCGCAGCACCATGTCACGGCTGGGATTGGTGCGGCCGGTTTCCATGAAGCTCACGTGCCGCGTGGAGATGTCTGCCTCGTCGGCCAGCTCCAGCTGACTCAGGTGCCGCTGCTGGCGCCAGGTGCGCAGGTGGTCGCCAAAACTGGCAGGCCCCGCCGCTGCGCTGCGGTGCGGCAGCGGATGGCGCGGGGTGCGGCGAGAAGGGGTGGAGGGTGCGGACGTCATGCCTCGCATCCTAGGCCCAACCAGGCCGCAGGCCATTACCTGCCATGTCATCGACGCCATGCGCCGCAGCAGCAACGATGCAGCCTTCTTCAACCCCCAAGGAGCTTGCCATGTTGAACCTGTTGTCTTCCCCCTCCCTTTTGCGTGCTGTGGTCTGGTTCGATGCGTCCACCGGGCTGCTGTTGGGCGCCTTGCATCTGCTGCTGACGGCGTCGCTGGCCGAATGGCTGGGGCTGCCGCACGGACTGCTGGTGGTGTCCGGCGTCTTGCTGCTGGGCTACGCAGCACTGGCCACCCGCATTGCCCGCGCGCGCACCATGCCGCGCGGAGGGCTGTGGGCGCTGATCGCTGCCAACTTTGGATGGGCGTTGGCCAGCCTGGTGCTGCTGCTCGGTAACGCCGTGGCACCCACGTCGCTGGGCCAGGCGTACCTGGTGGTGCACGTGGTCTCGGTGGCGCTCATTGCTGAGCTGCAGTGGATGGGTGTGCGCCGCCTGCCTGCATGGGCTGCTGCTTAGTTTTTTGCGCTATATATTTGATAGCTATTGAGGCATAAGGATGTAGCGCTTGGGCGGGTTTCTCCGCAAAAATGGTGAAAAGAGCGTCGTATGAGCCTCTGCGCCAGGGCGGCGGGGCACAGCGGCATACCCCCAACGATTGCGCCGTCATGGGGGACTGCCAGAATAGACGCTGTTGCCTTATCAAGGAGTTCGCCATGGCCTCATCGTCCAAGCCGCTAGCCAAACCGTCGTCCCGACCCGCACGCCACGTCTTTGCCAACACGCTCAAGGGCTTCAAAACAGCGTCGGGCAAGGAGGGCAAGTTCTACTCTCTGCCCGCGCTTGCCAAGCAGTTTCCGCAGATCCAGCGTCTGCCGGTGTCGATCCGCGTCGTGCTCGAATCGGTGCTGCGCAATTGCGACGGCCGCAAGGTGACGGCCGAGCATGTGCAACAGCTTGCGCACTGGGCGCCCAATGCCGCGCGCACCGACGAGATCCCTTTTGTCGTCTCGCGCGTGGTGCTGCAGGACTTCACCGGTGTGCCTTTGCTGGCCGATCTGGCCGCCATGCGCAGCGTGGCCGCCAAGCTGGGCAAGAACCCCAAGAAGATCGAGCCCCTGGTGCCGGTGGACCTGGTGGTGGACCACTCGATCATGGTCGACCACTACGGCAAGAAGAATTCGCTCGACCTGAACATGAAGCTCGAATTCCAGCGCAACAAAGAGCGCTACGAGTTCATGAAGTGGGGCATGCAGGCCTTTGACACCTTTGGTGTGGTGCCCCCGGGCTTTGGCATCGTGCACCAGGTCAACCTCGAATACCTGGCGCGCGGCGTGCACAAGCGCAAGGATGGCGTGTACTACCCCGACACCCTGGTGGGCACCGACAGCCACACCACCATGATCAACGGCATCGGCGTGGTGGGCTGGGGCGTGGGCGGCATCGAGGCCGAGGCCGCCATGCTGGGCCAGCCGGTGTACTTCCTCACGCCCGATGTGGTGGGCTTTGAGATGACCGGCCAGCTGCGCGAGGGCGTGACCGCCACCGACCTGGTGCTCACCGTGACCGAGCTGCTGCGCCAGCACAAGGTGGTGGGCAAGTTCGTGGAGTTTTTTGGCGAAGGCACGCGCACCCTGGCGCTGCCCGACCGCGCCACCATCGGCAACATGGCGCCGGAGTACGGCGCCACCATGGGCTTCTTCCCGGTGGACGAAAAGACCATCGACTACTTCAAGGGCACGGGCCGTACCAAGGGCGAGATCGAAGCCTTCGAGGCCTACTTCAAGGCCCAGGGGCTGTTTGGTGTGCCGCTGGCCGGCGAGGTCGACTACTCGCAGGTCGTCAAGCTCGACCTTGGCAGCGTCACCCCCAGCCTGGCGGGCCCCAAGCGTCCGCAAGACCGCATCGAGCTGGGCAAGGTCAGCAGCCAGTTCGCTGAGCTGTTCAGCAAGCCCAACGCGCAAAACGGCTTCAACCGCCCGGCAGAGCTGCTGCACACGCGCCATCACATCCACCGCCATGGCGAAGCTGTCGCCGAAGAGGCTACGCCAGACGGCAAGCCCACGCCGGCCGGCGCACCGCGCTCGGTGGTCGAGATGGAGGCCAACAAACCTGCACTGGCCACTGCGCACGGCGAGGCCCGCGCAGCCACGCTGCCCGCCAAGGGGGCTGACCCCACAGTGGGCAATGGCGACGTGCTGATTGCCGCCATCACCAGCTGCACCAACACCAGCAACCCCAGCGTGCTGCTGGCTGCAGGCCTCTTGGCCAAGAAAGCGGTGGAGGCAGGCCTCAAGGTGCAGCCGCACATCAAGACCTCGCTGGCCCCCGGCTCGCGCATCGTCACCGAATACCTCACGCAGACCGGGCTGCTGCCGTACCTGGAAAAGCTGGGCTTTGCGCTGGCGGGCTATGGCTGCACCACCTGCATCGGCAACGCGGGCGACCTCACCCCGGAATTGAACGAGGTCATCACCAGCAACGATCTGGTCTGCGCAGCCGTGCTGTCGGGCAACCGCAATTTCGAGGCGCGCATCCATCCCAACCTCAAGGCGAACTTTCTGGCCAGTCCGCCGCTGGTGGTGGCGTACGCCATCGCGGGCACGGTGCTCAAAGACCTGATGACCGAACCCGTGGGCAAGGGCAAGGGCGGCAAGGACATCTACCTGGGCGACATCTGGCCCACCAGCGACGAAGTCCACGCACTGCTGAAGTTCGCGATGAACGGCAAGGCCTTCCGCGAGAACTATTCCAAGGTGGCCTCCGACCCCGGCAAGCTGTGGGAGAAGATCAAGGGCGTGAGCGGCACGGCCTACACCTGGCCCGCCAGCACATACATTGCCCAGCCGCCGTTTTTTGCCCAGTTTGCGCTCGACAAAGGCGCTGCGGCCGCGTCGGCGGTGCACAGCGCGCGCATCATGGCGCTGTTCGGCGACTCCATCACCACCGACCACATCTCGCCCGCAGGCTCCATCAAGGAAAGCTCACCCGCAGGCCAGTGGCTGTTGCAGCACGGCGTGCAAAAGGCAGACTTCAACAGCTACGGCGCCCGCCGGGGCAACCATGACGTGATGATGCGCGGCACCTTTGCCAACGTGCGCATCAAGAACCTGATGATTCCGCACACCGCCGATGGCTCGCGCGAAGAGGGCGGCGTCACGTTGTTCCAGAACGATGGTCCGCTGCAGGGCGAGAAGATGTTCATCTTCGATGCCGCCATGCAGTACATGGCGCAGGGCACGCCCACCGTGATTTTTGCGGGCGAAGAGTACGGCACCGGCTCCAGCCGCGACTGGGCCGCCAAGGGCACGCAACTGCTCGGCATCAAGGCGGTGGTGGCGCGCAGCTTTGAGCGCATTCACCGCTCCAACCTCGTTGGCATGGGCGTGTTGCCGCTGCAGTTCAAGGCGGGCGATTCTTGGGAAACGCTGGGCCTGACGGGCAATGAGGTGATTGATGTGGTGCCTGATGCCGCACTCACGCCACAGAGCGATGCGAGGCTGGTCATCCACCGTGCCGACGGCACGCGCCAGGAAGTGACGGTGACCCTGCGCATCGACACCCCCATCGAGGTGGACTACTACCAGGCCGGCGGCATCTTGCCGTTTGTGCTGCGCCAGCTGCTGGAGGGTTGAAGGCCCGCTGCGTCCTTCTTCCTTGCCGCATCGCGCCCCGCGCTGATGCGTGCGCGCAACGCCTGGGCGCAGCGCCGTCCAGGGTTGTCTTGGACGGGGCTTTGGCCCCGTTTTTCATGGTGCGAGCGCTCTGGTCATTTCCTTACGCGTAGATACACTTGTGACGTTGTGCGGCCATTTCGCTGGCACTGCCATTCACCCCTTCGTCCATGCCACCTCCCAACAGCTCTCCGACAGCGCGCATGCCCTGGTCGGATGCGCCCGCCATCACCGTGGTGCTGGTGGTGGCAGTGTTGGCGCTGGTCGTGGTGCCGCTGGCGCAGATGCTGGGGGATGGGGCGGGCGCCCAGCACGGGCTGGAACCGTTGCTGGAGCTGGTGGCGGTGCTGCTGGGACTGCTGGTGGTGTCGGTGTCCCTGCACGCCCTGGAGGCGCAGGAGCAGGAGCGCGCCAATGTACTGGTGGTGGGTTTTGGCGTAGCGGCGGCCTGCAATTTTCTGCACGGGGTGCTGGTGCACTCCGGCCCTGTGCACATGCCGCCGGGCAGTGCCGATATGTCGTTGTGGCTGAGCAGTTGGGCGCGTGTGGCCGAGGCCCTGACCTTGGGGCTCACCGCCACGCGCTTGTCGGCCCCCGGGCCGGCCCGCGCCTGGCTGGCAGCGGTGGGGGGTGTCACGCTGGTGCTGGCAGGGTCGTCGCTGGGGCCGCTGCCCCAGTGGTTTGCCCATGCTGCAGACGGTGCCTTGCGCCAGGTGGTGGCCGTGGGGCTCGCCCTGGCCCTGGCCGCCAGCGCGGTGGTGCTGCATCGCCGCAGCCGCAGTGAAGAGGCACCGCGTGAACGCTTGTTTGCCTGGGCGGCCGGAGCGTTCGTGTGCGGTGAGGTCACGGTGGGCGCGCTGGGGGGGCATTCGATGCTGGGTGGAGTGCTGTCCCATGGCTTTCGGGTGGTGGCGTATGCGCTGCTGTACCAAGCGGTGTTTGATGCAGGCATCCGCCGCCCGTTCGCGCGCATCCAGGAGGCCGAGAGCCGGTTGCGCGAGAGCGAGGGGCGTCTGTCATTGCTGGGGCGCAACCTGCCGCACAGCGTGTTGTTCCAGATCGTGCGCGAGCTGGATGGCCGGGTGCATTTTGTGCACATGGGCGACGCCATCGAACGGCTGAACGGGGTACGCGTCGAAGACGTGTTGCAGGACCCACGCGTGCTTTACAGGCAGATCCTCCCGGAAGACATAGATCGCCTGCGGCAGGCAGAGCGCCAGTCCTACCTGTCCATGACCAGTCTGGAGGCGGTGTTTCGGGTGCGCCGCACCGACGGTCAGGTGCGCTGGATGCACCTGAGTTCGTCGCCGCGCCGGCTGCAGGATGGCCGGGTGCTGTGGGATGGCGTGCAGACCGACATCACCGCCCACCACCAGGCCGAAGAGGCCGCGCACGCCCAGCAGGCGCTCATGGCCAACACGCTGCGCCATGTGCCGGGTGGTGTGTCGCGGATTGATCGGGACTTGCGCGTGCTGTACGTCAATGAACAGCAGGCCCGCTGGCTCTACACCACGCCCCAGGCGCTGGAAGGGCAGCGGCTGCAGGATGTGATCCCGCCCGAAGTGTTCGCGCGCATCCACCCGCATCTAGAAAAAGCCTTTGCGGGCGAGACCGCGGTGTTCGAAAACCGCATTGACGGCCCTGACGGCACACAGTTTCGCCACACCACCATTGCCCCCGAGAGCGTGACGGCGCAAGGGGTGGCAGCCGTGGTGCTGTTTGCCTACGACTTGACGGCGCTCAAGCGCATCGAACAAGAATTGGCCCAGCAGAAGGCGCATCTGGCCAGCGTGGTCAATGCCATGCCGGACATGGTGTTCATGAAGGACACCAACGGGGTGTACCTGTCAGTCAACCCGGTATTCGAGCGTTTTGCGGGCCGGCCCGAACGCGATGTGGTGGGCCGAAACGACTACGACCTGACCAACGCGGCCGAGGCCGAGCGTTTTCGCAAGTACGACCAGCGCGCCATGCAGGCCTGGCAGCCGCTGGTGTATGAGGAAACGCTCACCTTCGCCGAAGACGGCTACCAGGGCCAGTTCGAGACCATCAAGACGCCCATCCGCGATCTGCATGGCCGCGTGACGGGCATCCTGGGCGTGTGCCGCGACATCACAGACCGCAAACGCGCCGAACAAGAGATCGAACGCCTGGCGTTCTACGACGCGCTCACGGGTCTGCCCAACCGCCGCCTGCTGCTGGACCGCCTGCAACGCTCCATCGCCGCCTGCCAGCGCACCAGGAACCTCGGGGCCCTGCTGTTCATCGACCTCGATAACTTCAAAGACCTCAACGACACCCTGGGCCACGACATGGGCGACCAGCTCCTGGCCCAGGTCGCCGCCCGCCTGGTGGGCAGCGTGCGCGAAGCCGACACCGTGGCCCGCTTCGGCGGCGACGAATTCGTCGTCATGCTCGAAGCCCTGGCCCCTGACCTGCAAAACGCCGCCACCCAGGCAGAAACCGTCGCCGAAAAACTCCTGGCCAGCCTGAACCAGCCCTTTGACCTGGACGGCGCCCAGCACTACAGCACCCCCAGCATCGGCATCACCCTCTTTGGCGACGAACGCCTCACCGTGGACGAACTCCTCAAGCGCGCCGACCTGGCCATGTACCAGGCCAAAGCCGCAGGACGCAACACCCAGCGCTTCTTCGACCCCGACATGCAGGCGGCCGTCAACGCCCGCTCCAACCTCGAAGCCGACCTGCGCCAGGGCCTGGCCCGGGGCGAATTGCTCGTGCACTACCAGCCCGTCGTGGACCACCACGCCCGCCTGCTGGGCGCAGAAGCCCTGGTGCGCTGGCGCCACCCCCAGCGCGGCATGATCAGCCCCGGCGACTTCATCCCCCTGGCAGAACAGACCGGCCTCATCCTCCCCCTGGGCCAATACGTGCTCCAGACCGCCTGCGAACAACTGCAGCGCTGGAGCCAGCACCCGGACACCGCCCACCTGTCCATCTCCGTCAACGTCAGCGCCCGCCAATTCCGGCAACCCGGCTTCGTGGCCGAAGTGCTGCAAACCCTGAAGAACCACAACGCAGACCCCCGGCAACTCAAACTCGAACTCACCGAAAGCCTGCTGCTGGGAGACATCGAAGACACCATCGCGCGCATGGTGCAGCTCAAAAGCGAAGGCGTGGGGTTTGCGCTGGATGACTTCGGCACCGGCTACTCGTCCCTGTCCTACCTCAAGCGCCTGCCGCTGGACCAAGTGAAGATCGACCAGAGCTTCGTGCGGGACGTGCTGACGGACCCGAACGACGCGGCGATCGTGCGGACGATCCTGGCGCTGGCCAAGAGCCTGGATTTGGAGGTGGTGGCGGAGGGGGTGGAGACGACGGGGCAGCTGTCGTTCCTGAGGCTGCACGGGTGCGAGGGGTTCCAGGGGTATCTGTTTGGAAGGCCTGGGCCCGTCGAACTGTTCGAGCGTGAGCATCTGCCGGGCCATTCAGCCCCCTCGCTGCCGACCGCTCTGCCCGCATCGCAGGAGCCGCAGCCATGAACGGTGTGGGCATCCTGTGGGTGGACATTGACACCCAGCATGCGGCGGCTGCGCGGCGGCTCATGGCAACGCGTTACCCCGACTGGCGGGTGGTCAACAGCCCCACGCCAGAAACCGCCAAGGCTCCCCTCGCCAGCCAGGCCTGGGATGCCGTGGTGCTGTGCCTCAAGCCCACCGACCAGGAACTGCCCGGCCTGCTGGAGCTGTGCGCTGGCCGCCCGGTGCTGATGTGCATCGATGCAGCGCAAGAGGCCCTGGCTGCGCGCGCCTTTCGCTGCGGGCTGGGCGACTATGTGCTGCGCGAGGCCGATGGCGTAGCGCACCTGAGCGAGCTGCTCAACCGCCTGGTGGCGCTGGTGCAAGGCGCCAAGGGGCAGGGCCAGCCCGTGCGCATGGTGGATGCCCGCATCTGGCAAGAGGCTCTGACCATGCTGCAGGAGCAGCGCTCAGCCCTGCAGGCCACGCTGGCCAGCATGAGCCAGGGCATCTTCAAGACCGGGCCCGATGGCCGCATCACCGTCTACAACGAGCGCGTGCTGGAGCTGCTGAACTTGCCCGAGTCGCTGATGGCCACCCGCCCCACTCTTGCTGACCTGACGCGCGTGCAGGCCGAGCGCGGTGACTTTGGCGAGGGCTATAGCCTGGTGGACCGCCGCGGACACGACTACGTGGCACAGGGGGCTGTCGCTGCTGCCCCGGCGCTGTACTGGCGTACCACACGCGATGGCCGTACGTTCGAGGTCCGCACCACCACGCTGGCCGATGGCAGCCTGGTGCGTACGTTTGCCGATGTGAGCGACTACGTGCGTGTGGAGAACGAGCTGCGCGAGAGCGAGGCGCGCTTCCGGTCCCTGAGCGACCTGTCGTCCGACTGGTACTGGGAGCACGATGCCGAGGGCCGCTTTGTGCAACTGGCGGGCGACCTGAGCGTGAACGGCATTCCGCTGTCGGACGTGATGGGGCGCACGCGCTGGGAGATCGGCGCCCTGAACATGACCGATGCCGACTGGGCTGCGCACCGCGCGGTGCTGGCCGCGCACCAGCCGTTCCGCGACCTGGAGCTGCAACGCCGGCGCGCGGACGGCAGCATGCACTGGATCTCGGTCAGCGGCGTGCCGGTGTTTGATGCCAATGGCGCGCTGCGTGGCTACCGGGGCGTGGGCCGCGACATCACCGAACGCAAGCAGGTCGAGAGCCAGATCGAACGCCTGGCGTTCTATGACTCGCTGACCGGTCTGCCCAACCGCCGCTTGCTGGTGGACCGGCTGCAACACGCCACGCTGGCGGTTGCGCGCTCTGACACCCAGGGCGCGCTGCTGTTCATTGACCTCGACAACTTCAAGGACCTCAACGACACGCTGGGCCATGACACCGGCGACCAATTGCTGCTGCAGGTGGCGCAGCGCCTGAAGGGCTGCGTTCGGGAGTCCGACACCGTGGCCCGTTTTGGTGGCGACGAGTTCGTGGTGCTGGTGGAGGGCCTCAGCCCCGACCCCGCCCACGCAAGCGCCGAGGCTGCGCTGGTGGCCAGCCACATCATCACCACGCTGGGCAAGCCCTATGCGCTGGGCGATGCCAGCCACCACAGCACACCCAGCATAGGCATCGCGCTGTTTGGCCAGCAGACCGTGAGCGTGGATGAGCTGCTCAAACATGCCGACCTGGCCATGTACCAGGCCAAGGCGGCGGGGCGCAACACCCAGCGCTTCTTCGACCCCGACATGCAAGCGGCCGTGAGCAACCGCTCGGCCCTGGAGGCCGACCTGCGCCGCGGCCTGCAAGACAAGGAGCTGGTGCTGTACTACCAGCCGGTGGTGGACGGCAAGGGCCGCCTGCAGGGCGCCGAGGCCCTGGTGCGCTGGCGCCACCCACGACGGGGCATGGTCTCACCCGCCGAATTCATACCGCTGGCGGAGCAGACCGGGCTCATCCTGCCGTTGGGGCAATGGGTGATGGAGACGGCCTGTGCACAGCTGGTGGCTTGGCAGCGCAGCTCGCTCACGCGACAGTTCTTCCTGTCGGTGAACGTGAGCGTGCGGCAGTTCCGCCAGCCCGACTTTGTGGAGCAAGTGCTGGGCGTGCTCGATGCCACGGGCGCCAACCCGGAGCGCCTCAAGCTCGAACTCACCGAGAGCCTCTTGATGGCCGATGTCGAAGATGTGATTGCGCGCATGGAGCATCTGCGCCGCTACGGCGTAGGCTTCTCGCTGGACGACTTTGGCACCGGCTATTCCAGCCTGAGCTACCTCAAGCGCTTGCCGCTCGACCAGCTCAAGATCGACCAGGGTTTTGTGCGTGACCTGCAGACCGACCCCAACGACGCCGCCATCGTGCGCACCATCCTGGCCTTGGCCGACAGCCTGGACCTGGCGGTGGTGGCTGAGGGCGTGGAGACCACGGGCCAGCTGGAGTTCTTGCAGCGCTACGGCTGCAAGGCCTTTCAGGGCTACCTGTTTGGCCGGCCCATGCCCGCCGAAGTGCTGGAGCGTGCGCTACGGCCTGCGCTATGACCTGCGCTAAGGCAAAGGCTACCCAGCGCGCGCAGTTCACAATCGCGCCATGAAAAAACAGGTGTTGGTCGCCGGTGGCGGCATTGGCGGCTTGGCTGCTGCGTTGGGCGCATCCCGGGCCGGGTGGGAGGTGCGGCTGTACGAGCGCGCTGCTGCGTTCAGCGAAGTGGGTGCGGGCGTGCAGATCGGGCCCAACGTGGTGCGCCGCTTGCAGGCCTGGGGTCTGCAGCAGCCGCTGCAGGCGGTGGCTGCCTTCCCCAGCCGGTTGCAGGTGCGCAACGCCGTCAGCGGCCAAGAGCTGGCCGTGTTGCCCCTGGGGCCCACGGCGGTGGAGCGCTATGGCGCGGCCTACGCCACCATTCACCGAGCGGACCTGCATGGCTTGTTGCTGTCCGCCGTGACCAAGTACACCGACACGCAATGGCATCTGGAGCATGCGATCGACAGCTTTGCCGATGCCGACGGCGTGGTCACCGTGCGCACCAGCCGGGGCAAGCAGGTTGAGGGCGATGCCCTGATCGGTGCCGATGGCCTGTGGAGCCGCACGCGCACCCAGCTTCTGGGCGCGGTACCGCCACGCGTGACGGGGCACCTGGCCTACCGCGCGCTGGTGCCGCAGCATGTGCTGCCCGACGCCTTGCGCACGGCGCAGGTCACCGCCTGGCTGGGCCCGCGCCTGCACGCGGTGCAGTACCCCGTGCGTCGGGGCGAGCTGCAAAACCTGGTGGTCATTGTGCAAGGGCCCGCACCGCAAGACCTGGAGAACTGGGACCACGCCGCCAATGCCGCAGGCCTGGAGCACGCACTGCAAGGCACCTGCACCGCGCTGCAGGACGTGGTGCGCAGTGTGAGTGCCGCAGGTGGGGCGGGCTGGCGCCTGTGGCCCTTGTGTGACCGCCCGCCGGTGCGCAGCGCCGACGAGATGGCACAAGGCCTGGTGGGCCTGCTGGGCGATGCCGCGCACCCCATGCGGCCGTACCTGGCCCAGGGCGCGGGCATGGCGATTGAAGACGCGGCCGAGTTGCAGCGTGCTTTGGCCATGCACGACCTCGATGTGCCGCTGCGTCTGCGCCGCTATGCGCTCAACCGCTGGCAGCGCAACGCGCGAGTGCAGGCACGGTCGACACGCAATGGCCGCATCTTCCACGCCACGGGGCCGGTGCGCTGGGGGCGCGACCTGTCGCTGCGCCTGCTGGGCGAGCGCCTGCTGGATGTTCCCTGGTTGTACCGGGGCGACGGCTCCAGCGCCAGTTCGTTGTGACGGTTGGCGTGCGGGAGGCGCACTGCGGATAAGCCTTAGGCGCATGGCCCATGCATGCGTTATCAACCGGACATTCCAGTTGTCAGGACATTCCCTATCCGTTGCAACCCGCGAGCACGTTTTGCAGGGTGAACTTTGCGCAGTGTGCCACGCTCTATCCCTGTGTGTGCAATGCCACAAAAAGGCCGGCCACACGCCCGCGAATTTGCTGTTCAAGCGCAGGTCGTGGTGCTACAAAGAGCCAAGCCGGTAGCGATTGCCAATGCAACACCGTGGTACCACCTGAGCCCGCCAGGGGTGCCGCTACAGGAGGTCGTATGGATGCCATCAGCAACTTCGCCGCGCGCTATGCCCGTAGCCGCGAAGAGGAAATGTCGATCGACGAGTACCTCGCCGAGTGCAAGCGTGACCCCATGGCCTATGCCACATCGGCCCAGCGCATGCTGGCAGCGATTGGCGAGCCCGAGATGGTGGACACGCGCAACGACCCGCGCCTGTCGCGGCTCTTTGCCAACAAGGTCATCAAGCGCTACCCCGCTTTCACCGAGTTCTACGGCATGGAGGAGTCCATCGAGCAGGTGGTGAGCTTCTTCCGCCATGCCGCGCAGGGGCTGGAGGAGCGCAAGCAGATCCTCTACCTGCTGGGCCCTGTGGGCGGTGGCAAAAGCTCCATTGCAGAGCGCCTCAAGGCGCTGATGCAGAAGGTGCCGTTCTATGCGCTCAAGGGCTCGCCGGTCAACGAATCACCGCTGGGTCTGTTCGACGCCGCAGAAGACGGCCCGGTGCTGGAGGAGCAGTTCGGCATTCCGCGCCGCTACCTGCAGCGCGTGCTGTCGCCTTGGGCGGTGAAGCGGCTGGAAGAGTACGGCGGTGACATCCGCCAGTTCCGGGTGGTCAAGCGCTACCCCAGCGTGCTCAAGCAGGTGGGCATTGCCAAGACCGAGCCGGGCGACGAGAACAACCAGGACATCTCCAGCCTGGTGGGCAAGGTGGACATCCGCAAGCTCGAAACCTTTGCACAGGACGATACCGACGCCTACAGCTACAGCGGCGGCTTGTGTCTGGCCAACCAGGGGCTGCTCGAATTCGTGGAAATGTTCAAGGCGCCCATCAAGGTGCTGCATCCGTTGCTCACGGCCACGCAGGAGGGCAACTACAAGGGCACCGAAGGTTTTGGGGCGATTCCGTTTGATGGCGTGGTGCTGGCCCACAGCAACGAAAGCGAGTGGAAGGCGTTTCGCAACAACAAGAACAACGAGGCGTTTCTCGACCGCATCTACATCGTCAAGGTGCCGTACTGCCTGCGCGTGAGCGAGGAGATCCGCATCTACGAAAAGCTCATCCGCGAATCGTCGCTGGGCAACGCCGTGTGTGCGCCCGGTACGCTCAAGATGATGGCCCAGTTCGCCATCCTCACGCGCCTGAAAGAGCCCGAGAACTCCAGCATCTTCAGCAAGATGCAGGTGTACGACGGCGAGAGCCTCAAGGACACCGACCCGCGCGCCAAGAGCTACCAGGAGTACCGCGACTACGCGGGCGTGGACGAGGGCATGACGGGCATCTCCACCCGCTTTGCGTTCAAGATTTTGTCCAAGGTGTTCAACTTCGACAGCGCCGAGGTGGCCGCCAACCCGGTGCACCTGATGTATGTGCTGGAGCAGCAGATCGAGCGCGAGCAGTTCGCCACCGATCTGGAGACCAAGTACACCGGCCACATCAAGGAGTTCCTGTCGCCGCGCTATGCCGAGTTCATTGGCAAGGAGATCCAGACGGCCTACCTGGAAAGCTACAGCGAATACGGTCAGAACATCTTCGACCGCTACGTCACCTACGCCGACTACTGGATCCAGGACAACGAGTACCGCGACACCGACACCGGCGAGGTGTTCGACCGCAGCGCGCTCAACGCCGAGCTGGAGAAGATCGAGAAGCCCGCAGGCATCGCCAACCCCAAGGACTTCCGCAACGAGATCGTCAACTTTGTGCTGCGCGCGCGCGCCAACAACCAGGGCAAGAACCCCAGCTGGACGAGCTACGAAAAACTGCGGCTGGTGATCGAGAAGAAGATGTTCTCCAACACCGAAGAGCTGCTGCCGGTGATCAGCTTCAACGCCAAGGCCAGCGCCGAAGAGGCCCGCAAGCACGAGGACTTCGTCACCCGCATGGTGAACAAGGGCTACACGCCCAAGCAGGTGCGGCTGCTGTGCGAGTGGTACCTGCGCGTGCGCAAGAGTAGCTAGGGTCGGTGCCTGGGCCACAGGCCCTGCATGGGGAACGGGAGCAACGGATGGCATTGCAAATCATCGACCGCAGGCTCGCTGGCAAGAACAAGTCGGTGGGCAACCGCGAGCGATTTGTTCGCCGCTACAAGGAACAGATCGCGGATGCGGTGCGCCGCGCCGTCTCGCAACGCGGCATCCGCGACATGGAGCAGGCCGAGAGCATCACCATCCCGCGCAAGGACATCAGCGAGCCCGTCTTCCACCACGGTCAGGGCGGCATCCGCGACACCGTGCACCCCGGCAATGCAGAGCATGTGCGTGGCGACCGCATCGAGCGGCCCCAGGGCGGTGCGGGTGGGCGCGGATCGCAGGCCAGCGACAGCGGCGAGGGCGAAGACGACTTCACCTTCACGCTGACCAAGGAAGAGTTCATGCAGCTCTTTTTTGAAGACCTCGCACTGCCGCACCTGCTGCGCACCCACATTGGCGAGAACCCGCAGTGGAAGTCGCGCCGCGCAGGCTACAGCCAGGACGGCATCCCCAACAACCTGGCCGTGCTGCGCACCATGCGCGGCGCTTTGGGTCGGCGCATTGCACTGGGCAAGTCGGCGCACCGCGAGCTGCTGGCGCTGCAGGCCGAACTGGACGCCCTGCTGGCGCAGGACGACGGCACCAGCGAGGCGGTGGCTGAGTTGCAGCGCCGCATCGATGTGCTCACGGCGCGCATCGGCAAGATTCCGTACCTCGACCCCATCGACCTGCGCTTTCGTGCGCGCACGCCGGTGCCCGTGCCCAGCAGCCAGGCGGTGATGTTCTGCGTGATGGATGTGTCGGGCTCCATGGACGAGACGCGCAAGGAGCTGGCCAAGCGGTTCTTCATCCTGCTGTACCTGTTCCTCACGCGGCACTACGAGACCATCGACATCGTGTTCATCCGCCACCACACCCAGGCGGCCGAGGTGAGCGAGGAGCAGTTCTTTCATTCCACCGAAAGCGGCGGCACGGTGGTGAGCAGCGCGCTGGTGCTGCTGGACCAGATCATCCGTGCACGCTACCCGCAGGGCGACTGGAACATTTACGTGGCCCAGGCCAGCGATGGTGACAACTTCACCAACGACAGCGGCGTCTGCCGCAACCTGCTGGTGGACAAGATCCTGCCGCTGGTGCGCTACTTTGCCTATGTGCAGGTGGCCGAGGAAGAACAGAACCTGTGGGACGAGTACAGCCAGCTCGCGCCGCTGTACTCCCACTTTGCGATGCGCAAGGTCTCCGCACCCGGTGACATCTACCCGGTATTCCGCGATCTCTTCAAGAAAGAGGGGGTGGCCGCATGAGCAACGTTGTGCAGTACCCTGTGCTGGAGCGCCGCCTCAGCGACAACCCCTGGAAGGCCGCTGCCGTGGGCGAGCGCCGCCACCGTGCCGTGCCCGGCCAGCCGCTGCCTGCAGGCGCGCGGCCGGCCGAGCCGTTGCCCGACCCGAGCGACTGGACGTTCGAGCTGATCGAGCGCTACCACGCGGCCATTGCCGCCACGGCCGAGCGCTTTGGTCTCGACACCTACCCCAACCAGCTGGAGATCATCACCGCCGAACAGATGATGGACGCCTACTCCAGCGTGGGCATGCCGGTGAACTACCGGCACTGGAGCTACGGCAAGGAGTTTCTGGCCACGGAACGGCGCTACCGGCGCGGGCACATGGGCCTGGCGTACGAGATCGTCATCAACTCCAACCCCTGCATCAGCTACCTGATGGAGGAGAACACTACCGCCATGCAGGCGCTGGTGATTGCGCATGCCGCCTATGGTCACAACAGCTTCTTCAAGGGCAACTACCTGTTTCGCATGTGGACCGATGCGTCCAGCATCATCGACTACCTGGTGTATGCCAAGGACTATGTGGCCCAGTGTGAGGAGCGCTACGGCACGGGCGAAGTGGAGCGCCTGCTCGACTCCTGCCATGCCTTGGCCAACTTTGGCGTGGACCGCTATCGCCGCCCGTCCAAGAAGAACCTGGCGCGCGAGCGGCTTGAACGCGCGCAGCGCGAGGCCTACGCCCAGCAGCAGGTGAACGAGCTGTGGCGCACCCTGCCCACGCGCCCCGGCAAGGAAGGTGCGGCGCAAGAGGCCGACCGCTTCCCCAGGGAGCCGCAAGAGAACATCCTGTACTTCATCGAAAAAAACGCGCCCCTGCTGGAGCCCTGGCAGCGCGAAATAGTGCGCATCGTGCGCAAGATCGCCCAATATTTCTACCCCCAGCGCCAGACCCAGGTCATGAACGAGGGCTGGGCCACGTTCTGGCACTACACGCTGCTCAACACGCTGTACGACGAGGGGTATCTGAGCGACGGCGTGATGATCGAATGGCTGGGCTCGCACACCAACGTGGTCTACCAGCCACCCGTGGGGCACCGTGCCTATAGCGGCATCAACCCCTACGCGCTGGGGTTTGCCATGTACCGCGACATTCAGCGCATCTGCCAGCACCCCACCGAGGAGGACCGGCACTGGTTCCCCGATATTGCTGGCACCCCCTGGCTGCCTGCGCTCGACCATGCCATGCGCAACTTCAAGGACGAGAGCTTCATCGGCCAGTACCTCAGCCCGCACCTGATGCGCGAGATGCGCCTGTTTGCGCTGCATGACGACGCTGGCGAGCGCGATCTGGTGGTCAGCGAGATCCACGACGAAAACGGCTACCGCAGCCTGCGCCAGATGCTGTCGCAGCAGTACGACCTGGGCACGCGCGAGCCCAACATCCAGGTGTGGAACGTGAACCTGCGCGGCGACCGCAGCCTGACCCTGCGCCACACCCAGTACCAGGGCCGCCCGCTGGCCGACGACACCCAGGAGGTGCTCAAGCACGTGGCGCGGCTGTGGGGCTTTGGGGTGCAGGTCGAGAGTGCGGACGCCGATGGCAACCACCCGGTGCTGCTGCACCAGGTGCCCGCCTCAGCCACCTGACCGGGCTGCGCTGGCACCTGCGCGGCGATTGAGGGAAGATCGCTCTGTTTTTGATAGCTGCCAGCGCATGATGTACTAGCGCTACCGCCCGATTTGGCTCAAAAAGTGGGCGAAGAGGCCTTGGCCCGTGGCGCCCGGGCCTGCAGCGGGCAGTCGGTGGCCACACGCTCGGCCAACGTCTGGCGCAGGGCCTGCAGTGCGGCAATGCGGTCATCAATCTCCTGCAGCTTGGCGGCCAGCACCTGCGCCAATGCGGGGCCGGGCTCGGCGGCGTCCCAGATGGCGGGCAGCCGGTCGCCGATCTCCGCCAGGGTAAAGCCCAGCTGCTGCGCAGTGCGGATGTACTGCACCAGCGTCACCACTTCGGGCGGGTAGTCCCGGTAACCGTTGTCCAGGCGCCGCGCGCGAATCAGGCCCTGCTGTTCATAAAAGCGCAGCGCCTCGCGGCTCAGGCCCGAGGCCGTGGCCAGTTCACCGATCAGCATGATCACGCTCCCCTCACAAAGTGCTTGACCCTGAAGCGTACTTCAAGGTGGAAGCTCGGGGCCTCATTGATCCATTCACAGAGGTTTCCTGTCATGCACATCCCCGCTTTCGCTTCCGGCCGTTATCTGCGCATCGTGCGCGCCAGCGGCTGGTACGACCTGCTCGTCACCTGGCCTTTTGCCTTGCCCTGGACCTTTGCCTGGCTCTATGCCCAGCTGAACCTGTTGGCCCAGGCGCTCGCATCGCCCGGCACCTTGCACCCCTTGGACACCACGCACATGCTACTGGCCAACCTGCTGGGCTCGGTGGTGGTGGTGTGGTCGGTGGCGCGCATCGTGGCGCCCACGGTGCTGCTGGGGCGGCTGGATGGCGTGGCGCGGTTTCTGTTTGCGGCCTGGCAGATCTACGCGGTGGCAAACGGCGCCAATGCCATCGTGCTGGGTTTCACCGCCTTCGAGTTGTTGTTTGGCGTGCTGCAATGGTGGCGTGTAGCAGGTGCCAGTGCGGCGCTGTGCCCGCCTGACCCCGCGCGGGTGAATGAGCTGGTCAATGGGCGGGCGCGGGCAGCAGCCTGAAGGCCAGTGCACCCACCACCAGCATGGCCGCAATGGTCAGCATCACCGCCACGTACGGGTCTGCACCCTGTGCGGCGGCGATGGAGGCCGCCACGCCCGTCACCCACTGCATCAGCGCCACGCCCAGGAACAGCGCCATGGTGAACACCGCCATGGCCCGCCCCGTGACCGCAGGGGCGTAGGCCGAGCGCACGTCCGAATACTGCAGCACCATGTAGCCGGACAGCAGGCCCACGGCCACGGAGCCGCCCACGTCCAGCCATTCGGCATGCAGAAAGCCCATGGCCGCAAACAAGGCCGCCAGCAGGGCGGTAAAGCCCAGCAGCCAGCGCCTGCGCCGTGTGGGGCCAGGGTCCAGCCGACCAAAAAGGGCTGGACTGAACAGTGACACCAGCGACGACAGCATGGCCACATTGCCGCTGGCCACCAGCGAATAGCCGTGCCGCTCGATCAACAGTGGCCCCAGCCACAGCCCGCGCAGCGTGAGGAACGAGGCATAGGTCATCAGCGCCAGCAGCATGATGCCGGCGGTGTGCGGCAGCAGGAACAGCGCGCCAAAGCCACGCACTGCCTCCAGCACCGATTCGCGCGGGGCTGCATCGTCGAGGGGTTGTGCGGGCTCATGCACCTTCCAGAAGATCAGCAGCCAGGCCAGCGCCGCCAAGCCCGCCAGCACGCCAAACCCCATGCGCCAGGACGACTGCTGCACCAGCCAGGCCAGGGGCGTGCCGGTAAACAGCATGCCCAGCCCACCCACCCCCATGGCCACGCCCGACACCATGGCAAACCGCGACGCGGGGAAGTAGCGCGCGATGAACACGGTGCACACCAAAAACGCGGGCGCGCAGCCCACGCCGATCAGCACCTGCCCCAGCAGCACCGTGCCATAGCCCGGCGCCAATGCCGACAACACCGCGCCCGCAATGGTGAGCGGAAACGCCACCAGCAGCGTGCGCCGCACGCCATACAGGTCGATGCCAATGCCCATGAACAGCTGCATGGTGCCAAAGGCAAACGCAAACGCCCCGGCAAACACCCCCAGCGCCTGCGCCGACAGACCGAACTCGGCCCGCAAGCCCGTCGCCATGATGGCCGTGATGGTGCGAAACGCCTGGCTCAGCGCAAAGCCCGCCACCAGCGCCAGCAGCATGGCCCAGGCAGTGCGGGGGGCGAGGAGAGGGGGGGCTGGCAAGGGGTTGGGCACGGGGGCAGGTCTCCAGAGCGGATGCCCGTCGCGGTCGAGAGGGGTTCTCTGCCGGCGACTGGGCCCCGCGAGGTTATCCGCTGAGCACGGGCGCTGCTGTCACCCATGGACGGCGGGGAGCCGGCCCGGTGGGCGGAGCAGCCGTACAGGCAGGCTCATAGGGTATGTCCCAGTCCCTCCCGTCCATAACCGACCAAACGCGTCGGATGCTGCGGATTTTGGGGTGTGGGTGCTTGTAATCAGATGTTTCTACCGCGGATTGGACTCCTCGGTGCTTCCAATCCTGCCCCGTCTGCAGGTGGCTGGGGCCGTCATGAGGGCGCCACAGGGCGCGGGCAGACTTTAGAGGAGGCTCTCGATGTGGGGATCACCCCAATGACGGTGCCGGGGGCCTGGGGCACTCTTGTGCCCATGCGCTGCACCGGGTGTTGGTCACGGCTCTGGAATCGCAAGTTTCGGTCTCTCGCAATCAGGATGGTGCAGGCAGTGGTGAGTGGCAAGGTTTGTGCTTGGGTGATCACCATGGGGCTTTGAATGGGTCCCGGTGGCCGGTGGCCACAAGCCGTTGGATGGAAGTTGTCGGGCGTCGTCAGATGGCGCCGCGATGTCAGGAGTGACCGATGAAGACGATGGTTTTGCTGGGTTCGGGTGCGTTGGCTACCCTCTTGTTGTCGGGCTGCGCAAGCCAGCCCCCCGCGATGCAGGCGTTCAGCGCACCGACCGATGGCAGCAGCATGCAATACGCCTGCGGCAACGGTGAAAAAGTGGAGATGCAGTTTTACCCCGATCAAGGCCGCAGCGTGATGCGCCGCAGCGGCTGGACGGTGGAGCTGCCCAAGCAGGCTGCCGACAGCGGCTACGCCTACAGCAACGGCCCCACCACGGTGCTGGGCAAGGGCAATGAGCTGACGATCCAGATTGGACACCTGGCACCGATCTGGTGCCGCAGCAACCGCGGCATGATGGTGGCGGGCGTCCAGTAACCTCACCCCTCTTTGTCACCGGCCTGTTCGGGGCTGGTTCGGATTTCTGGTTTTTTCAGGGCCTGTGCAGCCTGTCTGCACAGGCCCTGTGTCGTTTCAGCGCTCCTCGGGAGTGCAGGACCCGGGGGCGGCTGCTGCAGAAGCAGGGCGCTGCTCCAGCGTGCGGGGGGCGACCAGCAGGTTGCCCTGTGCGTCCCGCACGGTAACGACCACCTCGCGGCTGCTGTCGGCGCGGGTGTCGCTGAACTGCAGTTGCATCTCGGCGGCCACAGTGCGGGTTTGGGCTTCGCCCCCGTTGGGAAATTCCGTGGTTTCCAGGGTGCCCTTCAGGAGTGCCATGCCCTGTGCATCGATCTCCCACGGGCCGGTGAACACAAAGCGCTGGCAGGTGATGTTGAGTTCCACCCGCTCGTTTTCCAACAGCAGGTCCGTGCCACCGCAATGCAGAGCGCAGGGGGCTCCCACTGTGAAGCCCGCGCCCGAAAAATAAACCGCTCCGTTGATCGGGCCGGTGCCCGTGCCACCGGTGCCGGGACCGCAGGCGGCCAGCACCAGCAGGGTGGTGACAGCCACCAGCCGTCGGGCCGTGAGCAGGGCCATCCGGCCCACCCGGGCCCAGAGTTCAGGAAGGACGTTCATCTTGGTCTGCGGCATAGAAGTAGCTGCCAAAGCGGGCGCGCCGGTTGCGCTCGCCGGGCGGGGTGTTTTGCTGGTCGTGGTCGTAGCGGGCCTGGGCCTCGGTCATCACGGTCTTGAAGGCCTGGCGCCAGGCCTTGGCGGCCACGACGTGCAGGCGGTGGGCTGATTCTTCGCTGAGCTGGTCCACAAACACGGCCTGCTCCAGGTAGTTGTGCTCGCCCTCCAGGTTGAGACTGGCCGCCGCCAAATGGTCGTGCAGGTTGTCCTGCATCAGCTGTGCCATCTCGGCAAAGCCCTGGCGCGGCACAAAGCCGGCGGCCAGCAGGCGGATGAGTCCATCCTCACCTTCCTCGGCCATGCCCAGGCGGACCAGTTCGTCGAGCACCGCGCGGGGCCGCACATCGCTGCTGATGCTGGCCACCAGGCCATCGAAGTGCGGAGGCTCGCCGCTGCGGGGCAGGGGGCGGGGCTGGCCCTCGTCGTCCAGGCAATCCGTCTGGCTCAGCCAGCGCGCGGCCACCTGGCTGGCCATGTTCAACGGGGTTTCGCCCGCTTCTTCCTCAGCAGCGGGCTCGGCCAGACGGCCGAGGTTGCGCACATCGCGCCGGTGCACGCCCGACATCAGGCTCACCGCGCTGTCGGTCGTCTTCTTGCCTGTGCGCTGCAGCTCGTCGTGCGCAGCGTCCAGAAACACCTTCTTCATGGCCGCGGCAAACGCGGGGTAGGCCACGCCATTGCGCAGCAGCAGGCGCGCCAGAGGGCGCAGCACGTGCAGGGCAGAGGCCAGAACGATGGCGGAGCGGGAGGGCATGAAAGAAGGCCGAGGCGCGGCGGGTGTCAGGGTCAGGCTGTGATTGTCATCTGGTTGACGGTTTGAAATTATGTGGGATATTATCCCACTTATTTGCGGTGTGGTGTGGGCCGAAGCCGACGCCGCGCCGTGGGTATACGCATTCACAGGGAGAACAATCAGATGAAGAACCGAGGGTTGATGAACACACTGGCGGGCATATCCCATGCGTCGCCCGCATGGCTGGCCGTAGCCACCGCTGCATTCGTGGCCGGCTGCGGTGGCGGGGAGGGCGGCAACCCGCAGACCCCCAACGAGGCGCGGCTGCAGGTGGCGCGCTCCGGCGATCTGGTGGCCTACTTCAAGGCCAAGATTGCGCAGCGGGTGGCGTTGGGCTATCCGGGCACGGCCATCACTGTGCCCACCGTGGGGGGCTTGAGCAGCGCGGGCAGCGTGGTCACCCACACCGGCGCGCCACTGGCGGGCGCGGTGGTGGAGGAAGACGCCCTCATCAAGTCCGAGGGCAACATGCTGTATGGCGTGCACCGCGCCTACGCCACCGACACCGGCCGCGAGCCGCCGCGCCTGGCCGCCATGGCCCGAGCGGCCGATGGCAGCCTGTCCAGCGTGGGCAGCGCCACGCTGGACGCCAAGTACATCCCCCAGGGCTTTTATGTGGCGGGCGGTGGTACGCGCGCTGCCGTGCTGTCGCAGCAAGACCCGTATGCCGACCGCCAGCCCGTGGTGGCTGCGGCCGACGCCAGCATCACCGTGTTGCCGGAGTACAGCCGCACGCTGTCGCTGGACCTGTTTGCCATCCACAAGGACATGGCGCCCGCGCAGCTCAAGCAGATGCGCATCGATGGCCTGCTGGTCGGCAGCCGCCTGATTGGCAACATGCTGTACCTGGTCACCACCTGGTCGCCCGACCTCACGCGCTTCACCGTGCCGGCAGGGGCCACGGCATCGGCGGTGGACGCGGCACTTAAGGACCTCAACACCGCCGCGCTGATCCCCACCCTGCGCGTGGATGGCGGCCAGCCGCAACCGCTGGTCAACGAGGCGGACTGCCTGGTGCAGACGGGCAATGCCTCGCTGTCGCTGCAGCTCACGTCCATCACGGCCATCGACCTCACCTCGTCCAGTCTGGCGCGCACCAGCCGCTGCTTTGCGGGCGGCAGCGAAGCGGTGCACCTGGGCGCGCGCAGCGTGTATGTCGCCAGCTCGCGCCAGTACCGCTATGGCGGCGATGTGGCCAACGCTGTGTTCCCCGCCGACAGCCGCACCGACATCCACAAGTTCAGCTTCCGGGGCGCGCAGGTGGACTACGACGCATCGGGCAGCGTGGACGGCCACCTGGGCTGGGACCTGCGCCGCCTGCCATCGCGCCTGAACGAGTACCAGAACGATCTGCGCGTGCTGACCTTCACCGGCAAGACGGGCCAGAGCGGCATGCCGCCGGTGACCATCCAGGCCCAGCAGGCCTCCCCCGCGCTGCTGACCGTGCTGCGCGACAGCGGTCGGGACAGCTATCTGGGCCCGCAGGCCAAGCTGCCCATTCGGCTGCGCACGGCGCGGGGCGACCAGCAGATCGACAACCTGTTCTTTGCAGGCGCCCGGGCCTATGCCACACCCTTTACCAACACCGAACCCGTGTGGGTGCTGGACCTTGCCAACCCTGCGAACCCTACGGTGGCAGGCGAGCTGGCTGCGGGCGGCTATGCCGACCACCTGGTTCCGCTTCCGAACGGACTGCTGCTGGGCGTGGGCAAGGACAGCGCCCTGGGCGGCGTTGCCGATGGCATTCAGCTCGCGGTGTTCGATGTGCGCAATGCAGCGCAGGGCAAGCGGCTGGCCGCGCAGACGGCGGGCGGCCGGGGCAGTATCACCACGCTCGACAGCACCCGCCCCGTGCTCAACCTGCAGGCGGTGGAGGGCAAGGTGCGCATAGCGTTCCCTGCACGCCTTTACCAAGCGCCCACGGGCGTAGGCACGCCCCCGCCCGTGCGTGGCTACCAGGGTGCCTTGCGGCTGGAGGTGAACACCACCACCGGCGCGCTGGCCCAGCGCTCCATGGTGGTGTCCACCGCCATCCTGAACGGCGACACGCCCGGGCTGTACAGCCGCTTTGACATTGCCAACGAGCGCAGCTTGCAGGTGGACAACGTGGCCTACCAGCTCTCGGGCGGCCAGGTATTCGCCAGGGCCGGAGACTGAAACGCTCCGGTTGCGAATCAGGGAGAGAACTATAAAAACGATAGCCGCTAGCGCTTTATCGTTGGGCGCAGGCAGCAGTTAGAAGGCCTGTTCACCAGGGCGGTGAACAGGCCTGTTTTTAGGGCAGCTTGAATTGCTTACAGATCCGTGCGCAGCTTCCAGATCTCGGGGAACAGCACCACGTCGAGCATCTTGCGCAGGTAGCTCACACCGCCCGTGCCACCCGTGCCGCGCTTGAAGCCGATCACGCGCTCCACCGTGGTCACGTGGCGGAAGCGCCAGAGGCGGAAGGCGTCTTCCAGGTCGGTCAGTTCCTCGCCCAGTTGGTACAGGTCCCAATGTTTTTCGGGGTTGCGGTATACGGTGAGCCAGGCCTGCTCTACCGCGTCGTTTTCCACATAGGGCTGTGTCCAGTTGCGCTCGGTGTGGCTGGGTGGCACGGCCAGGCCGCGCCGCGCCAGCAGCCGCAGGGCCTCGTCGTACAGCGACGGTGCCTCGTACGCCGCCTGCACCAGGGCCAGCAGGTCGGCGCGGTGCTCGTGGGGCTTGAGCATGGCGCGGTTCTTGTTGCCCATCGAAAACTCGATGCAGCGGTACTGGTAACTCTGGAAGCCGCTGGACTGGCCAAGGTACGGCCGCATGGCGCTGTACTCGGGCGGTGTCATGGTGGCCAGCACGTCCCAGGCGTGCACCAGCTGCTCCATGATCTTGCTCACGCGCGCCAGCATCTTGAACGCGGGCGGCAGCTCGTCGCGCGCAATGTGGCCGATGGCCGCGCGCAGCTCGTGCAGCATGAGCTTCATCCACAGCTCGCTGGTCTGGTGCTGCACGATGAACAGCATCTCGTCGTGCGCGGGCGACAGCGGCTTTTGCGCGGTGAGGATGGCGTCGAGCTGCAGGTAGTCGCCGTAGCTCATGGACTTGCTGAAGTCGAGCTGGGCGCGCTCCTCGTGCACTATGGATTCGGGCAGGGCGGCAGACGCCGGGTTGTTGCCATCGGCAGGGGTTTGCGAGAAAGGGCACATGGTGGTTTGCCTTTCCGATCAGGTGACGGCGTGCGTCTGATTGAACTCGGCCTTCTGCCACTCGCCGCTCTCCAGCACCTGGCGCAGGTGCTCCACGGCATTCCACACGTCTTCAAAGCCCAGGTACAGCGGCGTGAAGCCAAACCGCAGGATGTCCTTGTGGCGGCCCGTGCCGCCATCGCCCTTGCGGAAGTCGCCAATCACGCCGCGCGCAATCAGCGCCTGCACGATGGCGTAGGCCCCGCTGCCCTGGCCGTTCACGCCCGCGCCTTCGTCGCGGGTCAGGCACACCTGCGAGCCGCGCTGGGCATGGTCACGCGGCGTAGCCAGGCCCAGGCCGTGGCCTGCGCAGCGCTCTTCCACCAGCTGGATGAACAGATCAGTGAGCGCCAGCGACTTGGCGCGCAGCGCGGCCATGCCGCCCAGGCTTTGCGCGGCGGTGAACACATCCAGCCCGCATTGCAGTGCCGACAGACTGATGATGGGCTGCGTGCCACACAGGTAGCGCGTGATGCCCGGGGCGGGTTGGTAGTCGGGTGTGAAGGCAAACGGTGCAGCGTGGCCCCACCAGCCGGACAGCGGCTGCCAGAAGCGGTCAGCATGGCGTGGGTGCACCCAGGCAAAGGCCGGTGCGCCGGGGCCGCCGTTCAAATACTTATAGCCGCAGCCAATCGAGAAATCCGCGCCTGCGCCGTTCAGATCGACCGGCACCGCGCCCGCGCTGTGCGCCAGGTCCCAGACGCACAGAATGCCCTGGGCGTGCGCGGCGGCGGTGATGGTGGCCATGTCGTGCATGGCGCCGGTGCGGTAGTTCACGTGCGTGAGCATCAGCACAGCCACGTCGTTGGTGAGTGCTGCGGTGATCTCTTCGGGCTCTACCAGCACCAGCTCCAGGCCGCGCTCCTTGCACAGGCCTTCGGCAATGTAGAGGTCGGTGGGGAAGTTGCTGCGCTCGCTCACGATGCGCTTGCGCGCGGGGCTGTCTTCCCGCGCAATGTTCAGCGCCGCGCTCAGCACCTTGTAGAGGTTGATGGAGGTGCTGTCGGTGCACACCACTTCATCTTTGCCCGCGCCGATCAGTGGGGCGAGCTGGTTGCCCAGGCGCTGGGGCAGGTCAAACCAGCTGGCGGTGTTCCACGATTTGATGAGGTCTGTGCCCCATTCGCGGGTGACCACATCGGCCACGCGCGCTGCAGCGGCCTTGGGGGCCACGCCCAGTGAATTGCCGTCGAGGTAGATCACGCCGGGTGGCAGGGCAAAGTGGTCGCGCAGGGCGCGCAGCGGGTCTTGGGCGTCGCGGGTGCGGCAGTCTTGAAGGGTGATGGACATGGGAGTTGGGGAGATGGTTGCTATGTTATTGATAGCTGCTGGCGCATGTTGTACTAGCGCTTCCAGCCAGAAATGCTTGAAATTCTGTGTATCGCGCTAGTCCAGCGCCCGCAGCACGGCCCGCACGGGGGATGCGTCGGCCGTAGTCAGCTTGAGCGGCAGGGCGATCAGTTCGTAGTCGCCCTCGGGCACGGCGTCGAGCACCAGGTTTTCCAGCACGCGCAAACCCCGGCGGCGGATGACCTGGTGGCTGTCCAGCGTCTTGCTGTCGGCCGGGTCGATGCTGGCGGTGTCGATGCCCACCAGCAGCACGCCCAGGTCGGCCAGGCGCTCGATGGTGCCGGGCGCATAGGCGGCCAGCTGGCCGTCCCAGCGGTCCACGGGCATGTGTTCGTAGGTGCGCACCAGCACGCGCTGGGGCAGGGAGGCGTTCACCGCGTGGGCAATGTGTTCCCAGTTGATCAGTGGGCCGCAGCCGATGGCGTGGATCACGCGGCAGGGGCCCAGAAACGCGTCGAGCGACACGTCACCGATGGTGGCGCCCTGCGCGTCATAGTGCAGCGGCGCATCGGCGTGGGCGCCAACATGGGGCGACATCGTGATCGCGCTCACGTTGACCGGGCAGCCGGGGCCGATGGTGGCGCACCACTGCTGGCTGTAGGCCGTGTCGCCGGGGAACACGGGGCTGCCCGCAAACACGGGCGGCGAGATGTCCCAAAGCTGGCGGGCGGTGGGGGAGGAGGGCATTGACATGGGACAAAGTTTGCATGTCCCGAAAAACCCGTGGTGTCGGTTATTTCCAACACCACTCAGATTTTTTGTTGAAGCCTAAACTATCTAGGCGTTGCTGCCGGCGTCAGGCGTAGAGCTGGCTACCTGCCGCAAGCGCTGCCTGCGCACGCGCCTCGCCCAGCGCATCCACCACGGGCGTCCACACGCTGCGATAAGTTGGCATGGCGGTCGCTTCAAAAGCAGTGTGGGGCCAGTCTGACCCCCAGACGAGGCGATCCTTCGCCAGCGCAGCAACACGCTGGATGTTGCTGGTCAGCCCCGCATACGGTGCCTGGTCGCGCAGCCGGTACCAGCCTGATAACTTCACCCACGCGCCCAGTTCGGCCAGCTGCTGCAGGGCCAGCCAGGCCGCGTCTGTGGCCGGCAAGGCCGCGTGCATGCCCGCCAGATGGTCCAGCACACAGGGCAACCGCGTTTGGTGGTGCACATGGGCAATCTGCGCCAGGTGGTGCGGGTGGGCGTACCACTGGATGTGCCAGCCCATTTCGCGCAGCGGCCCGGCCAGGGACTCCAGCGCATGCAGCCCGTTGCCCACCGGTGACACGAGGTTAAACCGTATGCCGCGCACGCCCAGCTGGTGCATGGCCTGCAGGGCAGCAGGCGAGGTGGTTTCATCGACCACCACCACCGCGCGGTGGCGACCCGGGCGGGCTTGCAGCGCGTCCAGTATCAGGCGGTTGTTCGTGCCATACACGCTGGGCTGCACCAGCACCAGGTGGCCCACGCCCAGCCGGGCCGCCTCGGCCTCGATGTGCTCGATGGGGTGGTGGGCGGGCTGGTAGTGGCCCGGCTGTGTGGCAACTGTGCCGTCAAAGATATGGACATGGGCGTCCCACCCGTCCAGGCGTGGGGGCGGGGCGCTGATCGCAGCGGTGGTCATCGATCAGCCCGCCACGATCTTTCGATCGCGCACCAGCTTGCCCCACAGGGCTTGCTGAGCCTGGATGAACTTGCCCGCGCTGGCCTGGGTGGCGTCCTGAAAACTGTCACCACCCAATGCCCGGATACGGCCCAACACTTCGGGGTCGGCCAAGGCCTTGCGGACGGCGGCCACCAGCTGCTTGCGGGTATCGGCAGAGATGCCTGCAGGCGCCAGCAAGGGGTTCCATTCCAGCACTTCGTAGTCGGTCACACCGACCTCTCCCATGGTGGGAATGTTGGGCAATGAACGCGCGCGCAGCGTGCTGGTCACGGCCAGGGGCCGCAGCTTGCCCGCCTGGATGTGCCCCAGGGACGACGCTACGTTGGCAAAGAACAGTGGCACCTGCCCGCCCATCACATCGTTCATGGCCGGACCACCACCCCGATAGGGGATGTGCGACAGCTTGATGCCCGTGCGCTGTTCGAACAACGCACCTGCCAGGTGCTGTGCAGAGCCGTTGCCTGAAGACGCGTACGCCACCGAATCCGGCTGGGCCTTGGCCTTGGCGATGACGTCCTGCACGGTCTTGGCTTCAAAGCCAGGATGGCACACCAGCACATTCGGAAACGTGGCCAGGATGGCCAGCGGCGTAAAGGCCGCGTTGCTGTCGTACGGCAGCTTGGGGTAGAGCGAGGGGTTCACTGCAAACGACGACGCGTCCAGCAGCAGCGATGTGCCATCTGGCGTCGCGCGGGCCACGGCTGCAGCGGCCAGCTGGCCGCTGGCGCCCGGTTTGTTCTCGACCACCACCGATTGCCCCAGGGCCTCTGACAGGCGGGGCGCCAGGATGCGCGCCATCAGGTCGGCGCCACCGCCCGCCGGATACGACACCACCAGCGAAATGGGGCGCCCGCCCGCCAGGCCATTGGCGCGCGCGCCGATCCACGGGGCTGCCAGCGTGGTGCCCAAGGCTGCCAGCGTCGTGCGGCGTGTGAGGGTGCTGGAGCTGCGTTTGCCTCCCAACAGCTGGGCAGATGTGGGGGCGGATTCCTGGGGGCGGTTCATGGTGTCTCCTTCGGGTGTGGGGGTGTTGTTCTTGGGGGCGTGGCTCAGGTGATCGTCACGGTGTAGTGAAAGGCGTTGGCGTCGCCCCGGGTGGTGCGCCACTCCACGCAGCGCCCACTCAGGTCGTGGGCGGCGCGCTGCACCTGCACGCAGGGGTGGCCAGCGGCGAGTTCCAGATGAGTAGCCTGGGCCGCGGTCAACACACCAAAGCCGATTTCGTCCACTGCGCGGTGCACATGCACCCCGCAGCGCCGCGCAAACATGGGGTAGAGCAGGTCGTCCCACTCCGAGGTGTTGCCCTCCACCAGGGGGGCGAACAAGTCCAGCGGCAGCCAGATTTCTTCCAGCAGACAGGGGCGGTCGGCCAGCAGGCGCACGCGCAGCAGGCGTAGCACGGCCTCGCCCGTGGCCAGGCCCAGGCGCCGCGCTACACCCGCTGGCGCAGCCATGCGCTGGCGCGACACGATGCGCGAACGGGGAATCTCGTTGCTGCCGGTGTCAAAGCGAAAGAACCGCAGCATCGAAGCCCCGGCGATGCCTTGCCGCACAAACGTCCCCCGGCCTTGCAGGCGCTCCACCAGGCCTTCAGCGACCAGCAGCTCCAGCGCCCGCCGCATCGTGCCCAACGCTACCTGGTGCTCGCTGGCCAACAGGCTTTCTGCAGGCAGCGCCGTACCGGGAGGCCATTCACCCGACACCACACGTGCACGCAGGGCGGCGGCCAGCGACGCATAGCGGCTCACGCCCGGTGTGGTGTGGAGCGGAACGATGGTGGATGTGGTTTGCATATCTATAACTTTAGTCCTCTATAGGATTTTCTGCAAGCACATATCTCCTTGACCGTGAAAGCGGAGTCGGCGCAACAGGGGGCTGCGCTGAGATACGGCAACGTGGAGGCGTGGAAAAAAGAGGATGCCCGCTGTGGGGCTCAGTCCATGGGCCCGTCGCCGAGTGGCGCCAGCCCGTGCCGCGCACGCGCCTTGTGGCAGGCGTAGTCGCCCGCCGAGAACTCGCGGCAGGGCGCGGGGCGCAGTTCGTAGATGCTGCAGGCCACCTGCTGGCCCACCTGGCCGGTGAGCGCAACGCAGCGGATGGGCACCTGCTCCGTGCCCCGCATGCGGCAGGTGCTGCCGTTCACATCCAGGGCCAGACCGTCGGGCACCGTGCCGCCCATTGCCTGCATCTCGTACACGGCAAAGTCCAACCGAAAGCTGGCGCAGCAGGCGCCGCAGCTCAGGCACGGGTGGGTGGAATCGGCGGTGGTCATCGTGGTCGCGTCGTCGGACATGCGGGGCGGGCGGTGGGCCTGCGGCGGGGCCGTCAGGCGCTGTGCGGGAGGGCAATGCTAACGAAAAAGCCCACGCCCCGGCCGTTCAGGCCTGCGCCCATCTGCACCTGCCCGCCCATGCGCAGCACCGCCTGCCGCACGATGGCCAGGCCCAGACCTGAGCCGTTGGCGGCATGGCCCGTGCCCCGGTAGAAGCGCTCGAACACCCGCTGCTGCTCTGTGGCCGGGATGCCGGGCCCGTCGTCCTGCACCGACAGTTGCAGCGCCGCACCCCCGCGCCGCAGCGTCACCGCCACGTTGCCGCCATCGGGCGTGTAGCGCAGCGCGTTGTCGATGAGGTTGTGGGCGATGGATTCGAACGCAGGCTGGTCGAGCCGCGCGGGCAAGGTGTCGGGCGCGTCCAGCGACAGCTCGATCTGACGCGCGATGGCCTGCGGCGCAGCCTGCGCTAGCGCGCCGCGCAGCCATTGCGCCACGTCCAGGTCGCGCGGTGCGGGGCGCTGTGCGTCGTCCAGCGCGGCCAGGTCCAGCAGTTGCTGCGCCAAGTGCGAGGTGCGGGCGATGGCCTGCTCCAGGTGGGCCTGGGCCTGCGTGCGTTCCTCCTCGCTGGGCGAGCGGGCCATCACGTGGGCCTGTGCAGTGATGACGGCCAGCGGCGTGCGGATCTCGTGCGCGGCGTCCTGCACAAAGGCGCGCTCGCGCTCCACCTTGTGCTGCAGCTGGGCGAAGAGGTGGTCCAGCGACTGCTCCAGGGGCTTGAGTTCGCCGTGGCGGGCGTTGAAACCCACCGATTGGAGGTCGTCCTGTCCGCGCTGCGCAATGCGGCTGGCCAGTTGCTGCAGCGGCCGCAGGCCGTGACGTACCGAGAGCCACACCGCCAGCAGCACAAAGGGTGACGCCAGCAGCAGGTAGGGCAGCAGGGCGCGGCCGTTGGACTGCAGGAAGTTGGAGTCCGTGCGCTTGGTCTCGAACACCCGCAGTACCCAGCGCGCATTGCGACCGGTGTAGATGCGGAACGACCGGCCCTGCAGGGCGGCTTCCTCTATGAATGGCTCTGCGCGGGGCGTGGCGGGCGGCAAGGCCACGTTCTGCAGCCCCGGCGAGGCAAACACACGCTGGCCCGATGCCGCATCGAGCAGCTCGTGCATCTGCACTCCGGGCAGCAGCCCGATCTGGCGGCGGCGGACGTTGGTCCAGTGGTCGGTGGCCGCCACAGCCGCGGCGGCGTGTGCAGGATCGGTAACCTGGGCCAGCGAGTCCAACACCGCGTCGCCGTACTTCATCAGGCCCGGGTCCCGGGTGATGGTGTGTTTGTAGTTGACGAAGTTGTAGCCCAGCAGCACCGCCCACACCACCACAAACGCCACCAGCACCGAGGCCACGCTGCGGCGCATCAGCGTGGGTTCGGCCAGCCAGGCCCATGCGCTGCGCAACGCGTGCTTCATCGTGGTCATGCTTGCAACAGATAGCCCACGCCACGCACGGTTCGGATCAGCTCTGCCCCGATCTTGCGCCGCAGGTTGGACACATGCACTTCGATGGCGGCAAAGTCCATGGGCTCGCCCAGCGGGTCCAGCCGCTGCGACAACACGCTTTTGGACACCACCACGCCGGGCTCGCGCGCCAGCTCCAGCAGCAGCTGAAACTCGCGCGGGGACAGCTCCAGCGGAAGCCCGGCGCGCTGCACGGCATGACGCCGGGGCTCGACCACCAGCTCGCCCAGCACCCAGCGCTCGCTGGCCTGGCGCGCGCTGCGGCGCAGCACGGCGCGGATGCGCGACATCAGTTCGGCCGTGGCAAAGGGCTTGATCACAAAGTCGTCCGCCCCTCCGTCCAGGCCCGCCAGCCGGTCCTCCACGGCCGAGCGCGCCGTGATCACGATGACGGGCACCTGCCCGCTGTGTCCGCTCTGGTTGCGCCAGCGCGCCAGCAGGTCAAAGCCACTGCCGTCGGGCAGTGTGAGGTCCAGCAGCACACAGTCCACCGTTGTGGCGTCCACCGTGGCGGGCGCATCCACCGCGCGGCGCAGCCACTCGCTGGTCAGCCCCTCCACCTTCAGCGCGGACTGCAGCGCGCGGCCCAGGTCCAGGTCGTCTTCGATGAGCAGGATGTGCATGGGGCGATTGTGGCGGGAGTGGTGGCCGTTGCGCAGTGCCGCAGCCGCCACCTTTGGCTGGCCTTAAGGCGGGACTTTGCACAATGGGCGCATTCAATGGCTCAACACATGGGGGAGAAAACGATGGCATCGACAACCAAACAGGCGATGGTGCGGCGATGGTGGGGCAGCGCAGCGCTTGCTGCTGCTCTGGCCTTGGTGGGCTGTGCTTCCGGGCCTACGCACCCTTCGCTGGCTGGGGCGCAATTGCCCGACCTGGTGCCCGTGCGCGACTTTGTGGCCAGCCGGCAGTCCACCGGGGGTTATCGCGTGTCGCCGGATGGAAAGCGCATCGCCTGGTTTGGCACCGACGGCGTGGTGCCCGCAATCTGGGTGCAGTCCATCGATGGTGGCGACGCCAAGGCGTTTCGCATCCGTGCGCGCGCCATCCGCTTCAGTGCCGACAGCCGCTGGCTCGGCATCACGGCCGACCCCACGGG
Source organism: Acidovorax sp. 59 (assembly GCF_002754175.1). Lineage (NCBI taxonomy): Bacteria > Pseudomonadati > Pseudomonadota > Betaproteobacteria > Burkholderiales > Comamonadaceae > Acidovorax > Acidovorax sp. 59. Next base: position 3,306,866 of record NZ_PEET01000001.1, on the reverse strand, counting down.
CGATGAAAACACCCGCATCTATGCGGGCCCGGTCGAGGGCCCCGGGACCGACTTGCGTGAGCTGATGCCTGCACCGCGTTCGGTGGCGCATTTTGCAGAGGCGGTGGATGCTTCGTCCGACTTCATCGTCACCTCCAACCAGCGCGACAAAAAAGTGTTTGACCTGTACCGCGTGAACCCTGCGGGCGGGCCGCCGGTGCTGATGGCCACCAACCCCGGCAACGTGGGCTGGTGGGGCGTGGACACCACGGGCCAGCTGCGCGCCCGGGCACAGATCCAGGGCGACCAGGTGCTGCTGGAGCGACCTGGCGCCGAGCCGGGCAGCTGGGTGACGGTGGCAGAGCGCAGCCGGTGGGACACGCTGAACATCTTTGGCCTGCACGATGAGGGGCGCAAGGCCTGGGCCCTGTCGAACCGGGGGCGCGACAAGCTGGCGCTGGTGCGGCTGGACCTGACCACGGGCTCCGAGGAAGAGTGGTTTGCCTCGCCCGACGTGGACCTGGACAGCGTGACGCTGAGCCGCCGCACCCGCGAGCCGCTGCTGGCGCACTTCATGCCGGGCTACCCGGCGCGCAAGGTGTTCGACCCCGCGCTCGATGCCCGGCTGTCCGCGCTGGCCGGTGACAAGCCCGCAGAGGTGCTGGTGACCAGCCTGGACCAGACGGACAAGGTGCTCACCGTGGCGGTGGCCACCGACCGTGGCACCCGCAACTACCTGCTGCGCGATGGGCACGAACCCCGCTTTCTGGGCGAGAACCGGCTGAGCCTGATTGCCAAGGACCTGGCCCCCACCGCGCCCATCACCTACACCGCGCGCGATGGTCTCACCATTCACGGCTACCTCACGCTGCCCGTAGGCGCAGCGCCGCAGCGGCTGCCCACCGTGCTGCTGGTGCATGGCGGCCCCTGGGCGCGTGACCGCTGGGGCGATGGCGCCACCAGCCGCGCCATGCAGCAGTTTCTGGCCAACCGGGGCTATGCGGTGCTGCAGGTCAACTACCGGGGCTCCAGCGGCTATGGCCGCAACCACATGGAAAAGGCCCGTGGCGAGTTCGCAGGCCGCATGCACGACGACCTGGTGGACGGCGTGCGCTGGGCGGTGGAGCGCGGCGTGGCCGACCCGCAGCGCGTGGCAATCTATGGCGCCAGCTACGGCGGCTATTCGGCCCTGGTGGGCGCCACCTTCACGCCCGAAGTCTTTGCCTGCGCCGTGGATGTGGTGGGCGTGACGGACATCGCACGCCTGCTGGAAGCTGCTCCGCCCTATTGGGAGCTGGGCCTGCCGTGGTGGCACCGCTATGTGGGCAACCCGGCCGCGCCGGAAGACCGTGCGCGCATGGACGCGAAGTCGCCCCTGTACCGGGCTGAGCACGCGCAAAAACCCATCCTCATCATGCACGGCGTGAACGACCCGCGCGTGAAGCTGGAGCAGTCCGAATGGATGGTGGCGGCCCTGCGCAAGGCGGGCAAAGAGGTCGATTACGTCACCTTCAAAGGGGACGGCCATGGCAACCAGCGCTGGCCCAACAACCTCACCATGTACCGCAAGACCGAGGACTTCCTCGCCCAATGCCTGGGTGGGCGGACCAGCGGGTTTGACTACTACCAGCTAGGCGCGTGGGCGTTCTGATGGGGCAGGCTGTCACTTGGTTGCTTGCCCGATGGGGGCAGTGCGGCTGCGGGTTTGCCACCGCACTGGCCTTGGCCGCCGTGTGTGGTGCGGTAGGTGCCCAGCCAGTCGTCCCTGCGGGTGCGGCCTCGGTGGCCGCAGAGGATGCTGCGGCTCCGGTCTACACCCGGGCGCGGCTGGTGTCTGTGGAGGCGGATGCGGGCGGCAACGCCACACTTGTGCGGCTCAAGCTGCTGCCCCGCGCCAAGCTGCCGTTCACCACACAGACCTTCCGGGTGGTCAACCCTGCCTTGCTGCACGGCATTTCGCAGGGGGCATGGGTGCAGTTCACCGCCCGGCACATCGACGGCGAAAACACGCTCACATCCATCCGGGCTACTGTGGAGTGCAAGCGGTTTGAGCGATGTGACTGACCACCCGGGCAGGGCAGCGGGGACTGCGGCTTGCGCTGCGTCAAGGAGAGAGTGAGACGGCAACCAGCACGATGCAGATATTGGTAGAATGAGAATCACTATTATTTGTATCGAGGCCAGTCACCATGAAAACCATGGACGATGGCGCTGCGGCGCGGTTGCATCTTCCTACGCAGCAGAACCTGTCCCCGCGGCTGCACCAATTGCCGCGCCGTGCCTCGGGCCGGGTCACGGGCCTGTTGCCCGCACAGGACGCGCAAGAACACAGCATGCTGCTGCGCTTGCTGGAGATTGGCTTCCTGCCCGGTGAAACCGTGCAGGTGGTCGCACGCGGCGGCTGGGGCGGCGATCCCATCGCGGTGCGGGTGGGGCAGGCCACGTTTGCGCTGCGCCGCCAGGAGGCCTCCATGGTGCAGGTGCAGCCGCTGGATGACACCAGCCTGTCTGCCAAGGAGCTGGCATGAACGCCCAGGCTACTGTGCAGCCCACCGCCGCCGATGCGCCCCTGCGCGTGGCGCTGCTGGGTAACCCCAACTGCGGCAAGACCGCGCTGTTCAACCTGCTCACCGGCGCGCGCCAGAAGGTGGCCAACTACGCGGGCGTGACGGTGGAGCGCAAGGAAGGCCTGCTGCAGACCGCCGCCGGCCGCCGCGTGCGCGTGCTGGACCTGCCGGGCGCCTACAGCCTGCACGCACACAGCGTGGACGAGGCCATTACCCGCGACATCGTGCGCGGGCGCCGCGCGGGCGAGCCTGTGCCCGATGTGCTGGTGTGCGTGACCGATGCCACCCACCTGCGCCTGAACCTGCGCCTGGTGCTGGAGGCACGCGCCCTGGGCCTGCCCATGGTGCTGGTGCTCAACATGATGGACGTGGCCGAGCGCCAGGGCATCGCCATCGACCGCGAGGCGTTGTCGCGCGAGCTGGGCATGCCCGTACTGGCCACCGTGGGCGTGCGCGGCAACGGCGCCCAGGAGCTGGTGCAGTGGCTGGATGGCGCCAACCTGCAGCAGCTGCAGCGCCCGGTGGTGGCGCCCGATGCGGCGGCGCGCCTGGATGCGAGCGACCTGGAGGCGCAGAACGACGTGATCCGCACGCACCAGGAAGTGCGGCGCATTCTGGACCGGGCCGTGCGCGTGCCGGTGGTCAGCCTGCGGACTGACGACCGCATCGATGCGGTGGTGCTGCACCCGGTGTGGGGCCTGGTGATCCTGGCCGCCACTCTGTTCCTGATGTTCCAGGCGGTGTTCAGCTGGGCTGAGCTGCCCAAGTCGTGGATTGAAGATGGCGTGGGCTGGCTGGCAGCCCTGGTCAACAGCCACATGGCCGACGGCCCCTTGCGCAGCCTGCTGACCGACGGGGTGCTGGCAGGTGCGGGCGGGGTGCTGGTGTTTTTGCCGCAGATCCTGTTCTTGTTCCTGTTCATCCTGGCGCTGGAGGACTCGGGCTACCTGCCGCGCGCGGCGTTTTTGCTGGACCGCGTGATGGGCACGGTGGGCCTGTCGGGCCGCTCGTTCATCCCGCTGCTGTCGAGCTTTGCGTGTGCCGTGCCGGGCGTGATGGCCACGCGCTCCATCACCCACTGGCGTGACCGGCTGGTGACCATCATGATCGCGCCGCTCATGACTTGCTCGGCGCGCCTGCCTGTGTATGCGCTGCTGATTGCAGCCTTCATCCCCGAGCGCACGGTGGCGGGGGTGTTCAACCTGCAGGGTGTGGTGCTGTTCGCCCTGTATGTGGCGGGCATCGTCAGCGCCATGGCCGTGGCGGCGGTGGCCAAGCTGGCCCGCAGCGACACGCGGGCTACGCCGCTGATGATGGAGCTGCCCGCGTACCGCTGGCCCAGCGTGCGGGGCCTGGCCTACGGCCTGTACGAGCGGGCGGTGATTTTCATCAAGCGGGTGGGCGGCATCATCCTGGCCGTCACGGTGTTGTTGTGGTTCCTGTCCACCTACCCCGGTGCGCCGGAAGGCGCCACACAGCCTGCCATCACCTACAGCCTGGCCGGCCAGCTGGGCCGCCTGCTCGAGGTCATCGTCGCGCCCATTGGCTTCAACTGGCAGATTGCCATCGCTCTGGTGCCCGGCATGGCGGCGCGCGAGGTGGCGGTGAGCGCACTGGGCACGGTGTACGCGCTGTCCGCCACAGGCGACGAGGTGGCCAGCCAGCTGGGGTCGCTGATTGCGGGCTCGTGGTCGCTGGCCACTGCGCTGTCGCTGATGGCCTGGTATGTGTTTGCGCCCCAGTGCATCTCCACCATCGCCGCCGTGCGGCGTGAGACCAATGGCTGGCGCTACCCGCTGCTCATGGTGGGGTACCTGTTTGCCATGGCGTATGCCGCCAGCTTTGTGACCTACCGCGTGGCGTTGGCGCTGGGCGGCGGCTGAAGGGAAACGTTGTGATGGTCCAGCAACTCATGGTCGGTCTGATCGTCCTTGCCGCAGCGCTCTATGTGCTCTGGCGTTATTTGCCCGGGCGCTGGCGCCAAGGGTTGGGCAAGGTCCACCCGGGGCTCGTCCAGTCGCCGGGCTGTGGGGGAGGCGATGGTGGGTGCAGTAGCTGCGGCAGTTGCGCGGCGCCGTCCGCGGCGGCCGCTGAAAAACCCGTGGCCATGCCCGTCCGTCGCGGGTCTGCTTCTCAGTAGTTGCTATATTTTATATAGCTGCTAGCGCATGATTCACTGGCGCTACAAGCCGTTTTGACTCAAATTGTCTACTGGTACAGCTGGCCTTGGCCCAGCGCGCTCAACGCCTGTTGCAGGTTGACGCGCGCCTGGGTCTCGTAGCGCTGCGCAAAGTAGGCTGTGCCATAGATGTGCGGGCGGTTCAGAAAGCCTCGCAGCACTGCGCTGCGCCCCGCCACATAGCGCGGCCAGCGCACAAAAATGTATTCACGCCGCACGTTGCGTTCGAACTGTCGGTACACCGCGTCACTCTGGCCCAGGATGGCGAGGTCGATGTCCACCACCCACAGCGCATCGCCGGTGAGCGGGCCCGGGGTGTGGCGGGTGTCCATCACATGCTGGTGCACGGTTTCGGCCAGCGTGGTGGGCAGCCCTTGGCCCAGCAGGAACTGTCGCGCCCAGTCGGCGCTGCGCGCCTCGTTGTGTCCGCTCCACGGCCAGTAGATGGCGTCGTGGTACCACAGGGCGAGGGCCGCAGCATGGGGGTTGTGAAGCGCTCCGGGCTGCTGGTCCTGCACTGCCTGGAGGTGCCGCAGGCAGGCCCGCAGATGCGTGGTGTCGTGGTAGGCGCGGGGCCAGCGGGCCCAGCTGCGCAGCAGGCGCCTGCCCTCGGCCCGCCAAGCGGGCGTGTCGCGCCCCAGCGTTTGGCCCAGGGCCTGCCAGTGCGCCAGCAATTCGGCGCTGTGAGCGGGCTGGCGGCGCCAGGGCATGGGGGCTTTTAGGCCAGTTTGCCCAGCAGCAGGTACTCCATCAGTGCCTTCTGCACGTGCATCCTGTTCTCTGCCTCATCCCACACCACCGACTGCGGCCCGTCGATCACATCCGCCTCGACCTCCTCGCCCCGGTGCGCGGGCAGGCAGTGCATGAAGAGGGCGTCGGGCTGGGCCGCAGCCATCATTTCGGTGTCCACGCACCAGTCGGCAAAGGCCTTCTTGCGCGCTTCGTTCTCGGCTTCGTAGCCCATGCTGGTCCACACATCGGTGGTGACCAGGTCGGCGCCCCGGCAGGCTTCCATGGGGTTGCTGAAGAATTGATAGCTGTCAGCGCTAATTCCACCGGCGCCAGCGGCCAATTTCTCGTCCACTTCGTAGCCGCGCGGGGTGCTCACATGCACCTTGAAGCCCAGCAGCGACGCCGCCTGCAGCCAGGTGTTGGCCATGTTGTTGCCGTCGCCCACCCAGGCCACCGTCTTGCCCTGGATGGAGCCCCGGTGCTCGATGTAGGTAAAGATGTCCGCCAGGATCTGGCAGGGGTGGTATTCGTTGGTCAGGCCGTTGATGACGGGCACGCGCGAGTTGGCGGCAAAACGCTCGATCTTGGCCTGCTCATACGTGCGAATCATCACCAGGTCGGTCATGCGGCTGATGACCTTGGCGCTGTCCTCGATGGGTTCGGCGCGGCCCAGCTGGCTGTCGCCCGTGGTCAGGTGCACCACACTGCCGCCGAGCTGGTACATGCCCGCCTCAAAGCTCACGCGCGTGCGGGTGCTGGCCTTCTCGAAGATCATGGCCAGCGTGCGGTCCACCAGCGGGTGGTGCTTTTCGTAGGCCTTGAACTTCTTCTTGATGAGCGCGGCGCGCTCGAACAGGTAGGCGTATTCGTCGGCGGAGAGGTCGGTGAACTGCAGGTAATGTTTCAGCGTCGTCATGGCAGTGGGGCTATTCTTCATTCAGCCAGGATGGCTTTGACCAGCGGGGTCAGCTTGGCGACGATTTCGTCGGCTTCGGCGGTGGTGAGGATCAGCGGCGGCACCAGGCGGATCACGCTGTCGGCCGTCACCGACAGCAAGAGGCCTGCCTCGGCCGCACGGCCGATCAGGGCGCCGCAGGGCTTGTTCAGCTCGATGCCCAGCATCAGGCCCTGGCCCCGGATCTCCTTCACACCGGGCAGGCCGCCCAGCTCGCGCTGCAGTGCCGCCTTGAGGTGCTCACCCACCGTGGTGGCATTTTGCAGCAGGCCGTCTTCTTCCATGATGCGAATGGTTTCGACCCCGGCGCGCATGGCCAGCGGGTTGCCGCCAAAGGTGGTGCCGTGGTTGCCGGGCTGCAGCACGTTGGCGGCCTTGGGGCCGGCCACCACCGCGCCAATCGGCACGCCCGAGCCCAGGCCCTTGGCCAGGGGCATCACGTCGGGCACGATGCCGGCCAACTGGTGGGCAAACCACTTGCCGGTGCGGCCCATGCCGCACTGCACTTCGTCAATCATCATCAGCCAGCCGCGCTCGTCGCACAGCTTGCGCAGCTGCTGCAGGTATTCCACGCGCATGGGGTTGATGCCGCCCTCGCCCTGGATGGTCTCGAAGAACACGGCCACCACGTTGGGGTTGCCTTCGGTGGCTTGCTTGATGGCTTCGATGTCGTTGAGCGGCACGCGCACAAAACCCTCGACCAGCGGGCCGAAGCCGCTGTAGATCTTGGGGTTGCCGGTGGCCGACATGGTGGCAATCGAACGGCCGTGGAAGGCCTTTTCGTAAACCACGATCTCGGGCTTGGCGATGCCCTTGTCCACGCCGAACTTGCGTGCAATCTTCAGGGCCGCCTCGTTGGCCTCCAGGCCCGAGTTGCAGAAGAACACGTTGGTCATGCCCGACAGCTCCACCAGCTTGGCGGCCAGCTGCTCCTGCAGGGGCGAGTGGTAGTAGTTGGAGGTGTGGATCAGCTTGGTGATCTGGTCCTGCAGCGCGGGCACCAGCTTGGCATGGTTGTGGCCCAGTGTGTTCACGGCAATGCCGCCCAGGCCGTCCAGGTATTCCTTGCCGTTCACGTCCCACACGCGGCTGCCTTGCCCACGGGCCAGCGCGATGGGTACGCGGCCATAGGTGTTCATCACGTGGGGCGAAGCTGCCGGGATGGAAGCGGTCATGCGGAAATCTCCAGACGGTACGGTGGCGAAAAAGCGAGTCACGATTCTAGGGGGAGCAGGGGTGCGGTCTGTTGACGATTGCGCATCACTGCAATGCCGGGCTCTTACCCTCTTCGGGGTGCCTATGTGTAGCGCGCCGGAGGGATTAGGGAGCTAGCTCTTATATAAGAGTTAGAATGTCGCGTTGCGGTGCAACATGCAGTGATCCTGCGTCTGTGCCCTCACTACCACTCCAATCCCCGATGGTTTCCCCCTCCTCCAAAGAAGTCTTCATCCAGGGCATCACCCATGACGGGAAAACCTTTCGTCCCAGCGACTGGGCCGAGCGGCTGGCCGGGGTGATGAGCAGCTTTCGACCCGGTGGAGCCCGGCCAGGCAGCCATCTGAGCTATTCGCCCTGGTGCATTCCCACCACGCTCAATGGCGTGAAATGTGTGGTCGTACACCGCGACCTGCAGGGGCACGAGCCCATGGCCTGGGACTTCGTGATCAATTTCGCCCGCGACAACAACCTGCAGGTGGCCGAGGCCTGCCTGCTGCCCGACCCGCCTCCTCCCGCCAAGCCCTGACCGGCCACAGTCTGGCTTCCGGCGCTGCCTGCCGTGTCGGGCCCGAGGCCTCACTGCGCAGGGGCATGCCCGCCCGGCAGCCAGCGGGCACTCCCCATCTACCCTTTGATGCGCTTCAGGCTGCCTGGCGCAGTTCTGAACCCCCAACGAAAAAACCGCCCGAAGGCGGTTTGTTCGTTTTTTTGCTGGCAGCGCACCCGTTACAAACGGCGAACGGCAGGTGCCGTTCGGGCTGTTTGCCTGAAGTGGGTCAGGCGGCCGTTGCCAGGGCTTTCACCTTGGCAGACAGACGGCTCTTGTCGCGAGCAGCCTTGTTCTTGTGGAAGATGCCCTTGTCAGCCACGGTGTCCACCACGGCTTGCATCTTGGCGAACAGTTCGGTCGCCTTGGTCTTGTCGCCAGCCAGAACAGCCTTTTCGACGTTCTTGACAGCGGTACGGTATTTGGAACGCAGCGAGGTGTTAGCAGCGTTGATCTTGACGTCCTGACGGACGCGCTTGCGGCCCGACGCCAGGCGTGGGTTCTTCTTCTTGGGTTTTGCGGATGCCATTGTTTAGTTCCTTGGGTCTGTGGATGATGCCAGCAAAGCCAGCGATTATAGCCCAGAGCAGCGCCTGTATCCACCCCTGTGCCCGAACCGGCGGAATGCCATCGCCAGCGCGCCGGTGGCGCCTAGCTCTGTCAGTGCAACATGTGCATCGCCCTTGACGGCTGAGGGGCACGACTTTGAGCCTGCCTGCGCAGGCTTGGACGGTCTGAAAAGCTGCCGCCTGTGGCAGCTGTACCGAGGCGCGAAGCGGCGCAGGGGGAATACACTCCTCGCGGTGTCACTGTTCAAAGCCGCCTCCACCGTCTCCCTCTTGACCCTCGTCTCCCGCATCACCGGGCTGGTGCGCGAGTTGCTCATGGCCTCCGTGTTCGGGGTCAGTGCCATGACCGACGCCTTCAATGTGGCGTTCCGCATTCCCAACCTGTTCCGCCGGGTGCTGGGCGAGGGCGCTTTCAGCCAGGCTTTTGTGCCGGTGCTGGCTGCCACCCGGGCCGAGGACGGCGACGAGGGCGCCAAGGCGCTGATCGACCACGTGGGCACCTTGCTGGCCTGGACGCTGGTGCTGCTGTGCATCGCGGGCGTGCTGGGTGCGCCCTGGATGGTGTGGGCCATGGCCAGTGGGCTCCAGCCCCAGGGGTTTGACGCCGCCGTCACGATGACCCGCTGGATGTTCCCGTACATCGGCTTCATGTCGCTGGTGGCGCTGGCGGGGGGCATTCTCAACACCTGGAAAAAGTTTGCGGTGCCTGCCGCCTCGCCGGTGCTGCTCAACATCGCGCTCATCCTGTCCATCACGCTGGGCGCGCCCTTGTTTGCGCGCTATGGCATCGAGCCCATCTATGCCCAGGCGGCGGGCGTGATGCTGGGTGGCCTGCTGCAACTGGGCATCCAGGTGCCTGCGCTGCTGCGCCTGGGGCTGCTGCCCCGCATTGGCGTGCGCTGGTCCGCCATCCGCGCGGCGTGGGCGGACCCGACCACCCGCAAGGTGGCGCGCCTGATGCTGCCCGCCTTGCTGGGGGTGAGCGTGGCGCAGGTTTCGCTGCTCATCAATACGCAGATTGCCTCGCACCTGGCCACTGGCAGCGTGAGCTGGATCACCTATGCCGACCGCCTGATGGAGCTGCCCACCGCCTTGCTGGGCGTGGCGCTGGGCGTGGTGCTGATGCCGCAGCTGGCCAGTGCCCGCGCCAAGCAGGACGACGAACGCTATTCGGCCATGCTCGACTGGGGGCTGCGGCTGGTGGTGGTGCTGTCGGTACCCTGCATGGTGGCGCTGCTGGTGTTTGCCAAGCCCCTGGTGGCCGTGCTCTACCACTACGGCGCCTTTGCCGACCGGGACGTGCAGCAGACCACGCTGGCCCTGGCGGGCTACGGGGTTGGCATTGTGGGCATCGTGGCCATCAAGGTGCTGGCGCCGGGCTACTTTGCCAAGCACGACATGCGCACACCCATGCTGATTGCCGTGGCGGTGCTGGTGCTCACACAGGTGATGAACTTTGTGCTGGTGCCCTATTTGCAGCATGCGGCGCTGACGCTGTCGATTGGCGTGGGGGCGGTCATCAACGCTACCTGGCTGCTGGTGGGGCTGCTGCGGCGCGGCAGCTACCGGCCCTTGCCCGGATGGGGGCGGTTTGCCTTGCAGGTGGTGGCGGCCAGCGCCTTGCTGGCAGTGCTGCTGGCGTGGGGTGCCCAGCATTTCGACTGGGTGGAAATGAAGGCGCAGCGCCTGCAGCGCATCGGCCTGCTGGCCGCGATGATGGCTGCAGCCGCAGTGCTGTACTTTGGCGCCCTGTGGGCGGCCGGCCTGAAGCTGCGCCAGCTGCTGCGCCGCTGAATATCTGCGGCAGGCCTGGACCCCGAAATACCCCGCAAAGCCCGCTCTTCTGTGGCTTGACGCCATGGCGACGGCCCCGTACAAAGCTGCCATGTCCTTGAGCCTTTCCGTGCCCACCTCGCTGGAGTACTTTGCATCGCTGGTGCAGAGCGACGACCACTTTCCGCTGCTCGAAGCCGCCGCCAGCCTCGCGCAGGATGAATACCCCGAGTTCGACGTGCAGCAACTGCTGGGCGATGTGGACCAGCTGCAGGCCCGTATCAAGCGCCGCCTGCCTGCCGATGCGCCGGCGCTTCAGCGGCTGCGCACGCTCAACCAGTTCTTTTTTGCCGACCTGGGTTTTGGCGGCAACATCAACAACTACTACGACCCAGAGAACAGCTACCTCAACGCCGTGCTGCGCACGCGCCGGGGCATTCCCATCAGCCTGGCTGTGCTGTGGATGGAGCTGGCCCAAGGTCTGGGCTTGCATGCGCGGGGCATTGCGTTCCCGGGGCACTTCATGGTCAAGGTGCTGCTGCCCAAGGGCCAGGTGGTGCTGGACCCGATCTCGGGCCAGTCGCTCAGCCGCGAGGAGCTGGCCGAGCGGCTGGAGCCCTACAAGCGCCGCAATGGTCTGGTGGACGACTACGACGTACCGCTCGGCCTGTATCTGCAGGCCGCCACACCGCGCGACATCATTGCGCGCATGCTGCGCAACCTCAAGGAGGTGCACCGCACCCAGCAGGACTGGCAACGGCTGGTCGCCGTGCTGGACCGGTTGATCGTGTTGTTGCCCGAGGCCTGGGGCGAGCGCCGCGACCGGGGGCTGGCGCACGCCGAGCGTGGCAACACAGCCGAGGCCGTGGCCGACCTGGAGGCCTATCTGGCCCACAGCGAAGACGGGCTGGATCTCGACCTCATCGCCGACCGGCTGAGCGCGCTGCGCAACGCCAACGGCTGATGTCCGGCGCCTGACTCAAAAATAGTTCTAGAACGGCGTGCTGTCTGCAGGCAGCGCTGCCTGCAGCTGCGCCACCTGGCGGCGCAGCTCGGTGTTCTCCGCCGTCAGTTCCGCCACACGGATGCGCAGTGTGTGCAACTCGTCGCTGGCTGGAGCGGAGTCCGTGGGGGTGTCTGCCGGGCTACCTTCTGCCGGAGCCTCCTCGCGCGGCTTGCGCTTGTTGAGTTCGCGCACGCGTTTGGCCGCCTGCTTGAGTTCGTCCTTGCCGGCCACGGCCGCTGCCACCTGTTCCTCGGCGGGCAGAGTAGCCACAGCGGCTGCGGCGTTGATGGAGATGGTGCCGGACTTCACAGCGGCCACCAGCTCGGGGGCCGCCTGTTTCTGGATCTTTTCGATCATCACCACCTGGCTGCTGCTCAGCCGCGCAGCCTTGGCAATGGCCTCGCGGCTGCTCAAAGGGTCGGGGGCGGGCAGGGTGGCGGCTGCCTCGGGCACGTCAGCCGTGGGGGTGGCTTCGGCGGTCTCTGTGGAGGTGGCTGCGCGCGCCTTGCGCTCGGCCATGATCTCGCGCTTGCGCAGGGCGAGCACGCCGCGCTGGAAATCCGACACGCTACGGCGGCCCAGGTGCTGGTCGATCATCCACAGGTGCACGTCTTCCATCGACTGAAAGCGCGGGTTCTGCACGGTCTGGAACGGCAGGCCATGTTTTTGGCAGATGCCGTAGCGGTTGTGCCCGTCCACCAGCACATCGCCCCACAGCACCAGTGCGTCGCGGCAGCCTTCGGTGAGGATGCTGCGTTCCAGCGCGTCGTGTTCGTCGGGGGTCAGGGGTTCGATGTAGGCTTTGAGTTCTTCGTTGACGACGATGTTCATGGTGGCAGGGGGTCCGGGGAGCTGGGCAAGGGGCGGCATTGTAGTGGGGCTTGCCACCGGGCCTGTCGGGCGATCGAACCTGCCGCACGGTCCCACCTACTGATCGCGCGTGCCTCGCAGGGCCAGCCAGCCCGCAACCGCCGTGAAAGCCGCCACCACGGCCACGATGATCCAGAAGCCGTGGCCGTTGTCGGCCAGCGGCACGCCGCCTACATTCATACCAAACAGGCCGGCCAGAATGTTGATGGGCAAGGCCAGCACGGTCACCACCGTCAGCACAAACAGGCTGCGGCTGTTGGCCTCCTGCACGCTGGCGGCGATTTCTTCCTGCAGCAGCTTGATGCGCTCCTGCAGGCCCTGCATGTCGCGCAGCACCACCGAAAACTCCTCGGTCGAATCGCGCAGCTCCTGTGCATCGTCGGCGCCCATCCACGTGGGCGGGTGCTGCAGCAGGCGAAACAGCGCTGCCGGCTCGGGCGCCAGCAGCCGCTGCAGGCGCACCAGCAAGCGTCGCAACACACCCAGCCGCGCGCGCTTGTGGTCCAGGCGCCCGGCCAGCAGTGCGTCTTCTACATCGTCGATGCGTTGTGTCACGCCCCGCACGATGTCCACCAGGCCCGAGGCCTGGGTGCGCATCAGTTCGGCCAGCAGCGCCACGCTGGAGCAGGGGGCATTGCCGGTGCGCACGGCAGTGCGCAGCACGTCCACCGACCGCAGCGGGCGCGTGCGGCCGGTCACCATCAGGTGTGGCGCCACGCTGGTCCACAGGGTCGCAATGTCCGAAGGCTCGAACGCAAAATCAAAGTGTGCGTCGTTGAGCACGGCAATCAGCGTGTCGTCGTCGCGCTCGATGCGTGTCGAGACCGAGCGGTCCTTGAGCGCATCAAAAAAGGCTTCCGGCAGATGGGCGTGCCGGTCCATCCAGCGCACCGCCTGCGCGTGGCTCAGGTTGAAGTGCAGCCACAGAAACTGCCCTAACGGCGCGGCGCCTGCCTGCAGGTCGGCCAGCCATTGCGCGGCCTGGGCCGAATCCACCTCCTGCGGCGCGGTGTCGGTACCCAGCAGGTAACCGCAGATCAGCCCGGCGGCATCTCCGCCGTAGTTCAGGCTGGCGTTGGGGGCGAGGGGATGGGACAAAGCGGCGGGGTGGTCTGCGGGCGGCACGGCCTCGCATGCTGGCCTCTGGGCATGACAGCGTTGTGACAGATCACACCCGTGTCATGGCGCTGTCACTGCAGCGGTCCACCATCGCGCATCTGATTTGCACTACCGCCGGATGCTTGCCCATGTTCTACAACAACGCCCTTGACACGCAGGAGCTGATGCAACGCATCGCCAACGACCTCATCGACAGCTACGACGAAGAGCTGGAACTGGAGATCGAAGACCGCGAGGTCGATGACATCGGCGCCCCCAGCCCTGGCGACAAGCTGGCGCGCCAGCAATACTTCAAGGACCTGTTCCGCCTGCAGGGCGAGCTGGTCAAGCTGCAGGACTGGGTGCAGCACAGCCGCCAGAAGGTGGTGATCCTGTTCGAGGGGCGCGATGCGGCGGGCAAGGGGGGCGTCATCAAGCGCATCACGCAGCGCCTGAACCCCCGTGTGGCCAGGGTGGCGGCACTGCCCGCACCCAACGACCGAGAGCGCACGCAGTGGTACTTTCAGCGCTATGTAGCGCACCTGCCTGCGGCGGGCGAGATGGTGCTGTTTGACCGCAGCTGGTACAACCGCGCGGGCGTTGAGCGGGTGATGGGCTTTTGCACCGACGACGAATACGAAGAGTTCTTCCGCACCGTGCCCGAGTTTGAAAAGATGCTGGTGCGTTCGGGTATCACGCTGGTCAAATACTGGTTCTCCATCACCGATGAAGAGCAGCATCTGCGCTTTCTGGGCCGTATTCATGACCCGCTCAAGCAGTGGAAGCTCAGCCCCATGGATCTGGAAAGCCGCGTGCGCTGGGAGGCCTACACCAAGGCCAAGGAAACGATGCTGGAGCGCACCCACATCCCTGAAGCCCCCTGGTGGGTGGTGCAGGCGGTGGACAAGAAAAAGGCGCGCCTGAACTGCATTGCGCACCTGCTGTCTCAGCTGCCCTACCAGGAGGTGCCACACCCGCCCGTGGTGCTGCCCGACCGCGTGCGCAACCCCGAATACCTGCGCCAGCCCGTGCCTGCCAGCATGTACGTGCCAGACGTTTACTGAGGCCGCTGGATCCCTGCGCTCGCGGGCTTGGCTACACGTCCTTCAGCAGTGCAATGGTGGCGATCACATCCCGCACCTTGAAGGGCTTGATCAGCACCCGCCGCACCTGCAGGGCCTTCATCTTCACGGCGGTGGAGGCATCGACTTGCGTGGTCGTCACCGCCACCGGCACATTGGCATTGACGGCCAGCGTGTCGTTGCGGACCTGTTCCAGCAGCGCGATAGCCTCTTGTTCTTGCTCGTCAATTGAGACGATCACACCCGCAAAGTCCTGGTGTGTCAACCGCTGATGGGCCATGCGCACGCTGTTCACCTGCCGCACGGCGGGCAGGTTCAGTTGACGCGCCGTGGCCACGATGATGCTGCCGGTCAGCGAGCTGGGTTCGATCAGCAGGATGTCCTGGGGGCTGTGGTCGCTCATGGGGCCGAGGCTCCCTGCTGGCGCCGGACCAGCTCTTCCACTGCCAGGTCGCGCAGCGAGCCCAGGATGGCCAGATCGATGTCGTCCAGGGTGCGCGGTTTGTTATCGATCAGGCACAGCGTGCCCACGTTCTGCCCGCCCGGCAGCTTGAGCGGGGCGCCGGCATAGAACTGGATGTGGGGCTCCCGTGTGACCAGCGGGTTGCCAATGAAGCGCTCGTCCTGGTTCACATCGGGCACCACCATGATGTCGTCCTGCAGGATGGCGTGGCCGCAGAACGAGATACCCCGCGAGGTCTCGCACTGGTCCATGCCCACGCGGGACTTGAACCACTGGCGGTCGTCGTCGATGAGCGAAAGCAGCGCCGTGGGCACGTCGAACTCCTGCGCGGCGAAGGCTGTCAGGCGGTCAAACCGCTCCTCGGGGGGCGTGTCCAGAATCAGCAGCTGGCGCAGGGCCTGCAGTCGGTCAGGCTCGTTGGCGGGGCGGGGTGGTTCTTGCATGGTGGCGACCCGGCGGGTGGTGCGGCAAAGGGCTTGATTATCGGCGGGTGCTGGCTTGCGTGCATCGCGCGGCATCACAGCGGACGGGCACCTCAGTGGTTGCGCGCACTGCCCTGTGACGGCGTGCCGCCCCGCCCGAACTGGTGCCAGGCCCGGCGCAGCTGCGTGTCAGAGCTGAAGCCCGCCATCAGCGCGGCCTGTGTCACGTTTTGGCCCGAGCGCAGCGCGGCCTCGGCCGTGGCCAGGCGGATGCGGCGCAGGTACTGCAGCGGGGCAATGCCCGCATGCTCCAGAAACAGCCGTGTCAGATGGCGTGGCGAGGTGTGCGCCACCTCGGCCATCTGCGGCACGCTCCAGTCGGCCTGGGGTTGTTGCCCCACGGCGTCCTGCACGCGGTGCAGGGCCGGGTGCAGGTGGTTGCGGTGGTGCAGAAAGGGCGAAAACTCGGGGTCGTTGGGCCCCCGGCGCAGCGCCACCACCATGGCCTGTGCCACCTGCGCGGCCAGCGCGGGGCCGCAGGTGTCCGAGATGCGGTGCAGCAGCAGGTCGATGCCCGTGGTCACGCCCGCGCTGCTGTACACCGCGCCATCGGCCACAAACACGCGGTTGGCCACCACGTCGCAGCGCGGGTCCACGGCGGCCAGTTCATGAAGGTGCTGGTGGTGCGTGGTGGCGCGGCGCCCCGTCAGCAGGCCGGCGTGGGCGGCCAGCACCGAGCCCGCGCACACGGTGATCAGCTCCAGCTGTCCCGCCACGGGGCGCAGCCCGCGCAGCCAGTGCAGCAGTGCGCGGGCCTCGTCACCGTCCACCGCGATGTGCTGCCCGGCCAGGCCGACCAGCACCACCCAGGCGGGGCTGGGCAGGGTGGCGGGCAGCGGCTCCAGCTGGGTCAGCACGGCGCCGACCGACGAGACAGACTCGGGCGTGGGGCTCACAAAGTGCTGCACAAACCGCTCGGGCTGGCCTTGCTTGGCCAGGGTCTGGTTGGCGATGCGGAGCGCCTCGGCCGGGCCGGCCCAGTCCAGCACCAGGCTGCCCGGCAGCAGGGCGAAATAGACGTGGATGGGAGAGGGGGTCGGGTTCTGCATTGATGGCGTTGAGTGGCTAAAAGCGTTTCATGGCTCAGGGTTCCAGGGCGTGTCCATCTGGCGGGCCGTGCGCTCGGACAGCGCCGCGCCCAGCAGCCGGGTGACCAGGTGCAGGCTCATGTCGATGCCGGCGCTGATGCCGGCCGAGGTCACCAGCGCGCCCCGGTCCACCCATCGCACATTCTCCCGCACGTCGAGCGCGGGGTACTGCGTGCGCAGGTCGGCGGTGTCCTCCCAGTGGGTGGTGGCCGGGCCTTCGGTCAGCACACCGGCTGCGGCCAGGATGAAGGCCCCTGTGCACACCGAGGCCGTGATCTGCGCACGGCCTGCCGCCTGGGCGACCCAGGCGCGGGTGGCAGGGCAGGCCGCAGCGGCATCGACCACACCGCCGGGCACGATCAGCACATCGGGCGCGGTGGCGCTGGCAAAGTCCGCATCGGGCAACACGCGCAAACCCGCCCGTGCGCGCACCGGGTCCAGGCTGCGGGCCACGCACTGCACCACAAACGGTGCAGGCGCGCCGGGATGTTGCCGCTGGTGCATGCGGCTGGCGGTGGTGAAGACCTCATAGGGCCCGCCCAGGTCCAGGGCCTCCACGTCGTCGAACACCAGGATGGCGACCTGCAATGGCTGGGCGCTGCTCATGCGGCCGCCCGGTCCAGCGCCTGTTGCACGGTGCACAGGGTCGCAAAGCGGCCTTGCAGCACGGTGGCGGTGCGGGTCTTGATGTCGGCCGCCGCCAGCACCTGGCCGTCGGGCTGCACCATGTCCCAGGTCAGCGTGGCATCGGTCACGTAGTCCACGTCCCAGCCCAGGTCGGACGCGTGGCGGGTGGTGGTTTCGCAGCATTGTTCGGTGCGGATGCCGCTCACGATCAGGCGCTGGATGCCATGGCGTGTCAGCCACACATCGAGGCCCGTGCCCACCAGCGCGCTGTGGCGCGACTTGGTGAAGGTGGCTGCTGCGTCGAAGGTGGCCAAGCCTTTCAGCGGCCGCACCTGGCCCGAGGCCTGCGAAAACGGGTTCTCGGCGACTTCGGGGCCGTCGCTGTGGAACACACGCAGCACCGGGATACCCTGGGCGACACACCCGTCGATCAGCGCGTTCTGCGCTTGCAGGTAGGCAGGCAGGTCGTGTTCGGTGAAAAAGGGGCGGTGGCGGAACGATTCCTGGACATCAATCACTATCAGACAGGTTTTCATGGTGTGCTCACAGAGGCAGTGGTTTGGATGTGCTTATCTTCGCTGCCCAGCGGCCGACGGTCCGAACTGACGGAGACAGGATTCGATCAATTTCAGCCATCATTCTGTGGCGAATGACGGGCCTGGCTGACGCCCCAGGCCATTTCAGGTGCTGCGCTGGCCCTGTGAAGCGGGTTTTTGAGCCATATCAGCGTTATGCGCCGGTACATATTGCCTTTCAAGCTATCAAAGACATAGCGCTATCCGAGCCATGCGGGAAGCTGTTAAGGTGGCTAGGGTTTTCCCTGATTTTTGAACATCGACCGCCAGACCCCCTGCCCGCCTATGCCCCGCCGCTCCCGCCTGTTCTCGCTGTCGTCCCTGACGCGGGCCTACCAGCGCAATCTCAAGGCCTTCGCGCGGGCTGCGCGGGCCAGCACCCGGCCGGTGCGGGCCAAGGCAGCGTCCAAACTGCGGACAGCGCCGCGCAAGGCGGCGGTTGCCAAGATGCCCTCCACGGCCCGCACACCGCGCCCCGCAGGCAAGCCGGTGCCGTCGCGGGGCGAGTGGATGTCTGGCGTGGCCCCCGGCCCGGCGGGGGCGCGGCGGTTTCATGCCTATGTGCCTGCCGGGCTGGCCCTGCGCCCGGGCGAAAAGCTGCCGCTGCTGGTCATGCTGCACGGCTGCGGCCAGACGGGGCGGGACATTGCCGCCGTGTCGCGCATGAACCGGCTGGCGGCGCGCCATCGGTTTGTGGTGCTGTACCCCGAGCAGGAGCGCATGGCCAACGCCCACGGCTGCTGGAACTGGTTTGAACGCCGCAATGGCCGGGCCGAGGCCGAAGCCGCCACGCTGCTGGCCGCCGTGGACAAGGTGGCGCGCCGCCTGCCGGTGGACCTGGCGCGGGTGGCGGTGGCCGGGTTGTCGGCAGGCGCCAGCATGGCGGTGCTGATGGCGGCGCTTTACCCCCACCGGTTCTGCGCGGTGGCCATGCATTCCGGTGTGGCGCCCGGCACAGCCGAATCCGCCGCCACGGCCCTGGCGGCCATGCATGGCCGCCGCGAGGCCCATCTGCCGGACCCTCCTGCGGTTGCCGCTGCGGTCGCACTGACGGACGCTACCGTGCTGCCCGCCAGCGCCCCTACGGCTTTGCCGCCGCTGCTGATCGTGCATGGCGATGCCGATGGTGTGGTGTCGGTGCGCAACGCGGCGGCGACCGCCTTGTTGTGGGCCGGTGCGTTGGGGGCGCGGGCGGGTGCCATCCGCACCTTGCAGAGGGGCCAGCGCTACCCCATGCGGGTGACCGAGTTCAAGGCCCGGGGCCGTACCGTGGTGGCGCTGCGTGAGGTGGTCGGGCTGGCCCATGCATGGAGCGGCGGCGCCGCGCAGTTGCCCTACAGCGACCCGGCCGGGCCCGATGCGTCGGCGCTCATCTGGGCCTTTGTGGCCCGTCAATTCGCAAAATAATCGAGAAAATGGCCGCAAGCGCCAGTGCTGATTGTGCTTGCTGCTATCAAAAAGTGACTCTTGCGGGTGGCTTCAGGGTGCCCGCAGGCCACTGCCCGGCTGCGGTCACACCAGCCGAGCGGCCACCAGTTCCTTCTTGAGGTAGGCGTAGAACAGCGGCGCCGCCACCAGCCCCGCAGGGCCAAACACAGCCTCGGCCACGAACATCACGCTCAGAAGCTCCCACACGCCCATCTGGGTGCGGCGGCCCACCACCTTGGCGTTGATCACATATTCGGCCTTGTGGATCAGGATCAAAAACCCCAGGCAGGCGGCGGCCGCCAGCGGCGACACCGACAGCCCCACGATGGTGATCACCACGTTGCACACCAGGTTGCCCACGATGGGCACCAGCCCGGCCACGAAGGTGAAGGTGATCAGCACCGGCGTGTAAGGCAGCTGCAGCCCCCACACCGGCAGCACGAACAGCAGGAACAGGGCGGTGAGCAGGGTGTTGAACGCCGCGATCCAGAACTGCGCCGCCACGATCTGGCGGAACGCCTCGCCAAACAGCGTGATGCGCAGCTTGAGCTGCTGGGCCAGCGGGCCGCGCGCCAGCACTGGCGGGCGCACGGCGGCGAGCGCGCCGATGAGCAGGCCCACATAGGCAAACAGCACACCGGCGAGCCAGGCCCGCCCCGCCATGGCCAGCGCACCGGCCTTGGCGCCCAGATAGCTGGCAATGATGCGCTGGATGTCGGCCACGCCCTCGGGCAGGTGGGAGGCCATGTCGGCGGGCAGCTTCAGGCGCAGCTCCAGCACCGTGCGGGCCATGTAGGTGAGCAGTTCCTGGTACTGCTGCGGTGCGCTGACCAGGTAGCCACGCGAATGGGTCAGGCCCAGCGCCAGCAGCGCCAGGGGCAGCAGCATCACCAGACCAGCGGCCGTGACCTGGGCCACGCGCAGGCTGGTGGGGGATGGGGCGGCTTGGCGCTGGATCCGGCCCAGCCCCGCTGCAAACCAGCCCGTGAGCGCCCGGGTGAGCAAAAAGCCCAGGCACACACACAGCAGGCCGGGCAGCAGGCCACGCCACATCACCAGCAGCAGCGCAGCGGCCACCAGCAGATAGCTGGCCACCACGATGCCCTGGTTCAGGGCGCGCGGGGGCAGGGTGGTGGGCGTGGGCTCAGGTTGCGCTGAGGGGGGTGGAGCGGGGCGCTGCGCCATGCGCGTTGAGGGGGCGGTGTTGCTGGCCGGGTATCAGGCCACCACCACGGCAGCGCCTTCGCCACGCGCTGCGATCGTGCCAATCGCGTAGACCTGTTCACCGGCAGCTCGCAGCGTGGCAGCCGTGGCTTCGGCGTTGGCCGCATCCACTACCACCACCATGCCGATGCCGTTGTTGAAGGTGCGGTTCATCTCGATGTCGTCGATGCCTGCCGTCTTCTGCAGCCAGGCGAACAGCTCGGTCTGGGGCCAGCTGCCCTTCTTCAGGTGCGCAGCGGTGCCGTCGGGCAGCACGCGGGGGATGTTCTCCAGCAAACCACCGCCGGTGATGTGGGCCAGGGCCTTGATGGGGTGAGCGGCCAGCGCGGCCAGCACGTTCTTCACGTACAGGCGGGTGGGCTCCATGATGGCCTGCTTGAAGGGCTTGCCGTCCAGCGTGGCGGGCACGGTGCCCTGGCTTTCAGCGCGGTCAATGCACTTGCGCACCAGGGAGAAGCCGTTGGAGTGCACGCCGTGGCTGGCCAGGCCCAGCACCACGTCGCCGGGGGCCACGTCCTTGCCGGTCAGGATCTTGGACTTTTCGACCGCGCCCACGGCAAAGCCGGCCAGGTCGTATTCGCCCGCAGGGTACATGCCGGGCATTTCGGCCGTTTCGCCGCCGATCAGCGCACAACCGGAGAGTTCGCAGCCCTTGGCGATGCCGCCGACCACGGCCGCAGCCGTGTCCACGTCGAGCTTGCCGCAGGCAAAGTAGTCCAGGAAGAACAGGGGCTCGGCGCCTTGCACCAGCACGTCGTTCACGCTCATGGCCACCAGGTCGATGCCCACGGTGTCGTGCATGTTCCATTCAAACGCCAGCTTGAGCTTGGTGCCCACGCCATCGGTGCCAGAGACCAGCACGGGCTCCTTGTAGCGCTTGGGCACTTCAAACAGCGCGCCAAAGCCGCCGATGCCCGCCAGCACGCCTTCGCGCATGGTCTTCTTGGCCAGCGGCTTGATGCGCTCGACCAGGGCGTCGCCCGCGTCGATGTCAACGCCGGCGTCTTTGTAGGAGATGGGGGTGGAGGGGGCAGAAGAGCTCATGGGTGGTGTGGTGCTGGTAGGCCCGCCGGGCGGGCTGGAATCCGGGGATTTTAAGGGGCACGCCCTGACGCACTTTCTCAGCCCTGTGTGGCAGGGGGCTTTGGGGCGCGGCCGTGCCGGGCAGATTGCACCAGCACACCCGCCAGCGCGAGCGTGGCAAACAGGATTCCGGCGCCAAACGTGGCGCTGGCGCCCAGCCGGTCCCACAGCAGGCCTGCCAGGCCGCTGGCCACCAGCAGCGCCACGCCGCTGACCAGGTTGAACATGCCAAACGCCGTGCCCCGCAGGTCGGCTGGTGCGGTGTCGGCCACCATGGTGGCCAGCAGCCCTTGCGTCATGGCCATGTGCAGGCCCCACAGCGCAATCCCCAGCCAGGCGGCGGCGCCCCGGTCGCTGAGGGCCAGCAGCGCATCGGCAGCGATCAGCGCCACCAGCCCCCAGGCCAGCAGCGTGGTGTGGCGGGTGCTGTCTGCCAGTTTGCCCAGCGGGTAGGCGCCCAGTGCAAACACCACGTTCATCAGCACCAGCACCAGGGGCGTCCACGCCAGCGGCAGGCCACCCTGTTGCACGCGCAGCACCAGAAACGCCTCGCTGAAGCGTGCCAGCGTGAACACGGCGCCCAGCGCCACCACCCACCAGTAGGCGCCACCCAGGCGGCGCAGGTTCTCGCGGCGGATGGGGTTGGTGCGCACGGCGCTGGAGGCGCGCTCGGGCTCGCGCACGCCCACCAGGAGCAGTGCCACGCACAGGGCGGCCGGAATCACGGCCATCCAGAACACGGCGCGGAAGTCATTGGCCCACAGCAGCATCAGCCCCATGGCCAGCAGTGGGCCCAGAAAGGCGCCCACGGTGTCCAGGGACTGCCGCAGCCCGAATGCCGCGCCCCGCATGCCGGGCGGCGCAAGGTCGGCCACCAGCGCGTCGCGCGGCGCGCCGCGTATGCCCTTGCCCACCCGGTCCAGCAGGCGCGCCGTGACCACCAGGCCCACGGTGGGAGCGATGGCAAACAGGGGTTTGGACAGTGCACCGAGCCCATAGCCCAGCACCGCCAGTGGCTTGCGCCGCCCCCACCAGTCGCTCAACACCCCCGAAAACACCTTGAGTACCAGCGCCGTGGCCTCGGCCGCGCCCTCGATCAGGCCCACCGTGAGCATGCTCACGCCCAGCGTGGTGACCAGAAACACCGGCAGCAGGCTGTGGATCATCTCGGACGACACGTCCATCAGCAGGCTGACGAAGCCCAGCGCCCAGATGCTGGCGGGCAGGCGCTTGGCGGGGGCGGCGGGAGGTGGCATGGTGCAAGGCAGGGGACGGTGGTGCCGGGCGGCGGCCCAGGGGGCTGGCAGCAGACTAAAATCGCGGCCATTGTCGCCCAGCCCCTGCGAGGGAGCCGGTCGGTGACCACGCGCCGTATGCCACCTTGTCGCCGCGCCTGGCCGCAGTCATCGACGGCCCGGTGCCTTCCCACCCACTTGTGATGCCGCTGCTGACCCTCTTCCTGACCGCCGCTTTCGCACCTTCCGCCACGGTTCAGCCTGTACTGTGCGGGCGCCGCGCATGACGATGAAGCAACTGGCGCTGGACATCGGCCTGGCCACCGGGCCCACTCTGGAGCGTTTTTTTGCCGGGCCCAACGAGGCCGCGCTGCAGCACCTGCGCCTGGCCGCCGGGGCGGGCAGCAGCGAAGCCACCCGCTCCCCGGTGCCCACCTACCTCTGGGGCGAGCCGGGCAGCGGCAAGACCCATTTGCTCCAGGCCGTGCGCCAGGCCCTGCGCGAGCAGGGCTCCAGCGTGGGCTGGCTCGACCCCTCGGTGGGTGAGCCGCCAGACTTTGACGAGCGCTGGGCCGCCGTGGTCATGGACGACGTGCACCTGTACAGCACCGCCCAGCAGGCCACGGCCTTCAACTGGTTCGTCAATGCCATCAGCCCCGCCAGCGGTAGCCAGCGCTGGGTGCTGGCTGCTGGCGATCTGCCCCCCGCCGACTTGCCGCTGCGCGACGACCTGCGCAGCCGTTTGGGCTGGGGCCATGTGTTCCAGCTGCAACTGCTGGGCGAGGCCGAGCGCCGCGCCGTGCTGCGCCAGGAGGCCGATGCGCGCGGCGTGTTCCTGGGCGACGAAGTCATGGACTACATGCTCAACCGCTTTTCGCGCGACCTGGGCAGCCTGATGCAGCTGCTGGACCAGCTCGACGCCTTTGCCTTGCGCACCCAGCGTGCCATCACGATTCCGCTGCTCAAGACAATGCTCGAGTCGGAATAAAAAATGAGGGACAACCCCCTGAGCGGCTGCGCCGCTTCCCCCTTCTCTCGCTGTGCTGCGCACCGCGGGAAGGAGGACGCCGCCAGCGCGGCGGGGCGGCCCTTGCGCGGCGGCCGCTGGGTTTGGGCAGCGACAGTTTTTGCAACCGCTCGCGCAGCGCAACTTATTGAATGATTGAAATGCAAAGAAGCCGCCTTCGCTTGGCGCTGTTTGACCTGGACCACACGCTGCTGCCGCTCGACTCTGACTACGAGTGGGGCGAGTTCACCATCCGCATCGGCTGGAACGACCCGGTGGAGTTCGCGCGCCGCAACGACGAGTTCTATGCCCACTACCAGGCGGGAACGCTCGATGTGCACGACTACGTGCGTTTTGCGACCGAGGCCGTGCGCCTGCGCGGGCCCGAGGCCGCAGCGGCGGCGCACCAGCAGTTCATGCGCGAGGTCATCACCCCCGCCATCCAGCCCCAGGCGCTCGACCTGATCCGCCAGCATCAGGCAGCGGGCGACGAGGTGGTGATCGTCACTGCCACCAACGAGTTCGTGACCACCCCCATCGCCCAGGCGCTGGGGGTGCCGCAGCTGCTGGCCGTGCAGCTGGTGCGCGACGCCAGCGGCTGGTACACCGGCGAGATTGACGGTATCCCGACCATGCGCGAAGGCAAGGTGCGCCGCATGGAACAATGGCTGGCCGAGCGGCAGCTCAGCTGGGCCGACGTGGAGAGCACCTTCTACAGCGACTCCATGAACGACGTGCCCCTGCTGGAGAAGGTGAACCACCCGGTCGCCACCAACCCCGACCCGCGCCTGCGCGCCCTGGCCCAGGAGCGCGGCTGGCGCATACTGGACCTGTTTGCCGAGCCTGCCAGCCAGACGGCCTCCTGACCCCCTGCGCTCGCAGTCCCCTGATATCTCCCTACCCATGATCAAGAAGTTCATCGACAAACTGCTGGGCAAATCGACGCCCGGGACCTCCGGCGGCAAGCCCCATTTCGGCAAGCGCGAAGAGGTGCCCGCCAGCGTGCACGGCATCAACCCCGAGCTGGTGGACCGCCGCGCCGCCGAGGTGGTGCAGACGCTCAAGGACGCCGGCTTCGAGGCCTACATCGTGGGTGGCGCTGTGCGCGACCTGTTGCTGGGCCTGCGTCCCAAGGACTTTGACGTGGCCACCAACGCCACGCCCGAGCAGGTCAAGGGCCTGTTTCGCCGCGCGTTCATCATCGGCAAGCGCTTTCGCATCGTGCATGTGGTGCACGGCCGGGGCCGCGAGCACGAGGTGATCGAGGTCTCCACCTTCCGCGCCTACCTCGACAATGCCGCAGCGGGTCAGGTGGCTGGCAACGAAAAGACCAGCAAGGCGCAGCTGTCGGGCATGCAGCATGCCGTGGACGCCAGCGGCCGCGTGCTGCGCGACAACGTCTGGGGCCCGCAGGACGAAGACGCGACGCGCCGCGACTTCACCGTGAACGCCATGTACTACGACCCGGTCAGCCAGATCGTGGTCGACTACCACAAGGGTTTGCAGGACGCGAAGAAGAAGACGCTGCGCATGATTGGCGACCCCGCCACGCGCTACCGCGAAGACCCGGTGCGCATCATCCGCGCCGTGCGTTTTGCGGCCAAGCTCAGCCCGCTGGGCTTCAGCATCGATGCCAAGTCGGCCGCGCCGCTGGTGCAGTCGCAGGCCCTGCTGGCCGAGGTGCCTCAAAGCCGCATGTTTGACGAAATGCTCAAGCTGCTGCAGACCGGGCACGCCATCGCCACCATCGAGCAGCTGCGCAAGCTGGGCATGTCCAAGGGCATCTACCCGCTGCTGGACGTGGCCGTGGAGCGCGCCGACACGCCGTTTGTGAAGGCGGCCCTGGTGGACACCGACCGCCGCGTGAACGAAGGCAAGCCTGTGGCCCCCAGCTTCTTGCTGGCCTGCGTGCTGTGGGAAGACGTGCGCAATGGCTGGCAGGAGCGCCTGAACCAGCGCCAACACCCGCTGCCCGCGCTGCAAGAGGCCATCGACGAGGTGTTCGACAAACGCATTGGCGACGTGTCGGGCCGCGGCAAGCTGGCCGCCGACATGCGTGAGATCTGGGTGATGCAGCCGCGTTTTGAAAAGCGCGTGGGCAACACGCCGTTCGGCATGGTCATGCAGCCGCGCTTTCGCGCCGGGTTCGACTTCATGCGCCTGCGCGCCGATGTGGGCGAAGTCGAGGAGGCCCTGGCCGAGTGGTGGCAAGACTTCCAGGCGGCGGACGATGAGCGCCGCGACGACCTGATGGACCAGGCCAAGGAAGAGCAGAAGGCCCGCCAGAAAGCGCAGCCTGTGGTCAAGCGTGTGCCTCGCAGTGCACCTGCTGCGGCACCACGTGCCCCGGGCACCGTCCAAGACACTGACCATGCGGGCGGCGAGACCGAATGGGCCGCCGAAAGTGGCGCGCCCAAGAAGCGCCGCCGTCGTCGCCGCAAGCCCGGTGGTGGTGGCGGCGAAGGTGCAGCACCTGCTGCCGCTGGCGAGTGAGTTGGCCGGACGTGGGGGAGCAGGCTGAGCGGCCCTCTCGGGTCTATGTGGGCCTGGGGGCCAATCTGGGAGAGCGGCAAGCCGCCTTGCGCAAGGCTTTGGCGGCCATGGGTCAATTGCCCGGCACGCGGGTCCTGCGCGTGTCGCCGCTCTATGGCAGCGCACCGGTCGATGCCGGTGGCCCGGACTACCTCAACGCCGTGGCCGAGCTGACAACGACCCTGGCACCTGACGCCCTGCTGGGTGCCCTGCAAGCCATCGAGCTATCTGCCGGCCGCGAGCGCCCCTACCGCAACGCGCCGCGCACGCTGGACCTCGACATTCTGTGGTTTGGCGACCAGGTGATCGACACCCCCACACTCACCGTGCCCCACCCCCGCATGGCCGAGCGCGCGTTCGTGCTGCGCCCCCTGGCCGATCTGGTGCCTGGGCGGGTGGATGCGTCGGCGTTGCAGGCCGTAGCGACTCAGGACATCCACCAGCTGGAAGGCCCGGCTTGGGTGGGCACTTTGGTGGGTGAATAATTTGCTCCTAAATTGGGAGCTTTTTGCGCTTTATAGGTAAGCGCTAGGGCCTGAAAAGGCTTAAGAATAATCCCGTCTGCATTGGCTGTGTGTGCGACAGATGAAACTGACGTGGTCCAACGCCAGTGCCACCGTGGAACCGGCTCCGCCGGGCCTCGGGTGGCGTCTCTCTCGGGGGCTGGGAGGCCGCAGCCCCAAGCCTGCCCGCGCAGGCGTGGACGGCATCGAAGAGGTGCCGCCTCAGGCGGCAGCACCGAGCGGATTGTGTCTCAGGGCGTCAATCGACTTTTGCCCCGGACGCCTTCACCACCTGCTGGTACTTGGCACGCTCGCTGGCCATGAAGCTGTCGAACTGCTGCGGCGTGGTGGCCACGGGCTCCGCTAGCAATGCGGCAAAGCGGGTCTTCGTTTCGGGCGCGTTCAGTGCCGCCACAAAAGCCTTGTTCAGCTTGTCGATGATGGGCTTGGGCGTCGCGGCCGGCGCCACCAGGCCCCACCAGGTGTCGATGGAAAAACCCTTGAAAGTCGCGGACAGTGGCGGCACGCCGGGCAGCGAGGCCGAGGCGTCGAGCGAGGTCACGGCCAGCGCCTTGAGCTTGCCTGCGCGGATGTTGGGCGCTGCGGCGGCCAGATTGTCGATGTTGAAGTCCACCTCGCCCGCCAGCAGTGCCAGCTGGGCCGGGTTGGCGCCCCGGTAGGGGATGTGCAGCGCGTAGATGCCGGCACGTTGCTTGAACATCTCACCCGCCAGGTGGCCTGCGCTGCCGTTGCCGCCACTGCCGTAGTTGAGCTTGGCGGGGTTGGCCTTGGCGTAGGCGATGAGGTCGGTCACGGTATGGATCTTGAGCTGCTCGGCCTTGGCGGCGTTCATGACCAGCACATTGGGCACGCGCACCATCTGCGTGATGCCGGCAAAGTCCTTGCCTGCGTCATAGGGCATGCGGGCATACAGCCAGGGGTTGACTGCATGGGTGGCGGTGGCCGCGATGCCAATGGTCAGGCCATCGGGTGCAGCCTTGGCAATCGCGTCGGCGCCGATGTTGCCGCCCGCGCCGCCCTTGTTGTCGATGATGACCGTGCCCAGCGATTCGCGCACGCGCTCGGCCAGTGCGCGGGCCGTGACGTCGATGGGGCCGCCCGGGGCATACGGCACGATCAGGCGGATGGGCTGGCCGGCATCCTGAGCCCAGACGGCGGGGGACGAAAAAGCCGTTGCGGTGGCAGCGGCGGTGGCGAGGAGGATGAGGTTTCTGCGGTTCATGGGCGCCATTGTGCAAAAAAATCGTAAGAAAGCTTATGAAGCCCTGAGGGGGTGATGGTCAGGCGGGGACGTTCATGTCGTACGAGGCGCGCTGAGCGCCACGCCCAGGTCTTCCACCAGCATGCCCAGTTCGTGCGACGAGCGGATGTCCAGCTTCAGGAAGATGGCGGACCGGTGTGTGTCCACGGTGCGCGGGTCGATGGGGCGCTCCGGGTCACGCTGCGCCAGTGCACGGGCCACTTCCTTGCTGCTGAGGCCCGTGCCCAGCAGCTGGGCCACCTCTTGCTGGCGTGGACTCAGGGCGTTCCAGCGCTCGCGCAGCTGGTGCTGCCGTTGTGTCTGCCGTGCCTGCGTTTGCGACAGCGTGGAGGCCTTTTCGACAGCGGCCAGCAAGGTGGCTTCGTTGCACGGTTTTTCGAGCCAGTCCACCGCCCCTTGTTTGACGGCTGCCACGGCGGAGGACAGCTCACCGTGGGCCGATAGGAACACGGTCTTGAGCGCGCTGTGGCGCTGGCCGAGTTCGTGGAATACCTGCAGCCCGCTCAAGCCTTCCATGCGCAGGTCCAGCAGCACGCAGCCGGGGTGGTCCAGTGCAGCCTGCGCCAGAAAGGCCTCGCCGCCGTCAAAGGCACGCACCGTGTACCCGCGTGCGAGCAGCAGTGCGGCCAGCGATTGGCGCACGCCTTCGTCGTCGTCCACGATGTAGACCACAGTGGGGTCCAGCGAGTCAGCGGCGATGGGGGCAGTGTCGTAGGTCATGGCGCGGTGGCATTCTCGGTGGCGGGGGGGCAGGGCAGGCGGATCTCGAAGACCGCGCCGCCGCCCTCGCGATTGCGGGCCTGTAATTGGCCCCCCATGCTTTCAATGATGGAGCGGCAGATGTTGAGACCCAGGCCGAGACCGTCGGAACGTGTGGTGAAGAAAGGCTCGAACAGGCGCTCGGCGATGCCGGGCGGCAGGCCTGGGCCCCGGTCCAGCACTTGCACCAGCGCTTGGCCATCGTCTGCGGCCATGCGCAGCCGCAATTCGTGCCCGCCGGGCGGGGGCTGGTGGGTCTGCATGGCCTGCAGGGCGTTCAGGCCCAGGTTGATCACCACCTGCTCCAGCAGCACGCGGTCTGCGTTCACCGGCAAAGGGGCGCCGGCCTGTTCCACACGCACAGGGATCCCCTGGCGGCGAGCCTCGGCGCGCAAGAGCAGCTCCAGCGACTGCTCCACGATGGCAGACAGATCGCAAGGCTCGCGGCTTTCAGGGTGCTGGCGCACCCAGCGGCGGATACGACCCACGATGTCGGCGGCCCGCAGCGCCTGGGCCGACAGGGCCTCCAGGCTGTCGTGGAGGGGGCCGGTCTTGCCCTGGGCGGCCAGCGCCCGTGCGGCAGCCGCATAGTTGACCAGGGCGGCCAGCGGCTGGTTCAGCTCGTGGGCCAGGGTGGATGCCATCTCGCCGACAGTGATCACGCGCTGTACCCGCTGCAGCTGGGTCTCGCGCTGCTGCTGCTGCTCTTCGGCCCGCTTCTGCGCGGTGATGTTGACCACCGAACTCATCCAGCCGATGTGCTGGCCGCTGCCGTCGATCAGGCGTGTGGTGTAGAACATCGTGTACACGTCCGACCCGTCACGGTGCCTCAGCCGGTTCTCCCGCCCCTGCGGAAACGCGTTGCCAGCCAGCACGGTGTCGCTGTCGTTCCAGTGTCGGTCCAGCTCGTCAGGGTGCCAGTACGGGTAGGGCGGCAGCTGGCCGATGAGTTCGTCGGCCCGGTAGCCCACCATATCGCACATGGCCGCGTTGACATAGACGATGCGCCCTTCGAGGTCGCGGGCGCGCATGCCCACCAGCAGCGAGTCCTCCATGGACTGGCGGAACGCCTGTGCCTGCTGCAGCGCGTGGGTACGCTCTTGTACGCGCTGCTCCAGTTCGATGCGGGCCAGCCGGTTTTCGGCGAGGCGCCGCTCGCGCAACTGCCAGTACAGCGCACCCAGCACCAGTAGGCCCGACGCCAGCGTGGCCAGCGCCCAGGCCTGTTGCCGCGCCAGGGCCACCACGCGGCTGTCGGCAGTGACGGTGAGGGTCCAGCCCAGGTCGGGCAGCTTCTCTTCGAACGCCAGGTAGCTTTTGCCGCCCGTGCCGTCCAGGCGCAGTTCGGCACCGGGCGGGTCGTCTTGGGGGCGCAGGGTCCAGGGCACGGCGCGCGGGGTCCATCCTGTGCCGTACTGTTCGTTGTGCTGCAGCTGCTGCACGAGTGGGGTGGGCAAGGGCCGGCTGGTGCGGTAGAGCCAGCCGGGCACGGAGCCGAGAAAGACGATGCCCCGCTCGTCCGTCACGAACACTGGATCGCGCAGCTGGGCCCATGGGTCCGAGATGGGTTCCATGCGCACCTTGACCGCCACCACGCCGATCACGCGGCCCGCATCGACCACGGGGGCCGAGACAAACAGGCCGGGTTCGCCCGTGGTCTTGCCCACGCCATAAAAGCGGCCCGTCTGGCCCGCCAGGGCATCGCGAAAGTACGGCCGGTTGCCGTAGTTCTGGTGCACAAAGCTGTTGGGGGTGTCCCAGTTGCTGGACGCGAGGGTGAGGCCCTGCGGGTCCATCACGTACAGCATGTCGGAGCCCGCATGCTGGTTCACCGCCTGCAGGTAGACATTGGCTGCGTCGCGTACGGCCTGCGATGAAGGTTGCTGCAATAACTGGCGCACCAGCGGGTGCTGCGCGGTGGTGAAGGGCAGGTAGTTGTAGCGCGTGGCCACGCCACGCAGCGCCAGGGCTTGCACCTCGCCCAGGCGGCGCAGGTTGTCCCACTGGGCGTCGCGTTCGCTCTGTTCTGCCCATTCGCCCGCGCCCCACACCAGCAGGGCCGCCAGGCACAGCAGCGTGGCAATGAAGCCTCCGCGCCGGACTTGATGCCAGCGGCGGGGCGCGCCCTGCGGGGCTGGCGGGGCGGGCGCTGCACGCACCATGGGTCGTGGTCCAGGTGTCTTTATCGGCCTTGCGGGGGCGTGTCAGCCGCCGTGTTTGTCGGCTTCCGACGTGAATGCGTCGGCAAAAAACTCTTCCGGCGGCAGGCCGCGCTGGGCGCTGTAGGCGTCACGGGCGGACTCGACCACGATGGGCGCGCCGCAGGCATAGACCTGGTGACCTGAGAGATCCGCAAAGTCGTCCAGCACCGCCTGATGCACAAAGCCTGTGCGGCCGGTCCAGCCGTCCTCGGGCAGCGCGTTGGAAATGACCGGAACGTAGCGCAACCACGGCAATTCGGCCACGCGGGCCTGCACCCAGTCGGCCAGGTACAGATCGCCAGGGCGACGGCCGCCCCAGTACAACACGGTGGGGCGGCTGATGCCCTTGAACTGCAGGTGCTCGATCAGCGCTTTGATGGGGGCAAAGCCGGTGCCGGATGCCAACAGCACGATGGGCTTGTCGGAGTCTTCGCGCAGGAAAAAACTGCCAAACGGACCTTCGACACGCAGGATTTCCTTCTCCTTCATCGCCCCAAACACATGGTCGGTGAACTTGCCGCCGGCCATGTGTCGAATGTGTAGCTCCACACCCGGTGCCTCTGCCTGGGTGTGCGGCGCGTTGGCCATCGAGTAAGCGCGTCGGGCGCCGTCACGCAGGATGAACTCAATGTACTGGCCCGCGTGGTATCGGAAGGTGTCTGCGGCAGGCAGCTGCAGGCGCACCTGCATCACATCGTCTGATTTCTTTTCGAGCGAGGCCACGCGCACTGGCATCTTCTTGACGGGGTAGGCGCTTTCGTCGGTGACCTGGCGCGATTCGAGCACCACGTCGGACAGTGGCTGTGCGCAGCAGGTCAGCACCAGGCCTGCGGCCTCTTCATCGGCCGTGAGGGCCTTGGATTGGTGGGCGCCGTGCTGCACGGTGCCGCTGAGTTTTTTGCACTTGCACGAGCCACAGGCGCCGTCCTTGCAGCCGTAGGGCAGGCCCACGCCACTGCGGATGGCGGCGGCCAGGATGGCTTCGCCCGCATTGGCACTGAAAGCGCGGCCACTGGGCTGCACGGTGATCTGAAACGCTGCGGTGGTGGCAGCCTCGGCGCTGGTCATGTGTGGGTATCCTTGGAGTCGTCTCTAGCTAAGCAAACGGACCCGATTTTGCCCTCAAACCAGAACCCCCTCGGCGCGCTGCCAGCGCGCTTTCGTCGCGAACGCCTGCTCATCGTGGGCTGTGGTGATGTAGGTCAACGGGTGCTGCGCCATCTGCAGGCGGGCCCCGGGGCCGGGCGCATGCAGGTGCTGGCACTGACCTCCAGCGCTGGGCGGGTGGCGGAGCTGCGGGCACAAGGGGCCCGGCCTCTGGTGGGCAATCTGGACGATGCGGGCACTTTGCGCAGGCTGTCCGGCCTGGCGACGCGGGTGCTGCATCTGGCGCCCCCGCCGGGGGAGGGCGCAGGGGGCGATGCCTGGTGGCGTGACCCCCGTACCGTGGCGCTGACCCGCGCGCTGCGGCTGCGCACTTTGCCAATGTCGTTGGCCTACGCGTCCACCAGCGGTGTGTATGGCGACTGCCAGGGGGCCATGGTGTCAGAGACTCGGGCCGTGGCCCCCGGCACACCTCGCGCCCAGCGCCGTGTGAATGCCGAGCGCGCCGTGCGCCACTTGGGCCGTGCCGGCGTGCGGGCCACCGTGTTGCGCATTCCGGGCATCTACGCCCCCGACCGCGAGGGCGGTACGCCTGAGGCCCGCTTGCGCCGGGGCACGCCTGTGCTGGTGGCCGAGGACGATGTGTTCACCAACCACATCCATGCCGAAGACCTGGCGCGCGCCTGCATGGCGGCTGTGTGGAAGGGGCGTCCGCAGCGCGCCTACAACGTGAGCGACTCCACCCACATGAAGATGGGCGACTACTTTGATCTGGCGGCTGATCTGTATGACCTGCCTCGCCCGCCGCGCGTGCCTCGCAGCACGGCGCAAGAGCAGCTGTCGCTGATGCTGCTGAGTTTCATGAGCGAATCGCGCCGGCTGGACAACCAGCGCATGCTGCGCGAGCTGGGTCTGCGGTTGCGCTACCCCAGTGTGGCCGAGGGGTTGCGAGCCTGAGAGGCTGGAGAAATCCGCACTCTCCTCACCTTGCCCACATGGGCGACCGATCAGCGGGGGGAGCTATTGCCCTGGGCGTCGTAGCAGCGGAACACGTTGCACTGCGTGAATTTTTTGGGGGTGGGCGCCGGCGGTTGCACCGGCGTAGGCCGCACCGGGTAATGCGGTGGGGGCACGACGACTACCGGCGTCGTGGTGTTAGTTGACCGGGGGCGGGACTTCTCCACCTCTGCATAGCCCTGAGGGCCCAGGCAGTCCAGGTCGACCTGCCGCTGCGCTGCCTCCACCCGCAGGTTTTGTTCGTAGCCGCCGCCGGTGACGCTGCTCAACACCACATCCAGGTTGCGCCGTGAACGGGCGCACTCCGGGGAGCGTGCGTAGTCTGTGTTTTTGGCAGGAGCGGTCTGGTCGCGTTGTGTATTACGCCGTGATTCGGTCTCGGCGGCGGTCGCCTCGGCCTGCAAGCGCTGCTGTTTGCGCGCCAGCGCCTCGGCGGCTTCTTCGCGCTCCTGCTGGATCTCCTGCGGAGTTTTGCGGGCCTCCACCTCACGCACGGTGGTGCCGCTGGCGCATTTGCCGTCGGTGTAGGTGACCTTGCCCGTGGCAGCGTCGGTGCAGCGCACCACCTGCGCCTGGGCACTCAATGGAGGTAGTGCGCCCAGAAAGACCACGCACAGGCCGGCGATGAGGGAGTGGGTACGTGGCTTCATGGTGGCTGGAGAGTTGTGGGGGTAGCGGGGTCAGCGCCAGGCCATCACGGCTTGTCCGGGCTGTTGGACTGCTGGCGCGAGCGCCAGTCGTACGGACTCGGGGTGTAGCTGTCGGGTGCCAGGCGGCCGGGGCGGTTTTCGCGGTTGCGGCGGTCTTCGGCAGCGCGGCGATCCCGTTCGGCCTGCTCCCGGCGGGCCTGATCCTGTTCTCGGGCTCGGCGATCCAGTTCACGGGCCTGCTGGTCGCGGCGTTCGCGTTCGCGGGCTGCCCGGTCGCGCTCAGCGCGGTCACGGTCACGCTCTCTTTCGCGCCAGTCATTGCGGTTACGGTCGTTGTCCCACCGGTTGTCGTCGCGGTCACGTCCGCCGTAGTAGACGGCGGGCGGTGGCGGGGGGGCCGAATAGATCACGCCAGGCGCACGGTACACAGGCGGCGCTTGGTACACCGGCGGCGGGGCACTGTAGATGTAGCCTGGCTGTTCGTACACCGGGTAGCGCGGAGAGTCGTAATAAGGGTCGCCCGGCACGGTGGCACACCCTGTCACCAGGGCCCCCAGGACCGTGGCGGAAAGAATGCGGGTGATGGTGTAGGTCATGGTGATCAGACTCCGGCCGGGTGGGCGCGTTCCGCCTTGTCCGTAAAGCCCATGAAAAGCGCTCCGGTGGAGCGTTACAAATTTCAGGGGTCTGGCACAGGGGGCCAATCACTTTAGCGCGTGGGGACGGCTTTTGGTTGACTCGGCGCATGCACAGGTGCCGATGGAGGCTGTAATAACCCGTGAATATGGGGCACGCCTGCTGCTTGATATCGTCAAAAATGATAGCTATCAGAGTACGTTTTACGGACGCAATCAACTGATTCAACCAAAAAATCGGACCCGCAAAAAACAAACGGCCCCGCAAGGCCGTTGTGTTCCAGCGGATAGGGCGCCGGTTTACTTGGGCAGTACGCGGCGGATGGTCTCCGCCAGGTCTTCCGCCACAAACTTGGCCACATAGCCATCGGCCCCAACGCTGCGCACATGGTCTTCGTTGGCCGAGCCCGACAGCGAGGAATGGATGACCACCGGCAGCCCATGAAAGCGGGCGTCCTGCTTGATGTTGCGCGTCAGCGTGAAGCCGTCCATCTCCGGCATTTCCAGGTCGGTCAGCACCATGGCCACGCGGTCAAGCACCGTCTTGCCCTCGGCCTCGGCACTTTTGGCGATGGCATTGAGCCGGTCCCAGGCCTCCTTGCCGGATTTCACCATTTCATATGGCGCGTTGAGCACCTTGAGCTCTTGCTCGATGAGCGAACGGGCCACGAACGAGTCGTCCGCCGCCAGGATGATGCAACCAGGCTTGAGTTTGAGCTTGGCGCCCACCTTTTCCTCTGTGACCTCGTGACCGTCAGAGGGCGAGATCATCTGCAGGATGGCTTCCACGTCCAGCACCTGCGCGAGGCGGGACTCGTCGGTGTTGCCGTCCAGAC
Organism: Acidovorax sp. 59; assembly: GCF_002754175.1. Taxonomy (NCBI): domain Bacteria; kingdom Pseudomonadati; phylum Pseudomonadota; class Betaproteobacteria; order Burkholderiales; family Comamonadaceae; genus Acidovorax; species Acidovorax sp. 59. Next base: position 3,271,561 of record NZ_PEET01000001.1, on the reverse strand, counting down.
GGGCAATGCTGGTCACCAGCTTGCCAGCAGCGCCGCTGGTTTCCGCCGACAGCACCTGTTTCCAGTCCAGGCGCACGATGTCTTCCACCGACTCGACCGCAAACGCCTGGGTGGTGCGTGCGTACTCTGTCACCAGCATGATGTTCAGGCCCGTCTGTGGCTTGCAACCCACGATGGAGGGCAGGTCCAGCACCGGAATCACCTGTCCGCGCAGGTTGACCACCCCAAGCGAATGGGCCGTGGTGCCCGCAATCGGCGTGATGCTGGGCATGGCCACGATCTCGCGGATCTTGAAGACATTGATGCCGAACAGCTCGGACTTGCCCAAGGCGCTGTCGATGCCCAGGCGAAACAGCAGCAGCTCGAACTTGTTGGTGCTGGTGAGGTTGGTCCGCTCGTCGATGTCCTGCTGGATGGCTTTCATGTTGGATCCTTCGCGCGGTAATGAAGATACGAAGATACGCGCTTTTACAAATTCTAGGACCCAAACGGCACGCGCAGTGCGCTAAATCTTCAGGCAATACCCGAATAGTGCGCTGCAGCATCCGTGCGTGGCGGCGCCGTCACACCCTGTCCGGCGTGACCGGCTCAAAGTGCACAACGGTGGGGAACGGATCGTAAAAATGGTGCAGCAGCCCTTTCCACTCCTGGTACTGGGTGGACTGGCGGAAACCCACCTCGTGGTCGGCCAGGGTGGCCCAGCGCACCAGCAGCACATAGTCCTGTGGCCGCTCCATGCAATGCCCCAGCTCATGGGACAGGTAGCCGGGCATGGAGGCAATTATGCGCTGCGCCTGGGCAAACGCCTGTTCAAACGCGCTGTTCTGGCCGGGGCGGATGGTGAGGTGGGCAATTTCCAGAATCATGGGGGGTGGCCTGAGGGGTGGATGGGGCAGGGGATCAGACCACATTGCTGCGCTGCGTGGGCTCGGGCTGGGCTGCGGTGGCCTTCATGCCGTCCGCCAGGCGGTGCAGCAGCCCGAGCAGGGGCGCGTCCGACGCATCGCAGGCCAGGCCAATGTGGCGCGAAAAGGCCAAGGGCCCGTCCAGCGGGCGGGTGAGCGCGCGGCGCGCCTGGGCTGCATGCGACTGCGGCACCACGGCCAGGCCCATGCCCGCGTCCACCATGTGCAGCAGCAGCTCCTCGCGCGCGGCGCTGGCCTGCACCTGCAGCGCAATCCCCCGCTCGGCTAGCAGGCGGATGAAGGACTGGTGCAGCGGGCAATAGGGCCACTCGATGAGGGGCAGGTTTTCAATGTCTGCCAGGCCAAAGCGCTTCTTGAAGCGCAGCGGGTGCAGCTCGGGCACCAGCATCACATAGGGCTCGTGCCACAGCGGCACAAAGGTGTCGCCGGGCGGCTTGCAGTGCTCGGCCACCATGCGCAGCCGCGCCTCTTGCGCGCTGGCGGTGAGCCGCACCATGGTGTGGGGCAGCTCCTGCGCGATGTGTGCGAACAGGGGCGTGGCCTGCTGCACCATCAGGTCGTCCTGCAGGAAGATGCCCAGCGTTTCACGTGGTGCATCGCGAAAGTCGCGCACCATGGCGCTGGACTGGGCCAGCAGGCTGCAGGCGCGGGGGTACAGCCGGTGCGCGGCGGGCGTAGGCGCCAGGCCCTGGCGGCTGCGCTCGAACAGGGTGGTTTCGAGCGCATCCTCCAGCCCCTTGACGGCCATGCTGATGGACGGCTGCGCCACAAAGCAGCGGCGCGAGGCGGCCGTGACCGAGCGCTCTTCATAGGCCGCTACAAAGTAGCCCAGTGCGCGCAGGTCAAACAGCATGGTGGCAGGGCCTTTCTTGGATCAGGTTGTCAGACCGGGGTGATGGTGGTGACGGTCTCGCGGAAATAGTCCACCTGGCCGTTCTGCGAATGGCTGGTGATCCAGGTCACGGATTCCACTTCGCGCTGTTGTACCGCATAAAAGAAGCGCTGGTGAAAGTGCGTGAGCACCCAGTCATTGCCCAGCGGCTGGCTGTGGGTGTGCAGGATCTTCGTGCCGCGCGGGAACACCTCCACCCCCAGGCGCTGCACCACGGCCATCGCCTCGGCCTTGTTGCGGGCGATTTGCCAGCTGGTGTCGGCATCGTCGCGGTAGTGGTCAATGCGGAAGTCCACATCGTCGGCAATCGTGGCCAGCAGTGTGGGCACGTCCTGCTGCTCGAAGGCGGTCAGCACGCGGTCGATGGGGAAGGTCAGTGGCGGGTTGGTCGTCATGTCGGGTCTCCGGTGGGTGGTGGGGGCAATCCATCAAACAAACCCTGGCCAGGGAGCCGCAACTGTAGGCAGAGCACGGCGCCCACACAACGATGGAATTTGTGGGTCCGTGCGATAAAAAATCGATGGGTGCCGACGAGCAAGGCTCGGAGCGGCTCACAAAACCCAGCGTAGCGGTTCTGGCTAGGCACTGCGTCGCGGGCAGTGCGAGCAGTACGACAAGACGCGGCAACGACGCCAGAAGAGTTTTGTTGGCCGCTCTCAGTCCGAAATCCCGGGCACCTGCCGCAGGTAGGCATGCAGTGCCGCAATCGACTGGCGCACCTTGGCGGGCTGGGCATCGCGTTGGGGCGTGACGGCCCAGATGTCCAGCGTGCCAAACGACCAGTCGGGCAGCAGTCGCACCAGCCGCCCGGCCTGCAGTGCTTCGTGCGAATCCATGCTGCCCACCAGCGCCAGGCCCAGCCCGGCCTCGCACATCTGCTGGATCGAGAGCTGGTTGTTGCTGGCAATGCGCGGCTCCACCCGCAGTGCGCGCGGCTCGCCGCTGGGACTGCGCAGGTCGATGAGCAACCCGCCCCCCTCTCGTGCGAAGCCCAGCCAGCTATGGGACAGCAGCGCATCCGGGTGCTGGGGCACGCCGTGTGCGGCCACCCATTCGGGTGATGCGCACAGGTACCAACTCATGCCCCCCAGGCGCCGGGCCGCCCAGGTCGAATCCGCCAGGCGCCCGTAGCGCACGGCCAGGTCGATGCGGGCGTTGATGAGGTCGATGGTGGAGTCGTCCACCAGCAGCCGCAGTCGCAGCGCCGGGTGCGCGGCCAGCAGTTCACCCAGGGCTGGTGCGATGTGCCGCGCAAACCCCACGGTGGCCGACATCCGCAATTCGCCACTGGGCGCATCGCGGGAGGCTGCCAGCTCGGCGCGCGCTTGCTCCGCCGCCGCCCACATGGCAGCGCAGCGCGCGTGGTAACGCTGGCCCGCCTCGGTGAGCGCCAACTTGCGCGTGGAGCGGTGCAGCAGCGTCACGCCGCCGTCGCTTTCGAGCTTGCGCACCTGCTGGCTCACCGCCGAAGTGCTCATGCCCAGTGCGCGCGCGGCGCCGCTCATCGAGCCGTGCTGCACCACCGAGGCAAAAACAGCCATGCGTTTGAGGTCTTCCATGTGTTTGATTGTGAAGCACAGCTTCAAAGATAAGGCAGTTTTAGCCATCTACCGCCTGTTTTGACAAGCTCCTATTCTCACTACATCACAACTTTGACCCCAAGGACATCGATATGAACATCGCCCTGATTGGCGCCACCGGTTTTGTCGGCTCGGCCGTGCTGAACGAACTGCTGCAACGCGGCCACCGTGTGACCGTGCTGGCCCGCAACCCGGGCAAACTCGCTGCCCGCGAGGCGCTGACGGTGGTCGCCGCAGACGCGCAGGACGCCACCCAGGTGGCCCAGGCTGTTGCGGGCCACGACGCGGTGGTGAGCGCCTACAACCCCGGCTGGACGGTGCCAGACATCCACGACCAGTTCCTGAAAGGCACGCGCGCCATCATCGACGGCACCAAGGCCGCCGGTGTGCGCCGACTGCTGGTGGTGGGCGGCGCAGGCAGCCTGTTCGTGGCGCCCGGCCTGCAGCTGGTGGACACGCCCCAGTTCCCCGCCGAATGGAAGCAGGGCGCCCTGGCAGCCCGAGAGGCGCTGAACTGGATCCGCACCGAAAACACGCTAGACTGGACCTTCCTCTCGCCCCCCATCCTGCTGCAGCCCGGCGAGCGCACCGGCCAGTACCGCCTGGGCGACGAGGCCCCGCTGATGAACGGCGACCAGCCTGGCAGCATCAGCGTGGCCGACCTGGCGGTGGCAATGGCCGACGAACTGGAAACACCACGCCACGTGCAAAAGCGTTTCACGGTGGCCAACTGAACAGCGCTTAGGGGTGAGTAACTCCTGATTTGATAGCTGCAAGCGCAATATCCACTAGCGCTTGCGGCACTTTTTGTTTTAAAACCGCTGGTTCATCCCGTAAACCACCGCATCGGCACCAGCACGAGGGACGGGAACAGCACCATCAGGAACATCACCGCAAACTGCGCCACCATGAACGGGATCACGCCCCGCGTGACGTCGTCCATGCGCATCTTGCCCACGCCCGCCACCACGTTCAGCACCGTCCCCACGGGCGGGGTGATGAGCCCGATGGCGTTGTTGATGATGAACAGCACGCCGAAGTAGACCGGGTCGATGCCTGCGGCCTTCACCACCGGCATCAGCACGGGCGTGAGGATGAGGATGGTGGGCGTCATGTCCATGGCGGTGCCCACGGCCATCACCAGCACCATGATGGCGATGAGCAGCAGCGTGGGGTGTTCCATCAAGGGCTTGAGCAGGCTCACCAGCTGACGCGGGATATCCGCCACGGTGATGAGCCAGGCGCTGACCATGGCGGCCGCCACCAGGAACATGATCACGGCGGTGGTCTTGGCGGCACTGATGAATACATCGGTCAGCTGGCGCCAGTGCAGCTCGCGGTAGACCAGCGTGGCCACCAGCAGGGCGTACACGGCAGCGACGGCCGCCGCCTCGGTGGGGGTGAACACGCCCATCTTCAAGCCCACGATCACGATCACCGGCAGGAACAGTGCCCAGGTCGATTCCCTGAGCGCCTGCAGCTTTTCGGCGGTGGATGCCTTGGGCGGTGGCGTGACGTTTTCGCGCTGGGAGACCCAGTACCAGGTGATGGCAATCGCCACTCCCATCAGCAGCCCCGGCACGATGCCGGCCAGGAACAGCTTGCTGATCGACACGTTGGCCGCCACGCCAAACACCACGAAGCCGATGGAGGGCGGAATGACCGGCGCGATGATGCCCGCTGAAGCGATGAGCCCGCCCGCTCGTGCCTTGTCGTGCCCGGCCTTCACCATCATGGGCAGCAGCAGGGCCGCCAGTGCCGCCGTGTCGGCCACGGCCGAGCCCGACAGCGCCGCCAGCATGCAGGCCGCCAGGATGGCCACGAACCCCAGCCCGCCCCGCTTGTGCCCCACCAGCGTGAGCGCGAGCTTGACGATGCGCTGCGACAGCCCACCCACGTTCATGATCTCGCCCGCCAGCATGAAGAAGGGCACGGCCAGCAGCGGAAAGCTGTCGGCCCCGTTGATCACGTTCTGCGCCAGGATCTGCGCGTCAAACAGGTCCAGGTGCCACATCAGGGCCGCGCCGGACACGAGCAGCGCGTACGCAATCGGCACGCCGATGGCCATGGCGGCCAGCAGGGAGCCGAGGAAGATAAAAACGGTCATGGGAGAGCGCTCCAGGTCATTGCGGTGTGGGGCTCACTGGCGTGAGGCCGTGAGCGCTGGGGCTGTGTGCGGCAACTGGCTGCCCACGGCGGCCAGTTCTTCGGATTCGGCGATGTGCAGCAGCTCGTTGTCGGGCATCTGCCCCGACACGATGCGCCACAGATCCAGCGCCAGCAGCAGCCCCGCCGCCACGGCAAACACCACGCCCGACGCATAGAAGATGGCCATGGATGCACCGGTGACAGGCGCATCCACATCCCAGTTGATGCGCGCCTGCGCCAGCGCGCCGCTGAAGAGCAGCCAGGTGCACCAGATCATCAGCGCGTAGCTGATGGCGAGGCAGATGCGCTGGCCCAGCGGCGGCAGGCGCGCCAGCAGAAAGTCCGTGCCCAGGTGGCCCCGCTCGCGCACCGCCACGATGGCGCCCAGGAAGGTGATCCACACGAACAGCCAGCGCGAGACCTCCTCGCTGATGGCGATGCCGGAGTTGAACGCGTAGCGCAGCACCACGTTGCCAAACACCATCACCACCATCACGGCCAGCGCCAGGGCAATGAGCAGGTTGATCCAGCGGCAGCAGCGGTCGATGAAGGCATTGAGCATGGGGTTGTCTCCTGTTTTCTTTTGACTCAAAGCGCTGTGCCCTGCAGCAGCCCGCGCTGCGCCAGGTTGGCCATGAAGGCGCGCAGGCCAAAGCGCCAGGGCGGCGCGGCCTCGCTGTGCGCCACGCGGTTGTGCAGTCCGCCCAGCCAGGCGCTCTGGATGGACACCAGATCGCCCAGGTGGTGGGTGAAGCCGCCGCCTGGCTGGCCGCGGTCTTCGATGGGGGCAAACAGCGTGCCCAGGAACAGCATGAACCCGTCCGGGTACTGGTGCGCGGCCAGCGTCTGCGCCACCAGGTCGGTGGGGTCGCGGCTGATGCTGGCCATGGTGTTGATGCCGCGCAGCTCAAAGCCGTCCGCGCCAGCCACACGCAGGTGCACGGTTTCATTGCGCACCTGCTCCAGCCCGAAGCTGCCGTCAAACAGGCGGAGGAACGGGCCCAGGGCGCACGACGCGTTGTTGTCCTTGGCCTTGCCCAGCAGGAGGGCGCTGCGGCCCTCGATGTCACGCAGGTTCACATCGTTGCCCAGCGTGGCGCCCACGATCTGGCCCCGGCTGTTCACGGCCAGTACCACCTCGGGCTCGGGGTTGTTCCAGGCCGAATCGGAGCGGATCCCGATGTCGTCGCCACAGCCCACGGAGGCCAGCACCGGCGCCTTGGTGAACACCTCGGCATCGGGGCCAATGCCCACCTCCAGGTACTGCGACCACAGGCCTTTGTCTTGCAACAGCGCCTTCAGGCGCATGGCCTCGGGCGAGCCCGGGCGGATGTCCGCCAGGTTCTGGCCGATGAGGCCGATGACCTGGCTGCGCAGGCCCTGCGCGCGGATGGCGTCGCCGCGCGCCTGCTCTTCGATCACGCGCTCGATGAGGCTGGCCGCAAATGTCACGCCTGCGGCCTTCACCACCTGCAAGTCGCACGGGGCCAGCAGCCAGGGGCGGCTGGTGTCACGTGCGCCGGGCAGGCTGTTGGCCAGCAGGTCTTCCACGCTGCACAGGTACTGGCCGGTGGCGCTGCGCGCAGCCTCTGCCGGTGCCAGGGTGTCGAGCAGCGTGCTCATGGTGGGGTAGTGCGCGCTGAGGTCAAACACACCGTCGGGCCGCAGTGCCACCACGGCCGGGCCGGGCACGACACCATTGGGCACCCACACCCGGCCCACCAGCTTGCCTTGCAGGCCGTCGTCGGGAAGCACTTGCAATGCGGCCTGGGGCGCACGGGCCCGTTCGGCAACTGCCGCTGCCGTCATGTTGTTCATGGAGAGTCCTTCGAAAAAGTCCGGGAAGGCGCCAGAGGCCTACCCGTTCGTTGTCAGTGGTTGTGGCGTGGCGTCTTTTCGGAGATGCGCTGAAATTCCAGCGCAAAGTCCAGCGTGGCGCCATCGGCCAATTGCCCTGTTTTCTCGCGGTACAGCGCCTCCCAGGGCGACTGGCTCGCGGGCACGGGTGGGGCGGGCAGGTCGCGTTGTCGGCGCGCGATTTCCTCGGGGGCGACCAGCGCATCGCAGCGACCGGTGTTCAGGTCGATGCGGATGGTGTCGCCGCTTTGCAGCCAGGACAGGCCCCCGCCCACGGCGCTCTCGGGCGATGCGTTGAGGATGGAAGGGCTGTCTGCCGTGCCCGACTGGCGTCCGTCGCCCAGCGTGGGCAACGTGTTGATGCCGCGCCGGATCAGCGCATCGGGCGGCTGCATGTTCACCACTTCGGCCGAGCCCGGCCAGCCGATGGGGCCCGCGCCGCGCATCACCAGGATGCAGCCTTCGTCGATGTTCAGTGCCGGGTCGTTGATGCGCGCGTGGTAGTCGTCCGCACCTTCAAACACCACGGCGCGGGCTTCAAAGATGCCTTCCGCGCCCGGCTGGCTGAGGTAGCGCTGGCGAAAGGCTTCGGAGATCACCGAGGTCTTCATGATCCCGAAGTCGAACAGGTTGCCGCTGAGCACCATTAACCCCGCCTTGTGCATGAGCGGGTTGCTGAAGGGGCGGATCACCTCACGGTCGTGGGTCTCGCGGCCTTGCAGGTTCTCGCCCACCGTCTTGCCGGTCACGCTGGCGCAGTCGGCATGCAGTTTGCCGGCCTGCTGCAGCTCCCACATCAGCGCGGGCACGCCGCCTGCGCGGAAGAAGCGTTCACCCAGAAACTGCCCCGCAGGCTGCATGTTCAGCAGCAGGGGCAGGTCGTAGGCGTGGTCGGTCCAGTCTTGCGCTTCCAGCTGCACGCCCGCGTGGCGCGCCATCGCCATGATGTGCACCTGCGCGTTGCTGCTGCCGCCCGCCACGCTCACCACTGACAGCGCGTTCAAGAAACTTTCCCGCGTCAGGATTCGCGATGGGCGCAGGTCTTCATACGCCATTTCCACGATGCGACGCCCGGTCTCGTAGGCCATCTGGCCGCGCTCGCGGTAGGGTGCTGGAATGGCCGCGCAGCCCGGCAGCGACAGGCCCAGCGCCTCTGCCACGGCGTTCATGGTCGATGCCGTGCCCATGGTGTTGCAGTGCCCGGCCGAGGGCGCGCTGTTGCAGGCGCGCTGCAAGAATTCTTCCTCGTCAATCTCGCCCGCCGCGAGCTGGCGGCGGCTGCGCCAGATCACGGTGCCCGAGCCCACCAGCTGCCCTTCGTGCCAGCCGTCCAGCATCGGCCCGCCCGAGAGCACGATGGCCGGGATGTCCACCGTGGATGCCGCCATGATGCCCGCGGGCGTTGTCTTGTCGCAGCCCGTGGTCAGCACCACGGCATCGATGGGGTAGCCGTACAGGATCTCCACTAGCCCCAGATAGGCCAGGTTGCGGTCCAGAGCGGCCGTGGGGCGCCGGCAGTTTTCAAAGATGGGGTGCACGGGGAACTCCATCGGAATTCCACCCGCATCGCGGATGCCGTCGCGCACGCGGCGCGCCAGGTCCAGGTGGATGCGGTTGCAGGGCGACAGGTCACTGCCCGTCTGCGCAATGCCGATGATGGGCCGGCCCGAGCGCAGCTCTTCGGGCGTGAGCCCGTAGTTCATGAACCGCTCCAGATACAGCGCGGTCATGTCCGAGCGCTCGGGTGCGGCAAACCATTCGCGGGAGCGGAAGGGGCGGCGGGGTGTTTGGGTCATGGGGTCGGGGCGTCGCAAAAGAGGGGCTGGGCGCAGCCAGAAGCTGCGCCCTGAGGAACGAACCAAGCGCTTACTTGCTGCCCCGCGCCTTCGCCAGCTCGCCCATCATTTCGCTGGTGGTCTCTTCACCAAACTCCTTGCCGTACTTGGCCAGCACGGGCTGCAGCTTGGTGCGCAGCTTGGCCTGCTCGGCGGCGGGCAGCTCGGTGATCTGCATGCCGGCCTTCTTCAGCTCGCCCAGGGCGGTTTCGCTGAAGGCGCGGATGGTCTTGCGCTCGAACAGCGTGGCCTCGCGGGCGGCCTCCTGCACGATCTTCCTTTCGTCGGCCGAGAGGCCGTCCCAGGTTTTCTTGGAAATGAGCAGCACCCAGGCGCTGTACATGTGGCGCGACAGCACCAGGTGCTTTTGCACTTCATAGAACTTGCTGGCCAGGATGGTGGCGGGTGGGTTTTCCTGGCCGTCCACGGCCTTTTGTTCCATGGCCGTGTACAGCTCGGTGAACGGCATGGGCGTGGCGTTGGTGCCCAGCGCGTTGAAGGTGTCCAGGAACAGGGGGCTCTGGATCACGCGCAGCTTCAGGCCCGCCAGATCGTCGGCCGTGTTGATGGGTCGGCGCGAGTTGGTCACATGGCGGAAGCCGTTTTCCCAGAAGCCCAGGCCGATCAGGCCCTTGTCGGGCAGCATGGCCAGCAGCTTCTGGCCGAAGGGGCCGTCGAGCAAGGCGTCGGCTTCTGCCTCGGTGTTGAAGGTGAGCGGCAGGTTCAGCACGCCAAAGGGCTTGATCAGCGACATCAGCGTGGACGAATCGGGAATCGTCATCTCCAGCGTGCCGCCGCGCAGGGCCGAGGTCATGCTCACGTCGTTGCCCAGGGCGCCGCTGGCGAACAGCTTGGCGTTCATCTTGCCGCCGCTCTTGGCCTGCAGGCGCTCGGCAAAGTGGCGCACGGCCTGGGCCTGTGGGTGGTCGTCGCTCAGGCCAATGCCGACCTTGAAGGTGTGTTCCTTGACTTGGGCCGAGACGGGGGCGGCGAAGGCGGCCAGCAGCGTGGTGGCAAGTGCCAAGGATTTGGCGAGGGAATGGAATTGCATGGTGTCTTGTCTCCGTTGGAATGGCGGGACCCCGCTGGCGAGGCCGTCGGCGTGTGCAGCTTTTTTGGGCAAGCCGTCATGAACGCAAGGCGAAGGTTAGGTTTCGCGCCCTGCCGGGTCCACTGAATGTTTTGCGACAATCCATTCCAAACGCTTATGAGTCCAGACGAATTTCCGGGTAAACCCTTGTCTTTGGCGCAGGCCTGCGCGCGGCTGCGCTTTCGGCATTTGCAGTTTCTGGACATCCTGGGCCGCACGCGCAACCTGCGGCTCACGGCCGAGCAGATGCATGTCACGCAGCCTGCGGCCACCAAGATCCTCATGGACATCGAGGAGATCCTGGAGGCGCGCTTGTTCGACCGCCTTTCGCGCGGCATGCGGCCCAACGAGCTGGGGCTTTTTACGCTGCGCTACGCCAGCGCGGCGCTCGATGGGCAGCGCAAGTTTGTGGACGAGTTCAACGCCCTCAAGCAGGGCGGCCATGGCCATGTGACGGTGGGCGCCATCACCGGCTCGGCCGCGCATGTGCTGGTGGCCTCGGTGGTGGAGATCCAGCGCCTGCGGCCCCTCTTGGTCATCAAGATCTTGGAGCAGAGCAGCGACCAGCTCATCGCCTGGCTGGCCGAGCGCAAGATCGATCTGATGATCGGCCGCTTCACCACCGAGGACCAGCGCAGCCAATTCCACTACGAGCACCTGTCCGCCGAGCCGCTGCATGTGGTGGGCGGACAGCACCACCCGCTGCGCGGCGCCACCGACCTGTCGCTGACCGAGCTGGCGCACTGGCCTTGGATTCTGTACCCCGCCTCCACGGCGGTGCGCAAGGTGTCGGACGACTTGTTCGGCGGCGCGGGCCTGGCGCTCACGGCGGGGGTGGTGGAGACGCCGTCCTTCTTGTTTGCGCTGGAGCTGATGAACACCACCCACATGATGTCGCTGCAGCCCGCCGCGCTGATCCAGAAATATGTGGACCGGGGCCTGCTCTCGCGCATCCCCGTCGAGCTGCCCAACCGCATGCCCAGCTATGGCCTCATCACCCGCCTGGGCGAGCCGCCCACACCCTCGGCACAGGCCTTTATCGACGTGCTGCGCGACGCGGCGGATGTGGCGCCGGACGCTTTGGGGGAGTAGCAAGGCCCGCGCTATGCATAGCCTCTTTCGATAACCAATGGTTATTGGAAATTGGGGCGGCCAGGCCCTGCCGTTATGCTCTGCGCCCTTTCCCGCAACCCAGGCCTTTTTCTCCATGACCGACGCACCCGACACGCCCGACACCATCCAGGAACCCCGCTGCTGGAGCGATGGGCGCTGGACGGCGCAGGTCATCAATAACGAAGACGACGATGGCTGGGCCGTGTCCATGACGCTGAAGGGCGAGGCCGAACCCGCGCTGGTGGGCCCCTGGACCATGGGCCGCGACAAGAAGAACCCCAAGCCGCTCGATGTGTCGGCCTTCCACACCCTGGTCAAGACCGCCAGCGAAGTGGTGCGCCGCCATGAGCAGCAACTGCACGCGCAGCTGAACAAGAGCGTGCACATCACCACCGCAGACGGCCAGCGCCTGCGCGTGGCGCTGGCCATCGTGCCCGATGAGGAAGGCGCCACGGCCACGCTGAGCGCGCAGGACGAGCTGGGTGAAGAGGTAGCCCGTGCGTCCGCGCCGCCCACCTTCAAGCTCACGCCCGCCAGCGCAGCGGCCTGGGCCGAAGATGGGTTTCAGCGCGTGCGCTGAGCAGACTTCGGCATTCAATACAGCCCACAGCCGCAGAAACCGGCACTGCCAGTGCAGGCAATCGCCTGCGCGACGGCGTACTGCGTGCCCGCCGCCTAAAATCCCACCCGTCGGCCCCGGATGACCTTCGGGGCCGACAGCGTTCTCAGGGCGGGGCGGAATTCCCCACCGGCGGTATTTGTTGGCTGAAATGCCCGCAAGAGCCCGCGAGCGCCTGCGGTGCCGTTCTTCGGATCGGCCTGCAGGGTCAGCAGATCTGGTGCGAAACCAGAGCCGACGGTCACAGTCCGGATGAAAGAGATCGCGAAACCCACAGCTCCCGCCATGGGTGGCTGGGCCCTCGGCGTTTGCCTGCGTGCTTTGTTGCGCGCTGGGATGGCGCAGGGCCTGCGCCGCCCTGTGCAGGTGCCGTGTTCGCGCGCGCCCTGATTCTGGCCAACCCTGTTCTGAGGAACCCATGAATCAGTCTTCTTCACCTTCCGTTTCCCCCCTGGCTCCCGTCGCCGCCCACCGTGGCGCCCGCGTGGCCATCATCAGTGCCAGCTGGCACCAGGACATCGTGCACCAGGCGCGTGACGCGGCCCTGGCCGAGTTTGACCGCCACGGCCTGCCCCCCGCGCAGGTGGCGCTGTTCGATGTGCCCGGCGCGTTCGAGATTCCGCTGCTGGCACGCAAGCTCGCGCGCAGCGGGCGCTACGACGCCATCGTGGCCTGTGCGCTGGTGGTCAACGGCGGCATCTACCGCCACGAGTTCGTCACCACCGCCGTCATCGACGGGCTGATGCGCGTGCAGCTCGACACCGAGGTGCCTGTGATGTCGGCCGTGCTCACGCCGCGCGATTTCCACGACCACGAGGACCATGTGCGCTTCTTCCGCGAGCATTTTGTGAAGAAGGGCACCGAGGTGGCCCAAGCCTGCCTGCAGACCATGGCCTACCTGCGCAAGCTGGCCTCGCCCACGCTGGCCACCGTGCAGCAGGCAACCCCTGCGCTGGCTGAAGCCTGAGAAGGCGCCGTTTGCTACTATTTATGTAGCTGTTGGCACATGATGCACTAGCGCTTCAAGCCGATTAGGCTTGAAATGGCTGCGCCGCTTCAGCCTGCGGCCAACCGGGGCTGGTGGTGGCCCGGCGCGGGCATGCTGGCCTGCCTGGGGGTGTTGGCGTCGGTGTCTGCCAGCCGGAACACCGCCACTGCCTGCACCAGCTGCTGCGCCTGCACCTTGAGGCTGTCAGCGGCGGCGGCGCTCTGTTCGACCAGCGCTGCGTTCTGCTGCGTGGCCTGGTCCATTTCGGTGATGGCGTCCCCTACCTGGGCGACACCTGCGCTTTGCTCGCTGCTCGCGGCGCTGATCTCGCCCACGATGTCGGTCACGCGGCGGATGGCGCTCACCACCTGGTTCATCGTGGCGCCCGCCTTGTCCACCAGCGTGGTGCCCAGTTCCACGCGCTCCACGCTGGCGTGGATCAGGGTCTTGATCTCCTTGGCGGCCTCGGCACTGCGCTGCGCGAGGCTGCGCACCTCACCGGCCACTACCGCAAAGCCCCGGCCTTGTTCACCGGCACGGGCCGCTTCCACGGCGGCGTTCAGCGCCAGGATGTTGGTCTGGAAGGCGATGCCATCGATCACGCTGATGATGTCGGCGATCTTGCGGCTGCTGTCGTTGATGCCCTTCATGGTCGTCACCACCTCGGCCACCACATCACCGCCCTGCACGGCCACGGTGCTGGCGCTCACGGCCAGCTGGTTGGCGGTGCGCGCGTTTTCGGCGTTGGCCTGCACGGTGGAGCTGAGTTCTTCCATGGATGCCGATGTTTGCTCCAGCGCGCTGGCCTGCTGTTCGGTGCGGGCGCTCAGGTCGTTGTTGCCCTGCGCGATCTCGGTGCTGGCGGCGGCCACGCTGTCGGCGTTGTTGCGCACATTGCTCACCACGTGCGACAGGCTGATCTGCATGTCGTGCAAGGCATTGAGCAGCAGTGCGATCTCGTCCTTGCCCTGCACGTGCCGCGCCACCGTCAGGTCGCCGCTGGCCACGGCCTGCGACACGCGCACCGCGTTGTCCAGCGGGTTCACCACGGTGCGGCTGAAGGCAATGGCGCCTGCTATGCCCAGCGCGCACACCACCAGCATCACCACCAGGCTGATGGTGGTGGCCCGCTGCGCAGTGGCGGCGGCACGTTCGGCCACGGCGCTGCTGGCCTTGGCGATCAGGTCGCCCGCCTGGTCCAGCAGCTGCGAGGGCTCGCGGTCCATGCCCGCCACGGCCTTGTCGCCCGCTTGCGGGTCGTGGTCGGCCGCCTTGAAGGCTTCAAACCCCTTGCGGTAGGCGGTGCCCATGCGTTCGTGGGCCTGGGCAAACTGCAACACGCGTTCGCGACCCTCCCCCGGGGGCAGTGCGGCCACGAGCTTTTGCGCCTCGTCCTTGATGGCCTGTTCCTGCTTTTCAAACGCGGCCCAGTAGCGCGTGAGCTGGGCCGGGTCCTTGCCACGCAGCAGCACGTTTTTCCACTCCTGCACCTGCACCTTGAAGTTGTTGAGCATGCCCGCCGCCATGCGCTCGTGCTCGAAGCTCTGGGCCACGGTGGTCTGGTAGGTGTCGAGCGCCTGGTTCAGGCGGCTGATGCCAAACAGGGCCGCTGCAAACAGCAAGAGCAGCGACACGGTGAAGGCCAGGGGGAGCTTGAGGCTGAGCTTCATGAGGAACTCCTTGAGGGTCCAGAAACGCCGCAGTGCTGGGCCATGGGCCCAGCACCCTGATCCAGCGGCGCGCCGTGCGCGGGGCCGCAGACAGGATGTCTCTGGGATTATGGAGACGGATGTAATTTTTTGTACATGTCTTTTTTGCCGTGGGGCCGAGGCAAGCAGGCTCCTTCAGTCCCTCGCTTTGTCATCCGATGGATAGCGGATAGCGGATAGCGCGAGCCAGATAAGCGCCAGGGGCCGGCGCAATGCAGACAGCACAAACAAAACGGCCTTGCCGGTGAGGGCAAGGCCGTGCAGTGGTCAGGGCATGGCGCAGGCCGATGCCGCGAGGGTCTGGCTACAAAACCCCGCTGGCCCGCAGTGCCGCGATGCGCGCTGGGTCCAGCCCCATCTCGCGCAACACCTCGTCGGTGTGCTGGCCCAGTGACGGCGGCGCATTGCGCAGCACGGGTGGGGTGGCCGACAGGCGCAGCGGGCTGGCCACGCCGGTGATCTGCAACACGTTGTCGGTGGCGGCCTCGCCGTCCTTCCAGCGCGGCAGCGTCACGGCCAGGCCACGGGCCTGCACCTGCGCGTCGTCAAACGCCTGGGCGATGGTGTTGATGGGGCCGCAGGGTACGGCTTTGTCTTCCAGCAGCGCGATCCAGTCGGCCGTGGTGCGCGTGCGGGTCACGGCCTCCATGGCGGGGATCAGCGCGGTGCGGTTTTGCACGCGCAGGGTGTTGGTCGCAAAGCGCGGGTCGCTGGCCCACTGGGGCTGCTCGGAGGCGGCGCAAAAGCGCTGGAACTGGCCGTCGTTGCCAATGGCCAGCAGCATGTTGCCGTCCTGCGTGGGGAAGTCCTGGTAGGGCGCGAGGCTGGGGTGGCTGTTGCCCATGCGGCCAGGCGCCTTGCCAGTGGCCAGGAACCCCGAGGCCTGGTTGGCCAGCACGGCCATGCCCACGTCCAGCAGCGCCATGTCGATGTGCTGGCCCTGGCCGGTGCCATTGGTGGCGTTGTCGCGCACGTGCAGCGCGGCCAGGATGGCGTTGCTGGCATACAGGCCGGTGAACAGGTCGATCACGGCCACGCCCACGCGCATGGGGCCGCCGCCGGGCTGGCTGTCGGCCTGGCCGGTGATGCTCATCAGGCCCGTCATGGCCTGCACCATCAGGTCGTAGCCTGCGCGCTCGGCATACGGGCCGTCTTGCCCAAAGCCGGTGACGGAGCAGTAGATGAGGCGGGGGTTGAGCGCGCGCAGGCTCTCGCGGTCCAGGCCGTATTGCTTGAGGCCGCCGACCTTGAAGTTCTCCACCACGATGTCCGCCTCTTGCGCCATCTGCTTGATGAGCGCCTGGCCCTCGGGCGAGGCCATGTCGATGGTGACGGAGCGCTTGTTGCGGTTGCAGGCGGTGTAGTAGCTGGCCTGGTTGGTGTCGTTGCCGTCTGCGTCCTTCAAGAAGGGCGGGCCCCACTGGCGCGTGTCGTCGCCCACGCCGGGGCGCTCCACCTTGACCACGTCCGCGCCCAGGTCGGCCAGAACCTGCGTGCACCACGGCCCGGCCAGCACGCGGGAGAGGTCGAGCACCTTGATGCCTGCGAGGGCGCCGGGGGAGGTAGAGGGGGAGGTCATGGTGTGGTGTACTATGAAATTGATAGCTGTCAGCGCATGATTGACTAGCGCTACAAGGCAAAAACACCGCAAAGGCGGTGTTTTTGCCGGTTCTCGGGGCGCAGGCCGATCAGTTGGCGAACGCGGCGATGCCCGTCTGGGCGCGGCCCAGGATCAGCGCGTGCACATCGTGCGTGCCTTCGTAGGTGTTCACCACTTCCAGGTTCACCAGGTGGCGGGCCACGCCAAACTCGTCGCTGATGCCGTTGCCGCCCATCATGTCGCGCGCCAGGCGGGCAATGTCCAGCGCCTTGCCGCAGCTGTTGCGCTTGATGATGGAGGTGCCTTCCACGCTGGCCGTACCCGCGTCCTTCATGCGGCCGAACTGCAGGCAGGCCTGCAGGCCGATGGCGATTTCGGTCTGCATGTCGGCCAGCTTCTTCTGGATGAGCTGGTTGGCGGCCAGGGGGCGGCCAAACTGCTTGCGGTCCAGCGTGTACTGGCGCGCGGTGTGCCAGCAGAACTCGGCCGCACCCAGGGCGCCCCAGGCGATGCCGTAGCGCGCGCTGTTCAGGCAGGTGAAGGGGCCCTTGAGGCCTTGCACTTCAGGGAACGCGTTTTCTTCGGGCACGAACACGTCGTCCATCACGATCTCGCCGGTGATGGAGGCGCGCAGGCCCACCTTGCCGTGGATGGCGGGGGCTGTCAGGCCCTTCATGCCCTTTTCCAGCACAAAGCCGCGGATGGGACCCACGGCGCCGCCTTCGCTCACTTCCTTGGCCCACACCACGAACACATCCGCCACGGGGCTGTTGGTGATCCACATCTTGCTGCCCTTGAGCTTGTAGCCGCCCGCCACCTTGTAGGCACGTGTGGCCATGCTGCCGGGGTCGGAGCCGTGGTCGGGTTCCGTCAGGCCAAAGCAGCCGATCCACTCGCCGCTGGCGAGCTTGGGCAGGTACTTCTGGCGCTGGGCTTCGCTGCCGAATTCATAAATGGGCACCATCACCAGCGACGACTGCACGCTGGCCATCGAGCGGTAGCCCGAGTCCACACGCTCCACTTCGCGGGCGATCAGGCCGTAGGCCACATAGCTCAGGCCGGGGCCACCGTATTGCTCGGGGATGGTGGGGCCCAAGAGGCCCACTTCGCCCATCTCGCGGAAGATGCTCACGTCCATCTTTTCGTGGCGGAAGGCGTCCAGCACGCGGGGTGCCAGCTTGTCCTGGCAATACGCTGCAGCGGCGTCGCGGATGGCACGCTCGTCGTCGGTCAGTTGCTGGCTCAGGAGGAAAGGGTCATCCCATTGAAAAGCGGCGTGGGCCATGTGTGTCTCCAGGTCGGAAAGTGGGGGAAGAAAAAAACGAATATGGGACGCATCGTAGGCCTTGGGGTGGTGGCCCGCAAGCGAGTTCTTTTCATCCAGACATGCGTTTATGGAATGTATGGAATACTGGCGGCCAGCTAAGCCAAGGCGTGGCTGGTCACTTAAAAATTCCTCTTCATCATGCGCCGCAACATTCCATCGACCCAGGCCCTGGCTTGTTTTGAAGTGGCCGCCCGCCACGAGAGCTACACCCGCGCCGCGCAGGAGTTGTCGCTCACCCAAAGCGCCGTCTCGCGCCAGATCCAGGCGCTGGAAGAGTTTTTGGGCGTGGCACTGTTTCGCCGCACGCGCCACGGCGTGGTGCTGACGCCTGCGGGTGCGCACTATGGCCGCCAGGTGGCTCGCTGGCTGCAGGGGCTGGAGCGCGATACGCTGGACGTGATGGCCCACCAGGGCGAGGGCGGCACCCTCACGCTGGCGGCAGTGCCCACCTTTGCCACGCGGTGGCTCATCCCCCGCCTGCCGCAACTGGCGCAGGCGCATCCCGACATCGTGGTGCACATCGACACGCAGACACGCCCCTTCTTGTTTGCCGACACCACCTTCGATGCCGCCTTGTATGCCGGCACGCCCGAGCAGGTGGCCAACTGGCCCGGCGTACAGGCGCAACTGCTGATGCACGAAGACGTGGTGCCCGTGTGCAGCCCGCGCCTGCTCGAATCCGCCGCGCCCCGGGGCCGGGGCCGCGCCCACCAGCCCGTGGCCGCCGAGGCGCTGGCCGAGCTGCCGCTGCTGCAGCAAAGCACACGCCCCTACGGCTGGCGCCAGTGGTTCGATGCCATGGGGGTGGAGGCTCCGCACGCGCTGGATGGCCCGCGCTACGAGCTGTTCTCCATGCTGGCCGTGGCCGCCACGCATGGCATGGGCGTGGCGCTGATCCCGCCGCTGCTCATCGAGGCCGAACTCGCCAGCGGCGAGCTGGTGGTGGCCTGCAACCGCCCGCTGCGCGGCGAGCGGGCGTACTACCTTATCAGCCCCGCACAGGCCCAGCCCCCGGTGCTGGCCACGTTTGCGCGCTGGCTCCAGCACATGGCCGAGGTGGGTAGCCCGCCGGTTGCGGGATGACGCGCTTGCGCCCACGGGGGCTGTGAACTAATCTGGCCGCGCGGAAGTCTGTCTTTCATTCAGCAACCTTGTTGGAGAGCGACCACCATGACCACTTACCACGCTCCGCATTTCGACCCCACCGTGGACGAGATCGAGACCCTCAAGCAACTGGAGATGGGCGAAGTCATCACGCTGCCCCACGCGCTAAAGGACCATGTGTCGGGGCGACTGCTCGAATGGGGCTTCATCACCAAGGGGACGGGGGGTGAACTGGCCATCACTGCCAGTGGCCGCCAGTTGATCCGGCGACAGGACAACTGACCCCGCGCGTCAGCCGGCCCCTTGTGCGCATCCGTCGCAGGGTGTGGCGTGGGACCTCCGTGCGGGTGGGTGCCTTTGGCTAAATCCTGGTGCGCGGGCTGGGGTATCCGGGCCCTGTGCCCGCCATGTGCAGCGTTGGGCCTATCCTGTGCAATTCCCTTTGTCTGGAGCCGCCGTGCCCGCTTTGTCCCGTTTGCGCACCACCCTGTGCATCGCCGCGCTGGCCGTTGCCGGTGTGCTGCTGGCGGGTTGCAGCACAGTGCGGCTGGCGTACAACCAGGTGCCCCACCTGGCGTACTGGCAGCTGAACCGTTACCTTGACCTGTCGGACGCGCAGACGGAGCGTGTGCGGGGCGACCTGGGCGACCTGCACCGCTGGCACCGCGACACCATGCTGCCCCAGCATGCCGAGCTGTTGCAAAAGGTGCAGCAGCAGTTGCCAGCCACCATCACCCCCGAGCAGGCCTGCCGCATCTATGATGAGGCACGTACACAGCTGGACAAGGTGCTGGCCCAGGCCGAGCCCAAGGTGGTGTGGCTGGCCTCGCAGCTGACCGAGGCGCAGATCCGCAATCTGGAGCGCAAGCAGGCCGACAGCAACGCTGACTGGAAATCCGAATGGCTGGACCCATCGCCCGACAAGATGCGCGAGCGCCGCTTCAAGGACCTCTCGTCGCGGCTCGAAACCTTTTACGGCGCGCTGGACGAGCCCCAGAAGGCCGTGCTGCGCGCCTTTATCGCCCAGTCGGCTTTTGACCCGCAGCGCACCTATGCTGAGCGTGTACGCCGGCAAAAAGACCTGGTGCAGGTGCTGCGCAACATCCAGGCCGACCGTGGCAACACCGCCCAGGCCCGCACGCTGATGCTCGGCTTTCTGGACCGCGTGGTGACGTCACCGGACGTCGCCTACCAGCGCTACGCACAAGCGCTGGTGGCCGAGGGCTGCGAGGGGTTTGCGCGCCTGCACAACGCCATGACGCCTGCGCACCGGCTGCGTGCGGCGCAATCGCTCAAGGGTTATGAGCAGGACTTCCTGTTGCTGGCTGCGCGCTGAGGTGCAGCGCGAGGGTGGGGCGAAGCGCAAAGGCTGCTGCCGCGACGCGAAGGTCAGCAGAACATCATCGCCAGCAGGGCCGCATCCTCGGCCATGTTCTGCAGGGCATAACCCGCCAGCCGGTAGGCCAGCACGGTGGCGTGCGCGATCAGATCCTGGGCGGTCATGGCGGTGGCTGGGTGTGGAGGTGTGCAGAAATCACATGCCGCCGCCACAGCGGCTGGCCCAGCAAAAAGGCCGATAGCTCGTGGAAGCTACCGGCCTTGTTGACTGTGGTGCCCGGGGCCGGAATCGAACCGGCACGCCTTGCGGCGGGGGATTTTGAGTCCCCTGCGTCTACCAATTTCACCACCCGGGCGGAATATGTGAAGCCCTGAATTATGGCACAGTAGGGCGTATGAAATATCCGACGATTGAAGACGCGGTAGGCAACACGCCGCTGGTGGCGCTGCAGCGCATTGGGGCCCAGGACAACGCCGCGCGGGGCAATGTGGTGCTCGGCAAGCTGGAAGGCAACAACCCGGCGGGGTCCGTCAAGGACCGGCCTGCACTGTCGATGATCCGCCGCGCCGAAGAGCGTGGCGATATCCGCCCTGGCGACACGCTGATCGAGGCCACGTCGGGCAATACCGGCATCGCTTTGGCGATGGCCGCGGCCATCAAGGGCTACCGCATGGTGCTGGTGATGCCCGAGGATTTGTCCATCGAGCGTGCGCAGACCATGAAGGCCTTTGGTGCCGAGCTGGTGCTCACACCCAAGAGCGGCGGTATGGAGCACGCCCGCGACCTGGCCGAGGCCATGCAAAAGCGTGGTGAGGGCAAGGTGCTGGACCAGTTTGGCAACCCCGACAACCCCCGCATTCACTACGAAACCACGGGCCCCGAGATCTGGGAGCAGACCGGCGGGCGCATCACCCACTTTGTGAGCGCGATGGGCACCACGGGCACCATCACGGGCGTGTCGCGGTTCCTCAAGGAGAAGAACCCTGCCATCCAGATCATCGGTGCACAGCCCGAAGAAGGCTCGCGCATCCCGGGCATCCGCAAGTGGCCGCAGGAGTACCTGCCCAAGATTTATGACGCCAGCACGGTCGATGAGCTGGTGTATGTGAGCCAGGACAGCGCCGAAGACATGTGCCGCCGCCTCGCGCGCGAAGAGGGCATTTTTGCCGGCATCTCGGCTGCAGGCGCGTGCTGGGTGGCGCAGCAGATCGCTGCGCGCGACAGCAATGCCACCATCGTCTTCATCGTGTGCGATCGGGGCGACCGGTATTTGTCGACCGGGGTGTTTCCTGCGTGACCTGTGAAACGGCCTGCGCAGTGGGCTCCAGGGGCATTGCCGGGTGCCTCTTCGCAGGTTTTTGAATCAGAATGGCTGCTTGTGCTAGTTGAACATGCCTCAGCAGCTACATAAAAGATAGCATATGCCCTACGAAGTCCGTTTTTGCCCCCACTGTGCCACCGAGTTGCAGCCCATCACGCTGGCCGAAGACGGCGGCGACAAGGAGCGGCTGCGCTGCCCCGCCTGCGGCTGGACGCACTGGAACAACCCCACGCCCGTGCTGGCTGCCATTGTGGAGATCGACGGCAAGGTGCTGCTGGCGCGCAATGCGGCATGGCCGGGCAAGATGTTTGCGCTGATCACCGGCTTCATGGAGGCGGGCGAGTCGCCCCAGGAGGGCATTGCGCGCGAGGTCAAGGAGGAGACCAACCTCGATGTGCAGTCCACCACCCTGGTGGGTGCCTACGAGTTTTTGCGCATGAACCAGGTCATCATTGCCTACCACGTGGTGGCCACCGGGCAGGTGCAACTGTCGCCGGAGCTGGTGGACTACCGGTTGTACGATCTGCCAGACCTCAAATGCTGGCCTGCGGGCACGGGCTACGCGCTGGCCGACTGGCTGCGCACACGGGGCCACGAGCCCGTGTTTTTCACGGCCGAAGAAAATGCAGAACGCCGCCGTGGGCTGGACGAACAAGCCCCGGCCGCGACGCCGCCAAAGGATTGATGACCATGGACATTCACAAAGAAATCGACACCCGGGGCCTGAACTGCCCCCTGCCCATCCTCAAGGCCAAGAAGGCGCTGTCGGACATGGCTAGCGGCCAGTTGCTCAAGGTGGTGGCCACCGACAACGGATCGCTGCGCGACTTTCAGGCGTTTGCCAAGCAGACTGGCAACGAACTGGTGGAGCAACAGACCGTGGGCGAGGAGTTCATCCACATCCTGCGCCGCCGTTGAACGTGAAAATAGCTGCCAGCGCTTATCCAATAAGCACGGGCAGCTATCGATTATGAAGTTTCAGAGGACTTGGCTGGCTGCGTTTACAGCGCCAGGTTCTTTAAGTAGTCTCGGAAGTGCGCCCCCACCTGCGGGTGCTGCAGGGCCAGTTCCACCGTCGCTTCCAGAAACCCTTCCTTGCTGCCGCAGTCGTAGCGTTTGCCTTCGTACTGGAAGGCGTAGACGGCTTCATTGTTCATCAGGCGCGCAATGCCGTCGGTGAGTTGGATCTCGCCGCCCACGCCGCGCGGCTGGTTGCGGATCTCGTCAAACACGCCGGGCGTGAGGATGTAGCGGCCCGCCACGCCCATGCGCGAGGGGGCATCGGCCGCCTTGGGCTTTTCGACAATGCGCTGGATGCGGATCAACGGGCCACCGGCAGGCTCGCCCGCCACAATGCCGTACTTGTGCACCTGGTCCTCGGGCACCTCTTGCACGGCGATCACCGAGCGGCCTTGCTGGCGGAACGCGGTCGCCATCTGCGCCAGCACGGGCTGACCACCCTGGGGGCCCACCATCAAATCGTCGGCCAGCAGCACGGCAAAGGGCTCCTTGCCCACCAGGGGCTCCGCGCACAACACCGCGTGGCCCAGGCCCAGCGAGCGCGGCTGGCGCACAAAGGCGCAGTCCATGTCGCTGGGCTGGATGGAGCGCACCAGCTCCAGCAGTTCCTTCTTGCCGGCTGCCTCCAGCTCGGCCTCCAGCTCGTAGGCGGTGTCGAAGTGGTCTTCAATGGCGCGCTTGCTGCGGCCAGTCACAAAAATCATGTGGCGGATGCCGGCGGCGTAGGCCTCTTCCACTGCGTACTGGATCAGTGGCTTGTCCACCACGGGCAGCATCTCCTTGGGGCTGGCCTTGGTGGCGGGCAGAAAACGCGTGCCCAGTCCGGCAACGGGGAAAACGGCTTTGCGAACGGTCGTGGCAACAGTCATGGGGCTCCTCTGGACGGATGGGTGGCGGTGTGCACGGGCTGCACTGCAGCCCGCAACCCACACCGGCAAAACATGAAAACGGGGCGGGCAGCCCCTACGGGACGGGCTGCCATGGCGCAGTATGGCCCGGGTTTTAGCCCAGCCGTGTCAGCTGATCGCGCAATCTGCCCAGCGTGGCGCCGAAGTCGGCAATGCGCTTTTTCTCCTGCTCGATCACTGCCGCAGGGGCCTTGGCCACAAAGGCTTCTTTGGACAGCTTGTTGTTCGCCTTGGTGATCTCGCCGTCGATGCGGGCGATTTCCTTGGACAGGCGCGCCTTCTCGGCCGCCACGTCGATCTCCATGTACAGGCACATGCGGGCGTCACCCACCACGGCCACAGGCGCGGCCTGTGCGGCGGCGGCCCAGGCGGACTCGTCGTCAAACACCTTCACCTCGCTGAGCTTGGCCAGCGCTTGCAGCACCGGGCCCACGCCACGCATGAACTCGGTGTCGCCCACCACGTACAGGGGCAGGCGGGTGGAGGGAGACACGTTCATCTCGCCCCGCAGCGCGCGGCATGCGTCCACCAGGCCCTTCACGCGGCCCATGTGGGCAATCGCGGCCTCGTCGATCTTCTCGGGCTGGGCCTGGGGGTAGCGCGCAATGCTGACCGATTCGCCCGGGATGCCGGCCACAGGTGCCACCACCTGCCACAGGGCCTCGGTGATGAACGGGATGATGGGGTGGGCCAGGCGCAGGATGGCTTCCAGCGTGCGGATCAGCGTGCGGCGCGTGGCGCGTTGCTGCGCTTCGGTACCGTTCTGGATCTGCACCTTGGCGATCTCCAGGTACCAGTCGCAGTACTCGTTCCAGACGAAGTCGTAGATCGTGTTGGCCACGTTGTCCAGGCGGTATTCCTCAAAGCCCTTGGCGACTTCGGCCTCGGTCTTTTGCAGCAGCGAGCTGATCCAGCGGTCGGCCTGGCTGAACTGCATGTAGCCGTGGGCCGGGCCGCCGGGCTGGCACTCTTCCTTGGTGTGCTCCTTCAGGCCACAGTCCTGGCCCTCGCAGTTCATCAGCACGAAGCGGCTGGCGTTCCAGAGCTTGTTGCAGAAGTTGCGGTAGCCCTCGCAGCGCTTGCTGTCGAAGTTGATGCTGCGGCCCAGCGATGCCAATGCGGCAAACGTGAAGCGCAGCGCATCGGCGCCGTAGGCGGGAATGCCCTCGGGGAATTCCTTTTGCGTGTTCTTGCGCACCGTGGGCGCGGTCTCGGGCTTGCGCAGGCCGGTGGTGCGCTTGTCCAGCAGGGGCTCCAGCGCGATGCCGTCGATCAGGTCCACCGGGTCGAGCACGTTGCCTTCGGACTTGCTCATCTTCTTGCCCTGCGCGTCGCGCACCAGGCCGTGGATGTACACATGCTTGAACGGCACGCGGCCCGTGAAGTGCGTGGTCATCATGATCATCCGGGCGACCCAGAAGAAGATGATGTCGTAGCCCGTGACCAGCACGGTGCTGGGCAGGTACAGGTTGAAGTCGTCGGTGGCGCTGTCGCCCTGGTTGGGCCAGCCCATGGTGCTGAAGGGCACGAGGGCGGACGAGTACCAGGTGTCCAGCACATCCTCGTCGCGACGCAGCTTTTTGCCGGGCGCCTTGGCCTGGGCCTCGGCTTCGTCGCGTGCCACGATCACGTTGCCGTCTTCGTCGTACCAGGCCGGAATCTGGTGGCCCCACCACAGCTGGCGGCTGATGCACCAGTCCTGGATGTTGTTCATCCACTGGTTGTAGGTGTTCACCCAGTTCTCGGGCACAAACGTCACCTCGCCGCTGGCCACGGCGTCGATGGCCTTTTGCGCGATGCTCTTGCCCGTGGGGTCCTGGTCGCTCACCTTGCTCATGGCCACGAACCATTGGTCGGTCAGCATGGGCTCGATCACTTGGCCGGTGCGGGTGCAGATCGGCACCATGAGCTTGTGCTTCTTCACCTCGACCAGCGCACCGATGGCTTCGAGGTCGGCCACCACGGCCTTGCGGGCCACGAAGCGGTCCATGCCCTGGTACTTGGCGGGGGCGTTCTCGTTGATGGTGGCCTGCAGGGTCAGCACCACGATCATGGGCAGCTTGTGGCGCTGGCCCACGGCGTAGTCGTTTTGGTCGTGCGCTGGCGTCACCTTCACCACGCCCGTGCCAAATTCCTTGTCGACGTACTCGTCGGCGATCACCGGGATCTGGCGGTCGCACAGCGGCAGGTTGACCATCTTGCCGATGAGGTGCGTGTAGCGGGCATCCTCGGGGTGCACCATCAGCGCCGCGTCGCCCAGCATGGTTTCAGGCCGGGTGGTGGCCACCGTCAGGCTGCCCGATCCATCGGCCAGCGGGTAAGCGATGTGCCACAGCGAGCCGTCTTTTTCTTCGCTCTCGACTTCCAGGTCGGACACGGCGGACTGCAGCTTCGGGTCCCAGTTCACCAGGCGCTTGCCGCGGTAGATCAGGCCCTGTTCGTAGAGCTTCACGAAGGTGTCGGTGACCACCTTGGAGAGCTTGTCGTCCATGGTGAAGTATTCACGGCTCCAGTCCACGCTGTCGCCCATGCGGCGCATCTGCGTGGTGATGGTGTTGCCGGACTTTTCCTTCCACTCCCACACCTTGCTCACAAAATTCTTGCGCGCCTCGGGCGGGGTGGGGCCCATGTCGTAGCGGCTGATGCCTTGCTCCTGCAGCTGGCGCTCCACCACGATCTGCGTGGCGATGCCCGCGTGGTCGGTGCCCGGCACCCACACCGTGTTGAAGCCGCGCATGCGGTGGTAGCGCGTGAGGCTGTCCATGATCGTCTGGTTGAACGCATGGCCCATGTGCAGCGTGCCCGTCACGTTGGGGGGCGGCAGCTGGATGGAAAAGGCGGGTTCGCCCGCCTGGGGCTGGCCCGTGCCACGGTGGCCTGCGGTGCCATACCCGCGCTTTTCCCATTCGGGGCCCCAGTGGGCTTCCAGCGCGGCAGGTTCAAACGACTTGGACAGGCTTTCGAGGCCGGGTTGTGGTTGGGGCGTGCTCATGGGGTGTCGCAGTGGGGGCAGTGGGACGGAGCGGCCGCAGGGAGCGCTCCGACGAACAAGAGGGTGAACCGCACATTTTAAGGGACCGCCACCCCGGCGCTGGCCCCGCGGGGGCTTGGGCCGTTTGGCAATCGCGCGCCGTCTGTCGGCCGATTCTTTCCAATGGTTACCTTGAGCCTGGGTGCGCGGGTGAATGCGTCCTGATAATCCCGCCCGATAGAGCGAGGAGGGCGCGGCAACGCGGACCAAGTTCTACGGATCACGATTTACAACAAGGACTGGTGCGGTGGCTTGCGGGGGGCGTTCAGCCTTCCGGTGCCACGGTGCCGGGCCGTCACAACCATCCGAACCTATGACGTTTCAATCTGCCTGGCGCCTGGGCCTGGTCAAGGTCTTTGCCTATGCGCTGCTGGCGCTGCTTCTGGTGCCTGCGGTGACCTACGTGTTCACCCGCCATGTCCAGACCGACCAGGACACCCGTTTTGTGGCAGGCATCAGCCAGCGCATCGATGCCGAAAAGGGCCTGCCCGCCGACGAGAAACAGGCGCGCAAGGACTACTACCGCAGCAACCCGCCGTCCACCATCTGCAGCAATGCAGACCCTGAGGCCCGCGAATACCGCGAGGCGCTGTGCGACACCTTCTCCGATGTCTGGCAGTTCCACATGGCGCGCAAGCTGTCGCTGTGGACGCTGGTGGCCAGTGCGGCGCTGCTGCTGGCGGTGCTGGGGCTGGGGGCGCTGGCGTTTGCCGACCGTACGCTGCAGTACGCGAGCTTTGTGGCGGGCTGGCGCCTGACCTCCTGGGCCAGCGCCACGGCGCTGGTGGTGCAAGGGGCGATGGCCGTGTGGCTGTCGTTCTGGGTCACGGCGTTTTTCTTCCACAAGTACTCGCCCAAGCTGGTGCTGTTTGTGGGGTTTGCCGTGGCGGCGGGGGTGCTGGTGGCGGTGGCGGGCATCTTCAAGCGGGTGCAGTCCAGCAACCAGGTGGTGGGCGAGCTGGTGGCCGAGGCCGATGCGCCGCTGCTGTGGCAGCGCATCCGCCACCTGGCGCAGCGCCTGAAGACAGAGCCGCCCCGGCACATCGTGGCGGGCATTGATGCCAACTTCTTCGTGACGGAGGCCCCGATCACCGTGGGCCAACAGACCCTCACGGGCCGCACGCTGTTTGTGAGCCTGCCGCTGCTGCGCATCCTGGACCAGACCGAGGCCGATGCCGTGCTGGGCCATGAACTGGCCCACCTGCGCGGGGGCGACACGCGGCGCAGCGCGCAGCTGGGGCCCAAGCTGGTGCAGTTTGACCACTACCGCCATGCCGTCCGCACGGGCGGGCTGTCGGCCATAGCGTCGCCGCTGCTGGACCTGTACCGCACCATCTTCGAGATCGCCCTGGCCAGTGACAGCCGGGAGCGCGAGTTCAAGGCCGACCGCCTGGCTGCCAAACTGGTGAGCCCTGCAGCGATTGCGCAGTCGCTGGTCAAGATCGCGGCCTACGCCCAGTACCGCTACCGCATCGAGGATGAACTGTTTGGCCGCAACGAGCGGCACGACAACAGCACGCTCGGCATCGCCAGTTTTGTGGCCCAGGGGCTGGCGCCCTACGCGGCGTCGCCCGACTTTGTGGATGCAATGAAGACGGCCAATGTGCCGCACCCGTTCGACTCGCACCCCGCCATGCCCGAGCGCCTGCGCAACGTGGGCATGGCCCTGAAAGAGCGCGACTACGGCGCGATTGCCCTGCGGGTGCCCGCCACCACCTGGGTGCAGGAGATATTGACCGCCGAGGCGATCGAGCAGCGGCTGTGGAGCGCCTACGAGCAGCAGTTTGCGCAAGACCACGAGCGCAGCCTGGCCTACCGCTACGAGCCTGCGAACGACGAGGAGCGGGCCCTGGTGCTGCAGTACTTCCCGCCCGTGGTGTTTGCCCTCAAGGGCGACGCGACGGTGGAGGTGAGCATTGACGGTATCCGTACCTCGGCCGATGAGACCACGGTGTTCTGGGACGCCATCAAGGGGCTGGAATTCAAGGAAAGCAGCTTTGGCAACGCGCTGATCGTGACCCACCCCGAAAAGAACGCCCTGGGCCTGGGCGCCAAGACCAGCAAGATCAAGCTGCCCGGTCTCAAGAAGGACAAGGACCAGTTCAACGCCGTGGTCAGCCACTACTGGCAGCGCCACCAGATCATGCGTGCGCAGCAACAGGCAGCGGGATGATTGCTATATTTTGTATAGCTACTGAGGCAATAGGATGTAGCGCTTCAGCGCTGTAGGGCTAAAAATCCCATCGCAAAGCGGGGGGAGGGCCGTTGGACGGGGCTGCGCACCCCATCCAGCGCAGCCAGCCCCGTGGACCGTGGGGCGGTGCGTGGGGGCGTGTGGTCAGGCCGGCTTACTTGCGCACAAACTCCGGCCGGTCGTTTTGCTGGGGCTTGAGCGGCGCATCCACCTTGCCTTCGGCGCGTTCCTTGCGCCATTGCTCCTTGCGCGCCGTCCACTCGCGCAGGCGGGCGTGGGCCACGGTGCTGTCTTTTTCCATCTGCTCGTCATTGGCCAGCTGGGCCGACAGCTCCAGGCGAATGCCGTTGGGGTCGAAGAAATAGATGCTCTTGAAGATGTGGTGGTCCGTCACGCCCAACACTTCCACACCATGCGCCTCCAGGCGCTGCTTGGTGTTCTCCAGCTCCTGCACGGTGTTCACGCGGAACGCGATGTGGTTGACCCACAGGGGCGTGTTGGGCGAGGGCTCGGCCTTCACGTCGTCGCCCAGGTCGAAAAAGGCGATGAACGAGCCGTCCTGCAGGCGGAAGAAGAAGTGGGTGTAGGGGCAGTACTCGCCGGTGCTGGGCACATAGTCGCTCTGGATGATGTGGTACAGCGGCAAGCCCAGGATGTCTTCATAGAACTGGCGCGTTTCCTCGGCGTCGCGGGCCTTGTAGGCGTAGTGGTGCAACTGCTGGATGGCGGCGGGGGCCGGCAGGTTGGCCAGGTCGGTCGGGTTCAGAACGGCGTTCATGCAGAGTCTCCTCAAATCGGTGAACGCAATTCTACTATTCGTAATTGATTTACGTTAAGTTAATTTTTATACCCAGAGGGCTGGCAGATGAGGACGGGCTTGCCCCAAAAAAAAGCCACCCGGCGCAAGGCGCACGGGTGGCTGGTCGCAAGCAGCCGGAGGCGGGGCGGAGCAAGTCAGCCCGCTGCACCCCAGGTCCGCTCGGCCTGGTTTACTGCTTCACGGCTTCAATCTGCACCACCAGGCGCACGTTCTTGGGGAAGCCCCATTCCACGCCGTAGTTCATGCCCCACTGGGTGCGGTCGATGGTGGCTTCAAAGTCGCCGCCGCACACTTCGCGCTTGAGCATGGGGCTGTCGTAGCAGTTGAACTGGTTGGCCTTGAGGGTCAAGGGGGCGGTCTTGCCCAGCAGTGTGAGCTGGCCTTCGACGCTGGCGACCTTGTCGCCGTTGAAGACGAACTTGCTGGAGACAAACTTCATCGTGGGGTGCTTGGCAGCGTCGAACAGGTCGGCGCTTTGCAGGTGCTTGTCAAACGCGGGGGTGCCCGTGTTCACCGAGGTCACGTCGAACGTGATCTCGGCCTTGCCCGACTTGCCAGCCTTGTCGAGCTGGACGGTGCCTTCCTTCTTGTCGAAGCGCCCGCGGTTCACGGCGGCGC
Organism: Acidovorax sp. 59; assembly: GCF_002754175.1. Taxonomy (NCBI): domain Bacteria; kingdom Pseudomonadati; phylum Pseudomonadota; class Betaproteobacteria; order Burkholderiales; family Comamonadaceae; genus Acidovorax; species Acidovorax sp. 59. The sequence continues at coordinate 3,241,522 of NZ_PEET01000001.1, read as the reverse complement.
CAAAGTGGCTGATCTCGAACGAGGCAAAGGTGTGCGTCGGGTCGATGGCGTAGTTGGCCGATTGGGCTTGGGCAGCACCGGCGAACAGGGTGGCAGCGGCGGCCAGGGCGAAGAGGGACTTGCGCATGGAAACTCCTGATAGATCAAAAAGGAAAGGACAAGGGAAAAGGGGAAGGCGCCACCCGCCGGGTCTGTGCCCGGACGGCAGGCTGAGGCCGGTAGGGCCCGGGCAGAGGGGTGACGCTCAGAGCTTGCCGACGCCGGTCAGCGCGAGCTTGAACTTGACCTGGACGTCGTCGGCCACCATGGAGGTGTCGGCCCACTCGTTTTCGCCGATCTTGAAGGCCAGCCGCTTGATGGGCAGCGCGCCTGTGGCTGTGGTGGTGGGGCCGCTTTGGGTCAGCGTCACGGGCACCACCACGTTCTGGCTGTTGCCCTTGATGGTGAGCGCGCCCGCCACTTCAAACTTGCCGCCGCCCAGGGCCTTGATGCTGGACGACACGAATTGGGCCTGTGGGAACTTGGGCACGTTGAACCACGCGGGCTTGGGCAGCTCTGCATCGGTCTCGCGCGAACCCAGCGTGGCGCTGCCAGTGTCCACCGTGAAGGCGATCTTGCTGGTGGCCAGTTTGGCCGGGTCAAACGCTACCTGGGCGCTGAACTTCTTGAACTGGCCTTCCAGTGGCACGCCCATCTGGCGGGCGATGAACTGCACCTCGCTCTGCGCGGGCACCAGCTGCTGCTGGGCCAGGGCGGCTTGCGCGCCCGCAACGAGGGCAGCGCCGATCACGATGCGGGACAAGGTAGAAGACAGATGCATGCAGAAACTCCGTTCAATTCACAAAAGGTGGACGCGGTGGTCGCAGGGGGGCGAGCGACCTTTGAGGTGGGCAAGGCACCCACCAGGGGTTGCCATGGCGCCCCGCAGGTGGAGGCTGGTTATTTCCCGGGGAGCATGCGGTTCAGCAGGCCATCACGGTCGACCAGCTGGTGCTTGAGCGCTGCGGCGATGTGCAGCAGCGCCAGCGCGGCCAATGCAAACGCGGTGTACTGGTGCCAGGGCTTGATGGCCTCGGCCAGGTCCTTGCTCACCGGCACAAAGTCGGGCAGCTGCCACAAGCCCAGGAACACGATGGGGAACCCCGCCGCCGAGCTGTAGGCCCAGCCAATCAGGGGCACGGCAAAGAAGAGCACGTACAGCAGGTGTTGGGTGCCGTGGTGTGCCAGCTTCTGCCAGCCGGGCATGGTCTTCTCGACCGCCTTGGGCAGCGCCGGTGGGCGGTGCGTGGCGCGCCACAGCAGGCGCAGCGCCGATAGCACCAGGATGGTCACACCGGCCCATTTGTGCCAGTTGTACAGCTTCAGCCGTTGGGGCGAAAAGGGCAGGTCGGCCATGTAGACGCCGACGCCAAACAGAGCGATCAGCGCCAGGCCCAGCACCCAGTGCAACAGCATGGCAGTGCGCGTGTACCGGCGCGGGGTGTCGGGGGTCGTCGTGTAAGTGGCTGTCATCAGCGAATCTGGAGGTCGGTGCACAAAGGAGGTGAGCGAAGGCTGCAAGGGCCGCCGGACTTGGCGGCACAACGCGCTGGGCGATGGCGCAGTGTAGGAAGCGCTGGCTGTGATCAGCTTCAGGCAGATTGATGCCTTGATTCAAATTTATTGAATCGATATGCCTTGAGCGCTCAAAGTTCCCCAATGCTGTGCAATTTCTGCGGAGCGGCTGTTTGCTGGCATCCGCAGGGCACCGGCGTGGCGCCTGCCTGAACCTTGCTGGTGCGCCGGTGCCCCTGTGGAGACACCTTGGCGAATGGGGGAGGTGGCCGCATCAAGTGCAGCGATGGCGGGCGGTACGGGGGCGGGGCGCCAGAGCACCCCGCAATGCCCCGGTTATCGGGCCAGCGCGGCCTGTTTCCAGGCGCTGACGGCGGCGCTGTCGTCGCCGCGTTGCTCGGCCAGTTCCGCCACGTGGCGCCAGGCACTGGCGCGCATTGGCGCGTCGTTGAGCTGTTGGGCTGCCTGGGTCAGCAACTGCTGGGCTTTGCCCCACAGCTGGCGCTTGAGGCAGGCCATGCCCGCCAGGTATTGCAGGCGGGCGTCGCGTGGGTTGGCTTGCAGGGCGGACTCGATGCGGGCCAGCCAGGGCCCGTCGAGCGCATCCAGCCCCGCCTCCAGCGCACGCACCAGTTTGAGGGCGTGTTGCTCGGCCAAGGCATCGGGCAGCTCCACCATGCGTTCCCAAACGGGCAGCAACCAGGCACGCACCTGCGTGGCATCGCCACCCAGTGCGGCCAGCCGCTGCGCGGCATGGATGGCCAGCTCGGGCATGCTGCGCTCGCTGGTCTCCAGAGACAGCCAGATCTGCTGCAACTGAGCGACATCGTGCGCGCTGTTGATGAGTTCGGTGGCCAGGCCGCGCACGATGCTCTGTGCGGCATTGGGTGAGAACGCACGGTGCTTGCCCAGCAGGCGTGCGGTGTCCAGTGCTTCTTGCGTCTGGCGCGCCAGACGGGTGGCCTTGAGCTTGATGCGCAGCGCCAGGGTGCGCCGCGCGGCTCCCTGGGGCAGCGCTGCCAGGCGGTCGAGCGCCGCGTTGGCATCGCGGTCGTCCAGCGACCAGCGGGCGGCGCGCATCTGGGCGCCTTCGTGCATTTCCTGCTCGTTGATGGAGCCGCGCATGGGGGCTTCCTGCAGTGCATCCTGCAAGTGGCTTTCGCGCGTGGCGCGGTCTTGCAGTGCGTGAGACGCTTCTGCCGCAATCATGTGGGCCAGGGCACGCAGCTGCTTGCCGTGGGGCACGGCCTCGCCGCTGGCCTCCAGCGCGTGTTCTTGCGACAGCGCGGCCACAGCGGCCTTGCGCGAGCGGATGAACCGGCCGCCCAGCATGTGGGTCAAGGCGTCGAGCAGTGCGCCGTGCATGGCACGCTCTTTTTGCTGCACGCGCCAGCGGCGTGCCTGGTGTGGCAGCGCCAGCAGCGCCGCCAGGGCCCGCAGCGCCGCATAAACGGTGACAAAGCCGCCCACCAGCAGCAACACCACCATGTTGAGCGACAGGTCGATGCGATAAGGCGGCCAGTACAGGGTGACGGTGCCCTGGTTGTTGCCCGCAAACAGCGCGGCCGCCACCGCCACGCCAAACAACGCCAAAAGCCAAAGTGCAGCACGCATATCGTCAACGTCCCGCCGCGGCGGTGGCCAGGGCCGACAGGGTTTCGTCCAGGCGCGGCAGCTCGGCCGCCTTCATGCTGGCCTGGGCCTGCTGCAGGGTGGAGGCCACGTTCTGGGTGCGGCGCGATGCGGGGTCGAAATACTTATTGAGCGCTGCGGTGGCCGCGGTCAGGTCGGCACGGGCCGACTCGAACTGGCGTGCCAGGATGCCCAGGCGTGCATTGAGCAGCTTGAACTTGAGGTTCTCGCGCAAAAAGAAGGTCTGCTCCGGTGCCAGCAAGATGGCTTCGGGCTGGTCGATGCGGCTCACGCGCACCAGGCTGCGGGCCTCGTCGCGCACCACCTCCCAGCTGCGCTGCAGGGCCGCTTGCCACCAGGCCAGGCCCTCGGTGGGGGCGGGGGCACTGCCAGGGGCTGCGGGGCCGGCGGACAGGCGCTTGGTCGAGGCGGCCTGGGCCACGGCATTGAGCACGGGCAGGTCGTCCACCTGGCGCACCAGGTCGTCCAGGCGGGCCAGCAGGCCGGCGGTGTCGGTCACGGTGGCGCGGGTCAGGCGGTCCAGGTCGCGGCCGATGGCGCGCTGCACGGGGGCCAGGCGGGGCTGGGCAGAGCGCTCGATGCGTTGGTTTGCGCTTTTGAGCGCTGCCACAAGCGGCTCCAGGCTGCCGGTGAGCTGGGCCTGTTGCTGCGCCAGGCGGATGGCCGACTCAATGTCCACCACCAGGTTTTCATCGCGCGAACGCGACAGGCTTTGCATGAGTTCTTCGAGCTGGCTGCGCTGCAGGGCGACCTCGCTCACGCGGGCTTCCGCCACCGACAGGCGTGCCGCCGTGTCGCGCACCAGCTCTTCGGCCTGGCGGGCCATGGTGCGGGCCTCGATGGCCAGGGCGCCCGAGTCGGCGGACTGCCGGGCCAGTTGTTCCTGGATGGCGCTGAGCTTTTGCCACAGCAGGCCGCTGCTCACCAATGCGGCCACCGCCACGGTGCCCAACAGCAAGGTCATGGCGCCACTGCGGCCGGTGGCAGCGGCTGGCGCAGCGGCCGAGGAGGCCGGGCTCACTGCTGGCGCGCCCACAGCGGCGGCCACAGGGGCTGCAGGGGGCGTGGAGGGCAGATCGTCGGGGGGCGCAGAACTCATGCGGCCGATTCTATCGAGGCCACCACATCTTCCAGCGCCGGACGGCATTCCCGCAGGGTGCCAAAGCCCGCTGCGCGGGCCGCTTCGGCGATGCGCGGGTGGGTGGCCAGCGCCTGTGCAGCGCCCCAGTATTGGCCGGGCAGGGCCTCGGCCAGGTGGGCCACCGCCTCGGAACTGCTCAGCAGCCAGACGGAGCCATCGTGCGCCGCCTGTCGCGCCAGCGCCACCTCCTGGGCCGTGAAGCGGGGCGCGCCGCGTTGGTAGGCCACCACAAACTCCACCTGACCGTCCCGCGCCTCGATCTGCTGGGCCAGCCACTCGCGGCCATTGCCCTGGGGCGATTCGTGTGCGCCCTGCTGCGTGGCCGAGCGACCGCGAACGATCAGCACGCGGTCGCCAGGCCGCACCTGGGGGGCCACCTGGCGCCACAGCGCTTCCGAGTCGAACTGCGGCGCGTCGGGCGCGGGCCCGTCGATGGCGCTGCGCGGCACGCCCGCCTGCTCCAGCGCGCGAGCGGTACCTGGGCCAGGTGCCCATGCTCTTGTTTTTGTAGCTGCCAGGGCATGAATATCTAGCGCTACAGGGTGATTTGACTCAAAGAAGTGCGCCACGGCGTTGCCGCTGACAAACATCAGGGCGCGGTAGTTGCCGACGTTGGCGCGGGCCGCGTCCAGCGCCTGTCGCAGTGCAGCGTCCGTGCAGGGGCCAATCGCAATCAGGGGCAGCGCCACAGCCTGTATGCCGTGTGCGCCCAGTTGCGTTACCCAATGCGCCGCTTCGCGGGCAGGGCGTGTGACGATGACCCGGGGCGCTGAGGTGCCCATCTCAGGCTCTTAGGCCGGGGTGACGCCGCGCGCACCCTCAGCACGCAGGCGCTGCGCGATCGCGTCGCCCAGTGCTTCCGCCTGCGCCAGTGTGGTGACCGGGGCAGAGGCCTGAGCGCGCACCAGCGGGGCTTTGTCCTCGGGGTCGCCCCAGGCGGCGTCCAGCTGCAGTACGCCCTGGGTGAAAGTGCCGTGCGCTGCCAAGGGCATCGAGCAGCTGCCCCCCATGGCGCGGCTCACGGCGCGCTCGGCGGCCACGGTCAGCCAGGTGGTCTGGTGGGCCAGCGGTGCCAGCGCGTCGATCAGGTCTTGCCGGTCGCTGCGCACCTCGATGCCCAGCGCGCCCTGGCCTGCAGCAGGCAGCATGGCGCTGGGCTCGAACGTGGTGCGGATGCGGGCTTCCAGCCCCAGGCGCTTGAGGCCTGCGGCGGCCAGCACGATGGCGTCGTACTGGCCTTCGTCCAGTTTGCGCAGGCGGGTGTCGAGGTTGCCGCGCAGGGGCTCGATCTTCAGGTCAGGCCGCAGAGCCTGCAGCAGCACCTGGCGGCGCAGGCTCGACGTGCCCACCACGGCACCCTGCGGCAGGGCGTCCAGGTTCTCGTAGCGGGGGGAGACAAAGGCATCGCGCGGGTCTTCGCGCTCCATCACGCAGGCCAGGGCAAAGCCCTCGGGCAGCTCCATGGGCACGTCCTTGAGCGAATGCACGGCAATGTGGGCGCGGCCTTCTTCCAGCGCCACTTCCAGCTCTTTCACAAACAGGCCCTTGCCGCCCACCTTGCTGAGGGACTTGTCCAGAATCTGGTCGCCCTTGGTGGTCATGCCCAGCAGTTGCACGCTGTGGCCACGGGCTTCGAGCAGCGCTTTGACATGCTCGGCCTGCCACAGCGCAAGGCGACTTTCGCGGGTGGCGATGACGATGGGGGGCGTTGGCGAGGGGCTCAAGTTCGTAACCTGTTTGTAATTATTCAGCGGCGCAGGATGCTAGCATGCGCCCGCACTGGGGCTGGTGCGGCCTGCGGCCATGCGGGCTCAGCTCAACGCGCCAGGCCATCCCACCCATCCCGGAGACTCCTGCATGAAACGATCCGACAAGGACCAGCCCCTGATTGATGACATCCGCCTGCTGGGCCGCATTCTGGGCGACGTGATCCGGGAGCAGGAGGGGGTGGAGGCTTATGAGCTGGTCGAGCAGGTCCGCAAGCTCTCCGTGGCCTTCCGCCGCGACGCCGACCAGGAGGCCGACCGCGCGCTCAAGAAGCTGCTCAAGTCCCTGTCGGGCGACCAGACGGTGAGCGTGATCCGCGCCTTCACCTATTTCAGCCACCTGGCCAACCTGGCCGAAGACCGCCACCACATCCGCCGCCGCGCTGTGCACGAGCGCGCAGGCGACACGCAAGAGGGTAGCATCGAGGTCGCCCTGTCGCGCCTGCGCTGGGCTGGCATTGCGCCCAAGACGATTTCGCAGACGCTGGCGGGCAGCTACGTGGCCCCCGTGCTCACGGCCCATCCCACCGAGGTGCAGCGCAAGAGCATTCTGGACGCCGAGCGAGACATCGCCCAGTTGCTGGCCACGCGCGACGACATCCAGGTGCGCGCCCAGCTCTACAACAGTGCCAAGGACGCGCTCACCCCGCGCGAGCTGGCTGCCAACGAAGCCCTGCTGCGGGCCCGTGTGGCGCAGTTGTGGCAGACGCGCCTGCTGCGCTACAGCAAGCTCACCGTGGCCGACGAGATCGAGAACGCGCTGTCGTATTACGAAGCGACCTTCCTGCGCGAGATCCCCAAGATCTACGCCGACCTCGAAAGCGAACTCGGTCAGTACCCCGTGCACAGCTTCTTGCGCATGGGCCAGTGGATTGGCGGCGACCGCGATGGCAACCCCAATGTGACCGCGCAGACCTTGCAATACGCCCTGGGCCGCCAGGCCGAGGTGGCGTTGCGCCACTACCTTACGGAAGTGCACTACCTGGGCGGCGAGCTGTCGCTGTCGGCCCGCCTGGTGCAGGTGTCCGCCGAGATGGAGGCGCTGGCCCAACGTTCGCCCGATACCAATGAGCACCGGCAGGACGAACCCTACCGCCGTGCGCTGACTGGCATCTATGCGCGCCTTGCCGCATCGCTCAAGGACCTGACTGGTGGCGAAGCCGCGCGCCATGCCGTGGCCCCGCAAAACGCCTACGCCAGCGCCGAAGAGTTCCTGGCCGACCTGCGGGTGATCGAAGCGTCCCTCAAGTCGCACCATGGCGAAGCCCTGGCCGCAGAGCGGCTGCATCCGCTGATCCGCGCCGTGCAGGTGTTCGGCTTTCACCTGGCCACGGTAGACCTGCGCCAAAGCTCCGACAAACATGAAGAAGTGGTGGCCGAGCTGCTGGCCAAGGCCCGTATCGAGCCCAAATACGCCAGCCTGCAAGAGGCCGCCAAGCGCGCCCTGCTCATCAAGCTGCTCAACGACGCCCGCCCCCTGCGCGTGGTGGGCGCCGAATACTCGGCCCACACCCAGGGCGAGCTGGCCATCTTTGAAACCGCCCGCGTCATGCGCGAGCGCTTCGGCCACGAAGCCATCCGCCACTACATCATCAGCCACACCGAAACGGTGAGCGACCTGCTCGAAGTGCTGCTGCTGCAAAAGGAAGTGGGCCTGATGAACGGCACGCTGGATGCCGAGTCGAAGAACCACCTCATCGTGGTGCCCCTGTTCGAGACCATCGAAGACCTGCGCAACGCCGCGCCCATCATGCGCGAGTTCTACAGCCTGCCCGGCGTGGCAGCCCTGGTGCAACGCAGCGGCGGCGAGCAAGACATCATGCTCGGCTACAGCGACAGCAACAAGGATGGCGGTATCTTCACCAGCAACTGGGAGCTGTACCGCGCCGAGATCGCTCTCGTCGAACTCTTCGATGAACTCGCCACCACCCACGGCATCCAGCTGCGCATGTTCCATGGCCGGGGCGGCACCGTGGGCCGGGGCGGCGGCCCGAGCTACCAGGCCATTCTGGCGCAGCCCCCTGGCACCGTGCGCGGCCAGATCCGTCTGACGGAGCAGGGCGAGGTCATTGCCTCCAAATACGCCAACCCCGAAATCGGCCGCCGCAACCTGGAAACTCTGGTCGCCGCCACGCTCGAAGCCACCCTGCTGCAGCCCACCAAGCCCGCCACCAAGGCGTTTCTGGATGCTGCTGCGCAGCTCTCGCTGGCCAGCATGGGCAGCTACCGTGCGCTGGTGTACGAGACCCCGGGCTTTACCGACTACTTCTTCAACTCCACGCCCATCCGCGAGATCGCCGAGCTGAACATTGGCTCGCGCCCTGCCAGCCGCAAGGCCAGCCAGAAGATCGAAGACTTGCGCGCCATCCCCTGGGGCTTCAGCTGGGGCCAGTGCCGCCTCACGCTGCCCGGCTGGTTCGGTTTTGGCTCGGCGGTGGAAGCCTTCATCAACACCGAAGGCAAGGACCCCAAGGCCCAGCTGGCGCTGCTGCAGAAGATGTACCGCCAGTGGCCGTTCTTCCGCACGCTGCTGTCCAACATGGACATGGTGCTGGCCAAGAGCGACCTGGCCCTGGCGTCGCGCTACAGCGAACTCGTGACCGACGCGCGTCTACGCAAAAAGGTGTTCACCAGCATCGAGGCCGAGTGGCACCGCACGGCCGATGCACTCACCCGCATCACGGGCGACAAGCAGCGCCTGACGCACAACACGGCGCTGGCGCGGTCCATCAAGCACCGCTTCCCGTACATCGATCCGCTGCACCACTTGCAGGTCGAGCTGGTGCGCCGCTGGCGCGCAGGGCAGGGCGACGAGCGGGTGCAGACCGGGATCCACATCTCCATCAACGGGATTGCAGCGGGGCTGCGCAATACGGGTTGATCTGCGGGCACAGCGGTCCGAAAACGCACTTTCCAGCCTGCTGCTATCGCGGGCACCCACAACAAAAAGGGCTCCCAATGGGAGCCCAGTTTGTTTGGCCAGTGTGGAACTGTGTGTCTAAAACACCTCCCATGGCAGCAGCATCCGCACCGCGCGAAGTGCCGCCACCATGGGAAGTCCCGCAACTGCGTCAATCGGTCATGCGATTACATGGCGCTGAATTCGCCCGAAGGGATCTGGCCGGTGCGCAGAGCTTCGGCAGCCTGGGCACGCACGGCAGCACGGTCAGCGGTGGATTTATAGGTCACCACACGCGAACCTGCTGGCTCGATGCTGCGTGTTTGAGCCACGGTGGCAGCTTCGGTAGCCACTTCAGCGCGGGTGCGGTTCGTGTCGAACTTCAGGGCAAATTGCGAGCCATCGGCTTCATCTGCATGGGCACCAAAAGCGGCGAAAGCAGCAACAGCAGCGACGGAGAGGAAACGGGCGGTCTTGTTCATGATGAAAATCCTTGAAAGTTAAAAAGCGTCTCAAAAAAGCCGGGTCAAAAATCATTCCTGAACCGGGTTCGGTGAGTCGCCTTGCGGGTTCGGCTCATCGATGGGTTGAACTGTACGCCGATGGTGTTCAGGGAAAAACCACCCAGTCGCAAACTAACTGTTCCAGTATTGGAAACAATCACCAACGACAGTTGGGTGGCGCAGTTGCGCCCTGGTGTTCGGTAATTCGGGGAGCTGCATCTCTGGTGCGATGCCAGAGTCCACGTGTGGAACAGGTGCAGAGATCCGGACCGCCCGAGCCGCAGTGACGGCGTCAGTGGCAGACGCCGCGTCGCTCGGTGGCCAAGTCGCTCAGTCGCCCAGCAACTCGCCCACGGCCTTCAGGTCTTCCACCCGGTCGCACACGGCCTTCACGGCCATCATCACCGGGATGCCCAGCAGCAGTCCCCACAGGCCCCACAGCCAGCCCCAGGCCAGCACGCTGATGAACACGGCCACGGGGCTCATGCTGCTGGTGCGGCTGGTGAGCCAGGGGGTCAGCAGGTTGCCGATCAGCGTGTGGATGACCAGCGAGGCACCGCCAATGGCCATGGCCATGTCGAGCGTGCCAAACTGCAAGAAAGCCACCAGGGCCGAGGCCCCTGTGACCAGCGCCGAGCCGATGTACGGCGCGAGGTTGAGCACGGCGGCCACCACGCCCCATACGGCGGCGTTTTCGAGCCCCAAAGCCCAATAGGCCGCGCCGGTGGCCAGGCCGACCAGCACGCTGGTGAACACCTGCAGCAGCAGATAACGCTGTATCTGCTGGGTGATGTCCTGCAGCACATGGATGGTGACCTTGCGCCGCTCCAGGCTGGTGCCCGCAATGCGCAGCAGCTTGTCTCGGAACAGGTTGCCCGAGGCGAGAGCGAAGTAGGTCAGGAACACCACCACCATCAGCTGCCCCAGCGCCGACATCAGGCCCATGGTGCCGCTCCAGAGGTAGTCGCGGATGTTGAAGGGCGGGCGCTCCACGATCACCCGCTGCACGCCCCGGCGGGGCGCTGCGCTGCTGGCGCTGTTTTCGTTGGCGGCCTGCTCGATCTGGGTGGCCGCCTTCTGCACGGTGTCCAGCGGACTGCTGCCACCCGCGCGTGCCTTGAGGTTGTCGCGGACCTTCTTGGCGGCGACAGGGACCGAGTCCACCAGTTGGGCCGCCCCGTCACTCAGCGACCAGGCCGTGCTGGCCAGCCCGGCAACGATGGCCACCAGCAACAAGCCCGCCCCCAGCGCCCGCGGCACATGCCACCGGGCCATCATCTCCACCGCTGGCCGCAGCGCAATGGTCAGCAGCAGGCTCAGCATGATCGGGATGAACACCGCACTGGCCCAGTGCAGCAGCGCGACGCTGGCGAACAGTGCCAGCAACGCGAGGGAGAGGTTGCGCACGTCCACAGGCATGTGGAGCATGAGGGGCGCGTGAGGCGCTGGTGCTGAAACCGGAGGCGCAGGGACTGTGGGTGCGTCCGCGTGCGCGTCGGCGATTGGAGTGTGGCTGGCATCTGCTGCGACCTGGCTGGTCACCGCTTGGTCGGGGCTGCCATCGTCAACGGCGGCTGTCGTTGGGCTGGTGGGTGCGGAAGGAGCAGCAGAGGGCGCGGTCATGCGCGGATTGTGCGGCAGGCCGGGTACGGGCTTTGTAGGTGGCCATCCCAACGCCGGCGGCGTTGGCAAAGTGCGACGGAAAACGGGGTTTGTTCCCGCGATGGTGCTTTGCTGAGGCCATTAGGATGATGCGATGCAATTGGACGGCATCACAACATGACAAGGGGCGTGTGCGCATGAATCCTCAACACTCCCTCCGTGGGCGCGTGTTCGCGATGGCAGCACTGGCGGTGTTGCTGGGCGGATGCTCGTCGCTGGATGTTCCGCGTGCCGACAACTATCCAGCCACCGACCAGAAGAAAGCGCGCGCCGTGCACCACTGGGATGTGTTGGCCGACGACGTGGCGGGCCGCATCGCGGGCAAGATCGGTGCCTGGCCAGCCGGCGAGTACCCTATCTACCTGGCGCCGAGCCCTGGCGACACTAGTTTCAACAACGGCTTTCGCAAGCTGCTGATCACGCGCCTGCTGGATCGTGGCGTGGTGTTGTCCACGCAACCCACGGCAGTCACGCTCACATTCGAAACTCAGGTGGTCCAGCACAACGCGCGCGTGCAAACCTGGGGACCCATGCCGTGGACGCGTCTGGCGCTGGGCGTGGGCGTGGCGCGAGACTGGTATCTGTTCCGCCAGGGGGTCGGGTCGATGCTGGCGGGCGTTGCCACCCTTGGCGCGGTGACGGACCTCACGCAATACGCCATCGACGGATCTGCCGCAGGCGGGCCGACGCGCACAGAGGTGCTCATCACGACGTCACTCGAAAGCGGTGACCGCTATCTGGCGAGCACGGCAGACGTGTACTACGTTGAGCCCGATGATTCGCCGCTGTACAAAACGCAGTTACCACCGCCTCCGCCACCACCGCCCCCCCCACCCACCCCCGTTAAAACTTGGCGGGTGGTGGCACCATGATGCGCCGTTTCCATCCCGGCAAGCTCAGGTCCGCGTGGTGCTTGGGCATGGTGGTGGTGTCGGCCCTGGCGCTGCAGGGCTGCTCGACCAACCCGGTCCACAGCTACTACTACGGCAATAGTGCGGGTGGCGTGTCGCGCACCGACCTGATCGAGGTGAACGACCGGGCAACGGATGCCTTGCTGCTCAACGCGCCGCTGGACGCGAGCCAGCCGCTGTTGGTGGCCACCCTGGTCAATGTGGACCGGCTCAACGAGTCGTCGCGGCTGGGGCGCATCTTTTCGGAGCAGATCGCGGGGCGCATGGTGCAGCGCGGGCTGCGCGTGACGGAGGTGAAGCTGCGCGACAACCTGGTTTTGCACCGCGAACAGGGCGAGTTGCTGCTGTCGCGCGAGGTGCGGGAGGTCAGCCAGGCGCAGAACGCGCAGGCCGTGGTCGTGGGCACGTACGCGGTGTCGGCCTCGGTGGTGTACATCAGCCTTAAGCTGGTGAACCCGGTGGGCAACCATGTGATTGCGGCGCACAACTACGCGGTGCCCGTGGACGAGAACGTGCGCACCTTGCTTGCGGGGCGTTGATGGGTGGATCGGCGTTCTGCCTTGCACCACATTCCATCGGCAGACAGCAGACAGCAAAAAGGCCCCGAATAGGGCCTTATTTGTTTGCTATCTAATCAATAGCTAGAGCGGCAACATGCACTAGCGCATCGGGCGCTTTTGGCTCAAAAAACACGCCAACGTGTCAATGCAACATCAGCGCACCGGCGGTCTTGCTCTTGCCGGCACGGGCGGGTGGGTTGCACAGGCCGCAGGTGAAATGGCGGTTTTCGTACAGCTCGGTCACGAACTGGCCGCTGCACTGGCTGCACTTGGTGCGGGTCAACATGCCGGCGTCCACGAATTTCACCAGGCGCCAGGCGCGGGTGAAGGACAGCAGGGGTTCGATCTCGGCTGTGGCGACTTGTTCGTTGTACAGGCGGTAGGCCTTGGTCAGCAGCTCCACCGAATCCAGGTCCACGCCCTTGGACAGGTACTCGTAGATGTTCAAAAACAGCGAGCTGTGGATGTTCTCTTGCCAGGTCAGGAACCAGTCGGTGGAGAAGGGCAGCTGGCCTTTGGAGGGCGACTTGCCCGCGATCTCCTTGTACAGGCGGATCAGGCGTTCATACGACAGCGTGGTCTCGGACTCCAGCACCTGCATGCGGGCGCCCATCTGGATCAGCATGGCTGCGCGTTCGATCTGCTTGGATTCATTCAGAACGCTTTTGACAGGGGCTTTGGCGGCGGCGGTGGTGGTGGAGGACATGGCGGGCTTTCGGTGAGAACTGGACAACGCTGCGGGCTAGTGCTTCAGAGCACTTCCGACACGCGGCTGGCCATCAGGATGTTGGCGTGCAGGGTGTTGGTGGCGTCGTTGCCCACCTTCTTGGCCGAGTGGTTGGTCAGCAAGCTCCACACCAGGTTGTCGTCCACGCGGAAGCTGCAAAGTAGCGTGTTGCGGGAGGCCAGTTTCATCACTTGCGCAGCCGACAGCGAAGCGAGAATATCGGCAGACTCTTCGTTCATGCCCAGACGGAAAACCGCTTCGGCCTTGTCCTGACGGATCAGGGTTTGGGCCAGCATCAGGTAGGTGAGGTTGGCTTCGCGGATTTCAGCGAGGATTTGTTCGTTGGTCATGGCGGCTTCCTTTTTTCCAGTACCGGGTCTTGCGTGGCCTGCTGACTGCAGGTTTTGCGTGATCCGTTGAAATGGATTGTGAAACCGCCCCAATCAGAAATTAAGTCGGGGTTTGGCTGTGCCGCGTGTCTGGTTTCGCGGTGGGCTGTGTAGGAATTTGCCCTACAAGCAGATCAGGCGTCTGCTGGCTTTCAAGAGGGGTGCATCTGCTGCGTTGGCAGGCACCGGTCCCCGAATTCTGCTCATGGTTTTGATAGCGCCTGCAAAACCATCTTTTTTGCGCTTTTGCAACCGGCGGCGTTCGTTAGGCGCCGCAGTCAGCGCTGTTCAGCCTTTTTCGACGGGGCGAGTTGGGTCTGAACACCATTCGCTCCAGCTGCCCGCAAACAGTGCGGTGTGCCCCAGGCCGGCAATCTCCATGGCCAGCAGATTGGGCACGGCGCTCACGCCGCTGCCGCACTGGTGCACCACGGTTGCAGGATTGCGGCCTGCCAACAAGGCGTCGAACTCTACGCGCAGTGTGGCTGCGGGTTTGAAGCGGCCGTCGGCGCCGATGTTTTCGGCAAACGGTCGGTTGAGTGCGCCCGGAATGTGGCCGGCCACCGGGTCCAGCGGCTCCACCTCGCCCCGGTAGCGGGCGCCGGCGCGGGCATCGATCACGGTCTGGTCATTGGGGCGTTGCAGGCGTGCCAGGACATCTCTGGCCGTGGCCAGTTGGCGTAAGGGCTCGTTCAGTGCAAAGTGGGACTGGAAGTGCGAGGGCTCTTCACCGCTGTTCACCGCACCCCCTGCGGCCTGCCAGGCCTGCAGCCCGCCGTCGAGCACGGCCACGGCGTCATGGCCCGCCCATTTGAGCATCCACCACAGGCGGCCGCAGTAGTTGGCGCCCTGGCGGTCGTACACCACGGCCTGCATGTTGTTGGCAAAACCCACGCTGGACAGCCACATGGCAAAACGTTCGCGGCTGGGCAGCGGGTGGCGGCCGCCGGATGCGGGCTGGTCAGCCTCCTGCGCCGTCACAGTGCCGGTGGCGCCGGGCGCGCCGTGCTTGGCGCTCAGGTCGTTGTCCAGGTTGGCATACACGGCGCCGGGGATATGGGCTTGCGCATATTGCTGCGCGCCGGCCGTCGGTTGCATGAGTTCGAAGCTGCAATCAAACACCATCAGCGGCGCACCGCTGGCGATGAGGGCTTGCAGGTCGGGGGCGGAGATGAGCGTGGTGTAGGTGGTCATCGGCAGATCAGGTGCAAAGCAACCGGTTGGGCGGGGAGGCCTCCATTGTGGCCATCCCGATGGGGACTGTCCTCGCCTGCGCGCATTGGTTTTTGTATCGGTCAGTGTTCTTCGGCCGGTGCGCCGGGCGCGGCCCGGGCCCGCAAGATGGTGGCCACAATGCCGCTGCCCACGATGAGGGCCATGCCGATCCAGCCGATGGGCGGGATCTTGTCGCCAAACAACAGCACGCTGTAGACGGCGGCAAACACGATGCCCGAATACTGCAGATTGGCCACCACCAGCGTGCCGCGCTGGGTCTTGGCGCTGGCGTAAGCCTTGGTCATGCACAGTTGCCCGCCAGCCGCCAGCACCCCGATGGGCAGCAGCCACAGCGCTTGCCAGCCCGGCCAGTCCGACATGCCGGTGAACAGCATGGCAAAGCCGCCCGCCACCGCGGAGCCCACCGCAAAGTAGAAGACGGTGCGCGACTCAGGCTCGCCCAGGCGCGACAGCGCCACCACCTGCATGTAGGCAAATGCGGCTGACAAGCCGGACATGAGGCCAATCATCCCGGCGAACGCCTGGTTCTGGTCCAGGCTGGGGCGCAGCATCAGCACCACGCCCACGAACCCGGTGAGCACCGTCAGCACCAGCGGGCCTTGCAGGGCAGGCCGGGGCGTGGCGGCGGAGGGTCGCCAGGCCAGCAGCGTGCCGCCGACCAGGAAGGCCGCGATCCACACGCTGCTCATGTAGTTGAGCGTCATGGCGGTGGCCAGCGGCAGGTGCGCAATGGCGTAGAACCATGCGCCCAGCGACGCCACCCCCACGAGGCTGCGCCAGGCGTGCATGCCGGGGTACCGCGTGGACAGCGTCACTTTTTGCGAGCGTGACAGCAGCCAGAGAATCAACATGCCGATGAGGCCCCGGTAACACACCAGCTCGGCGGAGTTGAAGAAGTCCGAGGCGATCTTGACGCACACGCCCATGCTGGCAAACAGGAACGCGGCCAACACCATCCAGAGGGCTTGCATCGGGTTGTGATCTCTTGAAGCGCGCCGTGGGGCGCAAAAATGAAAATAGCTGTCAGCGCTTATTTTTTAAGCACTGGCAGCTATTGTAATGAGAGCAGACCACGGCGGGCCTGCAGATTGGCAGGGTTTTGCCGCCGTATTCAGCGTTTTGGCGTGGCCGGGTCGATGGTGTCCGAGCCCATCGCCTCTCGGTACCACTCGTGGAAGTGCTGCATGCCATCTTCCATGGGGCTTTGGTAGGGGCCCACCTCGTTGTCGCCGCGTGCCATCAGGGCCTTGCGGCCCGCGTCCATGCGCTCGCCGATTTCGTCGTCCTCGATGCAGGTCTCCATGTAGGCGGCCTTCTGCGCCTCGACAAACTCGCGCTCGAACGCAGCGATTTCTTCGGGGTAGTAGAACTCCACCATGTTCAGCGTCTTGGTCGGGCTGATGGGGTGCAGCGTGGACACGGTGAGCACATGCGGATACCACTCCACCATGATGTGCGGGTACAGCGTGAGCCAGATGGCACCATGCTTGGGCGGCTTGCCCTCGCGGTAGGCGAGCAAGGCTTCGTGCCAGCGTTCGTACACGGGGCTGCCGGCCTTGCCAAGGCGGTTGGCTACACCCACGGTCTGCACCGAGTAGTTCTTGCCGAACTCCCAGCGCAGGTCGTCGCAGGTGACAAAACTGCCCAGGCCCGGGTGGAATGGGCCCACGTGGTAGTCCTCCAGATAGACCTCGATGAAGGTCTTCCAGTTGTAGTTGCACTCGTGCAGCTCCACATGGTCGAGCACGTAGCCGTCAAAGTCCAGGTCGGCACGCGGGCCCATCTGGGCCAGGTCGGCGGCCACGTCGTAGCCGTTGTCTTCAAACAGCAGGCCGTTCCACTCGCGCAGCTTGTAGTTGTTGAGGTTCAGGCACGGGTCATGCGCAAAGTGAGGTGCGCCCAGCAGTTCGCCCTGGGGGTTGTACGTCCAGCGGTGCAATGGGCACACGATGTTGCCGCCCGCGCTGCCCTTTTGCTGGGTGTTCAGCGAGCCTTTGCCCTTGAGCATGACCGCCTGCCGGTGGCGGCAGACGTTGGAGACCAGCTCGATACCGCCCTGGGCGTTACGCACCAGCGCGCGGCCCTCGCCCTCCTGGGGCAGTGCGTAGTAGTCGCCCGCGTTGGGCACAGCCAATTGATGCCCCACATAGCGGGGCCCGCGCTGGAAGATGGTCTCCAGCTCGCGCTGGAACAGCGCATCATCAAAGTAGCTCGAAACTGGTAGTTGGCTTGCGGCCTGCTGCAGTTGAAGACTTAAATCAGACATGGGTGACCTGACCTAAAGACTCCCCACAGAGAGAGTGCGGGAGGTGCGCCCGTGAAGGCGCATCTGGAAAAAGAAAACCGGCTAGGGTGGGTAGCCGGCTCGACGGGAATGGGATTATAGGCGGTGGGGTTATTCCCGCACCCCCGCTACGTGAATAGAAAACACCGTTTCCGGAAAAATAGAGACCTCCCACGGATCGGCCACTGTCTGACACGGGCGCCACAGCGCTGCGCCTAAAATCACTGGTTTTTCACCCGCGCACTGCCGCCCCCTCCATGCCCAAGGCCCCCGTAACCCCTGCTCCTCCCGCCGAACCTGCCAGCTACGAGGCGGCCCTGGAGGAGCTGGAGCAACTCGTGGCCCGCATTGAATCGGGCCAGTTGCCGCTGGACCAGATGCTGGCTGGCTACCAGCGCGGCGCCGCCTTGCTGGCTTTTTGCCGCCACCGGCTCGATGCCGTGCAGGACCAGATCAAGGTGCTGGACGACGGCCAACTGCAACCATGGAACCAGGAATGAGCGCATTGCCGATGACTTCCTCGACGGCGTTGACCCCGCCCCTGGATACGAATCTCTGGAGCCAGAATCACCTCGCTCGTGTGGAGCAGGCGCTGTCCTTGTGGGTGGGCGACGGCGCTCCGGCAGGGCTGGGCGACGCCATGCGTTACGCCGTCCTGGACGGCGGAAAGCGCCTGCGACCCTTGCTGGTGTTGGCTGCCTACGAGGCGGCGCGCAGCGGCACTTCGGACTCCGTGGCACCCGAGGGCGCGGCGGTTCAGGCAGCTCTGAACGAAGCTGCCCTGCGGGCCGCGTGCGCGGTGGAGCTGATCCACGCGTATTCACTGGTCCACGACGACATGCCCTGCATGGACAACGACGTGCTGCGCCGTGGCAAACCCACGGTGCATGTGCAGTTTGGCGAAGCCCAGGCCCTGCTGGCGGGAGACGCGCTGCAGGCCTTTGCGTTTGAACTGCTGACCCCCGACAACACCCTGATCCCCGCTGCCACGCAGGCGGCTTTGTGCCGGCTGCTGGCGCGGGCTGCGGGCTCGGCCGGCATGGCGGGCGGTCAGGCGATTGACCTGGCCAGCGTCGGCGTGGCGCTGACCGAAGCGCAACTGCGCCAGATGCACCGCCTCAAGACGGGCGCCTTGCTCCAGGGCAGCGTGCTCATGGGGGCCCTGTGTGGCCACGCGGCGCCCACCGCCTACCAGGCCCTGTCAGACTATGGCGCTGCCATGGGGCTGGCGTTCCAGGTGGTGGACGACATCCTGGATGTGGTGGCGGACTCGGCCACCCTGGGGAAAACGGCGGGCAAGGACGCGGCCGCAGACAAACCCACCTACGTATCGTTGCTCGGTCTGGAGCGTGCGCAGGCCTACGCGCAGGAGCTGCTGGCCGAGGCCCATGCGGCCCTGGGTCGCAGTGGCTTGCCCGACACCCGTGCCCTGGCAGCCCTGGCGGACATGGTCGTGCGCCGCTCCCACTGAGCCCGGCCCTGGTCCCTGGCGACTCTCTCAATGTCCAAATGCCTTCTGGTGCTTGAATCTCTTGCGCTCGTAGCTATCAAAAGAATAGTCAATGTCCACGACACCCTTCCCCTTGCTGCAGACCATCAATGACCCGGCAGACCTGCGCCGGCTCTCGCGCGCGGACCTCAAGGTGCTGGCGACCGAGTTGCGCGAGTTCGTGCTGCAGAGCGTGTCGCAGACCGGTGGCCACCTCAGCTCCAACCTGGGCACGGTGGAGCTGACCGTGGCTTTGCACCATGTCTTCAACACCCCGGAAGACCGCCTGGTGTGGGATGTGGGCCACCAGACCTACCCGCACAAGATCCTGACCGGCCGCCGCGACCGCATGCACACGCTGCGCCAGATGGGCGGTATCTCGGGCTTTCCGCAACGGGCGGAGAGCATTTACGACACGTTTGGCACAGCGCATTCCAGCACCAGCATCTCGGCAGCCTTGGGCATGGCACTGGCTGCCAAGCGCAAGGGCGACAACCGCCATGCCGTGGCCATCATTGGAGATGGCGCGATGAGTGCCGGCATGGCGTTCGAGGCGCTCAACAACGCGGGTGTGGCCGACTGCAACCTGCTGGTGGTGCTGAACGACAACGACATGAGCATCAGCCCGCCGGTGGGCGCGCTCAACCGCTATCTCGCTCAGCTGATGAGCGGGCAGTTCTACGCCGCCGCCAAGAACGTGGGCAAGACCGTTTTGCGCCCCGTGCCGCCCCTGCTCGAATTTGCCAAGCGCTTTGAGCAACAGGCCAAGGGCATGGTGGTGCCCGCCACGCTGTTCGAGAAATTCGGCTTCAACTACATCGGCCCCATCGACGGGCACGACCTCGATTCGCTGATCCCCACCCTGGAGAACATCAAGAGCCTCAAGGGCCCGCAGTTCCTGCACGTGGTCACCAAAAAGGGCCAGGGCTACAAGCTGGCCGAGGCCGACCCCGTGGCCTACCACGGCCCCGGAAAGTTCGATCCCTCCGTGGGCCTGACCAAGCCTGCCACGCCACCCAAGCAGACCTTCACCCAGGTGTTCGGCCAGTGGCTGTGTGACATGGCGGCGCAGGACCCCCGCCTGGTGGGCATCACGCCCGCCA
Organism: Acidovorax sp. 59; assembly: GCF_002754175.1. Lineage (NCBI taxonomy): Bacteria > Pseudomonadati > Pseudomonadota > Betaproteobacteria > Burkholderiales > Comamonadaceae > Acidovorax > Acidovorax sp. 59. The sequence continues at coordinate 3,221,645 of NZ_PEET01000001.1, read as the reverse complement.
TGCGCGAGGGCTCGGGCATGGTCGAGTTCGAAAAGCGCTTTCCGGACCGCTACTACGACGTGGGCATTGCTGAACAGCACGCTGTCACGTTCGCTGCGGGCATGGCCTGCGAGGGTGTGAAGCCCGTGGTGGCCATCTACTCCACGTTTTTGCAGCGTGGCTACGACCAGTTGATCCACGACGTGGCCTTGCAGAACCTGCCCGTGGTGTTTGCCCTGGACCGTGCGGGCCTGGTGGGCGCCGACGGTGCCACGCATGCAGGCGCCTATGACATCCCGTTCGTGCGCTGCATTCCGAACATGAGCATGGCCTGCCCCGCCGACGAGCGCGAATGCCGCCAGTTGCTCAGCAGTGCGTTTGAACAGGACCACCCCGTGGCCGTGCGTTACCCGCGTGGTAGCGGCGCGGGTGTGGCGCCGCTGGCTGCGCTCGATGGCCTGCCGTTCGGCAAAGGCGAGATCCGCCGCGAGCGCAAGGGTGATGCGGACGGCAAGGCACCCCGCATTGCCATCCTGGCGTTTGGCAACTTGCTGTATCCCGCGCTCGAAGTGGGCGAGGCGATCGATGCCACCGTGGTCAACATGCGCTGGGCCAAGCCCATCGATGAGGCCTTGCTGCGCGAGGTGGCCGAGCGGCACGACGCCCTCGTGACGGTCGAAGAGGGCGCCATCATGGGTGGGGCGGGCAGCGCAGTGACCGAGGCACTCAACGCCATGGGCATCGTGCGCCCCGTGTTGCAGCTCGGGCTGGCCGATGTCTTCATTGAGCATGGTGACCCGGCCAAGTTGCTGGCGTTGCAGGGACTGGATGCAGCCGGCATTCGCGCATCGATTGCAGCGCGGTTTTTGCCAGGCAGCGCGGGCTAAAAAGGCGGAGGGCTGCGGTCAGCGCAGCGCGTTGGCTCTTGGTTGCTGGGAGGGGCTTTGCACCGCTGTCGCGCAGATGCTTGCAGAACCCTGAAGGTGTGTGTTGGCGCCGGAATTTCGCGGGAAAACCCGCAAAAGTCCTGGGGGGCATGTTCCTACAATGGTCCCGGCTGAAACATGTCCTTGGTCGGCCGTGCACAACGCGTGCGCACCAAGTTTTGCAATCAATATATCGGAGAGAACCTCATGGATCGTCGTTCAATCATCAAGCATGCTGGCATTGCCGGTGTGCTGGCTGCAGGCGCTGCGCCCGCCGTCCACGCCCAGGCTGCCATTCGCTGGCGTCTGGCCTCCAGCTTCCCCAAGTCGCTGGACACCATCTATGGCGGCGCTGATGTGTTCTCCAAGGCCGTCAAGGCCATGTCGGGCGGCAAGTTTGAAATCTCCGTGCACGCTGGTGGCGAGCTGATGCCTCCCTTTGGCGTGGTGGATGGCGTGCAACAAGGCACCGTGGAAATGGCACACACCGTGCCTTACTACTTCTATGGCAAGAACCCCGCCTTCGCGCTGGGCTCGGCAGTGCCTTTCGGCTTCAATGCCCGCCAGATGAACGCCTGGATGTTGCATGGCAATGGCCGCAAGCTCATGAACGAGTTCTACGGCGGCTTCAACATGATCAGCTTTGCAGGCGGCAACACTGGCACGCAGATGGGTGGCTGGTTCCGCAAGGAAATCAAGTCGCCTGCCGACTTCAAGGGCATGAAGATGCGCCTGGGTGGCGGCCTGATCGGTGAAGTGATGCAGAAGCTGGGTGCTGTGCCTCAGAGCATCCCTGGCGGCGAAATTTACCAAGCCCTCGAAAAGGGCACGCTGGATGCCGCCGAGTGGGTGGGTCCGTACGACGACCAGAAGCTGGGCTTCAACAAGGTCGCTCCGTTCTACTACTACCCCGGCTGGTGGGAAGGCGGTCCTGAAGTGGACTTCTTCGTCAACCAGAAGGCGTTCGACGGCCTGTCGGCTGAGAACAAGGCCATCATCGAAGCCGCAACCAACGTGGCCCACGTGGACATGCTGGCCAAGTACGACGCGCTGAACCCCACGGCCCTGAAGCAACTCGTGGCTGCCAAGACCAAGGTGCTGCCTTTCTCGCAAGCTGTGATGGACGCTTCGTTCAAGGCTTCGATGGAAGTGTTCGCCGAGAACGACGCCAAGAGCCCCGAGTGGAAGAAGATTTACGCCGACATGCGTGCCTTCCAGCGCGACCAGATCCTCTGGTTCCGCTTTGCCGAAGCTCGCTACGACACCTTCATGTCCGCACAGAAGATCTGATAGCCCGGCTGCGGTGCAAGCCGCAGGGCATGTCGATCAGAAAACCCGCCTGGTTCGCCTGGCGGGTTTTTTTGCGTCTGGTGGGGGGTATGGGGTGGGGTGCTCGGTCCCGCCGTACTGCGGGGTAGATGATGCCGCCGGGATGCCCGGCGATGTTCGGTCGGCTGGCGCGCAAGGTGTCGCCCTTGTTGCTGTGATCGGCAGGTCTACGTGATCCCTCGGCGCAAACGTTTCTGATGGGATACCAGGGGTGGTTGAGGCCATCGCTTCCCGTGGTGTGCAAAGTCCGTTTAGCGCCACAGGCAGACGCTTGCCAGCGGGTTAAGTGGCGCGAAGAAGCCAACGTCTCAACGCGTGGCGGTCGTTTTGCTGTAGGTCCTTAGGTTTTGGGGATGGCGACATCGAGCCGTTCGTTGACGGTCCTGTCTTTGAGCACGCTCTGCACGCCATAGGCCCATGAAAAAAGCCCCGGCAGATGACATCTGCCGGGGCTCTGGTTGCTTCAGGGGCTGGTCAACAGCCCTGTGCGGTTCGGATCACTTCTTCTCGTTGGCCAGCGAATCCTGCAGGGCCTTGAGTGGGTCGTCTGCAGCGGGGGCCGCAGTATCGCCAGGGGCAGCTCCAGCGCCTTCCATGCCAGCCGTGGGGTCGGTTGCCTCGGGGGCTCCGGCAGCGTCGGGCATGGTGGCTTCCATTTCCATACGGACCTTGTCCAGGTCATACACCTCGGCCTTGTCCAGGCCGCTGGAGACGATGCCTGGGAAGGCGATGATCAGGCCCACCATCATCAACTGGATGATCAGGAATGGGATGGCACCCCAGTAGATCTGCGGCGTGGTCACCGGCGCAATCATCTTCTTGGTGACCTTGTCAAGGTACTCCTTCGCCGGGGCCACGCTGCGCAGGTAGAACAGCGCGAAGCCGAACGGTGGGTGCATGAACGAGGTCTGCATGTTCACGGCCAGCAGCACCCCGAACCAGATCAGGTCAATGCCCAGCTTGTTGGCCACCGGGGCCAGCAGGGGCACCACGATGAAGGACAGCTCGAAGAAGTCCAGGAAGAACGCCAGGAAGAACACCATGATGTTCACGACGATCAGGAAGCCCAGCTGGCCACCGGGCAGGCCGGTCAGCAGGTGTTCCACCCACAGCGGGCCGTCCACGCCCTGGAAGGTCAGGCCGAACATGGTCGCGCCCACCAGGATGAACACCACAAAACACGACAGCTTGGTGGTGGTGGTCACGGCCTGCTTGAGCAGCGAAAGGCTCAGGCGACCACGGATGATGGCCATGATGCCTGCGCCCAGCGCGCCCATGGCGCCGCCTTCGGTGGGGGTTGCAACACCCAGGAAGATGGTGCCCAGCACCAGGAAGATCAGCAACAGCGGGGGAATCAGCACGAACGTCACGCGTTCCGCAGCCTTGGACAGCAGGCCCAGGCGGGTGATCTTGTTGACGCTGGCAACCACGAAGGCCAGGGCCACGCCAAAGCACATGGCCACCACGATGGTTTCGTCCAGCGCCACGCGTTCCACAGCCTCGCCTGACCACCAGGTGTGCAGGGCGGCCATGTTCTTGGCCACATACATCGAGGCTGCCACGCAGATGCCGGTCAGCACCAGCAGGGAGGTCACACCGCTCTTGCCGTTGTCGTCGCGCAGCGTACGGGCTTCGGGCGGGATCGCAGGCACCCATTGGGGCTTGAAGATTGCCAGCAGGATGACGTACAGCGCATAGAAGCCGGTGAGCATCAGGCCGGGCAGGAAGGCGCCCTTGTACATGTCGCCCACGCTGCGGCCCATCTGGTCGGCAATGATGATCAGCACCAGCGACGGCGGAATGATCTGTGCCAGGGTTCCGGACGCGGCAATCACGCCCGCAGCCAGTCGGCGGTCATAGCCATAGCGCAGCATGATGGGCAGCGAGATCAGGCCCATCGAGATCACCGACGCGGCCACCACGCCCGTGGTGGCTGCCAGCAGCGCTCCAACAAAGATCACGGCCAGCGCCAAGCCACCCCGGATGGGGCCAAACAGCTGGCCAATGGTGTCCAGCAGGTCTTCCGCCATCCCGCTTCGCTCCAATATGAGCCCCATGAGCGTGAAGAACGGAATGGCCAGCAGGGTGTCGTTCTGCATGATGCCGAAGATGCGCAGCGGCACGGCTTGCAGCAGCGCTTCGGGAAGTACGTTCAATTCAATGCCGATGAAGGCGAAGAAAAGTCCACAGGCGCCCAGACTGAATGCGACCGGGAAGCCCACCAGCAAGAAGCAGATGAGCCCCGCGAACATGATGGGGGCGAGGTTATGGGTCAAAAATTCCATGGTGTGTGCTCCGCTTGGTAGGGCCGCTCAGTGAGCCTCGGCCTTGTTCTTGCCGTTGCCCTTGGCGGCTTCGGCCAGGTTGCGGATGGATTCAGCCAGTTCTTCCTCGGCCGTCTTTTCGACCTTCTTGACCGTCGGATCTTCGATCAGGCCTTGCAGGAAGCCCAGGCGCTTGATGAGTTCAGAAATGCCTTGCAGCCACAGCAGCGTGAAGCCCAGGGGCATCATCAGGTACACGGGCCAGCGGATCAGGCCACCTGCGTTGTTGGACATTTCGCCCGATGCCAGTGCGCGCGTGAAGAACGGAACCCCATACCAGAGCACGGCCAGGCACATGGGGGTGAGAAAGACGATGTAGCCGAACACGTCGATCCAGATCTGCGTGCGCTTGGAAAAGCGGCTCGAGATCACATCGACCTTCACGTGCTCGCCCTGCAGCAGCGTGTAGCCAGCTGCCAGCAGGAACGATGCAGCAAACAGGTACCACTGCACTTCCAGGAATGCGTTGGAGCTGATGTTGAACGCCTTGCGCACCACGGCGTTCACGCCGCTGATGACCGTGGAGGCCAGGATCAGCCAGACCACGTACTTGCCGACCTGGGTGTTAATCCAGTCGATCCCTCTTGATAACTTCAATAGAGCCTGCATGGTGTCTCCAATAAAAAGGCTGTGTGTGCGAGATGCCCGGGCCCCGCGCGGGTAGGCGCTGAGGCAGGGCACACTTTGACGACGGCGCGATTCTACGGAGCACTGTAGGCGGAGTCTGACAGCAGCGTGACGGTGTTATCCCGCAGCAGCTGCTCATTCTTCAGCTATCAAAACTGCAGCAATTAGGGTTTCTTCCTAGGCGTGGAAGCACGCTTTTTCCGCGCAAATTGCCACCACGGCAACACCGTGCTCATGGCCTGCACCTCGCCGCAGTGCCAGGCGGTGTAACCCGGCAGCGTGGTCATGTGTGCCAGCCATTCAGGTGTTTGCAAGAGGGTGCGCAGTGCCAGCGTGGCGGGCTGATCCAGGCTGGCTTTCAGGCATGCCAGGTGGTAGCGCTCGTGCACCAGGGGGACAAACTCCAGCCCGCGCGCGCGGGCCGCCAGCTCGATGCCCATGCCCACATCGGCAGCCCCTGCAGCCACGGCCTGGGCGATGGCGGTGTGGGAGGGTTCGTTGAGCGCGTAGCCCACGATGCTCTCTGGGTCCATGCTGGCCTGGGCCAGCAGGTCGTCCAGCAGCACCCGCGTGCCCGAGCCCAGCGGCCGGTTGACGAAGCGGGCGCCGGTGCGGGCCACATCGGCCAGGCTGTGCAGACCCAGCGGATTGCCGGGGGCCACGATGAGCCCTTGGGTGCGCTGTGCGAATCCAATGATCTTGTGCAGCCCGGGCTGTAGCAGTGGCTGGTAGGTGCGCGCGGTGAGCGACTGTGCGGCTGCGTCAGCCACGGTGTGAAAGCCCGCCAGGGTGCAACGCCCCTCGTTCAGCGCACGGATGGCGTCCACGCTGCCGGTGAACCGGATGTCGAGGTGCAGCGCGCCTGCATCGGTTTGCGTTGCGGCATGGGCACGCAGCGCCGCCAATGCATCGTCATGGCTGGCGTAGAGGGTGAGCACATGGGCGTTGGGGTCGAAGGCCACGGCAAACGCGCGCTCCAGGTCGGCGTGCAGCGCGGCAATCTGGGGCGCCAGGCGGGCCTGGGCTTGGCGTTCGGCCCATAGCAGCTTGCTGCCAAACTCGCTGAGTTGCGCTGACTGGCCCTTGCCCCAGATGATCAATTCGCCGCCCAGCTGGTCTTCCCAGCGTTTGAGGGCGCCCCAGACATGGCGGTAGGACAGGTCCAGCGCGCGCGCAGCGCCCGAGATGGAGCCACGCTCGGCCACGGCCTGCAACAGCTCGGGCAACGGATTGCGGATGAGCGCAGTGCCCGCGTCGCGGCTGAGTGTGTAGTGAAGTTGGACCCTATGCACGGGAGTTCATATCGCTGGATATTGGATGGGTGCCTACGATAGCCCAAACCGATCCCCTGGCCCATGTCCACCCTCACCGAAAGCGCGAGCACAGCGCTTGAACTCACCCTCTCGTCCGACCCTGTCCTCTGGACCATCGTGGGCCGCTCCTTGTCTGTCAGCGCCACCGCCTGTCTGATGGCCTGCGGGGTGGGCCTGGTGCTGGGCGCCTGGCTAGGCGTGGCCCGCTTCACTGGCCGTGGCGCCGTACTGGCGGTGCTCAACACCTTGCTGGCCGTGCCTTCGGTGGTGGTGGGGCTGGTGGTGTACCTGGTGCTCTCGCGCAGCGGGCCGCTGGGGTCGCTGGGCTGGCTGTTCAGCTTCAAGGCCATGGTGCTGGCGCAGGCTATCTTGGTGCTGCCGGTGGTCACCGCGCTCACGCGCCAGACGGTGGAAGACGCCGAGCGCGCGCATGGCGAGCAGCTGCGCTCCATGGGCGCCGGCCCGCTGCTGCGCAGCCTGCTGCTGGCGTGGGACGAGCGGTATGCGCTGCTCACCGTGCTGCTGGCATCGTTTGGCCGCGCGATCTCCGAGGTCGGCGCCGTGATGATCGTGGGTGGCAACATCGACGGCTTCACGCGCGTGATGACCACCGCCATCGCGCTGGAGACCAGCAAGGGCGACCTGCCGCTGGCACTGGCGCTGGGCATGATCCTGCTGGCCGTGGTGCTGGCGCTCAATGTGCTGATTGCGTTGCTGAGGCGCTGGCGCGAGCGGGTGGATGGCTCGGCCTCCAGCACGCCGGTGGGAGTGGCTGCATGAGCGGGCCTTTGCCAACCCCCTGGGTGGACCTGCGGCAGGTGACTGTGCGCTACGGCCGCGTGCAGGCGCTGGACCAGGTCACGCTGCGCATCGCACCCGGCGAGCGCGTGGCGCTGGTGGGCGCCAACGGCAGTGGCAAGAGCACCTTGCTGCGCGTGCTGCATGGCCTGGCCGACACGCATGGGGGCGGCCTGCAATGCGATGCGTCGCTGCGCCAGGCCATGCTGTTCCAGCGCCCGCACATGCTGCGCACCAGTGCCCAGAACAACGTGGCCCTGGCCCTTTGGCTGCGCGGCACCCGCTGGCGCGATGCGCGCCCGCTGGCCCTGACGGCCTTGCAGCGGGTGGGCCTGCAGGGCATTGCAGCGCAGAACGCGCGCACCCTGTCGGGCGGCCAGCAGCAGCGGGTGGCGCTGGCCCGCGCGTGGGCTCTGCGGCCCGACGTGCTGCTGCTCGATGAGCCCACCGCCAGCCTCGACCCCCATGCCAAGCGCGAGGTCGAGGCCCTGATGGCCGACTTTGCGGCCAGCCATGGCGCTGCCGGTCCGGCGCACCCCGTGACCATGGTGTTCAGCAGCCACAACCTGGGCCAGGTCAAGCGCCTGGCCAGCCGCGTGATCTACATGGAGCACGGCCGTCTGGTGGCGGACTTGCCGGTGCATGACTTTTTCAATGGCCCCTTGCCGGAGGCCGCCCGATTGTTTGTCAAAGGAGAGCTGGTATGACGCGAATTGACCCCCACGCTTCCCACTTCGTGTGGTCGCTGCCCCCTAAGGGGGGCTTTTCATCTTGGGGCGGCCCGGCGATGAAAAATTTCAAGCCTTTTCGCGCGGGGGCGCTAGTGTCCAAAGCGCTGGCAGCTATTGTTTTAGTAGCGTCGGGTTCTGCGTTTGCGCAGAGCATCACCATGGCCTCTACTACCTCCACTGAGCAGTCGGGCCTGTTTGGCTACCTGCTGCCCGAGTTCAAGAAGGCCAGCAGCCTGGACATCAAGGTGGTGGCGCTGGGCACGGGGCAGGCGCTCGATATGGCACGCCGGGGCGACGCGGACGTGCTGTTCGTGCACGACCAGGTGGCCGAAGAAAAGTTTGTGGCCGATGGCTGGGGCGTGAAGCGCTACCCCGTGATGTACAACGACTTCATCCTCATCGGCCCCAAGAACGACCCGGCCGGCACCAAAGGCAAGGACATCGTGCAGGCGCTGCAGAAGTTGGCGGCCACCCACGGCAACTTCATCTCGCGCGGCGACAAGAGCGGCACCCACGCGGCCGAGCTGCGCTACTGGAAGCTGGCCGGTGCCGAGGCCGCCAAGGGCAGCGGCTACAAGGAATGCGGCTGCGGCATGGGGCCCGCGCTGAACATCGCAGCATCGAGCGGCGCCTATGTGCTGGCCGACCGTGGCACCTGGCTCAACTTCAAGAACCGCGCGGACCTGGCCGTTCTGGTCGAGGGCGACACCAAGCTCTTCAACCAGTACGGCGTGATGGTCGTGAACCCCGCCAAGCACCCGCATGTGAAGTCGCAGGACGCGCAGAAGTTTGTGGACTGGGTGGTGTCTCCCGCCGGCCAGCAGGCGATTGCGGGCTACAAGATTGGTGGCGAGCAGCTGTTCTTCCCGAACGCGGCGCAGTGAGCACTCCCCATGGCAAACCGTTCACCCGCAGCGGTGGCCGCTGCAGCCACCGGGCTGGCCTGGGCCCTGGCCGGTTGTGCGACCGCGCCCGCCCAGGCGCCCATGGCTGACGTTGCCTCCGTGCAGGTGTATGCCGCTGGCAGCCTGCGCGAAGCGTTCACCGAGATCGCGCGCGACCACGAGGCCAGCACCGGCCAGAAGGTGGCGCTGACCTTTGGCGCCTCGGGCCTGCTGCGCGAGCGTATCGAAAAGGGCGAGCCCGCACAGGTCTTTGCCTCGGCCGACACCGACCACCCGCAGCACCTGGCGGCCCGGGGCGGCTGGCAGGCGCCCGTGGTGTTCACGCGCAACGCGCTGTGTGCGCTGACCAGCGAACAGATCAGCGCCACCCCCGACACCTTGCTGGCCACCTTGCTGCGCAGTGACGTGCGTATGGGCACCTCCACACCCAAGGCCGACCCGTCGGGCGACTACGCGTGGGCTCTGTTCCGCCAGGCCGACAAGGTTCAGCCGGGTGCGTATGCCCAGCTGGACGCCAAGGCCCTGAAGCTCACCGGCGGTGCGGATTCGCCCAAGCCGCCTGCGGGCCGGGGCACCTATGCCTGGGTGATGGACCAGCGCCAGGCCGACGTGTTTCTGACCTACTGCACCAACGCAGTGGCCGCCCAGGCCGAGGTGCCGCGCCTGCATGTGGTGCAGCTGCCGGCCGCGCTGCAGGTGGGCGCTGGGTATGGCGTGACCGTGCGGGCCGATGTGCCCGCTGCGGCGCAGGCGTTTGCCAGTGCGCTGCGCCAACCGCCTGCCCAGGCGGTGTTGCAACGCTTGGGGTTTGGGCTGCCCTGAACGCGGGCGGCCGTCTGGCTGCGAGTGTGTGCACACGCCGCGTCTGTCTGCCTGGTGGGGTAGCGCGGCGTGTGCTTTTTAAACCAGTTGTATGCAGCGCTCAGTCATCATCGCGGTGGTGGCTGCTGCGCCAGATGGCGCGCACCAGCCACAGGCCACACACCACGGCGCCAAAGAACCCCAGGAAGCCAAACGCAGGCAACCCGAACAGCGTGGGGCCACCCTTCACGGTCATCACGATGGACGAGCCAATGATCAGCGCGGCAATCACCAGCGCCATCGCCAGCCGGTTGGCCGACCGGTCGATCTGGTCGCCCACACGCTTGAGGTGGGCCAGCTCGATGCCCACCTGCAGGTGCCCACGCCGCGCGTTGCGCAGCAGTCGCCCGATGTCGTCCGGTAGCTGCTCCACCGTGGCCAGCGCGCGCCGCAGGGTGCTCCAGGCCCGCCCGGCCAGCACCTTGGGCTCGTAGCGTGCTCGCACCACCTGCTTGAGCAGCGGCAAGGCTTCGGTCGCCATGTGGAAGTCCGGGTCGAGGTTGCGGCCCATGCCTTCGAGCGAGATGAAGGCCTTGATCAGCAGCGCCAGATCGGACGGCAGGCCCAGGTGGTGTTCACGCAGGATGGCCGTCACGTCGGCCAGCATCTGTCCCAGGCTCAGCTGCGCCAGGGGCACGCCGTGGTACTGGTCCACAAAGGCCTCGATCTCGGTTTCGAGCTGGCCCAGGTTCAGGCCCTGCGCGTCGCCCGTCCAGTCCAGCAGCACATCGGCCACGGCCTGGGGCTGGTGCTCCACCAGGCCCAGCAGCAGCTGCAGCAGCTCGTCGCGCCGGCGCTGCGACAGGCGGCCCACCATGCCAAAGTCGATGAAGGCAATGCGGTTGCCCGGCAGGTAGAACACGTTGCCCGGGTGCGGGTCGGCGTGGAAAACGCCGTCCTTGACGATCATCTGCAGCACCGCCTGCGCGCCGCGCTGCGCCAGCACCGTGCGGTCAAAGCCTGCCTCGGGCGTCAGCGCGGCCAGCGCGCCGCCGGGTGTGCCGTCGATGAAGTCCTGCACGTTGATGCGCTCGCGGGTGTAGGCCCAGTGCACGCGCGGGATCACGATGTGGGGTAGTGCGGCCATGTTGGTGGCAATGCGTTCGGCCTGGCGGCATTCGCCGGCCAGGTCCAGCTCGCGGCGCAATGAGCGCGCGAACTCGCGCACCAGTTGCTGGGGCCGGTAGGGCTTGAGCGCGGGCAGCTCTGCCTCGGCCAGCGCGGCCAGGCGCTGCAGCAGGCGCAGGTCGGCCTGGATGGTGTCCGCAATGCCGGGGCGGCGGATCTTGACGATGACTTCGCTGCCGTCCTGCAGACGCGCGCGGTGCACTTGCGCAATCGATGCGGCTGCCAGCGGTGTCGTGTCAAACCAGGCAAAGACGGCTTCGGGATCGGCGCCCAGGTCTTCGCGCAGTTGCGGGCGCAAGGCATCGATGGGCACGGCGGGCACCTGGCTGTGCAGCTTCTCGAATTCTGCAATCCACTCCGGGCCAAACAGGTCAGCCCGGCCCGCAAGGATCTGACCAAACTTGACGAACGCGGGGCCCAGCTCTTCGAGTGCCAGCCGCACCTGCACGGGGGGCTCCACGCGGGCCAGGTCGGCGGCGTGGGTCCAGTTCAGCGCCTGGCCCGCGCGCTCCAGCCGGTCGGCCAGGCCCAGGCGGCGCACGGTGTCGCCAAACCCGTGGCGCACCATCACGCCCAGAATTTCCTTCAGGCGCCCCAGGTCGCGGGCGGTGTCCAGCGTCTCGATCAGCATGGGGCGATGATAGGTTCAGAAGTTCAGGGCGGGTTTGTTCACCATCAGGTAGAACACCACGGCCATGGCCACAAAGGCCGGGTAGCCCAGCGCCTCCCACCACCGGGCGTAGCGCCAGTACAAGGGCGGCAGCACGCCATCGCCTTGTGCGGACTGCGCCGCATCTGCCGCCTTTATCGCCATGTCGCGCATGCGCAACTGCAGCCACACCACGGGCAGCCAGCAGGCACCGGCCACCAGGTACAGCGCCATAGACACCGCGAGCCACGGTGTGCTCCAGGGCAGGCCTGCCATCGCAGCCATGGCGAGCCCCGTGGCGGGCTGGAGGAACACCGTGGGCGTGGTGAACCACCAGTCCGCCCGCACCACCAGGCGGGTGACCACCGCCTGCGCCTGCACATTGCCGCTGCGGTTGGTAAAGAACATGTAGAACGCCGAGCCCAGCCCGGTGCCCACCAGCAGCACGCTGGAGATGATGTGCAGCCATTTGAGGGTGAGGTACAGGCTCATGGCTTTTGCAATGAAGTGGCCTCGTCTTGCAGCAGCACCCACAGGATGGCGGCAATCGGCAGGTTTTTGGTCAGAGGTCCGAAGGGGTGCAGCCACCATGCAGGGTGTATGGCTGTGGCCAGCAGTGTCATGGCCAGCATCACCATCAGGGCCGCTCCATACGCCTTGCGGCCGGGGCGGAGCGCCAGCCACAGCCCCAGCACCGCATCGGCAGCCGCCCCGGCCAGGATGATGGCGGTGGGCAGCCAGGGGGCGTGGCCCCCGGCCCAGGCTGTGGGCAGCCCTGCCAGCAACTCGCGGCTTTGGCCGTGCAGCTCCCACACGCTGACCACGGCGGTGGCCAACCAGACGACCACGAGGCTGGCGCGCAGCAGCTGAACCGACGCGCGGTTCATGGGGTGACCTTCTGCGCTGCGGATTTCGCGACGCTCTGCGTCTGTTGCCAGTCTGCAATGTCCGCAGCACGGATCGCCAGGAACTGCGCCAGGCGCTGGAACCGCTGGCGCGTCTTGCGGACAAAGACCCAGTCCACCACAGGCTCCATCACCGTCCGCAAGGCTGCAGGGCCGACTTGAAAGGTGTAGGTGTAGATCAGCAGGGACTGGTGGGGGCCTTGCTCCTGGTGGCGCATGGAGGCGGCCCACTGGGTGAAGGGAAACGACCGGCCCACCATGGCCGCAGCCGCGACCACAGGGCGGTCATAGCTGACGAACTGCGTGCGCATGGACAGCGCCCGCAATGCACCGGCGCCCAGGTTCTCGGTGGTGGCGCCCACACTGGGGCAGGGCGCACCGCTTTCCACGCTGGTGCGGCGCACCAGCGAGTCCCACTGACACCGCCACTCGTGATAGTGGAAGGCATCGAACACAACATCGGCCCGCGCTGGCATGGGGAAGGTCAATTTCCGGTGGGCCATGGGCTCATTCCTCCACCACATCCGTCACCATGCCCCACTTCTCAAACTCGGGGGCAAAGGCCTCCAGGGGCAGCAGACTGGTGCTGGTGTGTGCGCCTGCGGGCAAGGGTTGACCAACAGCCAGCTGGCGGGCCAGCAGAATGGCGGCCATGCAGGGGATCTCTGGGCCATGGTCGTGGTCTGCCGCAATGTGCCATGCGCGGCGCCGGGGCTGGCCTTGCGCATCCGCACCCGCCACACACACCACCATGCCGCCCAGCGGCGTGCCCAGAAAGTCCAGCGCACCGCCCGCATGGTGCATCAGCCAGGCCAGCTTTTCGGGGTGGGGCAGCACGCCCCAACGGCGCAACGTTGCCAGGGTGGCGAAGGCTCTTTGCGCCAGGCCGACCTCCAGGGCCGCGCGAAAGGTGACACGGTCGCGGGCCTGGTAATGGGCGGGAAAGATCTCCAGATCAGGGATGTCGCAGACCGCCCCGAGGCGAGGGCGCAGCCGCTGGAACTGGACGGGGCTGGGCCGAGCCCAGCCGCTGTGCGGCTGCCACCGGCCACCGTCCCACACGTCGATGGGAAGGCCGCAGTAGCTCAGCACGGCCGCCAGCGTGGCCTGGCCCCGGGGCGCCCGTTGCGCAGGGGCAATGCAGATGTCGATGCTGTGGATGTGTTGCCACCCCGCGCACAGGTGGTCGATGACGGCCGAGGACAGCGCGGGCACCGTGCTGGCGCCAGCGATGGCCGTGCGCCCGGCGGCAGTGAATGCAGCCTGCATCGCGGCCGGAAAGTCGCACACAAACCGGCGACCGTCGGCCAGGTCGATGTAGTGCGCCCCCGCCTCGGCTGCCGCCTGGGCCACGTTGTAGGCCTGTGCCTGAAAAGGGCCTGCCGTGTGGATCACCAGACCCACGCCCCACTCGCGCAATGTGGCGGCCAGGCCTGGCGCCTGGTGGTCCAGCGCCACGCCCTGTGCACCGTGGCCCAGCGTGGCGGCCAGGGCGCTCGCTTGCGAGGCATCCCGGCCCGCCACCAGCAGGGCCATGTGGTGGCGTGTGGCCTCATCGCCCACCAGGGCGCGACAGATGCGCGCCCCAAAATTGCCGTAGCCGCCCAGGACCAGGGTTTTCAGTGCAGCCATGGGGGTCATGCCCCCGGGGCCCAGGGCGTGCTGGGTTGCGTGGGCACAAAAGAGGTATCGCTGTCCCGGCCACTGCCCGGCGCGTGCAGCAGTGCTTGCAATGCGGCACGCTGCGACTGCAGTTGCGTTCGGTGCCAATTGGGTACGTCAGGCGCTGCAATGGGGCGGCTGAACAGGTAGCCCTGGATGTGGTGCAGCCCGGCGGCGGCGAGGGCCCGCAGCTCTTCGGGCGTCTCCACGCCTTCAACCACCACCGACAGGCCAAGGTCCCGCGCCAGGGAGCTGATGTGCCGCAGCAGCTTCTGGCGGCGGCGGTCCTGCGGCAGCTGGCGTACGAACAGGCGGTCGCATTTGATGCCCGCAATCGGCAGCTCGGCCAGCATGCCCAGCGATGAATACCCGGCGCCAAAGTCGTCCATCAAAACGGCCACACCCAGGGCGCTCAGCGCGCTGATGGCCGCCACCATCTGGGGGCCCAGCGCAATCACGGCATGCTCGGTCATTTCGAGCTTCAGGGTGCGCGGGGGCAGGGCGCGCTGGGCCAACTGCAGGCCCAGCCACGGCGCGAAGCTTTCGTGCATCAGCGTGACTGGCGCCACATTGACGCTGATGGACACTGCGTCCATCCCCTGCGCTCGCCAGTGGCACAGATGGTCGAGTGCGTTGCACACAATCATGCGATCCACCTCCGCCGTCTTGCCCTGCAGCTCGCACACCAGCAAGAAGGTTTCGGGGTTGATGCGGCCCAGGGTGGTATCGGTCAGGCGCAGCAGCGCCTCCAGCTGTACCCCGCTGCGCTGGGTGTGGATGATGGGCTGGAAATGCAGGGCCAGGTTGTCGGGATGCAGCAGGCGGTCCAGGTGGTCGGCAATCAGCGACTGCTGAATATCGCTGTGGGCGTTGTGGGCCAATGCCGAGGTGCGCATCATCGACAACCCCCGCCGCAGCAACTGCTGGCGTCCCGCGTCCGAGCGCAGGTTGCTCAGATGCTCCATGGCCACCGCCATCGCAAACACCAGCATCACGAAGAGCAGCGCGGCGCCATCGGACGCACCCTCAGGGTCGCCCAGGTGCATGGCAAAGGTGTTGACCAACAGCCAGTGCAGCACCAGGATCGCGCCGCCGCACAGCAGCTTGTCCGCCCAGTTCTGGGCCCGGTAGCGGGGGGTGAGCACACTGAGCTTGGCGGCGCGGTGGCGGATGGCGCAGTAGCAAGAAATGCCGGTGGCGATGCCCAGCGACAGCACAGTGGCTGGCAGGTTGATCTGCCCGAAACTCTGCACGTGGCTGCTGGTGATAGTGAAGTGCCCTGCCAGCGTGCCCATCGCCAGCCACAAGCTGGCCAGCGCAATGCGGCGCTTACTGGCGCCGGTGCTGAGGGTGGGGATGGTGAGCCGCGCACTCACCACCATGATGACCAGGCCGCTGAGCGCGGGCACCAGCTCCAGCACATGGTGCGACAGCTCGTTGTACAGGAACAGGCCCACCACATCCAGCGCCCACACGATGGAGCCAATGCACAGGGCTGCGTGCGATGCACTGATGCGGCGGCTGGACGGGTCCACGGAATACGCGGTGTGCTCCACCAACTGCTGGCACACGTGCACGACGAGTGCCGCAAACACCCAGAACAGCAGGCTCTGCAGCAGTGGCGGAAACCCCACCACAAACACCTGCATGGCGCCCTGCCAGATTGAAACCAAATCGTCCACGTGCTCCCGCCCTTTTTTGTATGCGGGTCATCATACGACCGTGGGGCGGGGCCAACGCGTAACAGCCTGTGGCGGGTGCGTGCTCCCGGGCGATTGGCTGCCATCCGGGAAGGGCGTGGGTTTCCAGTGATTTTTTAGATGTCATTTACAATAATTCAACAATCGTTGTATTATCGATTCATGCAAGAAACCGATGTTGTCCGTGCCCTCGCAGCCCTGGCCCAGGAGGTCCGCCTGCGGGTCTTTCGTGCGCTGGTGGTGGCGGGCCCTGCGGGGCTGACCCCCGGTGATCTGGCCGCCCAGCTGGAGGTGGCGCCCAACACCTTGTCCTTTCACCTCAAGGAGCTGTCGCACGCAGGGCTCATCAGCCAGGAGCGGCAGGGCCGCAACCTCATCTACCGCGCCGCGTTCGACACCATGAACGCGCTGCTGGCCTACCTCACCGAAAACTGCTGCGAAGGCCAGGCCTGTACCCCTGGCGGCGCGGCTGCTTCCTGCCATTGCTGACCGTTCCTCACCGTTGCCCCAAGGAGAACCCCATGAAACGCTTCCACGCCCATGTGCATGTCGATGATCTGGCCCAAAGCATCGCCTTCTATTCCAAGCTGTTTGCTGCCGCCCCCGCGCGGGTGGAGGCGGACTATGCCAAATGGATGCTGGAGGACCCGCGCGTCAATTTCGCCATCTCCACGCGCGGCGCCAAGCCAGGTCTGGACCACTTTGGCATGCAGACCGACGACGCTCAGGAGCTGGCCGAACTGAAGGCGCGCGCCGAGGCCGCCGACATGGCCTTGCTCGACGAGGGCAACACCACCTGCTGCTACGCCCGCAGCGAAAAGCACTGGGTGACCGACCCGCAGGGCATTGCCTGGGAGCACTTTCACACCCTGGGCGACATCCCCGTCTTCAACGAAGCCACACCGTCTTCATCTGCGGGCGCCTGCTGCGCGCCAGCGGCGGTGGCAGCCCCTGCACCTGCGGCCCCTCGGGCGGCGTGCTGCGGCCCGACCACGGCCACAACCGCCAAAACCAGCTGCTGCTGAGAGCGCCGCATGACCGCTTTGAACGTTCTTTTTCTTTGCACCCACAACTCGGCCCGCAGCATCCTGGCCGAGGCCTTGCTCAACGACATGGCACCGGGCCGGTTCCACGCGTACTCGGCGGGCAGCAGCCCGCGCGACAACCAGCAACCCAACCCGCTGGGCCTGGAGGTGCTGCGTGCCGCGGGCATCTCGACCGAAGGCCTGCGCAGCAAAAGCTGGGACGAGTTTGCCGCCCAGGGAGCACCCGTGATGGACCTCATCATCACCGTCTGCGACAACGCGGCCGGCGAAGTCTGCCCCATCTGGCCCGGCCACCCCGCCACTGCGCACTGGGGCTACGCCGACCCGTCCGCAGGGGGAGGCACGGACGATGAAAAGCGCGAGGCTTTCCGCAAGACCTTGCACGCCATCCACCAGCGGCTGGAGCTGCTCATCAACCTGCCTGCTGACAAGCTCGAAAAGACCCTGCTGCAGCACACCGCGCGCGAGCTGTCGCGTGCCGCCGCCACGCCATGACGGTGCAGTGCAACCCGGCCGGAGCCGCCTTCCCGGCCCCCATGAGCGTGTTCGAGCGCTACCTCTCCGTGTGGGTGCTGTTGTGCATCGTGGTGGGCATTGCGCTCGGGCAATTCTTCCCCTCAGTGTTTCAGGCGGTGGGCCGCATGGAGATCGCCAAGGTCAACCTGCCCGTGGGCCTGCTGATCTGGGTGATGGTCATCCCCATGCTGGTGAAGGTGGACTTCGGTGCGCTGGGCGAAGTGCGCAAGCACGCCCGGGGCATTGGCGTGACGCTGGTGGTGAACTGGCTGGTCAAGCCGTTTTCGATGGCGTTGCTGGGCTGGCTGTTCATTCGCCACTGGTTTGCGCCCTATCTGCCTGCGGACCAGCTGGACAGCTACATTGCTGGCCTCATCCTGCTGGCGGCTGCGCCTTGCACGGCCATGGTGTTCGTGTGGAGCCGCCTCACGGGCGGCGACCCGCTGTTCACGCTGTCGCAGGTGGCGCTGAACGACAGCATCATGGTGGTTGCGTTTGCGCCGCTGGTGGCGTTCTTGCTGGGCATCTCGGCCATCACTGTGCCGTGGGACACCTTGCTGACCTCGGTGTTGCTCTACATCGTGATCCCGGTGGTGCTGGCCCAGTGGCTGCGCCGGTCGCTGCTGGCCAAGGGGCAGGCGGTGTTCGATGCCTTCATGGCGCGCATGGGGCCCTGGTCCATCGCCGCATTGCTGGCCACGCTGGTGCTGCTGTTTGCGTTCCAGGGCCAAGCCATCCTGCAGCAGCCACTGGTGATTGCGCTGCTGGCCGTGCCCATCCTGATCCAGGTGTTTTTCAACGCGGGGCTGGCCTACTGGCTCAACCGCGCGGTGGGGGAGAAGCACAGCGTGGCCTGCCCATCGGCACTGATCGGCGCCTCCAACTTTTTCGAGCTGGCGGTGGCCGCCGCCATCAGCCTGTTCGGCTTTCACTCCGGTGCCGCGCTGGCCACCGTGGTGGGCGTGCTGATCGAGGTGCCGGTGATGCTGCTGGTGGTGCACATCGTCAACCGCAGCAAGGGCTGGTACGAGCGGGCGTGAGCGACTGACAAAACTCCCCTGGCGTCGTTGTCTCACCTTGTCGTACTGCTTGTACTGCCTGCGGCGAAACGCCTAGCCAGAGCCGCTTCGCTGAGTTTTGTCAGCCGCTCGCAGGTGCTCAGCCCTTGGCGGTGGTGAGCAACGCCACCGCCTTGCGGGCCAGCGGCGCTGCCAGCATCACCGCCGGGAAGGCGAACAGCCACCCGGTCAGCCACGCGCCCGCCCAGAGGCTCACAAAGTCCTGCTGCGGCTGCAGCGCGCGAAAGGTGGAGATGCCCGACACCAGCAGCGACATCGCACCCGACAAGATCAGGCTGAACAGCACCGGGCCGTAGCGCGCGGGGATCATGCCGCCACCTCTTCGCCAGTCTGGCGTGCGTCTGCACCGCCCGCACCGCCCAGGCGCTGCAGTGTCTCTGCGAAATGCTGGCCGAACATGCGGGCGGTCTTGGTGTCGCCGGGGACAAACGCATCGGCGGCCGCCCCGTGGCCCGCCTGCGCCATCAGGCCCGACCAGGAGCCGAGGCGGTTGGCCGCCTCGTCGTACGGCACCCCGGCGTGTTGCTCGGGCAGGATGGGGTTGCCCACCCACACCATGCCGTGCTGCATGGCAAACACCCACATCGACATCAGCGTGGACTGCTTGTCGCCCGCCGGCAGCGACGACACGGTAAAGCCCGCCGCCAGCCTGTTCTTGAGCTGCTGCGTTTTCCACAGGCGGCCCGTGGCATCCATGAAGGTCTTGAACGGCCCGGACACCCCGCCCAGGTAGGTGGGCGAACCCAGGATGACGCCGTCGTAGCGCAGCAGGCGGTCGGGTGCCTGCGCCAGGTCTTCGGCCCGGACCAGTTCAGCGAGGACGCCCGGCACGGCGCGCGCGCCGTCCAGCACGTGGTGGGCAATGTGTGCGGTGTGGCCGTGGGCGCTGTGATAAACGATGGCAATGTGTTGCATGGTGTGGGTTCCTTGGGAGTGATTTCGGGGGAGAAGGCGCGGGGCAGGTCAGCGTGAAATCAGTGCGATGACCAGCGCGGAGAGATACAGACCCAGGCCAAACACGGTGTGGTTGGCGAGGCTGCGCAGGCAGTTCTTGAGAGGGGTGGGCGTGCGCGATGCCGCAAAGCCCGAGCCCATGGCGGGCTGCATCACCAGCAGCGGTGCCACCACGGTGCCCATGCCCACGGCCAGCGCGGGCCACAGGGTGGGGCTGTGGACCCAGGCAGCGCCCTGCAGGGACAGCAGCACCCCGGCAAAGGCCACGCCCACGGCGTAGTGCGTGAGCCAGCCCCAGGCCAGTTCGCCCCGGACCGGGGCCGCCTTGGCGATTGCGGCGTGGGCGATCTGGCCGCGCACCAGGTGGCCTACCCAGCGGCCGATGAAAGCGAAGTTGAGCGTGGGCACCCCCAGCCTTTTGAGCAGCAACAGCCAGGCATCCATGACGGCGGTGGCGCCGATGCCCAGAAGCATGGCGAGGGGAATGTCTTGCAGTGAGAGAGTCATCAAAACACCTCGGAAAGTTGACGGGAGAAGGTTTTGAACGGAATATAGAAGTTCAAGTCAACTTGAGGTCAAGAGGTTTTTTCATGGACATTGCTGAAGTGGCCAAACGCTCCGGTCTGCGGGCGTCCACGCTGCGGTATTACGAAGAGAAGGGCTTGATCCAGTCGGTGGGGCAACCCGGCGAGCGCCGCCGGTTTGCGCCCGGCGTGATGGACCAGCTGGCGCTGATTGCGCTGGGGCAATCGGCCGGGTTCTCGCTGGACGACATCCGGTCGATGTTTTTGCCTAGCGGCGAGCCGAACATCGACCGGCAGCTGCTATCAGCCAAGGCCGACGAACTCGACACCATGGTCAAGCGCCTCAAGGCCATGAGCAACGGCCTGCGGCACGCAGCCGCCTGCCCGGCCGAGAGCCATGCCCAGTGCCCGTCCTTCCAGCGGCTGCTGAAAGCCGCCGCTGACGGAGCGTTGGAGCGTCAGCAGCGGCGCAGCGCGCAGTCGGTGGTGGGGCTGCACCGGCCGCGTGCCTGAGCTGCCCGAGGCGCCTCAGTTGATTGGGTGATTGAGTTGCTACCTATTTGATAGCTAATCAGGAATATTGCACTAGCGCTATCGGCTCAGAAGGCTTGAAGTGAAGTCACCGGACGCCTACACGGCGGTGTGGGCGGCGGCGCGGGCCCGTCACCCGCCTTTGGGGGCGCCCAGCTTGCGGTACACCGTGGCGCGGCTGATGCCCAGCGCGCGCGCTGCCTCGGCCACGTTGCCGCGCGCTTCCTGCACCGCGCGGCGGATCATGGCCACTTCGGCCTCGCGCAGCGGGGCGGGCGCGGATGCAATGCCTGGCACCGCCGCCGTGTGGGTGTCGCCCACGGTGCGGGCGTGTGCGGGCAGCTGCGCCAGCGCGTGCAGCCGCAGGCCCGACCACAGCGGCAAATCCAGCGGCTCCCTACGCTTTTGGCGGGCCGCGTCGAACAGCATGGTCCAGGGCATGGCCAGCAGGTCGCTGCAGTGGGTGCGGGCACCGGGCAGGCCGGGGGCGCGCAGGGGCTGCGGCACCAGCTGGCGGGCCATGCTGTTGGCACCCACCACGCAGCCATCGGCGTCCAGCGTCAGCAGGCCGTCGCCTTCGCCGCCCAGCGGGCAGCCTGGCCAGTTCACACGCAGCAGCAGGGCATGGGGCAGTTGCAGCAGCAGTGCGTCTTCCATGGCGCGGGCCGACCGGGCCACCAGGTGGCGCAGCTCGGGCCGTTCGGGCACATCCACACCCGTCAGGTCCAGCATGCCCATGCAGCGGCCCTGGGGGTCGAACAGCGGCGCTCCGGCGCAGCTGTAGCTGGCGTTGTCGTCAAAAAAATGCTCGCCCCGGTGCAGCCACACAGGCTGCAGCTCTTCCAGCGCGGCGCCGATGGCGGTGGTGCCCACGGCTGCTTCCGATAAATCAATGCCCACGCGGCCAATGGCGCTGGCGCGCGGGTCGCTCCGGTCGCAATGGCCTTGCACATCGACCACGATGCCGCGTGCGTCGGTCAGCATGGCGAAGTAGCGCATGCCCGCAATGGCCCGGGTCAACTGCTCCAGCACCGGCCGGGCCGCGCGCAGCAGGTGGTGGTGCTGCTCCTGGCTGTGGCGCAGCGCCGTCGCGCTGACGGCGTCAAACGCCACGCGCCGTGTGGGCTCCAGGCCCCGCGCCAGGCAGCGTTGCCAGGACCGTGCAATCCACGGCTCCACCTCGGCGCGCACGGGCGCTGCACCGTCGGACAGCAGGCTCTGGCGCGCCTGCGCAATCAGCGCGTGGCGGTCAGCAGCGGGGTGGGGCGCGGAGATCAGCATGGTGAACAGGCTCCTGGAGGTCCGCATGATGCGGTAGTCCACTGAATCCGGGAAATCGGGGGTGCGTGAGGGTCTGGCAAGGCCGCAATCTAGGCGCCGGGCGCAGCCGTGTTGTACACCCGGCGAGCACGGCAACAACGAGTGCGGCCTTGCCAGACCCTCACCCTGGCGCACCCCCGATTTCCCGGATTCAGTGGACTAGTGTGCATTGCAGCATGTTTCATTTTGAGAATATCCAGCCAGGGGCCCCGGAAATCTAGGGTTGTCCCTAGGGATGGGGCGTGGGGCGCGGCAGAAGATGCGCGAGCGATGAGCGTGATCCTGATCCCCTCCGCGAGATCGTGAGCGCGCTCCTATCCAGCCAAAACCACTCCAGGAGACAGCCAGATGCAAGTCCAGTTCACGGTCAACGGGCGCGCTGCCAGTGTTGACGTCCCCCCCAATACCCTGCTTGTCCATGCGCTGCGAGAGCACCTGCTGCTCACTGGCACCCACGTGGGTTGCGACACCAGCCAGTGCGGGGCGTGTACGGTGCACGTGAATGGCCGGGCCGTCAAATCCTGCGCGATGCTGGCGGTCCAGGCCCAGGGGGCCGAGGTGACCACCATTGAAGGCATGGCCACCCCTGACGGCACCATGCACCCCATGCAGGCTGCGTTCAAGGAGTGCCATGGCCTGCAGTGCGGCTTTTGCACACCCGGCATGGTGATGAGTGCGGTGGACCTGTGCAAGAACCACCCCAACGCCAGCGAAGGCGAGATCCGCGAACTGCTCGAAGGCAATATCTGCCGCTGCACCGGCTACCAGAACATCGTGCGCGCGGTGCAGGTCGGCCAGAAGGCCATGGCCGGCGCCTGAGCGCGCCCGCCGTCCCCACGCCAGAACAATCCAAGGAGACAAGACCATGGGTGCATCCGACTTTTCCAAGCTGCCGCACATCGGCGAATCGCTCAAGCGCAAGGAAGACTACCGCTTCCTGACCGGCGCGGGCCAGTACACCGACGACGTGGTGCTGGCCGCGCAGAGCCATGCGGTGTTCGTGCGCTCACCGCACGCCCACGCCAAGATCAACAGCATCAACGTGACTGCCGCCAAGGCCGCGCCCGGCGTGCTGGGCGTGTTCACCGGTGCCGACGTGGCCGCCGACAACATCAACGGCCTGCCCTGCGGCTGGCTCATCACCAGCACTGACGGCCAGCCCATGAAGGAGCCGCCACACCCCATCCTGGCGCAGGGCAAGGTGCGCTATGTGGGCGACCACGTGGCCATGGTGGTGGCGCTGACCCAGCAGCAGGCACGCGATGCGGCCGAGCTGGTGGAGGTGGACTACGACGTGCTGCCCGCCGTGGTGAATGTGGCCGACGCCGCATCGGGCGCCGTGGCCGGTGCGGCGCTGCACGACATCGCGCCTGACAACCACTGCTTCAAGTGGGCCATCGGCGACAAGGGCGCCGTGGACGCCGCGTTTGCCAACGCAGCGCATGTCACCCAGCTCGATCTGATCAACAACCGCCTGATCCCCAACGCCATGGAGCCCCGTGCGGCCATCGGTAGCTACAACCGGGCGAGCGACGAATACACGCTGTACGTCAGCAACCAGAACCCGCACGTCGAGCGCTTGCTGATGACGGCCTTTGTGATGGGCCTGCCCGAGCACAAGGTGCGCGTGATTGCGCCCGATGTGGGTGGCGGCTTTGGCTCCAAGATCTATCTGTACGCCGAAGACGTGTGCCTGACCTGGGCGTCCAAAAAGCTCAACCGCAACATCAAGTGGGTGGCCGACCGCAGCGAGGCGTTCTTGAGCGACGCCCACGGTCGCGACCACGTGAGCCACGCCGAGATGGCGTTGGACAAGGACGGCAAGTTCCTGGCGCTGCGTGTGCACACCCACGCCAACCTGGGCGCCTACCTCAGCACCTTTGCCAGCGCGGTGCCCACCATCCTGTACGCCACGCTGCTGGCGGGGCAGTACAGCACGCCGCAGGTGTATGTGGAGGTGGACTCGTGGTTCACCAACACCGCACCGGTGGACGCCTACCGGGGCGCAGGCCGCCCTGAGGCCACCTACCTGCTGGAGCGCCTGGTCACCCGCTGCGCGTGGGAGATGGGACTGCCGCAGGACGAGATCCGCCGCCGCAACTTCATCAAGGCCTTTCCGTACCAGACGCCGGTGGCGCTGCAGTACGACACCGGCGACTTCCAGGCCTGCATGGATGGGGCGAACAAGCTGGCCGACGTGGCGGGCTTCGAGCAGCGCAAGGCCGCCAGCGCGGCCAAGGGGCTGCTGCGGGGCATTGGGTATTCGTCGTACATCGAGGCCTGCGGCATCGCGCCGTCCAACATCGCCGGCGCCCTGGGCGCACGCGCAGGGCTGTTCGAATGCGGCGAGGTGCGTGTGCACCCCACCGGCAGCGTGACGGTGTTCACCGGCTCGCACAGCCACGGTCAGGGGCATGAGACCACCTTTGCGCAGGTGGTGGCCGCGCGCCTGGGCATCCCGGTGGAGAACGTGGACATCGTGCACGGCGATACGGGCCGCGTGCCGTTCGGCATGGGCACGTATGGCTCACGCTCCATCAGCGTGGGCGGCGCGGCCATCATGAAGGCGCTGGACAAGATCGAGGCCAAGGCCAAAAAGATTGCTGCGCACCTGATGGAAGCGAGCGATGCCGACATCGACTTTGCGAATGGCGAATTCACGGTGCGTGGCACCGACAAGAAGATCCCGTTCGGCCAGGTGTCGCTGGCAGCCTATGTGCCGCACAACTACCCGCTGGACGTGCTGGAGCCGGGCCTGAACGAAACCGCGTTCTACGACCCGACCAACTTCACCTTCCCGGCAGGCACTTACATCTGCGAGGTCGAGGTGGACCCCGCCACCGGCCACACACGGGTGGACAAGTTCACGGCGGTGGACGACTTCGGCACCATCATCAACCCCATGATCGTGGAAGGGCAGGTGCATGGCGGACTGGTGCAGGGCATTGGCCAGGCGCTGCTGGAGAACTGCGTGTACGACCGCGAAACGGGCCAGCTGCTCACCGGCAGTTTCATGGACTACGCCATGCCGCGTGCCGATGACTTCCCCGAGTTCAAACTGGGCCATGTGTGCACCCCCTGCACGCATAACCCGCTGGGCACCAAGGGCTGCGGCGAGGCCGGTGCCATTGGCTCGCCACCGGCGGTGATCAACGCCGTGCTGGATGCGCTGCGACACCTGGGTGTGAAGGACTTCGACATGCCCGCGTCGCCGCACCGCGTCTGGGAAGCGATTCAACACGCCAAGGCATAAGGAGATCCACCATGTACGCATTCACTTTTGAAGCGCCTTCCTCCACCGCCGCTGCCGCGCAGCTCATCGCCCAGGGCGGCAAACTGCTCGCGGGCGGGCAAAGCCTGCTGCCGTCCATGCGGCTGCGCCTTGCCAACCCTGAAAAGATCGTGGACCTGAACAGCATTGCCGAACTGGCGGGCATCCGCCGCGAGGGCAACGCGCTGGTCATCGGCGCCATGACGCGCCATGCCGACGTCGCAGCCAGTGCGGATGTGAAATCCGCCATCCCTGCGCTGGCCGACCTGGCCGCCCACATTGGCGACCGCCAGGTGCGTGCACGCGGCACGCTGGGCGGCTCGGTGGCCAACAACGACCCTGCCGCCTGCTACCCCAGTGCGGTGCTGGGCCTGGGCGCCACGGTCATCACCAACCGCCGCGAGATCCAGGCCGACGATTTCTTTGTGGGCATGTACACCACGGCGCTGGATGAGGGCGAGATCATCACCGCCATCCGCTTCCCGATCCCGAAACGCGCTGCGTACATGAAGTTCAAGCAGGCGGCTTCGCGCTTCTCGCTGGTGGGGGTGTTTGTGGCGCAGACCGACAGCGGCGTGCGTGTTGCGGTGACCGGTGCGGCCAGCAGCGTGTTCCGCCATGCGGGGCTGGAGGCGGCGCTCAACCAGAGCTTCACCCCGCAGTCGGCTGCCAGCGTGAAGATCGACGCGAGCGATCTGAACGCTGACATCCACGCCAGTGCCGCCTACCGCGCCAACCTCATCAGCGTGCAAACGCAGCGCGCTGTGCAGCAGATGCTGGGATGACGCGAAGGCAAACCCGCCACCGTGGTACGGCACCCGGTGGCGGGTTTTTGATTGAAATTGGCTGCAAGCGCTAGAGGAATATGCGCTGGCGGCTATGAATTGGATAGCAATGAACTCGTTGAACGCCGCGCCGGTTCCGGCTTCCATCGACGCCCTGGTGCAGGCCCTGCAGAGCGTGGGCTATTTTGCCGACCGTCGTCTGGCCACGGCGGTGTTTCTGGCGCTCAAGCTGCAGCGGCCTTTGCTGCTGGAGGGCGAGCCCGGCGTGGGCAAGACGGCGCTGGCCAAAGCCCTCTCGGAAGTGCTGTCGCGCAGCCTCATTCGCCTGCAGTGTTACGACGGCCTGGAGCAGCGCGAGGCGTTGTATGAGTGGAACTACGCGGCCCAGCTGCTGCACATGCGCGCAGCGGAAATGTTGACCCCCACGCTCCGCACTGACGTGTCGTCGCTGCCCCCCGAGGGGGCGCTCGCCGCCTTGGGGCGGCCCGGCGGCGGCTCGGTAGCGCCCATGGCCACTGCCGCGCGCGATATCGAAGCGGAGGTCTACCAAGACCGCTATCTCATCCGCCGCCCCTTGCTGCAGGCACTGCAGGCGCCAGCGCCCGGCGCAGTGCTGCTGATCGACGAGGTGGACCGCGCCGACGAACCGTTCGAGGCCTTCTTGCTGGAGTACCTGGGCGAGTACCAGGTCAGCATCCCCGAGATCGGCACGGTGCGCGCCACGGCCACACCGGTCACGCTCCTCACCAGCAACCGCACGCGCGATCTGCACGACGCCGTCAAGCGCCGCTGCCTGTACCACTGGCTGGACTATCCCGAGCGCGAGCGCGAGCTGGCCATCGTCCGCGCGCAGGTGCCCGGTGCCAGCGAGGCGCTGGCCGTGCAGGTGGCAGAGTTTGTGGGGCGGCTGCGCGGCCAGCCGTTTGCCAACGCCTTCCAGCGCGCACCAGGCATTGCCGAGAGCGTGGAATGGGCCAAGGCGCTGGTGGCGCTCGACACCATCGTGGTGGACCCCGAGGTGGTGTCCGATACCGCAGGCATCCTGTTCAAGCAGCGCGAGGATGTGGCGGCGCTCACCCGCGACATGGCGGTGCAGTTGCTGCAGCCCGCCGATGCCGATGCATGAGAACCGCCCGATGGCCGAGGGCGCGATGTTCTCCCAACTCGGCGATGCCCGCACCGGCAAGCTGGCCGACAACCTGAGCGGCTTTGGCCGCACGCTGCGCCGCGCTGGCGTGCGGGTGGATGCGGCCCGCATGGCGCTGGCCCAGCAGGCGGTGATGCTGGTGGGTCTGCAGCGCGAGGACTTCGGTGCTGCGCTGGAGGCCGTGCTGGTCAGCCGCGAGCAAGACCGCATGGTGTTCCGCGAGCTGTTCGATGCCTACTTTCGCAATCCCAACGTCGCACAAAAGCTGCTGGCGCAGATGCTGCCCAGCGCAGAATCCAAGGCCGAGCCCGTCAAACGCCGCCCGCGCGTGAGCGAGGCACTGGCGCCCGTGCGTGCCGCGCGCAACGCACCGCCCGCACGCGAAGAGGACAAGATCGAATTCGATGCCGCCATGACGGCCAGTGACCTGCAGCGCCTGCGGCAGGCGGACTTCAACCAGCTCTCGGCCAGCGAATACATCCTGGTGGAGCGCCTGGCACGCGACGTGCCTTTGCCTTTGCCGCGCTTTGCGGCCCGCCGCACCCGGCCGGGTGTGCGCGGCAGCCGCCCGCACTGGCCCGGCGCCATGCACCATGCGGCGCGCAGTGGGGGCGAGGTGCTGCACATCCCCTTACTGCAGCGCCGCCAGCAACCGCTGCCGCTGCTGGTGCTGGTGGACGTGTCGGGCTCGATGGAGCGCTACGCGCGTTTGTTGCTAGCCTTCTTGCACGCCGCCACCGCGCCGCGCCACACCGGTGCCACCGTGCGCCGGGACGTGTTTGCCTTTGGCACTGGCTTGACCGACCTCACGCCCGCCTTCCGCCTCGCCGACACCGACGCCATGCTGGAGACGTCCAGCCATGCCATCACCGACTTTGCGGGCGGCACCCGCATGGGCGACAGCCTGGGCCAATTGCGCCTGCAGCATGCGCGGCGCCTGGTGGGGCGGCGCACGCTGGTGCTGCTGATCAGCGATGGGCTGGACACGGGCGCCCCCGAGGTGCTGGAGCGCGAGCTGGCCTGGCTGCGTCGCCACTGTGGCCGCCTGCTGTGGCTCAACCCGTTGCTGCGCTACGAGGGGTATGCCCCCACGGCGCGCGGTGCGTCGGCCCTGCACCGCCAGGCCCACGGCATGGTGGCCGTGCACAACCTGAGCCACCTGAAGGACCTGGCCGCCAGCCTGGCAAGCGTGTTGCGGCAATGAGGGCGCGGCACCGCACCGCATCGAGCCCAGCCATGCAGCGGACCGATTG
Organism: Acidovorax sp. 59; assembly: GCF_002754175.1. Taxonomy (NCBI): domain Bacteria; kingdom Pseudomonadati; phylum Pseudomonadota; class Betaproteobacteria; order Burkholderiales; family Comamonadaceae; genus Acidovorax; species Acidovorax sp. 59. The sequence goes on along the minus strand of NZ_PEET01000001.1, from coordinate 3,193,382 downwards.
AATTCCCACAACATCCACACCCATTGAAGACCGAGAGGACCCACCATGGAAATGCAAGCCAGCCGAACCCTTGCCGTCAGCCAGCAACAGGCTTGGGAGGCGCTCAACGACCCTGAGGTGCTCAAGCTGTGCATTCCCGGCTGCGACAAGGTCGAGCCCACGGCCGAGAACCAGTATTCGGTGGCCATGGCGCTCAAGATCGGGCCCGTGTCGGCCAAGTTCGCCGGCAAGATCACGCTGTCCGACATCGTGCCGCCCGAGAGCTACAACATCGCCTTCGACGGCTCTGGCGGCGTGGCGGGCTTTGGCAAGGGCAATGCCCAGGTCAAGTTGGTGCCGTTGCCCGCCGATGCGGCGGGGCAGGCCAGCTGCGAGCTGCATTACACCGTGCATGCCTCGGTGGGCGGCAAGATCGCGCAGCTGGGCCAGCGCCTCATCGACGGCGCCGCCAAGAGCATGGCCGAAGACTTCTTCAAGCGGTTTGACGACGAGATGCAGCGCCGCTTTCCGCGTGCTGAAGCCCCCCCGGAAGATGCAGCAGCCAGTGCCGATGCCGTCACTCAGCCAGGCACCGTGGAAGGGGGGAGTACCACCCAGGGCGGCGGTATCCCTGCGTGGATGTGGGGTGTTGGCGTGGCGGCCCTCGTACTGCTGGCCTGGTGGTTCAATCGGGGCTGAGTGCTATGGGTACCGGAAGGAAGTGAGTCATGGAAAATTTGGACGTCGTCGTGCTGCGCACGCTGCAGGGCTGGCGTGCCGCAGGGCGCCGTGCGCTGCTGGCCACGGTGGTGCGCACCTGGGGCTCGTCGCCCCGGCCGGTGGGCTCGATCATGGCGCTGTGCGAAGACGGCGCGGTGGTGGGTTCGGTGTCGGGCGGGTGCATTGAGGACGACCTGATCGACCGCCACACCCGCGCCTATGCCCAGGCGGGCGCTGCGGTAGACGGTGCCGAGCACCGCATCCCCAGCGGGCCGCCATCGTTTGTCAAATACGGTATCAGCGCCGACGAGGCCCACCGCTTTGGCCTGCCCTGTGGCGGCACGCTGGAGCTGCTGCTGGAGTACGACCCTGATCCCGCGCGGCTGGCCGATTTGATTGCCCAGCTGGCCGCCGGGCGCCTGGTGCAGCGCACCGTGCGCCTGTCCGATGGCGCCGTGACCCTGGCGCACACGCAGGCACCCGAGGATCTGAAGGTGGATGCACAGCAGCTCACCAACACCTTCGGGCCTGAGTACCGCATGCTGCTGATCGGGGCGGGGCAGCTCACCGAGTACCTGGCCACCATGGCCTTGTTCAACGGCTTTGCCGTGACGGTGTGCGACCCGCGCGAGGAGTATCGGGGCAGCTGGAGCGTGCCGGGTGCCACGGTGGTGAGCGACATGCCCGACGATGTGGTGCTGGCCTTCAAGCCCGACCGCCGCACCTGCGTGGTGGCCCTCACGCACGACCCCAAGCTGGACGACCTGGCGCTGCTGGAGGCTTTGAGCACCGAGGCGTTCTACGTGGGCGGTATCGGCTCGCGCCGCAACAACGAGGCGCGGCGCGCCCGCATGATCGAGCACTTTGACCAGACCGAAGCCAGCCTGCAGCGCCTGCGCGGGCCCATTGGCATCTACATCGGCAGCAAGACACCGCCCGAGATTGCAGTGAGCGTGATGGCCGAGATCCTGGCCGTCAAGAACGGCGTGACCCTGCCGCGCGACATGGAAGTGGCCCAGGCCAAGAACGACCGCGAGCAGGCGCACAACGACCCCGGCGCTCTGGTGTGCGGAGTGCGGTAGCCACGCTGTCAGGTCAGTGCCGGGCTTTGGGTTCCTGCGCCTGCGCCTGCAGTTGCCGCTGCACGTGCCTGAGCAGCCCTTCGCAGGCGTCTTCCACCAGGTCCAGCACCTCCTCAAACCCCTGGCTGCCGCCGTAGTACGGGTCAGGCACCACCGGGCTGTCGAATTGCAGGCAGAACTCCGTCATGCGCCGCAACTTGTGTGCGTGTACCGGCGGGCACAGGTCCTGCGCCAGGGCCAGGTTGTCCCAGTCCATGGCCAGGATCAGGTCGTAGCGGGCAAAGTCCGCATCAATGAGTTGCCGGGCCCGCAGGTCTGACAGGTCATAACCGCGCTGCGCCGCGTGGCGCTGGGTGCGGGTGTCGGGAGGCTCGCCGGGGTGGTAGTTGTGCGTGCCTGCCGAGTCCACCACCACGCTGCGCGCCAGGCCGCTGTGGGTGATCTTGTGGCGGAACACACCGTGGGCTGTGGGGCTGCGGCAGATGTTGCCCATGCACACAAACAGGATGGCGTAGCGGGACATGGTGATGGTCGTGTGCGTTCAGGCCTCGATCACCACCGGGCCGCCCTTGGCGATGCCCCGTTGGTAGGCCGGGCGTGCGTGCATGCGCTCCAGGTAGGCCTGCAGGTGCGGGCAGCGGCTTGCGTCGTTGGCGCGTGACATCAGCGCCTCCACCGCAAAGCTCATCTGAAAGTCCGCCATGGTCAGGTGCTCCCCCGCAAACCAGCGGTGGGTGCCCAGGTGCTCTTCAATGAACGCCAGCGCCGTGTCCACGTTGGGGTCGATGAGCTTTTGCTGCACCGTGCCGCACAGGGCGCGCGCAATGGGCTTCACAAAGAACGGCATGGGCTGCGTGGGGATGGTCTTGAACACCAGCTTCATCACCAGCCAGTTCATCAGCGAGCCCTCGGCGTAGTGCATCCAGAAGCGGCACTGGCGGTGCTCGGCGGTGCGGGCTGCTGGCTGCAGGTGGGCCAGGTCGCCACGGGCCTGTTCGCCATAGGTGTCCACCAGGTATTCGATGATGGCGCCCGACTCGGCAATCACTTCCTCACCATCGGTGATGACTGGCGACTTGCCCAGGGGGTGAATGGCCTTGAGCGCAGGCGGGGCCAGCTTGGTGGCCTTGTCGCGTGGGTAGATCTTGAGCTCGTAGGGCACACCCAGCTCTTCCAGCAGCCAGAGAATGCGTTGCGAGCGCGAGGTTTCGAGGTGGTGCAGGGTGATCATGGTCGCCATCTTATTGAAGAGTGGGCCGAATGCACCCTGGTGCAGCCCTTGTTTTGCGGTTGCTGTCTGGTTCAGGCCGCACGGCCGCGCTGCTGGCCGATGGAGCGTTGCATCCATTGCACATACAGATCCACCGAAATCAGCACGGCCATGGCAAATGCGCAGGCGGCCACGATGGGGCCGAGGCCCAGCGAGCTGACCAGCCCGACGCCCTGCACGGTGGCAAAGCGGTTGGGGGTGGTGCAGACGAATTCGGCAGCACCCATGCCGGTGTAGTGCATGGCGCACACGGCGGCGGCCATTAGCAGGGCGGCCCCCACGCGGCTGCCCAGGCGGCGGGTGTTGAAGGCCAGCCACAGGGCAGCCGTGCCTGCTGCCACCGCAATCAGCACCGACAGCGCGACGGTGCGCAGGTCCCAGTGGATGTAGCCGCCAATCTTCATGCCGTACATGCCCAGGTAGTGCATGCCCGCCACACCCAGGCCCAGCAGCAGTCCTGCGCCCAGAATCCGTGTCAGTTCCCGGGGTGCCTTGGACACCACGATGAGTGCAGCCGAGGTGCAGGCCACGGCCGCCAGCAGAGACACCGCGCTTTCAACGATGCCGTAGCTGCTGGCCACGTCCAGCCGCAGAGCCACCATACCCACAAAGTGCATGGACCACACCCCGATGCCGCCCAGCGCCACACCGGCCGTCAACGTGGCTGCGCGGTTGAGCGAGCCGTCCTTGTGGCGGATGCGGCGCGTGACCATCAGCGCGATCAGTGAACCAATGAACGCCAATGCGAACGAGATGGCGACAAGGTGGGGGCGGTATTCGGAAACGACGGTGGGGTCCATGGAGCGCTGCCTGAGACGGGGGGGAGGAGAGCTTCACACCGCATTTGAGGCGATTGAAACCAATTGTTTAAATATTAGACCAATTGGTTATTTTTTGCTCTGAATGGTTATTTTTCAGAAAAAAGGGTCCACCCCGGCTTGCTCATGGGTCTTCACGTTCGCCTTCCGGAGACGGCGATGGGGTGGGTGAATCGCCCGTCATCGGGCCTCTTCAAGGCCAGGGCGGTTGGTGGCCAGCCGGGCTGCTGGCGTGGGATCAGAGTTGCAGCAGGAAAGCGCGCAGCATGCGCCAATGTTCCTGGCATGCCTCTGCGGCAGACTGGGCGGCTGCGTTTTCCAGCTGGCGGGCGCGCACGCTCTGCGTCGGATGGCCCAGGGTGAGCAGCACGGTGGCCAGGCTGTGTGCCAGGCGCCGCAGCGCCGGCCAGTCTTGCGCTGCGCAGGCCGCGTCACCTTGCCGCACGTCGGTAGGGAACTGCTGCAGGCAACTCGCGCAGTAGGCCTTGAACAGAAACTCGTCGCCCGCAAAGTGGGTGGCAATGGCCTTAGCCTCATCGTCGGCCGCTTCATCGGCAGGCGTGGCTGTTGTGGCTGGCGCATTGGCAGGGGTATCCGCCACCAGCGCCAGCGCATCGGTTACACAGGCCTCCAGCTCTGCCACCGATGCAGGTTTGGACAGCATGCGCCACACCTTCATGGCCTGGAGTTGCTCGCGCACTGGCGGCGTCAGGCCCGCGCTGAATACCGCCACCGGAATTCGGCGTTCGTGCACAGGCTCTTGCAGCAGCCGCTGTACCAGGTCAATGCCGGACTCGCCCGGCAGCATAAGGTCCGTGATGATGAGTTCCACGCCTCCCGCATGCAGCGCCTGCATGGCGTCAGGCACGTTGGCGCAGGTCACCAGCTCGATGGGAAGTTCCTCGAGCGCCATCTGCACAAAGCGTGCGATGGAGCTGTCGTCTTCCACGAGCAGGACCTTGGGCGCGCTCATGCGGATACCTGGGCCTGTGGAATGCACGCGGCCAGAGCGCTAGGTAACTCGGCCACCAGCCGGGGCTTGTGGATCACCTTCACACCCTGCAAGGCAAATGCATACGGCTCGCGCTGTTGCTCGTCGAGCGAGGTGACCACGATGAGGTGGCTGCGCGCAAATTGGGGGTGCGAGCGCAGCGTGGTGATCAGGGTGGCGCCGTCGATGCCTGGCAGCAGGATGTCCACGATCAGCACCTCGGGCTGAATCTGCCCGTATAACGCAAGGCCGGTGATGCCATCGTTCGCCACCTGCAGCTGCACTCCTGGCAGGTGCTGCTGCACGATGAGGCCCACGAGGTTCTGGAAATGGATGGAGTCCTCGATCAGCAGGATTTGTGGTGCACGCCCTTTGGCTGGTCCCACCGGTGCGGCCAGGGGCGCGCGGCCGGCGACCGGAGCGCCGACGGCGGGTGCCTGGGCAGCGCCACCGGCGCCATGGGCGGTCATCCAGCGTTCCACCGATGCACGCGAGATGCGGCGGTGCCCGCCAGGGGTCTTCCAGGCCTCAAGTTCGTTGCGGTCCACCATCAGCTGGACCGACCGCACGGCCATGCCCAGCATCTTGGCGACTTCCAGCGTGGTGTAGTGGTCGGCCATGGCGTGCTCCGCGAGGGAATTGTCAGATTGCATAGATCGCACATTTTCTCCTAATTTTAATTTTTACTCGACTTGCAGTTGATAAAAATGATTGATATGATTCAATCAATGGCAAAAAATCACCTTAAATCGTGTTTTTTTGTATTCCAAGCCGATTCCCGGCCCCCACAAGAGCTACCGCCATGAAAAAGATCCTGATCGTCGAAGACCACATCGATATCCGCAAACTGCTCAAGATGACGCTGGAGTTTGATGACTTCGAGATCCACGAAGCTGCTACGGGCGATGCGGGCTGGCTGCTGGCCAGTGAGTTGCAGCCGGACATCGTGCTGCTGGATGTCATGATGCCGGGCACCCTTAACGGCCTGGATGTTTGCCGCCGCATCAAGTCCGACCCGGGCATGCGCCACACCAAGGTGATCATGTTGACCGCCCGGGTGCAGTCGGACGACAGGGCGGCAGGCTTCGCGGCGGGAGCCGACGACTACCTGATGAAGCCCTTCAGCACTCTGCAGGTTCTGGAAACCATCTACCGCATGGAGGCAGCGCTGTGACCTCCGTGCCTCGACCCGGGCACGAACTGCTGGCGCAGCCCATCGATGCACGTTGCTTTGATGAGGCTGCTGCAGCTCAGATGGAGAGTTTTGTGCGCGACTTCGGGCGCATGTACCGAGAGCGGAATGAAGCCCTGCGCGAGGTCACCCGCGCGCACCACGCAGCACTGTTGCACCTGTCGGCTGCGGCCGACCTCAAGGACGATGACACCGGCGTGCACATCGTGCGCATTGGTTACCTGGCCGAGGCCCTGGCCCTGGCTCTGGGGCAGACGGTGGGCTACGCACGCATGCTGCGCAAGGCCGCGCCCATGCACGATATCGGCAAGATCGGCACCCCCGACAGCGTGCTCAAGAAGCCCGGCAAGCTCACCCCAGAAGAGCGCCAGACCATGAACTGCCACGCCGCGATGGGTGCCGAGATCCTGGGGCGTTCGCACATTCCAGTGTTTCGCATGGCGGCCGAGGTGGCGCTCACGCACCACGAGCGCTACGACGGCCAAGGCTACCCGGCGGGCCTGTCGGGAGAGTCGATTCCTTTGTCGGGCCGCATCACCGCCGTGGTGGATTTTTTTGACGCGCTGACCATGGATCGGGTGTACCGCCCCGCCTTTGCGGTGCCGGTGGCGCTGGAGATGCTGGCGGCCGAGCGCGGCCGTGCTTTCGACCCGGTGATCGTGGACACATTTTTGGCGCATGCTGAAGCCATCGATGCGCTGCGTTGCAAGATCACGCAGGAATGTCCGTCTTTTGATGCGCTGATCGACGCGCCCTGATCCCCTTTTTCTGACCGCTCAGCGGCAGGCCACTGCGGGCACGGTGGTGTTATTGATCCAAGGAATCTCAATGATGATGACGATGATGCAGTGGCTGAAACCGTGGGCGTTGACCGTCACCCGCGTGGCGCTGGCCGTGTGTGCGACCAGCGCGCTGGCGGGGCCTGTGGCCGAGCGTGTCCAGAGCCAGTCGGTGTTGCGTGTGTGTGTCTGGCCGGACTACTACGGCGTGACCTACAGGCACCCGCGTACGCAGCAACTCGGGGGTATCGACATCGACCTGTCTGCCGAGCTGGCTCGAGACCTCAAGGCCAGGGTCGAATATGTGGACTCTTCTTTTCCGACTCTCATTGACGACCTGAACCAGGACCGTTGCGATGTGGCCATGTTTGCCATCGGCATGCTGCCCCAGCGGATGGAAAAGCTGGCTTTTACCCAGCCCTACATGCGCAGCGACATTTACGGCATCACCACCAAATCCAATACGGTCATCAAGCAGTGGGCCGACATTGACAAGCCGGGTGTGTTGGTGGGCGTGCAGGCAGGCACGTTCATGGAACCCATCATGGCCCAGCGCCTCAAGCAGGCCACGCTGGTGCGCATCCAACTGCCCGCCACCCGCGAGCGCGAACTGACTGCCGGGCGCATTGACGTGTTCATGACCGACTACCCCTACAGCCGGCGCCTGATGGACAACGCCGACTGGGCCCGGCTCATCGAGTCTCCCGAACCATTTTCGGTGCTGCCCTATGGCTATGCAGTCAAGCGCGGCGATGCCGCCTGGCTGGCTACGGTGGATGCCTTTGTGGCGCGCATCAAGGCCGACGGCCGCCTGCAGCGCGCGGCCTCTCAAAATGGCCTGAACGCCATCGTGGTGCGCTGATATGGCCGACCTCCAGGCGCTCCCTTCGGTCTGGACCAGGCTGCGCACGTGGGTGTCGCAGACCAGCCATCTGGTCCTCATCACCGGAGGGCTGTCGGCATTGGCGGCACTGGTGGCCGTCGGCGCGTTGGCCGTGAACGACTTTCGCACGGTGCGTACCAGCCACCAGAACCATGCCGCCATGCTGGCTCGGGTGCTGGAGGATCAGGCTACGCGCACCATGCAGACGGCCGAACTGGCGCTGGAGTCGCTGGCCACATCGCCAGCCCTCACGACGGTGGCCTCGGAACCCCGGCGTATGCAAGATGCCCTGGGCCAGGCGCTGGCAGCGCTTTCATTTCTTCGGGGGTTGGCCGTGGTGGACGCTGGTGGGCGAGTGGTCGCCAGCACCCAGCCCGGCGATGCCGAGAGTTTTGTGGACCTGGCCAAGCTCGGCCCTCTGGTGGCCGTGGGGCGGACGGTTCAGGGCGGCCTCACCCCGGGCCGCAGCCTACAAAGTGTGCGGCTGGGAGGCGCAGCGGCGGCGGCTCCTGCGGGTGTCGCTTTTATTCCTGTGATGCACGGCTACAAGAACGAAGCAGGGCAGGCGCTGGTGCTGTTGGCTTTGGTCAATCCCGACTCGCTGTCCAACTTTCAGCACCTGACGCTGGAGTCCGAGGTTTTTGACTCGGTGGTGACCTCGTACAACGGCCAGGTGTTGGCCACTTCGGGGGCCGCAGCTGCTCTGGCAGGTACGCGGGTGAACAACATCCCCGTCTTCAGCCAGTTCCTGCCCCGGCAGGAGCACGCCACCTACCTGGGCGTGGGTGTGCTAGGTCAGCGGCAGATCGTCAGTTTTCGGGCCTCTGCCGCCATGCCGCTGGTGGTGGTGGTCGAGACCTCGTACCGAACAGCCGTGCAGAGCTGGCTGGCGGATGCCCGCGCGCTGATCGGTATTGGCCTGGCCCTGGTGGCCCTGGTGCTGGGCCTGACCTTTGCCGTGTGGCGTGGCCTGCGCACCCGTGAGCGGGCGCGGCTGGCCATTGACGCTGCACAGGCCCGCATTGCCCGCAACGAGCGGGATCTGTCGGTGCTGATGCGCAGCGTGCAAGAGCTGATTTTTCGTACCGATGCGCAGGGCGTGATCACCTATGTGAATGCCCATTGGACTGTGATGACGGGCACGGCGCCTGACCGTGCCATTGGCAAACGTCTGCACGACCTGGTCGAGCCACAAAGCCGCAATGATGTGGCGCGGGCCATCGACCCCCGGTCGCCGGATGGAGTGCGGGTATGCCAGGTGGTGTCCCGCTCTGCCGAGGGCAAGGAGATGATGTTCCAGGTGGCAGTGGTGCCTCTGGTGGCTGCCGGGCGTGTGATTGGTTTTGCGGGCAGCGCGGTGGATGAAACCAAGCGCTGGATGGCCCAACAACAGCTACAAGCCCAAATTGCGTTTCAGGATCTGCTGCTGGAGACCAATCCGCTGCCCATCTCTGTGACTGACGCCCAGAACCGCTTTGTGCGCGTGAACAAGGCCTGGGAGGAATACAAAGGCCGTACTCGCACCGCCGTGTTGGGCAAGGCCTTTGACGAGTGCCTGCCGCCAGACGAGGCAAACGTACATAAGTCGGCCAACAAGCAGCTGCTGCGCTGGGGGGGGCGAGCCCTGGTCGAGACCCAGGTGCGCCATGGCGACGGATCGCGCCGCGACACGCGCCTGGCCAAGGCAGCCATTGCCGATGAGCATGGACAGGTCAGTGGTGTGCTCACCATCCTGATGGATGTGAGCGAGTTCCGAGAGGCCGAGCGCGCCACCCGGGAGGCGCGTGACGCGGCCGAAGAGGCATCCCGCACCAAGTCGGAGTTTGTCGCCAACATGAGCCACGAGCTGCGCACGCCGCTGCAGTCCATTCTGGGCTACGCCGAACTGGGCATGCTGCGTGGTCGCGCGCAGCCCAAGCTGGCGGGCATGTTTGAAGACATCCATTCCGCTGGCCAGCGCATGTTGACGCTGGTGAACGACTTGCTAGATGTCTCCAAGCTGGAGAGCACGGTGGGCACATTCCACATGGAGCGCATCGACTTGCGCGGCGTGGTGCGCCCGGTGATCCGCGAGCTGGAGCCTTTGCTGGAACGCAGCCACCTGATGATGGATTTGCGCATGCCTGACCTTCCGCTGGTGGCCAAGGCCGACCCGTTGCGGTTTCAGCAGGTGATCCGCAACGTGGTGGCCAACGCCATCAAGTTCTCGCCGCCTGGCAGCACGATCACCCTGGAGGGCTACGCGGACCCGCAGGGCCAGACGCATCTGGTGGTACGGGATGAGGGCCCGGGCATCCCTCCTTCAGAGCTGCAGAGCATTTTTGAGGCCTTTGTGCAGTCCAGTAAGACCAAGGATGGATCTGGGGGCACGGGCCTGGGCCTTGCCATCTGCCGCAAGATCGTCGAGGCCATGGGGGGGCGGATCTTTGCCGAGAACGTTCCGGCCAGCGGTGCAGCGTTTCACATCATCCTGCCCGCCAGAGGCCATGTGGAAACCATGCCGGCCCCGTTGCAATAACGGCTGTATCGCCCACAAAAAAAGCCCTCTGACGAGGGCTTTTTTTGTGGGTGCTGGCGGGGCGCCGCAGCGCCCCCGGAGGGCTGATCAGCCGCCCTTGCGCGAGCGCTTGCCAGGGTTCTTCTTGCTGCGCGTGGCGACACCACGCTCCAGGCTCACGCGCTGGCCACGGCCAGGGGTGTTCAGCGTCACGCCGGGCATTGGCTTGGGTTGGGGGGTGCGCTTGCGGTCTGCTTCGGTGACGATCTTGTTGCCCATGGTAGGTCTCTGAGAAAGTGGAGAAAGGGGCATATTAGGCCACAGCCGCAATCAGGGATGGCCAACAGGCCTTTCTGCCGCCCCCGCCAGAGGCGGCAGGTGGAAGGTCAAACTCCCGATTGCGCGACGAAACGCGCCCCGTACGAGGTCCCCTGGTCGGTGGACAGCGCCTCGGCGCAGTGGTGCGGCAGCACCCACCCCTGGGCAGGGTCCTCCAACGCGCGGGTGTGGATGGTGGGGGGCTGTGCCCGCACTCCGCCAAAGATGGTGGCAAACGCCACGTCGGCGGCATCTCGGCCGGTGCCAAACCGCAGCAGCCCCATGGGGATGGCCGTGCCCGAAGGGTCGAACAGATACCAGCGGTCGCCCAGATACACCTCCACGTAGGCATGAAAGTCCGGCGGGCCCAGCGCTGGGTCGGCACCGTAGTCGGTGCCCGTGGTGAAGCGGGCCGGAATGTTCACGGCGCGGCACAGTGCAATCATCAGGTGGGCGAAATCCCGGCACACCCCGACCTGTTCCACCAGCGTGTCGACGGCCGAAGTGTTGGAGTTGGAGGTGTTGGACGTGAACGCCACATGCCGGTTCACCCAGTCACGGATAGCCTGCACGCGGCTGTGGCCCTGCCACAAGGCGCCGAACTCGTTCAGTGCCAGCCGCAGCAGGCGGTCAGACTGGCAATATCGGCTGGGGTAGATGTAGCCCATCACATGCGGCGGGAGGTGCCGCACAGGCACCTCGGCCAGTTGGGTGGGGTCGGCACGGTGGTGGCGTATGTCCACCGTAGCGCTGTAGGTCAGCTCCAGCATGCCAGGCTCGCCATGCAGCCGGAGATAGCGGTTACCCGTCGCAGGGTCTGTGTGGATCTGGTGGGGAATGTCCTGGCTGAGCACCAGGCGCTCGTTGTGGACGATCTGGTGGGGTGTTTGCGCGGCGTGGATGTTGAACACGAAATCGGCGCCGTAGCTGTCGATCTCATAGCGCAGGTCAATCTGCAGGTCCATGCGAACACCACGCTGACTGCCTGGTATTGCCTGCGCTAAGGGCGCGCCGGCATTCGCGGGCCATCGCGCAGGCTCGTTGGACGCGGTGGTAAGGCGGGGGGTGCTGGAGAGGAAGGCCATAGCAGCTCTCAGCGACGGGGTCTGCAGGCTGCGGGTTCGCCCAGTGTGTGGGACGGTGTCATCGGCGGCTCCGGGGTATGCGCCGCGCCGGGGTATCTGGCAGGGCTGGGAATCTTCAGGATACGCCCCAGGGCATCGCCAGCGTGTAGTCCGATGGCCCGTGCACCAGGGTGCGCGGGAGCGCGATCTCCCGCCAGCATCAGCAGGCGCTGGTCAGGTTGATCCGGTGACCGAGAGCTTCGCCAGCACCTGCACGTCGCCACTTCGGGGGGCTCGCAAGATCAGCGCATCGCCCGAGCTGGTGCTGTCGCGTGCCAGATCGGACTGCACAAACATGTGGCTGAACCACACCTCAAACCGGCCATTGCGTGCAGACGCTGCGGCCAGCGCCTGGCGCAATTCGCGCAGGTGGCTCTCACCCGTGGTCTCGGAGTAGCCCCTGGGCGAACCCAGAGCCGTCCACACCTGTGGTGCACCGAAAGCCAGGGTGGCACTGTCGATGCAACGGCACCAGGGGCTTGACAGCACCTTCTCCGGACGCAATTGCCGCGTCTGGAACCACTCGCCAATGCGCCGGGCCTGGGCCCGGCCTTCATCGTTCAGGTTGCGCTGGGTGCTGCAGTCGCCCAGGCGGAAACCCGGGGGATCGAAGGTGCCGGGGGCCAGCGCGTGGCGAAACAACGCCACCACTCCGCCCTGGCGCAGCAAGACCTCGGCACCCGCTTCCTGGGCTGCCCAGGTCTGCAGGGCTGTGAGGGCCAGTCCGCTACCCAGTGCGCCTGCCGCGCCCCTGCCCAGCAAGGTTCGCCGTGTGACGCGCGTACCTTGCGTCGCAGCCTGATCCCCGGCTGCTTCGGCATCAGGCAGCTGGCTGGAAGGCATAGCCATTGCCCGCTGCTGCTACGCGGCCAAACGCAGGGAAGGGGAAATGGAAGCCACCCAGCATGGCATTGCTGGTGGTGATGCGCTGGAACACCTCGCGGCGGACCTTTCGCGCAGCCTCTGCGTCCATGTCAAAGGTCACGGCCCAGTCGGGATTGCGCGCGAACAATGCGGGCACGTTGGTCAGGTCTGCCACATAGAAGAAGTTCTGACCTGCCGACTTCAACTCGAACAGCGTGTGACCCGGCGTATGGCCGTAGGCGGCCACCGACTGGATGCCTGGCGCAACCTCGGTGCCCGCTTCAAACCGCACCAGCGCATCGGCGGGCATGGTGGCAAAGGTGCGACGCACATTGTCAAACGCACCCTTCATGCCTGCGGGGGCGGCGGCCATGCGCGCGTCGTCCATCCAGAAGGCATGTTCGGCTGCAGGCACCATCACCTTGGCCTTCGGGAACACCAGCTCACCCGCCTTGTTGCGGATTCCATTGATGTGATCGCCGTGGTAGTGGCTGACGAGCACGGTATCGATGTCGGAGGCCTGCATGCCAGCAGCGCGCAGACTGTCCAGCAGCTTGCCGGTGGTGGCACCACCAAACTCGCCCAGGCCGGTATCGATCAGGATCTTGCGTGCGCCCGTCACCACCAGGAAGGGGGTGTATGGCACATCGATGTAGTCGGTGGGCAGGCCTTGCGATGCAAGCAGCGCACGCACTTCGGCCAGCGGTGCGTTCTTCACAAATTCTTCCCCCAAAGGGCGGCGAGTGATGCCATCGTTCAGCGCGATCACCTCCACGTCCCCCACCTTCATGCGACGGAAACCAGGACTGGGCAAGGTGGGCGTGCCGAAATTGGGTGCGTTCTGCGCCCACACGGGCACGAACGAGCCCGCTGCGTAAACGGTGGTGGCCAGGCTTGCGCCCAGGAAGTGACGGCGTGACAGCATGAAACTCTCCAGTCTCGGGTTGAACTAATGAGTCGCAACTGTAGCGCCGGACCTCAGGAAAGCGTGGGCTGGCGCACTAACCTGTTTGCAACGTGGGGCTTTTGGTCGCTAATTGGGGTTAACCCTTTGAATTGGCTGGGGAAGAGGCCATGAGGAGGAGGCTCATTCCATATCGAAGGCTTCGCGCAAAGCGGTACAGAAGTCGCTGCTGCCACTGAGGGTGAGGGTCAGCGTGGTGCGCGGTGGCGCGGCACTGCCTGTGGTCATGTGCAGTTGCCCCATCGCATCGTCAAAGGACAAGGTCAAGGGGCTCTGCACCTCTTGCACGCCGTGCAGGTCATAGTGCCACGAGCCGCCGTCTTCCTGCGGTGCGCAGGCGCCGGGCCAGTGTGCATGCGCCCAGGCCAGCACGGCAGCGATCTCGTTCTGCAAGGCAGGCAGTTGCGCGGGCAAGACGCTGGCCATGGCATCCAGGGTGCCGTTGCCGTCAGCGTCTTCGCTGTAGTCAAAGTCGAGGTAGTTCAGTGGCATGGTGAGAGCAGATGGTGAATGCGTCAGGGGGTGTTGCGTGATGGCTCAAGCCCAGGTCCGGCCCAGTGCCTGTGCGGCTTCTCCCAGTCGGGGCACCAGTTGCAGCGCCCGCGTCAGTGGCATGCGGGCCGCAGGTGCCTGCAGTGCCACGGCGCTGCGCACCTGCCGCCGTCCGCCCGCCATCACGGGCACGGCCACACATACGAGGCCGTCCACAAATTCCTCGGCGTCCGTGGCATAGCCTTGCCGCAGGATCTGCTCCAGCTCGGCTTCCAGGGCGGCGCGGTCGGTCAGGGTGGTGGCCGTGTGGCGGGTGAGGGGCAGGCCGTCCAGGATGGCGGCCCGGCGTGCGGACGACAGGTGAGCCAGAAACAGCTTGCCGCTGGCCGAACAGTGGATGGGCACGCGGGTGCCGGGCCGCAATTCCATGCGCAGCGGAAAGGCGGACTCCACCCGGTCCAGGTAGATCACTTCTGCGCCGCTCAACGCAGTGAGGTTGCAGCTTTCTCCAATGTCCGCCACCAGTTGCCGCAGCACAGCGTGGCGCACTCCATGCTGGGTGCCCGCGCTCAGCGTGCTTTCGGCCAGGCGCAGCAGACGTGGTGCGGGGGTGTAGCGCCGCCCGTCTGGCTCGCGCGCCAGCAGGCCACCGGCCTCCAGCTGGCCCAGCATGCGGTGCACGCTGGGCTTGGGCCAGCCGGTGGCCTCGATGGCATTGCCCAGGCTGAAGGGCTGGCCCTGGGCGCACATCGTTTCCAGCAGTTCAAACAAGCGCAGGCTGGGCGGTGTGTTGGTCATAAATCTCGGAATTCGAGACGAATTCATAAAACATTTCGGGATTATTCAGCATTGTGGCTAAGCTGCAAACCCAATTCACCGGGAGCTTCATGACCGCCTTTTTCCAGAACGTAGTGCTCACCGGCGCCTGTGGCGGGCTGGGCCAGGCGCTGGCGCGCGAGCTGATCGGCCAGGGCGCCGTCGTGGCGCTGGTGGGCCTGAGCCGGCCCGTGCTGGAGACCCTGGCCGCGCTAGCGCCAGAGCGCTGCGCCGTCTACACGCCCGATGTGGCCGACACCACCGCCATGCAGGCCATGGCCGCCGACTGGATGGGCCGCCGGGGAACGCCTGACCTCGTCATCGCCAATGCCGGGGTGGCCGGGGGTTTTGACTCCGCCCAGGCCGACGACCTGGTCGTGATGCGGCGCATGCTGGAGATCAACCTGCTGGGCGCCGCCACCACCTTCCAGCCCTTTGTGTCGGCCCTGCGCGCGCAGCGGCGCGGCGCGCTGGTGGGGGTGGCCAGCATTGCGGGCTGGCGGGGCATGCCGGGCAATGGCGCGTACTGCGCCAGCAAGGGCGGGCTCATCCGTTACCTGGAGAGTCTGCGTGCCGAGCTGCGCGGCGATTCCATCGTTGTGAGCACGGTCAGCCCTGGCTACCTGCGCACCGCGCTCACGGCAGGCAACCGTTTTGCCATGCCCGGCCTGATGGAGCCCGAGGACGCCGCGCGTGCCCTGCTGGCCGCTGTGGCCCGGGGGCGCACCCACATCGTGCTGCCCGCGCGCATCGGTTGGCTGGCGCGCCTGTTGAACCTGTTGCCTGACGCTCTGCAAGACCGGCTGCTGCTGGGCCAGCCGCGCAAGCCGCGCGTGGGCGAAGCGGGGGCCACCGCCATTCCGGGGTTGCCAGTGCGCGCAGACAAGAACATCGACACCTGAGAGAGAAAAAACCGAATGACGACAACAACAACGATGACGGAGACAAGCCCTTCGACGCCCCTCGCACAGGACATGCTCGGCCACATCGCCCTCATCGGCGCCGGCCCCAGCGGGCTGGCCGCGGCGCGCAATCTGCAGAAGCTGGGCGTGCCTTTCCAGGGCTTTGAAGCACACACCGATGTGGGTGGTTTGTGGAACATCGACAACCCGCGCAGCACCGTCTATGAATCGGCGCACCTGATCTCCAGCAAGCACACCACGGAGTTCACCGAGTTCCCCATGCGCCCCGAAGTGGCCGACTATCCGAGCCACCGGGACATGCGCCAGTATTTCGTCGACTTTGCAGAGCACTTTGGCCTGCGCCAGCACTTCTGGTTTGGCACGCGCGTGCTCCGGGTCGAGCCGGTAGGCGAGGGCACTGCGCCGCTGTGGCGCGTGACGTGGACGCAGTACGGTGGGCCGGCGCAAACGGCAGAGTTCAGGGGCGTGGTGATTGCCAACGGCACATTGGCCGAACCCAGCATGCCGCGCTTCGAGGGGCACTTTGACGGGGAGCTACTGCACACCAGCGCCTACAAAAGTGCCGAGCTGTTCAAGGGCAAGCGCGTGCTGGTGGTGGGCGCGGGCAACTCGGGCTGCGACATTGCGGTGGATGCGGTGCACTACGCGCGCAGCGTG
Source organism: Acidovorax sp. 59 (assembly GCF_002754175.1). Taxonomy (NCBI): domain Bacteria; kingdom Pseudomonadati; phylum Pseudomonadota; class Betaproteobacteria; order Burkholderiales; family Comamonadaceae; genus Acidovorax; species Acidovorax sp. 59. The sequence continues at coordinate 3,177,013 of NZ_PEET01000001.1, read as the reverse complement.
GACATCTCGGTGCGCCGCGGCTATTACTTTGTCCCCAAGTATGTGTTCGGCAAGCCCGCAGACACGCTGGGCGGCAAGTTCAAGATGCCGCCCTGGCTCAAGCAAAAGGTGGACAGCGTGGTACTGCAATGGTTCACTGGCGACCCCGCGCGCTTTGGCCTGCCCAAGCCCGACTACAAGATGTACGAGTCGCACCCGGTGGTCAACTCGCTGGTGCTGCACCACCTGGGCCATGGCGATATTCACGTCAAGCCCGACATCGCGCGTTTTGAAGGCCATACGGTGCACTTCAAGGACGGCAGCGCGCAGGACTATGACCTGGTGCTCTGTGCCACGGGCTACAAGCTGCACTACCCCTTCATCGACCACAGCCTGCTCAACTGGCAGGGCATGGCGCCGCAGCTCTATCTCAACATCCTGTCACCCCGTTTCGACAACCTGGCCGTGATGGGCATGATCGAGGCCAGTGGCATCGGCTGGCAGGGCCGCTATGAACAAGCGGAGCTGGTGGCGCGCTTTTTCAAGGCGCAGGCCGAGGGATCGCCGCGCGCCGAGGCGCTACGACAGGCCAAGGCCGGGCCGCCGCCCGATCTGTCGGGTGGCTTCAAGTACCTCCAGCTCGAACGCATGGCGTATTACGTGCACAAGGACACCTACCGCAACGCGGTGCGCGCTGCCGCCGCAGCCCTCGCCAGAAAGGACTGACCCCATGCTGCCTGTGGACGAAATACGCCTCAACTTCAACCCCGCGTCGCTGGTGGTGCTCAATGTGGTGCTGGGTTTTCTCATGTTCGGCATTGCGCTGGATACGCGCGTGGCGGACTTCAAGCGCGTGCTGCGCATGCCCGGTGCCATGGCGGTGGGCATTGCCGCGCAGTTCATCGTATTGCCTGCGGTGACCTTTGTGCTCACGCTGCTACTCAAGCCCGGGCCCAGCATCGCGCTGGGCATGATTCTGGTCGCCTGCTGCCCGCCCGGCAATGTGAGCAACATCCTCACGCACCGCGCAGGAGGCAATGTGGCGCTGTCGGTGTCGATGACGGCCATCTCCAACGCGCTGGCCATCGTGCTCATGCCGCTCAACTTCGCGTTCTGGGGCGGCATGCACCCCACGGCGGCGCCGCTGCTGCGCAGCATTGCGCTTGACCCGTTGGAGATGGCGGGTCACATCGTGGTGATCATCGGGCTGCCTTTTGTGCTGGGCATCCTGTGCGCAGAAAAGCTGCCGCGCTTCACACAGCGCGTGAACAAGCCCGTGCGCATCCTCAGCTTTCTGTGTCTCATCGGTTTCATCGTGGGCGCGGTGGCGGGCAACTGGCGTTACTTTCTGGACTACGTGGGCCTGGTGCTGCTGGCCGTAGCGTTGCACGATGCGCTCGCCTTCGGCACCGGCTACGCCTGCGCGCGGCTCAGCGGCTTGCCGGACTACGACCGGCGCGCGGTGAGCATCGAGGTGGGTATCCGCAATGCAGGCCTGGGCCTCGTGCTGATCTTCAGCTTCTTTGGCGGGCTAGGCGGTATGGCCGTGGTGGCGGGCGTGTGGGGCTTCTGGGACATCATCGCGGGGCTGGCGCTGGCAGGCTGGTGGGGGCGCAGGCCCGCCGAACTACCGGCGGCCGATGCCCGCAAGGAGCAGCGCACATGACCGGCATGGGGTGGATAAGCCGCCGCATTCTGGTCACAGGCGCCGACGGTTTTCTGGGCCGCAGCGTGGTGGCTGCACTGGCGCGTGAAGGGGTCGGGACCATTGTGGCGACCGATGTGCGCGATGTGCCCGTCGAGCGCCGCCTGCCCGGTGTGACCTACCGGGTCCAAGACGTGCGCGACCCCGGTCTAGCGCAGACGCTGGCAGACACCGCCATCGACAGCGTGGTGCACCTCGCTTCCATCGTCACGCCCGGCAAGGGTTCCAGCCGCGAGTTTGAATATTCGGTGGACGTGCTGGGCAGCCAGAACGTGCTGGATGCCTGTGTGGCCACCGGCGTGACGCAGTTGGTCGTCAGCTCCAGTGGCGCGGCGTACGGCTACCACGCCGACAACCCCGAGTGGTTGCGCGAGACGGACGCGCTGCGGGGCAACGAGGTCTTTGCCTATTCGCACCACAAGCGGCTGGTGGAAGGGATGCTGGCGCAATACCGCACGCAGCACCCGGCGTTGGCGCAGACGGTGCTGCGCATAGGCACCATCCTGGGAGAGCGGGTGGACAACCAGATCACCGCCTTGTTTGAAAAGCCGCGCCTGCTCGCCATCCGGGGTAGCGAGAGCCCGTTTGTGTTCATCTGGGACGAAGACGTGACTGGTGCCATCCTGCATGCGCTGCGCACGCAGCGGGCAGGCTGCTTCAACCTGGCGGGCGACGGTGCCTTGCCCTTGCGCGAGATCGCCCAGCGCTTGGGCAAGCCCGTGCTGGAGCTACCTGCAGGGCTGCTGCGCACCGCGCTGGCCGTGGGTTCCGCGCTCGGCGTGAGCCGCTACGGCCCCGAACAGCTCGACTTTCTGCGCTACCGGCCTGTTTTGCTGAATACCGCGCTCAAGGAGGTGCTGGGCTATGTGCCGGGCAAAACCAGCGCCCAGGCTTTTGACGCCTTCGTCGCTGCCCGGGCGCGGCAGGGCCGCCCCGTAGCTGCGGGCGTGTCCGTGGCGGCCGCATGAGTACGCCAGCGGCCTTGAGCCGTGGCGACCTGTTGCGTGCCCTGGCGGTGGTGGTCATCTGGGGGCTGAACTTTGTGGTGATGAAGCTCGGTCTGCAGGGCCTGAGTCCCATGCTGCTGGGCGCGCTGCGCTTTACGGCGGCATCGCTGCCCTTCTTGTTGTTCGTACCGCGTCCGGCCTTGCCCTGGCGCTTTGTGGTGGGCTACGGGATGGCGCAGGGGTTGGGACAATTCGGCTTTCTGTTTCTGGGACTGCAGCTGGGCATGACGGCGGGCATGGCCTCGGTGGTGATGCAGACCCAGGCGTTCTTCACTTTGCTGCTGGCCGCGCCGTTGCTGGGAGAGCGTGCCAAGCCCTGGCAGTGGGGGGGCTTATTGCTGGCGTTCGGCGGCTTGATGACCATCGGCCTCGCGCATGGCGAGGGGCCGGGCCAGATGACGCTGGCGGGGTTTGTGCTCACCCTCGGCGCCGCATTCATGTGGGCGGTGTCCAATCTGGTGGCGCGCCGCGCGGCACAGGCCGGGGCGTATGCGCCGTTTCCGTTCATCGTGTGGAGCAGTGTGGTGCCTATTGGGCCGTTCTTTGCGCTGGCGTTGTGGAGCGAGGGCTCCACCGCCGTGTGGGCACAGCTGCAGTCTTTGAGTGGCACGGGGCTCTTGGCCGTGGCCTACCTGGCCTTCTTGGCCACGCTGCTGGCCTACACGCTGTGGACGCAGCTGTTGCAACGCCATGCGGCGGGGCGGGTCACGCCGTTTTCGCTGCTGGTACCGGTGGTGGGGCTGTGGGCGGCTTATGCCTTTCTGGGCGAAACCCCGGCGCCTCTGCAGTGGTTGGGCGCAGCCGCAGTGCTCTGCGGGCTGGTGGTGAACCAGGTGGGAGGCTTGTGGTGGGCCCGGCGTGCTGCAGCTTCCTAGAATGTTCGCTTTCCGCATCGAGGAGACAGGGTGGCTGAGAGCGTGTTTTTGTGGGTGAAGGGGTTGCGGTTTGCGTACCCGGAGTGTGCGGTGCTGGACAACCTGTCGCTGGCCTGGCCCCCGGGTCTGGCTCTGGTGCGCGGTGATGAAAGCACCGGCAAGACCACGTTGCTGCGTCTGCTGGCTGGCGAGCTGACGGCGCAGGCTGGCAGCATCACGCTGCAAGGGGTGGACCTGAACCAGGCCGCCAAGGCCTCGGCACCACGGGTCTTCTGGGCGGACCCGCGATCCAGCGAGTGGGACCCGCTCACTGCCAGGGGTTGGCTCGACAGCCTGCCCGCACGCTACCCCCAATGGGATGTGGCAGCCTTGGTGGAGCACATCGACGGGTTCAGCCTGCACGAGCATCTGGACAAGCCTTTCTACGCCCTGTCCACCGGCAGCAAGCGCAAGGTACTCATGGCAGGGGCCTTGGCCTCGAATGCACCACTGACCTTGATCGACGAGCCTGTGGGCGGGCTGGACAAGCCCTCCATTCGCTATCTGGCGCAGGCCCTGGCATCCCAAGCGGCCAGACCAGACCGCCTGACCGTGGTGGCGCATTACGAAGCCCTGCCCGATGTGACCTGGGGCTCGGTGCTGGATCTGTAAGAACCTGTCCTAAGGCGTTGTGAGGTGGTAGAGGGCGCCTTGGGGGCATGTGCCCTGTGGTCGGCCGTGTTGGCAGGGTCTGCCGTAGACTGCAGTGCTGACCGTTCCCCCTCCCACACGCCTCACCCTGCAAGGACTGTCCCATGGATGCGCTGCTATTTGTTCCGGTTGCCATCGCCATCTCGCTCACCCCGGGGCCCAACAACTTCTGTGGCCTCAACAACGGCATCCGCGCAGGCGTGGGCCCCGCGATGATCGCCACGGTGGGCCGGGCAGCGGCGTTCGCGATCTTTCTGACGGTGTCTGCGGTGGGGCTGGGGGCGATGCTGCTGGCGTCCGAAGCGGCGTTCACGGCTGTGAAGTGGGTGGGTGCTGCCTACCTGTTCTGGCTGGGCTGGAAGGCCTGGCACAGCCGCGAGTTCAGCGGCCTGGCGCTGGAGGATGCACCTGGCAGTGGCCAGGCATCGGGTCAACCGGTCCAGTTCCATCTGCGTGCTCTCATTGCGCAGGAGTTTTTGCTGGGCATCACCAACCCCAAGGCGATCATCCTGTTCGCGGCGATCTTTCCGCAGTTCATCGACCCCGCGCAGCCTGCAGCGCGCCAGTTTCTGGTGCTGGGCTCCATCTATCTGGGCAGCGAATTCGTCTCGACGGCCGTGTACGCCAGCTTCGGGCGCCAGATCCGCCGCTTCATCCGCACCTCGCGCGGTGTGGCCCGCCTGAACAAGGCCACCGGCGGTTTCTTCATGGGTGCTGGCGGCCTTCTGCTGGCCACCAACCGCTGATTAATGCCCCCTGAAGGGGCTGAGCCGATGCATCGGTAAACCCCGCCCAAAGCGCGCGTAAATCCCCGGTAAAGGGGACCCGCCGGGCGGCAGCCCCGGGGGGTGCGCTGGCTACCATACCCGTTCGCTCATTCCTCGTTGCGCCCCACCATGCCCCTGAACCGTTCGTTGACCCGTCCACAGAGGCCCGCAAGATTGCAGTCCGGCAAGCTGCGCTGGATCTCCGCGTTGTTACTGGCCTCCGTGGCGCTGGCTGCGGTGGGAGCTGGTGCCTGGTGGTGGAAACAGCGCCAGGATGCAGCGGCCGCTGCCAGCGCTGGTGGTGCCGCCACGGGGCCTAACGCGGCGCGCAAGCCCGGCAGTGGGCCCGGGCGCTTTGGTGGCGGCAACGTACAGCCCGTGTCGGTAGGCACCGTACAGCGGGGCGATGTGCGGGTGGTGGTGAGCGCCATCGGCACCATGAGCGCCCGCGCCACCGCCGTGGTGCGCGCCAAGGTCGGCGGCGAGCTGACGTCGGTGCGCTTCAAGGAAGGTGACGAGGTGCGTGCAGGCCAGGTGCTGGCCGAGATCGATGCGCGCAGCTACCAGGCTGCGCTGTCGCAGGCACAGGGCACGCTGCAGCGTGACCAGGCGCTGCTCAAGAATGCGCAGCTCGACCTCAAGCGTTATCAAGACCTGCTGGCACGCGACTCCATCGCCAGCCAGCAGGTAGACACCCAGGCCGCACTGGTGCGGCAGCTGGAAGGCACCGTGGCCTCGGACCAGGCGCAGGTGGATGCCGCGCGCCTGCAACTGAGCTACACCCAGGTCACCGCACCATTTGCCGGCCGCCTGGGCTTGCGCCAGGCCGACCGGGGCAACGTGGTGGGGCCGAGCGACGCGAACGGCATCGTCACCATCAACCAGGTGCGGCCCATCGACGCAGCGTTCTCCGTGCCCGAGGCGCACCTGCCCCAGATGCGTCGCCGCATGGCCGCAGGCGAAGAGCTGAGCGTGGAGCTGTGGGACCGCGACAGCCGCCGCCAGCTGGCCAAGGGCCGCGTGGTGGCGCTGGACAACGCCATCGACAGCGCCACCGGCACCATCAAGGTGAAGGCCGCTTTTGCGAATGAAGACGGCGCCCTGTACCCCAACCAGTTCGTCAACGTGCGCCTGCAGGTCAACCTGCTCCAGGGCGTGCTGACCGTACCGGCCACGGCCGTGCAGAACAGCTATGTCTACTTGGTGCAGGAAGACAGTACCGTGACCCAGCGCCGCATCCGCGTGGGCGTCACCGATGGCGACCGTGTGAGCGTCGAAGGCGAGCTGCGCGAGGGCGAGCAGGTGGTCACGGACGGCATCGACCGCCTGCGCGAAGGCGCCAAGGTCGCCGTCATCGATGCCGGTGCCGTCACCCGTGCCGACCAGGCAGCCCAGGACCAGGCCGCGCAGCGCCGCGCCTTCATGGCATCCCTGCCCGCCGATGTACGTGAAAAGCTGCAGAAGATGAGCCCCGAAGAGCGTCGCGCCTTCTTGCGCGAGCGGCGAGCGCAGATGGGCGCGAGCGGCGCAGCGGCTCCAGCGTCGGCGGCGTCTGCTGCAGCCTCTTCGGCGTCGGGTGTGGGTGCTCCCGCCGCTGCCCCGGCGTCTGCCCCGCAGGCCTCTGCTGCGCCACAACAGCAGCGCAGCGAAGCACCACCCAGAGCAGCTGCACCGCAAGCATCCCCAGGCGCTGCACCGCCCGCCGCCCCCGCAGCGCCTGCAGACCGTAGCTCTGAACCCCCGCGGGGCATCCCTCCGCAGGTGAAGGCACTGCTGGACCAGATGCCCGCCGACGAGCGCGCCCGCGTGATGGCAATGCCGCAGGAGGAGCGCCGTGCCTACATCCGCGAGCGGCTGCAACAGCAGCCGCCGTCCCAGGGTGGCGCAGCCAGCCCGGCGCGCTGAGCGCAGCGGCACCCCGGTTTCTCCCCTGCCTGTCTTGCCAGCGCACCCGCCGCCATGAACCTGTCGCGCCTTTTCATCCTGCGCCCCATTGCCACCGCGCTGCTGATGGTGGCGATCCTGATCGCGGGGCTGATGGCCTACCGGCTGCTGCCCACCTCGGCCCTGCCCGAGGTGGACTACCCCACCATCCAGGTCACCACGCTGTACCCGGGCGCGAGCCCGGACGTGATGACCTCCAACGTCACGGCCCCGCTGGAGCGGCAGTTCGGCCAGATGCCGGGGCTGTCGCAAATGTCGTCCACCAGCTCGGGCGGGGCTTCGGTGATTACGCTGCGTTTTGCGCTCGACATGGCGCTGGACGTGGCCGAGCAGCAGGTGCAGGCGGCCATCAACGCGGGCAGCAACCTGCTGCCCAGCGACCTGCCCATGCCGCCGCTGTACAGCAAGGTCAACCCCGCCGATGCGCCCATCCTGACCCTGGCCATCACCTCGCCCTCGCTGCCCGTGATCCGCGTGAACGACCTGGTGGAAAACCGCCTGGCACCCAAACTCTCGCAGGTGCAGGGCGTGGGCCTGGTGGCGATTGCGGGCGGCCGCCGCCCAGCCGTGCGCATCCAGGCCAACCCCACGGCATTGGCGCAGCTGGGCTTCACGCTGGAGGACGTGCGCACCTCCATCGCAGCCGCCAACGTCAAGCAGGCCAAGGGAGGCTTCGACGGCCCGGCCCGTGCCTCCACCATCGATGCCAACGACCAGCTGCAGTCGGCGGCCGAATACCGCGACCTCATCATTGCCTTCAAGAATGGCGCCCCCGTGCGCCTGAAGGACGTCGCCGAAACGGTGGACGATGCCGAGAACACCCGCCTCGCCGCCTGGGCGGGCACGGCAGACACCGGGGCCAAACCCGGCGTGATCCTCAACATCCGCCGCCAGCCCGGCGCCAACGTGATCGACACGGTGGACCGCATCAAGGCCCTGCTGCCGCAGCTGCAAAGCACCTTGCCCGCGTCGCTGGATGTGCAGGTGCTGACCGACCGCACGGTGACGGTGCGCGCCTCGGTGCGCGACATGCAGGTGGAGCTGGGCCTGGCCGTGCTGCTGGTGGTGGCGGTGATCTTTGTCTTCCTGCGCAGCCCCTCGGCCACGCTGATCCCGAGCGTGGCCGTGCCGCTGTCGCTCATCGGCACCTGTGGGGTGATGTACCTCGCGGGGTTCTCCATCAACAACCTCACGCTGATGGCGCTGACCATCTCCACCGGCTTTGTGGTGGACGATGCCATCGTGATGATCGAGAACATTGCCCGCTATGTGGAAGAGGGCGAGGCACCCCTCGCGGCTGCGCTCAAGGGCTCGCAGCAGATCGGCTTCACCATCATCTCGCTCACCATCTCGCTGATCGCCGTGTTGATCCCGCTGCTGTTCATGGGCGATGTGGTGGGCCGGCTGTTCCACGAGTTCGCGATCACGCTGGCCGTGTCCATCCTGATCTCGGCCGTGGTGTCGCTCACGCTCACGCCGATGCTGTGCGCGCGCCTGCTGCGCCACACGCCCGAGGAGAGCCATGGCCGCCTGTACCGCGCCACGGGACATTTTTTTGATCGCACCATCGCAGGCTATGGCCGCATGCTGGGCTGGGTGCTGAACCACCGGGGCACCACCTGGCTGGTGTTTGCGGCCACGCTGGCGCTCACCGTGGTGCTGTATCTGTTCATCCCCAAGGGCTTCTTTCCAGTGCAGGACACTGGCACGCTGCAGGCCACTACCGAGGCGGACCAGTCGATCTCGTTTGCCGGCATGGCCGAGCGCCAGCAGGCCGTGGCCGAACGTCTGCTGCAAGACCCCGCCGTGCGCAGCGTCTCGTCGTTCATTGGCGTCGATGGCGCCAACACCACGCTCAACACCGGCCGCCTGCTGATCGACCTGCAGCCGCATGCACAGCGCGACAAGGCCGGTGTGGTGCAGCAGCGCCTGGCCGAGCGCGTGCAGAACCTGCCGGGCATCCGCCTGTTCATCCAACCCGTGCAGGACCTGACCATTGAAGACCGGGTGGCGCGCACGCAGTACCAGTGGCTGCTGTCATCGCCCGACATGCAGCAGCTGACCACCAGCACCACCGAGCTGCTGCGCCGCCTGCGCGCCTTGCCCGAGCTGACGGATGTGGCCAGCGACCTGCAGGACCAGGGCCGCCAGGCCTATGTGCAGATCGACCGCGCCCAGGCCAGCCGCCTGGGGGTGACGGTGGCGGGCATCGATGCCGCGCTGTACAACGCCTTTGGCCAGCGGCTGATTTCGACCATCTTCACGCAGTCCAACCAGTACCGCGTGGTGCTGGAGGTGGCGCCACAGTTCAAAGTGGGGCCCGAGGCGTTGCAGAGCATCTATGTGCCGTCGAGCACTGGTGCGCCGGTGCCACTGTCATCGGTGGCGCGCATCGAGGAGCGCAACATGCCGCTGGTGGTCAACCACGTGGGCCAGTTGCCCGCCGCCACCATTTCGTTCAACACCGCGCCGGGGGTGTCGCTGGGCAACGCAGTGGCGGCCATCGAGCGCGAGAAGGCCGCCGTGCAGGCCGAGGGGCAGTTGCCGCTGTCGGTGGAGACGAGCTTTCAGGGGGCGGCGCTGGCGTTCCAGGCGTCGCTGTCGAACACGCTGCTGCTGATCCTGGCGGCGGTGGTCACCATGTACATCGTGCTGGGCGTGCTGTATGAGAGCACGGTGCACCCGGTCACGATCCTGTCCACGCTGCCCTCGGCCGGGGTAGGGGCGTTGCTGGCGTTGATGGCAGCGCGGCTGGACCTGGACATCATTGCCATCATCGGCATCGTGCTGCTGATCGGCATCGTGAAGAAGAACGCGATCATGATGATCGACTTTGCGCTAGAGGCGCAGCGGGATGAAGGCCTGAGTGCGCGCGATGCGATCTACCAGGCGTGTCTGTTGCGGTTCCGGCCCATCTTGATGACAACGTTGGCGGCCTTGCTGGGTGCCTTGCCGATGATGCTGGGGACAGGGGTGGGCAGCGAGTTGCGGCATCCGCTGGGGGTGACGATGGTGGGCGGGCTGATCCTGAGTCAGTTGCTCACGCTGTTTACGACCCCGGTGATTTACCTCACGTTTGAGGGGTGGGCGCAGCGGTGGCGTGGGCGGCAGGGTGAGGTGGCGTGATGGCGTTCGTGAACGTCGCTTGGTCGCTGGCCGTTCGGGCTGAGCCTGTTGAAGGTTTGGCGCGCTGGTTTGACAAGCGTGCTTGGGTTCAGGGCGGAGGCCGGGAGTCGCCCGGCGTGCGAGTAACTTTCTTTTGCTTCGCCAAAAGAAAGTCACCAAAGAAAAGGCGACCCCCAGTCTGCGACCCCTTCGCTGGGCGAAGGGGCAAACCCGCGTCGGGGCGGTTGCGGGGTGCGCCGTGGAACTCACTGCGCTGCGTTGCAGCTTCGTTCAGACATCCACGGCGAGTCAGTTCACGAGGCATGGGCGCTTCGACGCCCATGCTTACCCCGCAACCGCCCCGCCGCAGGCGCAGCCAGCAGGGGGGGGACAGCCGAACATCCATTCGGGCCATCGCTGCGCTCGGCCCGGCCTGCGCAGCGCGCGGCGCCTGCGCCGGCGAGTTGGGGCCGAGCGAAGCAAAGGCCCGTGTGGATGTTCTGCCCCCTTTGCCCCTCTGGATGCGCAGAGGAGCGCAGGGTTTGGCGGATCAGGGCTCGCGATTGTCTGAGCGAAGCGAGTTCGAGCGAGACCCCGCCAAACCCGAGCACCGCAGGTTGCCCCGGAGCGAAGCGCAGGGGACGCAGACAGTGGGGTCGCCTTTCTTTTGGGTACTTTTCTTTGGCGAAGCAAAGAAAAGTGCCTCGCCTGCCGGGCGACTCCCGGCCTCCGCCCTCGACCAAGGCATGCTGCCCAATCAGCGCACGCAGCCAGAAACTACAAAAACAATAGCAGCGAGCGCATATCCCACTAGCGCATCCAGCCAAAAACACCCAAAAACCGCCCGGAGAGCCCACCCATGAGCCTCTCCACCCCCTTCATCCACCGCCCCATCGGCACCATGCTCCTCACCCTGGGCCTGGCCCTGGCGGGTGCGGTGTCGTTCTTCCTGTTGCCCGTGGCGCCGCTGCCGCAGGTGGACTACCCCACCATCTCGGTCAGCGCCAGCCTTCCCGGGGCCAGCCCCGACACCATGGCCGCCACCGTCGCTACGCCGCTGGAGCGGTCGCTGGGCGCCATTGCGGGCGTGACCGAGATCACTTCGCGCTCTATCCTGGGCAGCACTTCCATCACGCTGCAGTTCGACCTGGACCGCAACGTGGACAGCGCAGCGCGCGATGTGCAGGCCGCCATCAACGCCGCGCGCACGCTGCTGCCCACGGGCATGCCCAGCAATCCGACCTACCGCAAGGTCAACCCGGCCGACTCGCCCATCATGATCCTGGCGCTCACGTCGGACCTGCTCACACGCGGGCAGATGTACGACGCGGCCTCCACCGTGCTGGCGCAAAAGCTTTCGCAGGTCGAGGGCGTGGGCCAGGCCACGGTGAGCGGCGGCGCGTTGCCTGCTGTGCGTGTGGAGCTGGACCCGGTGCGGCTCGCGTCCAATGGCATCTCGCTGGAGCAGGTGCGCAGCGCCATCGTCAGCACCAACGCCAACCGCCCGCTGGGCGCGGTGGAGCGGGAAGACCACTACTGGCAGGTGGCCACCAACGACCAGGCCCGTGTGGCGGCCGACTACGCGCCCCTGGTGCTGCGCTGGAAGAACGGGCAGGCCGTGCGCCTGCAGGACGTGGCCGACGTGGTGGACTCGGTGCAGGACGTGCGCAACTTCGGCGTGGCCAATGGCAAGCCGGCGGTGCTGCTGCAGGTGTACAAGCAGCCCGGCGCCAACATCCTCGAAGCCGTGGAGCGCGTGCGCTCGCTGCTGCCTGCGCTGCAGGCGTCCATCCCGGCGGCCATCGACATCGAGGTGGTGTCCGACCGCACACCCACGCTGCGGGCTTCGGTCAAGGAGGTGGAGCGCGCGCTGCTGATCGCCGTGGCGCTGGTGGTGCTGGTGGTGTTCCTGTTCTTGCGCAACGGGCGTGCCACGCTCATCCCCAGCGTGGCGGTGCCGGTGTCGCTGGCAGGCACGTTTGGTGTGATGTACCTGGCAGGCTACACGCTCGACAACCTCTCGCTCATGGCGCTCACGGTGGCCACGGGCTTTGTGGTGGACGACGCCATCGTGGTGCTGGAGAACATCATGCGCCACATGGAGCGGGGCAAGACCGCGCTGCGGGCGTCGCTCGACGGTGCGCGCGAGATTGGCTTCACCGTGGTGTCGATGAGCATCTCGCTGATTGCGGTGTTCGTGCCCATCCTGTTCATGGGCGGCATCGTGGGGCGGTTTTTCCGCGAGTTCGCCATCGTCATGTCCTCGGCCATCCTGGTGTCGATGGTGGTGTCGCTCACCACCACGCCCATGATGTGCGCCGCGCTGCTCAAGCCCCACAGTCCGGCAACGGCGCGGCGCAGGGGCTGGGCTGCGGCCTTCAGCCATCGGATCGGTCGCTGGGTGGATCGTATGCAGGTGCGGGGCATGCGCCTGTACCGCCGCAGCCTGGCCTGGTGCCTGCGCCACCAGCCCGTGGCCCTGCTGGCACTGGTGTGTGTGGTGGGGCTCAACGTGTACCTCTACACCGCCATCGACAAGGGCTTCATGCCCGAGCAGGACACCGGGCGCATCTCGGGCTTCATTCGGGCCGACCAGGCCACGTCCTACCAGGCCATGGAGCAGCGGCTTCAGCGTTTCCTGTCCATCGTGCAGGCCGACCCGGCCGTGGAGCATGTGACCGGCTTCACGGGGGGCTGGCAGCGCAATGCGGCGCAGATGTTCATGACCCTCAAGCGCGGGCCCGGGCAGGAGAGTTCGGAGGCCGTGATAACGCGGCTGCGCGAGCAACTCAAGAACGAGCCGGGCGCGCGCCTTTTCATGGTGCCGCAGCGCGACATCCGCATTGGCGGGCGGCAGAGCGGTGCCTCGTTCGACTACACCCTGCAGGCCGACGACATTGGCGACCTGCGCACCTGGGAGCCACGCATCCGCCAGGTGCTGAGCCAGCTGCCCGAGCTGGAGGACGTGAACAGCGACGTGCAGGACTTTGGCCTGCAGACCTCGCTGGTCATCGACCGCGATGCCGTGACCCGGATGGGCCTGACCATGGCGCAGATCGACGCCACACTCAACAACGCCTTCGGCCAGCGCCAGGTGGGCGTGATCTACAACCCGCTCAACCAGTACCGCGTGGTCATGGAGGCCGCGCCGCGCTACCTGCAGAACCCCGAGACGCTGCGCGGCTTCTTTTTCGTCAACAGCCAGGGGCAGCAGATTCCGCTCACGGCGTTTGCGCGCATCACCACCACCAACACACCGCTGTCGGTCAACCACGACCGGGGCACACCCGCCAGCAGCATCAGCTTCAGCCTGGCGCCGGGGGTATCGCTGTCGCAGGCCACCGAGGCGGTGAACAATGCGGTGGCCGAGCTGGGCGTGCCGGTGTCGGTGCGCGGCTCGTTCAGCGGCACGGCAGGGGCGTTCCAGGACGCGCTGGCGGGCCAGCCGCTGCTGATCCTGGCAGCCATCATCACCATCTACCTGGTGCTGGGCATGTTGTACGAGAGCTTGGTGCACCCCATCACCATCCTGTCCACGCTGCCGTCTGCGGGGGTGGGCGCGTTGCTGGCGCTCATGCTGTTCAAGACCGAGTTCTCACTCATCGCACTCATTGGCGTGATCCTGCTGATCGGCATCGTGAAGAAGAACGCGATCATGATGATCGACTTTGCCCTCACGCGGCAACGCCAGCAGGGCGAGTATGGGCGGGCGCCCGTCACCGCAGCGCAGGCCATCTACCGCGCATGCAACCTGCGGCTGCGCCCCATTTTGATGACCACCGTGGCCGCCATCTTTGGGGCCCTGCCACTGGCCCTGGGGCGGGGCGATGGTGCCGAGCTGCGCCAGCCGCTGGGCATTGCGATTGTGGGCGGCCTGCTGGTAAGCCAGTGGCTCACGCTCTACACCACGCCGGTGGTCTACGTGGCGCTCGACCGGCTACGTGCGCGCGTGCTGCGCGCGGTGGGGCGGCGCCGCAAGCCAGCGGGCGCCGCGCCTGCGGCCCCGGTGGTATTGCAAGGAAACGACGGATGACCTCTTTCACTTTTTCACGTCGGGTCGCCTGGCCTGCGCTCGTGGCCAGCGGCCTGTGGCTGGCGGGCTGCGCGCAGACGCCGCCGTACGAGCGGCCCACCATGGACATTCCTGCCGCTTACAAAGAGCAGGCCGCCGCCCAGGCCCAGGGCATCTGGAAGCCCGCGCAGCCACAGGCCTCCACCGCCTTGCCCGAGACTTGGTGGACCGTGTACGGCGACGCCGTGCTGGACCGCCTGCAGCAGCAGGCCGAGGCCAACAGCCCCACCCTGGCGCAGAGCGCTGCCCGCCTGCGTGCGGCCCAGGCGGCTGTGACCAGCAGTGGCGCTGCGGCCTTGCCCACCGTGGGGGCCAATGCCAGCAGCAGCCGCGCGCGCAGCGGCACGCAGCTGGGCAACCAGGCGGATGGCAGCAGCACCGCGCGCATCAGCACCAGCCATTCGCTGGGCCTGTCTGCCAGCTGGGAGCTGGACCTGTGGGGCCGCATCTCTGCCGGGGTGAGTGCGGCGCAGGCCAGCGGCCAGGCCAGCGCCGACGACCTGGCCGCTGCGCGCCTGTCGCTGCAGGCTGCCGTGGCGCAGACATATTTTTCGCTGCGCGCGGCCGAGGCCCAGGCTGCGCTGCTGGGCGAGACGCTCAAGGCCTACGACCGCAGCTGGGAGCTGACGCGCAACCGCCAGGCGGCCGGTGTGGCGTCCAGCGCCGATGTGGCGCAGGCCGAGGCGCAGTACAAGTCCACCCAGGTGCAGCTGCTGGAGGCCCAAACCACGCGCAGCCAGCTGGAGCACGCGCTGGCGGCGCTGCTGGGGCAGGCGCCTGCCGCCTTTGCGCTGGAGCCCACCGCCGCGCTGCCCGCACCGGCCGATGTGCCCCAGGCCCTGCCGTCCGACCTGCTGCAGCGCCGTCCGGACATCGCTGCTGCAGAACGCCGCGTGGCGGCGGCCAATGCGCAGATCGGCGTGGCGCGCGCTGCGTATTTCCCCACGCTCACGCTGTCGGCAGCGGGGGGCTTCCGGGGATCGCCCCTGGCCGACCTGTTCAGCGCGCCCAACCTGTTCTGGTCGCTGGGGCCGGCGCTGGCGGCGTCGATTTTTGATGGAGGTGCGCGCAGTGCTGCCGTAGAGACGGCCCGTGCCAACCACGCGCAGGTCACGGCCGCCTACCGCCAGACGGTGTTGACCGCGCTGCAGGAGGTGGAGGACAACCTCACGGCCGCTGCCGCGCTGGCGCAGGAGGAGCAACTGCAGCGCGAGGCCACCGCTGCCGCCCAGCGTGCGCTGGACGTGGTGGAGAACCAGTACCGTGCGGGCACCGTGGGCTACCTGAATGTGCTGGCGGCCCAGACCACCGTGCTGTCATCGCAGCGCAGCCTGATCGACGTGAAAAGCCGCCGCCTGACGGCGGTGAATGCGCTGCTGAAGAATGTGGCTGGGCGCTGGGAGGCGCTGCCACCCGCTTGAAGCCCGCGTCAGGCCCCTACATGGCCTTGAACAGGTGCGCGTAGAGGCGGCTCACCGGCAGCCGCTCGGGCCGCCCGCGCAGGCTGATGTGCTGCTTGCCCGCCTCGTCGCGCGTGACGGTGGCAATGGCCGTGGCGCGCACCAGGGTGCTGCGGTGCACCTGCCAGAACTCCTGCGGGTCGAGCTGCTCGATCAGCTCCTTGAGCGCGGTGCGGATCAGGTATTCACGCTCGGCCGTGAGCACGCGCACGTACTTGTCGGCCGCCTCAAAGTACACAACGTCCGCCACCGGCACCATGTGGATCTGCGTGCCGTGGCTGGCCTGGATCACGTTCAGCCGCGTTGCGGCGGTGGCAGGCGCGGCGGCGGGTGCAGTGCCCACGCCGGGCGCGCCCAGCAGCGCGCGCAGCTGGGCCATGGTGGCTTCGAGTTCGGGTGAGGGCAACGCCGCCGAAGGTGCAGCGGGTGGTGCACCGGTTGCTGCAACGGCTGAGACACGCTGGGCCAGCAGGCCCTGCACCTTGGCCACGGTGCGCGCCAGCCGGTCGGCCTGGATGGGTTTGAGCAGGTAGTCCACCGCCTGCGCTTCAAACGCCTGCACGGCGTACTGGTCGTAGGCCGTGGCAAACACCAGCGCCGGAAAGGGCAGGTCATCCGGCCAGGCGTCGGCCAGTTCGGCGGCAGCCTCGATGCCGCTCTGGCCGGGCATACGGATGTCGAAGAACAGCACGTCGGGCCGCAAATCCAGCGCCTGCCGCACCGCCGAGTGGCCGTCGCCCACCAGGGCCACCACTTGCAGCTCTGGCCATGCGCGTGCCAGGTCTTGCTGCAGGGCAGCGGCCAGCAGCGGTTCGTCTTCGGCAATCAGGGCACGCGGGGCTCGCTCTGTCATGTCGTGGCGGCAGATTTCAAGGGAAATGTGACGGTAGCGCTAGTACCATTTGGTTCTATTGCTATCAATTCAAGAGCGCCTGCAGCACCGTGCAGCGTGGCCAGCCGCTCGCGCACCTGGGCCAGGCCAAAGCTCTGGCCGGGGCCTGGGACGGGCAGGGTGGCGGGCAGGCCCGCCCCGGTGTCTTGCACCTCGATGACCAGCAACAGGCCTTGGGGGCTTGCCTGGGTGCTTGCACGCACGGTGATGTGGCCGCCTTCCACCTGGGGCTCCAGCCCGTGGCGGATGGCGTTTTCCACCAGCGGCTGCAGCAGCAGCGGTGGCACGGGCACGTCGCGCAGCGTGTCGGGCAGGTCCAGTGTGTAGGCCATGCGTGGGCCCATGCGCACGGCCATCAGCTCCAGATAGTCGCGCAGGCGCTCAAACTCCAGCGCCAGCGGGTGCTGGGTGCTGCGCGATGCGCTGAGCGTGGCGCGCAGGTAGGCAATCATGCGGTCCAGCATGTGCTGCGCCCGGGCCGGGTCGGTGCCGATGAGCACGCGCAGGTTGGCCAGGGTGTTGAACAGCATGTGGGGTTCCAGCTGGGTCTCCAGCAGCTTCAGGCGCGATTCGCTGGCGTGCATGCGCGCCTCGGCCATCTTGCTCTCCAGGTAGGCCGACTTGTTGACGGCGTAGAAGTAGAACGTGCCCACCAGCCCCGCAATGGCCGTGATGAGGATGGACGTGCGCTGGTCTGCTCCGGAGATCAACGCCCCCGGCGGGTAGAAGTGAAAGTAGTGCACGCACAGCGCGTCGGCCAGCAAGGTGCCCGCCAGGTAACCCACGACAATGCCCACCAGGACCAGCGCAATGCCCTGCCAGCCGTGTGGCCAGCCCGTTTCGGCGGCGGACGGTATCAACTCCCGCCCCAGGTCGATGATGGCCCAGGTGAAGGTGCCGATCAGCACCGAATACACCACGGGCGGCCCATAGGGCTTGTCGGGCATGAACGTGCACTGGATGGTGGCCACGACCAGTGTGAAGGCCACCACCTGCAGGTAGTGCCGCAGCTTGCTGACCCCGTTGAACTCGTGGCGCAGCTTCATGGCCGGTCTTGGCGGCGCTGCAGGGCCTCGCGCTCGCGCTGCACCATGCGCTCGCGCAGGCCGCTGCCAGAGCCCAGCAAAAACACCGACACCCCATGCAGCACCAGCCCCAGCCCCCAGCCCAGCAGCGGGTACACCGACCACGGGCGTGTGCCAAACGCATAGCGCGACATGGCAAAGATGAGGGCGTTGACCAGCACGAAGGCCATCGCATGCAGGTACCAGCCCAGCTTGGCGTTGGCGCGGCGGCGGGCGAGTTGGTCGAGGTCTTCGGGTGTCATTGGCATGGAGCTTTGCATTCTAGGCGGCTCAATGGGCGCAGCAACGCGTCCGCACGGGTGCTGTCATGGGCGTGGCGTGAGTGAGACCGGCTTGAGCGGCTGCAGGTGCTTGGCAAAGAATGCCACGGTGCTTGCATCCACCTGCGGCAGCACGCTGCGGTCAAAGCCGGGCGGGTCGCCCAGCAGCGCACGGGTCAGGTCGTTCATGCGGTCCAGGGGCGGCATGGGCGACAGCATGATGCCGTGGCTGCCGTACTGCAGGTCGGCAAGGTGGGTGCAGCGGTCCTGGCACGCGGCCAGCACGGCGCTGCTGTGAAAGCGTGGAATCTGGTTGACGTCCTTGCCCGCGGTGATGAGCCCCAGCGCGATGCGGGGGGTGGCCAGGCTGTCCATGTCGAAGTCGGCCGCAAACGGCACCACGGCCACCGTGGCCGCCACGCGCGGGTCGGTGTGTGCATACAGCGTCTCGTCGCCAAAGCGGTGGCGGATGATGGTGATGGCCACGGCCTTCTTGATGCCGTCCAGCCAGTTGCCGTGCAGGCGGGTGGTGAAGCCGACGCAGGACGAAAAATCCTCCGCCAGATGGGCCTCGCAGTGCTGCTTGAAGCGGGCGGGAGACCATTGCCCCCCGGCAAACACCAGGGCGGTGTGGCCCCCGGCCGAACCACCGAACACGCCCACCTTGTCCAGCGCCAGCAGCGGCGCCAGGCGCGCATCCTGTGCGACGGCATCTACTGCGCGGGAGACCT
This sequence comes from Acidovorax sp. 59, assembly GCF_002754175.1. Classification (NCBI taxonomy): domain Bacteria; kingdom Pseudomonadati; phylum Pseudomonadota; class Betaproteobacteria; order Burkholderiales; family Comamonadaceae; genus Acidovorax; species Acidovorax sp. 59. The sequence goes on along the minus strand of NZ_PEET01000001.1, from coordinate 3,158,441 downwards.
CGGCGGGGCGGCGCTTCCAGCTCTCCGGGCCGGGGGTGGAGTGGTCTTTGTAGTTGTCGCCGGCATGCTCGGGCAGGGCCACCACAAACCCGGCCTGCACCAGTGCACGGGCCAGGTCTGTGTGCACCCAGGGGCTGCCGCCAGAGCCGTGCGACACCACCACCAGACGGCCGTTGCCCGCCACGGGTGTGCCCTCCCAGGCCTGCTGCAGCGCAAAAGGGCCGCGCTGCACGGGCTGGTCGGCCTCTTGTGCCGGATAGAACACCGTGACGGGCCCGTCCCCCTGTTGCCCTGGCAACTCTGCGAGACCCACGCCTGCATGGGCGGGGCTGGCTGTGATGACGGCTGCGGCCAGCAAGGCCAGGCACCAGGCCATCCAGGTTTTTGTCATGGCCGTGTTTTTGTTGGGAGGAGTCATCATCAGCCGATCAGCGGGGGTTTTGCGCAGCAGCCAGTCGGTCGCGTTCCGCCTGCACCATGCGCTCGTGCAGGTCGCTGCCACCCGCAAGAACGAACACCACCACGCCATGGATGGCCAGGCCGATGCCCCAGCCCAGGGCCGGGAACACCGCCCAGTGCCCCCCGCTGCCCACCGACAGTGCGACCAGCAGCAGGTTGACGAGCAGGTACACGCTGGCATGGATGTACCAGCCCATTTTGGCCCCGGCACGGCGGCGTGCCAGACGTTCGAGGGGATCGGAAGTGAAGGTGTGGTGGCGCATGGGAGGCTCCTGTGCTGAGGGATCGTTACGGGGGGGCTCAGGCGGTGGCGGGTGATGTGGCCAAGGGGGCGCTGCGTTGCACCAGTTTCCACAGCCGCAGCGCGCGGGCCGCAAACAGACCGTTGAACACGCCATACAGCGCAGCGATCTGCAGTGCAAAGCCACTGTCGCGTGCCAGGGCGGGTTGCAGGGCCAGCTCCACACCCACGAGGTATTTGGTGAGGAAGATGCCCAGGATCAGGGCCAGCGGCATGGCGCTGCCTGGAATGTAGAAGCAGCGCGACTTGCTTTCGTACAGCGTGCCCTGGGGCGCCGCTGGTTGCAGCCACAGCGCCACGCTGGCAATCAGCACGGCGGCGGCCAGCCAGGCGCCCACCGGCAGCAGGGCCTGGCCCGCAGCGCCAAAGGCCGAGGCGATGCCGTACACCGACAGGCCGGTCATCGCCACCGGCATGACCATGGCCCGCACCAGACTCACGTTGCGGGCCAGCAGCTGGCTGCCGCCCAGCCAGAGCAGACCGGCCAGCAGGGCCCAGACCCAGTAGGGCGTGTTTTCGATGATGCGACCCAGCATCTGGGGTTGTTGGACAAGGAGGTTGAGCAGCATGGTGGTCGTCCTGTTGTAAACAATGAATGGAGGGGTGGAGTCAGATCAGTCCGAGTGCGGACCAGACCGTGTGGCCCAGAAAACGGTCGGGCAGCAGCGTGAAGCCACCAGCCACCACACAGGCGCCGATGTAGGTGCGTTGCATCATCTTGCGGTGGCCGACGATGTTGCGGCGGGCGAGGAACACAAAGGCCATGGCCAGCATGCCCAGGGTGACGGGAATCAGCAGGTGAATCAGACCGAAGCTGCCCCAGCGCGGGCCGGGGCCGCCGGTAATGAAGAGGGCTGACACGGCGGTGGCAACCATCAGCGTGACCCAGGCGTAGCCGGCCGCGCGGTGCAAGCGGGGGCGCTGCGTGGCCCCTTGGCGGGCCCACAGGGCAATGGGGCCGATGGCAACGGCCGCCAGCGCGGCTGCAAGATGGATGGCGATGACGGGGGTGATTTGCATGGCGGGGCTCCTGGCGGGTTCGATGGAACGAACTGTGCCGATGCCCTTCCCGGGGCGCCACAGCCCTGCGACGAAATGCAGCCCACCGGGCGTGAAATGCCGCCACGCGGAGTGAGTGGTGGGCGGATTGGGCCGCCAGAAGCAACGCGGCGGGCGTTTTGCCAGGGGGCTGGAGCCCACGGCGGATAATCCCGCACCTATTTGCAAGGAGTGCGCGTGGACGTTGTATTGCTGGTCAAGGCCGCCATCATGGGGGTCGTCGAGGGGTTGACGGAGTTTTTGCCCATCTCTTCCACCGGGCACCTGATCCTGGCCGGGTCGCTGCTGGGGTTTGACGATGCCAAGGCCAAGGTGTTTGACATTGCCATCCAGACAGGCGCCATTTTTGCGGTGATCCTGGTGTATTGGGCCAAGATCCGCTCCACGCTGGTCGCTTTGCCCACCGAGCGCCAGGCCCAGCGGTTTGCGCTCAACGTGTTCATCGCCTTCGTGCCTGCCGTGGTGCTGGGGCTGCTGTTTGGCAAGGCCATCAAGGCACACCTGTTCACACCGGTGGTCGTGGCCAGCACCTTCATCATTGGTGGCTTCATCATCCTGTGGGCCGAGCGGCGGCCGCCCTCGGCCACCCGCATCCACAGCGTGGACGCGATGACGCCGCTCGATGCCATCAAGGTCGGCCTCGTGCAGTGCCTGGCCATGATTCCTGGCACCAGCCGCAGCGGCGCGACCATCATCGGAGGCATGCTGCTGGGCCTGTCGCGCCAGGCGGCGACGGACTTTTCGTTCTTCCTGGCCATCCCCACGTTGATTGGCGCCGGGGTATACAGCCTGTACAAAGAGCGCGCGCTGCTGTCGGCGGCCGACATTCCGCTGTTTGCCACGGGGCTGGTGTTCTCCTTCCTCAGCGCGTGGCTGTGTGTGCGCTGGTTGTTGCGCTACATCAGCAGTCACAGTTTTGTGCCGTTTGCCTACTACCGAATCGTGTTCGGCGTCATCGTTCTGGTGACCGCGTGGACCGGCTGGGTGCAGTGGGCCGACTGATAATCAGGCCATGCGTTTCATTACCGGTCGGGTCTCCTTTCCCTTGATTTCCTTGCGGGCGCTGGCGCTCGCCGGCTTGTCGGTCAGCCCCTGGGTGGGCGCCCAGGGCTTGCCAGAGGCGGCCAGCACCGAAACCACGGTGTCCGACAAGGCAGAGAGCCAGCAGGCCGCAGCGCCCAAATTCAACTACGCGATCGGGGCCATCGTGGGCAGCAGCCCCGACTACGCCGGGGGCGACGGCCGCAAGAACAGCCTGCGGCCCGCCTGGGCCATCGAGTACGGCCGGTTTCGCCTGAGCACTTCGCGCGGCAGCGCCTTCATGGGCCACGGCCTGGGGCCCCGCGAGTCCGGCGCCAGCGCCACGCTGGCGCAAAGCGACCGCTTCAGCCTGAGTGCAGCCTTGCGCATTGACAAGGGCCGTGACGGCTCGGATGCCCCCATCCTGGTGGGGTTGCCGTCAGTGCGGTCCACCCTGCGGGCACGGATCAGCGCGGGCTATGCCCTCACCGACCGCTGGGCCGTGGGGGCCGGGGTTTCGCAAGACATCCTGGGCCGCGACGGTGGTGCGCAATGGTCTACCAGCATTGGCTACACCTGGCCCGTGACGGAGCAGACCAAGGTCAGCTTCGGGGCGGGCGCGAGCTTTGGGGACCGCACCTACGTGCGGGGGCATTTTGGGGTGCCGGCCGGTGGCAGCAGCCCCTTGCCTGCGTTCGAGCCACGCGGCGGGCTGTACAGCGTGGATGCCGGGGTGGAGGTGATGACGGCGCTCAACCGGCACTGGGTGGTGCTGGGCGCGGCCCGCGTGTCGCAGCTGCAGGGTGACGCGCGCCGCAGCCCGTTGACCGTGCAGCCGGTGGGCTATTCGGTCTCCGTGGGGCTGGCCTACCGGTGCTGCCGCTAGGCACATCCGCTGTAGCGAGGGTTCAACGGGAGCGGTTGTGCCTGGCGAAAGTGCTAAGCTGCCGCTCACAGACAGTTACGCCCAGGCGGCCGCACCCCGTGCCATCACCCTGTCGTGGTGTGTGAAGCTGCCCCTCCGCTGATCCTCTCCCCCACTGGGGTATTGCCGCATGACGCCAGAAGCGCCCGAGTTGTCCACGCACCCGGAGACCGCCCGCCAAAAGGTGTGGTCCAAGGCAGACCTGCTTGATGTGATCACCCGCAGCGCAGGCGCCACCATGGCCGTGATCGACCGCAGCCTGTCGATGATCTATGTGAACGACGAATACGCGCGCTGGTTCGGCACCGTGCCGGAGGAGCTGGTCGGCAAGACACTGGTGGAGGTCTATGGCGAGCAGGATTGCGCCCGGTTCATGCCGTTTGTGAACCGCGTGCTCAACGGCGAGCGGGTGCAGTACCAGCGCATGCTGCGCACGCCCTACGGCTTTGACGAGTGGCGCACCATCTGCCTGACGCCCTGGCACAACCCGCAAGGCGCGATTGACGGTTTCATCACCACGGCGCTGGACGTGCACGAGCTGCAGGTCACCATGAATGCGCTGCGCGCGGCCAACCAGCGCCTGTCTTCCCACATGGAGAACAGCCCCCTGGCCGTGGTGGAGATGGACCACCAGCTGCAGCTGCTGCATTGCTCGCAGCGCGCGGTGCAGCTGCTGGGATGGCTGCATGTGGCGGGACTGGAAGGGCGGCTGCTGACGGACCTGCTGGCACCTGCCTCGATGGACGACAGCCTGCAGCAGGCGCTGCAGCGGCTGCAGTCCGGCCAGGAGTCCCAGAACCGGGCCGAAACCTGTTTTGTGCGCAGCGATGGCACCGAGGTGCACTGCGAGTGGTTCAACTCTGCCCTGACGGACGCCGACGGCCAGGTGACCTCCATCATGGCGCTGGTTCAGGATGTTTCCGCCAAGATCCAGATCGCGCGGCAGCAGCACTACCTGGCCAACCACGACTCACTGACCGGGCTGCTCAACCGGGCCGCGTTCCAGGGGCGGCTGGAGCAGTCGCTGCTGCATGCGCGGCACACCGAGGGGTCGGTGGCGCTGTTGTTCATTGACCTGGACGGGTTCAAGCACGTGAATGACGCCGAAGGCCACCGCGCGGGCGACGAGGTGCTGCGCATCGTGGCCCAGCGCATCGCCAGCACGGTGCGCGCGGGTGACACCATGGCGCGGCTGGGCGGTGATGAGTTTCTGGTGATGCTGGACCACGAGGTGACCCGCGAAGTGACCGACACCATCGGCCACCGCATCATCGACGCCCTGCAGCAGGGCATGACGGTGGACGGGCGCGAGCTGCGCATTGGCGCCAGCATTGGTGTGGCGGTGTACCCTCCGCTGGAGGGAGACATCGACGCGCTGATGAACCGTGCCGACCAGGCCATGTACGCTGCCAAACGGGCGGGTAAGGGCCGTCTGCATTACGCGTTGACAGCCTGAGCCCTTTTCCTCCCTCGGCGCCCCCGCAGAGCAGGGGCACGGCATCACGGCAGCCGGATGCTTTGCTGGAAGTGGAAGAAGTTGCCGGGGTCGTAGGCCGCCTTGATCCGCTGAAGCTGCGGGTAGGCCGGGCCCCAGTAGGCGGAGGCAAAGTCGGCCAGCCGCGCATCCGGGTAGTTCTGGTACACGTGGCCGTTCAGGAAGGGCCGCACGAGCTGCATGAAGCCGTCGAGCCAGGCTTCCATCTGGGCGCGCTCCGCCGGGTTGCGCCAGAACACATCCACCACCAGGTCGGCGTCGACATTGCGATGCACAAAGGCGCTGTCGGCCACCGGGTAGCGGTTGATGGCGCCGCCATAGGGCTCCAGATAGGCCAACGACCAGGGGTTGGGTGACGTCTTGAAGTAGTCGATGATGCGCTGCCAGTCGGCGGGCGAGAGCCGGGTGTTGATGTATCCGCTGGCCTTGGTTTCGGCGATCCCGTCCGGCAGGTTGTCGGGCAGGGTGTAGGGGTGGTCTTCCAGCCACACGTTCATGTCCGGATAGGTGCCGGTCTTGTCCACCAGCAGCTGCGCGCTGGGGATGGCCATCAGCGGTGCAATGGCTGCCAGCCCGTCCTCGCGGCTGCCGCAGAACATGCCCTGCACCATGTACACCGGCACACCGTTCTGGAAGCCCAGGTTCATCATGTAGCCCAATGCGTCGGGCGCACCGGTCTTCATGTAGCCGGCCTGCATCAGCGTGAGCACCTGGGCCGCGTGAATGGCGTCCCAGCTGATGGCCCAGGCCCAGACCTGGTCCAGCCGCTGCATGCGGTAGGTCACCTGCAGCACCACGCCAAAGTTGCCGCCGGTGCCGCCGCGCAGGGCCCAGTAAAGGTCGGAATGCTCCTGCGCGCTGGCGGTGACGATGGTGCCGTCGGCCAGCGCCACACGGAAGGAATCGACCAGGTCACTCTGGATGCCGAACGCGCGCGATGTGTAGCCGTAGCCGCCACCTTGTACAAAGCCCCCCACGCACACGCTGCCACAGGCGCCCGTGGGCACGTGCCAGCCCGTGTGGTTCATGGCGCCGTTAAAGTGGTCGAAGTCGGTGCCCGGCAGCACGTGCACGCGTTCACGTGCAGGGTCCAGCACCACGCCCTGCAAGTCGCTCAGGTCCACCACCATGCCGCTGTTGACCGAGTAGCCCGCGGTGCTGTGGCCACCACAACGCACGGCCACCCACACGCCATAGGTGCGGGCTACGGCCATGCACTCCAGCACATCGTTCTCGCAGGCGCAAAAGACGATGATCTCCGGATACGACTGGAAGGCTGGGTTTGACTCCTGCCGCGCTGCGTTGTAGTCGGGGCTGGATGGCAGCACGATGCGCCCTACGATGCGCGCCTCCAGAGCGGCCACCGCCTCCCATGTGAGCACCGGCGTGCTGGCCTGCGCAGCGCTCAACGCCGGCTGTTTTGCCGCCAAAGATAAAAAGTGTGCGACGCGTGCGTCTTTGGCAAGGCGGGCCGAACTTTTGCGATGGGCCATGGCGAGCGATCCTTCAGGAAGTTGCGAAGCCCCGGGTGTACCGGAGCAGGAGCGCTTTGACCAGAGGGAAATGGCAGGCGTGTCTTTCAGCCCGCTGCTGGGCAACCACCTCCGGATCGTGAAAACGATCTCAGGACGACGACAGCGCGAGGTCGCCCGTGTTGCGCCGCAGGCAGAACTTGCCGCCCTGTTTGCCGCTGTACATGGCGGCATCGGCCAGCTTGAGCAGGCCAATGGCGTCGGTGCTGTCGTGCGGCGCGATGGCATACCCAATGGTCAGACCGATCTCCACCTGCACGTTGTTCAGCGAAAACGGTGAGCGGAATGCATCCAGCAGTTTGTGGCCCAGCTCTTGCGCCTGCTGCAGGCTGTGCAGCTGTCCAGCCATCACCACGAACTCGTCGCCACCCAGGCGAGCCACCAGGTCACTTTGGCGCACATGGCCTTGCAGGCGCCGGGTCACGGCCACGAGCAGCTCGTCGCCCACGTCGTGGCCATGCTGATCGTTGACGGGCTTGAATCCGTCGAGGTCCATCACGTACACCGCGAGCATTTTTTCTGCGCTACAGCGCGACAGGGCCGATGCGAGCGAGATATTGAGCCCGCGCCGGTTGGGCAGGCCGGTGAGCGGATCGGTGTGGGCGAGTGAGCGCATCACGTCGCGCTCGCGGTTGGCGTCCAGCGCCTCCAGCCGCAATGCCTTGGTGCGCAAGCCCAGCACGCGCATGAACAGCAGCATGTCCAGCGTGGCGCCAAACTGGAACGAGTGCAAGGTCCAGAAGTTCACCGGCACCCAACCCTGGATCACGCCAATGACCGTGGCGGTGGCCAAAAAATACAACAGCCAGGCGAGCAGCAGGGTGGAGCCCACCGGGTCGCCCAGCCTTGCGCGGCGCACCGCCCCCGGAATGCCCATGAGCGCTGGCACCAGCCCCAGGATGCTGACGATGCCTGTCACTGCTCGGGTGCTGAGCAGGTCCAGTGCATACAGCGCCGCCAGCACCACGCACAGCACCGCGCCGCCACGCATGCTGCGCAGCAGCCAGCTGCGGGGTCTGTCACCCGCCAAGGCCTGGCTGATGAAGAGAAAGGAGCCGCAGGTGGCCGTGAGCGCAGCCAGACTGGCTGCATGCAACTCCACCCACGGCATATCGCGCCACAGGTACTGCGTGCCCAGGCCGAACAGGTGCAGCGAAAACAGCAGGCTCCCCGCAATGAGCAGTGCGTACTGGATGAACAGCACGTCGCGCAGATTGAGCCACTGCGCCAGGCTGTAGATCAGCAGGCAAAGCGCCAGCCCCGTGAGAATGCCTTGCAGCATCTGCTCGTTCAGAGCCTTGCTGTGCCAGGTGGTGGGCTTGTTCAGTGTGATGGGCAGCACCATTGCACCCCGGGTCTCCACGCGCAGCAGCAGGTCGTAGGTGTGTCCGGGCAACATGGCCAGGGGCAGAGCATGGGTGCGGCTGCGCAGCGGGCGCTGGGTGTAAGGCTGCAGGCTGCCCAGCGTGGCCTGCTGGGTCACATGGCCGTCTGCAGCCAGGTACACCTCGATGCGTTGCAGCACGGGATAGTCGATGTCCAGCACCCACAGGCCGTTGGATGTCACGGGCACGGTGACCGGGATGCGTACCCACACCGGCTCGGCCCGCACGCCCAGGGTGCCGCTGGTGCCAGGTGGGGCCTGAAAGCGTGACAACTCCGCAAGGACATCATTCACGAGCAGGGTGCCGGAGGGGTCTGGCAGCACAGTGACGGCGGGCCAGGCCTCGATGGAAAGCAGGTTATCCCGCAGATCGAGGGGGGCGGCCCGCGCACTGGTCGGTAGGGCTGCCAGCAGAAGACACAGTGCCGACAGCAGGCAGGCCACTCGCCACCAGCTGGCAAGAACCGGGCGATGCACAAACCCACTCAAGCGCGTGTACGTCATGAGGCCAGCGCCAGTTCGCCCGGGTTGCGGCGGATGCAGTGTTTGCCACTCTCCTTGCCTGTATACATGGCTGCATCCGCGAGCCGGACCAGGTGCTGTGCATCGTCACTGTCCAGCGGTGCCAGCGCGTAGCCGATGGTCAGGCCCACCTGGATGGAGAGGTGGCTCAGCCGGAACGGCTTTTCAAATGCATGCAGCAAGGCCCGCCCCAATTCCTGGGCTTGTTCGGGGGTGGCCAGCTCGCGCGCCATGACAATGAATTCGTCCCCGCCCAGCCTTGCCACCAGGTCGGTGTGCTGTCGCACATTGGCCTCCAGCCGGTGGCCCACCGCCACCAGCAGGTCGTCGCCCACATCGTGGCCGTAGGTGTCGTTGACCGGTTTGAAACCGTCCAGGTCCATCAGGTAGAGCGCTACCAGGCGTTGGGGGCTGGCCTGCGCCAGCGCCGATTGCAGCGCCATTTGCATGCCGCGGCGGTTGCACAGCCCGGTCAGTGAGTCGGTGTAGGCCAGCGAGCGCATGGTGTCGCGCTCGCGCAGCGCTTCAGAGGCCGCGTGGCGCAAGGCGGCGGAGCGTTGACCCAGCACCCGCAGGAACAGCAGCATGTCCGCCGCAGCGCCGAGCTGGAAGGAGTGCAGCGTCCAGAAGTTGACCGGCAGCAGGCCTTGCACCAGGCACACCATGGTCACGGCCGCCGTGAAGTACGCAACCCAGGCCGCGAGCAACGTGGTGCTGACGGAATCCCCCCGGCGTGCCCGCGCTACGGCGATGGGCAGGCTGATGAGAGAGGGTAGGGGGCCCAGGACGCTGATGATGGCGGTGGTGGTCCGGGTGTTGATCAGATCGACCAGGAAGGCCGCGAGCAGCACCAGGCTCAGCACTGCTCCCGCCTGCATCACCCTCAGGAACCGGCTGTGTGGCATGTGGCCCATCAGCGCATGGCCCATGAACAGGAACGAGCCCGCAATGGCCAGCAGCCCCGCCGCCCCTGCTGCGTGAACTTCGATCCAGAGCCGGTCGCTCCAGAGGAACTGGGTCCCCACACCGAAGAACTGCAGCGAGAACCCGGCACTGCCCACCACCAGCATGCAGTAGTAGAGAAACAGCTTTTCGCGCTGGCTGACCCACTGGGTGAAGCTGTAGACCACCAGGCACAGGGCTAGCCCGGCCAGCACGCCCTGGAACATCTGCTCACGCAGCGACCGGTGCACCAGGTAGGGTGCCTTGCTCAGGGTGATGGGCACGATCATCGCGCCCGAGGTTTGTACCCGGATCAGCAGTTCATAGGGAGTGTCGGCCGCCAGGTCCAGCGTCATCGCTGGGGTGCGGCCCCGCAGCGGGCGCTCGGAATAGGGGCGCAGGTTGCCCAGCGCAGCGTGTTGAGTCAGCCGGCCTTGCTGGGTCAGGTAGATGTCGACTTCGTTGAGCACCGCAAAATCGATGTTCACGATCCATTCATTGCCCGACGCCACGCGCGACATCAGCGGCACGCGAAGCCAGATGGCCTCCTTGCGCACACCCAGGCTGCCGCCACGGCTGGGGGGCTCTGCAAAGTCAGGCAACCGTTCCAGTGCGTCTTGCACGCCCCATTGCAAAGATGGGTCGGCCAGCAACGTGGCCACCGACCACACGTTCACCGGGCGGGCGTCGTCTGGCAGCACGAGTGGGCTGGGTTCAGCGGCCCGCGCGGTGGGCAGAGCCAGCACCTGCCACAGTGCCAGCACCAGCAGCCACAGCAGGGGGCGCCAGGGTGTCGGCCGGCCGGGGAGCAGGGCGTTGCGATGCATCGTCGTCATGCCAGTGCTGCCCTGGGGGGGATGCGCCGCACGGAGTGCTTGCCGCCTTGTTTGCCCGCGTACATCGCGGCGTCTGCATGCCGCAGCAAGCCCTGCGGGTCGTCACTGTCGAGGGGGGCCAGCGCGTACCCGATGGTCAGGCCCACCTGGATGCGCAGATGGCTCAGCGTAAAAGGGTGCTCAAAGGCCCGCAGGAGCGAGCGGCCCAGGTCCTCCGCCTGCTCGGGCGTGGCCAGGTCGCGGGCCATGATGATGAATTCGTCACCGCCGAGCCGGGCGACCAGGTCGGTCTGGTGCCGCACATTGGCCAGGAGGCGGTGGCCCACGGCCACCAGCAGGTCGTCGCCCACATCGTGGCCGTGCGCGTCGTTGACAGGCTTGAACCCATCCAGGTCCATCAAGTAGACCGCTACCAGCCTTTGGGGTGAACAGTGGGCCAGCGCGGCGTGCAATGCGTGCTGCAGGCCGCGCCGGTTGCTCAGGCCGGTGAGCGGATCGGTGTTGGCCAGTGACTGCATCAGATCCCGCTCGCGCATGGCCTCCTGGGCCTGCGCCTGGGCCGCGCGGGCGCGCAGGCCCATCACGCGGAAGAACAGCAGCATGTCCAGCGTGGCGCCAATCTGGAACGAGTGCAGTGTCCAGAAATTGGCAGGAATCCAGCCTTGCACCAGGCACACCATCGTTCCGGCGGCCACGCCAAAGGCGATCCACGCCACCAGCAGGGTGGCGCCAATGGGGTCTTTGTGCCGCATTCGCGCCATGGCGGCAGGCAGGCTGATGAGCGAGGGCAGTGCCCCCGCCAGACTCATGAAGGCAATGGCAAGGGGCACGGTCAACCAGCCCACTACCAACGCGATACAGACCGCTGCGGTGACTGCCGCGCCCAACCGCATGGTGCGCGCATACCGGCTGCCAGGAGTGTCGCCGGCCAGCGTGTGGCCCAGGAATAGAAACGATCCCGCCAGCGCCATCAGCCCTGCTGCCGGTCCCGAATACCGGTCCATCCACGGGTTATCGGGCCACAGATACTGCGGGCCGACGCCAAAGAACTGCAGCGAAAAGCCCGCACTGCCCAGCACCACCAACGCATAAAAGCCGAACATGCGATCACGCTGCGTGGCCCACTGGATCAGGCTGTACGCGAAGAGGCAGAAGGCCAGCCCGTTGAGCAGGCCCTGCAGCATCTGCTCGCGCAGGGCCTGGCGCAGGTGAATGGGCATTTCGCTGACCGTGATGGGCAGAATCAGCGGGCCGGTGGCCTGGACCCGTATCAGCAGGTCGTAACGTTGCCCCGGCTGCAGGTCAAAGGCCATCGCAGGCGTGCGGCCAGTCAGCTGCGCTGGATCGGACTGGCGTGCTCGGGCCTGCTGGAGCAGCTTGCCACCCCGGGCCAGGTACAAATCGGCCCTGAGCGAGCTGTAGCCAATGTTGACCACCCACGGGGTGCGCGGCGCCTCGGGCGCAACCAGGGGGATATGCAGCCACATGGCCGCCTTGTGTACGCCCAGCGAGTTGTTGCTCCGTGCTGGAGTCTTGAACTCGTCCAGGCGGTCCAGCATGTCCTGTACCGAGAGCTCGTAGGTGGGGTCGGCCTTGAGGGTGATGGCCTCCCAGGCATCCACCTGCGGCCTGTCCTGTGCGAGCACCAAGGGTTCGCCCGCCTGTGCGCTCCGGGGCAAGGTTGCAGCCAGGAGTACCAGCAGACACAGCACCCACGTTGCCACGCCGCAACACATGCACCGCAAGCGGGCCAGCATCGGAAGGTTGCGCGGCAGCGGTTGCATTGGCGTGGTGGCTAGGGCGATGTGGCTTGCTGTGCCTGGCCTGTCTGGCCCGCCTGCGCGGGCTTTGCCTTGCCAGCCAGGCCCCGGCTCCAGCTGCCAGAGGTGGTCAGCCGATCCTCGATGCGGTTGAGCCAGCCGGGGGCATGGGGGTCGTCGCTCCAGCTGTGCACCACGGTGTCCACCTGGTTGAGCAGTTCGGTGGGCAGTTGCAGCGGGCGCGTCTGGCTCATCAGCACCCGGCTCATGAAGTGGTAGCCAAGCGCCCGCGTGAGCATGCGCACGATCGAAAAACGCGGCAGCAGCAAACCCACCACCGCATCGATGGCGCGGGCCAGCAGCAGAACGCACCAGAACAGCAGGGCCGACAGCCAGGGCACGGGCTGGTTCAACCCCAGGTCCTCGGCGGTTTCTCGCCCGCACAGGTAGCGGGTCATGAGCTGCGGGAAGGGCTTGACGACGCGCCAGGGCAGCGCGTTGGCCATGGTCTGCATCAGGGCCTGCCCCAGGGCCGGGCGCGGGTCGGGCGTGACCGGCTCTGCGCGGCCACGGGCCTGCATCAGTGCCATCAGTGCATCGCCCTGCGCCATCGTTTCCACCATCAGGGAGCGGTCGATGCCAAGCACGTGACCCACCACGTTCCAGGCGTGCAGGTAGGCTTCTTCGTCCCCGGGCGGCAGACCGAGACCCAGCCGACGCATGCTGCGCAGGAACACGTAGCCGAAGGTCAGCAGCGTGTAGGCCAGCTCCTCCTGGTTGCAGGGCAGACCTTTGGCGGCCAGGTTCCAGCCACGTGCATACAGGGTCTGGTACATCACGGACCGGCCGCCACCAGCGGGGGCTGCGCGTGGCACGACCAGGCCGTCTCCGCCGGCCTTCCATTGCGCGATTGCATGTTCGGGGCTGCCGTGCAGGATGAGATTGCGCACCGTGGCGTGGATCAATCGCACCTTGAGCACCTGTGCCACACCGGCACCCCGTGGGCTGAGGCCTCCGTGCAGCATCACCGGGAAGATCATGGCCGCTGTGGAACGGATGCGGTATTCGGTGTTCTGTTCCAGCTGGCCGGTCGTGTGCAACACGCTCGACAGGTCCGGGACCACATAACACTCGGGCAGGCTGGCACAGAACAGCAGGATGCAAGACAGCGCACCGTGGTCCATGAAGAGTTTTTCGGCGCGCTCGATCTTGCGGGCATCGGCCCAGGGCGGCAGCACCTGCGCCGCCTGCACATAGTCGTTGAGCGCCTTGGCCATCTCGGCGGTCACATAGCCTTTGGCGGCCTTGTCACCATCCCCCACCTGCACCGGGCCTTCGGTTGCCTGCCAGGTGGCCAGCGTGGCGTTGTCGGTCCACTGGCTGAACAGCAGGTTCACCGTGTTGATGTGCGCCCATTGCGGAGCGTCGGCGGCGACGTCGCCGGGGGGCCAGGGCCCAAGGATCCTGGCAATCGTAGCGTCGGCCAGAGGGTCGGCGTGGTGCTGCATGGGTGCCAGATCGGCAGCTGGCAGCAGAGGGTTGTGGGGCTTGCTGGTCATGCCGCGACCTTACCCGGTGCGCGCCAGCGTTGGAAGCCCGCCAGCGCGCAGAGCAGCGGAATCCCCATGGCAAAGGCTGCAATGGTCCGGATTTCCACCGGGCTGCCCAGAATCATCTGGAACACCATGCCAGCCGCGTAGATGGTCAGCGGCACCATGGCGTGGCGTCGCAGGAAGGGGCTGGCGGGTTGCAAGGGGAGCTGGCGCACCGACATGCGAAAGCTGAAGATGATCACAAAGGCCACGAACACCCAGCCGAAAAAGCCCTGCACGGTTTCGCCAAACCAGGCCCCATCGGTCTTGGCCATGATCCACGCCTTGAGGGTGTACACAAAGTAGGGGTCTGCGCCCAGGTCGAACGCGGTCACGATCATGGCTGCCAGAAATGACAGCATGGCGGCATTGCCCAGGCCAGGAGCGCCGTCCACCGCCGATTGCCAGACGATGAGGTTGCTGATCACATAGCCCGCATACGTCAGTGCAAACCACATCATCGGAATGACCAGTGGCACGTCCAGCAGACGGGGGCCCAGCACATCGGTGTAGGTGTAGTGCCCGAAGAACCAGCCCCGGCTGGAGCCCATCTGTTCGGCAAACCAGCCCAGGCTGACCGCGATCAACACAAACTGCAGGGCAGCGCGGGTGCCCAGCAGATGCGCTGCACTGGTCCAGCAGCAGGCAAACATCAGCACCGAGGCGATGACGATGGCGATGGTGGTGTCATTGTGGGTGCGCACCGCTGTTGCGATCACAAAGGCGGCCAGCAAGGCAAAGCTGAGCGCGGGCAGGCGCCCGGCCGTCGGGGGCTGTGCAGACATGTCGGGTGTATCACGCTGTAACAATCTCGCCAGTGTAGGGGATTGGCGCGGCGTGTGTGTCCCCTGTTTGCCCTGATCCGGGGGCGGTGTGGGGCGTTTTTTCGCGCCCTGCGGTCCGAATTTGGTGGTATGGCGGAACGCAGGCGACCCTGCGCGGGGATCTGCCAGTACGACTTAAGTCTGGCGGGGCGTGAGCATGGCCAGGTTGAGCAGCGCTGCTTCAATGGCGGCTGCAGTGGCCACGGGCTGCTCCATGGGAAACAGGTGGCTGCCGTCCAGCATCATGGTGCGGCCCTCGGTGACACGCAGCGTCATGGCCATGCCGACCTGCTTCATCTCTTCGGAATCGCGTCCGCCGATGAAGGCGGCCGGGCACTGCAGCGGGTGCTTGCTGAGCAGGCGGCCCAGGTTGTGCGGTAGGGTGTTGTAGATGGCGGTTTCCACCGCGCGGTCAAAGCCCAGCACCCGCTTGCCGTCCTGGTCTTGCAGGCCGTGGGTGATGTAATCGTGCAACACATCGGGGTGCCAGCGTGCAAAAGCCTTCTTCTTGCGAAAGTGCTCCAGCGCCTCTTCGTTGCTGGCCCAGCTGAACCGCCGCTGGCGGCTCACCCGGCCCGGCGATATCGAACCCACCACCTGGGTGCGCTTGGCCACGCTGACCACGTTGGCCTTCCAGCCGCCAATAAGGGGCGAGTCGATCAGCAGTACCCCGCGCACCAGTTCGGGGTGGCGGGCGGCGGCCATCACGCTCAAAAAGCCGCCCAGCGAATGTCCCACCAGAAACACCGGCTGGCCCAGGCGCTGCACCTGCACCGTTGCAAAGTCGGCCAGCTGCTGCACCAGGTGTGGCCAGTTGCTGGTCACCGGGTACTGCGGGTCGTGGCCATAGCGTTCGACCGCGCTGACTTCAAAACCCCGGGTCTTGAGGTGCTTGAACAGCACGCGGTAGGTGCTGGCCGGAAAGCTGTTGGCGTGGGAGAAAACGATGGGGAGCATGGGGGGCATGGCGGGGTGGCAGGGCCGGGGTGCAGGCGCGCACGCGGCCGGGTGCCGTGGGGTGCGCTGGCCTGCAGGGCGTCAGATCAGCCGGTCGGTATGGTTGGTGATCTTCTTGAGTGGCTTGCTGCGCGCCGGGCTGACCATGATCGGCACCTCGGTAGCGCCGCCGGTCCAGGCGGGGTCCTCGATGCTGTCGAACACCTGGCGCAGCTTTTGTCCCCAGCTGTCGTGCAGCATCCGAAAGTACGGGTTGTTCTCGTCGATGCAGATGACCTTGTCGGTGGCAAAGCGGTCCACCTCGTACACCACCAGGTCCAGCGGCAGGCCCACCGACAGGTTGGACTTGAGCGTGCTGTCCATCGACACCAGTGCGCACTTGGCAGCCTCGTCCAGTGGGGTCTCGGGCGTGAGCACGCGGTCGAGCACGGGTTTGCCGTATTTGGATTCGCCAACCTGGAAGTATGGTGTTTCGGACGTGGCCTCGATGAAGTTGCCTGCCGAGTACACCTGGAACAGGCGCATGCCCTCGCCCTTGATCTGGCCGCCAAACACCATGGACACATTGAAGTCCACGCCCGAGCGCTTGAGCGCCGCGCCGTCGCGCTCGTGCACGTGGCGCACGGCGGCGCCCAGCACGCGGGCGGCGTCGAACATGCTTTTGGCATTCCAGATGGTGATGGCTTCGCCCGACTCGCCGTCCTTGATCTGCTCGGTCTGCAAGATCTCTCGCACCGATTGCGAGATGGACAGGTTGCCCGCCGACAGCAGCACCATGAAGCGGTCACCCGCCTTCTCGTAGACCATCATCTTGCGAAATGAGCTGATCTGGTCCAGGCCGGCATTGGTGCGGGAATCGGACAGGAAAACCAGCCCGGCGTTGAGTTTGATGGCGACGCAGTACGTCATGGAGCAATGGGGGTTGTTGTTTGGAGGTAACCCGCGAGTTTAGTCGCCTGTGGCATGGGCGGCCTGTGTGCCCTGCAGGCGGCTCCCAGCTGTTGCGGGGTGCGGATATTCAAAATTGATAGCAATCAGGACATATAGCACTAGCGCCTGATGCCCCTGGGACTCAAAAATGCGCTGGCGGTGTGCCCAGAGCCCGGTCAGCAGCCTGCAGCGCAGCTGGGGTGGGCGTCGCTTCAGCCTGCCATCTTCTTGAGCTGGTACAGCGCATCCAGCGCTTCGCGGGGGCTCAGGGCGTCGGGGTTGATGCCTGCAAGCGCGGCCTCGAGAGGGCTGGCGCCCGCGCTCTCGGGCACCTCGGGCGCGGCGAACAGGTCCACTTGCAACTCATCCTCGCCCGCGCGCTCTTCGAGCGCGGCCAGCGCATGGCGGGCGTGGTGCAGCACGGGCGATGGCATGCCCGCCAGCTTGGCCACCTGAATCCCGTAGCTGCGACTGGCCGGGCCGGGCTGGATCTCGTGCAGGAACACGATGTCGGTGCCGGACTCGGTGGCGCTCACATGCATGTTGATCGCGTGGCGCGCTTTTGCTGGCAGCTCGGTCAACTCGAAATAGTGCGTGGCAAACAGCGTGAAGGCGCGGGTCTTGTCGTGCAGATGGGTGGCAATACCGCTGGCCAGCGCCAGGCCGTCGAACGTGCTGGTGCCCCGGCCGATCTCGTCCATCAGCACCAGGCTGTGGGGCGTGGCGGCGTGCAATATCTGCGCAGCCTCGGTCATCTCCAGCATGAAGGTGGACTGCGCGTTGGCCAGATCGTCGGCCGCGCCGATGCGGGTGTGGATGGCGTCGATGGGCCCCAGGCGGCAACTGGCGGCTGGCACATGGCTGCCCATGCTGGCGAGCAGCACGATGAGCGCGACCTGGCGCATGTAGGTCGATTTACCGCCCATGTTGGGGCCGGTGATGACCTGCATGCGCGTGTTGGCGTTGAGCCGCGTGTGGTTGGCAATGAAGCTGCCGCTCGATGTCTCGGCCAGTCGCGCCTCCACCACCGGGTGGCGTCCGCCTTCAATCTCGATGCAGGGCTCGGGCACAAACTGCGGCGCGCACCAGTTCAGGGTGAGGGATCGCTCAGCCAGCGTGCACAGCACATCGAGCGTGGCCAGCGCCTGCGCCAGCCGGGTCAGCTGCGGAATGTGGGGCTGCAGCTGGTCCAGGATCTGCTCGTACAGCCATTTCTCGCGGGCCAGGGCGCGCTCGTTAGCCGACAGGGCCTTGTCTTCAAACGCCTTGAGTTCGGGTGTGATGAAGCGCTCGGCGTTCTTCAGCGTCTGGCGGCGGCGGTAGTCATCAGGCACCTTCTCGACATGGCTGCTGGTGACCTCGATGTAGAAGCCGTGCACCTTGTTGAACTGCACGCGCAGGTTGGGGATGCCGGTGCGGGCTTTCTCACGGGTTTCCAGGTCCAGCAGGAAGGCGTCGCAGTTGGTCTGGATGGCGCGCAACTCGTCCAGCTCGGTGTCGAAGCCGTTGGCGATCACGCCGCCGTCGCGCACCAGGGCGGCGGGCTCTTCGGCAATCGCGGTCTGCAGCAGTGCCATGCAACCCTCGGGTGGTTGCAGGTGGCTGAAAATTTGCATCAAAAAGGGCTCTGGTGCCCTTCCGTTCAGCGCAAGCAGCTCTGATTTTTGTAGCGTTTTGCCCAGCGCGACCAGCTCGCGCGGGCGCACCTGACGCAGCGCAATGCGGGCGGTGATGCGTTCCACATCACTCACGCCCTTGAGTTCGCCGCGCAGCGTGGACCAGGGGCCCGCGCCGCCGCCTGCACCGCCCGCGCCACGCAAGGCCGTGGTGGCCGAGAGGCGCTGGCGTGCCTCGGCGCGGTCGCGGCGCGGCTCCAGCAGCCAGGTCTTGAGCAGTCGGCTGCCCATGCCGGTCATGCAGGTGTCGAGCAGCGAGAACAGCGTGGGTGCATCGTCACCACGCAGGGTCTTGACCAGCTCCAGGTTGCGGCGCGTGGTGGCGGGCAGGTCGATGAGGTCGTCGTTGCGCTGCACCTGCACGCTGTGCACGTGGGTGAGGGTGCGGCCCTGCGTGTGCTCGACGTAGGTCAGCAGCCCGGCGGCGGCGGCGTGGGCCTCGCCCAATTCGTGTGCACCCCAGGCCTGGAGGCTGGCCGCGCCCAGGTTTTCGAGCAGCTTGCGCTCGCCCAGGGCACTGTCGAACTGCCAGTCGGGTCGCAGGCTCATGGGGCAGGTGAAGGCGCCGCCTTGGCGCAGCACCTGCAGTTGTTGTTCAAAGCGCTCGGTCACGCCTGCGCTGTAGATCAGTTCGCTGGGCGCCACGCGGGCCAGCCAGGCGCCCAGTTCGTCGTGCGCACATTCGGCCAGGTACACGCGGCCCTGCGTCACGCTCAGCCACGCCAAACCACAGCGCGCGCGGGGCGCCTGGTGCACGGCCATCAGCAGCGATTCGGATTTGTCGGACAGCAGTTCGGTGTCGGTCAGCGTGCCGGGTGTGACCACGCGCACCACCTTGCGCTCCACCGGGCCCTTGTTGGCGCCCACCTCGCCCACCTGCTCGGCAATCGCCACCGACTCGCCCATCTTGATCAGGCGCGCCAGATAGTTCTCCAGAGCGTGGAAGGGCACACCGGCCATCACCACCGGCTGGCCGCCCGACTGGCCGCGCTGTGTGAGCGTGATGTCGAGCAGGCGCGCGGCCTTCTCGGCGTCCTGCCAGAAGACCTCGTAGAAGTCGCCCATGCGGTAGAACAGAAGCGTCTCGGGGTACCCGGCCTTGAGGGCCAGGTACTGCTGCATCATGGGTGTGTGGTGTTCGAGCGTGTCGGACATGCAGGGGGTGGCAGGAATGAGGCGTGGACTGTAGCAGTTCGATCATCGGGTTTCCCCCTGGGCAATTCCACTGCGTTCTGCCAAGATGTTACGTTTTGACATACTCTTGGCTGTATGCTGGCAGCTTGACCCTGAACGGAGCCACCCTCCGTCGAGAGTTGGTGTTTCAACCCCAGGATTCAGAGGCTTCAGAGCGACCGTGATTTCGTCCGAACTGTTGACCGACCTCCTCGCCCCTACCGGGGAAGGCCTCATCGAGCCCATGGCGCAGGCGCGCCTTCAAGCGCTGGTGGACGCGGTGCCGGTGGCGCTCATGGAGTTTCGTCTGCAAGACGGCCGCCTGCTGCTGCTGGCCGCCAACGCGGCGGCACGGCGCATGCCAGGGCTGGGAGCGGTACGGCATCCGGGCGTGGATGCGTCGGAGGTGTTTGACCTGCTGGCCAACACGCCGCTGCTGGACCAGTTGCTCGGCGTGGTGCGCGTGGGGGCTCCGCTGGAGTGCCGCCAGGTGGTGCGCGAGCCAGGTCGGCTGTTGCTGGCCTGGGACTTGTCGGCCCGCCGCGTGACCAATGACTGCATCGTGGTCACGGTGCGCGATGCCTCTGAAGCCGAAAATCTGCGGGTATCACTGGCCGCATCCGAGCGTGCGCTGGAAGAAGTGCGGCGCGAGTTGCGCGAGCAGACCGACGTGTTCAACACCATGGAGAGCCTGGCGCGCACTGGCCATTGGCGGCGCATTGAAGACCCGGGCGAAACGGTGCTGCTCTGGTCGCCAGGGCTGTGCAACATCGCCGGGTTTGAGCAGCAGGAATGGGTGGACCCCGAGCGCGCGGTCAGTGGCATCCTGCCGGAAGACCGGCACGTGTTCGACAAGATCCGAGAACGGGGATCTGGCCTGGATGTGGAGTACCGCTGGCGACGACCAGATGGCGAGGTGCGCTGGATGCGTTCGCGGGTTCAACGCACGCTGCCGCGCGATGGCGTGCAGGTCGTCATGGGGGTGGTGCAGGATGTGACGGACGAGCACCGCGCTGCGGAGCAATTGCGCGAACAACTCTTGTTCATTCAGCGCATTGCCAGCCGCATCCCCGGCTTCATCTACGAATACCGGCTGCATACCGATGGTGGCACCAGCGTGCAGTACATCAGCGATGCCGTGCGCGAGTTCATGGGTGTGGAGCCGCACGAGGTCACGGCCAACCATGGCGTGCTTATGCACCGCGTGGTGCCTGAAGACCTGCCATTGGTTCAGCGCTCGGCCATGATGTCGGTGCGCAAGCTGGTGCCTTGGCAGTGTGAGTATCGCGTGCGCATGCCGGACGGCAGCGTGCGTTGGCACATGACCAATGCCATTCCGCACCGCGAATCCGATGGCTCGGTGGTGTCGCATGGGTTCACCATGGATATCACCGATCGCAAGCTGGCCGAACAGGAGATCGAACGCCTGGCGTTCTACGACGCGCTTACGGGTCTGCCCAACCGCCGCCTGCTGCTGGACCGCCTGCAACGCTCCATCGCCGCCTGCCAGCGCACCAGGAACCTCGGGGCCCTGCTGTTCATCGACCTCGATAACTTCAAAGACCTCAACGACACCCTGGGCCACGACATGGGCGACCAGCTCCTGGCCCAGGTTGCTGCCCGCCTGGTGGGCAGCGTGCGCGAAGCCGACACTGTCGCCCGCTTCGGCGGAGACGAATTCGTCGTCATGCTCGAAGCCCTGGCCCCCGACCTGCAAAACGCCGCCACCCAGGCAGAAACCGTCGCCGAAAAACTCCTGGCCAGCCTGAACCAGCCCTTTGACCTGGACGGCGCCCAGCACTACAGCACCCCCAGCATCGGCATCACCCTCTTTGGCGACGAACGCCTCACCGTGGACGAACTCCTCAAGCGCGCCGACCTGGCCATGTACCAGGCCAAAGCCGCAGGACGCAACACCCAGCGCTTCTTCGACCCCGACATGCAGGCAGCCGTCAACGCCCGCTCCAACCTCGAAGCCGACCTGCGCCAGGGCCTGGCCCGGGGCGAATTGCTCGTGCACTACCAGCCCGTCGTGGACCACCACGCCCGCCTGCTGGGCGCAGAAGCCCTGGTGCGCTGGCGCCACCCCCAGCGCGGCATGATCAGCCCCGGCGACTTCATCCCCCTGGCAGAACAGACCGGCCTCATCCTCCCCCTGGGCCAATACGTGCTCCAGACCGCCTGCGAACAACTGCAGCGCTGGAGCCAGCACCCGGACACCGCCCACCTGTCCATCTCCGTCAACGTCAGCGCCCGCCAATTCCGGCAACCTGGCTTCGTGGCCGAAGTGCTGCAAACCTTGAAGAACCACAACGCAGACCCCCGGCAACTCAAGCTCGAACTCACCGAAAGCCTGCTGCTGGGCGACATCGAAGACACCATCGCGCGCATGGTGCAGCTCAAGAGCGAAGGCGTGGGGTTTGCGCTCGATGACTTCGGCACCGGCTACTCGTCCCTGTCCTACCTCAAGCGCCTGCCGCTGGACCAAGTGAAGATCGACCAGAGCTTCGTGCGGGACGTGCTGACGGACCCGAACGACGCGGCGATCGTGCGGACGATCCTGGCGCTGGCCAAGAGCCTGGATTTGGAGGTGGTGGCGGAGGGGGTGGAGACGACGGGGCAGCTGTCGTTCCTGAGGCTGCACGGGTGCGAGGGGTTCCAGGGGTATCTGTTTGGAAGGCCTGGGCCGGCGGAGGCTATCGATGCATTGCTGTATCCCGATGGTTGACGGTACGTCTGCGGTGTGGCTGGCCTGCGTGGCAAGGGCGTAGGCATGTGGTTTGACAAGCTTGTGGACCGTAACGCCCCCGGCATCCGTGGCCTGCTGGTGGTGGTGGCCCTGGCATTGATCGGCGCAGTGCTGGTGGTGCAGGGTGCACAGCACTGGCGAGCGGGCGAGCGGGCGACCGAGCGTTCACGCGTGTTGCACCAGACGGCAGATGCCCTGCAAGCCCAGACCACTGGCGGCTCCATGCTCGGGGCGGTATCGCTGATGGGCCTGAGCGAGCCTTTGCTCAAGGACATGGCGCTGGGCCGTTTGCCCCCTGACCACCCCGAGGCACTGTCCCGCCTGGCCGTGGCGCGCGGGCGCTTTCTGGTGCAAGGCGTGTACGTAATGTCTGCCGATGGCACCGTGGTAGCGCACGAGACGCCTGGCGAACGATCCACGGGCTTGAACCTTGCATTCCGCCCGTACTTCCAGCAGGCCATCCAGGGCGCCAACAGTGTGTATGCCGCCATTGGCAGCAATACCCAGGAGCGTGGGCTGTACTACGCAGCGCCACTCTATGAAAGCGACACGCCATCGAGCAACATCATCGGTGTGGTGATGTTCAAGGTGGGTTTTGAGCCGGTGGACCTGCTGCTCAAGCGCGCGGGCCTGCCCATGGTGCTGCTATCGCCGCAGGGCGTGGCGTTTGCCGCCACGCGCCCCGAATGGCAGTTCGCGGTAGCGCCGCCGCTCACGCAGGCGCGTATCGATGCCATCCGCGCCACACGCCAGTTCGGCCGGCATTTCGACAATGGCGTGGCTTCAGCGTTGCCCTTTGCGGCCGATACCGGAGATGTCCAGATCAACGGCGTGACCTACGCTGTCGAACGCCGGGCCATTGACTGGCACGACCCGGGGGGCGAGTGGCAGCTGGTGGCGCTGGACGATATCAGCGCCTTGATGTCGTCGACGCAGCGCGCGCGCATTGGGGCGGTGGCCTTTGTGCTGCTGTGCCTGCTGGGCCTGCTGCTGCTGGACTTGCTGCGCAGTCGTGCCCGGGTGGCCAGTGCACTGGAGCGATTCAGGGTGCTGGGTACGGCGCTGGAGAGCAGCCCGGTGTCCGTGGTCATCACCGATGGCGACGGCCGTATCGACTGGGTCAACCCCCAGTACGAGCGCAACACGGGCTATTCGCTGGACGAGGTGCGTGGCAAAAAGCCATCGCTGGTGGCCAGCGGACAGACGCCCGCACAGACCTACCAGCTGATGTGGTCCGCGCTGCTGTCGGGCAAGTCCTGGCAGGGCCAGTTCGTCAACCGGCGCAAGGACGGGAGCATCTACCACGACGAGGCCACGCTATCGCCAGTGTTTGATGGGCGGGGCAAGCGCATCGGCATCGTGGGCCTGCACGAGGACGTGTCCGAACGCATCCAGGCGCAAAAGGAGCTGGAGCGTCGCGAACGCCTGCTCAACGAACTGCTGGAACAGCAAACCGCCATCTTCGACAACGCACCGCCCATCGTGATGGTGTGCGACGGACAGTTCCGCCAGTTCAACCCGGCATTTGTGGATCTCATGGGCGGCACCGCATCACAGCTGCTGGGTCTGGGGGTGTCGGTGCTGTTTGGCGGGACGGGCCATGCCGACTTGTTCACTGCCCGCGTCACGCCGGCACTGGCCTCGGGCCAGGCCTTGCGCGAGACCGCTACCCTGTGCAGGCTGGATGGCAGCCAGTTCGAGGCGCGCCTGGCGGGCCGCAGCGTCAAGATGGACGACTTTGGCACTGCCTCGATCTGGGTCATTGAAGATGTCAGCGAGCAGCGGCGTGCCGAGCGCGTGATCCAGCAGGCCCAAGAACGCCTGGAGCTGGCGCAGGAAGCGGGCAAGATCGGGGTGTTCGACCTGAACCTGGTCACCGGCGAGATCCTCTGGTCGGACAAGCTGGCCCAGATGATGGGCCTGCCCCCTGGAACCCAGCCTGACGGGCGCGACTTCTGGCTCAACTGCCTGCACCCGGAAGACCGCGACCAGGCAAGCGCTTATTTCGACAGTTGCCTTGCAGGCACCGAGGACTACCTGCGCGACTCCTGGCGCATCGTGCGCCCCGATGGCGAGGTGCGCTGGTTTCTGGAGGCCGCGCGCATTTTCCGCAACGCCCAGGGCCAGCCGGTGCGGGTGGTGGGCGTCAATGTGGACATCCACGACCAGAAGCTCCTGGAGGAGCAGGTGGCCGGGCAGCTCGATTTCCAGCAGGCGTTGATCGACGCCATCCCTGTGCCCCTTTTCTACAAGGGCGCGGACGGGCGCTACATCGGCGTGAACCGCGCTTATGAGCACGCCTTTGGCGTTTCGCGCGAGGCGCTCATCGGCAAGACAGTGATGGATCTGGACTATCTGCCGCAGGAAACCCGCACGCGCTTCGAGCAGGACGCGATAAAGGCCATGGAGGGCGAGCGCAAGGTGCACCGCGAGGTCGATTTGCCTTATGCCGACGGCGAGCTGCACCACACGCTGTTCTGGCTGCATGGCTTTGCACGCCCCGATGGCACACCCGGCGGCACCATTGGCACGTTCGTGGACATCACCGACCGCCAGCGTGCTGAACAGGAGTTGCGCCGTGCCAAGGAGTTGGCTGAGGAGTCCACCGCGCTCAAGTCCAACTTCCTGGCCAACATGAGCCACGAGATCCGCACGCCCATGAACGCGATCATCGGCATGTCGCACCTGGCACTCAAGTCGGGCCTGAGTCCACGCCAGCACGATTACGTGAGCAAGATCCAGCAGGCAGGCCAGCACCTGCTGGGGGTCATCAACGACATACTGGACTTCTCCAAGATCGAGGCGGGCAAGCTGGTGGTGGAGCGTCAGCCGTTTCTGCTCGACCGCATGCTGGAGAGCGTGTCCGATGTGGTGGGCTACAAGGCCGGTGCCAAGGGCCTGGAGCTGGTCTGCGACGTGGCCAGCGATGTGCCCCCTAACCTCGTGGGCGATGCGCTGCGCCTGGGCCAGATCCTCATCAACTACGCCAACAACGCCATCAAGTTCACCGAATCCGGAGAGATCAGCATTGCCGTGCGCTTGCTGGAGGAGATGGGCAACCAGGTCCGGCTGCGTTTCGAGGTGCGCGACACCGGCATCGGGCTCACGGACGAGCAGATGGGGCGCCTGTTCCAGAGCTTCCAGCAAGCCGACACCTCGACCACGCGCCGTTATGGTGGCACGGGCCTGGGGCTGGCGATCTGCAAGAGCCTGGCAGAGCTGATGGGCGGAGAGGTGGGCGTGGAGAGCCGTTTCGGCAAGGGCTCCACCTTCTGGGTGTCGGTGCCGCTGGAGCGTGGGGCAGCGGCGCGTGTGCTGCTACCTCCGCCCGACCTGCGGGGCACCCGGGTGCTGGTGGTGGACGACAACCATACCGCAGCCACGGTGCTGTCCGACATGCTGCAGGCGATGGGCTTTGTGGTGGAGCAGGCGCATTCGGGCCTGGAGGCGCTGGACCGGCTGCGCGAGTCCATGGCACAGCACCAGCCGTTTGGCCTGTTGCTGCTGGACTGGCACATGCCAGGCATGGACGGCGTGGAGCTGGCGGGCCACATTCGCAGCCTGGGCATGCCCAAGGTGCCGCAGATGCTGATGGTCACGGCCTACGGGCGCGAAGACGTGATGCGGGCCGCGCGTGCGCAGGGCATCGAAACCGTGCTCATCAAGCCGGTGAATGCCTCGCTGCTGTTCGACACCCTGATGCAGCCGCTGGAGGCATCGGGCACGGAGGGGCGCCGTGCGGCCACTCCCGCTCCCGCTGCTGACGAGCTGCCGCTGGACATCCGGGGCGCCAGCGTGCTGCTGGTCGAGGACAACGAACTCAACCAGATGGTGGCCATGGAGCTGCTGCTGGACGCGGGCTTCGCCGTCGACGTGGCCGAGAACGGGCAGATCGCCATCGACCACATCGAGCGCAAGCACTACGACGCCGTGCTGATGGACATGCAGATGCCCATCATGGATGGCGAGACGGCCACACGACTGCTGCGCGGCAACCCGCGCTACGCGCAGTTGCCCATCATCGCCATGACGGCCAACGCCATGGAGGCGGACCGCCAGCGCTGCTTTGCGGCGGGCATGAACGACCATGTTGCCAAGCCCATCGAACCTGCGGCCCTGTGGGCCGCGCTGGCACGCTGGATCCGCCCCCGCCAGGGTCTCGGTGCGGCGGTTGTGCCCGCTCGCAGCAGTGCGGCTCCAGTGGCCGCGCCGGTAGCGGCCTCCAGTGCAGCGGCCGCAGGGTGGCTGCCGGTGGATGTCCCTGATCTGCCGGGGCTGGACACCCAACTGGGCCTGCAGCGCGCGCTGGGCAAGACAGGGCTGTACGCCGAGATGCTGCGCCGCTTTGTGCAAGGGCAGGCTCCGGTGTTGCCAGAGCTGCAGCGTGCGCTCGCGGTGCACGATGTTGCACTGGCCGAGCGCCTGGCCCACACGCTGCGGTCGGTGGCAGCCAACATTGGCGCGCAGGCCGTGTCGGACCGCGCACAGGCGCTGGAGCACGCGCTGCGCTTTCGCCATGGCAACGAGGCCATCGTGCCGCTGCTGGCCGAGCTGCGGGCTGCGCTGCAGCCCCTGCTGCACGGGCTGCAGGACTGGGTGCTGCAGGCCGTGCAGGCGGGCACGACACCTGAGTCAGGTTTGGCGCCCAATGCGAGGGCGCCGGGGGCCGGCATGACGCCCGCCGAGGCAGGGCAGCACTTGCGCCGCCTGCTGGAGCAGGACGATCCTGCAGCCACTGAATTTTTCCAACACAATGGTGTGGTGCTCAAAGCGGCGCTGGGCAGCGCCTTCCAGGTCGTTGAAAAGCACACCCTGAATTTCGATTTCGAGCAGGCGCTGGAAGCCCTGGCTGCGGTGCCGGGCTCTGAATCCCCGGCCCTCGAAACCCCCTGAACGGCATTCACGCAGGACATTTGCATGGACAACGCGCCTTTTGCCTCCAGCCCGACGACCTTGGTTGACAAGCCGATTGCCACCGTGCTCGTGGTGGACGACACGCCCGAGAACCTCACGCTCATGGGCAGTCTGCTGCGGGAGCACTATGTGGTGAAGGTGGCCAACCATGGGGAGAAGGCCCTCAAAATTGCCCAGTCGGCCACGCCGCCCGATCTGATCCTGCTGGACATCATGATGCCCGAGGTGGATGGCTACGAGGTCTGTCGTCGCCTCAAGGAGGCGCCTGCCACCCGCGACATCCCGGTGATCTTCCTGACGGCGCGTTCCGACACCGACGACGAGCGCATGGGACTGGCCCTGGGTGCTGTGGACTACATCACCAAACCCATCAGTCCGCCGATACTGCTCGCGCGCGTCAACACGCACCTGGCGCTCAAGGCCACGGCCGATTTTCTGCGCGACAAAAGCGCCTACCTGGAACGGGAGGTCGCCATGCGCACGCTGGAGGTGCAGGCCATCCAGGACGTGACCATCATGGCCATGACCTCCCTGGCCGAAACGCGCGACAACGAGACGGGCAATCACATCCGCCGCACCCAGTTGTATGTGAAGACCCTGGCCGAACGCCTGCGCCACCACCCGCGTTTTGAGCATGTGCTGAACGACCGCATGATCGAGCTGCTGTACAAGTCGGCCCCGTTGCACGACATCGGCAAGATCGGCATCCCCGACAGCATTCTGCTCAAGCCCGGCAAGCTCACGGTGGAGGAGTTCGAGGTGATGAAGACCCACACCACGCTGGGCCGCAATGCCATTGACGAGGCCGAGCGGCGCCTGGGCATGCGCGTGGCCTTTTTGAGCGTGTCCAAGGAGATCGCCTACAGCCACCAGGAGAAGTGGGACGGCTCTGGCTACCCGCAGGGCCTGGCGGGCGACACCATCCCGGTGTCGGCGCGCCTGATGGCGGTGGCCGACGTGTACGACGCGCTCATCAGCAAACGCGTGTACAAGCCTGCGTTTTCGCACGACCAGGCCTGTAACACCATCGTGCGGGGCAAGGGCACGCACTTTGACCCCGACATGGTGGACGCGTTTGTGGACATTGCAGAAGACTTCCGCAGCATCGCGCAGAAGTATCCAGACCCGGTGTAGGGAGGCATCCCCCTTAGTCGCTTCGCGCCTTCCCCCTTCTCTCGAATTGCTGCGCAATTCGGGAAGGGGGACGCAGCCAGTGCGGCGGGGCGGCCCTTGCACGGCTACTCTGGTAACGAGCGCGCCTACTGCGCGGTCCTGCTACCAGATATTTTCAGCGGTCATCGTGTGCTGGCTTGACGGTGAGGCGCGGTAGTTGAGATGTTCAGAACGGCGCGTCTTCACCCTTGGCTGAGTCGGCCTGGAGCGCCGCCGATTCGGCTGCGTCCGCAGCGCCTTCTGTCTCTGGAATGTTGTTGGCTTCGGGCGTGTCGGGAGTCGCCGCCTGGCGCACGGCCGCCTTGTCGCCAGCACTCGCAAACTTGCTGTACTTGCCCAGGATGGGCACCAGCTGGCCGTAGATGCGGGGGTTGCCTGCCAAGCATTCCCGCTGCTCCAGAAATTCAGCCTCGCCCGTGAAGTTGCCCACCAGGCCGCCGGCCTCGGTCACCAGCAGCGAGCCCGCTGCCACGTCCCAGATCGACAGACCCGTTTCAAAGAAGCCGTCGGTGAAGCCCGCAGCCACGTAGGCCAGGTCCAACGCAGCGGCGCCGGGGCGGCGCAGGCCGGCGGTGCGCTGCATCACGTCGGCCATCATGTTCAGGTAGCTCTTGAAGTTGTCGCCCGGGCGGAAGGGGAAGCCGGTGGAGATCAGGCAGTCCTTGAGCTGGGCGCGCTTGGAGACGCGGATGCGGCGCTCGTTCAGGTAGGCGCCGCGGCCCTTGGTGGCGGTGAACAGGTCGTTGCGGGTGGGGTCGTACACGACGGCCTGCTCGACCTTGCCCTTGACGGCCAGCGCGATACTCACGCAGTACACGGGAAAGCCGTGGATGAAGTTGGTGGTGCCGTCCAGCGGGTCGATGATCCAGACAAATTCTGAATCCTTGGCGCCGTATTCCTTGCCCGACTCTTCAGCCAGGATGCCGTGGCCGGGGTAGGCCGTCAGCAGCGTCTCGATGATGATCTTTTCGGAGGCGTGATCCACCTCAGTCACAAAGTCGTTGATCTGCTTTTGCGAGATCCGCACTGATTCCACGTCCAGGGCCGCGCGGTTGATGATGGCGCCGGCGGCGCGTGCGGCCTTGATGGCCACGTTGAGCATGGGGTGCAGATTGGACGACATAAATTGTGGTGGTTGGCAGCGCGCGGCCAAGATGGCGCGGGCGTCTGCGTACAGGATGAGCGGGGAGGTCCGACCCGTCCCGGCGATGCGGGCGGCGACAATAGAGGGCGGAATTTTACCCGCAGTGCCCTTTTTTGCCTAACCGGCCGCTTTCCCCCCCTCGCTCCGCCTGTCCATGAAGACCCGTTTTGTCCTGATTAACACCAGCCACGCCGGCAATGTGGGCGCCGCCGCCCGTGCCATGAAAACCATGGGGTTTGACGACCTGGTGCTGGTCGCTCCCCGCTGGGCTAACGTGCTCAGGCGCGAGGAAACCATCCAGCGCGCCAGCGGCGCCATCGATGTACTGAACAACGCACGCATCGTCGCCACGCTGGACGAGGCGCTCGACGGTATCAGCCACATGTGCGCCACGGCCATGACCCCACGCGATTTTGGCCCCCCCACAGCAGCGCCGCGTGCGCACTTTGAAGGGCTATTAAAAAGTGAGCTACTCAGGCATGAAGTACTAGCGCTAGAGGCCAAAAGCCCTCAAAACGCAGGCGACGACACCGCTGCAGACCCGAGTGCGGCCCCGCAGGCCGGTGTGGCCTTTCTCTTTGGCTCGGAGCGGTTTGGCATGACCAACGAGGATGTGTACCGCTGCCACGTGGCGCTGTCGATTCCCACCAACCCCGGCTTCGGCTCGCTCAACCTGGGGGCGGCCATCCAGGTGATCGCCTACGAGTGGCGCCAGGCGCTGGGCGGCTTTGCGGTGCAGGACGCCACACCGCCGCGTGCGTTGGCCGACGCTGCCCAGGTGGCGGGCATGCTGGGCCATTGGGAGCAGGCGCTCACATCCATCGGTTTCCTGGACCCGGCCGCGCCCAAGAAGCTCATGCCCCGCCTTAACCAGCTTTTCAACCGCGCGCAGCTCAGCCCCGAGGAAATCCACATCTTGAGAGGTGTCGCCAAAGCCATGATCGAGACGGCGCAGGCGAAACGATAGACTGTGCGGCCCATTTACAAATAACCATAACAACCAATGCTCGCCCGCTTGCGCTCCGATATCCAGTGCATCCTCGACCGCGATCCTGCCGCGCGCAGCACGTGGGAGGTGATCACCTGTTATCCAGGCCTGCACGCGATCTGGCTGCACCGCCCCGCGTACTGGTGCTGGCACCACGGCCTGAAGTGGCTGGGGCGCTTCATCTCGCACTTTGCGCGCTGGTTCACCGGCATCGAGATCCATCCCGGCGCCAAGATCGGGGAGCGTGTGTTCTTCGACCACGCCATGGGCGTGGTGGTGGGCGAAACCGCCGAGATCGGCGATGGCTGCACCATCTACCAGGGCGTGACCCTGGGCGGTACCTCGCTCTACAAGGGCACCAAGCGCCACCCCACGCTGGGCAAAGATGTGGTGGTGAGTGCAGGCGCCAAGGTGCTGGGCGGCTTTGAAGTGGGCGACGGCGCCAAGATCGGCTCCAATGCCGTGGTCATCAAACCCGTGCCCGCTGGCGCCACGGCCGTGGGCATCCCGGCACGCATCATCCCGTCCAAGGAAGGCCAGAGCGCCGACGTGACCGAGCCCCAGCCATCGCGCAAATTCACCGCCTACGGCATCACGCAGGAGGATGATCCGCTCTCGCAGGCCATGCGTGGGTTGATCGACAACGCCTCGTCACAAGAGCACCAGATCGCGCTCTTGTGGCAGGCGATCGAAAAGCTCTCGGCCGCCAACCTGCAGGCCAAGGACTGCGTGCCCTGTGACGCGGCGATCAAGGAGCAGTTCGAGGCGGGCAAGCTCAACGAGCTGGTGGGCAAGTAGGCTTCCTGCCGTTGCGTGGGGGCACTGCGGGCTCAGTGCTTGCCAGGCTTGCTGCTCTTCTTTTCGTAGAAAGCCACGATGGGCGGATCAAACTTTGCGTGGTCCAGTTGCCACAGCCCCAGCGGTCCGTGCATCAGCGGAATGCGGTGTTCGCTGCCATCGGGCCATTGCTCCCAATAGTCCCGCATGCGCGGAAACTTCAGTGGCGGCAGGCCGTGCGTGGTGTCGATGGGCTCCAGCCGATAGGTGCCCGACAGGCGGTATGCGTGGTCTTCTGACACTGAGCCTGCCAGCATTTGGTCTACCCGCTTGAGCACGGGCAGGGCAGCCCCGGCCGATACGGTGCCCAGCATCAAGGCCAGCGCCATCGATTCGCGCGAGGGGATGCGCCCTGCAGCGAAGAACCGGTAGCACAGTGCCACCAACGTTGCGATGCCCACCGACGCCACCAGCCAGGTCAGGGGCGAGCGCAGGATGCTGAAGAGCTGCGCATCCGTCAGCGCTCGTAGCCGGAGAACACAAAGCTGTCGAGCAGCGCAAACAGCATCAGGCCCAGGAACAGCACCGTCGCGCCCAGGCTGCGAGGGTTCTTCTCCAGTGCGAAATCGTGTGTGTTCTCTTCGTCCAGCGGATAGTCGGGAAACGCCGAGCGGAAGATGTCGCACAAGGCCTCGCGCGACGGCCCGGCGCTCCAGCCGGTATCGGCGGTGAACAGCACCTGGCCTTTGGGGGTGTCCAGCCGAGCCCAGTGGATGTTGCCCGTCTTGATGGATTGGTTGCCCAGCCACTCGACCTTCAGCCCCGATTTGGGCACCAACGACTCGAAAGCCTTGCCCGTCTTGGCCCAATGCCCCCGGATGCGGAATGCTTCTCCATCGTCGATCAGCACGCCCTTGGCTTCGAAAGCCATAAGCCGCATCCAGCGTCCAAAAAATGCGGGGCGGGCCAGGTTGATGCGCCAGTAGTGCCGACCCTTGAGGTCTTTTACCAGCGCATCCTGGCGCTGTTTCATGGCGCGTATGCGCACATACATCCACAAGGGCAGGGCGACTACCAGCAGATGGGGGAGGGCGAAGGCAAGGTACTTCATCGTCTGTGTGATGGGCGATGGGGAGCTTCCGCCCGTGGGCCAGCGCTGGCCCGCAGGCGGTTCAGGCGGTCTTGGCCCGGACAGCGTTCTTGGGCCGGAACGCCTTGCAGACCTCATCCCGCGTTTCCAGGTACGGCCCACCGATCAGGTCCACACAGTAAGGCACGGCGGCGAAGATGCCCGGCACGATCTGCTGGCCGTTGGCGTCTTTCAGCCCCTCCAGCGTCTCGGCAATCGCCTTCGGCTGACCAGGCAGATTAATGATCAGGCTCTGGTCTCGGATCACAGCGACCTGGCGCGAGAGGATGGCGGTGGGCACGAACTTCAGGCTGATCTGGCGCATCTGCTCGCCAAAGCCCGGCATCTCCTTGTGCGCCACGGCCAGCGTGGCCTCGGGCGTTACGTCGCGCAGCGCAGGGCCGGTGCCGCCAGTCGTCAACACTAGGCTGCAGCCCGCGTTGACCAGTTCGATCAGCGTGGCGCTGATGCCGGCCTGCTCGTCGGGGATCAGGCGCGACTCGAAGGTGATGGGGTTGTGCAGCGCACGCGTCAGCCAGTCCTGCAAGGCAGGCAGGCCCTTGTCTTCATAGACGCCGCTGCTGGCGCGGTCGCTGATGGAGACGATGCCGATCTTGACGGCGTCGTGGACGGCTTCACTCATCGTCGTTGTCCTCGTCGGTGTCGCTGGCATCTGCCGTGCCGGTGCCGCCCAAGTGCTCGCGCACCAGCTGGAACAGCTCGCGGTATGCCCGGCCCTTGCGGGGCGCCAGGCCTTGCGAGACCTGGACGTTGGCCTCTTTGCCCGCAGGCTGCGCATCCTTGCGGGCCTGGCGGATCAGAGCGCGCAGCTGCTGGGTGTCGGTGTCGGGATGCTCGGCCATCCAGGGGGCGAGTGCATCGTCGTCGGCAATCAGGCGGTCGCGCCATTGCTCGGCCAGATGCAGCTGCAGCTTTTCGGTGGCAGAGCCCTTGTGCTGTTCTTCCAGCGCCTGGCGGGCGGCTTGTACCAGCTCGGGTTCGAGCTTGCGCATGAGCTTGCCCACATACTGCATCTGGCGGCGCTTGCCTTCAAAGTTGGTGATGCGCTTGGCCTCGGCCAGCGCCTCCACCAGTTTGTCGGGCAGGCCCACGGCGTCGAACAGGTCGGCGCGCAGGTTCAAAAGCTCCTTGCCCAGGTCCTGCAGTTCGTCGCTCTCGCGCTTGAGATCGGTGCGGCTGGCATCGGGCGTGCCTTTGAGTTCGGCCTTGAGCTGAATGTCCAGTTCGCTGCCTTCGGCAACAAACTGGCCTCGCACAAAGTAGCCTTTTTTGGGTTTGCGTGACATGGGGTGGGGGCAAAGAGAGGCGGGCGCAGGGTGCGCCGCAGTGGCAAGTATCATAGCTGCCGCTATGAACAAACCCTCCAAACGCGCCCCGCGCACCCCCGGCGCGCTGGCTGCTGTGCCCGCAGCTGCCACCTCCCGCACCCCTGACAGCGGCTTCAGCTACAGCCGCCCGTTTTTTGAAGACCTGGTGGACCGCGCCCTGGCCCATGCCAAAAAGCTCGGTGCGACCGACGCGGGCGCCGAGGCGTCCGAGGGCTGTGGCCTGTCGGTCAGCGTGCGCAAGGGTGAGCTGGAGAACGTGGAGCGTAACCGTGACAAGTCTCTGGGCGTGACGGTCTACATCGGCCACCGCCGAGGCAACGCCAGCACGTCGGACTTTTCTACCAAGGCCATCGAGCAGACCGTGCAAGCGGCCTATGACATCGCCCGTTTCACGGCCGAAGACCCTGTGGCTGGCCTGCCCGACGCCGACGATATCGCGCCCCAGGAGACGCACCGCGACCTGCAACTCTTCCACCCCTGGGCCATCACCAGCGAAGAAGCCGCAGAGATGGCCAAGGCCTGCGATGCCGCGGCTTTCAAGACGCATCGCCGCATCACCAACAGTGAAGGTGCTGGCGTGTCGGCCCAGCAAAGCCATTTCTTCAGCGCTCACACACGCGGCTTTCGCGGTGGCTATGCCAGCTCGCGCCACAGTTTCTCGGTGGCCCCCATCGCCTCGTTGCCCGGCAAGAACGCCGAAATGCAGCGCGACGCCTGGTACAGCTCGATGCGCAACGCAGCCGACCTGGCCTCGCCCGAGGCCGTGGGCCGCTACGCCGCGCAGCGTGCGCTGAGCCGCCTGGGCAGCCGCAAGATCCCTACCACGCAATGCCCCGTGCTGTTTGAATCGACCCTGGCCGCTGGCCTGCTGGGCGGTTTTGTGCAGGCCATCAGTGGCGGCTCGCTGTACCGCAAGAGCAGCTTCTTGCTCGACTCGCTGGGCAAGATGGTCTTTCCCAAGCACATCGACATCCTGGAAGACCCGTTCATCCTGGGTGGCAAGGGCAGCTCGCCGTTTGACGAAGAAGGCGTGCGCGTGGCGCCGCGCAAGGTGGTGCAGGGTGGTCGCGTGCAGGGCTACTTCCTGTCGAGCTACTCGGCCCGCAAGCTGGGCATGAAGACCACGGGCAACGCCGGAGGCTCGCACAACCTGGTGATGACATCGCGCCTCACGCAAGCCAGCGACAACCTGGACGCCATGCTGCAAAAGCTGGGCACGGGCCTGTTTGTGGTGGAGCTGATGGGCCAGGGCGTGAACTACGTCACCGGCGACTATTCGCGCGGCGCGAGCGGCTTCTGGGTCGAGAACGGCAAGATCGTCTACCCCGTGCACGAGATCACCATTGCAGGCAACCTCAAGGACATGCTCAAGGGCATCGAGGCCGTGGGTGCCGATGCCTACAACTATGGTGCCAAGACGGTGGGTTCGATCCTGGTCAACCGCATGAAGGTGGCGGGCAGCTGATGTTCGCGTCCGCAGCAGGCGGATACCGCCAGTGGCTGTTGTGATGCGGGTTTTCTGCAACTCTCCCGCCCCAGGCCCTCGTGACTGCGAGGGCCTTTTTTCATGGAGGATTTCGTCAGGTGGCACTGCGGGGCTTGGCCGCCCAGGTGTCTTTCTTCCCGCGCATGCCCACGGGCAGCGCGAGCCCGACGCGGTGCCGGGACATCGCATCCCGGGGCTCAAGATGGGCCAGCATCAGAGAAGCTGCGTCGGCATAGGGAACGATCATCTGCGGCACCTTCGACGCGAACAGCAGCAGCATCAATGGGCTGGGTAGCCTGCCCGCAAAGGCTGGCACGGAGACCGGCAGCTGGTCCGCGGCGATGCGCAGCCGGGCGATCCCCAGCGCGGGTTGGTCGACCATCGGTCCCGGGCACAGCAGGCGCCAATCGAGGGACGAGGTGTTCAGGCGCTCAAAGTTCTTCTTGTGCGGCCAATAGGTGTCGCGCACCTTGGGCAGTTCAACACCCCGGCGGCCTGTCTGGCCGATGTCGAGCACCGCAGCGCCCCCTAGAAACCAGCAGGTTGGCCGCTCTGCGGGTGCCAGGGACTCCACGCTGGAAACAATGCGGTCCACGAGGTCGACAAACGCGCGACCTTCGGTGACGAGTCCCGCACAGTTGATCAACGCCTCGTGGCCCCGGATGATGTCTGCCAAGGCGCTGATTGCCACGGACCCCAGGTCCACCTGGTGCACCGTGATGCGTGATCGCAGGTCCTGGGGCAGCCGGGCAGGGTTGCGCACTAGCACTGACACCTGGTGGCCCGCCGCAACAGCTTGCTGCAGTACGTGGCGGCCGAGGGAGCCCGTGGCTCCCAGGATGAGAAGACGCTTCATGATGATTCGCGAGAGGATTGAGGAAAGGTCTGCCGATGGCCGGGTGGTCATCGACGGGCGATGCCGCGATGATTCCATGCCATCGTCTCTGCAGCACTAATGGCGGGTGAGGTCCATCGCGAAGACGGTGACTTTGTTCACGGTGCTTGTCTTCGCTTGTGGTGCCTCGCAAGACTTGCCTGCCTCTGTGCCGGCGGTGCAGGAGTGCCGCCAGACAGGCGATATGCTGCACCCACCATGCCTTCCGTGCCCCCGACGACCCCAGCCAAAGGCGAAGCCTCCCACCCGATTGCGCCCCAGGACCCGGCGCTTCTGCGCCGTCTGCTGCGCGCCAAGGACCGCATGGACGCTGCGTCGCACGAAGCCTGGCCGGTGCAGCGGCTGGCCGAGGTCAGCGGCGTCTCCGACGCGCATTTCGCACGATCCTTCCGGCAGGCGTTTGGCATCCCGCCCCACCGCTACCTGCTGACCCGCCGCATCGAACAGGCCACCACGCTGCTGCGCGACACGGACTTGCCCATCACCGAGATTGCGTTTGCCACCGGCTGGGAGAGCCTGGGCACCTTCGGCCGCACCTTTCGCGACATCACGGGGCAGAGCCCCAGTGCGGTGCGCCTTCAGGCCCAGGCCCGCTTGGAGCCACTGGACAAGGTGCCGGCCTGCGTATTGAAAGCCGCACAACGCCCTGACCTCACCACCGCAGTTTCGGAGAAGCGCCGCCGCCTGGCGGAAGGTACAAACCCGTCATCAACAACCAAGGAGATCTGATGACGAAGAACCAAGGCATTGGTGTGGTGGGCGTGTATGTGGACGATCAGGACGAAGCGCTCGAGTTCTATGTGGGCAAGCTCGGGTTTCAGGTGCACACGGATGTGCGCAATGGCCCCTACCGCTGGCTGACGGTGCAGCACCCCGATCAGCCGGGCTTCCAGCTCGGCCTGTTCAGGCCTGGCCCACCGATCCATGATGAAGCCACAGCGCAAACTTTGCGCGCGATGGTGGCCAAAGGAGCCATGCCTGCGCTGGTGCTCCATGTGGCGGACTGCCGCGCCGACTATGCCCGGCTGCGCGACCTGGGTGTGGAGTTCACACAGGAGCCCGTGGACCGGTACGGCAACGTGGACGCGGGCTTTCGGGACCCGGCGGGCAACGGCTGGAAGATGATCCAGCTAGCCGCTGGAGGTGTGCAATGAGCGCCGGTGTGGAAATTCGGCGGTTCCATCGCTGGGTGTCGATGGCGTTCACGTTGGCCGTCATCGCCAATTTTGTGGCTCGCGCCCAGGGTGCAGGCAACCCGCCGGACTGGGTCACGTACGCCCCCCTGCCGCCGCTGGCACTGCTGCTGTTGACGGGGTTGTACCTGTTCGTGCAACCCTACCTGCAGCGGCTTGCTGTCCGGTCTTCTGTTCGGCCTGCCCCGGGCGCCCAGGGCTTGCCGCCCGCGTGACGGCACGCGGTGTGTCCCGCCATCACTCTGCGAAATCTGCAAAGTCCGCCAGCAACTCCAGCACGCCCTCCACGGCGGGCGAGGGCGGTGGCTGGTGGCGGTGCGCCACGGCCATGGGGCGCATGAGCGGCGGTTGCAGCGGGCGGATTTGGACATCGGGCGTGCCCTGCAGGTCCTCCACCTCCTCCATCGGTAGCAGTGCGGCGCATTGGCTGGCCACGGCCAGGCTTTTGAGGGCGCCAGGGTAGCTCAGGGCCAGAAAGGGGCGTGGGTGATGGCCTGCCTGACCAAACCAGTTGGCAATCAGCCCATGCATCTGCGTGGCGGGCGCAAACGATGCCCAGCGTCGGCTGGCCAGCCAGTCGGGGCCGACGCGGTCTGGCGCGTCCCACGCGGCGGGCAGCAGGGCCACCATGGGGTCGTTGCGCCAGGGGGTCTGGCGCACCTCTGCCAGCGGCGGCTGGGGGCTGGCGACGATGGCAATGTCCAGCGTACCGGCCTTGAGCCGCTGCATTGACTCGGCCGAGCCCACGGCCTCCAGGCGGATTTCAACCCCGGGGCTGCGTGCCGCCAGCGCCTCCAGCATGCGTGGCAGCAGCCGGGTGCTGACACCCGCCGACACTCCCACCCGCACCATGCCTTCGCGGCCCGATGCGTGGCGCCGCACGCGCTCCACCAGGTCATCGCTGGCCAGCAACAGCTGGCGGCCTTCGCGCACCAGCACCTCGCCAGCGGGGGTGAGGTCGGCCTGCCGCCGCCCGCGCACCACCAGCTCGGCGCCCAGGCGCGATTCCAGTTCCTTGATGTGCATGCTCACCGTGGGCGGCGCGAGGTGCAACGCCTGCGCGGCGGCCGCAAAGGTGCCCAGGTCGGCGATGGCGATCAGGGTTTGCAACTGGTCGAGATTGAGGTTACGCATCAGCTTTTATGAAGTGAATCGTCATTGAATTCAACTTTACAGATGGCAAGCCCGGCGAGAGCATTGCGGGGCCATGAAACACCCGCATCCCCACACCACTGCCCCCAGAGCCGTCTCTGCTTCAAACCTTGTGGGCCGCCAGCGACCGTTGCGAACCGTTGCCATAGTCGTGTTTCTGCATGCGCTGCGTTGGGCCGTGGCGGGCGCGCGCAACGCCAGGGATCGGTGGGCTGCCGCTGCGGCGCGCGCCGAGCGGGGCGTCACCGAGCAGTTCAGGGTGCCCCCAGGTGGGGGGTGAGAGCCATATTTGAATGAAATTGGGGTGTAGCGCAGGTAATTCATGCGCTGGTAGCTATCATTTCAGGAGTGAAGGCTCGTTGCTGGTCAGCCGGCAGTCGCCTTCGCCTCAGTCCGCCCCCGCAGTGTCATGGGCAAAACGGGGCATCCGACGTGTGTGGGGCCTGAAGGTGGTTACTTGCGCTGGTTGAAATGGCTCTCGACTTCGGCGGTATGGCCGGCATAGCTCTTGGAGATGGGCCAGGTGCTGCACAGGCTGGTGCGCAGCCGTTGGCCTGATTGGAAGGCGAACACCATGTGCTCTGACCCCTTGGCGAACCGCACGCCGCAACTTCCCTGGTCGCCCCGAGTGTGCACCGTGATGGCTGGGGCCTGATCGCCTTTGTAGATGGTCGTGGGCCTGAAAAGGGCTCGGTACTCGTTTTTGTTCGCAGGGTCGACGATCTCTTCTGTCACAACCCCTTTGAACACGACCGTGGCCTGTGGAGCATTTGCTTCCGCCGAGGCGAGCTTGCAGCTGCATGCATAGGTATTGCCGGCCAGCCAGGCCATGGCGGTGGCGCAAAAGATGGTGGGGATGGGCTTCATGGGGGCATTGCTCAGAGGATGGAGTGGGGCTGCTATCGATTCGGCA
This sequence comes from Acidovorax sp. 59, assembly GCF_002754175.1. Classification (NCBI taxonomy): domain Bacteria; kingdom Pseudomonadati; phylum Pseudomonadota; class Betaproteobacteria; order Burkholderiales; family Comamonadaceae; genus Acidovorax; species Acidovorax sp. 59. The sequence continues at coordinate 3,119,192 of NZ_PEET01000001.1, read as the reverse complement.
GTACCGGTGTTGCAGCCGTGCTGGGGCAGTTCAATGCTGGTGACGGGAGCTCGTTGCCAACAGTGATGCGTTCGTGACGCCGGGCACCTATCAGGCGGCAGCAACGTGCTCCGCGATGGCTTGTCCCACTTGCGTTGTGCTGGCGCTTCCTCCCAGGTCCGGCGTGCGCGGCCCGCTCTTGATCACCTCTTCGATGGCCGCCACGATGGCATCATGTGCCAACCTGCCCGCGCCCTGGCCGTGGGTGAGGAAGTCCAGCATCAGCGCTCCCGACCAGATCATCGCAATCGGGTTGGCGATGTTTTGGCCGTAGATGTCGGGCGCGGAGCCGTGCACGGGCTCGAACAGGCTGGGGAACGTGCGCTCGGGGTTCAGGTTGGCCGAAGGGGCCAGGCCAATGGTGCCGGTGGTGGCCGGGCCCAGGTCGCTGAGGATGTCGCCAAACAGGTTGGTGGCAGCCACCACGTCAAAGCGCCCAGGCTGCAGCACAAAGCGGGCGGTGAGGATGTCGATGTGCTGCTTATCCAGCGTGACCTCGGGGTAGGCCTGGGCCACGTCGTCGGCACGCTGGTCCCACCAGGGCATGCTGATGGCGATACCGTTGCTTTTGGTGGCCAGGGTGACGTGCTTTTTGGGGCGGCTTTGCGCCAGGTCGAACGCGAACTTCAGCAGGCGGTGGGCGCCGTGGCGGGAGTAGACGGATTCCTGGATCACGATCTCGCGGTCAGTGCCCTCGTACATGATGCCGCCCAGTGACGTGTACTCCCCCTCGGTGTTCTCGCGCACCACGCAGTAGTCGATGTCACCGGGTTGGCGGCCCGCCAGGGGGCAGGGTACGCCTTCGAACAGGCGCACGGGGCGCAGGTTGATGTACTGGTCGAACTCGCGGCGAAACTTGAGCAGCGAACCCCATAGCGACACATGGTCCGGCACGGTGGCGGGCCAGCCCACGGCACCGAAGAAGATCGCGTCCATGCCCGACAGCTGCGCCTTCCAGTCGTCGGGCATCATTTTTCCGTGGGCGGCGTAGTAGTCGCAGCTGGCCCAGTTGATGGCAGTGGTTTCGAGCGCAATGCCAAAACGCGCTGCGGCGGCTTGCACCACGCGCAGGCCTTCTGGCAGCACTTCCTTGCCAATGCCGTCTCCGGCGATGAGGGCGATGCGGTAGGTTTTGGGGGCAGTGGAGGGGGTCATCAAGCGGTCCTTGCAATGGCTTCGAGGGTGCGGCTGCAGGGCGCAGCCAGCGGCATGGCCTGCATTGTTCCCAACGCTTCCGATAACTACAATCCGCTAACTGTGGCCTTATCCTTCACACATCGTGCATAAAAATCCTGCAGCGGAAGACCTGCGCGTGTTCACGGCCGTGGTGCGCAAGGCCAGCTTTGGCGGCGCCGCCACCGAGCTGGGCACTTCGCCGGCCTACGTCAGCAAACGCATCCGACTGCTGGAGCAGGACCTGCAGGTCAAGCTGCTGCACCGCACCACCCGCCGCGTGGCGGTGACGGAGGAGGGCGAGCGCGTCTTCCACTGGGCGCAGCGCATCCTGGACGACATGGAGCAGCTGATGCAGGAGGTAGCGGTGACGCGCAGCGAGCCGCGCGGGCTGTTGCGGGTGAGCAGCAGCTTTGGCTTCGGCCGCCAGATCGTGGCGCCCGCGCTGTCGCGGCTGGTGGCGCAGCACCCGGGGCTGCAGGTGCGGCTGGAGGTGTTCGACCGGCTGGTGGACGTGGCGGGCGAAGGGTTTGACCTGGACCTGCGCGTGGGCGACGAGATTGCGCCGCACCTGATCGCCCGCCGCCTGGCCGACAACCACCGCGTGTTGTGTGCAGCGCCTGCCTACCTGCAGCGCAAGGGCTCGCCGCGCACGGTGGCCGATCTGGCCGCGCACGACTGCCTGGTGATCAAGGAGCGTGACCATCCATTTGGCGTGTGGCGCCTGCGCAGCGGTGCGCAGGAAGAGTCGGTGAAGGTGCGCGGCCCGCTGTCGGCCAACAACGGCGAGATGGCCGTGCAGTGGGCGGTGGACGGACGTGGCGTGGTGCTGCGCTCGTTGTGGGATGTGGGCGCGCACCTGCAGACCGGGCGCCTGGTGCAGGTGCTGCCGCAGTGGCAGCAAGAAGCCAATGTGTGGGCCGTCTACCCCACGCGGCTGGAGCGCTCGGCCAAAGTGCGGGTGTGCGTGGAGTTTTTGCAGGCGCACTTTCGCGCCGGTTGGGCGTCGCGCAGCGCAGAGACCGGTGTGGGCGCAAACGCCTCGGTTTGAAGTGAAAATAGCTGCTAGCGCCCGTCTTACAAGCGCTAGCAGCTATCAAAAAGATACCGGTCGTACCGTGGGCACGACCGCAGGGGCGATCAGCCTGCCAGTGCCGCTTTCACGGCGGCCGACACCTGGCCCATATCGGCCTTGCCCGCCAGGCGGGTCTTGACCACGCCCATGACCTTGCCCATGTCGCCAGGGCCCGATGCGCCGATTTCGGCCACGATGGCCTTCACGGCAGCCAGCGTTTCTTCGGCCGACATGCGCTCGGGCAGGTAGGCCTGCAGCACAGCCATCTCGGCCTTTTCCTTGTCGGCCAGGTCCTGGCGGCCTGCGCCTTCAAACGCGGTGATCGAGTCCTTGCGCTGCTTGATGAGCTTGTCCACGATGGCGACCACAGCCGCGTCGTCCAGCACGATGCGCTCGTCCACTTCCTTTTGCTTCATCGCGGCCTGCAGCAGGCGGATGGTGCCCAGGCGCTCGCTGTCCTTGGCGCGCATGGCGGTTTTCATGTCTTCGGTGATCTGATCCTTGAGGCTCATGGCGGCTTCCTTGGTTGGTTTTAGACAAGAACAGAGGTTTGCCAAAAGGCTTTCTGGCTAGGCGTCAACGCCGCAGACAGTAGTGCTGCTACGGCAAGGCGTTGCAACGACGCCAGAAAGCCTTTTGGCAAACCCCAAAAACAAAAACCCGCGCTTGGCGTCCCTAGCGCGGGTTTGTCGGCACTCCGTATCAGGACGGGGCCAAAGCGGTACTTAGTACAGCTTCTTGGGCAGTTGCATGCTGCGAACGCGCTTGTAGTGACGCTTCACCGCAGCAGCCTTCTTGCGCTTGCGCTCGGCGGTGGGCTTTTCGTAGAACTCACGGGCGCGCAGGTCGGTCAGCAGGCCGAGCTTTTCAATGGTGCGCTTGAAGCGGCGCAGTGCAACGTCAAAGGGTTCGTTTTCTTTTACGCGGATCGTAGTCATTAGCTAATGTTTTCCAAATGGTGCCTGCAGAGGGGCTTGGGGAGATCGGGCCTCAAGTCCGTACAAAGCGGTTTCCCCGTCTGTAACTAGTATTTGGCCGACGGGGCATTGCCAGCAAAGCCGGAGATTATAGCCTTTATCCACGCCCAGAGCGCAAGGATTGCCGGTCTGTCCCCGAACAGGGCGTCCGGTGGGCTTCTCACAGCAGGGCCACACCGCAATGGCGCGGAAGTTGCTTCATGTTGTAACACTCCTATTCACCGGTGGAGAGCCCTGGCCATCCGCCCGGGCGGCCCCGCCGCAGACACCATGGCATTCATGCACCGCGTATCGGGTTGGCTGGGCCGGCTCAGTGTGGGCCGCAAGCTCATGCTCATCTATCTGCTGGACCTGACGGCGGTGATCTACGTCTCCAGCATCCTGATCCACGAAAAGTACCTGGCGATTGATTTCACGCGCAAGGAGGTGGTGGGCACGACCTATGCGGCCGTGGTGCGCGATGGGCTGATGGGGCAGTTCCTGGATGCTTCGCAGCAGCCTCCGCTGGTGGCCGATGTGCTGACCCGCCTGGACGCCGTACGGGCAGCCCACGACGAACAACTGCACACGGCCGAGGTGGGGCAGCGGTTTGGCGTGGCGCTGCAGCAGCTGACGGGCCAGCCCCAAGGGGGCGCTCCAGCTGCTGATCCGCAGACGCTCACCCGGCTGCGCAGCCAGCTGCTGCGCGAGGGGCGTGAGCTGCTCACCACCGTGGGCAACCAGTCCAACCTGATCCTGGACCCGGACCTGGACAGCTACTACGTGATGTCGCTGGTGGTGCTGCGGTTTCCCGAGCTGCTGCAGGCGGTGCATGACACCGTCAGCTTTTTGAACGCAGCGCCATCAAGGCGCGGGCCGCAGTGGTCGTCCGAGCTGCTGACGCTGGTGGGGCGGCTGGATGCGGTGATGCTGGGCATCGAGTCGGACTACAACCAGGCCTTCATTGCAGGCTCGCCCGAGATGCGGGCCGCGCTGGTGCGCCAGCGCGAGGCGCTCAAGGCGGCGCAGGAGGGCTTTCAGGCCTTGCTGCAGGGCATTGCGTCGGGCGAGTCGCGCCTGACGGTGGCGCAAGTGGGTGTGCAGGAGGCGCAGGTGCTGGGCGCGCTGCGCGATGCCTGGTCGGTGGGCATTGTGGACCTGGAGCGTTTGCTGAACCAGCGCGCCGACAGCCTGTTTGCCCGCATGTGGTTGCACCTGGGCACGGCGCTGGTGCTGCTGGGCTGCATCCTTTCGCTCGTCACCCTGGTCGCGCGCCAGATCGCCAAGCCGCTGCAGCAACTGGCCCGCGTGGCCGACGAGGTGCGCAAGAGCGGCGACCACACGCTGCGCGCGCACTGGGCCAGCCGCGACGAGATCGGCCGCCTGGTTACCGCGTTCAACGAGATGCTGTCCCAGCTCGACCGCGACCGCGTGCTGCAGCAAGAGTTGGCCGCCAGCGCCCGTGCGGCCGAGGCCCAGCGCGAGCTGGTGGAGGCCTTCCCCATCCCCATGGTGGTCACGTCGATTCCCGAGCACGAGGTGCTGCACTCCAACGCACCCGCGGCCCACTGGCTGGGTGGCCGCAAGACCGACCCCTGGGCCGTGGGGCTGGAGCCCGGCGTGCGCGCGCGCTTCTTTCAGCGTCTGGCCGACCAGGGCTCGGTCGATGAGTTCGAGGTGCGCTGGAAGGGCAGCCCCGAGCCCTCTTGGGCCGTGCTGTCGGCGCGGCGCCTGCAGTTCCAGGGGCGCGACTCGGTGCTCACCGCTTTCACGCCCATCAACGTGCTCAAGGTGATGGAGCAGCGCTTGGAGCTCTGGGCCAAGGTGTTCGAGGCCTCGTCCGAGGGCATCATCATCATGAACGCCGAGCAGCAGATCATCAGCGTGAACAAGGCGTTCTGCCGCAGCACGCACTACGACTTCTACGAGGTCATTGGCGAAGACCTGGGCTTTCTGCTGGAAGAGGCGGGCGCCGAGCCGCTGTCGGTGCAGATCCAGCGCACCATGCTCGACAAGGAGTCGTGGCAGGGCGAGGTGCGGTTTCGCCGCCGCTCGGGCGAGACCTACCCGGCCTGGCTCATGGTGTCGGCCGTGCGCGAGGGCAAGGGCGGTGCGGTGGCCAACCACATCGGCATTGCCATCGACATCACCGACCGCAAGCTCAACGAGGAGCGCATCCAGTTCCTGGCGCACCACGATGTGCTCACTGAGCTGCCCAACCGATCACTGTGTGTGCAGCGCCTGCAGATGGCGCTGGCGCAGGCGCCTATCACGGGCGAAAAGGTCGCGGTGCTGTTCATCGACCTGGACCGCTTCAAGGCCATCAACGACACGCTGGGCCACCACATTGGCGACGGCCTGCTGCGCTCGGTGGCCGCGCGTCTTACGCAGGCCGTGCGCAGCCGCGACACCGTGAGCCGCCTGGGCGGCGACGAGTTTGTGGTGGTGATGCGCGACGTGGCCGGGCGCGAGGATGTGCAGCAGCTGGTGGAGCGGCGGCTGATCCCGCTCATCCGCCAGAGCCACCCGGTGGAGGGGCATGAACTCAATGTGTCCTGCAGCGTGGGCATCGCCGTGTACCCCGAGGATGGCAGCGACATTGACGAACTCATGCGCCGCGCCGACGCCGCCATGTACGAGGCCAAAACCACCGGCCGTGACATGGCGCTGTTCTATTCCATGGAGACCGACCAGCGTGCGGTGGCCCGCCAGACCATGGAGCAGCAGCTGCGCCGCGCGCTGGAGCGCCACGAGCTGAGCCTGCACTACCAGCCCCGCTTGAGCGCCCAGGGCACCCAGCTGCTGGGCGTGGAGGCGCTGCTGCGCTGGACCAGCCCGGTGCTGGGCTCCATCCCTCCCAGCGAGTTCATCCCCATCGCCGAAGAGACCGGCATGATCCGCGCCATTGGCAGCTGGGTGTTGCAGCAAGCCTGCGAGCAGTGGGTGCGCTGGCAACAGCTGGCGCTGGAGGCGGGCCCTGGCGATGCCTTGATGCCACACCCGCTGGCCCGGGTGTCGATCTCGGTCAACCTCTCGGCCGCGCAGATGTCCGACCCCGCGCTGGTCACCGACATCGAGGCACTGCTGCTGCGCACCGGCATGCCGGCGCACCGGCTGGAGCTGGAGATCACCGAGTCCCAGCTCATGGACAACGCCCATGCGGCCGAGCAGCAACTGGCGGCGCTCAAGGCGCTGGGTGTGCAACTGTCCATCGACGACTTTGGCACCGGGTATTCCAGCCTGGCCTACCTCAAGCGCTTTGACATCGACCGCCTCAAGGTGGACAAGTCCTTTGTGCGCGACATGCTCGCCAACCCTGCCGACATGGCCATCACCCGCGCCATCATCGCGCTGGGCCACACGCTGGGGCTGCGCATCGTGGCCGAGGGCGTGGAAGACCTGGCCACGGCCCAGGTGCTGAGTGCACTCGATTGCGAGGAGCTGCAGGGCTACCACTTCAGCCGCCCGCTGCCGGTGCCGGAGCTGGAGGCCTGGGCCCGACAGCATTGCGGATTGTTGACGCGAGAGGCAGCGGCAGCGTAGCGGTCAAGCGGGCGCTGCGCACGCGCGGGACGCCGGGCAAGGGCCGCCCTGCAGCGAGGGCGTCGTCCCCCTGCCCGCGCAGCGTAGCGTAGCGAGAGCGGGGGAAGGCCCGTAGGGCCTCAGGTGGGTGTCGCTGCCAACGCCTGCGCACAGGCATGCGCGCTGGCCCAGGCCCACTGAAAGTTGTAGCCGCCCAGCCAGCCTGTCACGTCCACCACTTCGCCAATGAAGTACAGGCCTGGCTGCGTCTTGCACTCCATGGTCTGCTGCGACAGCGCGCGCGTGTCCACGCCGCCCAGCGTCACCTCGGCTTTCTTGTAGCCCTCGGTGCCCGTGGGCGTCAGCTCCCAGCGTGCCAGCTGCTCGGCCAGGCGCGCCAGGGCCTTGTCGCTGGCCTCATTGATGGGGCGTTGCCAATCCGCCTCGCGGCTGGCCCAGGCGTCGGCCAGGCGGCTCGGCACCAGGGTGGCCAGCTCGTTGGCAACCAGCTTGCGCGAGCGGGCCTTGCCCTGCGCCAGCGCTGCGGGCAGGTCCACCGTGGGCGCCAGGTTGATGGCCAGGGGCGTGCCCTCCTGCCAGTAGCTGGAGATCTGCAGCACCGCGGGGCCCGACAGGCCCCGGTGGGTGAACAGCAGGTCTTCGTCAAACGCCATGCGGGTTTTCTTGGCCCCGGTGCTGATCTGCACCGGCAGCGCCAGCCCCGCCAGCTGCGCATACGGCGCCCAGCCCGCGCCGTCAAAGGTCAGCGGCACCAGGCCCGGCTTGCGCTCGATGAGCGGGATGCTGAACTGCTGCGCGAGCCGGTAGCCAAAGTCGGTGGCGCCGATCTTGGGGATGGACAAGCCGCCGGTGGCAATGACCAGCGCACCCGCCGACACCGGCCCACGATCAGTATCCATTTGATAGCTGCCCCGGCATGATTCATTAGCGCTTGATGCCAAAAAGTCTATTTTTTTTACGCTACAGGGCTGCCAGCGGGTCACGCCACCCGCCTCGCACTCGGCCAGCAGCATGGCAATGATGTCCTCGGCCGAGCGGTCGGCAAACAGCTGGCCCTTGTGCTTTTCGTGAAACGGGATGCCGTGCTTTTGCACCAGCGCGATGAAGTCGGCGGGCGTGTAGCGCGACAGCGCCGAGCGGCAGAACTGCGGGTTCTGCCCCACAAAGTGTTTGTGCGGTGCGGCCGGGTCCAGGTCGCGGTTGGTGAAGTTGCAGCGCCCGCCGCCCGAGATGCGGATCTTTTCGGCCACCTTGTCGGCATGGTCGATGAGCAAGACCTTCAGGCCCCGCTGGCCCGCCTGGCCCGCGCAGAACAGGCCGGCAGCGCCGGCGCCGATGATGATGGCGTCAAAAAATGGGAGGGACACGGGAAGGCATCAAAAGGGACAAAGGCGTGATTGTCCCCCCGGCTGCCCCGGGGCCTGCTCCGCACGGCGCGATGCCGCTGCGGCGCAAGCCCCGGTCGCCCCCTCGCTCCCTCTTGTGTTGCGGGTAGGCCGGTCAGAAAGCCGCGCGCAGCGTCACGCTCAGGTTGCGCGGGTCCGCATAGTTGCCGTAGTCCAGGTTGGCCCAGTACTTCTGGTTGGTCACGTTGTTCACGGCCAGCGTGGCGCTCACCTTGGGGTTGAACTGCCAGGACGCGCGCAGGTTGAGGATGGCCTTGGGCGACTGTTTTACCGTCACCGTGCCGCTGGGGTGTGGGATGTTGAAGCCCTCGATGGCGCTTTGCCAGGTCAGGTTGCCGCCCACCGACAGCGGCGCCAGCGCGCCCGACAGCTGGTAGTCCGTGCCCAGTTGCAGCAGGTAGTCGGGCATGTTGGCGTAGATCAGGTCGGTGGGGGCACGCGTGACCTTGGCGCGGGTGAGGCCGGCACTCACACGCCACTGCCGGGTGGCCATGCCCGCAAACTCCAGCTCGAAGCCGGTGGACTTCGTGCCGTTCACGGCCACGTAGGGCAGGCTGCCGTCGGGCAGCGGGGTGGTGATGGCACTGTCGCGCACGCCGAAGTTGTCCTGCTTGGTCTGGAACACCCCAAAGTGCGCCTGGATGCGGCGCTCGAACAGCTCGGCCTTGAGGCCGGCCTCGGCATTGCTGCCGATGACGGGCGACAGCGGATTGTTGTTGCGGTCCTTGTAGTTCTGCGGGTTGAAGATGCGCGCGTAGCTGGCGTAGGCCGACAGGGTGGGCGTGATGTCGTACACCGCGCCGATGAAGGGCGTGACCTTGCGGTTCTCGTCCTGGATAGCCGAGCGGCCTGCATAGCTGCCGGTGGTGCCATAGGTGTCGGAGTGGCGGTGCCAGTCGGTCAGGCGCAGGCCGGTGAGCACCGACAGCGGGTCAGCCACGCGCCAGCGTGCCGAGGCGAACAAGCCCGTCTGCTGCGTGATCTGCGTGCGCCATGCGCCGGTCTTGGAATACGTGGGCGCAGGTGCGTTGCCGTCCCAGGTGTAGATGTTGGGGATCACGTAGCTCCACCCCGCCACGGACGTGTAGCCATCGGTGCGCGTGGCGGTGCGGGTGGAGCTCATGCCCACCACCAAGTCGTGCTTGCGGCCACCCAGCTCGAACTTGCCCGACAGGTAGGCGTCCACCGTGTCCTGCGTTTCGCTGCTGCCACTCACGGCGGCATACAGCGTGGTGCCCGCGCCGGTGACCGGGTTGATGAATGGGGCCTGGCTGGTGGTGGCGCCATAGCCGTAGGTGCTCAGGCGGAAGGTGTCGCCCTCGGTGTGGTTCAGCGCGGCCTTCAGGCTCCAGTCGTCGTTGATCTGGTGGTCCAGCGTGGCATAGAGCGTGCCCGAGGTGCGCTCCCAGCGCGTCCAGGGCGGCGAGAAGCTGGTGGAGATCGGCAGGTCGATGGGCACGCCCGTGGTGGCAAAACGCGGGATGGTGCCCCAGATCGGCGCCTTGGGGTCGTTGGACTGGCGCTGGTAGCCCAACGACACCACGGTGGCGGTGCCGATGTCGGCCTCCACCGCAGCCAGCAGGGCGGTCTTGTCCTCGGAGTAGCGGTCGCGGAAGCTCTCTTTTTTCTGCGGAGCCACGACCAGGCGGCTGCGCACGCTGCCGTCGCTGTTGAGCGGTGCGTTGATGTCCAGCTCGCCCCGGTACAGGTTCCAAGAACCCGCTGTGAGCGCCACAGACGCGGCGAACTCGCGCTGTGGGCGCTTGCGGATCATGTTGATGGTGGCCGAAGGCACGCCCACACCGGTCTGGATGCCGTTGGCGCCGCGCACGATGTCGATGCGCTCGTACAGCGCGGTGTCGAACTCCTGGTTGGTGCTGCTGCTGTAGCTGGGCAGGCCGTCGGTCTGGAAGTCGGTGATCTGGAAGCCGCGCGCGTAGTACAGCGGGCGCTGCGTGTCGTAGAAGCTCACGGCAATGCCGTTCACGTTGCGCAGCACGGCGTCGATGCTGGTGAGCGTCTGGCGCTCGATCTGCGCGCGCGTCACCGTGCTGACGGACTGCGGCGTTTCACGCGGGGTGAGCTGAAGGCGGGTGGATGCGCTCTCGCGCGCACCCGACACGGTGACGCTGTCCAGCGCCTTGGGCTCCACGACCTGGTCGGTGTTGGCTGTGCCCGAGAGGGAGGGTTCGGCGGCGGGCGCTGGTGACTCGGCGGCGGTCTGGGCTCTGGCGGTGCCCGCTAGGTTGGCTGCAAGGAAGGCGGCCACCGCCAGAGGGTGGAGGGCACAGACAAGGTGTCTGCGGGGTGCGTGCATGAAAGGGCTCCTGGGGGAGAAACGTTGGCAGGCTGGCTGGCAACGCTCCTCCGACGGGATGCACGGCTGGCTGGGATTTGTAAAATTTTAAATACAAATGCGAACTATTCGCAAAAACTTGGCGGATATGGTCCCAACGTGCGGGTTTTTGTTGTTCTGGCGGCACAACTTACCGGGTGGGAGGCAGTCCGCTGCACCTGGTAGCCAGGGTGATGCCTTTGCGTGGCGCTTTGGTGGGCACTGCGGCACGCCCACGGGTGTGCCGTGCCCTGCAGGCCCGCTGGCGCCGAAGCCGCCAGCGACTGCTGATGCGGCGCTTACTGCCTGTACACCCCGCCAGTGCCCACCACCGCAATGTCCACGTAGTTGGACCCGTGGTGGTTCTGTGCGCTGAACTGGTAGCTGAAGCCGCCCAGGTCCAGATTGCCCAGGCCCTCCATGGCAGTGACCAGGCTGGTGCGTGTGACGCCAGGCCCCGCAGCGCGCAGGCCTTCGATGAGCACGCGCGCGTCCATGTAGCCGGTGTAGCGGTCGTAGTCCACGGGCTTGTCGTAGCGCTTCATGGAGGCCTGAAAGTCGCGCGTGAGCGCAATGGTGGGTTTGGTGGGCGAGGGGCCCGTACGCGCCACCGCCAGGCCACGCGCATCGTCGCCCAGCGCCTTGAGCACAGCGGTGCCTGCGCCCAGCGACAGGGTGTAGATGGGCACGCCCAGGTGAGCGCGGTTGGCCCGCACATAGGCCACTACCGACGGGCCTGCTGCCACCAGCAGCACGGCCTGCGGCTTTTGGGTGGCCAGGGCCTTGGCGGCTTCGTTCGCGTCTTCACCCGACGAGGCCAGCGCATGCGATCCCGCCAGCGTCGCGCCTTCAGCGGCAACCGTCTTTTCGACCAGGGGCAGCAGCAGTTTGCCGAAGTCATTGTTTTCGTAGGCCACAGCAATGCGCGAGGTCTGCACGGCCACCAGGTTGCGCACGATCTTCACCAGTTCGTCGGCATAGCTGGCGCGGGTGGTGAACAGGTAGGGGTGCTGCTGCGCTCGCACGGCAGGGCTGCCGGTGTACACCGAGATCAGCGGCAGCTTGGCTTGCGCCAGGTAGGGCAACAGCGTCATGACCTGCGAGGTGCCGGCCACACCAAACAGCGCCAGCACGCCGTCTTTTTCGCTCAGCTGCTTGGCGTTGTCGAGCGCACGGCGGGCGTCAAAACCATCGTCCAGCGACACCAGCCGGATCTTGCGGCCACCGATGCCGCCCTTGGCGTTGGCGTCTTCCACGGCGGCCTCCTGCCCCTCGTGGATGGGCGACAAAAACGGCGCCATGCCGCCTGACAGTGCGGTCGAGCGGCCAATGAGGATGTCTCCCTTGCCGCCGCTGGCGGGCTGTGCGCGGGCGGGCAGGCCAGCCAGGGCCGCGCTACCGGCCAGCGCAAGGACCAGGCTGCGGCGGCGCGCCAGGGGCAGCCCCTGGTCGGCGGGCCACGCATTTGCATTCGGGGTCTTCATCACACAGCATCTCCAGCAAAAAACCGATTCAAAGGGCTGCGAGGCCCCGAAGAGCGGCGATGGTAGGAGGGCGCTGTGCCCGGCACGCACCGGGTTTCTACCGGGGGCGCGTCATCTTAGGGACATGTGTCTATCCACCCATGGCTCTGTCGGCACCCGCGCGAAACGGTGCGATTCGCCCCGCCCCATGCGGCGCGGTAGCATGTGGCATGGACCTGCCGAGGACAACACCATGACTTTGATCCGCTACGCCCTCTGTGCTCTGGCGCTGGGCTGCCTGGCCCCCGCCTGGGCCATCAACAAGTGCACGGACGCCAATGGCAAGGTGTCGTTCCAGGACGCGCCTTGTGCGGGCGAGGGCGAGAAGATCGACGTGCGCCCCACCACCCGTGGCGCCACCCCGGTGCAGCCCCCCGTAGCGCCTTTGGCCGAGGGCGCGTTTGGCCCCACCTGGCAGCGCAAGAACTACCTGCAGACCCAGGGCATCCCCCAGGCGCGCGCCGCTATCGAGCGCAACCAGCGTGAATGCACAGCCCAGCCCAATGCCGTGGCCACGGCAGGGCCGCTGCGGCGCGGCAACCTGCCGTCGGGCAACCAGTTTGTGCAGGAGGGCGCGGAAAAGGCCGCCGATGCCAAAGCCGCGTGTGAAGAACGGACCGAGGCCCTGCGCGAGCAACTGCGGGTGCTGGAGCGAGAGCTGGCGGCGATGCCCTAGCCCTGTACCTAACGAGTCCTCATCCCTTCCAGGTGAACGGAAACTTGAACTGCTTCACAAAGCCGTTGGGCACGTAGTCGCCCAGCACGCCATAGTGCTCGGGCCAGAGCTTGGTGCTTTTGACGGCGGTGCCAAACAGGTAGTCCAGAAACGCGAAGTGCGCGGCGTAGTTCTTGTCCAGCGCCTCCTGGTCCTGGCTGTGGTGCCAGTGGTGGAAGTTGGGCGTGACCAGCACGTAGCGCAGCGGCCCAAGTCGCACGCTCACATTGGCGTGGTTGAACACGGCCTGGAAGCCCACCACCACGATGTATGCGTCGATCACTTCCTTGCTGAAGCCCAGCACATAGATGGGGGCCAGCACCAGCGTGCGGGTGATCAGCAGCTCCAGGATGTGCTGGCGCGAGCCCGCCATCCAGTCCATGCTTTTGACGCTGTGGTGCACGGCGTGCAGGCGCCACAGCAGGGGCACCTCGTGGTAGGCGCGGTGCGTCCAGTACTGCACCAGGTCGGCCACCAGGATGATGAGGAACAGTGCCACCCAGAAGTTCAGCCCCTGCACCCAGCCGCGAATGCCGTCGCTGGCCGCCCAGCCAAAGAACTTGTGCACGATGAGGTTGGTGGCCAGCAGCACAAAGCCCACCACCATGTGGTTGACGATGAAGTGGTGAAAGTCCGTCTGCCACTCGGCGCGGAAGATGGGCTGGTCCTTGCGCAGCGCAAACAGCTTCTCGATGAAGATGAAGATCAGCGAGCTGCCCAGCAGGTCCAGGATGAACCAGTCGAGGCCGATGTAGGGTGTGTTGTCGGGGAAGTTCGGGTCCACCTCCACCTTGTGGCCGCCCAGCAGCGCGGCAATCGCCACGATGGCAAACGCAAAGGTGGCCAGCCAGCGGGCGCGGTTGAACAGGATGTTGACCAACGAGATGCCGCCCGCAATTGCCATGGCCACCAGCATGATGTTGCGTATCACCGCCACGTCGTAGCTCTTGCGCAGCTGCGGCGTGGTGAGGTACTCGGGGAAGTGAAAGGCCAACACGCCCAGAAGGCACAGGATGGCCAGCGTGAGTGCAATCACGCCCGACACCAGCCCCTTGCCGGTGCGCAATGCGCCGTGGCTTTCGGTGAATTCGTTGAGTTTTTCTAGTTCGATCATCGGTTCCTCCTCGCACCCGGTCAGCAGGTGCTGCGCGAGTGTAGCGAAGCTGCCACCCGCTGTGCACCGGGCTCAACTTGCACGCGACGCAGCACACGCAGCTTTCTAAAATCGCTGCATGAACATCCCTTCACACCAACTCAGCATGACCGTGCTCATGTCGCCCGACATGGCCAACTTTTCGGGCAACGTGCACGGCGGCGCCATCCTCAAGCTGCTGGACCAGGTGGCGTACTCGTGCGCCAGCCGCTATTCGGGCTGCTACACCGTGACGCTGAGCGTGGACCAGGTGATGTTTTTGCAGCCCATCCATGTGGGCGAGCTGGTGACGTTTCTGGCCAGCGTGAACTACACAGGCAGCTCGTCGATGGAAGTCGGCATCAAGGTCGTGGCCGAAGAGATCCGTTCGCAGGTGGTGCGGCATGTGAACAGCTGCTTTTTCACCATGGTGGCGGTGGATGAGGCGCGCAAGCCCGTGCAGGTGCCGCCACTGTCGCCTTCCACCCCCGACGAACGCCGCCGCTGGGACGCTGCGGTGATCCGCAAGACGCTGCGCAAGGAACTGGCACAGCGGTTTCAGCAAGTGCGAGAAACCGCCGGGCAGTAAGCCGTTGAGTGGGCGCCTTGAATGGACGCCTTCCAAGGCCCTGGGCGCATCGCCCCGGGCCTTTTCTCTGCCCCTCACGCTGTGCTGCTCAGGCCGCGTTGCGGCTGCGTCCGGCCAATGACACCGCCTGCAGGGACAGGCCGTCAATTTCGTTGGTGATGCCTGACAGCACATTGGCCACCACCGCAAACTCGCGCCCGTGCTGCCCGGCACGCGCTGCCATCACCTGGGCGTTGAAGCTGACCACCTTGGCCTCGCGTGCCACGGTCTGGATCGAGGCCACGATGCCGGCCAGCTCTTTCATCAGGGTTTCGGACTGCGCCTTGCTCACCTGGTCGAACGCGGTGGTGGCCGTGTTGAGTGCGTCGAGCACACCGTCGGTGGTTTCGACCAACCTAGCCAGGGCGTCTTCCACGCGCGGGCTCTGGCGCTCGGCCAGGTCCAGCGCCGTGCCCACCTGCTGGGCAAACGCGTCGATGGTGGCGCCCACACCCTGGGGGCCGTGGTAGGCCTTCCGGATGATTTCGCCACTGGCGGTATCGAGGTGGCGGGGCGTGTCCACCAGCCGGGCCTGGCTGTCGGTGAACAGCGTGAGCGAGCTGCGCGCGGCCTTCAGGTGCAGGTCGCTGCCGCGCGCGGCCAGCACGGTTTGCAGCACCATGCGCTGCGACAGCATGCGCTGGCGCGCTGCAAGATTGACGAGCGACATGCCCCCATCGCGCGATGGAGCCTGTGCAGAGGACGACAGCGTGGGCATGCTGGAAGTGCGTGCGGGGAGGGGGAAGGCTGCCATGGTGTTCCTTGTGCGTGTTGCATTCAGATGCATGTCGTCAAGCAATACCCGGGCCAATGTGTGTACAGCCGCGTGACCCAATGCGGTGCTGTGGAGCGGGAGGCCAGGCTTGATCAAACACGCGGCTGCGCAGCGCGTGGGCGTGCCCTGAAGCACATTGGTTTGCGCTCGCGCACGGTGCATCCCCGACCTGCGCAGCGCGCACTCGGGCCTGCGGAATTGTGGGGGTCGTTGTGTGTGCTCAGCCCGCGCGCCGGGCCTGCAACGGCACTGCGCCAGCGTCCTGCACGGCCAGTGCGACACCACGCACCACATCGCCCACCACAATCACCGAGGGGCTGGCCAGCCCTTCGCGGGTGATGGTGGCGTGCAGCGCGCCCAGGGTGGTGATGGCATGCCGCTGGTGCGGCAGGCTGGCGTGCTGGATGACGGCGACCGGTGTGTCGGCAGGCAGGCCGGTGAGCAGTTCTTGCTCGATGGTGGCGGCGCCGCTCACGCCCATGTAGATGACCAGGGTGAGCTTGGCGTCGCGCGCCGTGGCGGCCAGTTGGCGCCAATCGGTGCCAGCGTCACCGGGCTTGGCGTGGCCGGTGACAAACACCACGCCGTGGGCATGCTCACGGTGTGTGAGCGGTGCGCCCAGCGAGGTCAGGCCCGCCAGGCCTGCGGTGATGCCGTTGATGACGGTGACCTGCACGCCGGCGGCACGCAGGTGCTCCACTTCTTCGCCACCCCGGCCGAAGATGAAGGGGTCGCCGCCCTTGAGGCGCACCACGTTCTCGCCTTCGTTCACGGCCATCAGCATCAGCTTTTCGATGAAGGCCTGTGGCGTGCTTTTGCAGCCGCCGCGCTTGCCCACGTAGACGATGCGCGCCGTGGGCGATGCGTGCTCCACGATGGCATCGCTCACCAGGTCATCCACCAGCAGCACGGTGGCCGCCTGGATGGCCTTGAGCGCCTTGAGGGTGAGCAGCTCCGGGTCGCCCGGGCCTGCGCCCACCAACGTGCAGCTGCCGCCGGTGCCCAGGTGGGGTGGGGCTGTGGGCGATGTGGTGGAAGGCGTGGGGCGGCTCATGGGGATGTCTCCGAAACGGTTTGATCGACCAGTCGCAAGATATGTTCCACCTGCCGTTCAATGGCGTGTGGAATGGGCAAATCGCCCGCCAGCACCTGGCGCGTGTAGTTGGCTGTGGTGGCCACATCGATCTCGGCGGGCAGACCGGGCACCTCGCTGGCCGTGCCCGGTTGTTGTGCCTCCAGCACCGTATGCACGCCGTGCACAAAGCCGTCGTAGCGGGGGGTGCGGCGTGGGTCCGTGGCGACCTCGCCCTCCAGCCCGCGCGAGAGCAAGGCGTTCATCCCCAGGGTGCGGAAGGTGCTCTGCAGCATCTCGAAATATTCGGGGTGTGTGTACGCCGTGACCACCACCGACGGCCCCGCGCACGGGCTCATCAGCTTGACCACACTGTGCCCTGGGTTGCGCAGGCCCACCACCTCGCGCACGGCCAGCAGGCGTGCCAGCCCTGCGTGCAGGTGCTGGGTGTGGATATGGCGGACCGTGCCATTTGCTATTTTTTCAGGAGCTATCAGGGCAGGTACTTCTAGCGCATTGAGCACATCCGATGCCAAAACGCGCCGCGCCTCGGTGCGCATGCCGTGCAGCAGCACGGGCAACCCTTGACGGGCCAGCAGCAGCGCCAGCAGCGGCGTCAGCACCGGCAGCTTGCGTGCGCCGTTGTAGCTGGGCAGCACGATCAGCGGGCGGTCGCTGGCGGGCAGCAGCGCCAGGCGGCTGTGCGTGGCATCCAGAAAGCCGCACATCTCCTCGGACGTCTCGCCCTTGATGCGCATGGCCAGGCAGAAGGCGCCAATCTCCAGGTCGGTTACGGCGCCATCCAGCACCTGGCCGAACAGGTCCGTGGCCTGCTCGCGCGTCAGCGGCTTGGCGCCGCGCGCGCCGCGGCCGATTTCCTTGATGTACTGGCTAATGCCCATGGCTTTTGTTGGCGGGACTTGTGAAACAGGGCGCCAGCGTCGTTGTATCGGCTTGCCGTACAGGCGTACTGTCTGCGCCGAAAGCGCCTAGCTGGAGCCCTGTTGCACAAGTCCTGGTGGGGTTTGTTGGTTCGAGGGCTATTTTCCTGCAAGCAAGAGAACTTTTGGTTATATGACGGCCTGCGCGAGCGGTTTGGATGCCAGCGGTCCCGTGGATCTCACCATTCGCTTGAGTTCGGGCACGCACGAGCCGCAGTTGGTGCCGCAGCGCAGTTGGCCTTGCAGTTGCGCCAGTCGGTCGTCGTCGGTGCCATGGCAGTGCGCCAGTTGGGCGGTGATGGCGGCGTCTGTCACGTTGAAGCAGGTGCACACCGGTTTGCCGCGCGACTGCACGGCCACGGGCGCCTTGGCGCCGGGCACCAGCAGCAGGCGGCCGTAGGTCTGTGCAGGAAGCTCTTCCTGCAGGAGGGTCTTGAGCCAGCCTTCGGCGCTGGTGTCGCCAGCGAGCACGATGCCTTCGAGCGTGGTGTTGTCGCCTTGGCGCGCCAGCCGTGCGGCGCGGCGCTGGCCGCGTTTTTTGTCGGCATAGCGCAGCGTGTCGGCGCCTGCCATGCCCAGCAGGGCTTCGATCTGTGCGATCAACGCATCGGGCGGTGCCTCGTGGGCGGCGGCGCGCAGCAGCACGCCAGTGCGCTCGCGGCCGGGCTCATCCAGCGGGGTGTTGTTGCTGAAGGGCACGCAACTGGCGAACGCAAACCGCGCCATCAGTGCGGACAAGGTTTCGCGCGCTGCCAGTGCACCTTCGGCAGGCAGCCAGGCCATGGCCAGCAGCGTCCACGGCAGTTCGGCCTTGAGCACCTTGACGGCCGCGTGTTTCAGCTCGGGCTGTTTGGAGGTGGGGCAGAACGCCGAGGTGGTGAGCGCATTCACGCCCGCCAGCCGCTCGCCGGCGGAGGACACGCCGCTCAAAAATTCGCTGCCCCAGTGCATCGCCATGAACACCTGCGACAGGCCCAGCGTGGTGTCGGCCTGCACGGGCACCACGATAGAGCCGCGCTTGCTGGTCACATGCACCAGGTCGCCGCTGGCCAGCTTGCGCCGCTCCATGTCCTGCGGGTGCATCTGCAGGCTGGGTTCGGCCACATGGCCAAACAGGCGGCCCAGCGTACCGGTGCGGGTCATGCCGTGCCACTGGTCGCGCAGGCGGCCCGTGGTCAGGCTGAAGGGGTAGCGCGATTCGCGGGACTCGGCGGTGGGTTGCCATGCATGCGCAGCAAAACGCGCGCGGCCGTCGGCGGTGGGGAACACGCCATCTTCGTACAGGCGGGCCTTACCGGTGGTGGTGCCATCCTCCAGTGGCCACTGCTGCGGGCCTTGGGCTTCGAGCATCTCCCAGGACAGCCCCGTGATGTCCAGGTCACGCCCGCGTGTGCTTTCGCGGTGCTCCTTCCACACGGCTTCTGCGCCCATATCGGCCGCGTCTGTGGCGTAGGGGAACAGCGTGGGTGCACCAGGCCGCAGGCGTGCCTCCAGCTGGTGCGCAAACTGCACCGCAATGGCCCAGTCGTGGCGCGCCAGGCCGGGTGCGGGCACGGCAGTGCGCACGCGCGAGATGCGGCGCTCGCTGTTGGTCACCGTGCCGGTCTTTTCACCCCAGGTGGTGGCGGGCAGAAGCAGGTCGGCAAAGGCGCAGGTGGCGGCTGTGGCAAAGGCTTCTTGCACCACCACAAACTCGGCGCGCTGCAGGGCGCGGCGCACGGTGGCCTGGTCGGGCATGCTTTGCGCGGGGTTGGTGCAGGCGATCCACAGGGCCTTGATCTCGCCGTCGGCAGCGGCCTGGAACATCTCCACCGCCGTCTTGCCGGGCTTGGATGGCACATCGGCCACGCCCCACAGCGCGGCGACTTCGGCGCGGTGCTGCGGGTTGGCCAGGTCGCGGTGGGCGCTGAGCAAATTGGCCAGCCCACCCACTTCGCGCCCGCCCATGGCGTTGGGCTGGCCGGTCAGGCTGAAGGGGCCCGCGCCGGGTTTGCCGATCTGCGCGGTGGCCAGGTGCAGGTTGATGAGTGTGGCGTTCTTGGCCGTGCCGCTGCTGCTCTGGTTCAGGCCCTGGCAGTAGAGGCTCAGGGTCGCTTTGGAGGTGGCGAACCATTTGGCGGCGGTGGTCAGGTCGGCCACGCTGATGCCGCAGGTCTGCGCCACACGCTCGGGCGTGGCGTCGCGCACCAGGGCCTTGAGTTCGTCAAAGCCCGTTGTGTGGGCGGCGATGTAGGCGGTGTCGACCCAGCCCTCCCACAGCATGATGTGCAGCATGCCGTTGAACAGCATCACGTCGCTGCCGGGCTGGATGGGCAGGAACAGGTCGGCCATGCCCGCAGTGTCGGTGCGGCGCGGGTCGGCCACGATGACCTTCATGCCCGGGTTGGCGGCGCGTGCGTCTTCGATGCGGCGGAACAGGATGGGGTGGGCCCAGGCCGCATTGCTGCCCACGATGAACAGGCACTGCGCGTGGTTCACGTCGTCGTAGCAGGCGGGCGGCGCGTCGGCGCCCAGCGTTTGCTTGTAGCCGGCCACAGCGCTGCTCATGCACAGGCGCGAGTTGGTGTCGATGTTGTTGGTGCCGATCAGGCCCTTGGCGAGCTTGTTGAAGACGTAGTAGTCCTCGGTGAGCAACTGGCCGCTGACGTAGAAGCCCACGGCATCAGGGCCGTGCTGGGCGATGGTGTGGGCGAACCGGTCGGCCGCCAGCGTCAGCGCGGCATCCCAGGTCACGGGCAGGGCGGCTTCGTTGCGCTGTGCGCGTTGCAGGGGGTGCAGCAGGCGGGTTTGCAGGGTGACCGGGCTGGTGGCTGTGAGGTGCAGGGTCGAGCCCTTGGTGCACAGGCGGCCAAAGTTGGCGGGGTGTGTGGGGTCGCCGCGCACACCGGTGATCTGGGTGCCTGTGCTTTCGATGATCACGCCGCAGCCTACGCCGCAGTAGGGGCAGGTGGATTTGGTTTCTTGCATGGCGTGGTTGGGGTTGTTTTGGCCTCAGGCGCTAGTGCATGTTGCGCTGTCAGCTATTGTTTTGATAGTGTTGTCGTGTCCTCGCCGGGTACGCATGCGGCGCCTGGGGCGCAACACTCTCCACCGCTCACGCGCCCACCGTCCTGCGCGCAGGCCCTGCGATGGGGCGCGTCAAATCCGTGGCCACCGTCGCCATCTCGCTCGCGTCCAGGTACACCGCGCCGTCTTCCACCTTCACGGCAAACTTCGGCGTGCAGCCCTCATCGGGCGCCGAGGCCTGGCCGTCGCACAGGCCAATGGTCCAGTTGTGCAGGGGGCACGCCACATGGGTGCCAAACACGATGCCCTGGCTCAGCGGGCCGCCCTTGTGCGGGCAGCGGTCCAACAGCGCGAACACGCCACCGGCGTCGTTGCGGAAGATGGCCACGTCCAGGCCCTGGGGGCGCGCCACGCGGCGTGAGCCCAGCACGGGGATGTCGTCCACCCGGCAGATCAGCTTCCATTCAGGGGTTGGGTTGTTGGTGGTCATGGGAATCGTCCTTGGTGTTGTTCGGTGGGATGTCGGGGGCGTGCAGGGGGGCCGTTGCAGGGCAGGCCTTCAGCTGCTGCCCAGCGCTGCATACAGGCCGGTCACGCGGTCCATGCTGGCGAGCAGGTTTTCGCTGCTCACAAACACTTCAGACACCTGGCGGAAGGTGTTGTTGCTGGTGCCCAGGCGTTGCAACGCGGCGTCAAAAAACACCCACTGGCCATCGGCCAGCAGCAGCTCTTGCCGGATGCGATTGGTGGCCTGTGGGGCATTGCGCAGCAGCTCGGTGGCGCTGATGAACTCGTCACGCGCCTTGGCGATCTCGGTGGTGGCGGTGGAGGTGTCCACCCCCAGCATGGCCGACAGGCAGAACTTGGCCATGCGCTGGCTCAGCATGCGCTGGCGGCCTGCCACGTTGACCAGCTTGCCCACGGGCTTGCCCGAGGCGGCTTCGTACTGCACGGTGCCCTGGTGGGCCAGGGCCAGCACCTTGGCGTCGGCCTGCAGCAAGGCGGCCGCGCCGTCGCGCGACGGGCTGGTGCCCAGCAACGTGGCCTTGTGGTCGGTCCAGGCCGATTCCAGCTTGGTGTAGGTGTCGCGGATGGTGGGCGAGGGCGCGTAGGCCTTGAGTTCGCCCAGCTGGCGCTCGAACAGCGCCAGCGACTGGTCCAGCACGGCGCGTGCAGCAGGCGTGTCGGATTTGTGCGCCAACGCCAGCCAGGCCTTGCCCATGCGCTGGCTCAGCATGCGCTGGCGACCTGCCTTGTTGATGGCGTCGTTCAGGTCTGTGACCTGGGCCTGGGCGGTGCCCAGCGACATGATGCCCAGGGTGCTCCAGGCCGTGGTGTAGCCGGCGGCGGTCAGCAAGGTGCGGCGTTGCATGGTGTGCGGCTCCGGGCGCTTCAGGCAGCGGTCAGCGGGGCAAACTGGCGCGTGTCCACGGCTGCCTTGTCAAACTCGAACCAGGGGTCGGGCTCGCCGTCCAGCGCGAACTGCAGCTGCTCCCACAGCGCCTTGCGGCCTTCGTGGTCTTCCAGAATGCGCTTTTTCACATAGTCCAGGCCCACGCGGCTCACGTAGTGCACGGTGCGCTCCAGGTACCAGCCTTCCTGGCGGTACAGCTCGCAGAACGCGCCGGTGTACTCCAGCACTTCCTCGGCGGTTTTCAGCTTGGTGAAGAAGTGCGCCACCTCGGTCTTGATGCCGCCGTTGCCGGCGACATACATCTCCCAGCCGCTGTCCACGCCGATGATGCCCACGTCCTTGATGCCGGCTTCTGCGCAGTTGCGCGGGCAGCCACTCACCGCAAACTTGACCTTGTGCGGGGCGTACATGCGCCACATGGCGCGCTCCAGGTCCTTGCCCATCTGCGTGCTGTCCTGGGTGCCCATGCGGCACCACTCGCTGCCCACGCAGGTCTTCACGGTGCGCAGTGCCTTGGCATAGGCATGGCCGCTGGGCATGCCGATGTCCTTCCAGACGTTGACCAGGTCTTCCTTCTTCACGCCCAGCAAATCGATGCGCTGGCCCCCCGTGACCTTGATGGTGGGGATGTTGTACTTGTCGGCCGCATCGGCGATGCGGCGCAGCTCGTCGGCTGTGGTTTCGCCGCCCCACATGCGGGGGATGACGCTGTAGGTGCCGTCTTTCTGGATGTTGGCGTGGCTGCGCTCGTTGATGGCGCGGCTTTGCGGGTCGTCCTTCGCGTCCTTGGGCCAGGTGCTGATGAGGTAGTAGTTGACGGCGGGGCGGCAGGATGCGCAGCCGTTGGGCGTCTTCCACTCCATGAACTTGAACACATCGCCAATGCTCAGCAGCTTGTTGGCGCGAATCGCGTCGCGCACCGCCTGGTGGCCGTGGTCGGTGCAGCCGCACATGGCCTTGGTCTTGGGCGTGGCGCTGTAGTCGCCACCGGCAGTGAACATGATGATCTGCTCGACCAGGCCCGTGCACGATCCGCACGATGCGCTGGCCTTGGTGTGCTTGCGCACTTCATCCAGCGTGAACAGGCCCTTGTCCTTGATGGCCTTGCAGATGGCGCCCTTGGTCACGCCGTTGCAGCCGCAGACCTCGTCGCTGTCCTGCATTGCGGCGGCCTTGCTCTGGCCCTGGTGGCCGGTGTCGCCCAGGTGCGATTCGCCAAACATCAGCTTGTCGCGAATGTCGGTCACGCTGCGGCCATCACGCAGCAGCTTGAAGTACCAGCTGCCGTCCACCGTATCGCCATAGAGGCAGGCGCCCACCAGCTTGTCGTCCTTGATGACCAGCTTTTTGTACACGCCGCCAAAGGGGTCGCTCATCACGATCTCTTCGGTGTTGTCGCCGCCCTGGAAGTCGCCCGCGCTGAACAGGTCTATGCCCGTGACCTTGAGCTTGGTGGAGGTGAGCGAGCCCTGGTAGCGGCCGATACCGAACTCGGCCAGGTGGTTGGCCAGCACTTTGCCCTGCTCGAACAGCGGGGCCACCAGGCCATAGGCAATGCCCCGGTGTGCCGCGCATTCGCCCACGGCATAGATGCGGGCGTCGGTGGTGGTCTGCAGCGTGTCGCTCACGACAATGCCGCGGTTCACGTGCAGGCGCATCTTTTCGGCGAGCTGCGTGTTGGGGCGGATACCCACGGCCATCACCACCAGGTCGGCGGGCACTTCGGTGCCGTCCTTGAACTTGACGCTGGCCACCCGGCCTTCGGCATTGCCCACCAGCTCCTGGGTCTGCGCACCCATCAAAAAGCGCATGCCACGGTCTTCCAGCGACTTCTGCAGCATCTTGCCCGCCACGTCATCGAGCTGGCGCTCCATCAGCGAGGGCATCACGTGCACCACGCTCACTGTCATGCCGCGCTTCATGAGGCCATTGGCGGCTTCCAGGCCCAGCAGGCCGCCGCCGATGACCACCGCGTGCTTGTACGTGGCGGCTGCGTCGATCATGGCCTGTGTGTCGGCGATGTCGCGGTAGGCCAGCACGCCTTTCAGGTCCTTGCCGGGCACGGGCAGGATGAAGGGGTTGGAGCCCGTGGCCATGATGAGGCGGTCGTACTCGGCGGTGATCACATCGCCGTCCTTGCTGCTTGCACTCACCACACGGCGCACGCGGTCCACATCGGTCACGGTGAAACCGGTGTGCAGCGTGATGTGGTTGTCGGCGTACCACTGCCAGTCGTTGAGGATGATCTCGTCGATGGTCTGCTCGCCAGCCAGCACCGGCGACAGCAGAATGCGGTTGTAGTTGGGGTGCGGCTCGGCCCCGAAGACCGTGATGTCATACAGATCGGGGGCAATCTTGAGCAGCTCTTCCAGCGTGCGCACACCGGCCATGCCGTTCCCCACCATCACCAGTTTGAGCTTTTTCATCGTGACTCCGTCGGTTCCATCGCCTGGGCGATGCAAAAAACAAAAAAGGCGTCCACACGATGCAGCTCCGACATTCCATCGAAACCGCATGTGGGGACGCCTTCGTCCATACAACCCCTTGGTGCGCCGTTGCACCGCTGAATTGCGTGGCCCAGCTGGGCCGTTGCTTCGGGTAAGCAATGCCCGTGCCAGAGTTTGTGCACTGATGTGGGGTGATCCGGTGTTGTCCGCCCTGCAGAGGGCGGAGTTTTGGGTGTTGACGGGTGGCTCGGCTGCGCGGTGCGGTGCGTGTATGCACCACCTTGGGCATGGAACCTGCATGGAGGTGGTGCATGAGTTTTGAACTGGACATCGGCCACACCTCGCAGGCCGGGCGCAACGAAGTCAATGAAGACTTTGCCGCCCTGGTGCAGGGGCAGGGGCGCGACCGCGAACGCGGCGCCATCGCTGCCATTGCCGATGGTGTAAGCACCGGAGGCAAGGGCCGAGAAGCCGCACAGACCACGGTGAACACCCTGGTGAACGACTACTTCGCCACGCCCGACACCTGGGACACCACCGTGGCGCTGGACCGCATCCTGAGCGCGCACAACGGCTGGCTGGCGTCGATGAACCGGCGCCGCCAGCCCGCCGTGGGCCTGACCACGCTCACCGCCATCGTGCTGCGCGGCCAGTCGTACACGTTGGCCCATGTGGGTGACACGCGCGCCTATCTGCTGCGGGGCGGCCGGCTGCAACTGCTGACGACCGACCATGTGATGGCGCAGCGTGACCTGGCGCACCAGCTCACCCGCGCCATGGGTCTGGACGACCATGTGGTGGTGGATTACAGCCAGGGCGAACTGCACAGCGGTGACCTGCTGGTGCTGCTGTCCGATGGCGTGCACGGCAGCCTGCCCGAGCGTGAACTGCGCCAGTTGCTGCTGCAGCCACAGGATGCCAACACCGCCAGTGCCGCCAGCGCCCAGGCGCTGAGCGAGGAGATCACGCGCGCAGCCTTGCGCCGGGGCAGCACCGACAACGTGACCGCGCTGGTGGTGCGGGTGCAGGGGGCGCTGGAAGCCACCTTGCAGGATGAGTCCCGCCGGGCGCAGCACTTGCCAGTGTTGCCGCTGCTCAAGGTGGGCGAGCCGGTGGATGGCCTGGTGGTGACCGCGCTGGTGGCCGACAGCGGCGTGCACTGCATCTACCAGGTGCGCGACCCGGCCACGCAGCGGCTGTACGCGCTCAAGACGCTGGTGCCCGCCCGCGCGCACGATGCGCAGGAGCGCGCCACTCTGGCGCATGAGGCCTGGGTGGCCCGGCGCATGCAGTCCGGCCACGCGGCGGTGCACCTTGCGCGTCTGAACACCTGGCCGCCAGAGCAGGGCGGTGCAAGCCCCGGCGCCAGTGCGTTTTATCTGCTCTATGACTGGCATGCGGGCCAGACCCTGGGCCAGCGCCTGCGCGGCCGCCAGCACCTGGGCGTGCCGCAGGCCGTGTCGGTGGTGATGCAGGCGGCGCAGGTGCTGGGCTGGCTGCATCGGCAAGGGGTGGTGCACCGCGACATCAAGCCCGACAACCTGCACCTGGGCGATGACGGTGTGCTGCGGGTGCTGGACCTGGGCGTGGCCTTGTCGGGCCGCGAGCCCGAGGCCACGCGCCGCCTGCACGCGGGCACCCCCAGCTACATGAACCCCGAGCAGTGGCCGGGCTATGAAAAGAACGGGGACCCCGCCGGCCAGTTGCCCGATGCGGGCAGCGATCTGTTTGCCCTGGGCGTCACGCTGTACCAGCTGCTGAGCCATGGGCGCCTGCCCTATGGCGAGGTGGTGCAGTACCAGCTGGGCCGCTACCACCGCGACCCCCTGGCCCCCAGCCGCCACAACCCCAGCGTCCCCATCTGGCTCGACCAGATCGCGTTGAAGGCTGTGGCCCGCCAGAGCACACAACGCTTTGAAACCGCCGAGGAACTGCTGCTGGCCCTGGAGCGGGGGGCTTCGCGCCCCTTGTCCGCCCCGGGCCCGCAGCCGCTGATGCAGCGCGATGCCACGGCACTGTGGAAGATCGCGCTGGCGGTGAGTGTGCTGGTGAACCTTTTGCTGGTGTATTGGCTGCTGTTTTTACCGCGATGAGATCGATGGATTTGCTATTGAAAATATAGCTATCGATGCATATGGGAAATGCGCTTGGTGGCGATTGGGCTTGAAATGTGGGGTGGCCGGCGCGTTGACTGACTACGGACGTTCACGCGCCCCGGGCGCGGCCACCCTTCTGGCGAAAGTGTGGCAAGCGCTGTCGCGCTTACTTGCTCAACGCCGGTCATGCGCTGCGCGCACGGCCACCCTTCTGGCGAAAGCGCGGGCAATGCTACGCCTTGGCTGGCTACGCCAGCTCAGGCACTGCGTGCCCGACCGCCCTTTTCCGCCCACGTACGGGTCCAGCGGATCTGCATGACCCGCAACAGCACCAGCATGGCAGCGGCGCACACCGCAATGCCCACAAAGCCCCACAGGTAGGTGCCGGTGTACTGGCGCGAAAAGCCCATGCCGTTGGGGATGAGGCCGCCACCCAGCGCGCCGATCTCGCCAATCATCGAGCCGGCGACGGCCGTGGACAGCGGCCAGCGCAGCGGCACCAGCTGGAACAGCGCGCCGTTGCCCGCGCCCAGTGCCGCAAAACACACCAGGAACAGCAGCATCGTCACCGGCAGCGAGTTCTCGGCCAGGCCGCACAGCACCATGCTCACGGCGGTGATGGCCAGCACACCCGTGAGCGTGTTGACGCCGCCCCAATGGTCGGACAGCCAGCCGCCCATCACCCGCAGTGCCGCACCCAGAAAGGCGGCCAGCATGGTCAGTTGCCCTGCCTGCACCTTGCTCACGCCAAACTGGTCGTAGAAGTAGCTGGGCAGGAAGGCCGTCAGGCCGATGAAGCCCCCAAAGGTCACGGCGTAGATCAGGCTGAACGCCCAGCCATCTTTTTCAAAGAGACAGGCAATGTGTTCGCGAAACGTGGCGTGGGGCGCGAGGTCCGGCGGTTCCTTCGCATACACCGCCATCACCACGGCGGGTACGGCCACGCTCACGGCGGCAAAGCCATACACTGCCTGCCAGCCAAACTTCTGCGCCAGGGCAGGCGCCAGCAGCGCGGCCACGGCAGTGCCCACATTGCCTGCGCCCACGATGCCCATGGCCAGGCCCTTGTAGCGCGGTGGGAACGAGCCCGAGCCCAGCGACAGCGCCACGCCAAAGCTCGCTCCCGCCACGCCCAGCAGGATGCCCAGCGCCAGCAGGTCGTTGAAGGTGTGCACGAACAAGTAGCCATAGCCCATGGCCAAAAAGATGCCGGCCATCTCTACCAGGGTGGCGCTCTTGCGGCCGATGTACTGCGCCAGGATGCCCAGCGGAAACCGCATCAGCGCTCCCGCAAAAATGGGGATGGACAGCATCATGCCCATCTGGGTGGGTGAGAGCTGGAAGCTCTCGCGGATGAACGGCGCCATCGCACCGTTGATGACCCACACCGCGCACGAAAAGCCGAAGTACAGAAACGACGCCCACAGCGTGGGCGCGTGGCCGGATTTGAGGAACTCTCTGAAGTAATGCATGGGTGTGAGTGCAAAGGGCTGAGGGGGTGACCCCTTCGCCCGGCCAGAAAACAAAAAGGCGTCCACACGGACCGCGCGGGCTGGCCAGCCCCAACGCACTCCATGAAGACGCCAACGTCCTGTTCGCCCAATCCGCCATTGCACCGGGCTGACACGCGGCCAGCGTTGGCCGCGCCTTACGGCAAGCAATGGCTATGCCAGTGCCGATATGGGGGAGGGATTGTGAGGAAATTGCCAGGAAGCGCTTGTAAATTAAGTACTTTTAGCTATCAAAAATGAAGCGCATTTTCTGCCAAGTGCTCACTTTGGTGCATTGCAGCGGAGTGCGACGCACAGTGTTGGTGTTGCGCACTGAGTTGGTGAGTTCGCGATGGAGATGCCATTTTTCTGTTTCAAATCCATGGCCTTCGTCATAGGATGTGTTCGGCTTTTCCACTGCCGTGTTGCCCGGTCAGGGAGCATCAAGGCATCTACGAAATGGGGTTCCCATGCGCGTCAATCTGCCGGTCAGCCAGCACGAATATGCGTTTCCCAAGGGCCAGACTCTGGTGTCCACCACGGACCTCAAGGGCCGCATCCTGTACTGCAACCCGATGTTCATCGAGGTCAGCGGCTACGAAAAGGAAGAGTTGCTGGGCCAGCCCCACAACATCGTGCGACACCCCGACATGCCCGAGGAGGCCTACCGCGACATGTGGGAGACCATCGCCAAAGGCATCCCCTGGTCGGCCCCGGTCAAGAACCGGCGCAAGGACGGTACGTTTTACTGGGTGATGGCCAACGTCACCCCGCTCATGCAGGGCGACCAGCCCACGGGTTACATGTCGGTGCGCACCGAAGCCACGCGCGAACAGATCCAGGCGGCCGAGTCGCTGTACAAGCAGATGCAGGCCGAAAAGCAGGCGGGAACGCTGGTGCACCGGCTGTCGGCCGGGCAACTGGTCAAAGACACCCTGTGGGGCCGTGTGGCCCGGGCTTTGGCGCTGGGGCCCATGGGCAAGATGATGGTGTGTACCTTGCTGCTGGTGGTGGCTTCGTGGTGCGCCGCCTTGCTGGGCGGGCACACGCTGTCGCTGGCGTCTGGGGCCGCGTGGCTGGGGGTGGTGGTGCTGGCGCTGGGCATGGCGGTCTACCTGCACCAGGTCACGGTGGCGCCGTTGTCGCAGATGCTGCTGTGGGCCAACCGCATGGCCGCGGGCGACCTTACCCAGAAGATATCGGCATCGCGCAGCGACACGGTGGGCCAGCTGCAAAAGGCGCTGGCGCAGCTCAACGTGAACCTGCTGTCCATCGTGCGCGACGCCCGGCAGGAGAGCGAGCACATGCAGGTCTCCACCCGCGAGATTGCCCAGGGCAACCAGGACCTGTCGTCGCGCACCGAGGCGCAGGCCAGCAACCTGCAGCAGACAGCCGCGTCGATGGAAGAAATCACCGGCACCGTCAAGCAAACCGCCGAATCCGCGCGCCAGGCCACGGTGTTGGCGACCCAGGCCACCCAGGTCACCGAGCGCAGCAGTGCCGCTGTGGACGGTGTGGCCAGCACCATGAAGCAGATCCAGGCCGCGTCCGGCCGCATCAGCGAGATCACGCAGCTGATCGACTCCATTGCCTTCCAGACCAACATCCTTGCCCTCAACGCCGCAGTGGAGGCTGCGCGCGCCGGGGACCAGGGGCGGGGCTTTGCGGTGGTGGCCTCCGAGGTGCGCAGCCTGTCGCACCGCACGCTCTCGGCCGCCAAGGAGATCCGTCAGCTCATCGACGACTCGGCCACCAAGGTGACCGAGGGCCATGAAAAAACCGACGCTGCGCAGAAAACCATGACCGAGTCGCTGGAGCTGGTGCGCCGGGTCAACACACTGATTGGCGAGATCCACAGCGCCTCGAATGAGCAGCTCAGCGGCATCTCGCAGGTCAACTCGGCCGTGGCGCAGCTCGATACCATCACGCAGCAAAACGCCGCGCTGGTGGAAGAGAACGCCGCCTCGGCCATGCAGCTCAATGGCCAGGCGCAGACCATGACCGAGACGGTGCAGGTGTTCCGCATCGACGCCTCGGCGCCCGCCCAGTCGCGCGATGCGGTGGCGCTGCGCAAGGAGATGAAGGCCTCATCCAGCAGCCGGGCGCTGGCGGCGGCCTGAGCCCACACAGCCGCATGCGCTACAGCGCGCGATGACGGTGTTGTCGCCCCTATGGTCCGCCCGCTCGCAGTGCCGAGGGCGTTGGCCCGTTGCGCGACCGCTTTCGGTGGGTTGTGGATTTCGATGAGCAGCAGATCGCCAATGATTGTGTTGCGCACCGGGTGCTTGAATTCATGCAGTCCGAAGGGCAAGAGACAAAGCCGGTGATTGGGTTGATCGTGATGGTGTGGTGCGGGGTGGATGTTGAAGTGAGACAATATGTTGACTTGATTGCCGCGCGGTTGCAGTCTGCATAACCCACTAAGAACTCACGCATGCACCACCCTGATTCCAAAGCACAGATTGCCCGTATGGAGCTGGCTAACCGGTTGTTTTTTCGGCTGTATCAATGTGCGAACTTGTTGCATAAAACCGGTTCGCGAGCGGTGGAGAGCGAGGGGCTGACCACGCAGCAATGGGCGGTGCTGGGAGCCCTTTCGCGCGAGGAAGCGCAGCAGGGTATGGGGGTGAACGAGCTGGCGCGCTACCTGTTGGTCAGCCGCCAGAACCTTGCGGGGGTGATTGGACGCCTGGAGCGCGATGGCCACATCTGTATGGAGACCGATGAGAAGGACCGCCGCTCCCGCCTGATCAAGATGACCGAGTCCGGACGCATGACGTGGCTGGTCAAGGCCCGGCCCAAGATCGATGCATATTACGAGCAGGCGCTGGACGAATTCTCGGTGGGGGACATCACCCACACGCTGCACTACCTGCTCAAGCTGCTGGACAACATGCAGCGGCTGGATACTGGCGCGGAGTCCGAGGGCTGAGCCTGCTAAGGACTTCCCGCTGCCGGTTGGGGGCGATCGGTGCCTTCAGCTCAGCGATGTTCGAACGCGGGGGCGCGTTTGTCCAGGAACGCGTGCATGCCCTCGTGGGCGTCGGCACTGGCAAAGCGCTCGTACAGCGCATGGCGCTCAAACAGAATGCCTTCGGTCAGCGGGCTTTCCCAGGCGCGGTTGATCGATGCCTTGATGGCCATGAGTGCGGGCAGCGAGAAGCTGGCAATCTGCGCCGCGAGCGTGAGCGTGCGGTCCAGTAACTCGGCGTCGGGTACGACGCGCGAGACCAGACCATAGCGGTCGGCCTCTTGCGCATCGAGCATGCGGCCCGACAGACACATGTCCATCGCTTTGGCCTTGCCGATGGCGCGCGGCAGGCGCTGCGTGCCCCCCGCGCCCGGCAGCATGGCGAGCTTGATTTCAGGCAGCGCGAACCGGGCTGATTCAGCGGCAACGATGATGTCGCAGGCCAGGGCCAGCTCACAGCCGCCGCCCATGGCAAAGCCTGCCACGGCCGCCAGCACCGGTTTGCGTACTTGGCGAATGGTCTCCCAGTTGCGGGTGATGAAGGCGCCCCGGTACACATCCATGAACGACCAGTCGGCCATGGCCGCAATGTCTGCACCGGCCGCAAATGCCTTGGTGCTGCCGGTGAGGACGATGGCGCCGACATCGTCTTCCGCATCGAAGGCCAGCAGGGCGGCGCCCAGCTGGTCCATCAGGGCGTCGTTGAGTGCGTTGAGCTGCTGGGGCCTGTGGAGCGTGATCACGCCCACCCGGCCCCGGGTTTCCGTCAGTACCAAAGCATCATTCATGGTGGGTGTGGCGGGTGGCCGGGTCAGTCGATGTTGATCTTGGCTTCCTGGATCAGGCCAGACAGCAGCTTGGTCTCTTCGGTCAGAAGGGTGCGGAACTCGGCGTTGTCCAGGCCCACGGGCTCGGCGCCCAGCGATTCATATCGGTTCTTGGTGCTGGGCAGGGCCAGCACCTTGGCGATCTCCCGGGCCATGCGGGCCGTGACGTCTGCAGGCGTGCCATTGGGGGCCCACATGCCAAACCAGATGTCCAGCTCCGCACCCTTGAAGCCCAGCTCTGCCAGCGTGGGCACGTCCGGGAAGAACGACGACCGCTTGGCCCCCGCCACGGCCAGCATGCGTACCTTGCCTGCGCGCACGTGCGGGAAGGCAATGCCTGGGTCAAAGACATAGTCCGCCTGGTTGGCCATCACATCCTGCAATGCAGGCGCTGCGCCCCGGTAAGGGATGTGCGTTGCAAACACGCCGGTGACCTTCTTGAACAGCTCGCCCGCCAGGTGCGGTGGCGTGCCGGGGCCTGCGGAGGAGTACGACAGTTTGCCCGGGTTGGCGCGGGCATGGGCCACAAACTCCCTGGCGTCCTTGAAGGTGGACTGGGGCTTGACCACCAGGTACATCTGGCTGCGGCCCACGCCCGCGATGGGCGTGAGGTCCTTGGCCGGGGCAATGCTCTGCTTGAAGAGGAAAGGGTTGGCCGTTTCGAACGAAGTAGGCGCAATCAGGAAGGTGTGGCCGTCTGCAGGTGCGCGAATCACTTCGGCTGCTGCCACGTTGCCGCTGGCGCCAGGTTTGTTGTCCACCACGACGGGCTGGCCCAGCGCTTCGGTGAGCGACTGGGCCATGACGCGTGCCATCACATCGGTGGTGCCGCCGGGGGCAAAGCCGACCACGATCTTGACCGGCTTGGTGGGCCAGGCCTGCGCATGCGCCGTGCCGATGGCGCCCAGGACACAGAGTGCCAGGGCGGCAGACTGGATGAGGCGTCTGCGGATGGGGGAAGGTTGGCGTGTAAGCATGTCGTTGTCTCCTGCTGGTTTGTTGTGTAGTGATCGACGGGAAAACGGTGGCAACCTTCAGGCAACCTGTTCGCGCAGCATTTCGCGCAGCTTGAACTTCTGGATCTTTCCGGACGGTGTGGCTGGCATCACGTCTCGCACGATCAGGCGCTCGGGGATGTACTGCACGGCAATCTTCTGGTCCTTGAGGAACTGCACCAGGCCCGGCAGGTCGATGGTCTGACCGGGCTTGGGCACCACCACGGCGCAAGCGCGCTCGCCCAGGCGCTCGTCGGGGTAGGCCACGATGGCAGCCATGGCGATGGCGGGGTGGCGGTAGAGCAGCGACTCGACTTCGACCACCGGAATGTTCTCGCCGCCGCGGATGATCACGTCCTTGCTGCGGCCGGTGATGCGCAGGTAGCCGCGCTCATCGATGCGGGCCAGGTCGCCGGTGTCGAACCAGTCGTCGGCGTCGGTGGCGTTCAGGTGCGCGCGGTGCAGGTAGCCGCCAAAGTTGGAGCATGAGCGCAGCAGCAGCTTGCCGGGCTCGCCTGGCGGCAAGGCGTTGCCGTCCACATCCACCACCTTGATCTCCACGCCAGGCAGTGGGTAGCCATCGGTGTTGAAAGAGCGTTCATCGTCGTCCTCCAGACGGGTGAGCGTGACAGCGCCGTTCTCGGTCATGCCCCAGGCCGAGACGATCTTGGCGCCCAGCGCCTTGCGCGCCTGTTCCACCAGCGGACCGGGGATGGGCGCGCCAGCGCACAAAAAGGTGCGCAGGCTGGGCACGGCTACGCCGCTGTCGGCCACCGTACGCGCCAGATCGGTGAGGAACGGCGTGGAGGCCATGGTGAAGCTGGCCTTCTCTGCATTGATCAGTGCAATGGCCTTGGTGGGCTCCCACACGTCCTGCAGCACGGCACTGGCCTGTAGGAGGATGGGCATGATCAGGCCGTACATGAAGCCCGTCTGGTGTGCCATGGGCGAGGCCATCAACACCACGTCGTCGGCATCCAGGTGCAAGCGCTCGGCGTACGGGATGATGTTGGCCATCACGGTGTTGGCCGAGTGCATAACGCCCTTGGGCTCGCCCGTGGTGCCCGACGTGTAGATGAGCTGGGTGACTTCGTCGGGGCCGGGGCGGTGGGCGGTCAGGATGGCTTGCGCATCGGGCTGCTGTTCCCATTCGGGACCGCTGAGCAGGGCGTCAAAGCTGTTGGCACCACTGCCACCGACCACCACCACATGCTTGAGGTGCGGCAGGGTGGGCTGGAGGGCGGTGATCATTTGCTCAAAATCAAAGCCCCGAAAGGTTTGGGGCGCAATCACCACCTTGGCCTCGCCATGTTGCAGCATGAACGAGAGTTCGCGCTCGCGAAAGATGTGCATCAGCGGGTTCATTACGGCACCGATGCGCGAGCAGGCCAGGTAGGTCAGCGTGAACTGCCACCAATTGGGCAACTGGCACGCCACGACGTCGCCCCGGCCCACGCCCAGGCGCGATAGGCCCACGGCAATGCGATCAGCCATGCGTGCCAACTCGCGGTAGGTAAAGCGGGTGGTGGCTCCCGTTTCCACTTGCAGCGCGGTCAGCGCCAGCTTGTCGGGGCAGGTGGCCACGCAGGCGTCCAGCGCATCGTTGATGGTGCGGTCACGCCAGTGGCCTTCGGCCACCCGCTGCGTGCGGCGCGGGGGGAGCAGTACAGCGTCAAATTCCATGGTCTTGTCTCCTGGTGTTGTTGTGGGTGATCCGTGGCCTGCGGTGAGCTGTGGTGACTTAGGGGGGGCGCTCAGGCCGGCACAAACTTGCGGCCGGCTCGGGCGCGGGCGATGATGGTTTTCATGATCTGCGCCGTGCCGTCTCCGATCTGGAAGCCCAGCACGTCGCGCAGGCGCTGCTCCATCAGTCCGCGGTCGTAGCCGCCGTGGCCAAAGCACAGCAGGCATTGGTGGATCACGTCGTAGGCCAGCTTGGGGCCCCACCACTTGGCCATGCCGGCTTCTGCGGTGTGCGGCAGGCCCTTGTCCTTGAGCCACAGGCCCTGCAGGCACAGCAGGCGAGCGCCTTCGACCTCAGTGTCGTACTGCGCCAGCGGATGCGTCACGCCCTGGAACGCCGACAGCGGCTGGCCGAAGGCCTGGCGCTGGGTGATGTATTCCCAGGTTTCCTCCAGCGCCACGCGCGCCACGGCCAGGCATTGCAGACCGATGAGCGAGCGCGAGAAGTCAAAGCCGTGCATTACCTGCACGAAGCCCTTGTTCTCGTCGCCCAGGCGGTGGCTGATGGGCACGCGCACGTTCTCGAAAAAGATCGAGCCGCGGCCAATGGCGCGTTGGCCATGGCAGTCAAAGCGGTTGGTGGTGATGCCAGGTGTATCCATGGGCACCAGCACTGCGGTCACCCCATGCGCGGCCTGCTCGGGTGTGCCGGTGCGACCAAACACCACGGTGATGTCGGCCTGGTCGGCGGCCGAGATGGAGGTCTTTTCACCGTTGATGACGTAATGGTCGCCATCGCGGTCGATCTTCAGGCGCAGGTTGGCGGCGTCGGAGCCGCCACGCGGCTCGGTCAGGGCGATGGCGCAGATCGCTTCGCCTTGAATGAGCTTCTGCAGCCAGGGGCCGACCACGTCAGGGTTGCCATACTTGGACAGGATCTGCGCGTTGAGCGATGCCAGCAGATTCAGGTACGAGAAGCTCAGGTCGGCGCGGGCAATCTCTTCGTGGATCACGCCCGCAGCCAGACACCCCATGCCCAGTCCGCCGAACTGCTCGGGCAACTCCGGCACGATGAACCCGAGCGAGCCCATTTCACGCAGCAGGGCGCGGTCCAGCACCCGGGTCTTGTCGCGCTCCAAAAAGCCAGGCGCGACCTTCTCCTGCGCAAAGCGGCGCACCGTTTCAGCCAGTGCCTGCAGGTCTTCGTTGATGTACGGGTTCGGGTTCATCGTTCTTCTCCGGCGGTTGCTTACTTCACGTACTTGCGGAATTCGGGCTTGCGCTTCTCTTTCAAAGCGTTCACGCCTTCTCGCGACTCTTCGGTGTCGTAATACAGCTTGAGCGCATACATGCCCAGGCCCGCAATGCCAGCCTGGTGGGCGGTGTCTGCGTTGAAGCTGCGCTTGGCAATGGCCAGCGCGGTGGGGCTGCGCTCGCACAGCTCTTCACCAATTTTTTGCACTTCTGCATCCAGCTCGTCGTGCGGGAAGCAGAAGTTGGCAAGGCCCATGGCCACGGCCTCGGCGCCGCTGTAGCGGCGGTTGAGGTACCAGATCTCGCGCGCTTTCT
Source organism: Acidovorax sp. 59 (assembly GCF_002754175.1). Lineage (NCBI taxonomy): Bacteria > Pseudomonadati > Pseudomonadota > Betaproteobacteria > Burkholderiales > Comamonadaceae > Acidovorax > Acidovorax sp. 59. Next base: position 3,083,381 of record NZ_PEET01000001.1, on the reverse strand, counting down.
TTTCTCCGACGACCCGGGCCAGGAAAGCCGTGCCGTAGCCGGGGTCCACTGAGCCCATCTTGGGACCGACTTGACCGAACTGCGCCTTGTCGGAGCAAATGGTCAGGTCACAGATGGTGGCCAGCACGTTGCCGCCGCCGATCGCAAAACCTTGCACGCGGGCGATCACGGGCTTGGGCACGTCGCGGATGGCGGTGTGCAGCTCTTCCATAGGCAGCCCAATGGTGCCGCGGCCGTCGTAGTTGCCGCTGTGGGCTGATTGGTCGCCGCCAGTGCAGAAAGCGCGATCGCCAGCGCCGGCCAGCACGATGGCACCCACATCACGGTCATAGCCGGCCTTGTTCAGCGCCTTGATGATTTCGTCGCAGGTCTGACCGCGAAAGGCGTTCATCTTGTCGGGCCGGTTGATGGTGATCCAGGCCACGCCGTTGCGCACTTCGTACAGGATGTCTTCGAAATTCATGGTGTTCTCTCGGTAAAGGTAAGGAGGTATCCGGGGATCAACCGTGCATGGTCAGGCCGCCCGACACGCTGATGACCTGGCCGGTGATGAAGCCCGCGTCATCGCTGCCAAAGAAGGCAATGGCGCTGGCCAGGTCATCGGGCTGGCCCAGGCGGCCCAGGGGGATAGCGCTGCGAAACGCTTCAAGCAGCTTGGCGGGGTCGCGGGCGCCTTCAGCCACACCGGCCAGCAGTGCGGTGTCGGTGGGGCCGGGGCAGACCACGTTGACGGTGATGTTCTGGCGGGCGTGCTCCCGGGCCAGCGTCTTGGACAAGGCCACCAGCCCTCCCTTGCACGCGGAGTACACCGCCTCGCCGGACGAACCACCGCGCGCCGCATCGGACGCGATGTTGACGATGCGGCCGGTCTTGCGCTCTGCCATGCCGGGCAGCACGGCGTGCAGCATGTGCAGTGCACCCGTCAGGTTGATGGCAATGAGCTTGTCCCACTCGGCAGGCACGGTCTTGGTGAAAGGCTTGAACACATCCCAGCCGGCGTTGTTGACCAGTACATCGATGGGTCCCAGGGCAGCTTCGGCCGCTGCCACGGCGGTGTCTACCTGGGTGCGCTGGGTGATATCGCACTGGAAGGCCTGGGCCACGCCCCCTGCAGCCTGGATGCCTTCGGCCACTTTCTGCGCAGCCTCCAGGTTCATGTCGAACACAGCCACCTTGGCGCCTTCTTCGGCAAAGCGGCGGCTGGTGGCCCCACCAATGCCGCCGCCGCCGCCGGTCACGATCACGGTCTTTCCATTCAGATTGCGCATGGTTCTCTCCTGAGTAGTTCGGGGCACACCCCCTGCTACAACAGCAGAAGGCAATTAAGACAACATATTTGCTTATCGTAGTGATGCAAATTGAATGTGTCAAACAGTTGTCGTTTGTAGTGAGATAGGTGTTAACCCGAATTTCTCCAGGAAATCGATAGATTTATCGGTAGATAAGAGCACCTTTGATAAAAACTTCTTGTTGCCTTTGTGAAAATATATTGTCTTAAATTGAGGCGAGAGCTCTGTGCGCTGACTCCGAGTCGCATGCTGGGTAGGGGGGCCGCCGCGACGGCGTACGCTGCGTGACTGTCAGGGTCTCGTCCCGTCTGCAGAGCCGGTAGGAGGCGTGAGCTCAAAGGTGGGCAAAGTGGGGGGGGCGCACGCGACGGTTGTGGCGTGCGACGGCGCTCACCCTGGCCTGAGCGATAGTGAGGGGATGGGTTGTCTGCGCGAGACGAGCGACCGCGCTGCCGCCGGGTCTTGGCGTAGGTCTGGGCGGCGCTGTGGCTTCCGGTGGGCGCCGCGGAGAGAGGGGTCAGGTGCTCTCGCGCACCGTCAGCTCAAACCCCAGATTCACCGAGTTGTACTCTGGCACCTCGCCGCGCATCAGCGTCAGCAGCATGCGTGCGCTGGCCTCGCCCACGGCGGAGCGTGGCGTGTGGACCGTGGTCAGCGGCGGCAGCATCTGGTCGCTGCCTGCCAGGTCGTTGAAGCCCGCAATGGCCACTTGGCCGGGCACCGACAGACCCAGGCGCTGCGCGGCCAGCAGGCCGCCCTGGGCCAAGTCGTCATTGCAGAAGAACACGGCATCGACACCGGGGCGGGTGCGCAGCAGCTCTTCCAGCAGTTCCCCACCCAGCCGCATCGATGAAGGCTGCGGGCTCAGCAGCTCCAGCTTGGGGTCGTACAGGCCCGCTTCGCGCAGACAGCGGCGGTAGCCCTCTGCGCGCTGCATGGTGCGGGGGTCCAGCTGGGCGGCCACAAAAGCGATCTTTCGGTAGCCCCGCGCCAGCAGGTGATCCGTCATGCTGTGGCCTGCATCCTGCTGCGAAAACCCCACGCAGAACACGCCGGGGGCCGAGGTCATCTCCATCAGGTGCACACAGGGCACGCCGCTGGCGGCAATCAGGTGGCGCGCGGCCTCGGTGCGATCAAAGCCGGTGACCAGCAGCCCGGCCGGACGGTGCGCGAGGTAGGTGCGCAGCAGCTGCTCCTCCTCTTGCGGGTCGTAGTGCGTGACGCCGATCAGCGCCTGGTAGCCCTGCGGGAACAGCGTGCGGTGCACGGCCTCCAGCACGTCCACAAACAGCGCGTTGGACAGCAGCGGCACCAGCACAGGCACCTGCACGCTGCGCTGTGAAGCGAGTGCGCGCGCTGCGGGGTCGGGTACATAGCCCAATTGCTCAGCGGCGACTTTTACGCGCTGCACCAGTTCTTGCGCCACGCCGCGTTCTCCCCGCAGGGCGCGGGAGGCAGTGATGGGGCTGACCTCGGCGGCCTTGGCCACGTCGTTCAGCGTGATGCGGCCGCTGGAGCGGCGTTTTGTCTCGGGTTTGTTCAAGGGTTAACCCTCATGGGGGTTGGGTTTGATCTGGTTAGGATAGCGCTGTCCAAGCTGATGGGCAACGCGACAGGGACCATTTTGGATCAAGTTGCAGAAGTTGCCACAGATGGTGCGGCATCCAGAGCGGATGCCTTTTTTATGGATTGTTTGGATAGCGCTACCAATATGAGTTTTCAAGCGTCACCGGCTTTTGTGGTCGTCATGGGCGTGGCGGGCTGCGGCAAGTCGAGCCTGGGTTCCGCCCTGGCCCAGGCCGAGGGCCTGCCTCTGATCGAAGGGGACGACCACCATAGCCCCGCCAGCCGCGAAAAGATGCGCCAGGGCATTGCACTGACCGATGCAGACCGTGAAGGATGGCTGGCCACGTTGGGACAGCTGCTGCAGGACCAGCCGCGCGGGGTGGTGCTGACCTGCTCTGCGCTCAAGAGGGCCTACCGGGACCGCTTGCGCAATGCTTGCCCCGGCTTGCGTTTTGTCTTTCTGGAGATCGACCGCGCCAACGCCGGCCAGCGGGTGGCTGCCCGAGCGGGCACCCATTTTTTCTCCAGTGCCTTGGTGGACAGCCAGTTCGCCACGCTGGAATCCCCCGTGGGCGAAACGGGCGTGCTGCGCCTGGATGCATTGCTGGACCTGCCCACGCTGCAACAACAGGCCTCGGCCTGGCTGGCAACGAAGGAGACCGCATGAGTTCCCCTGCACAACATGCCGTGCCGCAGAGCCGCTTTGCTCGGATCTCCCAGGTGCTCATGGCCAGCTGCCTGGGTGTGATGGCCGTGGCCGTGTTCATCAACGTGGTGCTGCGTTACGGCTTTGGCAGCGGCGTGGCAGCCAGTGAAGAACTGTCGCGCCTTTTGTTCGTCTGGATGGTGTTCATCGGTGCCTCAGCGGCCTATCCGGCAGGCGAACACATGGCCTTCACCAGCCTGGCTGGCCTGCTGGCCAAGCGCCCGGTGGCCTTTGGCCTGCTGACGGCCGTGATCCGGCTGCTGGTGATCACCGCCAGCGCGATGCTGGCCTGGGGTGCCTGGCAGCAGGTGGTGGTGGGCATGGGCAGCCGCTCGGTCGTCATGGCCTACCCGGCGGCGCTGCTGCCGTTGCCGGCCTTTTTGTGCGCGGTGGCCATTGGTGTGATGGCAACCATCGAATTGATTCAACGCAAGCCGCTGGACCTCGGTCATGGCGCTGAGGTGGAGTGACCATGGGACCCGAAGCGCAGGCTTTTCTCGTTTTTTCGCTGGGCATGCTGGTGCTGATGGGCACGGGCATGAACATGGGCTTGGCCCTGGTGCTCACGGGCGCAGGCATGGCCTGGGTGCTCGACTTCTGGGATGCGCAGTTGCTCGCACAGAACCTGGTGGCCGGGGTGGACAGCTTTCCGCTCCTGGCCGTGCCCTTCTTCATCCTGGCGGGTGAGTTGATGAACTCCGGCGGCATCAGCCGCCGCATCATCGACATGGCGCAGGCCTGGGTGGGGCACATCCGGGGTGGGCTGGGCTATGTGGCGATTGGCGCTGCGGTGCTGATGGCGAGCATGAGCGGGTCGGCCCTGGCCGACACTGCCGCGCTGGCCACCATCCTGCTGCCCATGATGCGCCAGCAGGGCTACCCCATGAACACATCCGCCGGGCTGATTGCCTCGGGCGGCATCATCGCGCCCATCATTCCGCCGTCCATGCCCTTTGTGATCTACGGTGTGACGACCAATACCTCGATCTCGGCGCTTTTCGTGTCGGGCATCGTGCCGGGGCTGATGATGGGCGTGGGTCTCATCTTTGCCTGGCGCTGGGTGTTGCGCGGCATGGACCTGCCCCAGGGCGAGCCCTTGCCCGTCAAGGACCGCCTGCGCGCCACCGTGCGCGCCTTCTGGGCGATGCTCATGCCGCTCATCATCATCGGCGGTATGAAGACCGGCGTGTTCACGCCCACCGAGGCCGCCGTGGTGGCTGCGTTCTATGCCCTGGTGGTGGCCTTGTTCATCCACCGCGAGATGAAGCTGGCCGACATCTACGGCGTGCTGGTGCGGGCGGCCAAGACGACCTCCATCGTGATGTTCCTGTGTGCTGGTGCCCAGGTGGCCAGCTACATGATCACGCTGGCCGACTTGCCCAACGTGCTGACCAGCTGGCTGGGCCCGCTGGTGGAGAACCCGCGCCTCTTGATGGCCGTGATGATGATCGTGCTGGTGCTCATCGGCACGGCGCTGGACCTCACGCCCACCATCCTGATCTTCGCGCCTGTGATGCTGCCCATCGCCGTCAAGGCGGGGATCGACCCGGTGTATTTCGGCCTGATGTTCGTGCTCAACGGCGCCATCGGCCTCATCACCCCGCCGGTGGGCACGGTGCTCAACGTGGTCGCCGGGGTGGGGCGCATCTCTATGCACAGCGTCATCAAGGGCGTGAACCCGTTTCTTATCACCTACGTGCTGATCCTGGCGCTGCTGGTGGTCTTCCCGCAGATCGTGACTGCGCCCGTCGTCTGGCTGAGGTGAGATGAGGCACCCCCTGAGTCGCTTCGCGCCTTCACCCCTCTCTCGCATTGCTGCGCAGTGCGGGAGGGGGACGCCCCCAGCGCATGAGCTGGATACGCCGCCTTCGCGGCGGGGCGGCCCTTGCGCGGGGGCCCTGGCCTAGGCCGCGCCGGTATTGGCCATCTATGTCTTTTGATTCCTTTTCCTCTTTCCCGTTTTTCTTGCCAATGGAGACAACCATGAAAACTTTCCGTCGCACCCTGCTGGCCGCCCTGTCGGTCGCTGCCATCACCTGCTCGTTCCAGGCCGCAGCCCAAGACTTCAAGCCGCGCATCATCCGTTTTGGCTACGGCCTCAACGAGGACTCCAACCAGGGCCGGGCCACCAAACTGTTTGCCCAGGAAGTGGAAAAGGCCTCGGGCGGCAAGATGAAGATTCGCGCCATAGGTGCTGCTGCGCTGGGCTCTGACGTGCAGATGCAGCAGGCCCTGATCGGCGGCGCGCAGGAGATGATGGTGGGCTCCACGGCCACGCTGGTGGGCATCACCAAGGAAATGGCGATCTGGGACACGCCGTTCCTGTTCAACAACGCCAAGGAAGCCGACGTGGTGCTCGATGGCCCCGTGGGCCAGAAGGTGATGGACAAGCTGCAGGAAAAGGGCCTGGTGGGCCTGGTGTACTGGGAGAACGGTTTCCGCAACCTCACCAACAGCAAGCGCCCGGTCAACAAGCTCGAAGACATGGACGGCATCAAGCTGCGCGTGATGCAGAACAACGTGTTCCTCGACAGCTTCAAGACCCTGGGCGCCAATGCGGTGCCGCTGCCGTTCTCGGAACTCTTCACTGCCCTCGAAACCAAGACGGTGGACGGCCAGGAGAACCCCTACAACACCATCCTGTCGAGCAAGTTCTATGAGGTGCAGAAGTACCTCACGGTGACGAACCACGTCTACAGCCCCTGGATCGTGCTGGTCAGCAAGAAGTACTGGGATGGCCTGTCGAAGGCTGAGCAGAAGGTGCTGCTCGACGCCGCCAAGAAGAGCCGCGACTTCGAGCGCCAGGACACCCGTGCCGAGGCCGACAAGGCGCTGGCTGACCTCAAGGGCAAAGGCATGCAGGTCAATGATCTGCCCGCAGCTGAAGCCAACCGCATGCGCGACAAGCTCAGTGCCGTGAACGCCAGCATTGCCGCCAACGTGGGCGAGGCGCTGTGGAAGGACGTACAGGCAGCGGTCGCCCAGGCGCGCGCGGGCAAGTAAATCTTGGCGGAGACCCTCGGCGGCCGCCAAGCTGTCGAGGGCGGGCTTCGAGCTTCACTTTTTAGCGAAGTACCATCAAAAAAGGCCGAGGCCCCTGCAGGGGCCTCGGCCTTTTTGGCATTTGCAACCTTCTACCTGCACCGTGGCGCAGGCCCAGCGAATTACATGGAGCCGATTTCGCCGGACGAGATCTGGCCGGTGCGCAGGGCTTCAGCAGCCTGGGCACGCACGGCAGCGCGGTCAGCCGTGGACTTGTAGGTCACCACACGCGAACCAGCGGGTTCGATGGAGCGGGTCTGGGCCACGGTAGCAGCTTCGGCAGCCACTTCAGCGCGGGTGCGGTTGGTTTCGAATTGGGTGGCGAACTGCGAAGCATCGGCTTCGTCAGCCTGGGCACCAAAAGAAGCGAAAGCAGCAACAGCAGCGATAGAGAGGAAACGGGCAGTCTTGTTCATGATGAAACTCCTGTGAAATTCGAAAAATGGGGACGAGGTATCTGGAATACGCGGTGGGTGAAGCTGTGGATTCAAGAAATTGAATTAACCGCCTTCAGCAGGGCCCACGCGGCCAGTGCGCATGGCTTGTGCGGCAGCTTCGGCACGCACGGCAGCGCGGTCAGCCGTGGACTTGTAGGTCACCACGCGGGAGCCTGCGGGCTCTTGGCTGCGCATTTGCACAGCCGTAGCTGCTTCGGCGATCACTTCGGCGCGGGTGCGGCTGGTTTCGAATTGGGTGGCGAACTGCGAAGCGTCAGCTTCGTCGGCTTGGGCACCGAAAGAAGCGAAAGCAGCGACAGCGGCGATAGACAGGAAACGTGCGGTGTTGTTCATGATGGAAATCCTTGAAGTTAAAAAAGCGTCTCAAAAAACCGGGTGAAGATCAGAAACGACTCGCTTCGCACCGGGTTCGGTGAGTCGCCTTGCGGGTTCGGCTCATCGATGGGATGAACTGTACGCCGGTGCTGTTCAGAGAAAAACCACTGAGTCGCGAACTAACTGTTCCAGTATTGGAAACAATCTCCCGGGCCGTCTGCCGTGTCTGCCTGCCCTCGGAACCCTGGCGGTTTGCCATGGAATCCGCCGGGCAGTGGCAGGCAACAGATGCCGCAGAGGTGAACGTGGTCGGTGCGTTGAACATGGGCTCCATCGTGCCGGGGCAGGCCGGGGGCGTCGTCTCGCCGCGGTTTCGCTTCTTTTCAGTTTGTTTCGCGCAAGGCGGTATGCAACCGCGCAGAAACATCCATTGCATTCGCCGTGCAACAGATGATCAAAAAGCGCTGCACATGGGGCTTGCGTGGGTTGCGCGCACGGGCCTTATGGGCTGAAATCTCCCTGTGCCCGTTTCCGTTTTCACGAGGGAGGTTTCCATGACCGCAGTCGCCAAGATTCTTCAGTCCAAACCCGACGCCACCGTCCATACCATCAGCCCTGCTGCTTCCGTGCTGGACGCCCTCCAGCTCATGGCCGACAAGGGCATTGGCGCGCTCATCGTGACCGAGGGTGCGTCCATCGTCGGCATCTTCACCGAGCGGGACTACGCCCGAAAAATCGCCCTCATGGGGCGCACTTCAGCCGTCACCCAGGTCAAGGATGTGATGACCTCGGCCGTGATGTTTGTGCGCCCGGATCAGACCAGCGAGCAGTGTATGCAGCTCATGAGCAACAACCGCCTGCGCCACCTGCCCGTGGTGGATGGCGGCAAGCTGGTGGGCATGATTTCCATTGGTGACCTGGTCAAGGACATCATCTCCGAGCAGAAATTCATCATTGAGCAGTTGGAGAACTACATCACCGGGAGTCACTAGGAGCAACCCCCTGAGGCGCTGCGCGCCTTCCCCCTTCTCTCGAAGGTCTGCGCCATGCGGGAAGGGGGACGCACCCAGAGTGGCGGGGCAGCCCTTGCGCGGGTGCGCTGGTCTGGAGCTGCGCGCGTGCGGCGGCTCTGCCAAGCGGACACAGCGAAAAAGGGCTCTGACCGATCTGGTCAGAGCCCTTTTGTTTTGGGCGGCCGGGTGCGCTGCTGACCGGCCGCTCAAGCGGCTTTTTCGACGTGCCCCTGGCGCGTGTACAGAAAGTCGATCACCGCCTTGCGGTAGTGCACGTACTGCGGGTCCTCGGCCAGCTCCACGCGCTTGCGGGGGCGGGGCAAGTCCACGGTCAGCACCTCGCCAATCGTGGCGGCCGGGCCGTTGGTCATCATCACGATCTTGTCGGACAGCAGCACGGCTTCGTCCACGTCGTGGGTCACCATCACCACGGTGCTTTGGGTGCGCGCCACGATCTCCAGCAACTCGTCCTGCAGCTTGGCGCGGGTCAGGGCGTCGAGCGCGCCGAAGGGCTCGTCCATCAGCAGCACCTGGGGCTCCATGCTCAGGGCCCGGGCGATGCCCACGCGCTGCTTCATGCCGCCCGAGATTTCACCGGGGCGTTTTTGCCCCGCGTGGGTCAGGCCCACCAGCGCCAGTGCGGCGTCGGTGCGGGCCTTGAGCTGGGCTTTGGTTTCCTTGGCGCCAAACACGCGCTCCACGGCCAGGTAGATGTTGTCAAAGCAGGTGAGCCAGGGCAGCAGCGAGTGGTTCTGGAACACCACCGCGCGCTCCGGCCCCGGGCCCTTGATCTCCTTGTTGGCGCACAGCAGCGCGCCGTTGGTGGGCGTCGTCAGGCCGGCAATCAGGTTGAGCAAGGTGGACTTGCCGCAGCCCGAGTGGCCGATGAGCGCCACGAACTCGCCCTTGGCAATCGTCAGGTGAATGTCGCGCAGCGCCGGGAACAGGCCCTTGGCCGTCTTGAAGGTCTGCTCGACGCCGTGGATCTCGATGAACTTGGTGCTCATGGAAGGGTGGGGGGATGGAGCTGTCGTGTTCATGCTTTCACCTCTTCAAACGTAAATGCGGTGGCCAGCTTGATGAGTGCAAACTCCAGCAGCAGCCCGACGATGCCGATCACGAAGATCGCGATGATGATGTTCTTGACGTTGAGGTTGTTCCACTCGTCCCACACCCAGAAGCCGATGCCCACGCCGCCGGTCAGCATCTCGGCCGCAACGATCACCAGCCACGCGGTGCCCACGGCCAGGCGCACACCGGTCAGCATGTAGGGCAGCACGGCGGGGAACAGGATCTTGGTGGCGATCTTCCATTCGCTCAGGTTGAGCACGCGCGCTACGTTCATGTAGTCCTGCGGTACGCGCTGCACACCCACGGCGGTGTTGATGATCATGGGCCAGATGGAGCAGATGAAGATGGTCCAGATGGCCGCCGGGTTGGCGCCCTTGAAGACCAGCAGACCGATCGGCAGCCACGCCAGCGGCGACACGGGGCGCAGCAGGCTGATGAGCGGATTGAACATGCGCGACAGGAAGTTGAAGCGTCCGATCACAAACCCCGCCGGAATGCCCACCAGCGCCGCCATGCCGAAGCCGATGGCCACGCGCTGCAGGCTCATCAGCACATTCCAGCCCACGCCCTGGTCGTTGGGGCCGTTACGGTAGAAGGGGTTGCTGAACACTTCCAGCGCCTGCAGCCAGGTGTCCTTGGGGCTGGGGATGCTGCCGCCCGTGGTGGTGGAGACCACCGCCCACAGGCCGATGAGCAGGCCCAGGCCACACAGCGGCGGCAGCACGGCCAGCCAGAAGCTGCGCGAGAGGGCGGACCAGTCGCGGCCAGTGGCCACGCTGGAGGGCGTTGCAGGTGCCTTGGGGGCAGATATCGCAGCCTTTTGGCTTCTTGCGCTAGTGGATGATGCGCTTGCAGCTACAGTATTCATAGCATTCTGTGCGGCCACGGGGGCTGCATCCAACGGGGAGTGAAAGACGGCACTGACCATGGTTTTCTCCTGTGCAGGGCTTGCTTGCGGGGTGGCCGGGCGGGCGCTGGGGCAGGCTTGCCGTCAGGCCTTGATCTTGAAGCCGTCGGCGTACTTGGCGGGGTCCTTGCCGTCCCACACCACGCCGTCGATGAATTTGCTGGTGCGCAGCACATCCTTGGGCACGCTGATCTTCATGGCGCTGGCCACTGACTTGTAGAGGTCCACCTGATTGACCTCCTTGGCCACGGCCAGGTAGTCGGGGTGGCTCTTCAGCAAGCCCCAGCGCTTGTGCTGGGTCAGGAACCACATGCCGTCCGACAGGTAGGGGAAGTTCACCGCGCCGTCGTTGAAGAACTTCATGTGGTTGGGGTCGTCCCAGGTCTTGCCCAGACCGTTCTGGTAGCGGCCCAGGATGCGCTGGTTGATGGCATCCACGCCCGTGTTCACATACGCCTTGCCGGCCACGGTCTCGGCCATCTTCATTTTGTTGGACAGGCTGGCGTCGATCCACTGGCTGGCTTCGAGCACGGCCATCATCACGGCGCGCGTGGTGTTGGGGTACTTCTTGACGAACTCGGCCGTGGTGCCCAGCACCTTCTCGGGGTGGTCCTTCCAGATGTCCTGCGTGGTGTTGGCCGTGATGCCAATGCCATCCATGATGGCGCGGTGGTTCCAGGGCTCGCCCACACAAAAGCCGTCCATGTTGCCCACGCGCATGTTGGCCACCATCTGCGGCGGGGGCACGGTGATGAGCTTGGCACCCGACAGCGGGTTGATGCCCGCCGCTGCCAGCCAGTAGTGCATCCACATCGCGTGGGTGCCTGTGGGGAAGGTGCCCGCAAATGTGTATTCACGCTTCTCGCTGGCCATGAGCTTGGCCAGGGACGGGCCATCCACCGCACCCTTGTCGGCCAGGGCCTTGGAGAGGGTGATGGCCTGACCGTTGTTGTTCAGGTTCATGAGCACGGCCATGTCCTTCTTGGGACCGGCGGTGCCCAGGTGCACTCCATAGACCAGGCCGTAGAGCACATGGGCAAAGTCCAGTTCGCCGTTGACCAGCTTGTCGCGCACGCCGGCCCAGCTGGCTTCCTTGTTGGGGACGATGGTCACGCCGTATTTCTTGTCGAAGCCCAGCACCGAAGCCATGACCACGCTGGCGCAGTCGGTCAGCGGGATGAAGCCGATCTTGACTTCCTTCTTCTCGGGGGCGTCGGAGCCCGCTGCGTGGACGAGCGCGCGCAGCGCGGGGCTTACACCCACAGCGCCCACGGTGGCGGCCTGCAGCACGGTGCGGCGGTTGAGGCTGGTTTTCAACAGATCGGTCATGGGGCATCCCTGGTGGCGTGAAAAACAAAAAAGGCGTCCTCACACCGCGCCTGGCTGCATCAAAGCAACGCCGGGAGCGGGTGGGGACGCCTTTGTCCTGGGTGGAGCCTGGAACGGGTCCGGGGCTCCTTGCCAGCACCGGCCCGCCGTTGGGTCAGTGCTGTCAGTGGTCAGACCTGCATTGGTCTTGCACTGTGCAATGCAAAGCGCGTGCCAGCGTGCGCTGCGCCATGTTGGAGCGTTGGTTGCTATGGAATAGATAGCTGTCAGCGCTTGATCAATAAGCGCTACACGCCTGCGGGGCTTGCAGCAGGGGTGTTCTTGTTGTGATCAGTGTGGTCGCACTGCCTTTGTGCGGCGCACCATTTGGGAGGGGCCTTGGAATTGGGCGCGGCCCAGGCGAGGGATGCCAAGCAAGGGCCGCACCGCAGCGAGGGCATCGTCCCCCTTCCCGAATGACGCAATCATTCGAGAGAAGGGGGAAGCGGCGCAGCCGCTCAGGGGGTTGTTCTCTGGTTTTACCCCAGCAGATCCATCACGTCCAGCATGCGCTGAGCCACGTCCACGAGCTTCAGGCCCTTGTCCATGGCGGTCTTGCGCAGCTTTTCGTAGGCGGCCTGTTCGGTCAGGCCCTGGCGCTGCATCAACAGGCCCTTGGCGCGGTCGATGGTCTTGCGGTCTTTGAGCTCGGTCTTGGCGTCGGCCAGCTCGGCGCGCAAGGCCTGTTCGTGCTGGAAGCGGGCCATGGCCACGTCCAGAATGGGGCGGATGCGCTGCGGTGCCAAGCCCGCCACGATGTAGGCAGACACACCGGCCGCCACCGCGTCCTTCACGTGCGAGGTGTCTTCATCGTTTGTGAACATCACGATGGGGCGGCGTTCGTCGCGTGTGGCCATCACCACATGCTCCAGCGCGTCGCGGGCTTCGCTCTCGGCGTCCACGATGATCAGGTCAGGCTGCAGCTGGGCAATGCGCTCGCTCAGAAACACGTCGGCGGGCAGCGTGGCCACCAGGTTGAAGTTGTTCTCCAGCAGCCCGATGCGCAGCGCCCGCGACCGTTCCGCCTGCTCCATGGCGTGTTCGTCGTCAGGGTCGGCGACTGCCAGATCCGGGGCAACCACCACGATGCGCAAAGCCTCATTCATACCCGTAAGCATAAGCAATTTTTACGCCACAAATTGGTGCGCCGGGGTGGTGCACGGCCCCAGAGCGCCGTTGCGATGGGCTTTCACGCAGGGCCCATACCGGCCCCAGGCCCGCCACGCCTGGGTGCCCTGGCCCCCGTTGTGGGGCCTGAAAGTTGCTAATACTGACACCGTGGGAGGGCATACCCGGTAGCTCACCCAGCGGAGCGTCGCATATACATCTGGTCACACAGACACACTGAAATGGAGTTTTTTGCATGAACAAGCACATGAACCGGCGCCGCTTCTCGGCCAGCCTGGCCTTGACCGCAGTGGCGACTGCTGCACTCCTGACCGGATGCGGCAAGGTGCCGGACACCATCAAAATTGGTGTTGCACAGCCCTTGAGCGGCCCGCTGGGCGCCCTGGGGCAGGATCTGCTCAATGGCGTGAAGCTGGCGGTGGAGGAACTCAACAAGTCCGGCTACACCGTGGACGGCAAGCGCGTGACCTTGGAGGTGGTGTCCGTGGATGACAAGGCCGACGCCACCACCGGCAAGGCGGTCGCCCAGCAGCTGGTGGATGCGGGCGTGGTAGCCGTCGTGGGCCACCTCAACTCGGGCGTGAGCATCGAGACCGCACCCATCTACGCTGCCAAAGACATTCCACAGATCGCCATCTCCACCAATCCCAAGTTCACGCAGCTCGGGTTCCCCACCACGTTCCGCATGGTGGCCAATGACACCTTGCAGGCGCGCGCCATCGGCTCCTTTGCGGCCACGCAGCTGGGCGCCAACCGCTACGCCGCGCTGGACGACGGCACCCCGTACGGCAAGGGCCTCGCCGATGGCGCTGCCGAACAGCTCAAGGCCGAGAAAAAGGAAGTGGTGGTGCGCAAGTCGTTCGACGACAAGACCGTGGCCTTCGACCAGCTGGCCGGTGAGCTCAAGGCCGCCAACGTGGAGGTGATTGTCTCTACCCTCAACGACTTCCAGGCCCTGGCGCTGCTCGAAGCGCTCAAGAAGGTAGACCACACCAAGGTCAGCCTGCTGGGTGGCGACACCATCAAGACCACCGACATGACCAAGGGCGCGGGCATCGTGCAGGGGCTGTACGCCACCTCGCCAGTGCTGGAAGCCAAGGAGTTCACCACCGGCAAGCCCTTCCTTGAAAAGTACATCGCCGCCTTCAAGAAGCCTCCGGCCTACGGTGGCCACTACAGCTACGACAGCACGTATGTGCTTTCGGCGGCCATCCAGAAAGCCAAGTCCGCCGACCCCAAGGAAATCACCAAGGCCCTGCACAGCATCAACGGCTATGCCCCAGTGATTGGCACCATGACCTGGGATGAGAAGGGCGAGCAGCGCTACGGTGCCGTGGGTGTGTATGAGCTGCGCAGCGGCAACTGGGAGTTGCGCATGCGGTCGGACCGCTGGTAAACAGCCCTCCGGGACGGATCGGCCCCGGGTTTTACACTCGGGGCATGAGCTTGCTGATCCTGGGTATTGAATCTTCGTGCGACGAGACGGGCGTGGCATTGGTCCGTTCCACGGGCAATGCCGTGCCTACGCTGCTGTCGCACGCGCTGCACAGCCAGATCGAGATGCACCAGGCCTATGGTGGTGTGGTGCCCGAGCTGGCCAGCCGTGACCACATCCGCCGCGTGTTGCCACTGGCCACGCAGGTGCTGACCGAGTCCGGCCAGTCGCTGGCCGATGTGGACGTGGTGGCCTACACGCGCGGCCCGGGCTTGGCGGGTGCGCTACTGGTAGGCGCGGGCGTGGCCTGCGCGCTGGGCGCAGCGCTCAACAAGCCGGTGCTGGGCGTGCACCACCTGGAGGGGCACCTGCTGTCACCCTTCCTCAGCGCCGACCCGCCAGAGTTCCCTTTTGTGGCCCTGCTCGTCTCGGGCGGCCACACGCAGCTGATGCGGGTGGATGGCGTGGGTCGCTACGAGATCCTGGGTGAGACCATTGACGATGCGGCTGGCGAGGCGTTCGACAAGTCCGCCAAACTCATGGGCCTGGGCTACCCCGGTGGCCCTGCGCTGTCGCGCTTGGCTGAGCAGGGCGATGCCACGGCCTTCAAGCTGCCACGCCCGCTGCTGCACAGCGGCAATCTCGACTTCTCTTTTGCCGGGCTCAAGACGGCCGTGCTCACGCAGGCCAAGAAGTTGGGCGATGAGCTGGAAGCACGCAAGGCCGACCTGGCGGCGAGCACCGAGGCTGCGATTGTCGAAGTGCTGGTGAAGAAGACGCTGGCCGCGCTCAAGCAGACCGGCCTGAAACGTGTGGTGGTCGCCGGTGGTGTAGGGGCCAACCGGCACCTGCGTGCGCAACTCAATGCGGCCTGCGCTGCGGCCAAGGTGCGCGTGCACTACCCTGAGCTGCACCTGTGCACCGACAACGGCGCCATGATTGCCATGGCAGCGGCCATGCGGCTGCAGGTAGGGCAGCAGCAGGCCAACACCGACTACGCCTTTGACGTGAAGCCGCGCTGGCCGTTGGATGCCATCACCGTGTGATTTTGAAGAAAAGTGGCACCTGGCGCAGGTAAATCATGCGCTAGGTGCTATCTTTTTTGATGCTCAGAACGGATAGTGGCGTGGCGTGGTCTGCACCGTGATCCAGCGCAGTTCGGTGAATTCACGTACACCGGCCATGCCGCCAAAGCGGCCATAGCCCGAACTTTTCACGCCGCCAAAAGGCATCTGGCCTTCGTCATGCACCGTGGGGCCGTTCACATGGCAAATGCCCGACTCGATGCGTGCGGCCACATTCCACGCCTTGGCTACATCGCGGCTGAACACGGCGGATGACAGGCCGAACTCGTTGTCATTGGCGCAGGCAATGGCTTCTTCCACGCCATTCACGCGCACCACGGGCTTGACAGGGCCGAACGATTCTTCGCGGTAGATGTCCATCTCTGCCGTCACATGGTCGAGCACGGTGGCCTGCATCAACGTGCTGTCGCTCTTGCCGCCGCAAATCAGCTTGGCGCCCTTGGCCAGTGCGTCGTCGATGAGGGCGTTGCAGCGGTGCACGGTGGCCATGTCCACCACCGATCCCAGCACCACTGGGCCCTTGCGTGGGTCGCCCAGGGGCAGGGATTGGGCACGCGCGCCGAGCTTCGCCACGAACTCGTCGGCCACGGCGTTGTCCACGATGATGCGTTCGGTGGACATGCAGATCTGGCCCGAGTTGGCGAACGCGCCAAACACGGTGCCCGCCACGGCGGCGTCGATATCGGCGTCATCCAGCACCAGCAGCGGGGCCTTGCCGCCCAGTTCCAGCACCACGGGCTTGAGGTACTTGGCGCAGGTCTGCGCAATGATGCGGCCCACCTTGGTGGAGCCGGTGAAGTTGATGCGGCGCACTGCCGGGTGGGCCACGATGGCCTCGACCACGGCGCCCGCATCGACGGGTGCATTGGTCACGAAGTTCACCACACCGGGGGGCAAACCGGCCTCCTGCAGCGCCTCGATGATGAGGCCGTGTGTGGCGGGGCACAGCTCCGACCCCTTCAGGATCACCGTGTTGCCGCACGCCAGCGGCGTGGCGATGGCGCGCACGCCCAGGATGACGGGTGCGTTCCACGGTGCAATGCCCAGCACCACGCCCGCTGCCTGGCGCACGCCCATGGCCAGGCTGCCGGGCACGTCGGACGGAATCACTTCGCCTGCAATCTGCGTGGTCAGGGCGGCGGCTTCCTGCAGCAGGCCGGCAGCCAGGTGCACGTTAAAGCCCGCCCACATGCCCGAGGCGCCGGTCTCGGCCGCCATGGCCACCGCAAAGTCAGCCGTGCGGGCCTCCAGCGCATGTGCTGCCTTGAGCAGCAGCGCGCGGCGCGCGTTGGGGCCCAGGGCCGACCAGGCCGGGAAGGCCTTGGCGGCTGCGTCGGCAGCGGCCTTGGCGTCGGCCACGCTGGCAGCGGGTGCCGTGGTGGCGACCGATCCGTCCAGCGGGTTGCGACGCTCAAACGTGGCGCCGCCGGTGGCTTGCACGCGCTCGCCGTTGATCAACATGGCAATGGCAGTCATGGATGAAAGCTCCTGAAAAAGAACAGATAAAAAAGGGGGAAAGAGGTATTCAGGTCACGCCCAGGTAGGCTTGGCGCACCACGTCGGACTGCAGCAAGTCAGAGGCTGCGCCAGACGCCACGATGCGTCCTCGCTCCAGCAAATAGCCGCGCTGCGCGATCTGCAGCGCCTTGCGCACGTTCTGCTCCACCATGAGCACGGTGACGCCCTGTGCGGCAATGCGCTGCACGATGGTCAGCAGTTCATCGACCATGCGGGGGGCCAGACCGAGCGAGGGCTCGTCCAGCATCAACAGGCGCGGGCCGCTCATCATGGCGCGGGCCACGGCCACCATCTGCTGCTCGCCGCCGCTCATGGTGCCGGCTAGCTGTGTGGCGCGTTCTTTGAGGCGGGGGAAGTCTTCAAACGCTTGGTGCAACCGCTCGGCGCGTACCCGCGACGGCACCAGCCAGCCGCCCAGCTCCAGGTTCTCGGTCACCGTCATTTGCGGAAACAGCTGGCGACCTTCGGCGACCAACGCCAGGCCGCGTTGCACACAGGCGGTGGCG
The DNA here is from genome assembly GCF_002754175.1 of Acidovorax sp. 59. Lineage (NCBI taxonomy): Bacteria > Pseudomonadati > Pseudomonadota > Betaproteobacteria > Burkholderiales > Comamonadaceae > Acidovorax > Acidovorax sp. 59. Next base: position 3,065,974 of record NZ_PEET01000001.1, on the reverse strand, counting down.
TTCATCGCAGGCACGGCCTGCCCGTCGAGCGTCACCGTGCCTTGGCGCGGCAGCAGGCCCGCCAGGGCCTTGAGCAGCGTGGTCTTGCCCGCGCCGTTGGGGCCGACGATGACGGTGATGCCGGGCGCGGCTTCCAGTGCCAGGTCCTGTAGCACCTGAAAGCCGTGGTAGCCCGTGGTCAGGTTCTGCACGGAGAGGTGTGCGCCGCTCATGCCGTGGCTCCTTGTTCTTTGCCGCTGGCCATTTCGTCACCCAGATAGGCCTCGATCACCTGCGGGTCGCGCACCACCTCGGCGGGCGTGCCGTCGGCAATCTTGCGGCCCTGGTGCAGCACCAGCACGCGCTCTACGTACTTCAGCAGCGTGGTCACCGCGTGCTCGATCCACACCACCGTCAGACCCCAGTCGTCGCGCAGGCGGCGGATGCGCTGGGCCATGGCGTCCACCTCGGCCTCTGTCAGGCCCGCAGCCACCTCGTCGAGCAGCAGCAGGCGCGGGCGTGTGCCCAGGGCCATGCCAATCTCCAACAGGCGCTGCTGCGACGGCGTCACGTCGGCTGCGGGGCGGTCGGCCAGGTGCGCCAGGCCCAGCATGGCCAGGATCTCGCCCTCGCTGCGCAGGCCCTCGGGCCCCTGGCGGTGGCGGCCTGCGAACTGCATGCCAAAGCGCACGTTGTCGCGCACCGTCATGTCGGGGAACACGCGCGGCGTCTGGAAGGTGCGGGCAATACCGTGGGCTGCATAGTGGTGCGGGCCCTTGCCGGTCAGGTTGTCGGCGCCCCAGTGCAGCGTGCCCGAGGTAGGCGGTTGCACGCCCGAGATGGCGTTGAAGAACGTGGTCTTGCCCGCACCGTTGGGGCCGATGATGCCGATCAGCTCGCCCGTGTGCAGCGTGGCGCTCACGCCATCCACGGCAGTCAGGCCGCCAAAGCGCACGGTCACGCTGTCAATGGTCAAAAGGGCTTCAGCCATGGTGCGCCTCCGCAGCAGGCTTGCGCCGTTGCCACAGCGTGGCCAGGCCATTGGGCAGGTACATCACGCACAAAATCAGCAGCAGCCCCAGCACCATCATGTAGCCGTAGGGCAGCTGGAGGCGCAGCGTCTCGGCCAGCAGGCTGAACACGATGGCTGCCAGGATGGGGCCGCCAATGCTGGTCGCGCCGCCAATCAGTGCTATCAGCACGGTCTGGAAGCCGATGAAGGGGCTGAACACGGCTGCAGGCTCGATGTAGGTCCAGCGCACGGCCATGGCCGCGCCCACGGCGCCTGCAAAGGCGGCGGTGATGCCAAAGCCCGCGATCTTGGCCAGGCGCGTGTCCACGCCCAGCGTCTGGGCGCGCTGCTCGTCGGCGCCGATGCCTGCCAGTGCGAGGCCAAACCGGCTGCGCTGGATGGCAATGGCCGTGGCAATAGCCGCTGCGGCAATCAGCAGCACCGTGAGGTACACCGTCTCGTTGCTGGGCACCACCGTGAGCACGCGGCCCACGGTGCCAGAGACCTGCTTTTCGACAAAGGTGACGGCATGGCGGATCAACTCCGTCATGCCGAAGGTGAGCACCGCAAAGTAGGTGCCGCGCAGGTGCAGCACGGCAGCCCCCATCACCACGGCCACGATGGTGGCGATCAGTGCGCCGCTCAGAATCACCAGCGGCCAGGGCAGTACGCCCAGCAGCGTGGCGCTGGTGTACGCACCAATGCCGAAGAAGGCCGACGTGGCGAGTGAGAGGTAGCGGGTGGCACCGCAGAACAGCGACCAGCTGGTGGCCAGCGCGATGTACATCAGGCAGCTGAGCAGCACCGAGGTGGCGAACTCGGACACCAGCCAGGGCAGGGTGGCGACCACCGCCACCCCCGCTGCCAAGGCCAGCCAAGGCTTGTTGGAATGAAGGGAAGTCATTTTTTGGAGAACAGTCCGTTGGGGCGCCAGATGAGCACGCCGATGAACACTGCATAGCTCAGCAGCATCTTGAGAGACGGGCTGCTGAAGTGCATGCCCAGCGCCTCGACCACGCCGAGCAGCAAGCCGCCGGCCAGACTGCCCGCCAGGCTGCCAAAGCCGCCCAGCGTGATGACGATGAGCGCCGTCACGGTGTAGGGCTCCCCCATCGACGGGGAAATCTCATACGTCATCGACAGCAGCGCTCCCGCCACGCCCGACAGGCCCAGGCCGATGCCAAACATCATGGGATGCAGTCGCCGGGTGTTGATGCCCACCAACTGCGCGCCCGTGGGCGACTGCATCAGTGCCCGCACGGCCTTGCCCAGCAGCGTGAGCTTGAGCAGCGCGATCAGCGCGGCCGACAGCGCCAGTGCCACGCCAAACAGCACCAGCTTGTTTTCAGTGAAACGCATGCCCGCAATCTGCACCGGGTCGGCCAGGTATTCATAGCCACGCAGGTCACCGCCCCAGATCAGCAGGGCAGTGTTCTGCACCAGGAACATCAGGCCAAAGCCCACCATCAGGCTGCGCGCCTCGAACACGTCCACATTGGGCGCGCGCGCTGCCAGGCGCTTGAAGCACAGCGCGTGCACCACCACCCCCAAAACAAACAATGCGATGAAAGCCAGCGGCATGAGCAGCAGCGGCGAGATGCCCCACAGGGTGTGCGCGGACCAGGTGAGGAAGGCGCCCAGCATCAGGAACTCGCCATGCGAGATGTTCATGATGCGCATTAGCCCGTACTGCAGGTTCAGGCCCATGGCCACCAGCGCATAGATGCCGCCGGTAATGAGGCCACTGGCGACCAGTTCGGCCCAGGAAGTCAGAGACACTTTGTTATTTCCAGGCTGGTTTCGCGGTGTTCAACTGCGCGGTGGCGCGGTCCTTGGGCCACACGACTTCGAAGTCGTTTCCCTGCCACTGGCTCACGGTGCCGGGGATGGACGCGTTCTCGCTGCCCTGGAAGCGGATGCCGCCCAGGATGGTCTGGAACTCGTTCTTGGCGATGTGCTCGCGCAGGGCCTTGCGGTCCAGGCCCGCCTTCTCCACGGCCTGCTGCAGGATCTGCAGGCTTGCCCAGGCATGGCCGCTGGCCCAGCGGTCGGGCTCCTTGTTGAACTTCTTCACGTGCGCGTCGAAGTACGCCTTGGCCTCGGGGCTGGTTTTCACGCTCCACGAGCCCATGCCGATCACGCCTTCGGTGTTGGCCTGCATCACGTTCTTGTACAGCTGGAAGGCCGTGCCCACCGATGCGTAAAAGAACTTGGGGTTCAGGCCCACCTCGCGCGCCTGGCGGCTGGCCAGGATGGTGTCGGGCGGGTAGGTGATGCCGATGAAGGCGTCGGGGTTCTGGTCCTTGATGCCGCGCAGCACGGGCGCCAGGTCCTTCACGCCCAGCGGGTAGCTCTTGCGCTCCAGCACCTGGATGCTGGTCTTCTTGAGCGCGTTGTTCAGCGCGGCGAAGTTCTCCAGGCCAAACAGGTCGTCCATGTAGACGATGGCAATGGTCTTGACGTTGTTGGCCACCAGCATGTCCACCAGCGCACCCATCATCTTGTCGGGCTGCTGCAGCAGCGAGAAGAAGTAGGGCAGGTTCATGTCGATGAGCTTGCGCGACAGCGCCGTGGGTGCCAGCAGCGGGTAGCCGAAGCGGTTGGCCAGCGGCGCGATGGCGAAGTTGGCACCCGAGCCCCAGGGCGGCAGGATCAGGTCCACCTTGTCGCTGCCCATGAGCTTCTCGTAGGTGCGCACGCAGGTTTCGGTCTCGCTGCGGTCGTCGTAGCCTATGAGTTCGATGGGGCGCTTGGTGCCCTTCACGCTCAGGCCGCCCGCTGCGTTCACTTGCTCGGCCCACAGCAGGTAGTTGGGCTCCTGGCTGACCTGGGCACCGGCCGCCCAGGGGCCCGTGCGGGCAATGGCATAACCGATGCGCACGGATGCCGCGCTGTTGCCCTGGGCCCACAGCTGGGGTGCCACGGCCAGGGTGCCGACCGTGGCGGCGGCGCCCTTGATCCACTGGCGCTTGGAGGGTTGGTGTGATGTCATTGTGTGTCTCCTCGGATGGGGCCTGCGTGTTGCACGCCGTGCCGGGAATCGTAGGGAGACCAGCCCCTGCGCGCTGCGCTCAGCGTGCACAAAACGCTTGCCTCAGCGTGCAGACGGCAGCGGGTTTACCCGGATTTCCCTCGGTGGCACGGGGTAACGGGGCGTCCGATAATTCAGCCGCATAACCATCAGGCTTGCGCAACCCGCACTGGAGACACCATGGCCCATCCCCTGACCGAGGTATCCACCGACGCCGTGCCTGCGCGCGACCGCCTGCACCTGTGGGGCGATGCGGTGTGGCGCCTGATTGGCGGGCTGGAGTCCGACGCGTTTGGTGACGATGCCTTTGCAGGCCACATCACCTCGGGCCAGGCGGGCTATGTGAACCTGTGCCAGCTGGACGTGAGCCGCCACCGCGTGGTGCGCACCCCCAGCCTCATTCGGGGCAGCGACCGGGCCTACATCAAGGTGGTGGCCCAGCTCGAAGGGCGCGCGTGCTTCGAGCAGAACGGTCGCCAGGTATGGTTGTCGCCGGGTGAGTGGAGCGTGTACGACACCACGCGCGCCTATGCCGTGAGCAACCCCGAGGCCGTGCGCCAGATGGTGCTGATGATCCCGAAGGAACAACTGCCCGAGCGCAAGCTCAAGCTCGATGATCTGATGGTGCAGCGGTTCTCGGGCACCAGCGGCGTGTCGCGGCTGGCATGGGACACCATGCGCGCCGCGTTTGCCGAGCTGCCCACCATGTCCGACGCCGCCGCCGATGGCGTGGCCGATGTGATCACGCACCTGGTGCAGCTGTCGCTGCTGGAGCGCAACGGGCAGCAAAGCCTGCTGTCGCAGCGTGAGGCCCTGCGTGACCGCATCAGCCAATACATCGACCGGCACCTGGGCGACCCCGACCTCACCATCGACCGCATGGCCCAGGCGCTCAACTGCAGCAAGCGGCACCTGTACAACGCGGTGGCCAATGACGAGGAAACCCTGGCCGCCATGATCCAGCGCCGGCGGCTGGAGGCCTGTCTGCGCGACCTGCGCCACCCGGCGCATGCGCAGCGCTCGGTCACTGACATTGCGTTGTCCTGGGGCTTCAACAACAGCGCGCATTTCAGCCGCGCGTTCCGCTCGCATGTGGGGTGCAGCCCCAGCGAGTACCGGGCTCGCGCGTTGGCGCCGGTGGTGCTGTTGCGGGAAGAATCGCGGCTCGCGCACTGAGCGGCACCCCGGCCACTTGCGTGTGGGGCCGTCTGTGCGGCGCCGCATGCTTGCGTGTTTTAGCCACATGCCACATCGGCACGGTGGCTGCGTGACCTTTGCCTTGCATCAATTCTTTACGCGGGCTTGACCCAGTGGGTACGTTGTTGGCGCAATCGCTGCTCACAATGGAGTTTTCCCCTGCGTAGCCATTGCCCATGCGTTTTCTCCCACTTGCCTCTACCGGCACACCCACTGCCCGCGCAGCGCAACCTTTGCGTGCTGTGCCGTGGAGGCAAACGGCTTTGTTTTTGTGCGTGCTAGCCACCGCCGGGTGTGCCAGCCTGGCACCCACGGATCGCGCATTGCCCGCAGTGGCCGTTCCCCCGGCCTGGTCTGCGGGGGGCAACGGCACAGCGCAAGGGGCTACGGCTACATCCCTGGCCCAGTGGTGGCAGCGTTTTGACGACCCTTCGCTCACCACGCTGGTAGAACAAGCCCTGCGCGCCAACACCAGCGTGCGCACCGCCCAGGCGTCGTTGCAGCAGGCACGCGCCCAGGTGGATGTGCAATCGGCCGGCCTGCTGCCCAGCGTAGGTGCGTCGGCTTCGGCGCAGCGCAGCCGGGCCAGCAACAGCACGGGCAACACCTTCCAGGCCGGTTTTGATGCGAGCTGGGAGCCCGATGTGTTTGGCCGCCTGCGCAGCGGCGTGAGCGCCAGCGAGGCCGACGCCCGCGCGGCAGAGGCCAGCCTGACCGACGTGCAGGTGTCGCTGGCCGCCGAGGTGGCCGTTAACTACATCGAGCTGCGCGGGCTGCAGCAGCGCCTGGCCATTGCGCGCAGCAACCTGGCCAGCCAGCAAGAGACCCTGCAGCTCACCCAGTGGCGCCTGCAGGCCGGGCTCACCACCTCGCTCGTCACCGAGCAGGCCCGTGCAGCGGCCGAGCAGACCGCCGCGCAGATTCCCAGCCTGGAAGCCAGCCTGGCGCAGTCGCGCTACAGCCTAGCCGTGCTGACAGGCCAGGTGCCAGGTGCCCTGGATGCCACGCTGGCCGCCAGCGCGCCCGTGCCGCAGCCCACCGCAGAACTGGCGCTGGCAATCCCGGCCGAGACGCTGCGCCAACGCCCCGATGTGCGTGCGGCCGAGCAGCGCATTGCTGCCGCCCTGGCGCGCGTGTCGCAGGCCGATGCGGCGCGCTACCCCAGCTTCTCCCTCGGTGGCTCGCTGGGCCTGCGTGCCCTCACGCTGGGCGCGTTGTCGGGGGGCAGTGCGGTAACCAGCGCCTTGCTGGGCAGCGTGTCCATCCCGCTGCTGGATGGCGGCGCCGCCCGCGCCCAGGTGCGCGTGCAGTCTGCCGCGCTGGAGCAGGCCCGCGTGGCCTACGAAGCCACCGTGCTCACGGCCCTGCAGGATGTGGAGAACGCGCTGGTGGCCTTGCGTGGCGACCGGGACAAGCTGGAGCGACTGACGGCCGCCGCGGACGCCGCCCGCAACGCCGCGCTGCTGGCGCAGCAGCGCTATAGCAGCGGATTGATTGACTTTCAGGCGGTGCTGGAGACGCAACGCACGCTGCTGTCCACGCAAGAGAGCGTGGCCACAACCACCGCTGCGGTCGCAGCAGACCATGTGCGCCTCTATAAGGCGCTGGGCGGCGGCTGGGCGTTAGCCGAATGAACAGCTGACAAGCCCTTCCACACGCCCACTCCATTGCCTGCCAGCCCCATTTTCTGATTCATGTCCCATGCCAAACACTGACACCTCCGCTTCTTCTGCAACCGCCAAAGCCGCCCCCTCCGACCTGAGCGCCTTGCTGGGGGCTGACCGTCCGCGCCGCTGGTGGCAGCGCACTACCGTGTGGCTGGGGGTGGCCGCGCTCGTGGTGGTGGGCGGTGGCTTGTACGCCTGGCAATCGCGCCAGAGCGCCAGCACTGCACCCACCTATGTCACCGAAGAGCTGCGCCGGGGCAATCTCACACTCACCGTGTCGGCCAACGGCACGCTGCAGCCCACGCGCTCGGTCACCATTGGCAGCGAGCTGTCGGGCACCGTGCGCAAGGTGCTGGTGGATGTGAACGACAAGGTCAAGAAAGGGCAGCTGCTGGTGGAGCTGGACACCGCCAAGCTCGAATCGCAGGTGCTGCGCTCGCGGGCCTCGCTGGCGTCGGCGCAGGCCCGCCTGGCCCAGGCCGTGGCCACCACCAAGGAGGCCATTGCCAACTTTGGCCGGCTCGAAGAAGTGGCCCGCCTGTCCGGCGGCAAGGTGCCCTCGGCCTCCGAGCTGGACGCAGGCCGCGCCACGCTGGACCGCGCCCGCGCCGATGAAACCAGCGCCCGCGCCACGGTCGAGGACGCACGCGCCGCGCTGTCCACCGACGAGACCAACCTGTCCAAGGCCTCCATCCGCTCGCCCATCGACGGCGTGGTGCTGACCCGCACGGTGGAGCCTGGCAACGCGGTGGCCGCATCGCTGCAGGCCGTGACGCTGTTCACCGTGGCCGAAGACCTCACGCGGCTGCGGCTGGACGTGAGTGTGGACGAAGCCGATGTGGGTTCGGTCAAGGTGGGTCAGGACGCGAGCTTCACGGTCAGTGCCTATCCCTCGCGCCGCTACCCGGCCCAGGTCACGCGCGTGTCGTTTGGTTCCACCAAGACGGACAACGTGGTCACCTACATCACCTGGCTGGAGGTGAACAACAGCGACATGAGCCTGCGCCCCGGCATGACGGCCGCTGCCACCATCACTTCCACTGAACGCAAGGACGTGCTGCTGGTGCCCAACACGGCGCTGCGCTTCACGCCTGCGCAGGCCGCAGGGGCCGATGCGAAACCCGGGGCGGGTGGCGCCAAGCCCGGCGCGTCGGGCAGCGGCAGTGGTGGCGGCATCATGTCGCAGCTCATGCCGCGCATGCCACGGTCTGGCTCGGGCCCACGCAAACCGGGTGCGGGGGGCGAGGCGGGCGATGGCGCGGGCAAGGCGCGGCAGGTGTGGGTGCTGCAGGACGGTGCCGCCAAGCCCATCGATGTGCAGGTGGGCATCAGCGATGGCCGCCATACCGAGGTCACGGGCGAGGGCCTCACGCCCGGCATGGCCGTGATCACCGACCAGCGCGCGGCGGGAGCCAAGCCATGAGCGTGGCGGGCGACACCCCCATCATCCGCCTGCGTGGCGTGACCAAGGTCTATGGTGAAGGGGCGCTGGCCTTTCAGGCGCTCAAGGGCGTTCATCTCGACATTGCGCAGGGCGACTTTGTGGCCATCATGGGCCCCAGCGGCTCGGGCAAGTCCACGGCCATGAACACGCTGGGCTGCCTGGACCGGCCCACCACGGGCGAATACCTGTTCAAGGGCGTGCATGTGGAGTCGCTCTCGCGCGACGAGCGGGCACGGCTGCGGCGGCGCTACTTTGGCTTTGTGTTCCAGGGCTTCAACCTGCTGGCGCGCACCTCGGCGCAAGAGAACGTGGAGCTGCCTCTGCTATACCGGGGTGAGTCGGCCACCGCGCGCCATGCGGCGGCCGCGCGTGCGCTGGAAGCGGTGGGCCTCAAGGGTTGGGAACACCACACGCCCGCCGAGCTGTCGGGCGGGCAGCAGCAGCGCGTGGCTATTGCGCGCGCCATCGTCACCGAGCCCGATGTGCTGCTGGCCGACGAGCCCACCGGCAACCTCGACACCCAGCGCAGCTACGAGATCATGGAACTGCTCTGGCGCCTGAACGCCGACCACGGCATCACCGTGCTGATGGTCACGCACGAGCCCGACATGGCGCAGTACGCGCGGCGCATCGTGCGGTTTGTCGATGGCGTGGTGGACAGCGACGCGGCCAACCCGCACGCCAAGGGCCTGGACGCTGATGCGGCATTGGCCCTGCCAGCGGTGGCCGGTTCGGATGCGGGAGGCCACTGATGTTGCTCAACACCCTGCTGCTAGCGCTGCGCTCCATCCGGCGCAATCTCATGCGCTCGTTCCTCACCATCCTGGGCATCGTGATCGGCGTGAGCGCGGTGATCACCATGGTCACGCTGGGCAATGGCGCCACGCTGGCCATCCAGAACCAGATCTCGGGTCTGGGCACCAACCTGCTGCAGGTGCGCCCCGGCCAGCGCATGGGGCCGGGCGGTGGCTCGGGCGCTCCGGCCTTCAAGGACACCGATGCCGACATGATCGCGCAGCAGATCGGCGGCATCCTGGCCGTGGCACCCGAGGCGCGCGCCGCCGCCACCGCCGTGGTGGGCGGGCGCAACTGGACGACCAGCGTGATCGGCAGCACCAACGCCTGGCTGGAGACCGGCAACTGGACCGTGCGCACGGGCCGCGTCTTTACCGACGCCGAATTGCGCGCGGGTGCCGCCGTGTGCCTGATCGGCGAGACCGTGCGGCGCGAGCTGTTTGGCACGGCCGATGCTGTGGGCGGCCAGCTGCGCGTGAAGGCGTTTTCGTGCGAGGTGGTGGGCGTGCTGGCGTCCAAAGGGCAGGGTGCGTTTGGCAACGACCAGGACGACACCGTGCTGGTGCCGCTGCGCACGCTGCAGCGCCGCGTGACGGGCAACACGCGGGTGAACACGCTGCTGGTGTCCATGAAGGACGGCAGCGACCCCGAGCGCGTGAAGGCCAGCCTCACCCAACTGCTGCGCGAGCTGCGCAAGCTGTCGGACTCGGACGAAGACAACTTCAACGTGCTCGACACCAAGCAGCTGGCCGACACGCTCTCGGGCACCACCAAGGTGCTGACCACGCTGCTGGGCGCCGTGGCCGCCGTGAGCCTGCTGGTGGGCGGCATCGGCATCATGAACATCATGCTGGTGAGCGTGACCGAGCGCACGCGCGAGATCGGCCTGCGCCTGGCCATCGGCGCACTGGAACGCGAGGTGCTGCTGCAGTTCCTGATCGAGGCCGTGGTGCTGGCCGCGCTGGGCGGGCTCATCGGCATCGTGCTGGCCACGGGCGCGTCGCTCGCACTGTCGGGGCTGATGGGCGTGCCCTACCTGTTCAACCCTGGCGTGAACCTGCTGTCGTTTGTGTTTTCGGCCGGGATCGGTGTGGTGTTTGGCTACTTCCCGGCGCGGCGCGCGGCGCGCATGGACCCCATCGATGCGCTACGGCACGAGTGAGCAGGGCCGTGGGCTGGCTGCCGAAGGGCGCCTGACCGGGTGCCCTGGAAGAAAAAACAAGCAAAAAAGGCATGAAGCGCTAGTGCATCATGCCTTGATTGCTATTGAAAATATAGCGATGGCCGTCATGCGCCATCGCCTTGGGAGCGGCTGGCTTCAGTGAATGGTCAGCGTGGTGGCCTTGCTCACGGGCTCCAGGCGGACCAGTGTCAGGGTCAACACGCCGTTTTCCAGCTTGGCGGTGCTGGCGCTGGCATCGATCTCGGTGGGCAGCTCCCACGCACGCTGCACCTTGCGCGGTGCGCCTTCCACGCTTTGCACCTGCACCACTTGGCCTTCAATGCTGATCGAGAGCTGTTCGCGGGCGAGGCCGGGGACGTCCAGCTGCAAGGTGGTGGCCTTTTCGTCCTGCGTCACGGTGCAGCCCGCAGCGGGTGCTGCGGCAGGCTGTGCCAGCGCGCCCATCAGAAAACGTTGCAGCGCCAGGTCGGCGGAACGGGGGGCTTGGGCATAAGCGGCGCGGCGGATCACGGGGGCGAAGATCATGGGGTACTCCTATACACTGCGCGGCTCTCGACGTGGTCGCCGCATGGCAGAGAGGTGTGTGCGGCCACGCCGCATTTCAAGGGAAAAATGCCATGAATAAATTGCAATCTGTGGGCTTGAAATCAGGCGCTGCGGCATTACGTCACACCGTTTGGGCAGCCGCAGTGGCCCTTGCAGGCGCCGTGGCGTTGGCGCCTGCCGCGCAAGCGCAGACCCCGCCCTCGGCAGCCGTGGCCCAGGCCAGGCCGGTCAAGCTGGCGCTCATCGAAAGCCTGTCGGGCCCTTTTGCCAACACGGGCGAGGCTGTGTACCGCAACATCTACTGGGCCATGGAGCGCGTGAACGCACGCGGCGGCGTGCAGCTGCCTGCCAGCAGCGGCGGCCCCCGCCCGCTGGTGCTGGAGCGCTACGACAGCAAGGGCCAGAACGAAGAAGCCCTGTCTGCGCTGCGCGCTGCGATTGACGATGGTGCGCAGGTCATCCTGCAGGGCAATTCGTCGTCCACGGCCGCCGTGCTGATCGAGGCCATCAACAAGCACAACGAGCGCGAGCCGAACAAGCGTGTGCTGTTCCTCAACTACTCGGCGGTGGACCCCATCCTCACGAACGAGAAGTGCAGCTTCTGGCACTTCCGTTTTGATGCCCATGCCGACATGCGCATGGCCGCGCTGATGGAGGTGATGCGCGAGGACAAGGCCTTGAAGAGCGTCTACCTCATCGGCCAGGACTACAGTTTTGGCCAGGCCGTGCTGCGCGAGGCCAAGAAGCAGCTGGCTGCCCAGCGCCCCGATGTGGCCGTGGTGGGCGAAGAGCTGCACCCCATCGGCCGCGTGAAGGACTTTGCGCCCTATGCCGTCAAGATCAAGACCAGCGGCGCGCAGGCCGTGGTCACCGGCAACTGGGGCAATGACCTCACGCTGCTGGTCAAGGCCGCGCGGGACGTAGGCTACGAGGGCAGCTTCTACACCTTCTACGGCAACGCGCTGGGCGCTCCCGCCGCGATTGGCGACGCGGGCATCGGCAAGGTGGTGGCCGTGGCCGACTGGCTGCCCAACGTGCCGGGCGCGCAGAGCGAGGCGTTCTACCAATCCTTCCGCACACGCTTTCCCAAGCCGCAGGACGACTACGTGCACATGCGCATGCAGCTGATGGTGGAGGCCCTCGCCCAGTCCATCGAGCGTGCAGGCAGCACCGACGTGGTGGCCGTCGCGCGCCAGATGGAGTCTGCCAACGTGCAATTGGCCGGCCAGGGCGGCACCATGCGTGCGGCCGACCACCAGTTCCAGCAGGCCCTGGCGGTGGGCGTGATGGACAAGAAAGGCGCCCCCGGCGTGAAGTTCGACGTGGAAGGCTCGGGCTACGGCTTCCGCGTGGTGCGGCAGATCGCGGCGGCCAAGGCGCAGCAACCGCACAGCTGCCAGATGCAGCGCTATTGATGCAGCGTTACTGATGCGTGGGTCCGCCCCGGGCGGCCGGGGCGGCCGGGGTGATCGCGCTCAGCGCCGGATGCGGTGGCCCGTCTTGAACACCCACCGCACCACGGCGAGGCACAGGGCCATGAACACCAAGGTCATGCTGGTGCTCACTGCGATGTGCACGTCGGCATGGCCATAGAACGCCCACCGCAGCCCGCTGATGAGATAGACCACCGGGTTGAACAACGAAACGGTCTGCCAGAACGGCGGCAGCATGCTGATGCTGTAAAAAGCCCCGCCCAGAAAGGTGAGCGGCGTGATCACCAGCAGCGGGATGACCTGCAGCTTTTGAAAGCTGTCCGCCCACAGGCCAATGAGGAAGCCGAACAGGCAGAACGTGACGGCTGTAAGCACCAGAAAGCCCACCATCCAGACGGGGTGCGCCACTTCGTACGGAACAAACACCCGGGCGGTGGACAGGATGAGCACCGACACCAGCAGCGACTTGCTGGCCGCCGCGCCCACGTAGCCCAGCAGCACCTCCACCCAGTTGACCGGCGCGCTCAGCAGCTCGTAGATGGTGCCCGACCATTTGGGCATGTAGATACCAAAGGCCGAGTTGGAGATGCTCTCGGAGAGCAGCGACAGCATGAGCAGGCCGGGGATGATGTAGGCGCCATAGCTCACCCCGCCGATGTCGCCCATGCGCGAGCCTATGGCGGAGCCGAAGACGATGAAGTACAGCGCGGTGGTGAGCACGGGCGCAATGAGGCTCTGCATCCAGGTGCGGAAGGCGCGGTTCATTTCGAAGCGGTAGATGGCGCGCACGCCATGCAGGTTCACACCGGTCATGCTGGGATCGCTTTCTGGGGCGAAGGGGTGGGGACCTTGTCCTGGTGCACCAGGCTGACGAAGATGTCTTCGAGCGAGCTTTCGCTGGAGTGCAGGTCCTTGAAGTCGATGCCGTGCTCGGTCAGGGCGCGCAGCAGGGCGGCGATGCCGGTGTCTTCCTGCTGCGTGTCGAAGGTGTACGTCAGCACGGTGCCGCCCTGGCTCAGGGCCAGAGGCCAGCGGGCGAGCGGTGCGGGCACTTGCGCCATGGGCTGCTGCAGCGTGATGGCCAGCGCTTTCTTGCCCAGCTTGCGCATCAGCACGGCCTTGTCTTCCACCACGATCAACTCGCCCTTGCGGATCACGCCGATGCGGTCGGCCATGTCCTCGGCTTCTTCCAGGTAGTGGGTGGTCAGGATGATGGTGGTGCCCGCGTCGCGCAGCGCCCGCACCAGGCGCCACATGTCGTGGCGCAGCTCCACGTCCACGCCGGCGCTGGGCTCGTCCAGGAACAGGATCTTGGGCTCGTGCGACAGTGCCTTGGCGATCAGCACGCGGCGTTTCATGCCGCCCGACAGCGCGAGGATCTTGTTGTCCTTCTTGTCCCACAGCGACAGGTCCTTGAGGATCTTCTCGATGTATGCGGGGTTGGGGGCCTTGCCAAACAGGCCCCGGCTGAAGTTCACCGTGGCCCACACCGTCTCGAACGAGTCGGTGTGCAGCTCCTGGGGCACCAGGCCAATGGCAGCGCGGGCTGCGCGGTAGTCGCGCACCGTGTCGTGCCCATCGGCCGTGACGGACCCCGCCGTGGCATTGCTCATGCCGCAAATCACGCTGATCAGCGTGGTCTTGCCCGCGCCATTGGGCCCCAGCAGGGCAAAGATCTCGCCGCGCCGGATGTCCAGGTCGATGTTCTTGAGTGCCTGAAAGCCGCCGGCGTAGGTTTTGCTCAGGCCGCGTACGCGGACGATGGCGTCCGTGTCGGGTGCTGGAGAAGGTGATGCAGGCATGGGGAAGGTTCTCTTGGAGGACCAGGGCGCGCCGCCTTGGCCGGGCCGCTGTGCAAGCGGTCGAAGCCGGGCATTGTGGACTGACTTGCGCAAGCGTGCAGGGCAGGGGCTCCGTGCCCGCAGAAACCTCCGGGTTCAGCCGATTGGTGCGTGGTTCGCAGCGCGGTAGGCGCCATCAGCGCGCTGCCGCCACCTCGCGCCCCAGCTCGATCACCGCCATGGCGTAGTAGCTCGACCAGTTGTAGCGCGTAATAGCGTAGAAGTTTTCGGTGCCTGCCACGTAGCTGGGTGCATCGTTGCCGTTTTGCAGTTCCACCAGCGCCAGCGGGCCCGTGTGCTGGGCACCCGGGGCATCGAGCACAGCGCCCTTGGCCAGCATGCTGGCCGCGCTGAAGGTGGGCAGGATGTCAGGGGCGAGCAGGTCGTCCAGTTGCAGCCGCGCGTTGTCGAACTGCACGCCAAAATGCGTGGGCATGCCGGGCGTCCAGCCGTGGCCGCGGAAGTAGTTGGCCACCGAGCCGATGGCGTCGGCCGGGCTCTTGAACAGGTCCACGCGGCCGTCGCCATCAAAGTCCACCGCGTAGCGCACCCAGCTCGATGGCATGAACTGGCCCAGGCCCATGGCGCCGGCATAGCTGCCGCGTGGCTCAAACGGGTCGGTGTTGCTGCGGTTGGCGAGGCTCAGGAACTGCTCCAGCTCGCGGCGGAAGAATTCGGTGCGCTCCTTGGCGCGCGGGTGTGCAGTGGGGAAGTCGAACGCCAGGGTGGCCAGCGCGTCCATCACGCGGAAGGTGCCCATCTGCTGGCCGTAGATGGTCTCCACTCCGATGATGCCCACGATGATCTCTGCGGGCACACCAAACTCGCGCTCGGCACGCTCCAGCATGGCCTGGTTCTCCTGCCAGAACCGCACGCCTGCACGGATGCGGATGGGGTCGATGAAACGGCTGCGATACACGCGCCAGTTCTTGGCCGTGCCCTTGGCGGGCGGCAGCATGAGGCGGGGCACCTGTGGCAAGAAATGCGCCTGCCCGATGGCCTGGCGCACCCACTCGCGGTCCAGGTCCCGCCGTGTGGCCAGGTCGTCGGCAAAGTCCATGGCCTCAGGGCGCGATGCGTAGAGCACCGGGGCCTTGGCACTGGCCCGCCCCTGGTGGGCCTGGCCGGCTTTGGCATGTGCCTTCTGGGCCGCCGGTTTGGGTTGATTTTCGGGCTTTGCGCTAGCGGGTAATGCACAGGCAGCTATCAAAAATATAGCTGCCGTGGTCCATGGTGCTGTCTTCTTCATGTCAATGGTTCGTCATGTTGTGGCTCCCTGCAGCGTCTGATACCGGCGCGCTCCAAGACCAGGGATGCCAAGCAAGGGCGCCCCGCAGCGAGGGCATCGTCCCCCTGGGGGGAAGCGGCGCAGCCGCTCAGGGGGGTGATTCACTGTTTCGGCCAGGCGAGGCTGCGGAACTCCCGCCGCAAATCGCCCAGGGCGGCCTCAGGGTGGGGGGCGTAGCGCACGCGCTCCAGCCGCAGCAGCCAGTCGGCCACCGCCGCAGCGGGTGCGCCGAATTGTGCCTGCACCCGCTCGGCCATGGCCCGGGGCGGCAAGGTGTCGGGCACCACCAGCCCGGCGCGGGCCAGGCGCTGGCGGGCGCGTGCCAGCAGGCGCAGCCAGGGGTCGTGCTGGCTGCGCTCCCACAGGCTCCAGCCCATGCCCCCAAGGGCGGCAACGATGATCAGGATGCCCAGCACCATGGTCAGGTCCTGCCAGCTGGGCGACTCAAAGCCCAGGGACTTGAGCAGGTCCAGCTGGCGGCTTTGTGTGTAGTTGAGCACCCACTGGTTCCAGCTGTTGTTGACGGCCTCCCACACGGCGCGCAGGTTCTGCGCCAGCCCCGGGCTGATGACCGTGCCCATGGCGGTGGCAAACGCCCCCTGGGGGGCGCGCAGCCGCTGAAAGGCCCCGGTGCGGCCGGGTGACACGGCACCGGTGGGGTCCACCCGCACCCAGCCCCGGCCGGAGAGCCAGACTTCGGCCCAGGCATGGGCGTCGCTCTGGCGCACGGTCCAGAGCTTGTCCACGGGGTTGCGGTCGCCGCCCTGGTAACCGGTAACGATGCGGGCCGGGATGTCGAGCGCACGCATCAGCACCACAAAGGCCGAGGAGATGTGTTCACAAAACCCTTCCTTGCGGTCAAACCAGAACTCATCGGCCGTGTGCTGGCCGTACACGCCGGGCTCCAGCGTGTACACATATCCGCCGGTGCGCAGGAGGTTCAAGGCGGCATTGACAAGGGCCTCGGCGTTGTCTTGCGCGGGGTTGGGGTTGAGCTTTGGGTCGTTGCGCAGTTGCTGGGCCAGCGCCAGCGTGCGGGGATTGAAGCCGGTGGGCAGCTCGGTATAGGTGCGCAGGGCGGCGTTGGGGGCGCTGGGGCCATGGGCAAACTGCGTGTAGCTCTCTGCCTTGTAGCGCACCACATCGGTCACTGCGCGGGTGGTCAGCCACTGCAGGTCCTGCGTCATGAAGGTGTCCATGCCCGCGACGGCGGGCTTGTCCACCGCAGCGTCCAGCAGCAGCAGCCAGGGGCGCTGGTGGGGCTCCAGCGTCACTTCGTAGCGCACAGGCTGGCCTTGCACGCGCAGGTTGGCTACGGTGCTGGCACGTGCCTGCGAATAATCGCCGGGGCGGGGCGACACCGGGTGCCATTCGACGCCGTCGAAGGTGCCGAACACGGGGCCGCGGAAGTACAGGTCGCTCTGCGGTGGCGCGGCGCCGTCAGGGGTGTCAAACCGCACGCGCATGGCCACCGTGTCATCCAGCGCCAGCTCGGCAATGTTGCCCACCTTCATCACGCCGGACAGGCCGCTGCGCCCGCTCATGGTGTCGCTGGGCATGCCCCACAGCGGCGCCATGCGCGGGAACAGCATGAACAGCGCCGCCATGATGGGCGCGCCCAGCAGCGCCATGGTGCCTGCTGTGCGCAGTGCCTGCGACAGCGGTGGCCGCCCCACAGGCATGTGGGCGTTGACCAGGGCCGTGAGCAGCCCCAGCAGCGCCACCAGCATGGCAGCGGCCGTGAACAGCGACTGCGAGAAGAAGAAGTTGCTGAGCATCGTGAAGAAGCCCAGGAAGAAGACCACCAGCGCGTCGCGCCGCGCGCGCAGTTCCAGCATCTTGAGCGCCAGCAGCATCACGATCAGCGTAACCCCTGCATCACGGCCCAGGATGGTGCGGTGGGTGTACAGCGTGCCCGCCACCGCGATCACCAGCGGAACGGCCAGCACCCAGCGCGTCGGCAGCGGGCGGCCCTTGAAGGCCAGCCAGCCGCGCCACAGCATCAGTCCGGCCGCCAGCAGGCTCGCCCATACAGGCAACACGTTGACCTGCGGGGCGATGACCCACGCAATCACGACGAGCAGGAACAGCGTGTCGCGCGCATCGCGCGGCAGTGCGTTGAGCGTCTGACGCAGGGTCATGGCTGTGCGGTGGAACGGGGGTGAATGGATTTCATGACGCTATTTATTTGATAGCTATTCGGGCAATAAGAATATGCGCTTGGAGCCGATAGGGGCCAAACTCGGCAGGAATGGGCAGTGGCAGGTCAACACAGGGCCAACGCCTCCAGGCAGCGGCGGCGGTGGGCGGCCCCCGTGTCGGGCGCGATCTCGGTGCCGGGCAGGCGCAGGCCATAGTCCAGGCCCAGGCGGTCGGCTTGCAGCACCCAGGCCGTCAGGCGCGACACGCGTGCCTCATGGTTGGGCAAGGCGGCGTGGGCCAGGTCCAGCCACAGCTCGTGCCGCTGGGCCTGTTGCGCGTCACGGCTCACCAGGTCATCGGTGCCGGTGGCCAACGACTTCGCCGCTTTCTTCCAGACCACCAGTTTGAGCGGGTCGCCCCGCCGGTAGGCCCGCACGCCGTCGAATTCGCCAATGCCCTGCGACGGCGCGTTGCCCGTGCCCCCTGCGCGGGGCTCGCCCGGCGGCAGGGGTTGTGGCGGCACCTCCGGCGCGGGGTACACCAGCACCTCGGCAGCGGGCCGCCAGTAGGTCCACACGCGGAAGGTGCCCAGCGGAAACCGCGTTTCGGCCGTCAGGGTGGGCACACGGTGCAGCCCCCGGCGCCCGGGCTGGAAGGCCACCTGCACGCTGGCCTGACCCTGGGCGGGCACGTCGGTCCAGGCCCAGTGGTGTTCGGCCTTGCCGGTGCCGTGCACGGCCAGGGCAATGCCATAACGCGGCGACTTGCGATCACTGGACAGCTGGATCTCAAACGCCGTGCTGGTGCCCAGAAAATGTGGCTCGGGTGCCTTCAGGTGCAGCGTCAGCCCGCGCAGGTTGGCGTGGCAGATGTGCATGCCCACCACCGCGCTGCCAGCCAGCAAAAAGGTCAGCAGGTAGCCCAGGTTGAGCTGGTAGTTGATGGAGGCCACCAGCAGCACCACGAGCGTGAGCGCCAGCATCCAGCCCGAGCTGGTGGGCAGGATGTAGACATTGCGCTGGGTGAGCTGCAGCGTGTCGGACAGCGGCAGGCGTGCCTGCCACCAGCGCTGGAAGCGCCTGCGAAGGCGCGCCACGGGGCTGAGCCGCGCGGCCAGGCCGCGCCAGCCCGTGGTCGTCGTGAGGGAAGGGTGGGCGGCGGATTCCATCGATCAGGGCAGCGGCACGGCGTCGACCATGGCGCGGACCTGCTCGACCGCGCCGCGCCCGGCGTCGCCCACGGGCACCAGGCGGTGGGCAATGGTTTGCGGCAGCACGGCCTGCACATCGTCCGGCGCCACATAGTCGCGCCCGCTGATGAGCGCCTGGGCCTTGGCGGCGCGCAGCATGGCAATGCCCGCGCGGGGCGACAGGCCCTGCAAGAACCAGCGGCCCGAGCGGGTGGCGGCGATCAGGTCCTGCACGTAGTTGAGCAGGGGGTCTGCGGTGTGCACGGCCTGCACCTGGCGCTGCAGCTCGGCCAGTTCGTCGGCGGACAGCAGGGGCAGCAGGCTGCTCACCATGTCGCGCCGGTCGGCGCCCGACAGCAGCAGGCGCTCGGCGGCGCGGTCGGGGTAGCCGATGGAGATGCGCATCAAGAAGCGGTCAAGTTGCGACTCGGGCAGCGCAAAGGTGCCCAGCTGGTCGTGTGGGTTCTGGGTGGCGATCACGAAGAAGGGGTGGGGCAGGGCGCGGGTTTCGCCCTCGACCGACACCTGCTTTTCTTCCATGGCTTCCAGCAGGGCGCTTTGCGTCTTGGGGCTGGCGCGGTTGATTTCGTCGGCCAGCAGCACCTGGGCAAACACCGGGCCGGGGTGGAACACAAAGGCTTCTTTGCCACGTTCGTATACCGACACGCCGGTCAGGTCGCTGGGCATGAGGTCGGCAGTGAACTGGACGCGCGAAAACTGCAGCCCAAAGGTGTGGGACAACGCGTGCGCCAATGTGGTCTTGCCCACACCCGGCACGTCTTCAATGAGCAGATGCCCCCCCGCCAGCAGGCAGGCCACGCAGTCCTGAACCTGGGCCTTTTTGCCCACGATCACCGTGTTAAGCTGATCCAGAAGCGATTTGATCTTGTGCTGTGCATTCATGGCACGACGTTATCCGAAAAACGGCAAAAAATGCGAGACGCGGGGACAAGACTGTGAGCAAGACGGGCTATTTCACCCATCGGGATTGTTGGAAGCACGAGATGGGCCCGGGCCACCCCGAATGCCCCGAGCGGCTGGATGCGATTGAAGACCGTTTACTGGTCACCGGCGTAGGGGATGCGCTGGAGCGCTACGAAGCCCCGGAAGCCTCGCTGGCCGACATCGAACTGGCCCATGGCCGCATGCACATCGCCGCCTTGCGCGGGATGTCTGACCGGCTCAACGAAGAGCTGATGGCCGGCGGCCCCAGCTATGCGCAGATTGACACCGACACCTCCATCAACGCCCACACCTGGAAGGCGTCGCTGCGTGCTGCGGGTGCTGCGCTGGCCGCCACCGACGCGGTGATGGCGGGCGAGGTCGAAAATGCGTTTTGCTCCGTGCGCCCCCCGGGACACCATGCGTGCCGCGACAAAGCGATGGGCTTTTGCTTTTTCAACAACGTGGCGGTGGCGGTGAAATATGCGCTGCAGCGCTACAACCTGCAGCGTGTGGCGGTGGTGGACTTTGATGTGCACCACGGCAACGGCACCGAGGACATCCTGGCCAATGACCCGCGGGCGCTGATGGTCAGCATCTTCCAGCATCCGTTCTACCCCTACAGCGGCGACCACGATCCCGCCCCCAACATGGTCAACGTGCCGGTGCCCGCGTACACACGCGGCATGGACATCCGCGAGATCATCGAGATGATGTGGATGCCCCGGCTGGAGGCCTTCAAGCCCGAGATGATTTTTGTGAGCGCGGGCTTTGACGGCCACCGCGAGGACGACATGGGCCAGTTGGGCCTGACCGAGCAGGACTACACCTGGATAACCCAGCGCGTGAAGGACGTGGCCCGGCGCTACTCGAAGGGCCGCATCGTGTCGTGCCTGGAGGGTGGCTACGTGATGGGGCCGCTGGCGCGCAGTGTGGAGGCGCATTTGCGGGTCCTGGCCGATCTTTGACTCCCCCTGAGCCGCCTGCGGCGTCTCCCCCCCTGAGGGGGGCGCCACCCGTGGCCTGGCGGAGCCAGCTCCACGGTGGCACTGGCCTCATGCGCGCCTGTTTCAAACGCCCCTCGCATTGCTGTGCACAGGAGAAACAACATGACGATTCCAAATTCTGACGAGCTGCTGCTGATCACCCGTGATACGCGCGGTGTGATCACCCTCACTTTGAACGACCCTGCACGCTTCAATGCGTTGGGCTCTGAAATGCTGACAGCCCTGCAACAGGCGCTGGACGAAGCGGGCCGCGACGAATCTGTGCGCGTGGTGGTGCTGGCCGCAGCAGGCAAGGCCTTCTGTGCCGGGCACAACCTCAAGGACATGGCGGCGAACCCGGACCTGGCGTACTACCAAAAGCTGTTTGCGCAATGCAGCCGCATGATGCTGACCATCCACAAGCTGCCAGTACCCGTGATCGCCAGGGTTCAGGGCATGGCGACGGCCGCAGGCTGCCAGCTGGTGGCGCAGTGTGACCTGGCAGTAGCGGCCGACAGCGCGAGTTTTGCCACCAGTGGCATCCACTACGGCCTGTTCTGCGCAACGCCGAGCGTGCCGCTGGTGCGCAATGTGCCCGCCAAGCGGGCGATGGAAATGCTGCTCACCGGCGACTTCATGGATGCGCCCACTGCACTCGCGCAAGGGCTGGTGAACCGGGTGGTGCCCGCCGATGCGCTGGATGCCGAGGTCGAGCAACTGGTGCAATCCATCCTGCAAACGCCCCGTGTGGCCGTGGCCATGGGCAAGGCGCTGGTGTACCAGCAGCGCGAGCTGGGCATTGATGCCGCCTACCAGCTGGCAGGCCAGACCATGGCCACCAACATGATGGACTCGGCCGCCCAGGAGGGCGCCCGTGCGTTTGCCGAAAAACGCCAGCCCGCCTGGAAGCGTTGAGGCGCCGCACGATGGACAAGCCGATGCTCGACGACGTGGGCCTGTGGGTGCAGGCCTTTCTCAGCCCCACGGTGCTGGTGGAGCTGGCTGTTTTGGCAGTCTGCGTGGGCCTGGCCTGGGGGCTGGTGGCGCTGCTGCAGCGCGGCCTGCGCCGGGGCGACCCGCGCTCCATCCTGTTTGGTGTGCGGATCGTGGATGGCGCGCTGTTTCCGCTGGTGCTGCTGAGTCTGGCCTACATCGCGCGCACCCTGCTGCACCACTGGGTGGCGCTGGCGGCTTTCAAGATTGCGATCCCGGTGCTGGTGGCGCTGGTGGTCATTCGCATTGGCGTGAAGGTGCTGCAGGTGGCCTACCCGGACGCTGCCTGGGTGCGGCCCATCGAGCGCTCCATCTCCTGGATGGCGTGGCTGGGCATGGTGCTGTGGGTCACCGGGCTGCTGCCGCTGGTGCTGGACGAGCTGGACCAGATCCACTGGAAAGTGGGCGGGGCGACGCTGTCGGTGCGCACCATCATCGAAGGGGCGGTCACCGCAGCGGCAGTGCTGCTGATTGCCCTGTGGATCTCGGCGGCCATCGAGTCGCGGCTGCTGCGCTCGGCCACGGGCGCCGAGCTGTCGCTGCGCAAGGCGGTGAGCAACGCGGTGCGGGCGCTGCTGGTGTTTGTGGGCTTGCTGGTGGCCTTGTCGTCGGTGGGCATCGACCTGACTGCGCTGTCGGTGCTGGGCGGTGCGGTCGGCGTGGGCATTGGCTTTGGCCTGCAGAAGCTGGCCGCCAACTATGTGAGCGGTTTTGTGATCCTGGCCGAGCGCAGCATGCGCATCGGCGACAACGTCAAGCTCGATACGTTCGAGGGGCGCATCACGCAAATCAATGCCCGCTACACCGTCATACGCTCGCCCTCGGGGCGCGAATCCATCGTGCCCAACGAACTCTTAATCACCCAGCGGGTGGAAAACCTGTCGCTGTCAGACCCGCGCGTGTGGATGTCCACCGTGGTCAGCGTGGCCTATGAGAGCGATGTGGACCAGGTGGCCCAGTTGCTCACCGATGCCGCCCTGGTCAGCCCGCGCGTGCTGCGCGACCCCGCCCCCAGCGCCGCGCTGTCGGCCTTCGGGGCCGATGGGCTGGAGTTCACCGTGGGCTTCTGGATTGCAGACCCTGAAAACGGATCCCTGGGACTGCGCTCGGACATCAACCGGGCCATCCTGAGTGCGCTGCGGGCCCACCAGATCGAAATCCCTTACCCCCAGCGGGTCATGCATGTGCAGGTCGATGGCGCAGTCCCTGCAGCGATGTCGCCGGGCGGGGCTCCCGCGCCAGCACCGGCTTCGGCGGGCTGATCCGGTTGCAGGGCGATACCTCGGCGGGTGCCCGGTAGCGCAGGCGACAGCAAACTCTAGACACTGTCCGGGTTCACTCGCCTATAATTCACAAAAAGCACGATCGTTCTTTTTTGTGATTGTGCAGTCTGTGTGGTGGCTCCGTAGCGCTTTCGCTGCAGTGCGACATAGAATGTTCTAGTTTACGTAAACGTCAATTCAACCAACTCTCTAGGAGCCGCAGCAATGAAGGTCTTGGTCCCTGTCAAGCGCGTGGTGGACTACAACGTGAAGGTCCGCGTGAAGTCGGACAACACGGGTGTGGACATCGCCAACGTGAAGATGAGCATGAACCCCTTTGACGAAATCGCCGTTGAAGAGGCCGTGCGCCTGAAAGAAAAAGGCCTGGTGACCGAAGTCATCGCAGTCTCCTGCGGCGTGGCCCAGTGCCAGGAAACCCTGCGCACGGCCATGGCCATTGGTGCCGACCGCGCCATCCTGGTGGAAACCGACGTCGAACTGCAGCCCCTGGCCGTCGCCAAGATCTTGAAGGCCCTGGTGGACAAAGAGCAACCCTCGCTCATCATCCTGGGCAAACAAGCCATCGACGACGACGCCAACCAGACCGGCCAGATGCTGGCGGCCCTGGCCGACCTGCCCCAGGCCACGTTCGCCAGCAAGGTTGAACTGGCTGCAGACAAGGTCAGCGTGACCCGCGAAGTGGACGGCGGCCTGGAAACCCTGGCCCTGACGCTGCCCGCCGTCATCACCACCGACCTGCGCCTGAACGAGCCCCGCTACGTCACCTTGCCCAACATCATGAAGGCCAAGAAAAAGCAGCTCGATACCGTCAAGCCCGAAGACCTCGGTGTGGACGTGGCCCCGCGCCTGAAGACCCTCAAGGTGACCGAGCCCGCCAAGCGCGGCGCTGGCATCAAGGTGGCCGACGTGGCCGCCCTGGTCGAAAAACTCAAGAACGAAGCGAAGGTGATCTAAATGTCGGTACTCGTTATTGCTGAACACGACAACGCGTCCATCAAGGGCGCCACGCTGAACACCGTCACGGCCGCAGTGGCCTGCGGCGGCGACGTGCACGTGCTGGTGGCCGGCCACAACGCCGGAGCTGCTGCACAGGCCGCCTCCAAAATAGCCGGTGTTGCCAAGGTCATCCACGCCGACGCCCCTGGCCTGGAACACGGCCTGGCAGAAAACGTGGCCGCGCAAGTGCTCGCCATCGCATCCAACTACAGCCACATCCTGTTCCCGGCGACTGCTGGCGGCAAGAACGTGGCCCCCCGCGTGGCGGCCAAGCTCGATGTGGCCCAGATCAGCGACATCACCAAGGTGATCGCAGCCGATACGTTTGAGCGCCCCATCTACGCCGGCAACGCCATTGCCACCGTGCAAAGCCAAGATGCCGTCAAGATCATCACCGTGCGCACCACCGGCTTTGACGCCGCAGCCGCCACCGGTGGCAGCGCACAAGTTGAAATCGCCGCCGCCACGGCCGACGCAGGCAAGAGCAGCTTCGTGGGCAGCGAAATCGCCAAGAGCGACCGCCCCGAGCTGACCGCTGCCAAGATCATCGTCTCCGGTGGTCGTGCGCTGGGCAGCAAGGAAAAGTTCGACGAAGTCATGACGCCCCTGGCCGACAAGCTGGGCGCCGCCCTGGGTGCCAGCCGCGCAGCGGTGGACGCAGGCTACGCACCGAACGACTGGCAAGTGGGCCAGACGGGCAAGATCGTGGCACCGCAGCTGTATGTGGCCGCCGGTATCTCGGGTGCTATCCAGCACTTGGCGGGCATGAAGGACTCCAAGGTGATCGTGGCGATCAACAAGGACCCTGAGGCGCCGATCTTCAGCGTGGCCGACTACGGGCTGGAAGCGGATCTGTTCACGGCTGTGCCTGAACTGGTCAAGGCCCTGTAAGAACGCCCCTGTGCACACAAAGGCATCGCTCGCGATGCCTTTTTTTTGACGAAATTTCGCTTTCCCGGAGACACCCATGAGCTACACCGCCCCCGTCAAGGACATGCTGTTCGCCATCGAGCACCTGGCCAACATTGAACAGATCGCGCAAATCCCCGGTTTTGAAGATGCCGGGCTGGACACGGCCGCCGCCGTGCTGGAAGAGTGTGCCAAGTTCAACGAAGGGGTGCTGTCGCCGCTCAACTGGGAAGGCGACAAGAACCCGTCGAGCTGGAAAGACGGCGTGGTCACCACCACCCCCGGCTTCAAGGAAGCCTTCCGCCAATATGGCGAAGGCGGCTGGCAAGGCCTGCAGCACCCCGCCGACTTTGGCGGCCAGGGCCTGCCCAAGACCATCGGCGCGGCCTGCATCGAGATGACCAACAGCGCCAACATGAGCTTTGCGCTGTGCCCGCTGCTGACCGACGGCGCCATCGAGGCGCTGCTGACAGCAGGCAGCGATGAACTCAAGGCCACCTACCTCGAAAAGCTGGTGACCGGCGAGTGGACTGGCACCATGAACCTGACCGAACCCCAGGCGGGCTCGGACCTGGCCCTGGTGCGCACGCGTGCAGAACCCCAGCCCGACGGCACCTACAAGATTTTCGGCACCAAGATCTTCATCACCTACGGTGAGCACGACATGGCCGAAAACATCATCCACCTGGTGCTGGCCCGCGTGCAGGGCGCGCCGGAGGGCGTCAAGGGCATCAGCCTGTTCGTGGTGCCCAAGTTCATGGTCAACAAGGACGGAAGCCTGGGCGCGCGGAATGACGCGCATTGCGTGAGCATCGAGCACAAGCTGGGCATCAAGGCATCGCCCACGGCCGTGCTGCAGTTTGGCGACCACGGCGGCGCGGTGGGCTACCTGGTGGGCCAGGAGAACCGGGGCCTCGAATACATGTTCATCATGATGAATGCGGCCCGCTACGCCGTGGGCATGCAGGGCATCGCGATCTCCGAGCGCGCCTACCAAAAGGCTGTGCAGTACGCGAAAGACCGCGTGCAGAGCCGCCCCGTGGACGGCAGCATCAACGCCAGCGCCGCCATCATTCACCACCCTGACGTCAAGCGCATGCTCATGACCATGCGCGCCACCGTCGAGGGTTGCCGCGCCATGGCCACGGTGGCGGCTGCGGCGTTTGATGCCGCACACCACCACCCCGATGCCGACACGCGCAAGCAGAACCAGGCGTTCTATGAATTCATGGTGCCCCTGGTCAAGGGCTACAGCACCGAGACGAGCCTGGAAGTGACCAGCCTGGGCGTGCAGGTGCATGGTGGCATGGGCTTCATCGAAGAAACCGGCGCGGCCCAGTACTACCGCGACGCCAAGATCCTGACCATCTACGAAGGCACCACCGCCATCCAGGCCAATGATTTGGTGGGCCGCAAGACGGCGCGCGATGGCGGCCAGGTGGCCAAGGGCATCGCCGCGCAGATCGAGAAGACCGAGGCCGACCTGCTGGCCAGCGGCACGCCTGCTGCGCTGGCCGTGGCCAAACGCCTGACGGCGGCGCGCAAGGCGCTGCTCGACGTGATCGACTTTGTAGCCGGTGGCACCAAGGCCCAGCCCAACGCCGTGTTTGCGGGCAGCGTGCCCTACCTGATGCTGGCGGGCAATGTGGTGGCGGGCTGGCAGCTGGCACGCAGCCTGCTGGTGGCCCAAGACCTGTTGCACAAGGGACAGGACGAAGCCTTCATGCGCGCAAAAATAACCACGGCCCAGTTCTATGCCGACCACATCCTGGTGAAGGCTCCGGGCCTGCGCGACAGCATTGTGGAAGGCGCGGCCAGCGTGACCGAGCTGGCGCTGGAAGCCTTCTGAAGGACTGGCGTGCCGTGAGGAGACAGGCCACCTGCGGGGCAGGGGCCTTGATATAAAAATGATAGCTACGGACGCATGATTCACTAGCGCATCCGGCCTATTCCATCCCTATTCTTGTTCTGGAAGTTGTTGCCATGTCCAAACTGCCTCCCGTGTTGCAAAACCTGTCGCTGCCCGTCATCGGTTCGCCGCTGTTCATCATCAGCAACCCCAAGCTCGTGATCGAGCAGTGCAAGGCCGGTGTGGTGGGCTCCATGCCCGCGCTCAATGCCCGCCCTGCCGAACTGCTGGACGAGTGGCTGGCCGAGATCACCGAGACCTTGGCGGCCTACAACAAGGCGAACCCCGACAAGCCTGCTGCGCCGTTTGCCATCAACCAGATCGTGCACAAGAGCAACGACCGGCTGGAGCACGACATGCAGGTGTGCGCCAAGTACAAGGTGCCGATCATCATCACCAGCCTGGGTGCGCGCGAGGACGTGAACCAGGCCGTGCATGCCTGGGGCGGCGTGGTGCTGCACGACATCATCAACAACAAGTTCGCGCACAAGGCGATTGAGAAGGGCGCTGACGGCCTGATCGCCGTGGCGGCCGGTGCTGGTGGTCATGCTGGCACCAAGAGCCCGTTTGCGCTGATCCAGGAAATCCGCCAGTGGTTCGACGGCCCGCTGGCGCTCAGCGGCTCTATTGCCAGTGGCGGCGCGGTGCTGGCTGCACAGGCCATGGGGGCAGACTTTGGCTACATCGGTTCGGCCTTCATCGCCACCCATGAGGCCCGCGCCAGCGAGGCCTACAAGCAAGCCATCGTGGACGGCAATTCGGACGACATCGTCTATAGCAACCTGTTCACGGGCGTGCATGGCAACTACCTGGCGCCCTCGATCCGTGCGGCCGGCATGGACCCGGACAACCTGCCCGAGTCCGACCCCAGCAAGATGAACTTTGGCGGCGACGCCAAGAAGGCATGGAAAGATATCTGGGGCTGCGGCCAGGGCATCGGCTCCATCAACGCCGTGACCAGCACCGCCGAACTGGTCGCCAAGCTGCGCGGTGAATACGAGGCGGCCCGCGCCCGTCTCAAGCTCTGAATCTGCGCTCTGTGTGAGGGGCGGTGGCTTTGTGTCTCTGGGGGCATTCGGCCGTCCCTCTTCCCTCACCCCGCCGTTTGTTTCGCCCGCCATGTGTATCCACACATAGCGGGCGAATGTCTTTGTGGGATGTGTTCTAGCGGTGTCTTTGCGGTGACGCACCCGAGGGGAAACCCGCGTGAGGAGGAGAAGTCCCCTACCGATAATGGTGATGAAAAATAATCAATGAATGCCGGTGCCACGTTCGCCGGCCCTGTCACCATGTTGCGAGGGAGATGCCCGATGTTCCGTGCTTTTGTGTGCCTGCTGGCCGTATGCGCCGCCACCCTGGTTCATGCCCGCAATGAAGGCGTGACGGCCGATGAAATCCGGCTGGGTGCCTCGGTGGTGCTGTCGGGGCCGCTGGGGCAGCAGACGGCACAGTACGGGGAGGGCTCGCGACTGCTGTTCGACGCGGTGAACGCGCAGGGCGGGGTGCATGGCCGCATGATCCGGTACACCACGCTCGACGATGCTTTCGACCCGCAAAAGGCCGTCGAGAACACCCGCCAGCTGCTGGAAAACGACAAAGTGTTCATGATCTTCCACAGCACCGGCACGGCGCAGACGGCTGCGATCCTGCCGCTGATCAAGGAGCAACGCACCCTGTTGTTTGGCCCCGTCACGGGCGCCTCGGTGTTTCGTGAGGCGTTCAATCCCCATGTGTTCCATGTGCGTGCGGGTTATGCGAACGAGGCCAGCAAGATCGTGTCGCAGTTGCGCCAGCAAGGCATCACCCGTGTAGCCGTGTTCTTTCAGGACGATGGCCTGGGCAAGACACTGGCGGGCGAGCTCAAGAAAGCATCGGAAGAGGAGAAGCTTCCCTTCCTGGCCGAGATCAAGGTAGACCCAAAGCAGCCCGACTTTGCCGCAGCCGCGCAAGCGACCGAGAAAGTCCAGCCCCAGGCTGTGATCGTGGCCACGGGCGGCACCACCTTCACCAGCTACATCAAGGCCGTGCAGGCCACGGCAGCGCGGCCTGCCTACTACGGGTTCTCGGTGGCCAGCATGGACGTGATCCAGCGCGAACTCAGGGACAAGGCGCGGGGCATCATCCTGGCGCAGATCATGCCTTCGCTGCGCAACACCACCATCCCGGTGGTGGCCGAATATCTGAGCCTGCTGCGTGCCAAGTCGCCCGGCGCTCAGCCCTCGGCTTCACAGTTTGAAGGTTTTGTCCACGCACGCTTGCTGGTGGAAGGGCTACGCCGCGCGGGGCGCAACCTGACTACCGAGTCGTTCTCCAAAACGATGGAAGAAGCTGGTGAAATTGCTTTTGGTCGTTTCAGCGTGAAGTATTCGCCGCGCAACCACAATGGATCGACCTATGTGGAGCTGGCTATCGTGGACGCGGAAGGCAGTCTGCGTTACTGAGGGTCTCCACGCTTCGCGCGATGGGCGGACTCTCGTTCATCGAGCCCGCTGCAGGTGATGGCAGACCAGCGGGAGATAGTGCAGCTGTGCAAAAAATCCTCTAACGGAGGACAATAGCGGGTTTTGTTGTTCCATCCTCGGTCCAGTTCGTCTTGCTGCTTTGCGCAAAAGGCGAATGAGCGCGGAGGGAATCCGGATATCCAGCGGCGCACTGCCCGCAGGGATTCAACACCTCGCCCTATGTCCTCGTCCACATCCCGCACACCCTCGATCGACATGATCAAGGGCATGGCTTGCGCCACCATCGTGTGGCACCACTTGGCCTTTTATGGCCCGATGTCCGACATCGCCCATCCCTTGGCTCCATCACTCATAGCGTGGCTATATGACTATGGGCGCATGGCGGTGCAGGTGTTTCTGGTGTTGGGTGGGTACCTGGCTGCTGCGAGCCTTGCGCCCCAGGGCTTCGCTCGTTTCGATCATGCGGGCACCGCCATTGCCAAACGCTTCGTGCGGCTTGTGGTGCCTTATGCCGTGGCGTTGATGCTGGCGGTGGTGGTCGCCGCCCTCGTGCGGCCTTGGATGGAGCACCACTCTGTGCCCGACCAACCCACCTTGTCACAACTGTTGGCGAACGCTTTGCTGCTGCAGGACATCGTGGGTGAAGGTGCTTTGTCGGCTGGCGTGTGGTACGTGGCCATCGACTTTCAACTCTTTGCGCTGACTGTGCTGATGCTGGCCGGTGTACGCGCGCTGCCTGTGCGCTGGGTACAGCACCATGCAGCGGCCTTGTCGCAGGGGCTGGTGCTGTTGGTGGCTGCTGCCTCGCTATGGGTTTTCAACCGCATCGCGGGGTTGGACATGTGGGCGCTGTACTTTTTTGGTGCCTACGGCCTGGGCATGCTGGCCTACTGGGCGGTGCGGGCGCCGCAGGCGCAGGCATGGGTCTGCCTCATGGCGCTGCTGGTGGGGGCAGCGCTGGCGGTGGATTTCCGGGCACGCATTGCCGTGGCTGCGGTCACGGCCTTGTGCCTGGTGGTGGCGATGCGCTCTGCGCGCATGCGCAGCTTTCCCGGTGTGTCGCCGCTCGTAAAGCTCGGCCAGATGTCGTACTCGGTGTTTCTGGTGCACTTTGCCGTGTGCTTGCTCGTGAACGCGGTGGTCAGCCACCTCTGGCCTACATCACCAGCGCTGAACGCCGTGGGCATGCTCCTGGCGTTTGGGCTGTCGCTGGCAGCTGGGCGTCTGTTGTATCTGCGAGTGGAGCGTCATGTGCCATCGTGGTCAACGGCCTTGCGCTGGCAGCTGGGGCTGGTGGGGGCGGGTATGCTGGTGGTCATTACCAGCAACTGGGCATAGCCCCTAGGCTGAGACCGCAGGGGCAGGCCGACTGGGCTGTTTTTTTGAGCGCGCTATATCCTTCAGCCCAGTGCAGTGCTATCGCAAAAGCTTGCGTTCCCGCCGTTTGCGTTGCTTGTCCAGAAACCACGCCATGAAGGGCAGCAGCAGCATCGAGCCGGGGATCACCCAAATAAAAAGATAAGGGCTGACCGAAGAGGCAGACCGCATCACATCCCGCAGGTGGGCACGTTCCTCGGCACTCCAGGTGCCCTGGCGGCGCTGCTGCACCAGCCAGACCACCGAGCCTTTCATGGTGGCCATCTCGCGGCGCAAGCGGCTCTTTTCTCTACTGTTGCCCGCTAGAAAAGAACAAAACCACTCCGGCGCTCGCTCCATGCGGCGCTGGAATGCCAAGGTTGAGTCAGGGTCAAATTCGCCAGCTGTGTTCAGGCTTTCAGGGCGTTGCGGAGAGGCCATCGTGGGCGACATTGTCTCCGCTGCAGCGAGCGGTAGCAAACGCGCTGATCCGAACTAGACAATTTGGGGCTGTAAGCACCGATGCGTTGCGGTGCGCGCAGTTCTGCGCAACCGGTCGCTGCAAAGTGCGCTAAACAGAGCGCGCAACGCTCTTTGGCGCTTAGCGGTCAATTCGAGGGCCCAAACGGTGCGTTCCTGACTACTCCAAACTTTGGGGGCTCCGTAAGATAGGGTTATGAAACATCGATCTACATTTGCGCTCAATTGCGTCCAAGTATTCGGTCAAGATGCGGATGTTCGCAGCATCGAGCGGGGCTTCACGCTTGTGGAGGTCTTGGTTGCAATTGTGATTCTCGCCTTTGGTATGTTAGGCACGGTAGGCATGCAGGCGTTTGCCATTCAGGCCAATCGTGATGCGAAACTCCAATCCCAGGCTGTGGTGTTTGCGCGTGAGCTTGCTGAAATGATGCGTGGAAATAAAGAGATTGCTGTGAAAACCACGGCAGCTGCCAATCCTTACTTGGTAACTTCAATGACCATGGCGACGCCAAGCTTTTGCATGAGAGTTGCCAATGCATCCACAGGTTGCACTTCCACACTGGATGTAGCGAGTGCAGAAATGACGGATTGGTTAGCTCGTGTAGCTGCTGAACTACCGGACGCAAGAGTCACTGTCTGTTTCGATGGAGCTCCATTCGACGCCAATGGCCTCCCCCAATGGACGTGTAATGCGACTGGTGCTGATGAAATCGTGTTCATCAAAATCGGCTGGACGCGCTCATCAACGGACAAGAGTCAAACTGGTAGTGCTGCGCTTGAGAGGGCGAGCGACAGCGGTAGTCGCCCTTATGTCGTATTTCCTGTGACGAGTGGAAACGCACTATGAAGAAGTCCATGCAGTTCCATCCACTGTATACGCCGCAGTCTAAGGCTCATGGTCAATGTGGCGTCACGCTAATTGAACTTATGGTGGCAATGAGTCTGGGGCTCTTGGTTGCGCTCGCTGCTGCTGCTTCTTTGCTGATTTCCCGCCAAGGGTTTACTGCAGTAGACGCTTCTTCGCAATTGCGGGACAACGGCAGATATTTGCAAAGCTTGACCCAGCGACTTGGCGTGCAGACAGGTTACAGAGATCCAAGATTTGCAACGGATACGACCCAAAAAGCCAATCAGGCATATGGGACTAGCACTCCCCCGCCAAACGTTTTTGGACTAAACAACGCTTCTCGCACATCTACTACTACGTGGGATGCTGGCACCACCCGCACCTCAGGGCAGTTGGGCTATGGAAGCGATATTCTTGTTCTTCGTCACCAGACAAGCTCAGCGAATCCAGATGCTACTACCTCTGACGGGACGATGATTGACTGTGCTGGTGTTGCTTCACCGGCGGTCCCTACAGGGCTCGACGACAAGTTAGTGAGTATTCTGCATGTTGGCACTGGCGTAGACGGGGAGCCGGCCCTCCTTTGCTCTCGATCGGATACTGGGGCTGCTCCCTATGACGTACAGCCGATTATTTCTGGTGTGGAGAATTTTCAAATTCTCTACGGGGTTGATGGTATTGGTCCAGGAAATACTACAGTTCCCATTCCGTCTTCTTCGGCAGACTCCATTCCTGAACGATATTTGAGAGCTGATCAGCTAACAGTTTCTGGTAATGATGCTGCTACATTTGCTAACTGGCAACGGGTTCGTAGCATTCGAATCGGTGTGGTACTCCGAGGCGCGCCTGGGTCCGCGATTGACCGGGTGACGCAGACCTTTTACCCATTAGGTGTAACCAAAGGAGCCACAGGTGGAGCATTAGGGTCTGGTTTTGCTAATAATACTGTAGACCCTGGGACTGAATACACACCTGCGGTCGATGGTCGATTACGGCAGACGCTCACCTTCACCATTCATTTGCGCAACTTTCAGGGTGAGTATTAATATGATGGCAATTCATTCAGCAGCGAGGTGTCGAGATTTTGCACACGAGAGGGGTTTGTCCTTGATCGTTGTGATGCTGATCCTGATTGTAGCCTCCGTGCTTGGTGTAGGTGGAATACAGATAGCAATGATGGCGGAGCGAGGCACCCGAAATGAAAGAGATATGCAAGTGGCATGGCAGGGTGCGGAGGCCGGACTAATCGATGCTGAATTTGATATTGAAGGGCTTCCTGCTTCCTCTGCGAACAAAAGAAATACAATTTTTAAGCGCGGTGATGTGGATCTTGCAAAGTTTATTGACAATTGTGGAGACTCTGGGCAGAGCATCGGGCTGTGTTCTCTGAAAGAGACAGGAAAGCCAGCTTGGTTGATAGTTGATTTTACAACTTCAGGCTCGGGTGCAAAGGCTGTCGAGTTAGGCACTTACACTGGACGAGATTTCCCATCTGGTGTTAAGGGCACGCAGCCCGCCCGGCCACCACGGTACGTCATTGAGCCTATTTTGGATCGTTATGGAGTCAAATCCTATAGGACCACAGATCCTTCAGCTGGATCGGGCCCCTCCTACGTATACCGGATTACCTCAATGGGGTTTGGTCCTAATGCAGAAACACAGGGCGTGCTTCAAATAATCTATAGAAATTGAGCGAAGAAATTGATATGCCAAAACTCTCTCAAAGTCTCACGGGCAGCAATGGCTTATTGGCTAAAAAGCTTTGGAATGAGCTGGCTCAAAAGCGCGTTTCATATGCGTTGTGGGTTCTGGTGCCGGTCTCTATTGCAATCTCTTTTGTTGCAACAGGTGCTGGGGCGCCCCCTGCAATACCCCCTGTTGTGCTTGCAGCCGAGCCCCTCTACGCTGCTTTAGTGGTCGATAAGCCAACGATTGCGTTGGCGCTTTCAGTAGAATTCCCTACTGTCGGAGCCCAATACGTTCAGACTCCCGGATCCTCTGATGACAGCGCGTACAGTTATGAGAATGAATATCTCGGATATTATGATGCGGAATCATGTTACGCCTACAATAATGCGCCTACCGAAACTCGTCCATCAGGCTTGACACTATCTGATTACAAGCGTTTTGACCGCAGTGGTGCAGCAACCAATAGAAAATGTGCCGGTGAAAACTTCAGTGGTAATTTTTTGAACTGGGCTTCTAGTTCTGCTGTTGATATGCTGCGTTTGGCGCTTTCAGGCGGAGATCGTTATATCGATACATCCTCGCTTACTATTTTACAGCGTGCAGTTCTGCCTGATGCCTCAGTTTCAACCAATTTCTGGAATGGCACCAATTTTCCGTCTAAGAATTTGACGCGAGCTGGTAAAAGTGGGGCTAATGATTTTTGGGGCGCTATCCCCCAGTCAATGCGTAGTGCGGCTGGAACAAATAATATTGCCATCGCAAACGATAGCAATAAAATATACTTTCGTGCTGGTTCTAAGCAAGGGACTACTAAGGCCAGTGCAAGCAGCTATACGTTGGGCTCTAGCGGATCCAGCATATTAAACACCGATGGTTATTTTTTCGCGCGTGTACAAGTGTGCGATAAAAATGGCGCAGGGGACTTGCTTGATAGCAGGGATTATAAGCTGTGCAAGCAATATCCTGCTGGAAACTACAAGCCTGTAGGGGCCATACAAAAGTATAGCGATCAGCTGCGTCTTGCGGCATTCGGTTATATGCCGCAGAGTAAGAATAACAGCGCTGCTGGCGCTACATTTGGCGGTGTCCTTCGGGCACCAATGAAATATGTGGGCTCAAAAACATATAATATTAATGGGCAGGATAACACGGCCAGTGGTGGTAATCCTAACGCTGAGTGGAATTTGAATACCGGCGAATTTATTAAGAATCCTGATTCGGACGTAGAATTCGGAAATAGTGGTGTTATCAATTATCTTAATAAATTCGGAAGAACTGGGGCTACTCAGGGGCTTTACAAATATTACGACCCCCTTGGTGAACTTTATTATGAAACATTGCGTTACTTGCAGGGCCTGCAGCCTAGCCCTGCGGCAATCGGATCCATTACCACGGCAATGAAAGACGGGTTCCCGGTCTACACTAGTTGGAGCGATCCTTATGGTGGGGGGCGCACTCCGAGCGCCGACTACTCCTGCTTAAAAAGTAACATCGTGGTCATTGGGGATGTGAATATCGACAGCAGCGGATCGGCTCGATATCCGAGTTTAAGTGCTGCAAACAATGTTCCGGATATCGCTTCTTGGCTTAGTATCGTAAACAATTTTGAGAAAGGTACTGTAGTAAGCTACCTAGATGGTCAGGGCGTGAGTCGCAATACGGGAAATCCAAATGCTACAAACAGCAGCATGCCATCAGACAAGATGATCGGATTAGCATACTGGGCGCACACGCATGATATTCGTGGTAGCAACTGGACGGGAGAGGCTGGGAGCGGGGGGAAACAACGGCCAGGATTACGAGTAAAAACATTTTCATTTGATGTTAACGAGTTTGGTGATCAGCTTAATGATAATACTCGAAGGAATTTGAATGAGCTGTTCATGGTGGCTAAATATGGTGGCTTTCAGTCCGATCCAAGTAATCCAGGGAAAAAACCATTTAATACTTTTGGTAATCCATTTAAAAGGCAAGATGGAACTAACGACAACGATGTCTGGCGTGATCCAATTCGGCTAGGGCCCAACGGTGCTGCAGGGGGTATTGGCGAAGCCAGCACTTATTATTTGCAGAGCAATGCACGAGGCGTACTATCTGCTTTTGATGAAATTTTCAGTCGCGCATCCACTAGTTCGCGTAGCGTGGCTGGTGGTGGTTTGAGTACCGGAGCCAAGGTTACCTCCAATTCGGTATCCTATTCCGCAAAGTTTGACACTAGCAATTGGAGCGGCGATGTCGTTGCTGAGCCCATCACGCAAGACGCCAGCAATAACCTCACCGTCTCAACCCAGCTGTGGAGTGCTGCGCAGCGCCTGGACAACAGGATTTCACCTGCTAGTAATCGTAAAATTTTCGTGGGCCGTTCAGGAGCAACGTCTAGCACTACCGCCACGACTTTTACTTGGACGGCAATCGATGGGGCGCTGCAGGATATGTTGAATAAGCCGAGTCCGGCGGCGGCCCCTGATGGGTTGGGTGCAGATCGACTTGCTTATCTGCGCGGCGATCGGACCAAGGAAGGTGCTCCATTTAGGGTTAGGAGTTCATTGCTGGGTGATATCGTCAATTCTAATATCTCATATTCTGGTGCGCCTTCTAAAGCTCACACGGGTACAGGATATGCAGCATTTCGTGCTGCTTACGATTCCCGTCCTGCTGCTGTTTTTGCGGGGGGCAATGACGGTATGCTCCATGCATTCAATGCGGCAACGGGCGACGAATTGTTTGCGTATATTCCGAGTTGGGTGGGTCGTAATTTGCCAGCATTGGCCGATCCTGCATTTTCGAACAATCATCAGAATTATGTTGATGCACCATCAGTGATTTCAGAGGCGCAGGTGGCTAGTACCGGTGCGAGTACTGATTGGAAGACAGTGCTCGTATCTGGCACCGGTGGTGGGGGCTCCGGAGTATTTGCACTGGATATATCCGATCCTGTCAATTTCGGCGCCTCCAATGTAATGTGGGAGTTTACTCGCGCAGATGATGCGGACATGGGTCAGGTTGTCGGTGCTCCGAAGATATTGAAAATAAAAACTAGTGGAACGAGTGCTACGGTAACCTATCGCTGGTTCGCCGCTGTCGGAAGCGGGGTAAACAACTATGTCCCTGATGCTGATAATCGATTTAGCGCTACAGGCCGTCCTGCACTATTCTTGTTGGCATTGGATAAGCCTGCTGGTGTTGCCTGGTCATTAGGTGCAAATTATTTCAAGATATCTGTGCCTACGGATTCGTCGGTCGCTGATTCAAATGCTACAGGTTTGGCTAACTTCAGCGCTTTGTATGGGACTCAGGGCGAGATGACTGATATTTACATGGGCGATCTCCATGGAGCTCTTTGGAGACTTAAATTTTCCGGCAAGGTTCCAGCTGATTGGAGTATGGATAAGTTGTCTTATTTTGATAAAGGTAGCGCGGGGAGTCCCATTCCTTATCCGTTATACCTTGCGCGCACGGGCGATGCGTCGCCGAAGGTTCAACCTATTTTTGCAGCACCGACTGCATTTGCGGGGCCTATAGTGGGTGGGGTTGAGTCGTTTTACATAGTTTTTGGAACTGGGAAGTATCTTGAGTCTGGAGATAATATTTCGACGACTGCTCAAACTTTATACGCAGTTTATGATAATGGATCGACTGCTGCTGATAATTCACCTGCGAGCTTGAGCGTGATTACGGGCCGAGGACGACTACAGGGAGGTGTTGTTAATACAACCACCAAAGTAATTACCGTAAGCGCTTTCAAATGGGGTAGGCCGTCCGCGAATTCTGACACCACAAGCCGTGCTGGCTGGTATTTTGATTTGCCTGTTTCAGGGGAAAGAATTGATCAAGCCGCACTTGACCTGGGTACTTTAAATGCTGCGGTAAATTCCAAAATTCCTGGCTCGACTGCTGCTGGAGCGGGATCATGTTCTAATACTCTCGGTAGTGGTAATCAATACTTTTTGAGTATTAATAACGGCTCTGCGTCTTATGTGCCTTCAAGCCTCGGCTTACTTGGACCCCCGGTCCTGTTATCGAATGATTCGGAAATGGTTGTGACGCCTTCTGACAGTACCGGAAGACGCTTGCGTACGACCACGCTTCGCCGTTTCACGCAAACGCAGAGTGGTATCGACACCAGTGCTCCGCCTGTCACGACTAAAGAAACAATTGGACGTTTGAATTGGCGGCAAATTTTTAATTATCAGGATATGAAGAGTGCGCCATGAGTAATGATGAAAAATATTCAACGGGGTTCACGCTAATTGAACTCATGATTGTTGTGGCAATTATTGGAATTTTAGCTGCCGTCGCTTATCCCGCTTACACGGACTCGATTCTTAAGGGGCGTAGAGCCCAAGGTAGGGCTGCAGTCGCACAACTGCTTCAACAGCAAGAGCGTTACATAACGCAACAGAATTGCTATCTTGGATTTACGACAAATTCATCTACGGGTGCCGCTACTGCGACTTCACCTGGCGCTGCCTGCGGAGGCGTTACTGCAGCCTCAGTTCCATTCAAGACATTCTCGGGCGATACCTTGGCCAACTCCCATTACATATTAAGTGCAGATGCGTGCCCTGCTGGTGCAGGAACTTTGTCAATTGGAGACTGCGTCAGAGTCGTAGCAACCCCCGTCAAGGCCGATCCAAAAGTTGGTTCTTTGCAGATGACTACTACTGGTGCCAAAACTTGTACTGGAACTGCGGCTTCGACGGATCCTAAGCTTTGCTGGCCATGATAATGAAAATTCGTAATGGCGGA
This sequence comes from Acidovorax sp. 59, assembly GCF_002754175.1. NCBI lineage: Bacteria > Pseudomonadati > Pseudomonadota > Betaproteobacteria > Burkholderiales > Comamonadaceae > Acidovorax > Acidovorax sp. 59. The sequence continues at coordinate 3,027,626 of NZ_PEET01000001.1, read as the reverse complement.
TTCACGCTTATTGAGTTGATTGTCACTATAGCTATAGCTGCTATCTTGGCAGGCCTTGCTGTGCCGAGCTTTGTGCAATATCAACGCAATTCAGAACTTACGTCGTTAGCGAACTCACTTTTGGCGGCAGTGAATACAGCAAAAGGTGAGGCTATGAAAACTGGAAGAAATGCCTTTGTCATTCCCCAAGGTTCTGGCTGGAACAGTGGGTGGATAGTGTATGTTGACATGAATCGCGACGGCTCATATACACAAGGCACTGACACGGCGATTCAAGCTCAAGATGCTCCCAAGAGCTACTTCAATATCACAGGTAATAATACTGCTGCTGGTTCTGCACCTTACATTAAATTTGATAACTCGGGTTTCTCTGTAGATAACAGTGCCGCACCAGTGGCCTTGAGCTTGACCATAGCTAGAACAGACACGTCGAGCTCAAGTGCCCTTGAGGAGACTAGGCGTATTGTTGTAGCACGGACTGGCAGAGTGCGGACATGCAAACCAAGCACTGATTCAAGCTGTACTAGTTCAGCAACTCAATAAAAAATTCGTGGAAAGTGGGGTGAGGCAAGTGCAAGTGACTCATTCGGTAAACTGATTTGCTAAATTTTAGGTATCTCTGATCGAATATTCGACTGGTCCCGGTTATGAGTTGTGGGTACCCTCAAACATGTAGGATCACCAACTTTTCCCTGGATACAGGTCGACGTTCTCTCGCAATCACTGCTTGAAATCGGGTAGCCCCGCCTCAAGTTCAGTGCAATTCGGAGGACATAGACCATGCGTCTCGACAAATTCACCACCAAATTCCAGGAAGCCCTGAGCGATGCACAGAGCATTGCACTAGGCAATGACCACGCCTACATCGAGCCAGTACATGTGCTGCAGGCCATGCTGCAACAGGACGACGGCCCGAAGGCGTTGCTGCAGCGTGCGGGCGCCAATGTGCCCGGCCTGCTGGCGGGGGCCGAGGCGGCGGTTAAGCGCCTGCCCCAGGTGCAAGGCAACGACCAGGTACAAGGCGGCCCTGAGTTGGGGCGTGTGCTCCAGGCCACCGAGAAAGAGGCGATCAAGCGCGGTGACCAGTTCATCGCCAGCGAGCTGTTTTTGCTCGCCGTGATCGACAGCAAGGGCGAAGCCGCCAAGATCGCCAAGGACAACGGCCTCACGCGCAAGAGCCTGGAGGCCGCCATCGACGCCGTGCGCGGCGGTCAGAAGATGGACAGCGCAGAGGCCGAAGGCCAGCGTGGTGCTCTGGCCAAGTACTGCCTGGATCTCACCGAGCGCGCTCGCCTTGGCAAGCTGGACCCCGTGATTGGCCGCGACGACGAAATCCGCCGTGCCATCCAGGTGTTGCAGCGCCGCACCAAGAACAACCCCGTGCTGATCGGCGAACCCGGCGTGGGCAAGACCGCCATCGTAGAAGGCCTGGCCCAGCGCATTGTGGCGGGCGAAGTACCCGAGAGCCTCAAGGGCAAGCGCGTGCTCAGCCTCGATATGGCCGCGCTGCTTGCGGGTGCCAAGTTCCGGGGCGAGTTTGAAGAGCGCCTGAAAAGCGTGCTCAACGAACTGGCCAAGGACGAAGGCCAGACCATCGTCTTTATCGACGAGCTGCACACCATGGTAGGCGCGGGCAAGGGCGAGGGCGCGATGGACGCGGGCAACATGCTCAAGCCCGCGCTGGCGCGTGGTGAGCTGCACTGCGTGGGGGCCACCACACTCGACGAATACCGCAAGTACATCGAAAAGGATGCAGCACTGGAGCGGCGCTTCCAGAAGATCCTGGTCGGCGAGCCCACCGTGGAGGCGACCATTGCTATCCTCCGCGGCTTACAGGAGAAGTATGAGGTCCATCACGGCGTGGACATTACCGACCCAGCGATCGTCGCTGCGGCCGAGCTGAGCAATCGCTACATCACGGACCGCTTCCTGCCTGACAAGGCGATCGACTTGATCGATGAGGCCGCGTCCAAGATCAAGATCGAGATGGACTCCAAGCCTGAGGTGATGGATAAGCTCGACCGCCGCCTGATTCAGCTGCAGATCGAGCGCGAAGCGGTGCGCCGCGAGAAGGACGAGTCCTCACAAAAACGCTTTGCGCTCATCGAGGAAGAGATCACCAAGCTGCAAAAGGAAATCGCCGACTACGACGAGATCTGGCAGTCTGAAAAGGCCCAGGCGCAAGGTAGCGCTCATGTGCGCGAGGCCATCGACAAGCTCAAGTTTCAGATCGAGGAATTCACTCGCAAAGGCGACTTCAACAAGGTGGCCGAGTTGCAATACGGCAAGCTGCCTGAGTTGGAAAAGCAGCTGAAGGAAGCCCAAGCGCAAGAGGCTGGCAAGGACGGCGCGCCCGCCACGCGCCGCCTGCTGCGCACGCAGGTGGGCGCTGAGGAAATCGCTGAAGTGGTGAGCCGCGCTACGGGCATTCCCGTGGCCAAGATGATGCAGGGCGAAAAAGACAAGCTCCTGCAGATGGAGTCCAAGCTGCACGAGCGTGTGGTGGGCCAGCAAGAGGCGATTGCCGCAGTGGCCAATGCGATTCGTCGTTCGCGCTCGGGGCTGAGTGACCCCAATCGGCCCACTGGATCGTTCCTGTTCCTCGGCCCCACGGGCGTGGGCAAGACCGAGCTGTGCAAGGCGCTCGCGGGCTTCCTGTTTGATAGCGAAGACCACCTGATCCGCGTCGACATGAGCGAGTTCATGGAGAAACACTCGGTGGCCCGTCTGATCGGTGCGCCGCCCGGCTATGTGGGCTACGAGGAGGGTGGCTACCTGACCGAGGCCGTGCGCCGCAAGCCCTACAGCGTGCTGCTGCTCGACGAGGTGGAGAAGGCCCACCCCGACGTCTTCAACGTGTTGCTGCAGGTGCTGGACGACGGCCGCCTAACCGACGGCCAGGGCCGCACCGTGGACTTTAAGAGCACGGTGATCGTGATGACGAGCAACATCGGCTCGCATCTGATCCAGGCCATGGTGGGGCAGGATTCGGAAGACATCAAGGAAGCCGTCTGGGGTGAACTCAAGAACCACTTCCGGCCTGAGTTCCTGAATCGCATTGATGAGACCGTGGTGTTCCATGCGCTGGATGCCCAGCACATTGCCTCGATCGCCAAGATCCAGCTGCAGCTGTTGCAATCCCGGTTGGCGAAGATGGATTTGGAGTTGCAGGTGTCCGACGCTGCCTTGGCAGAATTGGCCAAGGTGGGGTTCGACCCCGTGTTTGGCGCACGGCCGCTCAAGCGGGCGATTCAGCAGCGCATAGAGAATCCGCTGTCCAAGCTGTTGCTGGAAGGGCGATTCCCACCCAAGAGTGTGATTCCGGTCACCGTCAACCCTGTTCTGGAGCCTGGCGTGTTCCAGTTCGGAGTCGCCCCGCAAGAGTGATGTGGGCTCGGGAAGCGGTTGCGGTGTGATTCAGCACCGCAATCTGCATCCCAAGTTGTGAAGGAGAGGTGTCGTTTGAATGATTTTGTTGCGGGTGTCGTGAGCTTTCTGTTGCGTCTGGTCGTCATTGCCATGGGCTTGGTCCTGTTTGCCAGCCTTTTGGTCGCAGCCATGTTGCTTGCGCTGGTGTGGGTGCTGCGTGCAGGCTGGGCGCGCCTGACAGGACGACCGGTGACGCCGTGGGTGATGGGTGTGGACCCACGCACAGGCTTCAGCACGGTCTTTCGGTCTACGCAGCGGTGGTCTGCTGGCCGCCGAGGCAATAGTGCGCCTGAAGGCGCCAGTGAAGACGCCGCCGCATCGCGCCGTGGCGGCATCCTGCCGGGGGCGGCACAGGTCACTGACGTAGAAGCACGCGAAGTGCGTTGACGTGGCAGTGGCGGCCGCTGCACTTTGGCTGCCACCAACCCCATTGCATGAGAGCCCCGTGGTACGAGCGTAAGCCTACGGGCGTCAACCCTAGGGCGCCTGCCTTTTTGTGACGCGCCCATCGGGGGTGTCTCCTATCATCCGTCCATGACACCAGCCGATATCCGCGCACATTTCGATCTTCAGTTCCAGGCCAGCCGTGCGCACGTGGACGTGCCGCTGCTCGTGCGGCGAGAGCGTTTGCTGCGCTTGCGCAAGTTGCTCGATGAGAATGGGCCTGTGCTGGCGGCGGCCGTGCAGGCCGACTTTGGCATGCGGTCACCCCGCCTCACGGAGGTGGCAGACTTCTTGGTGCTGCGCACCTTGCTGTCGCACACGCTGCGCCACTTGGCAAAGTGGGTCAAGCCCCGAAAGGTGCATACGCCGATTCACCTTCAGCCGGCCCACGCCTTCATCCAGCGCCAGCCCATGGGGGTGGTGGGGGTGATTGCACCGTGGAATTACCCGGTGCAACTGGCCCTGGCACCTGCCATCACCGCGCTGGCTGCGGGCAACCGCGTGATGCTCAAGCCCAGCGAGTTGACGCCCCATACCTCGGCCCAATTGGCGCTACTGGTGGCGCAGTTCTTTGCCCCCGACGAATTCTGTGTGGTGCAGGGAGACGCCAACCTGTCCGCATTCTTTGCCTCGTTGCCTTTCGATCATCTGGTGTTCACAGGCTCCACGGCGGTGGGCCGCAAGGTGGCGCAGGCGGCAGCGCAGAACCTGACACCGACCACGCTGGAGCTGGGCGGCAAGTCGCCCTGCATCATCGACGGCCATTGCGACATGGCGGACGCGGCCGTCAAGATTGCGCACGGCAAACTGCTCAATGCGGGGCAAACCTGTATTGCCCCCGACTACGTGCTGCTGCCGCGCGGCCGTGAGGGCGAATTTGCGCAGGCTTACCGGGCCGCAGTGGCGCGCCTGTTCCCCACCATCGAGGGCAACGCCGACTACGCCTCCATCATCACGCCCCGCCACCATGCCCGTTTGCGCACGATGCTGCAGCAGGCGCAAACACAAGGGGCAGAGGTGCACACGATCGACCCTACCGACGGCAAACCTGTGGTGCCCACCGTGGGAACGCTGGGCGACGGTGCAAGCCGCCAGATGCTGCCCACGCTGGTGTTTGGTGCCACCTCGCAAATGCAGCTCATGCAGGAGGAAATTTTTGGTCCCATCCTGCCCGTGATCTTGTACGAGCGGCTGGACGATGCCATTGCCCACATCAACAGCGGGCCCCGCCCGTTGGCGCTTTATTGGTTTGGCCAGAGCGAGGCCGTGCGCGACGACGTGTTGCGCCGCACCGTCAGCGGCGGGGTGACGGTGAACGACACGCTGATGCACATTGCGCACGACAACCTGCCGTTTGGCGGTGTGGGCGACAGTGGCTGGGGCGCTTACCACGGCGAGCAGGGATTTCTGCGCTTCTGCCACCAGAAGTCGGTGCTGGTGCAGTCGCGCTGGGCCATGGGCTCGCTGTTCTATCCGCCCTATGGGGCAAAGTTCGACCAGGTCATGGGGCTGCTGCGCCGCTGGTTGTAGTGCTTTGTGTGAGTTGCCCGGGTGCTGTCTGACCGTCTTCCGGTTCGTCGTCCACCCTGGCAGCAGGCAGCGGCGGTTGGGTGATGAGCTGCACCATCGCATCGCGCAGCTGGCCGGTGGACACCGGCTTGTGCAGTAGCAACGCGGAGGTGGACTGCGCGTCGCGCAGGCGCTGGGGCGAGGTGTCACCCGTCATGATGATCGCGGGCACGTTGGTTCCCAGGTAGGCTCGCAGCGCCTGCAGTACCTGTTTGCCGGTTTCTTCATGGCGCAGACGGAAGTCGGTGATGATGATGTCGGGCGTCACGTCCTCCAGGACTTCCAGGGCGTCTGCGCTGGATTCTGCCGTCATGCACTGGCAGCCCCAGCTTTGCAGCAATGACTGCATGCCCAGGCGCACGGCCTCGTCATCGTCGATGGCCAGCACCTTCAGGCCTACCAGGCTGCGGCCGTCCTGGGGTGTGGTGGCATCGTCCTCCAGCGCTCCCTGCCAGCGGTCAAGCCACAGCCTGAAGACAGACCCCTTGCCAGGCTGCGAGCGCAACTCCACGGAGGTCCGCATTTCACGCGCCAGGCGCTGCACGATGGCCAGGCCCAGGCCCAGGCCCTTGCGGCGGTCGCGCTCCGGGTTGCCGAGCTGGTGGAACTCCTTGAAGATGTGTTCCCACTGGTGCTCGGGGATACCCGCCCCGGTGTCCCACACCTCCAGCGCCAGCCGCTTTCCGCGCGTGCGGCAGGCAATCAGTACACCGCCCTGGGCGGTGTAGCGCAAGGCGTTGGAGATGAAGTTGTGCATCACCAGGCCGACCAGGGAGCGGTCGGCAAACGCGGCGGCAGAGGTCTCGCGGGTGCGGTACACCAGGCCGGCCGTGTCGGCCTGCACGCCAAACTCCTGCTCCAGCGCAGTGAGCAGGGGCTGCACCGCAAACGCGGCTGGCCGCACCTTGACCACGCCGGCCTCCAGCCGGGAGTAGTCGAGCAGGGTGGTGAGCATCTCGGCCGCAGCGCCTGATGCGGCATGCGCATGTTTCAGTACGGTGCGCTGGTGGTCATTGAGCGGGCTGCGGTGCAGCGATTCCAGAAACAGACCCATGGCATGCAAGGGCTGGCGCAGGTCATGGCTGGCAGCCGCCAGAAAGCGGGATTTGTCGCGGTCGGCCTGCTCGGCGGCTTCTTGGGCCGCCAGGGCCCGCTGCGACTCGGCCCGCAGCTGGCTGACCAGGCGTTCGTTTTCCAGCTTGAGCGCAATGCTGCGCCTTGTGGCACGGTCGGCCGTGCGTGCCTGCAGGCAGGTCAGCGCGTAATACACCCCGGTCAGGAACAGCGCAGGCCACATCACGGGCCCGCCCGCCAACGCCACTGACAGCATCACGCCGCCGATGGCGCTGGTGAGGTAGGTGACGTAGGCCCGGTACAGTGGCGCGCCGAGCCCGAGCGCTCCCGACGAGACGGTGCTGATGATGCCGATGGCGTAGATGACGCTGTCGGAGTTGCCCCAGTACAGCACCACATAGCCCAGGCTGCCCCAGCTCAGGCCCATGGCCGCCATGCAGGCGATGAGCTTGCGCGCGGCCTGCGGCGCCGGGTCCACAAACGGTGCAATGCTGCGCAGCGTGAGGTACACCCCGGCCACCACCAGCGTGTGCGAGACCAGCCATACGGTGATGGCCTGCGTGTCTGCCACGCGGGCCATGACCCAGAGCGTGCCCAGGGCCGTGGCCAGCGATGCCAGCAGCGTCATCGGAAAGTTCTGTCGCAGCAGGGCTACCTGTTCGCGCAGGACCTCGTCGCGCTCCCACACCGGCCAGCCCCAGCGTGTGGGTGGTATCACCGGTTCGAGGGGCAGCGGACTGGTTTCAGAGGGGGTCATGAAGCTGCGGGGTGGACAGGCCCAGGCGCTGGGCCGCCAGCAGCGCAGCGCTGCGGCTGTTGACGCCCAGCTGCGCAAAGATGGCCGCCACATGCACACGCACCGTGTTCTCGCTCAGCCCCAGGTCGCGGGCGATCACCTTGTTGGGCCTGCCCGTGCACAGCAGCGACAGCACATCCAGCTGCCGTGCCGTGAGGGATGGCGTGTCGGGCCCCCGCACCGTGGCGCTGTTGCCGCTGTTGATCGGAAAACACGGCTGGCCTGACAGTGCGCAGCTGATGGCCTCCAGGATGTCCTCGGCGCTGGCGGACTTGGGCAAAAAGCCATCGGCCCCGCGCGCGCGCGCTTCGTGGATGGCATCGGGTGCCACGCTGGCCGACACCAGAACGATGCGCGCCCGGGGGCACGCCTGTCGCAACAGTCGCAGGCCGTCCAGCCCGCTCATGCCGGGCAACTGGATGTCCAGCAGGACCAGGTCGATCTCCGCCTGCTGCAGCGCGCAGGCATCGGCGATCGATCCGGCCTCGGCAATGCTGCCCACGCTGGGGTGGTCCTGCACGATCAGGCGTAGCCCCGTGCGGAACAGGGTGTGGTCATCCACAAGCAAAAGACGGGCAGTCATACAGGCAAGTATTGCGCACAACCGGGTGTTGCGGGCTAGTCCATTTGTGCGATGGACGCACGGATGTGCACTTTCTAGACTTTCCGTCAAGCATTGAAAAGCACTTTGGGTGCGCACCAATGCGCAAACCTTCGTAACCACTCTCCGTTTTCAAAGGGTTCCCATGACGATCAATGCACACACCCATGGCGCCAGCACCTCCGAAGCAGGCCTGCACCACAGCGAACGACGACCCGCGGCCAACCCTGGCGCAGCCCATGCGGGCACGGGCCTGGGGGGCAACAGCGTGGCGCTCATCGTGCAGGAGCACTGCCCCGACATGCTGGCGGCAGCCGGCGTGGTGATCGAGCACCTGGACGCCCAGGCTGGCACCTGGCAGTTCTCGGCCGACGCTGGGCAGACCTGGCGTGGCATCCGCACCGACCTGATCAACCGGCCGGGCAACCTGGGCCTGGCACTGGACCGCGACGCGCGCCTCCGGGTGCTGCCCTTTGGCGGCCACCGGGTGACGGGGGCGCGGGTGGCGTTCCATACGGTGCAGCGCAGCCATGGCCAGGGCAACGGCAGCTACCGTGCGTATGCCAGCGAAGACCGCGATGGCGGTTCGCGCACCGTCACCCTGGTGCTCAGCCTCGCGGCCATCAACGGCGCCCCACCGGCAGTGCATGTGCCCCGCCCCCGCAACAAGCGCGCGATGGTGCAGCGCGCAGCGGCAGCGGCCACTGCGGCTGCGGGGAGCGCCTTGTCGGGCGCCATGGTCATGGCCTGAGGGTCGGCTGCGGGCCCCTGCGCATGCGGGGCGTGGGGGGCGAAAAGCGAGGCAGGGAGGCGTGACCGACAGGGCTGCGCTACCCGCCTGTCAGGGTGGAAAAACCGTTTGCGGCGACAATGCCGGTCCTTTTGTTTTTTCATTCCCCGTTTTCGTTCGGTTTTTTCATGTCAAGTATCCAGGTTCGTCCCGCTACGCTTCGCGATGCCAAAGCCATCGCCCAGATCCACACTGTCTCTGCCCAAGAGGCTTACAAAGGACTGGTGCCAGACGAGCAGTTGAAATCCATGTCGGTCGAAAAGCGCCAGGCCTACTGGCGCGAGGCCATTGAATATTGCGAGCCCCAGGTCCAGGTGGCGGTCGATGGCGAGAAGATCGTCGGCTTTGTCGGCTACGACCGCTCGCGCGATGAAAAGTCCCGCCCCACCACTGGTGAAATCTGGGCCATCTACGCGGCTCCCACCCATTGGAACCAGGGCGTAGGCCTGGCCCTGTGGGACGCTGCTCGTGATGGCCTGCAAGAAGAAGGCTGCACCAACGTCACCGCCTGGGTGCCGCTGCGCAATGAACGCGCGCTGCGCTTTCATGAGCTGGCCGGCTTCAAGCGCGAGCTGTCCACTGCCAAGACCGCCGTGATCGGCGGCGTGAAGATCGAAGAAGTGCGCCTGAAGCGCCCGATCAACGCATAAAGTGCGACGACACCCCCCTGCGTCGCTGCGCTCGTTCCCTCCGCTCTGGCTTCGCTGCGCTGCGCGGGCAGGGGGACGATGCCTTCGCTGCGGGGCGGCCCTTGCTCGGCATGCCCGGCCTGCCGCGCGCCTGTTTCCCATACTACGGACTGTGCGCGGCACTGTCAGACTCTGATGCCAACAAATCCTTCCACCATCCACTGGACCCACCAAGGCCAGCCCCAGCAAGCCCTGTGGCGCTCCGAGAGTGGCGCCTCAGCACCGCGCCGGGTAGAGGGGGCTGACGACACGCTGGCCGCCGACACGGCTTACCGCATGGCCTGTGAGGGGACGGGGTTGCTGTGGCAGGGTGATTTCCAGAACGCGCGGCACCTGCTGCAAGCGCTGATGCGCCGGGCCGACAAAAAGCCCCGCAAGGCGGCTGCAAAGGCGTCTCAGAAACTGGCGGCGGCCACGGCGGCCGAAGCGTTTCACCTGCACCGCCAGGCACAAGCGCAGCGCGCGCGGGTGCTGGCGTCGGTGCTGATTCCGCTGGAGGGGGACTACAGCATTGCGCTGCGTCGCGCGCCCGACTGGCGCCAGGCCTGCACAGAGGCCTGGGGGCCTGCGACCGGCGAGCGCTCGGTGGCCACGCTGCGCGAGCTGCTGGGGCTGGTGGGCGCGCATGAATGGCGCAAGAAAGGGGTCGAAATCCCTGCGCTGGGTGCCCCGCCGCTCAACCGCATTCACCCGCACTATGGTGTGTTCTCGCCGGTGCGTGGCGAATACGTGGGGCTGGTGGCAGCAGCACCTTTGCCCAGCAAGGCCCTGGCGTTTGATATTGGCGTGGGCACGGGGGTGTTGTCGGCCGTGCTCGCGCGCCGTGGCGTGCAGCGCTTGGTGGCCACCGACCAGGACCCCAGGGCACTGGCCTGTGCGCGCGAGAACCTGCAGCGCCTGCAGCTGCTCGACCGTGTCGAGTTGCAGCAAGCGGACCTGTTTCCACCGGGCCGGGCGCCGCTGGTGGTGTGCAACCCCCCCTGGGTGCCGGCGCGCGCCAACTCGCCCATCGAACACGCCGTGTACGACGAAGGCAGCCGCATGCTCAAGGGCTTTCTGGCAGGTTTGGCGGCACACCTGGAGCCCGGCGGCGAGGGCTGGCTGATCCTGTCGGACCTGGCCGAACACCTGGGCCTGCGCCCGCGCGAACATCTGCTGGCCTGGATTGCCGAGGCGGGCCTGGTGGTGCGTGGCCGCCACGATGTGAAGCCGGTGCATGCCAAGGCTGCCGACGCGCAGGATGCGCTGCACGCTGCGCGTGCGGCCGAGGTCACGTCTCTGTGGCGGTTGGCTGCGGCCTGAACCCGCACAGACCGGCTCAATCCAGCAGCGCAGGCTGCGTAGTGGCAAAGTTTGCAGCCACCGGGCTGGCTGGCAGTAGCTGGTCCAGCCGCTCACGCAGGCTGGCGGCACGCTCGGCGCCTGCAGCGAGTGCCACTTCTTCAAACATGGCTTCGCCCACGTCCAGCATGCTGGTGCGGTCCTTGGCGGCGCGCAGCGCCTCGCGGAAATGCTGTGCCAGCACGGGGTCGCGGCGCGCAAACAGGCGCTCGCAGGTGTCAAACAGGTACATGCGCGCACCGGCCAGCGACCGCAGGGACTCACCCGGTGCCGGGCGCTCGATGGAGGGGGCGGTGGGCTCCGGCGTGGGCGGCAGGTCTGCCGGACCGGTCAGGTAGCCCTGGCGCATCAGGTTCTCGACAATCTGCGCGCCAATGCCGTTGTACATGGCTTGCAGGTCTGACAGCGGTTTGCCGTCGGCCAGCAGGAGCAGGGAGCGTTCGCGCAGGCTCAGGGTGCGCACACCAGGCGAGAGTTCCAGGCGGGCTTTGTCGGTTTTTTGCAGCAGCATGGGGTGTCTCCGTGGCGGTCGGTCTCTGGAGCGACGATTCCACCAGCCGGGCGTGACGCCGTGATGACCCCTTGGGATGTCCTGCATCACAATCGTGGGCTGGCTGGCGCTGCCTCAAGCGCCGCATGCCTGCGCAATTGCTCCTTATTTGATAGCTGCTTGGGCATATTGCACTAGCGCTTGGTGCTATTTTTGTTTGATTTTTGCTGCTGAGTGCCTGAGGAGGCTCTTTTTTCGGAGAGGGCTCATCGAGCCAGCAGTCCCCCTGAGATGACCTTGCTGCTCGCCCCGATGGAGGGGCTTCTGGATTTTGTGCTGCGCGATGTGCTGACCCGCGTGGGCGGCGTGGACCGCTGCGTGTCGGAGTTCATCCGCATCACCGGCACCCTGCTGCCCGACAAGGTGTTCCTGCGCTACGTGCCCGAGCTGCGCAACGGCAGCCGTACCTTGGCCGGGGTGCCCGTGCGGGCCCAGTTGCTGGGCTCCGACCCGGTCAGCATGGCCGAGAACGCGGCGCGCCTGGCGGCGCTGGGCCCCGAGGGGATCGACCTGAACTTCGGCTGCCCCGCCAAGGTGGTCAATCGCCACGGCGGTGGCGCGGCGCTGCTGCAGGAGCCTGAGCGCATTGCGGCCGTAGTGGCTGCGGTACGCCGCGCCGTGCCGGCGCACCTGCCGGTGTCGGCCAAGATGCGCCTGGGGTTCAACGACACCCACCTGATGCGTGAATGTGCCCAGGCCATGCAGGCAGGGGGCGCTGCCGAGCTGGTGGTGCACGCGCGCACCAAGGCCGACGGCTACCGCCCACCGGCCTACTGGGAGCACATCCCCACCATCCGCGCGGCGGTCTCCATCCCGGTGGTGGCCAATGGCGAGATCTGGACGGTGGCCGACGCGCAGCGCTGCCGTGAAGTGTCGGGCTGCGACGCGCTGATGCTGGGCCGAGGCATCGTGGCGGACCCCGGTCTTGCACGCGCCATTCGCGCTGCCGATGCTGGGCGGCCGGACACGGACACCGTGGTGTGGGCCGATCTCGTGCCACACCTGGCCGCCTTCTGGCAGCTGGTGTGCGACGACCTGGAGCCGCGCCAGCGCGCGGGGCGCCTGAAGCAATGGCTTAACCTGTTGCGCCGCCGGTTTGCCGAGGCCGAGGTGGCGTACCAGCATGTGCGCACCATGACGGACCAGCGGGCGATCACCGTGTGGGTGGCGGACTTGCAGGCGCAAGCCCAGAGCGCCCACGGCGCTTAGGACGGGTTCTCAGGCCGCCGCTACAGCAGGTGGTCGGGCGCCAGGGGGCCCAGCAGCTGCAGCATCAGCCGCAGCGGGGCACTGGCGTCGGGCTCGGTCGTGGCGTCTGGCAGCCCGCTGCCCTCGGGGGCGCGCCAGCGCAGGCCCTGGTCGGTGGCCTGCACCTGCCACGCGGATTCTTTCAGCGCCGTGTCGATCTGAGTGAGGGCGCGGCGAGACAGCTCCGTGCTGCGGATCAGCAGCGCCACCTCGGTGTTCTGCCGCTGCGAGCGCATGTCCAGGTTCATCGACCCCACCGCCAGCAGTCGGCCGTCCACGATCATCAGCTTGGAGTGCAGCATGGCGCGCGAGCTGCCTTGCGAACCCACGGCACCCGCGCCGCCGCCCATGCTGCCCGATACGCCCAGCGCTCCCCGCAGCACCCCTGGCAGTTCGCTGTGCATCTCGTACAGCTCCACCCCCATGGCAAGCAGCTGCGGCCGGTGGCGGGCATAGCCGGCATGCGCAATGGGCGCGTCGTTGGAGGCCAGCGAATTGGTCAGCACCCGCACCCGCACGCCGCGCGCCCTTGCCGCCGCAAAGGCGGCCTCCATGTCCGGCCCCGGCACAAAGTAGGGCGAGATGATGAGCAGGTCGCGCCGCGCTTGGCCCATGAGCTGCAACAGCCCGTCCACCACGGTGTCGGTTTGGGCCTCGGTGGCTTCGGGGCTTGCGCGGGGGCTGTCGGGTGACGCGCCGTTGGAAGATGCGGTGGCGCTATCGGCCGCCGGCAGCACGCGGGGTGGGGAGGCTGCCGCGCTGTCGGCCGCCGGTATCGTGCGGGACCCCGAGACCAAGGCGGCAGCAGCGGCCTTGGGGCTGGGGGTCGCCCCTGCGGCGGCGCTGGCGCCTGGGCCCGGCGGCGGTGCTGCCAAGGCCAGAGCAGCCCCATTGCCCATCCCTGCGCTGTCGGCCGGGATCTTGGCAGGCTGGTCCACCAGCACGGCCGCCGCAGCCCAGACGAAGGGCGTGCGCTCCAGGTCCATGGGCTCGTAGTTCCAGATGCGTGCCCGCTGCGCAGCGGTGCTGCCTGGCCCCATATCGGGCGGCAGACGGTCTGGGGCGTTGGTGCCACCCTGGCCTGCGACACGGCGTCTGCGCCCTTCGTCGGCCACACGGATGCTGTCGCGCAGGTGGTCAAGCTCGCCCTGCGTGATGAGCGACTGCACCGGGTAGGCGCGCTCGTTGTTCCAGTAGCTGTCAAAGCTGCGCGACAGGTCCCGCACGATGGGGCCTGCAGCCAGCACGTCCAGGTCCACAAAGTTGCCCGAGTCGGCATTGCCGAAATAGGCATCACCCAGGTTGCGGCCCCCGGTCACAGCCATGGCGTTGTCGGCAATGAACAGCTTGTTGTGCATGCGCTGCTGCACGCGCGAGAAGTCGCCCAGCAGGCCCAGCATGCGACCAATGGGAGACCCCCTTGCGCCCGTGAGGGGGTTGAACATGCGCATTTCGATGTTGGGCACAAACGCCAGCCGCATCACCTGCGCATCACGCCCGGTGCTGTGGAAGTCGTCCAGCAGCACGCGTACCCGCACGCCGCGCTGGGCTGCTGCCATCACGCTGAGCAGCAGGCGTTCGCTGCTGGCGTCTGCGTGGATCGCGTAGTACTGCAGGTCCAGGGTTTTCTGTGCGGCGTCCACCAGTGCCAGGCGGCTGCTGTAGGCGGCTTGCGGGCCGCTGAGCAGCGCAAACCCCGAAGCGTGCCGCGCCCCTTCGGTGACCCTGCGTGCTGCTACCAACTGGCCCAGGGGGGTATCGCCAGGGGCCGACCAGGCTGCCGACACCGGGCGGTCCACATCCTTGGGCAGGCCCGCACAACCGGCAAGGGCCATGGCAACCACCACCAGCGCCATGCCCAGCCAGCCGGGGCGGGCCCGCAGGGTCAAGGACAAGGAGGGCAAAGACAACATGGCGCGATTGTGACCGTGGAGCCGCTGGGGCGCAGGGCTCAGGTATAGCCGTGCGCCGGCCCAGGCGATGTCAGACGGGGCGCCAAGGCGACGGCTGGGCCCTGCACCAGGCGTGGTGCCGGGTCCGGGCCGCCGCCGGTTGGGCTGGCTACCAGCTCACTTCGCGGTCGGGCGTGGCGCTGATCTTGTGGATGCTCAGGTCGGCGCCGTCAAACTCTTCTTCCTGTGTCAGGCGGATACCCACCGTCTGCTTGAGGATGCCGTACACCACCACGCCGCCAACCAGGGCCCAGAGCACGCCCATGCCGGTACCAATGAGCTGGGCCGACAGGCTGACCCCGCCCAGCCCGCCCAACGCCTTGCTGCCAAAGATACCCGCAGCCAGTCCGCCCCAGGTGCCGCACAGCCCGTGCAGCGGCCATACGCCCAGCACGTCGTCGATCTTCCATTTGTTTTGCGTCAGGGTGAACATCAGCACAAAAATGGCCCCGGCCACCGCGCCGACCACCAGCGCACCCAGCGGGTGCATGAGGTCCGAGCCCGCACACACGGCCACCAGACCCGCCAGCGGGCCGTTGTGCACAAAGCCGGGGTCGTTCTTGCCCAGCACCAGGGCGGCCAGCGTGCCGCCCACCATGGCCATCAGCGAGTTCACAGCGACGAGGCCCGAAAGCTTGTCCACGGTCTGCGCGCTCATCACATTGAAGCCGAACCAGCCCACCACCAGCACCCAGGCGCCCAGCGCCAGGAACGGGATGTTGGACGGCGGGTGGGCCGAGATCGCACCGTCCTTGCGGTAGCGGTTGGCGCGAGAGCCCAGCAGGATCACCGCCGGCAACGCAATCCAGCCGCCCATGGCGTGCACCACCACCGAGCCCGCAAAGTCGTGGAACTCTTCGCCCGTCAGCGCCTTGATCCAGCCCTGCACACCAAAATGCTGGTTCCAGGCAATACCCTCAAAAAACGGGTACACAAAGCCGACGATGACTGCCGTTGCCAGCAGTTGCGGCCAAAACTTGGCGCGCTCCGCGATGCCGCCCGACACAATGGCCGGAATGGCGGCCGCAAACGTCAGCAAGAAGAAGAACTTGACCAGCGCATAGCCGCTTTGCTGCACCAGCGATTCGGCACCGATGAAGAAATGCGTGCCGTAGGCGACTGTGTAGCCGACCACAAAATAGACCACCGTGGACACCGAAAAGTCCACCAGGATCTTGACCAGTGCATTCACCTGGTTCTTTTTGCGGACTGTGCCCAGCTCCAGAAAAGCAAACCCGGCGTGCATGGCCAACACCATGATCGCCCCGAGCAAGATGAACAAGGCATCCGTGCCCTGTTTGAGTGCTTCCATAACGTCCTCGCGATAGTGATTGATCGACTCTGGTGCGTTTTCATCCGACGCCACAGATTTGCACCAAGTTGAAGCAAGAAGTGCGCCAGGAATTGGTGCAAGGCTTTGCACCGAATTGGGGCTTTGCCAGAGGGCGGGTTTGTGGGTGGTGGATAAATACTGTATAAATAAACAGTTTTATCGTGCATGCTGCTCCACCACTCGATCGCCATGAGTTCACTTGACCCTCCCGACGACGACCTGCCTGCACGGCCGCAGGACATCCGCATTCCGCTGCAGGCCATCCGCGGGCGCGGTGCCGCCACGGCCATAGCCCACCGCTTTGCCAAAGACCAGCGCGAACGTGCAGATGATGGGTGGAGCCATCCGCGCGCCCTTGGCAGGGCCGAGGGCGTGGAGCAGGGTGGCACGGGTACGGCTCAGGATGGCAAGCCGAACGGCGGGGGTGCTGAAGAGGGTGATGCATGGGGCGGGGGCGACGAGGGAGCCTGCGCCAGCCCCTCACCCGCCACCCGCGTGCATTTCGAGACGGCACGCAGCGCCATCTGCGCCAACGACTCGCCAGACATCTTTTTTGAACTCTCGGTCAACCCCTACCGGGGCTGCGAGCACGGCTGCATCTACTGCTACGCCCGTCCCACACACAGCTACCTCAATTTTTCGCCCGGACTCGACTTTGAGACGCAGATCGTGGCCAAGCACAACGTGGCGCAGGTGTTGCGTCAAGAGCTTGCACAGCCGCGTTACGTGCCGCGTTTGCTCAACATCGGCTCCGCCACCGACTGCTACCAGCCCGTGGAGCGCGACCTGAAGCTCACGCGCAGCGTGATCGAAGTGATGCGCGAGGCGCGCCACCCGTTTTCGCTGATCACCAAATCCAGCGGCGTGGAGCGCGACCTGGACCTGCTCGCCCCGCTGGCAGCGCAGCGCTTGGCGGCGGTGTACATCACCATCACCACACTCGACGCTGCGCTGGCTCGCCGCATGGAACCCCGCGCCGCCGCGCCCCACCGGCGCCTGCGCACCATCCGTGCATTGGCCGAGGCGGGTGTGCCGGTGGGCGTGAGCGTGGCGCCCCAGATCCCGTTCATCACCGAAGACATGGAGCAGGTACTGGAGGCCGCACGCGACGCCGGTGCGCGCACCGCGTTCTACACGGTGCTGCGGCTACCGTGGGAGCTGGATGCGTTGTTTCGCGAATGGCTCGCCGTGCACTACCCGCAGCGCGCAGCGCGCGTCATGGCCAGGGTGCAAGACCTGCACCCCCTGACCGGGGCCCAGCGCGCGGCTGGCAAGACCTATGACAGCGACTTTGCTACCCGCATGAAGGGCAGCGGGCTCTGGGCCGACCTGCTGCGCCAGCGGTTTGCCAACACCTGCCGCCGCCTGGGGCTCAACCGGGAGCGCGAGGGGCTGGACCTGGGGCAGTTCAGGCCGGGGCTGCTGAAAGGGCAGGGGAGCCTCTTCTAGATCCCGTGCCCGCCTCCGTGCACTTTGCACTGCGCGCCGCAGGCCGCAATGCGTTGCCTCGTCAGCCCCCCCACACCCGCTGCACTATCTGGGTGTACAGCGGAATACCCACCAGGATGTTCAGCGGAAACGTCACCCCCAGCGAGAGGCTCACGTACAGCGACGGGTCGGCTTCGGGGATGGCATAGCGCACCACGGCAGGCACCGCGATGTAGGACGCGCTGGCGGCCAGCACCATAAGCAGCACGGCATCCCCCGTGGGCACCTGCAGCAGCCAGGCCAGCGCCAGGGCCAGACTGGCGTGCGTCAGCGGCCCCAGCACCGCGTAGGCCAGCAGCCATGGTGACTGCTTGCGCACCGCAGGCAGGTTGCGAGCCGTGGACAGGCCCATGTCCAGCAAGAACAGGCACAGCATGCCCTTGAACAGATCGCCCGAGAACGGCTGCATGGCCGCCTTGCCGGCATCGCCAGTCACCATGCCGATCACCATGGCGCCCAGCAGCAGCAACTGGGTGCCATCGGTGAACGACTCGTGCAGGATCTTGCCCACCGACAGGTGAGGCCCTGGTTTGCCTGGCGCGCCGCCTGCGCTTGCGCCACCCAGTGCGGGGCCCCCTGCCGACGCCATGGCGACCACCGGTGGCACGCGCAGGAGGGGGCTTGGGGCGGTGACTGCCACCGACTGCCGCATCGCATTGGCCAGCATCACCGCCAGGATGATGGCGGGCGACTCCATCAGCGCCATGGCTGCCGCCATATAGCCGCCGTAGGCAATGTGCTGTGACTCCAGGTACTGCGTGGCCGTCACAAAGGTCACGGCGCTGACCGATCCGTAGGTGGCTGCGACCGCCGCCGCATTGAAGCCCGACAGCACCCGCCGCAGCAGCGCATAGCCCACCAGAGGAACCACCACGGCCAGCAGCACCGCCAGCCCCAGACTGCTGGCCACACTGGGTGTCAGGCCTGAAGCAGCCAAGGCAAACCCGCCCTTGAGGCCCAGCGCCATCAGCAGGTAGATGGACAAGAACTTCGAGATCGCCGCCGGCATCTCCAGGTTGGATCGGACCAGGCCCGCAAACACTCCCAGGGCAAAAAACAAAATCGCGGGGTCCAGCAAGCTTTGCATCATTCAACTCCTTGTTGGGAGCCGATGCTAGGGATGTGTGGCTGCAAAGTAAAATCGATTCGAACGCTGTTATCTATAGATAAAAATCTATGAACATCACCTTTCGCCAGCTGCGACTGTTCCTGGCGCTGGCCGAGACGGGCAGCGTCAGCGCCGCCGCCAAGGTCATGCATGTCACGCAGCCCACGGCCTCCATGCAGTTGCGTGAGGTGACCCAGGCCGTGGGCCTGCCGCTGTACGAGGTGGTCTCACGCCGTGTACACCTGACCGAGGCGGGACAGGCCCTGGCCCGCACTGCGCGTGCCATTGCGGGCGAGTGGGATGCGTTCGAGCAGCGCGTGTCGGGCGCCAAGGGCCTCACCAGCGGGCGCCTCAAGGTCGCCGTGGTCAGCACCGCCAAATACTTTGTGCCCCGCCTGCTGGGCAGCTTCTGCAAGCTGCACCCGCAGATCGATATCTCGCTGGAGGTACTCAACCGCGACCACGTCATCACCCGCCTGCGCAGCAATCTGGACGACCTCTACGTCATGTCCATGCCGCCCGTGGATTTGCCGCTGGAGGACCAGATCCTCATGCCGAACCCGCTGGTTGTCATCGCCCCCGCAGGTCACCCCCTGGCCGCCAAAAAGCGCATCAAGCTCGCGCAATTGCAGACGGAGCGTTTCATCCTGCGCGAAAAAGGCTCCGGCACCCGCATGGCCACTGACGCCCACCTGCGCCAACTGGGTTTTGCGCCCAGCGCGTTGCTGGAGCTGGGCAGCAACGAAGCCATCAAGGAGTCGGTGGAGGGCCAGCTGGGCGTCTCCATCGTCTCCCACCACGCCCTGGGCCCGCACCACGAGGGGCTTGCCGTGCTCAACGTGCAGGGCTTTCCCATCCAGTCGCAGTGGCACCTGGTCTGGCCCAAGGGCAAGCAGCTGTCACCGATTGCCGAGGTGTTCCGGGCGCATTTGGTGGGAGAGGTGGAGGGCTGGATGGCACTGCGCTAATTGCGCACCCTGCGGGCTCGCCAACGGCGCGTCCCTTGGTGATGACTGGGGGGCGCTTAACGCTGAATGCCGTGCTGCCTGCAAAGGGACGGCCCCGCCACAAGCGGGTGTTCGGTCTCAATGCACATGCCGATGGTGGATGTCCGGGTAGTGCGGGTGTGTGTGCTTCAGTGGCAGGTGCGTGTGTCGGTGGCTGTGTTTGCCGCTGCCGCGATGCTCTACGCCATGCGCGTGCTGGTGGTGCTCGTCATGTTCGTGTTCGTGCTCGTGTTCCAGCGCTTCGTGTTGGTGCTCATGGCTGTGGTGTTCCGTGAGGTGCAACCACACCCCCAGGCCCATCAGCGCAGCGGCCATCCAAAACACCCATGACGTTGGTTCCGAGAACACCAACAAGGACACAACCACCCCCATGAAGGGCGCGGTGGAGAAGTACGCTCCCGTGCGGGCTGTGCCGAGCCCGCGCAATGCCAGCACAAACAGCACAAGGCTCAGTCCGTATCCCAAAAGGCCGACAGCCATCGTTGCAGACAGTGTGGCCCACGAAGGCCAGGCGGCGCCCATGCTGATGGCCAGCGTGGTGTTGACCGACCCCGCGATCAGGCCCTTGATGCTGGCAACAAAGAGCGCGTCGGAGGCAGAAACCTTGCGTGTGAGGTTGTTGTCGATGGCCCAGCACAAGCAGGCCAGGACCACCAGCCAGGAGCCCGTGCCGCCGGGTTGCCACGGAGAGCCGGTCTGCCAGCCCAGGGCAATGCCTCCCGCCACGATGGCAAGCATGCCCCCCACGATGCGCCGGTCGGCGTTTTCTTTGAACACCCACCAGGCAATGACTGCGGTCAGCACCGCTTCCAGATTCAACAGCAGCGAAGCCGTGGCGCCGCTGGTGGAGTGCAGTCCCAGCATCAGCGCCACCGGCCCCACCACGCCTCCAAACAGCACGGCGCCCAGGAGCCATGGCCATTCATTCAAGGGAATGCCAGAGGGCTTGAGCCCGCCATCGCGGGCCACACGCACCAGGGCCAGTCCCAGGCCGCTGCCCAGATACAGAAGGCCTGCCAGCAGCACCGGTGGCAGGTCGCCCGTCAGCAGTTTGGCAAATGGGGTGCTGGCGCCGAAGAGCACCGCTGCGCCCAGGGCGTAAATGACGCTTTGATTCATGGCGGAATTTTCTACCTGAAGGCGCCTGGCGTCTTCAGCGGCTGTGGGCCGACAGGACTGGAGTCACTCCACCACCGATGCGCGCGGGTTGCGCCGCCCATCCACGGGGAAAGGGCGTTCTTTGCCATGACCCGCAGTAACCAGCAATGGACCGCCTCGGGCGGGCACCGCTGTCGGCAGGCCTGTTTACACCAGCACGTCCCGCAAAGACGCGTCCTTGTCGAACTGCGCCTTGGCAAATGGGCACAGCGGGACCACCTTGGTGCCTGTGGCCCTGGCCCATGGGACCAGTGCGTCGAGCAGCGCGCGCCCCACACCCTGGCCGCCGAGCGATGGGTCCACCTCGGTGTGGTCCACGATGATCATCGTGGCGTTGGTGCGGCTGTAAGTCATCTCGGCCAGGCGCTGGCCGTTGTGCTCGATGTAGAACGCACCTTTGGCGTCCTGTTCCTGGTGGTGAATGGTGTGTGGCATGTTGGGGCGCAAGGGGTATGGGTCTGCGTCAGAGTATGGTGCATCCGGTGCTGCAGTGGCGGCCCGGCCCGGCGGGGCGGGCTCCATCGGCTTGGGGCGTCTACTGGACTGGGAATGCCTCGGACAGAAACTCTGCGGTGGCGCGCACCCGGGCCGTGCGTTGCAGGTCGGGGTGCATGACTTGCCAGACCTCGTAGTCGGTCGCCCGGCGGCGCTCGGGCCAGATGCGCACCAGGCCTTCGCGCGCCCCCATCCACACCGGCATTTCACCCAGGCCAATGCCCGCTGCCACGCCCTTGCGCACCAGCAGACTGGAGCGCACGGCCAGTGCAACCCTGGCCTGGCGCGCAGGCACGCCCGCCATGGTCAGAAACGGGCTTTGCTCCAGGTAAGGCGCGTAGGCCACCAGGTGGTGGCCGCGCAGTTCGTCCTCTGGCACCGGCATGCCAAAACGCTCGACATAGCCCGCACTGGCGAACAGGCCCACAGGCCACGACACCACGCGGCGCACCACGAGGTCGGGCGTCTCGGGTCGGACGTTGCGGAAAGCGATGTCCACCTGGCGGCGGCTGAGGCTGAGCAACTGGGTGGACACCTCCAGGTCCACGCGAATGTGGGGCCAGTGCTGTTGCAGGCGCTCAATGGCGGGCATGAGCAGGTCGATGGCGATCGAGTCGGTGCTGGTCACGCGCACCAGGCCGCCGGGGCTGGTGTCCTGGCCCTCGATGCGGGTGCGCAGGTCCAGGGCCGCGCTTTCCATGCGGCGGGCCGCGGCCAGCGCTGTCTCGCCTGCAGCGGTGAGTAGGTAGCCGTCCTTGGCGCGCAGAAATAGTTTGGCGCCCAGTTCGGCCTCCAGCGCGTTCAGCCGCCGCCCGACGGTGGCCTGGTCCACGCCCAGGCTGCGCGCGGCGGCGCGCAAGGAGGGCGCGCGGGTCAGGGCAAGAAAGATGCGGGTGTCGTCCCAGTTCATGGCCGTATGGAGGTTGCGGATGAGGGGTGAGTGTGATGCAAATTTGCATCGCTGTAGAGCAAAATTGCTGCGTTTGAATCACTGCGTGGAGCCCTATCCTTCAAGGCACTGAAACCATTGCTTGAGGAGTAACACCCATGTCCACACCAGCGGCCGAACAACCTGCAAACCCCCAACCCACCATGCAAGCCATCGTGTTCGATGACTTCGGCGGCCCGGAAGTGCTGGTGGCGCGCGAGATCCCTGTCCCAGAGGTGCGCCCGCACGACCTGCTGGTGCGCAACGCCGCCATCGGCGTCAACCGGGCCGACCTGCTGCACCGCAAAGGGGCCTATGGTCGCGCCTACTTTGGCGATGCCGACACCATGGGGCTGGAGATTGCGGGCACGGTGGTCGCCATGGGGCCCGAGGTGCAAGGCTTTGCCGTGGGCGACCGCGTGATGGGCATCGTGGGCGGGGGTGCCTACGCCGAGCTGTCACGCATTGACCACCGCATGGCCATGCCGGTGCCTGCGGGCATGGACTTGGTAGCCGCTGGCGCCGTGGCCGAGGTGTTCGTGACCGCGCACGAGGCGCTGTTCCACCTGGCGCGCTTGCACGCGGGCGAGTCGGTGCTGATCCATGCGGCGGCGGGCGGCGTGGGGTCGGCCGCCGTGCAGCTGGCCCATGCGGCGGGTGCGCGCGTGTTTGCCACGGCGGGGGGCGACAAGCGCGGCGCTGTGCTGGGCTGCGGGGCTGATGTGTTCATCGACTACCGCAGCGAAGACTTTCAGGCGGTGGTGGACCAGGCCACGCAGGGCCGGGGCGTGGATGTGTTGATCGACTTCATCGGGGCTCCGTACCTGCAGCGCAACGTGCGGTCTCTGGCCGACGGCGGACGCCTGGTGTCGGTGGGGCTGCTGGGCGGTGCGCAGGGTGCGGAGCTGCCCATGGATGTGCTGCTGTACCGCCACCTGCAGATTTTTGGCACCGTGATGAAGTCCCGCCCGCCCGAGGTCAAGCAGGCCATGGTGCAGCGGTTTGCCCAGCAGTGGCTGCCAGCCTTGGCCGCTGGAGTGATCCGGCCGGTGATCGACAGCACGTTTGCACTGGCCGATGCTGCACAGGCCCATCGGCGCATGGAGTCTGGCGCCAGCATCGGCAAGATTCTGTTGTTGCCCCAAGGGAGCTGAGCTGGCTGCGCCCTGCGCCACACCTTTGTGGCACAGGGCTGCCGGGGCCGTCCGACTGGCCCCGCCTCGGTCCGCCTCAGCCCGCCGCGGCGGGCTTGCGGCACGCGGCAAACATGTCCAGCTCGGTGTTGTACGCCTCGGTCTTCACATCCATCAGGCCCAGTACCGAGTGGAAGTAGTGGTCGTGCGTAATGCGTCGCTCGCCCAGGTCTTGCTGCAGGCAGCCCGTGGCGAGGTGGGTGCGCGCCTGCATGGTGGGTGACAGCCAGGTGATCCAGGGCACGTGTTTTTGCACGTCGGGCGCAATGGAGTAGGGCAGACCGTGCAGGTAAATGTTGTTCTCACCCAGCGACTCACCATGGTCTGCTACGTAAATCATAGCTGTCTGGGCATGTTGTTCCTGCGCTCCCAGCCACTGGAGCACTGAATCGAGGAAATGATCGGTCTCTACGATGCTGTTGTCGTAGGCGTTGACCACCTGCTCGCGCTGGCATTCCTGCAAGGCAGTGGAGGTGCATTCGGGGCCAAACTTCTTGTTCTCGGGCGCGGAACGCTTGTAGTACGCGGGGCCGTGGCTGCCCATCTGGTGCATCACCACCACGGTGCCACGCTGGCGCTGCTCGGCGGGCAGGGCGGCGATCTGGGCGTCCAGGTCCTTGAGCATCACGCGGTCCAGGCACTCGCCGCCAGCGCACAGCGCTGGGTCTTTCTGGGTGCTGGTGATGGTCTCGCCCACCCGGTCGCACACGCCCTTGCAGCCCGACTGGTTGTCCACCCACAGCACCGCCAGGCCGGCGTGGTGCAGCACGTCGATCAGGCTTTCGTAGTTGGCCGAGCGGCCTTCGTAGCCTGTGCGGCCCAGGTGCGAATACATGCAGGGCACCGACGCGGCGGTGCTGGTGCCGCAGGACCAGGCGTTGCGAGCACTCACCAGGTCTTTGCGGGCCGACAGGCGGGGGGTGGTGTCGCGCTCATAGCCGTTCAGGCCAAAGTTGCCGCTGCGGCCCGTCTCGCCCAGCACCAGCACCAGCAGCGGGGGCTTGGCCTGGCTGGCGTAGCTGGCGCCCAGCTGGGCGTCACGGCCCAGGGGCAGGATCTTGCTGGTGTCCATGCGCAGGGGCTTGGTGGCAATGTTGCCCAGCGCGTACACGCTGTTGAGCGGGTTGATCAGGTAGCGCAGCTTGGTGTGGTTGCGCATGGTCGATGCAAAGTCCTGGAACACCAGCAGCAGGCACACCACGATGACGGCGATGGAGCCCGCCAGCAGCAGGCCGTTGTGCGCCACATGGCGCAACGCGGTCAGGCGCTGCACGGGGCGGCGGTACAGCCACAACAGGGGCGGCACGGCCAGGATGAGCACGGTGCCCAGCATGCGCAGGTTGAGCAGGTCGCCTGCTTCCTTCACGTCGGTCTGCATCACGTTGACCAGCATGCTGGCGTCGATGGCGATGCCGTAGGCCAGCATGAAGTACGCGCCAAACGCGGCCATCAGCACCAGCACCAGCACGGCGGGCTTGAGCGTCCAGCGCCAGGCCAGCAGGCTCAGCAGCGCGGCGTTGCCCGCCGCGACGATGAGCGCAAATGCCAGCGCAAAGCCCCAGCCACGCAGGCTGCCCTGGCCGGGCAGTTGGGCCACCTCTTGCCACAGCGGCACGTTGCAGGCCGTAGCCAGCCAGGTGCTGACCAGCACCACCACCCATGCAGGATGCATGGGGCGGGGGGCAGGGGAGGCGGTGGGGGGCTCCGAGCGTGAAGCCGGGGCAAAGGGCAGCAGGCGCCGCAGGGACAAAAGCATAGCCCGTTAGTGTGCTGCCAGTTGCTTAAGTGCGCATTAATGTCCGGCGCCAAGACCCCGCGCATGGTGGGCCAAATGGTCGCCCACAAAGCTCTGCACAAAGTAGTAGCCGTGGTCGTAACCCGCATGCCGACGCAGCGTGAGCGGCTGGCCGATGGCCTGGCACGCGGCCTCGAACAGGTGGGGGTGCAGCTGGTCGGCCAGGAATTTGTCGTCCAGCCCCTGGTCGATGAGGATGCCTGCCGGGTAGGGCGCAATGGGCTGGTGCTGCATCAGCACCGTGGCATCGTGCTCCAGCCAGGTGGTGCGGTCGGGGCCCAGGTAACCAGTGAAGGCCTTTTCGCCCCAGGGGCACTGGGTGGGCGCGCAGATGGGCGCAAAGGCCGACACCGTCTTGAAGCGGCCGGGGTGGCGCAGGGCCAGCGTGAGAGCGCCGTGCCCGCCCATGCTGTGGCCAAAGATGCCCAGGCTCTGCCCGTCGATGGGCAGGTGCTGGCCCACCAGGGGCAGCAGCTCTTGCAGCAGGTAGCTCTCCATGCGCCAGTGGGTGTTCCAGGGGCTCTGCGTGGCGTCGAGGTAGAAGCCCGCGCCCACGCCAAAGTCCCAGCTGGCCGTGGCGCCGGGCAGGGCCAACACGGCCTCGCCGCGCGGGCTGGTGTCGGGCGCGATAAGGGCCAGGCCCAGTTCGGCGGCCAGGCGCTGGGCTCCGGCCTTGATGGCAAAGGTCTCCTCGGTGCAGGTCAGCCCCGCCAGGTACAACACGGTGGGCACAGGGCCCTGTTGTGCCTGGGGTGGCAGGTACACCGAGAACTTCATCGGCAGGCCGATGGTGGTGGAGGTGTGTTGGTAAAAGCGCTGCTCGCCGCCAAAACAGGCGTGTCTGCTGAGCAGATCCAGGGGAGTGGTCATGGTGATTGCTCTTGAATTGATAGCTGCTCAGGCAATAACTCGTAGCGCTTGAGGCAGTTTTCGCTGGTAGGGAGCCTAAAAACCGGCTCCAGGCCGTTTGTCATGGCCCGCCAGGGCCAGCACCCAGAGTGCCCGGTTGTCTCTGGGGCTGTGGGCGCTGGCGAGTAGCCGAGTTACGCGGCGTACTTGACGACCGAGCGGATCGACTTGCCTTCGTGCATCAGGTCAAACGCTTCGTTGATGTCCTTCAGGCCCATGGTGTGTGTGACGAACGGTGCCAGCTGGATCTTGCCGGCCATCGCGTCTTCGACCATGCCGGGCAGCTCGCTACGGCCCTTGACGCCGCCAAACGCCGTGCCCAGCCACTTGCGGCCGGTGACGAGCTGGAAGGGGCGGGTGCTGATCTCTTGCCCGGCACCGGCCACGCCAATGATCACGCTCTGGCCCCAGCCCCGGTGCGCGCATTCGAGCGCAGCGCGCATTACGTTGACGTTGCCGATGCACTCAAAGCTGTGGTCCACGCCCCAGGTTGTCATCTCGACGATGACCTGCTGGATGGGCTTGTCGAAGTCCTTGGGGTTCACGCAGTCGGTGGCGCCAAACACCTTAGCCAGGTCGAACTTGGAGGGGTTGGTGTCGATGGCGATGATGCGCCCGGCCTTGGCCAGCTTGGCGCCCTGGATCACGGCCAGGCCGATGCCACCCAGGCCGAACACGGCCACGGTGTCGCCCTCTTGCACCTTGGCGGTGTTCTTCACGGCGCCCAGGCCCGTGGTCACGCCGCAGCCCAGCAGGCAGACCTGCTCGGGGTTGGCGTTGGGGTTGACCTTGGCGAGCGAGACCTCGGCCACCACGGTGTATTCGCTGAACGTGCTGCAGCCCATGTAGTGGTAGATGGGCTGGCCGTTGTAGCTGAAGCGCGTGGTGCCATCGGGCATCACACCTTTGCCCTGCGTGGCGCGCACGCTCACGCACAGATTGGTCTTGCCGCTCTTGCAGAACAGGCACTCGCCGCATTCGGCGGTGTAGAGCGGGATGACGTGGTCGCCGGGCTTCACGCTGGTCACGCCTTCGCCCACTTCCACCACGATGCCCGCGCCTTCATGGCCCAGCACCACGGGGAACAGGCCTTCGGGGTCGTCACCGCTCAGGGTAAAGGCGTCGGTGTGGCACACGCCGGTGTCGGTGATCTTGATAAGCACTTCGCCCTTTTTGGGCGGGGCGACGTCGATCTCGACGATCTGCAGGGGTTCTCCGGCTTTGAAGGCAACGGCGGCGCGGGATTTCATGGGGTGGTCCTTTCGGTCAATCGGGTAGGGAATGCGGGTGGGCGGTCTATTTGAGGTAGGAGCGAAGCAGCGCCAGCGTTTCGTCAATGGCCTGCTGAGACGGGGCCGGTTTTTCCGCCAGCGTCTCGCGCACGTGACTGTCGAGCAGGTCGGCCATCAGTCCGTGCACGGCGCCACGCATGGCCGCCAGCTGCTGCAGGATGGGGGCGCAGTCACTGCCCGCTTCCACCGCGCGCTCCAGCGCCTCGGCCTGGCCCTTGATGCGGCGGAGGCGCGTGATGGCGCGTTGTTTGTCCTCGGCAGTGTGGGGCATGGGCAGGCGGCTGGTTGGTCGTTCACTAGGGTGTACTGGGTGGCAGTATAAAAGACAAGCGCATATGCTGATTGCGCTACAGGCATTAAAAGGGCTATTACTCAGGGGGAGTATTCAGGAATTGGCAGTGAACACCTCTTGATGAGCCATGAAAAAAGCCCGCAGGCACTGCCTGCGGGCTTTTTGGGGTGCGGGAGCGGCGCAGTGCGCCGCTCCGATCAGCGGCTGGCCAGGGGAGGCACGTCGCGGCGCACGGAGCCGGTGAACAGCTGGCGGGGGCGGCCGATCTTGTACTCGGGGTCGCCGATCATTTCGTTCAGCTGGGCAATCCAGCCGACGGTGCGGGCCAGGCTGAAGATACCGGTGAACAGGTTCACGGGGATGCCAATGGCGCGCTGCACGATGCCAGAGTAGAAGTCCACGTTCGGGTAAAGCTTGCGCTGCACGAAGTAGTCGTCTTCCAGGGCGATCTTTTCCAGTTCCTTGGCGAGCTTGAACAGCGGGTCGTTTTCCAGGCCCAGCTCGGCCAGCACTTCATTGCAAGTTTCTTGCATGAGCTTGGCGCGGGGGTCGTAGTTCTTGTACACGCGGTGGCCAAAGCCCATCAGCTTGACGCCGGAGTTCTTGTCCTTGACCTGCTTGATGAAGTCGCCGATCTTTTCCACGCCGCCTTGGGCCTGGATGTCGTACAGCATGTTCAGTGCAGCTTCGTTGGCGCCGCCGTGGGCAGGGCCCCACAGGCAGGCCACGCCGGCGGCGATGGCCGCAAACGGGTTGGTGCCCGACGAGCCGCACAGGCGCACGGTGGAGGTCGAGGCGTTCTGCTCGTGGTCAGCGTGCAGGATGAAGATGCGGTCCAGCGCGCGTTCGAGCACGGGGTTGACCTTGTACTCTTCGCAGGGGGTGCCGAACATCATGCGCAGGAAGTTGCCTGCGTAGCTCAGGTGGTTCTGCGGGTACATGTAGGGCTGGCCCATGCCGTACTTGTAGGCCATGGCGACCAGCGTGGGCATCTTGGCGATCAGGCGGATCGCGGCGATCTCGCGGTGCTGCGGGTTGTTGATGTCCGTGCTGTCGTGGTAGAAGGCCGACAGGGCGCCCACCAGACCGGTCAGCACAGCCATGGGGTGCGCGTCGCGGCGGAAGCCACGCAGGAAGAACTGCATCTGCTCGTTGACCATGGTGTGGTTGGTCACGCGGCTGGTGAAGTCGGTCTTTTGTGCAGCGTTGGGCAGATCGCCGTACAGCAGCAGGTGGCAGGTTTCCAGGAAGTCGCAGTTCTCAGCCAACTGCTCAATGGGGTAGCCGCGGTACAGCAACTCGCCCTTGTCGCCATCGATGTAGGTGATGGCCGACTGGGTGGCTGCTGTGGACAGGAAGCCCGGGTCATAGGTAAACATGCCCGTCTGCGCATACAGCTTGCGGATGTCGATGACGTCCGGGCCGATGCTGCCCTGATAGACCGGCAGGTCCACGCTGGGGCTGCCGTTACTGAACGACAGGGTGGCTTTGTTGTCAGCTAGCTTCATTGTTACTTTCCTTGGGTAGGTTGCCGATACGAATCCGGTCTTGGTGCGAGGGCTGGGTGTCAGGCATGCACTGCCGTGGCGCCACCGCTTTGTCTCAGCATGCCGAGCACTTCACGCGCTTCTTGTGTGTCTTGTTCGCCCGAGGGCTCTCGCCGCCGCAGCAGCAGGTCCAGCAGGTCGTTGTCCGCCAGATCCATCAGCGCGTTGAGGCCCTGGGCGTGGCGCCTCGTCAGCGTCGATTCGAAGCGGTGGAAGAACTTCTCGATGAACAAGTCGTTCTCCAGCAAGCCGCGCCGGCAGCGCCAGTGCAGCTTGCTCAGCTCGCGTTCGTCCAGCAGCGGCGAAGCCGCCTCTGGCGCGATGGATGGGGTGGACAGCGTTTGCATGGACCGGTGTGTAGGACGATGAACGGGCCGCGCTCAGATGGCGCGGCGCACCATCAATTCCTTGATCTTGCCGATGGCCCGGGTGGGGTTCAGACCCTTGGGGCACACGTCCACGCAGTTCATGATGGTGTGGCAGCGGAACAGGCGGTACGGGTCTTCCAGGTTGTCCAGGCGCTCCGTGGTGGCTTCGTCGCGGCTGTCGGCGATGAAGCGGTAGGCCTGCAGCAGGCCAGCGGGGCCCACGAACTTGTCGGGGTTCCACCAGAAACTGGGGCAGCTGGTGGAGCAGCTGGCGCACAAAATGCACTCGTACAGGCCGTTCAGCTCTTCGCGCTCTTCAGGCGACTGGAGGCGCTCGGTTTCGGGCGGCACGTTGTCGTTGACGAGGTACGGCTTGATGGAGTTGTACTGCTTGAAGAACTGCGTCATGTCCACGATCAGGTCGCGGATGACTGGCAGGCCGGGCAGGGGCTTCAGTACCACGGTGCCGGGCAGCGTGTTCATGTTGGTCAGGCAGGCCAGGCCGTTCTTGCCGTTGATGTTCATGGCGTCCGAGCCACAAACACCTTCGCGGCAGGAGCGACGGAACGACAGGGTGGGGTCTTGCGCCTTGAGCTTCATCAGGGCGTCCAGCAGCATGCGTTCGCTGCCGTCGAGTTCGACTTCGACGGTCTGCATGTAGGGCTTGGCGTCCTTGTCAGGATCGTAGCGGTAGATTTGGAAGGTGCGTTTTGCCATGGTGGGTGCTCCTGTATCCGTTTAGAACGTGCGAACCTTGGGCGGAACTGAGTCCACGGTCAGGGGTTTGAGTTTGACGGGCTTGTAGGTCAGGCTGTTGCTCTCGCTGTGCCACAGGGTGTGTTTCATCCAGTTGGCATCGTCGCGGCCCAGTGGTGCCACTGGGTCGTCTGCGGGGCGCTCGTAGTCGCTCACGGTGTGGGCACCACGGCATTCCTTGCGGGCAGCAGCAGACACCATCGTGGCTTGCGCAGCTTCGATCAGGTTCTCGACTTCCAGCGCTTCGATGCGCGCGGTGTTGAACACCTTGGAGTGGTCCTTCAGGCCCACGCTATTCACACGGTTGCGCAGCTCGGCGATCTTCTTGACGCCTTCGTCCATGCTCGCTTGCGTGCGGAACACACCGGCGTGCAGTTGCATGCTGGCGCGGATGTCGTTGGCCACGTCCTGGGCATATTCGCCGCTGCTGGCGCCTTGCAGGCGGTTGAGGCGCTCCAGGGTGCGGTCGGCCGCATCCTTGGGCAGGGGCTTGTGGTTCTTGTTCTTGTCGTTGAACTCGACAATGTGGTTGCCAGCTGCGCGGCCGAACACCAGCAAGTCCAGCAGCGAGTTGGTGCCCAGGCGGTTGGCGCCGTGCACCGATACGCAAGAGCATTCGCCCACCGCGTACAGGCCGTTGACCACGAGGTTGTCATTGCCGCCTTGCTGCACCACCACCTGACCATTGATGTTGGTGGGGATGCCGCCCATCTGGTAGTGGATGGTGGGCACCACAGGGATCGGCTCCTTGGTGATGTCCACGTTGGCGAAGTTGACGCCGATTTCGTACACCGAGGGCAGGCGCTTGTGGATGGTTTCTGCGCCCAGGTGGTCCAGCTTGAGCAGCACGTAGTCCTTGTTGGGACCACAGCCACGGCCTTCCTTGATTTCCTGGTCCATCGAGCGGGACACGAAGTCGCGCGGTGCCAGGTCCTTCAAGGTGGGCGCATAGCGCTCCATGAAGCGCTCGCCATTGCTATTGAGCAAAATTGCGCCTTCACCGCGGCAGCCTTCGGTCAACAGCACGCCCGCGCCGGCCACGCCGGTGGGGTGGAACTGCCAGAACTCCATGTCTTCCAGCGGAATGCCGGCGCGTGCAGCCATGCCCAGGCCGTCACCGGTGTTGATGAAGGCGTTGGTCGAGGCGGCAAAAATGCGGCCTGCGCCACCGGTGGCCAGCAGCGTGGTCTTGGCTTCAAGAATGTGCAGATCGCCGGTTTCCATCTCCAGCGCGGTCACGCCCACCACGTCGCCGTCGGCGTCGCGGATCAGGTCCAGGGCCATCCACTCCACGAAGAAGTTGGTGCGGGCCTTGACGTTTTGCTGATACAGCGTGTGCAGCATGGCGTGACCGGTGCGGTCGGCTGCAGCGCAAGCGCGTTGCACGGGCTTTTCACCGTAGTTGGCGGTGTGGCCGCCGAAGGGGCGCTGGTAGATCGTGCCGTCGGTGTTGCGGTCAAAGGGCATGCCCATGTGTTCCAGGTCGTACACGACCTTGGGGGCTTCGCGGCACATGAACTCGATCGCATCCTGGTCGCCGAGCCAGTCGGAGCCCTTGATGGTGTCGTAGAAGTGGTAATGCCAGTTGTCCTCGGACATGTTGCCCAGCGAAGCGCCGATGCCGCCTTGGGCAGCGACGGTGTGCGAACGGGTGGGGAATACCTTGGAGAGAACCGCAACGTTCAGGCCCGCGCGGGCCAGTTGCAGGGATGCCCGCATGCCGGAGCCGCCGGCTCCGATGATGATGACGTCGAACTTGCGCTTGGTGATGTTGGCTTGTGTGTAGCTCATTGTGTACCTTCAATCGCGGGAATCAGAGACGCCACAGAACCTGGATGCCCCAGCCGGCGCAGCTGACCAGCCAGACAATGCTGAACACTTGCAGTGCCAGACGCAGGCCCACGGGCTTGATGTAGTCCATCAGGACTTCGCGCAGGCCGACCCACGCATGCCAGGCAATCGCGACGATCACGGAGAAGGTCAGCACCTTCATCCATTGGGCCGAGAAAATGCCCGCCCATTTGTCGTAGCCGATGGGGCCTTTGGAGAAGATGACCTGGGCCAGCAGGGCCAGGGTGAACAGCGCCATCAGGACTGCCGTGACACGCTGGCTGAGCCAGTCGCGCAGGCCATAGTGGGCGCCGACGACGACGCGCTTGGAACCGTAATTGACGGACATGGAAATTTCCTCTCGTTCTTCAACAGGCGCTGGCTGGCAGCGACCGCCGTTTTTGTGGGTTGATCAGTACAGGCCGAAAAGCTTGGCGCCCAGCACCAGGGCCAGCCCAATGCTGATGACCAGAACGGTCAGAGCAGAGCTCTTGCCAAATTGCTTGTTCACGGCGCTGTGGCTCACGTCCATCCACAGGTGGCGCAGGCCGGCAGTGAAGTGGTGCAGGTAGGCCCAGATCAGGGCCAGAGCGACCAGCTTGATGAACCAGCCAGGCACAAAACCGATGCCGATATTGAAGGCCGCCGAGAATTTGGCGAACGAGATTTCGGAAGACACCGAGGTGTCGAACATCCAGATGATGAAAGGCAGCAGCAGGAACATGATCAGTCCGCTGGCGCGGTGCAAGATCGAAACCCACGCGGCAGGTGTCATGCGGTAGGTCGTCAAGTCCTTGAAGGCATTGATGTTGCGGAATTCAGGCCGTTTTTTGGCTAGTTCTGTCATTTCTGGTGCTTTCGTGGATGTAACTGCTTTGTAATTTGAAGATGCAAAGAACGCAAAATTCTATTGCAACGCAACACAAGGGTTTAGCCGGGCTTGAAATTTTCGACGTTAATGCTCGGGTGCCAGCCTGCTGTCAGCTCAATTCATTACGGTAGTGGTGGGTATCGGTGCGATACAGCCCGCGGCGTAACTCCATGGGAACATCGTTGTAGGTGTAGGCAATGCGCTCGACGCTCAGCAGCGGTGTCACGGGTGTGATTTGCAGCAGTTGGGCTTGTTCCTCGTCGGGCAGCACGGCGCGGATTTTTTCTTCGGCACGCACCATGCGCACGCCAAAGTCGAGTTCGAACATGGCGTAGGTCGGTCCCTGGTAGTTGGCGAGCTGCTCGGCGGTGAGGCCTTTGAATGCTTGTCCGGGCAGCCAGATGTCTTCCAAAATGGTGGGCACTCCTGCAAACGACAGGATGCGCCTTGCCTGCATGACGGCATCGCCGCTGCGCAGCGCCAGTGCGCGGGCCACATCGGCGTTGGCCCGCACGCGGCGGCAATCGATCACGCGGCGCTGCGCAGGGCCTTCCACGCGGGCGTCTCCGGTGTCGGGCAGTAGCTTGAGAAATCGGTACTGCACATGCTGCTCGGCGTGGGTGGCGACAAAAGTGCCTTTGCCCTGCCGGCGCATCACCAGGTTCTCTGCGGCCAGTTCGTCAATCGCCTTGCGTACGGTGCCCTGGCTGACGCGAAAACGTGCAGCCAGCTCCATTTCGCTCGGAATGGCCTCGCCAGGCTTCCATTCGCCCTGCTGCAGGCTTTGCAGGATCAGCCCCTTGATCTGTTGGTACAGCGGGCTGAACGCTGGCGTGGCGGCTCCCGCTGCGCTCTGCGGGGGCGCGGGGCTGTCTGCTGCGAACGGAAGCGATGACATGGTGTGGGATCTGTAAGTTGTGCGTGTGTTGTGGTGCGGCAGTGCGGTTGCCACATGACAATCGAACGACAAACGGGGTGCAATCATATCTTATATAAGACATAAGACAAATTGACCGGGGTGTCCAATCAGGGGTAAACTCCAATGCTGTTTTGCGGGGCACGGGCTACTGGTGACAGGCGCTGGTGCTTGCGTTGCACTCACACCTGTTTTCCTCACTTCCTGGAGTTTTCACCATGAGCAAGAAGCCCGTTCGCGTTGCTGTCACCGGCGCCGCCGGTCAAATCGGTTACGCACTGCTGTTCCGTATCGCCTCCGGCGAAATGCTGGGCAAGGACCAGCCGGTCATTCTGCAATTGCTCGAAGTCCCTGTCGAAGGCCCTCAAAAGGCGCTCAAGGGCGTGATGATGGAGCTGGACGACTGCGCCTTCCCGCTGCTCGTCGAAATGACCGCCCACAGCGATCCCATGACAGCCTTCAAGGATGCCGACTACGCACTGCTGGTCGGCTCGCGCCCACGTGGCCCTGGCATGGAGCGTGCCGAACTGCTGGCCGTCAACGGCGCCATCTTCACGGCACAAGGCAAGGCCCTGAATGCCGTGGCTTCGCGCGACGTGAAGGTGCTGGTGGTGGGCAACCCTGCCAACACCAATGCCTACATCGCCATGAAGTCGGCCCCTGACCTGCCACGCAAGAACTTCACGGCCATGCTGCGCCTGGACCACAACCGCGCTGCCAGCCAGATCGCCGCCAAGACCGGCAAGGCTGTGGCCGACATCGAAAAGCTGACCGTGTGGGGCAACCACTCGCCCACGATGTACGCTGACTACCGTTTTGCCACCATCAAGGGCGAGAGCGTGGCCAAGATGATCAACGATCAGGAGTGGAACGCCAACACATTCCTGCCCACCGTTGGCAAGCGCGGCGCCGCCATCATTGAAGCCCGTGGCCTGTCGTCGGCAGCGTCTGCAGCCAACGCAGCCATCGACCACATGCGCGACTGGGCCCTGGGCACCAACGGCAAGTGGGTCACCATGGGTGTTCCATCC
This sequence comes from Acidovorax sp. 59, assembly GCF_002754175.1. Taxonomy (NCBI): domain Bacteria; kingdom Pseudomonadati; phylum Pseudomonadota; class Betaproteobacteria; order Burkholderiales; family Comamonadaceae; genus Acidovorax; species Acidovorax sp. 59. Next base: position 2,992,826 of record NZ_PEET01000001.1, on the reverse strand, counting down.
AACGGCGAATACGGCATTCCCAAGGACACGATGTTTGGTTTCCCCGTGACCTGCGAAAACGGCGAGTACAAGATTGTTGAAGGTCTGGACATCGACGCGTTCTCGCAAGAGCGTATCAACATCACGCTGGCCGAACTGCAAGGCGAGCAAGACGGCGTCAAGCACCTGCTGTAATCAAGCTGGTAAACGACGCGATGCAGCCGACGCCTTTGGCATCGGGCCTTCGGGCCGTCCAAGCCTCTGTACCGGGGCCGGGCGCTGCGTCCGTCCATCCGCGCGATGTGTTGCTCGGCGCCCAGGCGCAGACTGGTTTTCTGCCAGTCTGCGACCACTACAGCGGCGTGGAAGTGCGCATGCGCAAAAGCCTGCAATTGCAGGCAGAGATGACGCAGGAATTTGGCACCTGCGTCTTTGATGTCACTCTCGATTGTGAAGATGGCGCGCCTGTCGGGCTGGAGTCCCAGCATGCGTCGCTGGTGGCACGTATGGCAGCCGCTGCGGCTCCAGGGGCTCGGGTAGCGGCTCGTGTTCATGCGGTGGATCACCCCGCTTTTGTCAATGATGTCGCCACGATTGCGGGCGAGGCAGGACACAGGCTGTGCCATCTCATGGTGCCCAAGGTCGAGTCGGTGGATGATGTGCTGATGGCTGAACGTGCGTTGGAGCGCGCGTCGGCGGCTCATGTGCCTCTGCATGTGTTGATCGAGTCCCCCGCTGCCGTGCAGCGCGCTTTTGAAATCGCTTCCCATCCCCGCGTCCAGAGCCTGAGTTTTGGCCTCATGGATTTTGTGTCCGCCCATGGAGGCGCCATTCCCGCACAGGCCATGACCTCTGCCGGGCAGTTCACGCACCCGCTGGTGGTGCGTGCCAAGCTCGAAATCGCCTCGGCGTGCCACGCGCATGGCAAGGTGCCTTCCCATTGCGTAGTGACTGAGTTTTCGGACATGGCAGCCCTGCAAGGTGCTGCCGGCCGCGCATCGCGCGAGCTGGGCTACACACGGATGTGGAGCATCCATCCGGCGCAGATCCGCACCATCCTGCAGGCCTTTGCGCCCCTGCAGGACGATATCGACACCGCAGCCCGGATCATTTCGGCGGCAGCCTTGGAGGACTGGGCACCCATCAGTGTGTATGGGGTATTGCATGACCGTGCCAGCTACCGCTTTTATTGGCAGATTCTGGAGCGCGCCCACAGCACTGGGCGCGCACTACCCTTGGCGGTGCGTCACTGGTTTGACGCATCGACTCTCGTTCCATCGTGAACACCCCTGGACATTTCCACGCAGGACTTCCCATGAAATTCGTCATTGCCTCCGCTCTCATGTTGCTGGCTCCGGCCTTTGCCTTGGCACAAACAACAGCCCAGCCAGCGGCCAAGTCCGACACCAAGGCTGCAGCCAAACCCGCTGCCAAGCCAACCGCCAAGACGGCCGCCAAGCCAGCAGAGGGCAAGACCGCAGCCAAGGCTCCCGCCAAGAGCCATGCCACTGCCAAGGCCGAACCCACCAGCAGCCGTACCCAGCTCAAGAGCGCCACCAACCAGGTGGCGGCCGGCATCATCGCCGCTGAAGCAGCCCTGTCGCCCGCCGAACTGGCGATTGCAGAGCGCGTGCACGTGGGGCGCATGCCCTGTGAGCTCGGTGCTTTTGTCACGGTGACAGCCGATCCCGCCACCCCAGGCCACTTCCATGTGGAAGGCAAGGGTTTCAAGTACTACATGTCGCCGGTCGCGACGACCACGGGCACGGTACGCCTGGAGGACGCCAAGGGTGGTGCCGTGTGGCTGCAGATCGCCAACAAATCCATGCTGATGAACCAGCGCGCTGGTCAGCGTCTGGCTGACGAGTGCATGAGCCCTGAGCAGGTGGTGGTGGCAGAAGCCATCAAGAAGAACCCGCCTGTGAGCGTGCTGGACCCGCTGCCCGCCACCAAATAAAAAACCGCGCGCACCCATCAACGACTGGTGTGTGCCGAGCCGAACGCTACACGCTACGTCCCACTTTAGAACGCAACTGGAGAAAACAATGTTGAAAGCCTACCGAGACCATGCTGCTGAACGCGCCGCACTGGGTATCCCCCCTCTGCCCCTGGACGCCAAGCAGGTGGCTGAGCTGATCGAATTGATCAAGAACCCACCCGCTGGTGAAGAGGCCTTTTTGCTGGACCTGCTCACCCATCGCGTGCCGCCTGGCGTGGACGACGCTGCCAAGGTCAAGGCCAGCTTCCTGGCTGCCGTGGCGCACGGCGACATCACCGTGGGTCTGATCTCCAAGGCCAAGGCCACGGAACTGCTGGGCACCATGGTGGGTGGCTACAACGTGCACCCGCTGATCGAGTTGCTGGACGATGCCGAAGTGGCTGGTGTGGCCGCAGAGGGTCTGAAGAAGACGCTGCTGATGTTCGACTTCTTCAATGACGTCGCTGTGAAAGCCAAGGCAGGCAACGCCAAGGCGCAGGAAGTCATCAAAAGCTGGGCCGATGCCGAGTGGTTCACCACCCGTCCTGAAGTCGAGAAGAAGATTACCGTCACGGTGTTCAAGGTGCCCGGTGAGACCAACACCGACGACCTGTCGCCCGCACCGGATGCCTGGAGCCGCCCAGACATCCCGCTGCACTACCTGGCCATGCTGAAGAACACCCGCCCTGATGCGGCGTTCAAGCCCGAAGAAGACGGCAAGCGTGGCCCGATGCAGTTCATCGAAGACCTCAAGAAGAAGGGCAACCTCGTGGCCTACGTGGGCGACGTGGTGGGCACCGGTTCCAGCCGCAAGTCAGCCACCAACAGTGTGATCTGGGCCACGGGCCAGGACATCCCGTTTGTGCCGAACAAGCGTTTTGGCGGCGTGACCCTGGGCGGCAAGATCGCTCCCATCTTCTTCAACACGCAAGAAGATTCGGGCTCGCTGCCGATCGAAGTCGATGTATCCAAGCTCGAAATGGGCGACGTGGTCGACATCCTTCCCTATGACGGCAAGATCGTGAAGAACGGTGCCACCGTGGCCGAGTTCAAGCTCAAGAGCGATGTGCTGTTTGACGAAGTGCGTGCGGGCGGCCGTATCAACCTCATCATCGGCCGTTCGCTGACGGCCAAGGCACGTGAGTTCCTGGGCCTGCCAGCCTCCACGCTGTTCCGCCTGCCCCAGGCACCTGCCGCTTCGAAGGCCGGCTTCACCCTCGCTCAGAAGATGGTGGGCCGCGCCGTGGGTCTGCCAGAAGGCCAGGGCGTGCGCCCCGGTACCTACTGCGAACCCAAGATGACGACCGTGGGCTCGCAAGACACCACCGGTCCGATGACCCGCGACGAGCTGAAAGACCTGGCCTGCCTGGGCTTCTCGGCCGATCTGGTCATGCAGTCGTTCTGCCACACGGCGGCCTACCCCAAGCCCGTGGACGTGAAGACCCACCGCGAACTGCCTGCGTTCATCAGCAACCGTGGTGGCGTGGCCCTGCGTCCTGGCGACGGCGTGATCCACAGCTGGCTCAACCGCCTGCTGCTGCCTGACACCGTGGGTACGGGCGGCGACTCGCACACGCGTTTCCCCATCGGTATTTCGTTCCCGGCAGGCTCTGGCCTGGTGGCTTTCGGCGCTGCGACGGGTGTGATGCCTCTGGACATGCCCGAGTCGGTGCTGGTGCGCTTCAAGGGCGAAATGCAGCCGGGCGTGACGCTGCGCGACCTGGTGCACGCGATTCCGCTGTACGCGATCAAGGCTGGTCTGCTGACGGTGGCCAAGGCGGGCAAGAAGAACATCTTCTCGGGCCGCATTCTGGAAATCGAAGGCCTGCCCAACCTGAAGGTCGAGCAAGCGTTTGAACTGTCGGATGCTTCGGCGGAGCGCTCCGCAGCCGGTTGCACCATCAAGCTCAACCCTGAGCCGGTCAAGGAATACCTCACCAGCAACGTGGTGCTGATGAAGAACATGATCGCTGACGGCTATGCCGATGCCCGCACGCTGCAGCGCCGCATCGAGAAGGTGGAAGCCTGGTTGGCCAACCCCAACCTGCTCGAAGCCGACAAGGATGCCGAATACGCAGCCGTCATCGAGATCGATCTGGCCGACATCAAGGAACCCATCCTGTGCTGCCCCAACGACCCCGACGACGCCAAGACCCTGTCGGAAGTGGCTGGCACCAAGATCGATGAAGCCTTCATTGGTTCTTGCATGACCAACATCGGCCACTTCCGCGCAGCAGCCAAGCTGCTGGGCGGCAGCCGTGACATCCCCGTCAAGCTGTGGGTGGCTCCGCCCACCAAGATGGACGAGAGCGAGCTGATCAAGGAAGGCCATTACGCCAACTTTGGTGCTGCCGGCGCCCGTACCGAAATGCCCGGCTGCTCGCTGTGCATGGGCAACCAGGCGCAGGTGCGCGAAGGCGCTACGGTGGTGTCCACCTCCACCCGCAACTTCCCCAACCGCCTGGGCAAGAACACCAACGTGTTCCTGGCCTCCGCCGAGCTGGCCGCCATCGCGTCCAAGCTGGGCAAGATCCCCTCGGTGGCCGAATACCACGAAGCCATGGGTATCGTGAACAAGGACGGCGCTTCGATCTACAAGTACCTGAACTTCGACCAGATCGAAGAGTACGCAGAAACCGCCAAGGGCGTCACCGCCTGATCCTCGCGCTCTTTGCGCAACAGAAGCGGCCCTCAGGGGCCGCTTTTTTTTGGCCCACCTTGGGTGTCACACAAAAGTCATCCATTCGTCACTATGCTGGAGTCCATAACAAGACATCCATAACAACAACAAAAGGAGGGAGCCATGGGCAACACAATGGGACGAGGGGTTTTGCTGGTTTTCTGCGCCATCTTTGCGGTGGTGTTCGGTGCTGGTGGGTATTGGGCAGGTTTGCGGCCCTTGGCTGAAACGGCGCTGGCAGTCTGGACCGTGCGCTCATGGCAGCCTGTGCCGGCCCAGCTGCTGGATGTGCAACTGAAGCAGCACGCGGGCAGCGAGGGTGGCACCACCTACCAGGTGCTGGCCCGGTACCGCTACACCGTGGCGGGCCAAACGTACGAAGCGCAGCGTGTGGGGCTGGACCTGCACCCCAGTGCCGACAACGTCGGCGACTGGCAGGCGCAATGGCACCGCGCCCTGCGCCAAGCGCAGGAGCGGGGCGAATCCATCACCGCCTGGGTCAACCCCAAGGCCCCGGCCCAAGCCCTGCTGGACCGCAGCATCCGCTGGCGGCTGCAAATTTTTCGGCTGCCGTTTGCCCTGGTGTTCACCGGCGTCGGGGTGACTGCTGCATGGATGTTTCTGCGCATCTTGAGGCGCCCCCAGGACGATGTGCCAGACCTGGAGCCAACGCATTCCCTGGCCAAGGGGCAGGGGGCGCTGTGGTTCTTCGCGGTATTCTGGTGTGGCATCGCTTTCCCTATGGCCGCCTTGTTCTGGTCGGACGGCAAAGGTCCCTGGTGGGCCAAGGGCTTCATGGGCGTCTTTGTGGTGATCGGCGTGGGCCTGGTCGCTGCCGCCTGGCAGAACAGCCGCAAGGCCTGGCGCTACCAGGGGGTTGGTATGACGGCCCTGCCATCGCGGCCCACGGCGGGGCGATCGGTCGAAATCACGCTGGTGTTGCCTGCGCGGGCTGTGCAGCAAGCGGGGTCCGAAAACTTGCGCATGCAGCTGGCGCAATACCGTGTGGACGAATCCAGCTCCGGTTCGCCCGAGCGCCAGGTGGAGGTACTGAACGCCACGGCGCGGCACCAGTCGACGGGCGATGGCGGCATGCGACTGGTAGCGCGTTTTGAACTGCCTGATGACTCCCCCACCCATGGTTCGCGGCGCGGTGGCGAGCGGGTGGACTGGCGGCTGGAACTGGTGCGCGCCGATGGTGCGCTGGAGCTGGCGTATGACCTGGCGGTCCAGGCCGCCACCCCGTCCTGGGCTGAGGCCGCTTCGGTGCCGGACCGCTTTGACCGGCGGGCGCAGTGGACGCAGGAAGTCCCCATCGAGCCGGTCGTCTTGGGCCGCGATGCCGCCTCTCAGCCGTTGGATCTACCGGGCATGGGGAAGTCTGCTGAATCCCCAGGCTTTCTTCCCCCTGACGTGCGTTTGACCGAGACGCCAGATGCCTGGTCCCTCGCGTTCACGCAGACCGCTTGGCGCTGGTCCGCGGCGGTGGCCCTGGCTTTGCTGGCGCTGGAGTGGTGGGTGAACGACCGCATCCAGCCCCGCGCCCTGGTGCTGCCGAGCGGCTTTTGGGGTTGGTTGGCTGTGTTGGTGCTGCCTGCCTGGGCCTTGCATGCCGCCACCCGGCGGTGGACGCTGCGGGTGCAGGACGATGGCCTGGTCGTGCGTCGCGGCTCTTGGGTTTGGTCTCGCGTGGCCACGTTGCCAGGCGAGTCCAGCCAGTCGCTGGTGCACAAGCTGCAGTTCACGGCGGGGACCCAGGCCTACCACGCGGTGCTGGGCAAGGATGCATCAGGGCATTCGCAAACGCTGACACCAGGGCTGAGCGGCACGGCTGCCGCGCAGGCCGTGGGCCAGGCCGTGGCACGTGCGTGGTTGGATCGTCGGGGGCGCTTCACGCCAGGGGCGCAGCGGCCCCAGGTGGCTGCCCATTCACGCCCAGCCTGGGGTGGTTGGGCATGGCTCTTGGCCTTTGGCTTGCTCGTGTGGTGGGCCCATGGCGGGCGTGCGGTGTGGGGGGCAGGTCGCAGCGCTGTACTGCAAGCCCCTGCGGCAGTGGCTTCATCGCGCATTTGGGCGCCTGCAGATGCCCGCCTGATGGACGCTCAGAACGCGGGCGATGCCAGCGCACTGGCGCAGGCCCTGCGCGATGGCGCCAACCCCAACCTGCTGGCGGACACCGGCTCCTCCGTGCTGATGCTGGCCGCCCACCGGGGGCAGTTGGCGCATGTGGAGGCGCTGCTGCAAGCCGGGGCCGAGCCCGATCTGCGGCAGACGGCCAAGGACAGCGAGCGCGGCGATACGGCCCTGCTGCGGGCCTTTTATGGCGGCCATCTGGCGGTGGCGCAACGCCTGGTGCAGGCGGGTGCCAGCCTGCAAGCCCGCAACCGCTGGGACTGGGGCCCCGTGCACATGGCCGCGCAAAGCGGCTGCGTGCCTTGCCTGGATTGGCTCAAAGAGCAAGGGCAATCGCTGACCGAACCCGCGCCCGCCAGCCGAGGCGAGACCCCCGCCATGCTGGCCGCAGCCAAAGGGCGGGTGGCCGTGCTGCGTTGGCTGGATGAGCAGGGAGTGGATCTTTCGCAGAAAGACCCGCACGGAAAGAGCGCGTTGGATTGGTCGCGCTGGGGTGGGCAGCAGGCGGCTCAGGAATGGCTGGAGCAAAGGGCCCGGCCGCGCTAGCCAGAGGCTGGCGCCGGGTCTGCGCGCGGTGCGAAGGCTGGTTGGCCGGTGTCTGCCCCGGCGGCAGGCGATCAGTGGCATTGTCTACTGCGGAACGATCATTGCGTGTGGCACTCAGAATTCGCAGAACCATTCCAACACGGCACTACGATGTTCAAGTCCTTCTTTTTCGCCCGCCGCTGGTGGGCCTGGTCCATCTTGGGTTCTCTCGTCATTCTTCTGGCCACGGCTTACCGTGTGCAGCTGGACGTGCAGATCAACGACTGGTTCGGCAGCTTTTACGATCTCATACAGGAGGCTCTGGGTAAGCCTGGCAGCATCACCGCAGAGCAGTTCTGGGGACAGCTTTCAACCTTCGCGCGCATTGCCATGATCTATGTGACGACGGCGGTGCTGGCGGATTTTTTCAGCAAACACTACATCTTTCGTTGGCGGCAGGCGATGAATGAGCATTACATGGCGGCCTGGCCACGCCTGCGGCACATCGAGGGTGCGGCACAGCGTGTGCAGGAGGACACCATGCGTTTCGCCCGCACGATGGAAGATCTGGGCCTGAGTTTCATGCGCAGCCTCATGACGCTCGGGGCCTTTCTGCCGGTGCTCTGGACGCTGTCCGACAAAGTCACTGCGCTGCCCTTGATCGGCGCCGTTCCGCATTCCCTGGTCTGGGTCGCACTGGCCTGGTCACTGGGGGGCACGCTGCTGCTGGCCTGCGTGGGTGTGAAGCTACCGGGGCTGGAGTTTCACAACCAGCGGGTGGAGGCGGCGTACCGCAAGGAGCTGGTGCTGGGCGAGGACGACCCGAACCGGGCTTCTCCGCCCACGGCGGCTGAGCTGTTCGCGGGTGTGCGCCGCAATTACTTCCGGCTGTTTTTCCACTACCTGTACTTCGATGTGGTGAAGTGGTCTTACCTGCAGGTGAGTGTGCTGGTGCCCCTGGTGGCTTTGGGCCCCACGCTGATCGCGGGGGTGATCACCCTGGGGGTGATGCAGCAGATTGCCCGGGCCTTTGACAAGGTGCTGGAGTCGTTCCAGTTTCTGGTGCTGAACTGGAGCACGGTGGTGGAACAGATATCGATCTACAAGCGTTTGCGCGCTTTCGAGCAGCAGATGCTGAAGGCGGTGCCTGAGGCTGCCTGAGTGCTGTTTGGGAGCCGCAGGAGCGCGTGACCGGCCGTGCAGATTGCGCCCCGCGAGATGGATCGGCACCGAAACAGGGGAGGGCGGGTCCAAAGCCGTTGCGGCTAACGCACCTGTTTCTTTTCGAGCTTGCGTGTGAGGGTGCGGCGGTGCATACCCAGGCGCCGCGCGGCCTCTGACAGGTTGAAGCCTGTTTCAGCCAGTACCTCGTTGATGCGTTCCCATTCCAGCGTCTTGATGGAACTGGAGCGATTGGTCAGTTCCACCTCGGCATTGCCTTCCTTGAGCCCAAACGCAGCTTCGATGTCGTCGGTGTTGGAGGGCTTGGCGAGATAGTGGCACGCGCCCAGTTTCACGGCTTCCACCGCGGTGGCAATGCTGGCAAAACCCGTGAGCACCACGATCAACATCTCGTCGTCAGCGGCGTGCAGTGTCTGCACGCAGGCCAGGCCTGAGGCCTCTCCCTTGAGCTTGAGGTCCACCACCGCATACCCGGGCTGGTGCTGCTCCAGCAACACCTCTACGTCGGCCAGGCTCGCTGCCTGCAACACGCTGTAGCCGCGCCGTTCAAACGAGCGGGCCAGCGTGCGCGCAAAGGCTTCGTCGTCCTCGACGATCAGCAGCTGTCGTTGCGCTTCTTCAGTGTCCACGGTGGGTTCTTTCGTTCATTCATACCTTCGGGGGGAGCGCAATCGAGGCCAGGGGCAATTCGATGGTCACCTGTGCGCCCCCTTCGGGACGGTTGCGCGCCTCCACGCTGCCACCCAGGGTTCGGGCCACGTTCAGCACCAGATACAGCCCCAACCCTCCGCCAGGGCGGTTTTTGGAGGACTGGTAGGGCGTACCCAGTTTGGACAGCATGTCGGGCGCAAAGCCGGGGCCGGCATCGGTCACGGTCATGCACAAGGCGTCTGCATTGCGCGTAACCGCCAATCTCACCCAGCCTGGCGAGGCGTCGCGAGCATTGTCCAGCACATTGAAAACCATTTGCTTGAGGGTGGTGTCCGACACCATGGGGGTGTCGGTGCCGAAGTCGTTGTCGTAGTCAAACTGGGGGATCGTGCGGGTGCTGCGCCACTCCTGTGCCAGCGCATCGACAAACTTGCGCACAGTGGTCTGCACCGACGCCTCGCCGCGCGTTTCACCCGCCGAGAGCAGGATGCCGCTCACGATGCTTTTGCACCGTTGCACCTGGGTCTGCATCTCGGCAATGTCTTCCTTGAGCGCGGCGTTGCTGGCCAGCCGCTTGTCGTGTTGCCAGTCGCCCAGGATCACCGCAAGGGTGGACAGCGGGGTACCCAGTTCGTGCGCAGCGCCGGACGCCAACAGGCCCATGCGCACGATGTGTTCTTCTTCCACGCGGCGCCGGCGTGCGGCCGCCAGGCGGGCATCGCGCTCGCGCAGGTTGCGGTTGATGCGGGTGATGAACACCATCACCAGCGTGGCGTTGAGCACAAAGCACACCAGCAGCCCAAGCACATACAGGCTCGACAGGCCCTGGTGCAGATCCTGGGGCAGGGCCAGTGGCAGGTGGTGGTCTGCCAGCGCCGCAAAGCACAGGACGGTGATGATCACGATGGACCAGATGTAGGCACCGCGCAGCAGCACGGCGCCGAGCGTGATCTGCAACAGGTACAAAAACACGAAGGGGTTGCTGGTGCCACCGCTCAGGTACAGCTGTACCGTGAGCACCGCCACGTCGATCAGCAGCGCCAGAAACAGCTCCACATTGCGCACCGCGCGGCCCGTGCGCAGGCGCAGCAGGCTCACCACGTTGAAGACCGCCAGGCAGCCGACCACGAGCAGCATCTCCTGCAGCGGCAGCTTCAAGCCCAGGCTGTAGTGCGCCATCTCGATGGTGAACACCTGGCCCACCACTGCAATCCAGCGCAGCTCGATCAGTTGCTGGAGGTTCTTGATCCCGGCGGCGGCGTCGGCGGAACGTGCATTGCGCGGCGCAGTGGCCAGCGCAGGGTCAGGGCGTTGTGGGAGGGTGTTCATCGTGGGTCGGGAGGCGGCTGGTGGCCCGTGCGCCCAGGCGGCGCTCATAGCGTGCCACATACCAGCCGGCAACGACAACCATGAGCGCAAGACCATACCAGGTCAGGGCGTACACCAGGTGGCTGTTGTGGAACCGGATGACGGTCAGGCCAGCGCGGGGCCAGCCGGAGGCGGCTGAAGACGCCGCTGCGGTACCCGGAAGTCCTGCGTCCACAAAAAATGGAGCCGCCCGGGTCAGACCCAGCGCGCTGCTGATGGCCGCCACGTCGCGCGAGTACCAGCGCTGTTGCGCCGGGTCGTTGGTGCGCAGAAAGCCGCCGCCCGGCTCTGGCATGCGCAACAGCCCCTGGACGGTGGCCGTGCCATCGGCGGGTGGCTGAGCCTCCAGCCATTGGGCGCGTTGCTCCTGGGGCACAAAGCCCCGGTTCACCAGCACCTGGGTACCGTCATCCCGTTGCAGGGCAGTCATTACCCAGAACCCCGCGCCCAGCTCGGTGACCGCCTGCGTCAGCACCGTTTTGCCGGGCAGCCAGTGGCCCTGAAAGACCACCGGCAGGTACTCATGCTGTGCGGCACGGATGTCAGACCATTGCTCCACAGGGGGCAGTGCGGCTGGTGCGGCGTGCACCCGTTGGTCTACTCTTTCGATGAGGTCCAGCTTCCAGGCACGGCGCTGGACCTGCCAGGTGCCCAGCGACACAAAGCCCAGAAACAGGGCCATGCCCAGCACCAGCAGGACTGCGCGGCGCAACCCCCGGCGCGGCAGTGCCATGGTGGTGGGGGCTGCAGGCATCAGGGCGTGGAGTGTCCTGGCGCCTCGTGCGTGGGCGGCGTGGGCGTGGGGTGCTCGGGCATCATGTTGGCGTTCATGTGGAACATCACCCACAAGGTTCCCGCGATGGCGATGGCCACGAACACCACGGTGAAGATGGTGGACAGCAGCGTCCAGCCGCCTTCGATCTTGCCGTTCATGTGCAGGAAGAACACCATGTGCACCAGGATCTGGATCACGGCGAAGCCGCCCAGCACCAGCACAGCCGTGTTGCGGTCCGCAATCACCTTGGCCATCACCAGCCAGAAGGGAATGGCCGTGAGGATGACGGACAACACAAACCCCATCACATAGCCCGAAAAGGTGCTGTGGGGGCCTGCGTCGTGGTGGTGATCGTCATGCCCATGCGCATCGTGCGCGTGTGTTGCGTGTTGTGCGCTCATTTACAGCACCCCCATCAGGTACACAAAGGTGAAAACGCCGATCCAGACCACGTCCAAGAAGTGCCAGAACATGGACAGGCACATCAGGCGACGGTTGTTCTCGGGGATCAGGCCATGTTTGCCAATCTGGACCATCAGCACCACCAGCCAGATCAGGCCGAAGGTGACGTGCAGGCCGTGGGTGCCCACCAGCGTGAAGAACGCCGACAGGAAGGCACTGCGCTGCGGGCCTGCGCCCTCGTGCAGCAGGTGTGAGAACTCATACAGCTCCAGGCCCAGGAAGCACAGGCCAAACACGCCCGTGACCGCCAGCCACAGCAGCGTGCCCTTCACGTCGCCCAGCTGCTTGCGCAGCATGGCAAAACCGAAGGTGATGGACGACAGCAGCAGGAAGGCGGTGTTGATGGCCACCAGGGTCAGGTCGAACAGCTGCGCGCCGGTGGGGCCTGCGGCATAGCTGCGGCCCAGCACGCCGTAAGTGGCGAACAGTGCTGCAAAGATGAGACAGTCGCTCATCAGGTACAGCCAGAAACCCAGGGCCGTGCCGTTTTCAGGATGGGGCTCGTGCGCGAGGTGGTACTCGCGCGGGGCCAGGGCGCCTGCTGCGGCGCCAGCGTGGATGCGGATATCAGACATGGCGGGCCAGTTGGAGTGTGCGGGCTTCTTCGGTGGAGATCACTTCGGATGCCGGGATGTAGAAGTCACGCTTGTAGTTGAACGTGTGGATGATGGCGGCCAGAACGACGGCCGCAAACGAGACGCCCGCCAGCAGCCACATGTGCCAGATCAGTGCAAAGCCGAACACCAGCGACAGCCCTGAGATCACCACGCCGGCGCCAGTGTTGGCAGGCATGTGGATGGGCTGGAAGCCCGCCAGAGGGCGCTTGTATCCGTGCTTCTTCATGTCCCACCACGCGTCGATCTCGTGCACCACGGGGGTGAAGGCGAAGTTGTAGTTGGGTGGAGGCGAAGAGGTAGCCCATTCCAGCGTGCGGCCGTCCCAGGGGTCGCCCGTCCAGTCGCGCAGTTGTTCGCGCTTGAGGAAGCTGACCACCAGCTGGATCAGGAAGCAGCCAATGCCTGCGGCAATCATGGCCGCGCCGATGGCAGCGATGACGAACCAGATCTGCAGCGACTGGTCTTCGAAGTGGTTGGCACGGCGGGTGACGCCCATCAGGCCCAGCACATACAGCGGCGTGAACGCCACCCAGAAGCCCACCAGCCACAGCCAGAAGGAGCGCACGCCCCAGGTGCGGTCCAGCTTGTAGCCAAACGCCTTGGGGTACCAGTAGTTGATGCCGGCAAACATGGCAAACACCACGCCGCCGATGATCACGTTGTGGAAGTGGGCGATCAGGAACAGGCTGTTGTGCAGCACGAAGTCGGCCGGGGGCACGGCCAGCAGCACGCCGGTCATGCCGCCGATGGCGAACGTGACCATGAACGCCACGGTCCACATCATGGGCAGCTCGAAGCGGATGCGGCCCTTGTACATGGTGAACAGCCAGTTGAAGATCTTCGCGCCCGTGGGGATCGAGATGATCATCGTCGTGATACCGAAGAAGGTGTTCACGCTGGCGCCCGAACCCATGGTGAAGAAGTGGTGCAGCCACACCAGGTACGACAGGATGGTGATACACACCGTGGCATACACCATGGACGTGTAGCCGAACAGGCGCTTTTTGCTGAACGTGGCGACCACTTCGGAGAACACACCGAACGCGGGCAGCACCAGGATGTACACCTCAGGGTGGCCCCAGATCCAGATCAGGTTCACGTAGAGCATGGGGTTGCCACCCAGCTCGTTGGTGAAGAAGTTGGTGCCGACATAGCGGTCCAGCGACATCAGCACCAGTGCGGCCGTGAGCACGGGGAACGACGCCACGATCAGTGCGTTGGTGCACAGGGCGGTCCAGGTGAACACGGGCATCTTCATCAGGCTCATGCCCGGCGCGCGCATCTTGATGATGGTCACGATCAGGTTGATGCCCGAGAGCGTCGTGCCCACCCCCGCTATCTGCAGCGCCCAGATGTAGTAGTCCAGGCCGGTGCTGGGGCTCTGCGCCCCCAGGTTGGACAGTGCCAGCCAGCCGGAGGTGGAGAACTCGCCCAGGAACAGCGACACCATCACCAGCACGGCGCCGGCCGTGGTCATCCAGAAGCTGAAGTTGTTCAGGAACGGGAACGACACGTCGCGCGCGCCGATCTGCAGCGGCACCAGGTAGTTCATCAGGCCGGTGACCAGCGGCATCGCCACGAAGAAGATCATGATCACGCCGTGGGCGGTGAAGATCTGGTCGTAGTGGTGCGGCGGCAGGTAACCCATGTTGTCGCCAAAGGCCATGGCCTGCTGCAGGCGCATCATCACGGCGTCGGCAAAGCCGCGCAGCAGCATCACGAGGCCCAGGATCATGTACATGATGCCGATGCGTTTGTGGTCAATGCTGCAGATCCAGTCGCGCCACAGGGGTCCCCACAGGCGGAACTTGGTGATGCCGGCCAGAACGACCAGGCCGCCCAACACCACGGCAATGAAGGTGGCCAGCACGATGGGCTCATGCGCCATCGGTACGGCGTCCCAGCTCAGGCGGCCCAGCGCCCAGTGGGATGGAGAAAGGGTTTCGGAGGACATAGGAGTGCTCATTGACGGATGCTGGCGCCAGTCGTTGGTGCCGGTACGTTGCGGGTTTCGAGTGCGGCCACCACCTGGGCGGCGTTTTGCACGGTGCAGACGTCCTGGGGCAGGTTCAGCCCTGCAGCGCGCATGTAAGCGTCGCCACCCAGAGCATCGATGGCCATCATGTGGTGCATGCACATCTTTCCGTCTTCGACGCAGCGGTTGAGCACCTTGTCGTACAGGCCTTCTTCCACCGAGGCAAAGCGCTGCACCGGATCACGTTCGCTGGGCTTGACCAGGTTCAGGTAGGTGCCCTTGTCCAGGGGCTTGCCTTCGGTCTTGGCCTTTTGCACCCACTGGGCAAAGTCCTCGTTGCTCAGGCCATGGAACTTGAACGTCATGCCCGAGAAACCCGCGCCGCTGTAGTGCGACGACATGCCCTTGAACACGCCAGGCTTGTTGATCACCGCGTTCAGCTCGGTCTGCATGCCGGGCATGGCGTAAATCATGCCGGCAAGGTCTGGCACGTAGAACGCGTTCATGGTGGATGTGGCCGTCAGCTTGAACAGGATCGGGCGGTCCACCGGTGCCGCCACTTCATTCACGGTGGCGATGCCTTGCTCGGGGTAGAAGAACAGCCACTTCCAGTCCATGGCCACTACCTGCACTTCAAGCGGCTTCACATCGGCGGGCACGGGGCGCTGCGCGTCGATGCGGTCCAGGGGACGGTAGGGGTCGAGCTTGTGGGTGCCGATCCAGGTGATGGCGCCCAGCGCAATGATGATCAGCAGCGGCACGGTCCAGATCACCAGCTCCAGAGTGGTGGAGTGGTGCCATTCCGGGTCGTACTCGGCCTCGGTGTTGCCCTGACGGTATTTCCAGGCAAACAGCAGGGTGAGCGCGATCACGGGCACGATGATGATCAGCATCAGCAGCGTGGCGGTGATGACCATCTGGCCTTGCTGGGCAGCGACGTCACCGGCAGGGTTGAGCACGACAGCCTTGCTGCAGCCTGCCAGGCTACCCAGCGCTGTCAGGGCGAGCAGCCAGGTGGGCCCACGAAGTTGGGGAAGTTTGAGCATGTGTAGAGCGCGATCAATGCGTTTCAGGGTAAACGCGGATAACGGGATGTGTGCGAATGTACTAGCGCTAGCTTTTTTGTCGATTGGACATTTTGTCCAAGGTCAAAAGCGCAGGCTGTTTTTGCACCAATGTGGTGCATTCAAGGGCTTTGAAGGACATTTCCTGCAGCCGGCATAGTGAAACCGCACTTGTGGCCCACAGAAGTTGCGTGTAGAACGGAACGGTCTGAGTTAGCTACACAACGTCAAGGAGCCATGTTCATGAGCAGCCCCGCCACTGCCACTTACCCCGCGGCCGGTTTTCACGAAAGCGCCGCCTCTCTCTCGCGGGCTGATACGCATGAAGACGTCACCCCCAGCGAAATCGCTGTGGGCGTGATCATCGGACGCTCGTCCGAGTATTTCGACTTCTTCGTTTTCGGGATCGCCTGCGTTCTTGTCTTCCCGTCCTTCCTGTTTCCCTTCCTGTCGCGCCTGGACGGCACGCTGATGGCCTTTGCGCTGCTGGCCGTTGCCTTCGTGGTCCGCCCTGTGGGTACCGCCATCTCCATGGCCATCCAGCGGCGATGGGGGCGGGGCACCAAGCTGACCATTGCGCTGTTCGTGCTGGGCGTCTGCACGGTGGGCATGGCCTTTTTGCCTGGCTACAAGGATGTGGGCACTACAGCCATCGTGGCGTTGCTGATCCTGCGTGTGGGCCAGGGCCTGGCGCTGGGTGGTTCGTGGGACGGCTTGCCGTCGCTGCTGGCCATGTCGGCCCCCAAGGAGCGCCGGGGCTGGTACGCCATGATCGGCCAGCTGGGCGCGCCTCTGGGCTTTGTGCTGGCTGCGGGCCTGTTTGCCTACCTGTACAGCAGCCTCACGGTGCAAGAGTTTCTGGCCTGGGGCTGGCGTTATCCGTTTTTTGTGGCCTTTGCCGTGAACGTGGTGGCCCTGTTTGCCCGCCTGCGCCTGGTGGTGGGGCAGTCGTATTCCGAACTGCTCAAGGACCGCGAGTTGCAGCCTGTGCCGGTGAGCCGCGTCATGCGTGATGAAGGCAGCAACGTGTTGCTGGGCGCCTTTGCGGCGCTGGCCAGCTTTGCACTGTTCCACTTGGTCACGGTTTTCCCGCTGTCATGGATCACGTTGTACTCCGACCAGCCAGTCACCCAGATCCTGGGCGTGCAGATCGTCGGCGCGTTCCTCGCGGCGGGCGCCATCATGGTGTCGGGCTGGCTGTCGGACCACCTGGGCCGCCGCAAGTTGCTGGGCGGCATGGCGGTGCTGATTGGCGTGTTCAGCTTCATGGCGCCGGTGTTGCTCAACACCGGCGAGGTGGGTAGCACCATGTTCCTGTTGCTGGGCTTTGTGCTGCTGGGCCTGTCGTACGGCCAGGCATCGGGCACGGTCACGGCCAACTTCTCGCCGCAGTACCGCTACACCGGCGCCGCCCTGTCGGCCGACCTGGCCTGGATCATTGGTGCAGCCTTCGCACCGCTGGTGGCCCTGTATCTGTCATCGCAGTTCGGTCTGCTGGCAGTGACGGTGTACCTGCTGTCGGGTGTGGCATGCACGCTGGGTGCGCTGAACCTGAACCGCCGCATGGAGCGGCGCGACCGCTGATGCATGCTGGCGAATTGCTATTGAATGTATAGCTTGCAGCGCATATTCCACTAGCGCTACCAGCATAAAAGGCTCAAAAAGCGCCCGGTTCTGCCGGGCGCTTTGCTTTGGGGGCTTGCAAGGCACGGCTCAGTCCATCGTACCGGGGCACACCGCTACAAGGGCTCAGACGCAGGCGGTCAGCGCTGTTGCGGCGTGGGATCGAGCAGCGCATCAGCAACGAGGCGAGGGACCACGGCAGAAGTGCAAGCCCCGTGAGGGAGGGGCTCGGGTCCCGCTCAGTCCTGGGGCCTGAAGCCGATGGTGAGGGAGGGCGGCACGCGCCCGTCCACATCGCGCGGCAATGTTTCAGTCTTGTCCAGTGCCCGCAGCACCGCGTCGTCCCAGGCCCTGTTGCCGCTGGACTGCACCAGTCGCTTGCCCACAATGGTGCCGTCGGGTGACAGCCGCACTTCCACTTCGGCGCGCGGGTTGCCCGAGATGGCGTCCGGGTACACGATGTTGGGCTTGACCTTGGCCGCGACCTTGCCGCCGTAGCTGCCTGAGGGGCCCGCGCTACGCTGGGCCGTGCCGGTGGCGTTTTCGCCTCCAGTGGCACCTATCATGCCCTGGATGCGGCGCATGTTGTCCTCGCGCATCTTGGCCAGCTGCTTTTCTTCCGCCTCCGCCTTGCGCTTGGCGGCCTCGTCGGCCTTGCGTTTGTCTTCGGCCAGCTTCTTCTGCTTGTCCTGCTCGGCCTTTTTCTGTTCGGCCAGCTGCTTTTCGCGCTGTTCCTTTTCTTTGTCGCGTTCTTTTTGCAGGCGCTCTTTTTTCTCCTGCTCCAGGCGGTCGCGGCGTTCTTCTTCCTTGCGCTCACGTTCGCGCTTTTCGCGCAGCTGCTGTTGTTCGCGGGCTTTCTTTTCCTGCTCCAGGCGCTTTTTCTCGCGCTCGATGGCGATGTCCGCCTCGCGCGTGTCGGGCGGCTCGGCCGCACGCACGGGGGGGGCAGGGGGCGGGGGGGGGGTGACCTGCTGCACAGGCGGTGGTGGCGGGGGCGGTGGGGGCTCCACAGCGCGCGGCGCAGCCTGGGTGGGCACGGCGGCCCACAACTCAGCTTCTACGGCGGGCTGGTCGGCCGTGTTCTTCCAGTTCACACCCCAGGTCAACGCGCCGATCAGCACCGCATGCACCAGCACCGCCAGCGCGATGGCGCGCAGGCGCGCCGGTGGACGGGGCGGGGCAAACTGGTCGCGGTCGGTGTGGGCGTGCATGGGCGTCTGAGCGGTGCCGGGCGGGTTCGGTTCAACCGCCTTGCTTGACCGACAGGCCTACGCGTTGCACGCCTGCCTTCTGCAGAGCGTCCATCGCCTTCACCACGGTTTCGTACTGCACGCCCTTGTCGGCGCTGATGACCACGGCGCTCTCGGGCCCCTGGCCCTTTTGCCAGCGGCTGGCGGCATCGCCAATCTCCCGCTGGTTCAGGCTGCGCGTGGCTTCGGGGGTCTTGAACTGCAGCGTGCCGTCCTTGTTGACGATGACCTGGGCCACTACCTTGGGCATGTTCTTGCTCTTGCCCACGCTGGGCACGTCGACCACGCCGGGTGTGAGCATTGGCGCCGTCACCATGAAGATGATGAGCAGCACCAGCATGACGTCAATGAACGGGACCATGTTGATCTCGTTGATGGTGCGGCGGCCTCGGCCGCGGGATGCCATGGCGGGCATGGGGCGCCTCCCGGATCAGTGGCCCGAGGCCGTGTGGCCTGTGGACGCGGGCTGGGCGCCCAGGTTGCGCTGCAGGATGTTGGAGAACTCTTCGATGAAGGTCTCCTGGTGCGTGGCCACGCGGTCAATGTCGCGTGCAAAGCGGTTGTAGGCGATCACGGCCGGGATGGCCGAGAACAGGCCGATGGCGGTGGCGACCAGCGCCTCGGCAATGCCCGGGGCCACGGTGGCGAGTGTGACCTGTTCCATGCCTGCAAAGCCGGTGAAGGCGTGCATGATGCCCCACACGGTGCCGAACAGGCCAACATACGGCGATACGGAGCCGACCGATGCCAGGAAGGAAAGGCTCGACTCGACCACATCCATCTCACGCTGGAAGCTCGCACGCATGGCGCGGCGCGCGCCGTCCAGCAAGGTGCCCGGGTCGGTGATGCGGCGCTCGCGCAGTTTCTGGTACTCACGCATGCCGCTGGCAAAAATGCGTTCCATGGGGCCTGCCTGCTTGGCGTTCTGGGCGGCAGCGGCGTACAGGTCGTTCAGGCTGGTGCCCGACCAGAACTCGCGCTCGAAATCCTCGTTCAGTGTCTTCACGCGCTTCAAGGCAAACAGCTTGCGGAAGATGGCGGCCCAGCTGGCCACCGACACGCCCAGCAGCAGCATCATCACGAGTTGCACCACCCAGCTGGCGTGCAGCACCAGGGAGATGATGGACATGTTTTGGGAATTCATGGTGTGAGTTGTTCCAGGAGGGTGCTGGGAATTCTGGCGGGGCGCAGGGTGGCGGCATCCACCCATCCGATGCGGATGGTGCCTTCGGTCAGCAAGGTCGGGGGCTGGTCGGTCATCTGCTCTGGTTTCAGGAGCGCCTGCTGCACTATTGTCAACGATGCGCGGCCACTGCTTTGCAGGGCGGCAGTAACAATCAGTTCATCGTCCAGCCGCGCGGGGCGGTGGTAGCGCAGCTGCGCGTCGGTTACGACAAACATGCCGCCGATTTGTTCCCGCAACTGCTGTTGGCCCACACCCAACGAGCGCAGCCACTCGGTGCGCGCGCGCTCAAAGAACTTGAGGTAGTTGGCGTAGAACACGATGCCACCGGCATCGGTGTCTTCCCAGTAAATCCGGATCGGAAATTCAAACGCCATCGTGGGGTCGCTCGCCTTGGTCATCCAAGCAGCTTGCGCAGCCGCTCCACGGACTCCTGCAATTGCGCCATGGAGTTGGCGGTGGAGAAGCGGATGAAGCGCTCGGGCTCGGCCGTGCCAAAGTCGCGCCCCGGTGTCACGGCGATGTGCGCGCGGCGCATCAGCTCAAACGCAAAGTCCCAGCTGCCGCTCACGCCCAGGCGCTGCGCGGCCTGCGTGCAGTCGGCCCAGGCATAGAAGGCGCCATCAGGCATCACGGGCACATTCAGACCCAGCGACTGCAGCGCGGGGATGAAGAAGTCGCGCCGCGCCTTGAACTCGGCGCGGCGGCGTTCGTATTCGGCAATGCTCTCGGCCTCGAAGCAGGCCAGCGCTGCATGCTGCGACACGGTGCTGGCGCAGATGAACAGGTTCTGCGCCAGGCGTTCCACCACGGGCACCATGGCCTCGGGCACCACCATCCAGCCCAGGCGCCAGCCGGTCATGTTGAAGTATTTGCTGAAGCTGTTGACGCTGATGATGTTGTCGTCGATGGCGAGCGCGGTGTGGCCAAACTCTTCCTCGTACGACAGGCCCAGGTAGATCTCGTCGATCATCGTGATGCCGTCTTGCGACCGCACCACCTCATGGATGCGGCGCAGCTCATCGGGCGCTATCGAGGTGCCGGTGGGGTTGGAGGGCGAGGCCAGCAAAACGCCCCGCGTTTTTCCAGTTCTGCCGGGCGTTTTCTCGTTCCATGCCGCACGCACCTTGTCGGCGCTCAGCTGGTAACGCTCGGCCGCCGTGGTGGGCAGCAGCACGGCCTTGCCTTCTGCGGCGCTCACAAAGTGGCGGTTGCAGGGGTAGCTCGGGTCGGGCATCAAAATTTCGTCGCCCGACTCGATGAGCGCCAGGCACGCCAGCTGCAGTGCGGCCGATGCACCGGAGGTGACCACGATGCGGCGTGCAGGCACGTTGACGCCAAAGCGGCTCTGGTACCAGCCGCTGATGCGCTCGCGCAGCGCATCCAGCCCCAGCGCGTTGGTGTACTGCGTGGCGCCGTTGTGCACGGCGCGGGCTGCGGCTTCCTGCACCAGGGGCGGGGCGGTGAAGTCGGGCTCGCCGATGTTCAAGAAGATCATCGGTTCGCGCGTGCCCGCCACCTCGCGGGCCAGGGCCTGCGCGGCCTTGGCGACCTCCATCACATAAAACGGTTCAATGCGCTCGGCGCGCGTGGAAAACTTCATGGAATGGCATCCTGCCCCGACCGGGCCCCTTGTGGACGTGTTGGCGTGAGGGCGTAGAAAGAAAAGAAACCAAGCCGCCCCGGTTCAACGGGCAGGGCGGCAGCGGGGCGGTGGCAGGTCAGGCAGCGCCCGCGCCTGCGGCCTTGTCGGCCGCCACTTCCACGGCGCGCAGTTGGGGGGCCAGGCCGTTGAGCACGGCGTTCACGTACTTGTGGCCGTCCGTGCCGCCAAATTCCTTGGCGAGTTCGATGCATTCGTTGAGCACCACGCGCCAGGGCACATCCAGGCAGTTCTGGAACTCGTACACGCCGATCCACATGGTGGCGTGTTCGATGGGCGAGATCTCGGCCATCTTGCGGTCCAGCAACGGGGTGATCAATGCGTCCATGCTGGCGGCATGCTCGATGCAGCCATGCAGCAGCGCGTCGTAGTGCGCCGAGTCAGCCTTGTGGAAGCCCGCCAGGTCGCGCGTGAACGCATCGATGGCAGTAGCGTCGTTGCCGCCCACCAGGTGCTGATACAGCGCCTGCAGTGCGAATTCGCGTGCACGGCTGCGGTTGGACTTGGAGGCGGCCTTGCGGGTGCCCGTGCTTTTGAGGCCGGTGCGGGTTTGCTTGGGCGGACGTGCCGACGATGGCGTAGGGGTGTTTTCGCTCATGACAGTTCGTCCAGCAGGTTGGCCATTTCCACCGCCACGCGGGCTGCGTCCACGCCCTTTTCGGTCTGGCGGGCGATGGCCTGTTCCATGTTCTCGGTGGTGATGATGGCGTTGGCAATCGGGATCTGGTAGTCCAGCGACAGGCGCGTGACGCCCGCGCCGGATTCGTTGGCTACCAGCTCGAAGTGGTAGGTCTCGCCGCGGATGATGCAGCCCAGCGCGATCAGCGCGTCGTACTCGTCGCTCTCGGCCATGGCCTGCAGGGCCACGGGCACTTCGAGCGCGCCGGGCACCAGCACATGCTTGATGTGCTTTTCCTGCACGCCCAGGGCCAGTAGCTCTGCGCGGCAGGCAGCAGCCAGGGTGTTGGTGATGCTCTCGTTGAAACGGGCCTGCACGATGCCGATGTGCAGCTTCTTGCCGTCCAGTTTGTCTGCGGTGCCTTTGTCTGCGCCAAACATAGTGATCCTGTTCCTGTCTTTATTCTTTGGGGATGAAGCCGGTGATTTCGAGGCCGTAGCCTGTCATGCTGGGCATGCGGCGTGGCTGGCCCATCAGGGCCATCTTGTGCACGCCGCATTCGCGCAGGATCTGCGCGCCCACGCCGTAGGTACGCAGGTCCATGCGGCCGCGCTCGGGCGCCTGGGCGGAGCGGGCGGTGCCTTCAAACTGGGCCAGCAGCTGGGAGGCGCTTTCGCCACAATTGAGCAGCACGGCCACGCCCTTGCCTTGTTTGGCCAGGTATTGCAGGCTGGTGTCCAGGCCCCAGGAGTGCATGGAGCGGTTGACTTCGAGCGCATCGAACACCGACAGCGGCTCGTGCACACGCACGGGCACCACGTCGTCGGCGCTCCATTGGCCCTTGACCAGTGCCAGATGCACGGCCTGGCTGGGCTTGTCGCGGAAGGCGTGGGCGGTGAACTCGCCATACGCCGTCTGCAGTGTGCGCGTGCCGACCTTTTCGACCAGCGACTCGTTGCGGCTGCGGTATTCGATGAGGTCCGCGATGGTGCCGATCTTGAGGCCATGCTCGGCCGCGAACAGCTGCAGATCGGGCAGGCGGGCCATGGTGCCGTCGTCCTTCATGATCTCGCAGATCACCGATGCGGGGCTGCAGCCCGCCATGGCGGCCAGGTCGCAACCGGCTTCGGTATGGCCGGCGCGCATCAGCACGCCGCCGTCCACCGCCTGCAGCGGGAAGATGTGGCCGGGCTGCACCAGGTCGCTGGGCTGGCTGTTGCGGTCCACGGCCACCTGCACGGTGCGGGCGCGGTCGGCGGCCGAGATGCCGGTGGTCACGCCCTCGGCGGCTTCGATGGAGACGGTGAACGCCGTGCTGTACACCGTGCCGTTGCGCGCTGCCATGGGCGGCAGCTTGAGGAACTCGCAGCGCTCGCGGCTCAATGTCAGGCAGATCAGGCCCCGGCCGAAGCGGGCCATGAAGTTGATGGCCTCCGGCGTCACATGGTCGGCGGCCAGGACGAGGTCGCCTTCGTTTTCGCGGTCTTCTTCATCCACCAGGATGACGATGCGCCCGGCGCGCATCTCGGCCACGATGTCCTCGACGGGCGAGATCGGCACGGGGGTGAGGGGGGTGTTCATGGAAGGTCGGGGCTTTCTGTGGAGCCTCTGGCGGTTGCCAGCTGGCGGTGTGCTGCAGCACAGGTCCCCGTGGCCGAAGGCAAGTGTGGTGCCTCCAAGAAACCGCCCCAAAGAACATGCGATGCGGCGCTGCCGCACGTCAAAGGGGCATCGTGCCCCCAAAGCCCTGGATTTTAGTGCACCAGGGCCTGCTTGGTGTTTGAAAGGCGCGGTGCCTGACGCAGATCAGATGGCGCTGCCCTGCAGCACCACGTCCGACGTGGGGTAGGCCACGCAGGGCAACACGCAACCTTCTTCCTTTTCTTCGGCCGTGAGGCCTGGCCATTCGATGGCGTAGCGCACCGTGCCTTCGACCAGCTGGCCCAGGCAGGTGCGGCAGGTGCCGTTGCGGCAGGAGCTGGGCCAGTCGATGCCGCCTTGCTCCATGGACAGCAGCAGCGGCTGCTCGGGCCAGGCGTCGCACTGGGTGCCATCGGGCTCGACCTTGGCGATGAAGAAGGGGGCGGTGGTGGGTGTCGTCATGGACGTATCTCTTCAGGGTTGGTGGGCGGCGTGGGTCCACACCAGCAGCAGGTTGTTGGCGGGCATCGCGTGCCGCGCGGCCAGTTGCAGGCCGGCCTGGGCGGCTACCGCCATCACGTCTTCGATGCGGCGGATGCCCCAGGCGGCGTCTTGCGCGCGCAGGCTGGCGTCAAAGGCCAGGTTGCCGGGGGCGGTGGGCACGCCGTCTTCCAGGTAGGGGCCGTAGGTGACCAGGTGGCCGTCTGGCGCCAGGTGCCGGGCGGCGCCCTGCATCAGCCCGGTGCAGCAGGCCCAGGGGGCGATGTGCAGCATGTTGGCGCAATAGACCAGGTCGAACGACGCGGCGCCGAATACCGGGCCGTCGCTGGGCCACTGGTCGTGCAGCACGTCCAGCCGCCGGGGCGCCTGCACGTTGCGGGCACCGGCCTGCGCGGCCCAGCCGGTGATGGAGGCGAAATGGGTGTCCTGCAGGTCGGTGGGCTGCCAGGTCCAGCCGGGCAGGGCGGCTGCAAAGTGCGCGGCGTGCTGGCCGGTGCCACTGGCAATCTCCAGCGCGGCGCCGGTGTTGGGCAGCAACGCCAGCAGCTGCGCCAGGATGGGCCCCTGGTTGCGCTCTGCGGCGGGACTGTGCTGAAGGTACGTGGTGGACACTGGTGGATGGAGTGTTTTTGGCCGCTAGCGCTAGTGGATCATGCGCTGGCAGCTATGAAATAAAGAGCGGCCAACCAAGGGCCGACGTGCACTGTACCGCAGACGATTTACCCACCCGTGCTGCCTGTTTTTTCAGCGGCACAAGAAGTTGCCTTGTAAATCAATGACTTAAGACTGTCATACAAGGCTTGTTCACAGTTATCCACAAGATTGTCCAGTGCGGGCAGGGATAACCGGGGGTTTGGATGCCTGTGAAGGGGTATCGGCCGCACGTGGCAAAGGACGTTCTGCAATTGCCTGTTTTTTGAGCAATGCAAGGATATTCCTTGCAAATCAACCACTTAAACGTGCCATACAAGGCTTATCCAAGGTTATCCACACCATTGTCCAGTGTGCGCCGGGATAACCCATGCCATGATTTACCGGGTTGCCTAAAAATAAGGCAATGCAGTGCATTTCCTTGCAAATCAAGCACTTGGCGTTGTCATACAGGACTTGCCAAAACTTATCCACACGATTGTCCAGTGCGCGCAGGGATAACCTGCGCAGGGTGCTGTCAGGCCGTTTCAGGCCGTGACCTTCACACCCTTCCAGAACGCGACGCGGCCCTTGATCTCGGCGGCCTCGGGCTTGGGGTCGGCATAGAACCACGCAGCGTCGGTGTTCATCTCGCCGTTGACCAGCAGCGACAGGTAGCTGGCCTGGCCCTTCCAGGCGCAGGTGGTCTTGTGGTTGCTGAACGTGAAGTAGTCGCGGTGCAGCGCGCTTTCGGGAAAGTAGTGATTGCCTTCCACCACCACGGTGTCGTCGCTCTCGGCAACCACCACGCCGTTCCAGATTGCTTTCATGGGAGATCCTTGGGTAAAAATGGCCGATAGCGCCGGTATTACATGCGCCAACAGCTATCAAAAAATGAGTGCAGGAGGGCTGCGCCGGCCGCTACCCCGGGGCTGGCGCAGGCACCCATTATTCCCAATGTGCCGCGTGGGCGTGCGCGGTGCTCGGCCTGCTTGGCCGGAGGAGGCGTAGGGGCCAGTCGCCTGTGCAACCTGCTCGGGCCGCGCTGTGGCTTACAGTGCAGCGCGCGGCGCCAGCCCATTCGGGCAGGTGCCAGAGGTTTTTATTCCACTGACTGATTGACCAAGACAACAGGAGAACCTTCACCATGGGTATTGATTTCCAAGGCCGCGTGGCCATCGTGACGGGCGCGGGCGGCGGCCTGGGCCGCCAGCATGCTCTGGCGCTGGCCAAGCGCGGCGCCAAGGTGCTGGTCAACGACCTGGGCGGCGCGGTGGACGGCAGCGGCGGTACCGTGGGTGCGGCGCAGGCCGTGGTCGATGAAATCCGCGCTGCGGGCGGCGAGGCGCTGGCCAATGGCGCGTCGGTCACCGACTTTGCGGCGGTCGAGGCCATGGTGCAGCAGGCCATCGACGCCTGGGGCCGGGTGGACATCCTGGTCAACAACGCCGGCATTCTGCGCGACAAGTCGTTCGCCAAGATGAGCATGGATGACTTCCGCCTGGTGGTGGATGTGCACCTGATGGGCGCCGCCAACTGCTGCAAGGCCGCGTGGCCGCACATGGTGGCCCAGCAATATGGCCGCATCGTGATGACCACTTCGTCCACCGGCCTGTATGGCAACTTTGGCCAGGCCAACTATGGCGCAGCCAAGCTGGCCCAGGTGGGGCTGATGCAGACTCTGGCCATCGAAGGCGCCAAGTACAACATCCATGTGAACGCCCTGGCCCCCACGGCCGCCACGCGCATGACCGAGGGCCTGATGCCCCAGGAAGTGCTGGACGCCTTGAAGCCCGAGGCCGTGGTGCCCGCCATGCTGGTGCTGGCGCACGAAAGCGCGCCCACGCGCACTATCCTGTGTGCCGGTGCGGGCACGTTTGAAGCCGCCCACATCACCCTCACCCAAGGTATCCATCTGGGCATTGGCGCCGATGTGCCCGAGCAACTGGCGGCCCGCCTGGCCGAGGTGACGGAGCGGGCGGGCGAGCAAGTACCACAAAGTGGCGCAGCGCAGGGAACCAACGAGGTTGGACGCGCTTTGGCCGCAAGGGCTTGACACCCCTCTGGGCGGGCCAGCGCTCAACGTGCTAAGTTCCGGGCCGACAGAAGTTGGATCGGTATAAACATATGAGCAAACTGCACGAGAGACTGGCCGCCTACCCGGCGGACGCCCTGGGGGGGATTCGCCGTGGCATCGAAAAGGAAGGGCTGCGCGTGCTGCCCACCGGTGGCCTGGCCCTCACCCCCCACCCGCTGGCGCTGGGCTCGGCCCTCACACATCCCCTGATCACCACGGACTACAGCGAGTCGCAGCTGGAGCTGATCACTGGCGCCCACAAGGGCGTGCAGCAGTGCCTGGATGAGCTGACCGAGGTGCACCAGTTCGTGCACCACACCCTGAAGGACAGCGGCGGCGAGCTGCTGTGGGCCTCCAGCATGCCCTGCGGCCTGCCCACGGACGAGACCATTCCCATCGGCCGCTACGGCAGCTCCAACGTGGGCCGCGCCAAGAGCGTATACCGCATGGGCCTGGGCCACCGCTATGGCCGGCGCATGCAGACCATTTCGGGCATTCACTACAACTGGTCGCTGCCGGGCGTGGACAGCGAGCAGTATTTCGCGCTGATTCGCAACTTCCGGCGCCACGCGTTTGTGCTGCTGTACCTGTTTGGCGCCTCACCCGCCTTGTGCCCCTGTTTTGTGGAGGGGCGCGAGCACCGCCTGGAGCGCATGGAGGGCGGCAGCGCGCTGTACCTGCCCCACGCCACATCGCTGCGCATGGGCCGCCTGGGCTACCAGAGCGACGCACAGGCTACGCTGGCCGTGAGCTACAACGGCCTGACCGGCTACGCCAACTCTCTGCACGAGGCACTGACCAAGCCATACCCCGCCTACGAAACCGTGGGTGTGCGCAACCCCGGCGGTGACTACAACCAGCTCGGCACCAGCCTGCTGCAGATCGAAAACGAGTTCTACGGCACCATCCGCCCCAAACGCACGGTGCGCACGGGCGAGCGCCCGCTGCATGCCCTGCGCGAGCGCGGGGTCGAATACGTCGAAGTGCGCCTGATGGACCTGGACCCGTTCGTGCCCGTGGGCATCACCGCACCCACCATGCGCCTGCTCGACGTGTTTTTGCTGCACTGCCTGCTGTCCGACAGCCCGCCCGACACGCCCGCAGAAATTGCCGAACTCAAGCAGAACCAGCACCTCACCGCCGAGCGGGGCCGCGAGCCCGGCCTGCGCCTGTCGCGCAACGGCCAGAGCGTGCCGCTGACCGAATGGGGCACTGAAGTGCTGGCCGCTTGCGAGCCCTTGGCCGCCGCGCTGGATGCCACCCACGGCACCAACGACTACAGCGTTGCACTGCGCGATGCCCGCGCACTGATGGCTGCGCCCGAGCGCACACCATCGGCCCGCGTGCTGGACAGCATGGCGCGCGAGCACCAGCACCACTTTGAAGCTTTTGCACGGCAGCAGTCCATCGCCGCCCGCGACGCACTGCTGGCCCTGCCCTGGACGGCCGAGCAGCAGGCGCGTTACCTGGCGATGGCCGATGAGTCGATTGCCGCGCAAAAGGCCATCGAAGCCGCAGACACGCTTCCGTTTGAAGAATGGCGCGAGCAGTACATGGCGGTGGAGCAGCTGGGCTGAGTGTGCGACCGTGCCGAGTGGCATGGGTGTGCTATTAATTTTGTAGCTGCCAGGGCATATCGCACTAACGCTACCAGCCCAAACGGCTTCAAAATCAGTCTTGCAGCTGCAGCAGGGCCTCTTGCCGCCAGTATTCGGCGGCGTCCAGGAATCCTTCCCACACGCAGCCATTGCAGCCACGCCCACAGCAGGTGGTGGGCTCGGGCGGCGGGTTGCGCAGCGTGATGCCCGCAGTGGCCGCGCGTTGCTGCAGCGCCGCGAACATGGCTTGCGCCGTGGCGCCGTCCGCAGCCGGTGCCGGGGCCGTCCACTCCGGCAAGGTCACGGCTGGCGGCGCCCCGCCTTGGCGCGGCGCAGGCCGTACTGCACGCCGAATGCTATGCCCAGCACCAGCGCAAACCAGCCCACCAGCGCCGCCTGGGTCATGAGGTCGCGCACGCTGCTGGAGCGGGCGACATAGGGCGCCAGCAAGATGACCAGGCCGATAAGGGCCAGGGTCACGCCCTTGAACAGCAGCTCCTTGTCGGCCTTGGTGGCATTGGCTTTGCGCGAGTTGTCGAGAGGGGCTGGCATGGAGGTCAAATAGCGCGGTGGCGTGGTGCAAGTGCGACCGCGATTATCCTTGCCACCCTCAGAACCTGTTGAATCAAGAAGAAAGTACCCCCGCATGGCCATCCAGTGGTTCCCCGGTCACATGCACCTGACCCGCAAAGCCATCACCGAACGCATCAAGGACATTGACGTGGTGATCGAGGTGCTGGACGCGCGCCTGCCCGGCTCCAGCGCCAACCCGCTGCTGGCTGAGATCACGGGCCACAAGCCCACGCTCAAGGTGCTCAACAAGCAGGACGTGGCCGACCCCGAGCGCACCGCGCTGTGGGTGGACTGGTACAACGCCCAGAGCGACACGCGCGCCGTGCCGCTGGATGCGTCTGACCCCGCCCCTGCGCGCAAGCTCATCGACGCCTGCCATCTGCTGTCTCCCAACCGCGGGGGCATGGCCAAGCCCATGCGGGTGCTCATCTGCGGCGTGCCCAACGTGGGCAAGTCCACGCTGATCAACACCTTGACCAACAAGCGCCATGCCAAGACGGGCGACGAGGCGGGCATCACCAAGCTGGAGCAGCGCATCACCCTGGCCGACGACTTCTACCTGTGGGACACGCCGGGCATGCTGTGGCCGCGCATTGTGGTGCCCGAAAGTGGCTACAACCTGGCCGCCAGCGGCGCCGTGGGCCGCAACGCGTATGACGAAGAACTGGTGGCGCTGGAGCTGCTGCGCCGCCTGCAAAAACACTACGCCCCCTTGCTGGAGTCCCGCTACAAGCTGGGCCTGCCTGCGGGTGCCGTGGCCACGATGCACGACGAGGAACTGCTCGCAGCCATCGGCAAGAAGCGCGGCGCCATGCTGGGTGGCGGCAAGGTCAACCTGCAAAAGACGGCCGAGATTGTGATGACGGACTTTCGCACCGCCATCCTGGGCCGCATCACTCTGGAAACGCCCGCCGAGTTTGAAGCCTGGCGTGCTGCAGGCCTGGCCGAAGACGCCAAGCGCCAGGCAAAGAAAGACGCGCGTGCCAAGGCCAAGGGCAAGGGCTCCGGTGTGCGCGAGCCTGCGCCGGACAGCGACGCGGACTGATTGATAAGGCCTGCGCTTGCGGGCCTGTAGGCTGCGGCGGCCACCCTGGGCCGAAGCTGGCGACGGTTCTTGGTGACACCGATGCAGATGCTGATGGATGGGCACCGCAGCCACGCCAGCGGCGTTTTGTTCATAGGCGTTTTCTATGCCTGCGGTTACGATGGTTTCCTCCCCCGTAATTCCCGTCGCCATGGCCGAAGCCCCCGTTGTTCCGCTGCCAGACCACGAAGACGCTACAACGCGCCACCTGGTGCGCGTAGCGGGTTGGTCCGTGATGTTGCTGGGTTTTGTCATCGGCTTTCTGCTGCTGTGGGATCAGCCCGTGCAGCCAGTGCGCGTGGCGCTCAACTTTGTCGCTGGCTGCATTGGCGGCACGGCGCTTCTGCTGGCCCGCTGGCGGCGGTGGACGCTGGCCACCTATCTGCTGGTGTGGGGCGTGTGGGTATCGGTGTCGCTGGTGGCGGCTCGCAATGGCGGCGTGAACGGCCCCAACCTGCTGAACTACCCCGTGATCATTGTGCTGGCCGGATGGCTGCTGGGAGCGCGTGCCACGCTAACGCTTGTGGGGCTCACGGCCCTGCTGTTCCTGGGTTTCATCTGGGCGGACGTTCAGGGGTTGCTCAAGCCCGTTCAGGTGGCCAACCGCGTGGCGGGTGCTGTGTACCTTGCAGGCATTCTGGTGCTGACCGCTGCAGCCACGCTGCTGTCGCGCCGCAACTACATGAGCCGGGTGCGTGAGGCCCAGCAGACTGCGGCCAACCTGGCAGCCAGCGAGGCGTCGCTGCGCAAGCTGTTGCGGGCAGTGGAGCAAAGTCCAGAGGCCATCGTCATCACCGATCTGCGCGAGGACATCGAGTACGTCAACGAGGCCTTTGTGCGCCGCACGGGCTACGCGCGCGACGAGGTGGTGGGCCGCGCCTCGGCAGACTATTCCAGCAACGGCCTGGCGCCCGCGCAGCGCGAGGGCCTGCGCACCACACTGGCGCGCGGTGACAGCTGGGCAGGCGAACAGGTCAACTACCGCAAGGACGGGCAGGAATTGATCGAATCTGTGGTGGTGGCCCCCATCCGCCAGACCGACGGCCGCGTGAGCCACTATGTGGAGCTCAAGCAGGACATCACCGAACGCAAGCGCGCTGCCGACGAAATTCACCGCCTCGCGCATTTCGACGGCCTCACCAGCCTGCCCAACCGGTCCACCCTGATGGAGCGGCTGCACGTGTTGCGCGGGCGTGCAGGTCGCCCGCCTTCCACCCAGCATGCCTTGCTGCTGCTGGACCTGGACCGGTTCACCACTTTCAACGATGCGCGCGGCAGCGAGATGGGGGACCGACTGCTCTGTGCCGTGGCGCTGCGGCTGTCCGAGATCCTGCCGTCCCAAGACCTGCTGGTGCGTGTGGCGGGCGATGAGTTTGCCGTGGTGCTGCATGGCCTGGGGGTGGATGCCTCGCTGGCGGGCCGGCATGCGCTGGCCTTTGCCGAAAAACTGCAGGCCGCCTTGCTGCGCCCCTTGCGTCTGGAGGGCGATGCGCAGGACGCCCAACTGGGCGCCAGCGTGGGTATCACCCTGTACCCCCAAACGTCGGACGACGGTGCTCACGATGCGCTGCGGCGCGCGGGCACCGCCCTGCACCGCGCCAAGCAGGCCGGGGGCGGACGGGCTGCGTTTTTTGAGCAGGGCATGGGCGAGGCCGCCGAGCAGCGCTTTCGGGTGGAGCGCGAACTGCGCCATGCCATTGGCGCAGGCGAGCTGCGGCTGCACCTGCAGTCGCAGGTGGATGTGTCGGGCCAGGTCACGGGTGCCGAGGTGCTTGTGCGCTGGCAGCATCCGCGTGACGGCCTGGTGGCGCCGGGCGTGTTCATTCCGGTGGCCGAGGAGTCCGACCTCATCGTCAGCCTGGGCGAGTGGGTGCTGGCCCATGCCTGCGCGCTGCTGGCGCAGCCGGTGTTCCGCGAGCGGCGGTTGCGGCTCTCGGTCAACCTCAGCGCGCGGCAGTTCCGGCAGGCGGGTTTTGTGGGGCAACTGCGGGCAGTGCTGGCTGCCACGGGGGCCGACCCGCGGCTGCTGACGCTGGAGGTTACCGAAGGCCTGGTGATCGACGACTTTGATGACGCGGTGGCCAAGATGCGCTCCCTGGCCGCGCTGGGCGTGGACATGTCGCTGGACGACTTTGGCACCGGCTACTCATCGCTGGCCTACCTCAAGCGCCTGCCCATCCAGGAGATCAAGATCGACCGGTCGTTTGTGCACGAGGCCCCCACCAATGCCGACGATGGCGTGCTGGTCGAAGGCATCTTGTCGGTGGCACGGCACTTCGGCCTGCGTGTGGTGGCCGAGGGGGTGGAGACTCAGGCCCAGGCCGACTTCCTGCGCCAGCGCGCCCCGGACATCGTGTACCAGGGCTACCTGTTTGGCCGGCCAGAGCCCGATGCACAGTGGCTGGCGCGGTGGGCCCAGCCTGCCTGAGCCCTGCGGCGGCGAGCGCCGAATGAAGGGCTGTCTGATGCGGAATTTCAAACAAAAATAGCTGCAGGCGCTTATGCAATATGCGCCTGAAGCTATTGTTTTGGTAGCGTATTCGCCGGGGCAGGCGGAGTGCTGGTGTGACCTATTTGTTTTTGTCTTTGCCTTTGGGCATGACGGTGGTCATCGGCGGCATGGGCCGGTCCGATGCGCTGTGTTCCTTGGGCGGCGAGGTGTCCTTTTTGGGTTTCTTCGCCATCTTGTTGCTGCGCTGTTCGCCTTTGGCCATGGGGCCTCCTTGAAAGGTCTCGGGATGGGACCGTGCGAGGATGGTACGTCACAAATTACGCCGCTGGCGGCTGCCGGGGGCTACGCGCCCGCGCCTTCTTCTGTAGCCTGCCGCACACCATCACCCAGCGCCCGCACAGCCAGCCGCTGGTCGCAGGCCAGTGCCAGCGCGTTCAGCACGGCAATGCCCATGCCCAGCGCGCAGGTGGCGCCCCATCCGCCCCACAGCCAGGCCACCGACCCCATCGCCGAGCCCGTGGCCGCACCCACAAAGTAGCTGGTCATGTACACCGCGTTCAGCCGCGCGCGGGCGGTGGGGTCCAGCCGGTAGATCACGTTCTGGTTGCTGATGTGCACGCCCTGCAGCGCCAGGTCGGCCACCAGCATGCCCACCACAAACCACACCAGGCTGCTGGCGCCCAGCCACAGCGCGCCCCAGCCCAGCAGCAGCAAACCTACCGATGCGGCGGTGGCCACCTGCGCCTGCCCACGGTCAGCCATGCGGCCTGCCACATTGGCCATGAGTGCACCGGCCACGCCCGCCAGCCCCACCAGCCCAATGCCGGCGTCGCCCAGTCGGTGTGCAGGCCCCGCCAGCAGCAGCGCCATGGTGGAGAACAACACACTGACGGAGGCAAACGACAACCCTCCCAGCAAGGCCCGGCTGCGCAACCGGGGGTGGTGCAAGGCCAGCGTGCCCAGCGACCGCAAGACCTGTCCATACCCCTGTGTCGGTGCTGAGGTCGTATTGCGTGACATCGGCATCACCCACCACAGCGCCAACGCCACGGCCACCATGGCGACGCCGGCCACCCGGTACACCAGCGTCCAGCCGCCCACCTCCGACAGCAGCCCTGCCACACTGCGCGCCGCCAGAATCCCGGTCAGCAGCCCGCTCATCACCAGCCCCACGGCCCGGCCGCTGCGGCCCGGCGCAGCCAGGGTGGCTGCCAGCGGCACCAGCACCTGCGCCGCCACCGAAAACAGGCCGGTGAGCAGCGTGCCCAGCGCCAGCATGGCGTAGTTGTGCGCAAACCCGCTGGTAAACAGTCCCAGAGCGGCCAGCAGCATCAGCGTGGTGATGAGCCGCCGCCGCTCCAGCAGGTCGCCCAGCGGCACCAACAGCAGCAGCCCTGCCGCGTACGCCACCTGCGCCAGCGTCACGATGAGCGCCGCCGACGCGTCCCGCACTTGCAGCTGCGTGGCAATGGAGTGCAGCAGCGGCTGGTTGAAGTAGTTGCTGCCCGCACACAGGCCGCAGGCCACGGCCATGAGCAAGAGCACCGGCGTGCTGAGGTCAGGGGCGCTGGGTGGTGGCGCATCTGAAGGAGCGGGTGCACGGGAGCGGGCGGAGCGGTGGGATGAAGTCATGGAGGGTGCAAGTGCGTGCAGGGGGCGCATGCAACGCTCATGCCATGAGCCAGTGCATGGGTCTCAATTTCCTGTGGGATCCGGTTCGGCGTTTGGCAAGTGACATGAAGCTTGCGGGAGGTGTCCAACACAAAGCCGGTGTGAAACCGTGATGCATTTCGCGAAAGCGGCGCGCTGCGCCATGGCGTCGCATGAAGGCTGGGTGGCCTGCAGCCAGGTGCTCGCCTATGATGGATGCGAGCCCGCCGCCTGTCGCAACGCCGGGTGCAGCTCAGTCAGCGATGCGTGTATTCAACCGGAGATTGCCCATGAGCATGAAGCTGTTTCGTCAGTGGGGCGCATCGCTGTGCCTCGGGTTCCTGGCCTCGGTCAGCGTGTGGCCAACGTTTGCACAGGACCTTGCCGGCGCCAAGGATCACCCCGCCGTGAAGCGTTTTGGTGGTAGCACCATCGTGGGCTACGAGGTGCGCAACTTCGACGCCGTGGAGTTCCAGACTTCCACGTTCAAGGAGTTCGACCTGCAGACCTACAAGCGGCGCTACGTGCAGCCGCCACTTGCTCTGGAAGGCAAGCTCACCCGCCTGTGGTACGAGGCCCCCGGTGCCACGCGGTCGCTGGAGCTGTTTCGCAACTATGCCAACGACCTTACGGCCAGCGGTTTCACGGCGCTGTATGACTCCACCCGTGACAGTGCTGCGGGCAGTTACACCAACTTTTTGGCCAACTTCAGCAGTGGCCAGCGCGACTTCATCAAGAACAACCGCAGCGAATACGTGATGTATGGCGCCGATGCGAGCACCGTGCGCACGGGGACCTTCCAGAAGGGCAACACTACCGTGCGCCTGATCTCCATCGACTGGCCTAAGGAAGACGCTACGTACAAATCCAGGCAGGGCGCCTACATCGCAGTGGACATCCTGGAAACCAAAGCCATGGAGCAGAACATGGTGGTGGTCAGCGCATCGGACATCAGCAAGTCCATCACGGCCAATGGCAAGGTCGCCATCTACGGCATCCTGTTCGACACTGGCAAGGCCGACGTGAAGCCCGAGTCCAAACCCTCGCTGGAGCAGATCGCCGCCTTCCTGAAGGCCGAGCCCACTGTCAAGCTGCATGTAGTGGGCCATACCGATAGCGTGGGCAGTTTCGATAGCAACCTGGCGCTGTCCAAGCGCCGCGCCGACGCAGTGGCCGCCGTGCTGGCCAAGGACTACGGCATTGCGGCCAATCGCCTGGTGGGCAATGGCGTCGCGTCGCTCGCACCTGTAGCCAGCAACAACAGCGATGAGGGCAAGGCCAAGAACCGGCGCGTGGAGCTGGTGCCGCAGTGAGATTTTTGTCCCTGATGCATGCAGCTGGGTTGGGCGCCTTCAACCTAACCTGGGCACTGCACTTGTCGGTGCCCACTCATCCAACGTCACGCCTTCGCCGCGTGGGCAGAACATCTGCATGAGACTTCTTGGGGCCGGATGGGGCTTGGGCATTGCGGTGGCATCGACAGGCTGCCAACCGCGAGTTGTGGAGTCTTATGATTTCGGCGTACAGATCGCCAGGCCCGCTTTGGCGACAGAAGAGGACGTCAAGAATCTGGCCAACGCAGCATGTGGACGCGGGCGGGAAGCCGTGTTCCAGCGCTTTCACGGACCTGGTTGGTATGTGTTTTCCTGCAGATCAAAATGAGAGTCTGGTGTGGCTACCGTGGGCAGACTTGCTCTGCTACCACCGCACCGGCCCCACCTCATCCCGCCAGAATATCCACCGCCGCGTCTCCACATACAGTGACGTGCTGATGGAGTAA
The DNA here is from genome assembly GCF_002754175.1 of Acidovorax sp. 59. Classification (NCBI taxonomy): domain Bacteria; kingdom Pseudomonadati; phylum Pseudomonadota; class Betaproteobacteria; order Burkholderiales; family Comamonadaceae; genus Acidovorax; species Acidovorax sp. 59. The sequence continues at coordinate 2,957,113 of NZ_PEET01000001.1, read as the reverse complement.
GGGTCCATGCCCGCCTCGCTGCGCTGCAGCCGCACCAGGTAGCCGCCATAGCTGGCCGCCCACAGGGTTTCTCCATCGGGGGAGGCTTCGATAGCGCTGATCGTGCTGCCGATGTGGTGGCGCCACAGGGCTTGTCCCTCGTCGCTGATGGCATGCAGGTAGCCGTCCGCATCGCCCAGGATCACCAGGCCCGGCAAGGTGACAGAGGCGTACACGCGGCAGCGTTCGTCCAGTGGTGGGGTGTCCTCATCGGTCGCTTCTTGCGGTGCCGCCCCGATGGGGATCGAGCAGGTACTGCCCCAATACAGATGGCATGAGTTGGCAAACAGGCGTGTGCCGTCGAGCGAGAACACCGCATGGTGGGGGTAAGACGATAGGGGCTCGTGCTCGGCCACCACAGCGCCGTGCGCGTCCAGCAGGATGTGGCAGCTGTCCTGGTCGCCTACTGCGATGTGACGCTCATCAGGCGACAGGGCCATGTGCAGCATGTCCAGCGCCAGCACTGTGACGGTCTCACCATCGACCTTTTCATCCATCTGGTTCTTGGGCCAGGTGTAGGGGCCATCTTCTTCAAACGTCTGCGGGTGCAGGCGTTGCACTGGGCTGTCGGCACCTCGGTTTGCGGGGTGCAGAAGATACACCCCTGTGGGGTTGCGCAGCAGCACGCGCAGGCCATCGTTGAAGGGAATGATTTCATCGCAGCGCTGCCCTAGCGGGCCTGCCGACACCTGCACCTGCGGCGGCAGGCCTTCGTTGCCGCGCGGCAGGGCAAATTGCGCAATCACGGGGCCATTCCATCCGTGGTGGGTGGTGATTTGCAGGCCGTCGCATTGGGCAAAGCACCGGCGATCGGGCGAGCGGCCCAGGCCATGGATGGCGGGCAAGGGCGTGTGCTTTGTGCCATGCAGCAACACCCAGCGGGCGTCGTCGTCATGGGCCGCACCGATGCGTGCGACCACACGGTCATCGTCCAGCACAAACAAGGGGCCGATGAATTGGCCGGCCTGGGCGGCACGCGCCACGTAGGCATCCGGAGCAAAGGCAAAGCGCTGGCGAAACCGCGTGGCAAGCTCTTCGTCGGCCCAGTGGCTCACCACGCGTGCCAGTTGCAGCACGGTGGGCGCATCGGCCTTGCGCGGGTCTTCGGGCAGGGCGTTGTCGTGTTCTTCGGCTCCGTTGTCCTCATCGCCGCCGCCGGCTGTTGCCGAGGCCTCGGCGCGGTGGGCATCGTTGGCCCGCTGGTGCGCGCGGATGGCCGCCACGTAGGCTTGCCCATCGGCCTGCCACTGCTCCGACAGCGTCATGAGTTCGACAGGAAACACGGCGGCATCGGGCAGGTCGGGGGGCAATGGGGGGGGAGTCAGCAGTTGCACGGCGGCTTCGATGCGGCGGGCCTCGGCCTGCTGGGCCTGCGCCTCTTCGTGCCGCGCGCGGATGCGGGCCTGCACCAGACCGTGAAAGCGCAGCAGGCGGGCAATGTGGTCGGCGGCGCAGCGGGGCAGGGGGGCGCGGCTGTCGCTCTGGCGCTGGGCGTAGCTGAACTCGACAGCGGCCGGCCCCTCGCGCGCCTCGTCCACCTGGATCTGGTAGGCGCTGTGGGCGTTGTCTTCGTCGTCGCCCGGCGCGTCATCACCGTTGCGCCAGCTGTACTTGAGCGCGCGGCCCCAGGGTTCGCCGTCGTGCATGCAGGGCTGGCGCGCCCCCACCCAGACCTCGCCCTCCCAATAGCCGTTGCGGTCGCTGTCCCACCAGTCGTTGTACTGCTCGGTGAACACAGGCAGGCTGGTGAAGGCCTCGATGTGCTCGGCCGTCAATGTGGCCTGCAGGCGCTGGTAGAGCGAGTAGCGTGCGCGGTGCTGACCCACGGCTTTGCGCACGTAGTCCAGCACACCGCGCCAGGCGTGTTCGCAGGCCTTCCAGGCGTCGGGGTCGTGGCCGGGCTCGGCGGGGGGCGCCAGCACCTGCCAGTCCCCAGGCTCGCCCTGTGTGTAGCGGCGGTACAGCAGCGTGCGCTGCGCTACCGTGGGGGCAGCATGGCGCCACAGCTTGGTGGCCACACGCTCCAGCCAGTTGCGGGGCGCGGGCACCTGCTCCACCGACAGGTAGAAGTCCCAGGTTTTCCACACCGTGATGAACACGTTGTCGTCGCGCGCGTCGCCTTCTTCGTCCACATGCCGTTGGCACAGTGAGAAATCAGTCTGCTGGAACCAGCCGTAGGCTTTGTGTTCCTTGTGCGCGATCACTGGCGTGTGCACCACGGCCAGGATGTTCTCGATGCTGATGGAGTTGTCTGCGCACAGGTCGTCGGCCACAGGCTGGTCGGCGTGGATGTCTGCGCTGCTGCGCACCGCGCTCTGGCCTGCCCGCACGGCGGCCAGCACCTGGCGGCGGCTGATCATGGCAGCCAGGCCGTCTTCGCCGGCGTCCACGCCCTCGTGGAACTCGGGGGCGAACACGGCACCCACGATCTCGGCCGAGAACTCCGCACGGTGGGGCACACCGCGCACCTCGTCCAGCAAAAACTCCACCTGTTCTTGGCCTTCGATGTGCAGGTGGTACTCGTCGGTGAACAGCGCCACCCGGGCTTGCAGCCCACCACGCACGCGCAGCTCGCCATGGTTGTAGTGGCCCCAAAGCAGGTCATGCACCTGCAGCGCACCTTGCAAACACACCAGCTGTCCGCCGATCACGGCGTTCTGCACATGCAGGTTGCCGTTGACGACCAGGTGCGTCGTGCCATCGGTGTCGGCGCTGGTCAAGGCGCCGTCAATGCGCAGGTCTCCATCCACCACGATCACAAAGGGCGCACGGGGTACGGAGGCCTCATTGGGGCCGTCGGGTTGCTCTTGCAGCCATTGGCGCAGCGGGCTGCCCTGGGCCAGGGGGGCGTCGAGGTGCAGCGCAGGCCAGTGCGCGTCGCCTGTGATCCATAGCGCGGTTTCATCGGCCAGGGCATCAGGGTCCTCCGCCAGACGCTCTGCCATCCAGCAGTCGGGGGGAATGCGGTGGGCCAGATCGGCCAGTGGGCAAAGTCGGGCAGTGGGCATGGGCAGGGACACAGGAGGGACTCAACCGGCGGGCATCGTACACCGCGCCCAGCAATGATCCGGCTTTGCGCAGACAATGATGTGTCATCTTATTAATTCATTGCCATGACGCAGAACCCCCCCGTTTTTGAAGTCCTCCCCCGCGACCTCTCTGCCTACCGCCAGGGCAATGTCGGCATCGACTATGTGCACCGCTTTGAGTCGGGCAAGCCTGGCCCCCATGTGCTCATCAACGCCCTCACGCATGGCAACGAGATCTGCGGTATGGTGGCGGCCACCCACCTGCTGGACACGGGTGTGCGACCCCTCATCGGCACGCTGACCGTCAGCTTTGCGAATGTGGCCGCCTACGAATCGTTTGACCAGAGCCGCCCGTTCGAGAGCCGCCAGCTGGTGCACAACCTAAACCGCATCTGGTCGGCGGCCGAGCTGGACGGCACGGCCGACAGCCCCGAGCTGCAGCGTGCCCGCATCCTGCGCCCCGTGGTGGCTGCGGCCGATCACATCCTCGACATCCACTCCACCAGCCAGGACGTGCAGCCGTTCTGGGTGTACCCAGCCTACCCGCGCAATGCGGAGGTGGCGCTGGCCATCGGCCGCCCGCCGGTGCACCTGGTGATGCCCAGTGGCCTGGGTTCGGGCACGCCGCTCATCCAGCACGGTCGCCACGGGCAGGCCGAGGGAGATGGGGTGGCGCTGGTGGTGGAATGTGGCCAGCACTTCCGCCAATCGGCGGCCGACATGGCCACTGCGGTGGCGCTGGACTTTCTGGCGCACTTTGGCCTTATCGCACCGGTGGCCGACCGGCCCGCGCCCGCCGAGCAGCGCCGCTACGAGCTGCTAGAGACCTGCATGGTCCGCACGTCGGACTTCCGCTTCACAAAGCCCGTGCAAGGGTTTGAGGTGTTTGCCAAGGGTGACCTCATCGCCACCGATGGGCCGCACGAGATCCGCGCGCTGTGCGACGACTGCACCATCCTCATGCCCACCCGCGAGCCCATCGTGGGCCGCGAGGCGGTGTACCTCACGCGGCCGATCTGATACGGATCGGGCGGCGGGGAGGTCTAGGGCGTGGGCGCCCGGGCTATTTCTTGAAACGGATCTTGCCGTCCTTGACGTACTGGTTGAACTGGTCGGGTGGCAGCGCCGCAGACCCGACGATGTCTTCTTCGACCGACCAGCTCAGCGTGGTGCTGTCCGCGCTGGTGGTCACCTCGATCGGGCCCTCGGGGATCGCGATCGGGGCGCCGTCGCCTGGGGTGTAGGTCACGTGGCCGTGGACGGTGGCGTGTTGTGTCATGGCGATTTCCTTGCGGCAGTGCCGCTGTGTTCATCGCTTCATTACAGGGTGAACTGCCTGACTGCTGTGTCAGCGCATGCCGCGCCGGAGCGACGGCAAGTGGCCGGTCTCGCACCGGTCAGGGTGGCACCACTGCCTGCGTGCGCTCCTGGCGCACCAGGTACAGGCCGCTGCCAATGATGATGGCGCCGCCCAGCAGCGTGCTGTAGCCTGGGACCGTCTGCCACAGCACCCAATCCAGCCCCATGCCCCAGGCCAGCGCCGTGTATTCAAATGGCGCCACCACGGAAGCCTGCCCGTGGCGAAAGGCTTCGGTGATCGCCAACTGGCCTGCAAACCCTGTGATGGCGAGCCCTGCCACCAGTGGCCAATGCGCCTGTGCCACGCCCACCCAGTGCGGCCAGGCCAGCGCGCCGGCACCCAGTGCCAGCAGCGTGGTGGTCCAGAACACCAGGCTGGCACTGGAGTCGGTGCGGGTGAGCATGCGCCCCGTGATGGCCGACACCGCATAGCAGGTGGCTGCCGCCAGCACGGCCAGTGCGCCCAGGGTAAAGAACGCCTCCTGATTGGGTCGCAGAGCCACCAGCACGCCCACCATGCCCAGCGCAATGGCGACCCAGTGGGCAGCGCGCACCTTCTCGCGCAGCACCACCGTAGACAGCGCAGTGATGAGCAGCGGCGCAATGAAGAACAGTGTGTAGGCCTCGGCCAGTGCCAGTTCACGGATGGCAAATGCAAACAGTGCCAGCATGGCCACGTTGAGTCCGCCACGCAAAAAATGCAGGGGCCAGCGCACCTTCAGCAACCGTGGCACTTCGCCACGCCACAGCGCATAGAGCGCAACCAACGGCAGCGCAGCCCAGCCCCGCAGCGCAGCGACCTGCATGGCGGGGTAGTGGGCGCTCAGCGTCTTGAGCAGCGCATCCATTAGCGAAAAGAAACCCACCGCAGCCACCATGGCGATGATGCCGCGCAGGTTGCTGGACGGTACAGCCTGTATGGGCGGGGCGGGCGATGCGGAGGACTGGGAGGGGGCGTTTTCAGCCATGGGGATGCTTTAGGTATTGCAGAGCGTGCGCCACGGCCGACACGGCGTTGGGTGCGGAAGGTGGCTCACAGCTGCCGAGTAGGGAAGGCATTGCGGGAGTGCGTCGGTGTCATGGCGGCCGCCGCGCAGAGCAGGGGCAAAAAGTGTAGCGCAGGGGATGGCAGTGAAGTGCCGCGGAACGCAGCCCCGCTTGTATTGCGTGGCGGTCTGCCTCAGGGTGTGCGCCCATCGACTGAAACACCCGGCAGTGCCCCCAGCCGACCACGGTGGATGATGGGGCAGTTGAGCACCACCCGCGTTATCTGCAGCGTGATCTGGCCTTTGTCCTGGGCGTCCAGCACTTCTTCCTCGGACCGCAGGGTGCGAGCCTGCGTGGCATCGACCCAGGTGACCTGAACCAGTTGCCACAACGGGCTGTAAGCCGTGTAGGCATTTGCAGACCCCACAGGGCGGGGAGCGGATGCAAACACGCTGGCCTGCTCGAAGTTGGTGGTGCCGTAGACGCGATCGGTCGCCCCCAGGCGCTGCATGCGCTGCATGCCAGAGGATGTGGATGCCTGCGGGTCGGGCAGGGCGTTGGCCAGCAGCGGCGCGTAGTTCGCATGCTTGGCGCGGGCCATGTCGGCATCGGATGCATCGGTGGTCACATAGAGGACCTCTTGCCCCTCGAACCAGCCACGAAGCAACGGCAGGTGTGCCTTCTCAGGGGGATCGATGGGGGCTGGCGCCGTGCCGCACGCCACCAGGGCGATCAGGACCACTGCCGAAGTAGCCATTCGCAGCCGGGACTGCAGGAACTGCGGGGACAACGTGGTGCAACGGAGAATGGTGCGCATGGTCGGGTCCAGGATCGTGGAATGTTGCGGGAAGGCGTAGAGTCAGACGATAGTGCTTGCAGGCTTTCCGCATCGATGTGGATGAGGAGAACGAACATGGACCCCATGCGCATTCTGTTGATCCAGGGACACCCAGATGCCCTGGCGCCCCACTTGTGCCACGCCTTGTCCCAGGCCTACGCCGAAGGGGCCATGGCGGCGGGCCATGTGGTGAGGCTGGTGGATGTGGCCGCCATTGATTTTGCCCTGCTGCGCAGCCAGCACGAGTGGGAGCTGGGCCTGCTGCCCGCGTCTCTCAAGCCTGCGCAGGCTGACATCGGCTGGGCGCAGCACATCGTGCTGTTCTTTCCGCTGTGGCTGGGCGACATGCCAGCCTTGCTCAAGGGTTTTCTGGAGCAGGTGGCAAGGCCCGGTTTTGCCTTCAACCCCGAAGGCAGCAACCCCTTTGGGCGCAAGGGGCTCACCGGGCGCAGTGCGCGGGTGGTGGTCACGATGGGCATGCCAGCGCTTGTCTATCGCTGGTACTTCCGTGCACACAGCGTGAAGTCGCTGGAGCGCAATATCCTGGGCTTTGTGGGCGTTGCGCCGGTGCATGAGACGCTGGTGGGCAGCGTGGATCAACTGGGCGAGGGTGGGGTTGCCAAGTGGAAGGCGCGCATGCGCGCGCTGGGGGCCAAGGCGGCGTAGGCCACAGGCGCGGCTGGCCGCACCGCCGCCTTCTTCAGCCAAACGTGCGCGCCATGCCCATGGCACCCATGCGCTGGCTGATGGCAAAAAATTCCGCCACGGTGTCTTCAATGATCTGCTGCGCGGTCTTGACGGAGTCAATCAATCCCGCAGTCTGCCCCGCCAGCGCAGGGGCCGCCTCCATGTCACCGTCAAAGTACACGCGCTGGACGCCCGCAAAGCTGTCGGCGGGCATCAGTCCCGCCTCGTGGATGGCCTGCGTGCGCTGCGACTTGAGCGCGCGGATGCAGGGGCTGGCCTTGGTGTTGAGCATCCAGGTGCCGGTGACGCCCGCATCGACGATCGCGTTCTTGTAGTTGGCGTGCACGGGGCTTTCGGCGCAGCTGACAAACCGTGTGCCCATCTGCACCGCCTCGGCCCCCAGCGCAAAGGCTGCGGCCATGCCGCGCCCGTCGCAGATGCCACCTGCCGCCACCAGCGGCACGTCCACCCGTGCGCGGATGGCCTGCAGCAGCACCAGGGTGGAGACCTCTTCGGGGTTCTTGAAGCCGCCGCCTTCACCGCCTTCGACCACCAGGCCGTCAATGCCTGCGTCCACGCATTTCAGCGCTGCGTCCACCGTGGGCACCGCGTGGTACACGGTGATGCCCGCGTCCTTGAGCGGCGCGATGAACTTGGCGGGGCTACCCGCTGAGGTGGTCACAAACTTCACGCCCGACGCGCAGACAAAGCGCAGCATGGCGTCGTCCTTCAAAAAGCGGATGGGCAGGTTCACGCCAAACGGCAGGCCCAGCGCGCTCATCTTGGTGATCTCGGCCTGGCAATTGGCCGTCTCGCCGGAGGACGTCTCAATGATGCCCAGCCCCCCCGCGCGCGACACCGCCGAGGCCAGCTGCGTGCGCGCAATCCAGCCCATGGGCGCCTGGATGATGGGGTAGCGCGCGCCCGTGTGGGCAAGGACGCGGTTGGTGGCGGGTGCGGTCATGGGCAAGGTCTCCTGGTTTTTTGAGAGCGCCCATTATTTCGACGGGCATGCCGTCGCCGTGTCGCCCGCGTTACGGGGCCGGGACGGGGGGCTCGTGCCAGGGCAGCTTGGCAAACAGGCGCTGCCAGTCGGCGCATGGCACGGTGGAGTCGTCGGCGGGGGCGCGCCCGCAGTCCCAGTCCGCAGGTCCCGGCCAACGCAGCCCGCTTTCGAAGGTCATCGCCGCCCCCGTCACAGGGTGCGGCACCGTGAGCTGCCAGGCATGCAGCCACAGCCGCTGCTGGCCCAGCCGCTCGGCCCACCAGCGGTTGAGCGGGCCCTTGCCATGCGTGGCATCGCCAATGATGGGGTACGCAAGGTGCTTGAGGTGGCGGCGGATCTGGTGGCGCCGCCCGGTGGTGGGGGTGGCCTCGACCAGCGAGGCGCGGGTGCTGGAAAAACGAGCGTCGCTGGCCTCGGGCAGCGTGAGCTGCGCCAGCCGCCGAAAGCGTGTGTGGGCGTCCTGTACGGCGGCATCCGCAGGCGCATCGTCGGGCTTCAAGGCGTGGTCCACCTCGATGGCCTCAGGCGCCCAGCCGCGCACCATCGCCAGGTAGCGCTTGTGCGTGGCGCCATGCTCAAACGCTTGTGACAGCGCGCGCGCCGCATCGCTGTGCAGCGCCATCACCAGCACGCCGCAGGTGCCCTTGTCGAGCCGGTGCACCGGGAACACATGCCGGCCCAGCTGGTCGCGCAGGGTCTGCATCACAAACCGCGTCTCGCCCGCGTCCAGCCCCGTGCGGTGCACCAGCCAGCCAGCAGGCTTGTAAACGGCCACCAGGTGCTCGTCGCGCCAGAGGATGTGCAGGGGAGGGGGCATGGAGGAATGTGTGTGGGCCATCGCGGGCTAGGGATCCTCTGCACGAATCAAGCGGCAAGTGAGCGCAGCGGATCGGGAGGGGCTGCAAGGCGCAAAAACGCAGCAATAGCCGTAGCTATTGCGAGTATTTGCAACGCTGCAGACCGCCCGAGGCCGCTGATGCACACGGCGCGCTGATTCGTGCAGAGGATCCCTAGGGGAAGGCGCGGATTGTGCCGCACGCGCCGCTGCCTACACTGGCCCCGTTCAACCCTTGCAAAGGATGCCCAGGTATGTCCGCTGGAGACTGGAAAGACATGTACGCCGCCGCCGTGGCGGGCGACCTGGCGCTGGTGCGCCACCACATCAGTGCAGGCGTGAACCCCAATTACCAGCATCCCGAGATCCTTTGCACGCCGTTGGTGGCGAGCCTGATCCAGGGCCACCATGAGATCGCCCACTACCTGCTGGCGCATGGGGCTGACCCGGGGCTGCGGTCGGACTTCGACGACATGACCCCACTGGAGGCCGCGCGCCGCTACCGGCGCACCGAGTTCATCGCCTTGCTGCAGGCGCAGGGCGCCCAGGAAGAGCGCAAGCCGTTCTGGTGGCGCTGGTTGCCCATTTAGCCCTCTGGGTTGCTTGGCGTCCTTTTCCCCGAGGGACGCCACCCGTGCGCTGCGGCGCTCACCGGGGCCGCGCCCGTCTCAATGGGGTGACTGGCCTGCGTGTGCTGTTTCTTTCGCCCTGAGCTTGGCGCCGATGTACTCGCCGTGCGTCACATGCAGCAGGCCGGCCACCTTGCTGATGGTGTGCATCTCGTTCTCGTCCGGGCGTGCGTCCGCGTAGGCGATCTGCCACATGCCTTCAACGAGCTGGATTTTCTCATCCTGCGTGAAATGCTCGTTCAGCTGGCTGGTGAAGCGCTGGTAGTCGTAGGCGGTTCTGGATGTGGCTGCGGCCTGTTCCAGCAGGCGCTGCAGTTCATCGTCACTTAGTGCAAATTGCCGGTGCAGTGCGGTTTGCATCACGCTGCGCTCCGCATCGCCCACCGCCGACTGGGTCCGTACCACCTCCACCAGCAACACGGCGGCTGCCAGTTGCACAGACCGCGCACGCTCTGCAGGAGATGGCACGGGGTTGAACGGGGTGAGGCTTTCAAGCAGGTCTTTGAGGGCTTGGAACATCGTGTGGTTTGCTGGCTGCGTCAGTAGGGTGGAGGCGTTGGGGATGGGGTTGGTTCCGCTGACATGTGCTGGCTGCGCACGTTGCGCTCGCTGCGGCACAAAGCCCCGGCGACAATCGGGGGCCATGACGAAGAAAACCATACTCCCCTTGCAACTGCTGGTTGCCCCCGACAAGAACGACCCCGCACCGCTGATCCTGTACCACGGGCGCAACTGCCCCGATGGCTTTGGCGCGGCGCTGGCGGCATGGCTGTACTACGGCGACCAGGCTGAATACGTGGGGCTGGACCACGGCGATGTCAAGACCGTGGACGACCTGCCGCCCCTGCAAGGCCGTGCGGTCTACATCCTCGACTTCTCGTTTGCCAACGAGGTGATGGCCGCCATCGACGAGCGCGCCGCCAAGCTGGTCATGCTGGACCACCACAAGAGCGCGGCCGAAAAGCTCACCGGCTTTGCCTGCCGCTGCGGCGTGGTGCACTTCGACATGAACAAGTCGGGTGCGCGCCTGGCGTGGGAGTTTTTTCACCCGCACGAGCCCATGCCCGCGCTGTTCAAGTACGTGGAAGACCGCGACATCTGGAAGTGGGAGTTTGCCGAGAGCGCTGCCTTCCTGTCAGCCCTGGACATGGAAGAGCAAGGCTTTGCGCGCTGGCGCGAGATTGCCGACTTCACGCCCGATCAGCTCCAACAGTTCATGGTGCGCGGCGAGGCCATGGACCAGAAGTACCGCAAGCTCTGCGCCGACATCGCCGAAGGCGCGCAGCCGCTGGTGTTCAACGGCATCACCGGCCTGATGGTCAACGCCCCCGGCATGTTCCACAGCCTGGTGGGCGACATCCTCTCGGCCAAAACGGGCACTTTTGCACTGATGTGGAGTGCAGGCGAAAAGGGCGTGAAGGTGGGGCTGCGTGCGCAGCGCAACTTTGACTGCATCGCGCTGGCCGAAAGCATGGGCGGCGGTGGCCATGCGCAGGCCTGCGGCTTCAAGATGAAGGTGGAGCGCCTGCCAGAGCTGCTGACAGGTACCTTCAACGCGTGATGCCCGGGCGATTTTGAGGATAAATCGCCTGTAGCGCTAGAACGATATGCCTGAGTAGCTATCAAAAATATAGTGAATGATATGGCGCGATAGCGCGGCTAAACCAGCCGCAGGTCAGCCCCCTGGGTCCCTGGAAACACCCGCGCCACGGCCGCCGGGTTCAGCCCGTACATGCGGGCGAACAGTCCCCCCAACACACTGCGGTAGTCGTTGAGCACGGGGTAGTCGCGGTTCTGGAACAGCGTGGTGGCGGTCAGCGCCTGCTGCTCGCCCGCAATGCGGCCGCCATTCACCCCGCCGCCCAGCACCCAGAACACCGTGCCGTGGCCATGGTCCGTGCCCCGGTTGCCGTTCTCGCGGAAGGTGCGGCCAAACTCGCTGATGACCACCACCACGGTGGACTTCCACGCGGGGCCCATCTCGTCGGCAAAGCCTGCCAGGCCACGGCCCAGTTCCTCGAGGCGATTGGCCAGCGTGCCGGTGGCGGCGCCCTGGCCCACATGGGTGTCCCAGCCGCCCACGTCCACAAAGCCGAGCTGGTAGCGCGACTGCATGAGTCGCGCCATGCGCCGGGCCGTGCCTTCAAATCCCTTGGTACTCAGCGCATTGCGGCTGGCGGCTTCCATCTCGCCCTGCATGGTGCGGGCGACCTCATCGCGGGTGGCAAAGCCTTCGTTCACGGGCGTGGCCAGCGGTGTGCCCCGGTACATGGAGGCGATGAGTTCGGCCTGCCGCGCATCCACACCACCGCGCCCCGCGCCTGCGCTCAGTGCGGTGTTGGGCACATCCACCGCCCCGCGCATCACCAGGGGCAGGGTGCTGGTGAACGCCATCGGCTGCAGCGCCACCGGGGCACTGTCGGCGCGCGGGTTCAGCTCGGCCACCAGCCGGTTCAGAAAGCCCGATCGGTAGTCGCGCCGCCCGCCCAGGGGCTGACCCAGCTCGATGCTGTCCTGGGTGTCGAAGTGGCTGCGGGAGAGGTCGTCCGTGCCCGCAAACGGAACAAAGGCGAGCTGGCGCTGCTGGTACAGCGGCAGCATCGATTCAGCCAGTGCCGGGTGCAGGCCCCAGTCGGGCGTGAGCGGCAGGGCGCCGCCCTCCTGCCCCGGCCGGGCGATGGCGATGTTGGGCCGTGTCTCGTAGTAGTAGCTGCTGGCCGTGGGCACGAGCAGGCTGGCGCAGTCGTAGCCACCGCGCAAGAACACCAGCAGAAAGCGCGCGTCCTGAGCGCGGGGCGCGGCGAGCACGCTGGCGCTGTGCACGCCCAGGCCCGTGCCGAGTGCGCTGGCGACCAGGGCCTGGAGAAGGTGTCGTCTACAAAGCATGGGGCTGTCCTTTCAATCGCGCCCGAACGCATCATCGGCTGCTGCGCAGGCGCGTGCGCGGCCAAAGCCATGGCAGCCGTGCAAGGGCCGCCCCGCCGCACGGGCTGCGTCCCCCTTGCCGAAGGGCGAAGCCATTCGAGAGAAGGGGGAAGGCGCGAAGCGACTCAGGGGGATGTACTCCATCTCTTCTCCTCATCCGTGCATGAACTCAGGGGATGCGAGGAACAGCAGGTTCCATTCGCGCGGTGAGGTGGCCTGCGCCAGGGCGCTGCGCGTGGCAGGGGACCAGGTGGGCTCCAGCGTACGCACGTAGGCGGTCTGCGCCAGGGCCGGGGGCATGCGCGGCGCTGTGCGGGGTGCCGCGTCATCGCTCGCAGGTGGGGCAGCCATGGCGCCTGCCCCCAAGGCCCGCGCCATCTCAAAGCGCGTGCTCATCTGCCCCGAGCCTGACCATGTCGCGGAGTCCAGCGGGTAGCCATCGGGCGTGACACGGCCATACAAAGGCTCGGCCAGCCGTTGCAGCCACGCCAGCGCAGGGTCGGTGCTGGGCAGCACGGCATCGCCGTGGGCCAGGCGCAGGCCCGCCAGTGCGTAGTGCACCGGGTCCCGAAAACGCTGGCCCAGGGACGCACGGAACTCTGGTGTGTGGAACAGCGTTTCCAGCACTGCCGCAATGTCGCCGTCCGTGCGCTCAAAGCTGCGGGCCAGTGCCTGCAGCAGTGCGGGGGGCGGGTTGTCGCCCACCAGAAAGAGCGCGATCTTGCGGGTAATGAAGCGCGCGGTGGCAGGCGCGCGGGCCAGGCGGTCCAGCGCTTCGTCCACCTCGGCCAGACCTTGGGCGCGGAGCGGCTGGCCGAGCAGTGTTTTGGGGTCCCAGTCATGCCGCTGCGGGTTGAATTCAAACAATCCCTCGCGCACGTAGTGGCGAAGCAGTGCGGGCCTCATGCGCGGGGGCTCGTCACCCGGTGGCCGCTGCGACACGCCCACGCCGGTCAGCACGCGGGCCAGCTCCTGCACGTCCTGCTGGCTGTAGCCACCGTCCACGCCCAGCGTGTGCAGCTCCATCAGCTCGCGGGCGTAGTTTTCGTTGATGCGGCCTGCGGCGTTCTGCGCGTTATCCAGATAGCGCAGCATGGCCGGGTGGCGCACGGTGGCACCCAGCAGGTCGCGAAAGCGGCCCAGCGCGTGGGGGCGCACCGCACGCTCTTCGTAGTCGCCCACCAGGGCGCGCAGGTTGCCCTTGCCTGCAAACACGTTGAAGTGGTTCATCCAGAACCAGGTCATCTTCTCGCGCAACTGGCTGGGCGAATACAGCGCGCGCAGCACAAACCGGGCGGCAGCCTCCTGCTGCAGGGCGCGCATGTCCTGCTGCCAGGCCTTGAGCGCGGCCTTGCGCTCGTCCTCGGTGGGCAGGGCCTTGGCGGCGCGGTTGCGGGCTTCCATGTCGGCCGCAAGCGCCTCGATGGGGGTGCGCGAAATGGCCATGGCGTCGATCTGTGCCTGGGCTTCGCGGGGCAGTGCTGCGTTGGCACCTGGGCGCAGTTGCGCAGCAAGATACGCGCTGATGCCCAAGCCGCCCAGCGCTTGCGTGCCCTGGGCGGTGCAGCCCCAGGTCACGCGGTCCAGCAGGCGTGCCAGGGTGGGTTCGTCGGGCGCGCTCCAGGTGCCCGGGCCTGTTGTGTGGGGCAGTGCGGCTGCGGGGGGCGCGGCTTGTGTGGCAAGGGGGGCGCCAAAGACGGCGCAGCCCGCCAGGCCGAGCAGCAGGGTGCGGCGGTGGAGGTGCAGTGGGTTAGTGGGGGTCATGAGGCCTCGCGGGCAGCCAGCCAATGGCTGTCCGCATGGTGCCGCTGCCACCACCCGCATGCAAGCCCGCACGGCGGGTTTTACCTGCGCGACACAAACGCCAGGGAGGATGTATCGAGGGGTATCTCCAAACCCCCAGAAATGATCGCCTGAGAACAGGTTCTCGGTGCTATGGCGCTGCGCCCGTGGCCTGCGCCGCCTCCTCAAAACGGTCTACCTTGCGCAGGGTCTGGAACGCCATCATCCAGCCACCCACCACACCCAGCGTGCACAGGCCGCCCACGATGGCGGCGGGCACCACGCCCAGCCATGCGGCGCTGGTGCCCGCGCGGAATTCGCCCAGTTCGTTGGACGAGCCGATGAACAGCATGTTCACCGCGTTCACCCGCCCGCGCATGGTGTCGGGCGTGGAGAACTGCACCAGAGCGCCCCGGATGTACACGCTCACCATGTCGGCCGCGCCCGCCACCAGCAGCGCCGCAAACGACAGCCAGAACAGCGTGGACAGCGCAAACACCAGGTTGGCCACGCCAAACACCGCCACCGCGATGAACATGGTGCGGCCCACTTGGCGGTTGAAGGGCCGCATGCTCAGGTACAGCCCGGCGCTGACTTCGCCCACAGCCATGGCACTGCGCAGCGCACCCAGGCCCGCCGGGCCCACATGCAGCACCTCTTGCGCATAGATGGGCAGCAGCGCCACCACGCCGCCCAGCAGCACGGCAAACAGATCCAGCGAGATGGTGCCCAGGATGATGGGCCGCGTGCGGATGAAGGTGATGCCCGCGCCAAAGCGCTCGAACATCGTGCCTTGCGCGGGGCCGGGTGCCGTGGCATGGGCCACCACCACGCGCAGCAGCAGGGCCACCCCGAGCACAAAACACGCGCAGCAGATGGCATAGGTCAGCTCGCCGCCGCCCAGCGCATACAGCAGCCCGCCCAGCAGCGGCCCGCCAATGCTGGCCACACGCATCAGCATGCTGTTGGCGGCGATGGCCTGGGCCAGTTGTGCACGGGGCACGATCTGTGGCAACAGGCTCTGCATGGCCGGGCCCGAGAACGCGCGGGCACAGCCATACAGCACCAGCACGGCATAAATGCCCGCCACCCCGCTGCTTCCGTGGCCAGACAGCCACCAGAGCAGGGCGCTGCACAGGCCGCCCACCGACCAGGCGATCGCCAGGATGCGCTTGCGGTCAAAGCGGTCGATCAGGTCGCCCGCGGGCAGCAACAAAGCCAGCATGGGCAGAAACTGCGCCAGCCCCACATAGGCTAGCGCGAGCGGCTGCCGGGTCAGGTCGTACACCTGCCAGGCCACCACCACCGCCTGTACCTGGGTGGCGATGACGGCCACGACACGGGCGATCAGGAACGAAAGGAAACCCGCGTGGCGATAAACGCTGGCAGGTTCTTCTGGTACGGCAACGGCGGCGCGGGGGGCGGTCGGCTCTGGGCTGGACATGGAATGGGTCGGAGAGTGCGGGGCGTGCCGCAGACGTTGCGCGGCCTTGTGGGTGGGAGGCCAGATGCTAGCTTTTGTGGACGCAGTCTGCTGTCAATGGCTCGCAAAGTACCTGTCCAGTGCCTCTGTGGGCGCGGCGCAGCTGGAATCAACGGCGATGCCGGTGCCGGTAGTCCCAGGGTGCCAAGGGCCGCTTTTGGGACCACAGGCCCGCATGCTGGGCCTGTGCCGAGCGCTGCAGGGGCGCCAGGTGCGGGTAGCTGCTGGCGTACGGCGTGTACACCCAGGCCATGCCCGCGCGCACCTGTGCTGTGGCGACATCGGTGCCACCGCAACGCACCTGCGCCACCATACGGCCATAGCTGTCCTCGTCCACGGGTTGCAGCGTGGCGCGTTGCCGAAAACACAGCTGGGCCAGATGCTGCCGTGCCTTTTGTCCAAAGGCCTGGCGCGACTCGGGCGCATCGATGGCGGCGATGCGCACCTTCACCTGCTGATAGGCGCCGGGCGTGCCGCAGCGGGCGGTGAGGGTGTCGCCGTCGCTGATGGCGACGACCAGGCAAAACAGGGAAGCGAGGGGCACGGGGGGCTTAATAGTGGGTTGCAGGCGCTGGCGGCGGTGTTTTTGCTGCAGTGAGCCAATTTTGGCTAGATGCGCCACTGCAGCGTGCCTTTGTAGCTATGAATGGTATAGCGCTTTGCATGGGTGCAAGAGCGTCGTGGCAGGTGCTGGTGCGCGGGGCATGTTCTGTGCCAAGCCCCCGGCGTATCACCGGACCGCTTTGCTTCAAGGTGTTACCACGCCAGTTTGTGCATGGCATGAAGAATGTGGGGAACCGGGAGCGGTTACTACCGTCAGACACCCCAGGCGCTGTGACAATGGGGCGCATTGTCGAATGCGCTTGTAACGTGCTTGTTATTGTCGGCGGTAGCTACCCACCCCCAAGGAGTCCCGGTTTTGCGTTTCCCCTGGTCCACAGAATCCCATGCCCCCCAACCAGCGCTCCTGCGCGCCGCTGCAGTGGCCCTAGCCTGTGGCGCGACTTTGGTCATGGCAGGCTGTGCCGGCACAGGGGCCAAGACGTTTGGCGTGCAGGAGAACTTTGGCTCGGTCGCCACGTACTCGCGCCTGTTCGATGCCACGCCGGCCCAGACGTGTGAAGCCTCGCGCCGCGCGCTGCTCAGCCAGGGCTACGTCATCTCGTCCAGCGCGGCCGACCTGGTGGAAGGCAAGAAGAGCTTCCAGCCCGAGCCCGAGTCCCACCTGCAGATGGTGGTGCGCGTGGTGTGTGTGCCCGAGGCCAACGACGGCAAGGTCAGTCTGGGCTTTGTGACGGCCACCCAGGACACCTACGCATTGCGCAAGACCAACAACTCGGCCAGCGTGGGTGTGGGCGCCATCGGCTCGGTGTCGCTGCCGTTCTCATCCAGCAGCGAGTCCCTGGTCAAGGTGGGCAGCGAGACCATTGCCAAGGACACCTTCTACGACAGCTTTTTTGACCTGGTCAAACGCTACCTGGTCATTGACCAGGCGTTGGCGGACTGAGCAGCCCTGGCGGGACAGTCGCCCGCACTCAGGCACTCAGCGGTCGGAACGTGGCGGTACCCGGTAGCGCAGCTCGGCAAACACGCCGCCCAGCGTGGTCACGGATTGCAGTTGCAGCGGCGGCTGCACCACACGGCGCGGAAACAACGGTGTGCCCAAGCCCAGCGTGACCGGCGCCACCTGCACGATCAGCTCGTCCAGCAGGCCCGCATCGTCAAACTGCCCCACCAGGTCGCCCCCGCCCACCACCCACACATTGCGCCCTGCTGCGGCCTGCACCATGGCCTGGTGCACGGGGCGCACATCGCCACGCACAAAGCGCACATCGGCGTCCGCAATGCTGCGCAGCGTGCGTGTGCTGAACACCCAGGTGGGCGGTGTGTACGGCCAGGGCTGTCCCGCATCGATGGCATGTTTCAGCATCCATTCGTAGGTGTGTGATCCCATGGCCAGCGCGCCCACGTTGCGGATGAAGTCGGGGTAGCTGGAGCCTTCGATCTCGCCAAATTGCATCAGCCAGCCCAGGTCATGGTCGGGCGTGGCGATGAAGCCGTCGAGGCTGGATGCGCCGTAGAACTGTGTAATGGTCATGCCCGCGCACTGTAGGGACCGGCTGCTGACAACGTGCTGGCAGCAGGCGCGGGTGGGGTCTGCCCCGTGCATTCATCGGCCAGAGGCCCCAGGTGACTCAGGGCAGCTGCACCGTCTCCGCCAGATGCCCGTACACCGCTGCAATGCGCCGCAGGTGCCGCGACTCCGGGTGGGTCAGCAGCCACAGCTCGGTCTCGCCGTCGGCCAACGCGCCCGTGAGCGGGCGCAGGTCGCTGCGGCCCTGGGCCAGAAAGAGGGGCAGCACCCCCACGCCCATGCCCAGGGCCACCAGTTCCATCACGGTGAGCAGGCTGTTGACGCGGTAGGTGGGCTGCGCCCTGGGGTATTGCTTCTTGCGCCAGCGCACCGAGGGGTGGTCGGGCAGGGCGTCGTCGGGCGCAATCCAGGCGGCGCGGCCCGCCTCCACATCCGACAGGGCCAGGGTGCTGGCGGTGCCTGCGTACAGGGCCGAGCGGATCATGCCCAGCTGCCGCCCCACCAGGTGCTGTGGCGGGCGCTTGGTCGCGCGCACGGCGATGTCGGTGTCGCGCCGCGTCAGGCTCACCAGCTCGTTGCCGGCGTGCAGCTCGTACACCAGGGCCGGGTGCAGGGGCTGCAGCATCTGCAGGGCCGGGGCGATGAGGCCGTGCAGGATGGTGTCGGTGGTGGAGATGCGCACCGTGCCCGACACCTGTTCGGGCTGCGCCTGTGCGGCAGAGCGCGCGGCCTCCAGGGCGGCTTCCACACGCTCGGCCTGTTCGGCCAATGCCTGGGCCAGTTCCGAGGGGCGGTAGCCGGCGCGCGACCGGTCGAACAGCGACTGGCCCAGCCCCCGTTCGATGCGCTGGATGGCACGGAACACAGTGGACGCATCCACACCCAGCCGCTCACCGGCGGCCGCCAGGGTGCCGGTGCGCACCATGGCCAGCAGCACTTCCAGCTCGGCCGCGCCCAGTTGGTATTGCGCTGATGCAACGGTTGATTTCATGGGTGCTTATTTTGTTTGCGTTATTGCAAGAATAGATTCTGCCTGTCGCCGGGCCTTGCCGTGTACCGATGGGTGTCTGTGGCTGCTAGTGGGTAGCAACGGCGACACATTCCAACCGTTTTTACAGAAAGCCCCGTTCCCATGAAGCTCTACTACGCCCCCGGTGCCTGCTCGCTCGCCGTCCACATTGCCCTGCGCGAGGTCGGCGTTGCGTTCGATCTGGTCAAGGTGAACCTGGTGCGCCACACCACCGAGACCGGCGCCAACTACCTCGACATCTCCCCGCGCGGCTATGTGCCCCTGCTGGAGCTGGCCGACCAGTCGCGCCACACCGAAGCAGCGGCGCTGCTGCAGTACGTGGCCGACCTGGACCCGGCGCGCGCACTCATCGGCCAGCCCGGCTCCAGCGAGCGGCTGGCCGTGCTGGAGTGGCTCACCTTCGTCAGCACCGAACTGCACAAGGGCTTCAGCCCCTGGCTGTGGCACAAGGAGACGGCCGACTCCACGCGCCAGGCCGTCAAGGCCAAGCTGGCCGTGCGTTTTGCCGAGATGGATACCGTCCTGTCGCGCAGCGATTTTCTGGCGGGCGGCTACAGCGTGGCCGATGCGTATGGCTTCACCATCGTCAACTGGTCCCACCTGCTGGGCATCCCGCTCACTGCCTACCCGCACCTGCAGGCCTGGATGGCACGCGTGGCGGCCCGCCCGCAGGTGCAGGCCGCGCTGCGGGCTGAGGGGTTGCTGTCGTGATGGCCCAGACCACAGCGCCCGCCGCGCTCACTCTGGTCTCGCACGCGCTGTGCCCCTATGTGCAGCGCGTGGCCATCGTGCTGCACGAAAAGGGCCTGGCGTTCGAGCGCCGCACCATCGACCTGGCCCGCAAGCCCGACTGGTTCCTGGCAATCTCGCCGCTGGGCAAGACCCCGGTCCTGCAGGTGCGCGGTCAGAGCCTGTTCGAGTCGGCCGTGATCTGCGAATACCTGGACGAGGTGGCCATGCCCGTGCTGCACCCGCCAGATCCGCTGCAGCGCGCACGCCACCGGGCTTGGATGGAGTTTGGCTCTGCGGTGCTGAACACCATCGGCGCCTTCTACGCCGCAGCGGATGAGGCCACGCTGCAGGCCCGCGCGCAGGACCAGCGCAGCCGCTTCGTGCAGATCGAAGAGGCCCTGGGCCAGCGCAGCGTGCCGGGGCCGTACTTTGCCGGGCCGGACTTTGGCATGGTGGATGCGGTGTTTGGCCCGGTGTTCCGGTACTTCGACGTCATCGACACCTTGCCGGGCGTGGATGGCCTGGGGCTCTGGCACGGCTTGCCGCTGGTGCAGCAGTGGCGGGCTGCGCTGGCGGCACGCCCTTCGGTGCAGCAGGCCGTGGGTGCGGACTATGCCGAGGGCTTGCGGGCCTTTTTGCGCGCGCGTGGGTCAGCCCTGTCGCGGCGCATGCAGGCGGTGGCCGCGTAGACCCCGCACGCCTGCCAGCTCAATCCGCCCAGGTGCCCGGCGCCAGCCCGTCCAGCGTGTACGGCCCGATGGCCGCGCGGATCAGCCGCAGCGTGGGGTGGCCCACGGCGGCCGTCATGCGGCGCACCTGGCGGTTGCGGCCTTCGCGGATGATGAGTTCGATCCAGGTGGTGGGGATGGCCTTGCGCTCGCGGATGGGCGGGGTGCGGTCCCACACCGCAGGGGCGGGCTCCAGCAGCCGCGCGCGGGCGGGCAGGGTGGGGCCGTCGTTCAGCACCACGCCACTGCGCAGCGCGGCCAGCGCGGCCTCATTGGGGATGCCCTCCACCTGCACCCAGTAGGTCTTCTCCATCTTGAAGCGCGGGTCGGCAATGCGGGCCTGTTGCTTGCCGTCGTTGGTCAGCAGCAGCAGCCCTTCGCTGTCGGCGTCCAGCCGCCCGGCCACGTACACGCCGGGCAGGTCGATGTAGTCCTTCAGGCCCTGCCACTTGCCCTCGGGCGTGAACTGGCTCAGCACGCCGTAGGGCTTGTTGAAACGGATCAGGCGCGAGGTCATGGGGCTGGTTTCAAGCAAAAAGGGCCGGATGCGCTAGTGAAATATGCGCTGGGTGCTATCAAATACATAGTAATGAAGCCCTGCGCCATCAGGCCGGCACGAACAGCGCCGGGTCCACCATGGTGCGGTTCAGCATCACGCCCCAGTGCAGGTGCGGGCCGGTCACGCGGCCGGTGGCGCCCACCTTGCAGAACGCGTCGCCCGCCTGCAGCACATCGCCCACGCGCACCTCCATGCTGCTCAGGTGGCAGTACATGGTGAGCAGGCCCTGACCGTGGTCCAGCCACACCGTGCCGCCGTTGAAGAAGTAGTCGCCCACGTCAATCACCCGGCCCGGCAGCGGCGCCACGATGGGCGTACCGGTGGCGGCGGCAATGTCCATGCCGCTGTGCGGATTGCGCGGCTGGCCGTTGAACACGCGGCGCAGCCCGAACGAGCTGGACCGCCGCCCCGGCACGGGCACGCGCATGCGCAGCGATGCCAGCGCCACGCCGGCGGGCTGCTCGGTGAAGGTGGCCATCACCTGGGCCTGGTGGTCGCGCTCGCGCTCGTAGCGGGCCTGGTCCTCGGGCGAGAGGTCCACCGTGCGGGGCGACACCTTCAGGTGCTGCTCCTTGTATTGCTTGGGGGCCACGCTGTAGTGCACCAGGCGCGGGCTGCCGCCGCCCTCGGGCAGCACGCTGATGAAGGCATCACCCGGCGCCGCCGCCAGTGGAATGCCCACGATGGCCGTCCACTCGATGGCATCGCCCACCACCCGCAGCGGCACATCCACCTCGCCCTGGCGCACCTGCGCCACCGGCCGCGTGGCCGCCGGGCCCAGCGACAGCCGTGCCACGCCCCCGGGCACCTGTAGCGCCTGGGGCCACACCGTGGGCGCGGGTGGCACAGGCTTGGCATGCAAAGGGGCCACCAGGGCAGGCTGCGCCAGCAGGCCCGCCGTGCCGATCAAGGCGCTGCGGCGGGTGATGGAGAGGGCGGGGCGGGCGGAAGCAGGGCGGGCAGATTCAGACACGGCAGAGGAAGGCATGAACAAAAACAAAGTGGCTGCGCGGGGGGCTGGTACGGGTGCAAAGCGCCCCGCTGTCGCGGCCGACAAGGGCGATTGTGCCCCCGGTGTTGGCGGCGTCCGCCTACATCGCGCCTGCATGTCGGCACCTACCATCGCGCCATGCCACCCGCCGCCCCTCGCCGCCGTTCCACCATGCTCACTGTCTTGCTCACGGCCCTGGCCACGGGGGCCCTTGTTTTGTTGGCACTCAACTTCACGGCGGGCGAGAAAAAGGTGCAGCAACAGCTGCCGCGCCTGTACAGCGCCGCCCACCCGCAGTTCGAACGTGCCCTGGGCAGCCTGCTGGGCCCGGGCATCGTGGGCGGCAATGCGGTGACCGAGCTGCTCAACGGCGACCAGATCTTTCCGCCCATGCTGGCCGCGATCAAATCCGCGCAGAAAAGCGTCACCTTCGAAACCTACATCTACTGGTCGGGCGACATCGGCAAGCAGTTTGCCGACGCCCTGAGCGAGCGCGCCCGCGCCGGTGTGCCCGTGCATGTGCTGCTCGACTGGGTGGGCAGCGCCAAGATGGAAGAGAGCTATCTGGCCGAGATGAAGGCGGCCGGGGTGTTGATTGAAAAGTTCCACAAACCCCACTGGTACAACCTGGCCCGGCTGAACAACCGCACCCACCGCAAGCTGCTGGTGGTGGACGGGCAGGTGGGCTTTACCGGCGGCGTGGGCATTGCCCCGGCATGGACGGGCCACGCGCAGGACCCCGACCACTGGCGCGACTCGCACTACCTGGTGCGTGGCCCCGTGGTGGCGCAGATGCAGGCCACGTTTCTGGACAACTGGCTCAAGGTCACCGGCAAGGTGCTGCATGGCGAGGCGTACTTTCCGGCCATCGCACCAGCGGGTGCGCAAAAGGCGCAGATGTTCTCCAGCTCGCCATCGAGTGGCAGCGAGAGCATGCAGCTCATGTACCACCTGGCCATCACGGCGGCCGAGCGCAGCATCGACCTGTCGGTGGCGTACTTTGTGCCCGACGACCTGACACGCAAGCTGCTGATGGATGCGCTGGCACGCGGCGTGCGCGTGCGCCTGATCACCCCCGGCGAGCACACCGACACCGAGACCGTGAAGGCCGCATCCCGTGCCACCTGGGGCGAGCTGCTGCAGGCCGGGGCCGAGATCTACGAATACGGGCCCACCATGTACCACTGCAAGGTCATGATCGTGGACCAGTTGCTGGTGTCGGTGGGCTCCACCAATTTTGACAACCGCTCGTTCCGCCTGAACGACGAGGCCAACCTGAACGTGTACGACGCTGCCTTTGCACAGCGCCAGACTCAGGTGTTTGAAGACGACATCCGGCGGTCACGCCGCGTGACCTACGAGGCCTGGCGGGACCGCCCGCTGCGCGAGAAAGTACACGAGACCTTGACCGGCTGGATGCGGTCGCAGCTGTGACGATGTTTGAATGAAATCAGCCGCTGGTGCCAATTAGCAATGCGCCAGGTGCTATCAAATGTGTAGTTGCTGGTAGTGGATGCGCGGCGGCGGTTGCGGTACGCCGCCGGGGCAGTTTTTGCCCTGGCGGGCATCTCCGCCGTGCTTATGGATCAGTGCGTCACGAACTCGTAGGTCACGGCTTCGCTGTCCACCATGTCGAGGATGTCGTCCAGCACGTCTTCGTCTTCGGTGCTGGCCCACAGGTCTTCGGGATCTGTGGCAAACAGGGGTTCGATGGCGATGTCCATGAACTTGCCATCGGGCAGCTTGATGACCGGCGTGCCCTCGGAGGTATCGACCAGCTCCCAGTTGTCAGGCACGGTCATTTCGAGCTGGATGGTGACGTTGAGTTTTTTCATGGCGAATCCTTGTTGCAGAACTGGTCAGGGTAACCCAGTTTGGTGCCAGATGGATGTCTGGCGCCGAACGGATATGCCTAATGCGCTATAAAAATTAGAGCATCCGAAGGATTCTCCATTGCAGGCGCTCATGCCTGCGCCGGGCGAACTGCGTGCTCTCGCGTCTGGCATAGGCTTTGCGTCATGCAGGGCGCAACGTGTCGCGATGCGGACCGTGGGCCGCCGATGTGCCCTTGTACTGCGCGCCGTTTGCTGTAACGTGTCTGGCCCAAGCACCTGTGCGTCCGCATTCGCTGCGGGCCACGGAAATGCCTGTTCTTGTCACATCTTCTGACCTACTGGAGAACCTGCCCATGATCATCAAGAAAACCCTGGCCCTGGCCGCAGCCGCAGCCGTGGTCGCCAGCCTCGCCTTCAGCCCGGCCGCGCAGGCAGGCCCCCGGCTCGACAAGATCATGGAGGCCAAGGTCATCCGCGTGGGCACGCCCGGCGACTACCGCCCGTTTGCCATCAAGACCGACGCGGGCTACAGCGGCCACGACATCGATGTGATCGAAACCATGGCCAAGGAGCTGGGCGTGAAGATCGAATACGTGCCCACCACCTGGCCCAACCTGGTGAAGGACCTGCAGGGCGACAAGTTTGACGTGGCCGTGGGCGGCATCACCCGCAACGTCAACCGCATGCGCATTTTTGACATGCTGCCCGGCTACGCCCCGTTCGGCAAAGTGGCCCTGGTACGCGCGGCCGACAAGGCCAAATACACCAGCGTGGATGCCATGAACCAGCCCACCGTGCGCGTCATCAAGAACCCCGGCGGCACCAACGAAACCTATGTGCTGGCCAACCTCAAGGCCGCCCAGGTCAGCACGCACGACAAGAACGCCGAGATCCCCGCGCTGATCGCCGAAGGCAAGGGCGACGTGATGATCACCGAAACGTATGAAGCCCTGCACTACGCCAAGGCCGACCCGCGCCTGCACGCCGCATTTGTGGACGCGCCGCTCACGCCCAAGAACTACCTGGGCTTCATGCTGCCCACTGACGACGCTGACTACGTGCGCGTGATGGGCTTTGTGTGGGGCCTGGTGGACAGCCGGGGCACCATCAAGCAGGCCGCAGACAAGTGGCTGAAGTGACGGCTTTGAAGTGACTTGGGTCTGGCGCAGTGGACCTGTGGGCTACTCGCCCGGAATCTCCGGCTCCACCAGCAGCGCCAGCAACTGCAGCGACTCCTGCCAGCCCAGGTAGCACATCTCGGTCGGGATCACCGCCGGGATGCCTGCCTGCACGATGGACACCTCGGTGCCCGTCATCACTTTTTTGAGCTGGACGGTGGTGCGCATCTCACCCGGCAGGTTCTGGTCGTCAAACCGGTCGGTGTGCACGATGCGCTCGCCCGGCACCAGCTCCACATACTCGCCGCCAAACGCGTGCGTGCCGCCGCTGCTCAGGTTGGTGAACTGCATGCGGTAGCTGCCGCCCACGCGCGCATCCAGGCTCAGCACCCGGCCCGTGAAGCCGTGGGGTGGCAGCCATTTGCACATGGCGTCTGCATCCAGAAACGCGCGGTAGATGCGCTCGGCCGGGGCGCGCAGCACACGGTGCAGGGTGACGGTGCCGGTGGCGGCGGTCGGGGCTGCGGAGGGGTTGGGGTTCGTCATGCAGGGTCTCCTTGCGGGAATCGGGGTGGATGGATGACAGCGTGCGCTCCAACACCATGATGGTCAATGGCCTGGGGCTTTTACGCGTTCACACCTCTACGACGAACGGGCCGGTGCGTTTTCGACAACCGGCCCTTTGCATCACCACATTTTTTTGTGGCGCCGGCTCAGGCGGCGATGGTGCGCACCGCAAAGCGCTCACTGCCCTGCGCCCAGGCCAGCAGCCGGTCGATGTTGGGGTGCTTGTCCGGAAAGGCGCGCGCATCCGCCACATGCTCCGCATACCACTCCAGCCCCAGGCTGGCGGCTGCAGGCGTGATCTGCCCGCCATACAGCGCCGCCAGTGCGGCATACACCACCAGCGACCCGGTCTGGCCGGGCTTGTTCTCGATGGTGGCCAGCACCTGGCCGTCTGCGCCCAGCAGTTGCAGGGCGGCGAGGTGGCTGGCGGAAGGGAGTTGCTTCAGGCGATCTGCGAAGTTCATGGCAGTCAAATTCAAGTGAAATGAGCCGCAAGCGCTAGAAGATCATGCGCGAGCAGCTATAAAAAAGTGAGTGGTTGAATCAGCGGGGCGGAATCTTAAAGGATGCGCGTGGGGCCCAGACTTGGAATAGGCGCCTCCCCTTGAGCAGGCGCTCACGCCTGCCACACCCCAAACCCGGCCGAGCGCAGGTCGATGCCAATCTCGATCTCCCGGTCCACGGCCTCCTCGTAGGTCATGGGGTTGAAGCCCTCGTACAAGTCCGGCAGCAGCCGCAGGCCGTACTGCGTGACGAACCGGTTGGCCTGGATGCCCGCCTTGTGCTTGTCAAACCGCACATCCGGGTCCAGCCCCGTCATGCCCACGTACACGCAGGGCTTGCCGTCGATGTAGCCGGGGTTGCACTTGCGAAAGCGCGGCTCCAGCAGCACGTCTTTGGAGAGCTCGACCACGTAGACGTGGTGGTGGGGCTTGCGGCGGCGCATGGGGCAATGGCAGGGTAGAAGCAGGCCGTCTGGTCGCCTACTCGTCGTCCTCGTCCGCCAGCCCGTCATCCCGCAGGCGCCGGTCCAGCTTGCCGCGCAGCGCATCGGCGTCCTGCAGGAACTGGTCCACCGGCACCGCAGGGGCCACGCGCAGGGCGGGAGGGAACAGGCTGCTCATGTACAGCTCGTTGCCAAGCCGCATGCGGTTGAGCCACTGCGCGCCCAGCCAAGACGGCACACCCAGCAGCACCACAGCCGCCATGGCCCAGGCCAGGCCCACGCGGCGGCGGGGCAGAACGGTGGCCAGGTGGGCGTACAGCGCGCCGGCCAGCACCAGCACCATCAGCACCGGGGCAAACCGCGACAGCGACTCCAGCGAGAACGTGAACGCCGTCGCGTAGCTCAGCAGCTGCACCGCGTCGGCCACCAGCACTGCGGCGCATGCGATGCGCACGTGGCGCCAGAACCGCAGCTGGCTGCCAAACAGCTTGTTGGCCACGGACCACAGACCCGCCCAGGCCCCCACCACGGCCAGCGTGGTCAGCAGCAACAGGGGCAGCGACTTCAGGTATTGCGCGGCGTCGCGGGCCTCCAGCCACGACTCTCCCAGCCCGGCCAGCAGCACCAGCACCGCCAGCGCGGCCGTGGTGCCCACGGTGCGCCACGGAAACTGCGGCAGCGCCTGCTCCTCGGCAATGGGCGCATCGGCCAGGCGCAGATGGATGTGGGTGTGGCCCAGGTCGATGGGCATGCCATCGGGCCAGTCAAAGCGTTCGCCCTGGGCATGCTGCTTGCGCTGCAGGCGTGCGCCGTTGCGTGTCTCCAGCACCTCGACCTGCACGGTGCGGGGCTCGTCCACCGCGCGGTCAATGCGCAGGTGCCGGGGCGCCACAAACGGGTCGTCCAGCACCAGGTCGCAGTCCAGCGCGCGGCCCACCGTCACGGGCCAGCGGGTGATGGGCGCACGCGCCAGCAGCGCGCCGTGGCGGTCAAACGCCTCGATCAGCCCCAGGGTGGTGGTGGTTGGCATCGCGCTCATGGTGCGGCCTCCCAGCGAAAGGCCTTGAGGTAGTGGCTGGCGAGCTTCATGCCGTTGTCAAACGCAATGCCCTGCACATCCAGGCGGCCCAGCACGCCCCGTGTGGGCTGGTTGACCGAGGTGGCCAGCACCGTCATGTTGTACAGGCCGGTCAGCTTGCGGTAGGCCGACAGGCACACCACCGCACGCAGCGGCACGGTGCCGGGGTCCACAAACCGCTCGGTGCACTCGGCCGCCGTCTGGTGGCGGTTGCCGCGCGTGGGCAGGCGCTCATTCGCAAAACTTTGCGAGTACATGCGGGCAAACCGGGCGGCGCCCAGCGTGGGCGCGTTGTAGGCCTCGTAGGACAGGCGCACCGCGCCAGTGCTGAAGTCGCCCGCCACCACATCGCTGTCGGCCTGGCACTGCGTGCGCTCCAGGTTCAGGCCCGGAAAGGCCGGGTCACGCCCCGATCCCCAGCACCGCGCCAGCGCATCGTCGGGCACGGGCAGGCGGTAGTTGCCATGGCGCTGCTCGCGAAACGGCGCTTTCAAGAACCGGTCCGTCAGCAGTTGCTGGTGTTCCATCAACTGCCGCGTCATCTCGGCATGCGCGGCCTGCGTGATGGGCTGGGCATTGGCTGCGCGCTGCACCAGCGCCTGCGCAAACTCGGCGGGTATCAAGAAGCTCACCTGCTCGCCATCCAGCCGCTTGGCGACGTTGACGCCCAACACCCGGCCTGCGTCGTCCACGGCGGGGCCGCCGCTCATGCCGGGGTTGAGCGCGCCGCCAAAAAAAATGCGCGGGTAAAAGCTGCGTTTGACCAGCCCGTTGTAGGTGCCCTCGGTCACGGCAAAGCCGATGTCCAGCGGGTTGCCCAGCGAGTAAATGCGTTCGCCCTGCGCCAGCGCGTCGGTGTCTGGCCGAAAGCCCAGCACAGGCGCAGCGGCTGTGCGCCCTTTGGCGCGCAGCACGGCCAGGTCGCGCTGCACGTCAAACGCCAACAGCTCCACCTCGCCCTCCTGCCCCTCCATCGTCACGTACACGCCCCGGTAGCGCTCGGGCTCCAGCGCGAGCTGGCTGGCCACGTGAAAGTTGGTGACGATCAGCCCATCGGCCGACACAAAAAAGCCCGAGCCAATCGACGCCTGCGTGTTGGCATTGCGCAGCAGCGTGCGGATCTGCACCAGCTTGTCGCGCGACAGCTCGTAAATGCGCCGCGCATCGCGCGACAGCAGGGCTGCATCGGCCGCTGTGGGCGCGGCGGTTGTAGCGCCCCCCGGTGTGGGTGCTGTGCCATCCCCAGGGGCACCGCCCGCCGGGCGCATGGCCGGGGTGCTGGCAGCTGCGGGTTGGGGGGCGGGCTGTGCGTGCGCCAGCGCACACAGCAGCAAAAGCAGCGACGAGGTCGCCAGCCGCAAGGGCCGAATCGAAGGGAAGGGCATCGCGGTATTCTATGAACGCCCTGCGACAAGCCTTAGAGCGGCTAACAAAACTCTTCTGGCGTCGTTGCTGTGTCTTGTCGTACTGCTCGTACTGCCTGCGACACAGCGCCTAGCCAGAACCGCTTCGCTGAGTTTTGTTAGCCGCTCTTATTGGCGTTGTCCATTCCGTTGGCCCCGCTTGCCGCCGGGCCTGCCATTCACCTGCCACTCCATCCCACGCACCCATGCAACCCACCCACACCTATCCCATCGGCACGCCCGGCCAAGCCTGGGGCGCGGCAGAACGCGACCAGTGGCGCGCACGGCAGGTGCGCCAGCGCAGCTACGCCGACGACGTGCTCACGGCCATCGAGGCAATGCGGGGCCGGTTTGACGTGGAGATGTATGGCGACGTGATTTATGCCGACGCCCAGCACCCGGCAGAGCGCTTTCCCCTGCGGGCCCTGCGCAGCCGCGATTGGCAGCCCGGCCTGCCCACCGTGCTGGTGACCGGCGGGGTCCATGGCTACGAGACCAGCGGCGTGCACGGAGCACTGCGGTTTGTGGACACGCACGCCGAGCGCTTTGCAGGCCGCGCCAACCTGCTGGTGGTGCCGTGCGTGAGCCCCTGGGCGTACGAGCGGTTTCAGCGCTGGAACTTCGACGCCGTCGACCCCAACCGCTCATTTCGCGACGGATCGCCCGCGCAAGAGTCCGCCGCCCTCATGCGCCTGGTGGCGCCGCTGCACGGCCAGTTTGCCGCCCACATCGACCTGCACGAAACCACCGACACCGACGAATCCGAATACCGCCCCGCTGTGGCCGCACGCGACGGCAAGGTGTTCGAGCCCGGCAGCATCCCCGACGGCTTTTACCTGGTGGACGACACCGACAACCCGCAGCCCGCCTTCCAGCAAGCCATCATCGACGCCGTCAGCCGCGTCACGCACATTGCGCCTGCGGACGACAAGAACGAAATCATCGGCACGCCCGTGGTGGCGCCGGGCGTCATCCACTACCCGATGAAGCAGTGGGGCCTGTGCGCGGGCATCAGCGGCGCCCGCTACACCACCACAACGGAGGTCTACCCCGACAGCGCCCGCGCCACGCCCGAGCAGTGCATTGAGGCGCAGGTGGCGGCGGCGTGTGCGGCGGTGGAGTTTGTGCTGGCCGACGCCCAACTCTGAGGGTTGCAGCGCTGTGCGGCGCGGCTTCGTATATTTTTGGTGCTTTCTTAGCGCTCGTTACCCAGCGCTTCCCAACGCGCCCAGCAGCCGGGCACTCACCTCGGCCTCATCGAGCGCCGCGAACGCCATGTTGTGCTGCTCCGTCAGCGGCCCATGGCCCGGCTCCATGCGGCCTGCGGCGTCGTAGCCCATGGCCTTGAACTTCCACACCCCGCCGACCAGCTTGAGCGAACCCACATGCGCGCCATCGGCAGTGTGGACTGACACCACGCCAGCGTTGACGGGCACCAGCTGCAACGGCCCTGCCAGCGGGCCGGGCGGTATGTGGGCGAAGGTGGGGTGTTTCAATCCTGCTCTTCCAGAAGAGTCTGTACCGCGCGCAGCAAGGCGGGCAGGGCTGATTGGGTGATGTTCCACACAGTACCCACGTTCACCGTCGCATAGCCGTGGATGAGTTGGTTGCGAAACGCCACGATCTGCGCCACGTCGGGAATGCGGGCGGCCATGGCCGTATCCAGCTTGGACAGTTGGTTGAGTGCTTCGCCAATGATTTCAAATTTGCGCTCTACCGCCGCCTGGGCCATGGCGTTGGCGCCATAGGCTGCTGCATCCATGCCCTGGGTAAAAGCCTCAATGGCGGCAGCCGCCTCGCGCACATCCCACAAAAAGGCGCGCGGGTCACGCTGCATACACAGCCTCGCGGTGGCGGTTGATGTTGGCTAGCACGTACGGGTTGCGCACAGCGCCGGGTTCCACCAGGTCCACGCCCCGGCCCAGCAGTGCTTCCAGATCGGCCTTGGCGCCAAAAATGGAGTGGAGCCCGGGCTCAATGCCCGGAGCAAACTCCACAAGAAAATCGGCGTCGCTGTGGGCGGGGTCAAAGTCACTGGCCCGTGCCGCCGAGCCAAACACCTCCAGCCGCCGAATGCCGTAGCGCCGGCAGATAGCGGCAATGCCGGTGCGGTATTGGGCGATGGCGGGATGCATAGACGCAGTTTAATCGAGCACCTCATTGACCGCCATATTGGCCTGTAGCGCTTGTTTGATAAGCGGGAAGTGCTATGAAGAATATAGCGAATTAGTGCGATGCCTAAAACGATGACCCCGGCTCGCTCAAAAACGCCAGCTCTTCGGCCGTGGAGGTGCGGCCCAGCACCGCGTTGCGATGCGGGTAGCGCCCAAAGCGGTCGATGATGGCCTTGTGCCGGCGCTCAAAGTCTAGGTTGTTTTCCATGCCCGGCTGCGCAAACAGCGCGAGGGCTTGCTCATGAATCACGGCAGATTCGCTGTGCATGTACGGCATGTAGGCAAACACGCGCTGCGCCGTAGGCAGGCTGCGGTCCTGCCCGCTGGCCACCAGCTCTTGCGCCAGGGCGAGGGCCAGTGCGTCTTGCGCAAAGGCGCGGGCGGTGTCGCGGTACACATTGCGCGAGAACTGGTCCAGCACCAGGATTTCTGCCAACCGGCCTTCTGGGGTAGCGCGCCAGGGGAACAGTTCACAGCGGGCTGCGGCATCCAGCGTGGGGCCGAAGCGGGTTCGGATGGATTCGTCCAGGGCGGCGTCTTTGAAGAAATGCTGCTGGGGAGTGAGTTCGGTGAACCAGAACTGGAGGATCTGGGGAAATTGCGTTAGAGCCATGGCGTGGGTTTGGTTAGAGGGGCGATGGCCAGGAGTTGTCGGTGAAGTTATCGCAACCTGAAGCGCTCAACGTAGGGGGGCAGATCGCGCCGTGGGCGAGGTTGAGCCGCATTTCCTGTTTTCTAGTCGCGAGAATGCCCATCGATCACACTCTGCTTCGAATTCTTGACCCCACCCGTTTTCAATGTGAGCCAGTTCGTGAAGAACAGTGTGTGACAAGAACTGATATGGGCTACTTTCTAGCAGTTCACTTTCTGTCGCAAAGCCGGTGACGGCAAGTCCATCGATCATGCTACGTATCGACCGTTCATCGATAGCTCGTCGTACAGCGACGATGAAAGAGTGAGTGCGATTGGGCGGGAAGGCTGCTGCGATCGGATCGCCCCTAACGCTGTAGGCGTTGGCCTGGGCCCAAGACCTAATGGTCTCGGCTGAAACCAAAGATACCGTCTTGGTTGCGAAGCGCTTAATCAGCTCTTCGAGGTCTGAGCGGTATATCTCGACGTCTTGGATTTGCATGCGATCTGACGTTTAAGTAGCGAGCGTTGAAATGTCAGAACAACGCCTAGAGTCAACAATTTTTAGAAGGTGCGATGCGAGCATGATCATGTCTCGTGCCTCCTTCGCTTCGATCGCAACACGACGATGTGACGATGGATTCTTGTAGCTACCAATTGCTCCGGTCATTAGGCTCATTAGCGCGACGCGTTCGCCTCGCTCGGCGGTCATGTCAGTCAAGGGACCTTCTTCTGGATGAAAAGCTCGGCTTGCAAGTTGTACGCCAACTAGGTCATGACCTAAGTTCGCGGCGTTCCGTATTGAAACTTCCAGCGACTTGAACGCCTCGAAAACTGCGGTCTCGAACCTAGATTGAAAGAACAGTGGCCGGACGTGCTGCAGCAGTTCCGGATGCAGAAAGGTCTCTGGTAGTTGTTCACTTGTCATGAACTGCCTTAGAGCTTGATGGTCACGCAGAGCTTCGCCTTGGCGAGTTGGTACGTACCAATCGTTGTCTTGCTCTGGGTGCTTGGCGATAAATCCATTTGCTTCCAGCCACGACCAAGCTGCTGAGCAAGCAGTGCCAACTGCTCCGTCGGCTGTCTGTCCGGGCTGAGCGTACTCACGTTCTGCTTGGATGCAGAAGTTGCGTCGATTCCAGACCCCGCGCTCCATTGGGTCAGCGGACATAAGCACTTCGAGCACGTAGCCGGCGAGATCTGTGATCGGCATCGTTGCGACGGCATGTCCTTCTGGGACCAGTGAGCGAAGTGGGGTCATTTGAGACGTCAAAGGTAATAAAGATTGGAAATCCATGCAGCATCGGCTGTAACCGAGCTGCAGCTTCTGCAAACTGAGCTCGCCTTTACGTCGACTAAAACGTGGGTCCGCCAACCGTGCTTTTCGGTGTCAGCGAATCCATTTTGAATCAATGATCGTTTCAGCGAACGGGTACTGTCGGCTCAGCAGCAATAGTCGCTCTAAATGAAAAAAGCCAGCAGACTTGAGGTCTGCTGGCTTTTCAAGATTCAAAGTGAAATCACTTCCCCCACGAATCCTTCAACCCCACCGCCAAGTTAAACACCGGCTTTTCGGCTTTGTGGTCAATACGATCCGCCACAAAGTACCCATGCCGCTCAAACTGAAACTTGTCGTCTGGCTTCGCATTGGCCAATGACGGCTCCACGATGGCGGTCACCACCTTCAGGCTGTTCGGGTTCAGGCTTTCGATGAAGTCCTTGCCGCCCGCGTCGGGCTGCGCGTCCAGGAACAGGCGGTCGTACATGCGCACTTCGGCGTTCACGCCGTCGGCCACACCCACCCAGGTGATGGCGGCTTTGACCTTCACGCTGTCGGCGCCGGGGGTGCCGCTTTTGGTGTCGGGCACCACGGTGGCCAGCACTTCGGTGATGACTCCGTTAGCGTCCTTGGTGCAGCCGGTGCATTCGATGACGTAGCCGCCCTTCAGGCGCACCTTGTTGCCGGGGAAGAGGCGCTTGTAGCCCTTGGGGGGCACTTCTTCAAAGTCTTCGCGCTCGATCCAGACTTCCTTGCCGATGGTGAAGTGGCGCACGGGGCTTTCCACGCCTTCGGGTGGGTGGGGCAGGGCGGGCAGGCTGCAGGGCTCCAGGTGGCCTGCGCCCATCACGTCGTCCCAGTTGGTGAGCACCAGCTTGACGGGGTTGAGCACGGCCATGCCGCGGTGGGCCTTCAGCTCCAGGTCTTCGCGCAGGCAGCCTTCCAGGGTGCTGTAGTCGATCCAGCTGTCGGATTTGGTGACGCCGATGCGCTCGGCAAAGGTCTGGATGGCGGCGGGCGTGTAGCCACGGCGGCGCAGGCCCACGATGGTGGGCATGCGGGGGTCGTCCCAGCCGCTGACCTTGTGGTCGTACACCAGCTGGGCGAGCTTGCGTTTGCTGGTGATGACGTAGGTGAGGTTCAGGCGCGCAAATTCGTACTGGCGGGGGGGCGGGCTGGCCAGCAGGCCGCCTTTGGTCAGGCGCTCCAGCAGCCAGTCGTAGAAGGGGCGCTGATCTTCAAACTCCAGCGTGCACAGGCTGTGGGTGATCTGCTCCAGCGCGTCCTCGATGGGGTGCGCGTAGGTGTACATGGGGTAGATGCACCAGGTGTCGCCCGTGTTGTGGTGCGTGGCGCGGCGGATGCGGTAGATGGCCGGGTCGCGCATGTTGATGTTGGGGCTGGCCATGTCGATCTTGGCGCGCAGCACCATCGATCCGTCTTCGTGTTGGCCGTCCTTCATCTCGCGGAAGATGCGCAGGTTCTCTGCCGGCGTGCGGCTGCGGAAGGGGCTGTCCACGCCGGGCTTGCTGAAGTCGCCCCGGTTCACGCGCATTTGTTCGGCGGTCTGTTCGTCCACGTAGGCGTGGCCGGCTTCGATCAGGTATTCGGCTGCCCGGTACATGAAGCCGAAGTAGTCGCTGGCCTGGTAGGGGGCGGCGCTGCCAGGGGCCTGGCCGATCTGTGTCCAGTCAAAACCGAGCCATTTCACGGCGTCGATGATGCTGTTGACGTATTCGGTGTCTTCTTTTTCGGGGTTGGTGTCGTCAAAGCGCAGGTGGCACACGCCGCCATAGTCGCGCGCCAGGCCAAAGTTGATGCAGATGCTCTTGGCGTGGCCCACGTGCAGGTAGCCGTTGGGTTCGGGCGGGAAGCGGGTGCGGATCTTGGCGGGATCGGGCTGGCCGGCCGTGTGGTGGGCGGCGTCGCCGGGGGTGCCAGCCCAGCGGCGGGTGGCGTAGGTGCCTTTGTCCAGGTCGTGTTCGATGATCTGGCGCAAAAAATTGCTGGGCTTGACGGTTTCAGGGGCCGCAGAAGTGGCAGTGGCGGCGGTATTGGCGGGGGAGGGGGTGCTCATCCAGCCATTTTAGGCGGCGGTTTCGTGACGGTTTACGCATTAAAACCAGCGCGTGTACGTTCAGACACAACG
The DNA here is from genome assembly GCF_002754175.1 of Acidovorax sp. 59. NCBI lineage: Bacteria > Pseudomonadati > Pseudomonadota > Betaproteobacteria > Burkholderiales > Comamonadaceae > Acidovorax > Acidovorax sp. 59. The sequence goes on along the minus strand of NZ_PEET01000001.1, from coordinate 2,922,200 downwards.
TAAAGACGATTTTGTGCCATCCTTTTAGGCACTTGGTGCGTTGTGTACCGGTGAGGCGTGTCCTTTTGGTGGGCCGCCCTCATTCACTAGGAGATTTCCATGACGAAAACCCGTTCTGTTTCTACTGCGGCCGCTGTGGCGGGTGTAGCGCTGGCCCTGTTGGCCGGTGCTGGCTCCGCCCAGGCCCGCGATGTCAATTGGTCCGTGGGCATTGGCGTGCCAGGCGTGGTGGTGGGGGCCAGCAATGGCTACTACGCCCCCGCCCCGGTGTATGTGGCACCGCCCCCACCGGTGTACTACGCTCCCCCTCCACGCCCTGTGTACTACAACGCTCCCCCGGTGTACTACACGCCACCCCCAGCGGTGTATTACGGCGGTTATGGTTATGGCCACCGCCACCACGGGCACGGCCACGGTCGCCACTGGGACCGTTGATCAGCCCCCAGCGGCTGGTTTGTCACCAACCTCTTGGGCGCGAGTCGCTCACAGGCAGCGTTGCACAGGCTGCCTTTTACAGCGGTCCTTCGGGGCCGCTTTTTTATTGGGGCGGCCCCTGCGCTGGGGCGCCGCATAATCCCGCACTCTGGCCTGCCAGCGTGGCAGGCGCATTGCCCCGGAGACTTGTCTGTGACTGCCAATAAAACCGTTTTTGTCCTCAATGGCCCTAACCTGAACCTGCTGGGCACGCGCGAGCCTGCCGTTTACGGCGCAGCCACCCTGGCCGATGTGGAAAAGCTCTGCACCGACGCCTGCAACCGCCACGGTTTTGCGCTGCGTTTTCACCAAAGCAACCACGAAGGCGCGCTGGTGGACTGGATTCACGAGGCGGGCCGCCTGCACGCAGCGGGCGAGCTGGCGGGCGTGGTGATGAACGCTGGGGCCTACACCCACACCAGCATTGCGCTACACGACGCCATCAAGGGCACGGGCATCACCCTGATCGAGCTGCACATCAGCAATGTGCATGCGCGCGAGGCCTACCGCCACCATTCGTACATGGCCGCCGCCGCCAAGGCAGTGATGTGTGGCTTTGGCGTGCTGGGCTATGGCCTGGCGATTGACGGGCTGGCGCAGTTGCTGGCCCAGCAGCCAGCGGCCTGATGGCTGGGCGCGGGGGATTCCACGGCCATGGCCCCGCTGCCCCTGCAAATTTCTGAGGACGAGGTTGAAATCACCGCCATGCGCGCGCAGGGCGCGGGCGGACAAAACGTCAACAAGGTATCGAGCGCGGTCCACCTGCGGTTTGACGTGGTGGCGTCGTCGCTGCCCGAGGGCGTGAAGGAGCGCCTGCTGGCCCTGCGCGACACCCGCATCACGCAAGACGGTGTGCTGGTCATCAAGGCCCAGCAGTACCGCAGCCAGGAGCAAAACCGTGCCGATGCCCTGGAGCGGCTCAATGCGCTGGTCAACAGCGTGGCCGTGCCGCCCCGCGTGCGCCGGGCCACCAAGCCCACCTATGGGTCGAAACAGCGGCGCTTAAAAAGCAAAACGCAGCGGGGCGAGACCAAGGCACTGCGGGGCAGGGTGCGCGACGGCTCCTGACCTGCGGGCCAGAGCAGGCCTGCGTAGGGGCTGGAGGGCGTTACGCGCTGTGCACCAGGGCGCTGTCAATGTTTGATTGGCATCATCCGTAGAACAATCTGTCTGCCTTGCAGGGCTTGGTATCACGGGCTATCAGTCCTACATTCATGGTGTTCCTTGTTGGAGTTGTCATGTCTGCCTCTGCCCAAGCCCCCGTTCCTGTTTCTGCCGCAGTCCCCGCGCTGTTTGTGTCGCATGGTGCGCCCTTGTTCGCATTGGACGCTGGCACCACGGGCCCGGCGCTCACGCAATGGGGCCAGAGCCTGAAGTCGCAATACCCCGGCCTGCGTGGCGTGGTGGTCATGTCGCCGCATTGGATGGCGCGCTCGGCGCAGGTGATGACCGGGCCGCAGCCTGCCACCTGGCACGACTTTGGCGGATTCCCTCCCGCGCTGTACCAGCTGCAGTACCCCGCTCCGGGCTCACCCGCTTTGGCGCAAGAAGTTCTGGGTCTGTTGCAGGCTGCTGGCGTGGCGGCCCAGGGCGATGCCGCGCGTCCCTTTGACCACGGCGCCTGGGTGCCGCTGATGCACTTGTTCCCGCTGGCCGACGTGCCTGTGGTGCAGGTGGCGCTGCCCGTGGGCGCGGGCCCGGCCGATGTGTATGCACTGGGAGCCGCCTTGCGCAGCCTGCGCAGCCAGGGCGTGCTGGTGCTGGGGTCGGGCAGCATGACGCACAACCTGGCCGAGTTTTTTGGCGGCGAGCGCGCGCCCGCGCCCTATGTGCTGGAGTTCAGCCGCTGGATCGAGGACGCTCTGGCCCGTGGGGACATGGCAGCACTGCTCAACTACCGCAGCCAGGCGCCTCACGCCCACCGCGCACATCCGACCGAAGACCACTTTTTGCCGATCTTCTTTGCACTGGGCGCAGCAGGCGACGACCTGCACGCAAACTACTTGAGCCGCGAGGTGATGTACAGCATGCTGTCGATGGACGCTTTTGCTCTGGAGCCGGCGCACTGACACGGAACTCCTCGCATTCCACCCGTTTTTGGCCCTAAACCATTCGAGGCGCACATATATGCTTACCTTGCCGCTCACATTTTTGCAGCGTCCCGCTGCCGCCACCGCACCCCGGCCCTGGCTGCTGGTGCTGATGCATGGCGTGGGCAGCAACGAGCAGGACCTGTTCAGCCTGGCCCCGCAGATCCCGGACCGGTTTCATGTGCTGAGCCTGCGTGCGCCGTTTCGCATGGGGCCGGGCTCACACGCGTGGTTTGATTTCTCCATCGAGCCCAGCGGCGAGCGCACCATCAACGAAGAGCAGGAGGCGCAAAGCCGCGCCCTGGTAGCCCAGGCGGTCGAGTCTGCCGCCGATCAGCTGGGCATTCCGCCCGAGCGGGTGGTGGTGGGTGGCTTCAGCCAGGGCGGCATCATGGCGCTGTCGCTGTTGCTCACCCGGCCCGCGTTGATGCATGCAGGCCTGGTGTGGCACAGCCGCCTGCTGCCGCAGGTGGTGCCGCTCACCGCACCTGCCGATGCGCTGCGCGGCAAGCAACTGTGGCTGAGCCACGGTACCCACGACAACGTGATCCCGCTGGCCAACGCCCAGGCCATCGCCCACCACATGGCGCCACTGCCGGTGACGGTGACGTACCGCGAGTTCCCCAGCGCACACGAGATTCGTCCCTCCGAGCTGGCAGCCACGGTGGCCTGGCTGGAGTCGCTGTCCACCACGCCCACGGCGTTCTAGGCAGATTTTGTGGGCGGGCCAGCCCGATGCTGGCTACATCGCGTTACCAGGGCCTGGGCGTGTGGCGATCCAATCGGGCAAGTCGCCTTTGGGGGGACTGGCAGGGAACGCCTAACGCTGTAGAGGCTCGGACAAGGGTTGTTCCTGTGTTGAAGGAGAGCCGATGCCCGATCAAGACACCGCAGAATTCCGCCCCGCGCCAGAGCGCACCTCCCCCGCACTCTGGGTCTTGCTGGCCGCGCTGGTGTGCGCCGTGGCGGCTGGCGCGGCATGGTGGTTCTGGCTGCGGCCGGTAGAGATCGCATTGGCGCCACCCCCTGTGGTGGCCGCTCCACCAGCACCGGCAGCGCCCCCGCCCGCTCCCGCTCCCGAGGCGTCGGGGCCGCAGAACCCGGTGGATGCGCTGGCACCGCCCGACGCTGCCTTGCCTGCGCTGGCCGAGTCTGACCCTCGGGTTGCAGAGCTGTTGGCCGAGCTGCTGGGCCGCGACAAGCTGGCGATGTTTCTGCAGACCGACGGTTTTGTGCGTCGTGTGGTGGCCACGGTGGACAACCTGGGCCGCGCCCACGCGCCATCGCGCATGTGGCCGGTGCAGCCCACGGCGCAGCGGTTTGTGGTGGATGGCACTGGCAACGCGCCCACCACCATCGCGGCGGCCAATGCCGCACGCTACAGCGCCTTCTTGGCGTTTGCTGAAGCGGTACCGATGGAGCCCGCCGTGGCGCTGTACGCGCGGCTGTACCCGCTGTTTCAGCAAGCGTATGAAGAGCTGGGCTACCCCCGGCGCTACTTCAACGACCGCCTGGTGGCGGTGCTGGACCAACTGCTGCAGGCGCCCGAGCCGGCGGGCCCGCTGCAGGTCAAGCTCACGCCCGTGAACACCGAAGTGCCCAACCTGCGGCCCTGGGTGCGCTACGAGTTTGTGGACCCCGCGCTGGAGGCGCTGCCCAGCGGTCAGAAGATCCTGCTGCGCATGGGCCCCGCCAACGAGGCGCGTGCCAAGGCGCTGATCCGCGAGCTGCGCAAGCGCGTGGTCACGAGCGGCGTGGCGCGTAAATAGCGTTTGCATCGCATCCGGCGGCCTGTGGGCTGCATCAGGCGCTGGGCAAGGGCAGGGCGGTCTTGTAGCGCACCTGCTTAAGTGCAAAGCTCGACCGGATCTTCTCCACGCCCGGAATGGGCGACAGCTGCTCCAGAATGAAACGTTCCAACGCCCCAATGTCGGCAAGCGCTACCCGAATCAGGTAGTCGCTGTCTCCGCTCATCAGGTAGCACTCCATCACCTCATCGTGCTCGGCAATGCGGCGTTCAAAGTCGGCCAGGGCCTCCTTGCTTTGCGCCTTGAGGCTGATGCTGATGAACACATTCAGGCCAAGCCCCAGCGCCGCCGCATTGGCCAGCGCCACATAGCGGCTGATGACGCCTGCTGCCTCGAGCGCCTTCACTCGCGCCAGGCAGGGCGAGGGCGACAGGTGCACGCGCCGCGCCAGTTCCACGTTGGACAAAGATCCATCGGCCTGCAGCTCGGCCAGAATGCGCAAATCGAGGGTATCCAGTTTCATATGCCGCAGTTTATGGCTTTGGCGGCATAAAGTGCTATAGGTGTGCGTCACGAAAGGCAAAACGGCAACTCATTTGGAGCCAGCCTCGCTACAGTGGCCTCCATGAACGCCCTCACACCCCACGCCCTGCTGCAACAAGCCACCGGCGCCCCCCTGGACGCCGATCCCGAAGAAACCGCCGAGTGGCGCGATGCCTTCCTGGCACTCGTCGCCACCGAAGGCCCCGAGCGAGCGCGGCACATGCTGCAGGAGCTGGTGCGGGTGGCGCGTGCCCAGCGCATTGGCTGGCAGCCCGACCTGAACACGCCGTACGTGAACACCGTGGCGGTGCAGGACCAGCCTGTGTTCCCGGGTGACCTGGCCATCGAGGAGCGCGTGGCTTCCATCGTGCGCTGGAACGCGCTGGCCATGGTGGTGCGGGCCAACCAGGCGTATGGCGAGCTGGGTGGGCACATCGCCAGCTACGCCAGTGCTGCGGATCTTTTCGAAAGCGGGTTCAACCATTTTTTTCGTGCCCGTGAAGGCCTGGGCGAAGGGCAGCACCGGGGCGATCTGGTGTTCTTCCAGCCGCACAGCGCGCCCGGCGTGTATGCCCGCGCCTTCCTGGAAGGGCGCCTGTCCGAGCAGGACCTGATGCACTACCGCCAGGAACTGACGGCGCCGGGTGCAGGCGCGCAGGGGCTGTCGAGCTACCCGCACCCCTGGCTGATGCCGGACTTCTGGCAGTTCCCCACGGGCTCGATGGGCATCGGCCCTATCAGCAGCATCTACCACGCACGCTTTATGCGCTACCTCACGCACCGCAACCTGCTGAACTGCGCGGGGCGCAAGGTGTGGGGCGTGTTCGGCGATGGCGAGATGGACGAGCCCGAGAGCATGAGCGCGCTGACCCTGGCCGCGCGTGAAGGCCTGGACAACCTGGTCTGGGTCGTCAACTGCAACCTGCAGCGCCTGGATGGCCCAGTGCGTGGCAACGGCCGCATCATCGACGAGCTGGAGCGCTTGTTCGCCGGCGCGGGTTGGAACGTGGTCAAGCTGGTGTGGGGCAGCGACTGGGACGGCCTGTTCGCCCGCGACCTGACCGGTGCGCTGGTGCGCACGCTCGAAGGCACGGTGGACGGCCAGATGCAGACTTTTGCCGCCAAGGACGGCCGCTTCAACCGCGACAACTTCTTCGGTCAGAACCCTGAGCTGGCGGCCCTGGCCCAGGGCATGACGGACGAGCAGATCGACCGCTTGAAGCGCGGCGGGCACGACCTGGTGAAGATCCACGCCGCCTACGCCGCCGCCGCTGCGCACAAGGGGCAGCCCACCGTGATCCTGGCCCACACCAAGAAGGGCTACGGCATGGGCACTGCCGGCCAGGGCAAGATGACCACGCACAGCCAGAAGAAGCTGGACGAGACCGACCTCATCGAGTTTCGCAATCGCTTCAACCTGCCGCTCAGCGACGAGCAGGCCACCAGCCTGGCCTTCTTCAAGCCCGCCGAAGACAGCTCCGAAATGCGCTACCTGCGCAGCCACCGCGACGCACTGGGCGGCTACCTGCCGCGCCGCGAGACGGCGTGCGACGCGCTGCCCGTCCCATCCATCGATAGCTACGCGCAGTTCGCGCTGCAGGCCGATGGCAAGGAGATGAGCACCACCATGGCCTTCGTGCGCATGCTGGGCACGTTGCTCAAAGACGCCACGCTGGGCCCGCGCATCGTGCCCATCGTGGCCGACGAGGCGCGCACCTTCGGCATGGCCAATCTGTTCAAGCAGGTGGGCATCTACAGCAGCGTGGGCCAGCGCTATGCGCCCGAGGACATCGGCTCGGTGCTGAGCTACCGCGAGGCGCTGGACGGCCAGATTCTGGAAGAAGGCATCAGCGAGGCCGGTGCCATCGCCAGCTGGACGGCGGCCGCCACCAGCTACAGCGTGCACGGCCTGGCCATGCTGCCGTTTTATATCTACTACTCGATGTTCGGCTTCCAGCGCGTGGGCGACGCTATCTGGGCGGCTGCGGACCAGCGTGCGCGCGGCTTCCTCTTGGGCGCGACCTCGGGCCGCACCACACTGGGCGGCGAGGGCCTGCAGCACCAGGACGGCAGCAGCCATTTGGTCGCCGCCACCATCCCCAACTGCAAGGCCTACGACCCGGCCTATGCGGGCGAGATGGCCGTCATCATCGATGCCGGCATGCGCGAGATGGTGACCGACCAGCGCGACGTCTTCTACTACGTCACGCTGATGAACGAGAACTACGCACAACCCGACCTGCCCGCCGGTACGGCAGAAGGCGTGATGCGTGGATGCTATGTTTTCAGGAGCTATTCAGGCAATATCCACCAGCGCGACAGCGCGATTTCGTCCAAAAGCGTCACCCTGATGGGCTCTGGTGCCATCCTGACCGAGGTGGTCAAGGCCGCAGAACAACTTGCGAGTGAGGGTGTGGATGTGACCGTGCTCAGCGTCACCAGCTGGAGCGAACTGGCCCGCGACGGCGTGGCCTGCGAGCAGCGCTGGCTGGCGGGCGATGCCCAGCCTGCTCCCGCATGGCTGACTCAGCAACTGGCCACGACCCGTGGACCAGTGATCGCCGCCACCGACTACGTGCGCGCCGTGCCCGAGACGGTGCGCGCATTCATCCCCGAAGGGCGCAAGTACATCACCCTGGGCACCGATGGCTTTGGCCGCAGCGACACGCGGGCAGCGCTCCGGCAATTCTTTGGGGTGGATGCAGCCAGCGTGGCCCAGGCAGCGCGGCGAGCGCTGGCCGCTGGCTGATGGGTGCGGGGGGCGAGCGCAGGCGCCTGCCGTCGTTTTACCGTGCCTCCGCTCTGTCGCCTGATGACAGCGGGGGGGGGTGAACGCCATTGCCCAATTTCGCGCAGGCTTCCTACAATGGTTTAGCAACCGTGAGAGGGCGCCATGGCACATGTCATCTGGGACCATAACCCGCCGACCACCTGGATAGCCAACGTGGACGGGCAAGCACTTTGCTCCATCAAGCGCAAAGACATTGGCGGGTGGACCGCCGCCTGGACAGACGACCGCCTGTGGCCGCCGCCCGCACATTCGCCCAAGGCCATGCCGCAACCCACCCAGTTTTTCAGCAGTCTGGAAGAAGCCAAGCAGGCAGTGGAAAACGCGCTGGGCGCGTGAAGGCTGTGCGGTGGGGTGCTGCTGCAGCCTGAGTGACTGCAGGGATGGCTGGCCTGTGGCCTGCCAGCGTACAAAAAGGGGTGGTGGCCCCCCATGCGTACCGCCAGGCTCAGCTTGCAGGGCGCTGGAAGAACGCATCCAGCACTGGCATCAATCCCGGAAACTCCTGGGCAAACCGTTCGCGATTCACAAAGTACGCCTCGCAGGCCACGGCAAAGAACTCGGAGGGCGAGGTGGCGCCGTACGCGTCCAGCCAGGGCCGTTCGGCGCCAAAGCGCTCGGCCATGATCACGCGTTCGCGAAACTGTTCGTAGGCGGGCTCCCAGGCTGCCCACCATGCCTCATACGCCGCACGGCCGGTGTGTGTGTCCATGAAGCCTGCAGGCAAGGGCGGGCAGCCGTTGGGTTGGCCGTTTTTCATATCGAGCTTGTGGACGAACTCGTGCACCACCACGTTGTGGCCGCGCGCGGTGTTCTCGGTGGCGTTGCTCACATGCTGCCAGCTGAGCATGATGGGGCCGCGCTCCATGGCCTCGCCCAGCAGCACCTGGGTGTGCTCGTGCACCACGCCCGCTTCGTCCATCGTCTGGCGGCGGGCCACGGCCTCGCCGGGGTGCAGCACGATGCCCACAAAATCGTCGTACCAGCCAAGCGCCTTGGCGGGGTCGCCCCAATGCAGCAGGGGCAGGCAGGCCTGCGCGGCAATGTCGATGGCCATGGCGTCGGTCACCGTGAGGCCATGGGCACCGTGGAATTCCTTGTGATGCAAAAAGAGCGCGCTCAGCACGCGCAGCTTGGCCTGGTCGTGCAGCGACAGCGCGGCCAGGAACGGGTAGCGCTGGATGGTCTGCAGCCACAACGTGGCAGAGATGTCCGGTACCGGGGCCACGGTGGCGCGCACGCGGCGCCAGAGGCGGTTGAGCAAGGGGGGCATGGCAATCGGGCTGCGGGAGGTGGGCCCGCTCAGTTCATGACCGCTGTTACTTGGGGGCCAGGGGCAGCCGTTCCAAGCCTGCGCTGGACAAACGCAGTGTTTCCAGCCGGGGGGGCAATGCTGCGGCATCCCAGTCGCTCAGCACCACGCGTTGCAGGCCCGGAGCCAGCACATGGTCGGCTGGCCGGTGGGTGTGGCCGTGGATGAGGGTGTGGGCGCCTGCGGCCTGCATCCAGGCGATGGCGGCGGGGCTGTCCACATCGGCGTACGTGGCCCCCGACTGCTTGCGCGCCTCGCTCTCCTGGCGGATGCCGCGCGCCTGCGCGCGGCGCGTGGCCAAGGGCTGGGCCAGAAACTGCTGCTGCCAGGCGGCGCTGCGGGCCTGCAGGCGAAAACGCTGGTAGTCCACATCGTCCAGGCACAGCAGGTCGCCGTGGCTCAGGGCATACCGCTGGCCGCCAAAGACCAGGACTGTGGGGTCTGCCAGGCCGGTGATGCCGCACCCAGCCAGGAAGGCAGGGCCCGCCAGGAAGTCTCGGTTGCCATGCATGAAGTACACCGACAGGCGCTGCGCGGCGGCTCGAAGGAGGGCGCAGCCCCGGGCTTCAAAGCTGCTGGGCTCGCTCATGGCATCGTCGCCCACCCACACTTCGAACAGGTCGCCCAGGATAAAGAGGGCGTCTGCCGTGGTGCCTTCCAGATACTGCTGGAATGCGGCCACCGTGGCGGGCTCGCTGGCCTGCAGGTGCAGGTCTGAAATGAAATCGACCGTGCGCCAATGCGAGGGAGCGACAAGCTCCTCGAACCGGGGCACGGTCGTGGTCACGGGGGGGGCTGGGTGGTTCATCCCTTGCGCTGCGGCCTGCAATGGGCGGCCGACATGGGCGTGGCCTCAGCGGGGCGCGCAGCGCCACAGGGGGATGCAATGCTCAGAGGGCGACGGCCTTCTCGATGATCACGTCTTCCTTCGGCACGTCGTCATGGAAGCCCTTGCGACCCGTCTTCACGGCCTTGATCTTGTCCACCACGTCGGTGCCCGACACGACCTTGCCGAACACGGCATAGCCCCAGCCCTGGGCCGAAGGTGCGGTGTGGTTCAGGAAGCCGTTGTCGGCCACGTTGATGAAGAACTGGGCGGTGGCCGAGTGCGGGTCGCTGGTGCGGGCCATGGCCACGGTGTAGTTGGCGTTCTTCAGGCCGTTGTTGGCTTCGTTTTCGATGGGCGCGTCGGTGCCCTTCTGGGTCATGCCGGGCTCAAAGCCGCCGCCTTGCACCATGAAGCCGGGGATCACGCGGTGGAAGATAGTGTTGTTGTAGTGGCCCTTGTTCACGTAGGCCAGGAAGTTCTCGACCGACTTGGGTGCCTTGGCGGCGTCGAGTTCGAGGGTGATGACGCCGTAGCCGGCGATGTGCAGTTCGACTTGGGGGTTGCTCATGGCTTTGCTTCTTTCAAAAAATGGGCGCTTCACTTCACCACGGTGGCGGAGTTGATGGTGATGGGGGTGGTGGGCACGTTCTGGTGGCCGCCTTTGTTGCCGGTGGCCACGGCCTTGATCTTGTCCACCACGGCGGTGCCTTCTACCACCTTGCCGAACACGGCGTAGCCGTGGCCATCGGGGTTGGGTGCGTTGAGCATGCCGTTGTCCTTCACGTTGATGAAGAACTGCGAAGTGGCCGAGTTGGGATCGCCGGTGCGTGCCATGGCGATGGTGTACGTGTCGTTCTTGAGGCCGTTCTTGGCTTCAAGCGGGATGGGGGCCTTGGTGGGCTTTTGCTGCATGTCAGCCGTGAAGCCGCCGCCCTGGATCATGAAGCCATCGATCACGCGGTGGAAGATCGTGCCGTCGTAGTGCTTGCTGTTCACGTAGGCCAGGAAGTTCTCGACCGTCTTGGGGGCCTTGGTGGCGTCAAGCTGCACGACGATGTCGCCCATCGACGTGGCCAGCTTGACCTTGGGGGCATCTTGCGCCTGTACGGGTGCTACTGTAAACATAGCAGTCAGGGCAATACTTGCCAGCGCTACCGTCGAATTTCTTCTGGAAATCATCCAATCACTCCTTCGAAAAAGATCTGCCATTGTTGGCCGCGGCGCGTCCAGTACTGGCGCTTGACCGGGCCTGTACGGGCGCCTTCGGCGACTTCGCCGAACGTTACCACCATGGTGTCGGCCGAGTCTGTCCACCGCAGGTAAGACTTGTCCTTGAGCTGGAGTTCCCTGCCCTTGAGGGCGCGGGCCTCGGCCTGCAGCACCTGGGTCCATTCCTCCAGCGGCTTCTTGCGGTAGCTCTGGAAGTCGGGCGTATAAAAGCCCAGCAGGCGCTTCATGTCGCCCGCGGTCTTGGCGGTGCTCCAGGCGTTGAGCACCGCTTCGAACGATTTGCGGTCGGCCGCCACGCTGTGAGGCTCCACCCATTGCAACTGGCGCGCAATGACCACGGGGGTGGAGCGGGGCTCCACCGTGCGCAGGATGCGTTCGAGGTCGGGGTTGGCCAGCACGAGGCAACCGTCGGTCGCCAGTGGCGCGCGCGAGAACTGGTCGGGCGGCGTGCCATGCAGCCAGATGCCACTGCCCGTCTTGCCCCGGCTCTGGTCCAGGGGGTTGGGATAGTTGATGGGCAGGGCGCCCGCGCCGTAGAAGTCCTTGAGCTTGGCCGGGTCCAGGCGGCTGGTGATGAAGTACACCCCCAGCGGTGTGCGCTGGTCACCCTCCACCTCTTTTTCGATGCCGAGCTTGCCCACGGAGGCATAGTAGTCGGCCACCAGCCGCAGGCCCTGGGCGGTGTTTTCAAAGAGATACAGGCGAGAGCGCGAGGTGTCCACCGCAATCGCGTGGCGCGAGCGAGGGGACAGCTCCAGGAACTGTGCGGGGATGGCATTGACCGGGGGGCGGCTGCGTTGTGCATCCACCCGCTGGCGCGATTCGGTGCGCAATTCGGCCAGTGCCGCAGCGGCCTGGATGCTGCGGGCCGAGTCCGGCTCAGGGGCCACATCGCCCATATGCCGCAGGGGGCGGGTTCGCGACATGAGCAGGTCACCGACCGCCAGTTGCGCCAGCTGGAAATTGGGGTAGTCGCGCGCCAGGCTTTCGGCCTGGGCCAGCGCCTCGCGACCCCGGCCTTCGGCCACCAGCTTGTAGACCGCCATGAGGCGCGTCTCCGCTTGGCCGTCGCGCAGCTCAGCAGGTGTGGGCGCCACTGGGGGCGTGGTGGATGCCGCATGCGCAGCAGCCGCCCGGCGGGCCTTGGCACCCTGCGGCAGGGCTGGCGTGGCCAACGAGAGGCCCAGCAGCAACAGCACCGCCGATGCTGCCCTGCGGCCTGCGTTGGTCAGGGGCACAAACATGCAAACCATCTATCAGCTGACTGTCAGGGCAAAAAAAAAGCCCGCGCGGAAGGCGCAGGCGCCGCATCGGGGGCCATGGTCAACCGCCTGTGGATTCGCGAACGATGGTCCAGCGGCCGTTGTTATTGACGAGGTCCAACGTCTTGCGGCTGCTCACGTTGAGCGAGTCGGCACTGTATGCCTGGCGAAACCGGGCCGTGGCCTTGTCACCTTGTACGGACACGGTGATGTCAGAAAGCTTCACGCTGATCTTGGATTTGCCGACGATGCGCGCCTCGCGTTCCTTCTCCCAGGCAGCGCGGCCTTGGCGACCAGGTGGATCGAACGACTTGTCGTACGCGCCCAGGTACCCCTTCATGTCCTTGGACGACCAGGCCGCAGCCCAGGCCTGTACGGCGGAGGTAACGGCCTGGGTGGACGCGTCGCTGGCAGCTGCAGGCGCTGGGGCCGGTGCCGGTGCAGGAGCCGTTGCAGCGGAAGCGGGGCTGACAGTTGGAGCTGGAGCGGCGGCAGGCGCTGGCGCTGCAGCTGCTGGCGCAGCGGCGGGCGCTGGAGCGGGTGCAGGGCGCTGGGTTGCCATCACGGCGGGCGCGGGCGCTGCGGCGGCAGGGCGACCGGTTTTGCTGCCGGGTTCGTTGGAGAACAATTCGCGGATCAGCGCCAGCTTGGGCTTGACGGAGTTGGCGTTGTTGGCATCCAGTTGCAGCGCCTTGTTGTAAGCCTGGCTGGCCAGCTTGGCGTAGATGTCGCCCAGGTTTTCCTGTGCTGTGGCATAGCTGGGGTTGGTGCGGATCGCCATTTCCAGCGCCGTGCGGGCCTTGTCCAGCTGGTTCTGGTTGGCGTACAGCACAGCCAGGTTGTTGTAGGGCTCGGGCAGCTCTGGGTACTCTTCGGTGAGCTTGGTGAAGGTGGCGATGGCGTCGGCCTGCTTGCCCGAGTCGGTCTGGGCCACGCCGCGCAAGAAGCGCAGCTGCGGGTCACGTGGGTTGGCGGCCAGGCGCTGGTCGGCCTTGGCCAGCGCCTCGGACGCCTTGCCAGCCTTGAGCAACTGGGTGATGTCGGCATAGTCGTCCGCGTGGACCACGCCCGTGCCCATCAGGGCGGTCAGTGCCAGAAGGCGCAGTAGGCGTGGGAGTGTGCGTCGGACTTGCTTCATGGGGGTACAAAGGAGTTGGGCGGCAGCCAGCCCGGGCGGGGGCTTATACTGCGGCGGATTGTAGCTGAGGGGGTTGTCATGACGGTACGCTGTTGCCGCTGGTGATTTTGCTGGACGCCCCTTGCCGGGCCACCCCCTGTCAAGGGCCGAGTTCCGCTGCTGCCGGGTGAGTTTCTTTGCCTCGCCCACCCCATCAAGTCTCCCGTTACTGAAATCCCATGAGTTTGCGCATCTACAACACGCTGTCGCGTGCATTGGAAGACTTTTCCCCGCTCGAACCTGGCCATGTGCGCATGTATGTGTGCGGCATGACCATTTATGACCTGTGCCATATCGGCCACGCGCGGATGATGATGGCGTTCGACGTGGTGCAGCGCTGGCTCAAGGCCAGCGGCCTGCGCGTGACCTACGTGCGCAACATCACCGACATCGACGACAAGATCATCAAGCGCGCGCTGGAGCGGGGCATCACCATCCGTCAGCTCACCGACGAGATGATTGCCGCGATGCACCAGGACATCGGCCTGCTGGGCATCGAGCCGCCGTCGGTGGAGCCGCGTGCTACTGAATACGTGCCGCAGATGCTCTCGCTGATCGGTCAGCTGGAGGGCAAGGGCCTGGCCTACCGTGCGAGCAACGGCGACGTGAACTACTCGGTGCGCAAGTTCGATGGCTACGGCAAGCTCTCGGGTAAGTCGCTCGACGAGCTGCGCGCCGGCGAGCGGGTGGCCGTGCTGGACGGCAAGGAAGACCCGCTCGACTTCGTGCTGTGGAAGTCCGCCAAGCCCGAGGAGCCGCCCGAGGCCAAGTGGGACAGCGCTTTTGGTGCTGGCCGCCCCGGCTGGCACATCGAGTGCTCGGCCATGAGCTGCGCCACGCTGGGCGAGACCTTCGACATCCACGGCGGCGGCGCGGACCTGCAGTTCCCCCACCACGAGAACGAAATCGCCCAGAGTGAAGGTGCCACGGGCAAACCGCTGGCCAAGTTCTGGGTGCACAACGGCTTTGTGCGCGTGGACAACGAGAAGATGTCCAAGAGCCTGGGCAACTTCTTCACCATCCGCGACGTGCTCAAGACGTACGACGCAGAAACCGTGCGCTTTTTCATCGTCCGCGCCCACTACCGCAGTGCGCTGAACTACAGCGATGCGCATCTGGATGACGCGCGCCAGGCGCTCAAGCGGCTGTACACCGCGCTGAGCCTGGTGACTCCCTCACAAGCGGCATCCATCGACTGGTCCAACCCTTACGCGGCCCGCTTCAAGGCCGCGATGGACGAGGACTTTGGCACTCCCGAGGCCGTGGCCGTGCTGTTTGACCTGGCCAGCGAGGTCAACAAGACCCGCTCCGTCGAGCTGGCGGGGTTGCTCCAGGCGCTGGGTGGCTGCCTGGGGATCTTGCAGGGTGACCCCAAGGCTTTTCTTCAGTCCAGGGCCGCCGGTGTGGATGAGTCTGAGATTCAGGCACAGATTGCTGCCCGGGCCGCAGCCAAGGCGGCCAAGAACTTTGCCGAGGCCGACCGCATCCGCAACCACTTGCTGGCCCAGGGCATCGTGCTCAAGGACTCTGCCGCCGGCACCACATGGGAAGCTGCCCAATGAGCATTGTTTTGATGCTAAATATGCCAGTAGTGCAGGTGGAATAAGCGGTGGCAGCTTCTAAAAAGATAGCGGGTGACGCTGTGGCGCCGTCGCTGGTGCTGGCCACGCCCGACTACTGGGCCGAGGCCTGCAAGCACCTGGTGAAAAAAGACCGGGTGATGAAGCGCCTGATACCGCAGTTTGGCGACGCCGCGCTGCAAACCAAGGGCGACCCCTTCATCACACTGGCGCGTTCCATCGTGGGACAGCAGGTGTCAGTCGCGTCAGCACAGGCCGTATGGGAGCGTTTTGTGGCGCTGCTGCCGCGCGGCATGAAGCCCGCCAGCGTGCTCAAGCTCAAGATCGACGACATGCGGGCCGCGGGCCTGTCTGCCCGCAAGGTGGACTACCTGGTGGACCTGGCCATGCACTTTGAAGGCGGCAAGCTGCACGTCAAGGACTGGGCCGCCATGGACGATGAAGCCATCATTGCCGAGCTGGTGGCCATCCGTGGCATCGGTCGATGGACGGCCGAGATGTTTTTGATCTTCTATTTGATGCGGCCCAATGTTTTGCCCCTCGATGACGTGGGGTTGATCAGCGGCATCAGCCAGAATTACTTCTCTGGCGACCCCGTGAGCCGCAGTGACGCCCGCGAGGTGGCCGAGGCCTGGAAGCCCTGGTGCAGCGTCGCGACTTGGTATATTTGGCGGTCTCTGGACCCCCTGCCTGTAACTTATTGACACCACTGCAGGCGCGCCGGTTACAGTGCGTGCCATTCGTGGCAACCCCGCCGGGTGCGATCCCCCTAGGAGAAAAACGTTGGCGAAAAAGACCTTTCTGGATTTCGAACAGCCCATTGCCGAGCTGGAGTCCAAAATTGAAGAACTGCGCTACGTGCAGACCGAGAGTGCCGTCGATATCTCGGAAGAGATCGACCAGCTGAGCAAGAAGAGCCAGCAACTCACCAAAGACATTTACAGCGAACTGTCGCCCTGGCAGATCACCAAGATCGCCCGCCACCCTGAGCGTCCCTACACGCTCGACTACGTGCGCGACATCTTCACCGACTTCGTCGAGCTGCACGGCGACCGCCACTACGCGGACGACCTGTCCATCGTGGGCGGCCTCGCGCGCTTCAACGGCCACGCCTGTATGGTGCTGGGCCATCAGAAGGGCCGCGACACGAAGGAGCGCGCCATGCGCAACTTTGGCATGAGCAAGCCAGAGGGCTATCGCAAGGCCCTGCGCCTGATGAAGACGGCCGAGAAATTCAAGCTGCCCGTGTTCACCTTTGTGGACACGCCCGGCGCCTATCCGGGCATTGACGCCGAAGAGCGCGGCCAGTCCGAGGCCATTGGCCGCAACATCTTCGAGATGGCGCAGCTCGAAGTACCCATCATCACCACCATCATTGGCGAAGGCGGCTCCGGCGGCGCCTTGGCCATCAGCGTGGCCGATCAGGTTGTGATGCTGCAATACGCCATCTACTCGGTCATCAGCCCCGAAGGCTGTGCGTCCATCCTCTGGAAGACCAGCGACAAGGCGCAAGAGGCCGCTGACGCCCTGGGCATCACCGCCCACCGCCTCAAGGCCCTGGGCCTGGTGGACAAGATCGTGAGCGAGCCCGTGGGTGGTGCCCATCGCGACCACAAGCAGATGGCCGCATTTTTGAAGCGCGCTTTGGGCGATGCCTTCCGCCAGGTGGCAGACCTCAAGACCAAAGACTTGCTGGACCGTCGTTACGAGCGTCTGCAGAGCTACGGCCGCTTCAGCGACACCAAGGCGGACGCCCGCTAAGCCCGCTGAGGGCAGGTTCAGGCCTGTCGTTGCTGGCACCAAATGCACCAGCTTGGTGCGGTTCCAACGGCCCTTCGGGGCCGTTGTTGTTTTTCTGGCCGACTCCTCGCAGGGGCACACAAACCCGCACTGGCGCATGGACTGCTACCGGATGTAACATGCCTGCAGACCGCCTGCGCGGGCGGTTCAAGGAGGGCTTCATGTCGCTTCTGAAGACGCTCAAGGGCCAGATCCTGGTCCTCTCTGCCACCTGCATGGTGGCTGCCCTGATGGTGTTGACGTTGGTCAACTACCTGTCGGCGCGTGCACAGGCGCAGGTTTCGCTGGCCGAAGAGGGCATGGCGACCGCCAAGAGCCACGCAGAAACCATCGAGGAGTGGGCGCGGGCCAAGGCCACGATCATTGCGGCCTCTGTCGCCGCTTTTGAAGATCCCGAACCTGCCAAGTCTCTGGCCATGCTGCGCGACGCGGGCAAATTCAGCACGGCGTACTTTGGCTACGCGGACAAGAAGTACGTTTTTTCAGAGACTCGCAGCCTGCCCGCCGACTACGATCCCACCGCACGTCCCTGGTACAAGCAGGCCGCGCAAGCGGGCGGGTCTGTGGTCACGCCGCCCTACATCTCGGCGTCCGACCAGAAACTGGTGGTGACTTTTGCGACCCCGGTGGGCGCTGGCGCAGCGCTCAAAGGCGTGGCGGCTGGTGATGTCTACATGGAGTCAGTGGTTGCCAATGTGGCTTCCATCCAGCCCACGCCGCAGAGTTTCGGGTTTCTGGTATCTGCCGACGGCAAGATCATCGCCCACCGCGACCAGGCGCTGACCCTCAAGCCCATTGCCGATTTGTCCAAGGACCTCGTGACCGACAAGCTGCTCGCTGCATCCAAGGACAAAAGCTTGCTGCAGGCGGACATTGCGTCGCGCAGCCGGTTACTCAGCGTGGTGCCGATCGCGGGCACCTCATGGATGCTGGTGGTGGCCCTGGATGAAAGCGAGGCCATGGCACCGATCCGGGCCATGCTGGCCACATCGCTGATCTCCAGCATTTTGGTGTTGGTGGTGGCCGTTGGGCTGCTGGGCGTGGTTCTGACGCGGCGCCTGCGCCAGCTCACGCTGGTGCCTGACGCGATGCATGAAATCGGCGCCGGTGATGGCGACCTGTCGCGCCGCATCGACGCCCACGGTGAGGACGAGCTGGCCCAGATCGCTGGTAGCTTCAACAGCTTTGCGGGCAAGCTCTCCGGTGTGCTCTCGCAGATCCGTGACGCCAGCAGCTCGGTACGCGTGGCCGCCGAAGAGATTGCCACCGGCAACCATGACCTGAGCGGGCGCACCGAACTCACGGCATCCAGCCTGCAGCAGACATCAGCCTCCATGCAGCAGCTGACCGAGACCGTCCGGCACAACGCAGACTCGGCACGCCAAGCCAACCAGCTGGTAGCCCAGGCGTCCAGCGTGGCGCAACATGGTGGGCAGGTGGTGGGCAATGTGGTGACCACCATGGACCAGATCAATGCGGCCTCGCGCAAGATCAACGACATCATCGGCGTCATCGACGGCATTGCCTTCCAGACCAACATCCTTGCGCTCAATGCTGCGGTGGAAGCCGCCCGCGCGGGCGAGCAGGGCAGGGGCTTTGCGGTGGTGGCAGGCGAGGTGCGCAGCCTCGCCCAGCGCAGCGCCGAGGCGGCACGCGAGATCAAGACCCTGATCAATACCTCGGTCGAGCAGGTGGAAAACGGCTCGCGGCTGGTGCACGACGCGGGCACTACCATGACCGAGATCGTGACCTCGGTGCAGCGTGTGACGGACATCATGGCCGAGATCACGGCGTCCACCAATGAGCAAAGCACCAGCATCAACGAGGTCGGCCAGGCCGTGGCCCAACTCGACCAGATGACCCAGCAGAACGCAGCGCTGGTGGAGGAGAGCGCTGCCGCGGCACAGAGCCTCAAGGACCAGTCGGTGCGGCTGTCGGAGGTGGTGGGCACCTTCCGCCTGTCCACCGACCCTGCCCACGCTGCGCCACGGCTGTCCTCGCCGGGCGGTTAAGTTGCAAGGGGCGGGGCGGCGCCCCCCATGCACCTTACTGCCGGAGTGCGGGGCGCCGTGATAATCGGCGCCCATGCGCCGCCATTTCTCCCTTGTTCTCTACGCCCTCCGGGCACGTCCGGCGGTTGTGACGGGTCCAGGTACAGGGCCTGAAGGGCGGATGCGATGACGCAATCAATGGACGCCGCCCTGCGGGCCTTTGCGCCCGCGTTGCCGATGGCCGTGGCGTTGAGCGGGGGCGCAGACTCGACCGCATTGCTGTTGGGCTGTGCACGCCGCTGGCCCGGGCAGGTGCTGGCCATCCATGTGCACCATGGGCTGCAGGCGGCTGCCGATGGGTTTGAGCAGCATTGCGTGGCCTTGTGTAGCAAGCTGGGCGTGCCCTTGCGTGTGCAGCGGCTGGACGCGCGCCCCGCGCCCGGCCAGAGCCCCGAGGATGCCGCTCGGCAAGCCAGATACCAGGCTTTGACGGCAGTAGCGCTAGAAGATCATGCCTTGGGTGCTATTCAATCCATAGCAATTGCACAGCACGCCGACGATCAGGCCGAAACCCTGTTGCTCGCCCTGTCGCGTGGAGCGGGCGTGGCCGGCCTGGCCGCCATGCCCGCCCAGTGGACGCGTGCTGGTCTGGTCTGGAACCGCCCCTTGTTGCAGGTGTCTGCGGCGGACGTACGCGATTGGTTGAAGGCACAAGGCCAGGCGTGGGTGGAAGACCCCACCAACTCCGATGAGCGCTTCACGCGCAACCGCATTCGGGCGCAACTGCTGCCTGCGCTGCATGCCGCATTCCCGTCCTTTCGCGATACCTTTGCACGGTCGGCCGCCAATGCAGCCCAGGCTGCCGAGCTGCTGAACGAGATGGCACAGCAGGACCTGTCCTTGGTGGGCGTGCCCCCTGGTATCAAGGCGCTGCAGGGGCTCACCCGCGCGCGCCAGGCCAACGTGGTGCGCCACTGGCTGCGCCATGCCCACCAAACCACCCCGGGAGCCGCGCAATTGGGCGAGCTGCTGGATCAGATCCAGGCCTGTACCACACGGGGTCACCACATCCGCATCAAGGTAGGAAGCGGCTTTGTCGTGCGGTCTGGTCTTACGCTGGAATGGCTCAGGCAGTAGCTCTCAGGTGTGTTTTTGCCCGCGTCGCGGGACGACACCCACAAATACGGGAGTAAACCGCCGCATCCGGCACGCTGGCCAATCGCGAAGATTGCCAGCTCTATGAGCTCGGTGCGTCCAATAGAAAGCCCGAGTCCGTCCTTGCCCCCTGCCCAACAGGCTCAGCACACAAGCCATCCGCGCTCGGATGGCCTCCATATGCGACATCAAAACCTGGGCGGCAATCGGCGAATAAGTGACTCCAGCTATCAGCGCCCGGCGTGCACGAGGACTTTGGACCAGCCCACCTATGCTGCTGCAACCAGCGGAACAGCCCCTGAAATGAGGCATAATAGCGGGATTGGAAACGTGACCGAGTGGCCGAAGGTGCTCCCCTGCTAAGGGAGTATGGGGTGTAGAGCCTCATCGAGGGTTCGAATCCCTCCGTTTCCGCCAAGATAAGCCCCAAGCGCTCAACGCGCTTGGGGCTTTTTCTTTTGAGTTTTTCAGCCGCCTAGTTATATCTGACGCCGCCTGCGAACTGTCCGAACTCCTCGAACAGTCACTCGTCGATGGACGCACTCCACCGGCTGCCCCAATCGCTTCCCTTATTGCTCACCTTGTCGATCTCGCGGCGGTCGCGTTTGGTTGGGCGACCTTCTTGCAATGTCGCCGCTGGCTCGGGGGCCAAGCGGCGCAGTTCTGCGGCCTTTTCGCGGGCGGCGATGCTGTCAGGGGTTTCTTCGTACAGTTGCTGGGCCACTGGCGCGGGGCCCCGGGCACCGCTCAGGCCCCGTACGAGCACGGTGCGTGCCACGGGGCCCTGGCGCAGCGCTACGGTGTCGCCGCAGCGCAGGTCGCGTGCAGGTTTGGCCAGCTGGCCATTGACAGTGACCCGGCCCTTGCCGATCTCTTCGGTGGCGAGGCTGCGGGTCTTGTAAAAGCGGGCGCACCAGAGCCACTTGTCCAGGCGCATCGTCTCCAAGGTGTTCATGGGCGAGATTGTGCCGTCTAGGCCATGGGTGTGCTGTCGGTCAAGGGCGCAGGCAGTGGCAGGCGAACCACGGCGTCCAGCCCTGTCACCTTGTGGCCTTGCACCTGGTTTGTCAGTGTGATGTTGCCTTCCAGGGCCTGCACGATCTCATGGCAAATGGCCAGGCCCAGGCCGCTGCCGGTGCGCACGTCTCCTGCAGAAAAGGGCTGGAACAGGCGTGCCGCCAGCTCGTCATCAATGCCAGGGCCGTGGTCGCTGATCGTCAGCGCCGCATGCCGCCCGTCGCTGCGCAAGTCCACGGTCAACTCACTGCCGGGCGGTGCGTGGCGCACGGCGTTGTGCAGCAGGTTGCGGCTCAGTTCGCGCAGCATCCATTCATGCGATTGCACCAGGGTTGGCTCGGTGTGGATGCCAAAGTCCAGATCGCGCTGAGCAATCAGTGGCGAAATCTCCAGCGCCACGGCACGCAGAATGTCATCAAAGCGGGTGGCTGGTGGAGCGCTTTGTTGGCGCAGCTGCTCCACCTTGGCCAGGGCCAGCATCTGGTTGGCGAGCTGGGTGGCGCGGTCCACGGTGTCGCTGATCTCGTGCAGGGCTTGTTGCGGCTCCACGTCGCCGCGCAGGGCCGATTGCACCTGGGTCTTGAGCACGGCCAGCGGTGTGCGCAGCTGGTGGGAGGCATCGCGCACAAAGCGCTTTTGGTGCCGCAGCAGGTGACGCAGGCGCTGCATGACCTCATTGGTGGCGTCCACCAGCGGCTGCAGCTCGCGCGGGGCGAGCGGGGCCGCGATGGGGCTCAGATCGCCCTCGCGCCGGGCCTGCAGCTGCTGGCTGAGCTGCCGCACGGGCTGGGTGGCGCGCTGCACCACCAACACCACGGTAAAGGCCACCACGGCGATCAACAGCGCCTGTCGCAACAGGGTGTTCCACAGGATCTGCAGTGCCAGGGTTTCGCGCACCTCCAGCGTCTCCGCCACCTGGATCACGGCCATCGCCCGGCCTTCGGAGCTGGCCACCGGTTGCAGCAGCACCGCCACGCGCACATCGCGGTCACGAAATCGGTCATCGTAAAAGTCCACCAGAGCCGCATAGGGAGGGCGGGCAGGGATGCTGCCGTGCCACACCGGCAGGTCCTCAAAGCCCGACACGATCTCGCCCTTGAGGGTCGAAACGCGGTAGAACATCTGGCTCTGGTTGTCGGCCTCAAAGGCCTCCAGGGCCGAATAAGGAACGATGGCGCGCAGCTGCGCTGCGTCGTCAAAGCCTTTCACATCGAGCTGTTCGCTGATGCTTTTGGCGGATGCCAGCAGGGTGCGGTCATACGCGGTGTTGAGCGATGCCAGCGTCTGGTGGTACAGGCTCCAGGTGTTGAAACCGATGAACAGGGCTACAGGCAGCAAGATGCCCAGCAGCAGGCGCCGCCGCAGCGAGTGGTGGCGCACTCCATCCTCGCTCATGCGTCGGCGCGCAGCAGGTAGCCCAGGCCGCGCAGTGTCATCAGGGTCAGGCCTGTGCCTGCCAGCTTCTTGCGCAGCCGGTACACCACGACCTCGATGGCTTCGTACTGCACGTCGAGCTGGCCCGGAAACACCAGCTCATACAGTCGCTCCTTGGTCACGGCATGCCCGGGCTGCGCGAGCAGGGCGTGCATCAGTGCCAGCTCGCGCGGGGTCAGCTCCATCACCTCGCCGTTCAGGTACAGCGCGCCGCTGTCCTTGTCGTAGCGGATGGCTCCGATCTGCACAGTGCTGGGTGCCAGCGGCGCTACGGCGGGATCTGCGCTGCGGCGCACCAGCGCGCGCAGGCGTGCCTCCAGCTCGTCCAGATCGAACGGTTTGGGCAGGTAGTCGTCGGCGCCAGCGTTCAGCCCCACTACGCGGTCGCCCACGGTGCCACGTGCCGTCAGGATCAGTACGGGGGTGCGCAGGCCACGTGATCGCGCCTGCTGCAGCACCTGCAAGCCGTCCAGACCCGGCAGGGTGAGGTCCAGGATGACGGCGTCGGGCTGCAGGGCGGTCCATTGGCTCAGCGCTGCGCGTCCGTCGCCCACTGCGGTCACTTCCATGCCACGCCGGGTCAGTGCGCGGTGCAGCGTGGCCTGCATGGTGGGGTCGTCTTCTACAAGAAGCAATTGCATGCGCGGCACCATAGCACCGTCTCATTGGGCCGGGTGCATGAGTGTTTTCCCTGAGTCTGAGGACAGCCGTTTGACAGGCAGCGCGCGCATCATCGAGCGGTTCGCAAACCTTATCAGGAGACAGACACCATGCGTCGCGATACCTTTCTGAAATCACTGGCCGCCCTGGCCGCTGCGGGTGCGTTGCCCGTGTCGGCCCAGACGGCAGCGGCCCTCAAGATGATGATTCCCGCCAACCCCGGGGGCGGTTGGGATTCCACCGGTCGCGCGTTGGGCAAGGCGATGCAGGATGCGGGCGCCGCATCGTCGGTGTCCTACGACAACAAGGGCGGCGCAGCGGGCGCGATTGGCCTGGCCCAGTTCGTCAACGCCAGCAAGGGCGATCCGAACGCGCTGATGGTGATGGGCGCTGTGATGCTGGGCGGCATCATCACCGGCAAACCACCGGTGGGCTTGGACAAGGTTACGCCCCTGGCGCGCCTGACCAGCGAATACAACGTGTTTGTGCTGCCCGCCAACTCGCCTTTCAAGACCATGAAGGATGTGGTGGAACAGCTCAAGAAGGACCCCGGCAGCGTGAAGTGGGGTGGCGGCTCGCGCGGCTCTACCGAGCACATTGCCGCCGCCATGATCGCCCGTGAAGTGGGCGTGGACCCCGCCAAGATCAACTATGTGGCGTTCCGTGGGGGCGGTGAAGCCACTGCCGCCATCCTGGGTGGCAACGTGACCGTGGGTGGCAGCGGCTACAGCGAGTTCTCCGAGTACATCTCTGCCGGCAAGATGCGCGCAGTGGGCGTGACCTCGGGCACCCGCCTCAAGGGCGTGAACGTGCCCACGCTCAAGGAGCAGGGCATCAACGTGGAAATCGGCAATTGGCGCGGCGTGTACGGCGCGCCTGGCATCACGCCCGAACAGCGCAAGGCCTTGATCGATGCGCTGGCCAAGACCTTCAAGCACAAGGCCTGGCAGGACGCGATGGAAAAGAACGGCTGGACCCCCGCATGGATGGCCGGCGACGAGTTCGGCAATTTCGTGGATGCCGAGTTCGCCAGCATGCGCGCCACGATGGCCAAGTCCGGAATGATCTGATCCCGAAGCAAGGCGCGGCAGCCGTCATTTCTGCCTCTGAGCAGGCGGCCTGACCGTGCATTGGTTGGTGCGAAGGAAAAAACATGACACAACAACATTCATCGCGCTCCAAGCCCTTGCAGACCCTGATCGGGGTCGGGCTGGTGGTGCTCGCGCTGGGTCTGGCCTGGGGAGCCAGCTCGGTCAGTTCAGAAGCGGGCTACGGTGGCGTGGGCCCCAACTTCTTTCCCTGGGTGGTCAGCATTGCCATCCTGATCTGCGGCGTGCTGTGCGTGGCGCATGCGCTGAGCGGGGGGTTTCGGGAGCTGGAAGAGGGCTCCGGCGACGAGCGCGCCCACTGGAAGGGCTTCATCTGGGTGTCGGCAGGGCTGCTGCTCAACGCCCTGCTCATCACCACGCTGGGCTTCATCCTGAGCTGTGCGTTGTGCTTCGTGCTGTCGGTGCGGGGTTTCAAGAGCTCGGAAGGTGAACTCGACCTGCGCCTGCAGGCCTGGATCAAGGATTCCTTCATCGGTATCGCGGTAGCGGCCCCGGTGTACTGGATGTTTACGCAACTGCTGGCCATCAACCTGCCCGGCCTGACCAACACGGGGTGGCTGTAAAGCCTGCACGCCATGGAAACCTTAAACCTTTTGATGCAGGGTTTTGCCACCGCGGCAACACCCATCAACCTGATGTGGGCCTTTGTGGGCTGCATGATCGGCACCGCCGTGGGCGTGTTGCCAGGCATCGGCCCCGCAGTGGCTGTGGCCATGCTGCTGCCCATCACCGTCAAGGTCGAGGCCACGGCCTCGATGATCTTCTTTGCAGGCATCTACTACGGCGCTATGTATGGCGGTTCCACCACGTCCATCCTGCTCAACACCCCGGGTGAGGCCGGGTCCATGGTCACGGCCATGGAGGGCAACAAGATGGCCAAGCATGGCCGCGCCGGTGCGGCCCTGGCCACGGCCGCCATCGGTTCGTTTGTGGCGGGCACCATCGCCACGGTGCTGGTGACCTTCTGCGCGCCGCTGGTGGCCGAATACGCCATCCGCCTGGGCCCACCTGAGTATTTCATGCTGATGGTGCTGGCCTTCACCACCGTGAGTGCGGTGCTGGGCAAGAGCACGCTGCGTGGCATGGTGGCGCTGTTCGTGGGCCTGGCCATGGGCTTGATCGGCATCGACCAGATCACGGGCCAGGCGCGCTACACCGGGGGGGTGCCTGAGCTGATGGATGGCATCGAAGTGGTGTTGATCGCCGTGGGCCTGTTTGCGGTGGGCGAGGCGCTGTACAACGTGATGTACGAAGGCAAGTCCGACGAGACCCAGAACCGCCTGACCAGCACCCACATGACCAAGGAAGAGTGGAAGCGCTCCTGGCCCGCGTGGTTGCGCGCCACGGCCATCGGGTTTCCGTTTGGCACCGTGCCTGCCGGTGGCAGCGAGATTCCAACCTTCCTGAGCTATGCCGCCGAGAAGAAACTGAGCAAGCACAAGGAAGAGTTTGGCACCACGGGCGCCATCGAAGGTGTGGCAGGCCCCGAGGCCGCCAACAACGCGGCCATCACGGCCACGCTGATCCCGCTGCTGACGCTGGGCATCCCCACGTCGAACACCACGGCCATTTTGCTGGGCGCGTTCCAGAACTATGGCATCCAGCCCGGCCCGCAGCTGTTCGACACCAACGGCGCGCTGGTGTGGGCGCTGATCGCGTCGATGTACATCGGCAACGTGATGCTGCTGATCCTGAACCTGCCCCTGGTGGGCCTATGGGTGAAACTGCTGAACATCCCGAAGTCGTACCTGTACGCGGGCATTCTGGTCTTCTCCACCCTGGGTGTGTATGGCATGCGCCAGAGCGCATTCGACCTGGTGCTGCTGTACGCGATCGGCCTGCTGGGTGTGGTGATGCGCCGCTTTGACTTCCCCGCCGCGCCGGTGGTGGTGGGCATGATCCTGGGCCCCTTGGCTGAGGCACAGATGCGCAATGCGGTGTCGATTGGCGAAGGCAAGTGGACGATTTTCCTGGAGCGCCCCGGTTCGGTGACCCTGATCGTCATCGTGCTGGCCGTGCTGATCGTTCCGCGCCTGCTGCGCCGTTGGGCTGCCCGCAAGATGGCGCTGGCAGAGGCCTGAAACCGTGGCGAGGCCCCAGGCTCCCACCCATAAAAAAACCGCGCCATCGGGCGCGGTTTTTTTTCGTCCAGACGGCGCGGGCAGATCCGTGCCGACGATTTTCTTGGCAAGCCAGACCCCCAGGCGCTGTGCTCCCGGAGCCCTCCCCACCAGGTGGCTTGCTGTGAACTCAGGCTGAATCGTACCATAAAATGCGAATAGTTCTTATTTGCAAGGTGGTGCATGTCCTCATTTCCGCAGGAGTTTCTGGTGCTCTGTCGCCAATTGGGCGAAGCCCAGCGGCGTTGCAGCGCAGCCCTGACTGCGCAGGCCGCCGAGATCCAGGCGCTGCAGACCGAGTTGGTACAGCTGCGTGGCGCGCTGGTGGTGCGCGATACGCGGCTGGCCATGGCGCACGATGAGCTGGCGCAAATACGGGCTGCCGTGCCGGGGCTGTCGCGCCGCCAGGCCATGGCACGCCACATTGCCGCGCTGGCCGAGCGCATGGCCGCCTTGTCGCGGGAATGCCTGCGCTGGCGACTGGCGGCACAGTCAGACACCAGGGCGGTGGGCGACACGGGGCAGGTTGGGGCAACCACCACCGCGCCCATGGATGTTCCAGCCCAACCCCGCAAGGTGCGGGTGCCGGTGGTCGTCGAGGCCCACCCAGACGTACACGCAGATGCAGCCTTTGACGCCAGTCTGGCTGCTGCGGACCTGGTGATTTGCCAGACGGGCTGCATCAGCCACGACGCCTACTGGCGGGTGCAGGACCAGTGCCGCCGCACTGGCAAGCCCTGCATCCTGGTGGATCAGCCTTTGGCAGCATGTGGTCCATCCCTGTACGCCTCTTTGGCCCCCGTTTCAGATAAAAACGGCTGATGGCGCTAGTGCTATTTGCCTGGGTAGCTATCTAATTTGTAGCGTCCTGCCTCCGCGGCGGGCGCCTTATGCTTGTTGGGGGCAGCCCCTGCGACCCGCCAGCGCGCTACCATCCGCAGATGCCCTTGCTCGCTGACGACGCCCCCGCACTGCCGCTGGATGCCCAGGGCATTCTGGAACTGGCGGCACGCTCCATGTTCCAGCTGTTCTCCAGCGTCAGCCAGGGCATGTTCCTGGTGGATCGCAGTGGGCGCATCGTGTGGGTGAACGAGGGCTACCAGCGCTTTCTGCCGGACCTGGGTTTTTCGTCGGTGGACCAGTTCGTGGGCCGCACGGTGGAAGAGGTCATCCCCAACACACAGATGCGCCGCGTGCTCGAAACGGGCCAGCCCGTGCTGATCGACCTGCTCACCAACAAGGCGGGCACCTTTGTGGTCAGCCGCATTCCACTGCGCGACGACGCGGACCGCGTGATCGGCGCCATTGGCATCGTGCTGTTCGACCATCCCGAAACCACGCTGCAGCCGCTCATCAGCAAGTTTGCGCTGCTGCAGCGCGACCTGGACGACGCCCGGCGCGAGCTGGCCAGCCAGCGCCGCCGCAGCCTGGCGGTGGCGGGCGACGGCGAGCGGCGGTCCAAGTACACCTTTGCCAGCTTCATCGGTTCCAGCCCCGCTGCGGCCGAGGTCAAGCGCCAGGCGCGCCGTGCAGCGCAGTCGAGCAGCCCTGTGCTGCTGCTGGGTGAGACGGGGACCGGCAAGGAGCTTCTGGCCCACGCGATCCACGCAGCGTCCAGCCGCGCCAGCGGTCCGTTCGTTAGCGTCAACATCGCCGCCGTGCCCGACACGCTGCTCGAGGCCGAGTTCTTCGGCGTGGCGCCTGGCGCCTACACTGGCGCCGACCGCAAGGGCCGCGACGGCAAGTTCAAGCTGGCCGATGGCGGCACGCTGTTCCTCGACGAAATCGGCGACATGCCCCAAAGCCTGCAGGCCAAGCTGCTGCGGGCGCTGCAAGAGGGCGAGATCGAGCCGCTGGGCAGCAACAAGCTCGTGCCTTTCAATGTGCGCATCCTGGCCGCGACGTCGCGCGATTTGGCGTCGCTGGTGCGCGAGGGCAAATTCCGCGAGGATTTGTTCTACCGCCTGCATGTGCTGCCGGTGCGTGTGCCGCCGCTGCGCGTACGGCGCAGCGACATTCCTGCCTTGGTCGAAGCATTGGGCGAAGACCTGGCCCTGCGCAATGGCACCGCGCCGCCCGAGTTGCTGCCCGATGCGATGGCCCTGCTGGCGGGCCAGCCCTGGCGCGGCAACATCCGCGAGCTGCGCAATGTGCTGGAGCAGGCGGTGATGCGCAGCGACTCGCAGTCCATCGACGCCGCGCAGCTCGAACGCATCCTGCGCGAGGCGGGCGTGGAGCCCGCCGCCCCTGCCCCGGTGCAGGACCCAGGCCACGGCCCCGATGCCGAGGACGAAAGCCGATACCTGCGCCCGCTGGCCGAGCAGGTGGCAGAGCTGGAGCGCAAGGCCATCGCGGCTGCGCTCAAAGCCCATGGCGGCAACAAGCTGGCCACTGCTCGCCAGCTGGGCATCTCGCGCGCCACGCTCTATGGACGTCTGGAAAACCCTGAATAAAAATCAGGCAAATGTCTAAAAATTAGACATTTAATGTGTATTTAAATCAGGCAGTGTCGCCAGGGTGTCAGTAAAAGTATCTTTGAAATCAAGCACTTGGCTGCTGGCACAGACTGTGCAATAAAGAAGCATCACAACAGGAGACATCGCCATGCACCGTCGCACTCTGGTCGCCCTCGCTTCCGCAGCCGTTACCGCCGCCGCACTTTCTGCCCCCGCGTTCGCGCAGACCGGTGAAATCCGCATTGCCCACGTGTACAGCAAGACGGGTCCGCTGGAGGCCTATGGCAAGCAGACCCAGACCGGCCTGATGATGGGCCTGAACTACGCCACCGGCGGCAGCATGACCGTCAATGGCAAGAAGCTCGTCGTGATCGAGAAGGACGACCAGGGCAAGCCTGACCTGGGCAAGAGCCTGCTGGCCTCGGCCTACTCGGATGACAAGGCCGACATTGCCGTCGGCCCCACCTCCAGCGGCGTTGCCCTGGCCCTGCTGCCCGTGGCCGAGGAATACAAGAAGATCCTGCTGGTGGAGCCCGCCGTGGCCGATGCCATCACCGGCGACAAGTGGAACAAGTACATCTTCCGCACCGGCCGCAACAGCAGCCAGGACGCGATCTCCAACGCCGTGGCCATCGACAAGGCGGGCGTGACGGTGGCCACGCTGGCACAGGACTATGCCTTCGGCCGCGATGGCGTGAAGGCCTTCAAGGACGCGCTCAAGAACGCCAAGCTGGTGCACGAGGAATACCTGCCCACCACCACCACCGACTTCACCGCCGGTGCCCAGCGTCTGATCGACAAGCTCAAGGACGTGCCCGGCCGCAAGGTCATCTTCATCATCTGGGCCGGTGCAGGCAACCCGTTCAAGATCGCTGACATGGACCTCAAGCGCTATGGCATCGAGATCGCCACCGGCGGCAATATCCTGCCCGCCATGGCGGCCTACAAGAACTTCCCCGGCATGGAAGGCGCCACGTACTACTACTTCGGCATCCCCAAGAACCCCGTGAACGAAGCCATGGTGGCTGCGCACTACAAGGAGTTCAAGACCCCGCCAGACTTCTTCACGGCCGGCGGTTTCAGCTCTGCCATGGCGCTGGTCACCGCTCTCAAGGCCACGAACGGCGACACCAACACCAACAAGCTCATCAAGACCATGGAGGGCATGAGCTTCGAGACGCCCAAGGGCAAGATGACCTTCCGCAAGGAAGACCACCAGGCCATGCAGAGCATGTACCACTTCAAGATCAAGGTGGACCCGGCCTTTGCCTGGGGCGTGCCCGAGCTGGTGCGCGAGATCAAGCCTGAAGAAATGAACGTGCCGATTCGCAACAAGCGATAAGCCGGTCTTTCGATTCCGTTAGCGAGTTAGCGAGGCCCGTCGGACAGGACCACCGTCCTGCTCCCTCGGGGTCCATCCCGCAGGGGCGGCCGCCCCTCTTTTTCCAGTGAATTGATGCATGAACCCCCGGGTCTACACGGGGGCAGGGTCGGTTTTTCTCAAAAATTATTTGGAGACAAGACAACATGGCTTTCAATTTCCTCCGGGCGGCAGCAGCAGGGGCTGCGATGGCACTCTGTGGCTTGGGCAGTGTTCACGCTGCCGTCAACCTGCCGGCACTCAAGATCGACAAGACACAGACCACGGTATCGGGCCTGTCCTCGGGCGGCTTCATGGCCGTGCAGCTGCACGTGGCGTATTCGGCAACGTTTGCCAAGGGCGCGGGCGTGGTGGCGGGCGGCCCGTTCTATTGCGCGGAGGGCTCGGTCGTCAACGCCACCGGGCGCTGCATGGCCAGCCCCGCAGGCATCCCCACCAGCACGCTGGTCAGCACCACCAACACCTGGGCCAGCCAGGGCGTGATCGACCCCGTGGCCAACCTGCAGAACTCCAAGGTCTACCTGTTCTCGGGCTCGCTCGACAGTGTGGTCAAGACCGGGGTAATGGACGCGCTGCGCACCTACTACAACAGCTTCGTGCCCGCCGCCAACGTGGTCTACAAGAAGGACATCGCGGCCGAACACGCCATGGTGACGGACGACTACGGCAACGGCTGCTCCACCAAGGGCGCGCCCTACATCAGCGACTGCAACTTCGACCTCGCCGCTGCCATGCTGCAGCACCTGTACGGCACGTTGAACGCCCGCAACAACGCCACCCTGCCCACCGGCAATTACATCGAGTTCAACCAGAGCGAATTCATCACCAACCATGGCATGGCCACCACGGGCTGGGCCTATGTGCCCCAGGCCTGCCAGGCTGGCGGCACAGCCACCTGCAAGCTGCATGTGGTGCTGCATGGCTGCAAGCAGAACATCAGCGATGTGCAGCAGCAGTACGTGCGCAACACCGGCTACAACCGCTGGGCCGACACCAACAACATCGTGATGCTGTACCCGCAGACCAGCACCGCAGCCACCAACAGCTGCTGGGACTGGTGGGGTTATGACAGCGCCAACTATTCCAAGAAGTCGGGCCCGCAAATGGCGGCCGTCAAGGCCATGGTGGACCGCGTCTCCAGCGGCACGGGTGGCACCACGCCCCCCGACCCTGTGGCCCTGCCAGCCCCCACGGGCGTGAGCACGTCGGGCGCCACGGCCAGCAGCATGGCCATCGGCTGGGCCGCCGTCACGGGCGCGGCCAGCTACAACGTGTACCGCAACGCCAACAAGGTCAACGCGCTGCCTGTGACTGCCACCAGCTACACCGACACCGGCCTGGCCGCGTCCACCACCTACAGCTGGACGGTGCGCGCGGCCGATGCCAACGGGGCCGAGGGCGCCACATCGGCCGCAGCTTCGGGCACCACGCTGGCCGCATCGGGCGGCGGCACGGCCACCTGCACCACCGCCAGCAACTATGCACACACCCTGGCCGGGCGCGCGTACGCCGCCGGGGGCTACACCTATGCGCTGGGCTCCAACCAGAGCATGGGCCTGTGGAACGTGTTCGTCACCAACACCTTGAAGCAGACCAGCACCAACTACTACGTGATCGGCACCTGCCCCTAAAGTGCCGGGGCGCGCTGCCGCAGGGCAGGGCGCCCCACCCATTCCATCGATTGACTCAGACCGTGAAAGTGAACCCCCACCCATGAGCACCTTGGCCACCAAGGACTTGACCATCCGCTTTGGCGGCCACGTGGCGGTCAACGGCGTGACCTGCTCTTTCGAGCCCGGCACGCTGACCGCCATCGTGGGCCCCAACGGCGCGGGCAAGACCACCTACTTCAACCTGATCTCGGGGCAACTCAAGGCCACCAGCGGCAGCGTCGCGCTGGGCGGGCAGGACCTCACGGGCCAGTCCGTTTCGGCACGCACCCACGCGGGCCTGGGCCGGGCGTTCCAGCTCACCAACCTGTTCCCCAACCTCAGCGTGCTGGAGAACGTGCGCCTGGCCGTGCAGGCCACGCAAGAGGGCAAGCACCGCCGGGGCATGAACCTGTGGAGCATCTGGAGCGACCACAGCGCGCTGACCCAGCGCGCCCGCGTGATCCTGCAAGCCGTGGCCATGACCGACCGGGCCGACACCCCCGTGGCCAGCCTGCCGCACGGCGACCAGCGCAAGCTCGAAGTGGCGCTGCTCATGGCGCTGGAGCCGCAGGTCTACATGTTCGACGAGCCCACGGCCGGCATGAGCCACGACGAGGCGCCCGTGATCCTGAACCTGATCCGCGAGCTGAAGAAGGACAAGACCAAGATCATCCTGCTGGTGGAGCACAAGATGGACGTGGTGCGCGAGCTGGCCGACCGCATCATCGTGCTGACCAACGGCACGCTGGTGGCCGATGGCCCGCCAGCCGAGGTGATCGCATCGCCCGTGGTGCAAGAGGCTTACCTGGGCGTCTCCAAGGACGCAGAGAAGGAGGCCGCATGAGCACGACACCAACGACCAACCTGCTCGAACTCAAGGGTGTGCACACGCACATCGGGGCGTACCACATCCTGCACGGCGTTGACCTGGCTGTGCCCAAAGGGCAGCTCACCATGCTGCTGGGCCGCAACGGTGCAGGCAAGACGACCACGCTGCGCACCATCATGGGCCTGTGGCATGCGTCGCAGGGCTCCATCCACTTTGGTGGCAAAGACATCACCGCGATGAATACGCCTGCCATCGCGGGCCTGAACATCGCCTATGTGCCCGAGAACATGGGCATCTTTGCCGACCTCACGGTGAAGGAAAACATGCTGCTGGCCGCACGCAGTGCCCGCAACGCCGCGCAGATGGACGAGGCGCGCTTGCAGTGGATCTTCAAGCTCTTCCCCGCTGTGGAGAAGTTCTGGAACCACCCCGCCGGCAAGCTCAGCGGCGGCCAAAAGCAGATGGTGGCCGTGAGCCGCGCCATCGTCGAGCCGCGCGATCTACTCATCGTGGATGAGCCCAGCAAGGGCCTCGCGCCCGCCATCATCAACAACATGATCGACGCGTTCGACCAGCTCAAGAAGAGCGGCGTGACCATTTTGCTCGTCGAGCAGAACATCAACTTTGCCAAGCGGCTGGGTGACACCGTGGCCGTGATGGACAACGGCCAGGTGGTGCATGCGGGCAGCATGGCCGCGCTGGCGCAAGACGAAGAACTGCAGCGCTCGCTGCTGGGGTTGGCGCTATGAGTTGTGTGAGCAATTTCAGATGTTTTCGGGCGGTAGCGCAGGTATCTATTGCCCTGATAGCTATCAAATGTGTAGCTAATGTACGTAGTGCGGCGACTGCCGCTGGAGGTCGGGCATGAGCGTCACCCGCGATTTCGACTGGAAGCCCCTGGCACTGGTGCCGGCGCTGGCGCTGCTGGTGCTGCCCTTCATCGGCTCGCCCAGCACCTGGCTCACGCTCACGGTGGCGGGGCTGGCCATGGGCATGATCATCTTCATCATTGCCTCCGGCCTCACGCTGGTGTTTGGCCTGATGGATGTGCTGAACTTTGGCCATGGCGTGTTCATTGCGCTGGGTGCGTTTGTGGCCACCAGCGTGCTGGGCGCGATGGGCGACTACACCCAGAGTGCCGAGCTGTGGCGCAACCTGATGGCCGTGCTGCCCGCCATGGTGGTGGCCATGGCAGTGGCCGGGGCCGTGGGCCTGGCCTTCGAGCGCTTCATCGTGCGGCCTGTGTACGGCCAGCACCTGAAGCAGATCCTCATCACCATGGGCGGCATGATCATTGGTGAAGAGCTCATCAAGGTCATCTGGGGCCCCGCGCAGATCCCGCTGCCGCTGCCTGAGGGCATGCGCGGCTCGCTGCTGGTGGGGGATGCTGCCATCGAAAAATACCGCCTCGTCGCCGTAGCAGTGGGCCTGCTGGTGTTTGGCGTGCTGGCCTGGACGCTGTCGCGCACCAAGGTCGGCCTGCTGATCCGCGCTGGCGTGCAGGACCGCGAGATGGTCGAAAGCCTGGGCTACCGCATCCGCCGCCTGTTTGTGGGCGTGTTCGTGGTGGGCTCGGCCCTGGCGGGCCTGGGCGGCGTGATGTGGGGCCTGTACCAGCAGAACGTGGTGCCCCAGATGGGCGCGCAGGTCAACGTGCTTATCTTCATCGTGATCATCATCGGCGGCCTGGGCAGCACCGGCGGCGCGCTCATCGGTGCGCTGCTGGTGGGGCTGATGGCCAACTACACCGGCTTCCTGGTGCCCAAGGTGGCGCTGTTCTCCAACATCGCGTTGATGGTGGCCATTCTCTTGTGGCGCCCGCAGGGCGTCTATCCCGTGGCCAACCGCTGATGAGGAGCCGACTGACATGCTGAACCGACTTCTCTCCGGCGACTATCCGCGCAGCAAGGTGCTGGCGGTGATTCTGGTGGCCATCTTTGTGGGCCTGGCGTTTGCACCTTTCCTCTTCCCCGGGGTCAAGGCGCTGTCCGTGGCGGCCAAGGTGCTGATCTTTGTGGTGCTGGTCGCCAGCTTTGACCTGCTGCTGGGCTACACCGGCATCGTGAGCTTTGCGCACACCATGTTCTTTGGCATCGGGGCCTACGGCATTGCCGTGGCCACCACGCGCATGGGGCCCACCTGGTCTGCGCTGCTGGTGGGGCTGGCCGGCGCGCTGGTGCTCTCGCTGCTGCTGTCGCTGGCGGTGGGGCTCTTCTCGCTGCGCGTGCGGGCCATCTTCTTTGCGATGATCACGCTGGCCGTGGCGGCTGCGTTCCAGACGCTGGCCTCGCAACTGTCGGACATCACCGGCGGCGAGGACGGCCTGACCTTCAAGGTGCCCGAGTTCCTGTCGCCCAGCTTCGAGCCGTTTGACGACCCCTTCCTGGGCGTGAGCATCGATGGGCGGCTGATCTGCTACTACCTGCTCTTCGTCACGGCCGTGGCGCTGGTGCTGGCGCTGCTGCGCATCGTCAACTCGCCCTTCGGCCGCGTGCTGCAGGCCATCCGCGAGAACGAGTTCCGCGCCGAGGCCATTGGCTACCGCGTGGTGGTGTATCGCACCACGTCCAGCGTGCTGTCGGCGCTGTTTGCCACCATGGCGGGCGCCATGCTGGCGCTCTGGCTGCGCTACAACGGGCCGGATACGTCCCTGAGCTTCGAAATCATGATGGACTGCCTGCTCATCGTGGTGATCGGCGGCATGGGCACGATCTACGGCTCGGCCATTGGCGCCGTGCTCTTTCTGGTGGCGCAAAGCTACCTGCAGGATCTGCTGCGCCTGGGGAGCGAGGCCACGTCGGGCCTGCCCTGGCTGTCGGCCCTGCTGTCGCCCGACCGCTGGCTGCTGTGGCTGGGCGTGCTGTTCGTTCTGTCCGTTTACTACTTCCCCACCGGTGTGGTGGGGCGCCTGCGCGCGGCAGCTGCGCGCAAGGTGGGGTGAGTGGCCCGGCCGCGCCGGGTGACTGGCGTGGCCTGGGTGTGTGGATGAGCTGTGCAACAAGACGCAAAGAAAAAACTCCTGGAGACAAGCACATGAAGATGAGCATGAAGAACCCGCGTTTTCGTCCCTTTTCTCGTCCTTTCGTTCCCGCGGTGCTGGCTGCAGCCGTGCTGGCCGCCTGCGGCGGCAGTGATGGCGACAGCGCCGCACTCAACACCAAGCCCGCTTACCTGGATGCGATCAGCGAGGCCATGTACGATGGCACCAGCAACGACCTGCTGACGGCTGGCCTGGGCGCCACGGGCCTGGCGGCCGCTGTGCCGCCCGCCTACGCCGACCCGCTCAAGCCCACGGCGGCCGAGCTGCGCCGCACCGCCATCCACACCAACTACCGCGCCATGCTCGACATGACGGCGGCGGGCGGCTACGGCACGCTGTATGGCCCCAATGTGGATGCGCAGGGCAAGGTCACCACCGGCGAGGGCAAGGTGGCGGGCACCGAATACATCGCGTTTGCCGACGACGGCACCGGCCGCAAGAACGTCACCCTCATGGTGCAGGTGCCTGCCAGCTTCGACCCCAAGAAGCCCTGCATGATCACCGCGACGGCCTCGGGCTCGCGCGGTGTGTACGGCGGCATCTCCACCGGCGAGTGGGGCCTGAAGAAGGGCTGCGCCGTGGCGTACTCTGACAAGGGCACGGGCGGTGCGCCGCATGACCTGCAGAACGACACTGTGCCGCTGATGGACGGCACCCGCACCACGGCCACGGCAGCGGGCAAGGCGGCAGCCTTCAACGCAGGGCTCACTGCTACCGAGCTGGCGGCCTTCAACACCGCCACACCCAACCGCTTTGCCTTCAAACACGCGCACTCGGGCCAGAACGCCGAGAAGGACTGGGGCACCACCACCCTGCAGGCGGTGGAGTTTGGCTACTACGTGCTCAACCAGCGCTATGGCGCCACCGATGCAGCGGGCCAGCGCCTGAAGACGCTGACCCCGGCCAACACCATCGTGATAGCGTCCAGCATCTCCAACGGTGGCGGCTCCGCGATTGCTGCGGCCGAGCTGGACACCCAGGGCCTCATCAGCGGCGTGGCCGTGTCCGAGCCTGCCATCGAGATGCCCGCCAACCCCGGCATCACGGTGCGCCGTGGCAGCGCCGATGTGGCCGTCACCGGCAAGACGCTGGTGGATTTCACCACGTACGCCAATCTGTACCAGGCCTGCGCATCGCTCGCGCCCTCGGTCAGCACCAGCCCCTACGCAGCCGCTTTTGCAGCGGGCTTCGGCAGTGCGGCCCTGCCGATTGCGCCCAATCGCTGTGCCTCGCTCAAGGCGGCAGGCCTGCTCACGGCCTCCACCACGGCCACGCAGGCCGAAGAGGCTCTGCAGAAGCTGCGCGCCTACGGCTGGGAGCCGGAGTCCAACGACCTGCATGCATCGCTGGCTGCTTTTGAAGTCGCTCCGGCGGTGGCCGTCACGTTCGCCAACAGCCTGTCGCGTGCCAGTGTCAAGGACCACCTGTGCGGCTTCAGCTACGCGGCCACAGCGGCTACGGGCGCGGTGACATCACTGGCACCTGCAGCCCTCGCTGGCATGTTTGCCACCGGCAATGGCGTGCCTCCTTCGGGCGGCATCAACCTGGTCAACAACCTGGGCAAGCTGGGCCCGGCACGCGACTTCCTGTCGGTGTCGGACGCTGGCGTGGCCGACTGGAACCTGAGCGGTGCGCTGTGCCTCCGCAACCTCGTCACCGGCAATGACGCTGCTGCCAAGAAGCTGCAGGCCGGTGTGGACGAAACCCGCCGCAACGGTAACCTGCGCGGCAAGCCCGCCGTGATCGTGCATGGCCGTGCCGATGCACTGCTGCCCGTGAGCCACACCTCGCGCCCCTACGCTGCGCTGAACAAGAAGGTCGAAGGCGCCGCCAGCAAGCTCAGCTATGTGGAAGTGGCCAATGCCCAGCACTTCGACAGCTTCATCGGCTTGCCCACCGTGCTGCCGGGTTATGACAGCCGTTATGTGCCGCTGCACGTGTACCTGAACCACGCGCTCGACGCCGTGTACGACCACCTCGCCAACGGCAAGGCGCTGCCCGCCAGCCAGGTGGTGCGCACGGTGCCACGTGGCGGCACACCGGGCAGCGCCCCGGCCATCACCGCCGCCAACGTGCCGCCGCTGGCCGCCACGCCTGCTGCCGCCAACGCCATTGCCATCACGGCGGGCGCCATTTCCATCCCCGACTGACCCGGACGCTGAACGACCTACGTGGAAGCCCGGGACTCGTGCACTGCCGGTGCATGTCCCCGGGCCAATCCATGCGCAGTCATCACAAGGATGGAACCAATGAATACTGTGAAGAGTTGGGCACGCCGCGCGTCGGCCGCCCTGAGGTGGAGTGGCGCGCTGATGGTGGCACTGGCCGCAGGCGTTTCGGTGCCAGCGAGGGCTGCCGATGTGGTGGTGGGGCAGGTGGCCCCGCTGTCTGGCGTGCTGGCCAGCACCGGCGCGCAGATGGTGCTGGGCGGCAAGATTTATTTTGACTGGGTCAATGCACAGGGGGGCGTGCACGGCGCCAGCATTCGCCAGGCGGTGGCCGACGATGGCTACAAGGTGGCAGACACGGTGGCCCGCACCCGCGAGCTGCTGGCCAAGCCCGAGGTGGTGGCGCTCTACGGCTTTGCAGGTACGGCCAACATCACCCAGCTGCTGTCCGATGGCGTGCTGGAGCAGGGCGGCGCCGCGCTGGTGGCGCCGTACACCGGTGGCGAGTCGTTGCGCAGCCCGTTCAACCCCTGGATCTTTCATGTGCGTGCGGGTTATGTGGACGAAACCGAGCACATGGTGCAGCAGCTCACCACCCTGGGCATGAACCGCGTGGCCGTGATGTACCAGGACGACGGATTCGGCAAGGCGGGCCTGGCGGGCGTGGAGGCCGCACTGGCCAAGCGTGGCCTCAAGCTCGTGGTGTCAGCAGGCTATGAGCGCAATACCGACAAGGTCGATGAAGCCGTCAAAGCCATCAAGGCCGCCGATGTGCATGCGGTCATCATGATCGCGGTGAACAAGCCCGCAGCGGCCTTCATCCAGCGGTACCGCGAGCAGGGCGGCGGCGCGCAGCTGTACAACATCTCGGTGGTGGACCCGACGGAGCTGGTCAAGCTCGCGGGCCTCAAGAACGCGCACGGCCTGGGCATCAGCCAGGTGGTGCCGTACCCCTACCGCCCGCAACTGCCCGTGGTGCGCGAGTACCAGACGTTGCTGAAGAAGTACGCGCCTGAGGCCGAGGTCAACTACACCAGCTTCGAGCAGTTTTTGGGCGCCAAGGTGCTGGTCGAAGCCCTGCGCCGCGCCGGGCCTGCGCCCACACGCGCCAAGGTGGTGAAGGCGCTGGAGTCATTGCAAAGCTATGACCTCGGCGGCATCACGCTGGGCTATTCGCCCACCAACCGCATCGGCTCGCGCTATGTCGAGGTTACCGTCATCGGCAGCAACGGCCGCCTCATGAAGTGAGCCGCCGACGCTTCACTTTTTTCTTCTCTGTTCCACAAGGTCGCCATCATGTCCCCCACCTCGCACTACGCCACCTGTGCTGGCTATGAAATCCACTACATGGAGTGGGGTGCGCGTGACGCGCCCGTGGTGATTGCATGGCATGGCCTTGCGCGCACCGGGCGCGACATGGACGAGCTGGCCGCGCACCTGGCACCGCGCTACCGCGTGATCTGCCCCGATACCCTGGGCCGGGGCCTGAGCCAGTGGGCGCGCGCGCCGCAGGACGAGTACCGCCTGTCGTTCTACGCGCGCATTGCGGCCGGCCTGTTTGACCAGTTGGGGATCGAGAAAGCGCACTGGGTGGGCACTTCGATGGGTGGAGCCATTGGCACGGTGTGCGCATCGGGCCTGTTCGAGCCGCAGCTCAAGGGCCGCATCACCAGCCTGCTGCTCAACGACAACGCCCCGCGCCTGGCCGATGCCGCGCTGGAGCGCATCAAGGCCTACGCGGGCCACCCGCCCGCGTTCGATACGGTGATGGAGCTGGAGGCGTTCTTCAGGCAGGTGTACAAGCCCTACGGCTGGCTGAGCGACGCGCAGTGGCGTCTGCTGACCGAGAGCAGCACGCGCCGCCTTGCCGACGGACGTGTGACGCCGCACTACGACCCCGCCATGGTGCAGCAGTTCACGCACCATGCCAATGACTACCTGATCTGGGACCACTACGACGCGCTCAGCATTCCGGTGCTGTGTCTGCGTGGGGCGGAGTCTGACCTTGTGCTCCCCGATGTCACCGCCGAAATGCTCACGCGCGGCCCGGGTGCCCGGGGGCTGGCCCAGGTGGTCGAGGTGCCCGGTTGCGGCCATGCGCCAGCACTGAACGTGCCCGAGCATTACGCACTGGTAGACGGGTTTTTGGCTCGGGCGGGGTGACGCGACTGGCGGTACATTGGCTCCAACTGTTGCCTACCGCCATGAAACCGTTCTTGTTGATCGCCTCGCATTTGCTCACCCTGGCTGTGGGGTTCGCTGCAGGTGTGTACTGGTTGCCGATCCTGATCGCACCCGCAGCCCCTACGCTGCAGGAGGTGCAGGCAAGCCTGCCCACCGCAGCATGGAAAGCCACCTTTCGCCGCGATCTGAAGGACAGCGACGCCCTGCACTGGGGCGAGGGCGTGGTGTCGATTGGCCCGCAAGCCATCAGCCTGGCAGGCAAGCTGGCACCGGGGCCCGACTACAAGCTGTACCTGTCGCCTGCGTTTGTGGAGACAGAGGCGGACTTTCAGCGCCTCAAGCCACAAATGCTGCGGGTGGGGGATGTGAAGACGTTTAACAACTTCATCGTTCCGGTGCCGCAGGGCGTGGACCCCGCACGGTTCAACACCGTGGTCGTGTGGTGTGAGACCTTCGGCCAGTTCATCACGGCCGCGCAGTACCGGTAGAACGACTGTTCAAGGTCATGCCAGGTGTGTGCAAGTGCTCTGCCGGAAGGTGTGGAGCCCCCAAGGGGGACTGGGCGCCCCGACTAGTGGCATGTGCATCAGCCCATGCGCGGCGTCCATTGCATTCACGCACCCCGATTGCACTCCCCGCTGATGTCTGAAAAGGCGTTCAGGCGCCCAGCTGCGCCAGCGCGGCTTGCAACCCGGCGAGTCCGCCCACACGCTGGTCATTGATGAAAATTTGTGGCATCTGCCGCACCGATGGCCCGCACTTGGCATAGAACGCCAGGCGCTCGGCTTCGTCATCGATCTTGATTTCTTCGTAGGGCAGGGAGCGGGATTTGAGGAGCATCTTGGCCGACTCGCACTGCGGGCAGGCAGACTTGGAATACACGGTGATTTGAAGGGTCATGGTGCGAGTTTACGGGGCGTGGAGTGGGTCATGAGACCGCGCCGACCTCAGGCTTGTACCGTTGCTGCGGCGGAGTGGTTTACTATTCGGTTTGTTTTGTGACTGATTGGTAATTTATGGCTCTGCTATTTCCTTGGGTCCGCCGTTCGGTGCTGCTTTTAGCGGCGTCTTTTGTTGTGGCCTTGGTGGGCTGCTCATCCACCACGCCGCCTCCCGGTGTCACCCCCGTCACCCCGTTTGATCTGGCCCGGTACGAAGGCCGCTGGTACGAGGTGGCGCGGCTCGACCATTCTTTCGAGCGCGGCATGACGGACGTGAGCGCCACCTACCAGCGCCAGGCAGATGGCAGCGTGCGTGTGCTCAATCGCGGTTTCGATACGGGCAAGGGCGATTGGCGCCAGGCGGAGGGCAAAGCCAAGTTCACCGGCGACACCCACACCGCCTCGCTCAAGGTCTCGTTCTTTGGCCCGTTCTACGGCGGCTACCACGTGGCCGCGCTGGATGCCGATTACCAATGGGCGCTGGTGGTGGGGCCGGACCGTAGCTACTGCTGGATCCTGTCACGGACGAAGCAGCTGCAGCCTGCTGTGCGCGAGCAACTTTTGGCCCGCGCACAGGCATTGGGCATCGATACCCAGGCGCTGATCTGGGTAGCCCAAGAACGCACCGACCCGCAGCTATGAGTGTTTTGACGATGCCACAACCCATCGCCGTCATCGGTGCAGGTCTGGCGGGCCTGTCGTGTGCACAGGCGCTGCTGCAGGCGGGACATACGGTGCATGTTTTCGACAAGAGTCGGGGGCCGTCGGGCCGCATGAGCACCCGGCGCGCGGAGGACCAAAGCGGCCCCTGGCAGTGCGACCACGGCGCGCAGTATTTCACCGCACGTGACGCCGCTTTTCGCTCAGAAGTTGCCCGGTGGCAGCAGGCCGGTGTGGCAGCCACATGGGGTGCACGCCTGGCAAGTTTTGATGGCACTGGCTGGACCACCCCGCACACGCCCCTTGAGCGTTTTGTGGGTACACCGCGCATGACATCGCCCGCTGCTTGGCTGGTGCAGGGCCTGGCGCAGGCCGGTGAGCGCTCCCACACCCAGTGGCAGACCACCGTGCAGCGGCTGGAGCGGCACCCAGACGGATGGGCCATCACCAGCGCAGAGCAGGGGCTGCATGCGCCGCGCTACCGTGCTGTGCTGTTGGCTGTGCCCGCGCCTCAGGTGGCGCCGCTGTTGACCCAGGTGGCCCCCGCCGGCGCTGCGGTCGCAGGCAGTGCCCGCATGCGGGGCAGCTGGGCCGTCATGTTGCGTTATGCCTCGACTGTGGCCTTGCCGTGGGACGGCGCCTTCGTCAACACCGGCCCGCTGCGCTGGGTGGCGCGTGATAGCAGCAAGCCCGGCCGTACAGGGCCAGAAACGTGGCTTTTGCACGCCAGTGCCGAGTGGAGTGAGGCGCATATCGAAGACAGCGCAGACAGCGTCACCGCTGCCTTGCTCGCCGCCTTTGCGGCCCTGGGCGGCCCCACACCCCTGGCTGCCACGGCGCACCGTTGGCGCTATGCGGATACCGAACCCGCACTGACCCTGGGCTGCTGGTGGGACGCCAATGCCCGCCTGGGGCTGTGTGGTGACTGGCTGAATGGCGGCAAGGTCGAGGGCGCCTGGCTCAGCGGCCTGGCGCTGGCGCGACAGGTCGCAGCCGCCTGATCTGTGCGCACAGGGCTTGTGCCATGAGCTACACCGTGGTCTGGTTCAAGCGCGACTTGCGTGTGCACGACCACGCCCCGCTGCGGCACGCCGCCGCCCAGGGCCCGGTGCTGTGTCTGTATGTCGTCGAGCCCAGCCTCTGGGCGCAGCCTGATGTCGCCCTGCAGCACTATCACTTTCTGCAAGAAAGCCTGCACGACCTGGCCCTGGCCCTGCAACGGCGCGGCGCCACGCTGCAGGTGGCAGTGGGCGAGGTGGTGGACGTGCTGGCCCGCCTGCATGCACTGGCCCCGTTCCACACTCTTGTGGCGCACGAAGAAACCGGCAACGCCCACACCTATTCCCGCGACTTGGCCGTGGGCCGGTGGTGCTGCACGCAGGGCGTGGCATGGCGCGAATGGCCGCAGCACGGCGTGGTGCGCCGCCTGCGCTCACGCGATGATTGGCAGGGACACTGGCAGGCCCACATGCACGCACCAGTGGTGCTCGCCCCCGGGCCTGATCTCTTGCAGGCCCGTACGTTGCCGTGGCCTGCACAGCCCTGGCCCCGCGGGGCTGAACTGGGCCTGCCCGCGCATGACCCACCCCAGCGCCAGCGCGGGGGGCGCAAAGAAGGCCTGCGCGTGCTGCAA
The DNA here is from genome assembly GCF_002754175.1 of Acidovorax sp. 59. NCBI lineage: Bacteria > Pseudomonadati > Pseudomonadota > Betaproteobacteria > Burkholderiales > Comamonadaceae > Acidovorax > Acidovorax sp. 59. Next base: position 2,878,937 of record NZ_PEET01000001.1, on the reverse strand, counting down.
GACTTTTTGGCGGAGCGCAGCCAGGGCTACCGGGGCGGCATTTCGTCGCCGCTGACAGCGCCCAGCGCCTGCTCGCGCCTGTCGCCCTACCTGGCCTTGGGTTGCCTGGGCATGCGCGAGGTGGTGCAGGCCACTCAGCGGCGCCAGCAGCAACTCAAGGCCAGCACCGACTTTGGAGCTGCGTGGCAGCGCAAAGGCCTGACGGCCTTCATGAGCCGCCTGCACTGGCATTGCCATTTCATCCAGAAGCTTGAATCGGAACCCGCGCTGGAGCACCACAACCTGCACCGGGGCTACAACGGCCTGCGCGAAGCGGAATGGAACCCCGCTCACTTCGAGGCCCTGGTGGCTGGGCGCACCGGCTGGCCCATGGTCGATGCCTGCGTGGCGATGCTGCGCGAGACGGGATGGGTCAACTTCCGCATGCGGGCCATGCTGGTGTCGGTGGCTTCGTACCCGCTGTGGCTGCACTGGCGGCCCGTGGGCGAATGGCTGGCCCGCCAGTTTCTGGACTATGAGCCCGGCATCCACTGGAGTCAGATGCAAATGCAGGCGGGCACCACGGGCATCAACACCACCCGCGTCTACAACCCCATCAAGCAGGCGCAAGACCACGACCCCCACGGCCACTTTGTGCGCCAGTGGCTGCCCGCCTTGCGCCGCGTGCCCGATGCCTGGCTGCTGGAGCCCTGGCGCATGCCGCCCGATGTGCAGGCCCGCTGCGGCGTGCGCGTGGGCCATGACATTGCCGTGCCCCTGGTAGACCTGGACACCGGCACCCGCACCGCCAAGGCCCGCGTTCACGGCCTGCGCGCCCAGCCCGCCGTGCGCGCCGCCCAGGCTGCGATTGTGGAAAAGCACGGCTCCCGGCAGTTTCGCGATGGCGGCAGCCCCCAGGCACGCGCCCGGGCTCGCGCACGCAACGCCGCCCAGCACCCCCAGCAGCAAACCCTGGACTTTTGAACCATGCGCATGCGCAAAAAATCCGACCTGCCGCAAAAGACCTGCCAGCACTGCGGCCTGCCTTTTACCTGGCGCAAGAAGTGGGAGAAGGTTTGGGACGAGGTGAAGTACTGCTCCGACCGCTGCCGCAGCGAACGCAAACGCACCGACAAGGCCGCAGGGGAGGGCGCTGCATGAGCACCGCGCTGTTCTGGTTTCGTAACGACTTGCGCCTGCACGACCAACCCGCGCTGCGTTCAGCCCTCACCAGCGGTGCCACGCACCTGCTACCCGTGGTGTGCTTGCCTGCGCCTGATGAATCCACACCCTGGGGCTTTGCCCGCGTGGGCGCGCACCGCCGCGCCTTCACCGCCGCTGCGCTGCGCGGGCTGCATCAACAAACGAGCGCTCTGGGCAACCCACTGCTCATCTGCCAGGCACCGCCTGCCACCGCCTTGCCCCAACTGGCCCAGGCCGTGGGTGCCACCACCGTGGTGTGTGAAGACATTGCCGCCCCCTACGAACAGGCCGAGGTGGCCGCACTGCGCGCAGCAGGTCTGCAGGTGCGCGCTGTATGGCACAGCAGCTTGCTGCCCCCGGCGCGCATGCCCTGGCTTGCGGACCAGCTACCGGGTGTGTTCACCAGCTTTCGCCAGAAGGTCGAGCGCGCAGGCATTACCCCCGCCGCACCATTGCAGCTACCGACCAAACTGCCCCCGCCACCCGATGTGCCCGCGCATGTGCTGCAGGCCGTGGGCGCAGAGCAGGGCACCGCAGCCATCCTGCAACCCGCGCCGCCGCAGGGCAGCGATGCCCGCTCATCCTTCCCCTACGGCACCGCTGCCTGTGATGGCAGCGAGGCCGCTGCGCTGGCCCACCTCGCGCAGTACCTGGCCCGCAAGTTGCCCCACAGCTACAAGGACACGCGCAACGGGCTCACGGGGCTGGATTACTCCAGCAAGTTCTCTCCCTGGTTGGCTACGGGCGCGCTGTCTCCGCGCCAGATCTATGCCGATCTGAAAAATTTCGAGCGCGACCACGGCGCCAATGACGGCACCTACTGGCTGTGGTTTGAGTTGCTGTGGCGCGATTACTTCCGGCTGCTGCACCTGCAATACGGTGCGGCGCTGTACCGGGCGCGCGGGCTGTCAGAACTGCCGCCCGCCCCACACAACCCGCGCGGGTTTGAGCGCTGGTGCCGGGGCGATACGGGCCAGCCCCTGGTCGATGCCGCCATGCGCGAGCTGGCTGCCACCGGCTACCTCAGCAACCGCCTGCGCCAGGTGGTGGCCAGCTACCTCATCTACGACCTGCGCGGCGACTGGCGCGCGGGAGCGGCGTGGTTTGAATCGCAACTGGTGGACTACGACGTGTACAGCAACCAGGCCAACTGGCTCTACATCGCCGGGCGCGGCACCGACCCGCGCGGGGGGCGGCGTTTCAACCCCATCAAGCAGGCGCAAGACCACGACGCCGACGGCAGCTACCGCCGCCTATGGGGCACGGCATGAGTACCCCGCAACCGCGCACCCACACCCTGCGCCTGCTGCTGGGTGACCAGCTCAACCCCGAGCATTCGTGGTTTGCCACGCCGGACGAGGGCGTGGTCTACGTGCTGATGGAAGTGCGGCAAGAGACCGACTACGTGCTGCACCACGCGCAAAAAATCCTCGCCATCTTTGCCGGCATGCGCGACCTGGCCCGCCACCTGCGCGAGGCCGGGCACCGCGTGCGCTATGTGGCGATTGACGACGCCAGCAACCGCCAGTCGATGCCCGACAACCTGGCCGCCCTCATGGCCCACTACGGTGCGCACACGCTGCAATACCAGCACCCCGACGAATGGCGGCTGGACGAGCAACTGCGCACCTGGGGCGCAAAGCAAGCCTTTGCCGTGCAGGCCGTCAGCAGCGAGCACTTCTACACCACCCGCACCGAAATGGCCGAGGTGTTCCAAGGTCGCAAACAGTGGCTCATGGAGCACTTCTACCGCCGCATGCGCCAGCGCCACAGCGTGCTGATCGGTGAAGCCGGAGAGCCTGAAGGCGGCCAATGGAACTACGACCACGACAACCGCAAGCCTTGGCCCGGCACGCCCGAATTGCCGCCCGACGCGCGCCCCACGCACGACCACAGCGCCCTGTGGGCCACCATCCAGGCCGCAGGCGTGCAAAGCTTTGGCAACCCGCAGGCCCATGCACTGCGCTGGCCCCTCAACAGGGCCGAGGCATTGGCGTGGCTGGAGCACTTCATCACCACCACGCTGCCGGACTTTGGCGCGTATGAAGACGCCATGAGCACAAAGAGCAGCAGGCTCTTTCACTCCCTGCTGTCCTTTGCCCTCAACACCAAAATGCTGCGCCCGCGCGAGGTGGTGCAACGCGCCCAGGCCGCTTACCACGCAGGCACTGCGCCCCTGCCTGCCGTGGAGGGCTTTGTCCGCCAGATCCTTGGCTGGCGCGAATATGTGCGCGGCATCTACTGGGCCCACATGCCCGGCTACGACGAGCGCAATGCCCTGGGCCACAGCACGCCGCTGCCGGAATGGTTCTGGACGGGCCAGACTCGCATGCGCTGCATGCAGCACGCCGTTGGCCAGTCGCTGGAGCATGCGTATGCCCACCACATCCAGCGCCTCATGGTCATCGGCAACTTTGCGCTGCTGGCGGGGCTCGACCCCGCCGCCGTGCACCGCTGGTACCTGGGCGTGTACATCGACGCCTTTGAATGGGTGGAAGTGCCCAACACCGTGGGCATGAGCCAGTTTGCCGACGGCGGCCTGCTCGCTACCAAACCCTATGTGAGTAGCGCTGCCTACATCGATCGCATGAGCGACTACTGCAGCGGATGCCACTACGACAAGAAGCAAAAAGTGGGTGAGCGCGCCTGCCCGTACAACGCGCTGTATTGGGACTTTTTTGCGCGCAATGAAGGCACGCTGGGCAACAACTTCCGCCTCGGCATGGTGTACCGCCAGTTGCAGAAGATGCAGGGCCCGCAACTCGATGCACTGCGCGAGCATGCGGCCAGCCTGCGCACGCGGCTGGACGCTCTGTAAAGCGCTTGCAGAAGCACCCAACGACACCCTCACCGCAGGACAGGACCGCGCCATGTCTCAAGCACAACCCACCGCAACGCCGTTCACTTCTTTGCAGTCGCTGCCTGATGGCTACCGCGCCCTGGTTATCGGCTCCACCGGCGCCATCGGCAGCGCCTTACTCGCCCACCTGCAGGCCGATCCGCGCTGCGCCTTGGCCGTGGGCCTGGGCCGCCACACCCAGCCGGCCGTCGATTTGGACGACGAGGCCACCATCGCCGCAGCAGCCCAGCAGCTCAAGGCACAGGGACCATGGCACTGCATCATCCACGCCGCAGGCCTGCTGCACGGTCCCCACGGCATGCCTGAAAAGCGCCTGGGCCAGTTGAACTACGCGCAGATGGAGGCCACCTTCCGCACCAACACCTTCGGCCCCGCGCTGTTGTTGGCCCACTTTGCACCGCTGCTGCCCAAGCAGGGGCGCGGCTTGCTGGCGGTGCTGTCGGCCAAGGTGGGCAGCATTGGCGACAACCGCCTGGGCGGCTGGTACAGCTACCGCGCCAGCAAGGCCGCGCTCAACATGCTGGTCAAAACGGCGTCCATCGAAGTGGCCCGCACCCACCCGCAGGCCGTGCTGGTGGCGCTGCACCCGGGCACCGTCAACTCGGCCTTGTCGGCCCCTTTCAATGGCGCAGAAATAGGCCGTCCGGCGGCGGATGCGGCGGGCGACATGCTGCGGGTGCTGGATGGGCTCGCGCCCGAGGAGACGGGCAGCTTCTACGCCTACAGTGGCGCGCCACTCCCCTGGTAAGCGTGGCGCGCGGTGCTATGGTTTTGATACTGCTTGCGTACCAGCAGTAAGCGCTGTCGGGCCTTTTGCTCAAAGGCACGCCATGTGCCACTGTCCGTGCGCGACCGCCGTATTGCTTGCATGCAGAATGCCGCATGCATTCAACCCAATCGCCCGACACAACACTGGTTGCCTCCCACACCACGGCCGCAGCCGCGTCTGTGGCGCAGTGGGTAGAGCGCCACTACGGCCTGCCCGTGCAGCAGTGCTACCTGATCCGCCGCAACCTCAATGACAACTACGCTGTGCGAACAGCGGACGGCAGCCGCTACGTGGCAAGGCTCTGCGCCATCAGACCGCGCGGTCCGTTCAACGTGGATTTTGAGGTCGCGCTGCTGGCACATCTGGAAGCGCAGGGCGTGGGTGTGGCCTCTCCGGTGTTGGCTATGAACGGCACGACCAGCGTGACCCTGCCGTTCCCGGAGGGCCCTCGTGTGCTGGTCCTCTTCCGTCACTGCGAAGGCGCTGTGCCCGACACCCCCGAAGACCTGCACCTGACCGGCGCCACGCTGGCCCAGATTCACAGCGCCGCGCAAAGCTACACCGGCCCCGCAAGCCTCTACGTGCTGGACGGCCACCATCTGGCGGGCCGCACGCTGGAGTACCTTGCCGCCCATCCTGAGCTGGCCCCCACCGTGCTGGATGCCTACCGCGAACTGATCCACCGCCTTCTGGTCGATTTGGCAGATGTTGAGGGCACCTTGACCCGCGTGATGTGCCACGGCGACACGCATGGCTTCAACAACCATGTGTACACCGATGCCGAGGGAGTGCGCCGGGCCGCCTTCTTCGACTTTGACGACGCCGGGCCGGGGTTCCTGGCTTATGACCTGTGTGTGTGGCTGTGGTCGAACCTGCCGCGCAAGGCCCCCATGGAGCCCGACGAAGCCTTGCTGAAGCGTTGGCAGCAGTACCTGGCTGGCTACCGCGCAGGCGGCGGCCATGTCACCGATGCCGACCTCGCCGCCCTGCCGCTCTTCGTGCAATTGAGGCACCTGTGGAACATGGGGGAGGGCGTGGCGCGTATCCACCACTGGGGCGCCAACATGATGTCTGCCGACTGGATCAAGAAGCAGCCGGATGTGATGGCCGCCTGGGCCCGCCTGGATTTGCCCGCTTGATGGGCCTTCACTGAGCCCTGATGCGTTGCGCTGGCACCCAGGCTCAGGTCATGTGGCGTGGGGCCACTGGGTGCGTCAGTTGCTGCGCATCGCTGGGGTCTTGCTCCAGGCTGTACGGGACCGTGAGAAAGGCCACGCTGAACACAAAAAACAGCGTGGCGGACACGGCCCGGGCGATGGGGAGCACAAAGTTCTTGAGGTCGGTGTTCATGGTGGTTCCTGCAGCGGCTAGAGGTGGAGAAGGGTCGGGGTCAGATGCCGCCTTGACCCTTGCCGCCATGTTGCCGGTACCAGGCTGAACCGGTGCTGAACGGGTGCTGAGCGGCGCTTGCCCACCGCCTACTTGTAGTTCTCCCGGCGCTCCCCAAACTCCCTCACCCGCTTGCGCCACGCCCTGTAGCTGCCCGGCGCCAGGTGGGTGCGCATCAGCACCTTGACTTGATCATGGTGCAGGCCGTGGACGGCGCGGATTTGCGCAAAGCTCACGTGGTCGCTCAGCGCCATCTGGATGATCTCGCCCACGGTGGCGGCGTCCAGCGGCGCGCTCGGGTGGGTGCTTGGCAAGTCGGCGGCGCGCGGTGTGGTCATGGTCAGTGTGTTCAGGTGGTGGCGCGAGGGTAGTGCGCCTGCTTTCACCTTGCGCTGCGGTGGCCCTTTCACCCTTGCCATGCAAGCCCTCCACGACCCCTTGGTGCGGGCGCTCAGCGGTCTAACGACAGCCCCTCGGCCAGCGCCTCAAACACCACCCGAATCCGTCGCGATGTGCGCAGCTCGCGGTGCGACACCAGCCAGACGGGAAAACGCACCGGCGCCACATCGTCCAGCACGCGGACGATGCCCGGCGTTTCGCGGGCGATCTCGTCCATCATGGCGCCGATGCCCATGCCCTGGCGCACCAGCGCCCAGTGGGCTGCGGTGTGGTCGGCATAGCAGGTGAAGTTGTCTTCGCTCAGGCTCAAACCGTACTGACGCAGATACGCCAGGTACTGGCCGTTGCGGTCTGAACCCACAAACTCCGCATTCACAGCGTCCTCCGTGCTGCGCGGGTGGCCGTGGGCCTGCACCCAGCTCTCCGACGCGTAAAAGCACGCCCTGGCCTCGCGCACCAGGCGGGCGATCAGCTCGGGCTGCTCGGGCTGAACGTGGCGGATGGCAATGTCGGCCTCGCGGCGCAGCAGGTCGCTCAGCGCGTTGGAGGCGATGACTTCCACGGCAATGCCTGGCTCCTGTGCCCGCAGGCGTTGCAGGATGGGGGGCAGCAAGTGCGTCGCCACTACATCGGTGGCTGACACCGACACCACGCCCCCCACCGCCTGCGACCGCCCGCTGGCGGCCAGGCCCAGCGCCTCTGCCGCAGTGCCCATGGCACGGGCGTGTTCCAGCAGGTCCAGCCCGGTGGGCGTGAGCACCATGGATTTGCCCACGCGCTCGAACAGCGTCACGCCCATCTGCTGCTCAATGGCCGCCACCTGCCGGCTCAGGGTGGGCTGGGTGAGGCCCAGCTTGCGCGCGGCGGCAGACAGCGAGCCGGTCTGCGCCGTTTGCAAAAACGCCTTCAGTTGGTTCCAGTCGAGGTTATCCATGCGTAAATGTATATGTTCACTGCAATTTACCGCAGTTTCCTGAGCTTCAATGCATGGATAGCATCTGGGTGTTGCTCATTGCACTTGCCTCCACAAACTGCCTCTTTACCTCGCCGCTTCAGCACTTCACCCGGTCTGCACACCATGTCGTCTTCTGCCATTGCCCCCGCCACTCGCGCATTGCCCTCCGCCGCCACCCCGCTGGCTGCGTCAGCCAAAGCGCGCTTCTGGGACCGCATTGCACCCAAGTACGCCGCCGACCCCATTGCCGACCTGGCAGGGTACGAGGCCACCTTGCAGCGCGTGCAGGGCCTGCTGTCGCCCCAGCATGACGTGCTGGAGATTGGCTGCGGCACCGGCAGCACGGCGCTGCGGCTGGCGCCATTCACCCGCAGCCTGCTGGCCACCGATGTGTCGTCGCAGATGATCGCCATCGCCCACCAGCGGCTGGCCGCGCAACCGTCAGCAGCCTTACGCTTCGCCGTGGCCGACGCAGAGGCCATGGCCCCAGGGCCAGAGGTGTACGACGCGGTGCTGGCCTTCAACGTGCTGCACCTGATGAGCGATCTGGACGACGCGCTCAGGCAACTGGTGAAGGTGCTGCGCCCGGGTGGGCTGCTGATCTCCAAGACCGCCTGCATCGCAGAGATGAACCCGCTGATCCCCTACCTGGCCGTGCCCCTGATGCGCGCCATCGGCAAGGCCCCTCCGGTGTTGTCCTTTGACGAACAGCGGCTCCGCTCAGCCATGGTGCAGCAGGGCCTGCAAATCGTCTGCACCGAGCGGCATGGCACGCGCGGCAAGGACATACGCGCCTTCATCGTGGCCCGCAAACCGGGCTGAGTTTTACGCATCCACTTCAGCACAGCCTGGCGACTTTGCAAGGCTGCCGGGCGGAGCCTTGCCCACGGACGTGCTGTCGGTCCCTGGCGTTCATCCCATGCGCCGCAGAAGGGTCCCCAGATATTCGATTTGCTGCGGCCCTGCCGTCATCACCCATCTTGTTGCACACACGGTTTCGCTCGCTCACCCACAACCCACCATCGCTGCCCCTCACACCATGAACCATCGCAACCACCCCCTGTCCCTTACCTCCGTCGCTGGCCTTGTCGCAGCCGTGGCATTCCTCACCGGCTGCGCGTCCACCCTCGACCAGGCGGGCCTGGAGCAGCGCACTGCGCAAGCCATTGGCCGCACGGCAGGCCAGTTCACCATCACCGACCGGCAGGAGGAAACCGGCGGTCGTATCAACTACACCGTCAACACCCGTGACGGCGCCAGCTACCGGTGCTACCTGTACGGCGCAACGGGCTTTCAGAAGGCCATGAGCTTCGGCCAGACACCCCATTCCGACGCCGTCTGCACCGCCATGGTGGGCGGCGCGGGCAATGGTGGCGCCCAGGCACCGGCAGCAGCCGCTCAGCCACAGGGCCGCGCTGCGCCCAAGGAATGCAATGCTCTGCTGCGCACGGCGGGCCGCTGCTAAGAGCGGCTCACAAAAATCTTCTGGCGTCGTTGCTGTGTCTTGTCGTACTGCTCGTACTGCCTGCGACACAGCGCCTGGCCAGAACCGCTTCGCTGAGTTTTGTTAGCCGCTCTCAATGGCACCGCGCAGCTTTGGCCTGCGGGCCATGAACCTGTATGCAAAGGACTTGAGACCATGAACCGATGGCACTGGGCCAGCCTGCTGCTGGCAGTCTGCTTGAGCGGTTGCGCCAGCTTGCCCGGCGCCACCACCGACACGGTGGACGGGCGCACGGTCGAATACGTGCAGGCAGGGCAGGGCACCCCGGTGGTGGTGTTCGAGAACGGCCTGGGCGCCCGGCTGGACTGGTGGTCCAAGGTCTGGCCCGACACCGTGGCAGAAACCCGCGCTCTGGCCTACAACCGCGCGGGCTATGGCCGCAGCGATGCGTCGCCCCAGCCGCGCGATGGGGCGCAGGTGGTGCAAGAGCTGCGGGCCTTGCTCCGGGCCCGCCAGCTACCGCCGCCCTATGTGCTGGTCGGCCACTCGCTGGGCGGCCTGTACATGCAGCTGTACGCGCGCCAATACCCCGCAGAGGTGGCGGCACTGGTGCTGGTGGACTCCACCCACCCCGAGCAGATGCGAGGCGCTGGCAACCCCGACCTGTGGCCGACCTGGCTGAAAGTGGCCTTCCGCCTGGGCACCTCTGACGTGGTCAAACAAGAGCTGGCAGCGCTGGATGCCACCGGGCAACGCGTCGTCAGCCTGCCGGTGGACCCAACCCTGCCCGTGTTTGTGCTCAGCGCACTGCAAACCCCCGGGGCTTCATCTGCGCTGGCCGAAGACGTGCGCCAAAAGCGCGCCGACTTCGCACACCTCTACCCCGGCTCCACCCAGGTGTGGGTGGACAGCGGGCACGGCATTCCGCTGGAGAAGCCCGAGGCGGTGGTCAGCGCGATTCGCGCAGCACTGCAAGCGGCCCGCGCGCTTCGCTGAAGGCGGTGGCGGCCACGCCAGTGGCAATTTCATCATGGCGTGGCAACCAAACCCCGTGCCAGAATGACCCGATGAGCACCACCACCTCCTCCTTCCAGTCCAACGCAGACGGCACCCAGGTCACTACCTACACCTGGGCCCAAACCCCGGGTCAACCAGTGGGCGTCGTCCAAATCTCTCACGGCCTTGCCGAGCATGGCGAGCGCTACGACCGCTTTGCGCGGGCCCTCAACGCCGCAGGCTTCATCGTCCACGCTGTGGACCATCGCGGCCACGGGCGCACGGCAGGTGGCAAGCTGGGTGACTTTGGCAGCGCAGGCTTCAGCGGCCTCATTGCCGATGTGGCCCAGTTCGGCGCACTGCTGCGCGCACAGCACGGGCCGCAACTGCCCGTGTTCCTGTTCGGCCACTCCATGGGCTCGTTCGCAGCGCAGGCGGCCATCCTCGACCATTCATCCACCTGGTCTGGTGTCATCCTGTCAGGCTCCACCGCCCTCGACCTGTTCGCCGCCGCCATGGCCAACGCCCCCGCCGATGCGCCCGCCGGGCTCGCGGCCTTCAACGCAGGTTTTGAGCACCGCACCGGCTACGAATGGCTGTCGCGCGACGCTGCAGAGGTAGACGCCTACGTGGCCGACCCGTGGTGCGGCTGGGACGTGCCACCCGATGTGATCCCCTCACTCTTCGCCCCCGCGCCGCGCCTGGCCGACCCCGTGCAGCTCGCGCGCATCCGCAGCGACCTGCCCATCCTCATCGCATCCGGCGACGCAGACCCGCTGGCCGCAGGCGGGGTCTTGTTGGAGCAACTGGGGCAGCGGTATCGGGATGCCGGTGTGGCCGATGTCACGGTCAAGCTGTACCCGGCGGCGCGGCATGAAATCTTGAATGAGACGAATCGGGATGAGGTGACGGGGGATGTGGTGGGGTGGTTGCGGGAGCGTTTTTAGATGGAGTGGTTGGATTTCGGCGCCCTGGGGGGCGATCTTGCCGATGCCTAGCTTGGGCTAGTTGGGGCGGTCAAACTTTGCGTCCCAGTAACTACAGCCGCCGACTGCCCATTTGATAAGGAGAGAGAGGTCCCATGCCACCACGTAGTGATGATGAGCGCACAGAGATCCTGGCATTTCCTATCGACGTGGATGTTGTTCTGCAACATTTGCATCGAGATATGCGCGATGACTGGTTTGAGGATGCACTACAGCATCGCGATCTATTCTCCAGTAAAACATCTTTGCGCGAAGTTCTGCATGAGGTTCTGCTGGAAGGAAATGGCCGCTACGGAGCATCAAAAAGGAATGTCTGCGATATCCCCAAAAAAGGGCTTGGTGTTCGCTATGCTCTTGAGACAGATTTTTATGACAGATTCATTTATCAGGCCATCTGTTCTTACTTAATTCCATTTTATGACCCTCTACTTTCCCATAGGGTCTTAGGCCATCGCTACGATAAGAGACAACGAACGGGCAAAGATCTATTTAAGGGACGAATCGAGCTCTGGCAGACGTTTGAAGGTGTAACTCGAACGGCGCTGCATAACAATCAGGCATTATTTGCAACCGATCTAATTAATTATTTCGAAAATATCACTACCGAAAGCATTCGAGAGGCATTCGAGGCAATGCTCCCGAAAATAACTGCTTCAGGCCCGCAGAAGGTGTTGATCCGAAATTCGATAAATACGCTTTGCGAGCTAATGACTTATTGGGGTTATAGTGAAAGACACGGACTTCCACAAAACCGGGATGCCTCATCATTTATTGCTAATGTTGTTCTAAATACTGTCGATCAAGAAATGGTTCGACTGGGATTTGACTATTACAGGTACGTTGACGACATCCGTATAATATGTGATAGCCCGCGCGCTGCTCGACATGCCGCCACGCTACTGATAGGTCAGTTGCGCACCGTGGGCATGAACATAAACTCCTCCAAGACAAAAATTCTTACGGCGGATAGCCCTACTTCAGACGTCAATGAGTTTTTTCCGGGCTCAGATGATCGCAGCATCACTATTGATAATATGTGGCGCTCAAGAAGTAGACGGGTAATAATTAGATCGACTAAATATATATTTCAACTACTTCAAGAGTGCATCGACTCCAAGCAAACGCAGTCGAGGCAGTTTAGGTTTGCTGTAAACCGTCTGATCAGACTTGTAGATGCTGGAATTTTCGATGTGCGGGGTGAAATGGCTGAGAAGCTCAAGTCGCTTCTAATTGATTCCCTGGAAGATCATGCGGTATCGACTGATCAATATTGCCGCCTGCTTAGCATTCTCGAATTGGTACCAGCTGAACTGGGACGAATAGAGCAATTTCTCTGTGATCACGAACGTGCAATTCATTCGTGGCAAAACTATCATCTGTGGCTCACTCTCGCGCGCGTCAGATTCAAAACACAAAAGCTGGTGGCTCTGGCAACTCAGAGAATTCAAGATAATGTTCTGAAACCAGAAGTTGCAGCTATTTTTATTTATCTCCGCTGCGTGGGTGAAGTTAGTGTCTTGGAGGGATTTGCGGTCAGCTTTCGATCCAATTGGCCCTATTATCATCAGCGAAACTATCTTCTTGCGACAAGCGATTCAAGCCGAGAATTTCTCAAGCCAGTTATCGCGCAACTCGGCATCAAGTTAAAAGGTACCGTCAACCGTGCCAGGAGTCATTTTGTTGAAAATATTCCTCTTGTGGAGCGTGAGCGAACTCCGATGCCAAAAATGTATGATGAGCTAAGTCCGTATGACTGATAAGAGAATTGCGCTCCTTTTTGTTAATGATTTTGCTGACCGTGGTGAGGAGAAATTTTTCTTAGTCTCGGGCGAAGCCGTTAAAGAGGTTGGTGCTGACGATGTGGTTAAGCAAGAGTTGGAGCTAGTTTGTCATGACTACTGGCTAATTGCGCCTGTTCTCTTTAAAAGAACTAAATTGCTTCCGCAAAGGGTGATGGATGTTGAGGAGTTGCGAATTTCAATTTCAGGGCTTCGTCTGGATCGCGAGAATCGCGAATCTCGAGACGCCTGCTCCGTTTTGCTGGAACTTGATTTGCTCAAAGAGGATGTAATCGGGAGATATAGAAATATAGTGTTCAAGAATGCGGCGCTTGACACTAACACACTTGCTCTTGTGGGGAACGCACTCTTGCAACTTTCTACGGATGTCGAAGAAAAGGCAAAAGTAGCAAATGAATGGGAGCGTTACTCGACTCTTGAAAGGCCAGTCAGTGAGTATCTGATCCGTTCTGTTGCGAATGGCATAGCGATCAACAGCACCGCGCTTCAAAAACATAAGAAAGATATAGACTTTTCTTACTACATGGCGCTGAAGGAGTTTTCGGCAAAATACTGTCTGCCTCTCGAAATTCCATCGGACGACGAGGTTGTTGAATATTTGACGCCTAAGGGTTTTGATTTTTCAGGCGTTGGCGTCGACTATGTTCTTAAATTTGTTCCGACTGCAGATGGATTTTCTGAACGTCTTTTGGAGCTGAGGAGGATAGCTGCCAGTCGCATGGTTTTGAATGCTATCCCACTTAGTGAGAAGAGAATATTTCCGATTGTGGACTATTTTGGTTCAATAACATCTAGAATTTATTACAAGGATCCATCGCTTCAAAATCTCGCGAAGCGCCATCGGGACATTATATCGCCTGATCACGGTATGAAGCTTTCTTACGTTGACTTTGGTCAGTTTGAGGCCGGAATTATGGGTGCGCTTTCAGGCGATCAACAAATGCTTGATCTTTTTGCATCCGGTGATCTTTATTCGATCGTTGCAGAAAAGGTATTTTCTGATGTATCGAAGAGAAAATCGGCTAAGCGGCTATTTCTTTCTTATGCCTACGGTATGAAAAGGAAAAGTCTAATTGACGCGGCTGTAGAGTTTGGGGCTCGGCGAGATGTGGCAAAGGCTTTTTTTAATCAGTTCTCAACGTTCGAAAAATGGAAACTAGGAGTGTGGTCTGAATTTCAAACTACTGGACGAATTGGGACGGTGTTTGGAAATTATCTCTCCCGAAGCGGCTCAGGTGAATTAAGTGAAAAGGAGAAGCGATCTGCTGTGAGTCAGGTGGTTCAAGGAACCGCTTCGCTGATTTTTAAGAAGGCACTGCTAAAAATGAGCTCTTTGACGAGCGTGGAATTAAAAATTCCGATGCACGATGCCGTCTTATTTCAGCATTCAGAGGATTTTGATCCCATCGAAGTGGCCAAGATGTTTGCTGCAGTGGTGACGGAGCATTTTGATGGAAAAATTGTGGGAAAAGCGTCAGTTGCAGATTTTGTGATTGACTAATGGGTGAATTAAATTTTCTGAGTATCTTCTATTTACTAGCTGGGAAATATTGAAAATGTTGACTGGTTTGTGGTCTGGCGCAGTGCAAGGTTCGATATTTGGCTCCTGCGTCTGGAGGTGCATCAGAAATCTAAAGATTTTTGGGCAATGCCTTTAGATGCCTATTCAAAGGCACGACTAGCTGCTTGACTACCACTCGCCATCGGAATTACTGGGTGTTTGTGCCTTACACCGTGTACTTCGACCTGCTGGGCCAAAGGTTGTTGGCACTGCGATGTAGCGAGAACTCTGAGCATTCAATCTCGTGGGTCAATAGCCCAGCTACCGCCCTCTGACCCCTCGCCCCCTCCGCGCGCTCCCCGCCACCTGACAAGCCCTCCGATACGCCCGCAGCGTCACCTCCGCCCGCTGCATCACCGTGTCCTCCACCGTGGCCGCGCCTCCAGCCAGCTCATCGGCCTGCGCCTGCAGCAACTCCGCCGGGCTCATGCCCGACGCCTCGCCCGTCAGCAACGCAATCCCCTCGCTCACGTGCCCCATGGTGTAGACATGGAACAGCCCGCGCTCTACGGCGTCCAGCACGCTGCGGTCCAGCATCAGGTGGCGTTGGTTGCGGGCGGGGATCAGCACGCCGTGGGTGCCGTCCAGCCCCGCCGTCGCGCAGGCGCGGAACCAGCCTTCGATCTTTTCGTTGATGCCGCCCACGGGCAGCACCTCGCCGTGTTGGTTGAGTGCGCCGGTCACGGCGATGCCCTGGCGCAGGGGCAGGCCTGACAGGCTGGACAGCAGCGCGTACAGCTCGGCGCACGAGGCCGAGTCGCCTTCCACGCCGCTGTATTCCTGCTCGAACACGATGGACGCATTGAGCGCCAGCGGCGCGACGTGGCTGAACAGCGCGGTGAGGTAGCTGTGCAGGATGAGCACGCCCTTGTCGTGGATGGGGCCGGACATATCGACCTCGCGCTCGATGTTGAGCAGGCCCTCTTGCCCGGCAAAGGTGCGCGCGGTGATGCGCACCGGAAAGCCGAAGCGGTAGTCGCCCAGGTCGATCTGCGTCATGGCGTTGATCTGGCCGGTGATGGAGCCCTGCAGCGTGATCAGGCGCTCACCTTCGGTGATGGACTCGTGCAGTTCTTCTTCGGGCTGGTTGTGGCGCAGGGTGCGGGCTGCCAGGGCGGCTTGTACGTCGGCGGCTTGCACCAGGCTGCCTGCGCGGGCCTGGCACAGGGCGGCGCTTTCGATGGCGAGCGCTTCGGTGTGGGCAAAGCGCGCGCTTTGGCGGCCTTGGTCATCGGCCTCGCGGTGTGATTGCTCCAGCAGCAGGGCCACGGCGTTGGCGGCAAAGTGGGGCAGGCCGCGTTTTTTGCAGCAATGCGCGACCAGGATGGCCGAGGACTGGTGGGTGCCGGGGGTGGCGATGAACCGGTCTGAGAAGTCCACCTTGACGCGAAAGCGGCGCGCGGCGTCGGGGTCGGCCTCTTGCAGGGCGTAGTACTCCTCCACCGATCCGATCAGCACGATCTTCACATCCACGTCCACCGGCTCGGGCTGCAGTGCCACGGCGCCGCCTGGCGCATGGGCGGAGCCGCCACCGCCGCCGTCCTCGATCTGCAAACGCCCGCAGCGCAGAAAGCGGCGCAGGCGCGGCCACAGGCCTTCTTCGGCGGCCAGGTCGTGCAGGTGCAGCAGGATGAAGCCGCCATGCGCCTTGAGCAGGCTGCCCGCGTGAATGCTGGCGTGGTCGGCCTGCACGGTGTCGGCGTCTGCGCCGTGTTCGATGCTGCCAAACAGGGTGCGGGCTGTGGGGTTGTCTTCCACCACCACCGGGGCGCTGGTGCGGCCGTGGTTGTCCACCACCACGTTCACCTGGCAGCGGGCCAGCAGGTCGTCCAGCGCGTCCTTGCGGTCGTCTTCGGCGTCCTGGCCTTGTTCAGCGTCACCTGGCTCGAACAGGTCGATGTGGTCCAGCACGGCGCGTTCCACCTGGTCCAGCCACTGCGTGAGCTTGACGGCGTCCTTGATCTGCTTGCGCAGGCCCTGGCGGATGCCGTGCAGCGCGTGCTCCACCAGGGGCTTGATGGTCTGGCGGCGCAGGGCGGCCAGGGCGTCGTCGCGCGTGCGCTCCAGCGGGCGGGTGGTTTCGAGAAACTTGGCGATCTCGGCGCGCAGCTCCTGCTCGGCGGCGTCGATCTCGGTGCGGCGCTCGCGGGGCAGGGCGCGCGCTTCGCCTTCGGTCAGCGGCTGCCCCTTGGGGCCGGTGAGGGTGAACACCATGTGCCCGGCCTCGCGGCTCAGGCGGAACTGGCGGGCCTCGGCAAAAGCGTCCAGCGTTGCAAAGGCTTCGCTCTCTTGCGTTTGCCAGGTCTTCTCGATGCGCTCGGCCTCTGCCTTGAAGTCGGGGCTGGTCAGGCGTTTGGGGATGTCGGCCTGCAGGCTGCGTGCCATGTCGGCCAGGCCCTGGCGCAGCAGGCGGCCCTCGCCTGCGGGCAGGCGCAGAGCGCGGGGGCGGTCGGGCAGGTCAAAGTGGTGCAGGTAGCACAGGTCGGGGGGCACCGCGCGTTTTGCGGCTTCGGCCTGCATGGCCTGGCGCAGCAGCGACGCCCGCCCGCTGCCCACTTCGCCCAGCACAAACAGGTGGTAGTCCGGCTGCTGCATCGCCAGACCAAATTGCGCGGCGGCTTGGGCGCGCTCCTGCCCGATCCAGGGCAGGGGCAGGTCTTGCAGCTCGGCGGTGCTGGCAAAGCCGAGCGTGGCGGGGTCAACGGTCAGACGCAACTGGTGGGGGGCAAGGGCAAAAGCGGGCATTGATGTGGGTGTGGGAAAGGGCGGTGCGGAGGGCGTGGCAGGCAGCCGTGCAGCAACTGGCGACCAAAATATGAGCCAAAACGGGCAGATGCGCTAGTGCAATATGCCCTGGGCGCTATCAATAATGTAGTGAGTGACCATGGGCGCGCAGGCCGCTCCGTGCCATTCGCTTTTGCGTTCGCATGCGCAATGGCATGGGCATGCGTATCAGTGCGCCACCGGGCAAACCCCGGCAGGCGCACCACCGGCCAGCGCGTGGCTGCGCGCATCGGCCAGTGCGGCGGCGGTAGGGGCCTCGGTGGGCCAGCCCGCCAGGTGCTGCTGGGCCACGCGGCTCAGGGCGGTGATCCAGTGGTGGTTGTCGTTCAAGCAGGGGATGTAGTGAAACTCCTGGCCGCCCGCGTGCAAGAACGCCTCGCGCACTTCCATGTTGATTTCTTCCAGCGTCTCCAGGCAGTCGCTGGTGAAGCCGGGGCACACCACGTCCACCCGCCGCGTGCCCGCCTTGCCCAGCGCCTCGATGGTGGGCTGGGTGTAGGGCTCCAGCCACTTGGCCTTGCCAAAGCGCGACTGGAAGGTGATGCGGTAGCGCTCCTCGCGCAGGCCCAGGCGCTCGGCCAGCAGGCGGCCGGTTTTGCGGGCCTCGCAGTGGTAGGGGTCGCCCAGGTGCAGGGTGCGCTCGGGCACACCGTGGAAGCTCATCACCAGCTGGTCGGGCTGGCCGTGGTGCTTCCAGTGCGTCTCGATGGTGCGGGCCAGGGCGTCGATGTAGCCGGGGGCGTCGTGGTAGTGGTTCACAAACCGCAGCTCGGGCACATTGCGGGTGGCGGCGGCCCAGGTGTAGACGGCGTCAAACACGCTGGCCGTGGTGGTGGCGGAGTATTGCGGGTACAGCGGCAGGATGAGGATGCGCGTGGCGCCCTCGGCCTTCAGCGCATCGAGCTGGCTGGCGATGGACGGGTTGCCGTAGCGCATGGCGTGGCGCACCAGCACCGCGTGGCCTGCCTCGCCCAGCCAGCCGCGCAGCAGTGTGGCCTGCTTGGCCGTCCAGTGCGCCAGGGGCGAGCCCTCGGGTGTCCAGATGCTGGCGTATTTGGCGGCCGACTTGGCGGGGCGGGTGCGCAGGATGATGCCGTGCAGGATGGGCATCCACAGCAGCTTTGGGATCTCCACCACGCGGTGGTCACCCAGAAACTGCGCCAGATACCGGCGCACGGCCGGGGCCGTGGGTTCGTCGGGCGTGCCCAGGTTGCACAGCAGCACGGCAGTGCGGTCGGCCTGGCCGTGGGTGAAAGGGGGTTCGGGGTGGAAGGAAGGCATGCGGCATTTTCACCCACGCGCCGAGCCAGTGCGGGCTGGGAGCCTATTTGCCGCCTCGCAAACCACCGCCTGTGAGATCAGCGCGGGATACAGCGTCTTCATGCGTTTTCAGCCCCTTTTTGGGGTGCATCGGGTATTCCCTGATGTGGTTATGAAACCGGTTTCATAAACTGGCGCCACTTTGGAATAACGACTGTCCACCGTGAATTACCAGTTCCAGTTCGATGCCGTGTTTGCCGCGTGGCCCTTGCTGCTCAAGGGCACCTGGATCACCGTGCAGCTGTCGCTCACTGCCACCTTGCTGGGGCTGGTGGTGGCCATCTTTTGCGCCTGGGGCAAGACCGGCGGGCCGGGCTGGCTGCGGTTTCTGATCAACGCGTACATCGAGGTCATCCGCAACACGCCATTTCTGGTGCAGCTGTTTTTCTTCTTCTTTGCGCTGCCATCCATCGGCCTGCGCTGGTCGCCCTACACCGCAGCGCTCACCGCCATGGTGGTGAACCTGGGGGCCTACGCGGCCGAGATCGTGCGGGCGGGTATCGAGTCCATCCCCAAGGGGCAAATCGAGGCGGGCAAGGCGCTCAACCTCAAGCCGTGGGAGATCTTCCGGTTTGTCATCCTCAAGCCCGCGCTCAAGGCCATCTACCCGGCGCTCACCAGCCAGTTCATCCTGCTGATGCTCAGCTCGGCCGTGGTGTCGGTGATCTCGGCGGACGACCTGACCTCGGTGGCGGCCAACCTGCAGTCGCAGACCTTCCGCAGCTTCGAGATCTACATCGTGGTGACAGCCATCTACCTGGCGCTGGCGTTGAGTTTCTCGGCGCTGTTCAAGCTGATCTACGACCGCGCCTTGAACTACCCCGACCGCCGCTGAGCCAGGACTGCCATCATGCGTACTTTCGGACTCTCCGAATTCCTTTTCATCGTGCAGGCCGCGCAGTGGACGCTGGCGCTGTCGGCCATTGCCTTCGTGGGCGGTGCGCTGCTGGGGCTGGTGGTGGCGCTGTCGCGCACCTCAGAGAACGCTGCGGCACGCAATGCGGCGCGCGTGTTCATCCAGGTGTTCCAAGGCACGCCGCTGCTGCTGCAACTGTTCCTCATCTTCTTTGGTGCGCCGGTGCTGGGGTTTGACATCAACCCCTGGGTGGCGGCGGGCGTGGCGCTGGTGCTGAACAGCGCGGCCTTTCTGGCCGAGATCTGGCGCGGGTGTATCGAGGCCGTGCCACGCGGCCAGTGGGAAGCCGCCCAGGCGCTGAACCTCAAGTACGTGGCCCGCATGCGGTTTGTGGTGCTGCCCCAGGCTTTCAAGATTGCGCTGCCGCCCACGGTGGGCTACATGGTGCAGATCATCAAGGGCACGTCGCTGGCCGCCATCATCGGCTTCACCGAGATCACGCGGGCGGGGCAGATCATCAACAACGCCACGTTTCAGCCGCTGCATGTGTTCACCACCGTGGCCGCGCTGTACTTCGTGATCTGCTGGCCGCTGTCGCTGCTGGCCGCACGCATGGAGCGCAAGCGCGCCCGTGCTTTGGCGCGCTGAGCCACGCGCCGCAACCTTCTTTTTTCTTTCTGTTCTCGTTCACACCCACCACCAGGAGACATGCGATGACTTTTTCTTTGCAACGCCGCACCGCCACCGCCGCTTTGGCTGCCATAGCCACTTTTGGCCTGGGCGCCGCCCTCACGGCGTTTGCGCCGCTGGCCTCGGCACAGTCCGTGGCCGACATCAAGAAGAAGGGTGAGATCACTATCGGCATGCTGGTGGACTTTCCGCCCTACGGCACCACCAACGCACAAAACCAGCCCGACGGCTACGACGCCGACGTGGCCAAGCTGCTGGCCAAGGACCTGGGCGTGAAGGCCAACATCGTGCCCGTCACCGGCCCCAACCGCATTCCGTTTTTGCTGACCAACAAGGTTGATGTGCTGGTGGCCTCGCTGGCCATCACGCCCGAGCGCTCCAAGCAGGTGCAGTTCTCGCAGCCCTATGCGGCCGCGACCATCGTGCTGTACGGCAAGACCGGCGCCAACATCAAGAGCGCTGCCGACCTGAAGACCGTGCGCGTGGGCGTGGCCCGTGCCAGCACCCAAGACGTGGCCGTGACCAAGGCGGCGCCCGAGGGCACCGAGATCCGCCGCTTTGACGACGACGCATCGGCCATGCAGGCGCTGATCTCGGGCCAGGTCGATGCGATTGGCTGCTCGGTCACGGTGGCCGCGCAGATCGCCAAGCGCGTGCCCGCCAACACGTTCGAGAACAAGTTCAACCTGCTGCAGCAGGCCATGGGCATTGCCCTGCGCCCCGGCCAGGACGAGCTGACCAAGGCAGTGAACGACTTTGTGGCCCGCAACACCGCCAATGGCGAGCTGAACAAGCTGTACCAGAAGTGGCTGGGCGCTGACCTGCCCAAGCTGCAATAAGCCGGTCTGAACGATAAGGAGCCATTGATGAGCGACGCAGTCACGACCGCCCCCGGCACGCCGCCGATCATCCGCATGGAAGGGGTCAACAAGTGGTACGACAGCTTCCAGGTGCTCACCGACATCAACCTGTCGGTGCGGCCCGGCGAGCGCATCGTGATCTGCGGGCCATCGGGCTCGGGCAAGTCCACGCTGATTCGCTGCATCAACCGGCTGGAGACGGTGCAAAAGGGCCGTATCGAGGTCGATGGCATCGACCTGACCGCCGGTGGCAAGAACGTGGACGCCGTGCGCGCCGAAGTGGGCATGGTGTTCCAGCAGTTCAACCTGTTCCCGCACCTGACCATTCTGGAAAACTGCACGCTGGCCCCCATGCGATCACGTGGCATGAGCAAGGCCCAGGCCGAAGAAGTGGCCATGAAGTACCTGACCCGCGTGCGCATCCCCGAGCAGGCGCACAAGCACCCCAGCCAGCTGTCGGGCGGGCAGCAGCAGCGCGTGGCCATTGCGCGGGCGCTGTGCATGGCGCCCAAGGTGATGCTGTTTGACGAACCCACCTCGGCGCTGGACCCCGAGATGGTCAAGGAAGTGCTGGACACCATGATCAGCCTGGCCGAAGACGGCATGACCATGCTGTGCGTGACGCATGAGATGGGCTTTGCCCGCAGCGTGGCTGACCGGGTGATCTTCATGGCCGACGGCAAGATCCTGGAGCAGGCGCCGCCGCAGCAGTTCTTCGGACAGCCGCAGCACGAGAAGACGCGGCAGTTCCTGGGCCAGATCCTGACTTCCCACCACGCACATTGAGACCCACGCACATCGAGACCTGACAGGTCGTGCGGTTGATGGCCTTCGCCCTGGTGGGCGGAGCCTGAAAGAAACACATGAAGGTATTGATTTCCCTGTCCTCCTTCGGCGCGGCCGAAACCGGTCGCCACGGCCAGCTGTGGTGTACCGACCTGGCCCAGCAAGCGGGCGCGGATGGCGTGGAGGTGCGTGGCGAGCTGCTCCGCGACTCAGCCACCGAACTGCCCGCGCTGGCGGGCCGGGCAGCGGTGTACTCCAGCCCTGAAGGCCTGTGGACCCCGCAGGGCGCGCTGGACGAAGCAGCCCTGGCGCGTGGCGTGCAGGCTGCGCAGGTGCTGCGCGCGCCGCGACTGAAGATGTCGATTGGTGGCTTTGGTCCTTCGTCGCATGCCTCGCTGCACCGCCTCAAGGACCTGCTGTTGGCCGCCCCGCAGGTGGAGCTGGTGATCGAGAACGACCAGACTGCCACCGCCGGCACGCTGGCCGCCATGCAGGCCTTTTTTGCGGCCCAGGCACAGGCGGGGCTTGACCTGGGCATGACCTTTGACATGGGCAACTGGCACTGGCAGGGCGAATGCCCGCTGCAGGCCGCGCAGGCCTTGGCACCCTATGTGCGCTATGTGCACTGCAAAGGCGTGCAGCGCCTGCCCGCCAAGTGGGTGGCGGTGCCGCTGGCCGATTCGGTGGCGCCCTGGCGCGCCGTGTTGCGCGCTTTGCCTGCCGATGTGCCGCATGCCATTGAATACCCGCTGGTGGGGGACGACCTGGTGGCCGTCACGCGCGAGCAGGTGGCGGTTATCCGCGCTGCCCGGGAGGCTGCATGACCGCCCCGGCCTTTGACGTGGCACTGTTTGGCGAGGCCATGCTGCTGCTGGTGGCCAACGAGCCTGGCCCGCTGGAGAACGCCACCGGCTTTCACAAGCGCACGGCCGGGGCCGAGACCAATGTGGCCATTGGCCTTGCGCGCCTGGGCCTGAAGGTGGGCTGGGCCAGCCGCTTGGGCACCGATTCGATGGGCCGCGCGCTGCTGGCCGCCATGCAGGGCGAAGGCATTGATTGCTCGCACGTGGTGTGCGATGCCACGCAGCGCACAGGCTTCCAGTTCAAGGAGCGCGTGATGGATGGCCGCGACCCGCAGGTGGAATACCACCGCAAGGGCTCCGCCGCCAGCCAGATGGGGCCCGCCGATGTGGACGAGCCCTGGCTGCGGTCCGCGCGCCATCTGCATGCCACGGGCGTGTTTGCCGCCATCTCCGACACCAGCCTGCAGGCGGCCATCCGCACGCTGGAGGTGATGCGCGCTGCGGGCCGCACCATCTCGTTCGACCCCAACCTGCGCCCCACGCTGTGGTCGTCGCCCGAGACCATGCGCCACTGGATCAACACCCTGGCGACCTATGCCGACTGGGTGCTGCCGGGCATGGAAGAGGGCGTGTTTTTGACCGGCGAAACCACCCCCGAGGGTGTGGCGCGCTTTTACCGCGAGCGGGGCGCCAAGCTGGTGGTCGTCAAGCTCGGCCCCGAGGGCGCGTACTACGACAGCGACGTGGCTGGCACCGGCCGCGTGCCCGGCGTGCCCGTGGCCCAGGTGGTAGACACCGTGGGCGCGGGCGACGGCTTTGCCGTGGGCGTGATCAGCGCCCTGCTGGAAGGCCTGACCGTGCCCGCCGCCGTGCGCCGTGGCGCCTGGATTGGTGCGCGTGCCGTGCAGGTGCTGGGCGACACCGAGGGGCTGCCCACCCGCGCACAACTGCAGGAGGCGGGTCTGTGAGCCTGGCGCCATCTTCAACAGACAGCACCACAACCCCAGCGCGCAAACAGGTGCTGGTGTTTCGCGAGCTGCCGCCCGACCAGCTCGCGCGGCTGACCGCCGTGCACGACGTGACCGTGGCCGACCCGCGCAAGCCCGATGAGCGCGCGCGGTTTGACGCCGCGCTGGCGCAGGCGCACGGGCTCATCGGCTCCAGCTTTCCCATCGATGCCGCCATGTTGGCGCGTGCGCCGCTGCTGCAGGTGGTGTCCAGCATTTCGGTGGGCGTGGACAACTACGCGCTGGACGTGCTGCAGGCGCGCGGCATCATGCTGTGCCACACCCCCGGAGTGCTCGACGAAACGGTGGCAGACTCGGTGTTTGCCCTCCTCATGGCCACCAGCCGCAGGCTGGTGGAGCTGTCGCAGCTGGTGCGCGAGGGCCGGTGGACGAAGAATATTGGAGAAGACCTGTTTGGCAGCGATGTGCATGGCAAGACGCTGGGCCTGCTCGGATTTGGCCGCATTGGTCAGGCCGTGGCGCGCCGCGCCGCACTGGGGTTTGGCATGCCCGTGATGTACCACGCCCGCCGCCCGGTGGACCTGGCAACCCAGGCCCCTGAGTTGCAGGGCAAGGCCATCCACACGCCGCTGCCTGCGTTGCTGGCGCAGTCGGACTTTGTGGTGGCCATGCTGCCCTTGTCGGACAGCACAAGGGGCATGGTCAACGCCGAACTGTTTGCGGCCATGAAGCCCGGCGCCATCTTCATCAACGGCGGCCGGGGTGCCACCGTGGTGGAACAAGACCTGCTGCGCGCGCTGGACCATGGCCCGCTGCGCGCAGCGGGGCTCGATGTGTTTGCCACCGAGCCGCTGCCGCTGGCGTCGCCCCTGCGCACCCACCCGCGCGTTACCCCGCTGCCGCACATTGGATCGGCTACGCACGACACGCGCCATGCCATGGCCGCGCTGGCCACCACCAACCTGCTGCAGGCCCTGGCGGGCGAACGGCCCGCTGCTGTGTACAACGCAGTACCCGCATGAGCCCGCCGACACCCGCACCCTCCACCGCGCCGCGCGTCCGTCCCACCATCGCCGATGTAGCGGCCGAGGCCGGTGTGTCCAAGGCCACGGTGTCGCGCTACTTCAACCACCGTGAACGCCTGCTCAGCCCCGACATTGCAGCGCGGGTCGAGGCGGCCATCGCCAAGCTGGCCTATGTGCCCAGCCCCATGGCCCAGGCGCTGAGCCATGGCCGCTCGCGGCTCATTGGCCTGGTGGTGGCCGACATCACCAACCCCTATTCGGTGGCCGTGTTGCGGGGCGCCGAGAAAGCCTGCCAGGATGCAGGCTACCTGGTCATGCTGTTCAACCTGGGCAACGACCGCGAGCGCGAGCGCGCGGCCATCGACGCGCTGGCCAGCTACCAGGTGGATGGTTTCATCCTCAACACGCTGGGGCAGGGCGAGGGGCAGGCGGATGTGAACACCTTGCACGGCAAGCCCGCCGTGCTGGTGGACCGGCGCCACGCCGGGCTGGCGGCAGACTTCGTCTCGCTGGACAACCAGGGCGCCATGCGCGAAGCCTGTGCCCACCTGCAGCAGCAAGGCTGGCAGCGCCTGCTTTACATCACCCAGCCCTTGTTGGGCGTGAGTTCCCGCATCGAGCGCACGGAGGCCTTCCGTGCGCTGGTGTCCTCCAAGGGCTCGACGGTGCGCGGCGCGGTGCTGGAGCTGGCGGCCGAGCAGGGTGACGAAGTGCTGGACCAGGCACTCACCGATCTGCTGCGGCAGGCCCGGCCCGGCGAGCGCTGCGCGGTGGTGGCGGGCAATTCGGTGGTCACGCTGCGGGTGGCAGCGTCCGTCTCGCGCCTGGGGTGGACGTTTGGGCAACAGCTGGGTTTCGTAGGCTTTGACGACCCCGAATGGGCGTCGCTGATCCGGCCCGGCCTGAGCGCCGTAGCCCAGCCCACCGATGCCATCGGGCAACGTGCGGCGCAGTGCCTGCTGGAGCGTATCAACGGCCTGGAAGGCCCTGCGCGCGAGAGCCTGCTGCCCGGGCTGCTGGTGGTGCGCGGGTCGTCGCTGGGGGCTGCGGGCGCGGCATCCGCAGGCTGAACGCGCTGCGCAAGGGATGCACGGCATTCCTGGGGCCTGCGGTATGCTTTGCTGCCCTCGCCCTGGCGCATCGCCGGGGCCTCTTTTTTCGCCTTCATCCTTCAGGTGCGCCCTGTGCCAAATCCCTCTCTGGACACCTCCCGCATCCGCGCTATCTCTATCGACCTGGATGACACACTCTGGCCCATCTGGCCCACCATCACGCGGGCTGAGAGTGTGCTGCTGGACTGGCTGACCCACCACGCGCCTGCCACAGCGGCACTCTTCTCGGACACCGAGGCGCTGCGCGCCATCCGCAACCAGATGGTGACCCTGCGCCCTGACCTGAAGGGCGACCTGAGCGCGCTGCGGCGCGAGTCCATCCGGCTGGCGCTGACGCAGGCCGGTGACGAGCCCGCCCTGGCCGAACCGGCGTTTGATTTGTTCTTTGCCGAGCGCCAGCGGGTGGAGCTGTTTGACGACGCCCACGACACGCTGGCTTTCTTGTCAGCGCGCTACCCGGTGGTGGCGGTGTCCAACGGCAATGCCGATATTCACCGCATTGGCATCGGCCACTACTTTCGCCACAGCATCAGCGCGTCGGACTTTGGCATCGCCAAACCCGATGTGCGCATCTTCCATGCGGCCGCCACGGCTGTGGATGTGTTGCCCCACGAGGTGCTGCACGTGGGCGACGACGCCACACTGGATGCGCAGGGCGCGCTGAACGCGGGCATGCAGGCGGTGTGGATCAACAGTGCCAACCACCCCTGGCCGCACGACGACACCCCGCCCCATGCCACGGTGGACAGCCTTACCGCGCTGTGCCGGCTGTTGGACTGACCGGTTCCGTTGGGTTCGGTTTCTTGCCTCAGGTCAAGGTTTGGGCGCGCGGCGGTTGATGCCGCTGCCCGATCAAGTCACACTCCATCGTCGCTCAGCGACCCATCCCACCATGCCCCGTACTCCCCCCCCGTTGCCCGCCATCCGCACCATCGGCATGATGCAGCCCATGACCTGGCTGGTGCTGGCCTGGCGCGACATGGCACGGGCGGGCTGGATCAGTTTTGCGCATGGCCTGGCACTCACACTGTTTGGCGCCGCCATCTTTGCGGTGGCCCACCACCGCTTCTGGCTGCTGGCGGGGGCTCTGTCGGGTTTCCTGGTGGTGGCGCCGGTGCTGGCCACCAGTCTGTATGCGCTGAGCCGCGCGCTGGAGCGTGGCGAAGCCGCAAACCTGGGCGTGGTGCTCAAGACCTGGCTCAATTGGCAGAACAGCCACGTGAACAAATGGGGCAGCGACTACTGGTGCATGCTGCAGTTTGGGGCCCTGCTGGCGCTGGCCGCCTCGGGCTGGGTCATGACATCTGCGGCGCTCATCACGCTGCTGGCGCCCGTGCCTATCGAGACACCGCTCGACTTTTTGCGCCACGTGGTCATGGCGCGTGACGGCTGGTTGTTTGAAATCTGGCTGGCGCTGGGCAGCCTGATGGCCGCGCCCATTTTTGCGTCCAGCGTGGTGGCCATGCCGCTGCTGCTGGACCGCCGCGCCACGCTGCTGCAGGCGGTGCTCACCGGCTGGCAGGCGGTTATCACCAACCCGCTGCCGATGGCGTTCTGGGCAGCGATCATCCTGGGCTTTACCTTGCTGGGCCTGGGTTCCCTGCTGCTGGGCCTGATCGCTGTGATGCCCATGCTGGGGCATGCCAGCTGGCACGCATACCGCGACCTGGTGGATGCATCCAGCCTGCCAGAGCGTGACCTGGTGGCCCCTGCTGTACCGGCGGCCCCTGTGCGCCGGCCTGGAGGGACATCGTGATTTTTGGATTTACCGAGGCGCAGATCTCGGGCTTCTTCCTCACCTACGGGGTGGGGGCGTTCATCGCCTACATGCTGTTCATCATCGGGCAGCTCGCGTGGGAATCGAAGGCCGGACGCTTTGGCACCTTCGTGCTCTTCCTGGGCCTGGGCGTGGGTTTTCTGGGGTTCCTGGCCAAGGTGATGATTCAGTGGTGGCTGGAGCGATAGCCGCCCGGGCGGTCGCCTGATCAATGCCCTGCGTACCAGATTGCGCGCTTTGCGGGGCTTGGCACTGAGGCCTGCGCATTCATTTCTTTTCGTTGTGTTTAGTTTCCTGTAGAAACTAATTGCAATGGCAGGAGGTGGTTGTGATGCTGCGTAACTCCCTGATCGTCGCCCTGCTGGGGCTGCTGGCCGAGGCGGCGGAAGCCCTGTCCCTGGGCGCGCCGCAAGGCAAGGTGTGGCTGGGACAGCCCATCGACCTGGGCTTTGAAGTCCAGCTGGACCCCGGCATGTCGGTGGACGCCTTGTGCCCGCAAGCGCGGCTGGTGTCTGGCGATGTGGCCGTGCCGGCAGGCCGAGTCCAGGTGAGCGTGCGGCCTGGCGAACCGGAGCGCAACCCGGTGCTGCGGGTGCAGTCCTCCCATCTGGCCGACGAGCCGGTGCTGACTGCCCAGGTTTCTGTCCATTGCACGGGCCGGGTGACGCGCGAATACACCTTTCTGGCCGATCTGCCCGCCACCGTTGCGGCCGGGCTGAAGCCAGTGGCGATTCCCTGGGAGGTGCCGTTGGCAGATGCCTCCCCCTCGCAGGCGGCCGGGGTGGCTGCCGGAGAGGCCTCTTCTGCAACCGCAATGGGCCCCTCGCGGCCGCGCAAGGCGTCGGCCGCCAGCCGGGTAGCCCGCAAGGGCACGAAACTGGCCGCAAAGTCTGCCGGGGCTCCCGTTGCGCGCAGCCGGTCCGCTGACACAGCGGCAGTGGCTTCCGCGACCAGCACTGCGCAGACGGCGCCTCAGGAGCCACCCAGCACCGCGCCCAGCATGGCGCCTGAGGCCGCAGCAGCGCCCCCCGCACAGGCGTCGGCATCGTCCACCGCCTCGGTGGCTCCAGCAGCGGCATCTATTGCGCCTGGACCTTCCAAGCCCCGGCTGGTGATGGAGCCGTTGACGGCGCTGGTCACGCCGCCCGCTTCGGGCGAAGGGGCTCCGTCCGACGGCGCAACACTGATGCCGGTGGCGGCTTCGGCTGCGGAGGTCAACGCGCCGGACGGCGCGGGATCCCCCGGCGCGCGCATTCAGGCCTTGCAGGTGGAAGTGGATCGCATGCGCGCGCAGGCCGAGCAAGACCATCAGGCCACGCTCGCATTGCTGGCCCGTGTGGAACAGCTGAATGCAGGGCATTTCCCGGCGTCCTTGGTGTATGGGCTTCTGGCTATGCTGGCCTTGACGGTTGGGGCAGCAGGCTGGCTGCTGGCGCGCATGCGACACGCCATGGACGCATCGAACGAAGAGTGGCGCAACACCCTGACGGCCTATGTGGCGCAGTCTTCCTTGCCCGCAGCGGGAGACGCCGAGGCCGAGCGCCGCACAGCAGTGCTACCTGCCGATGACCGGCCTGCCGGGTTGCCCGGACTACAAGGAGTGGGTGCCCTGGCCGCGTAGGGACGGTCAGCGGACCAATCGCTCAGGAGGTGGTGCGCAGCGCAGATCAACGCGGCCAGGACCGCAGCCCCAGATCCTGCGCCAGGCGGCGATAGTCGGCCAGGCTGCGTTGCACATAGTCGTCCAGGGCCGTGCCACTCAGCGCGAAGGGGTACAGCCCATGGCGGGCGCACAGGGCCGCGTAGCCAGGCGCTGCCTGGGCTTCCTGCAGGGCGGTCGTCCAGGCGTGGGCGTCGGCATCGCGCACGCTGGCGGCCATGTAGAGGCCGCGCACGGTGGTCCATTGCAGGTCAATGCCCTGCTCGCGTGCCGTGGGCAGGGCGGCCAGTGTGCCGGGCAGCCGCGTGGGGGCCAGCACCGCCAGGATGCGCACCGGCAGGCCTTCTGCAGCGGCCCGGGTGGCCTCGGCCGCGTCGCCGGTGAAGATGTCGATGTGCCGGCCACCCAGCGCCTTGAGCGATTCGCCGCCGCCTTCAAACGATACAAAACGCATGCGCTTGTGGTCTTGCCCCGCTGCGCGCACCAGCAGCGCGGCCTTGACCCAGTCCTGGCTGCCCAGCGTGCCGCCGGCGCCAAACACCACGCGGCCCGAATCTTTTTGCAAGGCGGTGACCACGTCCTGCAAGCGCTGGTAGGGGGCGTCGCGGTGCACAGCCACCACGCCGTAGTCGTTGCCCAGTGTCGCTATCCAGCGCACGGCGCTCACCGGGTGTGGGCCGAAGCGGCCCTGCGCCATGTTGAGCAGCGAGCCGCTGGAGAACGCCACCAGCGTGCCGGGCCCTCCCAGGCGGCCGGTGGCCACCTGGTCAAATGCCACCGCGCCAATGCCACCGGGCAGGTAGCGGGTGCGCAGCGGCGTGCGGCCAGGGCGCACGGCCTGCAGTGCCTGTGAGGCCAGACCACAGGTCAGGTCAAATCCGCCGCCGGGGCGTGAAGGTGCAATGCATTCCGCCGGCTCACGGGATGCGTCGGCTGCCGCCGGGAAGGGAGCCAGGCCCGCGCCAGCGCTGGCGGCGGCCGCGAGCGTCTGCAGCAGCTGGCGGCGGCTGCAAGGCGCTGTCAGCGGACGGTCTGTGGTGGGCAAGGGCTGCGGCATGGGGTGTGGAGCGTTCACTTGTTCAGCAGACTGTGTCAGGCGCGGGGCCACCAGAGTATTGCCAGGAGCCCAGTCCCTTCAGCGCGCGCCTGCAGCCGCAGGCTGCCCCGGTGCCGTTCGGCAATCGACCGCGCAATGGCCAGCCCCAGGCCGGAGCCGCCCGCCGTGGCCTGCGAGCCGCGCCGGTAGCGCTGGCCCAGTGCGTCGCGCTCCTCGGAGGGCAGACCGGGGCCGTTGTCCTCCACGCAGATGCTCCAGCCCAGGCTGTCACCCGCGGCCGACACGGTGACGGTGCCCTGCGCGGGGGTGTAGGCGATGGCATTGGCTGCCAGATTGGTCAGGGCCTCGCGCAGCAGGCCACTGTCGCCCACGGCCTCGATGCCAGCGGAGGGCGTATGGATGCCAAAGTCGATCTGCTTGGCGCGCGCCTGGGGCAGCAGCTCCAGCGCCACCGTGCGCAGCAGCGCGGCCAGGTCAAAGGGCGTCAGCTCCACCGCCGCTGTGTCGCTGCGGCCCAGTGCCAGCAGCTGCTGGGTGCTGCGCGTGGCGCGGGCGATCTCGCCTCCGATGGCTGCCAGCGTGTGCTGCACCTGCGTGGTGTCGCCCTCGCGGCGTGCGTAGTCGATCTGCATCTGCAGCGTGGTGAGGTGGGTGCGCAGCTGGTGCGAGGCATCGTCCAAAAACTGCCGTTGCTGTGCCACCAGATCTTGCGTGCGCGCCATCTGCTGGTTGACCGCGTCCACCAGCGGGCGAATGTCGGCGGGCAGGTCGTTGGATGCCAGCGAGGTCATGTCGTCGCCGCTGCGGGCCTGCACCTCGCGCGCCAGCCGCGCCAGCGGGCGCAGCGCCACGGCCAGCAGCGCCGCAGTGCCCAGCACCATCAGGGCCAGCACCAGCGCATCGCGCTGCACCGCGCGGCGCACAAAGCGGGCTGTGAAGTCCTGGCGCGACCGCGTGCTTTCGGCCACCTGCACCAGCACGGTAGATGCGGGCTCCGCACGGTCCAGCGCGCGGCGGTAGGCGGCCAACCGCACGGACTCTCCAAAGTAGGTGGCGTCATAAAAGCGCGGCACGCCGGGCTCCAGCGCGCCAGTGGGCAGAGGCAGGTCGGCATTGCCCAGCTCCACCAGCCCGTCGGATGACGCCACGCGAAAGTACACATTGCCGCTGGCCGTGAGTTCAAAGAATTCCAGCATGCTGTACGGCAACTCGGCCGACAGGCCGCCCGAGGCGGTGGAGATGTTGGCGTCGATGGACTTGAGCGCGCCGAGCAGCGAGCGGTCGTAGGCCGCGTTGGCGGCCTCCAGCGCATCGTGCCGGGTCATCCACAGCTCCACGCCCGTCACCAGGGCCAGCAGCGGCAGCAGCAGCATGGCCAGCAGCCGCCACAGGCTGGCGCGGCGCAGGCGTGCGGTCAGGCCCATCGGTCAGTCTGCTTCCAGCGCATAGCCCAGGCCGCGCAGCGTGGTGATGCGCACACCACTGCCATCCAGCCGCTTGCGCAGGCGGTGCACAAACACCTCCACGGCTTCGGGGTGCACATCGTCATCGTCGGTGAACACGCGGTCCAGGATCTGCTGCTTGGAAAACGGCTCGCCGCTGCGCTGCACCAGCACGCGCAGCACGGCGTGTTCGCGCGGGGACAGGGCCAGGGGCTCGCCGCGCAGGGTGAACTGCTTGCGGGCGCTGTCGTATACCAGCGCACCGCAGGCCTGGCGCTGGTGCTCGTTGCCGCGCGCGCGGCGCACCAGGGCGTGCAGGCGTGCTTCCAGCTCGGCCAGCTCGAAGGGCTTGGCCAGAAAGTCGTCGGCCCCTGCGTTGAGCGAGCGCACGCGCTCGTCCAGCGAATCACGTGCCGTCAGGATCAGCGCGGGCAGGCGCTGGTCGCGGTCGCGCAAGCGCTGCAGCACCGCCTGCCCGTCCAGCCCGGGCAGGCCCAGGTCCAGCACCAGTGCGTCGTAGTTGTCGTGCTGCTGCAGCGCGCGGTCGGCCAGGCGGCCATCGTTCACCCATTCGACCTGGATGCCCGCATGCTCCAGCGCGCGGCTCAGCCAGGTGCCCAGGTTGTGGTCGTCTTCGGCCAGAAGGATGCGCATGGAGGGATGCTACCGTTTGTGCGGATGACGCAGGGCTTGCCTTCAGCATTGAGCCATTCAACGCGGAGCGGTCGCGGCGCGCAAGCGCCAGCAGTCAGCTTGCGAGCACGCACTGCCCGGGCCAGGCAGCCGTGCAAGGGCCGCCCCGCCGCACTGGCTGCGTCCCCCTTCCCGACCCGCGCAGCGGGGCGAGAGAAAGGGGGAAGACGCGAAGCGGCTCAGGGGTTAGTCTGGCTTCACCTTCGCGCGCAGCAGCACCTTCTTCCAGCGCTCTTGTTCGGACGCGATGAACTGCGCGAACTGCGCTGGTGTGCCGCCAATGGCCTCGGCCGCGTCCGCGTTCAGGCGCTCCAGCGAGCCGGGGGCCTTGACGGCCTTGGCGGTCTCGGCCGCCAGCTTGTCGAGGTTGGCTGGGGCCAGGTTGGCGGGCGCCAGCATGCCGTACCACTGCGTCATCTCAAAGCCCGGAAAGCCCTGTTCGGCCACCGTGGCCACGTCGGGCAGCTGGGGCAGGCGCTTGGCCGAGCCGGTGGCGATGCAGCGCACCTTGCCGGCCTTGATGAAGGGCAGCAGGGCGGCGGCGCCCACGGCGGCGGCATCAAGGCGGCCCGAGAGCAGGTCGGTCATCATGGGGCCGGTGCCACGGTAGGGCACGTGCAGCATGAAGATATCGGCGGTCATCTTGAGGTATTCAAACGCCAAGTGGCCTGCGCTGCCGTTGCCCGCCGAGCCATAGCTGAGCTTGGCCGGGTTCTTCTTGGCGTAGGCGATGAACTCCTTGAGGTTCTTGGCGGGCACGTCGGGGTGCACCACGTACAGGCTGGGCACCTTGGCCAGCAGGCTCACGGGCTTGAAGTCCTTGTTGGCGTCGTAGGGCAGCTTGTCGAAGATGAAGGGGTTGACGGCCAGTGTGCCGATGTGGCCCAGGATCAGCGTGTGCTGGTCGTCAGAGCGCGCCACTTCACCCATGGCGATGTTGCCTGCGGCGCCCGGCTTGTTGTCCACATACACGCTCTGACCCAGCGTCTTGCCCAGCTCGGCAGCGGTGGAGCGGGCCACGATCTCCGAGCTGCCGCCCGGCGCGAACGGCACCACAAACCGCACCGACTTGGACGGCCAGGCCGCCTGGGCCGAGGCTCCAGCGGGCAGCAGGCCGCCCAGGGCCAGTGCGCCGCTGGCTCCCAGCAGATGGCGGCGGGTGGGGGACCAGAGGGCGGGGTGTTCGTGTGAAAGCATGGGGGGTGTCTCCGTCAAAACAAAAGGCCGAAAGGCCAGCGCGCACAAAGGCGAACAAGGCGCATGCGGTATGCGAGTGGCGCCATGGTGCCTGGGTCGTGCTTTCGGAATGCTGTCAGCGGGCTTGGTAGTTACCCGGGGGTGGTCTGCTGGCCCGGGTGGTGTTGTGTCAGCCCGCTGCCGCGCAGGCCGCCACGGCGGTGCCGCTGAGCACCGCGCCTTCCAGCGTCGCCGGGTAGGGGCCCACGACATAGTCGCCGCAGGCCGTCAGCCCCGGCAGCACCTGCATGGCGGGCCGCTGCAGGCCGGGGGTGCATGCAAACGTGGCGCGCTTTTCGACCACGGTCTGCACAGGGCGCAGGCCCGGCAGGCCCAGCTGTGCAGCGGCTTGCTGCAGCACCTGTTGCTCGATGAGCGCCCGGTCGCCATCGCTGGCGCTCACCACAAAGGCCAGCAACCCCTGCTGGCCGTCGAGTTGGCCCCGGTCGAACACGAACTGCGCCGGGTGCTCTGCCGTGTTGCGCAGCGCCAGCATGGGCAGGGGGAGTTGTGCGCCGCTGGCATGGGCGTAAACGGTGGTGATGGCCTCAAACCGCAAGGCACTGGCGGTGGCGCTCCAGCGGGCGGCAGCGGCCAGGCCCGCCGTGCTGGCAAGGCCCTCGACCAGGCGCGCGGACTCCCACGAGGGGCAGGCCAGGGTGATGTGGTCGAAGGATTCGGCTGCTTCGGCGCCCTGCGCTGCACCGACGGCGCCCACAGCACCCACCAATTGCCAGCGCCCGCTGGCCAGGGGCACAAGCCGCTGGATGCGTTGGCCGGTGACCACCTGGCCGCCTTGCTGCACCAGCCAGCGCACCGCAGCCTCGGGGAACAGCGCGCCCAGGTCGGTGCGTGGCAGCAACAGGTTGGAGCCGCCGCGTCCGCTGAACAGGCTGTCCTGCAGCACCCGCAAAAACACCTGGCCGCTGGCCTCGCGTGCGGGGGTGTTGAGTGCAGACACGCACAGCGGGTCGATGAACTCGGCCATCAGCCGGGGCGTGAGCGGGGCACACAGGTCTGCCACCGAGGTGTGGGGCGCGCAGCGAAAGCCGCGCAGCTGCCAGGCCGTGGCCGTGCGCAGCAAGGCGACTTTGTCTTGCCAGCCCCAGCCTTTGGCGCGCGCGATGCCCAGCAGCGCATCCAGCGGCGGGGGCAGGTCGGGCAGTTGCAGGCCCTGGCCATCGGGGAACTGCAGGGTCAGCGGCAGGCGCAGCAGCGCGGTGGCAGGGTCCATGCCCACCAGGCGCATCAGGCGCAGGCTCTCGGTGTAGGCACCGATCAGGATGTGCTGGCCGTTGTCGAGTGTGGTCACTGTGCCATCGGGCAGCACGCCCGGCACGGCGCGGGCGCGGCCGCCCACCGTGCGCGCGGCCTCTAACACGGTGACCTGGCGGCCGGCCTGCCGGTGGGCGATGGCTGCAGCCATGCCGGCCCAGCCAGCCCCGATGACGGCGACTTTCTGCGGTGCCACGCCGGGCTACATCCTGCCCAGGGCTTGCATCTTCCAGGCCAGCCAGAACTTGCGCAGCGGCGTGAGGCGGATGCGCTGGTGCAGCACCTGGAAGTTTTCGTGCTCGATCTCGCGCAGCAGGGTGCGGTAGATGCTGGCCATCATCAGGCCGGGCTTTTGGGTGCGGCGGTCCGCGTCGGGCAGCAGGGCAAAGGCCTCGTCGTACAGCCGGTGCGCGCGCTCGGCCTGAAAGCGCATGAGTGCGGTAAACCGGTCGGAGTACTGGCGCTTCAAGATCTCGTGCGCCTTCACGTCGAACTGCTGCAGCTCGCTGACCGGCAGGTAAATGCGGCCCAGCATGGCGTCTTCGCCCACGTCGCGGATGATGTTGGTGAGCTGGAACGCCAGGCCCAGCCG
This sequence comes from Acidovorax sp. 59, assembly GCF_002754175.1. Lineage (NCBI taxonomy): Bacteria > Pseudomonadati > Pseudomonadota > Betaproteobacteria > Burkholderiales > Comamonadaceae > Acidovorax > Acidovorax sp. 59. The sequence continues at coordinate 2,843,661 of NZ_PEET01000001.1, read as the reverse complement.
GTGGGCGTATTCGGTGGTGCGCGGGTCGGTCTGGCCGAAGATGCGCGCTGCGACTTCGCCCACGACGCCCGCCACCAGGTGGCAGTAGCCCTGAAGACCTGCAAAGTCGAGGTAGCGCGTCTGCTCCAGGTCCATCTGGCAGCCGTCGATCACGGCCTGCAGGTGGCGCTGTTCGATGCCGTAGTCGGCCGCCAGCGGCATCAGCGCCAGCATCACCGGGTGCGTGGGCTGGCCCGCGTAGGCCTTGGTCACTTCGGCCTGCCACCAGGCCAGCTTGGTGCGGGCCACGCCCGGGTCGCTCACTTCATCGACCACATCGTCCACTTCGCGGCAAAACGCATAGAACGCCGTGATAGCCGCGCGGCGCGGGGCAGGCAGAAAGAGAAAGGCGTAATAGAAGCTGCTGCCCGAGGCCACGGCCTTTTGCTGTACGTACTGCTGCGGTGTCATGGGGCGAGATTGTCCCATGGCGCACCGGGGCGGGCCGGTTGTCGGGGTTTGAGGTGTTTTCGGGCGGATGCGCTAGTGCCGCATGCCCTGGTTGCTATTCTAATGATAGCTTCAGGGAGGTGTTGCGGAGGCGGCGGGTGCAGGGGCTGGCGCCTCGGGTTGCGACATCTCGCGCATCAGCGCGTCCAGGTCGTCGCCCTGGATCGACATCTCGGGCAGCGTGGCGGGCGTGCTGCGCAGCCACCGCGTGGTGGCGGGCACGGCCATCACCAGGGCGATCACGCCGGCCAGGCAGAGCAGGTAGGGCGCCAGCGCACGCGCCACCGCGCCCATGGCGGGCCGGGGCGCCACCTGGGCGCGGGACAGCACCAGCGCGTAGCCCAGCGGCGGCAGCAGGAACCCCGCCTGCAGCACCAGCAAGGTGAGCGCGGCCACCCAGGCTGCGTCGTCCACCAGCGCCAGCAAAGGGGGCATGACGATGGGGATGATCAGGAAGATCAGCTCGAACGCATCGAGCACAAACGCCGAGCCCAGCAGCACGGCCAGTACCACCCCCATGGCCAGCAGGGGCTGGCCCTGCAGGGCACGCATCCATTCGGCCACCAGCACATCGGTGCCGTAGGCGCGCAGCACCAGCGAGAACGTGACCGCCGCCACCAGCAGCGCAAACAGCGCACCGGTGAGCGCCATGGCGTCGTCCAGCACCTGCGCCAGCCGCCGCAGCGTGAGCTGGCGCGACGCCACGCCCCACACCAGCAGCAGCACCCCGGCGGTGGCGGCGGCCTCTACCGCCCGCACGCGGCCGGTGGTGACCAGTGCCAGCAGGGCCACGATGAGCATGGGCACCACGCCCAACGTCCAGCGCTCGCTGCGGGTGAGGGGCACGGGTGCTAAAGATGCGGCCCCTTGATCTGCGGTGCCGCCAGTGCGGCGCTGGGCGAGCCACCAGGTCACGCCTATCCACAGCACCAGCAGCAGCGCACCGGGGGCCAGGGTGGCCTGCAGCACATCCTGGGTATTGATGATGCGGGTGCCTGCGCGGGCGCTGGCCAGCCCCAGCTGCGTGGCCAGGGTCAGGCCCTCGGTGTGGGCCCGCAGCATGGCATCGCCCAGCAGCAACAGCACCAGCGACGGCGGCACGATGATGCCCAGCGTGCTGGCCACGGCGACCAGGGCGGTGCGTCGGGCGGGCGGCATGCCTTCATTTGCCCAGGCCTGCCCGGCGGTGTGCGACAGGGTCACCAGACTGGCCCCCACCGATCCGTTCATGGGCGCCATCAGCATGCCCACGCCCAGGCCCGCCATGTCGGGCGCGGCCCGTAGCCCTACCACGCGCGCCAGCAGCTTGCGCAGCCCGCTGTACAGGCCGTTGACCAGTGCCAGGTGGTTGAGCATTGCACCCACCACGGCATACAGCACCAGCGCCTGCAGCAGATCGTGTTCGAGCAGGCCCACCACGCGCTCCGGCAGGCTGCGCAGTACCGCGCCATCAAACGCGCCCAGCGCCAGGCCCGCCACCGCGCCCAGGGTGCTGACGCCCAGCAAAACGGCGTAGGTGGCCCAGCCGGTGGTCATCATCAGCACCAGGGCCAGCACCAGCAGCAACAGGCCGATGGCGTTCATGGTATGGCGCTCATGGGACGGGACTCATGCAGGGTCCGCCGGTGCGCCAGTGGGCGCGCGCAGCGTGTGCACGGCCCGCCACAGGTCGGCCAGGGCTTGCAGGGCCAGCAGCACGGCCAGCAGCAGCAGCGCCAGCTTGATGGCGAAGTAGCCGGGGTTGGCGGTTTCAGGAAAACTCTCCAGCCCCCGCACCGACCGCCACACCGTGGGCGCGGCGTTGATGCACACAAACACCGCCCAGGGCAGAACGGCCAGGGGCGCGCCCAGCAGGCGCATGGCGCGCACCGGGCCCCGGCCCGCATGGGCAAGATCGGGGCGGCTGACCAGGTGGGCGCCGCGCCGGTCTGCATGGCGCAGGGCCACCGCCACATACAGCGCAAACAGCACCTGCGCGAGGTCGTTGGCTTGGCTGGACCCCGCGCCCCACCCGTCGCGCAACGGCCATTGCAAAAACAGCAGCAGCACGACCAGCAGCGCCAGCGGCATCACCAGCGCGCCCAGGCGGTTGAGCCAGCGCTCCAGTGGCAAGGGTGTGGGCAGGTCCGGCGGCAGATGCATGCAGGTGAAGGGGCTACGAAACGTGCCGCGAGAGGGGCTGCAATAGAGGCCGGTAGGCGGCACGGTTCAGCATTCGACCACATTCACCGCCAGCCCGCCGCGCGATGTCTCCTTGTATTTCACCTTCATGTCCGCGCCGGTTTGCATCATGGTCTTGATGACCTTGTCGAGCGAGACCACGTGCTGCCCGTCGCCGCGCAGCGCCATGCGGGCGGCGTTGATGGCCTTGATCGCGCCCATGGCGTTGCGCTCGATGCAGGGGATCTGCACCAGACCGCCCACGGGGTCGCAGGTCATGCCCAGGTTGTGCTCCATGCCGATCTCGGCCGCGTTCTCCACCTGCTCGGGCGTGCCGCCCATCACGGCGGCCAGCGCGCCAGCAGCCATGGAGCAGGCCACGCCCACTTCGCCCTGGCAGCCCACCTCAGCGCCGGAGAGCGATGCGTTCTCCTTGTAGATGATGCCGATGGCACCTGCGGTGAGCAAAAAGGTGGCAATGCCGTCGTCGTTGGCCGGGATGGGGCCCTGCAGAAAGTTGACGTAGTAGTGCAGCACGGCCGGGATCACGCCTGCCGCGCCGTTGGTGGGCGCCGTCACCACGCGGCCGCCAGCGGCGTTTTCTTCGTTCACGGCCATGGCGTACAGGTTCACCCAGTCCAGCATGGAGAGCGGGTCGCGCAGGGCGGCCTCGGGCGAGCGGCTCAGGTTCTTGTGCAGCTCGGCCGCACGCCGGCGCACATGCATGGGGCCGGGCAGGGTGCCAGTGCTGGCGCAGCCGCGCTGCACGGCGCCCGCCATGGTCTGCCAGATGGCCAGCAGCTGGCGCCTTACCTCGGCCGGGCTGCGCCAGTGCTGTTCGTTGGCGGCCATGAGCTGGGCCATGCTCAGGCCCGTAGTGCGGCACTGCGCCAGCAGCTCGGCCCCGGTGCGGAACGAGTATGGCAGGCCCTGGCCATGGCCTGCGGTATCGGCGCAGGCGCTGGCAGGCGTGTTGAGCACGCGCTGGCCCGCCGCATCGACCACAAAGCCGCCGCCCACCGAGTAGTACTCACGCATGGCGATGTCGTTGCCCTGCGCATCCAGTGCATGGAACGCCATGCCGTTGGGGTGCAGCGGCAGGCTTTTGCGGCGAAACAGCAGGTGGTCCTTTTCGACAAACGGCACGGCATGCTCGCCCAGCAACGCCAGCGTGCCGCTCTGGCGGATCTGTGCGATGGTGGGGGCGATCTGGTCGGGGTCGATGTGGTCTGGCTCGTGCCCGGCCAGACCGAGCAGCACGGCGCGGTCGGTGCCGTGGCCCACGCCGGTGGCCGAGAGGGAGCCGAACAGCTCCACGCTCACCTGGTGCACCGCCGCCAGGCCGACGGAGTCGCGCACATGGCAGGCAAACTGCCGCGCCGCAATCATGGGCCCCACGGTGTGGGAGCTGGACGGCCCGATGCCGATCTTGAAGAGGTCGAAAACGCTGACGGACATGGTGGGGGTGACCCTGGGCTCTGAGAACCAGTGTTAAAGGTGCCCCAGCGCTTGTGGCGCGCGGGCACGGGCCGGCAGGGTGGGGTGTTGGCCGCCGCCCTGCCACGGTGGCCGCGAGGCTAACCGGGTGCAGTGGCAGGGGCATGCTCGCTATCCCTGCCCCTGCCGGGTCAAGGGCGAGAGGCATCCCAATAATTTGCTATTAATTGAGTAGCAATTGGTGCATATGAATCATGCGCTACAGACCGTTTGGGCACTGGGTGCTGCGTTGGTAGGCCAGTGTGTGAGCCCGTCTTGTGGCCCATGAATCTTTCTTACATCACCAGCGCGCGGCCCAGCATCACGCACCAGTCCCACCCACGGAGCTTGGGCCGGGTGTGCAGGCTGCCTCCTTTGAGGGCCTCGACCTTGTCGAGGATGCGCAGGCCGCCTTGCACCACCAGCCGTAGCTCCCAGCCGGCGCGGCCCGGCAGGCGGTGCACCAAGGGGGCGCCGCTTTGCATCGTGGTGCGCGCCCAGTGGGCGCAGTCGGCAATCAGGCGGGCGTTCTCGCGGGTGCTTTGCAGCGCCAGCAGCTCGGACTGGCAGGCGCCATACGCCACGCAGTCGGCGCGCGGCAGGTAGTGGCGGCCCCGGGGGATGTCCACGGACAGGTCCTGCCAGAAGTTGATGAGCTGCAGCGCCGTGCAGATGGCGTCGCACTGGCGCAGTGCTTCGGCGTCGTGCACGCCATACAGGTGCAGCAGCAGCTGGCCCACGGGGTTGGCCGAGCGGCGGCAGTAGTCCAGCAGCTCGTCGCGGTCGGCGTAGCCCTCGCCGTCACGGGTTTTTTCGACGTCCTGGGCAAAGGCACTGAGCAGGTCTTCCAGCAGGGGCACGGGCAGCTGGTGGCTGCGCAATACGCCTTGCAGCGGCAAAAACACGCTGGCCCAGCGGGGCGAGGGCGCCTGGCCCTGGGCAATCGCGCGCAGATCGGCCAGGTAAGCGGCCAGGTCTGCCAGCCGGGCGGCGGGCAGGGCATCGCCTTCGTCGGCAATGTCGTCCGCCGTGCGCGCAAAGCCGTAGATGGCGGCAATCGGCTGGCGCAGGTGGGGCGGGCACAGCAGGGATGCTACGGGGAAGTTTTCGTAATGGGTGACAGGAGGTGCCACCGCATCAGTCGCAGTGGACTGTGGCGCGGAGGCTGCGTTGGGGTGGGGAGAGGGGCTGGGACGGTCGTTCACACCCCGGATTGTCGCTTGACAAGCTCAAGGGCTTCTCATAGATTACTAACCGGTCAGTCAGTAATCATAAAAACCAATCCAGTGGGGGACAAGGCGGCTGGCCCCTGCACCTGTTCACAAGCGCCCTGCATGGCTGCGGGTGGCTGGTTGGCGGGTGTCTGGTGTACTGTCGCTGCGCGGGCACTCCGGCCTGCGTCTTGCTTGCTGATCCTTGTGGCCCCTTCTTTTTTCACCGGATTTCCCATGCGCACATCCTCCGCCCTGCGGCCCTCCTCACGGCATTCCAGGCTTTTGCTGGTGCTGGCCACCGCTACCGTGCTGGCCGCCTGTTCGCGTCCCGCACCGCCTGAGGAGCCCGTGCGCTCCGTCAAGCTGATGACGGTGGGCGTGGGCGCGCTGCAGTCCAGCCTGGAGTATTCGGGCGAGGTGCGCGCGCGGGTGGAGTCGCGCCTGGGCTTTCGCGTGGCGGGCAAGATCGTGCAGCGCCAGGCCGAGCTGGGCCAGCGCGTGAAGGCCGGGCAGGTGCTGGCGCAACTGGACCCCAAGGACTACCAGCTGGCGGCTGACGCCGCGCGTGCGCAACTGGCATCGGCCACCACGCAGCGTGATCTGGCGGCGGCGGACCTCAAGCGCTACCAGGCGCTCAAGGACCAGAACTTCATCAGCGGTGCCGAGCTGGAACGCCGTGAGGCCACGCTCAAGGCCGCCCAGGCCACGCTGGACCAGGCGCGCGCGCAGCTGTCGTCGCAGGGCAACCAGGCGGCCTACACCACACTGGTGGCGGACGTGTCGGGCGTGGTGACGGGCATCGATGCCGAGCCGGGCCAGGTAGTGTCGGCAGGTGCGCCGGTGGTGCGCGTTGCGCAGGACGGCCCGCGCGACGTGGTGTTTGCTGTGCCCGAGGACAAGGTGGCGCAGATCACGACGAGCTCCGAGGTGGCTGTGCGCGGCTGGTCTGGCGGCGCGACCCTGACGGGCCGCGTGCGCGAAGTGGCTGCCAGCGCCGACGCTGCGACCCGTACCTTCCAGGTCAAGGTGGCCATTGACGCTGCGGACGCCCCAGCACTGGGCGCCACCGTGTACGCCACGCCCAAGGCACTGAGCCATGCCGGCATTGCCGCCATCAAGCTGCCCACGAGCGCGCTGCGTCAGGAGGGCCAGTCCACCGCCGTGTGGGTGTACGACCCCGCGACCAGCACCGTCAAGTCGCAGGTGGTGCAGATCGCCACGGCCGACGGCAACGATGCGGTGGTGGCAGGGGGCCTGACCCCCGGCATGCAGGTGGTGGCCACCGGCGTGCACGTGCTGTCTCCCGGGCAGAAAGTGACGGTATACCAGCCAAAAGTGGCCCAGGCGCCAGTGAGTAAAGCACAGACAGCTCCTGAATCTGTAGCAATGCCGGCGGTGCCATCGGCTGCTGCGGCCGCTGCTGCACCCGCCACCGCCACGGCCTCTGCCGCCAACTGAGGCCCGCCATGACGCAAATCCAACCCAAAGAGGGGTTCAACCTCTCCAAATGGGCGCTCGACCATCCTGCGCTCACCCGCTACCTCATGGTGGTGTTGATGCTGCTGGGCTTTGCCGCCTACTTCCAGCTGGGGCAGGACGAAGACCCTCCGTTCACCTTCCGTGCCATGGTGGTGCGCACCTACTGGCCCGGTGCCACGGCCCAGCAGGTGGCCGAGCAGGTTACCGACAAGATCGAGCGCACGCTGCAGGAAGTGCCGTACGCCGACAAGATCCGCAGCTACTCCAAGCCCGGCGAGTCACAGATCATTTTCCAGATCAAGGACTCCTCCAAGCCCGGCGACGTGGCCAACGTCTGGTACAGCGTGCGCAAGAAGGTGGGCGACATGCGCTACACCTTGCCCCAGGGCATTCAGGGCCCGTTCTTCAATGACGACTTTGGTGATGTGTATGGCGTGATCTACGCGCTGGAGTCCGAGGGATTCAGCTACGCAGAGCTCAAGCAGTTTGCCGATGACGCGCGCCAGCAGCTGCTGCGCGTGCCCGATGTGGCGAAGGTCGAGCTGTTTGGCGTGCAGGACGAAAAGCTCTTCATCGAGATCTCGCAAAAGCGCCTGTCGCAACTGGGCCTGGACATGAACCAGGTGCTGGCCCAGCTGGGCCAGCAGAACGCAGTGGAAAGCGCGGGCACCATCCAGACCCCGCAAGACCAGGTGCAGGTGCGCGTGCAAGGCCAGTTCAACGCCATCGAGGACCTGCGCGCGATGCCGATCCGTGGCCCCTCGGGCGCGCAACTGCGCCTGGGCGATATTGCCGAAGTGCAGCGCGGCTATGTGGACCCACCGGGCGTGAAGGTGCGCCACCAGGGGCGCGAGGTGATTGCGCTGGGCGTCTCCATGTCCAAGGGCGGCGACATCATTGCGCTGGGCAAGGCCCTGCACACCACCACCGACCGCATCGCTGGCACGTTGCCGGCGGGCGTGAAACTGGTCAACGTGCAAGACCAGCCCAAGGCGGTGTCCACCTCGGTGAACGAGTTTGTCAAGGTGCTGATCGAGGCCGTGGTCATCGTGCTGGCGGTGAGCTTCATCAGCCTGGGCGTCCACAAGCGGCCCGGCAACAACCCGCTGTGGAAGCGCTGGTACATCGACCCCCGCCCGGGGCTGGTGGTGGGCATCACGATCCCGCTGGTGCTGGCCGTCACGTTCCTGGCCATGTGGTACTGGGGCATCGGGCTGCACAAGATTTCGCTGGGCTCGCTCATCATCGCGCTGGGCCTGCTGGTGGACGACGCCATCATTGCGGTGGAGATGATGGTGCTCAAGCTCGAAGAGGGCTATGACAAGGTGCGCGCCGCCACCTTTGCCTACGAGATCACGGCCATGCCCATGCTCACGGGCACGCTGATCACGGCGGCGGGCTTTTTGCCCATCGGCCTGGCCAAGTCCACCACGGGTGAATACACCTTTGCCATCTTTGCCGTGACGGTGATTGCGCTGGTGCTCAGCTGGTTCGTGTCGGTCTACTTCGTTCCTTACCTCGGCACGCTGCTGCTCAAGGTGCCGCCTCACGTCTTGGCCGCTCAGGCCAACAAGGGCATCACGGACGACCCGCACGAGGTTTTTGACAGCCCGTTCTACCGCAGCTTCCGCCGTCTGGTGGACTGGTGCGTGCAGCACCGCTGGCTGACCATTGGCGCCACGGTGCTGACCTTTGCCCTGGGCATTGTCGGCATGGGCAAGGTGCAGCAGCAGTTCTTCCCGGATTCCAGCCGGCCTGAGATTCTGGTGGACATCTGGTTCCCCGAAGGCACGTCGTTCGCAGGCAACGAGGCCGTCACCAAACGCGTGGAGCAGCGCCTGCTGTCCGAGCCAGGCGTGAACACGGTGAGCACCTGGGTAGGCTCTGGCGTACCGCGTTTTTATCTGCCGCTCGATCAGGTGTTCCCGCAGAGCAACGTGTCGCAGTTCATCGTGGTGCCCCAAGACCTGAAGGTGCGCGAATCGCTGCGTGTGAAGCTGCCTGCGCTGCTGGCGCAGGAGTTCCCGGAAGTGCGCGGGCGCGTCAAGCTGCTGCCCAACGGGCCGCCCGTGCCTTATCCCGTTCAGTTCCGCGTGGTGGGACCGGATCCGCTGGTGCTGCGCGAGCGTGCGGACGAGGTCAAGGCCCAGCTGCGCCAGAACCCCAACATGCGCGGGGTGAACGACAACTGGAACGAGTCCGTGAAGGTGCTCCGCCTGGAAGTCGACCAGGCCAAGGCACGTGCCCTGGGCGTGACCAGCCAGTCCATCGCACAGGCGTCCAAGACCATTCTGTCGGGCACGCAGGTCGGCCAGTACCGCGAGGGCGACAAGCTCATCGACATCCTGCTGCGCCAGCCGCTGGATGAGCGCAACGCCATCACTGACATTGCCAACGCCTATCTGCCCACGGCCTCGGGCAAGTCGATCCCGCTCACGCAGATCGCCAAGCCCGTGTTCACCTGGGAGCCGGGCGTGATGTGGCGCGAGAACCGCGACTACGCCATCACCGTGCAGGGCGACGTGACCGAGGGCCTGCAGGGCGCCACGGTGACGGCGGCACTGCTGCCATCCCTCAAGGAGATTGAGGCCAAGTGGCGGTCGGCGGGCCAGACGGGCTACCGCATCGAGGTGGCGGGCGCCGTGGAGGAAAGCTCCAAGGGCTCGGCGTCCATCGCGGCGGGTCTCCCCATCATGCTGTTCATCACCTTCACGCTGCTCATGCTGCAACTGCACAGCTTCAGCCGTGCCATGCTGGTGTTCCTGACCGGTCCGCTGGGGCTGGCGGGTGTGGCGGCGGCGCTGTTGTTGCTCAATCGTCCCTTTGGTTTTGTGGCGCTGCTGGGGGTGATCGCGCTCATGGGCATGATCCAGCGCAATTCGGTGATCCTGATCGATCAGATCGAGCAGGACCGCGCCCGGGGCGTGCCCGCCTGGGATGCTATTGTGGAATCGGCCGTGCGCCGTTTGCGCCCCATCGTGCTCACCGCCGCTGCCGCCGTGCTGGCCATGATCCCGCTGTCGCGCAGCGTGTTCTGGGGCCCGATGGCTGTGGCCATCATGGGCGGGCTGGTGGTGGCCACGGTGCTCACGCTGCTGGCACTGCCTGCAATGTATGCGGCCTGGTTCCGTGTCAAACGACCTGCGCCAGAGGTTCCTGGTGCTGCTTGACCGACAGGGCGTCCGCATCAGGTAAAATAGAAGGTTGACCGATTTCACACAGGCGGCAGCTGCGGTTGCCGCCTGTTTGTTTGTAGAACCGCGCGGGTGGCGAAATTGGTAGACGCACCAGGTTTAGGTCCTGACGCCAGCAATGGTGTGGGGGTTCGAGTCCCCCCCCGCGCACCACCCATGTGAGACTTTGCGGAACACGGCGCTGCTGCGCTGCAGCCAGCACGATCCACATTCATAAGAGGAATAGCCATGGCCGTTACTGTTGAAACCCTTGAGAAGCTCGAGCGCAAGATCACGCTGAGCGTGCCCGTCACCCTGATCCAGTCCGAAGTGGACACGCGCCTCAAGCGCCTGGCCCGCACGGTCAAGATGGACGGTTTCCGTCCCGGCAAGGTGCCCATGAACGTGGTGGCCCAGCGTTATGGCTACTCGGTGCAGTACGAAGTGCTGAACGACAAGGTGGGTGAGGCCTTTGCCGTGGCTGCGAATGAAGCCAACCTGCGTGTTGCTGGCCAGCCCCGCATCACTGAAAAGGAAGGCGCTCCCGAAGGTCAGGTGACTTTTGACGCCATCTTCGAAGTGTTCCCCGAAGTCAAGATTGCTGACCTGTCTGACGCCGAAGTTGAAAAACTGTCGTCCGAAGTGACCGACAGCGCCATCGACAAGACCATCGACATCCTGCGCAAGCAGCGCCGCAGCTTCGCCCAGCGCGCCATTGACGCCGCTGCGCAAGACGGTGACCGCGTGACCGTGGACTTCGAAGGCAAGATCGACGGCGAACCCTTTGACGGCGGCAAGGCCGAAGACTTCCAGTTCCTGGTCGGCGAAGGCCAGATGCTCAAGGAGTTCGAAGACGCGGTGCGTGGCATGAAGTCCGGCGAAAGCAAGACTTTCCCCTTGGCGTTCCCTGCCGAATACCACGGCAAGGACGTCGCTGGCAAAACCGCTGACTTCCTTGTGACCATCAAGAAGATTGAAGCGGCCCACCTGCCCGAAGTGAATGATGCTCTGGCCAAGTCACTGGGCATTGCCGACGGTTCCGTGGATGGCCTGCGCGCCGACATCAAGAAGAACCTGGAGCGCGAAGTCAAGTTCCGCTTGCTGGCTCGCAACAAGGCTGCCGTGATGGACGCCCTGGTGTCCAAGGCCGAGTTGGATCTGCCCAATTCCAGCATCCAGGCTGAAATCGCCCGCCTGATGGAAGGTGCCCGCGCTGAACTCAAGCAACGCGGCATCAAGGACGCCGACAAGGCCGAGATCCCTGAAGACGTGTTCCGTCCCCAGGCAGAGCGCCGTGTGCGCCTGGGCCTGGTGCTGGCCGAGCTGGTGCGCGCCAATGAGCTGCAGGCCAAGCCCGAGCAGCTCAAGGCCCACATCGACGAGCTGGCCGCCAGCTACGAGAAGCCCGAAGACGTGGTGCGTTGGTACTTCGGCGACCGCCAGCGTCTGGCCGAAGTCGAAGCCGTTGTCATCGAAAATAACGTGACCGAATTCGTGCTGTCCAAGGCCAAGGTGGTCGAAAAGGCCATTTCCTTCGACGACCTGATGGCGCAGCAGGGCTGATAGGCACTCGGGCCGGGTGTTCTGCCTCGTGCAACTACCCGGTTCTGGTTGTCAAGACACACCAGGGGCTTGTGCTTTCGTGCACAAGCCCCAATTCATTTCTGGGTACAGTACCTGCTTGACTGGAGAAATACATGAGCGCATTGGAAACACAAGGCCTGGGCATGGTCCCCATGGTCATCGAGCAGTCGGGCCGTGGCGAACGGTCCTATGACATCTACTCGCGCCTGCTCAAGGAGCGCGTGATTTTTCTGGTGGGCCCGGTCAATGACCAGACCGCCAACCTGGTGGTGGCACAGCTGCTGTTCCTGGAAAGTGAAAACCCGGACAAGGACATCTCGTTCTACATCAACTCGCCCGGTGGTTCGGTGAGCGCCGGTATGGCGATTTTTGACACCATGAACTTCATCAAGCCCGATGTCTCGACCCTTTGCACGGGCATGGCGGCCAGCATGGGTGCGTTCCTGTTGGCGGCGGGCGCCAAGGGCAAGCGTTTTGCGCTGCCCAATTCCAAGGTCATGATCCATCAGCCATTGGGCGGCATGCAGGGCCAAGCCACCGAGATCGAGATCCACGCCCGCGAGATCCTCAAGACCCGCGAGCAGCTCAACAAGATCCTTGCTGAGCGCACCGGACAGCCGCTGGAGAAGATCCAGCGAGACACCGAGCGTGACTATTTTCTCTCGGCCGACGAGGCCAAGGACTATGGTTTGGTCGATCAAGTGATCAGCCAACGCGCCTGATCGCCCGAGGGCGACGAAGCGGCGTTTTCCCGAGGGGAAGACGCCGTTTTTTATTTGGTTATCATCCCGACAACTTTCCGAAACAAGCAAGGCATTGCCCCCATGGCCGAGAAAAAAGGCTCTTCCAGCGAAAAAACCCTTTACTGCTCTTTTTGCGGCAAAAGCCAGCATGAAGTGAAGAAGCTGATCGCCGGTCCGTCGGTCTTTATCTGCGACGAGTGCATTGACCTGTGCAACGAGATCATCCGCGACGAACTGCCTGCTGGGGACTTGGCCCGCGAAGGCCGCAGTGACCTGCCCACGCCGGTCGAGATCAAGGCCAATCTGGACAACTATGTGATTGGCCAGGATGTTGCCAAGCGCACGCTGGCGGTGGCGGTGTACAACCACTACAAGCGCCTGCGCCACAAGGACAAGGCCCACAAGGACGATGTGGAGCTGTCCAAGAGCAATATCCTGCTGATCGGCCCTACGGGCTCGGGCAAGACCTTGCTGGCGCAGACCCTGGCACGCATGCTGGATGTTCCTTTTGTGATGGCCGATGCCACCACGCTGACCGAAGCCGGCTATGTGGGCGAGGACGTGGAAAACATCGTCCAGAAGCTGCTGCAAAGTTGCAACTACGAAGTCGAGCGCGCCCAGCGCGGTATTGTCTATATCGATGAAATCGACAAGATTTCGCGCAAATCCGACAACCCCAGCATCACGCGCGATGTGTCGGGCGAGGGCGTGCAGCAGGCGCTGCTCAAGCTCATCGAGGGCACCATGGCCAGCGTGCCGCCCCAGGGCGGGCGCAAGCACCCGAACCAGGACTTCCTGCAGATCGACACAACCAACATCCTGTTCATCTGCGGTGGCGCGTTTGCAGGGCTGGAAAAGGTCATCGAGAACCGCACCGAGGCCTCAGGCATCGGCTTTGGCGCATCGGTCAAAAGCAAGAAGCAGCGCTCGCTGACCGAAGTGTTCACCGAGATCGAGCCCGAAGACCTGATCAAGTTCGGGCTGATTCCTGAACTGGTGGGCCGTATGCCTGTGGTGACTGCCTTGGCTGAACTGAGTGAAGATGCGTTGGTGCAGATCCTGACCGAGCCGAAGAACGCGCTGGTCAAGCAGTACAGCAAGCTCCTGGCCATGGAAGGCGTGGACTTGGAAATTCGCCCTGCTGCCCTGAAAGCCATTGCCCGCAAGGCGCTGGCCCGCAAGACGGGCGCGCGAGGTCTGCGTTCCATCCTGGAGCAATCGCTGATCGGCACGATGTTCGACCTGCCCAACACCAGCAACGTCGAAAAGGTGGTGGTGGACGAATCCACCATCGAAGAAAACAAGCCGCCGCTGCTCGTGTACCGCGAAGCGGCCAAGAAGGCCTGAGAAGACCGGAGCGGGCGCCATGTTGTCGCCCTTTGAACCATCAACCCTTGCGCCAGTACGGCTGCGTGCAAGGGTTGAAAATCCCCACATGTGGACCCACTTCCACAGAGTACTTCGAGGATTTCCATGTCCGGACATACCCCCCTGCCAGCCACCCCTATTGACCTGCCGCTGTTGCCTTTGCGCGATGTGGTGGTGTTCCCTCACATGGTGATCCCGCTATTCGTGGGTCGCCCCAAGAGCATCAAGGCCCTTGAGATGGCCATGGAGGCTGATCGCCGCATCATGCTGGTGGCCCAAAAAGCTGCCGCCAAGGATGAGCCCTCGGTGGCTGACATGTTCGATGTGGGCTGTGTCTCCACCATCTTGCAGATGCTCAAGCTGCCCGACGGCACCGTGAAGGTGCTGGTGGAAGGCCAGCAGCGTGCTCTGGTGGCTTCCATTGAAGATGCCGAAACGCATTTCATGGCCACCGTGACACCGGTGGAGGCGACTCCCGACGCCAATAAGCCCAGCGAAATCGAGGCCCTGCGTCGCGCAGTGATGCAGCAGTTTGACCAGTACGTCAAACTCAACAAGAAGATCCCGCCCGAGATCCTGACTTCCATCTCCAGCATTGACGATCCAGGTCGACTGGCAGACACCATTGCTGCACACCTGCCTCTCAAGCTCGAGAACAAGCAGGTGGTGCTGGATCTTTCGGATGTAAAGGCGCGCCTCGAAAACCTGTTCGAGCAGCTCGATCGCGAAGTGGACATCCTGAACGTCGACAAAAAGATCCGTGGCCGCGTGAAGCGCCAGATGGAGAAGAACCAGCGCGACTTCTATCTGAACGAGCAAGTCAAGGCCATCCAGAAGGAACTGGGTGAGGGCGACGAAGGCGCCGACATCGAGGAGATCGAGAAAAAGATCAAGCTCGCCAAGATGCCGGCCGAGGCACGCAAGAAGGCTGACGCCGAACTCAAGAAGCTCAAGCTGATGTCGCCCATGTCGGCCGAGGCGACAGTGGTGCGCAACTACATCGACGTGCTCACCGCGCTGCCTTGGAGCAAGAAGACCAAGATCAAGCACGACCTTGTGAATGCCGAGGGCGTCCTCAACGAAGACCATTACGGCCTCGACAAGGTCAAGGACCGCATCCTTGAATACCTCGCGGTACAGCAGCGCGTGGACAAGGTGAAAGCGCCCATCCTGTGCTTGGTGGGCCCTCCTGGCGTAGGCAAGACCTCGCTGGGGCAATCGATCGCCAAGGCCACTGGTCGCAAGTACGTGCGCATGGCCCTGGGCGGCATGCGCGACGAGGCCGAGATCCGCGGGCATCGCCGCACCTACATCGGTGCGCTGCCAGGCAAGGTGCTGCAGAGCCTGTCGAAGGTGGGCACGCGCAATCCGCTGTTCCTGCTGGACGAGATCGACAAGCTGGGTACTGACTTCCGGGGCGATCCGTCGAGCGCTCTGTTGGAGGTGCTGGACCCCGAGCAGAACCACACCTTTGGCGACCACTACGTCGAGGTGGACTTCGACCTGAGCGATGTGATGTTCGTCGCCACGTCGAATTCGATGAACATCCCGCCTGCATTGCTCGACCGCATGGAGGTGATTCGCCTGTCGGGCTACACCGAAGACGAGAAAACCAGCATCGCCATGAAGTACTTGCTGCCCAAGCAGCTCAAGAACAATGGTGTGAAGGACGAAGAACTGCTCATCACCGAGCCTGCAGTGCGCGACATGGTGCGTTATTACACCCGTGAAGCGGGTGTGCGTTCGCTCGAGCGCGAGCTGTCCAAAATTTGCCGCAAGGTGGTCAAGGGCCTGCAGCTCAAGAAACTGGAGCCGCAGGTGGTGGTCACGGCTGACAACCTGCCGGACTTTTTGGGCGTGCGCAAGTACACCTATGGCCGTGCGGAGCTGCAAAATCAGGTGGGGCAGGTAGTAGGCCTGGCCTGGACCGAGGTGGGTGGAGATCTGTTGACCATCGAGGCGGCCATCATGCCGGGCAAGGGTGTGATTACGCGCACGGGTTCGCTGGGTGATGTGATGAAGGAATCCGTGGAGGCTGCCCGTACGGTGGTACGCAGCCGCGCGCGCATGCTGGGTATCAAGGATGAAACGTTCGAAAAGCGCGACATCCACATTCACGTGCCAGACGGTGCCACCCCCAAGGACGGCCCCAGCGCGGGGGCTGCGATGACTACCGCGTTTGTTTCTGCGCTCACGGGTATCCCTGTGCGCGGCGATGTGGCCATGACAGGCGAGATCACGCTGCGTGGCGAGGTGACGGCCATTGGTGGCCTTAAGGAAAAGCTGCTGGCCGCATTGCGTGGTGGCATCAAGACCGTGCTGATCCCTGAAGAGAACGTGAAGGACCTCGCCGAGATTCCGGACAACGTGAAGAGCGGCCTGGAGATCGTGCCCGTGCGGTGGATCGACAAGGTGCTGGAAGTTGCTTTGGAGAGCAAGCCCGTGCCGCTGACGGATGAAGAGGTTGCGGTGGCTGCTGCGGTGCCTGTGTCGACGGACAAGGCAGCGGTGTCATCCGCCACGGCCGATGGATTGAAACATTGAAGCAATTTTTTTGGGAACTCCCAAAAAATGCGCTACAATTCACTCCATCGCAGCAAACGTTGTACAATGTAAGGCTTCGGTAAATGCGGGAATAGCTCAGTTGGTAGAGCGCAACCTTGCCAAGGTTGAGGTCGAGAGTTCGAGACTCTTTTCCCGCTCCAATTTCCACAAAAAGGGAAGCAGTTGCTTCCCTTTTTTGTCAGAGGAATGAGAGTTCCTGGCGCGGTAGCAAAGCGGTTATGCCCCGGATTGCAAATCCGGTCAGTCCGGTTCGACTCCGGACCGCGCCTCCAGATATGGTCTGCAGCAGTGAAGCGATCAAAGCCCCTGGGCTGAGACGCTCGCAGGGATCGTGTCGATGGATGGTAGTTGGATAGAAATTTTTTGGCTTGCAATCGAATACGGCCAAAAATAGTTATATAATTTGAGGCTTGCTGATAAGCACTAACGGAAACGTTAGAGAAATCAGAAAATGCGGGAATAGCTCAGTTGGTAGAGCGCAACCTTGCCAAGGTTGAGGTCGAGAGTTCGAGACTCTTTTCCCGCTCCATATTTGAAAAGGGAAGCTTAGGCTTCCCTTTTTTCTTGGTGGTTCGGAGCGTGCTGTTGTCAAACAGCGGTCCCGACCAGAGATGCGACAGGGCATTGCGCGCACGCGCTGCCCGGGTTACGCTGCAACGCAGGTATGCGCTCAGCAGCCGGCGCCCCGATGGTGAAATTGGTAGACACTGCGGACTTAAAATCCGCCGCTTTCCTGAAAAGGGGCGTGCCGGTTCGACCCCGGCTCGGGGCACCACGAAGAGCCTGTTCAATGTTTTTTTGGAGTCGCACAAGTGCCTTGCCGGGATGAGATGCAAGGCGCGGTGTGCAGTGGATAGCCCGGCTATCCACAAGCGCCGCAACGCAGCAGACCGCCCGGTAAGGCACTTGCCCGAAGGGTTGGAGTGAAATCGGGCGATTGGAAGCCCCGGCTGCTTGCATGGGCACTAGCCCATGCGGCGCATCCGAAGCATCCACTCATCCCGATTGCACTCCAATGCGAATTCCAAAAGAACATTGAACAGGCTCTAGGATTCAATCATGTCAAGTTACAACGCTCCCTTCGAAATCCACGTCCACGGACAGGTTCTCTTGCGTGCTGATGTCAGTTTTGACCAGCTCCAGGAGGCGCTCAAACCCCTGTGGAAGTACGCTGGAGCCCGTTCGCTGGCCGATGGCGCGGCCAGTGCTTATGAGGAAGAACCTGGCATCAAGTACGACGCGCAGGAGCACTTGCTGCAGATGTGCTGGACGGTACGGGGTGACGAGGATTTCCGCCAGTCGCTCGACGAGATGTGCATGAGCCTCAATGAGCTGGCGGAGCAAGGCGCGGCCATCGAGGTCACCTTCTACGACACCGACTTTGATGAAGACGAAGAAGAGCAGGGCGCCGAGTCGCGCGATGACTTCGTGATGCTTTTCGTCGGCCCCACGCCCGCTGCCATCATGCAGGTGCAGCGTGATCTGCTGGTGCAAGACGTGGTGAACATGATGGAGCGCCACTTTGATGGCGCCGAGTTAGGGGGCGTGGTCGCAGAGATCGACAAGCTGTTCAGTCAGCGTTTTGATGCCCTGGTGAACTCCCTGGAGATCGGCAAGCCCCCGCGTGGCCCCGGCGGCCCAGGTGGTGGTCACGGCGGTGGTGGTGGCCGTCGTCCGCGCCACTTGCACTGACCTGCGTGAGCGTGCTGCGCTGAGTGGTGGTGCGCGCCATTCCGCGCATCGCCCTCCGATATCTCTCATGCATTGGGTCAACTCTCCAAACGCTTCGATGCCTCTGTGTGGTCGCGCCACTCCATGCCCTGCGCGTCGCTGCCTTGTTGCCTATGAGCACTGATCTTCCGTATCTGCGTTCTTACCCCGCTTCGTTGCAGGACCAGGCGCGCGATCTGCTGGCACAGGGAAAGCTCGGTGCGGTTCTGCAGCGCAAGTATCCGCAGGCGCACGCCGTGCGCAGCGACAGGGCGCTCTACGACTATGCGCAGGAGCTCAAGGCACGCTACCTGCGCAATGCGGGCACGGTCAACAAGGTGCTGTTCGACAACAAGATCCACGTGGTGCGCCACGCGCTGGGCTTGCACACGGCGGTGTCGCGTGTGCAGGGCAACCGGCTGGCGGCCAAGCATGAGATTCGCATTGCCGCGATGTTCAAGCAGGCGCCCGAAGAGTTCCTGCGCATGATCGTTGTCCATGAGCTGGCCCACCTGCGCGAGAAGGACCATGACAAAGCCTTCTACCAGCTCTGCACCCACATGGAGCCGCAGTACCACCAGTACGAGTTCGACCTGCGCCTGTACCTCACCCACGTGGAGCAGGCAGGCACCCGGCTCTGGGGCAGCGACGCGTCCTGACGGCACAGAGCCGCCACACCCAGTTGCTTCATAAATGATAGCGACTGGCGCATATGGATCATGCACCAGAAGCAGATAGAGGCTGAATCAGGGAACTGAAACGCTCCGGCACTGGCTGGGGGGCAGGTCCAGCCACCGCTGGGCTGCTGCCTCCAGCATGGACACCGGCCCCGTGGTGAGCAATTGCACCGATGGGTTGCTTTGGAGGGGCGGCGGTTGATTGCATGGTTTGGATGGCTCGGGCACAGCGAGCAGACCTGCGGTCTCCAGCAGCCGCCGCGTCTGGCGCGCCACGGGCTCTCCAGTCTCAATGACCTGGACCTCAGGCCCCACCAGTGCGCGCAACTCGTGGGCCACAAAGATGTAGTGGGTGCAGCCCAGCACCAGGGTGTCCATCTGCCCAGGGCCTGTACCAAAACTGCCCATCGCCTGAAGATAACGTTCGCACAGTGCGCCAGTCTCCGTGGCACCGACAGGACTGCCGGGGGCGGCAGGTGGCAGGGCCACGCTGCGCTCGATGGCGTGCGCCAGACCATCGCAGGGCTGCACTACAAAGTGGGCTTGATCGGCCAGTGAGGCCATGAGCTTGCCGAACTTGGCGCTGGTCAATGTGCCCCGCGTGCCGATGACACCCACATGCCCTGTTTTTGTCACTGCAAGAGCGGGCTTGACGGCCGGCTCCAGCCCCACGAGGGGCAACTCCGGGTGGCTGCTTCGCACCTCATGAATGGCAGCCGCAGTGGCCGTGTTACACGCCACCACCAGGGCCTTGATGTGGTGCTGCTCGCACAGGTACTGGGTGATGGCATGGGTGCGGGCGGCCACATAGGCGTCGCCACGCTCGCCGTAGGGAGCGTTGCCGCTGTCGGCCAGGTACACGAAGCGCTCGTGGGGCATCGCGGCCAACAGGGCGCGCAGCACGCTCAGCCCCCCGACGCCGCTGTCAAATACACCGATAGGAGAAGAGGCCGACTGCATCAGGGAGCCCATGGTTGGACAAAAGGCTGGATTGTAGGAAATGAGCGTATGTCTGTAGCGTGTGCACCGGGGGCGCTGCGCTGGGACAAGACCATGGATTTTGACAATGAGTCCGGTGCTGTGCCGCCACATACGTCGCTGCAGAGCACAAGAGAAACCGGAGGGATCAGCGCGCGGGTGCTTTGGCCTTGCCGCTGCCACTGGGCGTTGCCTCTGCAACTTTCGGGTGCGACAGCAGGTAGTAGCGTTTGACCACGGCCTTTTGACCCTCTTGGCCCCCGGCGACCAGCTCGCTGCCGATGCTCACCAGCACGCCGGTGGCCTGGTTGAGTTGCGCGGCAAACGCGCACAGATACCAGGCAGCCTCTTCGCTCGCCAACTGCGCGGTATCGGTCTGCAGGATGTCGATGCCATGCTCGCGCCCATACAGGCGCGTGAGCGCGCTGCCCGTGGCGAACGATTTGCGCTTCGGGTCTTTCAGGTCGGGAACGCGTTCAACGGCCTCCCATGCCCAGCGCCGGCTTTCGGGCCACCACGTGCCCAGCAGCTCCGCATCGAACACCGTGCGCTTGCCGCCACGGAGCACGGTGAAGGTCTTGTGGAAAAAGTCCAGCGTGCGCAGTTGGCTGCCCGCCAGGTGCTGGCTGTTCAGCAGCTGTTGGCGTTCGATGTGGGATGCGAGGCTGGCGTCCAGCAGCGCGGCGTCGCGGGCGGGCAGTGCACCGCCAAAGGCGGTCTGTGCGTCGCGCTGCGGAACCATGGGCGGGTTGGCGCTGGCGGACAGGGGTAGGGCGCCGATCAGCGTGGCCAGCAGCAAGGCGTAGAGGAGCTGTCGAAGGGTCTGCGCGAACCCGTGGTTCAAAAGCATGGTGGGGGCGGCAAACGCCGAAGAAGAGGAGTCGGGTCGAGCCCGTATTTTTGCCGAACCGGATGCAGGGATGTGCGTCGGGGCGGCCACAAAAAAACCGCCCGAAGGCGGTTCCTTGTTATTGCACCTTGTGTTGCGGCAGGCACCTTGCGGGCCCTGCCACACCAACGCGCATCAGGCTGCGGCGACGCCGATGCCCTTGAACTCGCCCGAGGCGATGCGCTTTTGCCACTCGGCCGGGCCCGTGATGTGGGCGCTGGTGCCGCCGGCATCCACGGCCACGGTCACGGGCATGTCCACCACGTCAAATTCGTAGATGGCTTCCATGCCCAGGTCTTCAAAACCCACGACCTTGGCGGCCTTGATGGCCTTGGAGACCAGGTAGGCGGCGCCGCCCACGGCCATCAGGTAGGCGCTCTGGTGCTTCTTGATGGCCTCGATTGCGACCGGGCCGCGCTCGGCCTTGCCCACCATGGCGATCAGCCCGGTCTGGGCCAGCATCATCTCGGTGAAGCCGTCCATGCGCGTGGCGGTGGTGGGGCCTGCGGGGCCCACGGCCTCGCCCTTGACGGGGTCCACGGGGCCCACGTAGTAGATGACGCGGTTGGTGAAGTCCACAGGCAGCTTCTCGCCCTTGGCCAGCATGTCCTGAATGCGCTTGTGTGCGGCATCGCGGCCCGTCAGCATCTTGCCGTTGAGCAGCAGCGTGTCGCCGGGCTTCCAGCTGGCCACTTCTTCCTTGGTCAGCGTGTCGAGGTTGACCTTCTTGCTCTTGTTGTAGTCGGGCGCCCAGTTCACGTTGGGCCACAGGTCCAGGCTCGGGGGCGTGAGGTACACCGGGCCCGAGCCGTCCATCACGAAGTGCGCGTGGCGCGTGGCGGCGCAGTTCGGGATCATGGCGATGGGCTTGCTGGCTGCGTGTGTGGGGTACATCTTGATCTTGACGTCCAGCACCGTGGTCAGGCCACCCAGGCCTTGCGCGCCAATGCCCAGCGCATTGACCTTTTCAAACAGCTCCAGGCGCAGCTCTTCGACCTTGTCGAGCGCGGGGCCGCCGGTCTTGGCGGCTTCGGCCTTGGCCTGCAGTTCGTACATGTCCAGGTCGTCCATCAGGCTTTCCTTGGCCATGAGCACGGCCTTTTCGGCCGTACCGCCAATGCCGATGCCCAGCATGCCGGGCGGGCACCAGCCAGCGCCCATGGTGGGCACGGTCTTGAGCACCCAGTCCACCACGTTGTCGCCGGGGTTGAGCATGTACATCTTGGACTTGTTCTCCGAGCCGCCGCCTTTGGCCGCCACGGTGATGTCCACGGTGTTGCCGGGCACGATCTCGGTGAAGATCACGGCAGG
The DNA here is from genome assembly GCF_002754175.1 of Acidovorax sp. 59. Lineage (NCBI taxonomy): Bacteria > Pseudomonadati > Pseudomonadota > Betaproteobacteria > Burkholderiales > Comamonadaceae > Acidovorax > Acidovorax sp. 59. Next base: position 2,821,845 of record NZ_PEET01000001.1, on the reverse strand, counting down.
GGTGTTGTCCTTGGTGTTCTTGCGGGCGAACTGCGGATCGGCCACGACCGAGGCGCGCAGCGTGTTGTCGGGGTGGTTGTAGCCCCGGCGCACGCCTTCGTTGATGGCGTCGTCCAGGCTGCCGGTAAAGCCTTCCCAGCGCACGTCCATGCCCACTTTCAGGAACACGTTGACGATGCCGGTGTCCTGGCAGATGGGGCGCTGGCCGGTGGCGCTCATCTTGCTGTTGGTCAGGATCTGGGCGATCGCATCCTTGGCCGCCGGACTCTTCTCGCGCTCGTAGGCGCGGGCCAGGTGGGCGATGTAGTCGGTGGGGTGGTAGTAGCTGATGTACTGCAGTGCGCCGGCAATGGATTCGATCAGGTCTTCTTGGCGAATGGTCGTCGTGGTCATGGCGGTGGGGGTTTTAGGGAAAACGCGAACCCCGAATTATCTCCCGGCGGGCTTGCGCGGGCCTGTCAGGGGCGATGGGGGTGGTAGCGCGCCATGGCCTTCGGTGGGTATGCTGCGGGCTGGTGTTTCATTCATTCCCATCCGCTCACCGAGCGCGCAAGGCCCCACCGTGAAGACCTCTACCCCCGACGCGACCGCATACCGTACCGAAAAAGACACCTTCGGCCCCATCGATGTGCCTGCCCAGCGCCTGTGGGGGGCGCAGACACAGCGCTCGCTGCACCACTTCGCCATCTCGGGCGAGCGCATGGCGCCGGAGCTGATCCGGGCGCTGGCGCAGGTCAAGCGGGCCAGCGCCTATGTGAACAACGCGCTAGGCCTGCTCGACGCGGCCAAGACCACGGCCATCGTGGCGGCGGCAGACGAGGTGATCGAAGGCGGTCACCTGCAGGAGTTTCCGCTGGTGGTGTGGCAGACCGGATCGGGCACGCAGACCAACATGAACATGAACGAGGTGCTGGCCAACCGGGCGAGCGAGCTGCTGGGTGGCCCGCGCGGCGAAGCGCGGCTGGTGCACCCCAACGACGAGGTGAACAAGAGCCAGTCGAGCAACGACGTGTTCCCCACAGCCATGCATCTGGCGGCGGTGGACGCACTGATGCACCGCCTGCTGCCCGCGCTGCACGGCCTGCGCACCACACTGGCGGCCAAGGCCAAGGCGTTTGACGGCATCGTGAAGATCGGCCGCACCCACCTGCAGGACGCCACGCCGCTCACGCTGGGCCAGGAGATCTCGGGCTGGGTGGCGCAACTGCAGCATGGCGAGCAGCATGTGCGTGCCGCGCTGCCCCACCTGGGCGAACTGGCGCTGGGAGGCACGGCCGTGGGCACCGGGCTCAATGCCCCCGCCGGTTATGCGCAGGCCGTGGCCAAGGAATTGGCCGACCTGACCGGCCTGCCGCTGGTCACCGCCCCCAACAAGTTCGAGGCCCTGGCCAGCTGCGATGCGCTGGTGCATGCCCATGGCGCGCTCAAGACCCTGGCGGCCAGCCTGATGAAGATTGCCAACGACGTGCGCTGGCTGGCCAGCGGCCCACGCAGCGGGCTGGGCGAGATCACCATCCCTGAGAACGAGCCGGGCTCGTCCATCATGCCGGGCAAGGTCAACCCCACGCAGTGCGAGGCGCTGACCATGCTGTGCGCGCAGGTGCTGGGCAACGACGTGGCCATCAACATCGGCGGGGCCTCGGGCAACTTCGAGCTGAACGTGTTCCGCCCGATGGTGATCCACAACTTCTTGCAGAGCGTGCGCTTGCTGGCCGATGGCATGGCCAGCTTCAACGAGCACTGCGCCGTGGGCATCGAGCCCAACCAGGCGCGCATCAACGACCTGGTGGAGCAGTCGCTGATGCTGGTGACGGCACTCAACCCCCACATCGGCTACGACAAGGCCGCCTTCATTGCCAAGAAGGCGCACAAGGAGGGCACCAGCCTGCGCGCCGCCGCCGTGGCCTCGGGGCATGTGACGGGCGAGCAGTTTGACCAGTGGGTGGTGCCTGCGCAGATGGTGGGGCGCTGAGTCTGCAGGGCTGTTTGGGGGGGTATCGTGGCGTTTTTGAGCCAAATGCACCGGTAGCGCTAGTGCTACATGCCTGAGTAGCTATTAAATTGATAGTTGTCGGCCCCAGGGGGTGTCGCTGGCAGCCTGCCCGTCAGGCCGCTGGCGGGCCCTCGTGGTTCGGGTCCAGCGCAAAGCCCACGCCATACACCGAGCGGATCCAGTCGCTGCCGTCCGTGCTGGCGGCTTTGAGCTTCTTGCGCAGGTTCTTGATGTGGCTGTCGATGGCGCGTTCGTTCACATCCAGCGTGTCGTCATAGGCCTGGTCCAGCAGCTGGGCCCGCGAGAAGATGCGCCCCTTCTGGCGCGCCAGCACCTGCAGCAATTTGAACTCGCGCCGCGTGAGGCCCAGCGGCGTGCCATGTAGCGTGGCCTGCCAGTGCGACTCGTCCAGCATCAAGGCGGCAAGTGGTGTGCTGGCGGAGGAAGCCTCCTGCGCTGCAGCGGTGCGGCGCAGCACGGCCTTGACGCGGGCCACCACCTCGCGCGGCGAAAACGGCTTGCAGATGTAGTCGTCGGCGCCCAGCTCCAGTCCGATGAGGCGGTCCACCTCTTCTACCCTGGCGGTGAGCATCATGATGGGGTGCTGCGTGTGGCGCCGCGCCTGGCGCAATATCTCCAGCCCGTCGATGCCGGGCAGCATGATGTCCAGCAGCGTGAGGTCGGGCGGCGTGGTGAGCATGCTCGCCAGCGCGGCGCGGCCCTCGGCCTGGTGCTCCACCGCATAGCCCGCGTGGCGCAGGTAATCCACCACGATGGCGGCGATGTCGGGTTCGTCTTCGACGACAAGGATGCGTGGGCTCATGGTGCCGGGTTGTCCAGAAGGGGCAAGATCAGTGTGATGCGCAGCCCGCCCAGGGGCGAGGCCTCGGCCGTCAGCGTGCCGCCGTGGGCGAGCACGATGGCGCGGCAGATTGCCAGGCCCAGGCCTGATCCGCCGTGGTCGCGGTTGCGCGAGGTTTCTGCGCGGTACAGGCGCTCAAAGATACGGGGCAGCTCGTGCGCGGGCACGCCGGGCGCGCTGTCGTCCAGCTGCACCTGCAGCTGAGGGGCTCCATCGGCCGGTGGCAGCAGGCGCGCCGCAATGCGCAGCAGGCCGCCCGCGTCGGTGTAGCGCAGGCTGTTTTCCAGCAGGTTCAAAAACACCTGGTGCAGCTGCTGCGCGTCGCCGCGCACCAGGGGGGCCGGCTGGGCGGCGCCTGGTGCGGCCAGGGCATCCAGGCCGCTGGTGTCCACATCGATGCCCGCCTGCGCCAGGCGGGGGCGCATGGAGGCCAGCGCTTCATTCAGCAGCGACAGCGGGTGCACGGGCACCTGGGCCGAGGGTGCGCTGGTGCCCACCGCATCCAGGCTGGCGCGCAGGTCGCCCACCAGCTGGATCAGGCGCATCACCTGCCGGTGCAGGCGCAGCGCGGTCTTGTCGTCAAAGGGGCGGATGCCATCCTGCACGGCCTCGATCTCGGCGCGCATGGCGGCCAGGGGCGTGCGCAGCTCGTGGGCCACGTCGCCCAGCCATTGGCGGCGGCTGGCTTCGATGCTGCCCAGTTGTTCGGCCATGGTGTTGAAGGTGCGGGCCAGCTGGGCCAGTTCGTCATTGCCGTGCACGGGCACGCGGGTGTGCAGGTGGCCCTGCGCAATGCCGCGTGCGCCGGTGGCCAGGGCCTCGACCGGGGCCAGCCAGCGCCGTGCCAGCCAGCCCGACAGGATCAGCGCCAGCGCCAGGCCGACCAGGCCTGTCCACGCCACAAAGCCCAGGTGCTGGGCCAGAAAGGCCTGGTCGGCATCGCTGCGCACGCCCTGCGGGGGCGCCAGCACCAGGTGCCCGATGGTCTGGCCGCCGGCGCCACGCAACGCCAGGCGTGCGCCCCCCGGCTGGGGCGGTGTGCCTGCGACCGGCTGATCTTGTGCATCGAGCAGGCCCAGGCGGGGGTAGATGTCATCCGGGTGGCGCTGGGGTGGCGCTGGGCCCCGGTCCAGGGGCCGCAGGTCGCCGGGTGGAGGTGGGGGCGGGCTGTTGCCAAGGTCGGCGCCACGGCCATTGTCACTGGCATTGGAAGGAGGGGTGCTGGCCGTGCCAGGAGGCTCCGACGGGAGACCGGGCGGCGAGCCGCTGGGGGGGCGGGCGCCACCCGGCCCGCGTGGACCGCCGCCCGGGTGGGTCAGCCGTCCCCACAGGGACGGCTGCCCCCGCAGGCTGTCCCAGCCGCCTGCCTGGGTGTGGTGGGCCTGCAGGCGCTCGGCCAGCCAGTCCATGCGGGTCAGCTCGATCTCGGCCACATACGGCCCCAGGCCCCGCTGCAGGCCCAGGCGCGAGAACCCCACAAAGATCAGCAACAACGCCAGCAGCAGGGCGGCCAGGGCGATGAAGGCTTTGCGGTGCAGCGTCAGATGGGGCACGGGGACGAGGGAGCGCAGGGGTGGCATGGAGGTCAGCGGGCGGGGGGCGGGCCACCTGCGCCGGGGCCACCGGGCCCGCCAGCGGGCATGGCCACCAGGGTGCCGTCCATTGTGCGGCAAGTGCCTGCGAGGCTCTTGCCATCGGGCATGGTCAGCGTGACGGAGGCGCCTTCGGTCTTGCCCTTGCAGGCGGCGTAGGCCTCGGGCGGCGGAGCGGGCGGCGTGCCGCGGGATGGCTGGGCGTGGCTGGGGAACGCTGCGGCGATGGATGCCAGGGCCAGTGCGGCCAAAAGGGTGTGGATCTTGAACATCGGGCGTCTTTCTGGAGATCGAAACAACAGGGGGAATGGAAGAAACTAGGGGCTCAGACCGCGATCGAGATCGTGATGCTGGCGGAGTAGCCGCCGCCGGTGTTGGCCTGCACGGTGGTCATCTCCAGCGTGGTGCCATCGCTGAAGACGTTGTCCGTGGCAAACGACATGGAGGCCAGGTTGCGCACGCTGGCGCTGTAGCCCGAATTGCTGCTGTAGATGCTGCTGAGCAGTGCGGTGGGGAAGGCCAGTTGCGTGGTCTTGATCTTGTTGGCGGCCTTGGTGGCCGATGCCAGCGTGGGGTAGATCTCCAGGTGCATGTGCGGCATGCGGCCCGCATAGCAGCCCGGCACGATGGTGGTGAAGGTCACGGTGCCGTTGGCGTCCGTAGCCTGCACGCCGCGCAGGTAGTTGTCGGCGATGTTGTTGGAGGTGTAGACCGAGTAGTTGCCGTCTTGCGTGCAGTGCCACAGGTAGATGGCGTAGCCCGACAGCGCCGCGCAGCTGGCACTGGTGTTCGTCAGCGTGATGGTGATGGACAGCGGCACGCCGCTGACCTGGGTGGACGATCCCACTGAAGTGCGGATGTCCGAGCGCACGATGCCGCTGAGCGCGAGCACGTTGTAGGTGTTGTTGCTGGCCGTGGAGCCGTCGGCAGGGTAGGGCCCTGCGGTCTCCTCGGGGACGACGGAGCAGGTGGTGGTTGTGCCGGTGCCTGTTCCGGTGCCAGTGCCCGATCCGGTACCGCTGCCGGTGCCAGACCCGGAGTCCGTGCTGCTGCCAGAGTCGGTGCTGGTGCTGTCACTGCCGCCGCCGCAGCCCCACAGGGAGGCGATGCCCAGCGAGCCGAGCGCGCTCAATGCCAGGCGGCGGCTGGTGGCGGTGTGTGTGGACGGGGAGGCTGCCGCAGCGGGTGCTTGCGCCGCGGCTGCGGTCGGGGAGAGAGAGGACAGAGGGGGCATGGATTTCTCCTTCGGGTGGGTCTGCATCGCACTGTGCCTACCGATTGAGGAGAAATCTGGGAGCGCCCAGGGCGCTGAATACCGAGGGGTGCTTACTTCAAATTTGATAGCTGCCAGCGCATATGCGACAGGCGCTACCGGCACTTTTGACCGATATTCAAGTCCCGGGGGCTCCCCCGGCGTTGCCGGGGAGCCTGGGGACCGTCGCCGTACTCAGTGGCGGTCCGACGAGTGCGACATCAGCCGGTCGGTCAGCGCAATGGCCAGGGCGCTGAGCAGGAACACCACATGGATGATGGTTTGCCACATCAGCACCTTGAGGTCGTAGTTGGCGGCGTTGATGAAGGTCTTGAGCAGGTGGATGGAGCTGATGCCGATGATGGCGGTGGCCAGCTTGACCTTGAGCACCGAGGCGTTCACATGGCTCAGCCACTCGGGCTGGTCGGGGTGGTCTTCGAGGTGCAGGCGCGAGACAAAGGTCTCGTAGCCGCCGACGATCACCATGATCAGCAGGTTGGAGATCATCACCACGTCGATCAGCGCCAGCACCACCAGCATGATGATGGTCTCGTTGAGCGCGGTGACCTGGAAATCACTCTTGTAGCCAATGCTGGACACCAGGCTCTGCAGGGCCGCCGTGTTGCCAAACGCGGCTTCGATCAGGTGCACCAGTTCCACCCAGAAATGGAACACATACACCGCCTGCGCCAGGATCAGGCCCAGATACAGGGGCAGTTGCAGCCACCGGCTGGCGAAGATCATGGAAGGCAGGGGGCGCAGTGGCGCTGGGGGCTTGTGTTGGGGAGAGGACATGGCACTCGCAAAGGGTTGCAGGAGGCGCGATTTTAGAACCTGCTCAAAGTCTTTTTGGAGTTGCACGAGTCCCTTGCCGGGATGGGATGCAAGGCGCGGGGCGCAGTGGATAGCCCGGCTATCCACAAGCGCCGCAACGCCGCAGACCGCCCGGCAAGGGACTTGCCCGAAGGGTTGGAGTGAAATCGGGCGATTGAATGCCTCGGCTGCTTGCATGGGCACGAGCCCATGCGGCGCATCCGAAGCATCCACTCATCCCGATTGCACTCCAATGCAATCTCCAAAAAGACTTTGAACAGGTTCTTTGGGCCATCATGTCCCTGCGATGGCAGGTGGGTCCGCGCAGCCTGTGCTGGGGCCGTTTGCGACAGGCGGGCCGCGATGGCGTACTCTGTAAGCTTCGCGCCAGTCAGTGGCCTGTAAGTGCCGCGCCCGACAGTACCGCCCAATTCCAATTCCCATTAGATCCAGGAGACAACACCATGAGTGCGCCCACATCCGCCATCGAGTCCGTGCTGGTTGAGAACCGTGTGTTCCCGCCCTCGGACGCCATCGTCAAAGCCGCGCGCGTGTCCGGCATGGCCGGGTATGAAGCACTGTGTGCCGAGGCCGAGAAGGACTTTGAGGGCTTCTGGGCGCGTCAGGCGCAGGGCAACCTGCAGTGGACCAAGCCTTTTACCCGCACGCTGGACGAGTCCAACGCGCCGTTCTTCCAGTGGTTTGCCGATGGCGAACTCAACGCATCGGCCAACTGCCTCGATCGCCACATTGGCACTGCTACCGAGAACAAGACGGCCATCATCTTTGAAGCGGACGATGGTACCGTCACCAAGATCACCTACAAGGAACTGTTTGCCCGAGTGAGCCAGTTTGCCAACGCGCTCAAGGCCCATGGCGTGACCAAGGGCGACCGCGTGCTGATCTACATGCCCATGACCATTGAGGGCGTGATCGCCATGCAGGCCTGCGCCCGCATCGGTGCTACGCACAGTGTGGTGTTTGGCGGCTTCAGCGCCAAGGCCGTGCACGAGCGCATCATCGACGCTGGTGCCGTGGCTGTCATCACCGCCAACTACCAGATGCGTGGTGGCAAGGAGCTGCCTCTCAAATCCATCATCGACGAAGCCCTGGCCATGGGCGGCTGCGACACCATTCGCAATGTGTTTGTGTACCAGCGCACGGCCACGGCCTGCAACATGGTGGCCGGGCGCGACAAGACCTTTGCCGAAGCACTGGCGGGACAAAGCACCGAATGCGCCCCCGTGGCTGTGGGGGCTGAGCACCCGCTGTTCATCCTCTACACCAGCGGCTCCACCGGCAAGCCCAAGGGCGTGCAGCACAGCACCGGCGGCTATCTGCTGTGGGCCAAGATGACCATGGACTGGACGTTCGACCTGCGCGCCGAGGATGTGTTCTGGTGCACGGCCGACATCGGCTGGATCACTGGCCACACCTACGTCGCCTACGGCCCGCTGGCGGCAGGCGCCACGCAGATCATTTTTGAAGGCATCCCCACCTTCCCGAACGCAGGCCGCTTCTGGCAGATGATCGAGCGCCACAAGTGCACCATCTTCTACACCGCCCCCACCGCCATCCGCTCGCTCATCAAGGCGGCCGAAGCGGACGAGGCGGTACACCCCGCGCGCTCCGACCTGTCGAGCCTGCGCATCCTGGGCAGCGTGGGCGAGCCCATCAACCCCGAAGCCTGGATGTGGTACCACAAGAACGTGGGCGGCGAACGCTGCCCCATCGTGGACACCTTCTGGCAGACCGAAACCGGCGGCCATGTCATCACCCCGCTGCCTGGCGCTACGCCGCTGGTGCCCGGCAGCTGCACGCTGCCTTTGCCCGGCATCACGGCCGCCATCGTGGACGAAATGGGCAACGACGTACCTAACGGCGCCGGTGGCATCCTGGTGATCAAGCGCCCCTGGCCCAGCATGATCCGCACCATCTGGAACGACCCCGAGCGTTTCAAGAAGAGCTACTTCCCCGAAGAACTGAAGGGCTACTACCTGGCCGGCGACGGCGCGGTGCGCAGTGCCGACCGGGGCTACTTCCGCATCACCGGCCGCATCGACGACGTGCTGAACGTGTCCGGTCACCGCATGGGCACGATGGAGATCGAATCCGCCCTGGTCGCCAAGACCGATCTGGTGGCCGAGGCCGCCGTGGTGGGCCGCCCTGACGACGTGACCGGTGAAGCCATTTGTGCGTTTGTGGTGCTCAAGCGCTCGCGCCCCACCGGCGAGGAAGCCAAGCAGATCGCCAACGAGCTGCGCAACTGGGTGGCCAAGGAAATCGGCCCCATTGCCAAGCCCAAGGACATCCGCTTTGGCGACAACCTACCCAAGACCCGCAGCGGCAAGATCATGCGCCGCCTGCTGCGCAGCATCGCCAAGGGCGAGGCCATCACCCAGGACACCAGCACGCTGGAGAATCCGGCAATTCTGGATCAGTTGGCCCAGACCAACTGATCCAGAAGGCGCCGTGCAACGGCGCCAGCGCGCAGCGCTTGCCGGGTCTGGGGACATTCATATCCCGTAGCGATGTGACGTGGCCACAAAACCCATTGATCACCCCGGTACGTGATCGAAGCAGCGGGCCCGCTCACCCGGCGGGCCTGCAGCGCGCGTTGTAGGACGTGATCTCCAATCAGTCCTGCGCCGGCAGCAATTGCCCGTGTATGCGTTACAACGGCAGCATGGCGTGACCGGCCACCCTGGCCGGGCGCTGCTGACCGGAGATTTCCCATGCACTTGCGTTCCATCGTTTTGCTGTTGACGGTGCTGGTGATTGCCGCACTGGCTGCATTGAACTGGCCTGCGCTGGCCGCCCCTTCCCTGGTATCGCTGGGGGTGGTGTCATTTGAAGCGCCGCTCGGGTTGCTCATGCTGGCGCTTACCGCCTTGTTGGGCATCTTCTTCGTGGCCTACGTGTTGTCGCTGCAGGGCTCGGTACTGCTCGAAACGCGCCGCCACACCAAAGAGATGCAGGCACAGCGCGAGCTGGCTGACAAGGCCGAGGCGTCCCGCTTCACGGAGCTGCGTACATTCCTTGAAATCCAGCACAGTCAGGCCCATGCGGCGGTTCTGGCGCGGCTGGACCACCTGGAGGCCCGCCTCGCCGCGCGCGCCGAGGAGTCTGACAACACCACGGCGGCCTATGTGGGCCAGTTGGAGCAGCAGCTGCGCTCCCGCAATTCGCTGGTGACCCCCATCGTGTAGGGCCTATCCTGTGGGTGATCTCCTGGAAGGCGCAGGTACTGTCTGCGCACTCAGAGGGGCGCGGGCGTCGTCCGCAGGCATTAAAAAAGCCGCGTCACTGATCGTGCGCGGCTTTTTGTTGGGGCCGGGACGGTAGAACCCGCGGCCACCACAAGGGCGGCAAATTACTTTTGCGTCAGCACCCAGGCAGCCAGCTTCTTCGCTTCGGCGTCACTCACTTGCGCATTGGCGGGCATGGGTACTGGACCCCACACGCCAGAGCCACCCTTGACGATCTTGGCAGCCAGCTTGTCCACGGCGTCCTTCTGGCCAGCGTATTTGGCTGCCACGTCCTTGTAGGCAGGCCCCACCAGTTTCTTGTCCACTGCGTGGCAAGCCATGCAGTTCTTGGAGGTGGCCAAGGCCAGGTCGGCCATCGCGGGTGCCGCAACCGACAGCGTCAAGGCGAGTGTGATCAGGGAACGCTTCATGGTGGGAATTCCTGTGGTTGAGTTACAGTGCTTTTAATGCGATTGTAGTGACTTGGGTTGACACGCAGTTGTCCCTGGTCAATCCCGCTTTTCGCGGCATTCTTTGGAGAGAGCGATGTATCTGCTGGGTCTGTCCCTTCTCATGCTGGCACTGAAATATTTCGAGATCGGCCCTGTGGCCACGTGGTCGTGGTGGTGGGTGCTGGCGCCCTTCGCCGCCACAGCGCTGTGGTGGGCCTGGGCTGATTCCACCGGCTACACCAAGCGCAAGGCCATGGAGAAGATGGACCAGCGCAAAAAGGACCGCATCAACAAACACAAGGAAGCCTTGGGCATTCGCCCACACAAGCCGCGCTGACACTGGCTCTGGCCCCGCTGCAAGGGGCTCATGGTGGTTTGCGCGATGACTTGTTCTCGTCGTCTATTCAACAAAAAGCCCGCAGTACATGGCGTACTGCGGGCTTTTTGTTGTGAACCGACCACCAGGATAAAGACGTCCGCCGGAGCCTCAACCGTCTTCTCGCCACCGGCCGGTGCACAGCCTCAGCGCGATCAATAGGCGTCCAGCACGGCTCCTTTGCTCGCGCTGGACGCGTTGAACGCAAACTTGGCTTGCACGCCCCGGGTGTAGCGCGGTGCAGGTGCCGTCCAGGCGGCGCGGCGCTTGGTGATTTCTTCGTCCGGCACATTGAGCTGCAGCAGCAGCTGGCGCGCGTCGATGGTGATGCTGTCGCCTTCGTTGACGAAAGCAATCGTGCCGCCCGCTGCGGCCTCGGGTGCCACGTGGCCCACTACCATACCCCAGGTGCCGCCGGAGAAGCGGCCGTCGGTGATCAGGCCCACGCTCTCGCCCAGGCCTGCGCCGATCAGCGCACCGGTGGGTGCCAGCATTTCTGGCATGCCAGGGCCGCCCTTCGGGCCCAGATAGCGCAGCACCATCACGTCACCGGCCTTGATCTTGCCCGCCAGGATGGCTTCGAGTGCCGATTGTTCGTCGTCGAATACGCGGGCCGGGCCGGTGATGACGGGGTTCTTCAAGCCCGTGATCTTGGCTACCGCGCCTTCGGGGCTCAGGTTGCCCTTCAGGATCGCCAGGTGACCCTGCGCGTACATCGGGTTGCTGATGGGGCGGATCACGTCCTGGTCGGCGCGCGGCTCGTTCGGCACGTCCTTCAGCACCTCGGCGATCGTCTTGCCTTCGATGGTGAGGCAGTCGCCATGCAGCAGGCCCGCATTGAGCAAGATCTTCATGACCTGAGGGATTCCCCCTGCGCGGTGCAGATCCACCGCCAGGTACTTGCCGCTGGGCTTGAGGTCGCACAGCACAGGCGTCTTCACGCGCACGCGCTCGAAGTCGTTGATGCTCCACTCCACGCCTGCCGCATGGGCAATCGCCAGGAAGTGCAGCACCGCGTTGGTCGAGCCGCCCGTGGCCATGATCACGGCCACAGCGTTCTCGATGGACTTCTTGGTCACAATGTCGCGCGGCTTGATGTCCTTCTTGATGGCCTCGATCAGCACCTTGGCCGACTCCTTGGCCGAGTTCATCTTCTCATCGTGCGGGTTGGCCATGGTGGACGAATAGGGCAGGCTGATGCCCAGGGCCTCGAACGCGCTGCTCATGGTGTTGGCCGTGTACATGCCGCCGCACGAGCCCGTGCCCGGGATGGCGCGTTTCTCGATTTCCTTGAGGTCAAAGTCGCTCAGCTTGCCCGCTGCGTTCTCGCCCACGGCCTCGAACACGCTCACGATGTTCAGGTCCTTGCCCTGGTAGTGGCCGGGCAGGATGGTGCCGCCATAGACATAGATGGCGGGCACGTTGGCGCGCAGCATGCCCATCAGGCCACCGGGCATGTTCTTGTCGCAGCCACCGACCACCAGCACGCCGTCCATCCACTGGCCGCCCACGCAGGTCTCGATGCAGTCGCTGATGACTTCGCGGCTCACCAGGCTGTATTTCATGCCCTCGGTGCCCATGGCCATGCCGTCGCTGATGGTGGGCGTGCCGAACACCTGGGCGTTGCCACCCGCTTCTTCGATGCCAGCAATCGCCGCATCAGCCAGCTTCTGCAGGCCGCTGTTGCAGGGCGTAATGGTGCTGTGGCCGTTGGCCACGCCCACCATGGGTTTCACGAAGTCGCCTTCCTCGTAGCCCATGGCGTAGTACATGGAGCGGTTGGGTGCGCGCGACTTGCCCTGGGTGATGTTGGCGCTGCGGCGGTTGATGGGTGCGGAGGGCTTGCTGGAGTCGGTCATCGTGGGGCGTCCTGGTCTCGGGGTTGGGGGGGCTGGAGCGGAATGGATCATTCTGCCAGCGCCGTCGCAGCGGGTGGGGGCTGCCCCCGCAATCCCCAGCCCCACCGCCCCGGGCGGGCCTGTGGGGCTGGGCGATAATTGAAAGGTTTGCCCCCGGCACGGCTCAAGAGGTTGTCTGCACGGGCGCGCGAGGGGCCTTTATTCCTGCGGCCCGCTTCCTTTTCAGCGATTTTTCAGAAGCCAGCACGATGCCCATCTACCGTTCCAAAACCTCCACCGCCGGTCGCAACATGGCAGGCGCGCGTTCCCTGTGGCGCGCCACCGGCATGAAAGACGATGACTTCAGCAAGCCGATCATCGCGGTGGTCAATTCGTTCACCCAGTTCGTGCCCGGCCACGTGCACCTGAAGGACCTGGGCCAGCTGGTGGCCCGCGAGATCGAAGCCGCTGGCGGCGTGGCCAAGGAGTTCAACACCATTGCCGTGGACGACGGCATCGCCATGGGCCACGACGGCATGCTGTATTCGCTGCCCAGCCGCGACATCATTGCCGACTCGGTCGAATACATGGTCAACGCGCACTGCGCCGATGCCATGGTCTGCATCTCCAACTGCGACAAGATCACCCCCGGCATGCTGATGGCCGCCATGCGCCTGAACATTCCGGTGATCTTCGTTTCGGGTGGCCCGATGGAAGCTGGCAAGACCCGCCTGGCCAACCCGGTCACCAAGGTCATGGAGTTCAAGAAGCTCGACCTGGTGGACGCGATGGTGATTGCCGCCGACACCAACTACTCCGACGCCGATGTGGCCGAGGTCGAGCGCTCGGCCTGCCCCACCTGCGGTTCGTGCTCGGGCATGTTCACCGCCAACTCCATGAACTGCCTGACCGAGGCGCTGGGCCTGTCGCTGCCCGGTAACGGCACCGTGGTGGCCACCCATGCCGACCGCGAGCAGCTGTTCAAGCGCGCCGGCCGTCGCATCGTCGAGATCGCCAAGCAGTATTACGAGCAGGACGACGAACGCGTGCTGCCGCGCTCGGTGGGCTTCAAGGCGTTCGAAAACGCCATGACGCTCGACATCGCCATGGGCGGCTCCACCAACACCATCCTGCACCTGCTGGCGATTGCGAGCGAGGCCGAGATTCCGTTCACCATGGCCGACATCGACCGCCTCTCGCGCGTGGTGCCACAGCTGTGCAAGGTGGCGCCCAATACCAACAAGTACCACATCGAAGACGTGCATCGCGCAGGCGGCATCATGGCCATCCTGGGTGAGCTGGACCGCGCGGGTAAGCTGCACACCGATGTGCCCACGGTGCACACCGCTACGCTGAAAGAGGCGCTGGACCAGTGGGACATCGTGCGCACGCAGGACGACGCCGTGCGCACCTTCTACATGGCGGGCCCCGCAGGCATCCCCACCCAGGTGGCGTTCAGCCAGAACACGCGCTGGCCCAGCCTGGACCTGGACCGCGCCGAGGGCTGCATCCGCTCGTACGACCACGCTTTCAGCAAAGAGGGCGGCCTGGCCGTGCTGACCGGCAACATCGCGGTGGACGGCTGCGTGGTCAAGTCGGCCGGTGTGGACGAAAGCATTCTGGTGTTCGAGGGCACGGCCCACGTGACCGAGTCGCAGGACGAAGCCGTGGCCAACATCCTGGCCGACAAGGTCAAGGCCGGTGACGTGGTCATCGTGCGTTATGAAGGCCCTAAGGGCGGCCCCGGCATGCAGGAAATGCTCTACCCCACCAGTTACATCAAGTCCAAGGGCCTGGGCAAGGCCTGCGCGCTGCTGACGGACGGGCGCTTCTCGGGTGGCACTTCGGGCCTGTCGATTGGCCACTGCTCGCCGGAAGCCGCTGCGGGCGGCGCCATCGGACTGGTGCAAAACGGTGACCGCATCCGCATCGACATTCCCAACCGCACGATCAACGTGCTGGTGAGCGACGAAGAACTGGCCAAGCGCCGCGAAGCACAGAACGCCAAGGGCTGGAAGCCTGCGCAGCCGCGCCCGCGCAAGGTGTCGGCCGCGCTCAAGGCCTATGCCAAGCTGGTGATGTCTGCCGACAAGGGCGCCGTGCGCGATTTGTCGCTGCTGGACGACTGAGGGTGGTTTTGCGGGGCCGGGTCCCCTGCTGCCGCTCAGAAGCCGCGCCTGGAGGGCGTGGCTTTTTTGTTTTTGCTCCACTTTTGATAGCTGTCGGCGTATGACGGACTGGCGCTTGCTCGGCTTTTTTCTCAGAAACGTGGTGTAGAGCTCCAGCGGATCGCCCTGGCGCGGCTGCGGTCGCCCGGTGGTCCTGCCCGGGGCAGGCGACCCTGCGTGCGGGGTCATCGCCAGCGCGGGCACAATACCCGCCACCATGTTGACCTATCCCCACATCGACCCCGTCGCCCTGCAGATCGGCCCGCTGGCTGTGCACTGGTATGGCCTGACCTATCTTGCGGCCTTTGGCCTGTTCATGTTGCTGGGCATCCGGCGCCTGCAGCACCCGCCCTTTGCCTCCATCACGGGGCCTGGTGCCTGGACGCGCAAGGATGTCGAAGACATCCTCTTCCTGGGGGTGGCGGGCGTGGTCATTGGTGGGCGGCTTGGCTACTGCCTTTTCTACAAGCCGGGCTACTACCTGAGCCACCCGCTGGAGATTTTTGCCGTGTGGCAGGGCGGCATGGCCTTCCATGGCGGGCTGCTGGGTGTGGTGGTTTCGATGCTGTGGTTTGCCCATTCACGCCAGCGCCCCTGGCTGCAGGTGGCTGACTTTGTGGCGCCCTGCGTGCCCACGGGGTTGGCGGCAGGGCGTGTAGGCAACTTCATCAACGGCGAACTGTGGGGCCGCTTTGCCAGCCCCGACCTGCCCTGGGGCATGGTGTTTGCGCACAGCGGCTCCATGCAGCCGCGCCATCCGTCGCAGGTCTACCAGTTCCTGATGGAAGGATTGCTGCTGTTCATCCTGCTGTGGCTGTATGCCCGCAAGGAGCGTCGCCCTGGCCAGGTGGCTGCCGCTTTCCTGTTCGGCTACGGTGTGTTCCGCTTCATTGCCGAATACTTCCGCGAGCCCGACGCCTTCCTGGGCATCCTGTCGCTGGGCATGAGCATGGGGCAGTGGCTGTGTGTGCCCATGATCGTGGGTGGCGCAGCGATGTGGCTGTGGGCGCAGCGGCAGCCGGTGGGGGCGTTGGTTTCAAGGTAAAAACGGGCGATAGCGCCGGTGTTTAATTTCCAAGCAGCTATCAAATTGGTAGTGATTGGATGGAGTGGCGGGAAAGCAGGCGATCAACGCTGTGCATCACCCCGCCGCGCCATCGTCCACAGGGCGGCCCCCACGATGAGTGCACCGCCCACCCAGCCCGTGACGCTGAGCTGCTCTCCCAGCCAGAACACCGCAAACAGCGCGCCAAAGGCGGGCTCGCTGCTGGTCAGTAAGCCCACCCGCGTGGGCGAGCTGTGGCGCAGTGCCCAGTTCTGGGCCACAAAGGCAAACACCGTGCAGCCCGCCACTAGGTAGACGCAGGCCCACCAGAAAGCGCTGGCTTGGGTGAGCGACGGCAGCGGGGGCAGTTTGCCCGGCAAAGCCAGCGCCAGCAGCAGGCAGCCCACCCCGATCACGCCCGACTGCACCGCTGTGAGGGCCAGCACGGGTGCGTTGCGGCGACGGGTGAGCCGCGTGGTCTGGCACACGGTGATGGCACGCAGCACGGCGGCCGCCAGCATCAGGGCGTCGCCCCAACCCCACTGGCCGGTGTACCCCCCGCTGAGCAGGGCTGCGCCGAGCAGCGAGACGGCGGCAAAACCAAACATCGCACGTTCGGGCCGCTGGCGCAGCAGCCACCACTCGGCAAACGGTGTGAACACCACGCACAGACTGATCAAAAACGCTGCATTGCTGGCCTGCGTGAGCGCCAGGCCAAAGGTCTCGCACAGAAAAATGCCCAGCATCAGCCCACCCAGCGGCAGACCGGCCACCAGCGCATCGCGCCGCTCGGGCGCAGTGGCGCGCAGCAGGGCCGGGAGCAGCACCACAAAGGTCAGGAGGAAGCGCACGGCCAAAAAACCCAGCACCGGGTAGAACACCAGGGCCCCCTTGGCCACGCCATAGCTGGTGCCCCACACCACGGCGACCAGCAGCAAGGCCAGGTCAGAAAGGCGCGGGGCCAGCGGGGAAGGGGCGGACAGGGGCAGGGTGTGTGACATGGGACGCAGATTGGGGGGGAGGCTGTGGGGCGCCGCGCGTGGCGGCGATGGGCTGGGGAAATTATCAATTTGCGTCCATGCATTGATAATCGCTGCCAAAGAACTGCACTTGTTCCCCATGCGCATCAATCAACCCCTGGACAGCCTCCCCGACATGGCGGTGTTTGCGCGTGTGGTGGATGCGGGCAGCTTCTCGGCCGCCGCGCGGCAGCTGGGCATCACCCCGTCGGCGGTCAGCCGCCAGGTGGCCCGGCTGGAAGGGGCGCTGCGCGTGCGCCTGCTGGAGCGCACCACCCGCAAGCTGCGGCTGACCGATGCGGGCACGGCGGTCTACAGCCGCTGCCAGGACATGGTGTCTGCCGCGCGCGAGGTGTGGGCGCTGAGCGACACCCACTCTGCCGCGCCATCGGGGATGGTGCGCATGAGCATGGCCAAGGCGGTGGGGCGCCAACTCGTTCACCCCCTGGTGCTGCCGTTTTTGCAGAAATACCCCGAGGTCGATGTGCAACTGCTCATCACCGACCGCACGGTGGACCTGTTCGAGGAACCCATCGACCTGGCCCTGCGCGTGACCGACACGCCACCCCCGGGCCTGGCCGGGCGGCCGCTGGCCACGTTGCGCCACCTGGCCTGCGCTAGCCCGCATTACCTGGCTGAGCGGGGCCACCCCCAGCACCCGCGCGACCTGGAGCGCCACGCCTGCATCACCCTGGGCGAGGACGAGCGCGACCGGCACTGGCGCTTCGAGCGCGCAGGCGAATCCGCCACGGTGGCCGTGCGCGGGCGCTATGTGGCCAACCACAGTGAGGTGCGACTGGAGGCCGCGCTGAGCCACCTGGGCATTGCCAGCCTGCCGGGCTTTACCGCGCGCGCTGCGTTGGCGCGGGGTGACCTGGTGACCGTGTTGCCCGATTGGGAGCACAAGACCTCGTACGCGGGCACGGCCTGGGTGCTGTACCCGTCCCACCGGTTTCTGCCCGCCAAGCTGCGGGTGTGGATCGACCACCTGGTGGAAGGTTTTGCGGGCGTGGAGTGAAACGGGGGAGGGGCGCGAGGGCAGGGCGACCGTCGTGCGGTGGGCGCAGCGGATGTTGCGCCCTCGGCAGCTCATCTGGCCCGGCGCTGATCACCCAACGACGGTGCCTTGGGTCCAGCAGCAAAGTTCGCCACCCTTGCTGCTATGTGGCACGCAGCGTTGCGCAACCACCGCAGTCGCCGTCTTTTGTGTAACCAAAGTCTGCAAATCAGGGTTTACACCTTGTCATTTTGCGTAATTATGAGAAATTACACACATGGCGAGGCAATCGCCTCTGTTGTCAGCTGTTAATGGTGTGTTGCAGGCATTCGGCCTGCGCCGTGCTTCAGCCGCTGACAGCCGATGCCTCGCGGGTTGGTGCCCTGGAGCCTTGTTTTACATGCGTCCTGTCCCGAATTCACTGCACGACGAAGTCGCCTCCCGGCTGCGGGAGCAGATTTTTGCGGGCGCCTTGCCGCCCGGCAGCTTTCTGGACGAGGCGGCCTTGTGCGAGCGGCTGGAGATCTCGCGCACCCCGCTGCGCGAAGCGCTCAAGGTGCTGGTGGCCGAGGGGCTGCTGCGCCATGAGCCGCGCCGGGGTTGTTTTGTGGCCGAGGTCACCGAGAGCGATCTGGACAACATCTTTCCCGTCATCGCGTTGCTGGAGGGGCGTGCCGCACACGAGGCCACGCGCAAGGCCGTGGCGGCCGACATTGCCGCGCTGGAGCTGCTGCACGAGCGACTGCAACAGTGCGCGGCCGACGGGCGCATGACCGACTACTACGAAGCCAACTACGCCATCCACGAGGCCTTCATCACGCTGGCGGACAACCGCTGGCTGGCCCAGGTGATTGGCGACCTGCGCAAGATCCTGCGGCTGGCACGCCACAAGACGCTGCATGCCCCCGGGCGCATGCAGCAAAGCCTGGCAGAGCATCTGGCCGTGTTTGCCGCGCTCAAGGCGCGCGACTGCGACGCGGCCGAGGAGGCCATGCGCACCCATCTGTTGCGCCAGCGCGATGCGCTGCGCGATGTAGCCCGCAACCAGCAATCGAGGTTGACCCCATGATCAACAGCACTCCCGAATGGATCACCCGCAGCGTGTCTCGCCTGCGCACTGCCGCGCCTGCCGCCGACAAGGCGGGGGACAAGACCGCCGACAAGTCTGCCAAGGCCTCACTCGACAAAACCGTGACCGATGTAGTCGCCAAGGTCGCGGTGCCGCGTTCTACCAATGAGCGCCTGCAGGCCACCCTGCGGCGCGGCCAGGAGGCGTTGTCGCCCCGCGCATTGCGCCGTCTGCTGGCCGACCTGCAGGAGGTGGTGGCGCCCCAGGTGAGCGAGATCGAAGGTGGCCGCCGCGCCCAGGCCGTGGCCGACTGGTATGCGAAGGCCGAGCCCGAGGAAAGGCGCGACATGTGGCTGCTGATGTGCGAGCAGTTCGCACCGGATGCCACGCGCTTCAAGTCCGCCCGCCAGCGTTACGAAGCGGCGGCGGGCACGGCCGAAGAAGGGCAGGCTGAGATCAGCCTGCGCCGTGCGCTGGTATCGCCCCGCACGCGGCTGCTGCAGCGGTTTTCGGCGTTCCCCGAGGGCATGCGTTTTCTGGTGGACATGCGCGCAGAAATCCTGCCGCTGCTCAAGGCCGACAAGCGCCTGCTGCCGCTCGATGCCGAGCTGGAGCATTTGTTTTCGACCTGGTTCGACGTGGCCTTTCTGGAGCTGCGCCGGCTGTCGTGGGACTCGCCCGCCTCGCTGCTCGAAAAGCTCATCAAGTACGAGGCCGTGCACGACATCCGCAGCTGGGCCGACCTGAAGAACCGGCTGGACAGCGACCGCCGCTGCTATGGCTTCTTCCACCCGCGCCTGCCCAACGAGCCGCTGATCTTTGTGGAGGTGGCGCTGGTGGACAAGATTTCGTCCAGCATCACGCCGCTGCTGGACGAGGCCGCTGCGCCCGTGGACATCACACGGGCCACCACGGCCATCTTCTATTCCATCAGCAACACGCAAACAGGCCTGCGCGGCGTGAGCTTTGGCGACTCGCTCATCAAGCATGTGGTGGAAACGCTCACGGCCGAGTTCCCGCGCCTGCGCACCTTTGCCACGCTGTCGCCCATTCCGGGTTTCCGCGCTTGGCTGGGCAAACATGCAGGGGCCATACTGGACCGCCTGGACGACAAGCGCCGCAGCGAACTGGGCCGCGCGGTGGGCTTCGAGCCTCCGCAGGCCACGCATTTGCTCGGGGCGGTGGACAAGGCGCTGGAGCTGGACGCCAAATCCCCCGTGCGCCAGATGCTGCTGGAATGCGCCGCGTACTATCTGGGCCGCGAGCTGCAAGAGGGCAAACCGGCAGACCCTGTGGCCCGCTTCCACCTGGGCAACGGCGCGCGGGTAGAGCGCCTGAACTGGGCGGGTGACCCATCCAGCAAGGGGCAGAAACAATCGTACGGGCTCATGGTGAACTACCTGTACGACTTGAAGCGCATCGACAAGCATCGCAGCTTGCTTGCGCAGGGCAAAGTGCCAGTGTCGGGGGACATCGACAGCCTTTGCCGCGACTGACGGGGCGGCCGGCAAGATGCCGGGTGGACCAGTGACCGCGTATTTTTACAACGACAGGAGACAAGGAATGACTGATTTGCGAATCCAACGCCGGGGTGTATTGCTCGGCGCGGCGGCTGCAGGCCTGGGCTTGGCCAGCAGCAACAGCTGGGCCCAAAGCACCTGGCCCAGCAAGCCCGTGACGGTGGTGGTGCCGTTCCCTGCCGGTGGCGGCACCGATGCGTTTGCCCGGCCGCTGGCTGCGCAGTTTTCCAAAAGCACAGGCAAGACGCTGGTGATCGACAACCGGGGTGGCGCCGGGGGCACGCTGGGTGCCAGCATTGCGTCCAAGGCGGCGCCCGATGGCTACACGCTGTTCATGGGCGCCGTGCACCACGCGATTGCCCCTGCGATGTACCCCAAGCTCGACTACGACATCGAGAAAGACTTCATTCCCCTGGCGCTGCTGGCCAACGTGCCCCAGGTGCTGGTGGTCAATCCCAAGACGCCGTCCACCAACTTCAAGCAGTTTCTGGACTACATCAAGCGCAACCCTGCCAAGCTCAACTACGGTTCGGCCGGAGCAGGCACCTCGCACCATCTGGCGGGTGAGCTGTTCAAGCAGCAGACGGGCACCTTCATCACCCACATCCCCTACCGGGGCGCGGGCCCCGCGCTGCAGGATCTCATTGGCGGCAACGTGGACATGATGTTCGACGGCCTGGGCTCGTCAGCCAATCACATCAAAAGCGGCCGTATCAAGGCGCTGATGGTGTCCGGCGCCAAGCGCAACCCCGCATTCCCCGACGTACCCTGCGCCTCCGAAGTGGGCCTGCCCGACTACACCGTGACCACCTGGTACGGCCTCTGGGCGCCCAAAGGCACACCGGCCGACGTGCAGGCCCGCATCGTGGACGAGATCAAGCGCCTGGGCACCGCCGATGAACTCAAGGCCGTCTGGGCCAGCAACGGCGCGGACTACGGCGGCATGACGCAGCAGCAGTTTGGCGCGTTTGTGAGCAGCGAGGTCAAGCGCTGGGCGGCGGTGGTGAAGGCGTCTGGCGCAAAGCTTGACTAACCCCCAAGACGGTGCAAACAAACCCGCCATGCCCGATCGCTCTGCAAAAGCGCACACCGTCGTTGTTGCAAATGCTCGCCATAGCCGGTGCTATGGCTGCGCTTTGCGCCATCCCCCGAGGGGGACGCCATCCGTGGCCTGCCAAAGCCAGTTCCACGGTGGCGCTGGCGATGGCATGGCGGGGTGAGAAGGTCGTCGGCGGTATGTGAAGGAAATGGATACCAGGATGTCGGGTGAAGTGTTGATGAATGCGGGTGAGGGCGGGGTGGTGCATGTCACCCTGCGCCACACCGGGCGGCTGAACGCCATGTCACGGCCCATGTGGCGGCAGTTGCGTGCGGTGTTTGAAGATGTGCAGCGCTCTGCCGATGCGCGCTGTGTGCTCATCGCGGGCGAGGGCGGGGCGTTCTGTGCGGGCGGAGACATTTCGGAGTACCCCGGCTTCCGTTTTGACGCGGCAGCGCTGCGCGACTTTCATGAAAACGACGTGTGGGGCGGGCTCAATGCCATGCTCGAGTGCGACGTGCCCATCGTGGCCCAGATCAGCGGCGCCTGTATGGGCGCCGGCGTGGAGATTGCCAGCTGCTGCGACATCCGGGTGGCGGGCAATGGCGCGCGTTTTGGCGCACCGATTGCCAAGCTGGGCTTTCCGATGGCCCCGCGCGAGGCGCAGCTGGTGGCAGGTGCAGTGGGCGACGTGACCGCACGCCGGATGCTGCTGGAGGCCGCCACCTTCAGCGCCCCCGACATGCTGACACGCGGCTTTCTGAGCCGGGTGGTGGCCGATGACATGGTGGCCACCGAAGCCCTGGGCAGTGCCCAGCGCATTGCCGCGCTGGCGCCCCAGGCCGCCCGCATGAACAAACAGACGTTTCGGGCGTTGAAAGCGCCTGTAGCGCTACAGAATCATGCTTTGTCTGCTATTGAAAACATAGTAAATGGCCCTGCCGACCCCTATGCCTACGCCGCCAGCGCCGAGCACCGCGAAGGGATCTCTGCCTTTCTGGACAAGCGTGCGCCGGTGTTCTGACCGGCGCCTCCGCCCCCGCTTTCTCCCATTCAGTCAGTCCCAACCTCTCAACCCAGCCACCCAGCCCATTGAAGTCTGAGCCATGAGCCAACACAACCTCTTCAGCGCCCTGCGCGCCGCTTTCCCGTCCGACCTGGACAGCACTGCCGTTGAGACCACGGCGGCAGACGGCACCCCGCTGTTCTACACCTGGCGCGACCTGGACCGTGCCAGCGCCCGCATCGCCAACCTGCTTGCATCGCTCAAGCTGCCCGAAGGCAGCCGCGTGGCCGTGCAGGTCGAAAAGTCGGTCGAAGCCATGGCGCTGTACCTGGCCACGCTGCGTGCGGGCTACGTCTTTTTGCCGCTCAACACCGCCTACCAAAGCGCCGAGATCGAATACTTCATCGGCAACGCCGAGCCGGCCGTGGTGGTGTGCTCGCCCGGCAATTTTGGCTGGGTCAGCAAGATTGCCTTCACCCTGGGCACGCAGCATGTCTTCACCCTGGGTGACGACCGTACCGGCAGCCTGCTGGAGCGTGCAGCGCACCACGGCGACGAGCACCAGGCCGTGTCCCGCAGCGCCGACGACCTGGCCGCCATCCTGTACACCAGCGGCACCACGGGCCGCAGCAAGGGCGCCATGCTCACGCACGGCAACATGCTCAGCAACGCTGTCATGCTCAAGGACTATTGGGGGTGGAAGAAGGGGGACGTGCTCATCCACGCGTTGCCCATCTTCCACGTGCATGGCCTGTTCGTGGCCATCCATGGCGCGCTCATCAACGGCAGCAAGATGATCTGGATGGCCAAGTTCGACCCCAAGGCAGTCATCGCCGCCATGCCCCGCGCCACCGTGTTCATGGGCGTCCCCACGCTGTATGTGCGCATGCTGGCCGAGGCTGGTTTGAACAAACAGGCCGTCAAGAACATGCGCCTGTTCATCGCAGGCTCTGCACCGCTGCTCATCGAAACCTTCAAGGAATGGCAGCAACGCACCGGCCACACCATCCTGGAGCGCTACGGCATGAGCGAAACCATCATGCTCACCAGCAACCCCTACAGCGCCGACCAGCGCTACAAGGGCCAGGACGAACGCCGTGGCGGCACCGTGGGCTTCCCTCTGCCGGGCGTGAGCCTGCGCGTGCAGGGCGACGACGGCAAAGACCTGCCCGTGGGCGAGATCGGTGGCATCCAGGTCAAGGGTCCCAACGTGTTCAAGGGCTACTGGCGCATGCCTGAAAAGACCGCCGAAGAGTTCACGAAAGACGGCTACTTCAAGACCGGCGACGTAGGCAAGGTCGATGAGCGCGGCTACGTGCACATCGTGGGCCGCAGCAAAGACCTCATCATCAGCGGCGGCTACAACGTCTACCCCGCAGAGATCGAGGGCTACATCAACGACATGCCCGGCGTGGCCGAAAGCGCCCTGGTGGGTGTGCCGCACCCCGATTTTGGCGAAGTGGGCGTGGCTGTGGTCATTGCCAAGCCCGGTGCCCGCCTGGACGCCGATGCCATCGTGGCCCAGCTCAAGTCGCAGTTGGCCAACTTCAAGATCCCCAAGAAGTGCTTCGTGGTGTCCGAGCTGCCGCGCAACACCATGGGCAAGGTGCAAAAGAACCTGCTGCGGGATCAGTACAAAGGGTTGTTCGCCTGAGGCAGGCCCGCGAGTGGAGGCCTTCGCACTGGCAAAAATAGTGTGAACAGGCCCTAGCCCGCTGAAGAGGCCTGGGGGTTGCAGAAAATGCAGGGCGTGGCGGCTGGCGCCGCGGAGCCCTCGGCATGGTTGCAGCAGTGTTCCAGCCACCCCGCCACCAGCCGGTACACCGACAGGTTGGTGCGTGCCGTGGGCGCGCACAGGTAGTAGCCGAGCGGGCTGTCAAAGCGGTCTTTCAGGGGCTCTACCAGAGTGCCTGCCTGCAATTCGTCTTCCACCAAGCAGGTGGGCACGATGCCCACGCCAAAGCCCGACACGGCGGCACGGATGATCAGCGAGTACAGGTTAAAGCCCGGCCCGAACCGGCTGGCGCTCGCGTCCAAGCCGTTGGCTTCCATCCAGTCCTGCCAGGCCAAAGGCACCTCAATGTGCTGCAGCAGCGTGGCGCGCATCAGGTCTTGCGGGGTGTTCAGGGGCAGGGCGGCCTGCAGTTGCGGGCTGCACACGATGCTGGTTTCCTTGCCAATCAGGTAGCGCGCATTGGCGCTGGGCCAGTTGCCGTAGCCGTACTGGATGGCAGCGTCGAACTCGTGCGGCGTCGCAAAGTCGTGCGCGTGCTGGTAACGCACAAAGTTCAGTGACACCTGCGGCAGCGTGCGCTTGAAGTGCCCCAGGCGCGGAAACAGCCACTGCGCCGCAAACGTGGGAGGCACCGACAGGTTGAGCGAGCCGCCATCGCCCCCGTACGACATGAGCTGTGCCGTGGCAGATTCCAGCGCGGCCATGGCCGGGCGGGTGGCGTTGAGGTAGGTGGCCCCCGCCTCGGTCAGCTCCAGCCCGGTGGCTTTGCGGATGAACAGCTTCTGGCCCAGGTAGTCCTCCAGCGCCGCGATGTGGCGGCTGATGGCGCTTTGCGTCACGCACAGCTCGCGCGCGGCCATGGTGAAGGCCTGGTGCTTGGCGGCGGAATGAAAGGCGTTCAGCTCAGAGATGGTGGGGCACAGGCGGCGCATAGTGGTGACCTAGGGGTATGAGTAGGACTCATGGGATGGTGAGATTTTAGGCGTTGCGGATAAGGGCAATTGGCCCGATAAATGCGTCCTGTGACAGCAACGTGTCAAGCGCCACACTCTGTAGATGCTGCAATGCACCAGATGGATGCTTGATGGTCTTCATGGCCCCCTGAAAAAGCAGGCTATGAGTAATTTTGAAGCCATCGCGCCCACTTTGACGAATCTCATGACCTCTTTGTTGATTGAAAACAGCCGTGTGCTGGATGTCCACGCGCTCACACTGCGCACCGGCCTGTCCGTTCTGGTGCAGGACGGCCGCATTGCAGCGGTAGGCACCGACCTACCGGTGCCGGAAGGGACCACCACGCTCGACGCCAAGGGCATGACCCTGATGCCCGGCCTGATCGACTGCCACGTGCACGTGGTGGCGTCTTCGTTCAACTTGGGTGCCGTGGCCAAGATGCCCAACGTGTTCACCATGATGCGCTCGCTGCCCATCATGAAGGGCATGCTGGAGCGGGGCTTTACCACCGTGCGTGATGCGGGCGGTGCCGACTGGTCGCTGGCCGAGGCGGTGCGCACGGGGCTGGTGCAGGGGCCGCGCATCTTCCCTGCGGGCAAGGCTCTGTCGCAAACCGGCGGGCATGCGGATTTCCGCCAGCGCAACGATGACCTGGATGTGTGTTCGTGCGCCTACAAGCTGGGCAACATCGGCCGCGTGGTCGATGGCGTGGATGCTTGCCGCCTGGCGGTGCGTGAAGAAATTCTGAAGGGCGCCACGCAGATCAAGGTGATGGCTTCGGGCGGCGTGGCATCGCCCAACGACCCGATTGGCAACCTGGGCTATTCCGAGGCCGAGCTGCACGCCATTGTGGAAGAGGCATCCAATGCCAACACCTATGTCATGGCCCACGCCTACACGCCCCGCGCCATCGCCCGCGCCGTGCGCTGCGGCGTGCGCACCATCGAGCACGGCAATCTGGTGGATGCGCCCACGGCAGAGTTCATGGCCGAGATGGGCGCTTTCATGGTGCCCACGCTCATCACCTACGAGGGCCTGGCCAACGAGGGCGAGCGGTATGGCCTGCCTGCGGTGTCGATTGCCAAGATCGACTCGGTACGTGGCCAGGGCAAGCAGGCCATCGAGATCCTGGCCAAGGCGGGCGTGAAGATGGGCCTGGGCAGCGACTTGCTGGCCGAGACGCATTACCTGCAGTCGGACGAGTTGCGCTTGCGCGCGGAGATTCTGGGCAATGGCCCGGTGCTGCAGCAGGCCACGCTGATTGGCGCGGAGATTCTGGGCCAGCAAGGCCAGCTGGGCGAAGTCACGGCCGGTGCCATTGCCGACATCTTGCTGGTCGATGGCAACCCGCTCACCGACATCACCTGCCTGCTGAACCAAGGCGAGCGCATTCGCGCCATCGCCAAGGACGGCGTGTGGGTCAAGAACACCCTTTGAGTCCCTTTCATCCCCTCACCCCCATCCCACCCCCCCTACCGGAGATCACCATGCAACGTAGAAATTTCGTCAAGCTCGGCGGCGCCGCTGCGGCTCTGCAGTTCCTTCCCTCCATCGGTTTCAGCCAGCAGGGTGAGGTGTTCCGCATTGGCTCGCTCACGCCCATCACCGGCGCAGGCAGCCCCTACGGCCCGGGCATGCAGCAGGCCATTCGCCTGGCAGTGGATGAGGTCAATGCCGCGGGCGGCGCGGGTGGACGCAAGCTTGAACTCTTCACCGAAGACGACCAGACCAAGCCCGACGCGGCCGTGCTGGCCGCCAAGAAGCTGATCGAGGTGAACAAGGTGCAGGCGGTGCTGGGCACCTGGGCCTCGGGCGTGACGCTGGCAGTGATGCCGCTGACCGACGCGGCAGGCATCATCCAGATGAACGTGTCGGGCGCGCCCGCCATTTCCACGCTGGACACCAAGGACCTGGTGTGGCGCTTTCAGGCCACCAACGACCGCTTTGGCGCGGCCTTTGCCGAGATTTGCACCAAGCGCGGCTTCAAGCGCCCGGCCACGATGGCGTTCAACAACGCATCCGGCCTGGGCAACGTGGAAGGCTTTACCAAGGCCTGGGAGAAACGCGGCGGCAAGGTGGCGGCACATGTCACCTACGAACCCAGCCGCCCCAGCTACCGCAGCGAGCTGCAGAAGATTCTGGCCGCCAAGCCCGACGTGATCGTGATGGGCTCGTACCTGCCCGACACCACCATCATCCTGCGCGAGTGGTTCCAGTCCGGTGCCGACACCAAGTGGATCATCCCCGGCTGGGCGGCCAACCCCGACCTGGTGAAGGCCCTGGGCGCAGAGGTGTGCGAGGGCATCATTTCGGTGGACACGGTGTCTAACGAAAAGAGCGCTTCGTATGCCCAGTTTGATGCCGCCTTCACCAAGGCCACGGGCAAGGCGGCCTCCACCAACATCTACGCCGCCATGGCGTACGACATGGTGATCTCGCTGGCGCTGGCCATGGAGGCTGCTGGTCCCAAGGCCACGGTAGAGCAGATCAACGCCAAGATGCGCGATGTCTCCAACGCCCCCGGCACGGCCGTGTTCACCTTTGCCGAAGGCAAGGCGCAACTGGCCAAAAAGGCCAAGGTGAACTACGAAGGCGCATCGAGCAAGCTGGACTTTGACAAGGCGGGCGATGTGACGCCGGACTTTGGCGTGTTCATCATCGAAAAGGGCCAGCTGGTGCGGCGCGACGTGGTGTCCATCACGATGTGATGGACCGCGCCCGGTGCGCCTGCCAGGTGCAGGCCCCGGGCATTTTTTTGCGGCGCACAGCGCAGATGTGCATGGGATGACGGAATGACGCAATGACCTGGATCGACTTTGTAAACCTGCTGATCAACGGATTGATCGAAGGCCTGGTGGTGGCACTGCCTGCCCTGGCCATGACCCTGGTGATGGGCGTTAACCGCTTTCCCAACGCAGCCACGGGCGACATGCTCACCACCGGTGCCTACGCTGCCGTGGCGGTGCAGATGCTGGGGGGCTGGCCGTTGTGGGCGGCGGCGCTCATCAGCATGGTGGTCACGGCTGTGGTGTCGGCGGGCTCCTACACGCTGATCTTTCGCAAGCTGGCCGGGCGGCCCATGGTGTCGTCCATGCTCGCGGCCATTGGCCTCGGGTTTTTGCTGCGCAGCCTGATCGGCTTTTTTGCCGGGCATGACCAGCGCACGTTTGACCTGCCCCTGGTGCGCGCCTGGAACTTTGGCGGCATTCGCGTGTTGCCCACCGACCTGGCTATTGCGGCGGTGGCCGCCGTTTGCCTGCTGGTGGTGTTTGTGCTGATCTATCGCACCAGCTTTGGCCGCCAGCTGCGCGCCGTGGCGGACAGTGCGGACCTGGCGCGGGCCAGCGGCATCCGCGCCAATGGGTTGATGCTGAGCCTGTGGCTGTTGGTGGGCGCGTTGTCATCACTGGGCGGCGTGCTGCTGGGCATGAAGGCCGTGGTCAGCCCCGAGATGGGGTGGGAGAGCCTGATCCCCGCGTTTGCCGCCATGGTGCTGGGCGGCATCGGTAGCCCGGTGGGCGCGGTGCTGGGTGCGCTGCTGCTGTGCGTGGCGCAAGAGCTGGCGGTGCCGCTGATGGGGCCGTCGTACAAGCTGGTGCTGTCGTTTGTGGTGTTGGCCCTGGTGCTGCTGGTGCGCCCGGCGGGCATCATGGGCCGCGTGCAACTGGTGCGGTAAGGAGTTCGACCGATGATTGCTTACCTGTGTGCCATTGGCATCGTTGCGCTTATCTACTGCCTGCTGGCGCTGGGCCTGAACCTGCAGTTCGGCCTGACCCGGCTGGTCAACTTTGGCGTCGTGGCGTTCTTTGCCGTGGGCGCCTACACCTCGGGCCTGCTGGCGCTGCAAGGCGTGCCGCTGGTGCTGTGTTTTGTGGCGGCGGGTGTGCTCTCGGGCTTACTGGCGCTGCCCATTGGCCTGCTGTCGCTGCGACTGCGCGATGACTACCTGGCCATCGTGACGCTGGGCTTTTCGGAGGCGGTGCGCATCTCCATCCAGCAAGAAAGCTGGCTGACCAAGGGCGTGCAGGGCTTGCCCGGCTTGCCCAAGCTGTTTGCGTCCTGGGGCAGCGGCGTGTCGGACATGGCGATTTTTGCCACGCTGCTGGCCGTGGTTGCTGTGGTAGCCTGGGGCACGGTGCGCCTGGCGGCCAGTCCGTTTGGGCGGCTGCTCAAGGCCATTGGCGACGATGAGCCCGCGTTGTCGGCCCTGGGCAAGGACCCTGCCTGGTTCAAGGTGCAGGTGTTCATGCTGGGGGCGGCGCTGGCTGGCGTGGCGGGGGCGTTCTATGCGCACTTCATCACCTTCATCACGCCAGAGCAGTTCATCCCGCTCATCACGTTCTATGTGTGGATGGGGCTGGTGATGGGCGGCTCGGGCACGGTGCGTGGTGCGGTGTTTGGCTCGCTGCTGCTCATGGTGTTTCTGGAGGGCTCGCGCTTTGCCAAGGACTGGGTGCCGGGCGTGTCAGAAGTTGGCATGGCCAGCCTGCGCCTAGCTGCGGTGGGCCTGGCGCTGATTCTGGTCACCCTGCACAAGCCCAACGGCCTGTTTGGAGGCAAAACCCAATGACCGCAACAACGATGCTGAAAGTGGAGGCCGTCACGCGGCAGTTTGGCGGCTTCAAGGCGGTGGACGGTGTGTCGCTGCAACTGGGGGCGGGCGAGATTCTGGGCATTGCAGGCACCAACGGTGCGGGCAAAAGCACATTGTTTGCGGCCATTGCCGGGCAGCAGCCAGCGGATGCGGGGCAGATCCAGTTTGAAGGGCAGGACATTACCCGCATGCCCCCCTACCGCCGCGCGCGGCTGGGGCTGGTGCGCACGTTCCAGATTCCGCGCGAGTTCAAGAGCCTCACGGTGCACGAGAACCTGATGGCGGCTGCCGCCAACCCGCAAGGGGAGCGGCTGGTGAATGCCTTCTTCCAGACGCGCAGTCTGCGCGAGCACGAGGCGCAGCTGTCTGCCAAGGCGGACCGCATCCTCCAGTTTTTGAACCTGGCGCGGGTGCGCGATGTGAAGGCGGGGGGCTTGTCGGGCGGGCAGAAGAAGCTGGTGGAGCTGGGCCGGGTGCTGATGCTGGACCCGCGCTGCATCTTGCTGGATGAGCCGTTTGCCGGGGTGAACCCGGTGCTGATTGAAGAGATCTGTGACCGTGTGCGCGAGCTGAACGGGCAGGGCATTGCGTTCATCGTGATCGAGCACCACCTGCAGGCGCTCAAGTCGCTGTCCAACCGCATGATCGTGATGGACCGGGGCTCCATCCTGGCCGAGGGTGACCCGCACACGGTGCTGGACGACCCGCGTGTGCAGGAAGCCTACATGGGAGGGGTGGTATGAGCGGCGCAAACAACTTGCTGCAGATCGCGCAATTGCGCGGCGGGTATTCCGAGGTGGACATCATCCACGGCATTGACCTGGCCGTGGCGCCGGGCGAGATCGTGACCATTGCAGGCACCAACGGTGCGGGCAAATCCACGCTGGTGAAGGCGCTGCTGGGCCTGTTGCCACGGGTGGCGGGCACCATCCACCTGGGTGGGCGCGACATCACGGCCTTGTCGGCCGAAGACCGCTTTGACGCAGGGCTGGCCTACGTGCCGCAGGTGGCCAATGTGTTCCCGTCGCTCACCGTGCGCGAGAACCTGTTGGTGGTGCGCGGCGTGGCAAACATCAAGCGCCGCATGGACGAGGTGCTGGCCGACTTTCCGGCGCTGGTGGAACGGTTGCCTCAGCCCGCCAGCAACCTCTCGGGCGGCGAGCGCCAGCAGCTCGCCTTTGCGCGGGCCCTCATGCCATCGCCGCGCATCATGGTGCTGGACGAACCGACGGCGGCGCTGGCACCGTCACTGGTCGGCAAGGTGTTTGACATGGTGCAAAAGCTGCCCGCCGCAGGCGTGGCGGTGCTGATGGTGGAGCAGCGCGCGCGCCAGGCGCTGCAGATCAGCCAGCAGGGCTACATCCTGGACCAGGGGCGCTGCGTGCTGCAGGGCCCGGCGCAGGGGCTGCTGGCCGATGAGCGCATGGCGCAGCTTTACCTGGGCAACCACTGAGCCACAGGGCACCCAGCCCTCAATGAAGAACACCGAGGAGGCTGCACGCCTGCTCGGTGTTCTGCTATATATTCAATAGCTACTAGCGCATGTTGTACTGGCGCTAGTAGCTGTTTTGATGCTTAACGAAGCACCAGCACAGGGATATGCGAATGCGTCAGCACATGCTGCGTTTCGCTGCCCAACAGCAAGCGCTTGAGGCCCTTGCGGCCGTGCGATGCCATCACGATCAGGTCGCACTTGTGCTTCTTGGCGGCTGCAATCACGGCTTCGGCCACCAGGTCGGACTTGGCGACCACGGCCTTCACGGTCACGCCTTGTGCGCCGCCCTGGGCTTTCACGCCATCGACCATGGCCTGTGCAGCATCGCCCCACTGGGCTTCGATGCGTTTGACGTCGTTCATGTCCACCGGCATGCCGCCTTCAAAGTAGCTGCGGGGGTAGCGGGGCACCACCTTGAGGGCGACCACGGTGGCGCCGGTCAGTGCGGCCAGGGACAGGCCATGTTCCACCGCTTTGTCCGACAGAGGGGATCCGTCTGTGGCGATCAGGATGCGTTTGTACATAAAAGGGCTCCTCAAAGTGATGGAACAAGCTTAGGATGAATCATGTTCCGGGGCTTGATCCAGGTCAATGTAGTTGTCATGCCCCACAGATAGGCTTGAACCATGTCCATGTTTCAACCCGGTGCGCCGGCTTCTTCTGCGGTGCATCCTTCTGACAGCGTGGCAGATCCGGTGCCGCCGCAGCGGGTAGAGCTGCTGGATGACCCCCAGGAATGGCTGGCGTTCGGCCGACCCTGTACCCCTGCCGGTAGCCCTTTGCCCAGCGGTGCAGCCGACAGCGTCGCCGCTGACGCCGCAGCCACCGCATGGGACTCCCATGTGGTGCTGGAGGGCATGCACTGCGCGGCCTGTGCCCTCACGATCGAAGACGCCCTGCGGGCCGTGCCCGGCGTGTTGCAAGCCGATGTGAGCGCCGCTACGCGCCGGGCGCGCGTGGTGTGGCAGCCTGGCCGGGTATTGCCGTCGCAGTGGATGGAGGCCGTGCGCCACGCGGGTTACCGTGCCATGCCCGCCATGGATGCGTTTGCGCGCGACCAGCGCCTGCGCGAGAGCCGCCGTGCGCTGTGGCGCTGGCTGGTGGCGGGCTTTTGCATGATGCAGGTGATGATGTACGCGTGGCCCGCCTACGTGGCACAGCCGGGCGACCTGTCGGGCGAGATGGAGCAGCTGTTGCGCTGGGCCTCCTGGGTCATCACGCTGCCCATGGTGGTGTTTTCCTGTGGTCCATTTTTTACCAGCGCGCTGCGCGACATTCGCCTGCGCCGCGTCAGCATGGACCTGCCCGTGGCGTTGGGCATGGCCATCACGTTCGTGGTCAGCACCGCTGGCACTTTTGACCCTGCAGGCATCTTTGGCAAGGAGGTGTACTACGACTCCTTGACCATGTTCGTGTTCTTCCTGCTCACCGGCCGCTGGCTGGAGCTGCGCCTGCGGGATCGAACGGCGGGTGCGCTGGAGGCCGTGATGAACCGCCTGCCCGACAGTGTGGAGCGGCGCGCGGCGGATGGCAGCTTCACCCGCGTGGCCACGCGGCGCATTGTGGTGGGGGACACCATCCGTGTGCTGCCCGGCGAGGCGTTTCCCGCCGACGGCCGCATCACGGCAGGCAGCACCCACGCCGATGAGGCTCTGCTGACGGGCGAATCCACACCCGTTGCACGCCCTGTTGGCAGCGCCGTGACGGCGGGCAGCTACAACCTGCAGGCGCCGGTCGAGGTGCTGGTGGAAGGCACGGGTGGGCAAACCCGCTTTGCGCAGATCGTGGCACTGATGGAGAGCGCATCGCTGCAGAAGCCACGGCTGGCGCAGCTGGCGGACCGCATTGCGCGGCCTTTCCTGGTCGCCGTGTTGCTGGCGGCGGCGCTGGCGGTTGCCTACTGGTGGCCGTCGGACCCCGGGCATGCGCTGATGGTGGGGGTGGCCGTGCTCATCGTCACCTGCCCGTGCGCGTTGTCGCTGGCCACCCCGGTGGCCATGCTCACGGCGGCAGGCACGCTGGCGCGCCACGGCGTGCTGGTGCGCAATCTGCAGGGGCTGGAGGCGCTGGCCCAGGTGGACACCATGGTGTTTGACAAGACCGGTACGCTGACCCGCGACGGTATGGCGCTGCAAGCGGTGCATCCTGCGGGCGGTTGCAGCGCAGAAGAGGCGCTGGACCTGGCCGCAGCGCTCGCGCGCCAGTCCATGCACCCGGCTTCGCGGGCATTGGCTGCGGCGGCTTCTGCACAGCAGCTGCCGCTGGGGCGTTGGCAGGTGACGGGCCTGCAAGAGGATGCAGGGCAGGGGCTGACTGCTACCGTGGAGGACACCACCGGGGCAGCAGTTGCTCGCACGATCCGCTTGGGCTCTGCTCGCCATGCGGGCGTTGCCAACGATGCCGGCGGTGCTGCGCTGCAGGTCGTGCTCTCTGAGCAATCGGCAGATGGAGCCTTGTGCGAACTGGCCCGCTTCGATCTGGTGGAAGACCTGCGGGCTGAGGCCTCCGCCGTGGTGCACGCCTTGCAGCAGGACGGTGTGGCCGTGCAATTGCTGTCGGGTGACCGCCGGGGTGCAGTGCAGCGGGTGGCCGCGCAGGCGGGCATTGCCCAGGCCCAGGGCGAGTGCACTCCGCAGGGCAAGCTGGCCGCGCTGCAGGCACTGCAGTCGCAAGGACACCACGTGGCCATGGTGGGCGATGGCCTCAATGACGGCCCGGTGCTTGCGGGGGCCCATGTCTCTTTTGCCTTCGGCCGCGCAGTGCCGCTGGCGCAGTCCCGGGCGGACTTTGTGGTGCTGGGCGACAGCCTGGTGCTGGTGCCGCAGACGGTGCTGCTGGCACGCCGCACCCTGCGCGTGGTGCGCCAGAACCTGTGGTGGGCTGCGGCCTACAACGCGCTGTGTGTGCCGCTGGCGGTGCTGGGCTGGATGCCCGCCTGGCTGGCCGGGCTGGGCATGGCGCTGAGTTCGCTGCTGGTGGTGCTCAATGCAGCGCGCCTGGCGCGCGACCTGCCTTCCTTGCATGGCTCGCCCAGTAGTGCGCCATTGCCCACGGTGGCGTTGCCTGCACGCCCCGACCCCATGGCTGGCAGCGCGCCGCAGCCGCCCGTTGATCTTTCGAAGACCTCACTGGAGCCTGTCTGATGGACATCCTTTATTTGCTGATTCCTCTGTCCGTGATGCTGGTGCTCCTGATTCTGGGAGGCCTGTGGTGGGCCGTGTACCACGGCCAGTTCGAGAGCGTCGAACAAGAGGGGGAGCGCATTCTCCGAGACGGTTGACTTGTGTCAATGCCCGATAGCCGCGACTGCAACAAACTCTTACTGCAATACAAAGAGGTGCCCGATGGATTTTCCAAAAACAAATGCTGCGCACTACAACGATACGGTAGTGCGGCAGTTCTCTATCCTGGCCGTGGTGGTGGGGGTGGTCGGCATGCTGGTGGGCGTCATCATCGCCGCCCAGTTGGCTTGGCCAGAACTCAACTTTGGCATTCCGTGGCTGAGTTATGGCCGCTTGCGACCTTTGCACACCAATGCGGTGATCTTTGGTTTTGGCGGTAGCGCGCTGTTTGCTACCAGCTACTACGTGGTGCAGCGCACCTGCCAGGTCCGGCTTTTTGCTGGCCCACTGGCCGCATTCACCTTCTGGGGCTGGGTGCTGGTCATTGCGGCAGCGGTCATCAGCCTGCCCATGGGCTACACCCAAGGCAAGGAATACGCTGAACTTGAATGGCCCATTGACATCCTGATCACGCTGGTCTGGGTGTCCTATGCCATCGTGTTCTTCGGAACCATTGGCACCCGCAAGGTCAAGCACATCTATGTGGCCAACTGGTTCTTTGGTGCCTTCATCCTGGCCGTGGCGCTGCTGCACCTGGTGAACAGCGCAGCCATCCCTGCGGGCATGATGAAGAGCTACTCGGCCTATGCCGGTGTGCAGGACGCCATGGTGCAATGGTGGTACGGCCACAATGCAGTGGGCTTCTTCCTGACCGCTGGCTTCCTGGGCATGATGTACTACTTCATCCCCAAGCAGGCGGGCCGTCCGGTGTACAGCTACCGCCTGTCGATCGTCCACTTCTGGGCGCTGATCTTCACCTACATGTGGGCCGGCCCACACCACCTGCACTACACCGCGCTGCCCGACTGGACGCAATCGGTGGGCATGGTGTTCTCGCTCATCCTGCTGGCCCCCAGCTGGGGCGGCATGATCAACGGCATCATGACCCTGTCGGGTGCATGGCACAAGCTGCGTGACGACCCCATCCTGCGCTTCCTGATCGTGTCGCTGTCGTTCTACGGCATGTCCACGTTCGAGGGCCCGATGATGTCCATCAAGACCGTCAATGCCCTGAGCCACTACACCGACTGGACCATTGGCCACGTGCACTCCGGCGCCCTGGGCTGGGTGGGTCTGATCTCGATGGGTTCGCTGTACTACCTGGTGCCACGCCTGTTCGGCAAGGACAAGATGCACTCTGTCAAGGCGATCGAGCTGCACTTCTGGATGGCCACCATCGGCATCGTGCTGTACATCGCAGCGATGTGGATTGCCGGCGTGATGCAGGGCCTGATGTGGCGCGCGGTCAACCCCGACGGCACCCTGACCTACACCTTCGTGGAAAGCGTGAAGGCCACCTATCCCTTTTATGTGATCCGTGTGGCGGGTGGCTTGCTGTACCTGGGCGGCATGCTGGTCATGGCCTGGAACGTGTGGCTGACTGCCATCTCGGGCCGTTCGGTCAAGGTGGCCATTCCTGCTGTGAACGCGGCCCACGCTTGAGTCCGAAGGAGATCATTCATGTCCAACAACAACACATCTGCTTCGACCGGTTTCTCCCATGAAAAGGTGGAGACCAACAACTTTCTGATGATCGTGCTCATCCTGATCGTGATCGCCATTGGTGGTCTGGTCGAGATCGTGCCCCTGTTCTTCCAGAAGTCCACGACCGAGGCGGTCAAGGGCGTGGAGCCCTACAACGCCCTGCAGCTGGCGGGCCGCGACATCTACATCCGCGAGGGTTGCTACAACTGCCATTCGCAGATGATCCGCCCCTTCCGCGCCGAGACGCTGCGCTACGGCCACTACTCGGTGGCGGGCGAGTTTGTGTATGACCATCCCTTCCAGTGGGGCAGCAAGCGCACGGGGCCTGACCTGCACCGCGTGGGTGGCAAGTACAGCGACGAATGGCATCGCATCCACCTGAACAACCCCCGCGATGTGGTGCCCGAGTCCAACATGCCCGCGTACCCCTGGCTTGAAAAGAACCAGGTGGACCCTGCAGTGATGGCTCCACGCATGAAGGCCCTGCGCACCGTGGGAGTGCCTTACACCGACGAGCAGATCACCGCTGCGGCGGGCGAGGTCAAGGGCAAGACGGAGCAGGACGCGCTCATCGCCTACCTGCAAGTCATGGGCCGTGCGCTCAAGTAAGCAAAGGAGATATCCCATGGACATCACCACCATGCGCATCGTCGCCACCCTGGCATCGATGGCCTGCTTCATTGGCATCTGGGTCTGGGCCTACCGAGGCCGCAACAAGGCCCGGTTCGACGAGGCAGCCCAGCTGCCTTTCGAGACAGATTGACCTTCACCAGAACGAGAACACCCCATGAGTGACTTCACCAGCAATTTCTGGTCGGTCTTTGTGACCACGCTGACCCTGGTCGGCATCATCGCCTGCGGCATCCTGCTTTGGATGGCAGGCCGCAAGAAGGTGGTTGCCACCTCCGACAACACCACCGGCCATGTCTGGGACGAGGACCTGGTTGAAATGAACAACCCCCTGCCGCGCTGGTGGGTGTGGCTGTTCGTCATCACCATCGTCTTTGGCCTGGGCTACCTGGCTGCCTACCCAGGTCTGGGCAGCTTTACCGGCAAGCTCAACTGGACGCAAAAGGGGGAGTACGAAGCCGAGATGGCCAAGGCCAAGACGGAGCTGGAGCCCCTGTATGCCCGCTTTGTATCCATGAAGCCCGAAGACGTGGCCAAGGACCCGCAGGCCCATGCCATTGGCGAGCGCTTGTTCATGAACAACTGCGCGCAGTGCCACGGCTCGGATGCACGCGGCAGCAAGGGCTTCCCGAACCTGACGGACAACGACTGGCTGCATGGCGGCACACCCGAAAAGATCCGCGAGACGCTGGAGAAGGGCCGCATCGGCAACATGCCTCCCATGGCAGCGGCCGTGGGCACCCCAGAAGATGTGCGCAACCTGTCGCATTACGTGTTGAGCCTGTCGGGTAGCCCGCACGACTCGCTGCGTGCATCGCTGGGCAAGTCCAAATTTGCAGCTTGCGCGGCCTGCCACGGCATGGATGGCAAGGGCAACCAGGCACTGGGTGCACCCAATCTGACCGACGATATCTGGCTGCATGGCTGGGGCGAGGCTGCCATCACGGCCATGATCAATAACGGAAAGGTCAACCAGATGCCTGCACAGGCCGAGAAGTTGACCGAGGCGCAGATCGGCGTACTCTCTGCCTATGTGTGGGGCCTGTCGAACAAGCAGGTGGCTGCACGTTGATATGTCCACCGGGCGGTGCTTGAGGCACTGCCCGGGTTTTCTTTTCAGAGTAAGCCTGTCCTCCGTTCATAAAGCGACACCATGAGCACACCCAGCGAGCCTGCTCGCAAGGTCATCCCGATTACGCCAGTCGCCGCCGATGCGTCCTCTGCGGGCGAGATCATCTCGCTGTACGAAGCGCAAAAGAAGATCTACCCGCGCTCGATCAGCGGATTGTTTGCGCGCTGGCGTTGGGGCATGGTGCTTTTGACGCAGCTGGTGTTTTACGGGCTGCCGTGGTTTGAATGGGGCCAGCGCCAGATGGTGCTGTTTGATCTCGGGGCTCGCAGGTTCTACATCTTTGGCCTGGTGCTCTATCCGCAGGATTTCATCTATCTCACCGGCCTTCTGATCATTTCGGCGCTGTCGCTGTTCCTTTTCACCGCCGTGGCAGGGCGCCTGTGGTGTGGCTTTGCCTGTCCGCAGACGGTGTACACCGAAATGTTCATGTGGATCGAGCACAAGATCGAAGGCGATCGCAGTGCCCGCCTCCGTCTGGACAATGGTCCCTGGACGTTCGAGAAGATCCGCAAAAAATTTCTCAAGCAGGTGGTGTGGATCACCGTGGCCCTGTGGACTGGGTTCACTTTCGTGGGGTACTTCGTGCCCATCCGCGAACTGGGCAGCGAGCTGCTGGCGTTTGAAGGCGGCTGGCAGATTTTCTGGGTGCTGTTCTACGGTTTTGCCACCTACGGCAACGCAGGCTTCATGCGTGAGCAGGTCTGCAAGTACATGTGTCCCTATGCGCGCTTTCAGAGCGCAATGTTTGATAAAGACACGCTCATCGTCACCTACGACCCTGAGCGTGGCGAGCAGCGCGGCCCGCGCAAGAAGAACATTGACTACAAGGCCCAGGGACTTGGCGACTGCATTGACTGCTCGCTGTGTGTGCAGGTCTGTCCGGTGGGCATCGATATCCGCAAGGGCTTGCAATATGAGTGCATTGGTTGCGGGTTGTGTGTGGACGCCTGCAATACGGTGATGGACAAGATGCAGTACCCGCGTGGCCTGATCCGCTATTCCACCCAGAACGGCGTGGCCAAGCGCTGGACGCAGTCCCAGATGCTGCGTCGCGTGTTGCGTCCCCGTGTGCTGATCTACACCGCCGTGCTGGTAGCACTGTGCGTTGCCATGCTGGCCAGCCTGGTGGTGCGCACACCGCTGAAGGTGGATGTCGTGCGTGACCGGGCCGCGCTCTCGCGCATTGTGGCGGGGGGCAAACTGGAGAATATTTACCGGCTGCAGATCATGAATGCCACGGAGGGCGAACAGCGCTACCGCATCAGTGCGCGTGGACTGGAGGGGCTGGAGGTGGCCTCCGAGGCCGAAGTGGATATTGGCGCAGCAGAGTCGCGCTGGGTGGCCGTGCGTTTGCAGATTCCGTACGGTTCCGCCACGTCGGGCTCGCATGCGGTTCAGTTTGACGTGCAGGCCGTAGGGGCAGCTGCCCACGTGACGGAAAAATCCGTGTTTCTTGTGCCGCGTTGAGCGGCATCCCGGTGGGGCCTTTCAGGGCCGCACTTTGACCGATATTGTTGAGGAGTAGAGCACCATGTCTTCAAACCCTGCCATCGCGACACCGGCAGTTCCCGTGCCCTGGTGGAAGTTCGGCCATGTGTGGCTGGTGATTGCCGGGCCTGCCATCGTGATCGTGGCTGGCTTTGTGACGCTGTGGCTGGCGATTTCTCGGCCTGACCCGGTGGTGGCCGAGGATTACTACCGCCAGGGCATTGAGATCAATAAGACCTTGGTGGCGCCGGAGAAAAGCCTGGCACCGGCACTCAAGGCCCGCAACCATGCGGCCACCCCCGTGCAAGACCAACCACGCTGACAACCCTCCGGTCGCTGCCCCCAGCGACCCCAGGCAGCACCAGGAGACAGAACCGATATGTGGACGCAACGCCTGATGTGGATTGCATGGCCCGCCTTCTTGATGGCGGGCGTGCTGGAGATGCTGGTTTTTGCCATGGTGGACCCCCAGGACCTGCACTGGTTCGGTCAGCCCTTGGCGCTGTCACGGCAAGGGGTGTACACCCTCGCATTTTTTGTGTTTTGGGCTATCACCATGGCCACGAGCGCATTGACGACACTGCTGTCCATGTCTCCGTTCGAGGTCAACCGGTGCCCGGTGCCCGATGGGGAGCGCCCCGACGATTGCCGCAAGACATCGTCCTGCCCCTGAGCCCTTTTCGCCTGCTTGTCTGGGCATGCAATGCATGCCGTTTCGCAAGAGATGGTTGTACTTTGTGCTGAACCGACCCTCTGCGTGGAAGTGGTTCAGTGTCAGTGTCGTCAGTGGCAGGTCTGCTGGCTGTTCACGATGCGTCGCAGGGCATCGGTGTCGAGAATGCGCACATGGCGCTGTTTGACTTCCACGATCCCTTCTTCCACAAACTTGGAGAAGGTCCGGCTGACCGTTTCGAGTTTGAGGCCGAGGTAGCTGCCGATTTCTTCGCGCGTCATGCGCAACACCAGTTCCGACTGCGAGAAGCCCCGTGCATGCAGGCGCTGCACCAGGTTCAGCAAAAAGGCGGCCAGGCGTTCCTCGGCACGCATGCTGCCCAGCAGCAACATCACGCCGTGCTCGCGCACGATCTCGCGACTCATG
Organism: Acidovorax sp. 59; assembly: GCF_002754175.1. Lineage (NCBI taxonomy): Bacteria > Pseudomonadati > Pseudomonadota > Betaproteobacteria > Burkholderiales > Comamonadaceae > Acidovorax > Acidovorax sp. 59. Next base: position 2,781,603 of record NZ_PEET01000001.1, on the reverse strand, counting down.
ATCTTGTGCACGTGGTGCTGCAGGGCTGTGACTTCGCGTGACAGCTCTTCAATGCGGTCGAAGGGCATGACACACACTTCGGCGTCTTCAAGTGCCACCGCATCACAGGTATGGTGGTCATTGACGATGCCGTCGAGCCCGATGATCTCGCCCGCCATCTGAAAGCCCGTGACCTGGTCGCGACCGTCTTCTGTGGCCACGCAGGTCTTGAAGAACCCGGTGCGGATGGCATACAGGGACGTGAAGGACTCGCCATTGCGAAACAGCGTGCCTCCGCGTTTGACTTTGCGACGGACGGCAACCACCTCGTCAATGCGCTGGAGCTGCTCTTCGTTCAAGCCCACGGGCATGCACAGCTCGCGGAGGTTGCAGTTGGAGCAGGCGACTTTGATGGTGAGCGGGTTCATAGGCACATGGACTTGGGTTGTTGGTCGAGCATATCGTGCTTGCCGTACACGAACCTGAATACAGGGCGCGGGCGAGCAGCTGACCTTCATCAAATTGTCGCCGTATCGCTTGTTGGTTCACTTGATGCAGGTCAAGGACATGTCCCGGAGCCTACGGCACAGTCAAGGTGTACGCAAGGAAATTTCCCCATGACTGCTGTTTCGCCAGATCTTCTGCGCCGCTTTGACGTGCCAGGGCCCCGTTATACGTCCTATCCAACGGCCGACCGATTTGTGGAGGCCTTCGGTCAGGAAGATTATGTGCTGGCGCTGCAACAGCGCCGTTCGGGCACGCTGGCCAAGACCATGCCGCTGTCCCTGTACGTGCACATCCCGTTTTGCGAATCCCTGTGCTACTACTGCGCCTGCAACAAGATCATCACCAAACACCATGACCGCGCCGAGGTCTACTTGCGCTACCTGAGCCGCGAGATCGACCTGCACACCGCGCACTGTGGCGTAGGACAGGTGGTGAGTCAATTGCACCTGGGCGGTGGCACGCCCACCTTCCTCTCAGATGCGGGCTTGCGGGAGCTGATGGCCATGCTCAAGCGCAGCTTCACGCTGGCGCCCGGGGGCGAATACTCGATCGAAGTGGATCCGCGCACGGTCAACTCCGAGCGTCTGGCGCTCCTGGCTGAATTGGGTTTTAACCGCCTGAGTTTTGGCGTGCAGGACTTTGATGCCGAAGTGCAAAAGGCCGTGCACCGCATTCAGCCTGCAGAGCAGGTTTTTGCGCTGGTGGAGTCCGCCCGCTCGCTGGGCTTTGATTCGGTGAACGTGGACCTGATCTACGGCCTGCCGCGCCAGACGCCAGAGTCTTTTGACCGCACGCTGGCGCAGGTGGCGCAGCTGCGGCCTGACCGCATTGCGTTGTATGCCTATGCACACTTGCCGGAGCGTTTCAAGCCACAGCGTCGCATCATCTCCGCCGAATTGCCCACAGGCGCGAGCAAGCTGTCCATGCTCTCGCGCTCACTCGATGCGTTCATGGACGCTGGGTATGTCTATGTGGGCATGGACCACTTTGCTCTGCCTACCGACGCACTGGCCGTGGCCAAGCGCCAGGGACGCTTGCACCGCAACTTCCAGGGCTACAGCACGCAGCCAGACTGCGACCTGATTGGACTGGGCGTATCGGCCATCGGCCGGGTAGGGGCGACTTACAGCCAGAACTCCAAGACGCTGGACGAGTACTACGACTTCCTGGACCAAGGGCGGCTACCTGTGGTCCGCGGGCTGGCCCTGACCCGCGACGACCTGGTGCGCCGCGCGGCCATCATGGCCCTGATGTGCCAGGGCGAGCTGCTGTTCGAGCCGATGGAGCAGGCGTGGCTGATCGATTTCCGCCAGTACTTCGCAGCAGAGTTGGCGCAGCTGGAGGGTATGCAGGAGCAGGGGCTGGTACGGGTGGGGCCGGAGGGCATTGAAGTGACCGCCACCGGGTGGTTCTTCGTGCGCGGTATCGCCATGGTTTTTGACCGTTATCTGCAGGCAGACCGCAACCGCGCCCGGTTTTCGCGCATCATCTGACACCTATGCTTGCCACTGTTGGCTGGACCGCTTTGCTCATGGGACTCGCCGGCGGGTCCCATTGCTTGGTCATGTGTTCCGCGCCCTGCGGAGCATTGGTGCGGCAGGGCGGCGCAGCACAGGCGGACGGTGGCGCGGAGCAGGAGGTGCGCTGGGCGCCGCGTGGCGGTGCGCTGCAGCGCACCATGGCCTTTCACGCAGGGCGCCTGGTGGGGTATGCCAGCGCAGGTGCACTGGCGGCCTTGGCCATGGACAGTCTGGCATGGCTGACCCAGCAAACCAGCGCGCTGCGCCCCGCCTGGACACTCATGCATGTGGCGGTGATGGCCTGGGGGCTCATGATGATGGTGCAGTCTCGGCAGCCTGCCTGGGTGGAGCAGGCGGGCCGCTCCGTGTGGGCGCGTGTTCGTCCGCTGGTCGGGGCTCCGGGCGGAGTGATGGCGGCCGGGGTCCTGTGGGCACTGATGCCTTGTGGACTGCTCTATTCGGCCCTGTTGGTCGCGGCGCTCAGCGGGGGGGCGCTGGAGGGGGCCCTCACCATGGCGCTGTTTGCCGTGGGCAGTGGGGTGTGGCTGGTGGGCGGCCCCTGGGCTTGGGGCAGCCTTCGCAACCGCCTGAATCTCGCGCGGGCGCAGTGGGGTACGAGGGCCGCAGGCGCCATGCTGTGCGCGGTAGCTGCCTGGGCACTGTGGATGGATCTCATTTACAAGCCGTCGCTCTGGTGCCGCTGAGCGCGCGGCGCTGATCCGTCCACATGAACCCAGTCGCCCCGCGGCTGGAAGGTGGGCGATGCCTTTGTCGCGGGGACTGGGGTGGTCCAGCCAGGCCCGCTTTCAGTCAAGTGTTGCCGGATCGCTGCGCGGCCTGCCGGTTCTTCGCCACGTCACTGGAACTGGTGATAATCTGCGTAACTATTGGTGGCATTGATGTCGCCATGTATCGTGCGCCTGACGTGAACTCATCCATCCTCATCGACATCAGCCAACTGCGTGTCGGCATGTACATCCAGCTCGACGTGGGCTGGATGCATCATCCGTTCCCGACCAGCAGTTTTCGGGTGGCGTCGTCGGAGCAGATCACCACCTTGCGGGAGCTGGGACTGACCGAGGTGCGTTACGTCCCCAAGAAGAGCGATCCTGAACTCCAGGAGCTGGTGCCGGCCGCCTGGAGCGTACCTGAAATGACAGTGCCGCCGCCCAACGGCCTGGATGCGCCCGGGCCTGGCACGACCACTGTCGTGGACCCCGAGGCACAGCGTCGCCGCGAGCTGCTGGAAGCGCAAAACCGGGCCTTGACTGCCTGCAACCAGCGTTTCTCGGAAGCCACGCGGCAGTACCAGTCCATGGAGCGCACGGTGTCAGAGCATCCGGACCAGGCCAGGGCCAAGGGGGAGGCACTGGTATCGGGGTGTGTTACCGAACTGCTGGAAAACGGCGACTCCGTCATTCGGCTGCTGTCCGAGGGGGTGGGCGAGCGCAACGGATTGCATCCGATCAATGTGATGGTGATATCGCTGCTGCTGGGTCGGTCCCTGGGCATGAAAAGCGAGGAGCTGCACGATCTGGGTGTTGCCGCGTTGATCCATGACATCGGCAAGCTCAAGCTGCCGCCCAATCTGCGTCAGCCTACGCCCTCCATGATCCCCATGGAGCGCACGCGCTACGAGACCCACGTGGTGGAATCCGTGGCCTTGGCCAAACGCATGGGGTTTGCCGATGCGGTACTGACTGCAGTGGCCCGGCACCACGAGATGTGTGACGGCAGCGGGTTTCCCCAACGCTTGAAGGGGCCTGACCTGGGGCGCATGAGCCAGGTCCTGGCCCTGGTCAATCAATACGACCGGATGTGCAACCCGGCCATGGGTGTGACGGCGCTGACCCCGCATGAGGCGCTATCCGTCATCTTTGCCCAGCTCAAGGCGCGGTTTGATTCCGTGGTCCTGGGGGCTTTCATTCGCATGATGGGGGTGTACCCGCCCGGCTCCATCGTGCAGTTGGTCAACGACCGGTATGCCATCGTGGCATCGGTCAACTCGTCGCGGCCCCTGCGGCCCAAGGTCATCGTGCACGATCCGCGCGTACCGAAGGAAGAAGCGCCGATACTGGATCTGGAAACCGTACCTGAACTGGGCATACGGCGCAGCCTCAAGCCCGCGCAGCTCCCGCGTGACGCGCTGGACTACCTGTCGCCTCGACAGCGGATCTGTTACTTTTTTGAGCGAGCGGTCAGTCCCGGCCCTGACGAGGCCTCGGCGTGAACGACTTGCAATCGCTCGGATGGCTTGATGGCCTGCAGGAGGCCGTGTGGCTGCTGGATGAGACAAACCAGCACATTCTGCAAGCCAACGCAGGCGCCGAGCGTCTGACAGGGCTGTCTGCCGCCGACATGCAGGGGCGGTCGGTGCTGGATCTGGCCAGCACGCCTCAGGAGCTGGCGTTCTGGTCCGAGCCGGCCGATGTGATTGCCCAAGGCGTTCCTGCCCACACCAGTTTGCTGCGTGCCGATGGCAGTCTGGTACCGGTGCAGCGTTGCGTCCGGCGAGTGCCCTGGGGGGCGAGTGGCACCAGTGTGCTGCTGCTGACCATGCTGGACCGCAGCCGCCAGGAGACCACCGAGCGCGAGTTGGAGACATTGCTTTCTGAGTTGCGTGCCACGCTGGATTCCGCTGCCGACGGCATGCTGGTGTGTGGACTGGACGGCGGTGTGCGGGCATTCAACCAGCGCCTGGCGCAACTGTGGAACCTGCCGCGCCAGCTGCTGGTAGAGCGTGACGATGCTGCGGTATACGCCTTCATGGCGGACCAGGTGGCAGACGCCCGTTTGTATGCAGAGCGCTTGGCAGCCATCGACCGCGAGCCGACGCAAGAGAGCACCGATATCGTCGAGTTGCGCAATGGTGTGGTGCTGGAGATGCGCACGGTGCCGCAGTTCAGCCAGGGCCGTGCGGTGGGCCGGGTGTATTCGTTCCGGGACATTACCCGCCAGACCGAGATCCAGGCCAGCCTTCGCCTGGCTGCGCGCGTGTTCGAGTCCAGTCTGGATGCGATCTTCATCGCAGACAGCCAGCACCGCATCATGCGCATGAATCCGGGGTGTGAGCGGCTCGTGGGGCCCACGGCCAAGGGATTTGAAGGCTGTGTGGCGGCCTCGCTCTTTGGCGGTGGCTCGGATGCCTCGTTCATGGAGCAGGTCCTGCAGGGCTGGGCGCAGGATGGCTTCTGGGAAGGCGAGTTGTGGCTGCCCCGTGACAACGGCGCGTATTGTGCTGTCCAGTTGTCCTGGGTGGCCCTGCGGGATGATGAAGGGCGGCTGGTTCAAAGCATTGGCTTCATGCGCGACCTCACACTGCAGCACGCCGCACAAAAGCGAATCGAAGAGCTGGCCTACAGCGATGCCCTCACCGGTCTGCCCAACCGCCTGCTGCTGTCTCAGCGCGTGGATACCGCCATCCAGGGAGCACGCCAGAGCGATACCGGCTTTGCGATCCTGTTCTTGGACATGGACCGATTCAAGATCATCAATGACTCTCTGGGGCACCCCTTTGGGGACCGGGTGCTGCAATTGGTGGCCGAGCGCCTGCAGACCTGTTTGCGGCAAACCGACATGCTGTGCCGTCTGGGGGGGGATGAATTTGTCATCTACCTGCACGGTGGCGACGCATCCGTTGCGGAGAGCGTGGCGCGCCGGATTCTGGACGACATGCTCAAGCCCTTCATGCTCGACAGCATGGGCTTTTCGATCCAGTGCAGCATCGGTATTGCGCTGTACCCGCAAGATGGCGCTACGCTGGACGACCTCATCAAGCAGTCCGACACCGCGATGTACCGCGTCAAGGAGCGTGGGCGCGGCAGTTATGGCTTCTACCAGCCGCAGATGAACGCCAACCTGCTTGCGCGCATGCAGATGGAACATGCGATGCGCCAGGCGCTGGGTCTGCAGCGCATGGCTGTGCACTACCAGCCTCAGGTCAACATGGCGACCGGGCGCATCACCGGCGCCGAGGCGCTGTTGCGCTGGACGGATGCAGAGTTCGGCGCCGTGTCGCCCGCAGTGTTCATTCCCTTGGCCGAAGAATCAGGTTACATCGTGACGCTGGGCGCCTGGGTGATGGAGCAAGCGGTGCGCGAGGCCGCCTTGTGGATGCACAGCGGCACGCCCATCATGATTTCCGTGAACGTGTCTGCGCTGGAGTTTCGCCAGCCCGATTTTGTGGACCGCATCACGCGCCTGCTGGCGGTGCATCAGCTGCCACCGACGTTGCTGGAGCTGGAACTGACAGAAACCATCCTGCTGCAGGATGCACAGGAGATGGAGCAGCGCCTGCGCGTGCTGGCCGACCTGGGCATTGGCCTGGCGATCGACGATTTCGGCACCGGCTATTCGAGCCTGGCCTATCTCAAGAAACTACCCATTCACAAGCTGAAGATCGACCAGTCCTTTGTGCGCGGCCTGCCCGACGACGACGGCGACCGTGCCATTGTCAGCGCCATCATCAGCATGGGCCGCGCCATGCACATCGAAGTGGTGGCCGAAGGGGTGGAGACTGAAACCCAGCAGGCGGTGCTGCAGCAAATGCAGTGCGAGCACTACCAGGGCTTTTTGTGTGCGCCGGGGCTGCCGGCAGACCAGTTCCGCGCCATGCTGAGCCAACCCCTGCCGCTGAAGGCCCAGGGGCGTCACCGACCGCTGAGCACCTGAAGCTCCAGCGCTCAGCGACCGGAGGCTGCGGCTCGGCAGACGGCCGAGAGTCCGCCTCTGTGTCGGCCTTATACGGCCGACACGCCCTTCCAAAGCATGTAGGCCGCCAGGCCAAACAGCAACGAGGCAAACACGCGCTTGAGCTGCTTGACGGGAAGATTGTGCGCCGCCTTGGCTCCCAGCGGGGCCGTCAGCACGCTGCAGCTGGCAATCACTCCCAGTGCCGGCAGCCAGATATAGCCCAGCGATGCCGGTGGCAAGCCGCTCACGTTCTGTCCGCCAATGGCGTAGCCGATCACGTTGGCCAGCGCGATGGGAAAACCCAGAGCGGCGCTGGTGGCCACCGCGTTGTGGATGGGCACATTGCACCAGGTCATGAAGGGCACGCTGACAAAGCCGCCACCCGCGCCGACGAGACCCGACAGAAAGCCGATCACGCCGCCTGCCGCCACCTGGCCTGCGCCACCCGGCATCTGACGCGTGGGCGCGGGCTTCTTGTCCAGAAACATTTGCGTGGCAGAAAAGCTCACAAACAGCGCGAAGAAGATCGCCAAAAACGAGCCCTTGAGCAGTGCAAACACACCCAGGCTGGCGATGAAACCACCCAGCACAATGCCGGGCGCGAGGCGCTGGACGATGTCCCACCGCACGGCGCCGCGCCGGTGATGGGCACGCACGCTGGAGATGGAGGTGAACATGATGGTGGCCATGGAGGTGGCAATCGCCATCTTCACCGCCAAGTCAGGCGCCACCTGACGAGCGCCCAGGATGTAGGTCAGGAACGGCACCAGCAGCATGCCGCCTCCAATGCCCAAGAGCCCCGCCAGAAAACCTGTGGCCAGGCCGAGCACACCGAGTTCAACAATCAGCAAGGGATCGAGCATGGCGGGATATCAGGCAACAAAGGACAACAAAGCACGCGGAGAACCGCGAAAAATGCCCTGTCACGGACGCAGCAGCAAGTGCTTGCAATGACAGGGCATGGGGAAGAGGGTGTCTGCGAATACCACCGAACTCTCATCCTGAACCGGGGGTTCAGGTGGGCGAGGGCAGCCTGGCGTTGGGTTCATCTGACGCGAGATGATCACGCTCACCGGACGATGTACCAAGCCCGAGCTCAATGAGCATTGGTTCAAGGAAATATAAAGCCCGACAGCTTCGCAGACACGTCAATTGTAGGTGCTGCCAGCGGGCGCTGCGCGCTCGGGGTGATGTAAAGCCCGCAAGCGGCTGTGACGGACGGGCAAGAGGAGCGGTGTGCCTCAGCACACCAAGGACTAGAGAAGGCGTCCGTCGTCGCCCAGAGCGTCGTCCAGACGCTGTACCAAGCTTTGCAGGCGCTGCTGGTCGGTATCCGGCAGCAGGCTGTCCTGGTGCCCCACCACGGGAGCGCTGGCACTGCCAGATGGACTTGCCACGGGCTGTGCTGCAGCCGCAAGGTCTGCGGCTTCGCGGTCGGCGATCTCGAAGGCCAGGTTCAGCGCGGCCAGTACGGCGATACGTTCCCGCGCCCGGACCTTGCCCGCATCGCGGATGCGCGTCATCGCGGTGTCCACGCGCTCCACGGCGTCCAGCAGGCGGCTTTCGTGGCCCTCGGGGCAGGTCAGCAGATAGCTTTGCTGCAGGATCTGCACCTCGATTTGCTTCATTCGGCTTCTTTCGTGAGCGGCGCGGCGGCGGGCAGGCGTTCGAGCAGGGCATCCACCCGAGCGCGTGCTGCGCTCAAGCGGGATTTGAGCGAGTCGCGCTCCTGCGTCAGTGCCGCAACTTGATCAGCCAGCAGGGTATTGGTGCGCTGCAACTCCGCATGTCGCAGCAGCAGGCGCTCCACGCGCTCGGCGATCTGGTCGGTGGGGGACGGTATTGCCATACAGCCTTGGATTGTAGGCGGTGTGACACCGAGCGGTCCCTGGCCCCAGGCTGCGGTGGTGTGCAAAGCGCAACAGATACAAGTACAAGTGCATTGTCGGCCGCGTGGGTGCCATGCGGAGTTGCCCACTTGATCTGGCGTGCTGGGAGCAGCTTGTAAACGGTCGTAAAATCCAGATGTTGGTGCTCGCGGTGTGGTTCACATGCCGCAGTTCAACGGGAAGCAGGGAGGCGCCGTACCACCGGTACCCGCCCAGCCTGCGCTGCCCCCGCAACGGTCAGCGGACGAATCACCTGATTCTCTCTCCATCCATAAGCCACTGGGCGCCTTGAACAAGCGCCTGGGAAGGCATTGGGGGGGTGTTCCGCCAGCCCGGATACCGGCCAACACGGTGGCTGCGTGCGCCCTTTTTTGGCGCTGCGCGGCTGTATCACCCACATGCTGGCGGGAGGCCGGCCCGGGTTGTTTGTTGACCTTGATCCCCATGAAAATCCGTACCCTTCGTGCGCGCCCTGTGGCGTCGTTGCGCCTGCCCGCCCCACGCCTGGCCCTGCTGTCGCTGTTGGCTGGCAGCGCCTGCGGCGCTTTCGCACAGACCGCCCCGGCCACCGGCGAGCTGCTGGCGCAAAACCTGCGCGCACCGTCGTTGTCTGAAACGGTGGTGGCAGCCACGCGCACCCCGCAGCCGCTGGCTGATCTGGTGGCCGACATCTCCATCGTGGACCGCGAAACCATCGAAAGCAGTGGCGCCACCGGTCTGGCCGACTTGCTGGCCCGTCTGCCCGGTGTGGAGTTCTCGCGCAACGGTGGCCCTGGCACCACCACTGGCGTGTTTTTGCGTGGCGCGGAGTCGCGCTTTACTGCGGTGTACATCGATGGGGTGCGCATCGACTCGCAATCCACCGGTGGCGCGCCCTGGGAGAGCATTCCGCTGGGCCTCATCGACCGCATTGAAGTGCTGCGCGGTCCAGCGGGTGCTGTCTATGGCTCGGACGCCCTGGGCGGCGTGGTGCAGATCTTTACCAAGCGCGGTGAAAACGGCACGGCGCCCTACGTAGGCGTGGGCGTGGGCAGCCACAACACCACCAAGCTCGAGGCTGGGATCAGTGGTGCCAGCGGCACGCTGGACTACGCCCTGGGACTGGCGCGTGATGACAGCAAGGGCTTCAACGCGCGCCCCATCGCTGGACAGAACCCCGACCGTGACGGCTACCGCAGCACGGCGGGCCACGCGCGGGTAGGCCTGCAGGTGAACGCAGTGCATCGCCTCGAAGGCACCCTCATGCTGAACGACACCAACAGCGGCTACGACAGCGGCCTGGGCAAGGACGACCGCAACCTGCACACCATGCACGCGTTGGGCCTCAACTGGATCGCGCAGTGGAGCAGTGCCTACAAGACGCGCTTTTCCATCACCGACTCGCGCGACGAATACGAAACCCGCCCCTCGCCGTACCTGAGCGACACGCGCCTGCGCGGCTACTACTTCCAGAATGAATGGCGCCAGGGCGCGCACCTGGTCACGGCGGCCCTGGAGCGCCGCGAAGACCGGCTGGAGAACAAACCCATCGACGCCAAACGCTCGCAAGACGCGCTGGCGCTGGGCTATGGCTACAACGCTGCAGGCCACACGGTGCAGCTCAACCTGCGCCACGACTCGGACAGCGAGTTCGGTGGCAAGAGCACTGGCAGCGTGGCCTACGGCTACGCCATCACCCCGCAGTGGCGCGCCACGGCGTCGGTGGGCACGGCCTTCCGTGCGCCCACGCTGTACCACCGCTTCAGCGAATATGGCGTGGCCACGCTGCGCCCCGAAAGCAGCCGCAATGCCGAAGTGGCGCTGCGCTACGCCCAGGGCAACAGCACCTTCTCTGCCACGCTGTTCCGCAACCGTGTCAGCAACCTGATTTCGTTCTCTGGCCCAGGCACGTGCCTGTCGGACTTTGGCTGCTACGCCAACACGGCCCGCGCCGAATACAAGGGCGTGACGTTTGCGGGCTCGCACCGCGTGGGCGACGTGCAATTGCATGGCTCCATTGACCTGCAACGCCCGCGTGATCTGGACACCGGCAAGCAGCTGGCGCGCCGCGCCAAGCAGCACGCCACGTTCGGCGCCGACACCCGCCTGGCGGGTTGGACCGTGGGCGCCGAAGTGCAGGCATCAGGCCGCCGCTTCGACACCGTGGCCAATACCAACGTGCTGGGCGGCTACGCGCTGGTCAACCTGTATGCCAGCACCCGCCTTGCACGCGACTACACGCTGCTGGCCCGCATCGACAACCTGGCCGACAAGGACTACCAGCTGGCCCGCACCTACGCCACCGCAGGCCGCACGGTGTACGTCGGTGTGAAGTGGGCGCCGCAGTGAAGCCCCCCCTGAGGCGCTGCGCGCCTTCCCCCCACGGGGGGACGCCACCCGTGGCCTGGCGGAGCCAGTTCCACGGTGGCACTGGCATCGTGCGTGCCAGTTTCATAGGCATGCTGGGCATGTGTTCCCCAGGGTGGCTGAAATGACCAGGTGCCCCGCGTTGCTGATTGCAGCCCCGGCCTCTGGGCAGGGCAAGACCACCGTCACTGCCGCCCTGGCGCGCCTGCATGCGCGCCAGGGCCGGCGGGTGCGGGTGTTCAAGTGCGGGCCGGATTTCCTGGACCCGCACTGGCACCAGCTGGCCAGTGGTGCGCCGGTGCACCAGCTCGATTTGTGGATGAACGGTGAGGCCGACTGCGCGCAGCGTCTGCACGATGCTGCGCGCGAGTCGGACCTGATCCTCATCGAAGGCGTGATGGGTCTGTTTGACGGCAACCCCAGCGCAGCCGACCTGGCCCGGCACTTTGCGGTGCCGGTGCTGGCGGTGGTCGATGCCTCTGCCATGGCGGGCACGTTTGGCGCGCTGGCCTATGGCCTGCGCCACTACCGCCCGGGCCTGCCCTGGGCCGGTGTGCTGGCCAACCGCGTAGGCAGTGCTCGCCATGCCGACATGTTGCGTGACGGCTTGCACGATGTGGATGACTGGATGGGGGCGCTGATGCGGGTGCAGCCTGCTACGGCCTCTGCTGCAGGCAAGGCTGGCGCCGCGCTGCTGCCCGAGCGCCACCTGGGCCTGGTGGCCGCGCACGAGCTGGACGACAGCCTGCAGCGGCTGGACGCAGCGGCCGATGCCCTGGCCGCTACCCCCCTGGGCCAGATGACGCTGGAGGATATGCAGCGCTGGGCTGTGGACTTTCCGCCGCCCGCCTCGAAGATTGCTGCGCCAGCGCTGCTCGCGGGCCGCACCGTGGCCGTGGGGCGTGACGCGGCGTTCTGTTTTACCTACGCCGCCAATGTGCAATGCCTGGAACAGATGGGCGCCCGCGTGGCGTTCTTCTCGCCCCTGCAAGACACGGCGTTGCCGGACTGCGATGCCGTGTGGCTGCCCGGCGGTTACCCCGAGCTGCACACCGCGCAGATCGCTGCCAACACCGGCATGTTGGCCAGCCTGCGCGCCCATGTGGCCGCGGGCAAACCCCTGTGGGCCGAGTGCGGCGGCATGATGGCGCTGTTCGATTCCATCATGCTGGCCGATGGCAGCGCGGCTCCGCTGTGGGGCCTGCTGCCGGGCCGCGTGACCATGCAAAAGCGCCTGGCGGCCCTGGGGCCGCAGCAGCTGACCGTGGCAGGACATACGCTGCGCGGCCACACCTTCCACTATTCGACCAGCGACAGCAGCGCTCCCGTGGTGGCCCGCACAGCGCGGCCCCACGAGGCGGTTGCGCCGGATGCGGGTGAGGCTCTGTACCAGCAGGGCAGCATCCATGCCAGCTACTTCCATGCGTGGTTCCCGTCCAGCCCCGAGGCGGTTGCGCATCTGCTGGGCGGCCAGAGCAAAGCATGACATCCGCGTCACACCCCATCACTACCGAGCTCATCCTGGGCGGTCAGAAAAGCGGCAAATCCCGCCGCGCTGAGCTGCTGGCACGCGACTGGTTGGCCCGGTCCGCCGACCACCGCGCCGTGCTGATCGCCACCGGGCAGGCCTGGGACGACGAGATGCGCGAGCGCATCGCCCGCCACCAGCGCGACCGCGCCGAGCGCGTGCCAGGTTTGCAGACGGTGGAAGAGCCGCGCGATGTGGCCGCTGCCGTTGCGCGGCACAGCGCGCCGCAAACCCTGGTGGTGGTGGACTGCCTCACGCTGTGGCTCACCCACTGGACCATGCCCCTGGGGTTCGAAACCATGGATTTGGAGCAAAAACAGGCGCAAGCGCTAGAGTGGAATGCCCAGGCTGCTATGTTTTTGGAAGCAATTCGGCAGTCCCCCGGGCCCGTTGTTCTGGTGGGCAACGAAATTGGCCTGGGGGTCATCCCGATGGGGCGCGAGGTGCGCGCCTTTGTCGATGCGCTGGGCATGCTCAACCAGCAGGTGGCGCAGGTGTGTCCACGGGTCACGTTGATGGCTGCCGGTCTGCCTCTCACTTTGAAGGAACCCTGCTGATGAAACCAACCCCCGTGCGCCGCATCCTGTGGGTCATCGCCATCCTGGTGCTGCTGGGCCTGCTGATGGCCGGCCTCGCGCGTGCGCAGCCGGTGCACATCCGGGACGACCGGGGCCGCGAGGTCTCGCTGCCCCGGCCCCCCCAGCGCATCGTCAGCCTGTTGCCCTCGTTGACCGAAAGCGTGTGCGAACTGGAGCAATGCCACCGGTTGGTGGGTGTGGACCGCTACTCCAACTGGCCGGAGGCCGTGATTGCCAAGCTGCCCAAGGTGGGGGGCGGGCTGGACCCGAGCATCGAGGCCGTCGTGGCACTCAAGCCCGATGTGGTGCTGATGTCCGTCAGCTCGCGCGCCAGTGACCGGCTGGAGGCGCTCGGCCTCACCGTGGTGCAGCTGGAGCCCAAGACGCATGCCGACGTGCGCCGCGTGCTGGGCACGGTGAGCGACCTGCTGGGCGTGCCCCGCGCGCAAGGCTCCGACCGCCTCTGGCGTGTGATCGACGCGGGCGTGCTGGCGGCTGCACAGTCCCTGCCGCCCAAGGCCAAAAATGTGCGTGTGTACTTCGAGGTGAGCCGTGGGCCCTATGCAGCGGGCGAGGCGTCGTTCATTGGCGAATCGCTCACCCGGCTGGGCGTGCGCAACGTGGTGCCGGCGTCGCTGGGGCCGTTTCCGCGCCTGAACCCCGAGTTCGTGGTGCGCGCCAACCCCGACATCATCATGATCGGCAACCGCAGCATGCAGGCCATGGTGCCGTACCCCGGCTGGGCTTCCATGCGTGCCATCCGCGAGAACCGGCTGTGCGTGTTTGGCCCCGGCGATTCCGATGTGGTGGTGCGCCCTGGGCCGCGCATGGCCGAGGCGGCCCGCATCATGGCGCGGTGTCTGGTGGAGAAAGCTCCCCCTGAGTCGCCTGCGGCGCCTTCCCCCTCAGGGGGACGCACCCAGTGGCCTGGCAAAGCCAGTTCCACGGGTGCACTGGCCTCGGCCGTGCCTGTCGCAGCCTCTGCCCACGTTGGAAATAGCGGCAAGTGAATTCGTCCACCAAGTACATCGGGCAAAGCCGCCGCGCCGCATGGTGTGCCGCCTGGCTGTTGCTCGCCAGCGCGTTGCTGGCGGTGTGTGGCGCCAGCGTGGGCAGCACGGGCTTTGACAGCGTGCTGCGCATGCACGGCGACCCCGTGGCCTGGCAGATCGTGTGGGACATCCGCCTGCCGCGCACGGCGGGTGCGTGGCTGGCGGGGGCGCTGCTGGGCCTGTCGGGCGCGGTGGCGCAGGGGTTGTTTCGCAATCCACTGGCCGACCCGTACCTGCTGGGCAGCGCCTCGGGCGCAGCGCTGGGCGGGGCTGTCGCCATGGCGCTCTTCGGGGTGTCGCCGGTGGCGGCGCAGTGGATGGCCCGCATCGGCATCACGGGCATGGCATTTTTGGGCGCGGCGGGGGCGGTGGTGCTCACGCTGCTGCTCGCCAAGGGCGTGCAGCACACGCTGCGCTTGTTGCTGGCGGGGGTGATTGTGGGCGTGGTGCTGGGTGCGCTGCGTGACCTGGTGGAACTGGCCTCGCCCGACATCCTGCAGGCCATGCAGGCCTTTACGCTGGGCAGCACGGCTTTTGTGGGCTGGGCGGCCTGCTTGCTCATGGCCGTGGCCTGGGCGCTGTGCTCGGTGGTTGCCTGGATGCTGGCACGTGCGCTGGACGGCCTCACGCTGGGCGAGGCCACGGCCGCCAGCCTGGGCTTGCCACTCATGCCCATGCGTGTGGGGCTGGTGGCTGCCATGGCGCTGGCCACAGGCACGGCGGTGGCGCAGACGGGGCTCATCGCCTTTGTGGGGCTGGCGGCTCCGCACCTGGTGCGTTCCATCGTGCGCGTGACACACGAACGGCACATCGTGCTCTCCAGCCTGATGGGCGCGGTGCTGCTCATGGCGGCCGACATCCTGGCGCGCTGGCTGCTGGCGCCGCAGGAGCTGCCCGTGGGCGTGCTCACGGCGGCCCTGGGCGGCACCTATCTGCTGTGGCTCATGCACCGGCGCACCTCGCAGGGGGGCGCACTATGAAATCAATAGCTATCAGTGCAAATGGAATAAGCGCCAGCATCGGGAATCGCTCTATATTGCAGGGCATTGACCTGCAATTGCCCGCCGGGCGCTGGACCAGCATCGTCGGCCCCAACGGCGCGGGCAAGTCCACCCTGCTCAAGGTGCTGGCGGGCCTGCTGCCGCGTGTGGCGGTGCAGGGCGACGTGTTGTTGCTCGGCCGCCCGCTGGCGCAAATCCCGGCGCGCGAACGCGCCCGCCAGCTCGCCTGGCTGGGCCAGAACGAAGGCTCGGCCGACGACCTCACGAGCTACGACGTGGCCATGCTGGGCCGGCTGCCGCACCAGGCCTGGCTGGCACCGCCGGGTGCGGCCGACCACACAGCGGTGGAGCAGGCGCTGCGCACCACGCAGGCCTGGGACTGGCGCCACCGCCCGCTGTCGCAGCTGTCGGGCGGCGAACGCCAGCGCGTGCTGCTGGCCCGCGCTCTGGCGGTGCAGGCGCAGGTGCTGCTGATGGACGAGCCCCTGGCCAACCTCGACCCGCCGCACCAGACCGACTGGCTGCACACCATGCGTGCACTGGTCGATGCGGGGGGCACGGTGGTCAGCGTGCTGCACGAGGTGTCGCTGGCACTGCAGTCCGACGACATGGTGGTGATGGCACAGGGCCGCGTGCTGCACCAGGGCGCCTGCGATGCACCCGCCACGCACGCGGCGCTGGAGAGCGTGTTTGACCACCGCATCCACGTGCGGCATCTGGATGGCATGTGGATGGCGCTGCCATCGATGCAGCGCAAGCACAGCCAATGAAACAACACATGGATTGAGGGAGTGGAAGCATGAACATCGAATCGGGTTTCTCGCAGGTCGCGCAGTCGTTGCTGTGGCCGGTGCTGGTGCTGGTGGGGCTGGCGTTTGTCTACGCGTTGTGGTCGGGCGGCGCCACGCTCATGGAGGCGTGGCAGCGCTGGCGCCAGCCGCAGTACCGCTCGCTGCGCGTGGCCCCTGGCTTGTCGATGGAAGAGCTGGAGCTGCAACTGGTGCGCCAGGTGGAACCCGTGCGCCTGCTCAGCCGCCTGTCGCCCATGCTGGGGCTGATCGCCACGATGATCCCACTCGGCCCCGCGCTGCAGAGCGTGGCGGCGGGCAACGGCCAGCAGGCCCTCGCCGTTTTCAGCGGCGCCTTTGCGGGCGTGGTGCTGGCGCTGGCCGCCGCGTCGGTGGGCCTGGTGGTGTACTCGGTGCGCCGCCGCTGGCTGCTGGCCGAGCTGCTGGTGGTGCGCAAGGAGCGTGGGGTGGCGCAATGAGCTTGCGCCACTTGAACGTCCTGGCCGAGGACGACGACGATCCGATGCTGTCCGCCGTGAACCTGGTGGACGTGTTCCTGGTGCTGGTGGTGGCGCTGCTCACGGCCGTGGCCGTGCAGACCCAGACCAGCGCTAACGAAAGCGTCACCATCATCCGCAACCCCGGCCAGCCCGACATGGAAGTGGTCGTGCGCGAGCAGGGCAAGGAAGTGCGCTTCAAGGGCGCTGGCAGCGCAGCGCAAGGGCAGGGCGTGCGCGCGGGCGTGGCCTACAAGCTGGAAGACGGCAATATCGTCTACATCCCTGAAACGGGCGCTGCTCCTGCCAGCGCTTCGGCCGGTGGCGCGGGTGGCGCCGCCACGCCGGCACCCGCCAAGCCATGACGGCGCTGATCCTGCGCGCGGCACTGTGGTGCCTGCTGCTGGCTGCGCCGCTGGCGCAGGCCGCACAGTCTGCGCCCGTGTTGCTCTGGCTCACGTCCGACATCACCACCGCCCCGCGCACGGCCATGGTGCAGCGCTTGGCCTCCGACGCGGGCCTGGGCTTTGTGCACATCGATTACCCGCTGGCCGGCCCGGCGGTACTGGACGCGGCCCAGGCCCAGAAGCTGGAGCGCGCACTGGCAGGCGCCGCCATGGTGTGGGTGGATGCCCCGCATGCCAGCGTGGAGGCGCGCTTGCGCCGCATAGTCGGCGCGCAGCTCGATGCCCGCGCCGCACGCGCCCCGGGCCGCGTGGTCTGGGTGCCTGCGGGCACGCCTGCTGTGGACCTGTCTGCGCTGGAGGCTCCTGCCCGCATGGTGGCTTACCTGCAGGCGGGCGGCCCGCACAACCTGAAGAACGCCGTCGCGCTGGCGCGCGCCACTGTGGCAGGTGTTGCGATGCCGACCTTGCCCGCGCCCGACATCCTGCCCCCCGGGGCATCTACCACCCCGACGCGCCCCGCCTGCTGCCCAACGCCGCCGCGCTGGAGGCCTGGCGCCAGGGCCAGCCCGCGCTGCGCAGCCTGCCCGCCGTGGCCGTGCTGGTGCACCGCCACCACTTCATCGACGGCAGCACGGAGTGGCTCGATGCCTGGCTGCGCACCTTCCGCCAGCAGGGTCTGTTCGCTTATGCGGCCTTTGGTCAGCAGGTCACGGCGCAGACGCTGGCCGAGGTGCTGGAGTTGCCCGCTGAAGGAGGCTCTGGCCCAGGCCCGGGCCGCCTGCATGCCTCGGCCCTGGTGCTGCACCAGCTCGTGCCCCAGGCCGCCGCGCTGCAGCCGCTGCTGGCCCGCTGGGGCGTGCCGCTGCTCGGCACGCAGCCCTACCGCGCAGGCGATGCCGCCGCGTGGGAGGTCAGCGACACGGGCCTGTCGCTGTCCGATGTTCCGTTCTATCTGGCGCAGCCTGAGGCGGCGGGTGCCATCGACCCGGTCCTGGTCGCTGCCCACGGCGCCGAGGGCCGGGACTTCCGCCTCATCGAACGCCAGGCCCAGGCCGTGGCCG
The DNA here is from genome assembly GCF_002754175.1 of Acidovorax sp. 59. NCBI lineage: Bacteria > Pseudomonadati > Pseudomonadota > Betaproteobacteria > Burkholderiales > Comamonadaceae > Acidovorax > Acidovorax sp. 59. Next base: position 2,763,758 of record NZ_PEET01000001.1, on the reverse strand, counting down.
CCAAGGCACGGCGCCTGATCGCGCTGCAGACCAAACCCGCCGCCGACAAGCGCCTGGTGGCCATGGTCTACAACTACCCCCCGGGTGGCACCAACTTCGGCGCTTCATTCCTCAACGTACCGCGCAGCCTGGAGCAGGTCTCTGGCGGCCTGGCCCAGGCGGGCTACCGCACCCAGCAGGTGCCCGAACAGGGCTGGATCGACGGGCTCAAGCCGCTGCTCGCCGCGTATTACCCCGGCGCCGATGTGCGCGCGCTGCTGCAAAACGGACAGGCCGCCGCGCTGCCGCTGGCGCGCTATGAGCAGCATCTGGCCACCTTGCCCAAGGCCGTGCGCGAACGCATGAACGCGCACTGGGGCACTCCCGAAAGGAGCCGCTACGTGGTCAATTGGCAGGGCGAAAAGGTGTTCGCCATCCCACGCCTGCAGGTGGGTCACCTTTCGGTGCTGCCCCAGCCCCCGCGCGAAGAAACCCTGCGCCTGGGCCAGAACCCGTTCATGCACAAGTCCAAGGCGCCGCTGTCGCACCACTACCTGGCCGTGTACCTGTGGGCGCAGCTGGAGGCCGATGCGCTCATCCACTTCGGCACCCACGGCACGCAGGAATGGGCCGGTGGCAAAGCCCGTGCGCTGGATGTGCACGACGACGCGCTGCTGCCGCTCGGTGACCTGCCCGTGGTCTATCCCTACATCGTGGACAACCTGGGTGAGGCCCTCACGGCCAAGCGCCGGGGCCGCGCTGTGCTGGTGAGCCACCGCACGCCCGTGTTCGCTCCGGCCGGCTTCGAGGCGCGCATGGCACACATGCACGAGGTGATGCACGAATGGGAAACCGTGGACGAAGGCCCCACGCGCCGCGCGCTCGAAAAGCAGCTGGTGGCGCAGTTTGTGGAGCACCAGCTGCACCACGACCTGGGCTGGAGCGCCGAGCGCATCGCGGCCGACTTCCACGGCTTTCTTGAAATCCTGCACCCCTACCTGGACCAGCTCGCGCAAAGCTCGCAGCCCAAGGGCCTGGCCGTGTTCGGCCGCGTACCCGCGCCCGAGCAGCGGCGCGAGACCGTCCTGCAGGCGCTGCGCAAGCCGCTGATCGAGGCGCTGGGCGAAGACATCGACGAAGCCTTCCTGATCAAGCACGATGCGGTGCTGGCTGCACGCCCCGCGCGCTGGCTCGAAGTGGCGCTGACCGATGCGCAGGCAGCCAGCGTGCTGGACCTGCGCCCCGCGCTGCCCGATGCACCGCCAGCACAGGACGGCTTGGTGCGCGCCCAAGACCATGTGCCCAACCGCGCAGCGCGCCAACCCATCGATACGCCCGCGCTGCTGCAACTGGCACAGCGCGCGCAAGAGCTGGAGCGCCTGCTGGCCACGGAAGGCGAGCTACCCGGCTTGCTGGCTGCGCTGGAAGGGCGCTACCTGCCCGCTGCGTACGGTGGCGACCCCATCCGCAACCCCGACAGCCTGCCCACAGGCCGCAACCTCACGGGGCTGGACCCGAGCCGCCTGCCCACGCGCCAGGCCTATGCCGTGGCGCAGACGCTGTTCAACGACTGGTTCAAGGACTACCAGGCGCGCCATGGTGGCCAGGCGCCGCAGCGGTTGGCGTTGTCGCTGTGGGCGGGCGAAACGCTGCGCCACCAGGGCATCATGGAAGCGCAGGCGCTCGTGGCGCTGGGCATGCGCCCGGTGTGGGACGACTCGGGCCGCCCGGCGCGGGTCGAGACCATCCCCGCCGATGAGCTGAAACGCCCGCGCGTCGATGTGCTCATGAGCATCACCGGCTCGTACCGTGACCAGTTCCCCGGGCTGATGGCGCTGCTGGACCGTGCGGTGGCCCAGGCCGCCACGGCCGAGCCCGGCAACGTGATCGCTCGCAATACCGCGCAGATCGACCAGGAACTGCGCAAGCAGGGCGTGCCCCGCGCGCAGGCCGAGCAACTGGCGCGCGTGCGCTCGTTCGGCAATGCGGTGGGCGACTACGGCACCGGCCTGTCGGACGCGGTGCAAAGCGACGGGCTGCAAACCAACGATGCGCGCCTGGGCCAGATGTTCCTCGAACGCATGAGCCAGCCTTATCTGGCGGGCGAGCCGGTGACCGGCGTGGCGGGCGGTGTGGCGGCTCAGGCATTGGGTGCCCACCTGCGCCGCGCCGATGCCGCCATCCTGTCGCGCAGCTCGCACCTGTATGCCATGGTCAGCTCGGACGATCCGTTCCAGTACCTGGGCGGCCTGTCGGCCGCAGCCCGCGTGGCGGGGCGAGCGCAGGGGCTGGAGCTGCATGTGGCCCAGCTGCAGGATGCAGGCGAGCCCACTACCGAGACCGCGCAGCGCGCCATTGCGCTGGAGATGCAGTCGCGCTACCTGCACCCGGGCTGGCTCCAGGCGCAGAAGGCCGAGGGCTATTCGGGCACGCTGCAGGTGCTCAAGGCCGTGCAGTTCGCCTGGGGCTGGCAGGCCGTCGCGCCCGACACGGTGCGCAGCGACCATTGGCAGAGCTTCTACGACGTGCTGGTGCGCGACAAGCACCAGCTGGGCCTGCCCGAGTGGCTCAAAGAGCATCCGCAGGCTTATGCCCAGTCGCTGGAGCGCCTGGTGCAGGCGCAGCGCCAGGGCTATTGGCAGGCCGATGCCGACACGCAAAAACAACTGGCGCAGATGTACCAGGAGCTGACGCGTGCCGCGCCGCTGGCGGCCGAGCTGCCCAGCGTGCGCCGCTGGGTGGAGCGAGCGGCTCGTGGTGAGTCCGTAGAGCTGACCCCGCCTGCAGGTATGGCCATTGCGGCGCCGCAGTCGCCAGCCCTGGCAGCGCCACAGCCTGCGCCCCCCGCCGCTGACCTGCCCGCGCCGCCCGCCCAGGCAGAAGCACCACCCTCCGCGCCCGCCGTGCCTACCATGGGCGTGTTACTGGAGCGGCAGCCGGAGCCAACCCCTTCTGACAGCGCCACCGAGCCCAGCCCCGTGGAGCGCATGGCGGGCATCGTGGCCCTGCTGGTCATGGCCCTGGTGGCGATGGCGGGCGCCGCGTGGCAGGCGCGCCGTCCGTCCTCGTTGTCTTCCCCGTTGCAACCGGCCGGCGTGTGATGCCTGGCCTCTCTGAAAGAATCGACACCATGCAGATCGAAACCCCGCCCACCGAAAAACGCTACGAAAAGCCCGAGGGCGAACGCCGGGGCCTTGTTATCGTCAACACCGGCGACGGCAAGGGCAAAAGCACGGCCGCCTTTGGCCTGGCGCTGCGCGCCCATGGCCGGGGCAAAGCTGTGAAGATCTTCCAGTTCATGAAGGTGCCCACCGCGCGTTTTGGCGAGCACCGCATGTTCGAGCAGATTGGCCTGCCCATCGAGGGGCTGGGGGACGGCTTCAGCTGGAAGAGCAAGGACCTGGAGCACTCGGCCCAGCTTGCGCGCGACGGCTGGGAAAAGGCGCGCGCCGCCATCCTGTCGGGCGAGCATTTTCTGGTGGTGCTGGACGAGATCACCTACCCGCTGATCTACGGCTGGCTGCCGCTCGACGGCGTGTTGCAGACCCTGCGCGATCGGCCCAAGGATGTGCACGTGTGCCTCACCGGCCGCCGCTGCCCCCCCGAGATCATCGAGCTGGCCGACACCGTGACCGAGATGCAGTTGATCAAGCACGCGTTCAAGGCGGGCATTCCCGCGCAGCGCGGCATCGAAGACTGAGCCACTGTGTCCGAGCACTGGTCCTTGCTACTGCTCCCTGGCCTGGGCTGGCCTGCGGCAGCGGTGTGGATGGGCGTGCCGTTGCTGGCATTGGCCATTGACTGGTGGTTGGGGGAGCCGCCCGCCCGCTGGCACCCGGTGGTGTGGATGGGCACGGCCTTGCACTGGGGGGGCGAGCGGGTGGCCCCGCTGACGCCTGTGGCACAGGACTTTCGGCGTTTTTGGCTGGGGGCGCTAGTGTGGATTGCCTTGGCTGCTATTGTTTTGATAGTTTCCTGGTGGTTGCAGCACCTGGCGTTGACGCTGATGGGTTGGCTTGCCCTCGGCATGCTGGCGCTGCTGCTCAAGCCCCTGCTGGCCTGGCGCATGCTGCACGACGAGGTGCTGGCAGTGGAAGTGGCGCTGGGCCAGTCGCTGCCCGCCGGGCGCGCGCAGCTGGCTCGCTTGGTGAGCCGGGACGTGAGCGCTCTCACCGCCGTGCAGGTGCGCGAGTCGGCCATCGAGTCGCTGGCCGAGAACCTCAACGATTCCGTGGTGGCGCCGCTGTTCTGGTTTGCGCTGCTGGGCCTGCCGGGGGCTGCGCTGTACCGCATGGCCAATACGGCCGACGCCATGTGGGGCTACCCCGGCATGCGCAGCGGGCGCTACTGGCAATGGGCGGGCAAGTGGGCGGCGCGGGCGGACGATGTGCTGTCGTGGGTGCCGGCCCGCATCACCGCCTTGTTGCTGGCGGTGGTCGCCAGGGGACTGCCGTTTTCCACGCTGGCCCGCCAGGCTCGCAAGACGCCATCGCCCAACAGCGGCTGGCCCATGGCGGCCATGGCACTGGCGTTGAACGTGCGCCTGGCCAAGCCCGGGGTGTACACGCTGCACAGCAAGGGCCGCCGGGCGGGGCCGCTCGATACGCGGCGCGCTGCACGCCTGGGCACGCAGGTGGTGCTGGCCATGGTGCCCGTGGTGGCGGGCCTGCAGTTGCTGGTGCTGGTGGTGTTTGCTTGGGCGCATGCATGAGCTCGCCGCGTCGTTTCTCTGCGCCCACGCCGTTGCACGGTGGCCCGGACGCCGCTGGCGTTCCGGTGTTTGATTTCTCGACCAACAGCAACGCCTGCGGGCCATGCCCTGAGGCGCTGCACGCCGTGCAGGCGGCCGACGCCACGCGCTACCCCGACCCGGCCTACACGGCGCTGCGCGAGGCCCTGGGTGCCTTCCACGGTGTATCGCCAGGGCGCATCGTGCTGGCGGCCAGTGCCAGCGAGTTCATCCACCGCATCACCGCGCTGGCCGCACAGCAGGGCGCGGTGCAGGTGGCCGTGCCGCCACACAGCTATGGCGACTATGCCCAGGCCGCGCAGGTGCGCGGGCTGGAGGTGCTGCGGGGCGGCGGCGCCTCAGCGGCCCTGCAATGGGCGTGCGAGCCCTCGAGCCCTCTGGGTGTGGAAGATCCCTCGTTGCGCGGTTGGCGACAAAGCGATGCCGACGTTGCCTGGCGTGTGCTCGACTGCGCGTATGTCCCCCTGCGGCTCGGCGCGGAGGGCGCATGGGCTGGCGCGCCGTCGCCGCTCATGCCCTCGGCCTGCTGGCAGCTCTGGACCCCCAACAAGGCCCTGGGGCTGACGGGTGTACGTGCCGCTTATGCGATTGCGCCGCCAGACTGTGAAGAGCAGGCGCTGGGGCTAACGGCCCTGGCGTCTTCCTGGCCTGTGGGCGCCCACGGCGTGGCACTGCTGCAGGCGTGGACGCAGGCCACCGTGCAGCAATGGCTGGTGCACAGCCTGCGTACTCTGGGCGATTGGAAGGCGCGCCAGTTGGCCTTGTGCACCGACCTGGGCTGGGCTGTGCACGCGGGCAGCCTGGCCAACTATTTCTGCGTGCAGCCTGCTACCCACACGTTGCAGAGCGATCTGGCTGCGCTGCGCGCCAGTGGCATCAAGCTGCGCGATGCGGCGTCGTTCGGCCTGCCCGGCACCGTGCGCCTGGGGGTGTTGTCGCCCGCCGCACAAGATGCGCTGCGGGCCGCATGGCAGGCCGTCTTGGGCCCTGCGGGCCGTACCATCCCGCATTCCATCGGATCGAGGGAGACCTTGTGAGAACCATCACCGTCAATCGCTACGTCACGCCGCTGCGTGAAGGTGGCTCCATGCCTGCCATCGTCGAGGGCGACGACCTGGGCACCTACGTGCTCAAGTTCCGTGGCGCAGGGCAGGGCGTGCGCGCACTGCTGGCCGAGATCATTGCGGGCGGCATCGCCCGTGCGCTGGGCCTGCCCGTGCCCGAGATCGTGCTGGCCCAGCTCGACCCCGCCCTGGCGCAGACCGAGCCCGATCCCGAAATCCAGGACCTAGTGCGCGCCAGCGGTGGCCTGAACGTGGGGCTGGATTACCTGTCGGGCGCGCTCAATTTCGACCCGGCTGTGGATGTGGTGTCGGATGATTTTGCCTCGCGCCTCGTGTGGTTCGATGCCTTGGTGGGCAATGTGGACCGCACTGCGCGCAACACCAATCTGCTGATGTGGCACCGCCAGCCCTGGCTCATCGACCACGGTGCGGCACTGACCTTTCATCACGCCTGGAACGGCACGGTGGCCTTGCCCGCCAAACCTTTTGCGTCCATTGCCGACCATGTGCTGCTGGCCCGGGCCACGCTGCTCGCGCAGGTGGATGCCGAGCTGGCCGCACGCCTCACGCCCGAGGTGGTGGCGGGCATCCTGGCCGAGGTGCCCGACGAGTTTTTGGTGCTGGCCGGTGCAGATCACGAAGAAGGCCTGCTGACCGCTGCCCTTACCCACCGCCAGGCCTATGTGGACTACTTCTGCGCCCGCCTGGCCGGGCGCGCCACCTGGGTGAATGCACTGAAGGAGGCCGCCGATGCACGTGCCTGAGGTGTATGACTACGCCATCGTGCGCGTGGTGCCGCGCGTGGAGCGCGAAGAGTTCATCAACGCGGGCGTGATCCTGTCGTGCCAGCGCACCGGCTTTCTCCGGGCTGCCATCGCGCTCGATGAAGCGCGCCTGCTGGCCATGGACCCGCACGCCGACATCGATACCGTGCGCCGCCATCTGGCCGCCATCGTGGCCATCTGTGCGGGCGACGAAGGCTGTGGCCCCATTGCGCGCCTGCCGTACCGCCAGCGCTTTCACTGGCTCACCGCCAAACGCAGCGCCATCATCCAGACCTCTCCCGTGCACACGGGCCGCTGCACCGATGCGGCTGCAGCACTTGAACACATCATGGACCGCATGGTCCGCCCACTGCCTTGACTGAAAACTCTGCTCCCCAATTGGCCCGTTGTGTGATGGTGCTTGGCACCACCAGCGGCGCGGGCAAAAGCTGGCTCACCACGGCGCTGTGCCGCTACTACAGCAACCAGGGTCTGAAGGTTGCTCCGTTCAAGGCACAGAACATGAGCAACAACGCACGTGTGGTGTCGGGCCCTGCGGGTGTGATGGGTGAAATCGGCAGCGCCCAGTATTTCCAGGCCCTGGCTGCGCGTGCCGAGCCTGAGGTGCGCATGAACCCGCTGCTGCTCAAGCCCGAGGCCGACACGCACAGCCAGGTCGTGCTGATGGGGCAGGTGAGCGCCGAGCTCACCGCCATGCCCTGGCGCGGCCGCAGCGAAAAGGTGTGGCCGCAGATCGCCGCAGCGCTGGATGCACTGCGCGCCGAGAACGACGTGGTGGTGATCGAGGGCGCAGGCTCGCCCGCCGAGATCAACCTGCACGCGAGCGACATCGTGAACATGCGCGTGGCCCGCCATGCCGATGCTCGCTGCCTGCTGGTGACCGACATCGACCGGGGCGGCGCGTTCGCCCACCTGTACGGCACCTGGGCACTGTTGCCCGAGGACGAGCGCGCGCTGATCCAAGGCTTTGTGCTTAACAAGTTTCGCGGCGATGCCAGCCTGCTGGCGCCTGCGCCGCAGATGCTGCAAGACCTCACGGGTGTGCCCACCGTGGCCACCATCCCCATGCAATGGCGCCATGGCCTGCCCGAGGAGGACGGCGTGTTTGATGACCGCACGTTGTCAGCGGGCGCGGTGCACACCACCGTGGCTGTCATCGCCTACCCGCGCATCAGCAACCTGGACGAGTTTCAGCCGCTCAAGAACGTGCCCGGCGTGCGCCTGATCTGGGCGCGCAGCCCGGCCGACCTGGCGGGCCTCAAGCCCCCCGACTGGGTGGTGCTGCCGGGCTCCAAGTCCACCGCTGCCGACCTGGCCTGGCTGCGCGCGCAAGGGCTTGACCAGGCCATTGCCCATCACGCGGGGCAGGGCGGCACGGTGCTGGGCGTGTGTGGCGGCCTGCAGATGCTGGGCGAGGCATTGATCGACACCGCAGGCATCGACGGCAATGCGCCGGGTTTGGGCCTGCTGCCGCTGGTCACCACCTTTGAGGTTGCCAAGACCGTGCAACGCACCCAGGCGCAGTTTGGTGCGGTGTTGGGGGCCTGGGCCGCGCTGGCGGGTGTGTCTGTCACGGGCTACGAAATCCACCACGGCCAGACCGCCCAGCACCCGGCCATGGCTGCCAAGGGCGATGTGGCGCGCGAGGTCATCCCCGGCATTGCCTGGCAGAACGCGGCAGGCAACGTGCTGGGTGTGTACCTGCACGGCTTGTTCGAGGATGCCGCAGTGCTGCACGCGCTGTTTGGCGCGCAGGCGCCCACGCTGGACAGCGTGTTTGACGGACTCGCAGGCTTCCTGGGCACCAGCTTCACACCGGGCGTGCTGGATGCGCTGGTGGCGCCTTAGCACGCCGGATACCGTGGCGCCATTCAGCCCCTCACACCCGTTCGCAGTGGCAGGCGAGGGTGGTGTACGGAAAGCGCACGGTGTCTTGCCCGCGCAGCGCGGGGTGTCGGGCTATCAAAGCCTCGATCTGGGCGCGCACCTTGGCGCGTTCAGCATCCGGCAGGGCCGCGATGAAACTGATCGACATGAAACGGTCCACGATGACCTGCTGGGGTGGCCCCACATGCTCGTGGGTCAGCCGGGTCTCGACCAATGGGCCGAAACCGGGGTGTGGAAAGGGTTTGCGCCAGTCGCCCTTGTAGAAGCGCGGGGCATCGCCCTCGTAGGGCGTGATGATGGTGGTGAGCTCGGCCACCCAGTCCACCGACTCATCGCGCACGTTCCACACCAGTCCCAGCTTGCCGCCCGGCCGCAGCACGCGGTGGAATTCGTCCAGGGCTTCGCGGGTGGCAAACCAGTGGAAGGCCTGTGCACAGACCACGGCATCCAGCGCGCCGGACGGCAGTGGAATGGCCTGTGCCGTGCCCGCCACGGCGCGCACCGTGGGCAGTTGCAAGGCTTCGATCTTGGCGCGCATGGCGTCCACGGGCTCCACGCCCACCACTGTGGCCCCGGTGGTTGCGAGCAGCGCGGTGAATTTGCCGGTGCCCGCACCCACATCGGCCACCTCGCGACCGGGGCCCAGTCCCAACGTCTGTGCCAGCCAGGCCGACAGCGCCGCCGGGTAGTCCGGCCTGCCGCGCGCGTAGGCCTGCGCTTCTTTTTCAAAACCCTGCTGTGCCGCTTTGTGCACGGCGTTCTTTGTGTTCTCCATCACCATGACCTCATCTTTCGTACTTCCATCCGTTGCTGACCTGCATGATGCCGCGTTGGCCAGCCGCCTGCAGCACGTCATTGACCACAAGACTAAGCCCCTGGGCTCGCTGGGCCTGCTGGAGCGCCTGGCGCTGCGCCTGGGCGTGATTCTGGGCACCGAATCCCCCGTGCTGCATGCCCCCCAGATGCTGGTGTGCGCTGGCGACCATGGCCTGGCCGCCCGGGGAGTCTCGGCGTTCCCGAGCGATGTGACCTGGCAGATGGTGGAGAATTTTCTGGCGGGTGGCGCGGCCGTGAGCGTGCTCGCGCGCCAGCATGGCCTGGGCCTCACGGTGGTGGACTGTGGTGTGGCCAAACCCATCGCTGCGCGCGATACAGCACCCGGTCAGCCGCGCTTGTTGCTGCGCAAGGTGTCACCCGGCACGCAGGACGCCTCCGTCGGCCCGGCCATGAGCGCCGAGCAATGCGCCCAGGCGCTGGCCAACGGGGTGGAGGTGGTGCGTGCCCTGCCAGGCAACGCCTTGCTGCTTGGCGAGATGGGGATTGCCAACACTTCGGTGGCGTCGCTGCTGCTGGCGCGCCTGGCGGGGCTGCCGCTGGTCGAGGTGACGGGCGCGGGCACGGGGCTGGATGCTGCGGGCATCGAACGCAAGCGCTTGGTGCTGCAGCAGGCGCTGGACGCCAATGCGGGCGCCACCAGCCCGTTGGAGGCTCTGGCTGCCCTGGGTGGCTACGAGGTGGCCACGCTGGTGGGCGCAGTGCTGCAGGCAGCGGCCGAGCGGCGCGTGATTGTGGTGGACGGCTTCATTACCAGCGCGGCCGTGCTGGTGGCCAGCCGCATCGCGCCGCAGGTGCTGCAGCGCTGCGTGTTTGCCCACCGTTCGGGCGAACGGGGCCACAGCCTGATGTTGGCGCAGATGCAGGCAGAGCCTCTGCTGGACCTGGGCTTGCGCCTGGGCGAGGGTTCGGGCGCGGCGCTGGCCTGGCCGTTGCTGCAATCGGCCTGCGCCGTGCTGCGCGAGATGGCGAGTTTTGAATCGGCTGGCGTGGCGACACAGACGGCCTGAGCCGCCCTGCTTGGGCAGGCTCTAGCCCACCACGGTCTGGTTGCGGCCTTCTTCCTTGGCGCGGTACAGCGCGGCGTCGGCGCGGGAGAGCATCGCGTCCAGGGTCTCGTGTGACCCGGACCAGCTGGTCAGCCCGATGCTCACCTCGCAGTCCAGCGGGTGCCCCGAGGCCAGCGTGGCGTGGATGCGCTGGGCCACGGCCAGAGCCGCTTGCGCGTCGGCTCCCGGCAGCAGCACCAGAAATTCCTCGCCCCCGTAGCGACCCAGGCGGTCAGCGCGGCGCAGCACTTGGCGGGTGCGCTCTGCAAAGTGCACCAACACTGCATCGCCGTGCTGGTGGCCCCGTGTGTCGTTCACCGCCTTGAAGTTGTCCATGTCCACCATCATGATGGACGGACCGCCGCCGTAGCGCTGCGCGCGCTCCAGCTCGTCCTCGCAGCGCTGCAGCAAGGCACGGCGGTTGAGGGTTTGGGTCAGCGAGTCATAGGTGGCCAGGTGCTCCAGCTCGGTGCGCAAGCGGTCTGTGGCCATCAGCACCGCGCCAATGGACAACATCAGCACGGTGAGCGCATAGGCACCGATGTACAGGGTCTGGAACAGCGAGGGCTCCATCAGGTCGTTGCCCGCGTGCCCTGCCAGTATCGAACCCAGCCTGACCCCTAGTACCAGCATGTGCAGGCCCAGCATCACCTCCACCAGCCGCACCGGGAAGTTGCGCCCTCCGTGGCGCAGCATGAAACGCAGTTGCGCGGCGTACAGCGCCCCCATCACCACGGTGAAAAACCCCACCCGCACCGCATAGTTGGGCCACCCGTAGGTCAGCCAGGCAAACACCACCGTGGTGCCGGCCATCACCCAGTTCCAGGTGCGCCAGGTGGCGTGCTGGCCCATGAACTGGCGCGTGCCCATGTAATAAGTGACCGAGCCCAGCACCAGCAACTGGTTGGCCAGCACCAGGCCCAGCCAGTCGGGGATGGCGCCACGCGCGCCAAACAGCACGGTGGACAGCAGCCACAGCAATGGCGCCGCCGCCCATCCGCCCACGCCCCGGATGCTGGGCGGGTAGTGCCGCCGCATGAACAGCAGCACCAGGGCCATGACGGCAGACATGAAGCCCGCCAGGGCGATCATGGAGCGCGGGTCGAGGTTCGTCATGCGGCAGGCAAGAGGAGGGGGAGGGGACGTGCCTACGTAATAAATTGTTTCAAAGGCGAAGCCAGTATAGCCACGCACCCGCAGTGCTCAGCGCTGTTTCGGTGCATGGTTTGCCCGAGGTTGGACCAGGGGCAGCGCGGGCGTGGACCGGTATGGGGCGGCAATGTGCGCCGTGTTGGTGCATTTTGTATGCAAAGTTTATAAAACATTGTGTACAAAGTTGGCATGGGCCTTGCGTAGGGCATACGCCATGCAAAGCACCCACCCTGCGCCCACCTCCGCCGCCATTGAAATCGTGGCGCTGACCAAACGCTACGCCCAAGGCAAGCCCGCCGTGGATGCGATCAACCTGCGCATTGCCAGCGGCAGCTACTGCTGCCTGCTGGGGCCTTCGGGCTGCGGCAAGAGCACCACCCTGCGCATGATCGCCGGGCACGAGTCGGTGACCAGTGGTGACATCCTGCTGGAGAACCGCAACATCACCGACCTGCCCGCCGCTGCACGCGGCACGGCCATGATGTTCCAGAGCTTTGCGCTGTTTCCGCACCTCTCGGCGCTCGATAACGTGGCCTTCAGCCTCAAGATGAAAGGCGTGGCCAAGGCCGAACGCCAGGCCAAGGCGCGCGACCTGCTGGAGCGCGTGGCCCTGGGCCACCTGGCCGAGCGCAAGCCCGCAGAACTCTCCGGCGGGCAGCAGCAGCGCGTGGCGCTGGCGCGGGCCCTCATCACCCAGCCGCGTGTGCTGCTGCTCGACGAGCCGCTGTCGGCGCTCGACCCCTTCCTGCGCATCCAGATGCGCGCCGAGCTGCGCCGCTGGCAAAAAGAGCTGGGACTGACCTTCATCCATGTGACCCACAGCCAGGAAGAGGCCATGGCCCTGGCCGACACCATGGTGGTGATGAACCACGGCGTGATCGAGCAGGTGGGTTCGCCCCACGAGGTCTACAACCGGCCCGCCAGCGAATTCGTGGCGCGCTTCATGGGCGGGCACAACGTGATCGACACACCCGAAGGCAAGGTGGGCGTACGCACCGACCACCTGCAGATTGCCCCCGCCAGTGCCGAGCTGCCCTGGGGCGCCCAGCGCATGCAGGCCGTGGTGACCGATGTGGAATACCAAGGCACCTATGTGCTGGTGGGCCTGCAAAAGCACGGCGCAGTTCTGTCGGCCAACGCCACGGCGGCGTATTCGGTGATGGTGTCCGAGGCCGCCTTTGCTGCGCAGCCCTACCAGGTGGGGCAGGGCGTGCAACTGCACTGGACGCCTGACCAGGCGCACCCGCTCTCCCAGCCTGCTGTCGCATCACTGGCGGTGGCCGCTCCCGCAGTGGCCGTCGCCGCCTGACCGCGTCGCCACGTCCGCTTTTTTTTCCCCCCGTCCCCTTCCGCAACCCAAGGAGTTTTCCCATGTCCGATGCTTCCCGTGCTGATTCCCCTGTTGTTGTCTCCGATGCCACTGGTGTGGCTCGCCGCTCGCTGCTCAAGGGCACGGCGGGCATCCTGGCCGCTGGCATGTTCCCGGCCGTGCATTCGCAGGAAAAGATCGTGCTGCGCTACCTGGGCACGGCGGTGAACCAGGACAAAGCGATTGCCGAGAAGTTCAAGGCCGACACCGGCATCGAGATCCAGTACGTGGCCGTGACCACCGACGACGTGACCAAGCGCGCCGTCACCGCGCCCAACAGCTTTGACCTGATCGACACCGAGTACTTCTCGCTGAAAAAGATCGTCCCCACCGGCAACCTCAAGGGCATCGACACCAAGCGCATCAAGAACGCCGACAAGATCACCACGCTGTTCACCACCGGCATGGTGGCCGGCAAGGCCGTGGGCGACCAGGGCACGGCGCCCAAGAAGGTGATCTACCTGGAAGGTGAAAAGTCCAAGAAGTTCGCGACCGCGCCCACGCAGTTCATGAGCCTGATCCCCACCGTGTACAACGCCGACACGCTGGGCATCCGCCCCGACCTGATCAAGCGCCCGATCAACTCGTGGGCCGAGCTGCTCAACCCCGAGTTCAAGGGCAAGACCGCGATTTTGAACATCCCCTCCATCGGCATCATGGACGCCGCCATGGTGGTCGAGGCCATGGGCCTCTACAAGTACCCCGACAAGGGCAACATGACCAAGAAGGAGATTGATCTCACGATCAAGACCCTGATCGAGGCCAAGAAGCAGGGCCAGTTCCGCGCGCTGTGGAAGGACTTCAACGAGTCGGTCAATCTCATGGCATCGGGCGAGGTGGTGATCCAGTCGATGTGGAGCCCGGCTGTCACGGCCGTGCGCACCAAGGGCATCGCCTGCAACTTCCAGCCCCTGAAGGAAGGCTATCGCGCCTGGGCCGCCGGCTTTGGCCTGCCCGCCACGCTGAGCGGCCGCAAGCTCGATGGTGCGTACGAGTTCATCAACTGGTTCCTCGACGGCTGGGCCGGTGCCTACCTGAACCGCCAGGGCTACTACAGCGCCGTGCTGGAGACCGCCAAGTCCAAGATGGAAGCCTACGAGTGGGCCTACTGGATGGAAGGCAAGCCCGCCACGCAGGACATCAAGAGCCCCAATGGCGACGTGCTGGCCAAGGCCGGTGCAGTGCGCGACGGCGGCAGCTACGAGTCGCGCATGGGCGGCATCGCTTGCTGGAACGCGCTGATGGACGAGAACAACTACATGGTGCAGAAGTGGAATGAGTTCGTCGCGGCGTAGAGAGTTCACCCCCTGAGTCGCTTCGCGCCTTCCCCCTCTCTCATATTGCTTCGCAATCTGGGAGGGGGACGCTCCCGGCGCGGCGGGGCGGCCCTTGCGCGGGAGCACTGGCCTTCGGCAGCGCCAGTTTCGACGGCCGTTGCCCGATGCGATGGATATCTGATTTGAAAACACCATGAGCACCACCCACACTCCGACCTTGCCTGCAGCTGCCATTCCCGGGCGCGGCATTGCCGCCTGGTGGCAGGCCGCGCCGTTCACGCTGGTGTTCGCGCTGTTTTTTCTGATTCCGCTGGCGCTGATCGTGATGGTCAGCTTCTGGGACTTCAACGAGTACGAGCTGTTGCCCGGCTTCACGTTCAAGAACTACGTGTCGATCTTCGCGGGCTGTGGCGATGCGTCGGAGGGCCTGTGTGTCACGCTCAAGACGTATTACTCCACTCTCAAGTTCAGCTTTCTGGTGTGGCTGATCACGCTGGTGATCGGCTTCACCGTGGCCTATTTTTTGGCCTTCCATGTGCGCTCTTCGGGCATGCAGACGCTGCTGTTCGTGCTGTGCACCATTCCGTTCTGGACATCCAACGTGATCCGCATGATCTCGTGGGTGCCGCTGCTGGGGCGCAATGGGTTAGTGAACCAGACCTTGATGGGCATGAACCTCATCGAGACGCCCGTGGAGTGGCTGCTGTTCTCGGATTTCTCCGTGGTGCTGGCCTTTGTGCACCTGTACACCATGTTCATGATCGTGCCCATCTTCAACAGCATGATGCGCATCGACCGCAGCCTCATCGAGGCCGCCAGCGACAGCGGCGCGAGTGGCTGGCAGACGCTGTGGAACGTGATCGTTCCGCTCTCGCGCACCGGCATCATCATCGGCTCGATCTTTGTGATCACCATCGTCATGGGCGACTTCGTGACCATCGGCGTAATGGGCGGGCAGCAGATTGCATCGATTGGCAAGATCATCCAGGTGCAGACGTCCTACCTGCAGTTCCCGCTGGCGGCGGCCAATGCCGTGATCCTGCTGGCCGTGGTGCTGATGATCATCTGGGGCCTCACACGCCTCGTCGACATTCGCAAGGAGCTGTGAGATGAAAGTCCGAGAATCTCGTCCCGCCAGCTTCTGGCCCCTGGCCATCTTCTTTGCGCTGTTCGTGCTGTTCATGTACGGGCCCATGTTCGTCATCTTCATCCTGAGCTTCCAGGGCCCCGAGGGTGGGCTCACTTTCCCCATGCGCGGTGTGTCGCTGCACTGGTTCTCCAAGCTGGCCGAAGGGCTGGGAGTGGTGGACATCGGCGCGGCGCTGTGGCGCTCGCTAGGCCTGGGCGTGGCGGTGATGCTGTGCACGGTGGTGCTGTCGGTGCTGGCGGGCCTGGCGTTTCGGAAGCGTCTGGCGGGCGGCAACACGCTTTTCTTCATCGTGGTGGCCAGCCTCATCATGCCGTCCATCATCGTCTCGCTGGGCATCGGGCTGGAGTTCCGGCTCATCGACAACGGCATCAAGGCGGCGCTGGAATGGCTGGGCATGGAGAGTGCGCTGGAGGGCTATGGCACGTCGCTGGGCCTTTTCACCTCGGCCCTGGGCGCGCACCTGACCTGGACGCTGCCGTTTGGCCTGCTGATCATGTTCGCGGTGTTCAACCGCTTCAACCCTGCGTACGAAGAGGCCGCACGCGACCTGGGCGCCACGCCCTGGCAGGGCTTTGCGCATGTGGTGCTGCCGCTGATTGCACCGTCGGTGGTGGGCATCGGCATGTTCGGTTTCACGCTCAGTTGGGACGAGATCGCCCGCACCTCGCAGGCCATTGGCGACGTGAACACGCTGCCGCTGGAGCTGCAGGGCCTGACGAGTACGGTGACCACGCCGTCGATCTACGCGCTGGGCACGCTGACCACGGTGGTGTCGTTCATCGTGATGGGCATCACGCTGGCGCTGGTGTGGGCATTGGGCCGCAGGCGCAAGGGCCGTTCGGGGTAAAAACGGCACCCTTATGACGACCACCCTCCCCAAGCCCCGGCGCGAGCGCGCTGCGGTCACCGAACCGCCCGTGCAGCCCGACACGACCGGCCAGCTCACCGACAACGACATGTACGACCGCATGGTGTCGGCCATCCTCGACCACCGTCTGCCGCCCGGCACCAAGCTGGTGGAAGACAAGCTGGCGGCGGCCTTCGGGGTCTCCCGCACGCGGGTGCGGCCTGTGCTGGTGCGGCTGGCCAACGAGCAGGTGGTCACGCTCACGCCCAACCGGGGCGCATCCATTGCCCAGCCCACGCCGCCGGAGGCGCTGGAAGTGTTCGAGGCCCGCCGCCTGCTGGAGCCGCGCCTGGTGGAGCTGTTCATCGCCAACGCCACCGACGCCGACATTGCCGCGCTGCGCACCTGCATCGATGACGAAGAGGCCGCCCGCGCCAGCGGCGACATGCGCCGCGCCATCCGCCTGTCGGGCGACTTTCACCTGCACATTGCACAGGCAGCAGGGCACCAGACGCTGGGGCGCATCCTGCGCGAGCTGGTCTCGCGCACCTCGCTCATCCTGATGACCTACAGCCCCAGCCACGCCCAAACCCGCGAAGAGGCCACGGCCTGCGGCTGCCGCGAGCACCGTGCGCTGATCGACGCCATCCGCCTGCGCGACGCGCGCGAGGCGCCCCGGCTGATGCTGGCCCATCTGGCGCGGATCGAGTCGCAGCTGGAGTTCACGCCGCCTGCGGCAGAGGCGCCTGATCTGGCGCGGTTGCTGGGCGGGGTCTGACGGTTTTTTCACACGCTTGCCCATGCGTCAACTGCTCGTCATCAACCCCAACATGTCGGCCCATGTCAGTGCCTTGCTGCAGCGGCATGTGCAGGGGGCTGCGGGCTCGCATGTGGCGGTGCGCACGGCCACGGCCCGCTTTGGCGCACCGTACATCGCGTGCGAGGCGAGCTACGCCGTGGCGGCCCACGCCGCGCTCGATGTGTGGGCGCATGAGATCGCACAGCCGCAGACCGCGCCCGACGCGGTGCTGATCGGCTGCTTTGGCGACCCTGGCCTGATGGCGCTGCGCGAGAGCAGTCCGGTGCCTGTCACCGGCCTGGCCGAAGCGTCATTCATCGAGGCTGCGCGCCACGGCCGCTTTGCCATCGTCACCGGCGGCGAGCGCTGGGGCCCCATGCTGCAGCGCCTGGCCCAGGCGCTGGGCCACGCCCACGCACTGGCAGGCATTCACACCGTGGCGCCCACCGGTGCCCAACTGGCCGCAGACCCCGAAGCGGCGCGCGCATTGCTGGCCCAGGCCTGCAGGGACGTGGTGCGGCAGATGGGGGTGCAGGCCGTCATTTTGGGCGGTGCGGGGCTGGCCGGCATGGCTGCTGCCGTGCAGCCGCAGGTGACTGTGCCTGTGATCGACAGCGTGGTCGCCGGTGCCACCTGGGCGCTGCGCGCGCACCCCGTGCCACCGGAGCGCAAGGTGGCTGGGTTTGATGTGGCCTGGGTGGGGGTGTCGCAGGAAATGGCGGCGCTGGGCACCCGCTGCGTTGTCTGACCCGGCCTTGCAGGCTGGCGGTTGCGCAAGGGCTCGAAATCTCTGCCAGAGCGCAGGTTTTGAGTGTTTTTGGCTGGATGCGCTAGAAGAATATGTGCTAGTTGCTATGAAATTTGAAGCGCTGTGCGTTCTGCGCGCTAGGGCGCCAGCGTCTTCGGCCGGTAGTCGCAATACTCGCTCACCACACATTCCCAGCAGCGCGGCTTGCGCGCCTGGCACACATAGCGGCCCAGCAGGATGAGCCAGTGGTGCGAGTCCACCGCATAGGCCGCAGGCACGCGCTTCATCAGCTGCAGCTCCACCGCCAGCGGGTTCTTGCCCGGTGCCAGGCCGGTGCGGTTGCTCACGCGAAAGATGTGCGTGTCCACCGCCATCGTGGGCTGGCCAAAGGCCACGTTCAGCACCACGTTGGCCGTCTTGCGGCCCACGCCGGGCAGGGCCTCCAGCGCCTCGCGCGTGCGGGGCACCACGCTGCCGTGCTGCTCCACCAGGATGCGGCAGGTCTCCATCAGGTTCTTGGCCTTGGTGCGGTACAGGCCGATGGTCTTGATGTAACCCTCCAGCCCCTCCAGACCCAGGTCCAGGATGGCCTGGGGCGTGCCAGCAACTGGGAACAGCTTGCGCGTGGCCTTGTTCACCCCCACGTCGGTGGCCTGGGCCGACAGCAGCACGGCGGCCAGCAGCTCGAACGGGGTGGTGTATTCCAGCTCCGTGTTGGGCATCGGGTTGGCTGCCTTCAGGGTGGCGAAGAAGGGCTCGATCTGGGCGGTTTTCATCATCATCGTTGGCGGGGTGGGGCAGGGGGCTGGCTTCTTTTGGCGGGCGTGGCCGGTGGCGCATTGTCTCGCAGCTGCGCCTGCAGGAACTCCAGGAACATGCGCACGGCAGCGGGCAGGGTGCGGCCGCTCAGGGTCTGCAGCTCGGCGGCGCGGGCGCTCATGCCGGGCTCGCGGATCTGGGCGGCATGCATTTCGCCGCGCTGCACCCGATCGCGCACCGTCACCTCGCCCGAGATGGACAGGCCGCCGCCATGCAGCACAAAGTGCATCAGCGTCTCGAAGTGGTTGCACACCAGCGCGGGCTCAAAGACCAGGCCCCGCTGGCTGCAGCCAATGTCGAACAGCTGGCGCACGGTGTTGTCGCGCTCGGGCAGGGCGATGGGGTAGGCGTGCATCTGCGCCAGCGTGACGGAGTGGGCGCGTGCGAGCGCGTGGTCAGGCCGCATGATGGCGATGACGGGTGCGGCCTGGCGGTGCTGCACGGTGATGTCCCGCTCGGCCGAGCGGCTGTAGGTCAGCCCAATGTCCGCATCGCCGTTGAGCACCGCCACGGTCACAGCTGCGGGGCTGGCCACGCGCAGGTGGAACTGGATGCCGGGGTACTGCAGGCGGAACTGCGCCATCACGCGGGGCAGGAACTCGATGGCAAAACCCGCAGAGCTGCAGATGCGCACCAGCCCCGTGCGCAGGCCCTGCAGTGCCTGGATGTCGGAGACCACGCGGTCGGCCTCCAGCGCGCCGCGCCGGGCATGGGCGGCCAGCAGCTCGCCCGCCGCGCTGGGCGCCATGCCGCGTGGGCGCCGGTCAAACAGCGGCACGCCCAGCAGGTCTTCGAGGGCAGCCACCTGGCGGCTCACGGCCGAGGGCGACACATTGAGGCGCGCGGCGGCCTCGCTGACCGAGCCGCTGCGCACCACCTCCAGAAAGTAGCGCAGCGCCGTGTCCTGCAAGCGGCTGGAAAGCATCGGGGGCCTTTCGGGGTGTGGATTGCGTAAAACGCAAAGATAACCCCAGAAATCGTTGATTGTCGAAACGCAGCAGGCTGCTTATGCTGACTCACCAATGACACATTCACCGGCCCCAGCCCCCATGCCTTCTGCAAACAGCGTCACCCCGGGTGGCACCCCCAGCCACATCGTGGACTACACGGCCACCGAACTGTCGCGCGCCATCCATGCACGGGAGGTCTCCTGCACCGAGGTGCTGGACGCCTACCTGGCCCAGGTAGACCGGCTGAACCCTGTGGTGAATGCATTGGTGGCGATGGTGGACCGCAACGCCCTGCGCACGAAGGCGTCAGAGCGCGATGCGCAACTGGCGCGCGGCGAGAGCCTGGGCCCGCTGCATGGGTTTCCGCAGGCGCCCAAGGACATCATGCCCGCTGCGGGCATGGTCACCACGCGGGGCTCGCCCATCTTTGCCGGGCAGGTGTCTGCCACCGACGCCGTGGTGTTCGAGCGCATGCGCGCAGGCGGCGCACTGTTCATCGGCCGCAGCAACTCGCCCGAGTTTGGCCTGGGCGGGCACACCTACAACCCGGTGTATGGCACCACGCGCAACGCCCACAACCCAGCTGTGTCGGCGGGGGGCAGCAGTGGCGGCGCAGCCGTGGCAGTGGCCCTGCACATGCTGCCTGTGGCCGATGGCTCGGACATGATGGGATCGCTGCGCACGCCAGCGGCGTTCAACAACGTATACGGCCTGCGCACCTCGTTCGGCCTGGTGCCGCACGGGCCGACGGAGGAAGTGTTCTTCCAGCAGTTCAGCGTGGCCGGGCCCATGGCGCGCAACATCCCGGACCTGGCGCTGCTGCTGTCGGTGCAGGCGGGTTTTGATGCGCGCCTGCCGCTCACGCGCCGGCACGAGGATGTGGCCCTGCTGGGCCAGCCGCTGGAGCGCGATTGGCGCGGTGCCCGCATCGGCTGGCTGGGTGACCTGGGTGGCCACTTGCCCACCGAGCCCGGCGTGCTGGCCACCTGCGAGCAGGCGCTGGAGCACTTTCGCACCGTGGGCTGCACAGTGGAGTCGGTGGTGCCCGCGTTCGACCTGAAGCAGCTGTGGAACGCCTGGATCGACCTGCGCAGCTTCAGCGTGGCAGGGGCCAATGCGGCCTTGTATCGCAACCCGGCCACGCATGCGCTGCTGAAGTCCGAGGCGGTGTGGGAGATCGAGCGTGGCATGCGCCTGACGGCCCTGCAGGTATACGACGCGGCCCGCGTGCGCAGCGCGTGGTACCAGGTGCTGCGCGGCCTGTTCGAGCAATTCGATTTTCTGGTGTTGCCCGCTGCGCAGGTCTTCCCCTTCGATGCCGGGCTGGACTGGCCCCACGAGGTCGGTGGCCGCACCATGGACACCTATCACCGCTGGATGGAGACCGTGGTGCCCGCCACCATGGCCGGCCTGCCCGCGCTGGCAGCCCCCGCAGGCTTTGGCCCCGGCGGCCTGCCTGCGGGGCTGCAGATCATCGGCCCGGCACAGTCTGACGCCGCCGTGCTGCAGATCGGCCATGCCTACGACCAGGCCAGTGGGTACGCGCGCCAGCGCAGCCCCTTGCTGGGGTGACCTGGGCCTCGCTGCTCGCCATTCCGTCTCCCACCGTGAACCCCCGCTACCCCCCGCTTTTGTCAACGTGCTTTCTGGAGAGCTTCACCATGCTGCGTTCCCGCTTCGTATCGAGTCTTCTGCTCAGCGCCCTGGTGCTGGGCGCGCCCGGCCTGGCGCAGGCACAGACTTACCCCGACCGGCCCATCAAGCTGGTCGTGCCTTTTGCCCCTGGCGGCGCGACCGACATCCTGGGACGGCTGCTGGCCACAGCCCTGGGGGAGCGTCTGGGGCAGCCCATGGTGGTCGAGAACCGGCCCGGCGCGGGCACCGTGGTGGCGGCGTCCATGGTGGCCAAGGCGCCCGCTGACGGGTACACGCTGCTGCTCGGGTCCAACACCACGCTCACCATGAACCCGGCCATCCGCACCAACCTGCCGTACGACCCCATCAAAAGCTTCACGCCCCTGGCCCTGGTGGCCGACATGGGGCTGCTGCTGGTGGCCCACAACGACACCCCGGGGCAGTCGCTCAAGGACATAGTGGCCCAGGCCAAGGCCGCGCCGGACAAGTTCTCGTACGGCTCCTATGGCACGGGCTCGTCGGTGCACTTTGGCGCCGAGATGCTCAAGACCACTGCAGGGTTTCCGATGATGCATGTGCCTTTCAACGGCAGCTCGCCCAGCCTGACGGCGCTGATGGGCGGGCAGGTGCAACTGGCGGTGGACACGGTGGTGGCGTCCACGCCGCTCATCAAGTCCGGCAAGATCAAGGCGATTGCGGCGCTCAGCCCGCAGCGCCTGGCCCTGCTGCCCAATGTGCCCACGGTGGCCGAAAGCGGCTACCCCGGCTTTGACATGGGATCGTGGTTTGCCTTCGTAGGCCCGGCGGGCCTGCCCGCACCCGTGCAGAAGAAACTGGAAAAGGCCCTGGCCGAGACCATGGCCTCGGCGGAGTTCAAGAAGAAGATGGTGGACATCGGCCTGACGCCGCTGGGTGGCAATGGCGACGCGCTGCGCGCGCGCATTGAGCGCGAGCTGCCGCTGATGCGTGCCGTGGCGGCACGGGCGGATATCCGGGTGGATTGACGGTCCGCGCTGAAAAGGGCTACCCGGCCCGTCAGCGCAACCCTATGGGATTCAGCGCGTCCGCTTGACCGGAATACACAGCCAGCACGGAAAGCGCCCCGTGGCCGGGTCCACCGCAAAGTCCTCGTCGTAGATCTCCAGCGCAGCGCGGGGCTCCCATTCCCAGCCGTCGGGGATCTGGCCCGGCGTGCCCATCTGCGCCCAGGCGGCGGCAATCTCGGGCCCCGTGCCCACAAAGTGCATGCAGGCGTAGTCGCCGCCTTCGTAGTCCATCACCTGTACATCGGGCCCGGTGCGCAGGCCCACGCCAATCTGCACCGCTGCGTCATAGCGGCACTGCTCGGGCGGCGTGCAGCCCGGGTCGTCGTGGCTGAAGCCATAGAACTTGGGGCGCGGATCATCCAGCCGATGGGCGGCACACCAGCTGCCAAAACGCTCCCACAACTCGGTCAGGCCCGGGTGGCCGTAGGCGCCGGTGTGGCGCATGGTGGCAAGGCGCATGCGGGGCAGGGTGCGGAGGGTCAGGGTCATGGCGGGCAGGGCAGTGGCGGTGGACGGAAAACCCAGTTTAGAGCCTCTTGGAAAGACACCGCATGAATCCTGCGTCGCAATTGGCGACAATGCAGAGTTTGTTGCCAACCACTTCTGTCCACGCCATGCAATTTGCCGACCGCCTGAACAACGTAGAAACCTCCGCCATCCGCGAGCTTTTCAAGCTGCTGGGCAAGCCCGGCATCATCAGCTTTGCGGGTGGCTTTCCGGACAGCGCGATGTTTGACGTGGAAGGCATCCGCGCAGCCAGCAACGCCGCCCTGGCCGAAGAGCCCGGCGCCGCATTGCAATATGGCGCCACCGAGGGCTACAACCCGCTGCGCGAGCAACTGGCCGCCTTCATGACCAGCAAGGGCGCCAAGGATGTCGCGGCCGACAACCTCATCGTCACCACCGGCAGCCAGCAGGCGCTGGATCTGCTGGGCAAAACCCTCATCAGCCCCGGCGACAAGGTGATTGTGGAAGGCCCGACCTTCCTCGCCACCATCCAGTGCTTTCGCCTGTACGGCGCCGAACTCATCAGCGCGCCCATCGATGGCAACGGCGTGAAGACCGACGAGCTGGAAAAGCTGATCGCCGAGCACAAGCCGAAATTCGTCTACCTGATCCCCACCTTCGGCAACCCCAGCGGCGCCATGCTGAGCCTGGAGCGCCGCAAGGCCGTGCTGGAGATGGCGGTGAAGCACAACACCCTGATCGTCGAGGACGACCCCTACGGCGACCTGTACTTTGGTGACGCGCCACCCCCCAGCCTGCTGAACCTGTCGGCCACTGTGCCCGGCAGCCGAGAGCTGCTGGTGCACTGCGGGTCTTTGAGCAAGGTGCTGTCGCCCGGCCTGCGCGTGGGCTGGATGATTGCCCCGGCCGAGTTGCTGGGCAAGGCCACCATGTGCAAGCAGTTCAGCGATGCACACACCAGCACCTTTGCGCAGGCCACGGCCGCGCAGTACCTCAAGGCCGGCCGCATGCCCGGCACGCTGGCCCATGTGCGCAAGGTGTACGCCGAGCGCGCCCAGGCCATGGGCGACGCGCTGCGCAAGGAACTGGGCGATGCCATCGAATTTGTGCAGCCCCAGGGCGGCCTGTTCGTGTGGGCGCGCCTCACGGGTGCAGGCGGCAAGGTGGCCGATGGCAACGTGCTGGCCAAGCGCGCGATTGAAAAGGGTGTGGCCTTTGTGCCTGGCACGCCGTTCTTCTGCGCCAACCCCGACCACGCCACCTTCCGCCTGTCGTTTGCGACGGCCGATGTGGACAAGATCCGCGAAGGCGTCGCGCGCCTGGGCCAGGCGATCTGACGCCTCCATGTCCGACACCAACGATCTCGCCAACGTTCTCCAGCGCCTCGAAAGCCTGGAGATCAAGGCCAGCTTTACCGAAGACCTGCTGGACCAGCTGAACATGACCATCTACCAGCAGCAGCAACTGATCGATCGGTTGACGCACGAGGTCATCCAGCTGCGCCAGCAGGCGCCCGAAGGCGGCTCGAACGGCCCGCGCAACCTGCGCGACGAGCTGCCGCCGCATTACTGATCGGAGCTGATCCGATCGCTCGGTCTACGCCCTGACGGACCGCCAGGCGGCCTCGGCCAGCTCGGTGCGGTAGGTAGTCGGCGAGGGCAAACCGCCCTGGGCCACATTGCCTGATAGCCAGGCCCTGCAATAGCTCTGCACCGGCCCCATCACCAGCGATGGCATCAGCTCGCACGGCAGGTCGCGCAGCGCGCCGGACCGGCGGTGCGGCTCGAACCAGGCCACCAGCGCCTGGTTGCGGCGCCGTGCGGCCTCGGCCAGGTCGGGCGTGCGCGGGCCCGCTGCCACTGCGCCGCGCGCCTGGAACAGGAACCGCGCCCGTTCGGGCTGCGCCACCACCCAATCCAGGTAGCCCGTGACCAGGGCCAACACGCCCGCCTCCACGCCCTGGGCGGCATCGAGGTGCGCCTGCACGCTGCGCGACTGGTCGTGAAAGATCTCGAAGAACAGCGCTGCCACGATGCCGTCGCGGTTGCCAAAGTGGTGATAGATGCTGCCCACGCTGGCCCCGCAGCGCGCCCGCACGCCGTCGATGGTGACTGCATCCACGCCGCCTTCGGCCGCGCAGGCCAGGGCGGCGGCGAGGATGTCCTGGCGGCGGTCGGTGGTTGCGTCGGCAGGGGATGAGGTGGGGGACGGGGAATTGCGGCTTGCCATGGAACGGGATTCTAGAATAAAGTTCTAGAAAATACTTCTAGTCCACGATCCTTCCATGCATTCCTCTCCTCCCATGGCCGCTCCAGCCGCCGCTGCCTCCATGCCTGGTGCCGCGTTGTACCCGCACCTGCTTGCCCCGCTCGATCTGGGCTTCACCACCCTCAAGAACCGTGTGCTCATGGGCTCCATGCACACCGGGCTGGAGGACGGGCGCGACCTGTCTCGCATGGCGGCGTACTTCCGCGAGCGGGCCGAGGGAGATGTGGGCCTGATCGTGACGGGCGGGTTCGCACCCAACATCGCGGGCTGGGCCAAACCGTTTGCGGGCACGCTGGCGACCTCTGGCGCGGCCAAGCGCCACCGCGTGGTGACCGAGGCCGTGCACGAGGCGGGCGGCAAGATCGCCCTGCAGATCCTGCACACGGGCCGCTATGCCTACCACCCGCTGGCGGTGGCGCCGTCGCGGCTGCAGTCGCCGATTTCGCCGTTCACGCCGTTCGCGCTGTCGGCGAGCGGGGTGGAGCGACAGATCCGCGCCTTCGTGCGCTGTGCAGTGAAGGCGCGCGAGGCGGGCTACGACGGCGTGGAGGTGATGGGCTCGGAGGGCTATTTCATCAACCAGTTTCTGTCGCAAGCCACCAACCTGCGGCGCGATGCCTGGGGCGGCGACTACAGCCACCGCATGCGGCTGCCGGTGGAGATTCTGGCCCGCATGCGCGAGGCCGTGGGGCCGGACTTCATCATCATCTACCGCCTGTCGATGATCGACCTGGTGCCTGGCGGCAGTGCGTGGGACGAGATCGTCACCCTGGGCAAGGCCGTGGCCACGGGCGGGGCGAACATCGTCAACACCGGCATTGGCTGGCACGAGGCGCGGGTGCCCACCATTGCCACCAGCGTGCCGCGCGCAGCGTTTGCCTGGGTCACGCAAAAGATGAAGGCCGAGTTTGCGGCGGCAGGCATCACCACGCCGCTGGTCACGTCCAACCGCATCAACACGCCCGAGGTGGCCGAGCAGGTGCTGGCCGATGGCTGCGCCGACATGGTGTCCATGGCGCGGCCCCTGCTGGCCGATGCGGCGTTTGTGAAGAAGGCTGCGCAAGGACGGGCCGACCGCATCAACACCTGCATCGCCTGCAACCAGGCCTGCCTGGACCATGTGTTCCAGAACAAGACCAGCAGCTGCCTCGTCAACCCGCGTGCTTGCCATGAAACGGAGCTGGTCTATCGCCCGATTGCCACGCCCGCATCGCGCAAGCGCATCGCCGTGGTGGGCGCGGGGCCTGCAGGCCTCACCGCCGCCACGGTGGCTGCTGAGCGTGGGCACGAGGTCCACCTGTTCGACGCAGCGCCCGCCATCGGCGGCCAGCTCAACATGGCCAAGGTGATTCCGGGCAAGGAAGAGTTCCACGAAATGCTGCGCTACCTGGCCACACGCGTGGAGGACACAGGCGTGCAACTGCACCTGAACGAGCGCGTGTTGGCCGCCGACCTGGCGGGCTTTGACGAGGTCATCGTCGCTACCGGTGTGGAGCCGCGCGACCCGAAGATCCCCGGCCAGGACCACCCCAAGGTGCTGAGCTATATCGACGTGCTGCGCCACGGCAAGCCGGTGGGCGAGCGCGTGGCCATCATCGGCGCGGGCGGCATCGGCTTTGATGTGGCCGAGTTCCTCACGCATGGTGAGCACCCCTCCACCACGCTCGATTTGCCCGCCTGGAAGGCCGAATGGGGTATCACCGACCCGGCCGAGGCGCGCGGTGGCCTGGCCGCCAGCGGCCCGCGTGTGACGCCCCCTGCACGGCAGGTGACGCTGCTGCAGCGCAAGAAGGGCAAGCTGGGCGGCGGCCTGGGCAAGACCACGGGCTGGATCCACCGCACCGTGCTCAAGATGAAAGCGGTGGAGATGGTGGGTGGCGTGAACTACGAGCGCGTTGCCGACGAAGGGCTGCTGGTCTCGTACGGCGAGAAGCGCGAAGACCCGACCTGGATCCCTTGCGACACCGTGGTCCTGTGCGCGGGCCAGGTGCCGTTGCGCAGCCTGGCGCAGGACCTGGAGGCCCAGGGCCGCAAGCCCCACCTCATCGGTGGTGCGCTGGAGGCCGGCGAGCTGGACGCCAAGCGCGCCATCGACCAGGCGGCGCGGCTGGCAGCCCGGCTGTAGGTCGGTGCGTACATCGCCTGCAGGGGCTCACAGGGTTTCACAGGGCCTGTCAGGCGTGTTGTTGAGGTCTTTTTGGCTGGTAGCGCTAGTGGAATATGCATGAGCAGCTATATTTTTGATAGTGAATATAGGATGGCGACTGCCGTGATGGGTCACGGAGGCTGTGCCGTCCTTGTCCCTCAGGCGGACAGATTCAGGGCGTTGAACACCCGCAGCGCTGCCCACGCGTCGTTGGCCGCGTAGACCAGCTGGGCCTCGCTCAGCCGGGCGTTGGCCCAGTTGGAGGTGGCGGCTTTTTTGGACTTGATAAAGCGCCGGTTGAACAGCACCGCCACGGCCCCTTTCACGCCCATGTCCTTGCGGTAGCCGCGTTGGCGGAACACGGTGTTCAGCTCCAGCACATCGGCCGGTTGCACGCCCAGCTTGTGCTGGATGCGCTTGGTGTCGTCACCCAGCCCAAAGCCCGCCTTGGTCACACCCTGCAGGGCCAGCAGCTCGGCCACGCGCGCTCGGCAGCCGGGGTCGTGCAGCTGGAACACCCAGGCCCGCTCCAGCGTAGCCAGTTGCACGATGTGCGGCCCGTCCGACGGCTCATCGCGCACAAAGGTGGGTTTGGATTCGGTGTCAAAACCCCAGGCACTGGCGCTGGCCAGCGCCTGGCAAGCCTGGTCGGCCTGTGCAGGCGTGGCGACCAGCGCAATGCGGTCCATGCCCAGGCGTTCAAAGGGTTCCAGCAGCGCGATCTGGTCTTTGTCTGGCGTGGGGCGCTGGGTAGTGTGCGCAGAGGGGTGGCGGGACGCGGAGGGCGGCTGGCGCCGCGAAGGAGGAGAGGCCGTCATGCGGGCCATTGTGCCGTGTGGGTGTCCCTTCAGCGTTTGCCGGTTTTGCGCAATCGGGGGGCTTCCTCCATCTGACCCAGGGCTTGCTCACAAGCCGCCACCGACTGGGCCTGCCGCCCCGCCAGCCAGCCTGCGCCAAACCAGGCCTTCAGGTCGCCGGACTCTGCAAGCTCGCGGTACAGCGCTGCCGCCACACGCTCGTCATTGAGGTGGCCCAATGCCGACAGCGCTGGCTGCAGGCTGTCCAGAAACCGGGCGCTGTGTGCATCCAGCGCGGGCGCCACGAACTCTGTGAGATAGCGCAGGCGTTTGAGGCGTTTGCGCAGCCGGTGCTGTGCTTGCGGCGTGCGCGTGGCAAAACCCCGTGCACCTTTTTGCACCTGGGCTTGCAGTGCGCGCAGGCGCTGCTGCAGCAGGCGGCGCGTGGCACGTGCGTCAAGGGCCGCGGGGGCGCTGCCCGTGGCATCCAGCCCTGGGGTGGTAAAGGCCATCAGATACACCAGCGCTTCCTGAAAGGCCGCATCGCGCACGGTCTGTTGTGCGGCCTGGGCCACCAGCGCGGTGTTGTCGCCCTGGTGGGTGGACAGGGGCGGCGCTCCGGCGGCCTGCAGTTCGGCACCGATGCGTTGCATCACCTGGCTGCGGTCCCGCAGGTGGCCGAGCTGCTGGAACACATGGACCAGGGGCGGCTCCCAGGCGGGGTCAAAGTTGCCTGGGGCCAGCGGCGCCAGCTCGCGCAAGGCGGTGCGCAGGCGGCGGATGCCGATGCGCAGCTGGTGCAGCTGCTCCTCGTCGCTGGACCCTTCAGCCAGGTCGCTGGCAGGGCCCAGGAGCTGCTGCAGGCACTGCGCCACCACGGCGCGCTGCAGGGCCTTCCCGGCGGGCAGTTGCTGGTACAGGGGGGACCGGGGTCGGGCCTTGCGGGGCGAACCGCTGCGGGAAGGGCTGTCAGATGGGATGGAAATGCCAGACGGACTGCCAGCTGCTGCCAGCAGGCGCTCGCCCCGTTCGGCCTTGGACACGGTGCTCAGATATAGCCCGTGCCGCGTGGCCCACTGCGCGGCGAGCGCTGCAAGACCCGCCACCGGCCCGGCCTTGAGTTCCAGCTCCAGCTCGCAAATGGGGGCCTCTGCCTGCTGGGGCGTGCCCCGGTGGGCCACCACCCGGCCGGTGTCCAGCGCCAGCTCGACCACGGTTCCCTGGCGGGTGATGTCGCGCGTCAGCCGGTCCATCTCGGTGCCATAGGTCTCGACGAGGGAGTCGCCTGCGGCTTGCAGCGCCTGCTGCAGCCGCGCGCCCGCCACGGTGCCGCTGTGCAACTGGGGTTGGGGCTCGGGCGCGGTGCCTTCGGTGGCGGGGCCGCGTGCGACGTTGTGCTCCTGCCGGTCCAGCGGGCCATCGCCCAGCGCCTTGACGGTTTGCACCCACTGGTCGCCCTCGCGCCGTAGGCGAAACGCTATGCCGCGTGACGCCAGTGCGCCGTCGGGCGTGTCGAAGTAGCGGGCCTCCATGCGGATGGCGGTACACCGGCCCCGGCGCACCGCCGCTTGCACGGCAGCCAGACGGTCGGGCGGGATGCAGAACTTGAATTCGATTTCCATGGTGGCGGCATTATCCCGTGGTATCCCCATCGCAGGGCTGCGCCGGATGAGGGGCGCGCGGCGGTTATCCGTCAATAATAGAAAATCAATGATTCAAGAGAGGGTGGATTGATTATGAGGGGCGATTGAAGGAGGATATCAAGCTCATGCCCAGCGGTTTTCCTTGATTATCCCGGATGGAGGTGATGATTTTGAATGCCGACGCCTGAACCCGGTCTGGCAGGCGGACAAAATTATTTTCTTGCACCAAGGTGTCGCCATTGAGAAACGACCAGAGGATGAACCGGAGCGCCTGGGCTGTCAGGTCGGGGTTCTGCGTGACCTTGGGGAACACCACAAACGTGCCCATGGTGATGGGCCAGGCCGATTTACCGGGCCGCTGCGTCAAGGTGCTGTGGAAAACTCCGGTGGCCGACCAATCGCTGTTGGCCAGTGCCGCCTTGAAGGCATCGATGGAGGGTTTGACATAACTGCCGTCGGCATTTTTCATCTGCACGGTGGTCAGGCCGTACTCGGCCACATAGCCGTGGTCCACATACCCGATGGCGCCCACCGTGTCGCGCACGCCCTTGGCTACGCCGTCGCTGCCCTTGAAGGCCAGCACACCCACAGGCCAGGCGATGCTGGTTTTGGCGCCGTACGATGATTTCCATTGTGGGCTCACCTTGCCCAGGTAGTCTGCAAAGTTGTAGGTGGTGCCCGAGCCATCGGCGCGCACCACCACCTTGATCGGCAGGTCGGGCAGGGAGACATCGGGGTTCAGTGCGGCGATCTCTGCCGCGTTCCAGCGGGTAATCTCGCCCATGAAGATGCGGCTGAGAGCCTCACCCGTCAGGCGCAGCTGGGTGTTTTGTACCTTGGGCAGGTTGACGATGGGGCTGATGCCGGTGATGGCCACGGGCAGCGCCAGCAGGCCGTGCTCCAGCAAGTCCTTCTCTGCGGGGTACACGTCCGTCGCGCCAAAACCGACGGCCTGCTGCTGGATTTTTTTCATGCCCGCGCTGGAACCCACCGGGTCGTAGTCCACCGCGCTGCCAGTGGCCTTGGCATAGGCCTTGGCCCAGCTGCGGTAGATGGGCGCTGCCGCCGACGATCCAGCGCCCGTCACGGTCTGTGCGCTGGCCAGGCCCGCCTGCACAAGGGCCACGGTCGCCAGCAAAAGAAGGTAAATATATTTCATGTGTTTTATGTAATGGTTTTTATGAATAACGATATGCATGCACGATTTCAGGTGCTGTGAAATCCACGCGTGTTCATTGAGTAGACGGACAGATTTCGGTGCCGATCCTAGCAAAATGACAGCGATTTGAAGCATTGGCCTGAACGGCGAAGGTTTCTCGCTGAGTCACTAATCTGTCATTTGAAACAATTAGTATCTTTCGCATCCCATCGGGGGCTTGGTGCACGGCGGGTGGTTGGCTTACCCCCTACAGCAACACGCGTTCGCTCCCACAAGGCGGCGGCGCCCTGGTGGACCTTCACGAAAGATTCAGATGCTTCAAAAAATGAAAATTGGTACCCGCCTGGCCCTGGCCTTTGCCGTGCTGCTGTTGCTGATATCGGCCCTGGCGGCCGGTGGCATCAGCGGGGCCAAGCGGTTGACCGAGCGCAGCGCTGCCTTGTATGGCGACCGCACCGTGCCCATGGGCGTGCTGGCCGAGATCAGCCACCTGACGCAGCGCAACCGCGTGCTGGTGATGGACATGCTGATGGACCCCGGCACCAGCAACCTGGAGGCCAGCCACGCGGCCCTGACCGCCAATGTCGAGCGCATCCAGGCCCTGTGGAAGGAGTACGCCGCCAAGCCCCTGGGGGCCGAGGAGCAGGCCCTGGCGCAGGCCTTTGCCGATGCCAACGCCACCTATCTGGACAAGGGCCTGATCCCGGCGTCGGCCGCGCTGGTGGCCGGCAAGTACGACGACGGATCGGAGCTGTACATCACCCAGATCCGCCCCAATGCGCTCAAGGTGCAGGACGCCATCGAGCGCCTGGTGGCGCTGCAGATCAACGTGGCTGCGGCAGAGTTTGCCGGGGCGCGCGCCATGAGCGACACCATCCACTGGTGGATGCTGGCCGCCACCGCCCTCGCATTGCTGGCAGGTGCTGCGATGGCCTGGGTCATCACCCGTTCCATCTCGCGGCCGCTGCGTCAGGCCGTGGTGCTGGCACGCACCGTGGCGGGGGGCGACCTGACGGCGCAGATCGATGTGCGTGGCAACGACGAGACCGCCGAGCTGCTGGGGGCCCTGCGTGAGATGAACCACCAGCTGGTGCGCGTGATCACCGAGGTGCGCGCCAGCACCGAGACGGTCGCCCACGAGGCCGTGGTGATGGCGGGCGGCACCGAAGACCTGGCACGCCGCACCGAGGTGCAGGCATCCAATCTGCAGGAGACGGCCGCGTCGATGGAGCAGCTGACCATCACGGTGCAGCACAACACCGACAACGCCCAGCGTGCCACCGCCCTGGCGCAGGAGGCCAGCAGCGTGGCCAACGAAGGCGGCAGCGTGATGCGCGACGTGATCGCCACCATGCAGGAGATCAAGACCCAGTCGCAGAAGATCACGGACATCATCAAGGTGATCGATGACATCGCCTTCCAGACCAATCTGCTGGCGCTGAATGCGGCGGTGGAGGCCGCGCGCGCGGGTGAGCAGGGCCGGGGCTTTGCGGTGGTGGCTGGCGAGGTGCGGGGCCTGTCGCAGCGCAGCAGCATGGCGGCCCGGGAGATTCGCGGCCTGATCTCGGCCAGCGTGCAGGGTGTGGAGCGCGGGTCCACCCTGGTGGGGCAGGCGGGCGAGCGTGTGGCCAACACCGTGCTCCATGTGAACCAGGTGGTTTCGCTCATCACCGCCATCAAGGATGCCGGGCAGGAGCAGGCCCGGGGCATTGCCCAGATCGGAGAGGCCGTGCGCCAGCTGGACGCGGCCACGCAGCAGAACGCTGCGCTGGTGGATAACAGTTCGTCTGCCTCGACCGGCATGAAGAATCAGGTGAGGCGCCTGCTGGAGGTGATTCACCAGTTCCGCCTGTCGCCGGATATGCCCCTGCCTGGTGCAGGCGCACCCTTGCTGGAAACGGCAGGGTTGCCCCCTGCTGTGGCTCTGGAGGGCGGGGCTGGCAGTCGCGCGCAACTGGCCATCTCGGCACGCTAGACCGGCGGCGGCGTGGTCTCTGCATCGCGTGGCCTATGCAGCCAATGACCGAGGCATTGCCACCCACCACGCCAAGACCTGCGCCATGAACCGCACCGACGTATTGATCGCGATTGCCGAGGTGGCGCGCAGTGGTGGCGCTGCCGCACCCGAAGACGCCATCTCCCAGCTGGCGATGCTCATTGATGATCTGGAGCTGTCCTGCAGCGGCTCGGAGCAGGTGATGGAGATGCTGCTGCGCATCGCCGCCTGCCTGTGGAACCTGCAGCAGGAACGCATGCGCCTTTGAACAGGTGCCTTGGCATGCCGCATGGCCCTGATCTCTCACCGATCAGGGCGACTGAAATGATCACTCGTCCAGCGTCTCGAGCGAAGCCACCTGGTTGCGCCCCCGGTGCTTGGCCAGGTACAGCGCCCGGTCGGCGCGGTCGAGCATGTCGCGCAGGCTGCGATCGCTCTGGCGGAAGGTGCTCACCCCCAGGCTGGTGGTCACGCAGTAGCAGTGGCCTGCTTCGTCCGTCAGTTCCAGCGCGCTAACACTACG
The DNA here is from genome assembly GCF_002754175.1 of Acidovorax sp. 59. Classification (NCBI taxonomy): domain Bacteria; kingdom Pseudomonadati; phylum Pseudomonadota; class Betaproteobacteria; order Burkholderiales; family Comamonadaceae; genus Acidovorax; species Acidovorax sp. 59. The sequence goes on along the minus strand of NZ_PEET01000001.1, from coordinate 2,730,618 downwards.
CAGCATGCGCGTGGCCACCTCCAGGCCCTCGGCCAGTGTGGTCAGCGGCAGCAGCACGCCAAACTCTTCGCCGCCCAGCCGGCCTACGGCATCGCTGGCGCGCAACTGGCCCTTGATGGCCTGTGCAAACGCCAGCAGCGCCCGGTCGCCCTCCAGGTGGCCAAAACGGTCGTTGATGGCCTTGAAGTGGTCCAGGTCCAACATCAGCAAGGTCAGCGGCTCGCCGTTGCTGCGTGAATGGGCATAGGCCGACTCGGCGCATTCGAGAAACGCGCGGCGGTTGGCAATGCCCGTCAGCATGTCGGTGGTGGCCAGACGCTGCAGCTCGCGCTCCAGGTTCTTGCGCTGCGTGACGTCGCGGTAGATGCCTTCGACCCCCGCAAAATTGCCTGCATGGTCGTACAGCGCATGGCTGCTGATGGAGATGTCGATCACCGTGCCATCGCGCCGCACCATCTGGCCCGGAAAGTCCGACACCTCGCCGTGTTCCATGATCGCGGCCTTGAACGCGTCGCGGTCTTTGCTTTGGGGGTAGTACGACTCGGCCGTGCGGCCTTCGATTTCGTGGGGCTCGTAGCCCAGCACCCGGCGCACGCCCGGGCCCACATGCTGCACGATGCCCTGCGCGTCGGTGCGGTAGTACACGTCCTGCATGTTCTCGAACAGGCGCCGGAAGTTCTGCTCGCTCTCGCGCAGTTGGGCCTCGATCTCGCTCTGGTGTGTCATGTCCATGCCGCACATGAGTACCGCGGGGGCACCGTCCCATTCAATCGCCACACTGCTGATCAGCACCATGCGCAAGTTGCCGCGCTCGGTGCGGATACGGAACTCGGAGGATTTGTTGGGCCGTCCGGCCTGCTCGGGCACGGCCACCTGCTGGATGCGGTTGGTGGAGCGCACCTGGTCCAGGGGGTGCACAAAGTCGCCAGACAGCCGCCCGATCAGGCTGTCGATACTGGGCGCCTCCAGCAACTCCATGCTGGCAGCGTTGGCAAAGCGGATGGCGCCCTTTTGTGTGACAAGCACAGCCGCTGGCAACAGGTGCAGCAGGCGCAGGTCGTGGTTCATGGGCTGGTGGTAACCAAAAGTAATGCACCATTGTGGCACCTGGATGCGCAGGTGTGAAACGGCACCTGTCGCAGGCGGTACTATCGCCCATGAGAAAAACTTTCCAACTCCACGTTGAAGGCAAGAACCGCGATCGCGTTCTGGATGCCGTCAAGCACGAAATTCGCAAGTACATCAAGCGCGAACGGCGCCGCGACCTGCCCGAAGGCGCCGATTTCTGGGACTTTGTCTGCCAGTTTGGCCGCACCAAGGAAGACGCCGCCGTGGCGCACCTGGCCGCCTTGACCGGGCTGATCAACGGCGTGGCCGCCGAGGGCGGCGCCCAGTTCTATGTGGAAATTCTGGCCAAGCCCGGCAAGCGCACACCCCGTCCGGCTGGTGAGGCTTCACACAGCGGGCCAGATGGCTTGGACATGGACGACGAAGAAGGCGCGTAAGCCCTGGCGCTGGGTGGATGCCACCCCGCTCACCCTCAGTCAAGCACTGCAGGCCCCTTTCAGGGGCCTTTTTTGTGCGCAGCGGGGGCATCGGCTGCCTGCGCCGCTGCTGCGCGCAGCTTGTCCTTTTTGCTGGGGCGTTTGCCCTTGATGCCGCCGGTGCCCCCGGGGTCGGTGGATGGTGCGGGCGCGGGAGCCTCGGTGGGTTCAAAGCCCGCAATCTGCTCGCGTGGGATGGTGAGGTGCTGGCGTTTTTCGATCAGCCGGAAATGCGCCTCGGCATCGGCGGTCACAAAGCTCACGGCCATGCCGCTCTCGCCCGCCCGGCCGGTGCGGCCGATGCGGTGCACATAGTCCACAGCCGATCGGGGCAGGTCGTAGTTCACCACGGCAGGCAACTGCGCAATGTCGATGCCGCGTGCTGCGAGGTCGGTGGTCACGACCACCTGCCAGCGCTCGTCCTTGAACTCCTGCAGCACCTGGTTGCGCGCGCCCTGGCTCAGGCCGCCGTGGAAGGGCGATGCAAAGATGCCCGCCTTGTACAGCTTCTCGGCCACATGCTCGGCCGCGTATTGCGTGGCCACAAACACCAGCACGCGCGACCAGTTGTGCTCCTTGACCAGGTGGCGCAGCAACTGGGTGCGGCGGCTGGCGTCCACCGCAATGGCGCGTTGTTCGATGGCAGGCTCGTTACCCGGTGTGTGGGGCACCTCCACGCGCACCGGCTGCTTCAGCAGGCCATCGGCCAGCGCCTGCACTGCGGCTGGGAATGTGGCCGAGAAAAACAGGTTCTGCCGCCGGGCTGGCAACAGCGCCAGCACGCGCTGCAGTTCCTCGGCAAAGCCCAGGTCCAGCAGCCGGTCTGCTTCGTCCAGCACGAGGTGTGCCACGGCCGACAGGCGCAGCGCGTTGTGGTCCACCAGGTCCAGCAGGCGGCCCGGCGTGGCCACCACAATGTCGGCGCCGCCGCGCAGGCCCAGCATCTGCGGATTGATCGACACGCCGCCGAACACGATGGCGATCTTGAGCGGTTGCTGCAGGTGCTGCGCCAAGCTGCGCAGCACTTCTCCCACCTGCGCTGCCAGTTCACGGGTGGGCACCAGCACCAGGGCGCGCACCCGGCGCGGGCCGCCAGTGGCGCTGAGCTGCAGCTGCTGCAGCAAGGGCAGGGCAAATGCCGCCGTCTTGCCCGAGCCCGTCTGTGCGGCACCCAGCAGATCTACCCCCTGCAGGATGGCCGGAATGGCGCCCACCTGAATGGGCGTGGGCGCCACAAAGCCCGCCTGGGCGGCGGCATGGACAAGGGCGGGGGACAGACCGAGGGAGGCAAAAGGCATGGAAAGGCGCTGGGAATGCGTTGAGGAGGGCACGCAAGGCAGCGCGGACAAAGCAGTAATGGCCCGCATTGTCGCCGCGTTTGCCCGATGCCCTCTTGCCCGGTGCGTTCTCACAGGCCAGCAATGCGCGCCTTGCACCTGCAAGATTGCAGGGAATGCGAGTGCTCGGCCCCTGCGTTGGGCAACCGATAATCGGGCCGCCCCGTTTTTCGTTGACAGTTTTCCCGGACCCGAACCCCATGGCTTTGCCCCTAGATACCTCCGCCATTACCCACGGCATCCAGCTGGCGGTGGCGCCCGTGTTTTTGCTCACTGCGGTGTCCGGCATGATCGGCGCGGTGGCCGGCCGCCTGGCCCGGATCATCGACCGGGCGCGTGTGGTGGAAGACCGCGCGCGCGTCAATGCCGAACCCGAATTTCTGGCCCGTGCCTACAAGGAGCTGGCGGACTTGCGTTTGCGTGGACGGCTGGCCAACGGTTGTATTGCGCTGCTGACGTTTTGTGCCTTCCTCATTGGCACGACCATCATCCTGCTGTTTCTGGGCGAAACCACCGACTTTCAGTCCAGCCGCCTTGCGGTGGGCGGGTTTCTGGCGGGCGTTGCGTGCTTTTTGCTGGCGCTGGTGTGTTTTCTGACCGAGACGCTGCTGGCCACACGCCTGCTCGACTTTCACATGCTGCAGCAAGAGGTGGAAGGGAAGAAACCATGAAGTCTCTGGCAGACCTGGGCGGCCTGGTGTATTCCACCGAGTCGGGCCGCATGTGCCCCACCTGCCGCCAGCCGGTGGCGCAGTGCACCTGCAAGCAGAACAAGCCCCTGCCCACGGGTGATGGCATCGTGCGCGTATCGCGCGAGACCAAAGGGCGCGGCGGCAAGGCGGTCACCCTGGTCAAAGGCGTGCTGGTGGACGAGACTGCGCTGGAGCAGCTGGGCAAGCAGCTCAAGGCCGCCTGTGGCAGCGGCGGCACGGTGAAGGACGGCGTGATCGAGGTGCAGGGCGACCACGTGGAACGCGTGATGACCGCGCTGCAGAAGCTGGGCCACAAGGTCAAGCGCGCAGGCGGTTGAGGAGCCCAGGGCAATGGACGCAGACAAACTGCAACGCCTGGTCACCACCGAGATGCCGTACGGCAAGCACAAAGGCACGCTGCTGGCGGACCTGCCGGGCAACTACCTCAACTGGTTTGCGCGCGAGGGGTTTCCCAAGGGCGAGTTGGGCCAGTTGCTGGCGCTGATGCACGAGATTGATCACAACGGGCTATCGGACCTACTGCGGCCCTTGCGGGGGCGGTGATTCTTCCCCAGTGCCTGCGCTGCGTCGGGCGCTGGCCACAGGCCGCTGGAGCGCCACAACATGGTGACGATCATGGCCAAGGCAATCAGCAGCGGGCGCATCACGCCCGCATCCAGTAGCCCGTGCGTTGCTGCCTGCAGGGGGCCGACTACATAGCGCAGTACCTCTGGCAGCGCTGCGAGCAGCACGGCTCCCAGGACCACCCCGGGGATATGCCCCATGCCGCCAAACACCACCATGGCAACGATGAGCACAGACTCCTGCAGGCTGAAGGCCTCGGGGGAAACGAAGCCCTGAAAAGCCGCAAACATGGCGCCAGTCACTCCGCCAAAGCTGGCGCCCACGCCGAAGGCCAGCAGCTTGAGGTTGCGGGTGTTGATGCCCATGGACCGGGCTGCGGTTTCGTCGTCGCGGATAGCCATCCATGCGCGGCCGATGCGGGAGTGTTGCAGGCGCAGACAGACAACGATGGTGAGCGTCACCAGCGCCAGAAACAGGTAGTAGTACAGCGTGACCGACGCCACCTCATGGCCCGCCACCACCAGGGGGCGGCCCAGGTCCACCCCCAGGATGTGCACCGGGTCGATCAAGCCCAGACCCTGGGCGCCCTGCGTGATGTTGACGGGGTGGCTCATGTTGATGACCAGCAGGCGCACGATTTCGCCAAAGCCCAGGGTGACCACCGCCAGGTAGTCCCCCCGCAGCTTGAGGGTGGGGGCTCCCAGCAGCATGCCGAGCAGGGCCGCGCATGCTGCGCCCAGCGGGATGGTCACCCACCAGGGGGCGTGCAACCCCTGCGGGAACAGCGCAGCGATCCACGCAAAGTGGTCGGTCAGGTGGGGTGAGGTCAGCAGGGCAAACAGGTAGGCACCCAGTGCGTAGAAGGCTACATACCCCAGGTCCAGCAGGCCTGCATAACCCACCACCACGTTCAGGCCCAGTGCCAGCATGACGTACAGCAGGCTGACGTCAGCAACGCGCACCCAGTGGTGGCCGAAGGGTTGCAGTACCAGGGGCAGCAGGAGCACTGCGAGGACCAGGCCTGCTTGCGTGCTACGCCGTTCGAAGATCGTGCTCATGGGTGATGCCGTGGCTGAGGCGGTGGATGGGCCGCTGCATGAAGCGCCAGTGGCTGTGCAGTGCCAGCGGCACCTCGGTGCCTTCGTAGGCCGCGCAGTCGGCGTAGCCGTGGGCTTCGTACAGGCGGTGTGCTGCCTGCATGAAAAGGGCGGTGTCCAGGCAAATGCGGGTGTAGCCCGCCTGACAGGCATCTGCGTACAGCTTGCGCAGTGCAGACGAACCGAGATGCAGGCCCCGGTAGGCGGGGCGGACGTACAGGCGCTTGACTTCGACGGTGCCTGCGCCCAAGGGCCGCAGGCCACACATGCCTGCGGCTTCGCCATTCACGGCGATCAGGTAGTACTCGCTGTTTGGCCGGTTTCCGGTCTGTGAGACCTTCAATCTGGGCAGGTCCTCCGGTGGCAGCGGCAAGCCGGCACGCGGGGAGAGGGCCGGAAAGCACCGGGCTATTTCGCCATGCACCCAGCGCAGATATTCAGCCTGCAAACCCATCAGCGACGTTCGGGTTTCGCAGGTGCTGGCAGAGTCGGCGCGAAGGAATGACGGGTTCGGCATGGCGTGGATGTGTGGAAGTGCAAGAAGGTTAGACTGGATCGAATCAGCCAAAAAGTGGCTTTCATTCCTTTTATTGCGGAATAAAAAGATTGAATTGGCTGTGCTCAACCGGAGTGAAAAACGCAGATGGACAAGCTCAGTGGCATGTTGGCCTTTGTGAAAACAGCAGAGCTGGGCAGCTTTGTGGCCGCCGGACGGGCGCTGGAGATATCGGCGTCTGCGGTGGGCAAGGGCGTGGCGCGGCTGGAGCAGGAGGTGGGCGCGCGCCTATTGCAGCGCAGCACCCGGCGCATCCAGCTGACGGCAGAGGGGCGCCTGTTCCATGAGCGCTGCCGGCGCGTGCTGGACGACCTGGACGACGCGCAGGCCATGCTGTCGCTCTCGCGGGAGACACCACGGGGAAAGCTGCGGGTGAGTGCGCCCATCGTGGGCTACCACTTCCTGATCCCCCTGGTGCCGGAGTTTCTGGCGCGCTACCCCGAGGTGGAGCTGGACATCACGTTCAGCGACCGAGCGATCGACCTGATCGACGAAGGCATCGACGTGGCGATTCGCAGTGGCGACCTGCGCGATTCACGCCTGGTGTCGCGGCCCTTGCAGACCTTTCGGCTGCTGCTGTGCGCTGCGCCCAGCTACCTGGAGCGCCACGGCACGCCCGCTGCACTGCGCGACCTGGAGCGGCATGCCTGCGTGCGCTTTCGCCACCCGGATTCCGGCAAGCTGCTCGACTGGCCGTGGCGCGAGGACCTGGGCAGCGACGAGCCACGCCTTCGCACGGTGCTGGCTTGCAACAACATCGAAGCCGTTCTGGGTGCCACCCTGCGGGGGATCGGTATTGCCTGTATGCCCGACTTTCTGGTGCGCGATGCCCTGGCTGAGGGGCGACTGGTGAGCGTGCTGGAGCCGCACCTGGGCCCGGCCCGCCAGTTCCGGGCACTGTGGCCTTCCAGCCGCCATCTGTCGCCCAAGGTGCGCGTGTGGGTGGATTACCTGGGCGCGCAGTTGTCCCGCCCGCCATAATCGCGGCCATACCAACAACCACACCGAGGGAATGCACATGAAGGGCAATATCGCTGCGATCGTTCTGGTCGTGCTGGGCGTGTTTTTTCTGCTGACCAACCTGGGACTGATCAGCATCAGCCTTCGCGAGCTGCTGCGGGTGTGGTGGCCTGTGGCGCTGATAGCAGTGGGTCTGGCGCTGTTCTTCACGCCGGGCAACAAGGGCAAATAAGCCAGAAGCGGGCGCTGGCGACCGCGTTGCCAGTCGGCAGTCTTCAACCTCGCTGGGTTTCTCCGCTGCCCTGGTGGCGGGCGCCGTGCTCATCGCGCCCATGGCCCTCGTCGCGGGGCTGCACAAAACCGGGGTCGTTCGCAAAGTAGCCCCGGAACAGGTTGCGTGCAATGCCATGGGCCGCCACCTGCAGGTCGTGCGCCACCTCCGGCGCAAACAAGCGATTGGTGTGCTGTTGCCACAGCGCCACCCAGGCCGCAAAGTGGGCGGGTGTGACGCCCTCCAGCGCCATGTGTTTGCCGAAGACATCGCCTTTGAAGCTGCGGGCGCCCAGCGCGACGGTGCTCCAGAAGTCCACCAGGCGCTGCAGGTGGGCGTCCCACTGGCCGTGCAGGGCCTTTTCAAACACCGGGCCCAGCAGCGGGTCGCGCCGCACATCCCCATAAAAGCCGTGCACCAGTTGCGTGATGCTCTCCGCGCTGGGGGCGAGCTTGCCGGCGGTCTGTGTAGGGTGGGCTTCTTCGGTCATGGCGGCAGTGTGCCGGCTCACTGGCAGCCGCAGGCTGACGTGGCACAAGCTTGCGCGGGTGCAGCGCTGGCTTCGAACCGCGGAAACAGCACGTTGTTTTCCAGGTGGATGTGGTTGATGAGGTCGTCGCCCAGCTGGGCAATGCCCGCGTAGAGCGCGCGCCAGGTGTTGCATGCGCCTTGGGGAGGCGTGGCGTCATTCGTCAGCGCGTTGAGCTTGTCCAGCGCCTCGCCATGGTCCACATGTTCGGCGCGCATCATGCCGATGGGCTGGCCCACAAACGGGTTGCCGCCGTTCTTGAGCATGGGGAACAGCACCTGCTCTTCCTTGAGCATGTGCGACAGCAGCTCTTCGTGCATGGCCTCCAGGTGGTCGGCCAGGCCGACCGGCACCTGCGGGTGGTCGCGGTGCACGGCCTCCACGCGGCGGGCCATGCGGATCAGCTCGGGCAGCTGCTGGCGGTGCACCTCGTGGTAGCGCGCCAGGATGTGGTCGATGAGCGCGCTGGGCGACGCTGCCTCGGGCACGGCGTCGCTGCGCTGCAGGGCCGCCAGCTCGGCCAGCACGGCGTCGGCGTCCAGCCCCTTGTCGGCAGCCGCCTTGGCCAGGCTCACCTGGCCACCGCAGCAGAAGTCCAGCTTGAGGCGCCGAAACACCGCCGTGGCGCCCGGCAACTGCACGGCGATCTGGCCGATCTGCTGCTCGGCGCTCAGCGGCAGTGGGGTGGTGGGGGCTGTGGCGTGCAGGGTGTCGATGCGGGCGTTCATGGTGGTCCTTTAAAGATTCATATAGTGTGAATATTTTAGCGAATAAAATTCAGGATGTATGCATCTTTTTGATTGATCTGCGGCAAACACATGCGACTGACCCAATGGACCGACTACACGCTGCGCGTGCTGATGTATTGCGCCGCCACCGAGGGGCGGGCGCAGCCCGTCACCATCACGGAGGTGGCCGAGGGCTATGGCATCTCGCGCAGCCACCTGATGAAGATCGTGCAGCAGCTGTCGGCGCAGGGCCTGCTGGAGACCACGCGCGGGCGGGGCGGTGGCATGCGGCTGATGGTGCCGGCGTCGTCCATCCACATTGGCGCGGTGGTGCGTGCCACCGAGACGGACTTCAACCTGGTGGAATGTTTTGACCCTGCCTCCAACCAGTGCCGCCTGAGCAGCCACTGCCGGCTCAAAGGGGTGCTGGGCCAGGCCATGCAGGCCTATCTGGAGGTGCTGGATGGCGTGACGCTGGCGGACCTGGTGGCGCCCACGTCACCCCAGGGTGTGGCGCTGCTGGCCACGGTGGCCGCCCCGCGCGCCGGCAGTGCCCGCCGCAGGGCGTCGTTGGTGCCCGGATTGCCCGATGCACCTGGGTTTGAATAAAAACGGGCTCTTCTAGCGAATGCTAGTGATGAGTCTTTAACCGTAGCGCTACGCCCCCATCTCCCCAGCATGACGCGCTTGCGTCTGCCCCAGGAGAAGGCCATGCGACAGCAACAGATGACGCGCTTGATCCACAGCCTGCCCCAGCTGACGCACCACCAGCGCCAGCAACTGGCAAGCTGCCTGCAGGCGCTGCTCGATCACAGTCAAGCCATCGCCGTTGTAGAAGCACATGGCAGCGCCCACCGAACCTGTCCGCACTGCGGCAGCCCGCAGCTTGTCAAGAATGGCTCGGCCAACGGGCTGCAACGCTTCAAGTGCCGCCAGTGCGCGCGCACCTTCAACGCCTTGACTGGAACACCGCTGGCACGCCTGCATCTGCGGGATAAGTGGATGGGCCAGGCGCAGGTCTTGAGCGAAGGACTCTCACTCAACCAGGTGGCCCTGCGCCTGGGTGTGGCGCAAAGCACCGCCTTTCGCTGGCGCCACCGCTTCCTGGCCTGCCCCAAGAGCGTGCAGGCACGCCAGCTTGTGGGCATCGCCGAGGCCGATGAGTCTTACTTCCTGGCCTCCTGCAAGGGACACAGAGGCTTGCTGCGTCGTCCTCGCCGACGCGGCGGTAAGGCGCTGGCTGGCTGCAAGGGCTTGGAATACACCCCGGTGCTGATGGCGCGAGACCGGGCCGGAGCAACGGCCAACCTCATCCTGCAGACGAACCAAGCGGTGAGTGTGCAAACTGCACTCAAACCCTTGCTGCCACCAGACACCATCCTATGCACCGACGGCAGCGTCACACTGGCCAGCGCTGCGCGGGCCCTGGGCGTGCAGCACCAGGCGGTGAACGTGAGCCGGGGTAGGCGTGTGAGAGGCCCCTGGCATGTTCAAAACGTCAATGCCTATGTCAGCAGGCTGCGCGGGTGGATGCAGCGCTTCAAGGGCGTTGCAACGAAATACCTTGATTCGTACCTGGGCTGGTTCAGGATGTTGGACCGATCAGGCCCCATGGGGCCGCAGCCCGCACTGGTGCTGGAGGCGGCTATGGGGAGTCAAGGCGTCACTAGCATTCGCTAGAAGAGCCTCAAATCGGCCAGATGCGCTAGTGCTACATGCCTGGATAGCTATCAAATTAATAGTATCCAGTGGCACCCTGTACGTACTGAGGCGCCACGCCGCTCAGCGCAGCACTTCCAGCAAGCGGTCGAGCCCGCCCTGGTTGATGGCCACCTTGGCCTGTGCACGCACGGCGGGCTTGGCGTGGTAGGCCACCGACAGGCCGGCGGCACCCATCATCGGCAGGTCGTTGGCGCCGTCGCCCACGGCAATCGCCTGCTGCGGCGAAATGCCCATGAGCGAGGCCACTTCCAGCAGCGTGCGGCGCTTCTCAAAGCCGTCGCAGATGTCGCCCCAGGCCTGGTCCACCATGCGGCCCGTCAGTTGGCCGTCTTGCACTTCCAGCATGTTGGAGCGCGCAAAGTCAATGCCCAGGCCCGCCTTCACGCGGTCGGCAAAGAAAGTGAAGCCGCCCGAGACCAGCAGCGTGGTGAGGCCCGCAGCCTTGGCGGCGGTGATCAGCTCCTTGGCACCGGGGTTGAAGCGCAGACGCTCGGTGAACACCTGCTCCATGTGCTGCACCGTCACGCCCTTGAGCAGGGCCACACGCTGGCGCAGGCTCTCCTTGTAGTCGGTGATCACGCCCTGCATGGCCGCCTCGGTGATGGCGGCCACCTCGGCCTTGCGGCCGGCGGCATCGGCGATTTCGTCCACGCACTCGATGTTGATGAGGGTGGAGTCCATGTCAAAAGCGATGAGCTTGTAGGCGGACAGGGACAGCGGAGGCTCGATGCCCTGGATGACGAGGCCAGGGGCGAATTCGGTTGCGTGGGTCATGGCAGAAAAAGGGGGAACAAATGCGGGGTAAGAACCCGCAATGGTATCCCTGGCAGGCTTTTGTTCCCGCCGTGCCCGCCACGCTCGCTCCAGGCGCTACCCCGGGGACTGGGCGGCAGAGGCCGCGGCCCGTGCGCGGCTCTCGTCAGATCCTGTGCCTCAGCGGGGATGCGGCAGGTTCTGGCCGCCGCCTTTGAGGGCCTTGGCGGCCGGGTTGGGCTGGGGCGGCTCGTTCATCTTGACCAGGAACATGCGCACAAAAAATGCGGCCATGCAGATCATGAACCCGATGCCGATGATGCTCATCAGGCCGTAGTCGGTAGAAAACAGATCGTTCAGCAGCTTCATGGAGGCCCTCCTTGTGGTGGTGTTCCCCACTATCGGACGGTCCCTGCGGCGGCTGCTTGTGCTGTGTCAAAGACTGCGGCGTGCGGGCAAGATGCAGGTCAAACCATGGCGGGATAGCGGCCAGTGCCTTCGGGCCAGGGCGTGAGCACCTCGAACCCATCGGCCGTCACGGCCACCATGTGTTCCCACTGGGCGGACAGCGAGCGGTCGCGGGTGACCACGGTCCAGCCGTCGGCCAGCTCCTGCGTATCGCGCTTGCCGGCGTTGATCATGGGCTCGATGGTGAAGACCATGCCTTCCTCCAGCCGCAGGCCCTGGCCGCGCTGCCCGTAGTGCAGCACCTGGGGCTCGTCGTGGTAGATCTGCCCGATGCCATGGCCGCAGTATTCGCGCACCACGCTGAACCGCTCGCGGTGGGCCACGGTCTGTATGGCATGGCCCACATCGCCCAGCGTGGCGCCGGGGCGTACCTGGGCAATGCCGGCGCACATGGCCTCGTAGGTGGTGTCCACCAGGCGGCGCGCCAGCGGGCTGGGCTCACCCACAAAGTACATGCGGCTGGTGTCGCCAAACCAGCCATCCTTGATGATGGCCACATCGATGTTGATGATGTCGCCCGCCTTGAGCACCTGCCCGGGCGACGGAATGCCGTGGCAGATCACGTGGTTGACTGAGGTGCACACCGTTTTGGGATACCCCAGATAGCCCACGTTGGCGGGGGTGACCTGCAGTTCGTTCACGATGTAGTCGTGGCAGAGCCGGTCCAGTGCCTCGGTGCTGACGCCGGGCTGCACGTGCGGCGTGATCATGTGTAGCACGCGGGCGGCCAGGCGGCCGGCCTCACGCGCCTGGGCGATTTCGGCGGGGGAGCGCAGGGTGACGCGGGACGACTTCATTGAACACGCCGCCCGCTGTGGCCCGGCTTGGCGGCCACGGAGGCCGCCACCGTGTCCAGATCAAAGCCCCCGGCCTGTTCGGCGCGGATCAGCAGCTGGCAGATGTCGCTGTGGTCGAGGTTGGGATGCAGCTCGGCCAGCATGCCGATGCGCATCCAGTGTTCTGCCTGTGCGTTGATGGAGCGAGACAGGGCGTTGCTGGCAACGCGCAGGTTCTCGTGCATTTGGTCTGAAATTTTGACAATACCCATGCAGCGAATTGTATGCGAAACATATACGTTTCGTATCGCTGCGTGTCTGCAGTCCCTGTGGTGTGCGTTGGCAACACTGCGCTACTGCGGAGGGCGCTTCAGATAGAGCTGGTCGGACCAGGTGGCCAGCCACTCGGGCTTGAAGGCCACAAAAATCGCGGTGAGCATGCCCGTCACAAACCCGTCGCCCCAGGCCATAAGCCAACGGGCCACCAGCGACAGCTCGTTGCCCACACCGGGCAACAGGTGCCCGGTCCATTGCGAGAGCACGCCTGCAGCAAACACGCAGGCCACGGTGCCCAGAAACGCCCGGCCCAACACGTACACAAATGGCTGCGTACCGACAAAGCGCCGCACCAGCGCGCCCAGCGCCAGGGCCAGCGTGGCGGGCACGACCCCCAGCCAGATGGCAGCGCCCAGCGCATCGGCCCAGTCCAGGGCGGGTGAGAGCAGGCCCGCAATGGCGCCCACCGCCAGCAGCACCGGGATGGCCAGCGGCCAGCCCAGCATCAGCACCACGAGGCACGCGCCCGACCATTGCAATTGCAGCGGCATGGCGTGCAGCGTGGGCAGCGCCCACAGCCACGGCAGAAACACCAGCGTGGCGAGCAATGGCGTCCACAGCGGGGACGCCACGCCATGGGACTCGTGCTCCAGCGGCGTGCGGCTGGCCAGCAAGCGCCAGGGCCGCGTGACCAAGGCGGTCGTCAGGGCCACCAGTGCGACGAGAGACTCCAGCCACATTGTTTTGCTTCTCTTTTGATAGCTATCAGCGCATGATTCACTAGCGCTTGTGGCCTCTCTGGCTTGTAAAGTGCTATGCAGCCACCACGGGTTGTCCCAGGCTGCGCAGAATGTCCCGCACCATCTGTGCGCGGTCCTTGGGCTCCTTCAGCTCGCGCTCGATGCGCAGCTTTTCGTTGCCCGCCAGCTTGATGTGCTTGTTCTTCTGAATCAGCTCGATGATGCGCATGGGGTCGATGGGCGGCTGGGGCTTGAAGGTGATGTTGATCACGCCCGGGGCGGCATCCACCTTCACCACGCCGTAGGGCTGGCTCAGCACGCGCAGGCGGTGCACGTCGATCAGCGTTTGCGCCTGCGGCGGCAGCTTGCCGAAGCGGTCCACGATCTCTTCGAGCAGGCCGTCGATCTGGTCGGGCGTCTTGGCCGTGGCCAGCTTCTTGTAGAACGACAGGCGCAGGTGCACGTCGCCGCAGTAGTCGTCGGGCAGCAGGGCGGGGGCGTGCAGGTTGATGTCGGTGGTGACCGACAGGGGCGAGAGCAGGTCGGGTTCTTTGCCTGCCTTGAGCGCCTTGACGGCTTCATTGAGCATCTCGTTGTAGAGCTGAAAGCCCACTTCGAGCATGTTGCCGCTCTGGTTCTCGCCCAGCACCTCGCCCGCGCCGCGGATCTCCAGGTCGTGCATGGCCAGGTAGAAGCCGCTGCCCAGTTCTTCCATCTGCTGGATCGCATCGAGGCGCTGCGCGGCCTGCTTGGTCAGGCCCTCGGTGTCGGGCACCATCAGGTAGGCGTACGCCTGGTGGTGGCTGCGGCCCACGCGCCCGCGCAGCTGGTGCAGCTGCGCCAGGCCGAACTTGTCGGCGCGGCTCATGATGATGGTGTTGGCCGTGGGCACGTCGATGCCGGTCTCGATGATGGTCGAGCACAGCAGGATGTTGTAGCGCTGGGCCACGAAGTCGCGCATCACGCGCTCCAGTTCGCGCTCCGGCATCTGGCCGTGGGCCACAGCGATGCGCGCCTCGGGCAGTATCTCTTCGAGCTTCTGGCGGCGGTTCTCGATGGTTTCCACCTCGTTGTGCAGGAAGTACACCTGCCCGCCGCGCTTCAATTCACGCAGCACCGCCTCGCGGATCACGCCCGTGCCCTCGTTGCGCACGAAGGTCTTGATCGCCAGGCGCCGCTGCGGCGCGGTGGCGATGACCGACAGGTCGCGCAGGCCTTCCAGTGCCATGCCCAGCGTGCGCGGGATGGGTGTTGCCGTGAGGGTCAGCACATCGACCTCGGCGCGCAGGGCCTTCATCTGCTCCTTGTGGCGCACGCCGAAGCGGTGCTCCTCGTCGATGATGAGCAGGCCCAGGTTGTGGAACTTGGTGGACTCAGACAGCAGCTTGTGCGTGCCCACCACGATGTCCACCGTCCCGTCGCCGATGCCCTTGATGGCGGCGGTGATCTCCTTGCCCGAGCGAAAGCGCGACACCTCGGCCACCTTCACCGGCCATTTGCTGAAGCGGTCCACCAGCGTCTGGTAGTGCTGCTCGGCCAGCAGCGTGGTGGGCGCGAGGAAGGCCACCTGCTTGCCGCCCGTCACCGCCACGAAGGCAGCGCGCAGGGCGACCTCGGTCTTGCCAAAGCCCACGTCGCCGCAGACCAGGCGGTCCATGGGGCGGGGGCTGATCATGTCCTGGATCACCGCGTGGATGGCGGCGTTCTGGTCGGCCGTTTCTTCAAAACCGAAGTCGTTGGCAAAGGTCTCGTAGTCCTGCGGGCTGTAGCGGAAGGCATGGCCCTCGCGCGCGGCGCGGCGGGCGTAGATATTGAGCAGCTCGGCCGCGCTGTCGCGCACCTGCTCGGCGGCCTTGCGTTTGGCCTTTTCCCACTGGCCGCTGCCGAGCTTGTGCAGCGGCGCCTCATCAGCGCTGACGCCGGTGTAGCGGCTGATGAGCTGCAGCTGGCTCACGGGCACGTAGAGCACGGCCTTGTCGGCGTATTCGAGGTGCAAGAACTCCTGCATGGCGGGCGTGCCGTCGGGGTTCTTGTTGCCCACGTCCATGTTGACCAGGCCCCGGTAGCGGCCGATGCCGTGCGCGCTGTGCACCACGGGGTCGCCCACGTTGAGCTCGGCCAGGTCCTTGATCAGCGCCTCGACGTCGCTCACCTGCTCCTGCTTCTTGCGCCGGCGCGTGGTGGGGCCGGCGGCGAAGAGCTCGGTCTCGGTGACGAAGTCGATGCCGTCCTCGATCCAGCTGAAGCCCACGGTGAGGCCGGCGGTGGCGATGCCCACCTTCTCATCGTCCGCGCCTTGGAACTCGGCCAGCGAGTCGAAGGCAGGTGGGTTCACCCCGCTGGCGCGCAGAAAGTCGAGCAGGCTCTCGCGCCGGCCATCGCTCTCAGCCAGCAGCAGCACGCGGTGTTGCGTGTTGCGGATGTGGGCGTGTAGACGGGCCAGCGGGTCTTCGGCACCACGCACCACCGACAGGTCGCCCAGCTTCTGGAAGTGCGGGTTGTCGGCAATATCCTCCACGCCGGGGCGGATGGACAGCTGGGCATGCTCCTTGGCGCGCGTGTAGAACTGGTCGGCCGAGAGGAACAGCGCCTCGGGTGGCAGCACCGGGCGCTCGGGGTCGCCCTGCACTAGGCGAAAGCGGTCTTTCGTGTCCTGCCAGAAGCGCTGGAAGGCGGGCTCCAGGTCGCCGTGCAGCACCACGGTGGCTTCGCCGCCCAGGTAGTCGAACACGGTGGCGGTCTCGTCGAAGAACAGCGGCAGGTAGTACTCGATGCCGGCCGTGGCCACGCCCGCGCCCATGTCCTTGTAGATGCGGCTCTTGGTCGGGTCGCCCTCGAGCATCTCGCGCCAGCGGCTGCGGAATTTGGCGCGCGCCTCGTCGTCCATGGGGAACTCGCGGCCGGGCAGCAGGCGCACCTCAGGCACGGGGTACAGGCTGCGCTGGCTGTCGGG
Organism: Acidovorax sp. 59; assembly: GCF_002754175.1. Classification (NCBI taxonomy): domain Bacteria; kingdom Pseudomonadati; phylum Pseudomonadota; class Betaproteobacteria; order Burkholderiales; family Comamonadaceae; genus Acidovorax; species Acidovorax sp. 59. Next base: position 2,714,631 of record NZ_PEET01000001.1, on the reverse strand, counting down.
GTCGAAGGTGCGGATGCTGTCGATCTCGTCGTCGAACAGGTCCACGCGGAAGGGTACGAGCGAGCCCATGGGGAACAGGTCGATCAGCCCGCCGCGCACGGCGTACTCGCCCGGGCTCACCACCTGCGAGACATGGCTGTAGCCCGCCAGCGTGAGCTGGGCCTTGAATTTGGCCTCGTCGAGCTTTTGCTTGACCTTGAAGTGGAAGGTGTAGCCCGCGAGGAAGGAGGGCGGCGCGAGCCGGTACAACGCGGTGGTGGCGGGCACCAGCACGACATCGGCTTCGCCTTGCGAAATGCGCCACAGCGTGGCCAGCCGCTCGCTGATCAGGTCCTGGTGCGGGGAGAAGGTGTCGTAAGGCAGCGTCTCCCAGTCGGGGAACAGTGCGCAGCGCAGGCCCGGCGCAAAAAAGGCCATTTCGTCGATGAGCCGCTGTGCATCGGTGGCGTCGGACGTGACGATGGCGGTGGTGTGGCCAGCGGCCTTGTCGCGCTCGGCCAGGCGTGCCAGCAGCAGGGAGTCGGCGCTGCCCACGGGGCGGGGCAGGGCAAAGCGTTTTCCGGGGGAGAGTTTGGGGAGTTCCATGCGGACGGTGTCGTCAGTGGGCCCACCGCATCCCCAGGGGCGCGAAACACGCACGGGCTGGATCGGGGGCAACGGGAGATTTTAGAATGAGCGCTCCATGACTGCTCCTCTGTTGCACCCTTCGCTCACCCCCTTGTCGGCCCAAGGGCGTTTTTGGGCCTTGGTGCCCTGTGCAGGGGTCGGGTCGCGGGCCGTGCCGGCAGGCGCAGGCATGGCCCCTTCTGCACAGCCTGTGCAGGCATCGACCGTGGCGGCTTTTTCGCCCGCCTCAGCGTTGTCTGCCAATGCACCCGTGGCGGTTGCCCCGTTGCCCAAGCAATACCACCTGGTGGCAGGCCATCCGATGGTGCTGCACACACTGGCTGCGTTTGCCGGAGTCGGGCGCTTGCTGGGTACGCTGGTGGCCGTGGCGCCAGGGGATCACTTTCTGGATGCCCATGCCCATCCCGCATTTTTTGTGGTGGAGTGTGGTGGCCCCACGCGTGCCGACACGGTGCTGGGTGGCCTCAAGGCGCTGCTGGATCGTGGTGCCCAGCCTGGCGACTGGGTGCTGGTGCATGACGCAGCGCGCTGCCTCGTGACCTCAGAGCAGATCGATGCGCTCATCGACCAATGCGCGGGCGACAGTGTGGGGGGCCTGTTGGCGCACAAGCTGGCCGACACGCTCAAGACTTCCATCGACGGCCCGGGCGGCGTGCGCGTGGCCTCCACCGTGGACCGCAGCGACAAGTGGCTGGCGCAGACGCCGCAGATGTTCCGCATCGGCCCGCTGATGGAGGCCATCGACAAGGTGGGCTCCAACGTGACCGATGAAGCCAGTGCGATGGAGGCCCTGGGTTTTCACCCCCGGCTGGTGCCCGGCGGGGCGCAGAATTTCAAGGTCACTTACCCGGACGATTTCGCGCTGGCGGCTGCGGTGCTGGCCCAGCGTGCGCACAGCACCACGCTGGAACGCTTTGGCGGGGAGCGGGGGCAGGTGAGTAAGGCCCCTGGCAAGAAGAATCTTTTTTAGTCCGCTGCGCATGGCGCTGCCGGCATCACTGGCGCGCTGACTGCGTTGCTCATCGAGGGAAACCGTCCGACGTTCCCCGCGACTCCTCACACAAACCTTCACAAAGGCAGACAAATGAATTTCAGGATTGGAGAAGGCTGGGACGTACATGCGCTGGTGCCCGGCCGCCGCCTGGTGATTGGTGGGGTGGAGATCCCTCACCCGACAGGCCTGCTGGGCCACTCGGACGCCGACGTACTGCTGCACGCCATCACTGACGCGCTGCTGGGCGCGGCGGCACTGGGAGACATTGGCCGCCATTTCCCCGACACCGATGCCGCGTTCCGGGGTGCAGACTCGGGCGTGCTGCTGGCCGAGGCGGCGCGGCGGGTGCGCGCAGCGGGCTTTGAGATCGGCAACATCGACAGCACGGTCGTCGCCCAGGCCCCACGCCTGGCGGCGCACATCCCTGGCATGCGGGCCGCCATCGCCCGCGCGGTGGGTGTGGCAGAGGACCAGGTCAATGTGAAAGCCAAGACGGCCGAGCGCCTGGGCCCGGTAGGGCAGGGGCTGGCCATGGAGGCACGGGCCATAGCGCTGGTCTACCGGGCGTAAGCCGCTGGGGATTGGCCCGGCCTTTGCCGCAGGGTCTTGCAGCGCTCAGCTGCTGCTGCGCTCCACGATGGAAAAGCCGATGTCCACCACGGGCTGGGCGACTGCCTTGCTCTCGGCCCGGTCGGCAATCCACTGAGCTGCTGTCTGGCCCATGCGTGTGCCATCGATGCGCACGCTGGAAAGAGCCGGGCTGACGGTCGCGGCAAAGTCGATGTCGCCAAACCCCATCACAGCGAGTTGCTGAGGCACTGCGATTGCGCGGGCCCTGGCTTCGGTGAGCACGCCCAGGGCGAGCATGTCGGAGCTGCAGAACACTGCGTCGATATCGGGCACGTCGGCCAGCAGGGCTGCGAGCCCGGCACGGCCATCTGCGTGGGTGGTGGGTGATTTACCCAGTCGCACGGCGGGCGGGCGCAGCCCCAGGCGCGCGGCGGCGTCGGCAAAGCCCTGAGCGCGCCGCGCTGCGCGCTCGTCTCCGCCACTGAGCAGCGCCAGCCGTCGCCGTCCCCTGGCGAACAGGTGCTCGCACACGGCGGCGCCCAGCGCTTCGTGGCGCAGGCCGACCAGCATGTCGATGGGGGTGTCCGTGAAGTCCCAGGTTTCCACCACCGGAATGCCCGAGGCCATCAGCAACCGCCGCCCCTCGGGTGAGTGCATGACCCCCGTGAGCACGATCCCATCGGGCCGCCGGCCCACGATGGCGCGCAGCAACTCGTCTTCGCGTGAACGGGCGTAGCCCACCTGGCCCACCATGACCTGAAAGCCGCGCAGTTCCAGCGCATCGGTGAGGGCCTGCACCATTTCACCAAACAGAGGCCCCGTGAGCGTGGGGACCAGTGCCGTCACCACATGGCTGCGCGCCGAACGCAACCCGCCTGCCACCAGGTTGGGCACATAGCCCAATGCGGAAACGGCTTCCTGAACCCGTTGCCGTGTGCGCTCAGACACCTGCTGCGGCGTGTTGATGGCGCGAGACACGGTAATCATCGACACGCCTGCCCGTTCGGCCACCTCGCGCAGCGTGACCGCCGAGCGGTCGCGGCCGGAGGGTGGGGCAGTGCGGGCCGGATCAGGAGCTTGCATGGTGGTGGAGTCTAAAGGGCGCGTGACTTCGGGCTGGCACCGTGCACGCTACTGTGCGACGGCACTCCAGTGAAATTCGTCAACATAAGGGTTTTCACTATGTTGTCTGATGATGTTAACGTTAACATTTGCATAAATCGCAGAAATTTCTCCGCATAGAGCAGAAATTCTGTGACTTGTACGACTTCTAAAGACCTCTTACCCACCGCCCGCTTTTCACCATGACCCCGCAAGAACTCAAAACCATCATGGGCTCCGGCCTGCTCTCGTTCCCCATCACCGACTTCGACGAGCAGGGCAACTTCCGCCCCAAGACCTACATCGAGCGCCTGGAGTGGCTCGCCCCCTATGGCGCCAGCGCCCTGTTTGCCGCCGGTGGCACCGGCGAGTACTTCTCGCTCTCGGGCCCGGAGTACAGCGAGGTCATCAAGACGGCCGTGGATACCTGCCGGGGCAAGGTGCCGATCATTGCCGGTGCCGGTGGTCCTACCCGCACGGCCATTGCCCATGCGCAAGAGGCCGAGCGGCTGGGTGCCCATGGCATCCTGCTGTTGCCGCATTACCTGACCGAAGCCGGCCAGGAAGGCCTGATCGCCCATGTGGAGCAGGTCTGCAAGAGCGTGAAGTTTGGTGTGATCGTCTACAACCGTGACCGCACCAAGCTCACGGCCGAGTCCCTGGCCATCCTGGCCGACCGTTGTCCGAACCTGGTGGGGTTCAAGGACGGTGTGGGCAACATCGAGACCATGTCTTCCATCTACATGAAGATGGGGGACCGCTTTTCGTACCTGGGCGGTCTGCCCACGGCGGAGGTGTATGCCGCTGCCTACAAGGCGCTGGGCACGCCGGTGTATTCGTCGGCGGTGTTCAACTTCATCCCCAAGACGGCGATGGAGTTCTACAAGGCGGTGGCCAGCGATGACACGGCCACGCAGCACCGGCTGCTCAAGTCGTTCTTCATGCCGTACCTGGCCATCCGCAACCGGGTCGAGGGCTATGGCGTGTCGATCATCAAGGCGGGGGCGCGCATCGTGGGCCATGACGGCGGGCCAGTGCGGGCGCCGCTGACGGACCTCAAGCCCCATGAGATGGAAGAGCTCAAGGCGCTGATTGACAAGCTCGGGCCGCAGTAAGCGCGGCCGACTGATTCCTTCCTTTTCTCATCCACCCCCGAGGCCCCGCAGAGGGCCTGCCATTACTACTTTCGGAGACACCCTCATGTTCGTTGCCAAGAAACTGTTGCTTGTTGCTGCCGCCTGTGGCCTTGCTTTTGCCGCATCTGCGCAGACCGCCGCGCCCGCTGCTGCCACCTGGCCCGATAAACCCGTGACCATCGTCGTGCCGTTCCCGGCCGGCGGTTCCACCGACATGGTGGCCCGCGCCATAGCCCTGCACATGGGCGACAAGTTGGGCCAGAACTTCGTGGTGGACAACCGCCCGGGTGCCACGGGCACACTGGGCGCGGGCATGGTCAAGCGCGCGCCAGCCGATGGCTACACGCTGCTGGTGTCGTCGCTGGGTGCCTTTGTCGTGGCGCCGCATTTGCTCAAGAGCGTGCCATACGACGCCCTCAAGGACTTTGACTACATCACCGTGCCGGTACAGGCGCCCAACGTGCTGGTCGCAGCCCCCGGGCAGAAGGCGCGCACCGTGAAGGAGGTGATCGCCCAGCTCAAGGCCAACCCGGGCAAGGTGAGTTTTGCCAGCTCGGGCAACGGCTCGTCAGACCACCTTTCTGCCGAAGTGTTCTGGCAGCAGAGTGGCACCGAAGGCCTGCACATTCCCTACAAGGGTGGCGCACCGGCCATCAACGACCTGCTGGGCGGGCAGGTGGAGTTCTCGTTCCAGAACGTGAACGCCGTGTTGCAGCACATCCGTGCGGGCAAGCTGCACGCCATCGCTGTGACGGGCGACAAGCGCAGCCCTGTGCTGCCGGATGTACCCACGCTGGCCGAAGCGGGCGTGACCGGTGCTGAGGTGTACTCCTGGCAGGGCATGGCCGCACCCAAGGGCCTGCCGCCAGCACTCAAGAAGAAGCTCGCTGACGCCGCCATCGCGGCCATCAACGACCCTGCCGTGAAAAAGCGCATGCTGGACCAGGGCCTGGAGATTGTCGGCAGCACGCCCGAAGCCTTCACCGCCTACCAAGCGCGCGAATTCGCCCGTTGGAAGACCGTGATCGAGACCCGAAAAATCACCGCTGATTGAGCCCTGCCACGAGGCGCCGGGCGCGCCTCATCCTCGTTTTCTGACCACCATGACCAACTCTTCCAATCCATCTGCCACCAGCACCCCCGTTATCACCGAGCTGCGCGTGGTGCCTGTAGCGGGCCACGACAGCATGCTCATGAACCTGAGCGGCGCGCACGGTCCGTTCTTCACGCGCAACCTGCTCATCCTGCGTGACAGCGCGGGCAACACAGGCGTGGGCGAAGTACCCGGCGGCGAGAAGATCCGCCAGACCATCGAAGATGCGCGACCGCTCATCGTGGGCCAGCCCGTGGGTCACCACAACGCCGTGCTCAATGCCATGCGCGCCCAGTTTGCCGACCGCGATGCGGGCGGGCGTGGCCTGCAGACCTTTGACCTTCGCATCACCATCCATGCCGTGACGGCGGTGGAGTCGGCCTTTCTCGATCTGCTGGGCCAGCACCTGGGCGTGCCCGTGGCCGCGCTGCTGGGCGACGGCGTTCAGCGCACATCGGTGCAAATGCTGGGCTACCTGTTCTATGTGGGCGACCGCACCAAGACCGATTTGGCCTACCGCACCGAGCCCGGCGCTGACAACGACTGGTTCCGCCTGCGCAACGAAAAGGCGATGACGGCTGAGGGCATCGTGCGCCTGGCCGAGGCCGCTTACCAGCGCTATGGCTTTGCTGACTTCAAGCTCAAGGGCGGTGTGCTGCGTGGCGAGGAAGAGGTCGAGGCCATCCGCGCGCTGCACGAGCGCTTCCCCGAAGCGCGCGTGACGCTGGACCCCAATGGCGGCTGGCTGTTGAAAGACGCCATCCGCCTCACGCGCGACCTGCATGGCGTGATGGCCTATGCCGAAGACCCCTGCGGCGCAGAAGGCGTGTTCTCGGGCCGCGAGGTGATGGCCGAGTTCCGCCGCGCCACCGGCCTGCCGACCGCTACCAACATGGTGGCCACCGACTGGCGCGAAATGGCGCACAGCCTGGCGCTGCAGTCGGTGGATATTCCGCTGGCAGACCCGCATTTCTGGACCATGGCCGGATCAGTGCGTGTGGCGCAGATGTGCCAGGCCTTCGGCCTGACCTGGGGCTCGCACTCCAACAACCATTTCGATGTTTCGCTGGCCATGTTCACCCACGTGGGCGCCGCTGCCCCGGGCCGCGTGACCGCGATCGACACGCACTGGATCTGGCAGGACGGCGAGCGCCTGACGAAGCAGCCGTTCCAGATCAGGAATGGTTTCATTGACCTGCCCAAGAAGCCCGGTCTGGGGGTAGAGCTGGACATGGACGAGGTTGAGCGCGCCCACCGCCTGTACCTGCAGCACGGCCTGGGGGCACGCGACGACGCGATTGCGATGCAGTACCTGATCCCCGGCTGGAAGTTCAACAACAAGTCACCTTGCATGGTGCGCTGAGGCGGTTCCAAAACACAAAGCCCTCCAGTGGAGGGCTTTGTGTTGGGGGCAGGGCAGGGGATCAGGCCATCCTGTCTTCCGCCCGTCGCCGGGGCAGCTGGCGCTTGACGGATGGGCGCTGCAGGCGCTGCTTGGGGTCCACGCCTTCGGGCAGGCTGGTGGCGCGCTGCAGTTGCAGGTGGGCCACCAGGCCTCCGGTGCTGGAGTTGGCCAGCGCAAAAATGCCGCCCATGCGCTGCACCGTCTTGTCCACAATCGACAGCCCCAGGCCCGCACCCGCCGCCGCCGTGCGCGCCGAGTCGCCCCGGAAGAACGGCTTGGTGAGGTTGGACAGCTGCTCAGGCGGCACGCCAGCGCCGTGGTCGCGCAACTTGATCAGCACCCAGTTTTCGCGGCTCTTGGCGGCGATGTCCACGTTGGTGATGCCCGTGTCCTCGTTCTTGCCGTAGCGCCGGGCGTTTTCCAGCAGGTTGGAGATCACACGGGCCAGTTCCACCTCGTCTGCCAGCACGTTCAGGTCCTCAGGCACCGCCATGGTGATCTGCAGCTCGCGGTGGTCCTGCACCGCGTACACACATGACGACACCACCGCATGCAGGTTCACCGGCGTGAGCGTCACGTGGTCGGGCCGTGCGTAGTCCAGAAACTTGTCGATGGTGGCGTCTAGCTGCACGATGTCGGCCACCATGTGCTCGCGGGCCACTTCGTCGGTCACGCTCATCTCGGTTTCCAGCCGCAGGCGCGCCAGCGGCGTGCGCAGGTCGTGCGAAATGCCTGCCAGCATCACGGCGCGGTCCTGTTCCAGCTTGGCCAGCTTTTGGGCCATGCGGTTGAAGCCGATGTTCACCTCGCGGATTTCGCTGGTCACCACTTCTTCGTCGAGGTGGCTGGCGGCAAAGTCACCGTCTTTGACGCGGTTGGCCGCATAGGACAGCTGCTTGAGCGGGCGGTTGATCAGCCGCGCAATGGCCGCGGCACCGGCCAGCGACAGCGCGGCGGCCGTGATCAGCCAGATCAGCCAGGTGCGTCCCCCTGCCGGGCTGAAGCGCGAGCGGTCCATCAACAGCCAGTTGGGGTCGCCGTTGATGTTGAAGCCGACCCACAGGCCGTTTTCTCCGTTCACGCTTTGCGCCACGATGGTGTCCGGGCCCAGGCGCATTGTCAGCTCGTCGGTCAGGCGGTTGCCCAGGGCCGTCGGATCGAGCAGTGCGTACTTGTCCTTGGGCTCGCGCGGCAGGATGCGCACCCCCTCCTGGTCGGCCATGGTCTTGATCAGCGACACGCGCGCGATGGCGTCGGAGTGCACCAGCGCGGCGCGGCTCAGGTTGACCAGCGATGCAATCTGCTGCGCGGTCTGCAGCGTGCGCGGTTCAAACTCCAGCGCGCGCAGGGTTTGCAGCCACGCCAGGATGCTGCCCACCAGCAGCAGGGCCAGCAGAAAAAACGTGCGCCAGAAAAGGTTCAGACCGACGCGCGCACGCTGTTCCCGCGCCCGCCGAATGGCCTCCAGCGGGGCAGGGCTGGTGGCGTCGGAGGGGGCGGTGACAGACTTGCGGGACGAAGATCTCGGCTTGCCCTCGGTGTTGGCCATGAACTATCAGCTCGTTCCGTCCGGCACAAACACGTAGCCCACGCCCCAGACGGTCTGGATGTAGCGGGGCGCTGCTGCGTCCACTTCCACCAGCTTGCGCAGGCGAGAGACCTGCACGTCCAGGCTGCGGTCGAAGGGCTCGAACTCGCGGCCGCGGGCCAGCAGAGCCAGCTTTTCGCGCGACAGGGGCTGGCGCGGGTGGCGCACCAGGGCCTTAAGCATGGCGAATTCGCCGGTGGTCAAAGGCAGTTCTTCGCCATTGCGCTGCAGTGCGCGCGTGCCCAGGTCGAAGGTGAAGGGGCCAAAGGTGACGACTTCGTTGTCGCCCGATGGGGCGCCCGGGGCTTCCTGGGCGGGGCGGCGGCGCAGCACGGCGTGGATGCGGGCGAGCAGCTCGCGCGGGTTGAAGGGCTTGCCCAGGTAATCGTCGGCGCCCACTTCCAGGCCCACGATGCGGTCCACGTCCTCGCCCTTGGCAGTTAGCATGATGATGGGGGTGCGGTCGTTGGCGGCACGCAGGCGGCGGCAGATCGACAAACCGTCTTCGCCGGGCATCATCAGGTCCAGCACGATGATGTCCACCGTCTCGCGCAGCAGCAGGCGGTTGAGGGCCTTGCCGTCTTCGGCAACCATGACTTCAAAACCCTCTTGGGTGAGGTAGCGGCGCAGCAGGTCGCGGATGCGGGCGTCGTCGTCCACTACCAGAACTTTGTCGGTGCGATTGGGTGTTGTGGCCATGTTGATCTCAAGTCCAATTTGTAACAGAGCCAATTCTGACCAGTTGGAACGCCGAAGTTCGGGTTTGGAGGCCGGGTTTGACCAACTGTTACAAGTTTTGCCCAGCTTCGCACCTCGTGCGACATGGCTTTGTCAAGGGCGTAGCGCACTGCGGTTAAGGTGGGGCCCCGCACCCCTGGCAACCTGGGCGTGCACCAATGACAAGGACCGAGTGATGATGAAAAACACTACTAAATTGATAGCTGCCAGTGCATTGATCGCCTGCGCAAGCGCCGCTTTTGCCCAAAATACACCGGCCCCTGAGCTGCGCAACGTGGTGCAGCTGTCGGCCACGGGCACGGTGGAGGTGCAGCAAGACCTGCTGGTGCTCAACCTTGCCACCAGCAAAGAGGCCGCCGATGCCGCTACCGTGCAAACCCAACTCAAGCAGGCGCTGGATGCTGCACTGACTGAGGCCAAGCGCAATGCGCAGCCCGGACAGCTGGACGTGCGCACCGGTCCGTTCGGGCTGTACCCGCGCTACGGCAAGGACGGCAAGATCAACGGCTGGCAGGGCCGGGCCGAACTGGTGCTGGAGGGCCGTGACTTTGCACGCATCACGGCCACCGCCGGCAAGATTCAGACCTTGGCGATCAGCCAGGTGGCGTTTGGCCTGTCGCGCGAGGCCCGCGCCAAGGTGGAGTCCGAGGCCCAGACCCAGGCCATCGAGCAGTTCAAGGCCCGTGCGGCCGAACTGGCCAAGGGCTTTGGATTTGCGAACTGCAGCTTGCGCGAAGTGGCGGTGAACAGCAATGAAATGTCGCCCGGCCCCCGGCCCCGCATGATGGCCGCCGAGGCCAAGGCGGCGTCGTTCTCGGACTCAGCCGTGCCGGTGGAAGCGGGCAAGGCCCAGGTCACGGTGAACGTGTCGGGCTCGGTGCAGATGCGCTGAGGCCTCTGAGCCCCCTGAGTCGCTGGGTGTGCCCTGTTTGAAATAAAAACGGCTGCAAGCGCTAGTGCAATAAGCGCTGGCAGCTATCAAAAGCAGAGCGATTGCTCAGCACCGGCTTACTGAGCAGCCCAGCCGCCGTCCATGTTCCACGCCACGCCACGCACGTTGTTGGCGGCGGGGGAGCAGAAGAACACGGCCAGTTCGCCCAACTCCTCGGGCGTAGTGAACTGCATCGAAGGCTCCTTCTCGCCCAGCAGCAGCTTCTTGGCTTCTTCATTGGATATGCCGTGTTCGGCGGCCTTGGCGTCCACCTGCTTTTGCACCAGTGGCGTCAGCACCCAGCCTGGGCAGATGGCGTTGCAGGTCACGCCGGTGGTGGCGTTTTCCAGCGCGGTGACCTTGGTCAGGCCCACGATGCCGTGCTTGGCGGCTACATAGGCGGACTTCTGAGCCGATCCCACCAGGCCGTGCACCGACGCCACGTTGATGATGCGGCCCCAGTTGGCGCTCTTCATCGCGGGCAGGGCCAGGCGCGAGGTGTGGAAGGCACTGGTCAGGTTGATGGCGATGATGGAGTCCCAGCGTTCGACGGGAAAGTTCTCCACATTGGCCACATGCTGGATGCCTGCGTTGTTGATCAGAATGTCCACGCGGCCAAACTGGCTGGCGCTGTACTTCATCATGTCTTCGATGTCGGCTACACGGCTCATATCGGCGCCGTGGTAAGCCACCTGGGCGCCCGCAGCCTCGCCAGCTGCCAGCACCTCGGCGCGGGGGCCATCCACATCGCCAAAGCCGTTGAGCACGATGTTGGCGCCCTGGCGCGCCAGGGCCTTGGCGATGCCAAGACCAATGCCGCTGGTGGAGCCGGTGACGAGGGCAGTTTTGCCTTTCAGCATGGGAGTCTCTCCGAATGAATTACGATGCGACGACAAGAAAAAGTCGGCACTCAGGGGCAAGCGATGGGTGCCAACGACCACAGCATTATCGAGCGCTGCCCCCGGATTTCGCACCCATGATTGAACCTACGCTGAACTACGTACTGTGCCCAGGCCCCGCGGCCTCGCCGGAGACTCCAGACCGCGCACCCGCTCCCGCACAGCAGCACCGCATGGCGTATTGGGAGTGGAACGCCACCGGCAACCCCGCACACCCGCACGTCATCGTCTGCGTGCATGGCCTGTCGCGCCAGGGGCGGGATTTTGATACCGTGGCCCGCGTGCTGAGCCAGCATGCACGGGTGATCTGCCCCGACGTAGTGGGCCGGGGACGCAGTGACTGGCTGGCCGACCCCATGGGCTACCAGATTCCTCAATACGCGGCGGACATGCTGGCATTGCTGGCGCAGTTGCACCAGCAAGCCCCCATCACCACGCTGGACTGGGTGGGCACGAGCATGGGTGGACTCATCGGCATGGGCATCACCGGCCAGCCGGGCCTGCCCTTGCCGGTGCCTGTGCGCCGGCTGGTGCTGAACGATGTGGGGCCTGTCATCCAGTGGCAGGCGCTGCAGCGCATCGGGCAGTATCTGGGGCAGCCCGCGCGGTTTGCATCGCTGCAGCAGGCGGCCGATGCGATGTGGGCCATCTCCACCAGCTTTGGCCCCCACACGCCCGCCCAGTGGCTGGACCTGTCGCGCGCCATGGTGCGCGAGCTGCCGCAGTCCGCCGGAGGCGGTCTTGCGCTGCACTATGACCCGGCGATTGCGGTGCCGTTCAAGACGTTGACGCAGGAGGCTGCGGCGGCGGGCGAGGCGGCGCTGTGGCAGCTGTATGACCACATCACGGCCCAGACGTTGCTGTTGCGTGGTGGGCAGTCCGACCTGCTCTCACGCGATACGGCGCAGGCCATGGCGCAGCGCGGGCCCCGGGCCAGCGTGGTGGAGTTTGACGGTGTGGGCCACGCGCCCACGCTGGTGGCGGAAGACCAGGTCGCCGCAGTCGCGGATTTCCTGCTGGCGGCAGAAGGTGCTGTGGCCGGATGAAAACCAACCCTCCTGCACCAGCGTCTCTCACCCCCCAGGCCGACGCTGTCCCCCAGCTCATCGCCGCCACGGCGCACACCCTGCCGGAGCAGGTGAACGCACTGGCCCGAGCGCGCGCGTTTGCCGAACCCCTGATGGCGGGTGAGACGCTCGACTCCGGCGAGAACACGCTGGCCCATGCCGATGCCGTGGCCGCCATCCTCAAGGGTATTGGCGGTTCCGAAGCCATGCAGGCGGCCAGCTATCTGGTACACGCCTGCATCCATCTGAACAAACCCGAGGAGGTGATCGCCAAGGCCTTTGGCGCCAACTTCGCGGCGCTGGCGGTGGAGACCACCAAGCTGATGCGCGTGCAGCAGCAGGCCCGCGCGGCTGCACCGCTGGACGACCCGGCCGTGCAGACGGAGAACGTGCGCAAGATGCTGCTGGCGTTCTCGCGCGACCTGCGTGTGGTGATGCTGCGGCTGGCCTCGCGCTTGCAGACGCTCCGTTTTCATGCGGCCAGCAAGCGCCCCGTGTCGCCCAGCCTGGCGCGCGAGTCGCTGCAGGTGTTTGCGCCGCTGGCGAACCGCCTGGGTATCTGGCAGGTGAAGTGGGAGCTGGAGGACCTGTCCTTCCGCTTCCTGGAGCCCGACACCTACAAGGAAGTGGCCCGCCTGCTTGACGAAAAGCGTGGCGAGCGCGAGGTCTACATGGAGCAGCTGCGCGCGCGGCTCGAATCCGACCTGCGTGCGCGCAGCATCAGCGCCACCGTGGCGGGCCGCCCCAAGCACATCTACAGCATCGTCAAGAAGATGCGTGGCAAGTCGCTCAACTTCGATCAGGTGTTCGACATCCGCGCGCTGCGTGTGGTGGTGCCCACGGTGAAGGACTGCTACGCCGCCCTGAGCTGGGTGCACGAGCAGTTCAAGCCCATCGTGGAGGAGTTTGACGACTACATCGCCAAGCCCAAACCCAACGGCTACCAGTCGCTGCACACCATCGTGCGGGACGACAACGGCAAGCCCATCGAGATCCAGATCCGCACCCAGGCCATGCACGAACACGCCGAGCATGGCGTGGCCGCGCACTGGGCCTATAAGGAGGCCGGGGCCAAAGGTTATGCGGGTGTGTCTGCAACGGGCGAGTACGACGCCAAGATTGCCGTGCTGCGCCAGCTGCTGGCATGGGAGCGGGACCTTGCGGGCGCGTTGCCCAACCGGGGCTTGTTCGAGGACCGCATCTACGTGCTGACCCCCGATGCCGCTGTGGTGGAGCTGCCCCAGGGCGCCACCCCGGTGGACTTTGCCTACTCGGTCCACACCAGCCTGGGCCACCGCTGCCGGGGCGCCAAGGTCGATGGTGTGATGGTGCCGCTCAATACCCCGTTGCAAAACGGGCAGACGGTTGAAATCTCCACCGTCAAGGAAGGGCGCCCCTCGCGCGACTGGCTCAATGCCGAGCTGGGCTATCTCACCAGCAATCGCGCCAAGGCCAAGGTGCGTGCCTGGTTCAACGCACAGGCCACCCACGAGACAGTGGCCCGGGGCCGCGAGGCGGTCGAAAAGCTGCTGCAGCGCGAGGGCAAGACCGCCATCAAACTCGACGATCTGGCGGTGCAACTGGGCTTCAAGTCGGCCGACGCGCTGTTTGAGGTGGTGGGCAAGGATGAGTTTTCGCTGCGCAACATCGAAACGGTGCTGCGCCCGCCCGAGCCCGTGCTGCAGCCCGACGACTATCTGCTGCTCAAGAAAACACGCACCAACGACGCGGCCCCCAAGGGCGGTGTGCTGGTGGTGGGCATCGACTCTCTGATGACGCAGCTGGCCAAGTGCTGCAAGCCCGCACCGCCGGACACCATCCGTGGCTTTGTCACGCGCGGCAAAGGGGTGAGCGTGCACCGTGCCGACTGCAGCAACTTCCGCGAGATGGCGGCACGCAACGCCGAGCGTGTGATCGAGGTGGAGTGGGGCGTGCCCAAGCCATCGGCATCCACGGCGGTGTACCCTGTGGACGTCGCGGTGGAGGCCGCCGACCGCCAGGGCCTGCTGCGCGACATCTCGGAAGTGTTTGCCCGCGAAAAAACCAATGTGATCGGTGTGCAGACCCAGTCCGTCAAAGGCACGGCGTGGATGACGTTCACGGTAGAAGTGTCCGACTCAGGCCGCCTGAACAAGGTGCTCGGCATCGTGGCTGGGGTGCAGGGCGTTCGTTCTGCCCGCCGTCGTTGAGGCGAGACGCGCGCGGGCCTTGCCTGTGAGCCCGCTTCGCGCGCGTTGTGTGATTTGTAGCCTGCCGTGCCCGAGGGGGCTTTTTATGGCTATAATCGTGGTCTTGATAACGACAGGCGCGTAGCTCAGCTGGTTAGAGCACCACCTTGACATGGTGGGGGTCGTTGGTTCGAGTCCAATCGCGCCTACCAAGTTTTTCTGAAAGACACCAGCTTTCAGTGCAAAAAACTTGGCAACAACACCGCAAGCGGTGTTCATGCAGCAAGCCACCGCAAGGTGGCTTTTTTGTTTTCGCTTCATTCTTTCGCTTCACGCGCTGTTGCCGGGCTGTGGTGTGTGGTGCCGGAAGCTCCACGACACACAGCGCAGGACCTATCAGTCACACGCGCGACACTCGGTTGTCCTGCGTCCTCAGGGTATTCCTTTGCCGCCGCGGCGCAGCAGTCTCCCTAGAATGTGCTGCACTGCAATACATGGGTTTTGAACCCGAGGAGTTCGTTGTGTCCGAACCGAAAACCGCTGCGTCCAAATCGGCCCAGCGCGTCATCAAGAAGTACCCCAACCGCCGTCTGTATGACACAGACACCTCCACCTACATCACCCTGGCCGAGGTGCGCCAGCTGGTGATGGACCACCAGAACGTGGTGGTGCGCGACGCCAAAACGGGCGAAGACCTCACACGCAGCATCCTGCTGCAGATCATTTTGGAAGAGGAGGCGGGCGGCGCCCCGATGTTCACCGAGGCGGTGCTGGCCAACATCATCCGGTTCTACGGCCATGCCATGCAGGGGTTCATGGGCGCGTACCTGGAGAAGAACGTCCAGGCCTTCACCGACGTGCAGACCAAGCTGGCTGAGCAGTCCCAAAGCGTGACGCCCGAGATGTGGGCGCAGTTCATGAGCCTGCAGTCGCCCATGCTCAAGGGCATGATGGGCAACTATGTCGAGCAGTCGCAGACCATGCTGGCCCAGATGCAGGAGCAGATGCAAAAGCAGACGGAGCAGATGCTGGGCGCATTTGGACTGAAAAGATAGCCCCCGAGGCGCCTGCGGCGCCTTGCCCCCGGGCGGCGCCGCTAGAGCGGTGGTGCGGCCTTTGAATGGCGGCTGCGGGCTGGTGCAGCACCGGTTGCGCAGGTTGCGGCAGGTGGCAAACCTTGCGATGAATCGGCCATCCTGACCGCTCAACGCCGGAACTGGGACAATACGGGGATATGAGCGAAGCAATTGCCCCCACCAAAACACCCAAAGTCGGATTCGTCAGCCTGGGATGCCCCAAGGCGCTGACCGATTCCGAGCTGATCCTCACACAGCTGAGCGCCGAGGGTTACGAAACCTCCAAGACCTTCCAGGGCGCCGACCTGGTCATCGTCAACACCTGCGGCTTCATCGACGATGCCGTGAAAGAAAGCCTGGACACCATTGGCGAAGCCCTGGCCGAGAACGGCAAGGTCATTGTCACCGGCTGCCTGGGCGCCCGCACGGGTGACGATGGCGGCAACATGGTGCGCCAGATGCACCCCAGCGTGCTGGCCGTGACCGGGCCCCATGCCACGCAAGAGGTGATGGATGCGGTCCACCTGAACCTGCCCAAGCCGCACGACCCGTTCGTGGACCTGGTGCCCGGCAGCTTCGGCATCGCGGGCATCAAGCTCACGCCCAAGCATTACGCTTACCTCAAGATCAGCGAAGGCTGCAACCACCGTTGTACCTTCTGCATCATCCCGTCCATGCGCGGTGATCTGGTGTCACGCCCCATTGGCGACGTGCTGAGCGAGGCCAAGGCCTTGTTTGAAGGTGGTGTGAAAGAGTTGCTGGTGATCAGCCAGGACACCTCGGCCTATGGCGTGGACGTGAAGTACCGCACGGGCTTCTGGGACGGCAAGCCCGTCAAGACCCGCATGCTGGAGCTGGTGCAGACGCTGGGCGAGATTGCCGAGCCCTATGGCGCCTGGGTGCGCCTGCACTATGTGTACCCGTACCCCAGCGTGGACGAGGTGATCCCACTCATGGCCACAGGCAAGGTGCTGCCGTACCTGGACGTGCCTTTCCAGCACAGCCACCCTGACGTATTGAAGCGCATGAAGCGCCCCGCCAGTGGCGAGCGCAACCTGGAGCGCATCCTGCGCTGGCGCGAAGCCTGCCCCGAGCTGGTCATCCGCAGCACCTTCATTGCGGGCTTTCCGGGCGAGACGGAAGAAGAGTTCCAGCACCTGCTCGACTTCGTGCGCGAGGCGCAGATTGACCGTGCGGGCTGCTTCGCCTACAGCGATGTGAATGGTGCTGCGGCCAACGAGCTGCCCGGCATGCTGCCGATGGAGGTGCGCGAAGAGCGCCGTGCCCGCTTCATGGCGGTGGCGGAAGAGGTCTCGATCGCCAGGCTGCAGCGCCGGGTGGGGGCCACCATGCAGGTGCTGGTGGACCATGCCCCTGCCCTGGGCCGCAAGGGGGGGGTGGGCCGCACTTATGCGGATGCGCCCGAGATCGACGGCACCGTGCAGCTGCTGCCGCCCGAGAAAATCAGCAAGCAGCTCAAGGTGGGGGAGTTCACCAAGGCACGTATCGTGGGCGTGCAAGGGCACGACCTGGTGGCGCAACCTATCTGATTGCTATTTAATTCATAGCATTGGACCCATGCAGCACTAGCGCATTGGCTCTGAATCACAAAAAAGGCTTCCCGAGGGAAGCCTTTTTCTTTGGGGGATCTCCTGGGAGGGAGAGAGGGCAGCGAGCCCTTGCCGCCCTTAGACGCGCTTGCGGTATTCGCCAGTGCGGGTGTCGATTTCGATCTTGTCGCCTTGGCTGACGAACAGGGGCACGGGCACTTCGAAGCCGGTGGCGATCTTGGCAGGCTTCATGACCTTGCCGGAGGTGTCGCCCTTGACGGCGGGTTCCGTCCAGGTGATTTCGCGCTCGACGCTGGTGGGCAGTTCGACCGAGATGGCCTTGCCGTCATAGAACACCACTTCCACGGTCATGCCGTCTTCCAGGTAGTTCAGCGAGTCGCCCATGTTTTCGGCTTCCACTTCGTACTGGTTGTACTCGGTGTCCATGCACACGTACATGGGGTCGGCAAAGTAGGAGTAGGTGCACTCCTTCTTGTCTAGGATCACGTTGTCGATCTTGTCGTCGGCCTTGAACACGACTTCGGTGCCGAAGTTGCCGATCAGGCTCTTGAGCTTCATGCGCACGGTGGCTGCACCGCGGCCGCCGCGGGCGTATTCGGTCTTCAGGACCACCATGGGGTCCTTGCCGTGCATGATGACGTTGCCGGCGCGGATTTCTTGAGCGATTTTCATAGCAAGTTGCTTGGGTTGGGGCCGCTCAACGCGCGGGCTGGCAAACCATCTGGTTTGCGCGCCGGTGCATGTTCTGCGGCGAAAGTGCGCTGGAAGCAGGCACTGACATGCCGCACCTGATTTGCGCAAAGCCTCGGATTTTACCGTTTTTCGGCGACAAAGCCCAAAAGTTTTGCGACGAGGTTGTCCTGCGTCAGCAGGCGCGCACGGGCAGCCAGGGTGCAGGCGGTCCACTCTGCCAGCGTGTTGTCGTCCGGCCATTGCAGCGGCGCGCCGTCCAGCCCGTTCCAGGTCGCGTGGAACTGCCGCAGTGACGCAGGGGCCTGCAGCCAGTCCAGAAAGGCCCAGAGCTTGTCGTGGTGGGCGTTGTCGTGCTGCGGGTAGATCTGCCAGACAAAGGCTCGACCCGCCCACAGCGCACGCACCAGCGAGTCCTCGCCCCGCACCGCATTGAAGTCGCAGGCCCACAGCATCTCATCAAACGCTGGCTGGGGGCGGTGGGGAAGGTAGGACAAGGACAGCAGCCCCCGCTGGTCATGCGCTTGCGGACCTCCTTGGTTCCCGGAGGGCTCGGCCAGTGTCGCCCGCACCGCAGCGGCCGGGCGGCCAGGCGTGACCAGCAGCTCGGTGGGTTGCAGCGCACACTGTTGCAGCAGGTGGGCCAGCGCCGGGGGCTCGTAGCAGAACAGCGACACCCAGCGGCTGCCCGGTATTTCTTCGCCCCTGCCAAACAGTGCCCGGTGCTCCGTGCGCCAGGCGCTGCGGTCAAAAGCCTCGCGCCGCGCCATCAGATGGGGCTCGCGCAGGAGGCCGCCGGTGCCGGTGGTGAAGCCGGGGTAGAAAAACCAGCGTGTCCACCCCGATGCCGGGCCGGACAGGATGGGGGACGGCAGGCGGTGGGTGCGTGCGACGTAACCCTCTGCAGACAGGTATTCCAAGTTGATCCAGACAGGTTTGGAGCGATTTTGGCCAGAAGCGCTAGTGGAATATGCGCTATATGCTATGAATTCAGGAGCAATATCGCAGCCGAAGGCCTCCACCATCACATCGGGTGGCGGCTCGTTGGGGCCCGGCGGCGGCGCGCCCCAGGGCCGCACCTCCACCCTGGCGCAGCCCCCAGGGGCCATCCATTGCAGCGCCGAGGCGTCGTCCACCCACAGGCGCACGCGGTGACCCACCGCGGCCAGCTGCGCCACCAGGCGCCAGCACACGCCAATGTCGCCAAAGTTGTCGATCACGCGGCAGAACACATCCCACTGCAGGGGCTGGCGGTCGGGGGTCATGGTGTGGAGGGCTGCGTGCGCAAGTGGTCCACCAGCAGCCGGGCCACGGTGGAGAGTGATTCTTCCGACCGCACGCACAGCGACAGGCGGCGGTGGGCCCAGGGCTCGTTCAGGGTGACGGTGCGGATCTGCAGCGCGCCCTGGTACAGCCGCGCACTGCCGCGCGGCATCACGCCCACACCCAGGCCGGCGTTGACCATGAGGCACAGCGCGTCGTAGCTGGTGACCTGCATGCGCAGCCGAAGCGGCAGGCCAGCCTCGGCGGATGCGCGGGTGAGCTGGTTGTTGATGGCGCTGTTGGGGTGCGCGCCCACAAAGTCATAGGGCAGGGCGTCTGCCAGCCGCACGGACTTGCGCCGCGCCAGCGCATGGCCGGTGGGTACCACCAGCACCAGCTCGTCGGTGCGGTAGGGCAGCAGCGTCACCCGCTCGCCGTAGTGGCCTTCGTTCAGGATGCCCACGTCGGCCGCGTTTTCGGCCACGGAATGCGCAATCGCGCTGCTGATCTGCTCCTGCAGCCGCACATCCACCTGCGGGTGTTGTGCCAGAAAGCTCTGCAGTTCCCCAGGCAAAAACTGCGTGATGGCCGAGATGTTGGCCACCACGCGCACGTGGCCGCGCACTCCGGTGCCATATTCACGCATCTGGGTGGCAATGCCGTCCAGGTCATTCAGCACGCCGCGCGCCAGGTTCAGCAGCGCAAAGGCAGCGGCGGTGGGCTCAGTGCCCTTGTTGCTGCGGGTGAACAGGGCCACATGCAACGCGTCTTCCAGGTCGGCCAGGCGGCGGCTCACGGCCGAGGCGGCCAAGTGCTCGCGCGCGGCGGCGGCAGCGATGGTGCTTTCTTCCATCACGGCCACAAACAGGCGCAGGGAGACGGGGTCGAGTTTCATGGGGGCCGATGGTAGCAAGCGCCGCAGCTGCCATGCCGGTTTGCGATGGCATCTTGTTGCTTGAGCGATTTACGGCCCCGCACACCCTGCGCATCATTCGCCCCGAGCCGCCCCGGCGTGGGGCTGGCCGCAGGAGACAACCTCACCCATGGATTCCATTGCTTCCCCCGCCGCGTTGCAAGGCGTGCGCGTCATCGAAATGGGCCAGCTCATTGCCGGGCCTTTCTGCGGCAAGACGCTGGGCGAGTTTGGCGCCGATGTGATCAAGATCGAGGCGCCCGAGACCGGCGACCCGCTGCGCAACTGGCGCCTCATCAAGGAAGGCACTTCTGTCTGGTGGCAGGTGCAGTCGCGCAACAAGCGCTCGGTGGCGCTGGACCTGCGGCAAAAGGAGGGGCAGGACATCGCTCGCCAGCTGATTGCGGAAGCCGATGTGCTGGTCGAGAACTTCCGCCCCGGCACGCTGGAAGGCTGGGGCATGTCGCCCGAGGAGCTGCACCAACTCAACCCTGGCCTCGTGATGCTGCGCATCTCTGGCTACGGCCAGACGGGGCCCTACCGCGACCTGCCAGGCTTTGGCGCCATCGGCGAAGCCATGGGCGGCCTGCGCCACCTGACGGGCGAGCCCGGCCGCGTGCCGGTGCGCGTCGGTGTCTCGATTGGCGACACGCTGGCGGCGCTGCACGGCACCATCGGCGTGCTCACGGCGCTGTACCACCGCAAGGTCAACGGCGGCCAGGGCCAGGTGATTGACGTGGCGCTGCACGAGGCGGTGTTCAACGTGATGGAAAGCCTGATCCCCGAATACAGCGCCTTCGGCGCCGTGCGCGAGGCCGCAGGCAGCGCGCTGCCGGGCATTGCACCGAGCAACGCCTACCCCTGCCAGGACGGCTGGGTGCTGGTGGCGGGCAATGGCGACAGCATCTTCAAGCGGTTGATGGACGCCATCGGCCGGCCGGACCTGGGCACTGCGCCGGACCTGGCGAACAACACCGGCCGCGTGGCCCGCGTGGAAGAGATTGACGCTGCGATTGGTGCCTGGAGCGCGCAGCGCACCGTGCAGCAGGTGCTGGACGCGCTGGGCGCCGCCCGTGTGCCTGCAGGCAAGGTCTATACCGCCAAGGACATTGCCGAAGACCCGCACTACCGCGCCCGCGACATGCTGCTGACGCAGCAGACGCGCGACGGCTACAGCGTGGAAGTGCCGGGCATCGTGCCCAAGCTCTCGGGCACGCCCGGAACCATCCGCAGCAGTGCGCCGCATTTGGGCGATGACACCGATGCGGTGCTGGCCGAGGCGGGTTTGACGGCCGAACAGATCGCCCTGCTGCGCAACAAGGGGGTCATTCAATGAGTGCATCCAACACCGTGTGGCAAGGCGCGAACCGCCGCATCCACATGCAGGAGGTCGGCCTGCGCGACGGCCTGCAGATGGAAAAGGCCTTCGTGCCCACGGCCGACAAGATCGCTCTGTGCAATGCGCTGTCGGCAGCGGGCCAGTCCAAGATCGAGGTGACTTCGTTCACATCGCCCACCGCCATCCCTGCGCTCAAAGACGCCGAGATCGTGATGCGCGAGATCACGCGCCGCCCCGGCACGGTCTACACCGCCCTGGTGCCCAACCTGCGCGGCGCTGAGCGCGCCATCGAGTCGCGCACGGATGAGCTGAACCTGGTCATGTCGGTCAGCGCCACGCACAACCTGGCCAACCTGCGCATGACGCAGGAACAGTCGTTCGCGGCGCTGGCGCAGGTGGTGGTACTGGCGCAGGGTGCCAACGTGGCGGTGAATGTGTCGCTGTCGTGTGTTTTCGGCTGCCCCATGGAGGGCGATGTGGCCCAGGCCGATGTGTTCGGCTGGGTGCAGCGCTTTGTGGACCTGGGTGTGCGTGGCATCACGCTGTGCGATACCACGGGCATGGCCTACCCCACGCAGGTGCACCAGCTCACCGCGGCAGCCCGCGCGCGCTGGCCGGGGGTGGAGTTCACCCTGCATTTTCACAACACGCGCGGCATGGGGCTGGCCAATGTGCTGGCGGCCATTGACGCAGGCGCAGACCGGTTCGATGCCTCGCTGGGCGGCCTGGGCGGCTGCCCCTATGCACCCGGTGCCAGCGGCAATGTGTGCAGTGAGGAGATCGTGCATGCGCTGGCGCTGATGGGCTATGACACCGGGGTGGATCTGGCACAAATGGTGGCCGCTGCGCAGCAACTGCCTGCGTTGATCGGCCACGATATCCCCAGCCAGATTGCCAAGGCGGGTCCGCGCCTGGCGCTGCACCCGGTGCCTGCCGATTTCGAGGCGATCCGCGAAAGAGCGCTTGCCCGCTGAGCACGGGCGAGCCTGCATTCATACATAACACCAGGAGACAAAAGCCATGACCTTCCCCGCCCCACTGTCCCGCCGCATTTTCACGGCGGCCGTGCTGTGCTCCGCTGCCTTCGCAACGGGCGCGCAGGACAAATACCCCTCCAAGCCCATCACCGTGGTGGTGCCTCAGGCTGCGGGTGGTGCCAACGATGCCATTACGCGCGTGGTGGCGCAAAAACTCAGCGAGCAGCTGGGCCAGAGCGTGATCGTGGACAACCGCCCTGGCGCGGGCGGCACGCTGGCCACCGGCGCCACGGCCCGTGCGCGCAACGATGGCTACACGCTGCTGCTCACGGCCGACAGCGCCCATGTGATCGGCCCTGCGCTGTACAAGAACCCGGGCTTTGACCCGGTCAAGGATTTCACCCCCGTGGCGCCCGTGGCCACGGCGGGCTATGTGCTGGTGGCACACCCATCCTTCCCGGCGAACACCGTGGCTGAGATGGTCGCTCTGGCCAAGGCCAATCCGGGCAAATATGCGATTGCCTCGGCGGGCAACGGCACGCTGAACCACCTGATTGGTGAGATGCTGCAAAAGGCGGCAGGCATCCAGCTGCAGCACATTCCGTACAAGGGTTCCGCCGCGGCAGCCACCGATGTGGTGGGCGGGCAAGTGCCGCTGTCGGTGCAAAGCCTGCCGTCAGCCATTGCGTTCATCAAGGCAGGCAAGCTCAAGGTGCTGGGTGTGGTCAATGAAAAGCGCGTGGCCGCACTGCCCGATGCTCCCACCATCGGCGAGACGATCAAGGGCTTTGGCCAGGCGCCCTGGTATGCGCTGTTTGCCCCGGCTGGCACGCCCGCGCCCATCGTGGCGCAGCTGCAGGCCGAGGTGGCGCGCGCGCTGGAGCACAAGGACGTGGTGGACAAGCTGGCCACCGTGGGCTGTGAACCCTTCAAGGGCACGGCAGCGCAGCTGGCCGCGCTGGTGCAGTCCGACCTGCCCAAGTGGAGCCGCGTGGTCAAAGACACGGGCGCCACGGTGGATTGATCGGGTGCTTTCTCTGTGCCTTCCTGCTTCTCGCAACTCAGATTTTTGACAACAACGACAACGACGGAGACATCCCTTTCATGAAAACCACCCGCAAGCAGTTCACCACCCTCGCACTGGCCGCACTGGCCACCGGCTTCATCGGCCAAGCAGCGGCACAAGGCGCTTACCCGTCCAAGAACGTCACCATGGTGGTGCCCACCGCCGCAGGCGGCACCACCGACCTGTCGGCCCGCATGCTGGCGCAAGCCTTGGCGCCGGTGCTGGGCCAGTCGGTCATCGTGGACAACAAGGGCGGGGGCAACGGCAACATTGCCGCCAGCGCCGTCAAGCGGGCCGAGGCCGATGGTTACACGCTGCTGATGCAGTACTCGGGCTACCACGTCATCTCGCCCCACATCACCAAACAAAAGCAGTGGGAGCAGGGTGACTTCCAACCCGTGGCCAACGTCATCTCGGCCCCGCAGATCATCGTGGTGCGGGCCGACCTGCCGGTGAAAACGCTGCCCGAGCTGATCGCTTACGCCAAGGCCAATCCCGGCAAGCTCAACTACGCCTCGTCGGGCAACGGCTCGCTGCAGCACGTGACCGGTGCCATGCTGGAGCAGCAGGGCGCCATCAAGATGGTCCACGTGCCCTACAAAGGCACGGGCCCCGCGCTGCAGGACCTGCTGGGCGGCCAGGTGGACCTGACATTCGGCACCGCGCCCCCCTTCATGCCCCACATCGCCAGCGGCAAGCTGCGCGTGCTGGCCGTGACGGGCAAGCAGCGCCTGCCCAGCCTGCCCGATGTGCCCACCACAGCCGAGGCGGGCTACCCCAAGGTCGATGCCACCTCGTGGTTTGCGGTGTTTGCCCCCGCCGCCGTGCCCAAGGCTGTGGTGGACAAGCTCACGGCCGACATCCGCACCGTCGTGCAGAACGCGGCCTTCCAGCAAAAGGCGCAGGAGCAGGGCGCCACGGCGGACTACCAGACCCCGGCGCAGCTGGGTGACAAGGTGAAGGCCGATCTGGCCAACTGGGCGCAGGTGGTGAAGACCTCGAAGATCGAGGCGGAGTGATCGGGACGCAGGGGTTTTGATCAAAATGGGCTCTTCTAGCGAATGCTAGTGACGCCTTGACTCCCCATAGCCGCCTCCAGCACCAGTGCGGGCTGCGGCCCCATGGGGCCTGATCGGTCCAACATCCTGAACCAGCCCAGGTACGAATCAAGGTATTTCGTTGCAACGCCCTTGAAGCGCTGCATCCACCCGCGCAGCCTGCTGACATAGGCATTGACGTTTTGAACATGCCAGGGGCCTCTCACACGCCTACCCCGGCTCACGTTCACCGCCTGGTGCTGCACGCCCAGGGCCCGCGCAGCGCTGGCCAGTGTGACGCTGCCGTCGGTGCATAGGATGGTGTCTGGTGGCAGCAAGGGTTTGAGTGCAGTTTGCACACTCACCGCTTGGTTCGTCTGCAGGATGAGGTTGGCCGTTGCTCCGGCCCGGTCTCGCGCCATCAGCACCGGGGTGTATTCCAAGCCCTTGCAGCCAGCCAGCGCCTTACCGCCGCGTCGGCGAGGACGACGCAGCAAGCCTCTGTGTCCCTTGCAGGAGGCCAGGAAGTAAGACTCATCGGCCTCGGCGATGCCCACAAGCTGGCGTGCCTGCACGCTCTTGGGGCAGGCCAGGAAGCGGTGGCGCCAGCGAAAGGCGGTGCTTTGCGCCACACCCAGGCGCAGGGCCACCTGGTTGAGTGAGAGTCCTTCGCTCAAGACCTGCGCCTGGCCCATCCACTTATCCCGCAGATGCAGGCGTGCCAGCGGTGTTCCAGTCAAGGCGTTGAAGGTGCGCGCGCACTGGCGGCACTTGAAGCGTTGCAGCCCGTTGGCCGAGCCATTCTTGACAAGCTGCGGGCTGCCGCAGTGCGGACAGGTTCGGTGGGCGCTGCCATGTGCTTCTACAACGGCGATGGCTTGACTGTGATCGAGCAGCGCCTGCAGGCAGCTTGCCAGTTGCTGGCGCTGGTGGTGCGTCAGCTGGGGCAGGCTGTGGATCAAGCGCGTCATCTGTTGCTGTCGCATGGCCTTCTCCTGGGGCAGACGCAAGCGCGTCATGCTGGGGAGATGGGGGCGTAGCGCTACGGTTAAAGACTCATCACTAGCATTCGCTAGAAGAGCCTCAAAATGGCTTCTAGCGCTTGTTGGATAAGCGCTAGAAGCTATTTATTTGATAGTGAATGGGCAAGGCCGTGCCCAAGGCCACAATACGCGCCATGTCTGATGTGCATTCCGAAGAACTCCTGGCGCAGGTGGCTGCGCTGCCCGCGCTGCCGGGCGTGTACCGCTATTTCGACGCGCAGGATGCGCTGCTGTATGTGGGCAAAGCGCTCAACCTCAAGCGCCGGGTGTCCAGCTACTTTCAGAAGAACCATGGCGGCACGCGCATCGGCCACATGGTCAGCAAGATCGTGCGCATGGAGACCACGGTGGTGCGCTCCGAGGCCGAGGCGCTGCTGCTGGAAAACAACCTCATCAAGACGTTGAACCCCAAGTTCAACATCCTGTTCCGCGACGACAAGAGCTACCCCTATCTCAAGATCACCGGCACGCCGGGAGCCCACACGCGGGGCGATGCGCCGGGGCAGGTGTTTCCGCGCATGGCGTACTACCGGGGCGCGGTCGATAAAAAGCACCGCTACTTTGGCCCGTATCCCAGCGCCTGGGCCGTCAAGGAAACCATCCAGCTGCTGCAAAAGGTCTTTCGGCTGCGCACCTGCGAAGACACGGTGTTTGCCAACCGCACGCGGCCCTGCCTGCTGTACCAGATCAAGCGCTGCACCGGGCCCTGCGTGGACCTGATCTCGCCCGAAGCGTATGCCGCCGATGTGTCGCATGCCGAGGCATTGCTGCGTGGTGAAACGCAGGAGGTGCTGCAAGCCATGGAGGCGCGGATGATGGCGCACTCGGACAAGCTGGAGTTTGAGCAGGCTGCCGAGGTGCGCAACCAGATCCAGGCGCTGTCGCGCGTGCTGCACCAGCAGTCCATAGAGACGGTGGATGACAAGGATGTGGACATCCTGGCGGTGCGCGTGCAGGGCGGCCGCGCCTGCGTGAACCTGGCCATGGTGCGCGGTGGCCGCCACCTGGGCGACCGGCCGTACTTTCCGGTGCATGTCGAGGATGCTGCGGCGGTGTTTGAAGAAGAAGGCGGGGACGGTGCGGATGAAACGGTGGCTACCCCGTCTCGTCTGGTTCGCCCCGTGGAGGCTCTGGTGCTGGAGGCCTTCATTGCCCAGCACTACATCGGTGTGCCCGTGCCTCCGCTGCTGGTGACCAGTGTGCCGGTGGACAAGGCCTTGCTGGACGCGCTGACCGAACAAAGTGGCTTGCGCGTGAACGCTATCCACCAGCCGCGCGAACAGCGCCGCGCGTGGCTGGACATGGCGCAGAAAAACGCCGACCTGCAACTGGCCCGTCTGCTGGCCGAGGAGGGCTCGCAGCAGGCCCGCACGCGGGCGTTGGCCGAGGCGCTGGATCTGCCGCCCGAAGACCTGGACCAGCTCACCATCGAGTGTTTCGACATCTCGCACACGGCAGGCGAGTCCACCCAGGCATCGTGTGTGGTGTTTCACCACCACAAGATGCAGAGCAGCGAATACCGCCGCTACAAGATCGAAGGCATCACCGGCGGCGACGACTATGCCGCCATGCGCCAGGTGCTTACGCGCCGCTACAGCAAGGTGGTGGAGGCGCAGCGCGAGGAGGGCGGCATCGACTATGCGCAATCGCCCGAGGCGCAAGCCGCAGCCCGGCCCAAAGGCCAGGCGCGTTTGCCGGATCTGGTGCTCATCGACGGCGGCAAGGGCCAGGTGGGAGTGGCGCGTGAGGTGTTCACGGCACTGGGGCTGGACCTGACCCGCATCGTGGGGGTCGAGAAGGGCGAGGGCCGCAAGGTGGGCCTGGAAGAGCTGGTGTTCGCCGACGGGCGCGAAAAGGTCTACCTGGGCAAGGATTCGGCCGCGCTCATGCTGGTGGCGCAGATCCGCGATGAGGCGCACCGCTTTGCCATCACCGGCATGCGCGCGGCACGGGCCAAGGTGCGCGTGGGGGGCGGGCAACTGGAAGAAATTGCGGGGGTTGGGCCCAAGAAGCGAGCGCGCCTGTTGCAACGTTTTGGCGGGGTGCGTGGTGTGGCATCCGCGAGCGTGGAGGACCTGGCCACCGTGGATGGCATCTCGCATGAATTGGCAGAAGAAATTTACAAGGCATTGAGATAAGCCCCATGTGCCGTTCCACGGCCGCGCCGTGACACAATCGCCGCCATGTTCTGGACTATCCCCACCTTGATGACCTGGACGCGCATCGTCGCGATACCTTTGATCGTGGGGGTGTTCTACGCACCGCTGGACCCGGCCACGCGCAATCTCATCGCCACCGTGATGTTCGTGGTGTTCGCGGCCACCGACTGGCTGGACGGCTACCTGGCCCGCAAGCTCAACCAGACCTCGTCCTTCGGTGCTTTCCTGGACCCGGTGGCCGACAAGTTTCTGGTGTGTGCGTCGCTCCTGGTGCTGGTGCACCTGCAACGTGCCGACGTGTTTGTGGCCCTCATCATCATCGGCCGCGAGATCGCGATCTCGGCCCTGCGCGAGTGGATGGCGCAGATCGGCGCCAGCAAGAGCGTGGCCGTGCACATGATCGGCAAAGTCAAGACAACGGTGCAGATGCTGGCCATCCCCTTTCTGCTGTACGACGGGCGCCTGTTTGGCGTGATCGATACCGGCGTGTGGGGCACCTGGCTCATCTGGGCCTCGGCGGTGCTCACCGTCTGGTCGATGGTGTACTACCTGCAGAAGGCGTTGCCCGAGATCCGGGCACGCGTCAAATAGTTTTCAAGTCTTTGGTGCCTGGAGTGCTTGATATATAAGCGCAGGCAGCTATATTTTCAGGAGCATCTGAATGGCGAAGCATCGCATTGCAGTCATTGCCGGTGATGGCATTGGCAAAGAGGTCATGCCCGAGGGCCTCCGCGTTCTGGACGAGGCCGCCCGCAAGTTTGGCATTGACCTGCATTTCGACCACTTCGACTTTTCGAGCTGGGACTACTACGAAAAGCACGGCAAGATGCTGCCCGACAACTGGAAGGACCAGATCGGCGGCCATGAGGCCATCTACTTCGGCGCGGTGGGCTGGCCCGACAAGATCGCCGACCATGTCTCGCTCTGGGGCTCGCTGCTGCTGTTCCGCCGCGAGTTCGATCAGTACATCAACCTTCGGCCCGCGCGCCTCATGCCGGGCGTGATCGCCCCTGTGGTGCGCCGTGACGGCAGCCCGCGCCTGCCCGGCGAGATCGACATGCTGATCGTGCGCGAGAACACCGAAGGCGAATACTCCAGCATCGGTGGCCGCATGTACGAAGGCACTCCGCGTGAGATCGTGATGCAGGAGACAGTGATGTCGCGCCACGGCGTGGACCGTGTGCTGAAGTTTGCGTTTGAACTGGCCCAATCGCGCCCCAAGAAGCACCTGACCAGCGCCACCAAGTCCAACGGCATCGCCATCACCATGCCCTACTGGGACGAGCGCGTGGCCGAGATGGCCAAGGCCTACCCCGATGTGACGGTGGACAAGTTCCACATCGACATCCTCACCGCCCACTTCGTGCAGCGGCCGGACTTCTTTGATGTGGTGGTTGCCAGCAACCTGTTTGGCGACATCCTCTCGGACCTGGGACCTGCGTGCACCGGTACCATCGGCATCGCGCCCAGCGCCAACCTCAACCCCACGCGCACCATGCCGTCGCTGTTTGAGCCGGTGCATGGCTCGGCGCCCGACATCGCGGGCAAGGGCATCGCCAACCCCATCGGGCAGATCTGGTGCGGCGCAATGATGCTGGACTTCCTGGGTTACCGCGCCGCGCACGACGCCGTTCTGGCCGCTATCGAAGCCGTGTTGCAACCCGGCAGTGGTGCTCCGCGCACCCCGGACCTGGGCGGCACGGGCAGCACGCAGGATGTGGGCAAAGCCATCGCTCAGGCACTCGCTGCTCGTTGAGTATGGCTGGCTGCGGGGTGTCAATACGGAGTGCTGCCGATACGGCGTGTTTGAGACAAAAACCCCCGCCAAGCCCTGTCGCAGCGTGAAATACGACTAGAATTCAAAACAACGCTGACGCAAAACAGCGTGTTGTATTGACACTCTGAAACTCGATGGCTTTAATCTGATGCAGCAGCCACTGCTGTGTATGCCAGTCATTCCCCCGCCTGTTCTCCACCAGCCCACGGCTGTGCTTTCAGGCGTGTGAAGACCAGATATCCTCGAGACATTCCATTAACTCTTTTCCGAGAGGCTTCTTGTGAACAAAACCGAATTGATTGAGCACATCGCTACCAACGCCGACATCTCCAAGGCCGCTGCTGCGCGTGCCCTGGAATCCACGATCGAGGCTGTCAAGAAGACTCTCAAGAAGGGCGGCACCGTGTCGCTCGTCGGTTTCGGTACCTTCGCTGTGGGCAAGCGTGCTGCCCGTACCGGTCGCAATCCCCGTACTGGCGCTACGATTAAAATCAAAGCTGCTAAAGTTCCGAAGTTCCGTCCTGGCAAGGCATTGAAAGATGCCTTGAACTGAGGATCAGTTTAGGTGGGGTCCTTAGCTCAGTTGGTAGAGCGGCTCCTTTACACGGAGTAGGTCGGCGGTTCGAGACCGTCAGGACCCACCATCACCGAACAAAGGCGAACGCAAGTTCGCCTTTTGTTTTTTGCCTTCTGAAAGATCGACCATGTTTGAATCCATCCGCAAGCACTCCAAGATCGTGATGATCTTCTTGTTCTTGCTGATCATTCCTTCGTTTGTGCTGGTAGGCATCGACCGCAACTATTTCTCTGAAAAGAGCCCTGTGGTAGCCCGTGTCGATGGCAACAACATCAACCAGACGGACTGGGACAATGCCCATCGCATGGAGACAGACCGCATTCGCGCCCAGTCTCCCTCGGTCGATCCCAAGTTGCTGGACTCTCCCAGCGCCCGGTATGCCACGCTGGAGCGCCTGGTGCGTGACCGTGTGCTGGCGGCTGCCGCGCAAAAGATGCACCTCGTGACCAGCGATGCGCGCCTGGCCCGCAGCCTGCAGGAGATTCCCGCCATTGCGGGACTCAAGCGCCCGGACGGTACGCTGGACGCCGATGCCTATCGCGCACTGGTCGCTGCTCAAGGCCTGACGCCCGAAGGTTTCGAAGCCAATGTGCGCCGCGACATCTCGGTGAACCAAGTGATGGGTGGCGTGGTGAGCTCCGCGTTTGGCTCCGATGCGCAGGTCAAACTTGCGCTCGACGCTTTGTATGAGCGCCGTGAGATCCAGGTGGCCCGATTCAACGCTGCCGACTTCGCCAGCAAAGTCACCCCGACAGATGCAGACCTGGAGGCCTACTACAAGGCCCATCCCGCCCTGTTCCAGCAACTGGAACAGGCAGCCATCGAATACGTGGTGCTGGATCTCGATAGCGTGCGGGCGTCCATCACCCTGGGTGAAGACGACCTGCGTACTTACTACAAAGAGAATGTGGCTCGCATGACGGCGAAGGAAGAGCGCCGCGCCAGCCACATCCTGGTAAACGCTCCCAAGGATGCATCCGCCGCGGACCGCGAGAAGGCCAAGGCCCGTGCCACTGAACTGCTGGCCCAGGTGCGCAAGGCTCCCGGCAGCTTTGCTGATGTGGCCAAGAAATCCTCTGACGACAAGGGCTCGGCCGTTGCGGGCGGAGACCTGAACTTCTTTGCCCGGGGTGCGATGGTCAAGCCCTTTGAAGAAGCTGCGTTTGCGCTGAAAAAGGGCGAAATCAGTGATCTGGTGGAAACCGAGTTTGGTTATCACATCATCCAGCTCACCGACATCAAGACACCCCGCCAGCCCAGCTTTGAAGAACTGCGCCCCACCATGGAAGCAGAGCTCAAGCAGCAGCAGGCGCAGCGCAAGTTTGCCGAGGTGGCAGAGTCCTTCACCAACGGTGTGTATGAGCAGGCAGACAACCTCCAGCCCGTGGCCGACAAGCTCAAGCTGAAGATCCAGACTGCCAAGGGCGTGACCCGGACCCCTGCCGCAGGTGCCAAGGGCCCTCTGGCCAACGCGAAGTTCCTCGAAGCACTTTTTGCGACCGACTCGCTGCAAAACAAGCGCAACACCGAGGCGGTGGAAGTGGGCCCCAGCCAGATGGCTGCTGGTCGTGTGACCACCTACACCCCTGCATTGACACTGCCCTATGACGAAGTGAAGGCCCGTGTTCGCACCTTGTATGTGGCTGAGAAATCTGCCGAACTCGCACGCAAGGAGGGCGAGGCCAAGCTCAATGCATGGAAGGCTGCCCCGTCTTCTGCCACAGGCTTGGCCGCAGCGACTGAAGTCTCCCGCGAACAGACCCAGAACCTGCCGCGTGCCCTGATCGACGCCGCGCTGCGGGCTCCCTCCGAAGCGCTGCCAGGCTGGACGGGGGTGGATTTGGGCGCTGCGGGTTATGCCGTGGTCAAGGTCAACCGCGTCGTGCCGCGCCAGGCACCGGACGCGCGGCGTGCGCAGCAGGAGCGCCAACAATACGTGCAGTGGTTGGCCACGGCCGAAGGGCTGGCGTACTATGAACTGCTCAAGCAGCGCTTCAAGGTGCAGATCAAGGCACCGCGTCCTGAGGCGGCGGCAACAGTGACTGCAGAAAATTAAGAGATTTGATGTCCGGGACCAAAATCCCGGGCTATAATACAAAGCTACGGTGGCTGTAGCTCAGTTGGTAGAGTCCAGGATTGTGATTCCTGTTGTCGTGGGTTCGAGCCCCATCAGCCACCCCAAAATAGCA
Source organism: Acidovorax sp. 59 (assembly GCF_002754175.1). Classification (NCBI taxonomy): domain Bacteria; kingdom Pseudomonadati; phylum Pseudomonadota; class Betaproteobacteria; order Burkholderiales; family Comamonadaceae; genus Acidovorax; species Acidovorax sp. 59. The sequence continues at coordinate 2,682,637 of NZ_PEET01000001.1, read as the reverse complement.
AAGCGCTGCAGCAGAAATGTTGCAGCGCTTTTTGCTTTGGGCTTGTATTGAATTTCGCTTTGCGTCTGCCCCTGTGCAGCGTTGTGCGTCAAGGGGGTTTTCTCACCATCAAAGCCCCGCCTCTCGCTCACCACAGCCCCACACGGCGCATACTGCATGCTCCACTTTTTGGGAGTTTCTGATGAGCCTTGTGATTCGCGACGCGTCGCCCAGTGAAAAGCGCGGCAACGCCATGTCTGCGGCCTTGGCCAAAGAGCAACTTCAATACGCGGTCCAGATCGTGCGCGACGTGTTGCCGCAGAGCGCTGGCGATGCGGCATTGATCGGCGCCGTGGTGCAGGCCATTGCCATGAATTACGCCGCTGTGCCGCAGCCCAATCGTTAGGGTTGGGGCTGTACGCGACGGGGTGCTTGATCCACATCCGTCATCCAGCCCGCGCGCGCATTGCTTGGCTGTTCCACACTCGTCAGAAAGGATTGATTGGTATGAGTGGGGAGATTGAAAGCTACCAGCTGGGCGGCCCCGGAGGAGTTCACATAGCGCCTTGAAACCCGCATCAATGCTGGGTTTCATTTTTTCGATTTAGAAAAGTACCGTCAAAAGTACCGTCATTTGTGAAAGTGTCCCCGTGTCGCACCCTCCCCACACGTCGGCTGGGCTACGCGTTTGAATGTTTTCAAACAGGTGCATTTTTCTGCGCGTGAGGAACTGCGGGGTGTCGTGAAGTCCGTTAACCTAGACTTTTGCTACCCCCCCGCGTTCCCGCACAGCACGCAAGACAACTTGTAGGCGGCTGCATGAATCCTCACGCTCTGGCTGCAATCGGCCAGAAGCGGTCGGTCACCGCTAATGAAAGCAGACGTTCAATGGTTGACTTAACTCGCCTGGGCAAGCGATGCGAAGCCACTCTCGCACAGGTCCGAGTTGACTCAAATCTCAGGCATTACCGCCCGGAGGTTGCGGAAGATAGGCATCAACTGGAAATTCGGTTTCCTCGCCATCCTCCTTCGCAAGGAGTAGTCTGCCTCCTTTGCTCTTGAAGTCATGCAATAGGCTGAACGCCAGCCGTGTGGCAAGGCAAAGCGCCTGAAGTGAGTCGTTTCCCGCGATGTCCGCCAACCTGCCGTAAAGGGGGGACACTGCGACAGGACAGCGCCATACTTCCGGATCAGTAGTTTCTCGGTACGGGGTACCTATGGTCACTGATATGGCGATGTACTCACCTGCTGCGGTGACTCCTGTGATAGTTGTTGCAGCAATCTCGCTCATAGATACCTAACTCAATGTATCCCGCAAAGCCTGCGGGAAAAACTCGGTGGAAGTAGTCGAAAGTGGGCTCTCAACATTGCAACTCAGCGGGCGAAGCTGCTCGACAGTTGCAATGACACGTTTAGCCATCAGCGCGTGCAGTAGCTCGGACCCTTGCCACACTTTTCCAAGTGTCTTCATCGGGTTCAAGCTCCGGAAAAGCGGCCACCGCTGGATTGATTACCTCTATGGTTATTTCTGCCATGGCGCGAGCGAAGTTGAGCTTCAGCCTTTCTTGATCCAGCGCCGGTAACCCTACGATCGCATCGATTAACGCAGCGTTCAACGCAGCCATAGCGTCAATTCCCCCGTCCCGAACAATGCGCGCGCAATCGATGTTGGGTAGTGTCATGTTTCCTCGCTGGATGGTTGCCTAACGTCGGCCTTGCCCCGCCCCTCTGCTGCTGCAATTCACGGGGTTGCTTGATCATGTCCGTGACTGATCGAATACGTTACACACATTAAACCGCGCACCGAGTGGGACGTCTACATTGCCAGTAGATCAACAGATGACCGCTTGCACGGTCTCTGTCTAAGGACAGCTCTGGGCCCACAGCCGCCCTTCAGTTCATGCACGCAAAGCGGTCGTCTAATGGGGCCTACTACATGAATTTAACAGTTAGCTTCGCATGGAACCATTTGCGTTCGTAGATCTGCTGGAGGACGGGCCGTCGCCCAGGGTGCTAGCGCGACTGTCTTTTCTTTCGACAGAAGCAGGTGGTCGCAGTGGGCCTTGCTGGGGGGTGTACAGACCGAATCACAACTTCGGCGGCCCAGATGACCGGCAGTTCTACATCGGACAAGTTCAGGTTCCAGAGGGCGAAGTTGTTCAACCTGGGGAGACTCGAAATCTGGAGGTTTGGTTTCTCAACGGACCTGGTCTTTCTGAGCTGCTGCAGGTGGGGTACCAGTGGCGTGTTCAAGAAGGTAAAAAGCTTGTGGCCAACGCTGAAATACTTGAAGTGCTTAGTAAGGGCTAGCCCCTCCACAGCGGGCGTCACATATCAGCTTTCAGAAATACCACTGGCTGCTTCTGGCCGATAGCCGCCATCCTAGCAACCAATTCAGGCGCAAAGACAAGCAGACAGGCTGCACACTCAGCTGGCGAAAATCTAAGCTGATCGCGTGTCTGGGCTCTCAGACAGGTTTTCACGTTGTCCCTTCAGCGCCAAATTCAGCTCCTGAACTAGTTTGCGCAGTGCGGCTCTTTGCCCGCCTTTGTAGGCATTACGCGCTGCCACCGCTTTTCCTTCTAGGCTTGCGGGGCCGGTGGATTGGTTCCAGGGCTTCCACCGTTGGATGGCCTCGCGCTGGCGTTGTCGCTGCTCTGTCGTCCATGTCCGTGCTGCCATGCTGCGGCCCCTCTAATAGTTCGTCTGGCGCGGTTCTCGGTTTTCTCGCACGCGCGCGGGCGTGCGTAATGGTCTCGAAACCCTCGTTGTTCACCTGCTGCGGCCCGTGGGCGATGTTGGCCTGCTTGGCAAAGATCACGGGCGGGTTCTTGATGGCCGCCAATGTCTCAAGCGTGGCGCGGCATTGGCCCTGGGCCTTGAGTGCCAGTCGCATATAGCGCTCGGTGGCGTCCATGTATTCGCCCATGTTCAGTGCTGCCCGCCGGGCCATCTCGTTAAAGATGGCGTCCAGCGTTGCGGCTTGCGCCGTGAGGGTGGTTTCTGCGTGCTTGAGGTCGCCGCCGTGGGTGGTGTCCACGCGCTTCTTCAACGTCAATACGCACTCGGTCACGTCCAGTGTGCCAAACGTGCCCTTTGCAAATGTGCGTGCGGTCATCGCATTGACCGCAACGCTGCCCAACGCCATTGCCGCGATTTGGGCGGCGTATGTCTGCGCCGGGTCTTTGTGTAGCTGCAGGGTGTTGGGGTCGGCGTTGCCGGTTTGCACCGCAGGGGCCTGGGCCTTCTTGGTCATCGTGTGTGCCCCTTGAACCCTGGGCAGTGCTGAGGCGTCACCACCAGCACATGCGCCAGCCCTGCGTCTGCTGGGCGGGTGCAGATGGCGGCCTGTTTCCAGTTCCCGCAGCCCCAGCGGCCCACGCCTTGCAAGTGGGCGCACTCCAGGCACAGTCGGCGGCTGTCGTTGTCCCTGTCCCGCGTCACCAGCTTGTCGGCCAGGGCTTCGGCGTCGTCCAGGGACAGCCCCTTGTCGGTGAAGCGCGCCAGCCGCGCCGTGAAGGCGTCAATCTCCGCCGTGCTCATCGCAGAGCTATGGGGCCAGCACCAGCGGTCAGGGTCTGAGGTGGCTTCGTTGGCCGGTGGCTGCTGTGGGGCTGTGAAGTTTTCAGAAGGCCCATCGGGGCACGCTACAAAACCTACGAAACCGGGTTCTGTAGGTTTCGTAGCGTTGGCGTCTGGGGTTGGTGCCGATTTCAGGCGCTGTAGCCACTTCATCACGCGCCCCCCTTCATCAGCACGGGGTGCAGCATGTATCGCTCGCTGGGCCTGCCGCCTGCCGCGCCGCTGGGCGTGGCCTCACGCTCCAGCCAGCCATAGTCGGCCAGCAGGTCGGCGGCCTTGCGCACGGCGTCTGGTGTGCCCAGTCCTGCCCAGTGCTTCACCGCGATCTGTCTGGGCGTGAAGGCGTCTAGCAAAGTCCCGTCACTGTCAGCCAGCTTGCCCGCCTTGATCTTGTCCAGCAGTTGCTTGGCTGCGCTGGTTTCGGGCATCACCGCTGCGGCATACAGGCGCTCGGCATGGGTGCGCAGGTAGTCGGCCCATGCCAATGCGCGGATCAGCTCGCGCTCGTGGATCAGGTGTCCGCTTTCGGGCGTGTCCACCAGGGCAAAGATCAGCGCCAGGGCTGGCACCAGCTTGCGGTACTTGGCAAGGTGCGACACCAGGGCCGGGTGCAGTTCCTCCCCGCGCAGCTCCGTCTCAAACGGGATCAGCCATTCCTCAAACAGAGCCTGTGCTTCAGGGGTGAAGCGCCATTCCTGCGCATCGCTGTCGGTGGACGGTTTTAGCTGGTTCAGGCGCTCAAACACCGCCCATGCAGCCTGCTTTGCAGGGGTGTCGGGCCACCGATCCACATAGACAAATTCGCGGTTCACATCGGGCCACACCGTCAGCCCAAAGCGCTGCAGCAGGCCATCATCACCCGCACCGCCTGCCACCGCCTCGCGCACATAGCTCTGCACCTTGCCGGGCTGGATGCCGCCCAGCATTGCCAGACACACGCGGGGCACAAATGATTCACCGCGCCCGATGCGATCCACGGCGTGGCCTTGGTTGCCGTCATAGCCCGTCAGGTAGAAGCCCCGCGCGCCTTCTTGCCCCTGTTTGTCCATGCTGCACAGCAGTCCGTGGATCTCATCGCGGTAAACCAGCGTGCCCCACTGATTCACCGTCAGCAGCTCGGCCAGCTTTTCCACCGTGGCATCGTTGACCACGTAGCGCCGCATGGTGGGCTCTGCGGTCAGGTTGTCGGCTGGCTGCAGCAGCGCCCGCGCTTTGGCCGGGTCTTTGGCAGCCTGGGCTGCGGCCTGCTTTTCATTGGCCTTGGCGGCCAGCTCGGCCACCTTGCAATCGAGTTGCCAGGCTTCGTGCGCTGCCTGCCACTGTTCCCGCTCTGTTTTTTCAAGGCGCTGCAGGGGCTTCAATACCTCGCTCAGTGCGGGCGACTTCATCACACCAGGGCGGCCCACAATGGCGCCCCACAGATTGGGCGTCACTGCCCAATCGTCGCGGGCCTTGGGCTTGACCACAGCACGCGCACCGATCAGGCTGGAGAGCGCCACCACAGCCCCCACCGCTGTGAAGTCGGGCGGGCACTGCATACGGTCTGCAATGTCGGCCACCCAGCACCGCAGGGCCTCCGGCAGCAGCTCTGCATCAAACGGTGCCACGGGCGGCAGGCCACTCGGCAGGGACACGGGGTGAGGCCAGCCGCTGTCGGTGGGTGCCATCACGGCACCATCAATGCACGCCTTCACCGCGTCCAGCCCCTGCAGTTGGTGCAGGTCGTTAAAGTCCGTCGCCTTCTCTGGGCGGCTGTCGCCAAAGTCAGGTTTTGACAGGTCGCCGCCTACCGCCTGCGCTGCCTCGGTGGCTTTGGTCAGGCCTGGGTTTCCATCGGTGCGCCAGTCATCGTCGGCGGCCATGATGATGCGCAGCGCCGGGTATTTGCCGTGCAGCGCCTGGGCCACGGGCAGCAGGTTGCCCGCGTTGAAGGCCACCGCCACCGCGTGGCCCGTGGCCTCATGGATGCTGGCACCGGTGGCGAAGCCCTCGCACACTACCAGCACGCCTTGGGGCTTGCCCATGGAGTGATAGCAGCCCACCACCCGCCCGCCGGGCAGGAATCGCTTGTCGCCATCGGGCGCAATGGTCTGCAGGCTGTGCAGGGCGCCATCCACATCACGCAAGGGGATCACCAGCCGCTGCCCATCACACCGTGCGCCGTGGGGCTGTATGCCCTTGCGTGCCAGGTACTCATGCTGCATGGCCGGTGTTGCGGCCTGCCACAGCGCCGCCGCTGTCTGGCGCGCCTGCTGCTGGCGTTGGGCCTGCTCTGCATCGCGCTGTGCCTTCATGGCCTTGATGCGCTGGCGGTGTGCATCGCGCTCGGCCTGGGTCATCGCCGTGTCGGGCTTGCTGCTCCAGGTCTGTGACCAGCCATTGCGCCAGCAGCCAAACACGCCCGCCGCGATGCCGTCCGGGTGCAGCACATACCAGCCCGAGTCGTCGCCACGCTTGCCGCTGGTGTTGAAGCGGTGCAGGCTTCCATCAGCCTCAATCGTGGGCGGGGGTGGCAGGCCCGCCGCCTCCATGGCGGAGCTGAATCCATCAATGGCGCTCTGCATGGTGGCCCCCCTTGGCTTCCAGCACGTAGAGCCCCACGCGGTGTTTGCCACCGCCTTCGGTTTCTACCGTCTGCCAGTGCGTGCGGATCACATCACCGGCATGGCGCAGTTGCATCACCCGTGCGCGCGGGTCGTAGCAGTCCAGATAGCGTGAAGCCTCAAACGTGGTGAGTGCAAAGCGGGCCAGCGCAACCCGGATGCGCGTGCATTGCGCCGTGGTGTCGGTGCCCGGATGCGCGGCCAGAATCTCGGCCAGGGCCTGCCGCTTGGTTGCGTCGGTATGCATGGTGTGCCCCCTTACGCATCGGCGGTGTGTTGGTTGATCCACGCGCGCACGTCGCCCACCTTCCATGCCGTCACACGCTCAGACAGGCGGTGCGGCTTAGGGAAGGTGCCCGCCTTCACCTTGCGCCACAGGGTAGGCGCGCTGAAGGGCAGGGGGGCAGGGCTGTCGGGGCGCTTGGGGCTCTGTACCAATTGCGCTTCGCGGATGAATGCGCTGTCGGGCAGGGCGTCGAATATGGAGGGCGCAGCGACTTGGGTGTTGTAGTGGATCACTGCAGCACCTCCTTGGCGGATTGTTGGCTGCGCGTGCGGGTGGCGCTTTCCAGATATTGCGCCACGGCCTTGCGTGGGTAGAGGTAGCGATTACCCAGCAGGATGTATGCGGGGCCGGTCCCGCGCTTTCGCCATGCCTCCACCGTGCTTTGGGATAGCTTTCCCAAAAGCATCACGTCCGTTTCGGTCAGGCAGTCCAGTTTGTCTGCCAATGCGCGCAGGCGGTCTAGTTGAGACTCTGCTGCTTGTTGAATGGTGGTTTCCATTTCCCATTTCCTTTCTGGCGTTTGCCAAAAGTGACTGATGGGTGAATGGTGTTTTTTTAGCTGCTTTAAGTCATTACCCGTCTGCTGGCATACCGTCCGGTTTGCTGGCAGACGGGGTATCTTTCAGCCACACCTCGCGCATTTGCTTTTCAGTTATCGAAACTTGGTATTCGTTATGAACACGCCTTACGTAATCTCTTGCAAATGCTGATTTGTTTTCACTGTAAGCCGACTTATGTTTAGCCCATTCTGCAACCACGAACGCCTTAGCTCGATTGGTTGGACCATGCTTTCTAAGTGCAGCTCGGCGTGCCTTATCTTTATTGAAATCCGCTAGACGCTGCTCCATATCGACTTCCATCTCATTTGTGATTTCGATATGGCGTTCATATTTCAGTGCCAAGCCAAATGCCAAGGCTGCATCAAAGGCAGAATTCGCCGCACTGATGAGTCTTGCGGCAACGGGGCCATCCTCCGAAAAGCCAAGATCCTCCTCTGGACATTCAAGTGTTTCAACGCAACTCGCCACTAACATCAGCGCAAGCACTGCCGCGCACTTTACTGGACAGGATCCGGGCTCTTCGGGGTCGGTGGGGCCCCATCCAACATCCGTCGCGAAGCTCAATGCCTCTACTTCTGAGGGTTCTTCATATTCCTCCTCAAACTTCTCCAGATCGGCTTCGTTGTTGCTTTCTACTCTTTCAAGCGCCGTGTTGTAGAAGTATTCCCGAACACGCTCGACTTGATAATCGACATCTTTTTCAATCCAAAGGATTTGATCCTTTGGCACTTCTTTGAGAAGTTCTCTTGCTTTCCAAGCTACATCGAAAAGCCCGAAGAACGGGTAAAGCGGAACGTTACCTTCCAAGGGGTCGAATTTTTCAAAACAATCCATGCGTTCCCTCGCGCTCCCTGAAAAGGTGCCAGCCCAGCCCGTCAGGGGAAACGGGTTTTCGGGGATCAGCCTAGGGCTGGCAAATCGGTCAGCGTTGCATCATGCAGCGCCATGCAACGGGATTACATCGGCCCCCTTGCGTAACTTGTCCAAATAGTCCGCCCACTCTTTCATCATCCGGCGTCGTTGCTCCATGAATTCGGCTCGGTCATAGGCGGCCCCCAGCGGCCCCGACTTGCCGTGCGCCAGTTGGGCTTCAATAACATCGGCGGATATGCCGTGGATGCGCTCAATCATCAGCGTGCGCGCCATGGCGCGGAACCCGTGGGCGCTCATCTCGTCGGAGGCAAAGCCCATGCGCCGCAGGGCTGCATTGATGGTGTTGTCGCTCATGGCTCGCTCGCCCGTGCGCAGGCTGGGGAACACGTAGCGGCCATGGCCCGTGAGGGGTTGCAGCTCTTTCAGGATGGCGATGGCCTGCCGGGCCAGGGGCACAAAGTGCGGTCTGCCGTTGATCTTCTGTGCTAGCCGCCGCTTCATGTCCTGGGATGGAATGGTCAGCAAGGCTTTGTCGAAGTCGATCCACGCCCATTCCATCTGCCGGATGTTGCCGGGGCGCTGAAAGAGCAGGGCAGACAGCGCCAGCGCCGCCTTGGTCATGGGCTGGCCGGTATAGTCGTCAATGGCCCGCAGCAGCTCGCCCGCTTTGGCTGGCTCCAGCAGGGCAGCCATGTGCTTGACCACGATGGGCTTCAATGCGCCGTGCAGGTCAGTCACGGGGCTGCGCTCGCAGCGCCCGGTCTGCACACCGTAGCGGAACACCTGCCCGGCGGTCTGGCGCAGGGTGTGGGCGGTTTCGTTGGCCCCGCGCTTCTCTACCTTGCGCAGTGCGTCCAGCAGCACGGGCGCGGTGATGGCGGGCAGCGTGAGCTTGCCGATGTACGGGAACAGGTCTTTCTCCATCCGCTCGATCCATCGCGCCGCATAGCGGGGGCTCCAGCCGCTGGCCTGGGTGGCGTGGAATTCGCGGGCCACTGCTTCAAAAGTGTTGGCTGCGGCTACGCGGGTTGCCAGCTTCTCGGCCTTCTTGGCTGCGCTGGGGTCCAGCCCTTCGGCCAGAAGTTCGCGGGCTTCATCACGGCGCTTGCGGGCCTTGGCTAGAGAGACTGCGGGGTACACGCCAATCGCCAGGGTTTTCTGCTTGCCCAGATGGCGGTAGCTCAAGCGCCAATACTTGCCAGCCGGTTTGACGTGCAGGTACAGGCCCTGCCCATCCGCGTGCTTCTCGCCCGTGGCAGAGCCAGCGGGCTTGACGTTCTTCACAAAGGTGTCTGTAAGTGCCATGCGTGCCCCTGTTGTTGGTATCTGCTCCGTTGGTATGCAGAGATACCGGCAGAAGTACCAACTTTTTGTTGGTATGTCATGGTACGCAGTGAAATGGCGTGAGACAACAAAAAACCCGCAACGCTAGGAAACGTGCGGGTTCTGAGAGGTAGTGAGACTGTGTGAAGGTCTGTTTTGGCCTGCCCGGAGGGACTCGAACCCCCGACCTATAGCTTAGAAGGCTATTGCTCTATCCAGTTGAGCTACGGGCAGATGGATGTTGGCCGACTGTGTGGCCGGACGGGCTTGCGGCGTGTCCGCATCTGCGTAACGCAGGACGCTAATCATACCCGCCCTGGCCCGTGCTCTTGGCGCTGCTGCAGGGGCGATTTTGCTGCCGTTATGGTGATGCGGTTATAACCGGGCCATCCCCCTTGACTGCCCGCCTCACTGGAGCATTTGCCCATGCCACACAGCGTCACGCTGATCCACACCATTGCTGCCGCCTTGGGCCTGGCGTTGGTGCTGGGCTTTCTGGCCGCCCGTCTGCGGCTGCCAGCATTGGTGGGGTACTTGCTGGCAGGGGTGGCCATCGGCCCGTTCACTCCCGGTTTTGTCGCAGATGCGGCCTTGGCCAGCCAGCTGGCGGAGATCGGTGTGATGCTGCTGATGTTTGGCGTGGGCCTGCATTTTTCGTGGGGAGACCTGCTGGCCGTGCGCAAGATTGCCGTGCCGGGTGCTGTGGTGCAGATGATCGTGGCGACCTCGCTGGGTATGGCGTTGGCCCTGTGGTGGGGCTGGGGCATGGGTGGTGCCCTGGTTTTTGGTCTGGCACTGTCGGTGGCCAGCACGGTGGTGCTGTTGCGTGCGCTGGAGACCCTGGGGATTCTGGACAGCTACACCGGACGCATCGCAGTGGGCTGGCTGGTGGTGGAGGACCTCGCCATGGTGCTGGTACTGGTGCTGCTACCCCCGCTGGGGGGATGGCTGGGAGGCGGCACCGGGGCCGACCTGGATGCTGCGCAGCTCTGGCGCACGCTGGGTTGGACCCTGCTGCAGGTCGGCGCGTTTGTGGTGCTGATGCTGCTGGTCGGGCGCCGGCTGTTTCCCTGGCTGTTATGGCAGGTGGCTCGCACAGGCTCGCGTGAGTTGTTCACGCTGTGCGTGGTGGCCGCAGCGGTGGGCATTGCGTTCGGGTCGGCTGCGCTGTTTGGCGTGTCGTTTGCGCTCGGGGCCTTCTTTGCCGGCATGGTGATGCGCGAGTCCGAGTTCAGCCACCGCGCTGCGCATGAGTCGCTGCCCTTGCGCGATGCCTTTGCCGTACTCTTTTTCGTGTCGGTCGGCATGCTCTTCAACCCCGCCGTCTTGTGGGAGCGCCCCCTGCAAGTGTTGGCAGTGGTCGCCATCATCATGCTGGGCAAGACGGTGGCCGCTGCGGGCCTGGTGCTGGCGTTCCGTTACCCGCTCAACACAGCGCTCACCGTATCGGCCAGCCTCGCGCAGATAGGTGAGTTCTCGTTCATTCTGGTCGCACTGGGTTCTTCGTTGGGGCTGCTGCCGCCAGAGGGGGCCAGCTTGGTATTGGCGGGGGGCCTGTTCTCCATGGCGCTCAACCCGTTGTTGTTCCATGCCATTGCGCCGTTGCAGGGCTGGCTGCGTGCCCGATCGGCGCTTGCGCGGCGGCTGGAGCAGCGGGATGACCCTTTGGCCGAACTGCCCACCAGCACCGATTCGCGTTACCTCGCGCGGCAGGTGGTTCTGGTGGGGTACGGCCGGGTAGGGCGGCGTGTGGCGGCAACGCTGGCGGCCAACGATGTTCCGTTTGTGGTGGCGGAGCAGAACCGGGAGTTGGTGGAATCCTTGCGGGCCGATGGCGTGGCCGCCGTGTTTGGTGACGCGGTGGAGCCTGCCGTGCTGATCCAGGCCCACATTGCGCGGGCCGCCATGCTGGTGGTGGCCACCCCGGACGCGCTGCAGGTGCGCCAGATGATCGAGACGGCGCAGACCCTGAACCCGGGCATCGACATCGTGGTGCGCAGCCACAATGAGGACGAGGCCCAGCGGCTGGTGCAGGAATGCAGCCATGCCCAGGTGTTCCTGGCAGAAGATGCCTTGGCACAGGCGATGGCACGCCATGTGCTGGAGCGTGCCCGGGACCGCCAGGCCCGCGCCACGCGGCCCGCGCCACTGCATGGATCGGCATGATTTGAAAGAAATCTGCCTGTAGCGCTAGAAGAATATGCCTGGGCAGCTATAAAATTGGTAGCAATAGTGCGTCTGCAGCCACAGTCGCAGCGCAGTATCCGGGCAGCGTCCTCACGGAGCGTCCCACCTGACCCCGCCAAGAACGCAGACCTCAGCCTCGCGCCATGCAGCGACCTGCCGCAAGGCACGGATCAATCTGTTTCTTCAAATACCAGAGATGGCACGGCCATCACGCGGGCGCTTTGGCCCAGGTCCTGGATCAGGTGGTTGGCAAAGTAGCTGTTCTGCGTGTCGGGCTCCAGCGCTGCCACGGCCAGATTGGCACGCGGCTGGTTCAGGGGCACATAGAAGCTGCCAGCAGGTGCATCAATGGCGCTGCGTACGGCAGACACTTGCACACGCACGATGTCGCCACCACCAGCAATGGTGCCGATCACGTCCTGGCGGTTGCCGGTTTCGCGTGCGGTTTCGCGGTAGCTCTCGGCCAGGACAGAACCGGGCTCTGCCACCCGCATGACCTGGATGCCCAGCTGGCGAAGGCGTTCCACTGCACCGCTGGCGTCTGCCGACAGCCAATAGCCGCAGGGCCGCGCGCGCACCTTGGTGTTGCGCAGCGTCAGCGATGAGTTCCAGTCCACGCGAATGCTGCGATCGGCGCCGGTCTCGGGGTCCAGAAAATCCAGATCGCGCTGGGTGGGCGTGGCCTCCGCTTCAATGACCACCTGGTCGCGGCAGGCCAGGGCGCTGACGTCGCGGGCCACGAACGAGCGTACCTGCTCCAGGTTGGCCGCCCGCTCGGCGGTGGTCCGCAGCGCGCTGGTGATGGCGGTGACCTGGGCATGCACGCGGCGCTGGATGTGCATTCGGCCAATGCCCACCCCACGGGTCTCGATCAGCAGGCTGACCGTGTTCTTGAGGCCATGGACGTTGCGCCCCGTGTCGGGCTGAGTGCCCCCCATGGAGATGCGCTTGTCCTGCAGGTTGGTCGAGGTGGTGTAGTACCAGTCACTCGTCAGGCCCTGGGCCTTGAGGGCCGCCACCATGGGCTGGTGAAACCATTCCTGCGATGCCTTGGTGAGGAACTCCGGATAGTTGGCAGTGGTGGTGTATTGCAGCAGTGCGTCGTAGCGCTGGATGGCGTTGAACTTCTGCAGATAGCGGCCCACCACGGTGTATTCATGGGCGTCCACGACCAGGATGGGGCGGTAGTCGTTGATGACCTGCGCAATGGCGCGGGCCTCGGGCGTGTTGAGCAACAGGTGGTCGCGGTTCAGGTCCACGCCGTTGGCGGTGACGCGGGTGCCCACCTCGGCGCCATCGGGGTTGGCGCGGGGCACCACCACCACGTTGATGCGGTCCAGCAGCGGCTCGAGCAGGCCCTGGGCCAGCTCACGGCTGATGACCAGCAGTGCCTCACTGCCTGCGGGTTCGTCGCCATGCTGCTGGCCGATCAGCACAACGGTGGGGCGACCGCTCTTGTCCAGGCTGGCAGGGTCAGTGCCTGCGGCACGGGTGAGCAGCAGGCCCTGGATGGGCTCGCCGCGTTGCGAGGTGCCAATCTGCAGCAACTGCGCGCGTGTGCCGCCACGGGGCACGCCGTCGCTCAGCCCGCGCAGCCATTGGCCCAGCTCGGCATTGGTGGTGAAGGCCCTGCGGTCGGCACCCAGGCCGGGTGTGCTGTAGACCACAGAAGGGTTGGGGAACCGCGCGGCCACCGCATCGCCATAGGGCGGCGCCATGGGCGCCTCGTCGCGCACCAAGAGCGGCGCGGACGGGGGCAGGGGGCTGGCCACCACGGCAGCCCGTTGTGGCGGCAGCTGCGAGGGCGTTTGCTGTCCCAGCGGTGCGGGTACCACCGTACCTTGTTGTACGCGCGGCAGTGGCGCGGGGGCGCTGCGCTGCTGGGCAGTGGGGGTGGATGGCCAAGGGGGCAGTGGGGTGCTGCCGCAGGCTGTCAGCAGCAGTGCTGCCAGCGTGGCCGGGGCGGCCCAGCGCGCAATCCGTGGTTCAGGACGGGAAAGCGGGGCGGTATCGGCGCTGCGGCGCAGGAAATTGTGCTGGGTCATGGTGTGGGCTGCCAGAGAGAGCCCCTGGTGTGGGGCGAGTGGGGCGCTTTGTACGTGGATGTTACCTGCGCGCACCCGCCTCTCCTTGTCAGCGTACATCCCGTTGCAAACCCGTGGCGCCGTGGGCTGACGCAGTGATCATCGAGGGGTGTCGCTGGGTGCGGTGGCGTCGGTGGGCGGCGGCGAGATGCTCTGGGCCAGAGGAGAACTGGGCAGTTTCAGGCGCAGCAAGGCGCGCACAAAGCCGTGGTCCGAGCGCGTGCGGTCGCGTCCCTCATGCAGGTGGTCGTTGAAATAGTCCACCCGGCGCACATCGCCCACGCTGTTGCGCCCATTGGGCAGGAACTCCTCGCTGACCAGGATCTGGTCCAGCACATAGGGCGCGCCCTGGTGGATGTGGGAGTAGGCCACGTCCTTTTTCAAGGCGAAATCTCCCTGCAGGTCGTACGCATTGAACAGGGCCACATCACGGGCGGACCGGTCGTAGGCGATGTCGGTGGTGGCGCAGATCAGTTGCGTGGTCACGCTGTCGGGGGTGTCGTTGAAGTCGCCCAGCACTACCAGGGGCACGCTGGTGCGGTGCAGCAGGTCGATCACCAGGCACCGCAGCGCCATGGCCTCGGCGCCGCGCATGATCAGCGAGCGCAGCGATGCCAGTGCGACCACCTTGCGGTCGTCCCTGTCCTCCGTAGGCTGGCCCAATGCGTCCTGCAGAAATTTGGGGCGCTTGGATTTGAGGTGCGCGGTGAGGACGTTGAGGGTTTGGCCGTGCTTCATCCGCAACGTGGCCACGAGGGGTGGGCGCTCGAAGCGCGTGTGTTGGCCAATGCCAGGCACATCCACCTGAAAGCCCCGTGGGAAGTCGGCAAAGGACTGCAATGCCTCGACCTTGAGCCGCGTGGCCAGGCCCACACGGGGCGTTCCCTGTGCGCCCTGTTGGGTGTCGTTGTTCTCGGCCCCTGGTACGGCGACGAAGTCGTAGCGCAAGCCACCCCGACCCAGTGCCCCTTTGAAGGCCGCATCGTCCCAGACCTCCTGCACCGCCAGTACATCGGCGTTCAGTGCCCGAAAGCGCTCGCCCAGCCAGGTGATCTTGCGTTCAAACTCGGTCTGGCTGTAGGGGTCCTGGTTATCGTAGAACAGGCGTCCCGGATTGGCCAGGTTGAGCACATTGCAAGTGGCCACCATGAGGGTGTCCAGCGGTTGGGGGAGTTCGTTGGGGCGCATGAAGGGCGTACAGCGTAGGCGGGGTCACGACGGCTGCTCCCTGTATCAACTGGCCTGCAGCGCGCGGCCGGACAGCACTTGCAGCCCGGGTCGGCCCAACTGTACGGCACGGACGAGCGCACGGGCCACCTCCGCCCCGGGGCGGGCACGATAGTTGGCGGGCAGGACCGGGTTCAGCCACTGAAACAGTTTGAGCGACAGGGACTCTGCGGGCCGGTGGGCTTGTTGCAGCGCCCGGCGTTCGCCCATCAGCAGGGATGGGCGTGCAATGACCAGCGTCTCAAAACCCAGCTGCTGAAGGTCGCGCTCGACCTCGCCTTTGACGCGGTTGTAAAAGATGCGCGATTGCGCATTGGCCCCTATGGCGGTGACCACGCCACAGCGGGTGGCGCCCGCCGCGCGCGCTGCGCGGGCCGTGGCCATCACGGCGTCATAGTCCACCGCACGGAACGCGCTCTGGCTGCCGGCTGCAGCCATGGTGGTGCCCAGGGTGATGTAAACATCATCGACGTGCGGCAAGGCGGGCATCGCCGCAAAATCCACCGCGTGCAGTTGCAGGCGGGGATGGTTCAGCGCTGGCGCACGCCGCCCTTTGGCGTGCAGCACATGGATGCTGGCGCCCGCTGCGTCCGTGGCGTTGGCAGGGGGCGCTTTGCGCGTCTCAGCGGTTAAAAGAGCCGCGAGGACCGCCTGGCCCACGAGGCCCGTTGCCCCGGCCACCACCGCCACCCGTGCCTGATCCGCCACCATAGCCGCCACCTCCAGAGTTGCGATACCCACCACCACCGCCGCCGCCACGGCGGCCGCGTTCAGCCATGCTGTCCACGCTGGTGCGCATGGGGTCGGGCTGACCGCCCGCACCGTGGCCCGAGCTGCGATGGCCTGGGTTGCTGTGACCCAGGTGTGTGCCCAGGTGCGCATTGGCGCGGGGGGGTTGTGCGTCATCGTAGCGATGACCACCGCCGCCTTCGGGGCGTGGGCCTCGGCTGCGCGCAGGTGCCTGGGCGGCGCCGTCACGGGCACCACCCCGGCCACCACCCTGGCCTCCGCGGCCGCCGCCGGCTGGACCCTGGGCGTTGCGTGGAGCTCCGCCACCGGAACGGCCACCACCGCCACCACCGTTGCCTGCACGGGGGCCGCGCTCCCCACCTTGGCCGCCGCCCTGGCCTGCCTTGTTGGTGCGGATGCGCTCCATCATTTCGCTGCGGGCGGCCTTGGCGGCTGCCTGCATCACATCACGGCTCGGGGGCTTGCCTGCGCCGCCCCAGATGGTCTGGCGGCCCATGGCGATGGGTTCCGCCTTCTCGCCGGGTTCTGGGCCAAAACCTTCGATCACCTGGACAGGAATCTGCTGCTTGGTAAAGCGCTCGATGTCCATCATGAAACCTTCTTCGTCCATGCAGACCAGGCTCACGGCTTCGCCCGTTGCGCCTGCGCGGCCCGTGCGGCCGATGCGGTGCACATAGTCTTCGGAGACGTTGGGGATTTCGTAGTTGACGACGTGCGGCAGGTCATCGATGTCGATGCCACGTGCGGCGATGTCGGTGGCCACCAGGGCACGGATCTCGCCACTCTTGAAGCCCGCCAAGGCCTGCGTACGGGCACTCTGGCTCTTGTTGCCGTGCAAGGCCATGGCCTGCACACCGTTCTTGGTCAGGAACTCGGCCACGTTGTTGGCGCCGAATTTGGTGCGCGTGAACACCAGCACCTGGCTCCAGTTGTGTTGCTGGATGATGTGCAGCAGCACCTGCTTTTTCTTGCCGCGGCCCACAGGATGGATCACTTGCGAAATACGCTGCACCGTGGTGTTGCGCGGGGTGACCTGGATGCTTTGCGGGTTCTTGAGCAGGGTGTTGGCCAGCTCGCGGATCTCGTCGCTGAAGGTGGCCGAGAACAGCAGGCTTTGCTTGTCCTTGGGCACCAGGGCCAGCACCTTCTTCACGTCGTGGATGAAGCCCATGTCGAGCATGCGGTCGGCTTCGTCAAGCACCAGCACCTGCACGGTGGACAGGTCCAGGAAGCCCTGTTGCTGCAGGTCCAGCAGACGGCCAGGGGTGGCCACCAGGATGTCCACGCCGCGCTTGATGCGGTCGATCTGCGGGTTCATGCCCACACCACCGAAGACCACGGTGGAGTTGATGTCCAGGTACTTTCCGTATTCGCGCACCGATTCTTCGACCTGGGCCGCGAGCTCACGGGTAGGGGTCAGCACCAGGGCGCGGATGCCCTTGCCGCCAAACTTGTTCTTGGGTGCCGTGCCTTGCGAGAGGCGGTGCAGCATGGGCAGGGTGAACGCAGCGGTCTTGCCGGTGCCAGTCTGCGCGCCGGCCAGAAGGTCGTGGCCTTCCAGAACGGCGGGAATGGCCTGGGCCTGAATGGGCGTGGGGGTTTCATAGCCCGTTTCGTGCACGGCCTTCAGGATGGCAGGAGCCAGGTTCAGTTCGTCAAATGTCATGTCGTTGGATGCGCCCGTCCGGGGCGCTGGGTATCCGCCTGTCGTGCAACCGGGAGGTTGCTGAGCCAGTCTCAGGCTGATGAGGTTCAGGATTGGGAGCCCGGAAGCGTGGCTTCCTTCGTCCCCAGCAGTGTGCTGATGTGGCGGGCAACTGGAGCCCACAACGGGGGTATTGTCGCATGGACCGATAATCTAGGGTTTGAGAGCGCGTTCGGCGTCTTTTTGGAATGCTCCAAATGGCCCTCTGAACCTGCTCGGATGCAGACTTCCTGCCCACTTTCGCAAGCTAGAACCCTCCATGGCCCAATACGTTTATTCGATGAATCGCGTCTCCAAGACCGTGCCGCCCAAGCGGCAGATCTTGAAGGACATCTCCCTGAGCTTTTTCCCGGGCGCCAAGATTGGTGTGCTGGGTCTGAACGGCTCGGGCAAATCCACGCTGCTCAAGATCATGGCCGGCGTGGACAAGGAAATCGAGGGCGAAGCCATTCCGATGCCGGGCATCAAGATCGGCTATCTGCCCCAGGAGCCTCAGCTCAACTCGGAGCACACAGTCCGCGAAAGCGTGGAAGAGGCCATGGGCGAGGTGTTTGCCGCCAAGGCCAAGCTGGAAGAGGTGTACGCCGCCTACGCCGAGGCCGATGCAGACTTTGACGCACTGGCCGCTGAACAGGCTCGCCTGGAAGCCATCATTGCGACGGCGGGGACTGACTCCGAGCACCAGCTCGAAATCGCTGCCGATGCCCTGCGCCTGCCTCCTTGGGACGCCAAGGTCGGGCTGCTGTCTGGTGGTGAAAAGCGCCGCATTGCGCTGTGCCGCCTGCTGCTGTCCAAGCCCGACATGCTGCTGCTCGACGAACCCACCAACCACTTGGACGCTGAATCGGTGGACTGGCTGGAGCAGTTCCTGCACCGCTTTCCGGGCACCGTGGTGGCCATCACCCACGATCGCTACTTCCTCGATAACGCCGCGGAGTGGATTTTGGAACTGGACCGCGGCTACGGTCACCCCTACAAGGGCAACTACAGCACCTGGCTGGACCAAAAGCAGGCCCGTCTGGAATCTGAAAACAAGGGTGAGGAGGCACGCGCCAAGGCCCTGAAGAAGGAACTGGAATGGGTGCGCCAGAACGCCAAGGGCCGTCAGGCCAAGAGCAAGGCGCGTATCGCCCGTTTCGAGGAACTGAGCGACTACGAATACCAAAAGCGCAACGAAACCCAGGAAATCTTCATTCCTGTGGCCGAGCGCCTGGGCACCCAGGTCATTGAGTTCCACAACGTCACCAAGTCTTTCGGCGACCGTGTGCTCATCGACAACCTGTCCATGACTATCCCTGCGGGTGCCATCGTGGGCATCATCGGTCCGAACGGGGCCGGTAAATCGACCCTGTTCAAGCTCATCGCGGGCCGCGAGCAGCCGGACAGCGGTGAGGTGGTGATCGGCTCGACCGTGAAGATGGCCTTTGTGGACCAGCACCGCGATGCCCTGTCGGACGACAAGACCGTGTGGGAAGACATCTCCGGCGGCCTGGACATGATCAACATCGGCAAGTTCACCATGGCCAGCCGTGCTTACGCAGGGCGCTTCAACTTCAACGGTGGCGACCAGCAAAAGAAGGTGGGCATGCTGTCGGGCGGTGAGCGTGGCCGTCTGCACTTGGCCAAGACACTGATTGCTGGCGGCAACGTGCTGCTGCTGGACGAGCCTTCGAACGACCTGGACGTGGAAACCCTGCGCGCGCTGGAAGACGCTTTGCTCGAATACGCGGGCACAGTGTTGGTTATCAGCCACGATCGCTGGTTCCTGGACCGGATCGCCACGCACATTCTGGCCGCCGAAGGTGACAGCCAGTGGACGTTCTTTGACGGCAATTACCAGGAGTACGAGGCCGACAAGAAGAAGCGGCTGGGTGAAGAAGGTGCAAAGCCCAAGCGGATGCGTTTCAAGGCCCTCAAATAAAGGCCGAGGTCAAGTAGGATTGCATCTGGAAACCTCTTGTCCGATTCCTCCCTCCCACCATGTCCCTGCCCGCATCGCGTCTGAGAGCCGTTTTCCGCGCCTGCGTTGTCAACGCCGTTCGCGGTGGCGAGGCCTTGATGGGGCAGCTCGTCAAGGTCACCCAAAGTGCCTTGACCAGCGAGGAGTCGGCCAGCCGCAACATCCAGCAGCGTAATTTGTTCAGTGATGCACTGCGGCTGCTCAACGAGCACGAGGCTGCGCTGGTCAAGGGCTATCCCATGGCCTTGCTGGAAATATTTGCCGAAGGCCCTGCGGTCGCCAAGGGGCGCAGTTCGGCCGATGACACCGGCATGGACTTTGGCGAGCTTTCGCTCATGGACGAAAGCGAGATGCAGGCCCAGGTGGAACTGTCCAAGGCCCAGCAGTCTGCGCTGCATGCTACCGACGCCGTACTGGCCGAACTCAACACCCTGGTGAGCGCTGCGCAAGGTTTGCGCAGCGTGCAACCCGAGCGCAACCCTCTGCGGCCCGAGAGCTACATCCGTGCATTGCAGCAGGTGGTGGGTGAGACCGGCGTCTCGGCCGAGGTACGGCAGCTGTGGATGCAGCACATGCGCGACCTGCTCGGGAAGCTGCTGGCCGAAGAATACAAAAAAACCGCCCAGAGCTTGCGTGAGCATGGCGTACAGCCGGTGGGCTACGCAGTGCTGGGCACGCCTGCGGGCGGCGGTCGCGGCCAAGGCACCGGTTACGGTGGGTCTGGCTATGGCGGGCCCGGTACGGGTTACGGGGGCGGTTATTCCGGGTACGGCCCCTCAATGAACGCGCCCATGAGCGACTATGGCAACACAGGTTATGGGCGTGGTATGGGCCCCAGCACAGGCTGGAGCGGCGACTCCCAGCTGGGTGCCATGGTGCCTGTGCCCGTGGACGCTGCCGAAGAGGCATTGCTCACGGTCGGCATCCTGCGCCAGATGTTGGCGGGCGGTGATCCATTTGCCCCTCCTCCGGTCTACGGCGCCGTGCCCGCACAGGCGGTGGTCATGCCCAGCGGCGCGGGTCAGCCGGGCTGGGTGGACCCCCGCGCGGGAGCCGCCAGCGCTCAGTCATCGTTGGCCGGGGGCTACTACCCGTCGGGTGCGGCCGCTGAAGCGATTGAAGACATGGCGCAGCTGGAGCGCCTGGTGGGCCGTCTTGCCGGTGGGGGCACGGTCAGCCAGGCGGGCTCTTTGCCCGTGCCTCTCGCAGGCTGGCGTGGGCCTGGCGTTGCGCCGGTGGTCTATGCAGCCATGCCCATGGAGGCTGCTACCCAGTCCACCGCCATGGCGGTGGAGGTGGTGGGGCGCATGATGGCCAACATCTCCCAGGACGCCCGTTTGCTGCCCCCTGTGCAGCAGGCCGTCAAGAGCCTGGAGCCTGCGCTCAAGCAATTGGTGCACCACGACGGCCGGTTTTTTACCGACAGCAGCCACCCTGCGCGCCGCCTGCTTGATGAGCTTACGCAGCGCAGCTTGGCATTCACCGCCGAGACAGAGCCTGGCTTCAGCCGCTTCATGCGACTGGTGACCGAGGCTGTGGGCCACCTGTCTGCCCATGAGGTCAAGGACGCGGGGCCGTTCGACACCGTGCTCAAAGCGCTGCAGTCTGCCTGGGACACCCAGGAGCAAAAGATCAAGGCCCAGCAGGAGGCCGAGCAGAAAGCCAAATTGCAGGCGGAGCAGCGCGAACTGCTGGCCGAGAAGATCGCAGCCGATATCCGCAAGCTGCCGGATGTGGACAAGGTGCCGTCGGACGTGCTGGATTTTGCGGCGGGCCCCTGGGCTGACGTGGTGGCGCTGGCGCAGGTGATGCGCAGTGACGATAGCCAGGAAGATGACCCCAGCGGTTACCTGGCGCTGGTTCCTGTGTTGCTGTGGACTGCGCAGCCTGACCTCACGCGCCAGGAGACGGACCGGCTCAACGAAGCCATCCCCGGCCTGCTGGCCAAGCTGCGCAAGGGCCTCAAGACCATCAACTACCCTGCGGTGCAGACCAGCGCATTCTTGCAGCGGCTCGTGGCGTTGCACCAGGCCGCTTTTGAAAAACCGGCTCCTGCCCCAGTGTCCGCCCCTGCGGGAGAGCCCGAAGTGGCCCCGGAGGCGACAGAGCCGTCCGAATCGGCAGAGGCGTCCGCTCCTGCACCGCAGGACAGTGCCCAGGCGCCGCTGGACACCCCGGACCCTTACGCTGATTTTGTCATCGGGGCCTGGGTGGAGCTGGTGACCAATGGCCGGGTGGTGCGCACCCAGCTGACCTGGGCCAGCCCGCATGGCACCCTGTTTTTGTTCACTGCGC
Source organism: Acidovorax sp. 59 (assembly GCF_002754175.1). Taxonomy (NCBI): domain Bacteria; kingdom Pseudomonadati; phylum Pseudomonadota; class Betaproteobacteria; order Burkholderiales; family Comamonadaceae; genus Acidovorax; species Acidovorax sp. 59. Next base: position 2,661,223 of record NZ_PEET01000001.1, on the reverse strand, counting down.
CGGATGCCAGCACCCAGTCCATGACCCGCCGCATGCGCGACAAGCTGGCGGCCGAAGGCTCGCTGCGCGTGGTGCCGGCCCAGCCGCCCAAGCCCGCCAAGCCTGCGGTCCGCGCTTCGGGCTCTACGGAAACGGGCGGGGTAGATCGCAAGTCGTCCGAGGGCCGTACGGGCTTCGGCTCCAAAATGGCGCCGCTGTCCAAATCCGCCCCCCTGGCCCCGGCTTCGGGTGCCAAGTCACCCAAGAATCGCTGATCGCACAGACACGCGCGCTGCGGGTGCCACCTTGAGGCCGCGAGCGGCCTTGTGCCGCTGAAGAGCTGGTCAACGCCCAGTTTCTGCTGCACTCCCTGTTTCCGTCACGCTGTTGTTCGTCATCCCTTCGCCCGGCGTGCTGTGGTCAGCAGATCCTCCAGCCCCTTCCGACGCGCGCAGCAGTTTTTTGCGCACCAGGTGGATGTGGTTGCGCAGGGCATACAGCTCGTCCGCATACGACAGAGGCACGCTCACCTTTTCGGCCTGGGCTTCCAGTCCGTCGAGGGTGCGCAGCAGGGTTGCGGGGTCGCTTTTGCCCATTTCCAGGTCGTTTTCGATCTCGCGCAGGCGGCCATACCAGCGAAACACCCGCGACCGCACGCGGAACTGGTAGAGCGGCGGCACGATGCGCGACAGCGGCAGCATGATGGCCAGCAAGATGCCCAGCACCAGCCACATGCGCTCAATCAGGTTGGCCATCCAGAACGGCAGGTAGCGTTGCAGCATGGGCACCGGCTCGTTCATGGCGCGGTCGCCCTCCTTGGCAATCGGCAGCTCGCTGCCGCGCGTGTTGGGAAACTCACGCGCCCGGTTGAACCAGCCTGCGCCGCTGTGCAGCTTTTGTGCGTTCTGGGCGAACAGGGTCAGCAGGGCGGGGTGCGTGCCGTCGCGCGCCAGCAGGGACGTGGTGGTGGCCACGAGCCGAACATCGCGCTGGGGCACGTTGGCCGCGAGGTCCACCACCCCGCGTGGCAAGGTCACGGGGGTGAGGAACGGAAACCGCCGTGCGTAGGCCTCGTGCTGCGCAAAATCCAGCAGCTGCACGCCAGGCGTTTGCAGCAGCATCTGCACCATCAGGGATTCAGGCGCCGAGGCAAATACCAAGGCGTCGAGCCTCCCCGCCAAAAACTCCACCGTCGCGGGCGTCTGTTCCAGGTGCGATAGCTTGACTGCGCTGGGCTCCACCTTGTTGGCCTGCAGCAGCCGCTCGATCAGCGTGGGCACGCCGCTGCCCTCCGACCCCACATTGACCCGCCAGCCGCGTAGCTGCCGCAGGCCATCGAGCCGGGGTGCGTTGTGCATGCGCTCTGCTGTATCGGTGCGGTAGAACAGCCACAGCGGCTCTACAAACAGGCTGCCCAGCGATACCAGGTTGTCCGGATCATCGGGTTGCAGTTCGGCTGTGCCGCCCTGTACAAAAGCGACATCGGCCTGGCCGTCGCGCAGAAGCTGCAGGTTGTGCGATGAGCCCTCGCTGGGCAGCAGAACCACATCAATGCCGTCCGCCGCCAGCGCCTTCTGGTAGCGCTTGCCAAACTCCTCATAGGCACTTTGGGCAGGGCCTGTGGCCAGGGTCACCGTCTTGGGGGGATTGGGGTTGAGCCACCAATAGGCCAGCACCAGCAGCCCGACCGCCAAGAAGGCGAGGGGGCCTGCTGACACAATCAGATCGCGCAGAGTGAGGAAAGTGTTGCGAAAGGCCTGGGGCATGGGGGATGGACAAACAGAGCGAAACGGGGCGGCGGTATGCCTGGATGGGGTGACGCGGCCCCTGGGTGGACCCGGAGCCATATCTCGCTATCTGCGAGCCGGTGGATTATCCAGGCAGGCGTGGCGGCGACGCGCACCAGCTCCGGGCATCCCGCACCGGGAGTCGCCCAGGTCTCAGATAGCTGGAGGACTGAAACCGCCGGCCAGCGAGGGCTCCTACTGCGGCAGGCGCCTGCGTTGGCGCTCATAGGCCATGCATTCCTGCAGCGACAGCATGTCGTTCTGGTCCACATCCGCTGCCTCGAAGTAGGCCATGCGTGCCTGCACCACCTCCTTGAACGACAGCTTTCCGTCCCCGTCCTTGTCGGCTGCCGCCAGCCGCCTCAGTTGGCCTTTGCCGATGCGGGGCAATTGGCCCAGCTGGGAGAGATGGACGTAGCCCTCTGCATCGGGCCCCAGGCTGTGCCAGCTCTGCACGATGTCCTGGTGGAACTCGTCCAGCGACACGTTGCCGTCATGATTGAGATCGGCTGCCGAGCAGATGGCCTGCAGCCGGTGGGTGAGGGTTGGCGCCACCGGTTTGTGCGCCTTGGCAGGGCGTAGTGGCGTGGTGGGCGACGATATGGAGGTGTCGGCCGCATTGGCCGCGTGCGTCGTTGTTGCCAGCACCAGGGCGCAGGCGCCTGCACAGATCCAGTGAAGAGTTGTTTGCATGGGACCTCCTTACCACCACCAGCGTTGGCTGGGGCTGCGGTTGCAGGGCCAGACCATGGTGTGTGCCCCAGGGCGGACCTGGCCTGCGTCTACATCCAGGCATTTGCCGGTGAGCTGGCTCACGATCTGCCCACCCAGGGTAGACCAGCTTTGGCTGCGCGAGCCCGAGCAGGACCACAGCACCACCCGCGCGCCGTCCCGTGGGTCGCCTCGGTCCACGTCCACGCACAGGTCGCGCACCCGGATCTCGCCGCCGCGCCCCACCGCAAAACGCTGGGACGCTGTCCCGTTGCATTCGTACACCTGCAGGGTGGTGCCGGGCTGGAATTTGCCACCCCTCACGTCGAGGCACAGGCGGCCGTCCACCCGGATCTCGCGCCCCCAGTCCCCGCCCTGGCCGGGGTAGTCCGGGTACTCGGGGCGACGGTCGTTGTCGTGCCGGTTGTGGTTGGCCAGCAACGCAATGCCGGCAATGGCCGCCACGGCCGCCACTGCTGCTCCGGCATTGGAGCCGCTGTTGCTACCGGATGCATAGGTGCGTGTGATCTTGAAACGTCCCCCGCAACCACCGTTGGTCCACAGCTCGCGATTGGTCAGGTCGTAGCCCCAGGTGCGGTTGAAGCGGCAGGCCCCCTGGGTTTGTTCCACCAGATCCACCTGGGTCACGTCGTCCGCGAGGCGGTAGGAGGTGTAGCCGCCGCTGGACTGCAAATCCACCAACTGGTCCTGCGCCTGTGCCGCCGGGGTGCTCACGAGCAATGGCAGGCACAGCAGCCATGCATGTTTCCGAAAGGCCTGGTCTCTCATGGGTTCACTCTCCTTGTTCCGATCAGGGGCCATGGGGATGGGTGTGGTGCCATGGGCCCCGGCCCAGGGCACCAACCGTCACCGGCATCATAGGACGGTCTGATGCTTGTGCGCCCGGCGACAGGGGCGCCATCGGCTGAAATCTCGCTGGAGCAGCGGGGGCTGTTCGTGCATGATGGCGTCGCGCTGGGGCAGCCCATTGTCTGCCTGTGTACTACCCACCCACTGCCGTGTCCGATGAAACGCTTCTATGTCGTTGCCTCCATCCCACTGCTGCTGGCGGCGCTCATCCCCATTGCTGCATCCCTGTGGGTGGCCCACCGCCAGGCCAAGGAAGACCAGGTCGCCTATCTGACCTCGTTGGCAGACGAGGTGCTGCGACGCGGCGTGGCCTCGCGCCAGCAGCTGGTGGCGGCGCTCAACGATCTGGACGGAGATCCGCACCCCGCTTGCAGCCAGGCCAGCCTCACACGCATGCAGCAGCTGGTGGGCACCTCGTTCTATCTGCAGGGCATGGGGGCGGTGAGGGATGGAGCGCTAGTCTGCAGCACGCTCACCACGGGCAATGAGGTGGTACCGCTCACCGGCAACCACATGGTCACCTCGACGGGTATCTCCACCTGGATTGGCGCCCGCCTGCCCTTTGCCCCGGAGCAGCCTTTCAACATCTACGCCCGCAACGGCCATGCGGTGATCATTCACCCGGGCATCGTGATTGACATGCCTGTGCTTCATGCGGATGTCGCGCTGGGGCTTCTGATCAGCACGCCCCGGGCGCTGATCCGGTCCAAAGGTCTGCTGGATACCCAGTGGCTGAACCTCTACACGCCCCATGTGAACAACGTGGCTGAAAGCGAGTCCCACTACATCGTCTTTCGGGTGTCGAAGGAAAACAATGTGGCGGCGGTCGCGGCGGCTCCCAAGGCGCTGGCCCACGAAGGGCTCAAGGCCCAGGCGCTGATCCTGGCACCCCTGGGGCTGGTGGCCAGTGCCCTGTTTGCGCTGGGCGTCGCGATGCTCACCCGGTGGCAGTTGTCGCCCCGCGTCAGACTGCGGGCGGCCCTGCGCCGGCGCGAGTTCTTCGTGCTCTATCAGCCCATCGTGGATCTGGAAACCGGCCAGTGGGTGGGGGCGGAGGCTCTGCTGCGCTGGCGTCGCCGCAACGGCACCCTGGTGCCCCCGGATGAATTCATTGCAGAAGCGGAGAAGGCCGGGGTGATCGCGCACATCACGCGGTACGTGATGGATGTGGTGCTGGCCGACTTGCCCGAGATGCTCAAGGCACGCCCGGGTTTTCATGTGAGTTTGAACCTCTCGCCCCAGGATCTGGTGGCCGACGGACCCGTGCAGTACCTGCAGCGGCGCTTCAGCGCCATGGAGATGCCGCCGGGCGCGCTCATGCTGGAGGTCACCGAGCGCGGGCTGGTGGACATCGAGGCTGCACGGCCCGCGCTGCAGGCTGCGCGGCAGATCGGTGCATCGATTGCGCTGGATGACTTCGGTACGGGTTACTCCAGCCTGTCCATGCTGGAGTCCATCGACATCGACACCCTCAAGATTGATCGCATCTTCATCGCCAGCATCGGCGCGCAAGCCGCCATCAGCCCGGTGACTACCCACATCATCGAAATGGCCCACATGCTCAAGCTGGCACTGATTGCCGAGGGCGTCGAGACTCAGGACCAGGTGGACTTCCTGATTGCCCGGGGTGTGCGCCAGGCCCAGGGTTGGAAGTTTGCCCGTGCCATGCCGCTGAATGATCTGCTGGCCGGCATGCGCCCGCAGCCAGCCGTTTCACCACGTGGCTCGGCGCAAGATTGATCCCGCCCTGTTGGATGGCGCGGCAGGGGATGGGGGACGCTACTTGATCAGCAGCGCCGATCCGCTGCCGTGAATACGAAACACCGCCACAGCACTCACAAGGTCATCGGCCTGCCCACGCAGGCTGGATGCAGCAGCAGCCATCTCCTCCACAAGGGCCGCATTCTGCTGCGTGGCCTGGTCCATCAGCGTGACGGCCTCGCTCACCTGCGTGACCCCCGAGCTTTGCTCAGAGCTGGCAGCACTGATCTCCCCCATGAGGTGGGTGACGTTGCGTATGCTGGCAACCACCTCTGTCATGGTGTGGCCGGCCTTGTCCACGAGAGCCGTGCCGTGTTCCACGCGGCCGACACTTTCCGTGATCAACTGCTTGATCTCCTTGGCCGCAGCCGCGCTGCGCTGGGCCAGGTTGCGCACCTCGCTGGCCACCACGGCAAAGCCCCGCCCCTGGTCACCGGCACGGGCAGCCTCCACGGCTGCGTTCAGCGCCAGGATGTTGGTCTGGAATGCAATGCCGTCGATCACGCTGATGATGTCATTGATCTTGCGGCTGGAGTCGTTGATGTCCTTCATGGTGGTCACCACCATGGCCACCACGTCACCGCCTTGTTGCGCGACGGTCGACGCTGAATGCGCCAGGCGGTTGGCATGGATCGCGTTGTCTGCGTTCTGCTTCACTGTGGAGCCCAGTTGCTCCATGGAGGCAGCGGTTTGCTGCAGCGCGCTAGCCTGTTGTTCCGTGCGCATCGACAGGTTGTGGTTGCCTTGCGCGATCTCGGCGCTGGCGGTCGATACGCTTTCTGATCCCTGGCGCACCCCTGCCACCAGGTTGGAAAGACTCAGCCGCATGGCTTCCATCGAAGTGACTACCGAAGCAATTTCGTTCTTGCCCTGCGCCACCAGTGGGGTGGCCAGGTTGCCCCGCGCAAACTCCCGCGTCGCCTGGCTTGCCTCGTTCAGGGGCCGGACGATGGAGCGGGTGGTGGCCACACCCAGCACGCAGGCAAACACCACCATGGCCACGCTGAGCAGGATCAGCTGCAGCCGCAGCGATTCAAACTGGCGCATCGATTCCTGGCTGGCACGTTTGCTGATGGCGTCGCTCTCGGCCAGGAAGGCTTCGATGTCGGCCACCAGCTTGGTCAGCAGGGGGCGGCATTGCTCGTTGATTTTCTTGATCGCTGCATCTTTTTCCCCCTGGCTCCCCAGCCGGGTGATCTCCAGCGCCACGGGGCCATAGGCCGCCTCGGTGTTCTTGATCTGGGCCAGCAGCTTGTTGAGGGGGGCGGTTTCAGGCGGGCCGACCTTGAGGGCCTCTTCCACTCCCTGGAGTGCCTTGCCCATGCCTTCATGTGCGATTCCAATGCGACGTGTTTCCGCGTCGGCATCTTCCTTGGAGCCCGCGATCACCAGGTTGCGGGCAGACACGGCCCTCGCATTGGCTGTATCCAGCACCCGGTTGCCCAGGCTTTTGATCACGTTCAGGTGATTGACCTGGTTGTCCAGGCTCTCCTGTGTCATGGACTCGCCACGGATACCCATGATGGCGACCAGGATCAGTGCACAGGTCAGGACAACATATCCAATACCAAGACGCGTCTTGATGCTCAGGTTCTGCAGGACATTCATGCGATGGACCCTCCAGCTGGTGATACGGGATGATGCGCTTTTTCGGAGCACGCAGGAGCGGCTGGAAACCAGCGTTTACCTTTTTGCAACGTGGGGCGCAACACGTTGCCACCGCCACCCTGCGGCGTTCTGGCGATATCGATGCGGCGGTGCGCAGCCGCCGCCTTGGGCGCACGATGGTGCACAGGCCCTGATCTTCTGGGGGTTCCGGCGCGCGTCAAGAAGTTTTTGACCGAAAGGTGCGAAAGGCGCGCTGGGCACCCTGCTTGTGCAGGGGTAAGCGAGGGCGGGCGTGACCTGCCCTAACCGCGCACCGCACTTCTGAATGCGGCAGACAGTGCTGCAATGGCATCACTGGGTCGGCCATCCGGGGCCCGGCTGTGAAGCACCACCGGCAGGCTTGGCAGTGCAGGAAGCCCAAGCCGGGAACCTACGTCCACCGCGCCCCAGGGCAACATGCGGGGTGCCAGCGCGGCTACGCCCAGCCCTGCAACAACGGCTGCGGACACTGCCGCCACGCCGCCGCCCACAAACACCTCGCGCCAGGGGATGGCGGCCGCATCCAGCAGTTTTCCAGCCATCGCACGCACACCGCAGGGCTCTGCCAGGGTGGCCAGCGGCAGGGTGGAACCAGCGCGGTGCTGCCAGTGAGGCGCGGCAAACCAGCCAAATCGCTCTTCGGCCAGCACTTCGCCATCGCTGCGCCCGGCATGCATGCGGACCATGGCCGCGTCGAGTTCGCGCCGGTCAAAGCTTTGCAGCAGGTCGCCCGACGAGCCGATCCGGATGTCGATCAACAGCTGAGAGTCTTGTGCGTTCATGCGGGCAATCAGTGCGGGCAGTTCAGGCCCGGCGACGTGGTCACTGATGCCGATGGCCAAACGCTGCGGTGCTTCACCCAGCGCAGCCAGGGCACGCTCATGTGCAGCAAGCAGTGCGCGGCCATGGTCCAGGAAGGCGGCTCCCTGGGCTGACAGTTCCACATACCGGGGGGTGCGCTCCAGCAGCCGGCAGCCCAGCCGGTCCTCCAGCCGCTTGAGCTTGAGGCTCACAGCGGCCTGGCTGGTCTGCATGGCCTCGGCTGCTCGGGTAAAGCTCTCCAGCTCGGCAACACGGACAAAAGCCTCGACGGCATCCAGATCCAGAGGGCGCTGCATGATATGTTTTTGTTATTGTTGATATAAGTATCAATAGCATATCAATATGGATAGCATGGCACCAGCTTTTCACAAAAGGACCCTCCATGCCGCTCATCCACATTGCCATGCGTGCCGGCAAGCCCGCTGCCTACCGGCAAGCGATTTTCGACACGCTGTACCGCGCCATGCGCGAGACCTTCAATGTGCCCGAGGACGATCAGTTCATGACCCTGACCGAGCACGATGCCGCGAATTTCCGCTACAGCCCGTCGTACCTGGGCGTGGCACGCAGCGACGATGTGGTGTTCATCCAGATCACTGCCAACAACACACGCGCGCTGGAGCAGAAGAAGGCGCTGTTTCAGCGCATCGCCCAGCTTCTGGGCGAAAGCCCAGGCCTCAGGCCGGAAGATGTGTTCGTGAACATTGTTGAGGTGGCCAAGGAGAACTGGTCCTTCGGCCACGGGCTGGCGCAATACGCCTGAGGGCTGGCGCGGGGGCAGAAACCGCCAGCTCCAGGACATTGGGCGAAGCCGGCAACAGATGCCAGTCAACGCCAGCCGGTGCCAACGCGAAGGAGACGCCACGCACCGTCTGCGTGGCGCATGCCGATTTTTGCGCTTCAGCCCAGATCGGCGGCCGAAGGCAGGTACAACCCCTCGGCGGTAGTGATGGCGCGCGCAGCCCGTGCTGCCCGCGCCGTGGCGATGGCTGTGGCCTCGGCCGCCATGGTGGCCAGCACCATCATGCCCGGGCTCTTGCCGCTGCGGCCCGTGCCCAGGCTGAACAGGGTGTCGCCGTCGGACATGGTGTGCACGGGGTTGATGCTGCGGGCCAGCCCGTCGTGCGCGGCCACGGCCAGGCGGTGGGCCTGCACCTTGGTGATGACCGCGTCAGTGGCGACCACACCGATGGTGGTGTTGGTGCCCGCCAGCAGGGGCTGGGGCGGGTCGCCGCGCAGCAGGGCGCGGCGCGTGTCGCGCAAACGCAGGCCGTCGTCGGTGCGTGCCCCGGCAATCACTTGCGCGGTGTCGGGGTCGATCACGTCGCCCAGCGCATTGCAGGCGATGAGAGCACCCACCGTGACGCCGTCCACGGTGACGGAGGCGGTACCGATGCCACCCTTCATCGCACGGTGGATGCCGAAGATCTTGCCCAGCGCCGCACCGGTGCCCGCGCCCACGTTACCTTCGGCCGGGTCTGCGGTGGAGGCGGCCTCGCACGCCGCGTAGCCCGCCGCTGCATCGGGGCGCACGCGCATGTCGCCCACCAGCAGGTCGAACAGCACGGCGGCGGGCACAATGGGCAGGCGGCCCACGGCCACGTCGAAACCCACGCCGCGCTCTTCCAGCCAGCGCACGGCGCCGGTGGCGGCATCCAGCCCCCAGGCGCTGCCGCCCGCGAGCATGATGGCGTGCACCTTGTCCACGAGGTTGGAGGGGTGGAGCAAATCCGTCTCACGCGTACCGGGTGCGGCACCGCGCACATCCACCCCGGCCACAGCGCCCTCGCGGGTGATGATGGCGGTGCAGCCCGTGGGGCGGCGGGTTTCGGTGAAGTGGCCGACCTCGATGCCGGCCACGCGGGTGATGCTGCCAGCGTCGCCAGCCAGTGTGTTGGAGGAAGTCATGGCCGCTGATTATGGTGCCCGGGCAGCCTTGCTGCACTTGCGCAGTATCAGCGCCCCGGTGCCGCGCGCGGAGCCGCTTCAGGGCGCTTTCTCGATCCGCTGGACATGGTAGGCCCCGCTGACATGTTCGGCCCGAAAGCGTACCTTGTCACCCGGTTTCAGGTCGCCGACTACGCTGGCGTCTGCCACGCGGAACACCATGGTCATGGGCGGCATCTCCAGGTTCTTGATCTCGCCGTGTTTGAGGGTGAGGCGCAGGGTGCGCGGGTCCCAGCGGGTGATTTCGCCTTCGCTCAACTCCGCCTGTGGCGCGGACGGTGCGGTGGCGGCGGGGTGGTGGCTGCTGTGGCTGTCTGCGGCAGCCCCTGCGGGCGCCTGCGCCAGGGCGGGCCCTGCAACCAGGACAAACAGGGCGGCAGCCAGCGGGATGGAGAAGAAGTGCTGGGTCATGTGGATGTCTTTTTGTTGTAGCTGTTGAAGATGCGCGTGCTGCCGTCGTGCGCTACCAGCAGCACGTCGTACGGGTCGCGCCGGTCGCCATACACGGCGCCGTCCATGCCTGGCGAGCCCACGGGCATGCCCGGCACGGCCAGGCCCAGGGCCTTGGGCTTTTGCTGCAGCAGCTTGCGCACATCGCTGGCGGGCACGTGGCCTTCCACCAGGTAGTCGCCCACCAGCGCGGTGTGGCACGAACCCAGTTTTGGCGGCAGGCCCAGGCGGGCGCGCACGGCGTTGTTGCCGGTGGCATGCACCTTCACGGCAAAGCCGTTGGCTTGCATGTTGTCCACCCAGTCTTGGCAGCAGCCGCAGTTGGGGTCTTTCCACACCTCCAGTGGTGTGGGCGTGTTGGTGGCGGCGCGGGACCCAACCGGCAGCAAAGCGACGGCCAACCCCGCGCCCAGCAAAGGCAGGGTGGTGGCCAGCCATTGGCGGCGGGCAGGGCTGGGGAGCGCGGTCATGGACGCGGATGCAGCCCGAGGGCGTTGGAGGGTCATGGTGTTTCTCCTGGCGTTATGGATGGCGGGGCAGCACGGTGATGGTGCCGGTCATGCCGGCCTGGTAATGGCCGGGGATGAGGCAGGCAAAGTCAAAGCTGCCTGCGCGGTTGAAGTGCCACACGATGTCGCCGGCCTTGCCCGCCGCCACATGGGCCATGTAAGGCTCGTCGTGTTCCATGCCCGGGTGCTTTTTCATCATTTCGGCGTGCTGGTCCAGCTCCGCCTTGGTGCCGATCACGATCTCGTGCAGTACCTGGCCTTTGTTCTGTGCGCGCAGCCGCACGGTGTCGCCCTCGCGCACTTCGATGTGGCGGGGGCTGAACCGCATGTCGTCGCCCATGCGCACGGTGATCGTGCGGCGCACCTGCCGGGCATCGCCTGCAATGCCCCAGTCTTTTTGCTCTTTGACCACGGGGGCTGTGGAGGTGCGGTGGGGCATGTTTTCATGCCCATAGGCAGAAAAAGTGCCGAATGCGCTAGTGCATATTGCCCAGGCAGCTATGAATTTAATAGTGTTCATGGTGATCATTGGCATCAATGTTGGTGGCCGCTGGCAGCGGGCTTGCGTGCATTGGCCGCGCCTGGGGCGGTGCCTGGGGTGTCGGTGCGTGCAGGGCGTGGTGTGGCGGCCGGTGCGCCTTGCCATTCAAAGGCCTGGGTGCCGCGTGGCTGCCTGAAGTCGCCGGGGTCGGCATAGCTGCCTGCGGGTTGGTCAGCGCGCACCTTGAGCGTGGTGAACATGCCGCCCATCTCCAGCGGGCCGAAGGGGCCGGTGCCGGTCATCATCGGGAAGGTGTTGTCGGGCAGCGGCATCTCCATGGCGCCCATGTCGGCCATGCCGCGCTCGCCCATCACCATGTAGTCGGGCACGATCTTCTGGATCTTGCCGACCAGGCCCCGGTGGTCCACGCCGATCATGGTGGGCACGGCGTGCCCCATGGCGCCCATGGTGTGGTGGCTCTTGTGGCAGTGCAGGGCCCAGTCGCCGGGTTCGTCGGCGATGAACTCCACCTGCCGCATCTGGCCCACGGCCACGTCGGTGGTCACCTCCGGCCAGCGCGCGCTTTTGGGCACGGGGCCGCCGTCGGTGCCGGTCACTTCAAACTCGTGCCCATGCAGGTGGATAGGGTGGTTGGTCATGGTGAGGTTGCCCACGCGGATGCGCACGCGCTCGCCCTGGCGCGCCACCAGCGGGCTGATGGCGGGGAACACGCGGCTGTTCCAGCACCAGATGTTGTGGTCCAGCATGGTGTTGACCTTGGGGGTCATGCTGCCGGGCTCCACGTCAAAAGCGTTGAGCAAGAAGGCGTAGTCGCGCTGCACCTTGGCGATGTGCGGGTGCGCGGCCTTCGGGTGGGTGATCCACAGGCCCATCATGCCCATGGCCATCTGCACCATCTCGTCGGCATGCGGGTGGTACATGAAGGTGCCGGGGCGCCGCGCCACAAACTCGTACACAAAGGTCTTGCCGGGCTGGATGGCGGGCTGGGTGAGGCCACCGACGCCGTCCATGCCGTTGGGCAGGCGCTGGCCGTGCCAGTGGATGGTGGTGTGCTCGGGCAGGCGGTTGGTGACAAAGATGCGCACGCGGTCGCCCTCGACCACCTCGATGGTGGGGCCGGGGCTCTGGCCGTTGTAGCCCCACATGTTGACCATGAAGCCGGGCGCCACCTCGCGCACCACGGGCTCGGCCACCAGGTGGAACTCCTTGACGCCCGCGTTCATGCGCCAGGGGGCGGTCCAGCCGTTCAGGGTGACCACGGGGTTGTAGGGGCGGCCGGTGGGCGGGTGCAGCGGTGGCGCGGTGTCGGCGCTGGACTGCGTGGCGGGCTCGGGCAGTGCGGCCAGGGCCACGCGGCTGACGGAGGCTGCGGCCACGGCCGTGGCGGCGCCAGAAAAGAAATTGCGGCGGTTCATGTCAGTGGCCTTGTGGGGTGGTGGAGGCTGCGGCGCCGGAGGTGAGGCCCTGCAGTGCGCCGGGCGAGGTGCCGGTCAGCGCCAGTTGCAGGTCGGTCTCGGCCACCCAGAAGTCGCGCTGCGCTTCGATGGCATTGGCCACGGCCTGCGTGCTGTTGCGTGCTTCGGCCAGCATGTCCCACACGCTGGCCAGCATGCCGTTGTAGCGCAGCGTGGTCTCGTCGGCGATGAGCTGGCGCAGGGGCACCACTTCAGCCTGCTGCTGGCGCGCCAGGTCGAGGGCCGTGCGGTAGGTGAGCCAGGCGGCGCGCACCTCGCTGCGGGCGCGCACGGCGGTGTCTTGCAGCTGGGCGGCGCTTTGCTCCACCTCGGCCTGGGCGCGGGTGCGGGCTGCACCACCCCAGTCGAACAGGGGCAGGGGCAGCTCGATCTCCCAGCCGCGCTTGATGTCGCTGCGGCCGGTGTCGCGTTCGGTCGCGGTGTTGCGGCTGTATGCCAGCCCAATGTCACCAAACACGGCGCCCGCACGGCTCCAGCCCTGGCGCGTTGCCTGGGTGTCCAGCTGGCGGCGGGCAGCTTGCACGTCCAGCCGCTCGCGCAGCGCGGTGGCTTCGATGCCATCGGCGGGTAAGGCGGTGGTGGGCAGGGGCGGCAGCTGCTGGGCCAGTTGGTATTGGGTTTGCTGCCCCCACAGGCCCATGCGGCGGTTGAGCTGCTCACGCTCGGTGGCTGCGGCCAGGCGGGCGCGGGCACGCTGGCGGGTGGCATCGTGCAGCACGGCCTGTTCGCGGGCTTGTTGCAGGCGGCTCCAGTTGCCGACCTGCGCCATGCGGTGCGCCAGCTCGGCCCCGGCCTCGGCGGCTTCCACCATGCGGTCGTGCGTGGTGGCCACCTGCTCAGCGGCCACCGCCCGCAGCCAAGCGCGGCGGGTGTCTGCGGCCAGTTGCACCACATCCTGCGCGGCCTGCAGCGTGGCAATCTGCAGGCGCTCGGCCTCGCGCTGGGTGCGCCAGGGCAGGGTGATGAGGTCCATCAGGCCAAAGGCCAGGGTGCGTTCGATCTCGCGTTCCTGGCTGTTGGTGAAGCGCCCCAGGGTCAGGTGCGGGTTGGGCAGCGTGATGGCCTGCACCCGCTCGGCATCGGCCACGCCCAGCGCGGCCAGCCGGGCTTGCAGGCCGGGGTTGTTGAGCAGGGCAATGCGCACGGCGGCGTCTTGTGTCAGGGGTTGTGCGAGCCAGCTGTCGACGGACTGCTGGGCCTTTGCGCGAGCGCTCGGGTCTGTGGCGGGCAAGGCCGCCTGGGGCACACCGGCGGTACGGCCCGCAGTGAGGGCCGCGACATCACTGCGCAGGCCATCGGGCGACACGCTGGCGCAGCCCGCCAGCAGGGTGGCGGCAGCCAGTATGGAGAGGCGATGGGTGCTGATCATGGCTTGCCCTTCGGCTCGGGGTGGTGGGCGGGGTGGGCACTCCCTGGGCTGCCGTGGTGCATCTCATGGGGTGTGCCACGCTGCTTCCCATGCGGCATGCCGTGCTGCATGCCCTGGGGATGGTGTGGCATGGAGGTAGCGGAGGAGGCTGCGGGCGTGGGGGAAGGTGCCGAGCCTTTTTGCGCCTCCCAGGCCACGATGTCCGCATGGCCGCGCGGGAACGCGCCCACGGACTCGTGCGCCTGGCGCCAAGCCTGGGGTGTGGGCAAGGCGTCCACCAGCGGGGGCTGCGGCGGCATGGCCGTGTACGGCAGGGGGGCCGTGGGCGCATCGGCGCGGGTAGCGTCGGATGCAGATGGGCCCTGGGCTTGCGCCAGCAAGGGCGACAACAGGGCAAGACAAGCCAATCGCATCGGCCACGATGGCCCGGGCGACGGCAAGGAGAGAAAAATGGCAGGGGCGCGCATGGCGATCTCCAGACAACGAACCAAAAAACAGTGCACTGCCGCCTGACGAACCCTGTTGTTCAGGGGCCATCAGGCTATGGCAGACGCACTTCGGGCGTCGGAGATCAGGCGATGGGTGGTTTGATGGCCAGCGCCGCAGGGGCGCTGTCAAACTGCGCAGAGGCCAGGGGCAGCAGGGCTCCGGCGGGCAGGGGGGCGGGGGTCAGCGATGCGGGCAGGCCCAGCATGGCCGAGTGGCAGATTTCGCAGGCCGAGCAGCTGGCGCTGTGGTGGTCGTGGTCGTCGCCCGATTTGCAGCCCGCATCGGGGTTCTGGCAGGCCGCAGAGTGGCTGGCAGTGTGGTCGATGCCGGGCTCAGCGGCCGGGGCGCCATGGTGGGCATGGGCGTCGGCGGGTGCCACGCCCTCGGCCTGCGCCAGGGTTGCGGAATGATCGTGGGGATGGCCCTGGTCGTGGACCATGCCTTCCGCCGTAGGCTGTTGGACCTCGGTGTGCTGCGCGGCGCCTGCAGGAAGCAGCGGAGCCACAATGCCCGCCGCCATGGCCGTGCCCGTCAGGCCCCGAAGGACCAGCACCACCATCAGCAGGAAGAAAAAGCCGCGACGCATCCTTCAATGATACGGCGGAGCCGCTCAAGGTTCCGCAGGTAACCACTTTCTGGCGCTGCGGGCAACCCTGCGCAAATCGTGAATGCCTTTTCCGACCATGGGCAGTAACATGTGACGAAACATGTCTGCCCGTTTGTCAGCGGCTGTCGGCAGATATGTGCTCAAGCGTTCTTTCTCTTGCACAGAAAGGTCGGTATGCCCTCATGGGTCGCTGGAATGTGGAGCACCTTGTCCGCGCGGATTCGCTGGCTGGTGCTGTGGGCCACGCTGCCAGCGGTGCTGCTGGTGGTGTACCAGGCACGGGCCCACCGCACAGACGCGATTGCTGCGGCCGAAGAACGCGCGCTGCAGACCCTGCAGTCGGTGGCTGGCACCCAGCAGCGGCTGATCCAGAACACCCGCCAGTTTCTGCGGCAGCTGGCCGTCATGCCGCAGGTGCACGACCCTTCAGCGCCCCAGTGCGGGCGCTACCTGGCCGAAGTGCTGTCGCTCAATGCCACCTACGTCAACATTGGCGTGCCACGGGCGGACGGCGAGCTGCTGTGCAATGCGCGTCCGCTCAAGGCGCCTGTCAACGTCGCCAACCGCCCATATTTTCAGCAGACGATTTCGGGGCGAGACTTTGCGGTGGGCAGCTTCCAGGTGGACCGTGCCGCCCAGGTGGCCAGTGTCAACTTTGCCTACCCGGTGATACCGCCCGGCACGCAGGAGGTGGTGGCGGCCGCCGTGGCGGTGGTGTCGCTGGAGTGGTGGAGCCGGCGGCTCACCGACCTGGGGCTGCCGGATGGCGCGGTGGCCCGGGTGTCCGACCCTGAGGGGCGCGTGCTGGCGCGTTATCCCCCCGACGCCAGCGAGCTGGGGGCACCGTTTGCCGATGCCGAGTTCCGCGCCCTGGTGCTGCAAACGCCCCAGGGGCAGCGCCAGCGGTACCGCCCTGATGGTGCGCCCGAGCTGGTGGTGTTCCAGCCGCTGATCGAGGCGGGCGGCAAACCGGTGGCCACCATGAGCCTGGCCGTGCCGCTGGACGACCTGTACGCCGCGGCCAACAGCCGCATGTGGACCGAGATGGCGTTCTTGCTGGGCGGCCTGGTGCTGTCATTTGCCGTGGCGCAGGTGGGCGTGCGGCGCGGCGTGATGCGGCCCCTGAGGCGCCTGATGCATGCCACGGACGAGCTGGCCGAGGGGCGCTATGTATCGCGCGTTCCCGCCACGGGCCTGCAGGAGCTGACCGAGCTGGGCCGCCGCTTTGACCGCATGGCCCTGACGCGACAGAAAGCCGAGGCCGAACTGCGCCAGAGCGAAGAAAACCTGGCCATCACGCTGCTTTCCATCGGCGATGGCGTGATCGCCACCGATGCGCAGGGCCGCATCACCCGCATGAATGTGGTGGCCGAGCGCCTGACAGGCTGGCCGTTGGCACAGGCCATGGGCCAGCCGTTGCCCGAGGTGTTCCGCATCATCAACACCGGTACCCGCGAGCCGCAGGTAGACCCGGTGCAGCTGGTGATGGACCGGGGCCAGGTGGTGGCATTGAGCAACCACACCACCCTGCTGGCCCGGCATGGCGCCGAGTACCACATTGCCGACAGCGCTGCCCCCATTCGCAACGCGCAGGGACAGATCGTGGGCGTGGTGCTGGTGTTCAGCGACGTGAGCGAGTCCTACCGCGTGCGTCGCAAGCTGGAGGACAACGAGGCGCGTTTTCGCACCCTCACGGCGCTGTCGTCCGACTGGTATTGGGAGCAAGACGCGCAGTTTCGCCTCACGCATGTGGAAGGCCGGGCCGATGACCGGCTGGTGCAGGAGGCCGCGCTGCACATGGGCAAGACGCGCTGGGAGCTGGCTGCACCGGGCATGAGCGACGCGCTGTGGGAAGAGCACCGCGCGCTGCTGGAGCGCCACCAGGAGTTCCGCGACTTCGAGTTCGAGCGCCGCGACCAGCAGGGCTGCTCGTACTGGGTGTCCATCAGCGGCACGCCCGTGTTTGATGACGACGGTGTGTTTTGTGGCTATCGGGGCGTGGGCAAGGACATCTCCGCCCGCAAGCGCGACGAGAACGAACTGCGCATTGCGGCCATTGCGTTCGAGTCGCAAGAGGGCATGATCGTCACCGGCGCGGACACCCTCATCCTGCGCACCAACCGCGCGTTCAGCCGCATCACCGGCTACGGCGCCGACGAGGTGGTGGGCCGCCGCACCAGCCTGCTGGCCTCGGGCCACCATGACAAGGCGTTTTTTGATGCCATGTGGGCCAGCCTGGCCAGCACCGGCGAGTGGAAGGGCGAGCTGTGGAACCGCTGCAAGAGCGGCGAGGTGAACCTGCACTTCATGGCCATCACCGCCGTCACGGACCAGCACGGGGTGCTGACGCACTACGTGGCCACCCTCAGCGACATCACCCAGCGCGCGGCGGCGGCGCGGGAGATCGAGCACCTGGCGTTCTACGACCCGCTCACCCACCTGCCAAACCGCCGCCTGATGATGGACCGACTGCAACAGGCGTTTGCCACCAGCGCGCGCGCCGGGCTGCAAGGGGCGCTGCTGTGCCTGGACCTGGACCACTTCAAGACCCTGAACGACACCCTGGGCCACGACATGGGCGACGTGCTGCTGCAGCAGGTGGCCCAGCGGCTCACGGCCTGCGTGCGAGAGGGCGACACCGTGGCGCGGCTTGGCGGCGACGAGTTTCTGGTGCTGCTGGAAGACCTGGGCGCTCTTGCCACCGATGCTGCCGAGCAGGCGCAGGCGGTGGGCGAAAAGATTCTGGCCGCGCTCAACCAGCCCTACCAACTCGCATCGCACCATGTGCACAGCACCACCAGCGTGGGCGCAGTGCTGTTCAGCGGCCAGGGGCAGACGGTGGAAGATGTGGTCAAGCACGCCGACCTGGCCATGTATGCCGCCAAGACCGCCGGGCGCAACGGCATCCGCTTTTTTGACCCGCGTATGCAGGCCGCTGTCACCGCCCGTGCAGCGCTGGAGAACGACCTGCGCACGGCCCTGGAACAGGGCCAGTTCACGCTGCACTACCAGGTGCAGGTGGGCTGCGGCAAGCATGTGGTGGGGGCCGAGGTGCTGATCCGCTGGAACCACCCGGCACGCGGCATGGTGCCGCCGTTCGAGTTCATCCCGCTGGCCGAAGAGACCGGGCTGATCCTGCCCATCGGCCTGTGGGTGCTCCAGACCGCCTGCAGCCAGCTGCGCCGCTGGCAGGACGACCCTGCCACGGCCGACCTGCAACTGGCGGTGAACGTGAGCGCGCGCCAGTTCCGCCAGGCCGACTTCATGGAGCAGGTGGTGGCCGTGCTGCGGCAGACCGGCGCGCGGCCCGACCGCCTGAAGCTGGAGCTGACCGAGAGCCTGGCGCTGGACAACGTGGACGACACCATCGCCAAGATGAATGCACTGCGCGCGCTGGGCCTGCGCTTTTCGATGGATGACTTTGGCACCGGCCAGTCGTCGCTGTCGTACCTCACGCGGCTGCCGCTGGACCAGCTCAAGATCGACCAGAGCTTTGTGCGCAACATTGGCATCCAGCACACCGACGCGCTCATCGTGCAGACCATCATCGGCATGGCGCAGAGCCTGGGCATCGACGTGATTGCCGAGGGGGTGGAGACCGAGGCGCAGCGCGCGTTTCTGGAGCGCCACGGCTGCACGCTGTGGCAGGGCTACCTGTTCAGCCGCCCAGTGCCCGCCGAGGCGCTGGAGCAGCGGCTGCGCAGCGGGCTGGGCTGGCAGGTGTCCACGTAGAAGGTGTGTCTCTGCAGGGCGCTCAACCGCCCTTGGCCGGGACCTACACCGCCATGTAGCGGCCCGGCCGGTGGTTCATAGCCAGCACCAGGTTGAGCGCCACGGCGCCCGCAATCGACCAGGCCACGCGCACGGGCTCCACCGTCCACAGGGCCAGCAGCACGATGCAGCAGTCCACAGCCATCTGCATCTTGCCTGCGCGCCAGCCGTAGCGGTCCTGCAGGTACAGCGCCGCAATGCCCACGCCGCCCAGGCTGCAGCGGTGGCGGAACAGCACCAGAAACCCCGTGCCCGTGATCAGCCCGCCCGCAATGGCGGCATACAGCGGCTGCAACTGCGCGAACTGCAGCAGTTGCGACTGCAGCTCGGTCAGCAGCGACAACAGCAGCACCGCGATGAAAGTCTTGACGGTGAAGGCCCGGCCCAGCTTGCGCAGCGCCAGCCAGTAAAACGGCAGGTTGAGCACAAAGAAGATCTTGCCAAAGCCGATGCCCGTGGCGTAGTGCAGCAAAAACGCCAGCCCCGCCGTGCCACCCGTGAGCAACCCCGCGCTGGTGAAAAACGCCACCCCCACCGAGATGAGCAGCACCCCGGTGAAGATGGCCACGGCGTCTTCCGTCAGGCTGTGGGGCACGACCAGCGGAGCGTGGGCTGTGGGGGCGGCAGGGGAGCGGGATGGCATGGGCAAAGGGCAAAGGGATGAAGGCTGTGCTCGCGGCCCCCGGGGCAGATGGCGGCGCACAGGCAGGGGATTGGACCATGCAAGCCCCATGCCGGGCTTGTCGTGCGTCAACTTCCGGGTGCCAGCTTGCCATCGCGCAGGTCAATCGATTACTCCTGATTTGATAGCTGCCAGCGCATATGATTCAAGCGCCAGCATCGGTTTTTGGCTGAAATTGGGTGGCCAATAGGCTGGCAGCCGCCAACGCCCCGTCGATCAGCTGCGTGATGTGCGGTTGCGGCGCCATGGGCGCCAGCGCACTGACCTGCGCCCGGCCCGTGTTGCCGATGGGCAGCCGCGCCAGCGCGTGGCCCAGGGGCACCAGTGCCAGCCGCAGTACCTGTCCGCCGGCCTCGCGCAGGTCGCGCAACTGCAGGGCGTAGCGCAGCATGGCGCTGTGTGACCGCCAATGCAGGGACAGCGTGGTCTGCCCCAGCACGTGCGCGGCCTCCAGCCATTGCCAGCGGGTGGCAGGCGGTGCGCCGGCATCGCGCGCAAACGCTGCCAGCAGGTGGTCGAATGCGCGCTCCCTCTGCAAGGGGTCAGCCATGGGTGCTGCAGCGTGGCGTGCCGCCAGCTGGCGCCAGCGCCGTTGTCGGTGCCGGTAGAACACCTGGGCAAACGCCGCGCTCAGGGGCGTCATCAGCCAGGGCAGGTGGCGCGCGACCACGTCGATGTCGTCGGTATAGAGCGTGCGGCCGTCTGGCAGCGGCTGCAGCGTGATGCGGTGGTCCCAGCGCCGCATCAGCGTGCCCTCGCCGTTGTCGCGCAGCGTGGGGCAGGCACCGGCCTGGGCAGATGGCTCGATGGAGATGCGCACGGTTTGCGAGCCCATGGGCAGCAGCCCCAGCAGCCGCATCTGCAACGGCAGATCACCGGGAGACCAGTGGGTGGGCCAGGGCGCCCCGCCAGGGCGCTTGAACCGCACCAGGGGCGCCGTGATGTGGCGAAACACAGCGGTGCTTTGCAGTTGCGCAGCCACCCATTCGGGCGGTGCGTTGAGCGGAGTGGACAGGCGTACGCGCATGGATCAGTGTCCGTGTGCTGCGGGGGCGCCGGCGGTGCTGGCCAGCTCCTGCCGCGCGTGGCGGATCACGCTCCAGCCGCCGCTGATGGCCAGGCCCGCCATGACGGCCGCCACCGCCAGGTCGGGCCAGGCTGTGCCCGTGCCCAGTACCCCCAGCGCGGCCGCCATCACGGCCAGGTTACCCAGCGCGTCGTTGCGGGTGCACAGCCACACGCCGCGCATGTTGGCGTCGCCCTCGCGCCAGGCGTAGAGCAGGGCGGCCACACCCAGGTTGGCCGCCAGCGCCAGCAGGCCCACGCCACCCATGGTGAAGGGCTCGGGCGGAACCCCTTGCCACACCCCCCAGGCCACCCGGCCGATCACGAACACGCCAAACGCCAGCATGCTGGCGCCTTTGAGCAGGGC
Source organism: Acidovorax sp. 59 (assembly GCF_002754175.1). Taxonomy (NCBI): domain Bacteria; kingdom Pseudomonadati; phylum Pseudomonadota; class Betaproteobacteria; order Burkholderiales; family Comamonadaceae; genus Acidovorax; species Acidovorax sp. 59. The sequence continues at coordinate 2,640,413 of NZ_PEET01000001.1, read as the reverse complement.
GGCGCGTGCGCGCCAGGTCAGCGCCATGGCCAGCACCCACAGCGACAGGCCATAGTTGGCCGCATCGCCCAGAAAGTCGATGGCGTCGGCCAGCAGCGACGCCGAGCCCGAGTGGGTGCCCGCGCCCAGTTCCACCACAAACATGGCGGCGTTGACGACGAGCGCAATCCACAGTATGCGGCGGTAGCGCGGGTCTGCGCTGGCGGGGGCATCGTGGCTGTGGCCGGGGGCGCTGTGGTCGTGGTGGCCGTGATGGCAATGGGCGGACATGGTGTTTTCTCCTGGAGGTTTTGGAAAGCGATGGCATCATTGGAAACCTTGAAGTCACTTGAAGGTCAAGCCCATGGACCCCCACGCTGCACAGTTCCGCATTGGCGAGGCCGCCCAGCAGTCCGGCGTGTCGGCCGCAAACATCCGGTACTACGAAAAAGAGGGGCTGCTGCCGCCCGGTGCCCGCGGCGACAACAGCTACCGCCTGTACAGCAGCGCCGACGTGCACCAGCTGCGTTTCATCCGCCTGTGCCGTGCCATGGACATGTCGCTGGACGAGGTCAGGACCTTGCTGGCGCTGGACTGGGACAGCAAGACCGACTGCCATGCCGCCTGCGACACGCTGGATGCACACCTGGTGCATGTGCGCACCCGCCTGGCCGAACTGCAGGCGCTGGAGGCCGACCTGCAGGCGCTGCGCAGCCGTTGCGACGGCGCTGACGCCACCTGCCACATCATTGAAGCGCTGCATGCGCGAGCCGACGCGCAGCCCGTGGGCGTCAACGCCCCTCCCGGCCAAGGCAAGCGCCATGTGTGAGCAGTTGTTGTACGGCGTGGCTGCGTGTGTGCTATTTGCTATTTAATTGATAGCTACTTGGGCATATGTTTGTAGCGCTATCGCCCGAAAATGGCCCAAATATCTCCAGAAGCCTGCCATGGACTGCCCTGGCGCATGCCCCCGCTATGATCCGCCCATGATCTCGCGCCTTCCCGGCCTCTCCCTGCCCGAACGTGTGTGGAACACGGCGCGGCGCTGGGCGGTGGCCTGGTGGCGCATCCTGTATCTGGGCGCGGTGGTGCTGGTGCTGGTGTTGTCGCCGTCCAGCTACGGCAAGGGCACCCGCCGCGCGCTGGCCCGGCACCTGTATCTGGACACGGCGCCTGTGCTGCTGGGCTTCACGGTGCTGGCGGCGCTCATCAGCCTGGTGCTCACGCGCATTGTGGTGGTCACGGCGCTGAGCTACGGGCTGTCGCGCTATGCGCTGGAGATGGTGATCCGCGTGCTGGTGCTGGAGCTCATCCCGCTCACAGCCGCCTTGTTTGTGGCCATGCGCTGCACCATTCCCAACGGCTCGCAACTGGCGCACCTGCGGCTCACGGGCCGGTTCGAGGCGCTGCGCCGCCAGGGCTCTGACCCGGTGCGCATCGAACTGCTGCCCCGCGTGATTGCCGGGGTGTTTGCCTGCGTCACGCTGGCTGCGCTCAGTTGCGTGGTGGCGCTGGTGCTGGCGTACCTGGGGGTGTACGGCTTCAACATGGCGGGGCTGCCGAGCTACACGCGCATGTTCGGCCAGGTGTTTTCGCCCAGCGTGACCATGGTGTTTGTGCTCAAGACCCTGTTCTTCAGCCTGGCCGTGGCGCTGATCCCCATGGCTGCCGGGCTGTATGACAGCGGCGAACGTACCCAGCCCGACTCGGAACTGGGCGGCCTGGCCCGCATGTTTGCGGTGCTGCTGCTGATCGAGGTGGCCTCGCTCATGGGCAACTACTACTGATGGCCCGCGCCGGTCGCACCCACCCGCATAAACCCACGACATGAACGACCATCCTCCTCCCCCATTGCATGGCCCCGCCGGGGCCGACGCGCCTCCGGTCGAGACCCTGCGCCCGGTGGCCTATCTGGAACTCAAGGCTGCGGCGCTGCTGCTGTTCACCCTGGCCCTCATCGTGGGTTCGGGCCTGTACCTGCTGTATGCGCGGGGTGCTTTTGAGCCCACGCAGACGCTGGTGCTGACGGCCGATGACTCCGAAGGCGTGGTGGTGGGCATGGACATGACCTTCTCGGGCTTTCCCATTGGCCGCGTGCGACGCATCGAGCTTGCCGAATCGGGCAATGCCCGCATCCTGGTGGACGTGCCCCGCAAGGATGCGCACTGGCTGCGCGAGTCCAGCGTGTTCACGCTGGTACGCGGTCTGGTGGGGGGCACCAACATCCGGGCGTACTCCGGCATCCTGACCGACCCCGCACTGCCCGATGGCGCCGTGCGGCCGGTGTTGCGCGGAGATGCCACGGCGGAGATCCCGCAGCTCATGGCGACCGCGCGCGAGCTGCTGACCAACCTGAACGCCCTGACGTCGCCCGACGCCGCGCTGGGCAACACCCTGACCAACGTCAAGGCACTCACGGAGCGCCTGAACGGGCCGGGCGGCGCCCTGGGTGTGCTGATGGGCAACGAAGCCGATGCGAAGAAGATTGTGGCCACGCTGGAGCGCACCAATGCGCTGCTGGCGCGCCTGGACGGCATGGCCGCCCGCGCCGACAAACAGGTGTTTGGCAGCGAGGGCAACAAGGACGCGCTGGTGCCTGAGGTGCGCGCCACCGTGGCCCAGCTCAATGGCTTGTTGTCCGATACCCGCACCAGCCTCAAGAAGGTGGATGCCGTGCTGGTGGAGGCCCAGGCCATCGGCACCAATGCCCGCGAAGCCACGATGGACCTGGGCGCGCTGCGCGCCGAGGTGGAAAGCAATCTGCGCAAGGTGGAAAGCCTGGTCAACGAGATCAACCGCAAATGGCCCTTTGCACGCGACACGGAGTTGAAGCTGCCATGAACCCCTCTGCTGCACCTCGTTTGCGGGCTGCATTGCGGCTCCTGTCCATCGGCTGTGCCTTTGCATTGGCTGCGTGTTCCAGCCAACCCCCGGTGCCTGACTGGCAGATGAATGCCCAGGGCGCGTCCCAGAAGGCCATCGAGGCCTACCTGTCCGGCAACGCGCGCGTGGAGAAGCTCGAATGGGACCGGGCCCGCGCCGAAGTGGCGCGCACGGGTCGCCCCGATCTGCTGGCGCGCCTGGAGCTGATGCGCTGCGCGGCCCAGGTGGCGAGTCTGGTCACCGAGCCCTGCGAACGCTTCGAGGCCTTGCGCGCCGACGCCTCCGCGCCCGAGCAGGCCTACGCAGACTATCTGGCGGGCCGCGTGCAGGCCGGCCAGGTGGCTCTCTTGCCACCGGCGCAGCGTGCGGTTGCCACGGCAGGCCACGCTGCCACCTTGGCAGGCATTGCCGACCCCCTTTCGCGCCTGGTGGCGGCGGGCGTGTTGCTGCAGACGGGGCACGCCAGCCCGGCAGTCATCGCTACAGCCACCGATACCGCGTCGGCACAGGGCTGGCGCAGGCCGCTGATGGCATGGTTGCTGCTGCAGGTGCAAAGGGCAGAGGCTGCCGGAGACACTGCGGCAGCCGATGCGTTGCGCCGTCGCGTGGGGGTGGTGGAGCAGTCGGGGTCTACGTCTCGATAGCGTTGGCCGCCATGCTAGGGAGGCGGCAGGTAACGAGCCATGGCGCGGGCAAAAAAGCTGCCCCAGTTGCTTCAGCAACCGCTACTCAAGCCATTGACCAGGCTGCCAGAAGCTGCATTGCCGCTGCTGGTGGCGTCGTCAGCGCAGGCGAGCCTGCAACTGGGTCTCGATGTCGTCTCGCTCCATGGCGAACTGCTGGGGGCTGATCTCGTTGGACTCCAGCTTGCGGGCCACAGACAGCAGCAGCACCGTGTTTTCGAGACGCGTGTCTTGTTGCAGGGAGGGGGGCAGGGCGGTCAGGCGGTCAAAGCTTTGCTTGTACAGCTCGCTCCAGCTCATGGCCCCTGCCTGGGCCTGGGCCCTGGCACCGTCGTACCAGCGCGAGAACTCGTCCAAGGCGTTGTCGCGGGGACTGGAACAGCCCGCCACAGCGGCCAGCAACACCATCGAACCCCAGAATTTCGGGGAGTGAATCAAGGAAAAACGGTTTGCAGAGATGCGAAAACGTGTGGTCACGATCGTCCTCCATTCCAGAATGCCACCGAAAAGTCCCGGTGTGCAGCGCCGAATGGTACTCCGATGCTATGCTTTTTACTACTGTGTTGCTGTTTGGACCCACACGCGCTGCATCGCAGCGCCAGCCACTTGTGCACGCATCACAACTCAGTGGTCCAGAAAGCTGGTGGACAAAATCTGGTCGAGCCCGGTAAGCCCGTGCGACATCGAATCCACAGACTGCACGGCCACGTCCGGCATCAGCAATGAAACCGCCGCCAGCACGGCCAGCACCACGGTTCCGATGAACGCTATCAACGCGCGCGCTCCCGGCGGTAAGGAATGGCGTTTCATGGTGAAGTCCTTTTGAGAAAAGGGGTGGGGGCCGCAATGACCTCCCGGTGCAACCTCAATGGCTGCTGGCTAGGATTTCAGCAAAGTGCCGCAGTTCCGCGTGTAAGACAAGTGCCATAACAGGGCTCCATGGGTAACTGTTACGGCCTGTTGCCTTTACAAACCTGCCAGAAACGTTCCGCGCCCTGCAAGCGTCCGGAGGTCCGGTTCAGGGCCTTGAGTGGGAGGCGGATGGAGTGCCAAGCGGACAGACTGCAGAGGGCTCCTGTGGAGCCGTCCAGCGGTCATCGCGGCATGAATAGATCAGGGCGCGGGCGTCTGAATCCACGCGGTGATCTGGGCAATGGCCTCCTGCTCGATGCCAATGAAGCCGGGCCAATGTTGGCCAGCACACTCATCACCGATGGGGGTTGGCGACGCCATGGACCACCCTGAGTTTTTTGACCTGCGCCCGCGCCAGCCCTCTCAGAATGGCGGGCGTATCGCTGGCCTGGCAGTGTTTGCAGCCGTCCCTGGCATGGTGGTAGACCAGCCTGGGACCTGTATGGCCTGCAGGTCCAGTGTGGGCACTGCACCCGGTGTGCTCCTGCGCACCACGCTGGAGGTCAGCCCCAGCCCCGCAATCGCAGGGTCGTTGACATGAATGGCCATGGCTGTCGCAGACACTGTCATGCGCCGAGCGGGGCGCACAGTCGTTGATGTTCAGCCCAAAGCGCCGGGGTCCTGTGTGCAATAAGCCAGCCCCCACAACAAAAAACCCAGGTGACCGGAATCACCTGGGTTGATATGTGGCGGAGAGGGCGGGATTCGAACCCGCGGTGGGGATTAGCCCACACACGCTTTCCAGGCGTGCGACTTAAACCGCTCATCCACCTCTCCGAAGCCCTCGATTATAGCCATAGGATTGGGTGCATTCCGGTCACTGATCGGTGTCACCTGAAAATTTCAGTGGGCCGACACGTTGTCAGCCTGCCTTTTGGGATGTCTGCACCATCTTCATCGCCGAGCCGATCAGCGCCGAAACCTCGGTCATGTTGCTGGGCACGATGAGGGTGGTTGTGGCGTCCGACGCGACTTGGCTGTAGGCATCCACGGCTTTTTCAGCCACCTTGAGCTGCACGGCCTGCTCGCCACCGGGCTGGCGGATGGCTGCGGCCACGCGTTCGATAGCCTGGGCGTTGGCTTCGGCCACGGCCTTGATGGATTCGGCCTCGCCCTGGGCCTTGTTGATGACGGCCTGTTTTTCGCCCTCGGAGCGGGCGATGAAGGCCTCACGCTCGCCGGTTGCGATGTTGATCTGCTCCTGGCGGCGGCCTTCTGAGGCGGCAATCAGTGCGCGCTTCTCCCGCTCCGCTGTGATCTGGGCCTGCATGGCGTGCAGGATTTCCTTGGGCGGGGTCAGGTCCTTGATTTCATAACGCAGCACCTTCACACCCCAGTTCAGGGCGGCTTCGTCGATGGCCTGCACTACCTGGGCGTTGATGATGTCGCGCTCTTCGAAGGTCTTGTCGAGTTCGAGCTTGCCGATGACCGAGCGCAGCGAGGTCTGCGCCAGCTGGGTCACGGCCATGATGTAGTTGCTCGACCCATAGCTGGCGCGCATGGGGTCGGTGACCTGAAAGTACAGGATGCCGTCCACCTGCAGCTGCGTGTTGTCGCGCGTGATGCAGACCTGGCTGGGCACATCGAGCGGAATTTCCTTCAGGCTGTGTTTGTAGGCGACCTTGTCCACAAAGGGGATCAGAAAGTTCAGCCCGGGAGTCAGCGTGCCCGCATATTTGCCCAGGCGTTCCTTGACCCAGGCGTTTTGCTGGGGCACGACCTTGACCGAGCGGGCGATGAAGATCACGGCAATGATCAGGATGACGATGGCAATTTCCATGGGAAACCTTTCTTGGGTGATCGACAGGGAGTCTTCGGTGTTTACAGCGGGTCCACCAGCAAGCGGTTGCCCACCAGCTCGGCGACGCGATGCATGCCAGTAGACGGGGTGACGCCGGGGCGGTGCATGGCCGTCCATTGGGCGCCCCGGTACTTCACGGTGGTGGTGCCGTCGGGGCTCCAGCTTTCGATGAGGATGGTTTCGCCTACGTCCATGTTCACGCTGCGGTCCGCACGTGCAGACGGATCGCCGGGGCGCTTTCTCCGCAGCAGGTAGCAGGCCACGACGGCCCCGCCGCCGACGATGGCGGCCGACACCATCTGCATTGCGGACGCCAGGCCCAGGTGGGCGGCCAGGGCGGCGGCTACCAGCCCCAAGGCCACCATCAGCAAATAGAACGTGCCGGTGAGCAGTTCTGCCACGACAACGGCCCCTGCTGCCAGCCACCAGATGGTGGATGCCTCCATGTAGAACCTCCTTGTGTGGTTGTGTTTAGTGCACCACATTCTGGGTCAAAAGGATGGCAGTTCAAAGGCGCGTCAACGTTATTCCTTACACTTCGCGCCTATTTCGTTTTTTGGCCGGGCAGGCCACGGCTCCTTGGAGGCTGCGCATGAAGTTTCGCTTTCCCATCATCATCATCGATGAAGACTATCGTTCCGAGAACACCTCGGGGCTTGGCATTCGTGCGCTTGCACAGGCCATTGAGGCCGAGGGCTTTGAAGTGGTTGGGGTCACCAGCTATGGCGATCTCTCGCAGTTTGCGCAGCAGCAAAGCCGCGCCAGTGCCTTCATCTTGTCCATCGACGATGAAGAATTCTCCGAGGGCGAAGGGCTGGATCCCATCGTGCTGAGCCTGCGCAACTTTATTGGCGAGGTGCGCCGCAAGAACGCCGAAGTGCCCATTTATGTGCACGGTGAGACCAAGACCAGCCGCCACCTGCCCAACGACATCCTGCGCGAGCTGCACGGCTTCATCCACATGTTCGAGGACACCCCCGAGTTCGTGGCGCGCCACATCATCCGCGAGGCCAAGAGCTACCTGGAGAGCGTGCAGCCACCGTTCTTCAAGGCGCTGCTGGACTACGCCGAAGACGGCTCGTACAGCTGGCACTGCCCTGGTCACTCAGGCGGCGTTGCGTTCCTGAAGAGCCCCGTGGGCCAGATGTACCACCAGTTCTACGGCGAAAACATGCTGCGCGCCGACGTGTGCAACGCGGTGGAAGAGCTGGGCCAGCTGCTGGACCACAACGGCGCCATTGGCGAGAGCGAGCGCAACGCCGCGCGCATCTTCAATGCCGACCACTGCTTCTTTGTGACCAACGGCACGTCCACATCCAACAAGATGGTGTGGCACCACACTGTGGCGCCCGGGGATGTGGTGGTCGTTGACCGCAACTGCCACAAGTCCATCCTGCACAGCATCATCATGACCGGGGCCGTCCCTGTGTTCATGAAGCCCACGCGCAACCACTTCGGCATCATCGGCCCCATCCCGCAAAGCGAGTTCGAGCCCAAGGCCATCGAGGCCAAAATCAAGGCCAACCCGCTGCTCAAAGGCGTGGATGCCAAGAAGGTCAAGCCCCGCGTGCTGACGCTCACGCAGTCCACCTACGACGGCGTGCTGTACAACACCGAGACCATCAAGGGCATGCTCGATGGCTATGTGGACAACCTGCACTTTGACGAGGCCTGGCTGCCGCACGCGGCGTTCCACCCGTTCTATGGCAGCTACCACGCCATGGGCAAAAAGCGCACGCGCCCCAAGCATTCGGTGACGTACGCCACACAGTCCATCCACAAGCTGCTGGCCGGTATCAGCCAGGCATCGCATGTGCTGGTGCAGGACTCGCAGACCACCAAGCTCGACCGCCACCTGTTCAACGAGGCCTACCTGATGCACACCAGCACCAGCCCTCAGTACAGCATCATCGCCAGCTGCGATGTGGCCGCCGCGATGATGGAGCCGCCCGGCGGCACCGCGCTGGTGGAAGAAAGCATTCTGGAGGCACTCGACTTTCGCCGCGCCATGCGCCAGGTGGAGGAAGAGTTCGGCAAGAACGACTGGTGGTTCAAGGTCTGGGGCCCGGAAAAGCTCACCGACGAGGGCATTGGTCGCGCAGAAGACTGGATCATCCGCAGTGACAGCAAGAGCAAGAAGGGCAGCAAGTGGCACGGCTTCGGCCAGTTGGCTGACGGCTTCAACATGCTGGACCCGATCAAGTCCACCATCGTCACGCCGGGTCTGAGCCTGGACGGCAAGTTCGACAAGACCGGCATCCCCGCGTCTATCGTGACCAAGTACCTCGCCGAGCACGGCGTGGTGGTGGAGAAGACGGGCCTGTACAGCTTCTTCATCATGTTCACCATCGGCATCACCAAGGGCCGCTGGAACACGCTGCTGACTGCGCTGCAGCAGTTCAAGGACGACTATGAGAAGAACCAGCCCATGTGGCGCATCCTTCCCGAGTTCTGCCAGCAGCACAAGCGCTACGAACGCATGGGCCTCAAGGACCTGTGCCAGCACGTGCACGAGATGTACGCCAAGTATGACATCGCGCGCCTGACCACCGAGATGTACCTGTCGGACCTCACGCCCGCCATGAAGCCCTCGGATGCGTACGCGCACATTGCGCACCGCACCACCGAGCGCGTGGAGATCGACCACCTGGAAGGCCGCATCACCGTGGGCCTGGTCACACCGTACCCCCCAGGCATTCCACTGCTGATCCCGGGCGAGGTGTTCAACAAGAAGATCGTGGACTACCTCAAGTTCGCGCGCGAATTCGCCAAGCTGTGTCCGGGCTTTGAGACCGATATCCACGGCCTGGTGGAAGTGGAAGACGAGAACGGCCAGGTGCGCTACTACGCCGACTGCGTGGCAGAGCAAGGCAAGACTGGCAAGAACCCCAAGCCACTGGCGACTGCCAAGAACCTGGTGCAGGTGGGCGACGACGGTCCGTACGGGCGCAACGTGTAAGCACGTCTTCGCGCTGGTGTGTGGGTGCACCAGCGTCTCGAAAATCGCTCCCCCGGCATGGCTGGCGGAGCGATTTTTTTGTGCATTTGAATCCGCTGTTGTGGTGCTGCCGTATTGACTGTCAGCCGCGTGGTTTTCATGCGGTGACGACTGTCTTCACACACGTCTCAGGAGATTCCCATGACCCTTCGATTCAACGCCCGCCTTGCCACCATCGCCCTCACCGCAGCCATGGCCGCTGCCGCAATGCCTGCCGCAGCACAGGTCATGGTGGGCGGTGCGCCCATGCTGGCCAGCAAGGACATCATCGACAACGCCGTGAACTCCAAGGACCACACCACCCTGGTGGCGGCGGTCAAGGCGGCTGGCCTCGTAGAGACGCTCAAGGGCCCCGGTCCGTTCACCGTGTTTGCGCCCACCAATGCGGCGTTTGCCGCGTTGCCCGCCGGCACGGTGGACACGCTGCTCAAGCCCGAGAGCAAGCCCACCCTGACCAAGGTGCTCACCTACCACGTGGTGGCGGGCAAGTACGACGCTGCTGCGTTGTCCAAGATGATTGCTGACGGCAAAGGCATGGCCAACCTCAAGACGGTGGCGGGCGGTACGCTCACCGCCAAGGCCAGCGGCAATGCCGTCATGGTGACGGACGAAAAGGGCGGTACGGCGACGGTGACGATTGCCGACGTGTACCAGTCCAACGGCGTGATCCACGTGGTGGACAAGGTCCTGTTGCCTAACTGACTGCGCAACTGATGGGAGGGGCTGCCCGCCCGCTGGAATGGCCGCGGCATCGCAGGGCCGGGATCGGCCAGGGGTTGCTGTGGCCCCGTCAGCGGACCGGCGGCATGTCCTCTCGCACCCGCACAAAACTCGCGAAGCGCGGCACTCCGCTGTCGTGGGTGCCCCGAAAGCGGTAGGTCACCCAGCTGCCCACGGGCGGCGGGTGGTCGCGCTCTACATCGGTCAACCCTGCGCCCAGCCGGAACCGCTGGCCCGAAGGCATCTCCACCACCAGGGCGCCCAGCCGTCCAGCGTGGCGGCCCTGGCCGGGCAGATGGGCGACCACCTTGGCTTCGGTGTCTTCGTGGGTCTTGACCTTGATGAGGTCGTCACTGCGCCCTGCGCGGTACATCGATGCGCCCCGGTGCAGCATCAGCCCCTCGCCACCCGCGCGCACGGTGCGCAGCAGCAGCTTTTGCAGTGCGGCGTCACTCGCCACACGCTGCTGGGGCACCGCCTGCACCCATGGCTGGTCCAGCGACTCCACGAGTTGGTTCAGTGCAGGAAGGCGCTGGTCAAACGTGCCGCCATGGGCGGGCAGGTCAAACACCATAAAGCGCATCTCGCGCCATGCGGCATCGTCCGGCTGCTGCTGGCGCACGGTGGACTGGGCGTGGCTGAACCGGCCGCGTCCTGCCCACAGCTCGCCGTCCATGGGAGTTTCAGGCCAGCCGGCGGTGAACCATGCCGGGGCCGCCACGGTCTCGCCGCCCCGCGTGCGCAGCGTGTGGCCGTCCCAAAAGCCGCGCACGCCATCGTATTTTTCGCTCACCCAGTAGTCCGCCAGCCGCATGCCGGGGCGGTACACATTGGCCAGCAACAGGGCGGGCGCGTCGGCGGCCCAGGCCTGGGGTATTGCAAGTGCCGCCAGGGGTGCAAGGCCCATACAGGCCAGCCAGTGTCTGCGGAGCATAGGTAGGGTGGTGCTATAAAAAAAATAGCTTCTAGCGCATGATTTATTTGCGCTAGAAGCCAATTACGTAGTGAGCGTGCAGCCCTGGCGAGGATTTACACTTGGTCGGCGCTCAGGCCCGCCGTCTGGCTGAAGCCGCCGTCCACATATGTGATCTCGGCGGTCATGCCCGAGGCAAGGTCCGACAGCAGGAAGGCCGCCACATTGCCCACGTCCTCGATCGTGACGTTGCGACGCAGGGGCGAGGCATCGGCCACGCGGCTGAGCAGCTTGCCAAAGTCCTTGATGCCGCTGGCAGCCAGCGTCTTGATGGGGCCTGCGCTGATGCCGTTGGCGCGGATGCTGCGGCCGTCTTCGGTGCGGCCCACGGCCTCTGCCAGGTAGCGCACGCTGGCTTCCAGGCTGGCTTTGGCCAGACCCATGGTGTTGTAGTTGGGGATGGAGCGCAGCGCGCCCAGGTAGCTCAGTGTCAGCAGCGACGACTTGTCGTTCAGATAGGGCAGGGCCGCCTTGGCCATGGCCGGGAAGCTGTAGGCGCTGATGTCGTGTGCAATGCGGAAGCCTTCGCGGCTCAGGCCGTCCAGAAAGTTGCCCGCAATCGCTTCGCGCGGTGCAAAGCCGATGCTGTGCACAAAGCCGTCAAACTTCGGCCAGGTCTGCGACAGATCCGCGAACATGCGCGCGATCTGCTCGTCGCTGGCCACATCGCAGTCAAACACCAGCTGGGAATTGAACTCGGCCGCAAAGTCGGTGATGCGGTCCTTGAAGCGCTCGCCCACGTAGCTGAACGCCAGTTCGGCGCCTTGCTCGTGGCAGGCCTTGGCAATGCCGTAGGCGATGGAGCGGTTGGACAGCACGCCCGTGATGAGCAGCTTCTTGCCGGTCAGAAAACCCATGTGAAATCTCCTTGTGGAATAGCGGAATGCAGGCTTGGCGCCCGGTGCATGTGGATATGCGGCTTTGGCTGCAAGCCCCTGCGAACGTAGTGCAGAATTGTCGCATGCGGTTTTGGCTGGCTTTGTTGCTGATGGGGTGTGCTGTTCCAGCGTGGGCAGCGCATGCGTATGCCTTGTGGGGCGCGCCGCGCTATCCGGCGGGTTTTGCGCATTTCGACTACGTGAATCCCGACGCCCCCAAGGGCGGCGAGTTGCGGCTGGTCAGCAACCTGCGCGTCTCCACCTTCGACAAGTACAACCCGTTCACCATCAAGGGCAACGCACCCGCCTACCTGTCGTCGCTGATGTTCGACTCGCTGCTGGTGGGCTCCATGGACGAGACCGCGACCGGCTATGGTCTGCTGGCCGAGGACGTGGAAGTCGCCCCCGATGGGCTGTCTGCCACGTTCCGCCTACGGCCCGAGGCGCGGTTTCACAACGGCAAGCCCGTGCTGGCACAGGACGTGAAGCACAGCTACGAAACGCTGGTGGGTCCCTTCACCTCGCCTGCGTACAAGACTTTGCTGATCGAGGTGGCGGGCGTGGATGTGATCAACGACCGCACCGTGCGCTACCGCTTCAAGCAACCCAACCGCGAGCTTCCCATCACCGTGGGCGGCTTGCCGGTGTTCAGTCGCGACTGGGGCGTGGAAAACGGCAAGGCCAAGCCCTTTGACCAGGTGGTGATGGACATCCCCATCGGCAGCGGCCCCTACAAGATCGGGCCCGTGCGGTTTGGCAAGGACATCACCTATGTGCGCGACCCGCAGTACTGGGCGCGCGACCTCAATGTGCGCAAGGGCACGGCCAACTTCGACCGCATCCTCGTCAAGATCTACAAGGACAACACCGCGCGGCTGGAGGCCCTGAAGGCGGGCGAGTTCGACCTCATGCGGTTCTTCAGTGCGGGCGACTGGGCCCGCCGCGTCACGGGCAAAAAATTCGACACCGGCGAGCTGGTCAAGGGCGAGTTCAAGCACAAGCTGCCGTCGGGCTTTCAGAGCTACGTGCTCAACACCCGCCGCCCGCTGCTGCAGGATGCACGCGTGCGAGAGGCCCTGGGCCTGGCGATGGACTATGAGTGGATGAACCGCCAGATGTTCTACGGCGCCTACCAGCGCGTGAACGGCCTGTTTGGCAACACCGCGTGCGAAACCAGGGGCAGCCCGTCGCCCGAGGAGCTGGCGCTGATGGAGCCCTACCGCAAAGACATTCCCGCAACCGCCTTTGGTCCCATGACCGTGCCCCCGCGCACCGACGGCGATTCGTCATTGCGTGCCAACCTGCGCCGCGCGCAGGCCCTGCTCAAACAGGCGGGCTGGGAGGTGCGCGATGGCGCCCTGCGCAACGCGAAGGGCGAGGCCATGGTGCTGGAATACATGGACAGCAACGAAGGTGGAGTGCGCACCATCACCCCCTGGATGCGCAACCTCGAAAAGATCGGTGTCACCTTGCGCTTCCGCTCCGTGGACTTTGCGCTGTACCAGCAGCGCCTGCAGAAGTTTGACTTCGACATCACCTCGATGGCCTTCCAGGGCACCCACAACCCGGGGCAGGAGTTTGCCGACATGTTCGGCAGCCAGGCGGCCGACGTGGAGGACTCCGGCAACTTTGCGGGCGTGAAGAACCCTGCGGTGGACGCCATGATCAAGGCCATGACCTCGGCCAAAACCGAAGCCGAGCTGCTGCCCGCCTGCCACGCGCTGGAGCGCATCATTGCGCACAGCCACTACCTCATTCCGCAATGGACGGCGGCCACGCACCGCATGGCCTACAACGCCTGGAGACTGGCCAAGCCCGCCACGGTGCCGCCGTACTCCAGCGGCGAGGGCTGGGTCATTGACACCTGGTGGGCACGCATACCGCCACAGACCGCGCCCGACAAAAAATAACCACCCGCCAGCCCACCCATGTTTGCCTACATCCTCAAGCGCGTGTTGCTGATGCTCCCTACCTTGCTGGGCGTGCTGCTGCTGACCTTTGTGGTGATCCAGTTTGTGCCGGGCGGCCCCGTGGAGCAGTACATGGCCGAAGCCAAGGCTGGCGTTGGCGGGGGCGGTGGTGCCGAAGGCGGCGGGCTGAGCTACCGGGGCGCGCAGGGCGTGGACCCCAAGCGGCTGGAGCAGATCAAGGCCTTGTACGGCTTTGACAAGCCCGCACATGAACGTTTTTTTCAGATGCTGGGCCAGTTCGCGCGTTTTGATTTGGGCAAGAGCTTCTTTCAGAACAAGGACGTGTGGCAACTGGTGGTCGAGAAGCTCCCGGTCTCCATCAGCCTGGGCCTCTGGACCTTCTTCATCAGCTACCTCGTCGCCGTGCCGCTGGGTGTGGCCAAGGCCGTGCGGGCCGGGTCGCGGTTTGACCTGGTGACCACGCTGCTCATCCTGCTGGGCTACGCCATTCCGGGCTTTGTGCTGGGCGTGGCGTTGCTGGTCATCTTTGGCGGGCAGCTGCAGTGGTTTCCGCTGCGGGGGCTCACTTCGGCCAACTGGGACGAGCTGTCCTGGGGCGCGCGCATCGTGGACTATCTGTGGCACATCACGCTGCCGGTGATCGCCATGGTGCTGGGCAGCTTTGCCGTGACGGCCATGCTGACCAAGAACGCGTTCCTCGAAGAGATCCGCAAGCAGTACGTGCTGACGGCCCGTGCCAAGGGCCTGAGCGAGCGGCAGGTGCTGTGGAAGCATGTGTTCCGCAACGCGCTCATCCCCATCATCACCGGGTTTCCCGCTGCCTTCATCGGTGCGTTCTTTGCGGGCTCGCTGCTCATCGAAACCCTGTTCTCTCTCGACGGCCTGGGCCTGCTCAGCTATGAGAGCGTGATCCGCCGCGACTACCCCGTGGTGCTGGGCACGCTGTATTTGTTCACGCTGATCGGGCTGGTCACCAAGCTTGTCAGCGACCTTTGTTATGTGTGGGTGGACCCGCGCGTGAAGTTTGACTAGCCCGAACGAACCCATGGCCCTGATGAGTTCTGCTCCCGCATCGCCTTCGCTCTCGCCCTCCCGCCGCGCGTGGCTGCGCTTCAAGCGCAATCGCCTGGGGTACTGGAGCCTGCTGATCTTCTGCGCCCTGGTGCTGGTGAGCCTGTGCGCCGAGCTGGTCAGCAACGACAAGCCTCTTATCGTGCGCTACGAGGGGCAAACCTACTTCCCCATGCTCAAGGACTACCCCGAAAAGACCTT
Organism: Acidovorax sp. 59; assembly: GCF_002754175.1. NCBI lineage: Bacteria > Pseudomonadati > Pseudomonadota > Betaproteobacteria > Burkholderiales > Comamonadaceae > Acidovorax > Acidovorax sp. 59. The sequence goes on along the minus strand of NZ_PEET01000001.1, from coordinate 2,625,383 downwards.
CGGCGGAGACTTCGAGACACCAACCGATTACCTGGACCCCTTCATCAAGGAGCGCCTCTCCGCTGGCAGCAACTGGGCGCTTTACACCTTGAACCCCTACGGCCCCAACACGCTCAATTACTTCGCCAAGGCACCCAACCCCTCGGCGCCCACGTCAGACAACTGGCTGGGGACGGACGACCGCGGACGTGACCTTCTGGCGCAGCTGCTGTACGGATTCCGCGTGAGTGTGCTGTTTGGTCTGGCGCTCACCATCACAGGCGTGTTGCTGGGCATGCTCACCGGCGCCATCCAGGGATTTTTTGGCGGCAAGACCGACCTGGCGTTCCAGCGCTTCATCGAAATCTGGGGCTCCATGCCCGAGCTGTATCTGCTCATCATCTTCAGCGCGGTATTCGCGCCCAGCATTGCGCTGCTGCTCATCTTGCTGAGCCTGTTTGGCTGGATGGGGCTGTCGGACTATGTGCGGGCCGAGTTCTTGCGCAACCGCCAGCTTGACTATGTGAAGGCGGCGCGCGCCCTGGGGGTGAGCAATGCCCAGATCATCTGGCGTCACATCCTGCCCAACAGCTTGACGCCCGTGGTCACGTTTTTGCCCTTCCGCATGAGCGGGGCCATCCTGGCGCTCACATCGCTGGATTTTCTGGGCCTGGGCGTGCCGCCCGGCACGCCCTCGCTGGGCGAGTTGCTCAGCCAGGGCAAGAACAGCATTGATGCGTGGTGGATATCGTTGTCCACCTTCGGCGTGCTGGTGGTCACCTTGTTGTTGCTGACCTTCATGGGGGACGCGCTGCGTGATGCGCTGGACCCCAGAAAGGCGGATCTGTGACCATGACGGCATCCAGCATGAAACCCGCGCTGCTCGAAGTTCACGACCTGCATGTGCGCTTTGGCTCCAAAGAGGTGGTGCGCGGCGTCAACTTCACGTTGGCTGCGGGCGAAAAGCTGGCACTGGTGGGCGAGTCCGGCTCGGGCAAGACCATCACGGCGTTGAGCCTGCTGCGGTTGGCGGGCAATGCCGCCATCACCGGCCAGGCCCTGCTGCAAGGGCGGGGCGACCTTCTGGCGATGACCGAGCGCGAGATGCGCGGCGTGCGCGGCGGCGACATCGCCATGGTGTTCCAGGAGCCCATGACCGCGCTCAACCCACTGATGACCATCGGCCTGCAGATTGCCGAAATCCTGCAGCTCAAAAAAGGCCTGACCGGCGCCCAGTGCGCGCAGGCTGCCATCGAGCTGCTGGCCCAGACCGGCATCCCCGAGCCTGCACGCCGGGCCAACAGCTTCCCGCACCAACTCTCAGGCGGCCAGCGCCAGCGCGCGATGATTGCCATGGCCCTGGCCAGCAGCCCCAAGCTCTTGCTGGCCGACGAGCCCACCACCGCACTGGATGTGACCTTGCGCGGCCAGATCCTGGACCTGCTGAGCGACTTGCAGCGCCAGACCGGCATGGCGGTGCTGCTGATCACGCACGACCTGAACCTGGTGCGCCGCTTTGCCGACCGCGTGGCCGTGATGGAGCAGGGGGTGCTGGTAGAGCAGGGCCCAGTGGCCGACGTGTTCGGCGCCCCCCAGCATGCCTACACCCGTCGCCTGATCGCCAGCCAGCCGCGCCGCGATGTGGTCGAGGCCGACCCACCCGCAGGCACTGCGCCGGTGGTGCAGACGCAGGATCTGCGCGTGGTCTACCCCACGCCATTGCCCGGCATCAGGGGCTGGTTCAAAAAAGGTGAGTTTGTGGCCGTGCAAGGCGCCACGCTGCAACTGCTGCCCGGCCAGACGCTGGGCGTAGTGGGCGAATCCGGCTCGGGCAAGTCCACGCTGGCACAGGCCATTCTGGGGCTGCTGCCATACGCAGGTGAGTTGCAGGTGGGAGGGCAGGCGTGGCAACGGCCTGCCACGCGCAACACACCAGCCAACCAGCAGCTGCGCCGCCGGGTGCAGGTGGTGTTCCAGGACCCGTTCTCATCGCTGTCACCGCGTCTCACAGTCGAAGAGATCGTGGGCGAGGGCCTGAAGGTGCACGAGCCCACACTGACCGTGGCCCAGCGCCGCGTGCGCGTCGAGGCCGCGCTGGAGGAGGTGGGCCTGGCCGAGGCCCAGTACCCGCGTCTGCTCGAGCGTTACCCGCATGAATTCTCCGGCGGCCAGCGCCAGCGGCTGGCCATTGCGCGTGCCCTGATCGTGCAGCCCCAGGTGCTGGTGCTGGACGAGCCCACCAGCGCGCTCGATGTGACCATCCAGCAGCAGGTGCTGGGCCTGCTGCAGCGCTTGCAAAAAGAAAAGGGCCTGAGCTACCTGCTCATCACCCACGACGTGGACGTGATCCGGGCCATGGCGCACGATGTGGTGGTGATGAAGGACGGCGCGGTGCTAGAAAGTGGCAGCGTGGCCGATGTGCTGGATGCCCCCCAGCACCCGTACACCCAGCGTCTGGTAGCTGCCGCCACAGTGCCTGGTGGGTGAGTTTCAGGCCAAATCTGCCGCAGGCGCTAGTGCAACATGCACTGGTTGCTATCAATTTTGATTGTCTGGTGCCGTCGGCGCCGAGCTGTTCACTGGGCGCCGCAAGCCTTCAGGCCCCGCTGCGCTGTCATCAGGTCCTGACCGCCACCCGGCGCGCATGTTGCTCTGCACCGGGCTGCGCCCAGACGATCTTGCTCACATCCACTCCCAGGGCCTTCGCGCGCTCCATCAGGTGTTCGCGCACATGCCAGGGCAGGGTGGGGGTGCGTGACAGTACCCACAGGTAGTCGGTGCTGGAGCCCACCACCATCGCCCACTGGTAGTTTTCGTCCAGCGCCACCACGTTGTAGCCGCCATAGAACGGTCCGAAGAACGACACCTTGAGTGCGGCCCGGTCGGGGCTGTCCACAAACTCTGCCCGGCCTTCGGCCTCTCTCCACTGCTTGCGCACCGGGTCGTACCCTCGGTTCACCACCTTGATGGTGTTGTCCGCGTTGCGGCTGTACGTGGCGCTGGCCTGGGTCAGCCCCCGCTCAAACGAGTTTTCAATGCGCGCCAGCTCGTGCCAGTGCCCTGCATACCGGTCCACGTCAAAGCCCGTGACGGGTTGCACGCCATCCGGTGTGCGTGGCGTCGAGCACGCTGACAGCACCATCACGCCCATCAACGCAGCCGCGCCCACGATGAGCGGCCAGGGGGAGCGGCGAGGTGCGGTGCGGATGGCTTGCATGGTGGGTTCTCCTGTGGGTGGGTTCTGGTGGTGGGGCCAGCGCGCTGGCTGTGCCCTTCTCCTCGCCACCGACTGTAGGGACCGTGGAATGCGCCCGGTGTAGGAAGGCGCTGGCGCACGGTGTCGGCGGTCTGGCGGGTCTGGTGTCCCTGTCCGGTTGTTGTCGCCGTGGCGTGGGCGTTGAGCAGCCCGCGTGTGGCATGTCCTGTGCGTTGTCATCGATGTATGCATGCAGCCTGCCCCGTGCGGGGTTAGAGTGCTGCAGGGCAACGGCAGTGGGGCCTCTCCATCTCTCCCGCGTTCGGCCGTTATGTTGTCAAGGAGGTCCCGTGAACCATCCCAGCTCTCCATCCCTTTCTGCGCTCCCTGCCGCCTCGGCACACGCGCAGCAACACAGTCTTGCTGCCGACGACCCGGCCACACGCAGCTACCAGCAGGCGCAGCGCAACGGCCTGCCGGGTGCATGGAGCTGTGGCTTGCACCTGGGGCCTCACCAGGTGCTCTGGGCTGCGGGGGCAGATACCCCCATGCCGTCCGTGCGGCTGAGTCTGCCGCTGGGTGGCGAGCGCACGGCGCGCCAGTTTTTCCGCCATGCCGTGCCCACACCTCTGGAACTGGAGAACGCCATTGCCGTAGTGGAGGATGAGGTCCATGTGGGCCACCAGCAACTGCAAGGCCTGTTGCCTGGCGAGCAGGTGTGGGCCCCATGGTCTGCCGATGCGGCGTTGCATGACCTGGCCACCTTGGCGGGCGTACCGCCGGGGGCCCAGCGCGTGCTGACGCTGGAGGCCATGGAGCGTCTCTTCAACCGCCTGGCCGCTGTGGCCGAAGGGCGCCCGGCCGCACACGAAGGCCTGCCGGAGGATCCTGTCTTTGCGGGCACGCTACTGGTGTTGCGCGAGCTGATGCACCACCTGCCGTTTGCCACGCTGACCCTGATGAACAGGCCCTAGCCATTATCCAAAACTGCATGAGACTGCCCGCTCCGAGGCATGTCTTCGCGCAGTGCCACAGCACTAAGCAAAGGTATCGACCGACTCTCCCAACCCCGGCAGGCTCTGCGGCTTGTTCACCGGGGTGGATCGTGGCTGCTGGCTGGCCTTGGCCTGTTGCTGTGCCTGGGCTCGGTCCATCTGCTCTTGCTGCATCTGGCGCTGGATGGCTGCTATCTGTTGCTGCACCATCTGGATCTGGGCCTGCAGCAGTTTGACCTTCTCCTGCTTGGCCTTGGGCTCCATGTCCTGTCCGGCGACGTTGCGCAGTTCGTCGGTCAGTTCGCGCATCCGTTTTTGCAGCTTGTTGATGTTGCTGGCTGCACTGGCGCTGGACGCTGTGCCCGTCGAAGGGGTTGCACTTGAGATCTGCATGCTGTGTTATCGGCACATCCGCAGAAATCTCAAGCGGTGGCCCTGGCCCGCGCGATGACTTCGGCCTGCGGGCCTTCATGCATGCGGCGGTGCCGAGAACCACTCCCGCAGGAAGTCTGTCAGCGCGCGCATCTTGGCCGACAGATCGCTGCGTGTGGGGTAGACCAGCGTCACATCGGCCGCCGGCAGCGACCATGTTGGCAGCACGCGCAGCAAGCGGCCTGCAGAAAGGTGGACCGCCACGTCCCATTCGGATCGCATCAGCACGCCGTGGCCCTCCAGCGCCCAGGTGGTGGCAGCTGCGCCATCGTTGGTGCTCAGCATGCCGCGCACCTTCACCGTCTCCTGGCGGTCGCCCTGGCGCAGGTGCCAGGTGCCGTAGGTCTCGTCGCTTTCGCGGATCACGATGCACTGGTGGGCCAGCAGGTCTGCCGGTTGCACGGGCTCGCCTGCCTGGGCAAGGTAGGTGGGCGATGCGCACAGCACACGCCGGTTGGCGAGCAGTTTGCGGGCCGTGAGGCGTGAGTCCGGCAGTTCACCAAATCGCACGGCGGCGTCAAAGCCTTGTTCCACCAGATTCACGGGCCGGTCGGTCAGGTGCAGCTGCACCTCCACCTCGGGGTAGGCGCGTGCAAACGCCGACAGGGCGGGGGCAATGTGCATTCGGCCAAAACCCAGCGTGGCTGCCAGCTTGATGAGCCCGCGTGGCGAACTGCGCGCGCCTGCCACGGTGCGCTCCAGCGCATCCAGGTCGCCGAGGATGCGCGCGCCATCGAGCAGGTAGGTCTCACCCTCGGGCGTCAGGCTCATGCGTCGCGTGGTGCGGCGCAGCAGCCGCACGCCCAGCCGCCGTTCCAGCTGCGCCAGGCGCCTGCTGGCGGCCGGCGGAGTGATGCCCATCTGCTGGGCGGCAGCCGCGAGGCTGCCTTCCTTCATCAGCAGTGCAAAGAACCGCAAGTCGGAAAAAGCGTCCATGGGCTTTTGGGTGATTAGTGTGTTTGATTTACGAATGAAGTAATTTTGAATGACTTTATGTGAATTCTGCTCACTCATAAGATGCCACTGCAACACCACACAAGAACCTTGCAGGAGACACACCCATGAACACATCCCATCCCCGGCGGTTACGAACATGGCGCGCCGTGGCCACGGCCGCACTGGCCTTGTCTGCCGCCGCTGGCGCATGGGCCCAGGCATACCCGGCCAAGGCCATCAAGCTCGTGGTGCCCTATGCACCCGGCGGTAGCGCGGACATTGCGGCCCGCCTGATCACCGACGAATGGGGCAAGGCCCTGGGCGGCTCGCTGTTCGTCGAGAACAAGGGCGGCGCGGGCGGCAACATCGGCGTGGACATGGTGGCCAAGTCCGCACCGGACGGTTACACCATCGGCCTGCAGACCGTGTCCCTGGCCATCAACCCCAGCCTGACGGCCAAGATGCCCTACGACACCCTGAAGGACCTGGCGCCCATCGGCATGGTGGCCAGTTCGCAGCATGTGCTGGTGGTCAACAACGCGTTGCCAGCCAAGAACGTCAAGGAACTGGTGGCCCTGCTCAAGGCCAAGCCGGGGCAATACTCCTATGGTTCAGCGGGGGCGGGCAGCACCTTCCACATGTCGGCCGAGCTGTTCAAGGCCGTGGCAGGCACGCCCATCGTGCACATCCCCTACCGTGGCGGCGGCCCGGCCATGATCGACACCATGTCCGGCCAGGTGGCCATGAGCTTCCCGGTGCTGTCTGCAGCGCAGCCGCATGTGCAGGCGGGCAAGCTGCGCGCATTGGGCGTCACGGGCACGAAACGTTCACCACTGATGCCCGATGTGCCCACCATTGCCGAGGCTGGCCTGCCGGGCTACACGTTTGAAACCTGGTTCATCGTGTTTGCGCCGGCCGGCACACCCAAGCCAGTCATCGATAAGCTCAACACCAGCCTGAACCAGGCGCTTAACACCCCCGCTTTGAGAGAGCGCATGGCCAGGGATGGCTTCGACCCGACGCCTTCGACGCCAGAGCAGGCCCGCGCCCGGCTGGAGCAGGAAATGCCGCAGTGGGCCAAGCTCATCAAGGAGCGGGGCATCACGGCAGAGTGAACACGCCTGCGCTGCACTACCCACCGACACCCATGACCACGACCACGACCACGACCACGACGACCCCGCTTTTCCCGGGCTTCACCGCCCGCCGCGTGCCTACGCCGGACGGCCAGCACATCCACACGCTGGTGGGCGGCACAGGCCCGGCCTTGCTGCTGCTGCACGGGCACCCGCAGACCTCGGCCATCTGGCACAAGGTGGCGCCAAAGCTGGCGCAGCACTTCACGCTGGTACTGGCGGACCTGCGCGGGTATGGCGATTCGGCGAAGCCCGAGGGCGACGCGGAGCACCTGCTCTACAGCAAACGCACCATGGCCGCCGACATGCTGGCTGTGATGCAGCACCTGGGCCACCCGCGCTTCACCGTGCTGGCCCATGACCGGGGCGCCCGCGTGGCGCACCGCCTGGCGGCCGACCACCCGGCGGCCGTGCAGCGGATGGTGCTGCTGGACATAGCGCCCACCTTGGCCATGTACGAGCAAACCAGCAATGCCTTCGCCCGCGCCTACTGGCACTGGTTCTTCCTGATCCAGCCCGCGCCGCTGCCCGAGCGCCTGATCGAGGCCGACCCTGCCGCCTATGTGCGCGACGTGATGGGTCGGCGCAGTGCGGGTCTTGCCCCGTTCGATGCGCGGGCATTGGCCGAGTACGTGCGCTGCCTGGCATTGCCCGGCACGGCCCATGGCATCTGCGAGGACTACCGCGCCTCTGCGGGCATCGACCTGGTGCACGACCGTGCCGACCGCGATGCGGGCCGCCAGTTGCCCATGCCCTTGCTGGCGCTGTGGGGCGAGCAGGGCGTGGTGCACCAGTGCTTCCAGCCCCTGGCCGAGTGGCAGCGCGTGGCGGCCGACGTGCGCGGCCATGCACTGCCTTGCGGCCACTACATCGCCGAGGACGCCCCTGATGCGCTGCTCGACGCGGCGCTGCCCTTCCTGCTGGCCGACCGGTAAGGCCGCACCCAACGACAACCCCCGACGCTGACCATGACCACTCCCTCAACGCTCTACCAGAAGCTGGTGGCATCGCACACCGTGGCCGTTCTGGACGAACAGAACGTTCTGCTGTTCTGCGACCTGCACCTGATGAACGAATACACCAGCCCCCAGGCCTTCGCCGGCCTGCACGAGGCCGGGCGCGACGTACCCGTGCCGGGGCAGAACGTGGCGGTGGTGAGCCACATCATCCCCACGCACCCGGTGCGCCACCGGGTCATTCAAGACCCACCTTCGGCGCTGCAGGCCCGCAATCTCAAGGCCAACTGCGACCGCCACGGCATCCCGCTGTTCGACACCAACGACCCGTTGCAGGGCATCGAGCACGTGATCGCGCCCGAACACGGCATGGTGCGCCCGGGCATGGTCATCATCTGCGGCGACAGCCACACCACCACCTACGGGGCACTGGGCGCCTTGGGTTTTGGCATCGGAACCTCGGAGGTCGAGCATGTGCTGGCCACCCAGACGCTGGTCTACCGCCTGGCCAAAGACATGCGCATCCGCGTGGACGGCGTGCTGCCCACTGGCACGACGGCCAAGGACCTGATCCTCATGGTCATCAGCCGCATCGGTGCGCAGGGCGCACGCGGCTATGTGGTGGAGTTCTGCGGCAGCGCCATTGGCGCGCTGTCGGTGGAGGCGCGCTTCACGCTGTGCAACATGGCCGTGGAGGCGGGCGCCCGAGGCGCACTGATCGCACCCGACGCCACCGCCATTGACTACGTGCTGGCCAAGGCCCCCGACATTGCGGGCGACATGCGCGCGCAGGCACTGGCGCACTGGGCCACCCTGCACAGTGACGAGGGCGCTGCATTTGATGCGGAACATGTGTTTGACGCGGCTGACGTCGCCCCGTTCGTCACCTGGGGCACTAGCCCCGACCAGGCCATGGCCATCAACGCCACGGTTCCCCGTCCCGAAGAACTGGCCGATGCCGTGCAGCGCAGCAGCGCCGAGCAAGCGCTGCGCTACACCGGGCTCGTCGCTGGCCAGTCCTTGCAGGGTGTTCCCGTGCAGCATGTTTTCATCGGCTCCTGCACCAATGCGCGCATCGAGGACCTGCGCGAGGTGGACCGCATTGTGGGCAGCCGCCACGTGGCCCACGGCGTGCGCGCCATGGTGGTGCCCGGCTCCGGCGCAGTGAAGGCCCAGGCCGAGGCGGAAGGCATTGCCGAGCGCCTGGTGGCCGCAGGCTTTGAGTGGCGCCAGCCCGGCTGCTCCATGTGCCTGGCCATGAACGACGACGTGCTCGCCCCCGGCCAGCGCTGCGCCTCCACCACCAACCGCAATTTCGAAGGCCGCCAGGGCCGGGGCGCCATCACCCACCTGGTGAGCCCGGCCATGGCTGCAGCAGCCGCCGTCACCGGTTGCATCACCGACGTCCGTACCCTGGAGGTGCCAGCATGAGCGCCGATCACCACACCATCGTGCACGGCCAGGCGGCCCTGCTCGACATTGCCAACCTCGATACCGACCAGATCATGCCCAAGCAGTTCCTGCGTGGCATCGACAAGTCGGGTCTGGCTCCCGGTCTGTTTTACGACCTGCGTTTTGACGGGGAAGGATTGCCACGCCCGGATTTCGTCCTCAACCAGGCGGCTTTCCAGGGGGTGGACGTGCTCATCGCGGGCTCCAACTATGGCTGCGGCTCCAGCCGCGAGCACGCGGTGTGGGGCATGCAGCAGTACGGCTTCAGGGCCGTGGTGGCGTCGAGCTTTGGCGAAATCTTCTACTCCAATGCGCTCAACAACCGCCTGCTGCTGGCCATGGTTTCCGAGGCGGATGTGCAGGCCTTCAAGGCGCAGGCTGCGCAGGTGCGGAGCCCCCTGGCTATCACCATTGATGTGCAGCAACGCATGGTGCGCAGCGCGGGGCACAGCGCGCAGTTTGTGCTGTCCGACCGGCACCAGGGCATGTTCCTGCAGGGACAAGATGTGATCGGCGCATCGCTGTCGTATGCCGATCAGATACAGGCCTTTGCCCAGCGACACTGGGCTGCCCAACCCTGGGTGAAGGACGTGGCGCTGCGCACGCGGGCGCGCCTACAGGCCCAGCGCGCACAGGGCTGAGCGCGCCCGGTGCGCCGCACCTGCGGGCGGCGTGGGCGGTTGACATCCTGTCCAGTGCACAGGGTGTGGGGGGTGGACAACGTCGCGAGGGACAGGTCCTGATCGGGCGGTAACAATTCGTGCACTTTCACACGGACCCACCCCATCCCCAGAGCCATGTCGCAAAACACCCATACCCTGCACCTCTTCTTCGAAGACCCGATCAAGCTCAAGATGGGCCAGTTGGTCTACCAGTACCTTGCCACGGGCAACACCGAGCAGGCACGGCGCTGGGCCGACAAGCTTGGCGGCGCCGATCTCGATGCGCTGTGGGATGCCCAATGGTTCAACCAGGAGGCGGTTGCCGAACCCGGTCACCTCACGCTGCGGTTCGACACCGGCACGCACGACGACCTGCCGCTGCGCGCGTTGGAGACCCTGTTCGCCCACGGCCTGCGGGCTGCGGTGCTGGAGGTGCTCTACGACCAGGTCGGTGAAACCGAGCGCATGCACTTTGACCGGGGCCAGTGGGTGTCGCGCCGGGCGTTCATGGACGCCAACCCGCAGTGGCGCGCTGTGGTGGAGCCCGCGCAGCAGGACGGCGAAGGCCAGGACGGGGAGACCGAAGACCGCTACGCCTGTTCCAAAGACCCGGCCAAGCCGCTGGCTGTGGCCAAGCTGCGCCAGCAGGAAGAAAAGCGCAAGCGCGAGGCCCAGGAGGCGGCCGAAGCGTTTGTCGAGATGGCGAAGGCGATGGGCAAAAGCGCCAAGTCGCCCGTGCAGGGCCTGATGGCCGTGCTGCTGTTGCGCGCCGGGCTCAAGGGGCTGGTGCACGCAGTGGTCTTCACGGTGGTCACCGTGCTGCTGTTCAAGGGCTTCTGGCTGTGGATGGGCCTGGGGCTGGTGCTGGCCGTGGCGCTGCCGCTGTACTACATGGCCACCGAACACAAGGCGCTGCGCGGGGACGACGGAGACGATGACGCCGCCCCGCCTGGCGACGATGGCCCCGCCACGGTGATGGCACCCCAGTAAAAGCATCTCAGGAGAACAACAACATGCTGACGCAAATCGAATGGTGGGGTGGGGTGATCTTTGTGCTGGGGGCGTTGACCTACCGCATGGTCATGGGGGCGCTGGAAAGGCCGACGGACGGCATCCCTTGGTACCGGCTCGTGATGCACGTGTTCTTTCTGGCCCCGGCCGCTCTGCTGGCGGGCTACTTCTACCCGCTCACGCAGCCCGCGCTGCAATACGGCTACCTGGCGCTGCTGGCCGTCTCGCTGCTGGTGGTGGCCGTGATGCTGGTGCAGGAGATGACCGGCGATTCGGGCGAGGGCCAAGAAGAGGGACGCAGCAAGGAGCCCTTGAAGGAGGGCGCGACAGCCAAGGCCGACGATACCGAGGATACCGACGAGTACGAAGAGCCCGGCTGGCTGATGTCGGTGGTCGGCGCCATGGTGCTGTACAGCCCGGTACTCACGGCCTGTGGCCTCGCCAGCTACAAGGCCTGGCCCATGGTGCAGCGCCTGGCGTAGTGCATCCGCAGTGCGCAGTGGGATGGCGGTGGTCTGGCAAGGCTGACAATGCCTGCCCACCATCCCCATGTTTTTCGCAGCCCTTGGTTTTGGCTCGGTGTACCCGCCTTCGTTAGTCCACAACTCCATGTCCCCCGATTCCTTTGCCGATCTTCTGTCGGTCTACATGCGCCGCATCCGCGCCAGCGCCTCCGGCGTGGCCACCGAAATTGGCCTGAGCCGTGAGGCCGTCAACAACTGGCGCAACGGCATCTCGGTGCCCAACCCGCGCTCGCGCGACAAGCTGGTGGCCTGCACCCGGTACCTGCGCCTGACGGAGAGTGAGGCCAACCGCCTGCTGAGCGCCGCTGGGTTTGCGCCGGAGTTTCCGCTGCAGGCCGAATCCACCGGCGCGCAGCCGTTTGCCGCTTTCCAGGACAAGGTGTTTGCGCAACTGGCCCAGGCGGTGCCATACCCCATCTCGCTGCTGCTGTCGCCCGCGCACTGGGGGCAGCCGCCGTTCCGGCACGAGCTGCTGCAGCGCGCCCGCGCGCAATACGGCGAAGGCTCGGTGCTGCACATCCAGCCGCCCTACAGCGTGAGCACGGTGCCTGCCGAATACTTCGCGGCCATCGGCCGCCAGTGCGGGCTGGGCGATGTGGCGTCGGACTACGAGTTTGAATCCGCGCTGGAGCGCCGCCTGCTGGCGGGCGAGCGCATCTTCTGCCTGGTCAGCCGCTTCGAGCAGGGCACGCCCGCGCTGCGCGAAACCCTGGCGGGCATTTTGCGCAGCCTGAGCGAAATGCACAGCGGCCGCCTGCACCTGCTGCTGTGCGGAGGGCAGGCGCTGGCCGACCTCAAGTACCGCAGTGGCGACCTGTCGCTGCTCAACATCGCCCAGGTCCACCACTGGCCCGACCCGTCGCTTGCCGACCTGTTGCAACTGGCCCGCCACCGCTGGCCCGAGCAGCCCTGGTCCGAGCCGGTGGTGGCTGCACTGCAGGCCCTGAGCGGAGGCCATCCCGCGCTGTTTGAAGAAGGCCTGCAATGGCTGATGGACCACCCCGGCGCGGGCACCAGCCTGCACGAAGGCCAGCCCGCCTTCAGCGCCCTGCGCACCCACCTGGCCAGCAGCCCGCGCCTGTGGCAAACGTTCCTGCCGCTGGCGCAGGTGCCAGCCAGCCGTGCCCGCCTGCAGCAGTTGCTGGGCGCGGACGACCTCGGCCGCGCACGGCCCTACCTGCAGGACGACGACCTGCGCAGCCTGTTCTGGGGCAACCTCATCCTTGTGCGCGGCGTGGGGGACGCAGCGCGGCTGCACTGGCGAAGCCCCACGGTGCGCGAGGCCGGCTGGATGGTGCTGGATTCATGCTCGGCCGACTGACGCCCTGGCTGTCCCGGCCCGTGGTGCGCGCCGTGGTCATTGCGCTGGTCACGCTGTTTGTGGCCAGCGCCGTTTTCACGCCCCAGCACAACCCGGCCACGCGAGGCAGGTTCATGGCGGCAATGAACGTCGGGCCGCTGTGGGGCGAGCTGGTGCAGTGGCGTGTGGCGATGGTCAACGCCCGCAACGAGCTGGATGCCTGGCCCACGGACATTCAGAAGTACGCGCCGCCCATTGCCAACCCGCAGCTGCGCGTTACTTCCCCGCGCCCCAATGTGCTGCAGGCCGACATTGCCCACAACCCCGAATTTGGCAAGCTGGCGGGCACACAGGTGGTGGTGGAGCTGCAGCCCGGCACCCACACCTGGACCTGCCGCCCCGGCAACCCGCCCATCCCGCAGGGCTACCTGCCCATCAACTGCCAACAAGGCAGCACCGACGATTTCGAGCCTGCCAAGCCCGCGCCAGACGCCGACCCCTTTGGCTGGATGCGCTCGCTCATCGCGTGGTGCGCGGTGATCTTTGGGGGGGGCGCCGTACTGTGGGTGGTGCGCCACCCGCTCATCGGTGCGGGCCAGCTGCGCCCTGCGCGCCTGCGCCGCACGCCGTTGGCGCGACTGCCGCACATCGACCGGCTGCTGCGCTGGCTGCGGCGGCTGGAACCCACGCTGCAGGCCGCCGATGTCCGCCTGGTGGACTGGCGCCGCGCGGTGGCCTGCGCCCAGGCCACGGGCGGCGAGCGCGCCCCGGCCCTGGCCCGCGCGCTGGCCGAACGCGTGTCCGCCCGCTGCCAGCCCAGCACCGACTGGGCGCTGCCCGGTGCGGTGTTTGAGTGGTCGTTCCCGCCCGACCTGCCCGTGTCGCTGGACCGTTGCCTGGTCTTTGTGCCCACGCACGGCATAGACGAAGCCACCGTGCTGCGCCAGCTGCGCGCCGTGCAGACCGGCAGCGACGTGCTGCTGATCCTGAGCGAGCACAGCGTGGACACCCCCTGGCCGCTGCTGCACGCGCATGCACAAGACCGCGCCAACCTGCATGTGATGGCCGACAGCGCCAGCCAGACCGAATGGCTGATTGGAGGCGACGCCCTGCAAGTGCTTCTGCGCCTGCTGGCTGCGCAGCTGCGCATCACCCGCATCTCGCCCTACCAGACACGCGGCGGTGTCACGCGCGAAGGCGCCTTCTTCGGCCGCGCGCAACTGCTGGCCCGCGTCATCAACCGCGAGCCCGCCAACTACCTGGTGGTGGGTGGGCGCCAGCTGGGCAAAAGCAGTCTGCTCAAGGCCGTGCAGCGCCGCATGGCGGGCCACCCGCACACCGTGTGCCATTACGTCTCGCTGCGCGACCACCGCCTGGCGCCACGCATGGCGCTGCAGTTTGGCCTGCCCGCCGACACACCGCTCGAAGCCATCGTGGACCACCTGCAGGCGCAGTACCAGGGCAAGCGCCTGGTGCTGCTTATCGACGAGGCCGACCTTTTCTTCCGCGACGAATCGGCCAACGGCTACGTGCAGCTGTCCACCCTGCGCGCGCTCAGCGAGGAGGGCCGCTGCTGGTTCATGCTCGCGGGCTTCTGGGACTTGTACGCCACCGCCGTGCTGGACTACCAAAGCCCGCTGCGCAACTTTGGCGAGGTGCTGACCATCGGCGGCCTGGAGCGCGATGCCTGCCGCGAACTGGCCACCGAGCCACTGCGCAAGCTGCGGCTGGGTTTTGACAACGAGCACCTGGTGAACCGCCTGGTGGACGCCAGCGGCCAGCGCGCCAACCTGGTCGCCATCCTGTGCCAGGAATGCCTGGAGGCGCTAGCGCCCGGCGAACGCGTGATCGAAAAGCGCCATCTCGACCAGGCCCTGGCCTCGCAGGCCGTGCAGGACGCACTGGCCGGCTGGGGCCGCCTGAGCCACGACGAAGCCGCCTGCCGCCTCGACCGCATCGTGGTCTATCACACGGCCCAGGCGGGCCAGTCCAGCCTGGTCACCCTGGCCCAGCTGCTGCAAGGCCACGGCATCGCGGGCGACGCGCAGGCCCTGCGCCAGTCACTGGCACGCCTGCAGCTGGCCTATGTGCTGCGCAAACACGAGGGCGGCGAATACCGCTTTGCCATCCCGCTGCTGCAGGACCAGTTTGAACCGGCGGAGGTGGAACTGCTGCTGCACCAGGAGCTGGCGGTGCTGGCGCGCGACCGTGATCCGGATTGAGCAGCGCATGGAGTGCTGCGGCGCCATCCCTGCAAAATTTTGAGCCGAATGGCCGCTAAGCGCTTATTCAATATGCCTTGACAGCTATTGAATAGATAGCAGATGGCAGGCCGCCTCAAGGCCGCTGCGCCATCACCAGCGCATACAGCGCCTGCGCCGCCACCGACAGGCTCTCGTCCCGCCGCCGCACCAGATAGATCTGTCGCGTCAGCCCCGGCAGCGACAGCGGCCGTGTGACCAGCCCCGGCTGCTCGAAGTGGAACAGCGTGAGCGCAGGCACCACGCTGATGCCCAGGCCCGCGCGCACCATGCCCATCACGGTGGCGAGCTGCTCCACCTCCATCAGCGTGTGCATGGCCTGCGGGTGCAGGGCGGCCTCCAGGTACTGGCGCACGCTGCTGGTGCGCGCCAGGTGGATGAAGGGCCAGGCGGCCAGGTCCTGCGCGGTGATCGCCTTGCGGCGGCGCGCCAGCGGGTGGTCGGCCGGGCACACCAGGTAGAAGTTGTCGCTGCAAAACGGCTCGGCCTGCAGCGCGGGCGTGTCGGCGCGGATGGCGGCCAGTGCAAAGTCGGCATGGCCGCTGGCCACGCGGTCGATGCAGGGCTCGGACAGCACATCGGCAATGTCGATCTCGATGCCTGGGTGAGCGGTGCGGTACTGCGCCAGCACGCCCGGCAGCCAGCCCGCCGCCAGTGACGGCAGCAGCGCCACGGCCACACGCCCGCGCTGCAGCGTGGCGGCACTGCGCACGGCGGCCAGGGCGCTGGTGATTTCGGCGCGGATGCGGCGGGCCGACTCCAGAAAGTTCTGCCCCTCGGGCGTGAGGTCCACATGCCGCGTGCTGCGGTCGAACAGCCGCAGGCCCAGGTCGTCCTCCAGCGCGCGGATCAGCGCGCTGAACGCGGGCTGCGACAGGTGGCACAACGTGGCGGCGCGCGTGAAGCTGCGCTGCTCGGCCAGCGCGAGGAACGCATCGAGCTGGCGGCTGGAGAGGTGGGGGGCGCTCATGCGGGTTGGGTGTGATTCATCTGGTTTTCAGATGGATTCATCATAACAATCGATTTTACAGAATACCGCCATGTTCCTACAGTCACGCTCAGGAGACAACGGATTCATGCCGAACGACCATAAAACCAACCTGCTGGTGGGCTGCGCCGCCGGCTTCTCGGGCGACCGCACCGACGCGGCCCTGCCCGTGGTGCAGGCGCTCATCGCCAGCGGCCAGCCTGCGGTGCTCATCTTCGAGACGCTGGCCGAGCGCACGCTGGCGCTGGCCCAGCTCGCGCGCCGCACTGACCCCGATGCAGGTTATGAACCCCTGCTGGTGGACCTGCTGCGCCCCGTGCTGGCGCAGTGCCTGGCGCACGGCGTGCGCATCGTCAGCAACTTTGGCGCGGCCAACCCGCACGGTGCCGCGCGCCGCATCCATGCGCTGGCGGCCGAGCTGGGCCTGGCCCGCCCGCGCATTGCCGTGCTGCAGGGCGACGACCTGAGCGGCCCCGAACACCGCGCGCTGCTGCAGGGTGCGCTGGGCAGCGCTATGCCCACCGAGCCCATCGTCAGCGCCAACGCCTACATCGGCGCGCAGGCCATTGCCGATGCGCTGCGCGCTGGCGCCGACATCGTGGTCTGCGGCCGCGTGGCCGATCCGTCGCTGGTGCTGGGTCCCGCGCTGGCGCACTACGGGTGGGCGCTGGACGACTGGGACCGGCTGGCCCGCGCCACCATGGCCGGGCATCTGCTGGAATGCGGCGCCCAGGTCACGGGCGGCTACTTTGCCGACCCTGGCTACAAAGACGTGGCGGGCCTGGCGCAACTGGGCTACCCCATCGCCGAGATCGACGCCGACGGCCACTGCACCATCACCAAGCCCCCGGGCACGGGCGGCTGCATCACCGACCGCACGGTGAAGGAACAGCTGCTGTACGAGCTGCACGACCCGGCGGCGTACCTCACGCCCGATGCGGTGGCCGACATCACCACCGCCCGCGTGACCACGGTGGGCGCTGACGCGGTGCGGCTGGAGGGCGTGCAGGGCCACGCGCAGCCTGCCACGCTCAAGGTCAACGTGTGTTTTGAATCGGGCTGGTTTGCCGAGGGCGAAATCTCCTACGCCGGCCCGCGCGCAGAGGCCCGCGCCCGCCTGGCGGGCGAGGTGCTGCGCGAGCGCTTGCACGGCCTGGGCCCGCTGCGCATCGACCTGATCGGCGTGACCAGCATCTTTGGCGACGACACCAGCCGCTGGCTGGATGCATCCGCCCACGGCAACGACGAAGCCCGCGATGTGCGCCTGCGCGTGGCCCTGCAGCACCGCGACCACGCCAGCGCCCAGCGCCTGGTGCGCGAGGTGACCGCGCTCTACACCTGCGGCCCCGCAGGCGGTGGTGGCGTGCGCACCGCCATGCGCCCACGCCTGGGCACGGTGTCGTGCCTGGTGCCGCGCGAGGCCGTGGCCGTGCGTTTTGAGATGGTGGGCTAAGAAGCTGTGAACGAATCCCTCATGCCCGCTCGTGCCGCAAAAACGCACGCCCTCGGCGTTGCAAATGCTCGCCATAGCCCGAGCTATGGCTGTGCTTTGCGCCTTGATGGCGCACGTTTGTGCTGCCTGCTCGGCCACGCCGGATTCATTCGCAGCTTCTGAGGAGTACACACACCATGACAACCACCATCACCGTTCCGCTTTATCGAGTTGCTCACAGCCGCACCGGCGACAAAGGCAACCGCTCCAACATCAGCGTCATCGCCTGGCACCCCGCGCTGTGGGATGTGCTGGTCGAACAAGTCACCGAGGCCGCTGTGGCGCAGCAGTTTGCCCAGCGCCGCCCACGCCAGGTCACGCGCTACCTGCTGCCCCAGTTGCAGGCCATGAACCTCGTGCTGGACGACGTGCTCGACGGCGGCGTGAACGACTCGCTCAACCTCGACAGCCACGGCAAGGCACTGAGCTACTTGCTGCTCGATATGCCCGTCACCGTGCCCGCGCACCTGGCGCAGCACTTTGGTGGTCCCTCGGCCTAGACCTCCCGTTTCGCTTTTTCATTCATACCAACACTAGGAGACAACATGACCCATTCATCCCCCCGCCGCGCTCTGCTGGCCACTGCTGCCGTACTGGCGCTGGGCACACTGCACGCCCCAGCAGCCTTGGCCCAGGCGGCTGGTGCCTACCCGGCCAAGGCCATCACCTTTGTCGTGCCCTTTGCCGCAGGCAGCGCCACCGACCAGCTGGCGCGCGCGCTGGGCCAGTCCATCACCAACGACACCAAGCAGCCTGTGGTCATCGACAACAAGGCGGGCGCCAGCGGCATGATCGCCGCGTCGGCCGTGGCCAAGTCGGCGGCCGATGGCTACAGCGTGCTCATCACCACCAACACCACACACGCCGCCAACGAGCACCTGTACAAAAAGCTCTCCTACGACCCGGTGAAGGACTTCGCCCCCGTCACCGGTCTGGGTAAGGGCGGGCAGGTGCTGGTGGTCAACGCCAACGCGCCGTACAAAAACGTGGGCGAGCTGCTGGCCTTTGCCAAGAAGAACCCCGGCAAGCTCAGCTTTGGCAGCGGCAGCTCGTCGAGCCGCATGGCGGGCGAAATGCTCAAGCAGCTGGCGGCCGTGGACATCCTGCACGTGCCCTACAAGAGCAACCCGCTGGCCATCACCGACCTGCTGGGCGGGCAGATCGATTTGATGATCACCGACACCTCCACCGGCGTGCCACAGGTCAAGGCGGGCAAGCTGCGTGCGCTGGGCTATTCCACGCAAAAGCGCAGTACTCAGCTGCCCGACGTGCCCACCATCGACGAAGCCGGTGTGAAGGGCTACGACATGGGCTACTGGTTTGCGGCCTACGTGCCAGCAGGCACGCCCGCGCCGGTGGTGGCGCGCCTGAATGAGCTGCTGACCGCCGCCACCAAGAGCGCTGCGGCCAAGAGCTTCTATGACAACGCCGGCTCCGAAGCCTGGACCACCACGCCCGATGAACTCGCCAAGTTCCAGGCCGCCGAAACCCAGAAGTGGGGCAAGGTGATCAAGGCCGCAGGTATCGAGGCCGAATAAGCCACCGGCTCATCCACCGGGCCGTTTCATTCCCGTTTTTGCTTCTCGCAGCCTGCCTTTGCTGGCAGGTCTGGGCGAAGCCTTGCCCGCGCGCAGCGCAACAGACGCTGCCGTTTTGTTCCAGAGCCGTTCCAGCGGCCCGCACCACCATCCATCCAAGGAGACAGACACCATGAAACCTCTTCGTGCATTCGGAAAACTCGCGCTCACGGCCGCCGCTGCAGCCGCCATCACGGCCTGTGGGGGCTCCAGCAACGATGCGCCCAAGGGCCCCGAGCTCAAGCTGGCCATCACCGCCACCGAGGCCTTTCCGGGCACCTATGGCGACGTGGGCGAATACGAGCGCGTGACCGGCACCATCAGCGGCGAGGTGGACCCCAAGGACCCCAAGAACGCCGTCATCCAGGACCTGGCCCTGGCGCCCACCAATGCCAACGGCATGGTCGAGTACCAGGCCGACTTCGTCATGCTCAAGCCCAAGAACATGGCCAAGGCCAGCGGCGTGCTGCGCTACGACGCACCCAATCGCGGCAACATCCTCACCATGCTCAACCCCACGGCCACGCCCAGCGATGCGGTGTACCTGGAGCGCGGCTATGTGATGCTGTATTCGGCCTGGCAGGGCGATGTGCCCAAGAGCACCGCCGCGCGCCTGACGGTGACGGTGCCCGTGGCCAAGAACAAGGACGGCAGCAGCATCACCGGCCCCTACCGCGCCGAACTGGTGCCCACGGCCGCCAGCCCCGCAATGACGCTGCCCGGCGGCGTGTTCAACGGCACCATGATTCCGTACGAACCCGCCAGCCTGGACAACACCCAGCCCGGCTACTCGCTCACCCGCCGTGCCAACGAGACGGATGCGCGCGTGCCTGTGCCCGCCAGCGACTGGAAGTTCGCCACCTGCGACACGGGCACCAACGCCTTCCCCGGCACGCCCAGCCCCACCAGCGTGTGCCTCAAGGGCGGGTTTGACCCGGCCTATCTGTACGAGCTGGTCTATGTCGCCAAAGACCCCAAGGTCATGGGCGTGGGCCTGGCCGCGCTGCGCGACACGGTGAGCTTCTTTCGCGGCAAGTCGGCCGACTCGTCGGGCACGCCCAACCCGCTGGCAGGCCGCATCCAGTACACGCTGGGGCAGGGCACCTCGCAGTCGGGCAACGCGATGAAAACGTTCTTGCACCTGGGCTTCAACCAGGCGCTCGACGGTGGCAAGGTGTTCGACGGCATCTTCGCCCACGTGGCCGCGCGCCAGACCCACATCAACACCCGCTTTGCGGTGCCCGGCGGCGGCGGGGGCCTGCGCACCGACCACACGGCCTTCGGCCAGACGGCGCCGCGCGGGCTGGACAAGGACTACCAGGACGACATCAGCGGCCGCCAGGGCGGGGTGATGAAGCGCTGCGCCGCCACCAGCACCTGTCCTAAGTTCTTTTTGGGCCTGTCGGGCACCGAGTTCTGGCAGCTGCAGGGCTCGCCCGTGCTGACCGACGCCCGCGGCACCAAGGACCTGACCCAGCCCGACAACGCCCGCATCTACTACTACTCCAGCACCCAGCACGGCGGGGCAGGGGGCACGGCCAGCATCGCGTATGCGCCCACGCGCGCCACCTACCCTACGGGCACGGTGGTGCAGTTCAACGACACCTTCCGCGCGCTGTTCCTGAACCTGGAAGACTGGGTGGTGCGCGGCACGCTGCCGCCCGCCAGCCAGGTGCCGCGCATCGACAACGGCACGCTGGTGCGGCCCGAGGCGCTGGCCTTCCCTGCCATGAAGGGACTGACCTGGGCGGTGGGCGGCGTGCAGACGGCCATCCCTGACTTCAGCTACCGGGGCCTGTACAACAACTTCCCGCTGTTTGACTTTGGCCCGCAGTACATCCCGCAGGACGAGGCCGGCATTGCCACCGTGCTGCCCCCGCGCAACCTGGGCCGCGACTACGCCATCCTGGTGCCGCAGGTCGATGGCGGCACGGGCCTCACCCGCGCCGGCATTCGCAGCGTGGAGGCGCGCGCGCCGTTGGGCACCAGCATTGAGTTCAACTATGTGGCCACACCCGGCATCACCGACCTGGCCAACCTCACGGGCAGCTTCATCCCCTTCCACAAGACGCGCGCCGCGCGGCTGGCGGCGGGCGACGCACGGCCGTCGCTGGAGGAGCTGTATGGTACGCAGGAGGGGTATGTGGCTGCGGTGACGCAGGCCGCCAATGACCTGGTGGCACAGCGCCTGTTGCTGCCGCGCGATGCGGACCTGCAGATTGCGCGCGCCAAGGCCGCTGCCGTGCTGCCCTGACGGGATGTGACGACCCGCACGGCCCCGTGCCGTGCCGTCCCCTGCAGGCCCCCCAACCCTCTCGCAAGAGGGTTGGGGGCATTTTTTTAGCCAAAGTGGCCGGATGCGCTAGAGGAATATGCCTGAGCAGCTATCAAAAGCGTAGCGTTTGCTGGCTGTCCAGCCACCCTCACCACGGCACCCCCGCAAACCGGGCCACCAAAAAATCCAGCAACGCCCGCACCGCAGGCGACAAGTGACGGCGCGACGGGTACAGCGCATAGATCGTCATCACCGGCAAGTCCCAGCCCGGCAACACGGCCTGCAGCTCGCCGCTGTGCAGATACGGGTTGACCAGATACGTCGGCTGCATCGCAATGCCGCCGCCCGCCCGCGCGGCGCGCATCAGCGTGGTGGCCTCGTTGGCGCTGAAATGGCCGCTCACGCCTACACGCTCCACCACCTCGCCGCGCGTCAGCTGCCACACGCTTTTGCCAAAGTTGGCGTAGCTCAGGCACCGGTGCTGCGCCAGGTCGGCAGGTTGCTGCGGCACACCGTGGGCGGCCAGGTAGGCGGGCGATGCCACCAGGGCCGAATCGCAGCGGACCAGTGGCCGGCCGATGAGCAACGGGTCGGGCTCGGCGCTGATACGGATGGCCAGGTCGATGCGCTTTTCCACCAGGTTCAGAGAGCCTTCGCTCGCGTCCAGGTCGATCTTGAGCTGCGGGTGTTGCGCCAGAAAGTCCGCAATCGCCGCACCCATCTGCGCAAACGCAAACGACACGCTGCAGGTCAGCCGCAGCTGCCCGCGCAATGCGCCCTCGGTGGTGGTGGCGGTTTCTTCTTCCAGGTCTTGCGACAGCGCCAGCATCTGCTGGCAGCGGCGCAGCGCGTGTTCGCCCGCGTCGGTCAGCGTCACGCTGCGGGTGGTGCGCTGCAGCAGGCGGGCCTGCAGCCACTGCTCCATCTCGCCCACGTAGCGCGTGACCATGGCCCGCGACATCTCCAGTTTGTCGGCCGTGGCGCTGAAGCTGCCGCTGGTGGCAACTTCGGCAAACACATGCATGGCGGTCAGGCGGTCCATAAGGGGTTATTTGATCGATTGGTGAAACAAATATGCGCGAATTATCGGGTTTATTGGATCGATTGGCGCAAATAAACTTCATTCCGTCATCTGCACCACCGCTCAACACACCGGAGAAACTACCATGTTCCGCACCACCCTCATCGCCGCCACCCTGTCCCTTGCCTTTGCTGGCGCCCACGCCGCCCAGCCGCTGCAGGTCAAGGTCTACAACGCCGACGGCAATAGCTTCAACGTCAACTCCACGCTGGTCTATGGCGAGAAGGAAGCCATGGTCATCGACGCCGGCTTTACCCGTGCCGACGCGCTGCGCATTGCCGCCAACGTGCTCGACACGGGCAAAGAGCTCAAGACCATCTACGTGAGCCAGGCCGACCCCGACTACTACTTTGGCGTCGAGACGCTGAAAGAAATCTTCCCCAAGGCCGACGTGGTGACCACGCCCGCCGTGCTGGAGAAGATCAACGCCAAGCTGGCTGGCAAGCTCGCCTTCTGGGGCCCCAAGATGGGCGCCAACGCACCGCGCACGCCCGTGCTGCCCAAGGCGATTGCTGGCAACACGCTGAGCGTGGACGGCCAGACGGTCGAGATCCGTGGCACCACCGGCCTGCTGGCGCACCGCCCGTATGCGTGGATTCCGTCCATCAAGGCCGTGGTGGGCACCATCGGCGTGTTTGGCACCAACACCCATGTGTGGACGGCCGACACGCAAACGGTGGCCGAGCGCAGCGCCTGGGTGGCCCAGCTCGACGAAATGGCCGCCCTGCAGCCCTCGGTGGTGGTGCCCGGCCACATGCCCGCCGGTGGCGCGCTGGATGCCGCCAACATCAGCTACACCAAGGGCTACCTGCAAGCGTTTGAGAAGAACGCCGCCGCCACCAAGACCAGCGCCGAACTCATCGACGCGATGAAGAAGGCCTACCCCGCAGCGCCCATGGGCCTGTCGCTGGACATCGGCGCCAAGGTGAACAAGGGCGAGATGAAGTGGTGAGATGACGTGCTGAAAGCTGTCAAAGCAGTTTGTTGAAAGGAACCAGATCGTGACCGCCACACACCCGCTCCAACAAGTCCTGCAGCACCTGCACGCCGGGCGCTGGAACGCAGCGCACGATCTGGTGCAGCACGACGGCACGATGCTAGGCGCCTGGCTGCACGGCATCCTGCACCTGCAAGAGGGCGACCTGGAAGACGCCGAAAACTGGTACGACCGCGCCGCCCGCCACTTCCGCAGCCGGGGCACGCTGGCCGAAGAAATCGCAGCGTTTGAGGCCGCACTGGCCGCACACCTTACCCAGCTTGCCCAGGCTGCACCCGCAGCGGCACCGGCCGCCTCCACACCGCCTGATCCTGAAGATTCTGAAGAGAGACCCTGATCCATGCCCTCCACGCCCACCGTCACCGTGACGTACCTGTTCGACCCCCTGTGCGGCTGGTGCTACGCCGCCGCACCCGTGCTGGCCCGCTTGCAAGCCACGCCCGGCGTGCAGGTGGTGCTGGCGCCCACGGGCTTGTTTGCAGGCGCAGGCGCCCGGCCCATGGACGCGCAATTTGCCGCCTACGCCTGGTCCAACGACCAGCGCATCGCGCAGCTCACCGGCCAGCCGTTCAGCCAGGCCTATCGCGAGCAGGTGCTGGGCCAGCCGGCCAGACGTTTTGACTCGGGCCCTGCCACGCTGGCCCTCACCGCCGTGGCGCAGACCGAGCCCGCGCGCGAGCTGGAGGCACTGCACGCCTTGCAGCACGCACGGTATGTGGACGGGCGCGACACCACGGCGCCCACCGTGCTGGCCGACGTGCTGAGCGCCCTGGGCCTGCATGCAGCCGCAGAGTTGGTGCACGAGCCCACCGATGCCCTGCGCGCCGCCATGCTGCAGCGCGTGGCCGCCGCCCGGGCCGACATGCAAGCCCTGGGTGCGCAAGGCGTGCCGCAACTGGCAGTGGGCGACGCCGCCACCGGCCGCCGCCGTGTGCTGGGCAGCCAGGCCCTGCACGGCAACTTCGACGCATTGCTGCAGCAGGTGGCCCAGGCCTGAGCGCTGCGGTTAGGACGGTGCGGCCCGGGCTGCGCCGTTGCCCGCACTGCAAATTGCAGCCAGGCCTGCGCCATGTCCTCAAGCCCAGTGGTCCGCCACGGGCACCCACACCACGGTGTGGTTCGCGCACTCCACTTTGTCCGGTGGCTGCCATAGGTCACTGGCCAGCTCAAAGATGTG
Source organism: Acidovorax sp. 59 (assembly GCF_002754175.1). NCBI lineage: Bacteria > Pseudomonadati > Pseudomonadota > Betaproteobacteria > Burkholderiales > Comamonadaceae > Acidovorax > Acidovorax sp. 59. Next base: position 2,600,956 of record NZ_PEET01000001.1, on the reverse strand, counting down.
CGGTGGCACCACCATCGAAAACGTTGCGCCCTGTTCTGCGTTGCGCCGCAACACACGCGCGCGCCGCACCTCGCGCGGTGCGTCCAGCACATACACCACCATGGCATCGGCCCATGGCCCCATGCGGGCGTAAAACGCATCGCGCTGGTGCTGCTGGATCAGGCCCACCTCCAGCACCACATCGCCACCCGCGTTCAGCATGGCCTCGGCCGTCTTCCAGATCTGCGTCAGACAGCGCAGCGTGCGGGGCACGTACCAGGCCATGGCGTCCGAAGTATCGGGTCGGTCGGCTGAAAACAGCGTGGCCATCCAGTCGTCCAGGTTCAGCGGCACGGCGCAGTGCTGCTGCACCAGCTGGCGGGCAAAGGTGGACTTGCCTGCGCCCACGGGGCCGATGACCAGGTGGATGCGCGGGGAGGGGGCGGCGGCGCCTGCTGGGGCCGTGTGTGTGGAAGTGGCGTGCATCAAAAAGGGCTCCAGAAATGCAAAAAAGCCCTCTCTGCAAGCAGGGAGAGCCTTCAATGCGATGGACCAAAAAGAAAAGCCCTCAACGGTGGTGGAGGGCTTTGCGGCTCGCTCAGGCCCAAAGGGCCGGACGCGACAGGGCAGTGTAGGTGCCCGCTGCGGGCTGCGTCAACCGTTGGTCCGTGCGCCGTGTGTTGAGTCCCCCAGTCACACCCTGCGCGCACCCGGCAAGCTGGGTCACGCCCCAAACACCAGCGCCTGGTGCGCCCCCACACCCGCCAGCACCCCTTCGGCCGATGCCAGCGTGGCGTTGTGCCGCATCAGCGTCAGGTCGCCAGCGGCATACACGCCGGGCATGGTGGTCATCTTGGTGTTCGCATCGGTGCGGAGGTACGGGCCCATGGGCCCATCGTCAAACGCGCAGCCCAGTTGCCCGGCCAGCGGGCTGGCGGGGCGGGGGGTGGCCGCCACATACAGCGCATCCAGCGGCACCACGCGCGCGTCACCGCTGCCGGTGGCCTGCAGGCGCACGCCCTGCAGCGCCTGGCCCGGTCCTTCCAGCGCGACGATGGGCGCGGGCTCGATGGTTATGCCCAGCGCCAGCAGTCGCTCGCGCTCGGCGCTCTCCAGCGTGGTGTCTCCATTCAGGAAGAGGGTGGTCTGGCCCCAGTCGGCAATCAGCTGCGCGTGCATGGCCGAGCCTGGCGAGTGGTACATCACGCCCAGCCGCTGGCCTGCAAATTCATAGCCGTGGCAATACGGGCAGTGCAAAACCGATGCGCCCCAGCGCTGGCGCAGGCCAGCAATGTCGGGCAAACCATCCTGCACGCCAAACGCCAGCACCAGCTTGTGGGCCTCCAGGGTTGTGCCATCGTCCAGCACCACTTCAAACCCATTCTCCGGCGACCCCGCGCTGTGCTGCGGCGTGGCAGACACCACCGTGCCCTGCACAAAACCCACCGTGGGATAGGCCGCCAGCTTGCGCCGCGCCTGCTCGATCATCGCCAGCGGCGACTCGCCGTCTTGCCCAAAGAAGCCGTGCGACGCGGCCGCAAACCGGTTGCGCGGCTGGCCTGCATCCACCACACACACCCGCCGCCGGGCACGCGCTAGCTGCATCGCGGCCGACAGGCCGGCAAAGCTGCCGCCTATCACGATCACCTCATACGCCTGGGTGGTTGTCATTGCTGCTGTCGCCATGCTCCATCTCCTTGTGACCGTGGCACCCGGCCACCATGCGTTCATGAAACTCGGCCGAGAGCTGCGCCAGCGTTACCTCGCCCAGCCGCGCCAGCAGCGCCTCTTCGGCCGCCTGGTAGGCATCGGTCAGCGCGCGGTTCACCGCCTGCTCCACGATGCAGCCGGGGCTCTCCACCCTGTTACCTACCGCCAGCAGCGTGGGCGCCCCCAGCGCCTCGTAGATGTCGCGCAGCGTGATGTCGGTGAGTGGGCACGACAGCACCCACCCGCCGCCATGCCCCTTGGCCGAGGTGACAAACCCCGCATACCGCAGCCCCGCCATCAGGCGGCGCACCACCACGGGGTTGGTCTGCATGGCCTGCGCCATGGCCTCAGACGTGGCGGGCCCCTCCATCTCTGCCATGTGCAGCAGCGCGTGGAGGACGTTGGAAAGGCGGCTATCTCGTTTCATGCAACATTAAAAGTTGCGTGATGCTAGCATGGCACAACAAACCCTGCCAACGCCGCGGCAGGTTGCTACTCAATCAATAGTTTCGGGGGCGGCTGGACGCGCGGAAAAGGCCAATTTGATGCTGAATTTTCCCTGCCACCACCGTTGCAGACACCGCTGCGGCCGCACCCCCCAACCAGCCCGATGACCCACCAGCACACCTCCCCCTTCACCGACCCCGCCGCCGTCGCCCGCTACGCCGAAGGCCCCCGCCGCAACGTGCCCGGCTACGACAGCCTGCTGCGCATGTCGCGCATCCTGCTGGCCGAGCGCGTGCCCGCCCACGGCCGCGTGCTTGTGGTGGGCGCAGGTGGCGGGCTGGAGCTGGAAGACATGGCGCTGGCGCAATCCGGCTGGCGGTTTGACGGTGTGGACCCCAGCCAGCCCATGCTGGACTCGGCGGCGCAGCGGCTGCAAAGCGCTGGCGTATCAGGCGACCGCGTGGCGCTGCACCACGGCTACGTGCAGAGCGCTCCGGCCGGACCGTTTGATGGCGCTACGTGCCTGCTGACTTTTCACTTTGTGCCGCGTGAGCAGCGGGTGCCCATGCTGGTAGAGATCCGGCGGCGTTTGAAGCCCGGGGCGCCGTTGGTGGTGGCACATCTGAGCGTGGCGGATGGCACAGGCCCTGGCGGCGAGGACGGGGCAGGGGAGCGCGATCTGTGGCTGTCGCGCTATGCCGCGTTTCAGGTGGCGTCCGGCGTAGCGCTGGAGCATGCAGCCAGGGCGCGGGACAAGGTGGCTGCGGAGCTGGCGGTGCTGACGCCGGAGGAGGATGAGGCTGTGCTTCGCGAGGCGGGGTTTCGCGATGTGCGGATGTTTTATGTAGGGTTTGCGTTTAGGGGATGGGTGGCGTGCGTGTGATTAGGAGGACGGGCAACATTCGGCCAGGAGACGAAATTGGGCACATTGCGTTAGCAGAGGGTATTTAGAGATGAGGCGGTGCAACTGCATTGGCCGACAGTGGTCAGAGTCCACGTAGCTTGTTGGCAATATCGACTCCATCTAGGGCGGAAGACATCAAGAACATCAGCATGAGAATGTCCCCGACCTCAATATCTGCGCCAAAAATCTTGCGTCCGTTTTGTGCCGGTCCGTAGCTCAGACCTTTCCAGCTCACCGGCGCGGCATTGGGATTTGTGATGTTGATGTGCGATCCATGGGCCATGGCGTTTCGCACAATACGTGCAAATTGCCAGATGGTCGGCCATTTGGCTGCGGCGTCACCATAGCAACTGCGGATTTCGCCAAGATGGTTTTCATAAAACTCCGTGAAGATTGGGAAAATCATCTTGAACACGTAGGCATGAACGTTCGGTGCTGACAACGATGAATCCGGCCTAGGCGTCAAAGGCACCACTGTCAGCTTTATGTAGTTGGCCTCCAACCCGAGTTTCGCGTTCTCAATTGGACCTACCAAAGGAAGCCGGATCTCCAATGGGCCATACGCCTTGCACTGGTAGAAAAACCAATCACCAGGTAACCACTCTTCTGAGGGCAAGAAACCCTTCGCGAAACACGCATTCAACACGAGGTACGTGTGCAGCGTAGAGAAAAGGCGGTCTTTGTCTTTCTCGATCAATAGTTCGATCTGGTTGGGGTTGTCTGGGGCAGGTGAATATTTCATGCATCAAATCCTTAGACCTAAAGTTAACGATAGCGTGCGTTGCAATTCATCTGCCGCCATCTCTATTGGGGCCTCTGCCGCATTTTGGCAGTAGCTTCAACGATGCCTCGTCCCACAAGATTGGGAGCACTGCCTACCGGCAAAACGGTCTTGATTACTCCAGTTCCGTCTGTGCTTGAGTTGAAGTGCTGTGCCTCTCAGCAATCAGAGCGGTTGCGCATATATTCTTGCTTTGAACACTTTTAGGTCAAAGTTCAGTCTTGCCCGGCCAAAGTAGACCGCATAGCATCCCTGTCAAGCACCCACACCCATGAGGTGCTGCACAAAAACATGACAGGAGACAAGCCTTGCCATCCACCCGCTGGAGTCACTGCGGCACTGAAGACCTGAGCGTCTTGCAGACCATCTTCTGGTCCGCAGGCGCGTCGCGCAATGCGCTTGCGCAGCGCCTCGCCTATTCCAAGAGCAAGGCCAACGCCATGGTGGCGGCGCTGCTGGACGAAGGCCTGCTCGACGAGGTGGGCTTGCAGGAATCCTCCGGCGGCCGGCGGGCCGAAACCCTGCGTTTGAGCGAAACCCTGGGCGTGGTGATTGGCGCCGACCTGGGCGCGACCAGCATGCAGGTGGCCATCATGCGGCCCGACATGACGGTGCTGGCGCGGCACCGCGAGCCCATTGATGTGCGCCAGGGGCCGGGTGTGATCCTGGCGCGGGTGCGGGGGCTGATGCGCGAGCTGCTGGCGCGCTGTGGACTGGCCGCGAGTCAGGTGATTGCCATCGGCATGGGCGTGCCGGGGCCGGTGGATTTTGAAAGCGGGCAGCTCGTCAACCCGCCGCTGATGCCCGACTGGGACGGCTTTTCTATCCGCGACTACCTGCGCGAGGCGTTTGCCGCGCCGGTGTTTGTGGACAACGACGTGAACCTGATGGCGCTGGGCGAGATGTACCGGCTGCAGCGCAATCTGCCCAACTTCCTGGTCATCAAGGTGGGCACGGGCATTGGCTGCGGCATTGTGTGCCACGGGCAGGTGTACCGGGGCGCCAATGGCTCGGCAGGCGATGTGGGCCACATCTGTGTGGACCAGCACGGCCCGCGCTGCCACTGCGGCAACCAGGGTTGTGTGGAGGCGATGGCAGCCGCACCCGCCATGGCGCGCATGGCCATAGAGGCCGCGCAGCGCGGCGAAAGCGCGCTGCTGGCCGAGCGCCTGCAAAGCACGGGCACGCTGACGATTGAAGACGTGGCCCAGGCCAGCCGCACGGGCGATGTGGCGGCCAACGCGATCATCCAGCGCGCGGGCAGCCTGGTGGGGCAGATGCTGGCGTCCATCGTGAACTTCTTCAACCCGTCGCATGTGTTCATTGCGGGGCGGGTGACGGACATGGGGCCGCTGTTCCTCGCGTCGGTGCGGCAGAGCGTGTACCACCGGTCGCTGGCGCTTTCCACGCGGCATCTGGAGATTCAATACGCGCCGCTGGCCGACGATGCCGGTGTGGTGGGCGCGGGCGTGCTGGCAATGCAGGAGAGCCTGTCACGTGCGGGCTCGGTGACGGGTGCGGGCGTTGGAGCAGTTGTAGGAACAGGGGCTGTGCGATGAGCGTAGCCGTCGAGTTCCGCAACGTCACCAAAGAGTTTGGCCCGGTGCGCGTGCTGCACGGCGTGGGCTTTGCGCTGCAGCCGGGCCGGGTGTACGGCCTGCTGGGCGAGAACGGCGCGGGCAAGTCCACGCTGATGAAGATTCTGGCGGGGTACGAGAGCCCGACCACCGGCGAGGTGGTGGTGGACGGTGCGGTGCGCGCCCCGGGCGGCGGCTCGCGCGCGGCCGAGGCGCAGGGCATTGTGCTCATCCACCAGGAGTTCAACCTGGCGGACGACCTGACGATTGCGCAGAACATCTTCCTGGGCCACGAGATCAAGCGCGGCCCCTTCCTTGATGACAAGGCGATGCGCGAGAAGACGCGCGCTGCCTTGGCACAGGTGGGTTTGCCGCTGGACCCCGACACGCGGGTGCGCAAGCTCATCGTGGCTGAAAAGCAGCTGGTGGAGATTGCCCGCGCGCTGGCCCGCGATGCGCGCCTGCTCATCATGGACGAGCCCACCGCCACGCTCACCCTGGGCGAGACGGAGCGCCTGTTTGCGCTGATGGCCGGGCTCAAGGCCGCGGGCGTGACCATCATCTACATATCGCACAAGCTCGACGAAGTGGAGCGCACCACCGACGAGGTGATCGTGATGCGTGACGGCTTGCTGGTGGCGCGCGAGCCCACGGCCAGCGTGACGCGGCGGCAGATGGCCAACCTGATGGTGGGCCGCGAGCTGGCGGATTTGTTCCCGCCCAAGCTGCCTGCACCGCAGGATGGCGCACCGGCCATCAAGGTACGCGGCCTGACGGTGCCGGGGTGGGCCGAGGATGTGAGCTTTGAAGTGCGGCGCGGCGAGATTCTGGGCTTTGCCGGGCTGGTGGGCGCCGGGCGTACGGAGCTGTTCGAGGGCCTGTTGGGCCTGCGCCCGCGCTCGGCCGGCACGGTGGAACTGGCGGGCAAGCAGGTGCAGCTCAAGAGCCCGCGCGATGCGGCGCGCCATGGCCTGACGTACTTGAGCGAAGACCGCAAAGGCAAGGGCCTGCATGTGCACTTTGGCCTGCGTCCCAACCTGACGCTGATGGCGCTGGAGTGTTATGCCAAGCCCTGGCTCGACCCGGCGGCCGAGCAGGCCGCGCTGCGCGATGCGGTGCAGGAGTTCGGCATCCGCACCGGGTCGTTGGAGGTGCGCGCGTCGTCGCTGTCGGGCGGCAACCAGCAAAAGCTGGCGCTGGCCAAGGTGCTGCACCCCGGCCCCAGCGTGGTGGTGCTGGACGAGCCCACGCGCGGCGTGGACGTGGGCGCCAAGCGCGAGATCTATCACCTGGTGCAGCGCTTGGCAGAGCAGGGGCTGGCGGTGGTGGTGATTTCTTCCGAACTGATGGAGCTGATCGGCCTGTGCCACCGCGTGGCGGTGATGCGCGCCGGCCGTCTGCAGACCACGCTGCAAGAGCCAAATTTGACCGAAGAGGAGTTGATCGCACATGCCACAGGTACCCGCTGAAAACGCATCCACCGCAGCGGCTGCCGCAGCACCCGCACCACCCGTGGTACCCGGTGCAGGCCGCCACGGCGGCGCCACGGCCTGGTGGGGCAAGCTGCACGGGCTGGGCCCGGTCATCGGGCTGGTGCTGCTGTGCATCGCGGGCACGCTGCTCAACAGCAATTTCGCCACCTACGACAACGTGATGAACGTGCTCACGCGCACGGCCTTCATCGGCATCATCGCGGTGGGCATGTGCTTTGTGATCATCTCGGGCGGCATCGACCTGTCGGTGGGGTCGATGGCGGCGCTGATCGCAGGCTCGGTCATCTTGTTCATGAACGCAATGGCGCCCCTGCTGGGCTCGCCCATGGCCGCCGTGGCAGTGGGCATGCTGCTGGCGGTGGTGCTGGGCGCGGTGTTCGGGCTGGTGCACGGCCTGCTCATCACCAAAGGGCGCATCGAGCCCTTCATCGTGACGCTGGGCACGCTGGGCATCTTCCGCGCGTACCTCACGTATTTTTCGAACGGCGGGGCCATCACGCTGGAGAACGATCTGTCGGACATCTACAGCCCGGTGTACTACGCCAACCTGCTGGGTGTGCCGATCCCCGTGTGGATCTTCCTGCTGGTGGCTGTCATCGGCGGCGTGATCCTGAACCGCACGGCCTATGGCCGCTATGTGCAGGCCATCGGCTCCAACGAGCAGGTGGCGCAGTACGCGGCGGTGGATGTGCACAAGATCAAGATCCTCACGTACATGCTGCTCGGCGTGTGCGTGGGCATTGCCACGCTGCTGTATGTGCCGCGCCTGGGCTCTGCATCGCCCACCACGGGCCTGCTGTGGGAGCTGGAGGCGATTGCCGCCGTCATCGTGGGCGGCACCGTCCTGAAGGGCGGGGCGGGCAGCATCACCGGCACGGTGGTGGGCGCCATCCTGCTCTCGGTCATCAGCAACATCCTCAACCTCACCAGCATCATCAGCGTGTACCTGAATGCGGCGGTGCAGGGCTTCGTGATCATTGCCGTAGCGTTCATGCAGCGCGGAAAACGGTGATGGATTTTCTGGATTGGTTTTCTCGGTAGGTCGTTTGACTTTCGTGTTCCCCAGCCGGCCAGCTTTCTTGGCCATATTCCAAAGCAACAGGAGACAACGCATGAACAGCCAACTTTCTTTCACCCGCCGCCTGGCCCTCTCGGCCGTGGGCGCCGCTGCCCTTGTATTGGCCGCCCCCGCCATGGCGCAGGCCAACAAGACGGTGGTGGGCGTGGCCATTCCGTCGGCCACGCACGGCTTTACCGGTGGCATCGTGTACTGGGCCAACCAGGCCAAGAAGGACCTGGAGAAGGCCCACCCCGGCCTGCAGGTCATCGTGAAGACCGCAGGCGGCGCGCCCGAGCAGGCCAACCAGTTGCAGGACTTGGTGACGGTGAACAAGATCAACGCGCTGGTCATCTTCCCGTTTGAATCGGCCGCGCTGACCAAGCCGGTGGCGCAGGTGAAGGCCAAGGGCGTGTACGTGACGGTGGTGGACCGTGGCCTGACCGACACCAGCGCGCAGGACGCGTATGTCGCGGGTGACAACACGGCGTTTGGCAAGATTCCGGCCGAGTACATCGCCAAGGCACTGGGCGGCAAGGGCAATGTGGTGGCCATGCGCGGCATTGCGACTACGCTGGACAACGAGCGCATGGACGCGTTCAACAGCGTGCTGAAGAACCACCCCGGCATCAAGCTGCTGGATGCCAAGTACGCCAACTGGAACCGCGACGATGCCTTCAAGGTGATGCAGGACTACCTGACCCGCTTCCCGCAGATCGACGCCGTGTGGGCCGCCGACGACGACATGGCCGTGGGCGTGCTCAAGGCCATCGAGCAGGCCAAGCGCAAGGACATCAAGCTGGTGTTTGGCGGCGCGGGTGCCAAGGGCATGATCAAGACGCTGATGGACGGCAGCAACCCGCTCATCCAGGCCAACGTGTCGTACAGCCCCAAGTTCATCTACGACTCAATCAAGCTCACGGCCGAGGCGCGCATCAAGGGCGAGAAGCTGCCCGCCAACACCATCATTCCGTCGGTGCTGATCACCAAGGAAACGGCGAAGGACTTCTACTTCCCTGATTCGCCTTTCTGATGGCGTTTTGAATCAAATAGGCCTGTAGCGCCTATTCATCATGCGCTGGCAGCTATCAAAAACATAGCTGCTGGCTGCAATGTATCTGCAACCCCACGCCCCTTGGAGTAGCCATGCCAAGACCCGTCACCCTCTTCACCGGCCAGTGGGCCGACCTGCCTTTGGCGCAACTCGCGCCCCTGGCCAAAAGCATGGGCTACGACGGCCTGGAGCTGGCGTGCTGGGGCGACCATTTCAACGTGCAGGAGGCGCTGTCGTCGCCCCAGTACGTCAAAGACAAACACGCACTGCTGGCCCAGCACGGCCTGCAGTGTTTTGCCATCGGCAACCACCTGGTGGGCCAGGCCGTGTGCGACCTGATCGACGAGCGCCATCAGTCCATCCTGCCGCCCCATGTGTGGGGCAACGGCGAGCCCGAAGGCGTGCGCCAGCGGGCCGCGAGCGAGCTGGCCGACACCGCGCGCGCTGCCGCAAAGTTTGGTGTGAAGACGGTGACGGGCTTCACGGGCTCGTCGGTGTGGCATTCGATCTATGCCTTCCCGCCCACCACGCAATCGTATTGGGACAAGGGCTTTGCTGACTTCGCGCAGCGCTTCGGCCCCATCCTCGACGTGTTCGAGCAGCACGACATCAACTTCGCGCTGGAAGTGCACCCCACCGAGATCGCGTTCGACATTGCCTCGGCAGAGCGCGCCATTGCGGCGGTGGGCGGCAACAAGCGCTTCGGCTTCAACTATGACCCGAGCCACCTGGCCTACCAGGGCGTGGACTACGTGAAGTTCATCCGCCAGTTTGCCGACCGCATCTACAACGCCCACATGAAAGACGTGTGGTGGGGCAAGGGCGACGGCACGGTGGGCACCTTTGGCGGGCACACCAGCTTTGGCGACGCGCGGCGGAACTGGGACTTTCGCAGCGTGGGGCGCGGGATGATCGATTTCGAATCCATCATCGTCGCGCTCAACGACATCGGCTACCAGGGCCCGCTCTCGGTGGAGTGGGAAGACAGCCGCATGGACCGCGTGCACGGCGCCACGGAGAGCGCGGCGTTCTGCAAACGGCTGGATTTCAAGCCGGCGGTGGGTGCATTCGACGCCGTGTTTGCGCGCGACAAGCAGGCCTAGCCGCGCTCCGTCCATAAAACCGATAACAACAACGCACAGCGAGCAAAGGCGTTTCGTATGTCCAGTCCTAGAAAGCTCCGCTACGCCATGGTGGGCGGCGGCCACGGCGCCTTCATCGGCGCGGTGCACCGAAAGGCCATGGCGCTCGACGGCCAGTTTGAACTGGTGGCGGGCGCGCTGTCATCCTCGCCCGATCGGGCGCGCGCATCCGGCGCCGAACTGGGCCTGGCGGACGACCGCAACCACGGCAGCTGGCAAGACCTGCTGGCAGACGAACTGCGCCGCCCGGCGCATGAGCGCATCGACCTGGTGAGCATCGTCACCCCCAACCATGTGCACCACCCGGTGGCGCTGGCGTTTGTGCAGGCGGGCTTCCATGTGGTGTGCGACAAGCCGCTGGTGCACACCCGCGCGCAGGCCGACGAGCTGGTGGCCGCCGTGAAGAAGGCGGGCACCGTGTTCGGCGTGACCTACAACTACACCGGCTACCCCATGGTGCGCGAGGCGCGCCACCTGGTGCACAGCGGCGCGCTCGGCCAGCTCCGCAAGATCACCGTCGAATACAACCAGGGCTGGCTGGCCACGGCGGTGGAGCAGGGCGGCGGCAACAAGCAGGCCGACTGGCGGCTGGACCCGGCGCGCAGCGGCAGCGCAGGCACGCTGGGCGACATCGGATCACACGCCGAAAACCTGGCCGCCACCGTCACCGGCCAGCACCCCGCCTGGGTGTGCGCCGACCTCACCACCTTTGGCGCCGGGCGGCAGCTGGACGACGATGCCCAGCTGCTGCTGCGCTACGACAGCGGTGCACGTGGCTTCATCGTGGCATCGCAAGTGGCAGCGGGGCTGGAGAACGACCTGCGCCTGCAGGTGTCCGGCACGCTGGGCACCATCACCTGGCGGCAGGAGGAGCCCAACCAGCTCATCCACTCCCCCGTGGACGGTCCGCGCCGCATCCTCACGCGTGGCTCACCCTGGCTCAGCCCGGCCGCGCTGCGCGCCGGGCGCATTCCCTCAGGTCACCCCGAGGCCTTCATCGAAGCCTTTGCCAACGTCTACCTGGGTGTTGCTGCCGACATCCGCGCGCGGCAGACAGGCACGGCGGCCGACTCGCTGCACGCCGACTACCCGCGTGTGGAAGACGGGGCGCGTGGGGTGCACTTTATCGAGCGGGTGTTGGCCTCTGCTGCCAGTGAGCAGAAGTGGACGGCGGTGGGGTGAGCAACGCTGCCGTCACACCGCATGGGATCTTCCTCCCCTGCGATCAAAGAGATAAAACAGTTTTGAGAATGGGCGCAACGCGCATACGCCCCTGGTTTGTTATGCCGATGGTTTACACCCACACGCATGCCTCGCAGCTGCACCCTGCGAGGGTTGGGTAGCCGCGACCATCTCCGCCCCGATCTTTGGCGGGAGGTTCTGCGCTCGCTAAATGTTGCTCACTTTGCGGAGCCTTTCCGCCTGCCTGCCCGTGTGAGGTTGGCGCAAACGCCAGGCCTGTTGGCAAGTTCTGAATTCCCTGGATTTTTTGGTCAGGAAAACCCTGAGCTTTTCGATAGCTATGAGCTATTGAAAAGCATGACTAATTGTTTGTTTTTGTTGCTGTTGTGTCACTAATACATACGCACTATGGCTAAGCGAGGGCACTTGCGCGATGCTTGCGCACCATCTTTTGAAGTTGGTGATTAGACAAAGAGTGGCAGTAAGCCATTGATTCATATCAAAAAAATAGATGGATGGGATGCGGGTCGGACGCCACCAAGCAAGCGTTGCCAGCAGTGCCGCAAGGCAGTTGAGGGATGCAAAACGCGTGGATCGCTGACGCCAATTTTTAATTGTTTACTTTCGTTACGTTTAGTAATCTCCGCGCTCACTCTTCTTTCAACGCCTGAGGAAATCATGCGATCACTTTTCTCCGTCCTGCCTGCTCGGCGCGCACACTGTTCTCCCGGTTCCCGAGCGACGCAGGGTGGTTTTACCCTGGTGGAATTGGCTGTTGTGTTGGCCGTCATCGGCTTGATCATCGGCGCCGTGGCCATCGGCAAGGATGTGCAGCGCAATGCCGAGTACACGAAGATCAAGAACAAGTTCATTGACCAATGGGAGCAGGCGTACAACCAGTACTACCAGCGCACCGGCGTGGTGGTGGGCGATAGCCAGACGGCGCCCCGCATCATGGTGAACGGCACTGCTTACGTGGCAGCAGCGGGCTCTCCCACTTCGGGTGGTGACATGGCTGCACTGGTCGCAGTTGGCTCCGAGCCAGTCCCCGTTTGCTCGCGCAATCCTGAAGCCGGGACCATGCGCTCAGACTCTCCTTTTACGGTCAATGTGAATGACCTTCGTGCCTACATGACGCGCGCAGGCATCCGCATGCCGCCTGGTCGTGCAGAGGGGCAGGAAGACCTGTATGTCTACACCGATACCAACGGCTCGCCGCAGGAAATCCAGGTGTGCTTTCAGTGGAACCGACCCACGACACCCGAGGGCTCGGGCAATGTCATGGTCATCTCTGGCCTGACTCCCGACCTGGCACGCATGCTGGACCAGATGATTGATGGCAAGCCTGACGCGCAAGAAGGTCGCTTCCGCCTGCGGGGCATCGCCAACGGCACGCCGAATGGTCCTGGTGTGGAATGGTCTGCCAACAACTCCTTCGGCCGCGGCGCAGGCGCCACCACGGCCACCGGCGCGGGCAACACCCGTGACGAAGAGCAGGTCATCACCCTGACCGCCATCTACAAGATGAACCAGTAATCAGGGCGAGGAAAACAACATCATGAACCAAGTATTCAAGAACCTGGCCCGCCGCTCGCCATCAACGCGTCAGCAGGGTTTCACGCTGGTCGAGCTGGCGGTTGTGCTGGCAGTTATCGGTCTCATCATCGGTGCCGTGGCCATCGGCAAGGATGTGCAGCGCAACGCCGAGTACACCAAGATCAAGAACAAGTTCATTGACCAGTGGGAGCAGGCGTACAACCAGTACTACCAGCGCACGGGCGTCGTTCTGGGAGACAACCAGACTGCCCCTCAGAACATGGTCAACGGCGAGCGTTTTCTGGCAGCTGGTACACGCTCTGGCCGCGACATGACCGGTGTCACGCCGCCCAACGCCATTTGCCGTGCGGCAGCAGGGCAGGGCATGACGCGAGGATTCACCGCTGGTACGGATCCTGACCTGCGTGCCCTGATGACGCGTGCCGGTATCCGCATGCCTCCCGGCCGTGCGGAAGGTCTGGAAGACCGCTATGTCTATCTGGACACCAATGGCAACCCACAAGAAGTCCAGGTGTGCTTCCAGTGGAACGTGCCGCTCGGTAATGGCTCTGCCGCGAATGCAGTGGGTGATGGCATGGGCAACGTGATGGTCATCACCGGCCTGACGCCTGACCTGGCACGCGCGCTGGATCAAATGATCGACGGCAAGCCGGACGAGCGTGAAGGCCGTTTCCGTCGCCAGGGCGTGCTGAACAACGCTGGCGGCACCAATCCCAATGCGCCGGGGCAGGAGTGGCAAGCCTCCAACCGTGACCAGATCGGCACGACCAATGATCGTGCTTTTGACGAAGACCAGATTGCCATCGTCACGGCCATCTATCGCATGAATCAGTGATGTGGCTTGAGCCGTTTCACCCTTGACCCTTTACACAACTTATTCCCCTCGTTGGAGGTTTCAATGAAAAAGATGCATTCGTTTCGTGGGCTGGGCCGCAAGGTCCAGCAAGGTTTTACTCTGGTTGAACTGGCTATCGTGCTGGCCGTCATCGGCCTGATCATCGGTGCCGTGGCCATCGCCAAGGACGTCCAGCGCAATGCGGAATACCAGAAGGCCGTCAACAAGTTCGCCTATCAGTGGAAGATGGCCTACGACCAGTACTACCAGCGAACCGGCGTGGTGGTGGGTGATTGCCAGCAGGCGCCAACCTACATGGTGGATGGTTCTGAAACCTCTATCAACGGCGGCAACGCTTGCACGCGTGCGGGTTCCATGGCTGTTCCCGGCATTCCAGCCAGCTTCACAGACCGTGGTCGCAAAATCTGCTCTGGCCAGGGCTACGCTGCAGACACGGTCGGTGCTGGCGACACTACGCTGGCAACACTGAACCTGCGCGAACTGATGACCCGTGCTGGTGTGCGTATGCCCCCTGGCCGTGGTGAAGGACACGAAGACCGCTTCCTCTACATCGACTCCAATGGCAACCCGGCTGAGCTGCAAGTTTGCTTCCAGTTCAACAACGCGGGCGTCGCAAGCGGGGCGGGGAACGTCATGGTGATTCGTGGACTGACGCCCGATCTTGCGCGTTTCATGGACCAGGTGATCGATGGCAAGCCGGATTCCCGCGAAGGCCGCTTCCGCATCCAGGGCCGCCCCCAGCAGACGGCATCCACCGAAGCCAATGCACCCGGCACCCAGTGGGAGGCCAACAACACGCAGGGCGTTGCCATCAATGTGGGCGGCAACAGCACCCAGATGAACACCAGTGATGCGCGCTCGCCCGTAGTCAATGCCGCTGGGAACGCGGGAGGCACGGCCGGGGGCCGCACTTTCGACGAAGACCAGGTCATCTTGCTGACCGCCCACTGGATCATGGAGCAGTAATTGAACGGCACCCGTACGCTCAAGCTGGCCTGTCTGGCACTGGCCACTGCCCTGCTCGGCGGTGGAGCCTGGTTGGCGCAGCGCGGTCTCAAGCAACTGGCTTGGGAGCGCCAGCAATTCGCTCAGTTGCAACAGGGGCTCGAAAGCGCCCGCAGTCTTGTGCCTGAAGTGCAGCGGCGCGAGCAACTGGTGCGTTCTATCAAAGACGTTTCCCAACAGGTGGAACGCATGGGCTTTGACCCGTCCCAATGGGGTGAACGTCGCTTACGCCGGGCCGTAGCCCCCGCGACGCGGGTCGAGGCTGCTCAGTTCCTGGGTGAACTGGGTCGTGGCGGAGCAGGGCAGATCTTCGTGGCTGATGTTTTCGAGATCGCTACTGTGTCGCCTGAAGCCAGCCTGTTCCAACCCCCGATGCCCGGCGACCAAGGGCTTTTGCTGGGTGTCACGGGCACGCTGCACTTTCAGACGGCGTCTGTCTCTCCATCGCCGAAGGTGACTCCATGAGTGCGGAACATGTGTATCGCGTCGCCAGCTCCGGCTGGCTGCACTGCCACGGGCATCAGGTCGAAGAGGTTCCAGCATGGCCGCGTCTGACCCACAGCGCGCTGGTGGTGTTGGACATGGACGACGTCTATACCGACGTCTGGCGTTTCGAGGGCAAGACCGAATACGCAGCCGCTTTGGTTGAAAAGCGTGTGCGTACGCAAGGCCTCGTCGAAGGCGCTGCCCATGTCGTGGTGCACCGGTTGGTCAAATTGCCGGGCGGCTTTCAGGTGTTCTTCTCGGCGATTTCGCTGGATCTGTGGCAGCGTTGCACGCAATGGGCCAAGGAGCAGGACGACCATTGCCTGGTGATGATGGCTGGCGGGCTCCTGTGTGACGGCGTGGCGTCTGGCAGTGCGCGCGTCGCGCTGTCCCAGCGGCGGCTGATGTGTTTTGTGCAATCCGAAGAAGGCATGGTTTTTGGCTCAACCCAGGCGCTGGGTTCTGGGCCATCTGCCATGGCCAGTGCGGCCCAGGTGCTGACCAGCAACCACAGTACCTTGTTGATGCGGCTGGGTGCGGAGGCTGTGGAGTGGTGCACGCTGTGGTCTACGCAGCCTGCGGATGTGGACACCTGCCTCGCAGCTGTACGCAGCGTAGTGGGCGGGGCGCCAGTGGTCATGCATGCGCAAGAGATGACGCTGGCTGCTGAGCGGGTACATACCGTGATGCCGACATTGGCGCGCAAGGCTGCAGGCCGCCATGCACTGAATCCTAGTCTGGAGCGGGTGGCGTGGCGTGCCGAGCGCTGGGTGGCTCCTATCACCGTGGTAACGGCGCTCGTCGGCATCGTTCTGGCCATCGTGGGCGTGCTGGTCGGGCAACTGGCGGATCAGCAGCGCAATGCGGGAATGAACCAGCGCGCTGAGCTGGAGGCCCTGCAAAGCCGAATCCAGGCGGTGTCGTTGGTGGAAGCTCCGGGGAAGCTGCTGCCGGTGGCCGAGTTCTCGCGCACGCTGGATGAGGGCGCGCGCCATGATCCAGTGGCGTTCATGGCAGTGTTGAAAGCTGCCTCCAACAAGGACATTCGGATTCAGCGAGTACGTCTGGAAACGACGAGCTCTTTAGGGAGTGCACAACCCGGTAAAAAAGCCTTCCGTGTAGACGGCGTGGTTGCACCCGGTGCCTCGGCTTCTGTGACACGCTGGGTCTCCCAGATGGCAGCGGCTGGCTGGACGCTCCGGGCGGTGGACCCCACCTTCACGCTGCCAGGTTCTTTCTCGTATGAGCTGGTGGCCAATGCAGCTGCTCCAGGAAATGTGAAACCATGAAATACGCGGCTTTACTTCTCAATGGGCTCGCCATTCTTTTGCTCGGCTGGGGGCTCTATGGTGTGTTTCAGCTCACTCAAGCACGCACTCCGTCGATGCGTCCCATGACCGTGGAGCTGGCGCCCTTGCCAGCCGCTTTGCGCACGGATCAGGAGCGCGTGACCGAGGCCTTTGGCGCCATGTCTCGCATCCAGGCGCAGACGATGGCGGCAGGCACCGATCCGCAGCGTCTGATTGCGCTGCCAGTGCCTGGCAGTGATGTGGTGGGCAGTGTGCAAATGCCGCGCCGCTCCCTGTCATTGCATTTGGACGATCTGGCCTCTGAGCGGCAGTCTGTGGTGATTGACGGCCAACTGGCACGCCAGGGTGCACGGCTGGAGGGCGGTGGGCGTGTTGTGCAGGTGCGCCCCAGCGAGGCGGTGGTTACCGAGCGGCTGGGTCGTCAGACTTTGACGCTGCCTCAGGGGGAACTGCGGGTGGGAACGCTGCGCTGGCCTGACGGATCGCTGGCAAGCATTAATACCCAGGAGTTCCGCTCGGGTCTGCCGGGCGGACAACCTGGCCCTATCAAGAGCTTGCCATGACCACGAAGGTCCGCTGGCAGCAGACAGACAACGTGACTCGCGGTTCGACGTGTGCATCGCGTTGTGGGCTCCCGTTGGCTTCTCCTCATGACCATTTCAAGAAATCACGCTAGTAGCGCCAAGGACAGCGACATGAACAATCCTCCATTTTTCAAGCCATTGGCGCTGGTATGTGCCGCCCTGGTGCTGGCTGGTTGCGCCAGCCCTTCGCCCCGCAGCGCTTCCAGCCTCCCGCCGCCAGATACCACTGCAGCAGACCAGATGCGCGAGCACGCTGCGCAAGAGGCCCAGCGTTTGCTGGTACATCAGCAGATGTTGCTGGCCGAAATCAACAAGACGGCAGCGGCACCGGTCATCGCTCCGGTGGCCCCGGTGTTCGATCCGCTGGAAGGCAAGCTGATCAATGTGGCCATGTCCCGAGCCAGCATCAGCCAGATCTTGAGTGCGTTTGCCGACGCAGGAAACCTGAACCTGATCGTTGATCCCAATGTGCTGAAGGGCGGGCAGCTTGCCGACATGCACTTGCGCCAGGTGACACTGCGTGAAGGCTTCAACGAAGTGCTGCGCACCTATGACGTGGCCGGCGAATTCCGTGGCAATACGCTGCGAGTGAACCTTACCGAGGAGAAGTTCTTTTCATTGAACTTTCTCAACACCAAGACCAGCATACAGATGGGCTCTGGCGGTAACGTTTTCGGCAGCTCCAATTCGGGCGGCGGGGGCGGAAGCGGGAGTGGAAGCAGCGGGGGCGGCGGATCGGGTGCCCAACAGGGCAGCCTGACCATGTCGGGCTCTGGCGGCGGAAGTACGGATCCGTACCTGGAAATCGAAACCGCCCTCAAGTCGGTATTGGGTGACTCGCACCAAGACCGCCTGGCCCAGCAGCAGCAAATGCAGCAGCAGAACCTGACCATGACGACCCCGGGCTCGTCCTCGTCGCCTTGGATTGGGAGTGGGGCCAACCCAACACGTCCCGCCCAGTTGCCGCAAGCGCCCTTGGCCACGATGAATGAAGACAGCGGCTTCACATTGAACAAGATGACTGGCACGCTGTACGTAAAAGCCCGTCCCTCCAAGATGCGCGCCGTCGAGAAGATGTTGGCCCAGGTGCACAAGGTGCTGGGCAAGCAGGTGTATGTCGAGGCGCAGCTGATCGATGTACAGCTGTCTGACAACTTCGAGTTCGGTGTGGACTGGACGTCCTTGCGCAGCCGTCTGGCGGCAGGCTTTGGTTCGTCGCCCATGCAGCTGGGTGGCAGCTCGGGTACGTTGCCGAATGCCGGCACGGGCTACCCTTCGCGGGCCATTTCCATCCCCGCAGCGCTGATCGGTAGCGTGGCTGGGCCTGCACTGGGCATGTCTTACCAAGGCAGCAACTATGGCATTGTGATCAACGCACTGCGCTCCTACGGAAATCTGAAGGTACTGTCCAATCCCAACGTGCAAGTGCGCAACGGCACGCCTGCATTGCTGTCCGTTGGCACTAGCTCGCGCTACGTGTCGCAGTCCGCATCCACGCAAACCGTTCCTGGTGGCGGTGCTTCCACTACATCTTCCAGCGTACAGACTGACACCGTGTTCTCCGGTGTCATGGTGGGGGTGCTCCCCATGGTCCGTGACGATGGCCGCATCGAGCTGTTGCTGAATCCCATGCAGAGCGATGTCGACCCTGCCAGCCTGCAACTGGTGGCTGTGGGGGGAGACAACCTCGTCTCCCTTCCCAAGGTGAGCTACAAGGGGCTGACCACGACCTTGAACGTGGGCGATGGCGACGTGGTGGTGGTCGGGGGGTTGATCGACCAGCGCAGCTCCAATAACGACCGCGGAGCACCTGGGGTGTCTGACGTGCCTTTGCTGGGCAAGCTGTTCGGCAATGAGAACAAAGTGCACGGAAGCCGTGAGCTGGTGATCGTCTTGCGGGTGCGTGTGCTATGAGCCTCATCCACGACGCGCTGAAATCCATGGATGCGCCTCAAGATTCCAAGCCTGCCATGGCAAGGGCTTCCAAGGCGGCGGTGCGTGGCCGTCCTGCATGGCTGGATGCCATGCTGGCTTTCGCCGTCGTATTGGGGGCGGGGATTCTGGGGTGGTTTGTCTGGCAGACCCAGATGAAGCCCAAGGCACTGCCGCCGCCGATGGCTGCTGCGACAAGTCCGGCCCCCGCTGCAACGCCAGCCCCGGTGGCGGTCGCTTCGCCCGTCGCTGAAACGGCTGCGCCTGCTGCGGCATTGCCAACGCCAGTGACGGTATCCGCTGCTGACCCTGCTGCGGCCGCCAACTCTGCCATGGCTGCTGCTCCTGCACCGGTAGTTCCTGCGCCTGTTGCCGTGCCAGCTCCAGCAGTCGCTGTGGCGGCTCCCGCAACTGCGCCCGTGCAGTCAGCGACTCCCGCTCCGGCTGTTGCCATGGAGCCCGCTGCGCCCAAGATGGTCGTGGCAACCAGCCCACGCAGTGGTGTTGCTACGCACGCACCGGCTGCGGTGACCCGCAGCAGTGCGATGCGACAGGCGCATGGTGTAAACCGCTCCAATACGGCGACTGCGCCCGCAGTGGCGACGGCCCCGGCCGTGGATGACACTCCGGTGGAGCTGCGCTTTGCCCGTTTCGTCGCCGCCATGAAAGAGTCGCGTACGGCCGATGCTGAACGTGAATTGGCTGCGTTGAAGGAGCGTCTGCCGGCAGGGTCTTTGGGACTGTTGCGCGCGCAAGCCTGGTTTGACCTGCGCGCCGGCCGCGATGCTGCTGCTGCAGACGGTTATCGCGCCATCCTTGAGCGGCTGCCTGGCGATGAAGAAGCTGCCATCAACCTGGCCAGCATTCAGTCGCGCCAGCAAAAGACTGAAGAAGCCCGCGCAACCCTTGATGCCGCATCGCGACTGCAACCAGATTCGGCTGCGTTGCGGGCCGCATTGGCCCAGTTCACCCCTGCTGCACGCCAATGACGGCCAATTCCATCTATGCCACGCTGGGGTTGTCACGCAACCCGTTTCCGCCGACGCCGGATGCGGGTTCGTACTTCTTCACGCCGCGGCTGGAGGAGGATTTCGCGGAGATCGTGCATTGCATCGAGGCGCGCAAGGGCTTTGTTCTTCTGACAGGAGAAGTGGGGCTGGGCAAGAGCACTCTGGTGCGGCGCCTGCTGGACACCCTCAGTGGCAAGAACTGCCACTCCGCGCTGATCCTGAACACCTTTTTGCAAGACAGTGCTCTGTTGTCTGCCATACAGTCTGACTTCGGTTTGCCGCCTTCGGACTCCGTAGAGCAGGGGCTGGCGCGACTGACCGAGTTCCTGATCGCGGGGCACCAGGCAGGCGAGATCAGCTTGCTGGTGATCGATGATGCGCAGAACCTCAGTGTGGAATCGCTCGAGCTGGTGCGCTTGTTGTGCAATCTGGAAACCGGCCAGGAAAAGCTGTTGCAGATCCTGCTGGTCGGACAGCCCGAGCTGGAGGAAACCCTGGCGACGCCGGAGTTGCGTCAGCTCAAGAGTCGCATCATCAAACACGCTCGGCTGTCGGGTCTGCAAAAGGATGAAGTCACCCGTTACTTCGATTTTCGTGTGAACGCTGCGGGCGCAGAGGGGCGTCTCTCCATCGAACCTGCTGCAGCGGACGTTTTGCACCGCGCCACGCAGGGAAACCTGCGACGCATTCACTTGGTGCTGGACCGTTGTCTGTACGGTTTGGCGAGTACCAGGGCATCTGTGGTGACCGAGCCCCTTGTTCAGCGTGCGGTGGCCGATCTGCCTGCATTGGGGGATGAAGCCGCAGTGATCGCCAAGGTGACTGGTGGCCATCGCGGTCGCAAGGCCTGGGTGCTCGCTGGCCTGCTGGCGGGCACGACAGCAACAGTCGCGTTGGCCAGCTGGGGGTTGGCTACCCAACCCAGCGAGCATGTATCGCCAGCAGCCCCCGTGGTGGCAGCTCCCGCCCCCGAGGTAGTTCGGCCAACGGTGTCGGGCGAGGCCTCAGCATTACCGCCCAATGGCAGCTCTGCGACCGCCTTCGTGGCGACTGCACCGACACCCAAGGCGCAGCCTGCGGCTGCGGTACCTGCTCGCCAAGCCTGTGAAAACCAGCTCAAGGCGGCAGCTGCTGCTGACGAGGTGGTGCATGTTTACCGCCTGCCCGATGGCATGGCCGACAGCCTGAAACCGTCGACTCGCCTGTGCCGCTTCAGTGTGGACAAGGAGTCCTGGGTCGCATGGCTGAGTCGCAACAACACGCGCAACATCGAGGCCGCCGAGCAGGTCACGCGCAAGGTACAGGGCAAGCTCAAGGGCATGGGCCTTCTGGACAAGCGTGAGCCTGACGACGGTTTTTTTGGTTCGAAGACTGGAGAGGCGTTCGCCCGCTTTCAACTGCAGCAGGGTCTGCCGCCGACTGGCAAGCCCGACGAACTGACCTTCTTACTTCTGGAGCATCAGGATGCATCCCCCCGCTGAATCATTGTTAGAGGCCTCGGGCCAGTTGCAGCCCGCAGGCCCTACGGCCGAGGATCGCCTGGCGGTGCTGCGTGACAAGAGTCCTTCCCTGGGCGCTGCATTGGTCAATGCCGGCCTTGTGTCTGCAGTCGCCATCGACTATGTGTTGCAAAAACAGAAGATCGAGAAGGTGCCTATGGGCAACCTTCTGGTGGAGCTGGGTTTCGCAAGTGCCAACGAGGTCGCACGCCAGCTTGCTGGCCAGCGCGGACTGCGCTTTGTCAACGCCGATGAAATGCCGGAACCCGATACTGCGGTAGCGGGCATCTTTAACCGATCGTTGTGCCTGACTTATGGCTTCCTGCCTGTGCGGGAAAACGACGAAGGCCTGATCGAGGTAGTGCTTGGCGACGCACAGCCTGATACGGTGACCGAACTTGTGCAGCGCAAGCTGGGCAAGGGATGCCATTTTTTCCAAGGTGAATTCGATAGTGTTGCCCAGGCCATCCAGCAGCACTATTACTTCGCAGAGCACCCGCCGGCACGCCTGATAGAGAGCGAGGTCCGCAAGCTTGAAGCCGACGTGGATCGTGCTTACAGCCCCGCCCGTTTGCTGGAGCACATGCTCCACCTAGCGGTGCGCGAACGGGCGACGGATATCCATCTGGCGCCCACGGCGCGTAGCCGTTCGGTGCTGCTGCGCGTAGACGGTGTTTTGCGTCCGGTGTTCGCGCTCTCGCCGGCCCTGGACCGCCTAGTGGTCTACGTCAAGCTGCAGGCCGACATGGATGCCAGCGAACAGCGCCTGCCCCAGGACGGCAGCTTTACGGCACAGGTGATGGAGCACAACTTCACCATCCGTGTCTCCACCTTGATCTCTGAATTTGGCGAGCGCATGGTGCTGCGCCTTTTGCCCGAGCGCAGCAACCTGGACAAGCTGGCAGACCTCGGTTTTCTGGAGGAGGATGTCGCCGTCATGGCCAAGGCGTTCTCGCGTCCGCACGGCCTTATCCTGATCACAGGCCCTACCGGCTCAGGCAAGAGCACGACGCTGCACGCCGCGCTGCGCATGCAGCCTTTGATCGAGCGGAATGTGTTGACCGTGGAGGAC
This sequence comes from Acidovorax sp. 59, assembly GCF_002754175.1. Lineage (NCBI taxonomy): Bacteria > Pseudomonadati > Pseudomonadota > Betaproteobacteria > Burkholderiales > Comamonadaceae > Acidovorax > Acidovorax sp. 59. The sequence continues at coordinate 2,578,319 of NZ_PEET01000001.1, read as the reverse complement.
CCGGTGGAATACCGTGTCCCGGTCGCCTGCCAGACCGAAGTCAACCGCCGTGCGGGCTACGAGTTTGCCAACGCCATGCGGCACTTTCTGCGGCATGACCCCGACATCATCCTGGTGGGTGAAATCCGGGACTCCGAGACTGCACGTGCAGCGCTCGACGCATCCTCTACCGGGCACCTGGTGTTGTCTACCTTGCACGTGGGCAGCATTTTTGGGGTGATGCCTCGCCTCAAGCTGCTAGGCGTGGACACGGAAACGATTGCCGAAAACCTGGTGGCAGTGATCAACCAGCGCCTTGTGCGCCGCATTTGTCCACACTGCGCCAAGCCACGTCTTGCGACTGACGATGAGCGCCGCTGGCTGGGGCAGGGCGCTGCGGGCGAAATGCTGCAGGTGTTCCATGGTGCCGGCTGCCATCACTGCCGCGACACAGGGTATCTGGGCCGCCTGCCGGTGTACGAAATGCTGGTGGTCAACCGTGATCTGGCGGACGCCATCGCCTCTGATGCCACGCGGGCCGAAATGCGGCAACGCGCACTGGCAGCAGGCATGCGCCCTATCTTGACGTTGGCGCGACACCGCGTGTTGGCAGGTGAGACCACGATGGAGGAAATCCTCCGCACCGTGGGCGAGGACTGAGCCGCTTTGGCGGAAGCATTGCATGGCCAATCTCAACACTTATTACTACCGCGTACTGCTGCCCCATGGCGGGGTGCGCTCGGGACTGTTGCGCCTGGCAGTCAAGCGCGACTTATCGGCTCGCATGCGGCTGGAGGCCGACACTGACGGCACGGTGATCAGCCTCTGGCGTTTTCCTGCCTGGCTCGCAGTGGTGGCCGATGCGCTGTTGCATCTGTTCCGAAAGCAAGTGCGCGGCGAAGACCTTGCGGGCTTCCTTCGCGACTTGGGCCTCATGATGCGCGCAGGCGTGCCCGCCCTCGATGCGCTGACCACCCTGGTGGAAGAAAGCCACAGTGTTGGCAACCCCGCCATGGCGTCCGTTGCACGCAACATGCTGGACGACCTGAACGCGGGTGTGGGCATGACCGAAGCTTTCAACCGGCACCCCAATGTGTTCCCTGAGACGGTGCGTAACCTCATCTCCATCGGGGACCAGACAGGTACTCTGGACCGCATGCTGGGCGAAGCTGCGGAGCACGTGGAGCGCATGATCAATATCCGGCGCGATATCAAGACTGCTCTGATCTATCCGGCGTTTGTGTTCGCCTCCATCATTGGCGTCGCCATCTTCTGGATCTACTACGTGGTGCCCAACATGGCGCGCCTGTTCAAGCAGCTGCAGGCGAAACTGCCACCCATCACAGAAGGGCTGGTGGCCTTTGCGAACTTGCTGTCCACCCATCTGCCCTGGGTGCTGCTGGTCACGGTCATCGTGGTGTCGATCGGCGTCATTGCCTTCAGACGGTCCGAGCGATTCCAGCTGGCAACCTATACCTTCATGCACCGTTTGCCGATTGCTCGTACGTTGCTGGTGTCTTCCGGCATGGCACATATCACCGAGCATCTCTCGATCCTCGTACGTGCGGGGGTAGACATGGTGTCCAGCCTGCGCGTTCTGGGGCGGGCCACCAAGAACCGCTACTACCGCACCCGTCTCATCCATGTGGCTGAATCGGTTTCGCGCGGGGAGTCCGTGTCCTCATCGATGCGGCGCGTAGGCGGTTTTCCCGCCATGGCAGTGCGCATGATTTCAGTGGGGGAAGAGTCCGGTAGCCTGGATCAGCAGCTCTCTCACCTTGCAGCGGACTATCGCAAGCGCCTCGAGGTGTTGGTCAAGTCGCTCGCGGAAATCCTCAAGCCTCTGATCATCCTGGTTGCAGGGGGCTTGTTTCTTTTCCTGATCGTTGCGCTGTTGTTGCCTGTTTACGACCTGGTGCGGCAGTCGGTCACTCAAAGTATGGGAGGCGGCTGATGTCACGTTCTTTGTTGTCACTTCGCGCAGACATTCCAACCCCTGTTTCTGGCATAGGTTTGTTTGAGAGTTTTCATGTTGGTGAGGCCTGCCCGTTCTGCTGGGCAGGAGACTGAATGCGTAAGCCCGTTTTGGTAGGTGCGAGTCTAGGACTGCTGCTGTTGGTCGCGATCGCCGTCGGTGTATGGATAACTGATAAGCATCCCGAGCCAGTTGTCGGTGGAATACCACCTCGCACGACGAGCCCCCGGATCGTGCCGTCAGCCCCAGCGGCTTCCATGACTCCGGGCACAGCACAGAGCATTCCACAGGCAGACTTGGCAAGGCAGGACCGCCGCCGCCGCCTGGCGGAAGTGCGCGCGGAATTCAGGGCGCTGAGTGCTCAAGGGGCGCAGGCATCGCCGCAGAAAATGCGGGCGTTGGTGGATGAATTGGAGACCTTGTCCGGCCCCAGCTTCGATCCGCGTTATTTCCAGTCGCTGCGGACGATGCTGGACCAGAACGCAAAACTGCAGCAACTCAACGCAGAACTGCAAGTCCTCACCAAAAGCAAGGCCCCCAAGGATGCAGCGCGACAGGAAGCCATCCTCGCCGAAATGCGCGCAATAGGCGAGCGCGTGGCTGCGGAAGCAAAGGCCATGCAGGCCTTCATGCCCAAGCCCACGCCTGAGGTAAAAGCTCCATGAGTTCCAGTGGTTCTTACTCTGGCGCATTGCACAAGCGTGCCACGCAGAGGGGATTTTCCCTGGTCGAAGGGGCGATCGCGCTCGTGGTAGCGGGGCTAATGACTTGGGCGGCTTTCAGTGGGTACGTGACGGTATCCGAACAACAGGAAATCGAACGTGGCCGAGCCGAGGCAGAGCAATTGCAGTCGATTCTGCGGGCATTTGCACTGCGCAATGGGCGGCTTCCATGTCCTGCGAGCACGCCTGACGGATATGAGGCGCTGAGCAGTGGAGTGTGTGCATCAGGGGTCCAGCTGGGTTGGTTCCCTTATGTGAGCGTCGGTCTGGAATTGCCCACGGATCGACTGCGTGCCCGCTATTCGGTTTTCCGAGAAGCGAACCTCGCCGTGCCTGCGCAAGACGCAGATCTGGCTGTGGAGTTGGAGCGAACGGGTGATTCGCTGGGTGCGCCTACGCATCGGGACATCACCGACTTGATCGTTGCTTTGAACAATGCGTCTACTAAGCCAGTGTCGTCAGCGCGCACGTATCTCACAGGTGACGGCGGTGCGGCGGGAGCCATTGATTGCGCTGCCAATCGTGTAATGGTTGCAGCGTACTGGGTGGTGGTGCCACTTCAAGACAAAGACGGCGACGGGAACCGCCTGGATGCCCCTCACGCTCTCACCAGTTTGTGCGCAGCGAGCCCTTCAGCGCCGCTGCGGTTTGCGTCGGATGACGTGGTGATCGCGGAGTCACCTGCGCAGTTGGCAGGGTGGTTGCGCAAGAGCCTGCCTTGACGGCAATCCCCTCCTTCACTTTCATGCTGCCGATGTCTACGACCTGTCTCTCCTTGCCGCTCCGAAGCGCTGCACGCCGCGCAGGCGGATTTGGCCTGCTGCAAGTGATGCTGCTCATCGCAGTAATGTCTGGTCTTGCCACGATGGGCTACCTTCAATGGCGCGAACGTTCCGCGTTGGATTCGTCCCGCCAGGAACGTCAGGCCCTGACACAGGCTGATCAGGCGTTGATTGCATATGTCACTGTAGCCCGCAGCTTGCCGTGTCCAGACGTTGATCGAGACGGTTTGCAGGATTGCGGTGCACCGGCTACCCAAAAGGGATGGCTGCCAACGGCGACCCTTCGCATGGCAGGCGTTGACCCCGGAGTGGACGTGGGGCAGTTGCGCTACCTCGTTCAGCGCCAAGGTGGTGCCAACGACCTCACGATGCTGACGGATACGTGGACTCCTCTCGAGTACAGCGACGGAGCCGACGGCTTTTTCGCCATGCGCGGAGCTCCTTACCCAGCGGACATCCTCACGTTGACCGACCTGTGCCAAAGGCTTGACAGCGGCCGCAGGGCGACGATGTTACCCACCATGGCTCAAGTCAATGCGCCGACCCCGCGCGCCATCGCCTATGCGCTGGCCCATCCGGGAAACAACGATGCGGATGGTGACGGTGATCTATTTGACGGCGCCAATTCCAATGCCGCAGCCAATGTCAACCGCATGGAAGACCCGAACCGGCGTTCGCTCCTGGCGGGGTACAACGACATCGTGCTGGAGCGGTCTTACGACAGCCTGCTGTCGGCTTTTCATTGCCGCCCTTTGATCGATTCCATCAACACAGTAGCTCTGGCCCATGATGTGGCCGGAGACGTAGCTGAGATGCGTGCCGACAACATCTCGTCTGCCCGTCGTTCGGTTGCCTTCAGCACTTTGGCGGCCATCATGACGTCTCTGGAGATTGCCCTGGCCGTGGCAGAGGGGGCTTCTGATGCTGGCAACGCCGCCGCAGAGTGGGCCATCTGTGCGGCGTCGCTGGGGTTGGCGGTCAATGCCTGTGCGGCCGCACCCCAGCACACTGTAGCGATTGGGCTGGCGGGGGGCGTCATCATCGCCAACGGTCTTGCCGTGGTTGCCAATGCAGTGGCGGCTGGCATTGCCGGTACAGCTTTGACGCTGGCCGATAGTAGTGCCACGGCTAACGATATATGCCCTCCCATGGATCCGGCGGTGAACAACCTCATGCTGTCCATCGCGCAGCAGGAGGTGACGGATGCCAATGCCGAACTGGCCGCCGCGACTACGGCTGTCAACAACAAGACGGCAGAACTCAATACCGCCATCGCGCAGCGAACTGCCGCCGTCACCAGTCTGACCAGCCTGATTCGAAATGGCCAAGCCAGTTCGCAGATCGACGGATTGCTCAATACCTTGTTGGCGGCTGCCGGTACCTGGGGCAGTACATCGTACGCCAGCGCTGCCGCCGATTCCAAGGTCACGCAGGCTACGCAGCTGCGTGATCGCTGGGCGGCCGAGGTCGCCAAGTACAACGCAATGCTGGCAGACATACCGGGCACTCTCGCCCGATTGAATAGCGAGATTGCTGCACTGGACTTGCTCATTGCCACCAATCCGCCCAACAAGACAGACCTTCAGAATGAGCGTGACGGCAAGGATGCGGAGCGCAAATTGGCTGGTGATGTAGCCGGCCTGACGGCCGTGCGAGACAAAGCTGTGGCTGAACTGGCCAGCGCACAGACGGCACTGGACAACGCCGTTGCTGCGCAAACGGCTGCCAGCGCTGCCTATTCCACGGCGCAGACGAGCTACCAAAGTGCCATTTCAAACTTTGTCAACGGCACGGCACGCTACAACATCTACAACAGCAGCGGGGCCGTGGTTGCCTATGGATGCACGACCGCCTGTCAGGCTGGCGACGTCAATATCAACAGCGTGGGCCAACTGGGCTCCGCGCTGGTCGACCTTTTTGGACTGGGCGCGATGACCAGCCCGAGCACCGACGCCAAGTACCTTAAACCCGTCAAGCTGCAAAAAGAGCTGGATGCTTTGAATCAACGTCTGGCGGCAGCGCAAGATCGCAAGGCCACGGCAGATGCCAGGTTGCTGGAGGCGCAAAACCGTGTCAATAACCCGCCGCCCTGCAATGCCACGGGCTCGGCCGTAGTGCCCATGACACCCGAGCAAGCCGAGTCCATCTTGGCGGATGTAGATCGCAAGGGAGGGACGCGATGATGTTCATGAGAGCGGACGCGCAATTACCTTCGCGCCTGCGCCAGACAGGGTTGTCACTGGTGGAGCTGGGCGTTGCCATGGCAATCGTCGGGGTGATTGGCATCATCACTTGGCGATGGGTGGCCGACACGCGTGCTCCTATGGATCGCACTGCCATCATGGGGCAGCTGACTGAAGCCCAAGCAGCGGTGGAAGGCTTTGTGCTCGCCAATCATCGGCTGCCCTGCGCCGCATCCGGCACCAATGGCACAGAAGACTGTGGCAACACCAGCGCTGCTGCGGTCTTGCTGCCGTGGCGCACTCTGGGGTTACCCAGTCGCATGGGCCAGTTGCACTATGGCGTCAATCGCGGTGCTTCGCTGGATCTCGCCAGTGCGCCGACGGCCTCCGCTTTCCCTGATCTCAACATCAATTACACCCCCGCTATTCCGGTGCTGGCTTTGTCAACCGATGCGGGCGTCAACGCTGCTGCAGCCGCGTTGACGGGTGCCATCACGGCAGCAAATGGCAGGCGCGCCGTTATCAATGGCCTTGATTGGTGCCGTGTGGTGCGCCGTCTTGCGGCCAATCCCACGGCGGCGGGTGTCCTCACTGCGGGCAATCTCACCGCAAGTATTCCGGTCGCGTTTGTGATCGCGCACCCGGGGGTGAATGGCGTGTTTGAGGGCAGCAATGTGCCGGGAGGTGCAGCGGGGTTCAGATTCGATATGCCCGGACGCGCGCAGGACAGCAATTTCGATGATCTGTCCGTGGCTGTTGGCGCGGGCGACCTTGCGTCCCGCATTGGGTGCGTGTCGCGTCTGGGTGCTATGCAGGCTGCCGCGCAGGGGGCCTACACCGCTTATGACAACGTGCGAGTGGTGCAGGAATACTGGTCTTTGCGGGTCTTCGACATTGAGCAGGCACAGTCAGCCCTGGAGGCCGCAGAAACGGGCGTCATCATGGCGGCCATGAACGCTGCTCTGGCCGCCGGCAGCGCGGCACTGGCCGTCGCTTCAGCCGCCAACACCGAGGGGATCACGATTTTTGGTCTAGTTCTGTCTGCGGCCAATGTGGTCACCGCAGCTGTAGAGGTGGGTTTTGCGGCGGACGATCTCATTGAAGCCCAGAAGGCACTGCAAGACTCTAAAGACAAGGAACTCGCGTCGCGGGCGTATGTGATCGAGGTGTTTGAAACTTTTACCCAAGCGCTGACGGCGGCGAACCGGCTGGATGAGAAAGGGCTTAACCCATGAGACACCGTATGGAGGGTTTCACTCTGGTCGAGCTGTCGCTGGTGTTGTTGGCTCTGGGTCTGATATTGCCTGGTGCAGTCATCTTCTGGCAGTTGTCAGAGCGGCATCGCGTGGCGGCCGTGCAAATGGACGCGCAACAGCAGTCGCGCCAGGCACTGCTGGGTTATCTGCATTCTCATTACAGGTTGCCATGCCCGGCTGCGGATGCTAACGGCGTGGAGTCCTGCACGGATGGTGCCGCGATTCGCCAGGTGGGCTATCTCCCTTGGCGTACGTTGAACCTTCCGCGCCCTGAGGCAGGACGTTTGCGGTACGGCGTATACCGTGAACCTTCAGGTGCCACGATGGTTGCCGCTCCTTCGGACCGGGACCTTGCGGTGGCTCGCGACCGCATGAACTCGCTGCGTGTACGCACCCCATCTCCCAAACCCCAGAACCACACAGCGGCCCCCAACCCAAACGCGCCTCCCATTCCGGAAGTGCTATCCAGCTTGAACAGCGTGTTGGGAGTTACCCAGTCTGGCAACGATGCGGCACCACTGAACCCAGCCTGTGACGCTGCCGGTGACCCGGCCTGTCCATTGGGTGTAGTCAATGCGGTCAATCTCATTGACATTTGCCTGGCGCTGAACACCGCCAGCGATGCTTTGGTGGCTCCTGCTGGCCGGTTGGCCACTCAGGTCGGAGCAACCCGGCGCACCGCCGCCTTCGTGATCGCCGCGCCAGGTCTGTTGGATGCCCAAGGCAATGGCCAAGCGTTTGACGGCGCCAATGCCACTGCATCCAACGCTGACCCCACTTTCGCTTCGCCCAGTCAGGCTGTAACCGAACAGTACGATGACATCGTGCTGGCCGCGAGTCACACCGAGCTGTTTGCAGAGCTGCAATGTGGGGCAGCGTTGTCCGCCATTTCACACGCTCATTTCAACGTAGCCACGGGAGCTTTTGTGATGGAGCGTGCCATGTACGACTACCGTGATCAACTCTACATCGCTGTGGTACTGGCTCGTGCTGATGTTGCCGCGGCGGCGGCGGGAGCGCTTTCTGCAGCTGCTGGGTCGCTAGATGCCGCGAAGGAGATGGTGTCCGCCGTGGCAGATACCACCATGTCTGTGGGCGCTCGTGCATTTCAGATAGCACTGGCGGCTGTGGGCATCGGATTGGCTGTGGCCAGCGATATTGCGGCTGCGGCCGCTGTGGTGGATGCTGCGCTTTCTCTTGCAGAAGCTGAGGATGTTTTTGATGGCTTCGCGACACGCACGACGGCAATGACCGAATTGTCACGAGACATTAATACCAACGCGTTGAGGGCTGACGCCATTGGCCACTGATGAATTTGATGACCGACGTTTACTGAGTGACGCACCATGACCCCATTTCACATTCACCCTCACGGCGCTGCCTCGCGTCGACAACGTGGTTTTTCGCTTCTCGAGCTGAGCGTCGTTCTGATCGTGATCGGCTTGTTGCTGGGTGCCGTTGCTGTTGGTCGTGATTTGCAGCGTTCTGCCGCCAATCAACGGCTGTCCACCGACTTCATCCAGGGCTGGCAACTCGCTTATGAAGGCTTCTTCAACGGTGTGGGTTACCCACCCGGTGACAACCCGACCGCGCCCACAGGGCAGGTCAATGGAAACGCTGCCACGCCCGGTACAGAGCTGTGTGGTGCGGACATGATCAATGCATTTCTGGCCGCCGGTATCCGCCTGCCCACGGGCCGTACCGAGGGCCAGCAGGACCGCTATGTGTATCTGGACAGCAATGGGAACCCGCAGGAAGTGCGGGTGTGTTTTCAAAGCCGTGACTGGGCTGAGCCTGGCGCCACCGGGGGAGTGTTTGTATCTCGCAAGCGCAACATCATGGTGGTGCGTGGTGTGACGTTTTCCTTGGCGGCTGCGTTGGACCAGCAGATCGACGGACGCAGTGATGCGCGTTTTGGGCGCTGGCGCGATATCTCCTTCGCCAACTCCATCGCTGAACTCAATGGCCAAGCCTGGCCCATTGATGACCGGATGGCATTTGGGTCCACCACAGTGACTTCGCTGGATGAATCGCAGGTGGCCATCACCACGGCGCTTTTTCAGATGATGCGCTGATTTCCGTGCGCGAGCCGCGAACGCTTGGCGCGGTGGCGGTGGCGTGGGGCAGGGGTACTTGGCGTGCCGTCGCTCTGAACGATTAAACCCTCGGTCCTCAAGCTTCTGCCAGCTGAAACCGCTGGTCAAAGTTCATCTTGCCCAGCACGCGCAGCGCCGCGTTGCGGGTGGCGTTGTCCACCTTGCTGATGTCCAGGCTGTAGCGCTTGGCGGTGGACACTACGTCCACACATTTGTGGCCCCATTGCACCGCGACCAGCAGCGCGGGGCGCTGGCCTGCCTCGGCACCTACCGACACGCCGCGTTGCTCGGGCCGCAGCATGAATTCGAGGTGGGGGGTGCGCACCAGGGTGAGGCGGTCTGCCCCTCGGGGGCCCAGGGCGAACGAGATAACCCAGTCGTCTTCGTCTTCCACCGTCACAAACGGAACATGCTGGGGTGCGGCCATGGTGCTGGGCGTTGGGGTTGTAGGGCGGGGCGGGTGGTCCGCCGTAGTGCACTGCCCGGGGTATGGGCGGGCGCCAGTATGCCGCTGCAAGCGCCGTGCCTGCTGCGGGAGAACCCGAGGTTGGGCTTTTCCAACGCGGTGCGTGGGATGTCAGCCTGGTGCAAGGCAGGCGCAGCGTGTGTTGGGTTGTGCGATGCAGTGTGGTCGGGCGAGGGGGCTGCACGCCGGGTTTGGGGCCAGGGTTTTGAAAAAAATCGGCCTGTGCGCTAGGTCGGTATGTCTTTGTAGCTATTGTTTTGATAGTCTTTTTGGCCGCGCCGGCCTCTCTGTCACGGCGGTCGCCAAGCCCGTGGCCAGTTGGCCCACGGTGCGCAGTGCCGGTTCCAGCCGCCCCTGCGCTGGATGCCCGTAGTTGATGCGTACGCAGTGCGCAAACCGCTGGTCGGCCGAGAAGATCTGCCCGGGCGCGAGGCTAATGCCCTGCTGCAGTGCCAGTCGGTGCAGTTCCAGCGCGTTCACTTCAGGCGGCAGCTCCACCCACAAGAAGTACCCACCCTCAGGCCGCGATACGCGGGTGCCGGGTGGGAAGTGCTGCGCTACGGCCGCCAGGGCCAGCGCCTGCTGCTCGGCCAGGCTGCGGCGCAGCTGGCGCAGGTGCCGGTCGTAGCCGCCCTGGGCCAGGTATTCCGACAGCGCCTGCTGTGACGGCGTGGCAGCCGATAGCGTGGTCATGAGCTTGAGCCGCTGCACCGCCTTGGCCTGGCGGCCCGCCGCCACCCAGCCCACCCGGTAGCCGGGCGCCAGGCTTTTGCTGAATGAGCTGCAGTGCATCACCAGCCCCTCGATATCAAACGCCTTGGCTGGGGGCGGGCGCTGGGGGCCAAAGTGCAGCTCGCCATACACGTCGTCCTCGATCAGCGGGACACCGTGGCGCGCCAGCAGGGCGACCAGCTCGCGCTTCTTGTCCTCGGGCATCAGGCTGCCCAGCGGGTTCTGAAAGCTGGGCATGAGCCAGCAGGCCTTGATGGGCTGGTGGGGTGTTTGCCGCTTCAGTGCTTGCGCCAACGCCGCCAGGTCGATGCCATCGCGCGGGTGGGTGGCGATTTCCAGCGCCTGCAGGTTCAGCCGCTCCAGTGCCTGCAACGCGGCGTAGAAGGTGGGCGATTCGACCACCACCACGTCGCCGGGCTGGGTGACGGCCTCCAGGCAGAGGTTGAGCGCCTCCATGGCGCCGTTGGTGATGATGATTTCTTCCACGTCCACCGGCATGCCGTGCACGCCGTAGCGCAGGGCAATCTGCTGGCGCAGGCGTTCGTCGCCGGGCGGCAGGCTTTGCACGATGGTCCACGGGTCGAGCTTGCGCATGCCGCTGCCCAGGCAGCGCGCCAGGCGCTCCAGTGGAAACAGCTCCAGCCCTGGAAAGGCCGAGCCCAGCGGCACCAGGTCGCGGTCGCGCGCCAGGCCCAGCACCTCGAACACCAGGTCGCTGATGGCCACGCCGGTGGAGGTGGCGGCGGGCTGCGAGGGCTGGGGCTCCGCGGGTCGAACCTCGGCCGTACCTGGTAGCCGGGCGCTGACGTAGTAGCCCGAGCGCGGGCGCGCATGGATCAGGCCCTGGGCCTCCAGCAGGTAATACGCCTCGAACACGGTGGACGGGCTGATGCCCCGTGTGCGGCTGGCCTCGCGCACCGAGGGCACGCGGTCGCCCGGGCGCAGGGCGCCGCTGTGGATGAGCTGGGCAATGGCGTCGGCGTGGCGTTCGTAGCGCTTCATGGGCAGGGCGGGGTTGATGCAGGGCAAACTGATCTGTATTTTTAACTCGAAACTGAATCTGTACTGTTTTTGGTGGCGGGCGTAGAGTGACGGACTGTGTGGGCGCACGCCTTGCGTGTTTGGCCGCTGTGGGCCGCCCAACCGTTTCTTTCCAGGACAAAAAGAACCCCATGACCGATTGCCTGCGCAGCTTGCTGCGCCCTGTTCTCAGCCTGCCTGCGGCCACTGCCCTGTTGGCGTTGGCCTTGAGCGCTGGCGCTGTGGCCCAGACGGTGCCTGCCAGCGCCAACCCTGCAACCCCGGTGGCCGCTGCATCCACTGTGGCCACAGTGCCCGCGTCTTCCATGTCTTCACGCGTGCTGGCCTGCACCGCCTGCCACGGCAAGGAAGGCCGTGCCACGCCCGACGGCTACTTTCCGCGCATTGCGGGCAAGCCGGCGGGCTATCTGGCCAACCAGCTGCTCAACTTTCGGGACGGGCGGCGCAGCTACCCGCAGATGGGCTACCTCATCGAGCACCTGACGGACGATTACCTGCGCGAGATGGCCGAGCACTTTGCCGCGCTCGACTTGCCGTACCCACCGCCGCCTGCACCACAAGCGCCTGCCACCGCGCTGGAGCAGGGCCGCCAGCTGGTGCAGCAGGGCGACGCGGCGCGCCGCATTCCCGCCTGTGTGGCCTGCCACGGTGCGGCCATGACGGGCGTGGCACCGTCCATCCCCGGCCTGCTGGGCCTGCCGCGTGACTACCTCAACAGCCAGCTGGGCGCCTGGAAGACCGGCCAGCGCCGCGCGCACGTGCCCGACTGCATGGCCGATATTGCCCGCCAGCTCACGCCCGATGACGTGAGCGCTGTCTCGGCCTGGCTGGCAGCCCAGCCCGTGGCGGCGGGTGGCAAGCCAGCCCGCACGCTGCCCGCCGCCATGCCGGCCCGCTGCGGCGGTGTGGCTGAGGTTCCCGTCGCTGCTGCAGCGGCACGCTGAGAAGGGATGCACCGATGAAACGCATCCTCTGGACCCTCTCTTCCGTGCTGGCGGCGCTCGGCATTGCCGCCGCCGTGCTGATCACCCTGAACCTGCGTGGCGAAGAGCCGCTGCCCGCCGCCGAGACGCTGCAATCCACGCCCGTGCTGGTGCAGCGCGGCGAATACCTGGCTCGCGTCGGCAACTGCATGGCCTGCCACACCACCCAGGGCGGCGCGCCGTTTGCAGGCGGGCGTGGCATCGAGACGCCGTTTGGCGTGGTGCACAGCTCCAACCTCACGCCCGACAGGGTGCAAGGCATTGGCAGCTGGACCTCGGCCGAGTTCTGGCGCGCCATGCACCATGGCCGCAGCAAGGACGGGCGGCTGCTGTACCCGGCCTTCCCATACCCCAACTACACGCAGGTGACGCGCGAGGATTCGGACGCCATCTTTGCCTATCTGCAAAGCGTGCCCGCTGCGCCCAACGCCAACCGCGCCCATGCGCTGCGTTTTCCGTACAACACGCAGGCGGCATTGGCCGTGTGGCGTGCGCTGTTCTTCGCACCCGGAGCGCCCAGCGCCGAACCCACGCAGACGGCTGAATACAACCGGGGCGCCTATCTGGTCAACGGCCTGGGCCACTGCACCGCCTGCCACACGCCCCGCAATGCACTGGGCGCCACGACGGACGCCAAGGCCTTCACCGGCGGGTTGATCCCGGTGCAGAACTGGTATGCCCCCGCACTCAATGCGGCGCACGAGGCGGGCGTGAAGGAGTGGCGCACCGACGACGTGGTGGCACTGCTCAAGACCGGCGTGGCCCCGCAGGGCTCGGTGCTGGGCCCCATGGCCGAGGTGGTGTTTCGCAGCACGCAGTATCTGAGCGACGCCGATGCGCGCGCCATGGCCGTGTACCTGCAGGGCCTGCCGCAGCAGGATCGCAAGGCGCCTGCCACCGTGGCAGCCCCCCCGGCCAGCGCGATGGCGCGGGGCGGCAAGGTGTACGAGCAGCAGTGCGCGCAGTGCCACGGCGACCGGGGGCAGGGCGAACCCGGCGCGTTTCCGGCACTGGCGGGCAACCGCGCCATCACGCTGGCCGACCCCACCAACCTGGTGCGCGTGGTGCTGCAGGGCGGCTACCTGCCCGCCACCGCAGGCAACCCGCGTCCGCACGGCATGCCGCCGTTTCAGCAGACCTTGTCGGACGAGGAGGTGGCGGCGGTGACCACGTTTGTGCGCAACAGCTGGGGCAACCAGGCGCCAGGTGTGGGTACCATCGAGGTCTATCGCGCGCGCGAGCGCCGCGGCATGTAGCGCAAGGCCCGGGGCCTGCGCCAGCCGCTCCGCAGCGCGGCCCTCCAGGAGCCCTTTTGATGTCCAGTCCCGCCGCAGTGCCCGAACCCACCCCCACGAGCCCTGGTGCCGCCACGCCTGGCGGCTGGTGGGCCGTGTGCCTGTGTGCAGCGTGGTGCGGCACCTGCGGTATTTATCGCCCCTTGTTCGACGAATTGGCCCGTGTACACCCGGACGTGCGGTTTGAATGGGTGGACATCGAAGACGAATCCGATCTGGTCGGGGACCTGGATGTGGAAACCTTTCCCACCCTGCTGATTGCCGACGGCGAGCGGGCCCTGTTCCTGGGCCCGTTGTTGCCGCAGGCGCCAGTGCTCACGCGGTTGTTGACCAGCTTGCAGGCGGCAGCGCCCGGCAGTGCCGGGGCGGGGGGCGAGGCCCAGAGCGTTTTCGAGCGGGTGCGCGCAGCACGCCGCGCCTAGCGGGCGGTCTTGCGGGCTGGCAGCGGTGGCTACCGCACCATCGTCCGCATCTTGAACGCTCTTTTTTTGATAGCTGGCAGCGCATGATCCACTAGCGCTACAGCCACTTTTTGCTCTAAATCTGTGTCCACACCCCCTCCACCGTGGTTCCCGCTCAACTCGCTGCAGGCCCAGTGCGACAAGGGCACCTGGGAGCGGGGCATGGAGCTGTACCGCCAGGCGGATGTGGTGCGCGTGGGGCTCCAGCAACAGGCCGAGGGCCGCTGGGCCTTGGCGGGTGAAGTGCAGGGCAGCTCGCCCGACCCGTACGAAGTGTCTGTGCAACTGGTGCTTGCGCCCAATGGCCAGGTCAAGCAATGGTCGGGCGATTGCAGTTGCCCCGTGGGGTCAGATTGCAAGCACGCCGTGGCCCTGACCCTGGAGGCCGCGCACCGCGACCCGGCGCAGGGCCCGTCGTCCACGCGGGCCGCCGATGCGCTCAAGGCCATGCAGGAGCGCAAAGAGGCCCTGGCGCGCGCCGAGGCCGAGGCGCGGCTGGTGCACTGGCTGCACGAGTGGGACCGCGCTCTGGGGGGTGCTGTGCCGCAGGAGCCAGTCGCACGGCCGGGGCGGCCCGAGTGTTATCTCTATCTTGTCTCTACCGTAGGGCGGGCGCGCACCAGCGTGCCGCAGTTGCAGCTGGAGGCCGTGGTGTCTTACCCCAAGCTCACGGGGGGATGGGCGAAGCCGCAACAGATCCGCACCCAGCCCGCGCCTGGCCAGGCGGTGTACGACCGCGCCAGCGATGCCGACCGCCAGGTGCTGCAGCTGCTGCGCGCCATGCCCCGCAGCGTGGGGTACTACTCGGCCTACAGCGTGGCGCCCATCGGGGTGCTGGAAGGGGCGGTGGGCTTGCTGGCGCTGGAACAGGCAGCGGCCACGGGCCGTCTGTTTGTGGATGCGGGCGGGTCCACCGTGGGCGCGCCTTTGCGATGGGGCGACCCGTTGCCCATCGCGTGGGCATGGCAGGCGTCCACGCCCGCGCAAGGCGGCGAGGCCGTCTGGGGGCTGCGGGCCAGTCTGCCGGGCGACACCGCCATGCTGTGCGACAACCAACCGCCCTTGTACCTGGACGCCGTCCAGGGCGTTTGCGGACCGGTGCACGCCGAGGGCCTGAGCCCGGCCCAGGTGGCCATGCTGCTCAAAGCCCCCGCGCTCAGTGCAGCGGCGCTGCAAAAACACCATGCTGAGGTGGTGCTCCGCATTGGCGGGGTTTTGCCGTTGCCACCGGCGCTGGGTCCGCTCACACAGGTGCGGGGGGTCAAGCCCGCGGCGCGCCTGCATCTGGCTCCGTCATCTCCGAACCAAGTGGCTGAAATGGGGCTTATCACCGCGCACTTGCGTTTTGACTACCAGGGCCATGTGGGCTGGTGGGCAGGGCAGGAGCTGGCGGTACTGGTGCCCGGTGCCGACGGCGGCCAGGTGCTGCTGCAGCGCGATGCGGTGGCTGAGCGCCATGCCGTCGAGCGTCTGGAAGGTCTGGGTCTCCTGGCCACCGACGACGGCCTGTTCGGCATCCCTGGCGAGCGTGCGCAGGATGACTGGATGCATTGGGCAGACAACGGCTTTGCAGGGCTGCGCGACGCGGGTTTTGATGTCACGCTGGACGCGGCGCTGCATGGCTGGGTGCAACACGCCGACCGACTGGATGTGGTGCTGCAGCCTGAGGGGGATGACGCGACCACATCGCCCTGGTTTGCGCTGTCGCTGGGCATGGAGATCGATGGCGTGCGCCACAACGTCCTGCCCTGGCTGCCCGATCTGATTGCCGCCGCGGCGGCGCAGCCGCTGGACCCTGCGACGGGCTTGCCCCAGCTGCCGGAACATGTCTACATGCCGTCGTTGACCGGTGCCGGGTTTGTGCGCCTGCCGACAGATACCCTGCGGCCCTGGATGGCAGCGCTGCTCGATCTCGCGGGCGACCGCGCGCGTGACTTCAACGCCGACCGCCTGAAGCTCTCGCGCCTGGACGCCCTGCGCACCAGTGCTGCGCTGGGCGAGGGCGCGGTGTGGCAGGGCGCCGGTGCCTTGCGCGACATGCTGGCCCAGCTGCGGGGCGCCAGCGCCTTGCCCGAGGTGCCGCTGCCCGCCAGCGTGCGTGCCACGCTGCGGCCCTATCAGCAGCAAGGTCTGAACTGGCTGCAGTTTTTGCGGGCCCACGGCCTGGCCGGTGTGCTGGCCGACGACATGGGCCTGGGCAAGACCCTGCAGACCCTGGCGCACATCCAGGTCGAAAAACACGCTGGGCGGCTGACGTGCCCTGCGCTGGTCATTGCGCCCGTGAGCCTGATGGGCAATTGGCAGCGCGAGGCCGCTCGCTTTTGCCCGGGCCTGCGGTGCCTGGTGCTGCATGGCGCGGATCGCCATGAAGTGGCCGATGAAGTCACCGAGCACGACCTAGTCATCGCGCCGTATTCGCTGCTGCAACGCGACCGAGACCGCTGGCTGGGGCACCAGTGGCACCTGGTGGTGCTGGACGAGGCCCAGAACATCAAGAACGCCAGCAGCCAGGCCGCACAGGTGGTCAGCGAACTGCAGGCGCGCCACCGGCTGTGCTTGTCGGGTACGCCCATGGAAAACCACCTGGGCGAGGTCTGGAGCCTGTTCCACTTCTTGATGCCGGGCTTTTTGGGCAGTCAAACGCGCTTCAAGGAGGTGTTTCGTACGCCCATCGAAAAGCAGGGCGACGGTGCGCGCATGGCCCAGTTGCGCGCCCGCATCACCCCCTTCATGCTGCGGCGGACCAAGGCGCTGGTGGCAGGGGAGCTGCCGCCCAAGGTCGAATCGGTCATGCCTGTGGAGCTGACCGGCGCGCAGGCGGACCTGTACGAAACCATCCGCCTGGGCATGGAGAAGACCGTGCGCGAAGCACTGCAGTCCAAGGGGCTGGCGCCATCGCAGATCACCATCCTGGATGCGCTGCTCAAGCTGCGGCAGGTGTGCTGCCACCCGCAGCTGGTGCCGCTGGACGCAGCCAAGGCCGTGGAGACATCGGCCAAGCTGGACCATTTGATGACGCTGCTGCCCGAAATGTTGGCCGAGGGGCGGCGCATTTTGCTGTTCTCGCAGTTCACCAGCATGCTCAGGCTGATTGAGACCGAGCTGAAAAAGCGCGAACTGCCCTGGGTCAAGCTCACGGGGCAGAGCCAAAAGCGCGACGCGATCATCGAGCAGTTCACCAGCGGGCAGGTGCCTTTGTTTCTCATCAGCCTCAAGGCGGGCGGGGTGGGGCTGAACCTGCCGCAGGCCGATACGGTGATCCATTTCGACCCTTGGTGGAACCCGGCAGTAGAGAACCAGGCCACCGACCGGGCCCACCGCATTGGCCAGATGCAAAGCGTGTGGGTGATCAAGCTGGTGGCCCAGGGCACGATTGAAGAGAAGATTCTGGCGCTGCAGGAGCGCAAGGCCCAGCTGGCAAGTAGCCTCTACAGTGGTGCGGCCGCCCGCAAGGAGCCGCTATTCACCGAAAGCGATCTGGCAGAACTGCTGCAGCCGCTATCACTGTCATAGCTGCTAGCGCAGGTTGGACAAGCGTGTGGTGCCATTGAGGTATGACACCGCCCGGAAGGCCGCATGGACACTGGCTTGGGCGTCCTGCCTGAGCGTGTTGACAACAGTTTTCCCTGTCTGCGCCTTTGCAAATCAACACTTTGCACGCTACAATACGAATCTCACGACCAAACGGGCGGGTACCAACCGCCCGTTTTTTTTGGTCGAACGCTTTTGGAGCTCGAAGCTGTCGGGGAAGAGTCTCCGGGGGTTATCGGGTTTTTTGTTTTGGATTTGCGCAAATGAGGGGGCACAAACAGTGCTCCCGGTGGGCAGGCTGGTGGCCTGGTCCTGATTGGCGCAAGTTGTGTGGTTTATCCGGGATTGAACTGAACACGTGGCATTGCAGCAAGTCGTTGAACAAATTGTGACGGGACTGGGATATGACCTGGTGGAGATCGAGCGCTCTGCCGGCGGCCTGTTGCGCGTCACCATCGACTTGCCTTGGGTGCAGCCGGCCGCTGACGCACCCCAGCCCGTGATTGAGCAGTTCGTGACGGTCGAGGATTGCGAGAAGGTCACCCGCCAGCTGCAGTTTGCGCTGGAGGTCGATGGCGTCGAGTACAAGCGCCTCGAAGTGTCATCCCCTGGTATCGACCGGCCCTTGCGCCACGAGCAAGACTTCGTGCGCTTTGAAGGCTCTGTCATCGACATCACCCTGAAGGCGCCCATCGGCGCCGCAGCAGCGGGAGGCCAGGTCAACGCCACCCGCAAGAAATTTCGCGGCACGCTGGAGCGGGCCGAGGCCGGAGGCTGGCAGATCGTCTGGAGCGACGAGCCGCCGGTCAAGCCAGGACAAAGAGTCAGCAAGAAACGCGTGCCCGCCCCGTTGCAGGCGATGGGCTTCACCTTGGACGAATGCCGGGATGTGCGCCTTGCGCCCATCGTGGACTTCAAGGGGCGCGCGGGCAAGGCCGGGGCTGCACCAGCCTGATTTGCTGCTGAAAATTGTGGGGTGGGTGGCTGCAGTGCGTTGCCTTGCCCTCGGGTGATTGAAAACAGGAGAGTCGTCGCATGAATCGCGAATTGTTGATGTTGGTTGAGGCCATTTCGCGCGAAAAGAACGTGGAGCGTGATGTGGTCTTGGGCGCCGTGGAGTCGGCCCTGGCCCAGGCTACCAAGAAGCTGTACCAGGGCGAGGTGGACATTCGCGTGTCCGTGGATCGCGACAGCGGCAACTACGAGACTTTCCGTCGCTGGCTGGTGGTGCCCGACGATGCGGGCCTGCAAAACCCCGAAGCCGAAGAGCTGCTGATGGATGCGAAGGATCGCATCCCAGACATCGAAGTCGGCGAGTACATCGAAGAGGGTGTCGAGTCGGTGCCCATCGGTCGCATCGGCGCCATGGCTGCCAAGCAGGTCATCCTGCAGAAGATCCGCGACGCTGAGCGCGAAATGTTGCTCAACGACTTCATGTCGCGCGGCGAGAAGATCTTCACCGGCACCGTCAAGCGCATGGACAAGGGCGACATCATTGTCGAGTCCGGCCGCGTGGAAGGCCGTCTGCGCCGCAGCGAAATGATCCCCAAGGAAAACCTGCGCAGCGGCGACCGCGTGCGGGCCATGATCATGGAAGTGGACCTGACGCTGCGTGGCGCTCCCATCATCCTGTCGCGTTCGGCGCCTGAGTTCATGATCGAACTCTTCCGCCAGGAAGTGCCCGAGATCGAGCAAGGCCTGCTGGAGATTAAATCCTGCGCCCGTGACCCCGGCTCGCGTGCCAAGATCGCCGTGCTGTCCCATGACAAGCGCGTGGACCCCATCGGCACCTGCGTCGGCGTGCGTGGCACCCGTGTGAACGCGGTGACCAACGAGCTTGCTGGCGAGCGCGTGGACATCGTGCTGTGGTCCGAAGACCCCGCACAGTTCGTGATTGGCGCACTGGCTCCGGCCAACGTGTCCTCCATCGTGGTCGATGAAGAAAAGCACGCCATGGATGTGGTCGTGGACGAGGAAAACCTCGCCATCGCCATCGGCCGTGGTGGTCAGAACGTGCGCCTGGCGTCCGACCTGACCGGCTGGAAGATCAACATCATGGACGCCGCTGAAAGCGCGCAAAAGCAGGCCAACGAGACCGATACGGCCCGCAAGCTGTTCATGGAAAAGCTCGATGTGGACGAGGAAATCGCCGACATCCTGATCTCCGAAGGCTTCAACAGCCTCGAAGAAGTGGCCTACGTTCCCCTGCAGGAAATGCTGGAGATCGAAAGCTTCGATGAAGACACCGTCAACGAGCTGCGGGCCCGTGCCAAGGACGCGCTGCTCACCATGGAAATTGCCCGTGAGGAAAGCGTGGAAGAGGTCTCCCAGGACCTGCGCGACCTCGAAGGCCTCACCCCTGAGCTGATTGCCAAATTGGCCGAAGGCGGTGTGCACACACGTGACGACCTGGCCGATCTGGCCATTGATGAACTGACCGACCTGACCGGACAGTCTGAAGAGGAAGCCAAAGCCTTGATCATGAAGGCGCGCGAACACTGGTTCGCGGGGCAAGAGTAAAGGTCAGGGAGGCACGAACCACATATGTCCAGTAACACTGTCGCCGAGTTCGCTACCGAACTCAAAAAATCGCCTGAAACCCTGCTCGACCAGCTCAAGGCTGCCGGCGTGGGCAAGGCTGCTCCCTCTGACGCGTTGACCGAGTCGGACAAGCAAAAGCTGCTTGCTTACCTGCAGGCCAGCCACGGCACGGCCTCGGCCGATCGCAAGAAGATCACGCTGGTCAAGAAGTCCACCAGCGAAATCAAGCAGGCGGACGCTACGGGCAAGGCCCGTACCATCCAGGTGGAAGTGCGCAAGAAGCGCACGTTCATTCAGCGCGACGAAGGTGCGGAGGCTGCTGCAGAGTCGCACGCACCCGCGGCGGTGGAAGAACCCGCTGTGTCGAGTGAAGACCTTGAGCTGTCCCGCCGCGAGGAAGAAGCCCGCCGCCAGGCCGAGCTGATCCGCCGCCAGGAGGCGGAATTGGCCGAAAAGCGCGCCGAGCGCGAAGCCCGCGAAAAGCGCGAGCGCGAAGCCGAAGAGCGTGCTGCCGCTTACGCTGCTCAGGAAGCTGAGAAGAAGGCCCAGGCTTCTGCCGTCAAGCAGGAAGCCACCCGCGAGCAGGCTGCCGAAGCCGCTGCGCGCACGGCAGCACAGAACGAAGCCCGCGAAAAGGCTGCTGCCGAATCCAAGGCCCGCTCTGACGAAGAAGCCGCCCGTGCGGCCGACCTGGATGCACGTCGCCGCAAGGCCGAGGCAGAAGCTGCCGCCATTCGCTCCATGATGGCTACGCCCAAGAAGGCGGTCATGGTCGCCAAGAAGCCCGAGGAACCCAAGCCAGTGGCCAAGCCTGCTGCCGTGGGCGACGCCAAGAAGGGCACGCTGCACAAGCCGGCAGTCGGTACTGGCGTGGCGCGCGCCGGTGCTCCCGCTGCTGCTGGAGCGGGCGCGGGTGCGCCTGGCGCTGGCAAGGAAGTGAAGTCAGCCAAGCTGTCCTCCAGCTGGGCCAATGACACGGCCAAGAAAAAAGAAATCAAGACCCGCGGCGACAGCAGCGGCGGTGTCGGTCGCAACAACTGGCGTGGTGGCCCGCGTGGCCGCCGTGGCGACAACCGCGACCACCGTGATGATCACCAGCAGGCCACACCGGTCGAAGCACGCATCATCGAAGTGCATGTGCCCGAGACCATTACCGTGGCTGAACTGGCGCACAAGATGTCCATCAAGGCCAACGAGGTCATCAAGGCGCTGATGAAGATGGGCCAGATGGTCACCATCAACCAGCCGCTGGACCAGGACACGGCCATGATCGTGGTGGAAGAGCTGGGCCACAAGGCCGTCGTGGCTGCGCTGGACGACCCGGAAGCCTTCACCCACGAAGATGCAGGCCAGCAAAACGCAGAACTGTTGCCGCGCGCTCCGGTCGTGACCGTGATGGGTCACGTGGACCATGGCAAGACCTCGCTGCTGGATTACATCCGCCGCGCCAAGGTGGCTGCGGGTGAAGCCGGTGGCATTACCCAGCACATTGGCGCCTACCATGTGGAAACGCCACGCGGCATGGTGTCGTTCCTCGACACCCCGGGCCACGAGGCTTTCACGGCCATGCGTGCCCGTGGTGCCCAGGCCACCGACATCGTGATTCTGGTGGTGGCCGCCGACGACGGCGTCATGCCCCAGACCAAGGAAGCCATCAAGCACGCCAAGGCGGCGGGTGTTCCGATCGTGGTGGCCATCACCAAGGCTGACAAGCCTGATGCCAACCCCGACCGCGTCAAGCAGGAGCTGGTGGTCGAAGAGGTGGTGCCTGAAGAATACGGTGGCGATTCGCCGTTTGTGCCCGTGTCCTCCAAGACCGGCATGGGCATCGACACCCTGCTGGAGCAAGTGCTGCTGCAGGCCGAAGTGCTGGAACTCAAGGCGCCGGTGGATTCGCTGGCCAAGGGTCTCGTGATCGAAGCCCAGCTGGACAAGGGCCGCGGCCCTGTGGCCACGGTGCTGGTGCAGTCCGGTACGCTGAAGGTGGGCGATGTGGTGCTGGCTGGCCAGACCTATGGCCGCGTGCGCGCCATGCTGGACGAAAACGGCAAGGTCGCCAAGACGGCTGGCCCATCGATTCCTGTCGAAATCCAGGGTCTGACGGAAGTGCCGCAGGCGGGTGACGAATTCATGGTGTTGACGGACGAGCGCCGTGCCCGTGAGATCGCGACGTACCGTGCAGGCAAGTTCCGCAACACCAAGCTGGCCAAGCAGCAAGCCGCCAAGCTGGAAAACATGTTCGCCGACATGACGGCCGGTGAGGTCAAGACCCTGCCCATCATCGTCAAGGCCGACGTGCAAGGCTCGCAGGAAGCGCTGGCCCAGTCGTTGCTCAAGCTCTCGACTGACGAGGTCAAGGTGCAACTGGTGTACGCCGCTGTGGGCGCCATCAGCGAGTCCGACATCAACCTGGCGATCGCCTCCAAGGCCATCGTGATCGGCTTCAACGTGCGTGCCGATGCCGGTGCGCGCAAGCTGGCCGAAGGCAATGGCGTGGACCTGCATTACTACAGCATCATTTACGACGCTGTGGACGAGTTGCGTGTGGCGATGTCCGGCATGCTGGCTCCCGAGCAGCGCGAAGAAGTCATTGGTACGGCCGAGATCCGCACCGTGTTCGTGGCCTCCAAGATCGGTACTGTGGCGGGTTCGTACATCACGTCCGGCATGGTCCATCGCAACGCCAAGTTCCGTCTGCTGCGCGACAACGTGGTGGTCTACACCGGCGAAGTCGACTCGATCAAGCGCCTCAAGGACGATGTCAAGGATGTCAAGGAAGGCTTTGAGTGCGGTATCAAGCTCAAGAACTACAACGACATCAAGGAAGGCGATCAACTCGAGTTCTTTGACATCAAGGAAATCGCCCGGACGCTGTAAAGCCTCGGTGACGACGATATGGCTGCGAAGAAATCTTCCACCCCCAACCGCGCCTTCAAGGTGGCCGACCAGATCCAGCGTGATCTGACGGAGCTGATCGCGCGCGAGTTGAAAGACCCGCGCGTGGGCATGGTGACGCTGCAGGGCGTGGAGGTGACTCCCGACTACGCCCATGCCAAGGTGTTCTTCAGCCTGTTGACGGGCGACCCTGTGGAAACGCAGGCGGCGCTCAACCAGGCGGCTGGATTCCTGCGCAATGGCTTGTTCAAGCGCCTGCACATCCACACCGTGCCTACGCTGCACTTCGTGTTCGACCGCACCTCCGAGCGTGCAGCCGACATGAACGCCTTGATCGCCAAGGCGGTGTCTTCGCGCGCCAAAGAGGATTAGTCCATGCACGCGCCACGCACCAGGGTGCAGCGGCGCCCTGTGCATGGGGTGTTGCTGCTCGACAAACCGCTCGGCCTTTCGAGCAATGACGCCTTGCAAAAGGCGAAATGGCTGCTGCGCGCCGAGAAAGCGGGCCATACGGGCACGCTGGATCCGCTTGCCACGGGCGTGTTGCCTCTGTGTTTCGGCGCCGCCACCAAGTTCAGCCAGCTGCAGCTGGATGCCGCAAAGACCTACGAGGCGATTGCGCTGCTCGGCGCCACCACGACCACCGGCGATGCCGAGGGGGACGTGGTGCAACGCTGCGACGTAGATGCTGCCCAACTCACGCCAGAGCGCCTGGCGGCTGTGCAGCAACAGTTCACGGGTCCCATCCGCCAGGTGCCGCCGATGCACAGCGCGCTCAAGAAGGACGGCAAGGCGCTGTACGAATATGCACGCGCCGGTGTCACGGTGGAGCGCGAAGCACGGGACGTGATCATCCATGCCCTCAAGCTGACGCTGGTGCAGACAGATCAAGCGCAGATAGCTATTAAAATGATAGTGACCTGCAGCAAGGGCACCTACATCCGTACGTTGGGTGAAGACATTGGTGCGGCGGTGGGCTGCGGGGCTCACCTGACCTTCTTGCGCCGCATCGACACTGGGGGCATTGGTGTGGAGCGCTGTGTCACGCTGGCCCAGCTGGAGGCCATGCCCGAGGCAGAACGCCTGGCCAGTCTGGAAGCGCCCGAGTCACTGCTGGCACAACACATGCGTGTCACGCTGGACGGTGAGAATGCAGCCCGATTCCTGTCGGGCGTGCGTCGCCGTGGCAACTGGCCCGATGCCAGTGCCGTGGCGGTGTTTGGCGAGAATCCCCCGGCGCTGCTTGGGGTGGGCCACATCGTGGGCGGGGAGCTGGTGCCGGACAGGCTCCTGAGTCCGCTGGAAATTCAACAAATTTTGGAAAGCACGCCGCATTCCGCGTCCATGGCGCACAGCGGCATATTGGAAAAACTATGACTAAACAAATCCGCAATATCGCCATCATTGCCCACGTTGACCATGGCAAAACCACCATGGTGGACCAGCTGCTGCGCCAGTCCGGCACCTTCGCCGACCACGAAAAGGTCGTCGATACCGTGATGGACAACAACGCGATCGAAAAGGAACGCGGCATCACCATCCTGGCCAAGAACTGCGCCGTGAGCTGGAAGGGCACGCACATCAACATCGTGGACACCCCCGGCCACGCGGACTTCGGTGGCGAAGTGGAACGTGCGCTGTCCATGGTGGACAGCGTGGTGCTGCTGATCGATGCGCAAGAAGGCCCCATGCCCCAGACGCGTTTCGTGACCAAGAAGGCCCTGGCGCTGGGCCTGCGCCCCATCCTGGTGGTGAACAAGGTGGACAAGCCCGGTGCCAACCCCGACAAGGTGGTGAACGCCGCGTTCGACCTGTTCGACAAGCTCGGTGCTACCGATGAACAGCTCGACTTCCCCGTGGTGTACGCCTCGGGCATCAACGGCTGGTCGTCGCTGGAAGAAGGCGCGCCCGGTGAGCAGTGGGGCCCCGACATGTCGGCCCTGTTCGACACCATCCTCTCGCACGTTCCGCCCAACACGGGCGATGCCAATGCGCCGCTGCAGCTGCAGATTTCGGCGCTGGACTTCTCCAGCTTCGTGGGCCGCATCGGCGTGGGTCGCATCAGCCAGGGTACCCTGAAGCCCATGCAGGACGTGATCGTCATGGAAGGCCCTGATGGCAAGGCCGTGAAGGGCCGTGTGAACCAGGTGCTGACATTCCAGGGCCTCGATCGCATGCAGACCCCCTTGGCAGGCCCTGGCGACATCGTGCTGATCAACGGCATTGAAGACATTGGTATCGGCGTGACCGTGACCGACCCCGCCAACCCCGCGCCGCTGCCCATGCTGAAGGTGGATGAGCCCACGCTGACCATGAACTTCTGCGTGAACACCAGCCCGCTGGCCGGCCGCGAAGGCAAGTTCGTGACCAGCCGCCAGATCTGGGACCGCCTGCAAAAGGAACTGCAGCACAACGTGGCCCTGCGCGTGAACGAAACCGACGAAGAAGGCATCTTCGAAGTGATGGGCCGTGGTGAACTGCACCTGACCATCCTCTTGGAAAACATGCGCCGCGAAGGTTACGAGCTGGCCGTGTCCAAGCCCCGCGTGGTGTTCAAGGACATCGACGGTGTCAAGCACGAGCCTATCGAGCTGGTGACGGCCGACATCGAAGAAGGCCACCAGGGCGGCGTGATGCAGGCCCTGGGCGAGCGCAAGGGCGAGCTGGTGAACATGGAGTCCGACGGCCGTGGCCGCGTTCGCCTGGAGTACCGCATCCCGGCCCGTGGCCTGATCGGTTTCACCAACGAATTCCTGAACCTGACGCGCGGCTCCGGCCTCATCAGCAACATCTTCGACAGCTACGAGCCACACAAGGGCGACATCGGCGGCCGCAAGAACGGCGTGCTGATCTCCATGGACGACGGTGAAATCTTCACCTACGCGCTGGGCAAGCTGGACGACCGTGGTCGCATGTTCGTGAAGGCCAACGACCCTGTGTATGAAGGCATGATCGTCGGCATCCACAGCCGTGATAACGACCTGGTGGTGAACGCCACACGTACCAAGCAGCTGACCAACTTCCGCGTGTCCGGCAAGGAAGACGCGATCAAGATCACGCCTCCGATCGACCTCACGCTCGAATACGGCGTGGAGTTCATCGAGGACGACGAACTGGTCGAAATCACGCCCAAGTCCGTGCGCCTGCGCAAGCGTTATCTGACCGAAAACGAGCGCAAGCGCGCCTCCCGTTCTTGATAAGCTCAGCGTTTCCGAAAGGGCCACTGCCACGCAGTGGCCTTTTTTCTGTCTGAACCCTGAACAAACCATGTTGAAACTCACCCATACCCGGGCGGTGCTGCTGATGGTGGCGGTGACCCTGATGTGGTCCATCGCCGGCGTGGTCACGCGCCACCTGGAGCATGCGGCAAGTTTTGAAGTGACCTTCTGGCGCAGCTTTTTCACGTTGCTGTCGCTGCTGGTCATCTTGCCCGCGCTGCAGGGCAGGGCGGTGTTTGCCTCCATGCGCCACAGTGGCCGTGCGTTGTGGATCTCTGGCGTGTGCTGGAGCGTGATGTTCACGGCGTTCATGGTGGCGCTGGTTCTCATGCCGGTGGCCAATGTGCTGGTCACGATGGCCGTGGGGCCGCTGCTCACAGCGCTGTTTGCAAGGGTGTTCATCGGCCATCACATCGCCCCGCGCACCTGGGCTGCGATTGCCGTGGCGGGGCTGGGTATTGCGTGGATGTATGGTTCGCAGATGGCGGGCCTCCCTCTGGCGGGCACGCTGGTGGCGCTGTGTGTGCCTGTGGCCGCCGCCATCAACTGGACGGTGGTACAACATTCGCAGCACCATGGCCATGCGGTGGACCTGGTGCCTGCGGTATTGGTCGGCGCAGTGATTTCGGTGGTGGCCACGCTGCCACTGGCGCTGCCTTTTCAGGCGTCGGCCCACGACCTGGGCCTGCTGGCCTTGCTGGGCGTGGTGCAATTGGCCATCCCTTGTGTGCTGGCCGTGCGCTGCGGGCGCGTGCTCAAGGCGCCCGAGATGGCGCTGCTCGGGCTGCTTGAAGTGATCTTTGGCATCTTGCTGGCATGGCTGGGCGCGGGCGAAAAGCCTGGCACGGCGGTGCTGACGGGGGGCGCACTGGTGATTGGTGCGCTGGTTTTCAATGAACTGTTGGGTTGGAAGGAACAAAAATGACGGAGACGGTCGTGTCTGAAGTGTGGAGCGAAGTGCGTGGCCAGGTGGGCTTCATTACCCTGAACC
Source organism: Acidovorax sp. 59 (assembly GCF_002754175.1). NCBI lineage: Bacteria > Pseudomonadati > Pseudomonadota > Betaproteobacteria > Burkholderiales > Comamonadaceae > Acidovorax > Acidovorax sp. 59. The sequence goes on along the minus strand of NZ_PEET01000001.1, from coordinate 2,551,172 downwards.
GCCCGCGTGCGCTCAATGCCTTGTCGCTGGGTATGGTGCGTGACCTGATGGGCATCCTGCTGGCATGGCAGAACGATGCGCGGGTGCTGGCCGTGGCCATCCGTGGCAGCAACAAGGAAGGCCCGTTTGGTGCTTTCTGCGCAGGGGGCGATATCCGCTTTCTGCACCAGGCGGGTAGCCAGGGCAACCCGCTGATCGAGGACTTCTTCACCGAGGAATACGCGCTCAACCACCTGATCCACAACTACGCCAAGCCCTACGTCGCCTTCATGGATGGCATCGTGATGGGGGGCGGCATGGGCATCAGCCAGGGCGCCGCCCTGCGCGTAGTGACCGAGCGCACCAAGATGGCCATGCCCGAGACGGCGATTGGCCTATTCCCGGACGTGGGCGGGGGTTACTTCTTGAGCCGCTGCCCGGGCCGCGTGGGCGAGTGGCTGGCACTGACCGGCGACACCATCGGCGCGGGAGATGCCATCGCCTACCAGCTGGCCGATGGCTGCCTGCCGTCAGACCGGCAGGCCGAGGTGTGGGATGCGCTGGCCACCCAAAGCTTTGCAGATGGCGCGGCCATCAAGGCCTATGTTGTTTCTCAATTTGTAGCATCTCAGGCAAGCGGTACTGGCGCTCTGGCCGATATTGATCAATATTTTGCGCTGCCGACCGTTGGCGAGATCGTGCGGGCACTCGAGGCCGCCGACAGCGACTGGGCACGCACCACGGCCGCTACGCTGCGCAAGCGTTCGCCACTGATGCTGCATGTGGTGCTGGAGCAGATTCGCCGCGCCCGTGCGATGGGCCTGGCCGACGACCTGCGCATGGAGCGCGATATGGTGCGCCACTGCTTTTTCCTGCGCCCAGGACAGAGTGAGACCGTGGAAGGCATCCGTGCCCTGGCCGTGGACAAGGACCATGCGCCTCAGTGGAATCCGGGCCGCATTGAAGATGTGACGCCGGAGATGGTGGCACCGTTCTTTGCCAGCCCCTGGCCCGCACACGCCCATCCGCTGGCCCATTTGTCCTGACCGGCGAAGGTCGTAGTTGTCGGGCACGCCGGTACGACGGCCCCCTGATGGCGCGTCAGGGGTTCAGCTGCTGGTACACCGCTGTGGCCAGGCTCAACAACTCGGGGCGTGACAACTGCCCGCTCAGAGCGTAACCAAAGCCTGCATCCGTCCAGTAAAAGCCAGGCACCGGGCCTTCGTGGGTGAACTGGAACGCGGTGGTGGGCGCTGCCGCAATTGCTTCCACGCGCGCCCTGGTGTCTTCGCCCCTGTTGTCGCTGGCGGGGCGGGGCATGGTGGGTGCTAGAGCACCCAGGTACAGCGTGATCCGCTGGCCTGCACTGTTCTGGTACATGAACTGCGCGCGCACGCCGGTATCGCCGGGCAACAACCGGCCTCCCACCAGTTCATAGCCCTGGGCGCCCAGCACAGGGACTTTCAGCGGTCGGTCCAGCCGTTTGGACAGCCATTGCACCAGGTGGTCTTGCTGGGCAGCCGTGACCTCCACGGGGTGACGCACTTCGGGTTGGTACACAGCGTGCGCCACCGAGGCCTGCTGTGCGAAGCGCTGCGCCGGTTCGGCTGCCACCAGCGTGGCTCCTTGGCCGGTCGCCAGTGTTTTACCGGGTAACCCTGCGGGCCACTGGCTGCGGCCCGTCCAGCCGAGCACAAAGGCCAGCAGCACCGAGGCGGCCATGCCACCCCAACGCCACCACTGCGCCTGTTGGTCCCGGCGGTCTGTGGCACGCAACGCAGCGGCCAGCAAGGCATCGGGAACGGGGGCTTGGAGAAGGTCCTGATGGAGGGTTTGCAGCCGCTGCCGCTGTGCCTGCCATTGGGCCAGTGTGGCCTGAGCCTCCTCATCGTCCCGCAGTTGCTCGCGCAGCGCCTGTGCCTGTGCGGCCGGCAACTGGCCATCCACAAGGGCATGCCAGGCGCTGCTCTCGTCAGCGCGTGGTGGGTGGGCAGAGTGTGTCGGGTCCATGGAGGAGGATTGGGGTCAGGGTGACTATTTGAGGCGGCGCAGTGCTGGCGTTGGGCCTGCGGCTGCGGCTGAGCCTGCCTGGGCGGTCGATGAGGCCGGCGCGGAGCCTTGTGCTGGCTCGCGGTCCATCAGCACGCGCAGGCGCATGCGGGCCCGCGACAGGCGTGACATGACAGTACCCACCGGAATGCTCAGGATGCGTGCGGTGTCTTCGTAGCTCATGTCCTCCATCGCCACCAGCAGCAGCACGGCCCTCTGGTCGGCGGGCAGCCGCTGCAGGCAGCGCTCCAGGTCCAGGGCGTCATCCGAGGGCGCACGGGCGCCTTGCAGCTGGTCTTGAACCTCATCGATGTCCAGAGGGGGCAGCGCGGGCAACGCGCGGCGTTGGTTGAGATACAGGTTGTGCATCAGGGTGAACAACCATGCGCGCAGGTCGCTGCCGGTGCGCCACAGCATCCATTTGCTGCAGGCCCGCTCCAGCGTGTCCTGCACGAGGTCATCAGCTGCCCAGGCATCGCCCGTCAGCACCCGCGCGTAGCGGCGCAGGCCCGGCAGCTGTTCGATGACCTGGGAGCGATTCATGCCGTGCGGGGCTGTGTTGCGCTGCGTGGGCTCTTACGGCCGTGCGGTGCGCCACAACTGGTTCACGCCTTCGCCCGTCTTGTCTCCGGGCTTGGTGTCCTTGATCCAGTAGTACAGCGGCTTGCCCTTGTAGGCCAGCTGGGTCTTGCCATCGTCGCGGGTGACGACGCTGTAGTCGCCGCCAGGGGCCTTGCTGGCCATCAGCGGCGGCCAGTTGGTGGCGCAGGGGCCGTTGCACACTGACTTGCCACTGCCTGCAGCATCGCGGTCAAACGTATAGAGCGTCATGCCGCCCGCGCCGACCAGTACGCCGTCCATGGTCTTCACGGGCGAGTCGTCCATGGTGGCGCAGCCAGCCAGAGCAGCTGCTGCGACGAATGCGGCCATCGAGATCAGTTTCTTCATGGGTTTCTCCAGAGGGTGGTGCAGGCGGAGGCGAATGCTGCCTTGCACCGGGATGAACACCCGGACATGGTGATTTATTCCATCACAACTGAAAAAATAGTGACCAGCAGCGCGCAGGGCCTTCGAAACTGGCACGGCCCGGGCCAGCGCACACGTTCAAGGCTGCTCCGCCTCCCCGTATGCGGTCCTCTTGGGGGACATCGCTCAGCGACTTTGGGGACTATTTGTTCCTGCTCTTCATGGCGCGCTCCACCTCGCGCTTGCCTTCGCGGTCCTTGATGGTGTCGCGCTTGTCGTGCTCGGCCTTGCCTTTGGCCAGGGCGATTTCGCACTTCACGAAGCCGTTCTTCCAGTGCAGGTTGATGGGTACCAGCGTGTAGCCCTTTTGCTCGACCTTGCCAATCAGGCGCTTGATGTCGTCCTTCTTGAGCAGCAGCTTCTTGGTGCGTGCCGATTCGGGGTTGACATGGGTGGACGCTGTCTTGAGCGGCATGATCAGGCAGCCGAGCAGATACAGCTCGCCATCGCGGATCAGCACGTAGCCATCGGTCAGCTGCACCTTGCCTTCGCGCAGCGCCTTGACTTCCCAGCCGTGCAGCACCATGCCCGCCTCGTGGCGCTCCTCGAAGAAGTAGTTGTAGGCCGCTTTCTTGTTGTCGGCAATGCGGGAGGTGGGATCGGGTTTTTTGGCCATGTAGATCAGATGCGGCGCCCTGCGGAAGATAAAAGGTCTCCCTACATACAATTGTGGCCGTTCAGAGACCCGTGATTCTAGTTTCCCCGGCCCGCCTTTCCCCTTCGAAAGCCCCGCGCCAGTTGCCTGCATGAAAACCGTCCACAAGTCCGTCCTCATTTGGTACAGCCCCGAAGAGATGTTTGCCCTGGTCACCGGGGTGGAGCACTACCCGCAGTTCCTGCCCTGGTGCGACCGCGCCGCAGTGCTGGAGCAGACCGAAGAGGGCATGACCGCCGAGGTGGGCATTGCATTCAGCGGCATTCGCCAGACCTTTGTCACACGCAACACGCACGAAGTGGGCAGGCGTGTGCAGATGCATCTGGTGAAAGGACCGTTCTCACGGCTGGACGGGGATTGGCACTTTCATCCCGTGGGGGACGGCACGCAGCGTGCGTGCAAGGTGGAGTTGATGCTGAACTATGGGTTTGACAGTGCTGCGTTGGCCACGCTGGTGGGGCCGGTGTTTGACCGCATCGCAGGGAGCATGGTCGATGCCTTCGTCAAGCGAGCGGAACAGGTCTATGGCTGAGGTGGGTGGAGGTGCCCCGGCGACCATCGCTATCACCGTCGTCGTCTGCCTGGCTCCGCGCGAGGTGCGTGAGTGGACTCTGGATTTGCCGGTGGGCGCCACGGTAGCGGATGCCCTGCACGCCAGCTGCGGTATGGCCACGCTGTCCGCGCTGGAGGAGGGGGGCGCACCGTGCGTCGGTATCTGGGGCCGTGCTACTAATCTGGATGTGGGGTTGCAGCCCAAGGACCGCGTAGAAATCTACCGACCTTTGAAGGTGGACCCCAAGGTAGCACGGCGGGAGCGCTTTGCCCGACAGGGGGCGCGCACTACAGGACTCTTTGCGCGCCGCCGACCAGGGGGCAAGTCAGGCTACTGATACTGCTGAGTTGATCCGCGCGGTAGCGGAGCAGCATGCAGCTCAGCGTACGCAGTCGGCCGCGACAATCTCGTCGATGCGCTTGGCTTCGGCCGCGCGGGCGGGGCCATCCAGGAAGATTTTTTCACCCTGGGCGTTCGCTTGTGTGATGGGCTTGCCAGCATCGAACGCTGCTTTGGCTGCGCGTGCGCGGGTGCAGTTTTCAGCCTTGGCCTTGGCGATCTTTTCGTCCTCGGCCTTTTTCTTGGCGGCTTCTGCGGCCTCGGCCTGGGCTTTCTTCTCTTCCAGCTCCTTGTCCTTGCCAGCACCAGGGGCGCTGGCAGCGGTCTTGGGCGCTGCTGCTGCTGCTGCTGCGGGCGCCGCGTCAGAGGCTGCGGGCGCGGCCGGGACGGCAGTCCGTGCCGGGCGGTTGCCCCCAGGCTGTTTCAGGATGCTCTTTTCGGGGATATCGGGTGGTGGCGGACGATCGCTGAAGACTTTGCGCCCGTCTTTGTCTGTCCACTGCCATTGCGCCGCCGCGCCCATGGCCCAGGTGCAGGCCACGGCCAGCAGGAGAAGCTTGTGCATTTTCATGCGGACAAGTTTATCCATGTGATTCCCCCCCCGCCAGTGCGTTGCAGACGGGTGGGCGCGTTTTCACCACACGCGGCGCGGGTACAATCCGTTTTTTGGAGCTTTCTCATGCGCCTTCTTGGAAAAGCGCTCACCTTCGACGATGTGTTGCTGGTGCCAGCGTACTCCCAGGTCCTGCCCAAGGACACGTCCCTCGCGACGAAACTCTCCCGCAATATCCAACTGAACCTGCCGCTCGTGTCCGCCGCCATGGACACCGTGACCGAGGCGCGTCTGGCCATTGCTATTGCCCAGGAGGGCGGCATCGGCATCGTGCACAAGAACCTCACGGCGCAAGAGCAGGCTGCTCATGTGGCCAAGGTCAAGCGCTACGAGTCTGGCGTGCTGCGTGATCCCGTGGTCATCACCCCCGAGCACACCGTGCTGCAGGTGCTCCAGCTGTCCGAACAACTGGGCATCTCTGGGTTTCCCGTGTGCGACGGCGGCAAGGTGGTGGGTATCGTTACCGGCCGCGACCTGCGCTTCGAGACCCGTTACGACGTCAAGGTCCACCAGATCATGACCCCGCGCGAGAAACTCATCACGGTCAATGAAAAAGAGGGCACCACGCCGGCCGAAGCCAAGGCGCTGCTCAACAAGCACAAACTCGAACGCATCCTGGTCGTGAACGACGCCTTTGAGCTCAAGGGCCTGATCACGGTGAAGGACATCACCAAGCAGACCAGCTTTCCCAACGCTGCCCGCGATGCCGCAGGCCGCCTGCGCGTAGGCGCGGCGGTGGGTGTGGGTGAAGGCACCGAAGAACGCGTTGAAGCGCTGGTCAAGGCCGGTGTGGACGCCATCGTGGTGGACACGGCCCACGGCCACAGCAAGGGCGTGATCGACCGCGTGCGCTGGGTCAAGCAGAACTACCCGCAGATCGACGTGATCGGCGGCAACATCGCGACCGGCGCTGCAGCCCTGGCACTGGTTGAGGCCGGTGCGGATGCGGTCAAGGTCGGTATCGGCCCCGGTTCCATCTGCACCACCCGCATCGTGGCGGGTGTGGGCGTGCCCCAGATCATGGCCATCGACAACGTGGCCACGGCCCTCAAGGGCACCGGCGTGCCACTGATCGCGGACGGCGGCATCCGCTACAGCGGCGACATCGCCAAGGCCCTGGCCGCTGGCGCTGGGACGGTGATGATGGGTGGTATGTTTGCGGGCACTGAAGAAGCGCCGGGCGAAGTCATCCTGTTCCAGGGCCGCAGCTACAAGAGCTACCGCGGCATGGGCTCCATTGGCGCCATGCAGCAGGGCAGTGCCGACCGCTACTTCCAGGAATCGAGCACCGGCAATCCCAATGCCGACAAGCTGGTGCCTGAAGGCATCGAAGGCCGTGTGCCCTACAAGGGCTCCATGGTCAGCATCGTCTACCAGATGGCTGGCGGCGTGCGTGCCTCCATGGGCTACTGCGGTTGCGCCACGATCGAAGAGATGAACAACAAGGCCGAGTTCGTCGAGATCACCACTGCTGGTATCCGCGAAAGCCACGTGCACGATGTGCAGATCACCAAGGAAGCGCCGAACTACCGCGCTGACTAATAGTTAGTTGCAAACCGATCTGGCCTGATTGAAAAAATCTGGTCAGACTGATATAGTCTGGTCTGAATTCACCATTCAGGCCAGACTTTTTTATTTATGCAGTCCGTTGGCATCTACGAAGCGAAAAGCAGGTTCTCTGCCTTGATTGAACTGGTCGAGCAGGGCGAGGAAGTGCGCATCACCCGCCATGGCAAAGAGGTGGTGCGCATGCTGCCGGTGCGCCGCCGCCCAGTGATTTCTGACGAACAGATTGCGCGCGAACTGGGCCAGATGGACGTGTTGCATGCCAGCATTCAACCCGCTGGGTCAACAACAGTGGATGGCTTGCGCCGTGCAGGGCGGAGCACTGCATGACCGCTTTCGTGCTTGATGCCTCGGTCACTGCCGCCTGGTTGTTGCCGGACGCGGCCAGCGAACACACCCGCCGCCTGTACGCCCTGATCCGCCGCGATGAGGTCGAGCCGCAGGCGCCCAACCTCTGGCACTGGGAGTGCCACAACATACTGGCCACCGGTGTGAACAGCGGGCGCATTCCAGCCGCTTCCGTCGAAGGCCTGTGGGGCGTGCTCGAAGCCATTCGTCACCGCGTCGAATTGCACGAACTGGCCCCTGCCCAGCACAAAGCCGTGCTCGACGTGGCATTGGAAACCGGCCTGCCCACCTTTGATGCTGCTTACCTGTGGCTGGCGCGCTCGCTGCGCCTGCCTCTGGCCACCTTTGATTCTCACCAGATCGCTGCCGCCCGGCGCAGCGGCGTCCCGCTTCTTGATCTCTCCAGCCTCTGACGGACCACCACCATGCAACACCAGAAAATCCTCATCCTCGATTTCGGCTCGCAAGTCACCCAGCTCATCGCCCGCCGCGTGCGCGAGGCCCATGTGTACTGCGAGGTGCACCCCTGCGACGTGACCGACGAGTGGATCCGCGACTATGCCAAGGACGGCTCGCTCAAGGGCGTGATCCTGTCGGGCAGCCACGCCAGCGTGTACGAGGTGGATGACAAGGCGCCGGATGCGGTGTTTGAACTCGGCATCCCCGTGCTGGGCATCTGCTACGGCATGCAGACCATGGCCCAGCAGTTGGGCGGCAAGGTCGAGGGTTCCAACACCCGCGAATTTGGCTACGCCGAAGTGCGCGCCCATGGCCACACCGAACTGCTCAAGGGCATCGAAGACTTCGCCACGCCCGAAGGCCATGGCATGCTCAAGGTGTGGATGAGCCACGGCGACAAGGTCACTGCCTTGCCCCCGGGCTTCAAGGTGATGTGCTCCACACCCTCATGCCCCATCGCTGGCATGGCCGACGAAAGCCGCCACTACTACGCCGTGCAGTTCCACCCTGAAGTCACACACACCGTGCAGGGCCGCGCTTTGCTGGAGCGTTTTGTGCTGGGCATCTGCGGCACCCGTGCCGACTGGGTCATGGGCGACTACATCGAAGAGGCTGTGCAAAAGATTCGCGAGCAGGTGGGCGATGAGGAGGTGATCCTCGGCCTGTCGGGCGGCGTGGATTCGTCCGTGGCTGCCGCGCTGATCCACCGCGCCATTGGTGACCAGCTCACCTGCGTGTTTGTGGACCACGGCCTGCTGCGCCTGAACGAAGGCGACATGGTCATGGACATGTTCGAGGGCAAGCTGCACGCCAAGGTCATCCGCGTGGACGCCAGCGACTTGTTCCTGGGCAAGCTGGCTGGGGTGAGCGAGCCCGAGCAAAAGCGCAAGATCATCGGCGGCCTGTTTGTGGACGTGTTCAAGGCCGAGGCCGCCAAGCTCAAGGCAGGCACCGGTGGCCACAAGGGCGCCACCTTCCTGGCCCAGGGCACGATCTACCCCGACGTGATCGAATCCGGCGGCGCCAAGAGCAAGAAGGCCGTCACCATCAAGAGCCACCACAACGTGGGTGGCCTGCCAGAGCAGCTCGGCCTGAAGCTGCTGGAACCCCTGCGTGACCTGTTCAAGGACGAAGTGCGCGAACTGGGCGTAGCCCTGGGCCTGCCGCCCGACATGGTCTACCGCCATCCGTTCCCCGGCCCGGGCCTGGGCGTGCGCATTCTGGGCGAGGTGAAGAAGGAATACGCCGACCTGCTGCGCCGTGCGGATGCGATCTTCATCGAAGAGCTGCGCAACTTTGTGGACGATGCCACTGGCAAGACCTGGTACGACCTCACCAGCCAGGCCTTTACCGTGTTCCTGCCCGTCAAGAGCGTGGGCGTGATGGGCGACGGCCGCACCTATGACTACGTTGTGGCACTGCGCGCCGTGCAGACCAGCGACTTCATGACCGCCGACTGGGCCGAACTGCCCTACGCGCTGCTCAAGAAGGTGTCAGGCCGCATCATCAACGAAGTGCGTGGCATCAACCGCGTGACGTACGACGTGAGCAGCAAGCCACCAGCGACGATTGAGTGGGAGTGAGTGGGGGTAAATCAAAATACTGGTTATTTAAACAGTATTGGCGCACAATGCGACGGATCTTCCGGAGCTTTGTGTGCCATGTCCCAGCTTCACGACCTCTACTATTTTCTTTCCCCTACGCCGCTTGCCGCCGAGATGGCCAAGAGGTTACTGCAGCGCCTCCAAGGACCCTGTGGGGCGGGCAGAGGCGAGCCCATGCCCGTGGATCGGCTGCACATCACGCTCCATTACCTGGGGCGCTTCCTGAACAGCATCCCCCGAGAGGTAATCGACTTGGCGCTGGCGGCGGGTAGCGCCATGGACTACGAACCGTTTGGGGTCCGCCTCGACGTGCTGCAGTCCCGGGGCGGCGTTGAAAAGGGGACTTTCGGCACCGTCGAGCTGGCGCCACAAGCGGGCGCTGCGCGTGAATTGCGAGGATTTCAACATGCGCTTGGCAACACGATGCGCCGCATGGGGTTTGCAGAAACTCAGATCCGCAGCCATTTCCACCCGCACATGACTTTGCACTACAAGCACGCACGCATTGACCCAATGGTGGTTGCTCCCGTGGCGTGGACCGTGACGCAGTTTGCCTTGGTAGACAGCCTCTACGGCCTGAGCAGGCATGATGTGCTCGCGCACTGGACCTTGAAGGCACGGCAACAGGTCTTTCTTGACTGGTGATGTTGCGAAGCAAGCGGATACCAATGCGTACTCGCTGTGCTGCGTTGTGGTGCGGAAGCTTCCGCGGCTACCATCCTCTGAGGTCATTGGCTCTCTCATTTCTTCATGACGACACTTCACGATTTCTGGCCCGGTTGTGGTTTCCAAACGCTGGATCGCGATGCCCGTGGCTGGCTGCCCCCCACCGACGGGTACCTGCGTTGGCTGCTGGCCCGACCAGAGCTGGCGCTGGTGCCGGAGTCGTGCGCTGCAGAGATCGCACTGCATGAATCGCTCAAGGTGTCACCCGCGCGGGCGGTCACCTCTGCGGAGCTGGCTGCATTGCAGGACGAAGACGCGCGCGAGAACTACAACGTGTTCCTGCGCTTCCGCGATGGCCTGCTGGCCGCCGGCACGCTGGAGGCTTATTACCTGCAGCTCATGCGCAGTGGGGCGGTGAATGTGCCCGCCGTGTTCATCGACGCCGTGGTGCAGGCCCTGCTGCGCAACGTGCTGGACGACTGCAACGACTCCTTTGAAGCCCGCGCCGCCGAGATGCTGTTTCGCCCGCAACGTATTACCTTGCAAGACGGGCAAATGCTGGCAGGCGACCGGGCGACGCTCGACATGCTCAACGAAACTGCGGGCCTGGGCGAGGTGGGACGCTTGCTGTTGCAAAGCGGTGCGCTGCAGCCCACGGCGCAGGTCAAGGTGCTGTCGGCCGACAACGCGGCGCAATATTGGCGGGAGAGTGACCGCCACCACTTTCTGCTCGACCTGACCCATGAGCTGACACAGGACCTGAGCCATGGCCTGACCTTCAAGATGACCCGCGCCCGATCCGGCCTGAAGGCACTGGCCCGGGTGCTGGAGCGCTGGGTGGCGCACCTGCTGGGCGTGCAAGTGTTGATCGAGCCTGTGCACGAGGTCACCGACAGCGCCTGGCGCTGGCATGTGGGGCTGGATGTGGAGTCCACCGCCATCCTCAACGACCTGTACCAGGACCGGCCCGTGGAGTCTGAGCGCATGGCGCGGCTGGTGAGCCTGTTCACGCTGACCTTTGCCAACCCGGCCGAGATGCGCGCCGACGTGGCGGGCAAGCCGGTGTATCTGGGTTTGGCGACCAACGCCGAGGGTGTGGTGCGCATCAAGCCGCAGAACCTCTTGCTCAATCTGCCGCTGGCATCGCCATCTTGAGTGCTATTGAATCAATAGCTGCTGGCGCATGAAAAGTATGCGCTAGCGGCCAATTTGATTCAAATTTCTCCCTGACGGATGAGGACCAAGTGCCGTGCGCTCATCCAATGGTCATCAGGCTCGCATTGCCCCCTGCCGCCGCCGTGTTCACGCTCAACGCGCGTTCGATGAGCAGGCGGTCCAGCGGGATGTCCGTCGCGCCGGGCTGGAGCGCAGTCACGCCCACGATGGGTCCGGTGCGGCGGGCGAGGGCGGTGCACGCGGTCTGCAGTGAAGGGGCGTCGCCATGGTGCAGCACGGCATCCAGCTCCAGCGTGCCGTCGTTCAGTGTGTTGTCCTGCAGCTGGATCTGCGCCTGCACCAGCGTGGGCAATGGCGTGCGCAGGTTGGCCTGTGCGGTGGGCCACAGAGCCGTGCCACCGCTGGCGAGCACGGCCGCAGTCTGTACCAGCAGGTCATCCACACTTCGCGCCAGGCACAGCACGCGGCCACGTGGGGCCAGGGTGTAAACATTGCGCTCGCCCGTGGGGCCGGGCAGGGTGCGGGCTGTGCCGCTTTGGGTTTGCTGGGCAAACTGTTGGCAGGTGTTGGCCAGGGCTGCATTGCCCTGGAGCTGCGCCCATTGCTGCAAGGTGGCCAGAGGCGCCAGCAGGCGCTCGCGCACTGCCTCCTCGGGCGGCGTAGTGCGGTCGGCGTCGGCAAAGGTGCGCGCCAGCGCATCGGCCGGGCGCTGCGACACCAGGCGCAGCAGGTACAGCGGCCCGCCTGCCTTGGGCCCCGTGCCCGACAGGCCCTCGCCGCCAAACGGCTGCACGCCCACCACGGCGCCCACCATGTTGCGGTTGACGTACACGTTGCCAGCATGGGCGCGGTTGACCACGCGGGCGATGGTTTCGTCGATGCGGGTGTGCACACCTTGCGTCAGGCCGTAGCCGGTGGCGTTGATCTGGTCGAGCAACTGGTCGAGATCGCTGCGCGCATAGCGCACCAGGTGCAGCACGGGGCCGAAGACTTCGCGCTGCAGCTCGTCGATGTGATTCAGCTCGATCAGCGTGGGGGGCACAAAAGTGCCCTGTGCGCTGACTGCAGCAACATGATTCGGGTGCTGGAACACGCGGTGGCCTTGGGCCTTGAATTTCTCGATGTGCTGGGCGATGCCTGCTTGCGCTTCGGCGTCGATCACCGGGCCCACGTCCACGCGCAACTCGGCGGGGTTGCCTACGCGCAGTTCGCCCATGGCGCCTTGCAGCATCTCCACCACGCGGTCGGCGGCTTCTTCCTGCACGCACAACACGCGCAGGGCGGAGCAGCGCTGGCCTGCGCTGTCAAAGGCGGACGACACGGCATCGCCCACCACCTGTTCCACCAGCGCGGACGAGTCCACGATCATCGCGTTCTGCCCGCCCGTCTCAGCGATCAGCGGGATGGGGCGGCCTGCAGCATCCAGCCGCCCGGCCACGGTGCGCTGCAGGATGCGCGCGACTTCGGTGGAGCCAGTGAACATCACGCCCATCACGCGGGCGTCACCGATCAGGCGCGCGCCCACGGTCTCGCCCTGGCCGGGTAGCAGTTGCACCGCCGCACGGGGCACACCAGCCTGCCACAGCAGGCGCACGGCCTCGGCGGCGATCAGCGGGGTTTGCTCTGCCGGCTTGGCCAGCACGGGGTTGCCTGCGGCCAGCGCTGCCGCCACCTGGCCTATGAAGATGGCAAGCGGGAAGTTCCAGGGGCTGATGCAGGCCACTGGGCCCAGCGGGATGTGGGTGGCGTTGTCAAAGGTGCTTTGCACCTGGGCCGCGTAGTAGCGCAAGAAGTCCACCGCTTCGCGCACTTCGGCCACGGCGTTGCTGGCGCTTTTGCCGGCTTCGCGCATCAACAGGCCTAGCAGCGGCTGCATGCGCGCTTCCAGCAGGTCGGCGGTGCGCAGCAGGGTCGCGGCGCGCTCAGCGGGTGACGTGGCGGCCCAGGGGGCTGCTGCGGCCTGGGCGTGGGCCAGGGCCTGGTCCACGTCGGCAGTGGTGGCCTCTTGCACGTTACCCACTACGTCGCTGTGGTCGGCGGGGTTGCGCACGGGCTGGTTGGGGCCTGCAGGGGTATCCGTGCCCAGCAAGGGAGTCGCCTTCCAGGCATGGGCCGCAGTGGCTTGCAGGGCGGCGGCCAGTTCGGTCAGCGTGTTCTCGTTCGACAGGTCCAGCCCGCGCGAGTTGGCGCGGTGCGCACCATACAGGCCTTGGGGTGTGGCAATGCGGGGGTGAGGCAGGCCAGCGGCGCCTTCCACGGCAGCTTGCTGGTCCACCACCAACACGGGGCTCTTTACCAGCTCATCCAGCGCAATGGTTTCGTCGGCAATGCGGTTCACGAACGAGGTATTGGCGCCGTTTTCCAGCAGGCGGCGCACCAGGTAGGCCAACAGGGTTTCGTGCGTGCCCACGGGGGCGTAGATGCGGCAGGGGCGGCCCAGCTTGCCCGCAGTGATGGCACCCACCACCTGCTCATACAGCGGCTCGCCCATGCCGTGCAGGCACTGGAACTCGTATTGCCCGGCGTAGTAGTTGCTGCCCGCCAGTTGGTAGATGGTGGCCACCGTCTCGGCGTTGTGCGTGGCGAACTGGGGGTACACGGCTTCGGGCGCGGCCAGCAGCTTGCGTGCGCAGGCGATGTACGAAATGTCGGTGTGTACCTTGCGGGTGTAGACGGGGTAGTCCTCCAGCCCATCAACCTGGGCGCGCTTGATTTCGCTGTCCCAGTACGCGCCCTTCACCAGGCGCACCATCAGCCGGCGCTGGGTGCTGCGGGCGAGTTGAACCACATAGTCGATGACGAAGGGGCAGCGCTTTTGGTAGGCCTGGATGACGAAGCCAATGCCGTTCCAGCCCGCCAGCGTGGGCTCGTGGCACAGGCGCTCCAGCAGGTCCAGCGACAGCTCCAGGCGGTCGGTTTCTTCGGCGTCGATGTTCAGGCCAATGTCGTACTGCTTGGCCAGCGCGGTCAGGCGCAACACCAGCGGGTACAGCTCATCCATCACACGGCCAAACTGTGCGCGGCTGTAGCGCGGGTGCAGGGCCGAGAGCTTGATGGAGATGCCCGGCCCTTCATAGATGCCGCGCCCGGCAGAGGCCTTGCCAATCGCGTGGATGGCCTGCTCGTAAGAGGCGTAGTAGTGCTTGGCGTCTTCGCTGGTCAGCGCGGCCTCACCCAGCATGTCGTACGAATAGCGAAAGCCCTCGGCCTCCATCGTGCGGGCGTTGCGCAGCGCTTCGTCGATGGTCTCGCCGGTCACAAACTGCTCGCCCATCATGCGCATGGCCATGTCCACGCCCTTGCGGATCAGCGGCTCGCCGCCCTTGCCGATCAGGCGGCTGAGCGAGTTGCCCAGGCTGCCTTCGCTGTGCGTGACCACCAGCTTGCCGGTGATGAGCAGGCCCCAGGTGGCGGCGTTGACGAAGAGCGACGGGCTCTTGCCCAGGTGGGCATCCCACTGGCCGTGGCTGATTTTGTCGCGGATGAGCGCATCGCGTGTGGCCTTGTCGGGGATGCGCAGCAGCGCCTCGGCGAGGCACATCAGCGCCACGCCTTCTTGCGACGACAGCGAAAACTCCTGCAGCAGCCCCTGCACGATGCCCGCGCGCCCGGCGCTGGCCTTGCGTTCGCGCAGCGCCTTGGCAATGCGCAGGGCCAGTTGCTCGGCGGACGCCGCTTGATCGGCAGGAAGTCGGGCCTGGGCCAGCAGCGGGGCCAGGGCCTCGGGCTCGGGGCGGCGGGTGGCGGCGGTGATGGCGGCGCGCAGCGGGTTGTTCAGCGGTGTGCGGGGCGCGAAGTCTGCAAACGGGGCGGAGGGCTGCGTCATGGCGGTGTCTTTCAGGGATTTGGCGGGGCCCAACACGGTGGGAAGTGTTGGTTGTGCGCGTTATTGGCGATGATCCTTGGGTTGGTGATGAATAAATGGTCGAAAATTGGCACTCAAGCCGAATAAAACTCTAATCGACATGCAAACAGAACCCGATCTGGACCGGATTGACCGCAAGATACTGTCAATCCTGCAGGAGGACGGCCGCATTGCCAATCTCAAGCTGGCCGAGGCGGTGGCCCTGTCGCCCACGGCCGTGCTGGCGCGGGTGCAACGCCTCACGCGCGATGGCTTCATCCTGGGCTACGAGGCGCGTCTGAACCCCCTGAAACTGGGTGCGGGCATGCTGGTGTTCGTGGAGGTGCTGCTGGACCGCACCACGCCCAACGTGTTCGACCAGTTCAAGGCCGCCGTACAGGTGCACCCCGAGATCATGGAATGCCACATGGTGGCGGGCGGGTTTGACTACCTGCTCAAGACGCGATCCGCCGACATGAATGCCTACCGCGTGTTTGCGGGCAACGTGCTGTGGCAGCTGCCCGGCGTGCGCGAGACGCGGACCTATGCGGTGATGGAAGAGGTCAAGCACACCAACCACCTGTACCTGCGCTGACTCCACACCATGTGCGTACACCTACCCGATTGGCGGTGCTGGCAGAAGCCCGCATAATTCTCTGCAGATCTGCTTGCATGAGGAGCCATACCATGACGACCGCTTTCCCCTATGCCGCCGCAGCCCTGGTGGCTGCCCTGTTCAGCCAGACGGCCGCTGCATCCTGCTACGTCGTCTATGGCCCTGACAAGGACATCGTGTACCGCGCTCCGGTGCCGCCGGTGGACATGTCACGGCAGATCCACGAAACCCTGCCCCTGGTGGCCCCGGGCTCGACCCTCGTGTTTTCGCCCGACAACTTTGGCTGCGAACTCACCATCAACAAGCTGCCACTCACGGCCGTGTCCGCGCCCGGGGGCATGCGGCCTGCGCGCGCTGACCGGGGCTGAAACGGACAGTTCGCAGGGTTGCGGCCAGTGGGCGTGCCGCGCCTGAGACAATCGGGGGATGAGCGAACCGAAAGAACTATCCCCCTCGTTTGAACCCACCGAGCAGAATTCCCAAAGCGACCTGCCCGAAGGCTGGCTGCACGTGCAGTCCATGGACCTGGACGCCCAGGGCGTTGCCCGCAAGCCCGATGGCAAGGTGGTCTTTATCGATGGTGCCCTGCCATTCGAGCTGGTCACGGCCAACACCCACCGCAAGAAGAACAACTGGGAGCAGGCCAGCCTGGTAGCGATCCACCGCGAGTCGTCCCAGCGCGTGCGGCCGGATTGCCCCCACTTTGGCCTGCACGCAGGCGCCTGTGGCGGCTGCAAGATGCAGCACTTGCACGTGGGCGCCCAGGTGGCCGTCAAGCAGCGGGTGCTGGAAGACAACCTCTGGCACCTGGGCAAGGTCAAGGCCGAGACCATGCTGCGTCCCATCGAGGGGCCCGCCTGGGGCTACCGTTACCGCGCCCGCCTGGCGGTGCGCCACGTGATCAAGAAGGGCCAGGTCCTGGTGGGCTTTCATGAGCGCAAGAGCCGCTACATCGCCGACATGCAGACCTGCAAGATCTTGCCCCCGCATGTCGATGCCATGCTGATGCCCCTGCGCGCACTGATTGCCAGCCTGGATGCCCGCGACACCTGCCCACAGATCGAGCTGGCCTGCGGCGACACCGTGACCGCGCTGGTGCTGCGCCACCTGGAGCCGCTGAGCACCGATGACATCGCCCGGCTGCGCGCCTTTGCGGTGGAGCACCATGTGCAATGGTGGCTGCAGCCCAAGGGCCCGGACACGGTGAAGCTGCTGGACGAAGGCGGCGAGCAGCTGTCGTACGCACTGCCGGACTTCGGCATCACCATGCCTTTCAAGCCCACGGACTTCACCCAGGTGAACCCGCACATCAACCGCGTGTTGGTGAGCCGCGCGCTGCGCCTGCTGGACGTGCAGCCCCACGAACGCGTGATCGACTGGTTCTGTGGCCTGGGCAACTTCACGCTGCCCCTGGCCACGCAGGCGCGCGAGGTGCTGGGCATCGAGGGCAGCGAGGCCCTGGTGGCCCGCTCGCGTGAGAACTATGCATTGAATCAGGCCCAGGCGCCGGACCACAAAGCGCTGGCAGCTACGGATTTTGTAGCGCGCAACCTGTTCGAGATGACGCCCGAGATGCTGGTGGCCGACGGCGCTGCCGACAAGTGGCTGGTGGACCCGCCACGCGAAGGGGCGTTTGCGCTGGCCAAGGCGCTGGCGGACATTGAACAGGCCCGCATTGGCGCCGAGGGCGCTGGCCCCTTGCCTGCAGGGGCCGAAGGCTGGACGCCCCCGAAGCGCATTGTGTACGTGAGCTGCAACCCAGCCACCCTGGCGCGCGATGCCGGGCTGCTGGTGCATTTGGCCGGCTACCGGTGCACTGCGGCGGGCATGATCAACATGTTCCCGCACACGGCCCATGTGGAGAGCATGGCGGTGTTCGAGCGGGCCTGAGTCCGGTTGCCAGAGAGAGGCTTCAGGAAGGGGTGGGCGCAGCCCTCCGTCCCGCGGCCTTAGCTCCGCCGCGCAATATCAGCTGCGGTTGCGGCTGGCTGCGGGGTCGCGGGGTTCGGTTTCGATGTCGGGTGCGCGTTCGCTGCGTTCGGGCTTTTCCACCTTGCCCAGCACCGAGGGCGTGCCCTCGATCTTGTTCTCACGCATGTAGGCGTCCATGTCCTTCCAGCCTGCAAACACCGAGGCCTTGGAGGCCTTGGGGTTGAGGGTGTAGCAGTCTTCCAGCCCCCGCAGTGCGTGTCGGCAGGCACCGCCGATGGCCTTGGCCTCGGCATCGCGTTGGGCCACGCGCGGGTCGGGGCCCAGGCCCGGGATCTTGTCGCAGCCTGCAAGCAGCAACAGGCCCGCCAGAACCATCAGGCGCAATGCGGTGGAAGGGCTTTGTGGATACATGTACTTGCATTATCGGCACACTGGCCGCGCTATTGAGGCTTGATCCTGGGGGGCGACCCACAAAAAAGGCTCCCGAGGGAGCCTTTTGATGGAGGTCAAGGGACTGGCAGGGCTCAGTCGCGCTCGCCGCCCATGATGCCCAGCAGGGCCAGCAGGCTCTGGAACACGTTGAAGATGTCCAGGTACAGGGCCAGCGTGGCGCTGATGTAGTTGGTTTCGCCGCCGTCCAGGATCTGCTTCAGGTCATACAGCATGTAGGCGCTGAAGATGCCGATGGCCAGCATCGAGATCACCATCATGCCCACGCCGGAGCCGACGAACACGTTGATGATGCCGCCGACCATGAGCACCAGCGCGCCCACCATCAGCCACTTGCCCATGCCCGAGAGGTCGCGCTTGATGACGCTGGCCAAGCTGGCCATCACGAAGAACACACCGGCCGTGCCGGCAAAGGCCGTCATGATGAGGTCGGTGCCGTTCTTGAAGCCCAGCACCATGCCGATCATGCGCGACAGCATCAGGCCCATGAAGAACGTGAAGGCCAGCAGCACCGGCACGCCTGCGGCCGAGCGCTTGGTCTTTTCGATGGCGAACATGAAGCCGAACGCGCCGCCCAGGAACACGATCAGGCCCAGACCGCCGGTCAGCGAGCGGGTGATGCCGGTGGCCACGCCGATCCAGGCGCCCAGCACCGTGGGGATCATGCTCAGGGCCAGCAGCCAGTACGTATTGCGAAGCACCTTGTGGCGCTCTTCCTGCGAGATGCCATAGCCCGCAGAGTGGCCCAGGGTGGTGACTTGGTCATTCATCTTGTGTCTCTCCTTGTTGGCCTGCACGGCGCAGACATCACAAATTCTAGGTGGTGATGCTTTTTTGCTTTGCAATGACCGCACCCGGTCACCTACTTTTGGTAAGGATACTTTCACCCTGGCTGGGGGCAACGGCGCCGGGGATGCCGGTATGCTCGGTTTTCTTTGCGTGCCGGGGCGGCCTGTGCGGCCCGGTTTCCTCTCCCACTTTCGGATCCTTTCATGAAAACCAAGCACGAACTCGAACTGGCCGACGTCAAGGCCGTGGCCGCCGCCGCTGAAGCCGAGGCCCTCAAGAACAACTGGGCCGTGACCATCGCCATCGTGGACGATGGCGGCCACCTGCTGTGGCTGCAGCGCCTGGACGGAGCCGCAGCCGTGTCATCGCACATCGCCCCTTCCAAGGCCCGCACGGCCGCTCTGGGCCGCCGCGAAAGCAAGGTCTACGAGGATGTGATCAACGGCGGCCGTACCTCGTTCCTGAGCGCGCCCACCATTGACGGCCTGCTCGAAGGCGGCGTGCCGATCATGAAGGACGGCCAATGCCTGGGTGCCGTGGGCGTGAGCGGCGTGAAGTCCACCGAAGATGCACAGATCGCCCGCGCGGGCATTGCAGCCCTGGGCCTCTGATTCGGGGGCTCCTGGCAGGGAGTGGTTGCTATTATTTTGATAGCTTCGAGCGCATGTTCCACCAGCGCATGGGGCTGAAAACGCTTCAAAACCCTCTGTGAGCATGAAAAAACCGGCCTGTGGGCCGGTTTTTTGTTGGCAGGGTCGGGGGCAGCAAAAAAAGCCTGGCTACGCGGGAGCAAACCCGTTGGCTGGCAAAAACGACCCTTGCGAGCTTGTTGCAAGCCCGGGAGTCGCCCCACGATGAAACTATTTGGTCAGGATGAGCTTGCCCAGCTTGGTGGCCTGCAGGCGGTACACCGAGCCGTTGTGGCTGATGGCGACGGTCTTGTGCCCTTGCAGCAGCACGCTGCTGTCCAGCGCAGCAGTGGCGCAATGCGCGCCGGACGACGGGGCCTCGCCAGATGCCGATGCGTCTGCGGAGTCAGCCGGCACGGCGCGGCGGAGCGGGGCGGAGGTCAGGGAGGCTTGCATGGAGTTTTCCTGGGTCATTGCAGTGCGTTTTGTTAATGATAACGATTCGCAATTACAAGTCAAGCGAACGGTGTGTTTCTTTTTGTTCTTGGTTCCGCCCTGCATCAGGTGCAAGGGCGAGGCGTTGAGCAGCGCCCTGGGCGCGGGGCATGGTTCGTGCGCCCTGGGCGCAGTGCAGGGGGCGGCGAGCCGCTGCACGGGCCCTGCGTTCCCTGGCGCCCGGCCAGCGCGCCCAAGACGGGTGGGCTGGCCAAGATGCGCAGGGGCCGGGCCGGTGACTTTCGCCGTGTCTTTACTGGCCCTGCGGGTCGGTCACAAACCCGATCTTGCGCACGCCAGCGCGTTGCGCGGCCGCCATGGCCTGGGCCACGAATTCGTAGCGCACGTTCTTGTCGCCACGGATGTGGAGGTCCGGCTGGGGCTCCTTGGCGGCCTCGGCCTGCAGGCGGGGGAAGAGTTCTTCTTCCGACACCTGGGACTCGTTCCAGAAGAACTTGCCATCGGCCGACACCGACAGGCGCACGGTCTCGGGCTTGACGTTCTCGGGCTGGTTGGTGGCGCGGGGCAGGTCCACGTTCACCGCGTGTTTCATCACCGGCACGGTGATGATGAAGATGATGAGCAGCACCAGCATGACGTCCACCAGGGGCGTCATGTTGATCTCGTTCATCACGTCATCGGTGTCGTCTTGGGTTCCAAAGGCCATGGTTTAGCCGCCTTTCTTCATGGGCAGCACCTTGCCGGGCTCGCCAGCGTTCACGCGGGCGCCGGTCACAAAGTAGGCGTGCAGGTCATGGGCAAAGCTGTTCAGGCCATTCAGGATGGACTTGTTGCCGCGCACCAGCGCGTTGTAGCCCAGCACCGCCGGGATGGCCACGGCCAGGCCCAGCGCGGTCATGATCAGCGCCTCGCCGATGGGGCCGGCCACCTTGTCGATGGTGGACTGACCCGAGGTGCCGATGGCCAGCAGCGCATGGTAGATGCCCCACACGGTGCCGAACAGGCCGATAAACGGGGCGGTGGAGCCCACCGACGCCAGGATGGCCAGGCCCGAGGACAGGCGGGCGGTGAACTCGTCGATGCAGTTGCGCAGGCAGCGGGTCACCCAGTCACTCACGTCCAGGCTGTCGTGCAGGTGGGCCTTGGTGTTGCGGTGGTGGGCAGTGGCTTCGCGGCCTTCCAGCGCCAGGTGGCGGAAGGGGTTGGTCGGGTCGGCGCCCAGCTTGGTCAGGCCCGCGGCAAAGTCCTCGCTGTGCCAGAAGTCCTGGGCGGCGCGGGCGTGTTTTTTGAACTTGATGATGTCCAGTGCCTTGATGAGGATGACGATCCACGAGGCCAGCGACATGGCCAGCAGCAGGATGGCGACGGCGCGGGTGACAAAGTCACCCTGGATCCAGACGTTGGCGATGCCGAATTGCGATTCCATGAAAACTCCCTGAGCGGTGATTGGTTTATTCGAGAACAAAGTTGACGGGGACGAGGTTCCACATGGCCTCGGGCACGCCGTTGCGTTTGCCGGGCACAAAGCGCCAGCGCATCACTGCGTCCTGGGCCTGGCGGTCCAGCCGGTCAAAGCCGCTGGACTTGTTGACCTCGACCTTTTGCGGCACGCCATCGGTGCCGATGAGCACCCGCAGCACCACCTTGCCTTGCTCGCCCATGCGTTTGCTGATGGCGGGGTAGCTGGGCTTGGGGTTGTTGAGATAGGCCGCGTCGCTGGACGGCAGCTCGATCTTGGGTGGTGCGGGTGGCGCCGGTGGCGCAGGCGCGGGGGCCGGGGGCGCCACAGGGGCCTCGATGGGCGGGGCGGGCGGCTGGGGCGTGGTGATGCCGGTGGGGGCATTGGGCGCTGGCGTGGGGTCGGCAATGGCGACGGGCATCGGTGCCGGGCGCGGCGCGGCCTTGGGCGCTGGCTTGGGAGGGGGCGGTGGTGCCGGTGGCGGCGGGGTGACCTTGGGCGGGGCGGGCGGCGCGATGAATTCGCTGAGCAGTTCGGCCGGCACGATCACCTCGGCCGCCTTGCGCACCAGGCCGGACTGCAGGGCCCAGATGCCCGCCACATGCAGCGCCACCACGGAGCCGACGATCACGGCATTGCGGCTCACACCGCCAGGGGGGGCGAAACGATCAGGGTGAGACATAAAAAGAAAGGAAGGGCAGCGCCGCCCCTAGCATAGGGCGGACGTTGCCGGGTAAACCCGGATTATTTGCGAAAGATCCACCAGGCCGAACCTGCGACCAGGATCAGGCTGCCTGCGAGGGTAGAGAGGAGTTCCATGACTTGCTTTCCAGGATGGAGCTGGCAAGCTGGATCGTCTGCGGCGCCGCATCGTTGCGCAAGGCGGCTACCGGGTTCGAGACACTGCACTGCGCCACCACGTCGCGGGCGCAGCTTTCGCAGCATCCGCATTGGGTGGCCACGCCCAGTTCGAACTGGATCTCATCGAAGCTCATGCCGGCACGGGCATGGCGGGCAATCTCACGGTCCGAAACCCGGCGGCAAACACAGACGATCATGGCGGCAGGCAGTGTGGCTGGCTGTTGAAAGGATGGTTGAGATTATAAATACGAATCTATCGCATTTGCAATAAATCATTCCTGCCGACAGGGGGAAGGCGCACCTGCCCGTGTGGAGCTGCCGATACCCCGGGCCTCAGATCGCGCCCGCTGCGGGCTCGTCGTGGCCGTCCAACAGCGCGGAAGTCGCTTCGGCAAGGGTGGCGCAGCCGGTCAAGGCCATGGCGACCTCCAATTCGTCGCGCAGCAGGCGCAGCACATGGGCCACGCCCGCAGCACCTGCATTGGCCAGGCCCCACACGGCAGGGCGGCCCACCAGCACGGCGGAGGCGCCCAGCGCCATGGCCTTGAGCACATCGGTGCCGCGCCGGATGCCGCCGTCCACCAGCACCGGCACCTTGCCCTGCACAGCCTGCACCACACGGGGCAGCGCGGTGGCGGTGGCAGGGGCCGTGTCCAGCGTGCGCCCGCCGTGGTTGGACACGATGAGGCCCGCAGCGCCCAGCGACACGGCCTGGCGCGCGTCGGCGGGGTGCAGCACGCCCTTGAGCAGCACCGGGAGCCGGGTGATGGACTGCAGCCACGCGATGTCGTCCCACGTGGGCGCATGGTGGAGCAGGCCGTCGAATAAGGCGCTCTGGCCGGGGCTCAACGGGGAGGAGGCAGGTGCCTGCAGGCCTGCCAGGTTGACGGGGCCCACGCCGGGCGGCAGCCGAAAGCCCGCACGCCGCTCCCGGTCGCGCACGCCGCTGGTGGGGGCATCCACCGTGAGCACCAGGGCCTCGTAGCCGGCCGCTTCGGCACGCTGCACCAGAGACTGGGTGAAGCCACGGTCAGGTTGCAGGTACAGCTGAAACCACAGCAGGCCGCGCCCCGGGTCGGGCAGGACGGCTTGGGCCACGCTCTCCAGCGACACGCTGGCCTGGGTGCTGAGCACCACGCCCGCGCCCAGCGCCGCTGCGGCATAGGCCATGGCCAGTTCGCCGTCGGGGTGCGCCAGGCGCTGGAAGGCCACAGGTGCGAGCAGGACGGGGTGCGCCAGCGTGCGCCCCAGCAGGGGCACGCGGGTGTGCCCACCCGCCAGCGGCCGCAGCACGCGGGGCCACAGGGGCAGGGCGTCCCAGGCGCTGCGGTTGGCGTGCAGGCTGATCTCGTCGGCCGCGCCGCCGCTGAAGTACGCCCAGGCGTTGTCGTCCAGCTGCGTGCGTGCGTGTTGCTCGTGGTCGGCCAGGGTGACCAGGCCCGGGGGGATGGTGTGGCGTGCAGGAAATTGGGTCATACAAACAAAAATAGCACCAAGCGCTAGTGGATCATGCGCTGGGTGCTATCAAAATAATAGTTCTTGCGGGGTGTCTCATACCCCCGGTCGCAGCCGTGGGGTAGGGGCCTGCGGTTCACACATCGGCCCACATGCGCAGCAGGTTGTGGTAGGTGCCCGACAGCGCGATGGCCGACGGGTCGGTTTCGCCGTGGGTCTGGCGCAGCTTGAGCAGGGCCATGTCCATGTCGAACAGCAACTGGCGCTGCTCCAGCCCGCGCACCATGCTCTCCACCCAGAAGAAGCTGCTCACGCGGTGCCCGCGCGTGACCGGCGCGACCTGGTGCACGGTGCTGCTGGGGTACAGGATCATGTCGCCCGCAGGCAGCTTGATGCGCTTCTCGCCCAGGGCTTCGGCAATCACCAGCTCGCCACCGTCATAGTCGTCGGGCGGCGTGAGGAACAGCGTGCACGACAGGTCACTGCGCACCCAGCAGCTGTCGGCGCGGGAGTGCATGACGGCGCTGTCCACATGGTTGCCATAGTAGTTGGCGCCATCGCCATACTTGTTGAACAGCGGGTTGTAGATGCGGCGCGGCAGCGCGGCCGAAAAGAAGAGGGCGTTGCGATTCAACGCGGCCTTGACCAGGCCCTGGAGCTGGGCGGACAGCTCGCTGGCTTGTGCGAGCTGCAGGTTGTTTTTCTGGTGCACCGCCTGGCCGCCCGCGCTGCGGGCGCCGTCCACCCAGGGGGCGTCGGCCGCCCAGAGCTTTTGCCGGAAGAACGCGACCTCGTCGGCGGTGAGAACGTCTTGGATGTGCAGGAACATGGAGCCATTGTGAACCGGCCCCGGGCAGTGCCGGGGCCGGTTCATGCGAGGGACTTCAGAGGTGCGTCAGAAGCGTGTCTTCAGCGTCAGCTGCACAGCGCGCGGGGCGCCGGGCGTGTAGAAGCCGCGGTACAGGCCTTCGGCATACGTGCGGTCGAACAGGTTGCTCACGTTCAGCTTCAGCGAGGTCTTGTCGTCAAACGCGTACTCGGCCATGGCGTCCACCACGGCAAAGCCGCTGGCGTACACGGCGCGCGAACCTTCGGGGTTCTGCTTGGCGCGGTATGTCAGGCCAGCACCCACACGCAGCTTGGAGGTGACGGCGTAGGTGCTCCACACGCTGCCGCTGTGCTTGGGCGTGAGGCCGGGTCGGTCACCCTGCACCTGCGCTCCACCGCCGTTGGCGGCCAGCACCACGTTGCTCTTGTCGATCTTGGCCGACGGGATCCAGGTGTGGTTGAAGAACAGTTCCCATTGGGGCGTGAGGCGGCCCGCCAGGTTGAACTCCATGCCGGTGGCGTGGCGCTTGCCCGAGAGCAGTTCTTGCGCGGCAGCGGTGTCGGGGTCGGTGTTGCGCTCGTTGTACTTCTGACTGTAGAAGGCGGCCACACCCAGCAGGGCGCGGCGCTCGAACAGCTCGAACTTGCCGCCGACTTCGATGTTGCGGCTCTTTTCTGGGTCGGTGTTGGCGGTGCGCGCCGTGGTGGTGCCGGGGTTGCCAAACTGGTAGGTGTCGCCCGAGGTGTTGTACGAAGTGCCGTACGACAGGTAGTACGAGGTCAGCTCGTCAGGCTGGAAGATCATGCCCACGCGGGGGCTGAACAGGCTGTCGGAGCGCGAGTTGCTCAGGCTGCCTGCGGCGTTGTGGTACGCGGCGCGGAAGTTGTCGTAGCGCACGCCGCCGACCAGCTTGAGCGTGTCGCTCAGCGAGACCGTGTCCTGGAAGTACAGGCCCAGGTTGCGCGATGTGAACGTGTTCCACTGCACCGGCGCACGGCCGTCGGCCACCCACGCGCCGTCGTTGGGCGTGCCCACCGTGGTGGTGGGGCGGGTGGTGGTGTTGGCGTAGTTCTGGTTGCGCTTGGCGTCGTCGTCGTAGTAGTCCACGCCGGTCAACACCGCGTGCTTCTTGCCACCCCAGTTGTAGGTGTTGCTGTAGTCGCTTTGCACCTGCAGCACATTGCTCTCGCCCACGCGGCCCTTGGAGCCACGGGTCAGCACGGTGTTGCTGTTGATCTGGTCCAGCGTGATGGCGCTGTTCTGGAAGCCGATGGTGCTGGCCAGCAGGTCGCGCTCGTACTTGCCGTAGCGCAGGCGCGTGGTCAGCTCGCCGCTGTCGTCAAAGCGGTGGATGTGGCCCAGCGTGACGTACTGCGATGTGGTGTCGTTGTGGTCGCTGGCCAGGCCGTAGTACTTGCCGGCTTCCAGCGGCATGTTGATCTTGCCGTCGGCCGAGAGGCGCCAGGGGTGGTTGTAGAGCGGGCGGCCCTTGGATTCGAGGTAGTACAGCCCGACGGAGAACTCGTCGCGCGTGCCGATGCCCCAGGCAAACGTGGGTGCAATGCCGCGCTTGTCCTGCTTGGCGCCGTAGTTGTCGTACTCCTGCACCATGGCGTTCAGGCGGAAGGCCGAGTTCTCGCCCGTCACCCAGTTGAAGTCGCCCGTGGCGCGGTGGTACTTGCCTGTGCCCAGTGTGTAGCCGGCTTCGTGCTGGTCGATCAGCAGCGGGTACTTGTTGACCTGGTTGACCACGCCGCCGGTCGAGCCCTTGCCGAACAGCATGGAGGCCGAGCCCTTGAGCACTTCGATGCGGTCGTTGTTGAAGGTGTCGCGCTCGATCAGCGGGGCGTCCTTCATGCCGTCCACGTAGATGTCGCCCGCCAGGCCCAGCGAGAAGCCGCGCAGGCGCACGTCTTCTTCACCGGTCTCGCCGGACTGGAAGGTCACGCCCGCCGTGGTGCGCAGCACTTCGCGGAAGTCGTCCTGGTTGCGGTCGTTCATCAGCTTTTCGGTGAACACCGTCACGGACTGGGGGATGTCCTTGATGTCCTGCTTGCCCTTGCCCACGGTGGTCTTCTTGATGAGCAGGGTGTCCTTGCCCTGGACTTCAGCGGCTTCCTTCACCGTCACGGTGGACAGGGTGGTCTCGGACGTGCCGGTCTGCGCCATGGCGCCCATCGAGGCGGCCAGCATCAGCGCGCCCAGTGGCAGCAAGGCCCTGTCGGATTGCGAAGCCTGGGGCGACAGGGTGGCGGGAGAAGCAACGAATGCGGGAGAAGAACGCAGCATGCCGCTGCGGCGCTGGGCGCGAGATTTAGCCAAGAGGGCCTCCGTCAATAGGGGTGTGCAGGTGGCGCGCAGGGGCACCAAGAGCAGGCGAGAGGCAGTGGCTAGATCAACATGGCTGTGCGTCGTCGTGCAGCTTTATGTTACATCAAATGCGGGTCATTCTCATTTGCATTGATGCGGACGCGCCACACTTCGACAGGGTATGGGCGTAAAAAAACCGGCAGAGCCGGTTCTTTTACGGGTGCGACGCGGGTCGCAAAGCGCCAGGGCTTACTTGACGTGCTTGCCGATCAGGCCAGCCAGTTCAAACATGGAGACCTGGGGTTTGCCGAACAGCTCCTTGAGCTTGGCGTCAGCGTTGATGTTGCGCTTGTTGGTGGCGTCCTGCAGGTTGTTGGCCTTGATGTAGACCCACAGCTTGCTGATGATCTCCGTGCGCGGCAGAGGAGCCGAGCCCACCACAGCGGCCAGCGCGGGGCTGGGCGTGAGCGCCTTCATGAAAGCGGCGTTAGGGGTCCGCTTCTTGGCGGGTGCAGCGGCCTTCTTGGCTGCTGGGGCTGTGGTTGCCGGAGCTTTTTTTGCAGTTGCCATGTTGGGTTGTCCTTGTTGGGAATAAATTTTTACCAGCGAAAACGACGCTTTCCCACTGGCAGGCTGATGCTAATGGGAAAAAAACGCGTTTCCAAGGGAGAAACGGCTTTTTTTGCCTCGATTTGTAGCGGTGGCGCCGCGCACCCCGCAGCAATAGGCCGCCAAGGCGCGCCAGGCTTGACAAACACGTGGCAGAGGGCGGGTTTCAAGTGCGGTTCCCCGGGGGCATCTTCTGGGTGCGGCGTTGGGCACCGCGTCAGGGGTGGCTGCTGCTGCAGCACAATCTTGCACAACAGATTTGCCGCTCAACGAACGCGGCTCGCCCGCAGGCCTGTACCCCGGCGGGGGGCGTTCGGTGTGGGGTCTGTGCTCGCCGCTGCCGTTGGGGCGGGTTTGATTGTTGAAACCGTCTGATTGACTGAAAGGATCTTGGAATGGCTGCAGCTTCGCCTCTTCCCCTCACGCCGTTTGCCACCTGCGATTTTTGTGACGTCCACAAGGGCGACACCAGCGGCGCGTTCCGCGTGCTGCCCCCGGTGTTCCAGAGCTTTGGGGGCGTTGCCGCGTTCGCGGGCCCCGTCACCACCGTCAAGTGCCACGAGGACAACACCCAGGTCAAGGCGGCTGTCGAGTCAGCAGGCGAGGGCCGGGTGCTGGTGGTGGATGGCGGCGGTTCGCTGCGCCGGGCCCTGGTGGGCGGCAACCTGGCGGCAGCCGCCGCCCGCAATGGCTGGGCCGGCATCGTGGTGGACGGCTGTGTGCGTGACGTGGCAGAGCTGAATGCGGAAGCCGTCGGCATCCGCGCGCTGGCGCTGATGCCGCTGCCCACCGAGCGGCGTGGCGAGGGGCAACGCGATGTGGCTGTGTCGATCCAGGGCGTGCCCGTGCGCCCCGGCGACTGGCTGTATGCCGATGCCGATGGCATCGTGGTCAGTGCGCAGCCCTTGCACGGCTGAGGTGGGGCTGCTCGCGGCCCGTCCAGCTTCCATGGCGGGACGGTGAAGACGGTTGCCGAAGGGCAGGTCAGTCGGCGCTGCCGCTCCGCCGCCCTACGCGCAGCGCCGCGCGCGAGGGCAGGGTGGCCAGCAACACGCTGGCCAGGGCAATGACAAAGGCGACCAGTTGCAGGCCCGTCAATACCTCGCCCAAAAACAGCACGCCCACCAGCGCAGCACTCACCGGCAGCATGACCGAGAAGACACCGCCTTGCGCAGCGGGCACGGCCTTGAGCCCGGTCATCCACAGCCACACCGTCCACATGCAGGCGGCCAGCGCATAAAACAGCAGCAATAGCCAAGTGCCCCATCCCACCGAGGCAAACGGGAAGTCCAGCGCCAGGTACAGGCCAAACGGTGTCGTCAGCACAAAGCCCCACAGGTTGATGAGCGAGGTGATGCGCTTGGGCCCCAGGCTGCCGGTGAGCTTCTTGCCGATCACCGTGTAGGCGGCCTCGCAAATCACTGCCCCCAGCAGCAGCATTTGGCCCCACAAGGCATGGTTTGCAGTGTTTTTGGCTCCAAGCGCAGGTTCCATATGCGCTGCGTGCTCTGGTTTTGATAGTGAGAACAGGGCAATGCCAATCACCGCACAGAGCACCGCCATCCAGGTGCGAGGCGCCACCCGTTCACCCAGAAATGCCCATCCCATCAATGCCACGGCTGCAGGAATGGCTGCCATGGTCACCCCTGCTGAGACAGCGTCGGTCAGGCTCACGCCATAGATCATGCAAATGGTGAATAGAAAGTTGCCCAGAAAGGACTCCAGGAACAGCAGCCGTTTGGTCTGCGGCGTCAGTGGCGGCTCGTTGGCGGGCTTTTTGAGCCAGTGCAGCATAGCGACGCCCCCGATGCCAAAGCGCATCCAGGCCAGCAAGAGCACGGGCAGCACGGCTGCCAGGGGTTTGGAGAGTGCCACATAACTGCCCACCAGCGACATGCTGAGAGCCAGGCACAAATAGGCGAAAGGGCGGCTGGGAGCGGGCGTATTCACTAGACTGGGGCGCTGTTCAATCAAAAAAGACTGCGCATCATGCCCGAGCCTTCTTTGCCTGCTGGCACCCCACGCCATGTGTTTGTATACGGCACCTTGCGCCGCGGTGGGTCGAATGACATCACGCGCTTGTTGCCTGCGCCACACTGGGTGGGTTTTGCGCAGGTGCCGGGAGTGTTGTTTCACCTGGGGGCGTATCCGGGCATGACGCTGGGTGGCGATCAGCCGGTGCGTGGCGAGGTGTACGCCATCGAGCCTGCGCTGGAGGAGGTTCTGGATGCCATTGAAGGGTTGACCGGAGATCACCCCACCGACGAATACCTCAAGCGCGAGATCGTTGTGACAGTTGAGGGCCAACGGCTGTCTTGTCTGGTGTACGAGATCCATCCCCGATACACAGAGGGCGCACGCCGGATCGAACATGGCGACTGGCTCAGGGCAGTTGGCACTGCGTCCGCTTGAATTATCACAATACGAAAGTTAAATTTCTTGATGTGGAATGCGATAGATGTTGCATTGCCGCAATTTTTCTCGATATGAGAAATCAATTTCTGTATTGAGAAATCACGTGGTTAAGTGGTTGTTTTGAAAGAAGAAAATTTATCTCTTCTATAAGACATAAGAGCTTGCGCAAGTCTTATAGAAGACTTAAAGTTGTCTTCAAGGGCGGCACACAGCAGCCCGGCGTTTTCAACCAACCCCTGGAGTGATCTCATGCCCCAATCCCTCAACGAACAACTGAGCCGCGAACAGCAAATTGCCGCCCTGGAAAAAGACTGGGCGACCAACCCCCGCTGGAAGGGTGTGAAGCGCGGTTACTCCGCTGCCGACGTGGTGCGTCTGCGTGGTTCGCTGCCCATCGAGCACACGCTGGCCAAGCGTGGCGCTGAAAAGCTCTGGGACAAGATCAACGGCGGTGCCAAAAAAGGCTATGTCAACGCTTTCGGCGCCATCTCTGCCGGTCAAGCCATGCAGCAGGCCAAGGCCGGCCTCGAAGCCGTGTACCTGTCGGGCTGGCAAGTCGCCGCTGACGGCAACACATCCGAAACCATGTACCCCGACCAGTCGCTGTATGCGTATGACTCGGTGCCCACCATGGTTCGCCGCATCAACAACACCTTCAAGCGCGCCGACGAAATCCAGTGGGGCCGTGGCATCAACCCCGGCGACAAGGAATTCATCGACTACTTCCTGCCCATCGTGGCGGACGCGGAAGCCGGTTTCGGCGGCGTTCTGAACGCCTTCGAACTCATGAAGAACATGATCCAGTCGGGCGCTGCAGGCGTTCACTTCGAAGACCAGCTGGCCGCTGTCAAGAAGTGCGGCCACATGGGTGGCAAGGTGCTGGTGCCTACGCAGGAAGCCTGCGAAAAGCTGATCTCCGCACGTTTTGCTGCTGACGTGATGGGCGTGTCCACCATCGTGCTGGCCCGCACCGACGCCGAAGCCGCCAACCTGATCACGTCCGACCACGACGCCAACGACAAGCCTTTCCTGACCGGCGAGCGCACGCAAGAAGGCTTCTACCGCGTGAAGAACGGCCTGGAACAAGCCATCAGCCGCGGCGTGGCCTACGCTCCCTATGCCGACCTGGTGTGGTGCGAAACCGGCGTGCCAGACATCGGCTTCGCCCGTGAATTTGCGCAAGCTGTGCACGCTGCCTGCCCTGGCAAGCTGCTGTCGTACAACTGCTCGCCTTCGTTCAACTGGAAGAAGAACCTCAACGACAAGCAGATCGCGTCGTTCCAGGAAGACCTGTCGGCTCTGGGCTACAAGTACCAGTTCATCACGCTGGCCGGTATCCACATCAACTGGTTCAACACCTTCCAGTTCGCCCATGCATACGCACAAGGCGAAGGCATGAAGCACTACACCGAAATGGTGCAAGAGCCAGAATTCGCAGCACGCGAAAAGGGCTACACCTTCGTGTCGCACCAGCAGGAAGTGGGCGCAGGCTACTTCGACGACGTGACCACGGTGATCCAGGGCGGCTCGTCCTCCGTGAAGGCCCTCACGGGTTCGACCGAAGAAGAGCAGTTCCACTGATCTGCGGGGCTCAGCGCCGCTTCGTTGTGGCGCCAAATGCACTCGAAAAAGCCCGAAGCAGATGCTTCGGGCTTTTTTTCTGGGTGCTAGGGTTAAAATCTGGCGAAATTCACTGCACAAGAGCGAGAAAGGCAATCTGGTTATGACACCGCGAACTACATCGGAGATGTTGACCGGCCGTTGAGGCTGGCTGTTCGCGCCTGCACGAGATTGCACACACCTCCAAAAAGCGCGGACCTGTTCCGCGCTTTTTTGTTTCCTGGGCCTGGCGCGTGCCCGCACCCATTGCACTGATTGAAAAGAAAGAGTTACTCCCATGATTCACATCACGCTTCCCGACGGTTCACAGCGCGAATTTCCGGGCCCAGTCACGGTGGCCGAGGTGGCCGCCTCCATTGGCGCCGGTCTGGCCAAAGCCGCCCTGGCGGGCAAGATCGGCGACAAGGTGGTGGACACCAGCTACCAGATCACGGCTGACAGCGCGCTGTCCATCGTGACGGCCAAGGATGCGGATGGCCTGGAGGTGATTCGTCACTCCACCGCTCACTTGCTGGCCTACGCGGTCAAGGAACTGTTCCCTGACGCGCAGGTCACCATCGGCCCGGTGATCGAAAACGGCTTTTATTACGACTTTGCCTATAAGCGTCCCTTCACGCCGGAAGACCTGGTGGCGATTGAAAAGCGCATGGCAGAACTGGCGGCCAAGGACGAGCCCGTGGTGCGTCGCGTGTTGCCACGTGACGAGGCCGTGGCGTATTTCAAGGGCCTGGGTGAGCACTACAAGGCCGAAATCATTGCCAGCATCCCCAGCAACGAAGACGTGAGCCTGTACCGCGAAGGCAATTTCGAAGATCTGTGCCGCGGCCCTCACGTGCCCAGTACCGGCAAGCTCAAGTTCTTCAAGCTCATGAAGGTGGCTGGCGCCTACTGGCGTGGCGATCATCGTAATGAGATGCTGCAGCGGGTCTATGGCACGGCCTGGGCTACCAAGGATGAGCTGCAGCAGTATTTGACGATGCTGGAGGAGGCCGAAAAGCGCGACCACCGCAAACTCGGCCGCGAGCTGGATCTGTTCCACATCGACGAACACTCGCCTGGCACAGTGTTCTGGCACCCCAAGGGCTGGACGGTGTGGCAGGAGGTGGAGCAGTACATGCGCCGCGTGTACCGCGACAACGGCTACCAGGAGGTCAAGGGGCCGCAGATCCTGGACCAGGGCCTGTGGGAGAAAACCGGGCACTGGGACAAATACCGCGAGAACATGTTTGTCACGGAGTCGGAAAAGCGCGACTACGCGCTCAAGCCGATGAACTGCCCTGGGCACATCATCATTTTCAAGCAAGGTATCAAGAGCTACCGCGACCTGCCTTTGCGGTTTGGCGAGTTCGGCCAATGCCACCGCAATGAGCCGACCGGGGGGCTGCACGGCATCATGCGCGTGCGTGCTTTCACACAGGACGACGGCCACATCTTCTGTACCGAAGACCAGATCCAGTCTGAAGTCGTGGCGTTCACCACGTTGCTGCAGAAGGTTTACAAGGACTTCGGGTTCACGGACATCATCTACAAGCTGTCCACACGGCCTGAGAAGCGAATCGGTAGTGAGGAAAGCTGGGACCGCGCCGAGAACGCCTTGGCTGAGGGTCTAAGGGCATCGGGTTGCGAATTTGAATACCTGCCCGGAGAGGGTGCCTTTTACGGTCCCAAGATCGAGTACACGCTCAAGGACGCGCTGGGGCGCCCCTGGCAGTGCGGCACGATTCAGGTGGATCCGAATATGCCCGAGCGCCTGGACGCAGAGTTTGTGGGCGAAGATGGCGCCCGTCATCGGCCCATCATGCTGCATCGTGCCATCGTTGGTAGCTTGGAGCGCTTCATTGGCATTCTGATCGAGCAGCACGCGGGTGCCTTGCCTACATGGCTCGCTCCCGTGCAGGTTTCGGTGCTCAACATCACGGACGCTCAGTCCGATTACTGTCGTGAAATCGCAGCAAAACTGCAAAAAGCGCTGCCCAATCAAGGCCTTAGGGTGGCCCTGGATCTGCGCAATGAGAAGATTACGTATAAAATACGGGAGCATTCGATGCAAAAGCTGCCCTACATCCTCGTCGCAGGCGACAAGGAAAAGGCAGCCGGCGCCGTCGCAGTGCGAGCCCGGGGTAATCGTGATCTCGGCGTGATGTCTGTGGATGCGTTCATTGAATTGATCGCTAACGACATCGCCACCAAAGCCTGATTTTGAACACAAAAACTGCTTTGCCGCTCGCGGACTGTGCGGAAGTAGCTACTTTATTTGTAGCATTTTGATTCAAGGAAGATAGCCATCGCTACTGAATTTCGTGATCGTCGCCACCGGGAAGAGCGTAAGCACCGCCTGAACCGTGAAATCATGGCCCCGGAAGTCCGCCTTTCCGGGCCAGACAACGAGCCTTTGGGTGTTGTCAGCCTCATGGAGGCCTTGCGCATGGCCGGTGAGCTGGACGTGGATCTGGTGGAAATCGCCGCTACGGCGAATCCGCCTGTTTGCCGCCTCATGGACTACGGTAAGTTCAAGTACCAAGAGCAAAAGCGTGCGGCAGAAGCCAAAGCCAAGCAGACGGTCATTGAGATCAAGGAAGTCAAGTTCCGCCCTGGAACGGACGATGGCGACTACAACATCAAGATGCGCAACATTCGCCGCTTTTTGGCGGATGGCGACAAG
Organism: Acidovorax sp. 59; assembly: GCF_002754175.1. Lineage (NCBI taxonomy): Bacteria > Pseudomonadati > Pseudomonadota > Betaproteobacteria > Burkholderiales > Comamonadaceae > Acidovorax > Acidovorax sp. 59. The sequence goes on along the minus strand of NZ_PEET01000001.1, from coordinate 2,517,203 downwards.
TGCAAGATCACACTGCGGTTCCGCGGGCGTGAAATCACGCACCAGGAACTCGGCTTGGCTTTGCTGAACCGGATTCGTGACGAGTTGGCTGACAGCATCATCATTGAGCAGTTTCCTAAGTTGGAAGGTCGTCAGATGATCATGATGATTGCCCCGGGCAAGAAGAAGCCCGCGGCCAAGCCAGCGGCTGAAGGTGCGGCCCCGGCAACGGGGGCGGCAGCATAGGTCTGTCAATCAGTGTCAGATTTTGAGCGCTGCGGCCGAAAGGGCGGGGCGTTTAAAAAGGCAGGGCTTTCGAGCACTGCCGACCGGAAGGTTAAAGCCTTTCGATAAAAGTGGCTCGGGGCCAACAAGTTTGCAGATCGGTTTGCAAACGCCTCGCGAGCACAATGAAAAAGGAGCATTCACATGCCCAAAATGAAGACCAAGAGCAGCGCGAAAAAACGTTTCCGCGTTCGTCCAGGTGGTACCGTCAAGCGCGGTCAAGCCTTCAAGCGTCACATCTTGACCAAGAAGACCACCAAGAACAAGCGCCATCTGCGTGGTGCGGTTGCTGTGCACGAGACCAATATGGGCTCGATTTCACAGATGCTGCCCGGCATGGGCGTTTAATTTACTGACGAACAAGGAGTACATACATGCCTCGCGTCAAACGTGGTGTAACGGCCCGTGCCCGTCACAAGAAAGTTCTCGCCCTTGCCAAGGGTTTCCGTGGTCGCCGCGGTAACGTCTTCCGTATCGCCAAACAGGCGGTAATGAAGGCTGGGCAATATGCCTACCGTGACCGCCGCACCAAGAAGCGCGTGTTCCGCCAGTTGTGGATCGCCCGTATCAACGCCGCTGCCCGTGAACTGGGCCTGACCTACAGCCAGTTCGCCAACGGCCTGAAGAAGGCATCCATCGAGATCGACCGCAAGATGCTGGCCGACCTCGCAGTGCACGACAAGGCTGCCTTTGGCAGCATCGTGGAGCAAGTCAAGGCCAAGCTGGCTGCTTGAGTTCACGATGAGCGGCTATCGTTCTGATAGCTGCTTGCGCAATAACAGCAAGGGCTAGGGCTTGAAAAGGCACTAGCCCTTGTTCATTTTCAAGAGTCGATATGAACGAGTTGGATTCCCTGGTCGAGAGCGCGACGCAACTGTTTGCCCAAAGCGCAACCCCTGCTGACCTCGAAAACGCCAAGGCGCAGTTTCTGGGCAAGTCAGGTCGCGTGACCGAGCTCATGAAGGGCATGGCGCAGCTGTCCGTCGAGGAAAAGAAATCCCGCGGCGCAGCCATCAACGTTGCCAAGCAGGCCATCGAGGCTGCACTGACCGCTCGCCGCCAAGCTCTGGCCGATGCCGAACTTCAATTGCAGCTCAAGGCCGAAGCGCTGGACGTGAGCCTGCCAGGCCGCCAGCGCGGGCAGGGTGGCTTGCACCCGGTGTCGCTCACGCTTGAACGCATCCAGGGCATCTTCGGTTCCATGGGTTTTGACGTCGCCGAAGGCCCTGAGATCGAGACCGACTGGTTCAACTTCACTGCACTGAATACGCCGGAAGACCATCCTGCGCGGTCCATGCATGACACGTTTTATGTGGAGGGCGGCACTGCCACCGCTCCCAACCTGCTGCGCACACACACCAGCCCCATGCAGATCCGCCATGCAGTCCAGCATGTCAAAAAGCACCGGGCTGCGCTCGATGCCGGTCAGGCGATGCCCGAGATCCGCGTCATTGCCCCCGGCCGTACCTACCGCGTGGACAGCGACGCTACGCACTCGCCCATGTTTCACCAGTGCGAAGGTCTCTGGATTGGTGAGAACGTGAGTTTCAAGGACCTGAAAGTCATCTTCACGGATTTCTGCCGCACGTTCTTCGAGAGCGACGATCTCGTGTTGCGCTTCCGTCCCAGTTTCTTCCCGTTCACAGAGCCCAGCGCCGAGATCGATATCCAGTTCCAGACGGGCCCGCTGGCAGGCCGTTGGCTCGAAGTGGCGGGCTCGGGCCAGGTGCACCCCAACGTGGTGCGCAATATGGGTCTTGACCCTGAGAAGTACATCGGCTTTGCATTCGGCATGGGACCCGACCGCCTGACCATGCTGCGCTATGGCGTCAATGACCTGCGCTTGTTCTTTGACGGCGACATCCGCTTCCTGTCGCAGTTCCAGTAAAGCCCGCCGACTTCGCGCCGTGCGCGTGCCCTGTGGCCGTGCTGCGCACCTTCCGTACAAGAGTGTCCGACTATGCAATTTCCTGAATCCTGGTTGCGTGAGTTCTGCAACCCCCCTTTGACGACGGCCGAGCTGGCCGAAACGCTGACGATGGCCGGCCTCGAGGTGGAGGAGCTGCGCCCCGTGGCCCCGCCTTTCACCAAGATCGTGGTGGGTGAGATCAAGGAGGCGGTACAGCACCCAGACGCCGACCGCCTGCGTGTGTGCCAGGTGGACGTGGGGCAGGACGCCCTGCTGAACATCGTTTGTGGTGCGCCCAATGCCCGCGTGGGTATCAAGGTGCCTTGCGCACTGGTGGGTGCCGAGCTCCCGCCGGGTGACGATGGCAAACCTTTCCTCATCAAGGTGGGCAAACTGCGCGGTGTGGAGAGCCAAGGCATGTTGTGCTCCGCCCGTGAGCTCAAACTTTCAGAGGACCATGGAGGCCTGCTGGAGCTGGATGCCTCAGCCCCCGTGGGCCAGGACATCCGCGAACACCTGAACCTGGACGACACTCTGTTCACGCTCAAGCTCACGCCCAACCTTGCGCATTGCCTGAGCGTCTATGGCATCGCGCGAGAAGTGTCCGCATTGACGGGTACGCCGCTAAAAAATCCATCGTTCCCTGCCGTGGCCGCAAAGCTGACGGACAAACTGCCCGTCAAAGTGAGCGCGCCTGACCTGTGTGGCCGTTTCTCCGGCCGTATCGTGCGCAACGTGAATACGCGGGCTGCCACGCCTCAGTGGATGCTCGATCGCCTGGCACGCTGTGGCCAGCGTGGTGTGTCGCCGCTGGTAGACATTTCCAACTATGTGATGTTTGAGTTGGGGCGTCCTTCGCACATTTTTGACCTGGACAAGATCCATGGTGGCCTGGACGTGCGCTGGGGAAAGCCGGGTGAGCAGCTGAAGCTGCTCAATGGCAACACCATCACAGTGGATGACAAGGTGGGCGTGATCGCCGATGACAGCCAGGTGGAATCGCTGGCGGGCATCATGGGCGGAGACGCCACGGCGGTGTCTGATGACACCCGGAACATCTATATCGAGGCGGCTTTCTGGTGGCCCAAGGCGATGGCAGGCCGTTCGCGCCGCTTCAACTTCTCGACGGATGCCGGCCATCGTTTTGAGCGCGGCGTGGATCCGAGCCTGACGGTGGAGCACATCGAGCGCATTACCCAACTCGTTATTGACATCTGCGGTACGGCCGATACGGCATGCGGCCCTATGGACGACCAAGTGGTGAACTTGCCTGTGCCACAGCCCGTCACGCTGCGCGTGGCGCGTGCTGCCAAGGTCATCGGCATGCCGCTGACGCAGGTGCAATGCGCTGACGCGCTGACCCGCCTGGGCCTGCCGGTGGTGCAGGGCGACGGTGCGCTCACGGTCACGCCGCCGTCGTTCCGTTTCGATATCACCATCGAGGAAGACCTGATCGAAGAAGTGGCCCGCATGGTGGGCTACAACAACCTTCCGACCACTCCACCGCTGGCACCCATCACGCCCAAGCTAGCGCTCGAGGCCACGCGCAGCCCGTTTGCGGTGCGCCGTTCGCTGGCAGCCCTGGGGTATCAGGAAACGATCAATTTCAGCTTTGTGGAAGAGCGTTGGGAGCACGAGTTGGCCGCCAACCCGCAACCCATCAAACTGCTCAATCCGATCGCAAGTCAGATGAGCGTGATGCGCTCGACTTTATTGGGTTCTCTGCTACAAGTTTTGAAGTTCAACCTGGACCGCAAGGCCGAGCGGGTGCGCGTCTTCGAACTGGGCCGTGTGTTCCTGCGCGACGGCGGCGTGCGCAACACCGACACCACGGTCGAAGGCTTTCACCAGCCCATGCGCGTGTCGGGCCTGGCGTATGGTCCGAACGACATGCTGCAGTGGGGGCGCAAGGATCAGGCCATCGACTTCTTTGATGTGAAGGGGGACGTGGAGGCGCTTCTAGCCCCCCTGCGCGCAACGTTCGAGCGCGGCACCCACCCCGCCATGCACCCTGGCCGTTGCGCCCGCGTGCTGGTCGATGGGCGTGCTATTGGCTTCGTGGGCGAATTGCATCCACAGTGGCGCCAGTCGTGGGACCTGCCTCAGGCGCCTGTGATGTTCGAACTGGAGCTTGACGCCGTGCTGCGGCGTGTGGTGCCTCAGTTCAAGCCGGTAACCAAACACCAGGCTGTCGAGCGCGATTTGGCCGTGGTGGTGGCAGAGCGCGTGACGCACGCCGACATCATGGGTGCGGTAGAGCAGGCCGTTCCGGGTGGCATGCTCCGCTCTGCCGTGCTGTTTGACGTGTATCGGCCCAAGGCGCTGCGGGCGGGCGAAGAGGCGCCTGCGGGTGGCTTGGCCCCCGGCGAGAAGAGCCTGGCCGTGCGCCTCACTCTGGGGCGCGATGAAGCCACGCTCACTGAGGCAGAAATCGACGCAGCGATGCAATCCGTGATCACTCAGTTGACGCAGCGCACGGGCGCCCGTCTGCGGGTGTGATGATGTCCAAGGGGAGTGACGAGCCATGATCGAATTCGCAGTTGAAAGCCTGGAAACACCGGCACTGACCAAGGCGCAGTTGGCGGATCTGTTGTTCGATCAGATCGGCTTGAACAAGCGCGAGTCCAAGGACATGATCGATGCCTTCTTCGACTTGATTGCCCAAAGCCTTGTCGAAGGCAAGGACGTGAAGCTTTCGGGGTTTGGTAACTTTCAGATCCGGACCAAGGCTCCCCGTCCCGGGCGCAATCCCCGCACGGGCGAGGCCATACCCATCAAGGCGCGTCGCGTGGTGACTTTCCATGCCAGCAGCAAGCTCAAGGAGCAGATTCAGACGGCCGCTGTTGCGTGAGTTTGTGCTGTTTTTGTTGCCAAGATGTTCTTGGTGGCTGGCGGTGCAGGCTGGTCTGCAGTACGCTTGAAAGCTTTCCCGTTTGAACACGCATCTCATGGGCACCACCCTCCCTTCCATTCCCGCCAAGCGATACTTCACGATTGGTGAGGTTGCGGAGCTGTGCGGCGTCAAACCGCATGTTTTGCGTTACTGGGAGCAGGAGTTCACGCAGCTGCGGCCCATGAAGCGGCGTGGCAACCGGCGTTATTACCAGCACCATGAGGTGCTGATGATTCGCCGCATCCGTGATCTGCTGTACGACCAGGGCTTCACCATCAGTGGAGCGCGCAATCGCCTGCAAGAGCTTGCACATGCTGCGCGAGAAGTTGTTGGGTCGGACGAGGCTTCTCTGTCGCAGGACGCAGAGCCACCCAGCATGCTGGTGGACAGCGCGCGCGACCTTTCCATCGTTGCTGCGGGCTTCTCCCTGGACTCCAACGCAGTGCGCCAAGAATTATTTGAAATTCGTGCGCTACTTTCTCTGAACTGAGCTTTTTTCTGCATATAATCTAAGTCTTGTCGGCGTGTAGCGCAGCCTGGTAGCGCACTTGCATGGGGTGCAAGGGGTCGCGAGTTCGAATCCCGCCACGCCGACCATTGATAGCAAAAGCCCAGAGCCGAAAGGTTCTGGGCTTTTTTGCTTTTCTCCTCCCTGGTTTTAGCGGCGGCAGCGTTGCGGTTCGGTGGTGGCGCATCGCTCCATGCACATGCTGTACTTGCGTGCCGTGCGTGCGGCGACGTCAGGCACCCTTGCCGGTGACATCGGCAGTGCAGTGATGGCCGCGGCCTGGGAGGGGCGCAACAACGCGCCCACGATGGGCATGGAGACCTTCATGATTGATGGCTTGGTAGCCGGACGGCTTTACGGTGAGGCGGAGCGCCGCACGGACAAAGCGGGCAAGGCCTACACCTTGGCGAAGGTGAGAGCCAGCACGGCGGAGGGCGAAGTGCTTTTCATCAACGTCATCGCGTTTGATGAGGGTCTCTGCGCGTCACTTCACCAGTTGCGCGACGGTGATTCAGTGGCGCTTTCTGGCAGCTTGAATCCTCGTGTCTGGACGGACAAACAAGGCAACGCGAGGCCCGCGCTGGATATGGTGGCACACCGGTTGATCAGCCTGCCGGTCTCTGGCATCGAGCAGTAGGCATAAGCGGCGCAAGCTGTGTCATGGGATGACACGCGGAGCGGGGAGAGCCCACAAGCGCACCCGGACCGGGCGCTGTACCTAGCCTGTCTTGCGAGGGTTGCCTTTGGGAGTGGGCGCAAAGCCCAATGCCTTGAGCTCATCCTCGCTCATGTGTAGCTCTGTCAATTCGGGCTGGCGCGCCTCGATGGCTCGGCGCCGCTCGAAATTGGTGGGAGGACCTTTTTCTTCCTGGCGGCGATCCTTGCCAGTGCGGCGGTCCATGCTGCCTCTGCGTTCGACACTCATGATGGTGCTGGTAGTGGAGGTGTGAGACTTTGGTGTGCGGTCTGTTGCCAGTTGACCAAGCAACCTGTGGTGGTAAGCTGAAGCGCACAGTCTGCATCAGTTGCCGATGTTTGCAAACACCTAAGCTGCCATCTGGCGGATGCAACACACGCGCGACACCATTGTTGACGATGGCGGTGGGCGCACCAAGTGGCGGCCCCTCCTGTTGGCAGCGCTGTATCGCATGTCCCGGCAGTGGGTTGATCTGCGCCACCCACTGGTCGCACCGCCAGTTCTTGTTGTCCGGCGGTGGGCTGGGTTGTTGCTCCGGAGCGACCAATGAAAAACCCCTGCACCTTGCGATACAGGGGTTTTCATTTGGTGCCGGAGAGATGAATCGAACACCCGACCTTCTCATTACGAATGAGCTGCTCTACCGACTGAGCTACACCGGCTTAGCCTTGGATTATAGCGTGGAATGGTAGCTGGTCACGCGCTCAACCTCATTTTTTGAGCCGAGGATCACGCTGACGCGCTCATGGAGCTGCGTGGGCTGGATGTCGAGGATGCGTTGCTTGCCATTGGTGGCAGCGCCACCGGCTTGTTCTACCAGCCAGCCCATGGGGTTGGCCTCGTACATCAGGCGCAGCTTGCCAGGCTTGTTGGGCTCGCGTTTGTCCCACGGGTACATGAAGACGCCACCACGGGTCAGTATGCGGTGCACGTCGGCCACCATGCTGGCGATCCAGCGCATATTGAAGTCCTTGCCGCGCGGGCCTTCCTTGCCCTGCAGGCATTCGTCGATGTAGCGCTTCACGGGCTCGTCCCAGTGGCGCATGTTGCTCATGTTGATCGCGAATTCCTTGGTGTCCTCGGGGATGCGCACGTTCTCCTCGGTCAGCACGAAGGAGCCCTGTTCGCGGTCGAGCGTGAACATGGCCACGCCATCGCCCACGGTGAGCACCAGGGTGGTCTGCGGGCCGTAGATGCAGTAGCCCGCGGCCACTTGCTGGGTGCCGGGCTGCAGGAAGTCGCCTTCCTCCACGCCGCGATCACCATCGGGCTTTTTCAGCACGCTGAAGATGGTACCGATGCTCACGTTCACGTCGATGTTGCTGGAGCCGTCGAGGGGATCGAACAGCAGCAGGTATTCACCTTGCGGGTAGCGGTTGGGCACCAGGTAGATGCCGTCCATTTCTTCGGACGCCATGGCCGCCAGGTGGCCGCCCCATTCGTTGGCTTCGATCAGCACTTCGTTGGCGATGATGTCTAGCTTTTTCTGGATCTCGCCCTGCACGTTTTCGCTGCTGGCCGTGCCCAGCACGCCGCCCAGTGCACCTTTGTTCACCGCGTGGCTGATGCTTTTGCAGGCGCGGGCCACCACTTCCAGCAGCAGGCGCAGTTGCGAGGGGATGAGTCCGTCCACCCGTTGTTGTTCAACAAGGTAGCGGGTCAGGCTGATGCTTTTTGCCATGTCAGTCTCTTCTCGGTCGTGGTTTATTCGGCGAGTGCGCGGGTCACTACCTCGCGCACATCGTTGGACAGATCAGGCTTGGCGGCCACACGAGCAATGGCCTCGCGCGCGGCGCTGCGCCAGGGGTCCGCCAGCTTCTTCCAGCGGTCGAGCGCGCGCGCGAGGCGGGCCGCAACCTGCGGGTTGATGGCGTCCAGCTCGATCACACGGTCGCTCCAGAACACGTAGCCCGCAGCGTCCGACCGGTGGAAAGCACCGGGGTTGGCGCTGCAGTAGCTGAAGATCACGCTGCGCGCCCGGTTGGGGTTCTTCAGGCTGAAGTCCGGGTGCTGCATGAGCTGGCGCACGGCGGGCAAGACGTTGCCGCAACGGTCGGGCGCACCCGCTTGCAGTGCAAACCACTTGTCGATGACCAGGGGCTCGTCCTTGAACAGCGCATGGAAGCGGGCGAGGGCCGGTGTGGCCAGTTCGCTGCCGCTGGCCACCAGGGCCGTGAGGGCATTGAACCGGTCGGTCATGTTGCCGGCGACCTTGAAGCGCTGGTACGCCTTGCCAGGCCAGACCACATCGCCTGTCTTTTGCGCGGCAATGCACAGCATGTGCAGCGCAAGGCCACTGAGTGCGCGGCGGCCGGAGGAGACGGGGTCGGGGCGGTAGCCGCCGGTGTCCTGGTTCTGTTCCCAGACGGTTTCCCAGTCGGCCTGCAGCGCTAGTGCCAGCTCTTCGCGCATGGCTTCGCGTACCGCGTGGATGCGCTGCGGGTCCACCACGTCCAGCTGCTCGGCGATGTACGTCTCGGAGGGCAGCGTGAGCACCAGCTCCTTGAACGCCGCATCCAGGGCCGGGTTGCGCAGCACGCTGCGCATGGCCTCTACAAACGCCGTCGACAGAATGGTTTGCTCAAATCGGCCGGTAGCGCCGGTTGTATATGCTTCATTGGCTATTGTATTGATAGCAATTCGCAGTGCCAGGCGCTGCCCAGCTTCCCAGCGGTTGAAAGCGTCGGCGTCGTGCGCCAGCAGCGTGAGCAACTGCGCGTCGGTGTAGTCGATGTCCAGCACAACGGGGGCACTGAACCCGCGCAGCAGCGACGGCACCGGCTCTGCATCCAGATTGGTGAAGGTCAGGGTCTGCGATGCCTCGGTGAGCACGACCACGCGCGAGGTGATGTGGGCTGCGCCTTCTGCAGCGCCGTCACCTGCGAGGTGCAAGGGCAGGGCGGCACCGGTGGTGGCATCGATCAGGCCCAATTCCACCGGGATGACGAACGGCTGCTTCTCGCTTTGGCCGGGCGTAGGGGCGCAGCTTTGCGACAGCGTGAGTGCATAGCAGCGCGTGGCAGCGTCGTAGCGGCCCGTGGCGCGCACGCGGGGCGTGCCGGCCTGGCTGTACCAGCGCTTGAACTGCCCAAGGTGCTGCGTGAGCGGGCTGCCCGGGTTGGCATCGGCTATTGATCGCACAAAATCGTCGCAGGTCACGGCCTGGCCGTCGTGGCGCTCGAAGTACAGCTTCATGCCCTTGGCAAAGCCTTCGCGGCCCACCAGGTTGTGCTGCATGCGCACCACTTCCGCACCCTTTTCGTAGATGGTGACGGTGTAGAAGTTGTTGATCTCGACGTAGCTGTCGGGCCGCACCGGGTGGGCCATGGGGCCCGCGTCTTCGGGGAACTGGGCGGTGCGCAGCACGCGCACGTCTTCGATGCGCTTGACGGCGCGGGCCGAGGGGCTGCCCGCGAGGTCCATGCTGAATTCCTGGTCGCGGAAGACCGTGAGGCCTTCCTTCAGGCTGAGCTGGAACCAGTCGCGGCAGGTCACGCGGTTGCCCGTCCAGTTGTGGAAGTACTCGTGGCCGACCACGCTTTCGATGTTGGCGAAGTCGGTGTCGGTGGCCGTGGATTCGCTCGCCAGAACGTACTTCGTGTTGAAGATGTTCAGGCCCTTGTTCTCCATGGCGCCCATGTTGAAGTCGCTGGTGGCGACGATCATGAAGCGCTCCAGGTCCAGCGGCAGGCCGAAGCGGGCTTCGTCCCAGGCCACGCTGTACATCAGCGAGTTCATGGCGTGTTCGGTCTTGCCCAGATCGCCGGGGCGCACGTAGACCTGCAGCAGGTGGTCGGCGCCCGAGCGGCTCTTGATCTTCTGCTCGCGGGCCACCAGCTTGCCCGCCACCAGGGCGAACAGGTAGCAGGGCTTCTTGTGCGGGTCCACCCACTTGGCAAAGTGGCGGCCGTCTTCCAGCTCGCCGCTGTCCACCAGATTGCCGTTGGACAGCAGCACCGGGTACTGGGCCTTGTCGGCGCGCAGCGTGACGGTGTAGCTGGCCATCACGTCCGGGCGGTCCAGGAAGTAGGTGATGCGGCGAAAGCCCTCGGCCTCGCACTGCGTGAAGAAGGTGCCCTGGCTCACGTACAGGCCCATGAGCTGCGTGTTCTTGGCGGGGCAGCAGGTGGTGAAGATTTCGAGCGCAAAGGGCTCGGAGCCTTCCGGCAGGTTCTCCAGCACCAGGCGGGTGCCTTCCATCTTGAACGAGGTGCCCTGGCCGTTGACCAGCACACGTGCCAGGTTCAGGTCATCGCCATCGAGCTTGAGCGGCTGTGCCGCCACGTCGGGGTTGCGGCGCAGCGTCATGCGGTTGAGCACGCGCGTCTTGTTCGGGTCCAGGTCGAAGGTCAGCTCGACGCTGTCGATCCAGTAGGCGGGGGCGGTGTAGTCCTCGCGGCGGATGGCGATGGCCGGGGCCGCGCCGTCTCCGCTTCCGTCGGCTTTATGCAGTTGCAACATGGATGCTCTCCAGAAAGTCGGTGTTCATGAGTTCGGTGTAGTCGCGCACGGCGGCCAGCACATGGGGCCCGGCCAATTGTTCGGGCGTGTGGGTGCTGCAGATGGCCACGGCACGCATGCCCGCGCGGCGTGCTGCCTCGATGCCGAAAGGCGCGTCTTCAAAGACGATGCAATGCTCGGGCGCTGCCGCGATGCGGCGTGCCGCCTCCAGGAAGATCGCGGGCTGGGGCTTTCCGGGCAGACCCTCATCGCCACGCACGATGGCCTGGGGCGCGGGTTCCAGTCCCAGGTGGCCCAGTGCGAATTCCACGTTGCCGATGTCACCCGCGGTGCCCACCGCCACCTTGATGCCGCGCGCGCGCACCTGGGCCGCAAACTGGCGAAAGCCCGCCACTTCGGAGAAACGCGGGGCGAACAGCTCGCGGTAGATGGTTTCTTTTTCGTGCGTGAGCGCGTCGCCCTCATCCTGAGACACGGGGCGTCCCAACAGTTCCACGATGCACTCGGTGCCATTGCGGCCCGTGGTGCGGGCCATGAGGTCGGGCACGTCGATGTCCATGCCCCGGCGGCGAGCGAACTCGACCCACGCCTGGGCGTGCCAGGGCATGGAGTCGATCATGGTGCCGTCCATGTCGAAGATGATGGCGTCGGTGCGCATCCGCATCGCTTAGACGCCTTGCTTCAACGAAGCTTCGATGAAGGCGTCCAGGTCGCCGTCCAGCACCTTTTGCGTGGCCGAGATTTCAACGTTGGTGCGCAGGTCCTTGATGCGGCTGTTGTCCAGCACGTAGCTGCGGATCTGGTGGCCCCAGCCCACGTCGGTCTTGGTGTCTTCCAGTTTCTGTTGCTCTTCCATGCGCTTGCGCATCTCGAAGTCGTACAGGCGGCTGCGCAGGCGCTGCCATGCCACGTCGCGGTTGCTGTGCTGGCTGCGACCGTCCTGGCACTGCACCACGATGCCGGTGGGGATGTGCGTGAGTCGCACGGCCGAGTCGGTCTTGTTGATGTGCTGACCGCCCGCGCCGGAGGCTCGGAAGGTGTCGGTGCGCACGTCGGCGGGGTTGATGTTGATCTCGATGGAGTCGTCGATTTCGGGGTACACGAACAGCGACGCGAACGATGTGTGGCGGCCGCCCGAACTGTCGAACGGGCTCTTGCGCACCAGGCGGTGCACACCGGTTTCGGTGCGCAGCAGGCCGAAGGCGTACTCACCCTCGATCTTGATCGTGGCGCTCTTGATGCCGGCCACGTCGCCCGGGGTTTCTTCTTCGACCGTGGCCTTGAAGCCCTTGCGCTCGGCGTACTTGAGGTACTGGCGCAGCAGCATGCTGGCCCAGTCGCAGGCCTCGGTGCCGCCAGCGCCTGCCTGGATGTCCACAAAGCAGTTGAGCGGATCCGCCTCGTTGCGGAACATGCGGCGGAACTCCAGCTCTTCCACCGCTGCGCGCATCGTGGCGGCTTCCGACTCGATGGTCAAAAGGCCGGCTTCATCGCCTTCCTCTTTGCTCATCTCATACAGCTCGGCGTTGTCGGCCAGATCGCGGGTGAGCTTGTCCAGCGTGACGACCACGCTGGAGAGCGACTTTTGTTCCTTGCCCAGCTCCTGGGCCTTCTTGGGGTCGTTCCAGACGGAGGGATCTTCCAGCGATGCGTTTACCGTGCGCAGGCGTTCAAATTTGGCATCGAAGTCAAAGATACCTCCGTAACTCTTGCGTGCGCAGAGCCAGGTCGCTGAGGGTGGTGCCGATGAGGTTGATGCGTTCTGCGTCCATGATTCTTGTCCTGCGTGTTCTGTGGAATAACCCGCGATTTTCTCATGGGACGGGCAGGTGCCCTGCTAATGCCCTTTGTGCCAGACCGCCGCCGGATCTGCGCAGGCCGGCGTGTGGGCTCCGAGTGGCATTCATATCAAAAATGATAGCTGCTCAGGCAATATCCACTAGCGCTTGCGGGCGCCAGGACTTCAAATTGCCTCAGGCAGCATCCAAAAACGCTTCGATCAGCTGCGCCACCTGCTCAGGCTGGTCGTGGTGCAGCATGTGGCCTGCGTCTTGCACGACGGCCGTGCTGCAGGTGCGCACATGGGCCAGGCGCTGGTGGTATTCGTCCAGGGTGTACCGGCCGTTCCACCACTGGCCCAGGCTGTCGCCACTGGCCTCGATGGCCAGCACGGGTGCCGTAATGCGCTCGTAGATGGCCAGGGCTTCGTCCGCGCGGTACAGCTGCGCACTGGTGATCTTGTGGGCGGGGTCCCCCAGGATTTCCCACTGCCCTTGCGCGTTGGGCCGCGCCCAGTGCTGGGCGAGCCATTGGGCCTTGTCTTCGGACAGGCGGGGGTTGGTCTTCATCAGGCGGCGGGCGACGCCGTCGGCGCTGTCATAGGTCTTGAGCTCCTTGGTGCCCTGGTGCAGCTGCTTGATCTCGTCGATCCATTGCGCGTAGCGGGTGGGCGCCTGCGCGGGGCGTGTGGCGGGCAGGCCAAAACCTTCCAGGTTGACGAGCTTGCGCACGCGCTCGGGCCGCACACCGCCGTACATCATGGCCACGTTGCCGCCCATGCTGTGGCCCACCAGGTCGATGGCTTCGCCGGGGGCATAGTGGTCCAGCAGCAGGTCCAGGTCGGCCAGGTAGTCGGCAAACACATAGTGGTCTACCGGTGCACCGGTGGTGAGGCCAAAACCGCGCCAGTCCGGCGCGATGATGCGGCGTGGTTGCCGCAGCGCGTCCACTGTGAACTGGTAGGAGGCACTGACGTCCATCCAGCCATGCAAAAGCACCAGCGTGGGCAGGTCGCTTTGCTCGGGGCCCCAGTGGCGGACGTGGTAGTTGAGGTGCCGCAGCGCCAGTGTGCTGCTGCGCGAAGGGGTGAGGACTTGGTACATGCTGTGCCAATGTTACGTTGCCGCCACGCTGGCGGGGCGCCCTGCGGTGTCACCAAGGAGTCCGGCGTCCGGCAGGTTTTGGCGATCGCTTGTACCATCGCCAGCCGGGGCCGCAGCAGGCCCTGCTTACTTTCCCACCTTCTGGAGCCTTCACCGCATGAACACCGTCCGCTTGGGTCAGAGTGACCTGCTTGTCACCCCCATTTGCCTGGGCACCATGACCTTCGGCGAGCAGGTCAATGAGGCCGACTCGCATGCCATCCTGAGCCAGTCGCTTGCGCGCGGCGTGAACTTCATCGACACGGCCGAGATGTACGCTGTGCCCGCCAAGGCCGAGACCTTTGGTGCCACCGAGACCATCATCGGCAACTGGTTTGCCAAGAACCCTGGCGCGCGCCAGAAGCTGGTGGTGGCGACCAAGGTGGCCGGCCCATCGCGCGGCATGCCCTGGGTGCGCGAGGGCAAGGGCATGACCCCGGCCGACATCGTGGCGTCGTGCGAGGCCAGCCTGCGCCGCCTGCAGACCGATGTGATCGACCTCTACCAGATACACTGGCCCGAGCGCCATGTGCCAGCGTTCGGCAACCTGTATTACGACCCTTCCAAGGAAACCTCGCAAACCCCCATTCGTGAGCAACTGGAAGCGCTGGCCGGGCTGGTGAAGGCGGGCAAGGTGCGCTACATCGGCCTGTCAAACGAAACCCCGTATGGTGTGCACGAGTTCGTGCGCTTGGCCGAGCAGCACGGCCTGCCGCGTGTGGCCACGGTGCAGAACCCGTACTGCCTGATCAACCGCACTTGGGAAAACGGGTTGGATGAAACCTGCCACCGCCTGGATGTGTCGCTGCTGGCCTATTCGCCGCTGGGTTTTGGCCTGCTGACGGGCAAGTACGACGAAAGCGGCATTACTGGCCCCAATGCCCCGCAGGGTGCGCGCATTGCATCGTATGAATCCGTGCGCAAACAACGCTGGGGCCGCCCCGAGGCGTTGGAGGCATCGCGCCGCTACAACGCACTGGCGCGTGCCAACGGCATGACACCCACCCAGATGGCGCTGGCGTTCTGCTACACCAAGTGGCAAGTGGCCAGCACCATCATTGGCGTGACGTCGGTGGCGCAGCTGGAGGAAGACCTGAATGCCTGGGGCACGACGCTGTCGCCCGAGGTGCTGAAGGCCATCGATGCGATCCGCTGGGAGCTGCGCGACCCTGCGCTGTGACCGGGGCAGGGCGTGGCCCTGCGAATCGGCAAAATCAAACAAAGGGGCCGTGCAGGCCCCTTGGTTTTTCTGCGAGTTTGTGCGCGCAGCTGTCAGGCAGTTGCCTCCCGCCGGGTGGTGCGCCCTTCAGTCCACGGCGTCCCTTGGGGCTCACCCAGGTCCCAGAACAGCCCGGCCATCACCGCCAGACCTTCTCGTGCCACGGGCGCCAGCAAATGTTCGTTGGGCGCATGCTGGGCGCAGGCGGGGTACGAGTGCGGCACCCACAGCGTGGGCAGACCGAGCTGGTCGGCAAAGATGTCGTTGGGCAGCGAGCCTGCCAGATTGGGCAGCAGCGTGGCGGGTTGGCCTGCGCTGGCCTGCAGCGAGGCCATCGTCCAGTCCACCCAGGGGTTGTGCAGATCGAGCCGCGTGGCGCCGCAGTGCATGCCCATGGTGATCTCGACCTGGCTGAAGCCATGCGCATCCAGGTGTTCGCGCAGCGTGGCCTGCACGTTCTGCCAATCGGTGCCCACCACAAAGCGCAGCTGGCAGTGCGCCACAGCCTGTGCGGGGATGGCGTTGATGGGCCGCTGCGCGTTGCCCGCGCCCAGCGCCAGCACCTCCAGCGTGTTCCAGCCCACCAGCTGCTCTGCGGGGGTCAGGCCGGGCTCGCCCCAGCCGGGGGTGAGCGCGGGGTCATCGGCGCCGGTGCCAATCACCACATCTTTGAGGGCAGTGCGCAGCTTGTCGGGCACCGCAGGCGGCAGCAGGCCTTTGACGAGGATGCGGCCCTTCGCGTCCACCAGCGTGGCCAGGGCGTGCGTGAGCACGGTGGCCGGGTTGGCCAGCACGCCGCCCCAGTTGCCGGAGTGGTAGGCCTTGTCGCGGCTGCGCACCGCGAGTGAGAAGTTGATGGCTCCGCGTGAACCCAGGAAGAGGGTGGGGTGGCCCGCGTTCACGCGGGGGCCGTCGCTGGCCAGAAAAAGGTCGGCCCTCAGCGCCTCACTGTGCTGCTCGCAGAAGGCGCCCAGGCCGGGCGAACCCGCCTCTTCGCCCATCTCCATGAGCAGCGTCACGTTGTAGCCCAGGCGGCCGCCCCGGGCCTCGATGGTGTGGGCGAGTGCGGCCAGGCTCACGGTGTGCTGGCCTTTGTTGTCGGCCGTGCCTCGGCCATACCAGCGCTCGCCTTCGATGGTGAGCTCCCAGGGCGAGAGGCCCTCGCGCCATTGCGCGTCCTGTCCGTTGACCACATCGCCGTGGCCGTAGGTGAGCATGGTGGGGAGCGCAGGGTCTTCCACGCGGCGGGCCACCAAGAAGGGGCCGCCTTGTGGCGACGGGTTGTCGAGCACCTCGCATTCAAAACCCAGGGGCGCGAGCCAGGGCACCATTTCGTCGGTGAGGTAGGTGTGCAGTTCGGGCGGCACCTTGCCAGTGTCGCTTTCGGTGCGCCAGGCCACGCGGCGGCGCAGGTCGGTGGCGAAGCGGCCATCGTCAAAGTAGCGCTGGACGTCTTGAATGAGTTGTTGGCGGTTCATCGTGCAGGTCCTTGTTGGGTGTTCGTCAGTCCACCACGATCTTGGCGCGATGGGCCAGCGCGCGGTAGCGGCCGATCTCGTCATCGATCATGGCGCGCGTGGCCACGGGGCCCAGGTGCACGGGTTCCATGCCCTGGGTGCGCATCTGTTCCTGCAGACCACTGTCGCGGGTGACTGCTTCCACCTCGGTCACCAGCTTTCGGATGACAGACTGTGGCGTCTTGGCGGGGGCGGCGATGGCATACCAGGCGTCGAACACGGCGTCCGGCAGTTTGAGTTCCTCCACGGTGGGCACCCCCGGCAGCATGCTGGAGCGCGACTTGCCCGCAATGGCCAGGGCGCGCAGCTTGCCGGCCTTCACTTGCGGCGCCGCAGCGGCCACGGTGTCGATGCCCAACTGGATTTCGCCGCCCATGAGGGCGATCAGCGACTGGCTGCTGCCGCGGTAGGGCACGTCCTGCAGCTGGATGCCCGCGGCCTGCTCCAGCAGCGCGCCCGCCAGGTGCGGGCCAGAGCCGGAGCCGAAGGTGGCGTAGTGGATGCTCTTGGGCTTTGCCTTGGCTGCGGCGATCAGTGCGTTCAGGTCCTTGTACGGCGCGCTGACGCTGACGACCAGCACCAGGGGGGCCCGGGCCACGGTGGCCACGGGCACGAGGTCCTTGGCAGGGTCGTAGGGCAGCTTGCTGCGCAAGGCAGGGTTGACCGTGTAGCTGGTGGAGCCCGAAACCAGCAGCGTGTAGCCGTCGGGGTCGGCACGCACCACGGCTTCGGTGCCGATGATGGTGGAGGCACCCGGCTTGTTGTCGATCACCACCGGCGTGCCCAGGCGGCTGGCCAGCTTCTGTGCGAGCGCGCGTGCCACCACGTCGGTGCCGCCACCGGGCGGGAAGGGCACCACCATGCGCACGGGGCGCTGGGGCCAGGCGTCGGCAGGGGCTGCTGCCTGGGCGCAGGCCAGGCTGGCATGGCCGACAAGAACTGCCAGGGTGGCAGACAGGAAAGAGGCTCGAACAAGGCGTTTCATGCGGACTCCGGTGATAGGGCCCCGACAGCGGGCGGCGTGGGAGCAATGACCACGTGACGCCCGCGCAAGGGCATGGGTGAATTGGAGCCTCAAGCCATGCAAGATGGATGCTGGTTTACCATTGCTTTGAATAGAGATTTGGCAACTGACCGTTGCCTTTTTGTGATTTAAACAGCCATGGCCATTTCACTGCTCAGCCTGCCCTTGCGCTACTTTCTGGAGGTGGCGCGCACCGGCTCCGTCAACCAGGCCGCGCAGCGCCTGCACGTGGCCGCTTCGGCCGTGAGCCGGCAGCTGGGCAAGCTGGAAGACAGCCTGGGTGTGGTGCTGTTCGAGCGACAGGCGCGCGGCATGAACTTGACCGAGGCGGGCACCCGCCTGCTGGCCCACGCCAGTGCACACGATGCGCAGGCGCTGGAGCTGGTCGAGCAATTGCAGGATCTGTCGGCCCAAAGTGCCCTGCGGGTGCGGCTGGCCTGCACCGAAGGGTTTGCGGCAGCCTTCATGCCGCTGGTCATGGGCGGGTTTCGGCAGGCGTACCCGCAGGTGCAGCTGCAGTTGCAGGTGGCCGTGCCGCAGGAGGTGTCGGCCCTGGTGCTGCGCGGCGAGGCCGATCTGGCGCTGAAGTACAGCACGGCGCCCGAGAAGGGCCTGCAGGTGCTGCACTCGGCCATCGCACCCATTTATGCCGTCATGCCCGCACAGCACCCGCTGGCGCGCCAGCGCAGTGTGAGCGTGGCTGACGTGGTGCGCTACCCACTGCTGCTGGGGGCCGCCAACACCACGGGGCGGCAGCTGTTTGACCTGAGCTGTGCGGTGCAGGGCCTGCGCTATGTGCCTGCTGTGGAGAGCAATTTTTCGTCAGCCTTGTTGCCGCTGCTGAGCGGGCAGGACGTGGTGCTGGCCAGCTACCTCACGGCGGCGCGCTGGGTGGAGGCGGGCCTGCTGGCTGCCCGGCCATTTGACGAAACCCAGCTGCAGCAACGGCGCCTGCAGGTGCTGGCAGCCGAGGGCCGTAGCCAGTCCGCCCTGGTGCAGCAGTTTACGCAAGCGCTGGTGATCGCCATCGAGGAATACGGCAAGCGCAAGGTCGGGCGGCGCCGCAAGGCTACCCCAGCGCCTGCCTCGGTGTTCTGACACATTGCCGCAGATTCCAGCACGCTCACATTTGGATACGGATACCATCGGTGCCCTATCCGCACCACACCATGGCCAAGAAAGAACACGTTTCCGAGACCCAAGCCACCCAGCTGCTCAAGGCGAACAAGGTGGCGTTCACCGAACACCCGTATGAGTACCTGGAGCACGGCGGCGCGATGCACAGCGCCGAGGTGCTGGGTCTGGACCCGTTCACCGTGGTCAAGACCCTCGTCATGCAGGACCAGGACGCCAAGCCGCTCCTGGTGCTGATGCATGGCAACCGCAAGGTCTCCACCAAGAACCTCGCACGCCAGATCGGCGCCAAGTCGGTCGAGCCCTGTGCCCCCGAGGTCGCCAACCGGCACAGTGGCTACCTGGTGGGGGGGACGTCTCCGTTTGGCACGCGGCGCACCATGCCGGTTTACATCGAAGAAACCATCCTCGCGTTGCCCCGCATTGCCATCAACGGCGGGCGCCGGGGCTTTCTGGTGCAGCTGGACCCGCAGGTGTGTGTGCAGTTGCTGGGCGCCAAACCGGTGCAGTGCGCGCTGGCAGAATAGGCCGCCGCGCGATACAGCCCGTCAGAAGGCTGACCATTTGATTTCCAAGGAGTTGCTTTGACCGCCGTCTATCCCGTTCTTGCCACCGTGGCCGCCTACCTGCTGGGCTCGCTGTCGTTTGCCGTCATCGTGACGCGTGTCATGGGCCTGAGCGATCCACGCACCTATGGCAGCAAGAACCCCGGCGCCACCAATGTGCTGCGCTCGGGCAGCAAGGCGGCGGCCATCGTGACCCTGCTGCTCGATGCGATGAAGGGCTGGCTGCCCGTGGCGCTGGTGATGTGGTTTGGCCACCCCTACGGGCTCGAAGACGGCACCGTGGCGCTGGTGGGGTTGGCCGCTTTCCTGGGGCACCTGTGGCCAGTGTTTTTCCGGTTTGAAGGCGGCAAGGGCGTGGCGACGGCACTGGGCGTGCTGGTGGGCATCAGCGGTTGGCTGGGTCTGGCCACGGCGGCCACCTGGCTCATCATTGCGTTCTTCTTCCGCTACTCGTCGCTCGCCTCGCTGGTGGCCGCCGCGTTTGCTCCGGTGTACTACCTGCTGGTGGATGGCGTGGTCTGGTATGCCGAAGGCACGATTGCCGCCTCGATCGTGGTGATGGCGCTGCTGCTGGCCTGGCGGCACCGCGAGAACATCCAGCGCCTGATTGCCGGTACGGAATCACGCCTGGGCAGCAAGAAGGCGAAACCTGCCGAGGGTGAAGAGAGCGCCAAGGCGAAGCCCTCAGCAAAAGTCAAGGCGAAACACTGATATACCCACGCGCCCGGTTGGGCGCGTGCCCTGTGTCAGAGCGCGCCGGGCGCCGTCACCAGCCCGCGCAGCCCCGCGCTGTGCTGCGCGGCGTACAGCCCCAGCCGCACCATGGTGCGGTGGTTGAGTTCAAGGCTCACTGCGGATCGGGCCAGGGCAGACTGGATGCGGGGCTTGCCGCTCGCGGTCTGGTACAGGCTGGGCTGGCTGCGGTGGTTGCCGGTGCTGTCCAGCAGGCTGGCCACCAGCGGGTGATTGGCCTTGTCGCTGCGGCGCAGCACGATGGCGGTTTCCCCGTTGTCCAGTTTCACAAACGTACCTGGGGGGCACAGGCCGATGGAGCGCACCAGGGTGTAGCTGACCTCGTCGCGCTGGTCCACCTCTTGTCCCACAATGGCACGCACCGAGTCGGTGGCACTGCGCCCGGCGCGGGATTTGCGCGGGCTGATCATGGCGGCATACCGGTCAATGGTGCCGAGGATGCGGGTGAGCCGGTCTATCGGCTCCTGGTTGGCCAAAGGCACGCGTTCGGCAATGCTGGCATGGTGTTGCCCCACCACGTCCAGCCATAGCGGATCGTTGATGAACAGGCGTTCCAGCAGCAGCATGCTGTCTTCGGGGTGGCTCTTGATGGCCTCCTGCTGCTCCGCCGTGGGGCGCTCGCGCTGCACGGCCAGTTCGTCCTGCAGGGTCGTCATGCCGATGTTCATGGTGAGTGCCGCTCGCACCAGGCTGTCGCGCTCACGCTGCGGCAGCTTGAGCTCCAGCGCCATGATGTGGCACAGCGTGC
This sequence comes from Acidovorax sp. 59, assembly GCF_002754175.1. Taxonomy (NCBI): domain Bacteria; kingdom Pseudomonadati; phylum Pseudomonadota; class Betaproteobacteria; order Burkholderiales; family Comamonadaceae; genus Acidovorax; species Acidovorax sp. 59. Next base: position 2,496,589 of record NZ_PEET01000001.1, on the reverse strand, counting down.
CGCACACCAGCGCGTGCGATGCGCTGTAGCCCACGGTGGATGTGGATGCATGCTGGAACATCAGGTACAGCGCCGCGTCGATGTCGTGCGCCACCAGGTCCTGCAGCCAGGCATCAAACTGCCGTACCTTGCCTGGAAAGTCCTGCACTTGCAGCGGCCGGCTCAGCAGCACCGACAGGGCCGACTCCAGGTCGGACCAGAGGCTGAGCAGGTCTTCGTACTCCCCTTCGGAGTGCGCGTGGGTGGAGGAGGGGTGTGCGGACATTGCGGGTGTACAGGCGTCAGTGGCGCTTTTCGAGCACCATCTGGTCGTTGGTGCGGGTCATCTGGAACTCGTTCAGGAAGCTGTTGCCCAGCAGCACATAGGGCATGGGCTGCGAGGTGATGATGGCCTCTACCCCAAAGACCTCGACGTCACCGATGCGGATGGAGTCGAGCTTCATGCGCCAGCCCTGGGCGATGCCATTGGCCGTGTTCACGCGCACCGGCTGGCCGCTTTGGTAGTTGAGGCCCATACGCTCTGCATCCGGCCGCCCGATGGCGACGGTGGAGGCCCCGGTGTCTACCATGTACTGCATCACCTGCCCGTTGATGGTGCCGCTGTTCACAAAATGGCCTCTGCCATCTGCCACCAGCAAAATGCGTTTGCCGCTGCCACTGCGTCCGCCCACACTCACGGGCGCCTCGCCCAGTCGCAGTGTGCGCCGTGCGCCCTGGATCTCCACGGTGGCTTCGTCCTTGGCGACGGCGATGACTTTCACCCCCTGGAACTCATCCCCCGCGCCCACCGCCTTGGGCGGGTTGGCATTCACCACGATCAGCGCCTTGCTGCCCAGTACACCCGCCAGCGCCACAGCCTGCGCATGCGCCCAGGTGGGGCCCAGCATTAACCCGATGCACAGGGCGAGGAGGCGCTGATACCGGCGCAGCCCCTGTGGGAGCGGGGGGAAGGCCCGCAGGACCTCAGGGGGATGTGGCTTCATATCAGTCGCGGAAGTTGTCGAACGACAGCGGCACGTCCGTCACATCCTTGCGGATCAGGGCCATGGCGGCCTGCAGGTCGTCGCGCTTGGCGCCAGTCACGCGCACCTTGTCTTCCTGAATAGCGCCTTGCACCTTGAGCTTGCTTTCCTTGAGCAGCTTCTGGATCTTCTTGGCCAGCTCGCTCTCGATGCCGTTGCGCACTTTGATGACCTGCTTGACCTTGTCGCCACCCATTTTCTGCACATCGCCCATGTCCAGAAAACGCACATCCACGCTGCGTTTGGTGAGCTTGTTGCGCAGAACATCTTCAATCTGGGTGAGCTGGAAATCAGCATCGCCGATCAGCGTGATGTCCTTGTCCTTGATCTCGATGCTGGCAGAGGTGCCCTTGAAGTCGAACCGGGTGGCGATTTCCTTGGCGGTGTTCTCGACGGCGTTTTTCACTTCAACCAGATTGGCTTCGCAGACGGTGTCAAAAGATGGCATGGTGGGTCTCTATCTCGGGGAAAACAGGTGCAGATATGGGGGCGGATCGCAGGGAGCCAAAAGGCCGGGTGCGACAATCGGGCCAATGGTAGTCGAGAAAAACGCCCCTTTACAGCCCTGCAACACCTTCGGCATTGCCGCACGCGCCCAAACCCTGGTGCGAGTGCATTCGGTGGACGACCTGCGGGCTGTGCTGGCAGACCCCCAGCTCGCGCCCACACCGAAATTTGTGCTGGGCGGCGGCAGCAACATCATCCTGACCGGTGACGTGAAGTCCGTCGTGCTCAAGATGGAAATCAAGGGCCTGCGCCTGGTGGATGAAACGCCCAAGGCCTGGATCGTGGAGGCGGGTGCTGGCGAAGTCTGGCACGACGCCGTGGCCTGGACGCTGGCGCACGGCTATCCCGGGTTGGAGAACCTGGCCCTGATCCCGGGCACGGTGGGGGCATCGCCCGTCCAGAACATTGGCGCGTATGGCGTGGAGCTGCAGGACCGTTTTGAGTCTCTCGACGCCATCGATCTGGCTACGGGCCAGTCGTTCAGCCTGGATGCTGCGCAATGCGGTTTTGGCTACCGTGATTCCGTTTTCAAGCATGCACCTTCCGAAGCGCAGGATGGCAGCGGGCTGCCGCGCGGCATGGGTCTGGCAGGCAGGGCGGTGATCACCCATGTGCGCTTTCGACTGCCCAAGCCCTGGAAGCCGGTACTGGGCTACCTGGACCTGGAGCGCCGCCGCGCCGAGGCGGGGGTGGAACACCCCAGTGCCCAGCAAATTTTTGACTGGGTCTGCGACATTCGCCGCGCGAAACTACCCGACCCTGCCGTGATGGGCAACGCGGGCAGCTTCTTCAAGAACCCCACCGTGTCGCCCGACCAGTGCGCCGACATCATCGCCCGCGAGCCCAAGATCGTGCACTACCCCATGCCCGACGGCAGCATCAAGCTGGCGGCGGGCTGGCTGATCGATGCCTGCGGCTGGAAAGGCAAATCCATCGGCAAGGCCGGGGTGTACGAGAAGCAGGCCCTCGTGCTGGTCAACCGGGGGCAGGGCGCTGACAGCGTGACAGGGGGCGAGGTCATGACCCTGGCCAAGGCCATCCAGACGAGTGTGTACGAGCGCTTTGGCATCCGGCTGGAGCCCGAGCCGGTGGTGGTGTAGCGCGAAGTCTGAGGCGACCCCTGCGCCTCGAAAGGGCCGGTGTCGCGCCTGGTACGAGACCCCAATGAAAAAGCCACCCCAAGGGTGGCTTTTACTCATCTATTGATAGCTGGAGAGGTAAATTGCACTACCGCTACCAGCCATTTTTGCTCCATATGAGCCGCCAAGCTGCTCCCTGTGGCAACCCGAGAGGCTTGGGGCGCATGGGGCGAGTACTGCCTTACTTGCGGTCGTTGTCCAGCTGGGCCAGGGCTGCATTGCCTCCCAGCGACAGCAGGCCCGCGCGCGAGTACACGCCCAGCTTGCCGCGCGTGTCCGAGATGTCCAGGTTGCGCATGGTCAGCTGGCCAATGCGGTCCAGCGGGCTGAAAGGCGCGTCTTCCACCTTTTCCATCGACAGCCGCTCGGGTGCGTAGGTCAGGTTGGGCGACTCGGTGTTCAGCAGCGAATAGTCGTTGCCACGGCGCAGTTCCAGCGTCACGGTGCCGGTCACGGCGCGGGCCACCCAGCGCTGGGCGGTTTCGCGCAGCATGATGGCCTGGGGGTCGAACCAGCGGCCCTGGTACAGCAGGCGGCCCAGCTTCAGGCCATTCATGCGGTACTGCTCGATGGTGTCTTCGTTGTGGATGCCAGTCACCAGGCGCTCGTAGGCGATGTGCAGCAGCGCGAGGCCGGGGGCTTCGTAGATGCCGCGGCTCTTGGCTTCGATGATGCGGTTTTCGATCTGGTCGCTCATGCCCAGGCCGTGGCGGCCACCGATGCGGTTGGCTTCAAGGATCAGCTCGACGGGGTCGTTGAACTCCTTGCCGTTCAGCGCCACGGGCTGGCCTTCGTTGAAGGTCACGGACACTTCCTCGGCCTTCACTTCGACCTCGGGCTTCCAGAACGCCACGCCCATGATGGGGTTGACGATGCGGATGCCGCTGGACAGGAACTCCAGATCCTTGGCCTCGTGTGTGGCGCCCAGCATGTTGCTGTCGGTGCTGTAGGCCTTCTCGGCGCTCATCTTGTAGCCAAAGCCGGCCTGCGTCATGAACGCCGACATTTCGGCGCGGCCGCCCAGTTCGTCGATGAACAGTTGGTCCAGCCACGGCTTGTAGATCTTGAGCGAGGGGTTGGTCAGCAGGCCGTAGCGGTAGAAGCGCTCGATGTCGTTGCCCTTGAAGGTCGATCCGTCGCCCCAGATGTTGACGTCGTCTTCCTTCATCGCGGCCACCAGCATGGTGCCGGTCACGGCGCGGCCCAGGGGGGTGGTGTTGAAGTAGGTGAGGCCGCCGGTGCTGATGTGGAAGGCGCCAGCCTGTAGCGCAGCAATGCCTTCGTGGGCCAGTTGCGTGCGGCAGTCCACCAGGCGGGCCTTCTCGGCGCCGTATTCCATGGCCTTGCGCGGGATGGCGTCGTAGTCGGGCTCGTCGGGCTGGCCCAGGTTGGCGGTGTAGGCGTAGGGCACGGCGCCCTTGAGCTTCATCCAGTGCAGTGCGGCGCTGGTGTCCAGGCCGCCGGAGAAGGCGATGCCGACCTTTTGGCCGAGGGGGAGGTTCTGGAGGATGGTTGCCATGGAATCTTCTTCAAAAATGATAGCTGCCAGCGCATTGTGGACTAGCGCCAGAGGCCAAAATCAATCAAATTTCAGCCCGAACATCTCAGCCGAAATGGCAGATGTAGTGGTAGGCCTCGGTCACGCGGATGTCGAACTTGGAATTGCCGGGCACGCTGAACTTCTCGCCTGCGGACGATTTCACCCATGCGTCTGTACCAGCCAGCTTGTATTCGCACGAGCCCGCCACGCATTCCATGATTTCAGGGGCACCGGTGTTGAACGTGAGCGTTGCGGGCAGCACCACGCCCACCGACTTCTTCGTGCCGTCCGGGAAGGTGATGCCGTGGCTCACGCACTTGCCGTCAAAGTACACATTGGCCTGGGTGGTGACGGACACGCCGTCGATTTTTTCGGTGGTCATGGATGCGCGGGTAGGAATGGAGGAAACCCGCGATTTTAGGGCAGGGTGCTGACGCATTGGGCTGTGCGGACCAATGAAACCCATGCCCGCCGCCGCTTGCACCAAGAAAAAGAGCCCCAAAGGGCTCTTTGTTCACTGGCTTGTGCGGCCACGCTGCCAGCCTTCAACGCCAGTAAGGGTTGCGGTGGTGCGGGTAGTAGGGGCGGCCGCTGTCGTAGCCGTATTCAATCACCGTCACCGGGGGCGTCACATAGGTGGGGGGCGCCTGATACACCGGCTGCACGGGGTAGGTGGAGGTCACCACACCCGGTTGGCTGTAAACACCCTGGGCCGCATACGGGTCGGGTTGTGTGGAATAGGTCTGGCCAGCGGGCTGCACGTTCACCGGGATCCAACGGCCTGGGTCGTTCTGGGTGCGGGTGGTGTACTGGCGACCTGCGTACTCATACACCACGTTGTAGCCTACGGTACGGTTTTCGTAGTACGTCTCGGTGGAGCAACGCTGCACGTTCTGGTACTGCGGCTGGCCGTTGCCCTCGATCTGGTTGCCTACTACGGCGCCACCCAGCACCCCGATGGCGGTGGCTGCTGCGCGACCGCTGCCCTTGCCGATGGTGTTGCCCACCGCGCCCCCGGCAATCGCGCCAATCACAGCGCCGGCGCCCGTCGTGCGGTTGCCGTTGTAGACGGTCTCGTTGCCACACACCTGCTGCGGAACGCCGACCTGCTGAATGATGGGCGTGGCAGACAGCACACGGCCTTGTTCCTGAGCGCTGGCCACGACGGCGACGGCTGCCAGGGCAGAAAAAATGACGATCTTTTTCATGGAGAAACTCCTTTCGGGTCGGTACATAACGCACCAGACTGCAGAAAAGTTTAGGCCCGCAAGGTCAATTCGGGGCCCGGACGCCGTAAATCTGCGTAAAGATTTGTGCGATTTTCCGCGTTCCCCGTCCCAAGTCAGCCCTAGGATGCGCCATTCGGCCCGGCAGGCCACTGCTCCGGCACAAATCCGACGGTCACATGCAGGCCTTGGGCGTCCTGCCACTGCACCACGGGGCGCTTGATCACACTGGGTTGTTGCTGCATCAGCGCACTGGCGCTCGCGTCGTCCTGCACCGATGCCTGTGTGGCTGAGTCCAGCTTGCGCCAGGTGGTCCCTTGACGATTGACCAGCTTCTGCCAGCCCACGGCCTTCAGCCAGCCAGAGAGCAGCTCGGTGGGAACGCCTTGCTTTTTGAAGTCATGAAACTGGACTTCCAGCCCTTGTTCTGCAAACCAGGCGCGGGATTTTTTGACGGTATCGCAGTTGGGGATGCCGTAGACGGTGATGGCGGTATTCATGCCGCGCATCATCCTCGAAATCGCGGGGGTGAATGCTGGCTCGGCGACAATCCCCGGCTGTATGCAAACCAAACCCCACACCCTGGAAGGCTGGCTGCGCCATTGCGAGCAGCTGCACCCCCGCAACATTGATATGGGCCTGGATCGGGTCGCCGAAGTCGCCCGCCGCATGGCGCTGCGGTTCGAGTGCCCGGTGATCACGGTGGCGGGTACCAACGGAAAAGGATCGACCTGCGCCATGCTCGAAGCGGTGGCGCTGCAGGCGGGTTATCGCACCGGCGTGTACACCTCACCGCATTTGGTGCACTTTGAGGAGCGCTGCCGTGTGCATGGCGAAATCGTGTCGGCGGCGGACCTGGTACCCCATTTCGAGGCGGTGGAGAGCGCCAGAACCCAGAACGGCAACGAGGTGTCTCTCACCTACTTTGAGTTCACCACCCTGGCCATCCTGCGCTTGATGAGCCATGCGTTGCTGGATGTGGCAATTCTCGAAGTCGGCCTCGGAGGGCGCCTGGATGCCACGAACGTGATCGACACCGACTGCGCCATCATCACCAGCATCGATATCGACCACACAGAATTTCTGGGCCCGGACCGCGAGAGCATTGGCCGCGAAAAGGCGGGCATCATGCGCACGGGGCGCCCAGCCATCGTGAGCGATCCCATGGCCCCGCAGAGCGTGGTGGATCACGCGCGGGAGATCGGCGCCGATTTGTGGAGTTTTGGGCGCGATTTCAATTTCTCGGGCGACAAGCAGCAGTGGAGCTGGGCTGGCCGGGGGCGGCGCTATGCCGGGCTGGCCTACCCATCGTTGCGGGGGGCCAACCAGCTGGTGAACGCCTCGGGCGTGCTCGCCGCTTTTGAGGCATTGCGTGATCGGCTGCCGGTGACCGCCCAGGCTGTGCGCAACGGCATGGCCATGGTGGAGTTGCCGGGACGTTTTCAGATTGTGCCGGGGCAACCGACCCTGGTGCTGGATGTGGCGCACAACCCGCACTCCGTGGCAGCGCTCACGGCCAACCTGGATGCGATGGGGTTCTTCCCCGTCACCCACGCGGTGTTTGGCGCCATGGCGGACAAGGACCTGGCGCCCATGCTGGCCAAGGTCGGGCCTCTGGTGGACCGTTGGTATTTCACCGATCTGCCCACTCCGCGCGCAGAGTCGGCCGCCGTGTTGCAGCAGAAGTGGAATGCCGTGCATATGGTGGCGGGCGGTCGCCGGGACGTTGCATCCAGCGTGCATGCCGACCCACTGCAGGCCCTGCAGGCGGCGGTGGCCGCCGCAGACCCCGCTGATAGAATCGTAGTCTTTGGCTCGTTCTACACGGTGGGTGGGGTGTTGATCAATGGAACACCCCGCTTGCACGCCAAACATATGGGCGCCTGAGCGCCTCACGAGTCCTTAGTCCATGGCATTTTTCAAGTTCCGGTGGCCCGGTCAGGGTGAGCAGCAACAGGCCGAAAAGCCGTCCAAGCGCTCGCGCACACCACAGGCTGAGAGCATCGAAGTGATGCGCCGCCGCGCCCGGCACCGTTTGATTGGCGCCGCAGTGCTGGTACTGGTGGGGGTCATCGGGTTTCCGTTGCTGTTTGATACCCAGCCACGGCCTATCCCTGTGGACATTCCCATCGAGATCCCAGACCGCAACAAGGTGGCTCCCCTGGTGGTGCCTGCGCCAGTGGCCGAAACTACCGCCGCCAAGCCTGCTGCGCCCTCCACCCCAGAGCCAGCCCCGACGGCTGCTGCGCAGCGGCCTGCGCCCTCGCGCACTGCCGCAGCCAATGGCTTGGCGGATGGTGAAGAGCTGGTGCCTAGCGCTCGTACTGCAGCGGCCAAACCTGCGCCAGCCCCAGCGGTTGCCTCCCCAAAGCCCGAGGTGAAACACGAGGCCAAGCCGCCCGCTTCTCCCGTCCCTGAACCCAAGCCTGCACGTGCTGACGATTCGGCACGTGCCCGCGCACTGTTGGAAGGCCGCAGCACCGAGGCGCCAGCCGCCGCCGGTGCCGAGGAGGCGCGCTTCATTGTGCAGGTGGGGGCCTTTGCAGATGCCGAAAAGGCCCGCGAAGCACGCACGAAGGTGGAACGGGCGGGTCTCAAGACCTATATGCAGGTGGTGGACACCAAGGACGGAAAGCGCACCCGGGTGCGTGTGGGTCCGTTCACCAACCGGGCAGAGGCAGACAAGGCGGCGGCGCGTATCAAGGCGCTGGACCTGTCGGCGTCGGTGCTCACCCTGTAAACATTGATCAGGCTGCCGCTTGTCCATGGCTGCGTTGGATTGGGTGTTTGTGGCCGTGTTGCTGGCCTCCATGCTGATGGGTGCGTGGCGCGGACTGGTGTTTGAAGTGCTGTCGGTACTGGGCTGGGTGGCGTCTTTTTTTGTGGCGCAATGGTTTGCGGCCGACGCAGCGGCCTTGTTGCCCATGGGTGGGTCGGGCGAGTCGCTGCGGTATGCAGCCGGTTTTGTCGTGGTGTTTGTGGCTTCGGTTTTTGCCTGTGGTTTTCTGGCATGGCTGGCCAAGAAGCTGGTGGAAGCCGTAGGGCTGCGCCCGGCGGACCGCACCCTCGGCGCTGTGTTTGGTGTGTTGCGCGGCCTCGTTTTGTTGCTTGCTGTGGCCGTGGTGGCTGGCATTACCCCCGTGCACGAGGCACAGTGGTGGCGGGAGTCGCGGGGCGCGCCGGTCTTGGCCGAGGTGCTCAAGGGGTTGAAACCGGCGCTGCCGGACGAATTTGGAAGGCATCTGCCTTCGTGAGATCGAAGCGGCAGCGGCCAGAAGCTGCTGCCGTTGGATGACCGCGGGGCTGTTCCCGCAAACGGATGGAATACAACTATGTGTGGAATCGTCGGCGTCGTCAGTCCTGCGCCCGTCAATCAGCTGATCTATGACGCTTTGCTGCTTTTGCAGCATCGTGGCCAGGATGCTGCTGGCATCGTGACCCAGCAGGGCCGCAAATTCTTCATGCACAAGGCCAAGGGCATGGTGCGCGACGTTTTTCGCACGCGCAACATGCGCGCTCTGCCGGGCAATGTGGGGCTGGGCCAGGTGCGTTACCCCACCGCCGGCAACGCCTACAGCGAAGAAGAGGCGCAACCGTTTTACGTCAATGCCCCGTTCGGCATCGTGTTGGTGCACAACGGTAATCTGACGAACGCCCGCGAACTGCGGACCGAGCTGTTCCAGACGGACCACCGCCACACCAACACGGAAAGTGATTCGGAAGTCCTTCTGAACGTGTTTGCGCACGAACTCGAACGCGCCACGCGGGGCGTGCCTCTGCAGCCCGAGGACGTTTTCACCGCCGTGCGTGCGGTGCACAAGCGCATCAAGGGTTCCTATGCTGTGATCGCGCTGATCGCAGGCCACGGTCTGCTGGCCTTCCGCGACCCGCACGGCATCCGCCCGCTGGCCATGGGCCGCAGCCAGGACGGCACCGTGATGGTGGGCAGTGAGTCGGTGGCGCTGGAGGGCACCTCCCATGTGTTCGAGCGCAACATCAATCCGGGCGAAGCGATTTTCATCACGCTGGACGGACAGGTTCACGCCAGCCAGTGCGCAGAGAACCCGCAGCTCAACCCTTGCATCTTCGAGTTCGTGTACCTCGCGCGGCCCGATTCGGTGCTTGACGGCATCTCGGTCTACCAGGCCCGTCTGAACCTGGGTGAAGCCTTGGCCAAGCGTGTGGTGTCCACCGTGCCGCCCAACGAGATCGATGTGATCATCCCCATCCCCGAGTCGAGCCGCCCCAGCGCTACCCAGCTGGCACATCTGCTCGGCGTCCCGTACCGGGAAGGTTTCGTCAAGAACCGCTACGTGGGCCGCACCTTCATCATGCCGGGGCAGGGCGTGCGCAAAAAGTCGGTGCGCCAGAAGCTCAATGTGATTGGCAGCGAATTCAAAGGCCGCAACGTGTTGCTGGTGGACGACTCCATCGTGCGTGGCACCACCAGCCGCGAGATCGTGCAGATGGCACGCGACGCGGGGGCCCGCAAGGTGTACCTCGCCAGCGCGGCGCCGCCCGTGCGCTACCCCAACGTGTATGGCATCGACATGCCCACCAGCAGCGAACTGGTGGCCCACGGTCGCACGGTCGAAGAGATTCGCCAGGCCATCGGCTGCGACGCTCTCATCTATCAGGATGTAGATGGCATGAAGAGGGCTGTGGGTGCGCTCAACAGTGCGATTGTCGGGTTCGATGCGTCGTGTTTTGACGGCGTGTACGTGACGGGTGACATCACTGCGGAAGGGATTGCCAGCCTGAATGAGGGGCGTGTAGGTGCAGAGGAGGGCGAGGAAGATACCTCGCGCCTTGCTTTGCCCAATGCGCAGGAAGCGTAGCCAAGGGCTTGCGCAGCCACCGCGGACCATCGCACGCGATGCTGTGCCCCCGGTTGTGCGCGTGATGCCCTAGCCGGGTCGGGCTGCGCCCGACGGATTGATCCTAGTTTGAACTGGCCCCATGGAGGGCCAGCATTGATTGTTATGACTGAAACCACTGCCACCAGCACGGGCCGCATACGCACCCGTTTTGCACCGTCTCCCACCGGCTTCATCCACCTGGGCAATATCCGCTCGGCGCTGTATCCCTGGGCGTTTGCCCGTGCCACGGGGGGGGATTTCATTTTGCGCATCGAAGACACCGACCTGGAGCGCTCCAGCCAGGCGGCGGTGGACGTCATCATCGAGGGCATGGCCTGGTTGGGTCTGAACCACGACGAAGGCCCGTTCTATCAGATGCAGCGCATGGATCGTTACAAGGCGGTCCTTGCAGAGTTGCAGGCCGCCGGTCACGTGTATCCCTGCTACATGAGCGTGGCTGAGCTGGATGCCCTGCGCGAGCGGCAGATGGCTGCCAAGGAGAAGCCTCGCTACGACGGCACATGGCGTCCTGAAGCTGGCAAGACCTTGCCAGCCATTCCTGAGGGCGTGCAGCCGGTGCTGCGCTTCAAGAACCCACAGGGCGGCGTTGTGGCCTGGGACGACAAGGTCAAGGGCCGCATTGAGATCAGCAATGATGAGCTGGATGATCTGGTCATTGCACGGCCCGATGGCACGCCCACCTACAACTTCTGCGTGGTGGTGGACGATATCGACATGGCGATCACGCACGTGATCCGAGGCGATGACCATGTGAACAACACGCCGCGTCAGATCAACATCTTCCGCGCCCTGGGCAAGGAACCTCCGGTCTATGCCCACCTGCCCACCGTGCTGAACGAGCAGGGCGAGAAGATGAGCAAGCGCAACGGCGCCAAGCCGGTGACGCAATACCGCGATGAAGGTTATCTGCCCGATGCCATGGTGAACTATCTGGCGCGTCTGGGCTGGAGTCACGGCGACGATGAGATCTTCAGCCGCGAGCAGTTTCTGCAGTGGTTCAACCTCGACCATCTGGGCCGCAGCGCTGCGCAGTTTGACGAAGCCAAGCTGCGCTGGGTGAATGCCCAGCACCTGAAAGCCATGGCTGACGACGCTTTGGCCGCGCTGATTGCTCCGCAATTGCAGGCGCGTGGTGTTTCGGCTGAGGCGCTGGCCGACGGGCGTCTGCCCCGGATCTGTGCGCTGTTCAAAGACCGGTGCGACACCACCGTCGTGCTTGCCAACTGGGCGCAGGTGTTCTATGGCGACGTGACTCCGGTGGATGCAGAGCGCGCTCAGCATGTCACCGACGCCGTTGCGCCCGCTCTGGACGCACTGGCTGATGCACTGTCTGCCTGCGAGTGGGACAAGGCATCCATCAGCGCGGCATTCAAGCAGGTGCTGACGGCTCAGGGTCTGAAGATGCCCCAGCTGGCGATGCCTGCGCGTGTCCTGACGGTCGGAACCGCCCACACGCCATCGGTCGATGCTGTGCTGGAACTGGTCGGACGTGAAAAAGTTATAGCGCGTTTGCGAAACCGCTAAAAATCTGTCTATAATTCAAGGCTCAGGTGATGACAACAAATACAAAGTGTTTGAAGTCATTCAGTGGGGGTATAGCTCAGCTGGGAGAGCGCTTGCATGGCATGCAAGAGGTCATCGGTTCGATCCCGTTTACCTCCACCACGTCGCTTGATAACGGTTAGTTCCAAGGTTTTGACCCTATCGTCTAGAGGCCTAGGACATCACCCTTTCACGGTGAGTACCGGGGTTCGAATCCCCGTAGGGTCGCCAAGTTTGTAGCACTTGGCTTGTGTTGATAAATACAAGCGAAAAGCTGCCTGCCAGGAGTGGTAGTTCAGTTGGTTAGAATACCGGCCTGTCACGCCGGGGGTCGCGGGTTCGAGTCCCGTCCACTCCGCCAGTCATAAGCCTTTGCAGCTCTTTTGGGTGCACTGGTTTTTCTTTGGCATAAGCCAAAGAAGTTTGGGGGTATAGCTCAGCTGGGAGAGCGCTTGCATGGCATGCAAGAGGTCATCGGTTCGATCCCGTTTACCTCCACCAAATTTGTTAGTGGTATTTCGGTTAGTTCCAAGGTTTTGACCCCATCGTCTAGAGGCCTAGGACATCACCCTTTCACGGTGAGTACCGGGGTTCGAATCCCCGTGGGGTCGCCAAGTTTGTAGCACTTGGCTTGTGTTGATAAATACAAGCGAAAAGCTGCCTGCCAGGAGTGGTAGTTCAGTTGGTTAGAATACCGGCCTGTCACGCCGGGGGTCGCGGGTTCGAGTCCCGTCCACTCCGCCAGATATCAACCGCTGCAGTCGCAAGGCTGCAGCGGTTTTTTTATGCATTGTTCTGATCCCTCCTGCACTGGCAGGCCGTGCAGGCAGCGTGAGACAGGGACCGCTACTGGGATTCGACCTGTTACAAGTGGTGGGGCCTGTGCAAGAATCGTCGGTACCCGGCTACGCCGCCATACCGCTCAGGCGGTCCTCACAGATCCATCCAGCGCCCATGAACCTTATTCGGCTGCAGATCCACCCACAGCACCTGGCCAGCTTCAAAGCCGTGGCGCCGGTACTTTCCCTGTTAACCGGTGGGGTGATCGCAGCGTGGGTCTATTTTTCGGTGGCCAGCCCACAGCGGGTGGGGCATTACCTCACATTGCACCAAGTGCTGGAGACGCTGTCCATTGCAGTGTCTGCCCTGGTGTTTGCGGTGGGTTGGAAGGCGCACAGTCTCAATCCGCAGCGCAACGTGCTCATCCTGGCCTGCGGCTTTCTGGGCGTGGCGATCCTCGATTTTTCGCACATGCTGTCATTCGCCGGCATGCCCGACTACATCACGCCCAACTCGGTGGCCAAGGGCATCAATTTCTGGTTGCCCGCGCGATACCTGGGGGCGATGACGCTCCTGAGCGCGGTGGCGTTGCATTGGCGCGTGCCCGGCGATGCAGCAGCACCTGGCCCTGGCAGATTTTTAGTGCTGGCGCTGGTACTGGCCGTTGTTGCAGTCATCCACGCCGTTGTGTTCTTGTTTCCACAGTGGTACCCGCAGACCTACGACGACCAGGGGCTTACACGGTTCAAGATTGCTTCCGAGTACGGCGTGGTGGCCTTGTACGCGGCGTCGCTGGGCGTGCTGCTGCACTGGGCGCGGGAGCGTGCCGCCTTTGATGTGGCCAGGTTGTTCGCCGCCGTGTGGGTGATGGCCCTGAGCGAGTTTTTTTTCACGTTCTACGTCGTCGCGACCGACCCCTTCAATCTGCTGGGCCATGTGTACAAGGTGGTGGGGTACTACTACCTGTACCGGGCCATTTTTGTGGGCACCATCGAGGCGCCGTACCGGGTACTCAAGCAGTCCGACAAGGCCATGCGGGCCGTGCTGGACGCCGTGCCTGACCTGATGTTCGAGGTGACCCGCGACGGTCGCTATGTGCAGATCCATACGCGCCAGCCTGAATTGCTGCTGATGCCCGCCAGCGAGGTCGTGGGGCGTTCGATCCACGACATCCTGCCTCCTGCGGCGGCAGGTGTGGCGCAGGCTGCGATCAATGCCGCAGCGGAGCAGGGCCTGGCCCGCGACTTCCAGTACGCACTGGACCTGCCCGATGGGCAGCACTGGTTTGAGTTGTCCGTGGCGCGCAAGGGAATGGACGATGAAACGGATGATCACTTCGTGGTGCTGTCCCGCGACATCACGCAGCGGGTACAGATGCTGGATACCTTGCGCAAGCTGCGGCATGCCGTGGAGCAGGCGCCCAACTCCATCTTCATTGCAGGCGCTGACGGCAACATCGAATACGTGAACCCCGCGTTCACCGCCACGACAGGCTACAGCCCCGAGGAGGTGATTGGCCGTAACCCGCGTCTGCTGAGCGCCGGGGCCACGCCTGCCAGCGTGTATGCCGACCTGTGGGCGCATCTGACATCCGGCCGTCCGTGGCGCGGCGAGTTCGTCAACCGCCGCAAGGGCGGCGGCGAGTACAACGAGTCCGCCATCATCTCGCCACTGCACGACGAGCAGGGCCGCATCACCCACTATCTGGCGGTGCAGGAAGACGTGACGGAGCGCCGGCGTGATGAGGAGCGCATCCGCAAGCTGATCAACTTCGATGCGCTGACGGGCCTGCCCAACCGCACGATGTTCGCGTCCCGGTTCAGCCAGGCCCTTGCACTGACGCAACGCAGCGGCCATCAGCTCGCGCTGCTGTACCTGGACCTGGATCACTTCAAGAATGTGAACGACTCGCTCGGTCACCAGGTAGGGGACGGCTTGCTAATCGAGATCGCGCACCGATTGCAGTCGGTGGTGCGCGATGAGGACACGGTGTCCCGGCAGGGCGGGGATGAGTTCGTGATCGTGCTGCCGCTCACCGATGCGCAGCAGGCGGCCCATGTGGCCGACGAGCTGCAGGCGCAGGTGCGCCGTATCTGCAAGCTGGAGCACCACGAGCTGGTGGTGACTTCTTCCATCGGTATTGCGATGTACCCCGAGGATGGGGGGGACTTCGAGACCCTGGCGCAGCGCGCCGATGCGGCCATGTTCCGTGCCAAAGAGTCCGGGCGTGACACCTACCGGTTTTTCTCGGCGGACATGCAGGCCCGGTCGCTCAGGGTACTGCAGATTGAGAACGCCCTGCGCAGTGCTTTGGTGCTGGGCCAGCTGACACTGCACTACCAGCCACAAATCCGGCTGAAAGACCGGCGACTGGTGGGCGTGGAGGCCTTACTGCGCTGGACGCACCCCGAGCTGGGTGCCGTCAGTCCGGCCGAATTCATCCCGGTGGCCGAGAGCAGTGGCCAGATTCTGGGCATTGGCGAATGGGTGCTGCGCACCGCGCTGGCCCAGGCCAGGCAATGGCGTGATGCAGGCCACACCGAGCTGGTGGTGGCGGTGAACCTGTCGATGGTGCAGTTTCGCCATCCGGGTCTGGTGGACATGGTGGGCCGGGCGCTGGCCGACAGCGGGGTGCCGTCGCAAATGTTGGAGCTGGAGCTGACCGAGAGCATCGCCATGGATGCGCCAGAGCAGGTGATTGCCATCGTGCGGCAGCTGTATGACCTGGGTGTTCAGCTGTCCATTGACGACTTTGGGACCGGGTACTCATCGTTCAGCTATATCCAGCGCCTCAAGGTGCACAAGCTCAAGATCGACCAGTCGTTTGTGCGGCATTTGGGCGACGACCCCAGCGCGCCCCACATCGTGCGCGCCATCATCGGTCTGGCGCAAAGCCTGGGCCTGGAAACCATTGCCGAGGGCGTGGAGACGGCTGCGCAGCGTGATGTGCTTTGGGGACTGGGCTGCGACACCGGGCAGGGCTACCACTTCAGCCGCCCCGTGCCAGCTGCCGACTTGGAGGGGCTTCTCACTCAAGGCCACACAGTCTTGGGTTGAGAAGGTGGGAGACCGAGGTAAGCCACCGCCACAACGAAACCGCCGCGTTGTGAGCGCGGCGGTCGGGTGGGCATCAGCAAAGTGTTTGGCTCTCAGTAGCCCTGCGGCCTTTCCGGGCCCCTTGTGGACGACTTTTTGTGCCAAACAGGCACCATGCGCTAGAGGAATATGCCTGAGGTGCTATCGAAAGAGTAGCATTCAGACATGCCTCTTTAACTCAATCCCCAGCTCAGCGTGGTGCCAGGCGAATGGCACCGTCCAGACGGATCACCTCGCCATTGAGCATGTCGTTTTCGAGGATGTGGCGCACCAGCTTGGCGTAGTCCTGGGGGGTGCCCAGGCGGCTGGGGAAGGGCACGCCCGCGGCCAGCGCGTCCTGCACTTCCTGCGGCATGCCAAACAGCATGGGGGTGCCGAAGATGCCGGGGGCAATGGTCATGTTGCGGATGCCGTTGCGCGCCAGGTCACGGGCAATCGGCAGGGTCATGCCCACCACGCCGCCCTTGGACGCTGCATAAGCGGCCTGGCCGATCTGGCCGTCATAGGCAGCCACGCTGGCCGTGGAGATCAGCACGCCACGCTCGCCGGTGGATTCGGGTTCGTTCTTGCTCATGGCCTCGGCGGCCAGGCGGATCATGTTGAAGCTGCCGATCAGGTTGACCGTGATGGTCTTACTGAACAGGGCCAGCGCATGCGCGCCGTTCTTGCCCACGGTCTTCTCTGCGGGGGCGATGCCGGCGCAGTTCACCAGGCCCACCAGTTTGCCCAGCGACACGGCCTTGGCCACCACGGCCTGGCCGTCTGCCTCGTTGCTCACATCGCATTTCACGAACGCGCCGCCGATTTCCTTGGCCACGGCTTCGCCTTTTTCTGCCTGCATGTCGGCAATGACCACGGTGCCGCCCTGGGCGGCCAGCATGCGTGCCGTGCCTTCGCCCAGGCCCGATGCGCCGCCGGTGACGATGAATACCTTGCCTTGGATGTCCATGGTTGTCTCCAGTAAGTGACGTTAACGTAAACGTCAATTATGGCGCATCTCCCTACCGTGCTGAACGCAAAAAAAAGCCCGGACCAGGCCGGGCTTGTGTTGGGGGAGGGCAGGGCGGGTTACTGGAAGCCCACGCGGTCCAGCATCTGCTGCACCTTGGTGGTGTTGGCACCCACCGCGCTGATCGGGATGGTCTCGCTCTTGAAAGGCTTGCCGCCGGTCATGGCCTTGAGTGCCGGGTTGTCCAGTGCCACGCCCTTGGCAGCAGGCCACTCGTTGTTGCCGTTTGCAAAATAGTTCTGTGCCTCGGGGCTGGCCAGATATTCGAGGAACTTGATGGCGTTGGCCTGGTTCTTGGAGTGCTTGGCCACCGCGCCGCCGGCGATGTTCAGGTGCGTGCCCCAGGATTCCTGGTTGGGGAACACCACGCCCACCTTGTTGACCACAGCCACGTCTTCGGGCTTGTTGGAGCGCATCATGCGCGCCAGGTAGTAGGTGTTGGTCACGGCGATGTCGCACTCGCCCGCAGCCACGGCCTTGATCTGGTCGGTGTCGCCGCCCTTGGGTGGGCGGGCCAGGTTGGCCACCATGCCCTTGAGCCAGGCTTCGGCCTTCTGTTCGCCCATGTGTTCCGTCACAGCGCCGAACAGGCTCAGGTTGTAGGGGTGCGAGCCGGAGCGGATGCACAGCTTGCCCTTGTTCTTGGGGTCACCCAGTTCTTCGTAGGTGTCCACATCGGCCTTCTGCATCTTGACCTTGTTGTAGACGATGACGCGCGCGCGGGTGGACAGGCCAAACCACGAGATGCCGCCGTCCGCTGCCGGCTGGCTGCGCAGATTAGCGGGGATGGCATCGTTCAGTACCTTGGACTGGATGGGCTGAAACAGGCCATCGACCTCGCCCTTGTACAGGCGGGCTGCGTCCACCAGCAGGATCACGTCGGCGGGCGAGGCGGCGCCTTCGGCCTTCAGCCGGGCCAGGATACCGGCATCGTCCGCGTCCACACGGTTGATCTTGATGCCCGTGGCCTTGGTAAAGCCGGTGTACAGCGCTTCGTCGGTGGAGTAGTGGCGGGCCGAGTAGAGGTTGACCACTTGTTCCTGGGCGTGCACGGCGCCTGCAGCGGCGGCCAGGGCACAAGCGCTCAGCAAGGCTTTCACAGTCTTCGACATGGGTTGCGTCTTTCGGGGTTGAAACTGCGTCAATGATAAAGCAAACGCGAATTATTCTTGATCAATGTCTTGCGCAAAGGCCGGATTTCGGGTCCGGGTTTGAGGTGGCGCAAGGGCCGAATGCCGTGGATGCCGGACCACCGTAAAAAGATCGGTTCGCTGCGCGGGCCCGTTCCCACGCTTGCGGCCTGTGGGTGGTCAGGCCAAAAAAAAGCCCGGTCGTAAAACCGGGCTTTAAAAGGATCCTTGAAACGGGGGTTTCGAGAGGATCCAAGGAGACAACTGAGGCGCTGTAGACAAGGTCAGCAGCGCATGGGTTGAATTATCAGGGTATTCCCTGAACACGGCCTAGAGGTTGCACTCCAGACCGCAGGTAGGGCGATTAACGCTTGCGGGGAGCGGCCGTCTTGGCAGCGTTGGCAGCGGTGTTGGCCACGGCGTTGAAGTTGGCTTCAGCCACATCAGACGCTTGCTTCACAGCCTTTTGTACCGACTCGAACGCGTTGTTGGCGGCAGACACGGCGCTCTTCATCACGGCCACAGCGGTTTCGGAACCGGCGGGGGCGTTCTTGGCGGCGCTGTCCACCAGGTTGGTGAAAGCCTTCTGTGCGTCGGTGGCCTGGGCTTCGAAAGCCTTGCCGAACTCAGCGCCCGTGCCCGATGCGATGTCGTACAGGTGGCGGCTGTAAGCAGCGGTCTTTTCAGCCAGGGGCTGGAACAGGCCAGCTTGCAGGGCCAGCAGTTCTTGTGCGTCCTTCACGCCCAGCACGGCTTGCGTGTGGTTGGCGGCTTCGGACAGGGCAGCGCGCGAAGCGGTCACGTTCAGTTCGACCAGCTTTTCCACGCCTTCGAAAGCCTTGGTGGTCAAGCCAAACAGGGTTTCGATGTTGGCCTTGTGGGATGCCAGGATTTGTTCTGCGGTCAGCGACATGTCATATCTCCTAAAAATGAGGGCCCAGGGGGCCGGGTGGTTCACAGACATCTGCGCTGACCTTGACCTGTTGGATCATGTTGCAGTGCAGCATGGGTTGAATTTTAGGGACTTGCAGCGCTATTGCAAGGGCTTTTTGTTGCATTGCAGCAAATTAGACACGATCACCCAGAAATCCCCGGCTTGCCACAATTGCGTCATGCACGCCTACTACGCCGACCACTTCGTGTTGCCTTTGCCGGATGGTCACCGCTTCCCCATGGCCAAGTACCGCATGCTGCGCGACCGGATCGCCCAGCACCTGCCTGACGTGCTGTTGAAAGAAGCCCTGCCAGCATCGGATGAGGCACTGGTGCGCGTGCACAGCCCGCAGTACATCGACGCCGTCGCCCAGGGCACGCTGGCGCCCGCAGCGCAGCGGGAGATCGGGTTTCCCTGGAGTCCTGCCATGGCAGAGCGCGCTCGCCGCTCGGTGGGCGCTACTCTGGCGGCCACCCGCGCCGCCTGGCGCGAGGGTGTGGCCGGCAACCTGGCTGGCGGCACCCACCACTCATATGCCGACAAGGGCAGTGGCTTTTGTGTGTTCAACGATGTGGCGGTGGCTGCCCGGCAGGCACAGGCCGATCACCTGAACGATGGATCGGGCTGGCCGCTGCAGGTGGCGGTCATCGACCTGGATGTGCACCAGGGCAATGGCACGGCCCATATCTTTCAGGGCGACGATAGCGTGTTCACCCTGTCGCTGCATGGTGCACGCAACTTTCCTTTTCGCAAGGAGCCGAGTGACCTGGACGTGGAACTGCCAGACGGATGCGCTGACGACGACTACCTGCACGCCCTGGACCAGGCCCTGGAGGCGCTGGACCATCGCTGCAAACCGGATCTGGTGTTTTATCTCGCGGGGGCGGACCCCCATGTGGGCGACCGACTGGGGCGTCTCGCCGTCACCCACGACGGGCTGGAGGCACGCGACCGGCGGGTGTTTGACTGGGCCTGGCAGCGGCGCATTCCCACGGTGTTCGTGATGGCGGGCGGGTATGGTAACGACCTGGAAGACACGCTGCAGGCGCAGCTCACCACCTGGCGCGTGGCCTGGCAGTACCACCAGCGCTGGCAGAATGTGCGGCCATGACCTCTGCCGCCAGCTCCTCTCCTGTCGCTTCTTCCGCGTCGGTCCGCCCGGCTCCGCAGCCGCGCAGCGCCTACCGCGTGTTCCGCCCCATCACCACACGCTGGGCCGACAACGATGTGTATGGCCATGTGAACAACGTCGTGTACTACAGCTGGTTTGACACGGCGGTGAACGCCCACCTGATCGACCAGGGCGTGCTGGACATCCATGCGGGCCAGACCATCGGCCTGGTCATCGAGACCCAATGCAATTACTTCGCGCCGCTGGCGTTCCCGCAGACAGTGGAGGCTGGCATCCGCGTCGCGCGGCTGGGTGGCTCCAGCGTGCGTTACGAGGTGGGCCTGTTTGCGCAGGGCGAGCCGCTGACGGCGGCGGCGGGACACTTCATCCACGTGTATGTGGACCGCGAGACCCGTCGCCCGGTGGCGGTGCCAGATGCATTGCGCAATGTGCTGCAGGCGCTGGTCATGCCTGGCTAATGGGTAGTTGATGGGCGGCTGATCGGCGGCCGCATGCCGTTGCCACTGATTTGATAGCACCAAGCGCTGGCGCAATTTGCACTTGGGCCCTGAACAGCCTGAATTTCCGGCAGCGGCTGAACGCTGGCTGACGCCGCCCGCAGTGCCGCGCACCGGGCGCCGTGATGGCCTACACTTTGCGGCTTTATTGTCCGGTCTGCGGCCGGAGCATCGCGTGCCCAGCGTGCGCGGTTTCTGAGGCGTGCCCTGTCCATGATCATCACCAGCCTGCTCGACACCGACCTGTACAAGTTCACCATGATGCAGGTGGTGCTGCACCAGTTTCCCGGGGCGCAGGTCGAGTACAAGTTCAAGTGCCGCAACCCCGGCGTGCAGCTGGCACCGTTTGCCAACGAGATCCGCGATGAGATCCGTTCGCTGTGCAGCCTGCATTTTCAGGATGCCGAGCTGGCCTACCTGCGATCGCTGCGATTCATCAAGAGCGACTTCGTGGACTTTCTGGGCCTGTTCAAGCTCAACGAGAAGTACATCACCGTGGTGCCCCAGCACAACGGCGAAATCGACATCACCATCCGCGGGCCCTGGCTGCACACAATCCTGTTCGAGATCCCGGTGTTGGCCATCATCAACGAGGTGTACTTTCGCAACACGCAGAAGGTGCCCGACTTTCCGGAAGGCCGCCGCCGTCTCGACGCAAAGATTGCGCTGCTGCAGGGCGAGGGCCTGTCCGACCTCAAGATTGCCGACTACGGCACGCGCCGCCGCTTCTCGCGCGCTTGGCACGAAGAAGTGCTGCGCGTGCTGGTGGCACGCCTCGGTACCGGGGACCGCCGCCCAGGTGCACCCGCAGGCCCCGGGCAGTTCGCAGGCACCAGCAACGTGCTGTACGCGATGAAGCTGGGCGTGACCCCCCTGGGCACCATGGCGCACGAATATTTGCAGGCCTGCCAGGCGCTGGGCCCGCGGCTGCGCGACAGCCAGGTGTTTGGCTTTGAGATGTGGGCCAAGGAATACCGGGGTGACCTGGGCATTGCGCTGTCGGACGTGTACGGCATGAGCGCCTTCCTGCGTGACTTCGACCTGTACTTCTGCAAACTGTTCGACGGTGCCCGCCATGACAGCGGCGACCCGTTCGCTTGGGGCGAACGCTTGCTGGACCACTACCGCAAGAACCGCGTGGACCCGCTGACCAAGACGCTGATCTTCAGCGATGCGCTCACCATCCCGCGCACCATCGAGCTGTACCAGCAGTTCCGGGGCCGCTGCCAGCTGGCGTTTGGCATTGGCACCAACCTGACCAACGACCTCGGCAGCCCGCCTGCCCATGAGCCTTTGCAGGTCGTCATCAAGATGACGCGCTGCAATGACCAGCCTGTGGCCAAGCTGTCGGACACGCCGGGTAAGGGCATGTGTGACGACGAGAAGTACCTGGCCTACCTGCGCCAGGTGTTTGATATCCCTTCGCCGGTGTGACCGTGCCCCGCAGGTGCCATGGCCCTGCGTCCCCTGATTTTTAGCAATGAGACGGAGACAAGAACCATGAAATTTTCGCGCGGGCTGGCAGTGGCCGGCCTACTGGCGGCGTTGCCGGGTCTGGCACTGGCGGCCGATATTGATGGCAGTGCGTTGTCAGTGCTGTGGGGCGTGCCCTTTGCCGGCATTCTGCTGTCGATTGCCTTGATGCCGCTGTTGGCGCCCATCTTCTGGCACCACCACTTTGGTAAGGTCGCAGCCGGTTGGGCGCTGGCTTTTCTGGTGCCGTTTGCGCTGGTGTTTGGCCCGGGCGCGGCGGGCGCGAGTTTTGTGCATGCGCTGGTGGCCGAATACATTCCGTTCGTCATCCTGCTCACCGCGCTGTTTACCGTGGCAGGGGGCATCTACATCCGGGGCAACCTGCATGGCAGCCCGGCGCTCAACACGGCCATCCTCGCTATTGGCGCGGTGCTCGCCAGTGTCATGGGCACCACGGGAGCGTCGATGCTGCTCATCCGCCCGTTGATCCGCGCCAATGACAACCGCAAGCACACGGCGCATGTGGTGGTGTTTTTCATCTTCATCGTGTCCAACGCCGGGGGCTCGCTCACACCCTTGGGTGACCCGCCGCTGTTCCTGGGCTTCCTGAAGGGGGTGGACTTCTTCTGGACGGTGAGCCACATCTTCCCCGAGACCCTCTTTTTGGTGGGCTCGCTGCTGGCCATCTTTTTCGTGATGGATTCCTGGTACTACCACCGGCGCGAAGAGATGCTCAGGGCCGACCCCACGCCCGACACCAAAGCCATCGGCTTTGACGGTAAGGCCAACTTTGCACTGCTGGGCGTGGTGGTGGCGCTGGTGCTGCTGAGTGGCCTGTGGAAGTCGCAGGTGGCGTTCACCATCGCCGGGGCCGAGGTGGGGCTGCCCGGCATCGTGCGGGACGTGGGCCTGATCATCGTGGCGCTGGTGTCCCTGCGCATCACGCCCAAGCAGGTGCATGAAGACAACCAGTTCAGCTGGGGCCCCATGCAGGAAGTGGCCAAGCTGTTTGCGGGCATCTTCCTCACCATCATCCCGGTGATCGCGATGCTCAAGGCGGGCGTCAATGGCCCCTTTGGTGCCGTGGTGTCTGCCGTCACGCGGCCGGACGGCACACCTGACCCGGCCATGTACTTCTGGGCGTCCGGGCTGCTCAGCTCCTTCCTCGACAACGCGCCGACCTACCTGGTCTTCTTCAACACCGCCGGGGGCGACCCGGCCGTGCTGATGACCACCCTGGCCCCCACGCTGGCCGCCATCTCGGCGGGCTCGGTGTTCATGGGTGCCAACAGCTACATCGGCAATGCGCCCAACATGATGGTCAAGGCCATTGCCGAAGACCGCGGCGTGAAGATGCCCAGTTTCTTTGGTTACATGCTGTGGTCCGGCAGCATTCTGGTGCCGCTATTTGTGGTGATGAC
Source organism: Acidovorax sp. 59 (assembly GCF_002754175.1). NCBI lineage: Bacteria > Pseudomonadati > Pseudomonadota > Betaproteobacteria > Burkholderiales > Comamonadaceae > Acidovorax > Acidovorax sp. 59. The sequence goes on along the minus strand of NZ_PEET01000001.1, from coordinate 2,473,261 downwards.
GTTTATCTGGTTCCGTTGATTGGAGTTTTGAGCGCTATGAGCAAACCCCGCATCCTGGTCGCCCGCGCGATCTTTCCTGACATCGTGGACCGCCTGCGCGAGCACTTTGACGTGGAGGCCAACCCTGACGACGTGATCTGGACCCCGCAAGAGTTGGCTGCGCGCCTGGCCGACAAGGACGGTGTGCTGACCACCGGCAGCCAGCGCATCGATGCCGCACTGCTGGCCGCTGCGCCGCGCCTCAAGGTCTGCGCCAACATGGCCGTGGGCTACAACAACTTTGACGTGGATGCCATGACCGCCGCGGGTGTGTTGGGCACCAACACGCCCGATGTGCTCACCGAGACCACGGCCGACTTCGGCTTTGCATTGCTGATGGCCACGGCCCGCCGCATGACCGAGAGCGAGCATTACCTGCGTGCCGGGAAGTGGACCAAGTGGAGCTACGACATGTTCGCGGGCAGCGACATCCACGGCAGCACGCTGGGCATCATCGGCATGGGCCGCATCGGGCAGGGCATTGCCAAGCGCGGGGCGCATGGTTTTGGCATGAAGGTGGTCTACCACAACCGTTCGCGCCTGTCGGCCGAACTGGAGGCCGAATGCAAGGCCACCTACGTGGGCAAGGACGAGTTGCTGCGCACCGCAGACCATGTGGTGCTGGTGGTGCCCTACACGCCCGCGTCGCACCACACCATCGGCGCGGCCGAGCTGGCGCTGATGAAGCCCACGGCCACGCTCGTCAACATTGCGCGCGGCGGCATCGTGGACGATGCGGCCCTGGCTGTGGCCCTGCGCGAGCGTCGCATTGCGGCGGCGGGGCTGGATGTGTTTGAGGGTGAACCCAGCGTGCACCCCGACCTGCTGACCGTGCCCAACGTGGTGCTCACGCCGCACATTGCCAGCGCCACGGTGCCTACCAGGCGCGCCATGGCCAACCTGGCGGCGGATAACCTGATTGCCTTCTTTGACGGGCGAGGGCCGCTCACGCCTGTGAATCAGCCCTCCACCCTGCGTTGATGCGGGGTTTCGATTCCAATCGACCGGATGCGCTAGTCAATCATGCGCTGATAGCTATCAAAAATATAGTAAACCTTGGCCACTGACACACTTGTTCTCTTGGCGGCGCTGGCACTGGCGCTGGTCCTTCTGGTGGTGCTGTTGCTGCGCCGTCCCCGTGTGGACCTGCCGCCCGAGTGGCTGGCACGCCTGCAGTCGCTGGAGCAAACCACACAGGCGACGCAGATTGCGGTGGCCAAGAATGACGGCGCGCTGGACGGCATGGGCCAGCAACTGCGTGGCTTTACCCAGACCACGCAGTCCACGCTGGAGACACTGCGCCATGCCGTGGACGAACGCCTGGCCCAGGCCGTGGCCGAATCCCGCAACGGCCGCGCCGAGCTGTTGGCTGCCTTTGGCGTATTCGAGGCGCGGCTGGAGCAGCGCCTCACAGCCCTGGATGCGGCCACGCGCCTCACGCTCGATTCGCTCAAGAGCGACACCCAGTCGCAGCTGGGAGTGATGTCGCAAGCGCTCAAGGACCAGCTCGAAGCCAACGGCTTTCAGATCAAGAACCAGTTTGCGGTGCTGCAAGACGCCGTGTCGCAGCAGCTCACCGGGCTGGTGCAGGGCAGCCAGCACAACGCCGAGCAGCTGCGCACCGCCCTCAACGAGCGCCTGGCCGCCATCCAGGCCGACAACGCCACCAAGCTCGAAGAAATGCGCCGCACGGTGGACGAAAAGCTGCACGCCACGCTGGAGCAGCGCCTGGGCGAGTCGTTCAAGCTGGTGAGCGACCGGCTCGAACAAGTGCACAAGGGCCTGGGCGAAATGCAGACCCTGGCGGGCAGCGTGGGCGACTTGAAGCGCGTGATGACCAACGTGAAGTCGCGCGGCACCTGGGGCGAAATGCAGCTGGGCGCCATCATCGACAACGTGCTCACGCCCGACCAGTTTGCGCGCAACGTCAAGACCGTGCCGGGCAGCGATGAGCTGGTGGAGTTTGCGATCCGCCTGCCCGGCAAGAGCGACGAGCATCCGGTGTGGCTGCCCATCGACTCCAAGTACCCCGTGGAGCAGTACCAGCGCCTGCTGGACGCGCAGGACGCGGCCGACAAGGCAGCCATTCAGTCGGCAGGCAATGCGTTCGAGACGTCGATCAAGCTGGAGGCCAAGAAGATCTTTGCCAAGTATGTGTCGCCCCCACACACCACCGACTTCGCCGTGCTCTACCTGCCCACCGAGGGCCTGTTTGCCGAGGTGATGCGCCGCCCCGGCCTGGTCGAATCCGTGCAGAACGAGTGCCGCGTGATGATCACCGGCCCGGCCAACCTGGCCGCCATGCTCAACAGCCTGCAAATGGGCTTCAAGACGCTGGCGATCGAAAAGCGCTCGTCCGAGGTGTGGAGCCTCTTGGGCATGGTCAAGACCGAGTTCGCCAAGTTTGGCGATGTGGTCGAGGCCACCAAAAAATCCATCGATGCCGCCGCCAAGAAGTTTGACGAGGTGGGGGTGCGCACCCGCGCCATCCAGCGCAAGCTGCGGGATGTGCAGGACCTGCCTGCGCCCGACACGGCCGTGCCGCTGGCAGGGGCCGGTCCATCGGCATTGCCTGGTTTGGATTCCGAGGACGACCTGCCGTGAACTGGGCCCTGGCGCGCCTGATTGCGGGGCAGATCTGCGTGCACGCCTGCATGGCGGGCATGCGACTGGCGGCGCCACTGCTGGCGCTGCGCGAGGGCCACAGTGCAGCAGCCGTGGGGGTGTTGCTGGCATTGTTCGCACTCACGCAGGTTTTTCTGGCCTTGCCCGCAGGGCGCTATGCGGACCGGCACGGCTTGAAGCGCCCCGTGGGCTACGCGGTGGCCCTTGCATCGGCAGGGGCTGCGCTGGCGCTGGTGTTCCCCGTCTTTCTGGTGTTGTGTGTGGCTGCGTTGATGACCGGTGGCGCCACCGGGGCCGCCACCATTGCACTGCAGCGCCATGTGGGGCGCGCTGCGCACGACGCCACGCAGCTCAAGCAGGTGTTCAGCTGGCTGGCCATCGGGCCTGCGGTGTCCAACTTCATCGGGCCTTTCTGCGCGGGGCTCATGATCGACAACGCGGGCAGTGCGGCGGGCAGCACCGAGGGCTATCGCGCCGCCTTTGCCCTGATGGCGGTGTTGCCCCTGCTCACTTGGTTCTGGGTGCGAGACACGGTAGAGCTGCCGCCCGTGATTGCCGCCGCGGGCGGCCCCCCGCAGCGCGCGTGGGACCTGATGAACGAACCTCCGTTTCGCCGCTTGCTGCTGGTCAACTGGATCTTGTCCTCGTGCTGGGACGTGCACACCTTCGTGGTCCCGCTGCTGGGGCACGAGCGGGGCCTGTCGGCGTCCGTCATTGGCTCCATCCTGGGGGCGTTTGCGATTGCCGCTGCCGTCATCCGCGTGCTCATGCCCATCGTGGCAGAGCGCCTGCGCGAACGGGTGGTGGTGGCGGGCGCCATGGTCGCTACGGCCGTGCTGTTTGGCGTCTACCCGCTGCTGCACAGCGCGCTGGCGATGGGCGCGTGTTCGGTGCTGCTCGGGTTTGCACTGGGCTCGGTGCAGCCCATGGTGATGAGCCTGCTGCACCAGATCACGCCGCCGGCCCGCCATGGCGAGGCGTTGGGCCTGCGGCTCATGGCCATCAACGCATCCAGCGTGCTCATGCCCATGCTGTTCGGCTCCGCCGGAGCCGTGATTGGGGTGGGAGGGCTGTTCTGGGTGGTGGGCTGCGCCGTGGGGGCCGGTGCACGGACGGCGTGGCGCATGGGCGAAAACCACCCCGCATAGTCCCCCCAAAAAGGGTAAACAGGTGTAAATTGCCCCCACCCGGCAGCGGGTTTCGAGAGGGGGCGTTCATGTACCTGCGAATTTGGTCACGGCGCGTGTTGCCATGGTGCGCGGTTCTGGCCTGGGGAGGCAGTCTGTCATGCGTGGCGCGGGCTGATGACCTGGTACAGCAAGCGTTGGCGCTGGTTCAGCAGGGCCAGGCACTTCAGGCGTTCCGCTTGCTGGATGCGCAGGAGGCCCAGCGCGCTGGCGACCCGGTGTTTGATGCCGCCATGGGCGATGCGGCGCATGCCGCCGGGCAATATACGCGCGCCATCATGGCGCGAGAGCGCTGGCTGGCTGCTCAACCTGGCAGCACGGAGGCCCAGGTAGCGCTCGGGCAATCCTTGCAGGCGGTGGGCGACCGCCGGGGCGTGATGGCCTTGCCCGCGCCGGTGCAGGCCGCACTCATTCCGGTGGATGCCGGGCACACGCTGGATCAGTTTCTGTATTCCTACGATCGCCTGGATGCCGGAGGGCGCTCTTCGCTCAAGGGCTACGTGGAGTTGGGCGTCGGCCATGACTCCAATGCCAACGCAGCGCCCGTGGTGGGCGAACTGCAGTCTCCAGTGCCTGGCACGCCGGCGTGGGCGCTGCTGCCCGAGGCCCTGGCGACCTCGGGCAACTATGTGGTGGCGCAAGCGGGGCTGCGGGGGCGGGCGGTACTCAATTCGCGCTGGTCGGTGGTGGGCACAGCCGTGGGGGCTGCCCGGCACTATGGGGGCAGCGCAGACCGGTTCGACCACACAGCACTGGATGGCACCCTGGGCTTGGCATGGCGGGCCGAGCGCCATGAGCTGATTGCGTCTGGCCAAGGGTCTTACTACGCGCTGGACGGCACGCGGCTGCGCACCATGGGCGGGGTGCTGGGTGAATGGATTTACCGCATAGACGGTTTTCGCCAGTGGGGCAGCTTTGTGCAGGTGCTCGACGTGCGTTACCCCGACCAGGCCTTGCGCAATGTGCGCCGCAGCGTGGTGGGCACCTCGTACTCCCATCTGTTTCGCAATGGCTCATCGGCCTATGGGGGCGTGTATGGTGGTCAGGAGCGCGCGCAGGCCAGTGGTGCTGACGCGCTGGGCCACCGGTTGTGGGGCCTGCGTGCCGGAGGGCAGTGGCCCCTGACGCCTCAGTGGTCGGTGTTTGCCAGTGCGGACTGGGAACACCGGCGCTACGGCGGGCAGGACCCGTTTTTCGCGGTCACCCGTATCGACCGGCAGGCCCAGGTGGCTCTGGGGCTGAACTGGACTCCATCGCCTGGGTGGCGGGTCACGCCGCAATGGTCGTTCACGCGCAACGCATCCACGCTGCCCATCACCGACTATGAGCGCCGGGTGTTCTCCATCACCGTGCGCCGGGAGTTCTGAATGCTGTTACATGGCTGGTCCTGTGCCGATGCACCTGGGAGTTGTCTATGACGTCAGACCAAAAATACGCGCGGCTGGCGCTGCTGATGGGCATGGTGGCGGCCTGGCCCCTGACCGGGCTGGCCGCTGCGGGGCTGGTGCAGTTCGCGGCTGGAGACGTGCAGCTGCGGCGGGGCGAGACCTTGTCCCGCTTGTCCAAAGGTGCCGAACTCGATGGTGGAGATGTGGTGCTCACCGGCACCGAAGGAAGGGCACAGATACGGTTCTCCGACGGGGGGCTGGTGGCCTTGTACCCAGACTCGCAATTCACCGTCACCCGATATGCCGACGGTGCAGGAGCGGGCGAAGACCACTTTGTGGTGAACCTGCTGCGGGGGGGGATGCGCGCCCTCACGGGGCTCATCGGCAAACGCAATCCCGCCAACTACAAGGTGGTCACACCGACGGCGGTGGTGGGCATCCGGGGTTCCGCTTTCTTACTCGCCATCGATGCCAACGGCCAGGTGTTCGTCTCAGGGGAGCAGGACGAGATCGAGGTCTGCACCCAGGCGGGTTGTGTGGGTGTGACGGCGGGCGAGGCCGTGCTGGTGGTCTCAGACCAGGACTTGCCTGTCTATACCCATACCCGTGCGTTGTTGCCGGTGCCCCAGGTTCAGACACCCTTACTGGCGGGCGACCAGCTGGATGTGCAGGGGCGCCGCGCCTTTGTCTACATCGTTCCGGCGCCGGTCCCTGTGCCCGTTCCACCGCCGCCAGAGACCGTGCCGCCCCCAGCGCCCGTGCCCGTGCCCCCACCACCTCCCACGGGTACACCACAGCCGGGTACTCCAGCGCCGCCCGCCCCGACACCGACTACGCCACCGCCACCCACGCGGCCTACGGCACCGCCGGTGACAACCGCACCGCCGCCAGCCACGACGGCGCCACCGCCGCCGACGGTGCGGCCGCCCATCGTGTTCATCCCGGTCCTGCCCATCATCCTGCGCCCGCCACCTCCGCCGCCACCGCCTGTCATCAGGTAGCAGAAAGAGGCGTCAACACTCCACCGACACGTCCGTACGTCGGTGGGGGGTTAACTTTCAGAGCTTGTAAAACGCCCGGATCAAGTCCCAGGCCTCCTGAGGGTCATCGGTGTAGTGAAAGAGGTTGAGGTCCTGCGCGGAGATCGTGCCTTCTTCCACCAGCACGTCGAAGTTGATGAGGCGCTTCCAGTAGTCGGTGCCGAACAGCACGATGGGTACAGGCTTGGCCTTTTTGGTCTGGACGAGGGTCAGCACTTCAAACAGCTCGTCCAGCGTGCCAAAGCCGCCAGGAAAGGCCACCAGCGCCTTGGCGCGCATCATGAAATGCATCTTGCGCAGCGCGAAGTAGTGGAACTTGAAGGACAGCGAGGGCGATATGAAGCGGTTGCCGCTTTGCTCGTGGGGCAGGGCGATGTTCAGGCCCACGTTCAGTGCACCCGCATCATGGGCGCCCCGGTTGGCGGCCTCCATGATGCCCGGGCCGCCGCCGGTGCAGATGTAGATGCGGTCGGCAGGGCGCTGGCGTTCGCTGTAGTCGGCCACCAGCTTGGCGAACTGGCGGGCCAGGTCGTAATAGCCTGCGTTGCGCACGGCCAGGCGTGCGCGGCGCACGCGTTCGGCGTCGCCACTGGCTTCGGCCTCGCCTAGCTGTGCTGCGGCTTCGTCGGGTGCGACAAAGCGCGCGCTGCCATACACCACCACAGTGCTTTCAATGCCTTGTTCGGCCTGGCCCAGGTCGGGCTTGAGCATTTCGAGCTGAAAGCGGATGCCCCGGGTTTCGCGGCGAAACATGAATTCGGGGTCGGCAAAGGCCATGCGGTTGGCATCGGCCTGCAGGGGGTTGCCGTTGTGGGCGTGGTTGTGCAGCTCGGCCCAGGCATCGGCCAGGCGGCGTTCGTTGAGTTGGGTGTTGGATTCCATGAGGGGCTCGCGTATCGGTAGATGAACAGAGAAGAAAGGGGCGGCACCGGCAGCAGCGGGTGAGGGCCCATGCAGTGTGGCGTGAATGGATGACGAAATGACGTGCTAGTGCAGGAGCATCAAGCGCGAGATGCTATGAAATACGAAGCAGTTTGCATGCCAAGCACCGTGAGGCCCAGCGAGCCCAGCAGGTGCAGTGCAGTGGTGCCCAGCGCCATGGCGTAGCGCTGCACCATCAGCATCTCAACGACTTCGGCAGAGAAGCTGGAGAACGTGGTGAGTGCGCCCAGGAATCCTGTGACCAGTGCCAGTCGCCACACAGGGTCGAGTTGCGGCATGGCGTGGAACACAGCGACGCACACCCCGATGAGATAGCCACCCACCAGATTGGCGGCCACCGTGCCCCAGGGAATGAGCCCCCCGGGGCTGAGCCACAGACCCAGGCGCCAGCGCGCCAGTGCGCCCACACAGGCGCCGATGCAGATGGCAATAACGTTCAACATCGGGCCATTGTCGCCGGATTTTTGGAGCGTCGGACTGGCTCCCCTCCATCCCTCAAAACGCCAAGCGGGGCGTCCCCGGTGGGGGCGCCCCGCTTGGCTGTGCCTGCTGGCGGCAGGTGCGTTCAGCGTGCCGACATCTGCTGCGGCAGCCAGGTCACGATGCCGGGGAAGACATAGATCAACGCCACAGCGCCACACATCAGGAAGAACATGGGCATGGCCACCTTGGCGATCCAGGGCAGCTGGCGCCCTGTCATGCCCTGCAGCACAAACAGGTTGAAGCCCACGGGCGGCGTGATCTGCGCCATCTCCACCACCAGCACGATGAAGATGCCGAACCAGATGGTGTCGATGCCGGCGGCCTGCACCGTGGGCATGAGTACGCCCATGGTCAGCACCACCATCGAAATGCCGTCCAGAAAGCAGCCCAGGATGATGTAGAAAACCGCCAGCGCCACGATGAGCTGCGCCTGGTTCAAGCCCAGCGACGCGATCCATTCCGCCAGGTGGCGCGGCAAGCCGATGTAGCCCATGGCCAGCGTGAGGAAGGCGGCGCCAGCCAGGATCAGCGCGATCATGCAGTACAGGCGCGTGGCGCCCATCAGCGAGTCCTTGAAAGTGCCCCAGGTCATGGAGCCCTGCACGGCCGACAGCACCAGCGAGCCGACCACGCCCACGGCCGCGGCCTCGGTGGCGGTGGCAAAGCCGGTGTAGATGGAGCCCAGCACGGCCGCGATCAGCAGCACCACGGGGATCAGGCTGCGCGATTCGGATAGCTTTTGCATGAAGCTCATGCGCACATCGGCGGCGGGCACCTGCTCGGGGTGGCGCAGCGCCCACAGCATGATGTAGCCCGAGAACAGCGCCGCCAGCAGGATGCCCGGCAGCACGCCCGCAATGAACAGCTGCGAGATCGACACCTCGGCCGACACGCCGTACACGATCATGATGATGGACGGCGGGATCAACAGGCCCAGCGTGCTGGCACCGGCCAGCGTGCCCACCACCATGTGCTCGGGGTAGCCGCGGCGTGTCAGCTCGGGCAGCGTCATCTTGCCAATGGTGGCGCAGGTGGCGGCGCTCGACCCCGACACTGCGGCAAAGATGGTGCAGCCCACCACGTTGGTATGCAGCAGCCGGCCCGGCAGCGCCTGCACCCAGGGGGCCAGGCCCTTGAACATGTCTTGCGACAGCCGCGTGCGGAACAGGATTTCGCCCATCCAGATGAACAGGGGCAGGGCGGTGAGGGTCCAGCTGGAGGCGCTGCCCCAGATGGTCACGGCCATCGCATCGCCCGCCGGGCGGGCGGAGAACAGCTGCATGGCGATCCAGGCGACGCCGGAGAGGGTGAGCCCGATCCATACGCCGCTGCCCAGGATCAGGAACAGTGACAGTACGAGCAGGCCGGTTATGGCGAGATCACTCATGGTAGGTTGTGCAGCAGGGGTTATTCATTGCGCAATGCTTCGCCAGAGGAGGCATCCACACGCTTGCCCATCATCTCCAGCACCAGCTCGTCCAGGAACGCGATCGCCAGAATCACCGTGCCCAAGGCCATGGCGATCTGTGGAATCCACAGAGGCGTGGCGTCGCTGCTGGTGGAGATGTCGTGGAATTCGTGCGACTGCCAGGCCAGCTTGCAGCTGTACACCGCGAACAGCACGGCCAGCAGGGTGGCAATGGCCAAAGCCCAGATCTCGAACGCCTTCTTGGCGCCGCCCTTCAGAAAGTTGAGCAGCAGCGTGACGCGGATGTGCTCGCCGCGCTTCAAGGTGTGGGCGAGCGCCAAGAAGCCCGATGCGGCCATCAGATAGCCCGCATAGGCATCCGTGCCCGGCACGTGGAAGTGGAACTGGCGGCTGGCGATGGACAGCAGCACCATCCCCAACAAGCCGACCATGAAAAGCGCCGCCAGGGCGGCGGCGCTGTCGTACAGAAAGTCCAGCAGACGACGCATGTGCGTGGGCGCCTGGGCTTACTTGCGGTAGGCGTCGATGAGCGCCTTGCCTTCGGGGCCGGCCTTGTCCAGCCATTCCTTGAGCATGGTGTCACCCACCTTAGCCATGTCGGCCTTCAGGGCGGCCGGTGGAGTCACCACATCCATGCCATTGGCCTTGAGCTTGGCGACGGTATCGGTGTTGACTTTGGCACTGTTGGCCCAGCCGCGTGCTTCGGCGTCGGCACCGGCCTTCAGCAGCGCGTCCTGGCTAGGCTTGTCCAGCGCGTCAAACGCCTTCTTGTTCACCAGCACGGCGTTCTTGGGCAGCCAGGCCTGGGTGTCGTAGTAGAACTTGAGGTGTTCGTACAGCTTGCTGTCCACACCGGTGGCGCCCGAGGTCATCGTCGATTCGACCACGCCCGTGGCCAGGGCCTGCGAGAACTCTGCGGCCTGCACCGTCACAGGCTGGGCGCCGACCAGCTCGGCAATGCGCGCGGTGGCAGGGCTGTAGGCGCGCCACTTGATGCCCTTGAGGTCGGCGGCAGAGGCCAACGGCTTCTTGGTGTAGATGCCTTGTGGGGGCCAGGCCACGGCGTACAGCAGCATCATTCCCTGCTCAGCCAGCTTCTTTTCCAGGAAGGGCTTTTGCGCGGCGTAGAGCTTCTTGGAGGCGTCGTAGCTATCGGCCAGGAAGGGCAGGCCATCCACGCCAAACAGCTGCCATTCGTTCTGGAAGTTGGCCAGCAGGATCTCGCCCATCTGCGCCTGGCCGCCTTGCACAGCGCGCTTGATTTCAGGGGCCTTGAACAGCGCGGCGTTGGCATGGACCGTGATCTTGAGCTTGCCGCCCGTGGCCTTGTCCACATCGCTGGCCAGCTGCACCATGTTCTCGGTGTGGAAGTTGGTGGCGGGGTAGGCGGCGGCCAGGTCCCACTTGGTCTGGGCAAATGCCGAGGTGGCAGACAGGCCCGCAGCCAGTGTCAGGGCGAGTGCGGTCACGGGGAAGATTCGACGCTTCATGGATATTGCTCCGCAGGGTTGTATGTACAAGATTGGATGTAACAAATCACTGTATCGGAAGCCGATCCGATTGCGATAGGTGTTTTGCCTAAACGCTGACAAATTGCCAACAAATTACCATCGACTTACCTACAATGGCCTATGCATATCCCGTGCCAATGGCAGAACCTACAGGCCTGAATTTTCCATGAAACCTGAAGCCAAGTCCAAGGCCAAGACCGACTCCGGCCCCATTGTTTCTTCTGCGCATCTGGTGTCGGCGCAGAGCGCAGAGATGAGCGAGTTCGAGTTCGGCCTCATCGTGGCGGGCAACGCGTTCCACCGCTGGGTGGTGCACTGCATGGCGGCGGCGGGTCTCAAGGACCTGACACCGCTCGACGTGGTGGTGCTGCACCACGTCACGCACCGTGCGCGCGACAAGCGCCTGGCCGACATCTGCTTCATCATGAACGTGGAAGACACGCACCTGGTGAACTACTCGCTCAAAAAGCTGCAGACCCTGGGCGTGGTCGCCTCGCAAAAAAACGGCAAGGAAGTCACCTACGCCGCCACCGACACCGGCCGCGCCTATGTGCAGCGCTACCGCGAGATCCGCGAGAGCTGCCTGATCGATGCGCTCAAAGCCGACGACGCGCTCAACCGCGACATTGGCGAGCTGGCCCGTTTGCTGCGTGTGCTCTCGGGCATGTACGACCAGGCAGCGCGCTCCGCAGCGTCGCTGTGACAACCTGCCCCTGGTTTTTGAGTTTTTGAATGAAATTGGGCTGCAGCGCATTTATTGAAAGCGCTGGCAGCTATTGATTAGATAGCATTACCATGTCCCAACAAGCTTCTCCTTTGTCCCGCTGGCAATTCTGGATTGACCGTGGAGGTACCTTCACCGACGTGGTGGGCAAGCGCCCGGACGGCACGTTGGTCACGCACAAGCTTTTGTCTGAGAACCCGGAGCAGTACAAGGACGCTGCCGTGGCGGGCATCCGCCACCTGCTGGGCCTGCAGCCCGGCGAGCCGGTGACTCCTGCGCTGGTGGAGTGCGTGAAGATGGGCACTACCGTGGCCACCAACGCGCTCTTGGAGCGCAAGGGCGAGCCCACGCTGCTCATCACCACCAGGGGCTTCAAGGACGCGCTGCGCATTGCGTACCAGAACCGCCCCCGTTTGTTTGACCGCCACATCGTGCTGCCCGAGTTGCTCTATGAGCGAGTCGTCGAAGCGCAGGAGCGCATGGGTGCACAGGGCGAAGTGATCGAGCCGCTGGACGAAGCCCACCTGAAGGAACGCCTGTGGGCGGCCTACGACGCGGGCCTGCGCAGCGCGGCCATCGTGTTCATGCACGGCTACCGCTACACCGCACACGAAGAAGCCGCCGCCCGCATCGCGCGCGAAATCGGCTTTACGCAGGTGAGCGCCTCGCACGCCACCAGCCCCATGATGAAGCTGGTGAGCCGGGGTGACACCACGGTGGTGGATGCGTACCTGTCGCCCATCCTGCGCCGCTATGTGGACCAGGTGGCGAGCGAAATGCCGGGCGTGAAGTTGTTCTTCATGCAGTCGTCGGGCGGCCTCACGGATGCGCAGGTGTTCCAGGGTAAGGACGCGATCCTGTCGGGCCCCGCAGGCGGCATCGTCGGCATGGCCCGCACCGCCGGTTTGGCAGGCCACGACAAGGTCATCGGCTTTGACATGGGGGGCACCAGCACCGACGTGAGCCATTACGCGGGCGAGTTCGAGCGCGAATTCGAGACCCAGGTGGCGGGCGTGCGCATGCGCGCCCCGATGATGAGTATCCACACCGTGGCGGCCGGTGGCGGCTCCATCCTCGGCTTTGATGGCGCACGCTTCCGCGTCGGCCCCGAAAGCGCGGGCGCCAACCCCGGCCCCGCCAGCTACCGCCGGGGCGGCCCGCTGGCCGTGACCGATGCGAACGTGATGGTGGGCAAGATCCAGCCCGCGCACTTCCCCAAGGTGTTTGGCCACGCTGCGAACGAGGCGCTGGATGGCGATGCGGTGGCACAGAAGTTTGAAGGCCTCGCCACACAGACCGGACGCAAGGCCGAGGATGTGGCCCACGGCTTCATTCAGATTGCCGTGCAGCAAATGGCCAATGCGATCAAGAAGATCAGCGTGGCGCGCGGCTACGACGTGACGCGCTACACGCTGCAGTGCTTTGGCGGCGCGGGCGGTCAGCACGCCTGTTTGGTGGCCGATGCGTTGGGCATGACGCGCGTGTTTGTGCACCCGCTGGCGGGCGTGCTCAGTGCTTACGGCATGGGCCTGGCGGACCAGAACGTGATCCGTGAACAGGCGGTGGAAACCAAGCTCGCGCCCGAAGCGCTCGCAGGCATCGAGGCCACGCTGGACCAACTCGCCACCACCGCGCGCACCGAGCTGGAGCGCCAGCAGGTGGGCGCGGGCACTGCCGTGGTGCACCGCCGCGTGCATGTGCGCTACGAGGGCAGCGACTCGGCACTCATCGTACCGTTTGGCTCGCTGACCGAAATCACCGCCGCGTTCGAGAACGCTTACCGCCAGCGTTTTGCATTCCTCATGCAGGGCAAGGGCCTGGTGGTGGAGGCTGTGTCGGTCGAGGCCGTGGTGCCCGGCGACGCGCCCGTGGAGCCACGCCACACGCTACAGCCCGCGCGCGAGGTGCCGCGCCGCAGCACCGTGCGCATGTACACCGGTGGCATCGATGGCGTGCCTGCATGGCACGACGCCGCCCTGGTGGTGCGCGAGGACCTGCGCCCCGGCGATGTGATCCCCGGCCCGGCCATCATTGCCGAGAAGAACGCCACCACCATCGTGGAGCCCGGCTGGGAAGCAGCACTGACCGATCTGGACCACCTGCTGCTCAACCGCCGTGTGGCCCGTGCCGTGCAGCACGCCGTGGGCACCACGGTGGACCCGGTGCTGCTCGAAGTGTTCAACAACCTGTTCATGAACATTGCCGAACAGATGGGGCTGCAGCTGCAGAACACGGCGTACTCGGTCAACATCAAGGAGCGGCTGGACTTCAGCTGCGCGCTGTTTGACACCGCAGGTAACCTGATCGCCAACGCGCCCCACATGCCCGTGCACCTGGGCAGCATGGGCGAGAGCATCAAGACCGTGATCCGCGAGAACGCGGGCCGCATGCAGCCCGGCGATGTGTTCGTGCTCAACGACCCGTACCACGGTGGCACGCACCTGCCGGACATCACGGTCATTACGCCGGTCTACATCGCCAACGAGGCCGAGCCCACGTTCTATGTGGGCAGCCGCGGCCACCACGCCGATGTGGGCGGCACCACGCCGGGCTCCATGCCGCCGTTCTCCACGCGCATTGAAGAAGAGGGTGTACAGATCAACAATGTGAAGCTGGTGGAGCGCGGCGTGCTGCGCGAGGCGGAGATGATTGCGCTGCTTTCAAGCGGCGAATATCCATCCCGCAACCCCCAGCAGAACATGGCCGACCTGCGCGCGCAGATCGCCGCCAACGAGAAAGGCCAGCAGGAGCTGCGCCGCATGGTGGCCGAGTTTGGGCTGGACGTGGTGCAGGCCTATATGCGCCATGTGCAGGACAACGCGGAAGAGTCCGTGCGTCGTGTCATCACACGGCTCAAGGATGGTGCGTTCACGCTGCCTCTGGACAACGGCGCGCAGATCAGCGTGGCCGTGAAGGTGGATGCAGCGAGCCGCAGCGCCACCATCGACTTCACCGGCACCAGCCCGCAGCAGACGAACAACTTCAACGCGCCCACGGCGGTGTGCATGGCGGCGGTGCTGTATGTGTTCCGCACGCTGGTGGATGACGACATTCCGCTGAACGCGGGGTGCCTCAAGCCGCTCAACGTCATCATCCCGCCCGGCAGCATGCTCAACCCCAACCCACCCGCATCGGTGGTGGCGGGCAATGTGGAAACGTCCACCTGCATCACCAACGCGCTGTATGGCGCCTTGGGCCTGATGGCGGCGGGACAGTGCACGATGAACAACTTCACGTTTGGCAGCACGCGCTACCAGTACTACGAGACCATCTCGGGCGGCAGCGGCGCGGGCGGTGTGTGGGATGCCAACGGGCAACTGGCGGGCGGTTTTGACGGCACCAGCGTCGTGCAGTGCCACATGACCAACTCGCGCCTGACGGACCCCGAGGTGCTGGAGTTCCGCTTTCCGGTGCGGCTGGAGGGCTACGAGATCCGCAAGGGCTCGGGCGGCGCCGGGCAGTGGAAAGGTGGCGACGGCGGCGTGCGCCGTGTGCGCTTTCTGGAGCCGATGACGGCCAGCATCTTGTCGAACGGCCGCCACCATGGCGCGTTTGGCATGGCGGGTGGTCAGCCGGGGGCCATGGGTATCAACAAGGTGGTGCGCAGCGATGGCCGGGTGGAGCTGCTGGACCACATCGGCCAGGCAGAGATGCTGCCGGGCGATGTGTTCGAGATTCACACCCCCGGCGGCGGCGGGTTTGGTGTTTCGGGGGCGAAGTAAGAACCAAAAATGCCGCAAGCGCATGTTTTATATGCGCCTGCAGCTATCAAATCAGGAGTTTTTGATCAGGCGTCTTTGACTTCCGTGTTCACACCCACCTTGGGTTGGCTCAGGCTGGGCGGCACGTCGCGCCCGGCCTGCCGTGCGCGGAACAGCGCCGCGCGCATGAGAAAGATCGACATCACCGGCACCGTGATCGCCACGAACACGGCGATCAGCAGCGCATGCAGCGCCAGGCTGCGGTCGGCCACCGAGAAGTACAGCACGGTGCCGTGCATGATCAGCCAGCAGCCCAGCGTGGCAATGATGGAGGGCGCGTGCACCCGTTCAAAAAAGGTCGGCAGGCGCAGCAAGCCGATGGAGCCCAGCAGGGCCAGCGCGGCACCAGCCAGCACCAGCACGGCCACGATGATTTCCAGCCACAGCGGAAGAACAGCGGTGGCGGTGGTGGCGGCTTCGGTCATTCGATCACCTCGCCGCGCAGCAAAAACTTGGCCATGGCCATGGAGCCGACAAAGCTGAGCAGCGCCAGCAGCAGTGCGGCCTCAAAGTAGTTCTTGCTGCCGTAGAGCAGACCCAGCACTAGCATCACCAGCATGCCGCTCAAGTACATGCAGTCCAGCGCCAGCACGCGGTCTTGCGCGGAAGGGCCCTTGAGCAGTCGGATCAACGCGCAGCCCATGGCCAGCGCAAGCATGAGCAGGGCGGCCGGCAGGGCCCAGTCCAGCACGGGGGTCATTCAAAAATCTCCATCAGGGGCGTCTCGTAGCGCTGCTTCACGTCAGTGATCACCGTGGCGGGGTCGTCCAGCTCCAGCACGTGCAGCAGCAACATGCTGCGGTCCAGAGAAATCTCAGCCCACGCGGTACCCGGCGTGATGCACACGATCATCGCCAGCACAGCCAATGCGTTGGGGTCCCGCACGTCCAGCGGGATGTGCACAAAGCCCGCAGGATGGCGCCTGCGGCCGGGTGCCAGCAGCAGGCGTGCCACCGCCAGGTTGGACCGGGTGGTGTCTGCCACCACCGCAAGCGCCAGGCGCAAGACGGCACCTGGCTTGCGGATGCGGACCGGCAGCGGGCGCAGCCCGGCGGTGAGCAGCGGGATGGCCAGTGCCAGCACCGTGCCCAGCACGAGGTGGCCTGCGCTCAGGCTGCGGTTGAGCAGCAGCCACAGGCCCAGCAGCGCCAGCGAGAGCAGCGGGGCAGGCACCAGGCGCCGCAACAGACCGGGGCGCGGGGGAACGGCTGGGGCGTTGGATGCCGTCGATAGGCCTGGTTGGGTCATGGCTTGCTCCCCGGTGGCATGGTTTCAGGCGCCGCCGCAGGCGAAGGTGCAACGGGCGCAGCGGTCATCACCGCACGCACGTAGGTGCCGGGCGCATGCAGGGCATCGGCCGTAGCCTGGGTGTAGCGCATCACTGCACCGGCTTGCCACACCAGCGCCACGCAGGCCAGCAGCAGCAGGGCAATGGGCAGTCCCTCCAGCACCAGCAGTTGCGGTGAAGCCCGGCCCTGGGCCGACCAGAAATGGCGAATGCCTGCGCGCGTGAGCGCCAGCAGTGCCAGCAGCCCCGAGCCCACCAGCAGCGCCACCAGCGTCCAGCCCGCAGCGCCCAGGCGGAAGCCCTGGGCCGCGCCCAGCCCCAGCGGGTTGAGCAGTGCATGGACCATGGCGAACTTGCCCACAAAGCCGGGCAGGGGCGGCAGGCCCGCAATCACGAGCGTGCAGGCCATGAACGCCAAGCCCAGAAAGGCCGCGGCAGCGGGGATGACCTGGCCGATCAGCGCCTGTTCCTTGTCGTCCAGGTTCATGCCCTCGGTGGGCACCAGGTCGGCCGACAGAAAAGGCGCGTCGTCGGTCTGCTCGTACGGCGCGAGGTTGGCTCCGTCATTGCGCCAGCGGTCGATCAGATCGGTGAGCAGGAACAGCGCACTCACCGCCAGCGTGGAGCTGAGCAGGTAGTACAGCAGCCCGCTGGTGAGCAGGTTTTGCCCGAAGCCCACAGCGGCCAGCAGTGTGCCCGACGACAGCACGGCGCTGAACCCTGCCAGGTGCCCCAGCCGCTGCGAGCCCAGCATGCCAATGGCACCAAAGGCCATGGTCAGCATGCCGCCGCCAATGAGCCACTGGGTGCCAAACAGCGCGGATTCACCGGCCTCGGCGCCAAACAGCAGCGTCCACAGCCGCAGTACGCTGTACACGCCCACCTTGGTCATGAGCGCAAACAGCGCACCCACGGGCGCAGTGGCCGCGCTGTAGGCGGGCACCAGCCAGAAGTTGAGCGGCCACACGGCGGCCTTGATGAGGAAGGCCACCGCCAGAATGGCAGCGGCCGCGTGCAGCAGTCCCCGGTCTGCCACGGCCACACCCGCAATGCCCTGCGCCAGGTCGGCCATGTTGAGCGTGCCGGTGATGCCGTACAGCATCGACACCCCGATGAGGAACAGCGACGACGCCGCGAGGTTGATGGCGATGTAGTGCAGCCCCGCCGACACGCGCGGGCGGCCTGAGCCGTGCAACAGCAACCCGTAGGACGCCGCCAGCATGATCTCGAAGAACACGAACAGGTTGAACAGATCGGCCGTGAGAAAGGCCCCGGCCAGACCCATCAGCTGGAACTGGAACAGGGGGTGAAAGTGCACGCCCGCCCGGTGCCAGCGCGCGGCCGAGAACAGCACCGTGGCCAGTGCCACCGTGCTGGTCAGCACCAGCATCATGGCCGACAGGCGGTCGATGACCAGCACGATGCCGAACGGTGCCGGCCAGTTGCCCGGCAGGTACACGCCCAGGCTGGTCTGCACGCTGGGCTCCTTGGCCTGCACCAGCAGCAGCACGGCCACCACCAGGCCCATCAGGGTTGAGGTGATGTTGAGCGTGACCTTGGTGCGCTGGCGCTCTTCGCGCAGCAACAGCATGAGCCCGGCCGTGAGCAGGGGCAGTGCAATCGGCGCGAGGATCAGGTGTGGCATCAGCCACGCGGTGATCGATGCGGTGATGCTCGTGCCTCCCGTCATGGCATTTCCTGCACGTCTTTACCCTTGGTGCCGTCCACATGGTCGGTGCCGGCCATGCCGCGCGATGCCAGCAACACCACGAGGAAGAGGGCGGTCATGGCAAAGCCGATCACGATGGCCGTGAGGGTGAGCGCCTGGGGCATGGGGTCGGCATAGTGGGCCAGGTCTTGCGGCACCCCGGGCTGCAGCACGGGCTCCTTGTCAATCGCGAGGCCCAGGCGGCCCATGCTGAAGATGAACAGGTTGACGGCGTACGACAGCAGCGACAGGCCCATGATGACCTGGAAGGTGCGCGGCCGCAGCAGCAGCCATACGCCTGAGCCGGTGAGCACGCCGATGGCCAGGGCCAGTATCAGTTCCATGGGCCTTCTCCCGGTGTGGCGGCGGCCTGGGCTTCTTCGGCCGCGCGTGCGTTGTTGTAGCGGTGGCTGCGCACCGACTGGTGGGCAATGCCGGTGAGGATGAGCATGGTGGAGCCCACCACCAGGGTGAACACACCGATGTCAAAAAACAGCGCGCTGGCCACATGGATCTCACCCACCACGGGCAGCGAAAAATGCGCCGTATGGCTGGTCAAAAACGGATAGCCCCAGGCCAGTGCGCCCAGGCCCGTGGCCAGTGCGGCGAGCAGGCCCACGCCAATCCAGCGGCGCGGGTACAGCGGCAGGTGGGCCTCGACCCACGAGGTTCCCGACACGATGTACTGCAGCAGCAGGGCCACCGAGAACACCAGCCCCGCCACAAAGCCGCCGCCGGGCTCGTTGTGGCCGCGCATGAACAGGTAGACCGCGACCAGCGTGGCAAAGGGCAGCATCAACCGCACCAGCACAGCGGGCACCATGAGATAGCCCACGGCGGTGTCGGCGGTCTGGCGCGGGTTGGCGAGGTCGGTGTCCACATCGGCGGGCAGTGCGCGCTGCTGGGGCGGCAGGTCCATCACCTCGCGCGCCGGGCGGAAGCGCCGCAGCAGCGCATAGACCGTGAGCGCCACGATGCCGAGCACCACGATCTCGCCAAAGGTGTCAAAGCCCCGGAAGTCCACCAGCATGACGTTGACCACGTTGGTGCCGCCCCCTTCGGTAAGCGCACGCTCCAGGAAGAAGGTGGAGGTGCTGTCGGGGAAGGGGCGGCTCATCATCGCGAACGACAGCAGGGCCATGCCACCCCCTGCGGCCAACGTCAGCGCCATGTCGCGGTAGCGGCGCAGCTGGGTGCGGCGCTCTTCGGCCAGCGTGGGCACGCGCAGGCTCTCGTCGCGCCGCGGCAGCCAGCGCAGGCCCAGCAGGATGAGGATGGTGGTCACCACCTCCACCACGATCTGTGTGAGCGCCAGGTCGGGCGCCGAGAACCAAAGGAACGTGAGGCACACGCACAGCCCGGAGCCACCCAGCAGCGTCAGTGCCGCCAGCCGGTGGTATTTGGCCTGCCAGGCTGCCGCCACGGCGCACACGGCACCCAGCAACCACAGCAGCGCAAAGGCGGGGGACAGCGGCAGCTGCACCCGGTCGCCAATGGGCAGGCCCCGCGCCCACAGGGGCAGGGTGCCCGCCACCAGCGCGGCGCACACCAGCCACAGCATCTGCCACTGCAGGCGACCAGTGCCCAGCAGGCGGCGGCCATTGCGGCCCACCAAGCTGAGCGAGGCCAGCGTGGCCTCAAAGGCCCGCTGGCCGCTGATGCGGCGCATGACGGGTGGCGCATCGATGGCACCCTTTTCGCGCTGCCAGCGCAGCAGTGCGTAGAGCGCGATGCCCCCGCCCAAAGCCACCAGGCTCATCACGAAGGGCGTGTTGAACCCATGCCAGACCGCCAAGCTGTACGTGGGCAGCTCGCCTCCCACCACGGGCCGCGCGGCAGCGGCCAGGTAGGCCCCCACCGACCACGCGGGCAACGTGCCCACCACGAGGCAGGCCAGCACCAGCAGTTCGACCGGAACGCGCATCCAGTGCGGCGGCTCATGGGGCGGGCGCGGCAGGTCGGTGGCGGGCGGGCCAAAGAACACATCCACCGTGAAGCGCAGCGAGTACGCCACGCTGAACATGCCGGCCACCGTGGCGGCCACCGGCAGCAGCCATTCGAGCAATGGCGTGGTGTTCACGTACACCGTCTCGGCAAAGAACATTTCCTTGGACAGGAAGCCATTGAGCAGCGGCACGCCCGCCATGGCCGCGCTGGCCACCATGGCCAGGGTGGCGGTGATCGGCATCATGGTGCGCAGGCCCGACAGGCGCCGGATGTCCCGCGTGCCGCTTTCATGGTCCACGATGCCCACGGCCATGAACAGCGAGGCCTTGAAGGTGGCGTGGTTCATGATGTGGAACACGGCCGCCACGGCGGCCAGCGGGCTGTTCAGGCCCAGCAGCAGGGTGATGAGGCCCAGGTGCGAGATGGTCGAGTACGCCAGCAGCCCCTTAAGGTCGTTCTGGAACATGGCCGCGTAGCCGCCCACCAGCAAGGTGGCCAGGCCCGCGCCGCCCACCAGCCAGAACCACTGCTCGGTGCCCGCCAGCGCGGGCCACAGGCGCGCCAGCAGAAACACGCCCGCCTTGACCATGGTGGCCGAGTGCAGGTAGGCCGACACAGGTGTGGGCGCGGCCATGGCGTGGGGCAGCCAGAAGTGGAAGGGGAACTGCGCGCTTTTGGTGAGCGCGCCCAGCAGAATCAGTACGAGCGCGGTGGTGTACAGCGCGTGGTTCTGGATGAGCTGGCCGGCGGCGAGCACATGATCGAGGTCGTAGCTGCCAACGATGTGCCCCAGCACCAGCATGCCCGCCAGCATGGCCAGCCCCCCTGTGCCGGTGACGGTGAGCGCCATGCGCGCCCCGCGCCGCGCATCCTTGCGGTGGTGCCAGTAGCCGATCAGCAGGAAGGAAAACAGGCTGGTCAGCTCCCAGAAAAACGCAATCTGGATGATGTTGCCCGACAGCACCACGCCTGCCATCGCACCCATGAAGGCCAGAAAAAACGAGAAGAAGCGCGGCACCGGGTCGGCCGCAGACATGTAGTAGCGCGCATACAGCACCACCAGGCTGCCCACGCCCAGCACCAGCATGCAGAACATCCAGGCAAAGCCGTCCATGCGGATGACGAGGTTCAGGCCCAGCGCGGGCAGCCAGGCCAGCTCTTGCCGGATCACGCCGCCGTCTGCAATCTGCGGGAAGTAGAGCGCCGCCTGCACGGTGCAGAACAGGGCGATGAGTCCCGCCAGGGTGGACTCGGTATTGCGGGCGTTGGAGGGCAGAACCGCTGCCAGCAAGCTGCCGATGAAGGGGAGAAGGATGAGCGTGATCAGGGGCATGCGCGATTGATTCTAGGGCGTGTCCCCCTTCAATTCCCCCACGCGCTGGCGGTGCAATGCGGATGGATGCCCGACAAAGCAGACGCCGCATTGCACCGCCAGCCCGAAGGGAAAGCCAGCCAAGCCGCACATTGCGTCGTTGCCCTTCGCTTGTGTAGCCACGCTACACGGCGCTCAGGGCGCCTAGCACTGCACGGCCTGGATGGCTTTCGCGTGGGGGAATTGAAGGGGGACACGCCCTGGGGGGCAGCGCCGAAAAACCCTGCCCGCCCCTTGCTGTCGCGCATGCCCTGCCGCAAAAAACAAGCCCGCTGGAGCGGGCTTGCTGCTTGTGAAGCGTGCTTAGTTTTTGCTAGCGCCGGTTGCCGGTGCTGGCGCGGCCGGTGCCGCAGTCGCCGTGGCGGGTGGTGTGGCTGGCGTGGTTGCCGTTGCAGCCTCCTTGTCAGCGCTGCCACGGGCCTTGCGGTCTGCTGCCTGGGAGCTGCTGTGCTTTTTGCCGGATTTGGCTTCGGCCTTGGCGGCGGCTGCTGCGCTGTACTTCTTGCCGTTGACGGTCAGGCCCTCTTTGGAGAAGTGGACGGCACTCTTGTTGCCCACGCCGCCCACACGGCCGATGAAGTCGGCCCAGTCCTTGAAGGGGGCACTCTGGCGCTCCTGGAGGATGCGGCCCGACAGGCCGGGCCCGATGCCCTTGATTCCGTCCAGTTCGGCCTCGGTGGCGGTGTTCACGTCCACGGCGGCCCAGGTGGCGGTGGCGAGCAGCGTGGCAACCAGCAGGGTCAGCAGTTTCTTCAGCATGGCAAGGGTCTTACAGCGTTGGGGATGAAGGCTTGGGTCAGAGTTCTTCGACGCGGCGTGCGGGGTAGCTGTCCCAGGTCTGGCAGCCGGGGCATTGCCAGAAATGCTGGCGCGCCTCGAAGCCACAGGCCGCGCATCGGTAGCGGGTCAGGGGCTTGACGGCATGGTCCAGGGCACGTTGAACCTGGGGGTGGAATTCTTCGTGTTCCAGCTTTTCGGTGGCCAGCCATTTGGCAGCAGCGACCAGGGAGCGCTCCTTGTCCAGGTGCTCCACATAACGCTGGCGGGCGGATGGGCGGGTGGCCTCGTCGGCGGCTTCCATGGCCACGATGCTTTCCAGCACGTCCAGCGAAGGCGCTTGCGCATAGTGCGCCTGCAAAAGGGCATGCACTTCCTGGGTGCGGCCGATAGCGGTGGCAGCCTCGACCATCAGCGGGGCGGCCAGGGGCAGCGCTGCGGGGTTGCGATCGCCCAGCGCCTTGAGCGTGGACAGCACGGCAGCCGGCTGACCCATCAGGCGTTGCAGGCGCGCCAGTTCGATGCGCGCGCGCGCGGCCTCGGGAGCAGCGGCCACTGCCTGGTCCAGCAGGGCCTGAGCGCCCGGCAGGTCGCCTTGCGCGCTCAGCGCCAGCGCCTGCTCGCACAGGTAGTGGGCTTGCCGGGTGCTGAAGTCGCCCTGATCGGCATCGTGCATCTTGCGGGCAATGGTGGCGGCATGGGGCCAGTCGCGCGAACGTTCGTAGATGGCCAGCAGCGCCAGGCGGGCCTGGGCCTCGAACGGGGTGCCCTCCAGGCGCTGCAGCGCATCTTCGGCGCGGTCGAGCAGCCCGGCCTTGAGGAAGTCGAGCGCCAGTGCATGCTGGGCGCGTTCGCGGTCAGTACGGCTCAGGTCGCCGCGAGACAGCAGGTGCTCGTGCACACGCACGGCACGGTCGTACTCGCCCCGGCGGCGAAACAGGTTGCCCAGGGCGAAGTGCAGCTCGGAGGTGTCGGGGTCGTTCTGCACGGCCTCGATGAAGGCGTCGATGGCCTGGTCCTGCTGCTCGTTGAGCAGGAAGTTCAGACCCTTGAAGTACGCCTTTGGGGCGCGGCGGTTTTCGGCACGCAGCTGGCGCAGGTCAAAACGCGACGCCAGCCAGCCCAGCACAAACGCCAGGGGCAGGCCCAACAGTATCCAGCTCAGGTCAAATTCCATGGATCGAAGGCAGGTCAGGAGGTGGTGGTGGCGCTGCCGGGGTGGCGCTGGCGGCGGGGGCCGTTACGGGCGTTGGTGCCACCACGACTGCTGCCTGGGCGCGGCGTGCAGCGTTGCGGTGGCGCCACCAGCGCGGCACCATGCCCAAGGCCCCAACGACCAGACCTGCGGCAAATGCGGTCAGCACCACCAGCACCAGCGGCGCGCGCCATTGCGTGCCAAAGAAGAAATGCACGGTCGCATCCTGCTGGTTGTTCAGCGCGAAGGCGAAGAGCGTAAAAAAAATGGCTGCCTTGAGCAGCCACAGGAGGTATTTCATCGGTCTCCCCAGTGGTGGGGCGATTCTAAGAGCTTGGCGCAGGGGGGCTGTGGATGCCTTCTCTCAGGTCAATACAAGCCAAAACGGCAGCAGGCGCTAGTGAATCATGCGCTTGCCGCTATCAATTTGATATCAGTTGCCCAGGGTGCCCGTTGCGGGCGGTGCCTTTTCTTCCATTTCGGCCGTGCGTTTGTCGACGGCTTCGCGCAGGGCCTTGCCCGGCTTGAAATGGGGCACACGCTTTTCGGGAATGGCCACGGCCTCGCCGCTGCGTGGATTGCGGCCCATGCGGGGAGGGCGGTGGTTGACCGAGAAGCTGCCAAAGCCCCGGATCTCGATGCGGTGCCCGCGCACCAGGGCCTCGCCCACGGCGTCCAGAATGGTCTTGACGGCGTATTCGGCATCGCGGTGGGTGAGCTGGCCGAAACGGGCGGCCAGTTCTTCGACGAGGTCTGAGCGGGTCATGGAATCTTGGGACATAGGCAGTCTTGGCTGAAAAAAGAGCGGGCGCCGAGGCGCCCGCTGTCTGACCGTTTAACGGGTCAGCGCTTTACTTTTCCGAGTTGTCCAGCTTGGCGCGCAGCAGGGCGCCCAGGCTGGTCGTGCCGGCGCTTTCGCGGCTCGATTGCTGGCTCAGGTTGGCCATGGCGCCTTGTTCGTCAGCCATGTCCTTTTGCTTGATCGACAGCTGGATGTTGCGGGTCTTGCGATCCACGTTCACCACCACGGCCGTGACTTCGTCGCCTTCCTTGAGCACGTTGCGGGCATCTTCCACGCGGTCGCGGGAGATTTCCGAAGCGCGCAGGTAGCCCACGATGTCTTCGCCGAGGTCGATTTCAGCGCCACGGGCGTCCACGGTCTTGACCTTGCCGGTCACCGTCTGGCCCTTGTCGTTCACGGTCACGAAGGTCGTGAATGGGTCGCCGTCGAGCTGCTTGATGCCCAGCGAGATGCGTTCGCGGTCCACGTCCACGGCCAGCACGATCGCTTCCACTTCCTGGCCCTTCTTGTAGTTGCGAACAGCGGCTTCGCCGGGTTCGTTCCACGAGAGGTCAGACAGGTGCACCAGGCCGTCGATGCCGGCAGCCAGGCCCACGAACACGCCGAAGTCGGTGATCGACTTGATCGGACCCTTGACGCGGTCGCCGCGCTTCGTGTCCTGAGCGAATTCTTGCCATGGGTTGGCCTTGCACTGCTTCATGCCCAGGCTGATACGGCGCTTGTCTTCGTCGATTTCCAGAACCATGACTTCGACTTCGTCGCCCAGCGAAACCAGCTTGGCGGGAGCGATGTTCTTGTTGGTCCAGTCCATTTCAGACACGTGCACCAGGCCTTCGATGCCGGGTTCGAGTTCGACGAACGCGCCGTAGTCGGCAATGTTCGTGATCTTGCCGAACAGGCGGGTGCCTTGGGGGTAGCGGCGGTTCACGCCCATCCATGGGTCGTCGCCCATTTGCTTCAGACCCAGGGACACGCGGTTCTTTTCGGTGTCGAACTTCAGGATCTTGGCCGTGATTTCCTGGCCAGCGGTCACCACTTCGGATGGGTGACGCACGCGGCGCCATGCCATGTCGGTGATGTGCAGCAGGCCGTCGATGCCGCCCAGGTCGACGAATGCACCGTATTCGGTGATGTTCTTGACCACGCCTTGAACGATGGAGCCTTCCTTCAGGGTTTCCATCAGTTTGGCGCGTTCTTCGCCCATGGAAGCTTCCACCACAGCGCGGCGGCTCAGCACCACGTTGTTGCGCTTGCGGTCCAGCTTGATGACCTTGAATTCCATGGTCTTGTTTTCGTACGGCGTCAGATCCTTGATCGGACGGGTATCGATCAGCGAACCGGGCAGGAATGCGCGGATGCCGTTGACCAGAACGGTCAGGCCGCCCTTGACCTTGCCGGACGTGGTGCCGGTGACGAATTCGCCGGATTCCAGGGCCTTTTCCAGGCTCATCCAGGAAGCCAGACGCTTGGCGGTGTCGCGCGACAGGATGGTGTCGCCGTAGCCGTTTTCGATGGAGCCAATGGCCACCGAGACGAAGTCACCCACTTGGACTTCGACTTCGCCCTTGTCGTTCTTGAACTCTTCCAGCGGCACGTAGGCTTCGGACTTGAGGCCAGCGTTCACGACCACGAAGTTGTGCTCGACGCGCACGACTTCAGCGGTGATGACTTCGCCTGGGCGCATTTCCGTGCGCTGCAAGGATTCTTCAAAAAGGGCGGCAAAAGATTCGGACATGTGTTTCCTTGCCACAAACAGGATTCCGGTAGCACCATTGCTACCGTTTTTATAGCTGCTTGCGGTGGTTTTTTTGCGGCAGAGCCGCGGGTTAGGTTATCGATCCACACAACCTGTGCGCTGACGCGCGAGAGGGGCTGCGTGGGCCTGTGACAAGGCCTTTCGGCACTGCCTGGAGCCCGAGGGCTCCACGTTGTCAGCGCTGCGCAGAAGCTGCGAAGGGCTGACGCTCCTGCCACCAGGCCAACACCTGTTCGACGGCTTGTTCAATCGTCAAATCGGAGTTGTCCAGGACCAGAGCGTCCTGCGCGGGCTTGAGAGGTGCAACGCTGCGGGAACTGTCCCGGGCGTCGCGCGCTTCCAGATCCACGCGAAGGTCTTCGATACTAGCCGAAAAACCCTTAGAAATCAACTGCTTATAACGGCGCTCTGCGCGGCAGGCGGCGCTGGCCGTGAGATACACCTTCAAGGGGGCCTCGGGGAAGATCACGGTGCCCATGTCGCGCCCGTCGGCCACCAGCCCCGGCAGGCGCTGAAAGCTGTGCTGCAGATCGACCAGCGCAGTGCGCACGGCGGGCAAGGCGGACACCCGCGAGGCGTTCATGCCGGCTTCTTCGGTGCGGATGGCTTCGGTCACGTCGTCGCTGCCCAGCCACACCTTGCCGCCCTCAAACCGCACCGGCAGTGTCTGGGCCAGGGTGGCGATACGGGTTTCGTGGTCAGCGTCTATGGCCAAACCTGCCCGCAGCGCGGCCAGGGCGGTGATGCGGTACATCGCGCCGGAGTCCAAAAAGCGGTAGCCCAGCCGCTGCGCCACCGCCGCAGCCACCGTACCCTTGCCCGAGGCCGTGGGGCCGTCGATGCAGATCACCGGGATGTGGGCGGTCTCGACCTGAGCGACCGAGAACAGGGCCTCGAAGTAGTCCGGGAAGGTCTTTGCCACGCACTTGGGGTCTTCGATGCGCACCGGCAGACCCGCCGGATTGAATGCGGCCAGCGAGAAGCACATGGCCACGCGGTGGTCGTCGTAGGTGTGGATGCTGGCAGCCTTCCAGTCGGTGACCTGGGCTGGGGGCGTGACGCGGATATAGTCCGCGCCTTCCTCCACCGTGGCGCCGAGCTTGGGCAGCTCGGTGGCCATGGCGGCGATGCGGTCGGTTTCCTTCACGCGCCAGCTGGCGATGTTGGTCAGCGTGGTGGTGCCTTGGGCATACAGCGCCATCACTGCCAGCGTCATGGCGGCGTCGGGGATGTGGTTGCAGTCCAGGTCGATGGCCTTCAGTGGCCAGGCACCGCGTTCGATCTGCAGCCAGTTGGGGCCGCCCGTGACCACCGCGCCCATGGCCCGGGCCGCTTCGACAAAACGGATGTCGCCCTGGATCGAATCCAGGCCCACACCCTGAATCTTGATGCCTTTTTGGCCGCTAGTGCTAGAAGTAATTGCGCCAAGCGCTATGAAATAGCTAGCGGATGAGGCGTCTGCCTCCACATGGATGCTGCCGGGCGACTGGTAGCGGCTGCCTGCCGGGATGGTGAAACGCTGCCAGTTCTGGTGCTCGACCACAATGCCAAAGCGTGCCAGCAGTTGCAGGGTGATGGCGATGTAGGGCTTGGAGATCAGCTCACCGACCACCTCGATCACGATGGCCTGCGTGCCCGCCGCCAGCGGCAGCGCCATGAGCAGCGCAGTGAGGAACTGGCTGGACACGTCGCCGCGCACGCGGATGGGCTCTGCCAGTGCCAGCGCAGGCACGCCCTGACCATGGGCGATTTTGAGCGGCGGGTAGCCGTCGTTGCCCAGGTAGTCGATCTGGCAGCCCAATTGGCGCAGCGCATCGATGAGATCGCCAATGGGGCGCTCGTGCATGCGCGGCACGCCAGACAGCTCGAACTCGCCGCCCAGCAGCGCCAGCGCCGCCGTGAGTGGGCGCATGGCCGTGGCCGCATTGCCCAAGAACAGCTTGGCGGGGGATTGGGGCACGCTGCCACCCAGGCCGGTGATGTGCACCGTGCTGCCCGCTTCATCCACCGTGCACCCGATCTGGCGCAGGGCGTCCAGCATCACGCGCGTGTCGTCGGACGCCAGCAGGTCGTGCACGGTGGTGGTGCCGTTGCTCAGCGCTGCCAGCAGCAGCACGCGGTTGGAGATGCTCTTGGAACCCGGCAGGTGGACTTCGCCTGCAGCGGCTTGCAGAGGGGGCAGATCAAGGAATGCGGTGCTGTACATCGGTATCTTTCGTCCATTGGGTGCAAGCGCCCGTCATTACTGGCGCAGGCCCATCCCAGTGCACCCGTGGAGCTGGCTTTGCCAGGCCACCGGGTGCGTCCCCCTTGGGGGAAGGCGCCGCAGGCGGCTCAGGGGGTTACTTTCTCTTCGCGCCCATGCGCCAATGCGCCCGGGTTTCGCTGGCCAAGGATAGCATGTCTTCGAGCGCCTGGGCATTGCCTTTTTCCATGGCCTGCTCGATGTTGCGCAGGGCCTGCTGGAACAGCTTGGATTGGGCAATCAGCTCGTCGCGGTTGGACAGCAGGATGTCGCGCCACACTTTGGGATCGCTGGCGGCAATGCGGGTGAAGTCGCGGAACCCGGGGCCTGCGAGGGACAGAAAGTCGTCACCGTGCGTCTGGCCGGTGATGCTGTTCATCATCGCAAACGCCAGCAAATGGGGCAGGTGGCTGACGGCGGCAAAGGCCGCGTCGTGCGACTCCGGCGACATGCTGGTCACGCGGCAGCCCAGCGCAGTCCAGATCTTTTCGGCGTCCTGCAGCTGGGCCGTCAGGGTGCGCTCGGTGGGAGTCAGGATCACCTGGCGCCCGCTGTACAGGTCGGCTTCGGCGTGTTCCACGCCCGACACTTCGCGCCCCGTGATGGGGTGTGCGGGCACAAAGGAGCCCACCTGGTCCCGCAGCGAACGCTGTGCGGCCTGCACCACATCGGACTTGGTCGACCCCACGTCCATGATGAGCATCTGGGGGGTGACAAGGTGCTTGATGGCCTTGAGGGTGGCCTCGGTGGCTGCCACGGGGACTGCCACCAGCACAATGTCGGCGCCCGCCACAGCCAGTAGCGCGGAAGGCGCCTCGACGTCGATCACGCCCAGCTGGCGGGCGCGGTCGGTGGTGGAGGGCGACTTGCTGTAGCCCACCACGCGTTTGACCAACCCGGCCTTCTTCATGGCCAGGGCGAATGAGCCTCCCATGAGCCCACAGCCGATCAGTCCCAATTGTTCAAACATGGCGGCTGCTCCTCAGGATGACACGGGGTAAGTGCCCAGGACCTTGTAGAACGCACACAGGCTGCGCAGTTCTTCCAGCGCCCGTGCCACATGGGGCTGGGCGGGGTGGCCGTCGAGATCGATGTAGAAGTAGTACTCCCACTGGCCCGTGCGGGCCGGGCGCGACTCAAAGCGCGTCATGGACACACCGTGCGTCTTGAGCGGCACCAGCAGGTCGTGCACGGCGCCGGGTCGGTTGGGCACCGACACCACGAGGCTGGTGCAATCCTTGCCCGACGGAGGCGGCGTCTGCAGCGTGTGGGGCAGGCAGATGATGGCGAAGCGGGTACGGTTGTAGGCGTCGTCCTGGATGGCGTGGGAGACGATGTGCAAGCCAAATTGGGTGGCCGCACGCTCGCTGGAGAGTGCCGCCCAGGCCGGGTTGGTGGTGGCCAGTCGCGCGCCTTCGGCATTGCTGGACACCGGGCGGCGCTCGGCGTGCGGCAGGTGCTTGGACAACCAGGCCTGGCATTGGGCCAGCGCCTGCGGATGGGCCAGCACCACCTCGATGCCTTCGAGCGAGTTGCTGGTGCGCAGCAGGTTGTGGCGCACCAGCAGGCTGACCTCGCCCACCACATGCGTAGGGGTGTGCAGGAACAGGTCCAGAGAGCGGGTGACCACGCCCTCGGTGGAGTTCTCTACGCCCACCACGCCATATTGGGCACTGCCTGCCGCCGTGGCGTGGAACACCTCGTCGAAGTTGGCGCAGTACATCAGGTCGGCGGCACCGCCGAAGAATTCAATCGCGGCCTGCTCGCAGAACGTGCCCTCGGGGCCCAGCACGGCCACACGCTGGGGTGATTCGAGGGCCAGGCAGGCAGACATGATCTCGCGCCAGATCGCCGCCACGTGCGCACCCTTGAGCGGGCCCGGGTTGGCGTTGGTGATTTTGTCGATGACCTGCGCCACACGGTCGGGGCGGAAGAAGGGCGTGCCCTCACGTTTCTTGACTTCACCCACCTGTTCAGCCACCAGCGCCCTCTGGTTCAGCAGCGTGAGCAGTTGCTGGTCGATGCTGTCGATCTGCACGCGCAGGCTGGCGAGGTCGGGTGAGGCTTGCGGATTGTTCATGGACGGTGGGGTAGCGGTGCGTGCTCTGGGAGCCGTTTTCTGTTGCTGTCGTGTGGGGTGCGCGCTCAGGCGTGCTTTTGCTCAAATTCTCGCATGTAGTCCACCAGCGCCTGCACGCCCGCCAATGGCATGGCGTTGTAGATGCTGGCGCGCATGCCTCCCACGGACTTGTGGCCTTTGAGCTGCAGCAGCCCGCGCTCCTTGGCACCGGCCAGGAAGGCGTCGTTACGGCTTTCGTCACGCAGGAAGAACGGGACGTTCATGCGCGAGCGGCAGTTGGCCGCCACCTTGTTGACGTACAGCTGCGATTGGTCGATGGCGTTGTACAGCAGCGTGGCCTTGGCAATGTTGCGCTGCTCCATGGCGGCTACTCCGGTCAGGCTGCCTTCGGTCTGGCGCTTGAGCCACTGGAAGGTCAGCCCGGCGACGTAGATGCCCCAGGTGGGCGGCGTGTTGTACATGGACTGGTTGTCGGCCACGATTTTGTAGTCGAAGGCGCTGGGGCAGGCGGGCAGGGCATGGCCCAGCAGGTCGTCGCGCACGATCACCAACGTGAGGCCTGCGGGCCCCAGGTTCTTTTGCGCTCCGCCAAAGGCAAGACCCACGCGGCTCCAGTCCACGGGCCGCGAGGCCACGTGCGAGGAGAAATCGATCACCAGCGGCGCATCGCTGCCCAGCGCCTTGAGGTCGGGCAGCTGGTGGAACTCGGTACCGTGGATGGTTTCGTTGCTGCACAGGTGCAGGTAGCTCGCGCCCCGACTCACCGTCCACGAAGCTGGGTCCGGCACGGTGGTATAGCCCGTCTCTTCGCCCGTGGCGACGATGTTGACTTCGGACGCATATTTGCGTGCTTCCTTTTGCGACTTCTGGCTCCAGCTGCCGGTCACCACAAAATCGACCACGCCGGCACGCGACAGGTTGAGCGGAACGATGGCGTTTTCGGCCAAGCCACCACCTTGCATGAAGAGGATCTTGAAATGCGACGGCACGGCCAGCAGCTCGCGCAGGTCGGCTTCCGCCTTTTCGTAGATGGATAGAAACTCCTTGCCGCGGTGGCTCATTTCCATCACGCCCATGCCGCTGCCGTGCCAGTCCAGCATCTCGGCGGCGGCTTGTTCCAGGACTTCGGAGGGGATGGCGGCAGGGCCTGCGGAGAAGTTGTAAGGGCGTTTCATGAGATGAGCTAAAAATGCATCAGGCGCTTATTCAATAAGCGCCTGATGCTTCGCTTTTGATAGCGTTGGCAGGGCGACTTCACGCCCTGCGGTGGTCAGGCGTCGGGGGCTTCAGGTGCGGAGGAAGTGCCACCGTCCGGGCTTGCATCCCCATCAGCTTCTGCATCCGTCACATTGGCGTCGTTCTCAACAATGCGCTGCAAGCCACTGAGCTTGGAGCCTTCGTCCAGTGCGATCAACGTCACGCCCTGCGTGGCACGACCCAGTTCGCGGATCTCGCTCACGCGGGTGCGTACCAGCACGCCCTTGTCGGTGATCAGCATGATCTCGTCATCCGCGTGCACCAGCGTGGCGGCAACGACCTTGCCGTTGCGCTCGCTCTGCTGGATGGCGATCATGCCCTTGGTGCCACGGCCATGGCGGGTGTATTCAGTGATGCTGGTGCGCTTGCCATAGCCGTTTTCTGTAGCAGTCAACACACTCTGCGTTTCGTCTTCGGCGACCAGCATGGCGATCACGCTCTGACCGTCTTCCAGCATCATGCCGCGCACGCCACGCGCCGCACGGCCCAGTGGGCGCACATCGTTTTCGTCGAAGCGCACGGCCTTGCCACCGTCGCTGAACAACATCACGTCATGCTTGCCATCGGTGAGGGCGGCACCGATCAGGTAGTCGCCGTCATCCAGGTTCACGGCAATGATGCCGCCCTTGCGCGGGTTGCTGAACTCGTCCAGTGCCGTCTTCTTCACGGTGCCCATGCTGGTGGCCATGAACACGTAGCGGTCCGCAGGGAAGCTGCGCATGTCGCCGGTGAGCGGCAGTACCACGTTGATCTTTTCGCCGTCCTGCAGCGGGAACATGTTGACGATGGGGCGTCCACGCGAGCCGCGCGAGCCTGCCGGCACTTCCCACACCTTGAGCCAATAGAGGCGGCCACGGTTGGAGAAGCACAGGATGTAGTCGTGTGTGTTGGCGATGAAGAGCTGGTCGATCCAGTCGTCTTCCTTTGTCGCGGTCGCCTGCTTTCCGCGTCCGCCACGCTTTTGGGCACGGTATTCGGACAGGGGCTGGCTCTTGATGTAGCCGGTGTGGGACAGCGTCACCACCATGTCGGTGGGTGTGATCAGGTCTTCGGTGGAGAGATCCTGTGCGCTGTATTCAACGATGGAGCGACGTGCGCCCAGCTTGTGCTGGCCGAATTCCTGCTTGATGGAGGTGAGTTCGTCGCCGATGATGACCGACACGCGCTCAGGCTTGGCCAGGATGTCCAGCAGATCCTCGATGACCGCCATGACTTCCTTGTACTCGGCGACGATCTTGTCCTGCTCCAGGCCCGTGAGGCGTTGCAGGCGCATCTGCAGGATTTCCTGGGCCTGCGTTTCCGACAACCGGTACAGGCCGTCCTGGCCCATGCCGAATTCCTTTTCCAGGCCGTCGGGGCGATAGTCGTCGGCGTTGATCACACCACCGTCAGCACGCGTGCGTGTGAGCATCTCGCGCACCAGCTTGCTGTCCCAGGGGCGGGCCATCAGCTCGGCCTTGGCCACAGGCGGCGTGGGCGCGTTGCGAATGATGGCGATGAAGTCGTCGATGTTGGCCAAGGCCACGGCCAAGCCTTCCAGCACATGGCCACGGTCGCGTGCCTTGCGCAGCTCGAACACCGTGCGGCGAGTCACCACTTCGCGGCGGTGCTGCAGGAAGACGCTGATCAGATCCTTCAGGTTGCACAGGCGGGGCTGGCCGTCAATCAGCGCCACCATGTTCATGCCGAACGTGTCCTGCAGCTGCGTCTGCTTGTACAGGTTGTTGAGCACCACCTCGGGCACTTCACCGCGCTTGAGTTCGATCACCAGGCGCATGCCGGATTTGTCCGACTCGTCCTGGATGTGGCTGATGCCTTCGATCTTCTTTTCGTGCACCAGCTCGGCCATACGCTCCTGAAGCGTTTTCTTGTTGACCTGGTAGGGCAGCTCGTCCACGATGATCGCTTGGCGCTGGCCACGGTCGATGTCCTCAAAGTGGCACTTGGCACGCATCACCACCTTGCCGCGTCCGGTGCGGTAGCCATCCTTCACGCCGTTGATGCCGTAGATGATGCCGGCGGTGGGGAAGTCTGGGGCCGGGATGATTTCCATCAACTCATCGATGGTCGTCTCGGGATTGCGCAGCATGTGCAGGCACGCATCGACCACTTCGTTGAGGTTATGTGGCGGAATGTTGGTGGCCATACCCACCGCAATACCTGCCGATCCATTCACCAGCAAGTTGGGCAGCTTGCTGGGCAATACCAACGGTTCTTTCTCGCTGCCGTCGTAGTTGGGGCCGAAATCGACCGTTTCCTTGTCAATATCTCCCAGCATTTCATGGGCGATTTTGGCCAGGCGGATTTCGGTGTATCGCATGGCCGCAGCGTTGTCGCCGTCCACGGATCCGAAATTACCTTGTCCATCCACCAGCATGTGGCGCAACGAGAAGTCCTGCGCCATACGCACAATGGTGTCGTACACCGCAGAGTCCCCGTGCGGGTGGTATTTACCGATCACGTCGCCCACGATACGAGCCGACTTTTTATATGGCCGGTTCCAGTCGTTATTGAGCTCATGCATGGCGAAAAGAACGCGGCGGTGCACAGGCTTCAAGCCGTCACGCGCGTCGGGCAGTGCACGACCCACAATCACGCTCATCGCGTAATCGAGGTAACTGCGCCGCATCTCTTCTTCGAGGCTGATCGGCAGGGTTTCTTTGGCAAACTGGGTCATTGGGACGGCGGGGGCGGCAAAGGAGAGCCATTTTAGGCGTAAGACCGTGTAGCGACGGCGCAACATATCGAAGCAATTCAGGTTTTGTCCTACGGGGCCCGACCAGCGCGCGCAGCTTTTGCCCTGTTACGTATGGCACAATCGTTTGAACGCTTAGGGTGGTGGTCACCCCAGGCGTCCTGATTCGCAGCGCGGCTGCGGCTTTTTCCCCAAGAGGAGAACCATGAAGAAACTGAACAAAGTGGCGATGTTGTTTGCCTCTGCAGCGCTCGCAACCGCCGCTGGCGCACAAACCGTTGACAACTGGCGCGATGCTTCTGGCCAACTGGTCTGGAAGAACGGTACCAACGAATACTGCTGGCGCGATGCCAACTGGACGCCTGCTACGGCAGCTCCTGGCTGCGACGGCGCAATCGCTGCTCCCGCTCCTGCCGCTGCACCAGCTCCTGCTGCTGCTCCAGCACCCGCTGCCGCCCCTGCACCTGCTCCCGCACCAGCTCCTGCAGTCGCCACCAAGGTGACCTACGCTGCTGACGCCTTCTTCGACTTCGACAAGTCGGTGCTCAAGCCAGAAGGCAAGGCCAAGCTGGACGACCTGGTTTCCAAGGTCAAGGGCATCAATCTGGAAGTGATCATTGCTGTGGGTCACACTGACTCCGTCGGCTCTGATGCTTACAACCAGAAGCTGTCGGTGCGTCGTTCTGAAGCCGTGAAGGCTTACTTGGTGTCCAAGGGCATCGAAAAGAACCGCGTGTACACCGAAGGCAAGGGCGAAAAGCAACCCGTGGCTGACAACAAGACCGCCGAAGGCCGTGCGAAGAACCGTCGCGTGGAAATCGAAGTGGTTGGCACCCGCGCCGCTCAGTAATCTTCGGATTGCTTCACAAAAAAGCCCCGCTCGCGGGGCTTTTTTGCGTCTGGGGCTTTTCGCACTCTCCCTTCATGGACAATCAGCGACATGATCGAAACCGTCAATGCAGATCCGGCCGAACTGGCCAAGTTTTCAGAATTGGCCCATCGTTGGTGGGACCCTGACAGTGAATTTCGTCCATTGCATCAGATCAACCCGCTGCGGCTTGACTGGATTCATGGGCTGAGTGCCTTGACCGGCAAGCGTGTGCTGGATGTGGGCTGTGGCGGGGGCATTCTGGCCGACTCCATGGCGCGCAAGGGTGCGGAAGTGCTGGGTATCGATCTGGCAACTAAAGCGCTGCGCGTGGCGCAACTGCACGCTCTGGAAGCGGGCACCCAAAACGTGCAATACCGTGAAATCAGCGCCGAAGCCATGGCCGCTGAACAGCCCGCTGGTTTTGATGTGGTGACCTGCATGGAGATGCTCGAGCATGTTCCGGATCCCGCCTCGGTGGTCCGCGCTTGCGCCACCTTGGTCAAACCCGGCGGCTGGGTGTTCTTCTCCACCATCAATCGCAATGCCAAAGCCTTCATGTTGGCCATCGTGGGTGCGGAGTACGTGCTTAACATGCTGCCGCGCGGCACCCACGAATACGCCAAGATGATCCGCCCCAGCGAGCTTGCAGTGCATTGCCGCAGTGCGGGCTTGGATGTTCTGCACACCAAGGGCCTGGAATACAACCCCCTCACGCGTCGCTATTGGCTCAGCGCCAACACCAGCGTCAATTACTTGTTTGCCGCGCGTCGCCTGGGCTGATATGGCTACCGTTTTTCATGGCATTCGCGCAGTCCTTTTTGATTTGGATGGGACTCTGATCGACAGCGCACCAGACTTGGGGGCGGCCGCAGACAAAATGCGCACCGACCGAGGTCTGCCTTCGCTGCCCCCGGCCCGATATCGCCCCATGGCGGGAGCAGGGGCCCGCGGCATGCTGGCAGAAGCCTTTGGCATGGGGCCAGATCACCCAGACTTTGCCGTCATGCGCGAAGAGTTTTTCGTGAACTATGAAACTCGCATGACCGAGCAGACCACCATTTTTGAAGGTGTGCCTGAATTGGTGCGCCAGATTCTCGAACGTAACATGACGTGGGGTGTGGTCACCAACAAGGCTGCCCGCTTTACCGAACCCCTGACCCAGGCCATTCCGCTGTTTGCTACCGCTTCGGCAGTGGTCAGTGGCGACACCACGCCACACGCCAAGCCCCATCCCGCGCCCCTGCTGGAAGCGGCTGCGCGGTTGTGTGTGCCGCCGGAGCAGTGCATTTACGTGGGTGATGACGAGCGTGACATCGTGGCAGGTCTGGCGGCAGGCATGG
Organism: Acidovorax sp. 59; assembly: GCF_002754175.1. Lineage (NCBI taxonomy): Bacteria > Pseudomonadati > Pseudomonadota > Betaproteobacteria > Burkholderiales > Comamonadaceae > Acidovorax > Acidovorax sp. 59. The sequence goes on along the minus strand of NZ_PEET01000001.1, from coordinate 2,436,799 downwards.
GTACAGTGGCCGCCATCTACGGCTATTTGGGCGCCAAGACCGACCCTGCAGAGTGGGGCGCGCACGCTGCAATTAAATCTCCCAGCGAGCTCTTGCAATTGCTCGCGAACGCCTAAAATAAGAAGCCTAGGGGCTGTCCTGGTTTCGACGTGGGTTCGGGATCAGTGTGGTGCATGTCGAGCTTGAGTCACGCTCGTAAATCTCGATTTAACAAACTAACTGCAAACGACGAACGTTTCGCACTCGCTGCTTAATTGCCAGTGAGCCTTGCAACAGTTGGCCGATGGGCTGGGCAAGGGGGTTCTGAGCAATCAGTGCCTCCCGGCTGCAAGGATAATTACATGGGCTGGCTTCCATCCGGGTACCTTGGGTGGAGGCGAGAAAATAGGGTGCTGGCGGCCCATGTAGCGTGCGACTGCGCGACATGGGTAGCGAGATCCAAATCAGACCGCTAAACATGTAGATCTGCCTGACGAAGGCTTGCGGACGCGGGTTCAATTCCCGCCAGCTCCACCATATATACGTCCAAGGGCGTTCACTGAAGTGCAGTGAACGCCCTTTTTCTTTGGAAAATCAACGATCTATCTTCCATTGCAGTGCATAGACGTGCAGGGAGAGCCAAGGCAAAGCGGGGGAACAGATGGGGGAACAAACCCGAAAAGTCGTAGACTGCGCCCAGTTGTTCCCCCGTTTCCCTATGGGGGAGGCCGTTCCCCCACCCCTGGAGCTGTTCCCCCATGTTGACCGATGCCCACTGCAAAAACGCGAGTTGTTCCCCCACCGCCAAACGCGAGCGGCTGGCCGATTCGGGCGGGCTGTATCTGGAGGTGAGTCCCACCGGCTCAAAGCGGTGGTTCTGGAAATACCGGATGGACGGCAAAGAGGGCCGTATGGCGCTGGGCAGTTATCCAGCCGTTGGGCTGACGGCCGCACGCAAGGCACGGGACGCGGCCAAGCTGCAGAAGGCGGGTGGGGTAGATCCAGTGCAGGCCCGCAAGGTCGAAAAGCGCAAGGCCATCAATCCGGCCGGTGACACCTTCAAGGTGGTGGCCCTGGAGTGGTACGGAAAACAGAAGTCCCAATGGAGCGATGCACACGCTGAGCGCTCGCTGCGCCAGTTTGAGCGCGATCTCTTCCCCTGGCTGGGCGAAAGGCGCCTGGCTGAAATTGAGCCCGTGGAGCTGCTGGCGACCCTTCGCAAGGTTGAGGAACGCGGCGCTGTGGAGACGGCCGACCGGGGGCTGATGCTGGCGCGTCAGGTCTGGCGCTACGGCGTGGCCACCGGCAGGGTGGGGCGCGACATTACGGCCGACCTGAAAGGGGCGCTGTCTCCATATCGAGGCCGGCACTTCGCCGCCATCACCGATCCTGTGAAGCTGGGCGAGCTGCTGCGGGCTATTGATGCCTACCGGGGTGGCCCCATCGTGCGGGCAGCCCTGAAGCTCGCGCCGCTGCTGTTTCAGCGGCCGGGCGAGCTGCGGGGCGCAGCCTGGGCAGAAATCGACCTCGATGCGGCGCTGTGGACCATCCCGGCCGCCCGCATGAAGCGCGGCAAGGACGGCAAGGAAAACGGCCACCCCCACTTGGTGCCACTGTCCACCCAAGCCGTGGCGGTGCTGCGCGATCTGCACCCGCTGACCGGGCACAGTGCCATGGTGTTCCCTGGCGAGCGCAACCACTCCCGTCCAATCTCTGAAAACTCAGTGCGCACAGCCCTTATCACCATGGGCTACACGCCCGAGGTGCAGACCTGGCACGGCTTCAGGGCCACAGCCCGCACCATGCTTGCCGAGCGCCTGGACTGTGACCCGCTGGTGATTGAGGCGCAGCTCGCCCACGCCGTGAAGGATGCCAACGGCCGGGCCTACAACCGCACCCAGTACCTAGCCCACCGAGCACGGATGATGCAGCAGTGGGCGGACTACCTGGACAAGCTGCGCCAGGGGGCAGACGTGATTCCGATGCCACAGCGGGCCGCATGAGCCCTACACCCTTACCAGACACAAGGGCCGCGAGGCCCTTTTTTCATGGGCGCATCCGGCCGCTTTGGACTTCCTTCAGCACCATGAACGCCAAAATTGCCGGGGACACGGGGACAAATTGCCAGAACCCAGCAGCCAAGCGGGTTTGCAGGAAATGGCTACCGGGGACAAACCGGGGCCAGGCCGGGGACAAAGCGGGGACAAGGGGAATATTTATTGAATAGTGGAATTCATTCATACATTCATACCCATTGAACCCCGCCCCCAGCCCTTCAAAGGGTGCCCGCTCTGCCCATCTTCTGATGGGGCAACACTGCCACGACAGCGCAGCGGTGTGGCATGCGCGGCGCCTGGCTGTGGCGCACGCTTGTGCACATCGGTGGAAGTGAGCGCGTGGGCGTGGCTGGTGAGCTGGCCACCGAGGCAGGGCTGACGGGCTGGCCAGCGGGGGAGAGCGCACGCGGTGCCCGCGCCTGCTTTGACGCCTGGCTGGCTGCGCGGGGTGGGGCTGGCAATGGTGAGGTGGTGGCCATGCTGCGTGCCGTGCGCCGGTTCCTGGAGACACACGGCGATGGCCGCTTTGCCATGTGGCACCGGGCAGCAGATGACCACGCCCCCAAGACCCTGCAACGCGCTGGTGTGCGCCGCATGCTGAACGCCGATGGCGAGCCCATCAAAAACGACTCAGCCCATCAGCGGGAGTATGGGGAGCGCATGCCCGCAACGCTGGGCGAGGGCGTCAGCTTTGAATACTTCGTGTTGGCTGAAACGTTCAAGGCTGAAATCTGCCAGGGCTTCGACCATGTGGCGGTATGCCGTGTGCTGGCTGCGCATGGCTGCCTGACGGTGAAGGAGTCCGACCGGTACACCGTCAGCACCAAGCTGCCAGGCATTGGCAAGGTGCGGTGCTATCAGATACCGCCTGCCATCTTCGAACTGGACCTGTGAGCGGTTGCCCTGCCAGGGCCTTGCGTGTTTGCCTTGCGGCTGCAGCCATGCCGTGCCGCCCGTGAGGGGCGGGGGCGGGAGTTACCTTCGCGCTGCCCATGCTGGGTTTGCGGCATCTGGCGCCAAGGGGAAGGGCGCGGCCCCTGCTGTTTCTGCTGTGCCCGGCCAGAGCCTGGGCACTCATTGCACTGTCGCCCTCTGGCTTGGGCGGGTCCCTCCTGAGTGGTCCTGGCAAGGGTAATTCGAGCCCCATTGGTGCGCGAGTGAATGGCTTTTGAAAAGGGTGGACGGTGGACGGTGGACACATGCAGCCCCCGGCCTTGGGTCCTCCCTGGCTCCCCCCAGTGCGGGTAATTCGAGCCGAACCCTCGCGCTGTTCTGCGGTGCTCTATAGGGGGTTAAGTGAAGGCAATGGCTGCATCGATGGACGATTGCGCACGTCTGTGGATTCATTTGTCCCCGGTGTCCCCGGCATATTTGCGTTTGTCCCCGGTGCTACCGGGGACAACTTTCTTAAATGGCGACAACGGGTTACGTGCAGTTTGACCATTTGTCCCCGGTGTCCCCGGTAAAAAATGGGTAACCCCCCGAAGGGTTGCGGCAAGCTGGGGGGTCGTGGGTCCTTCCTGGGAGGTTCGCACACGGGTAATTCGAGCCCCACAAAATTTCTAGTCCCGACCGCTGGTGAGAGGTAAGTAAGCATGGCTATGTTGGGCCGGTGCGTTGGGTCCTCCCACGGCGATGCCATGCGGGTAATTCGAGCCGCGCCCCCGGACTGCTGCGAAGACTTGCGAGGGGGGTTGTATGGTGGGAGTGGAGGGCCTAGCGAAGGCAAAGCGGGGGAACAGATGGGGGAACAAACTGCAAAATGAAAATGAGGAACACAGCATTCATGCGGGTTTCAAGGCTTCATTCAGTAGACGCCAGCCCAAACATAAACCCCCAACCGGTAACGGTTGGGGGTTTTTCTTTTCCCACTGATTTTGTACTGCTGCGCAAGGATAGTTGCTTCCGTTCGCCCTTACCGAACGATTCGATGCACCTCCTGGCTCTGAGGCGTGACGTCTTTGAACCATGTCCCTCAACGGCAATCCGCAGTGGCTGTATATGCCCGGCTTCGCGTTGTAAACCCCTGAAAAAATCGGCTAATACGCTGCCGTCCGCGCAGTCAAACACCTGTCGACGTGCTTCGCCAACACAGCCCAAGAAACAAAATGAAATAAACCGAAACTGGCTCGAGACCACGTTCCAAGCCGCTGCGCGCACCATCAGGGTCATGTTCCATACCGTCTTTGAAAGGACAGCATCATGAAACCCTGGATCAAGAAAACGCTGATGGGCATTTTTGGTGCGTCCATCGCGGTGGGTGGGCTGACGGCCTGCTCCAGCGGGCACCACCAGCGCGGCCCGATGACTGCGGAAAAGATGGCGGAAGTGCGCGGCAAGATGGTGGACCGGGTGAGCAGCAAGCTGGATCTGAACGAGGCACAAAAGACCAAGCTCAATGCCTTGGCCGATCAACTGGAAGCCCAGCGCGCAGCGTTCGTCGGCAAGACGGCAGACCCCCGAGCCGAGGTGCAGGCCATTGTGGCGGGCGACAAGTTTGATCGGGTGCGGGCGCAGTCCCTGCTCGAAGACAAGACGCGTGCGGTGCGGGCCCACAGTCCCGCGGTGGTCAATGCGATGGCCGACTTCTATGACAGCCTGAACCCTGACCAGCAGCAAAAAGTGCGCGAGCTGATGCAGCGTCGCAAGGGCTGGATGGCCCGCGGGTGATGGGCGGGGAGCATTGCATGTCACCCACGCTGGAACCTATCCACCGCCTCGCCCAGGGCGTTCGTGTGCACGGGCCCGCGCTGCTGTCGGGCATGCCAGAGCCTCACGATGAGCTGATGTCGCTGGTCTGGGGGCCGCGCTTTGACCGCGAGCATGCGATGGGCCTGGTCGCCCGCCAGCCCTCGGTGGCGGCCCACACGCTGCCTGCCCTGCTGGCGGCTGCCGACCATTTTGATGCGCTCCATGCCGGTGCGCAGGGCCGTTTGCGGCGACTCATCGTGCGACACCGCGCATTGTGTGCGGCTGGCGCTTCTGTCGATACCGCCCTTGGGGAGCGCGCCTGACGGTGTGAGAATTGCTCATGCACCGCATATTGTTGATTGACGACGACGCGCAGTTGGGCGCCCCCCTGGCCACTTACTTCCAGCGTTTTGAACTGGAACTCGTTCATGCACTTCGGCCCAGCGATGGCTTGGCACAGCTGACGGTCGGCGGGTTTGACGCTGCCATCCTCGACGTGATGCTGCCCGAAATGGACGGGTTTGAGCTGTGCCGCACCATCCGCAAGCAGGGCGACCTGCCCATCGTGATGCTGACCGCGCGCGGCGAGGTGATGGACCGGGTGGTGGGGCTGGAGCTGGGGGCTGACGACTATCTGCCCAAGCCCTTTGAGCCACGTGAACTGGTGGCGCGCCTGCAGACGGTGTTGCGCCGGCGCAGGGCGCCGGGGCAGGGCGTTGCCGTGGGCGCGCTGGAGTTCGAGGGCCTGTCCATCGACGCAGCGCGCCGCAGTGTGCAGCGCCATGGTGTGGTGGTGGAGCTGACTGGCACGGAGTTCGACCTGTTGCACCTGTTGGCGCGCGAGCCCGGCAAGGTCTTCAGCCGCGACGACATCCTGAACCAGCTGCGTGGTCATGAGGCCGAGCTGTACACCCGCGCGGTGGACATCGTAGTGAGCCGGTTGCGCAAGAAGCTGGAGCCGCTGGACTGCATCAAGACATTGCGCAACGTGGGCTACTCCCTGGCTTTGCGCCGCGCTGCCCCATGACGCAGATTTGTTCTCCCATTCACGACCCGAACTGCCCCTGGCACCGCCGGGCGCGCCACGCGGTAGGGCATTCGCTGCGCATTCGGTTGGTGCTGGTGTTCATGGCACTGGCCGTGACTGTGGCTGTCACGTTCATGGGCGGGGTGCAAAAGGCCGTGTCCGTAGGCTGGCGCGAGGCTGCGCGGCCGCTGCTGATGGACTATGTGGACCGCCTTGCCGCCGAGATTGGCAGCCCGCCGAGCATTGAGCGCGCGCAGGCGATTGCCAATCGCCTGCCACTGACCTTGCGCATCGACGGGCCGCAGATCCACTGGGCATCGCACCCCGACCAGCAGAACCCCGACTGGGTGAGCGACAAGGTCCGCCAGGAAGACCGCTGGACCGGGGACGAGAACGGGCACAGCCTGCTGCGCCGCACGACGGCAGATGGGCACCATATCGAGTTCGGCCTGAACGCGCTGTCCTGGGACAAGCGCCCGCGCATTGCGTGGGGCACGCTGACCGTGCTGCTGCTGCTCACGGCGCTGGCCTATGTATATGTGCGGCATCTGTTGCGTCCGCTGGACGACATCCGCCAGGGCGCGCAGCGCTTTGGCAACGGCAACTTTGCCCAGCCCATACCGGTGCGGCATGCCCACCGGCCGGACGAGCTGGGCCAGCTGGCCGAGACCATCAACACCATGGGGGATGACATCCACCAGATGCTGGAGGCCAAGCGTGCCCTGTTGTTGGCGATGAGCCATGAGCTGCGCAGCCCGCTCACGCGTGCCCGCCTGAACACGGAGCTGCTGCCCGAAACGACCGATGTGCAACCGCAGCGCCTGGCGCTCATGCGCGACCTGGGTGAAATGGCGGGCCTCATCACCGACCTGCTGGAAAGCGAGCGCTTGGCGGGCCGCCATGCGGCGCTGCATCGCGAGCCCACCGATGTCACCGAGCTAGCGCGCGAAGTGGTGGCCGACCTGTGCTCCCGCCATGCCGGGGCCGCTGATATTGCCTTGCACGTGGCGCCGGACTTGCCCTCGGTGCGGCTGGACCGGTCCCGCCTGCGGCTTTTGCTGCGCAACCTGCTGGACAACAGCCTGCGCCACAGTGAGTCGGGTGCCTTTCCCCCTGAGTTGCATTTGCGGCTGGCGGATGAGGGCAGGGTGCTGGAATTGGAGGTGCGTGATCATGGGCGCGGTGTGCCCCCCGAGCACCTGCCACACCTGGCCCAGGCGTTCTACCGCCCGGACACCGCACGCCAGCGCGCCACCGGTGGCGTCGGACTGGGTTTGTACCTGTGCCGGCTGGTGGCGCAGGCGCACGACGGGCAATTGCACATGCGCAATGCAGAGCCCGGCCTGTCGGTCACCGTGCGTTTGCCGGTGGTGGAATAGGCCGCGAGCCGGCGGCATAGACAGGTTGGCCTCTGCGCTGGCAGGTGGCGTCGCACCGATGCGGCCAGGCCAGCGCACAGGCCTGGTGCAATGGGGAAGTGGACATGCCAGCGGCCATGTCCGGCTTCTCAACGCAAATTGATGGCTTTTTTGCGCTGTGGCGCAGGTGTTTATTGCCCTGGTAGCTATCAAATCAGGAGTGATTCCTGGTGCCTTGGACCACCAGAGAACACACCATCCTCCCTGGCCCCGTTCTTGCTGAAGATCGGCACCCCCTCGCATGAGTCGGATTTTTCAGTGTTTACCCTGTATATACAGGTATGCTGAAACTGTCATCATGGCTTCCGGTACGTAGGTGCGTTCCGGTGGGCAGGGCCAAGGTACTTTCTTCAAACAGGAGCAGATGATGACTCGATCGGTTGTGAAATGGACGTCGCTGGCAGCGGCAGCAGCATGCATGATGGCCCTGGCCGCACCGGCCCAGGCGCAGGACACCAAGATTGTGCTGGGCATGTCCGGCTGGACAGGTTTTGCACCGCTCACGCTGGCCGACAAGGCCGGCATTTTCAAGAAGAACGGCCTGGATGTGGAGATCAAGATGATTCCGCAGAAGGACCGCCACCTGGCCCTGGCCTCCAAGTCCATCCAGTGCGCCGCCACCACGGTCGAAACACATGTCGCCTGGAACGCCAACGGCGTGCCCATCGTGCAGATCTTCCAGATGGACAAGTCCTACGGCGCCGACGGCATTGCGGTGCGCGGCGACATCAAGGGCTTTGCCGACCTCAAGGGCAAGACCATCGGCGTGGATGCGCCCGGCACAGCCCCGTACTTCGGCCTGGCCTGGATGCTGAGCAAGAACGGCATGAGCCTCAAGGACGTGAAGACCACCACGCTGTCGCCCCAGGCGGCCGCGCAGGCCTTCGTGGCGGGCCAGAACGACGCCGCCATGACGTACGAGCCCTACCTCTCCACCGTGCGCGACAACCCTGCGGCCGGCAAGATTTTGGCCACCACGCTCGACTACCCCATGGTGATGGACACCGTGGGCTGCGACCCCGCCTGGCTCAAGGCCAACGGCAAGGCTGCGCAGGCACTGGCCAACTCGTACTTCCAGGCGCTGGACATGATCAAGGCCGACCCGACCAAGTCCAACGAGATCATGGGCGCCGCCGTCAAGCAGACGGGCGAGCAGTTCGCCAAGTCGTCGTCCTTCCTGCGCTGGCAGGACAAGGCCGCCAACCAGAAGTTCTTTGCGGGCGAGCTGACCACGTTCATGAAGGACGCCACGGCCATCCTGCTGGAGGCCGGCATCATCCGCAAGGCGCCTGAAGACCTGGCCGTCACCTTCGACGCGAGCTTCATCAAGTAAATAGACGGAAGAAGAGCGCTCCATGTCCGCCGTGCAACCCCTGTCCGTTACCGAGCCAAAACCCGAGCAAAAAGCCGGACCACATGCCCCCGCGCGCCGGCGCTCGCTGGCCCCGCTGGAGCCTGTGAGCAGCCGATCCCGCTGGATGCTGGGGCTGGCTTTTTTCGCCCTGTTCGTGGCGGTGTGGGCGTTCTTCACATTGGGCGGCTTCGTGTCGCCCACCTTCCTGGCCAGCCCCGTCACCATGGTGAAGGAAGGCTGGCTGCTGTTCACCGAGTACGGCTTCATCAAAGACATCGGCATGACCATCTGGCGTGTGGTCGGCGGCTTCATCCTGGCCGCCATCATTGCCGTGCCGTTGGGCATTGCGATGGGCGCGTACAAGGGCATCGAGGCGTTCTTTGAGCCCTTCGTCTCGTTTTGCCGCTACCTGCCTGCGTCGGCCTTCATCCCGCTGTTGATCCTGTGGGCTGGGATTGGCGAGGCGCAGAAGATCCTGGTCATCTTCATCGGTTCGGTCTTCCAGATCACGCTGATGGTGGCCGTCACCGTGGGTGGTGCGCGGCGCGACCTGGTGGAAGCTGCTTACACCCTGGGCGCGGGCCACAAGGGTATCGTCACGCGCGTGCTCATCCCTGGCGCGGCGCCCGAGATCGCCGAGACCCTGCGCCTGGTATTGGGCTGGGCGTGGACCTATGTGATCGTGGCCGAGCTGATCGGCTCGTCCAGCGGCATCGGTCACATGATCACCGACAGCCAGTCGCTGCTCAACACCGGTCAGATCATCTTCGGCATCATCATCATCGGCCTCATCGGGCTGGTGTCCGACTTCGCCTTCAAGGCGCTCAACCACCGTCTGTTTGCCTGGAGTTTTGTGCGATGAGCAGCGTATCCATCCAAGCCGTCTCGCGTGTCTTCGAGACTGCCAAAGGCCAGCGCACGCAGGCGCTGCAGCCGGTCGATTTCGAGGTGAAGGACAACGACTTCGTGACCATCCTGGGCCCCTCGGGCTGCGGCAAGTCCACGCTGCTGCGCATCGTGGCGGGGCTGGACCACGCCACCAGCGGCCGCGTGCTGCTGGATGGGGTGCCCGTCGAAGGCCCCGGCGCCGACCGCGGCATGGTGTTCCAGAGCTACACGCTGTTCCCCTGGCTCACCATCGAGCAGAACATCCGCTTTGGCCTGCGCGAACGCGGTATGCCCGAGGCACAGCAAAAGGAACGCGCCGCGTACTTCATCGCCAAGGTCGGCCTGCGCGGCTTCGAGCAGCACTTTCCCAAGCAGCTGTCGGGCGGCATGCAGCAGCGAACCGCCATTGCGCGCGCGCTGGCCAACGACCCCAAGATTTTGCTGATGGACGAGCCCTTCGGCGCGCTCGACAACCAGACCCGCGTGCTGATGCAAGAGCTGCTGCTGGGCATCTGGGAGGCCGAGCGCAAGACGGTGCTCTTCGTCACCCACGACATCGACGAAGCCATCTTCATGGCCAACCGCGTGGCCGTGTTCAGCGCCCGCCCCGGCCGCATCAAGACCGAGCTGGCGGTGGACCTGCCGCACCCGCGCCATTACACGATCAAGACCAGCCCCGAGTTCATGGACCTCAAAGCGCGCCTCACCGAAGAGATCCGCGCCGAATCCATGGCGGCGGACCTGCACTGATCTGAACCTGCACCAGCCCGGCATCCACACATGAGCGCCCGTCCCTCCCGCCGCACTGCAGCCACTGCCCCGCGCAGCGCCACGCCCGCCAAGGCGGTGGTCGCCGTGGCTGCACCCGCGCAAGCCATGGCGCTGTACGAGCAGGTCAAGGACCACATCTCGCGCAAGATCCAGGAAGGCATCTGGCGTGCGGGCGACCGCCTGCCATCCGAGAACGAGCTGGTCACCCAGTTCGGCATCTCGCGCATGACGGTGAACCGCGCGCTGCGCGAGCTGGTGGAGCAGGGCCGCATCGTGCGTGTGGCGGGCGTGGGCAGTTTTGTGGCCGAGGACAAGCCACAGTCCACGTTGTTGCAGATTGCCAATTTGGCCAGCGAAATCCGCCAGCGCGGGCACGACTACCGCTGTGACGTGCTCACGGTGGAACGCACGTCCGCCACGCTGGAGGTGGCCGCCGCGCTGGACCTGCGCACGGGCGAGTCGGTGTTCCACTCGCTGTGCATCCATCGCGAAGACGGCCTGCCTGTGCAGCTCGAAGACCGCCATGTGAACCCGCGCCAGGTGCCTCAGTTCGCCGCCCAGGACTTCACGCAACTGCAGCCCTCCGAATACCTGGTGCGCAACGTGCCCTTCGACCAGATCGAGCATGTGGTCGATGCCGTCATGCCCACCGCGGAGCAGGCCACGCTGCTGGAGATGTCTCCGCAGGAGCCCTGCCTGCTGCTCACCCGCCGCACCTGGTCGCGCGGCGTGCCCATTACCGTGGTGCGCTGCCTGCACCCCGCCACCCGTTACCGCCTGGGCAGCCGCTTCCGCGCCGACGGCAATCCCGTCGCCGGTTGAAAGTTTTCGCCAAAAGCACAGATTTTTTCGCTTGTACCTACTTGTATATACAGGATCAATGCCATGACACACAACGCTTCATCCCTCACCCTGCACCCCGGCCGCGTCACGCTGGCCGAGCTGCGCCGCATCCACGCGGGCCCTGTGCAACTGGTGCTCGATGCGTCGGCCCGCGCGGGTTTGCAGAAGTCCCTGGCCACTGTGCAGCGCATCGTCGATGAAGACCAGGTCGTCTATGGCATCAACACCGGCTTTGGCAAGCTCGCCAGCACCAAGATTGCGCACGAGCGCCTGGCCGAGCTGCAGCGCAATCTGGTGCTGTCGCACAGCGTGGGCACAGGCGATCCTTTGCCGGACGACGTGGTGCGCCTCATCCTCGCGACCAAGGCCGTGAGCCTGGCGCGCGGCCACTCGGGCGTGCGCCCCGAGCTGGTGGATGCGTTGCTGGCCCTGGCCAACGCCAATGTGCTGCCCGTGATTCCGGCCAAGGGCTCGGTGGGCGCGTCGGGCGACCTGGCGCCGCTGGCACACATGGCTTGTGTGCTGATTGGTGAAGGCCAGGCCAAGGTGGACGGCAAGGTGGTGCCGGGGGCAGAGGCCATGCGCTCCATCGGTTTGCAGCCGTTTGTGCTGGGCCCCAAGGAAGGGCTCGCGCTGCTCAACGGCACGCAGGTATCCACCTCGTTGGCACTGGCCGGACTGTTTGGCGCCGAGAGCGTCTTTGCCGCCGCGCTGGTTGCGGGCTGCCTGTCGCTCGAAGCCATCAAGGGCTCTGTCAAACCCTTTGATGCACGCATTCACGAGGCACGTGGCCAGGCCGGGCAGATCGCCGTGGCGGCCGCCGTGCGTGCGCTGCTCGACAGCAGCGCCATCGACCCTTCGCACCCGAACTGCGGCCGCGTGCAAGACCCGTACTCCATCCGCTGCGTGCCGCAGGTGATGGGCGCTTGCCTGGACAACCTGCACCACGCCGCGCGCGTGCTGACCATTGAGGCCAATGCAGCGTCCGACAACCCTCTGGTCTTTGACAACGGCGACGTGATCTCTGGCGGCAACTTCCACGCCGAGCCCGTGGCCTTTGTAGCCGACATCATTGCGCTGGCCGTGGCCGAGATGGGTGCGATTTCTGAACGTCGCCTGTCGCTGCTGCTGGACCCAGGCCTGTCAGGCCTGCCCGCCTTCCTGATCCTCGACAGCGGCGTGAACTCGGGCTTCATGATCGCCCAGGTCACCGCCGCCGCATTGGCGGCCGAGAACCAGTGCCTGGCCAACCCCAGCAGCGTGACCAGCCTGCCGACATCGGCCAACCAGGAGGACCATGTCTCCATGGCCACCTACGGCGCGCGGCGCCTGGGCGACATGGTGCGCAATGCGGCGGTGATGGTCGGCATCGAGGCCATGGCGGCCGCGCAGGGAATGGAGTTCGACCGTGCCCTCAAGAGTTCGCCCCTCATCGAAGCGCAATTCGCCGCCATCCGCGAGCGCGTGGCCTACCTGGAGCAGGACCGTTACCTCGCCCCCGACATCGAAGCCATGCGCGCATGGGCCCAGCAGTCCACCTGGCCTGCAGCGCTCACCCAGTGCCTGCCCAGCTTCGCCTGATTTTCTCTACGCATACCCCATTGATTCACAGGAGCCCACCATGAACGCCAACGACGCCATCATCGCCGCCGCCTCCAACACCGACCCCCGCCACGACGCCAGCCGCGTGATCCGCGCGCCGCGCGGCAGCCAGCTCACCTGCAAGAGCTGGCTCACCGAGGCCGCCTACCGCATGATCCAAAACAACCTCGACCCCGAGGTGGCCGAGCGCCCGCAGGACCTGGTGGTGTACGGCGGCATTGGCCGTGCCGCGCGCAACTGGGAGTGTTTTGACCAGATCCTCGCCTCGCTCAAGGACCTGAACGACGACGAGACCCTGCTCATTCAGTCCGGCAAGCCCGTGGGCGTGTTCAAGACCCATGCCAACGCGCCCCGCGTGCTGCTGGCCAACAGCAACCTGGTGCCCAAGTGGGCCAACTGGGAACACTTCAGCGAGCTGGACCAGAAGGGCCTGTTCATGTACGGCCAGATGACCGCCGGCAGCTGGATCTACATCGGCACGCAAGGCATCGTGCAAGGCACGTACGAGACCTTTGCCGAGGCGGGACGCAAGCACTTTGGCGGCTCGCTCGAAGGGCGCTGGATCTTGACCGCTGGCCTGGGCGGCATGGGCGGCGCGCAGCCGCTGGCCGCTACCTTTGCGGGCGCGGTGTCGCTCAACATCGAATGCCAGCAAAGCAGCATCGACTTCCGCCTGCGCACACGCTACGTGGACAAGCAGGCGCGCGACATTGACCACGCGTTCGAGCTGATCCAGCAGCACACGGCGGCCAAGGAGGCGGTGTCGATCGCCCTGCTGGGCAACGCCGCAGAAATCCTGCCCGAGCTGGTGCGCCGTGCCAAGGCCGGCGGCCTCAAGCCCGACCTGGTGACAGACCAAACCTCGGCCCACGACCTCGTCAACGGCTACTTGCCCGCAGGTTGGACGGTGGCCCAGTGGCGTGCCGCGCAGCAGGACGTGACACAGCACGAGGTGCTGAAGAAGGCCGCTGCCAAGTCCTGCGCCGTGCATGTGCAGGCCATGCTCGACTTCCAGCACATGGGCATCCCGGTGGTGGACTACGGCAACAACATTCGCCAGGTGGCGTTTGACGAAGGCGTGAAGAACGCGTTCGACTTCCCCGGCTTTGTGCCCGCCTATATCCGCCCCCTGTTCTGCGAAGGCAAGGGCCCGTTCCGCTGGGTGGCCCTGTCGGGTGACCCGGAAGACATCCGCAAGACCGACGCCAAGATCAAGGAGCTGTTCCCCGAGAACAAGCACGTGCACCGCTGGCTCGACATGGCGGGTGAGCGCATCGCCTTCCAGGGGCTGCCCGCGCGCATCTGCTGGCTGGGCCTGGGCGAGCGCCACATTGCGGGCCTGGCCTTCAATGAGATGGTGAAGAACGGTGAGCTCAAGGCCCCCATCGTCATCGGCCGCGACCACCTGGACACCGGCAGCGTGGCCAGCCCCAACCGCGAGACCGAAGGCATGAAGGACGGCACCGACGCCGTGAGCGACTGGCCGCTGCTCAACGCGCTGCTCAACACCTCGGGTGGCGCCACCTGGGTCAGCCTGCACCACGGCGGGGGCGTGGGCATGGGTTACTCCCAGCACTCGGGCATGGTCATCGTGGCCGACGGCACTGAAGCCGCGGCCCAGCGCCTTGCCAATGTGCTGGTCAACGACTGCGGCAGCGGCGTGATGCGCCATGCCGATGCTGGCTACGAACTGGCTGTGGAGACGGCCAAGAAGCAGGGCCTGAAGCTGCCCATGGTGAAGTGAAGGGGCGAGGGAGGGAATGACAGGAATGTGAAAAAAGGGAACTGCATTCCCATTCGTTGGGAATGTTGGGTTTGAATGCCGCTGCAATCCTTTGATACTGAGTCCATGCCCACCCGTGGACCCACCTCCGTTGCCGCCGCCGACCGTGTTCTGCACGTGCTGGCGGTGCTGGCGCAGCACGGGCAACCCATGTCGGCTGCCGAGCTGATGGAGGCCACGGGCCTGGCGCGCAGCACGCTGTACCGGCAGCTGGCGCGGCTCAAGCTGTGGGGCTTTGTGCTGGAGAGCAGCGGGCACTACGCGCCCGGGCCGCTGAGTCTGCAACTGGCGCTGGGCTTTGACATGGCGTCGCACCTGGTGCACCACGCGCGGCCGGACATGCAGGCCCTGGCCCGGCAGTCCCACGAGAGCGTGGGGCTGGTGGTGGCCGTGAATGACAGCGTGGTGTGCCTGGACATGGTGGACAGCACGCAGGCCCTGCGCTGCTCGTTTGAAAAAGGGCGCAGCGTGCCGCTGCGCGCGGGTGCCTCCGCCAAGTGCCTGCTTGCCCATGTGGCCCCCGCCACGCGCAATGCCATTCTGGACCTGCACTACGGCGCAGACACTGCTGAGCGCCAGGCGGCGCTGACCGAGCTGGAAGGCATTGCCAAGGCGGGTTACGCCGTCAGCTCCGGCGAAGTGGATGCCGGTGTCTGGGGCGTCAGCGTGCCCGTGTTCGGTTCTCCCCGGCAGGCCGCCGGAGCCATCACCCTGATGGCCCCGATCTTGCGGGCCCAGGGGCAGGAGACCGCACTCACCGGCATGGCCGTCGTCGCCGCAGCGCGCATTTCCCGCCAACTCACTTCTCCCTGATTTCCCTCACCCCTCCTCAGGAGCTTTCCCCATGAACCTTCGCCGCAACCTTCTTCTGGCCAGCCTGGCCGCCGCAGCCTTCTGCACCACGGGTGCACAGGCCCAGGACAACGTCCTGCGTGTGGGCACCGATGCCACGTTCCCGCCCATGGAGTTTGTCGAGAACGGCAAACGCACGGGCTTCGACATCGAGCTGGTGGAGGCCATTGCCAAGACCATGGGCAAGCAGGTCGAGTGGGTGGACATCGACTTCAAGGGCCTGATTCCCGGCCTGATTTCTAAGCGTTTTGACATGGCGGTCTCGGCCATCTACATCACCGACGAGCGCAAGAAGGTGGTGGACTTCACCGACTCCTACTATGCCGGTGGCCTGGTGGTGATGGTGAAGGCCGACAACAAGGCCATCAACAAGCTGGCCGACCTGGACGGCAAGAAGGTCAGCGTGCAGGTGGGCACCAAGTCGGTGGCGTACCTGACCGAGAAATTCCCCAAGGTGCAGCGTGTCGAGGTCGAAAAGAACCAGGAGATGTTCAACCTGGTGGACATCGGCCGCGCTGATGCTGCCGTGACCGGCAAACCCGCCGCGTTCCAGTATGTGCGCACCCGTCCCGGCCTGCGCGTGCTCGACGAGCAGCTCACCACCGAAGAGTACGGCATGGCCCTGCGCAAGGACACGCCCGAGCTGACGAAGGCCGTCAACGGTGCCATCACCAAGCTCAAGGCCGATGGCACCTATGCGGCCATCGTCAAGAAGTGGTTCAGCAACAGCGCTGCCAAGTAAACCGCAGCCACACGTTGCCGAACTGAGCCATGGAACTCGATTTTTCTCCTGTCTGGGCCGGGTTGCCCCAGTTGCTGGCGGGTGCGCTGGTCACTGTGGAAATCACGGCTGCCTCGCTGCTGCTGGGCTGCGTCATGGGCCTGCTGGTGGGCATTGGCCGCCTGAACCCCAAGCGCCGCGTGGTCTACGCCCTGTGCACCGCCTACGTGGCCGCCATCCGTGGCACGCCGCTGCTGGTGCAACTGTTCATCCTGTTCTTTGGCCTGCCGCAGTTCGGCATCCTGCTGCCCGCTTTTGTGTGCGGCGTGATCGGCCTGGGCATCTATTCGGGCGCCTATGTGTCCGAAGTGGTGCGCGGCGCCATCCAGTCCATTGACAAGGGACAGATGGAGGCGGCGCGTTCCATCGGCATGTCGTCGGGCCTGGCCATGCGCACCGTAGTGCTGCCACAGGCCGTGGTGCGCATGATTCCGCCACTGGGCAATGAGTTCATCGCGCTGATCAAGAACTCGGCACTGGTGTCGCTGCTCACCATCCACGACCTGATGCACGAAGGGCAGAAGATCATTAGCGTGTCGTACCGCTCGCTGGAGGTGTACCTGGCGATTGCGGTGGTGTATTTCATCCTCACGGGTGTCACTTCGTTGGTGCTGCGCCGCATGGAGTTGCGCCTGCGTGCCGGGGGGATGGTGCAATGAAGAAAAATTCTGTGATGACCGGAGCAAGCCCATCCGCCGAGCCCATCGTGCGCATTCGCGGACTACGCAAGTCGTTTGGCAGCCACGTGGTGCTGAACGGCATCGACTTTGACGTGCTGCCGTCGCAGGTGGTGGTGGTCATCGGGCCCAGTGGCTCGGGCAAGAGCACCTTTTTGCGCTGCTGCAACGGGCTGGAGCAGCCCGAGGGCGGCACCGTGGAAATTTGCGGACGCACGCTGGTGCAGGACGGCCGCATGCTGCCTGACCATGACCTGAACGCTCTGCGCGAAGAGGTGGGCATGGTGTTTCAGTCGTTCAACCTGTTTCCGCACCTGTCGGTGCTCGACAACGTCACGCTGGGTCCGCGCAAGCTGCGCGGCCTCTCGCGCAAGGAGGCCGAGGAGCGCGCACAGGCCCTGCTGACCAAGGTGGGCCTGGCGCACAAGGCTTTGGCCATGCCTGCCAGCCTGTCGGGCGGGCAAAAGCAGCGCGTGGCCATTGCCCGCGCACTGGCCATGGAGCCGCGCGTGATGCTGTTCGACGAGCCCACGTCGGCGCTGGACCCGGAACTCGTGGGCGAGGTGTTGCAGGTCATGAAGCTGCTGGCCAGCGAAGGCATGACCATGATGGTCGTGACGCACGAAATGGACTTTGCGCGCGAGGTGGGCGACGTGGTAGTGGTGATGGACGGCGGCGGGATCATTGAGTCCGGCCAGCCTGCCACCATCTTCACCAACCCCACGCAGGAGCGCACGCGCTCCTTTCTGCAGGCGGTGCTCACGCGCGCCTGAGGCTGGGTGTGCGTGATGGACGACAACGGTCAATAGCCTACAAGGAGACAGCTCGTATGCACCCGGTTTCACCTGCCAGTGACCTGAGCCAACAACAGCACTTTCAACAGCGCTTGCAGGAGCGCCTGACCGCCGACGACATCGCGCGGTTTGACCGCGACGGCGCCATCTGCATCAAGCAGCTGCTCACGCCCGAAGAGGTAGCGCTGCTGCGCGACGGCATCGACGCCAATCTGGCCGCGCCCAGCCCGCGCGCCAAAGTGGCCAGCAGGCCGGATGACCCGGGCCGCTTCTTCGAGGACTTCTGCAACTGGCAGGACATCCCGCAGTTTGGCCGCTTTGTGCGCGACACGCCGCTGGCCCTGGCCGCGCAGCGCCTGATGCAGTCACGCACCGTGCGGCTGTACCACGACCATGTGCTGGTGAAGGAGCCTGGCACGCGCCAGAAGACGCCCTGGCACCAGGACCAGCCTTACTACAACATCGAAGGCAGGCAGAACGTGAGCATGTGGATACCAGTGGACCCGGTCTCGCGTGCGGCCACGCTGGAGTTTGTGGCGGGATCGCACAAGGGCCCCTGGCTCATGCCGCGCACCTTCATGGACAACCAGGCCAAGTGGTTCCCTGAAGGCAGCCTGCAGGATCTGCCCAACGTCGAGGCCGACCGCGATGCCTTCCCAATCGTGGGCTGGGAGATCGAGCCGGGCGACGTGGTGTGTTTTCACATGCTCACGCTGCATGCGTCCGGCGGGGTGGAGGGGCCCAACCGGCGCCGCGTGTTCTCGGTGCGTTTTCTGGGCGACGACACGCGCCACGCGCCAAGGCCGTGGAAGACCTCGCCCGAGTTCCCGGGGCTGGCGGACCAGCTGCCCGCTGGGGCAGCCATGGACCACCCGCTGTTCCCGCTGCTGGTGGACGGGAACGGTGTGCCGCAGGGTGAAGGCGCGTGAAGCAGTTTCTGGACCTGGCCTCCACGCCCCCGGTGCCCTGGAAGAACGGCGGCGGCAGCACACGCGAGCTGGCGTGCTGGCCGCCCGGCGCGGGCATGGACAGCTTTGCATGGCGCGTGAGCGTTGCCACCATTGCACGCCCCGGGCCTTTCTCGGCCTTTGTGGGGGTGGATCGGCAAATCATGTTGCTGGATGGCGATGGCGTACATCTGCAAGGCGCAGAAGTACATTGGCAGCACGCGCTGACGCACCGCTGGGAGCCGTTTGCGTTCTCCGGTGAAGAGCCGGTGGACTGCCGCATGCTGGGCGGTGTTTCCACCGACTTCAACCTGATGCTGCGCCGGGGTGAGTGGACCGGGAACCTGAAGGTGCTGCGCGATGTGCCGCCGCCCGCTGAGGGGGCTGCAGCGGGCCTGTGCATGGTGCTGCGGGGCGCCTGGCGATGCGAGGACTGCGATACCCACCAAGTGCGGATGTTGGCAGCGGGGCAGGGCCTGTGGTGGGTGAACGAAGGGGGAGAAACAGCGCCGTCGATCACCCCCGTGCGCCGCGCCGAAAGCGGTGGGTCTGCCGACGATGCACCCGTGCTGGCCTGGGTGGCCTTGCGCAGGGGCTCTGCACCATAATTTGAATCAAATGAGCTGCAAGCGCTAGTGGAATATGCGCCAGTAGCTATATAAAAAATAGCAAATCAATCCATGAACACAGCAGCAGTTAGCAACAAGCAGGGCGTTGTCCCGCCAGCATCTTCCGCACCCAGTGCCGATGGCGTGTGGACCAACCTGCGGCCCGTGGCCGCGTTGTGGGCTACGGATGTACCCGTGCCCGATGGCGCGCTGGCGTGTGTGGTGGTGCAGGGCGGCGTGGTGCAGTGGGCAGGGCCCCAGGCCCAGGTGCCTGCGGCCTATGCCGCCTTGCCTCGCATTGACGGCAGGGGCGCCGTCACCACCCCCGGCCTGGTCGATTGCCATACTCACCTGGTGTACGGCGGGCAGCGCGCCAACGAGTTCGCGATGCGGCTCGCGGGCGCCACGTATGAAGAGGTGGCGAAGGCGGGTGGGGGCATCGTGTCGTCGGTTCGCGCCACGCGCGAGGCCAGCGAAGACGAGCTCTTTGCCCTGGCCGCGCCGCGCCTGCAAGCGCTGCTGGAAGAGGGCGTGTGCGCCATCGAGATCAAGTCTGGCTACGGCCTGGCACTTGCGCATGAACGCAAGCAGCTGCGCGTGGCCCGCCGCTTGGGCGAGGCCTTTGGCGTCACGGTGCGCACCACCTTCCTCGGCGCGCATGCGCTGCCGCCCGAATACGCCGGGCGCAGCCAGGACTACACCGACCTTGTCTGCAACGAGATGCTGCCCGCCCTGGCCGCCGAAGGCCTGGTCGATGCCGTGGATGTGTTCTGCGAACGCATCGCCTTTACGCTGGCCGAGACCGAGCAGGTCTTTCAGGTCGCCCAAAAGCTGGGCATCCCCGTCAAGCTGCATGCCGAGCAGCTCTCGGACATGGGCGGTGCGGCGCTGGCCGCGCGCTATGGCGCGCTGTCGTGCGATCACATCGAACACCTGTCCGCCGATGGCATCGCCGCCATGAAGGCCGCAGGCACCGTGGCCGTGCTGCTGCCCGGCGCCTACTACACGCTGCGCGACACGCACCTGCCGCCCATCGCGGCACTGCGCGCAGCGGGTGTGCCCATGGCTGTCTCCACCGACCACAACCCGGGTACCTCGCCCGCGCTGAGCCTGCTGCTGATGGCCAACATGGCCTGCACGCTTTTCCGTCTGACAGTGCCCGAGGCGCTGGCGGGCATCACCACCCACGCCGCGCGCGCGCTCGGCCTGCAAGACACCCACGGCCTCATCGCATCCGGCAGGCCCGCCCACTTTGTGCTGTGGCCGGTGGGCGAGGCGGCCGAACTGGCCTACTGGCTGGGCCAAAAGCCTGCCTGCACCATCGTGCGGCAAGGGCGCATTCACGGAGTCATGCCATGACGCAACAACTGTTCGCCGCCGATGCACTGCTACCCACGGGCTGGGCGCGCAACGTGCTGATCACATGGGATGGGGCAGGGCGCATCACTGCCGTCACGCCCAACGCCCAGCCAAACGGCACCTCTGTGGCCTCGGGCCCCGTGCTGCCCGGCATGCCCAACCTGCACTCGCACGCCTTCCAGCGCGCGTTTGTGGGCCTGACCGAATACCGGGGCGAAAGCCAGGACAGCTTCTGGAGCTGGCGCAACCTGATGTACCGCTTTGCGGCACGCATTACCCCAGAGTCGCTGGAGGCCATTGCGACCTGGCTGTACGTGGAGATGCTGGAGGCGGGCTACACCAGCGTGTGCGAGTTCCACTACGTGCACCACGACCAGGACGGCACACCCTATGCCGATGACGCCACGCTCTCGCTGGCCCTGCTGCGTGCGGCGCAGAATGCGGGCATCGGCATCACGCTGTTGCCGGTGCTGTACCAGACGAGTGGTTTTGGTGCCAAGCCACCGCGTGCGGACCAGGCCCGCTTCATTCGCAGCACGGACAACATGCTCTCATTGCTGGAGCGCCTTGCACCCGCTGCAAGAGCGCAAGCGGCCGTTTTGGGGCTGGCGCCTCACTCGCTGCGCGCGGTGCCGCCCGACAGCCTGCGCGCAGCCGTGCAGGGCCTCACCACCCTGAACCCGCAGGCGCCCATTCACATACATATTGCCGAGCAGACGCAGGAAGTGGATGACTGCGTGGCCTGGAGCGGCCAGCGCCCGGTGCAGTGGCTGCTGGAGAACGCCCCCGTGGACGAGCGCTGGTGTCTGGTGCACGCCACGCACATGACCCCGCAGGAGTACCAGGACGCAGCGCGCACGGGCGCCGTGGCGGGCATCTGCCCCACCACCGAGGCCAACCTGGGCGACGGCATCTTCGACATGCCGCTGTGGCTGCAGCACGGCGGGCGCTGGGGCGTGGGCTCGGACAGCCATGCCTGCGTGAATGCGGCAGAGGAATTGCTGATGCTCGAATACGGCCAGCGCCTGTCGCTGCGCCAGCGCAATGTGCTGGCCACCGCTGCGCAACCCGAGGTGGCCACGGCCATGGCCTTGCAGGCCGTGCAGGGCGGTGCGCAGGCCGCGGGCCGGGCCATTGGTGGCCTCGCCGTGGGCCAGCAGGCCGACCTGGTGGCGCTGGATTCGCAGCACCTGGCGCTGCGCGATTTGCCTGCGCACAGCATGCTGTCGGCCCATGTGTTTGGCAGCCACCGCACCTCGGCCATCGACAGCGTGTGGGTGGCGGGGCAGCGGCGCATCGCCAGCGGCCGGCACACGCTGCATGACGCAGCGGCCCATGCGTTCGTGGCCGCGCGCTCGGCCACCATTGCACCCGATTGACGCGTCCGATTGAATTCCTACCCCTGAGCTTGTGATGACAGATACCTCTCCACCTCCTTTTGTCCTTTACCCCGGCACCTCGCCGCTGCTGGTGTCGATGCCCCATGCGGGCACCTACGTGCCGCCAGCGCTGGCGGCGCGCTTCACCGATGAGGCCCGCCAGGTGCCCGACACCGACTGGCACATGGAGCGCCTCTATGCGTTCGCCAAGGACCTGGACGCGTCCATCCTCGTGGCCACGCACTCGCGCTATGTGGTCGATCTGAACCGCCCGCCCGATGGGACCAGCCTCTACCCTGGCCAAAGCGTCACCGGCCTGTGCCCGGTCGATACGTTTGACGACACGCCCATCTATGCCCGGGGCGATGTGCCCGATGATGCCGAGGTGGCCGCGCGCCGCGATGCCGTCTGGGCGCCGTACCACGCGCAACTGCGTGCCGAGCTGGACCGCATCCGCGCGCAGCATGGTGTGGCGGTGCTGTGGGACGCACACTCCATCCGCTCGGTGCTACCGCGCTTCTTTGAAGGCAAGCTGACCGACCTGAACCTGGGGACTGCCAACGGCGAAAGCTGCGATCCGGCGCTGGCGCAGGAGCTGTTGTCCATCGCCAAAGAGGCCCAGGGCTACACCGCAGTGCTCAACGGTCGCTTCAAGGGCGGGCACATCACGCGCCACTATGGGCAGCCCGCGCAGAACATCCACGCGGTGCAGCTGGAGATGACGCAGTGCAGCTACATGCAAGAAGCCTTGCCGTTTGACTATCTGCCCGATGTGGCGGCAGGCGTGCAGCCGCACCTGCGCCGCATGCTGCAGGCCACGCTGGCCTTTGCGGCAACGCAATCAGTTTGAAATGGGCGCCCCGCGGCGGGAGGGATCGGTGCTAGTATGAACCGGTCGGTCCGCCATGGACCGCCGTCAGGGCCCGCATTCACGCAAGGGCCCGTTGTAGCGGGAGGAGCCGCGCCCCATGGACCCCACCGCTTACTACTACATGCCCCTGTTCAAGCCCGGCGCGTTTGTGCAATGGAACCACCAGCGCGAAACCGTGAGCCATGTGGTGGTGCGCCGCAACTCTCTCATGGTGTATCTGGTGGGGCACGAATCCCCCGTTCACCCTGAAGCGCTGCACCTGGCACCCACCGCCTTCCGGCTCACGCGCGCGCCAGACCGTTTGTGAGCGCGGCGCTCCGGCCGAAGGGCTGATGGGCTGAAGGTCAGCCGCCAGTGCACTGCGCCATCGCCTCGCCCAGCTGGATGGGGCGCGTGGGCGACCACTGCGGGTTGAACTGCAGCGGCCCCTGTGGGAACAGCATCACCACGGTGGAGCCGAGCAAGAAGCGGCCCATTTCCTCACCTTGCTGCAGGCTCACCTGGCCCTTGGCGTAGTCCCACTGCCGCAGCGTGCCCGTGCGCGGCGGGTTCACCTGCCCATGCCACACGGTGGCCATGCTGCCCACGATGGTGGCGCCCACGAGTACCAGCACGAACGGACCCTGGGCCGATTCAAAAAAGCACACCACGCGCTCATTGCGCGCGAACAGGCCGGGTACGCCGCGTGCCGTGGTGGGATTCACCGAAAACAGGTCGCCCGGCACATGCACCATGCGCGTGAGCTCGCCCGCGCAAGGCATGTGGATGCGGTGGTAGTCGCGCGGGCTCAGGTACAGCGTGGCGAAGTGGCCGTTGTCAAAACGGGCTGCGGCGGCCGCATCGCCACCCACCAGGGCGGTGGTGGAGTAGGTGTGCCCCTTGGCCTGGAAAACCTGGTCCTTGGCGATGGGGCCAAACTGGCTGATCGCACCGTCCACAGGGCAGATCAAATCGGCCTGGGCCAGCGGGCGGGCGCCGGGCTTCAGCGCCCGCGTGAAGAAGTCATTGAACGACGTGTAGCTAGCAATGTCGGGGTTGGCCGCCTCGGCCATGTTGACGTTGTAGCGGCCCACAAACCAGCGGATCACCGAGGTGGTGAGGCCGCCAAGGCGGGCCGATGCGAACTTGCCAGCCAGGGTGGTCAGTGCCTGCTTGGGCAGGAGGTATTGCGGCAGAACTGCCAGGCGATCAGACACGGGCGAACCCCTCAAAGACGAAAGCGGACGATTCTATCGGCGGGTCGCCATCGCCCGCACAGGGTCATACCCCGAGGTACTGCTCCAGCAGGAGGGGCTGCGCATGCAGTGCGTCCGAGCTGCCGTCAAACACCACCTGGCCCTTGACCAGGATGATGTTGCGGTCGGTGATCTGCGTGACGTGCTTCCAGTTCTTGTCCACGATCACGCTGCTGATGCCGCTGTCCTTGATGAGGCTGCAGATGCGCCAGATCTCGCGTGCGATCAGCGGCGCCAGGCCCTCGGTGGCTTCA
The DNA here is from genome assembly GCF_002754175.1 of Acidovorax sp. 59. Classification (NCBI taxonomy): domain Bacteria; kingdom Pseudomonadati; phylum Pseudomonadota; class Betaproteobacteria; order Burkholderiales; family Comamonadaceae; genus Acidovorax; species Acidovorax sp. 59. Next base: position 2,412,629 of record NZ_PEET01000001.1, on the reverse strand, counting down.
TCGAGGATGAGCACGTCGGGGTTGGTCATCAGCGCGCGGCCGATGGTGAGCATCTGCTGCTCGCCACCGCTGAGCTGCTGGCCGCCGTGGCCCAGGCGCTCCTTCAGGCGCGGGAAGGTCTCCAGCACGCGCTCGTAGGTCCAGTCGCGCTGGCCGCGTGTACCGGCGCGGGCGGCCATCTGCAGGTTCTCGACCACGCTCAGGTTGCCGAAGATGCCCCGGCCCTCGGGCACGTAGGCAATGCCCAGCCGGGCCACTTCGTAGGGCGGCTTGCCGGTCATGTCGCGGCCCGCCACGGCCACGCTGCCCGAGCGGGGCTTGACCAGGCCCATCAGCGACTTGAGCAGGGTGCTCTTGCCCATGCCGTTGCGGCCCATGAGGCCAATGGTCTCGCCCTGGCCCACGGCGAAATCAATGCCGTGCAGGATGTGGCTGCTGCCGTAGAAGGTGTGGATGCCCTTGGCATCGATCCATGGAGTGGTCATCTCAGTGGTCCTCCCCCAGGTAGGCGGCCTGCACGGTGGCATCGGCGCGCACCTCGGGCGGTGTGCCATGCGCAATCACCTCGCCGTTGACCATCACCGTCAGGCGGTCGGCCAGCGCAAACACGGCATCCATGTCGTGCTCGACCAGCATCATGGCGTGGGCAGGCTTGAGTCGCTGCAGCAGCTCCACCATGCGCTCGGCCTCGGCCACCCCCATGCCGGCCAGAGGCTCGTCGAGCAGCAGCACCTGCGGCTCGGTGGCCAGGGTCATGGCAATTTCCAGCTGGCGCTGCTCGCCGTGGCTCATGGCACCCGCAATGGCCATGCGCCGGTCTTTGAGACCGGATAGCTCGATAGCGCTTTCAAGACGTGCGCTGGTTGCTCTGTTTTTGATAGTGTCCGAGCGGGTGTCCTGCCACCAGCGCAACGGGTTCCAGGGTTGCTGTGCATCGCGCGACTGGGCCGCCAGGCGCACGTTTTCGTGCACGGTGAGCGGCAAGAAGATGTTGGTCTTCTGGTAGCTGCGGCCCAGGCCCTGGCGCGAGATGCGTTCGGGTGCCCAGCCGGTCACATTGGTGCCGCCCAGCAGCACCTGGCCCGAGGTGGGAGGCAGGTCGCCCGAGAGGAGGTTGGTCAGCGTGGACTTGCCCGCGCCGTTGGGGCCGATCACCGCATGGATCTTGCCCCGCCACAGGTCCACCGAAACACCATTGACGGCAGCCAGGCCGCCGAAGCGTTTGGTGACCTTCTGTGCAGACAACAGGACTTCAGCCATGGTGCGATCCCTCCGAAGCCTTGGCTGCGCTCCGCTGCGCAAACATGCCCAGCAGCCCGCGCGGCGCGGCCACCACCACCAGCACGATGAAGCCTCCCATCAGAAGCTGCCAGTGTTTGCTGATGTCCTTGAACACGTGCAGCAGGTACTCGAAGGCAAACGCACCCACGATGGCGCCTGCAAAGTTGCCCATGCCGCCCAGAATGACCATCATGATGGCGTGCGCGCTCATGTGAAATCCCATGAGCTCCGGATTCACATAGCCGGTCTGCGCGCCCCACAGGTAACCCGCCAGGCCTGCCAGCGCTCCGGCGATGGTGAAGGCGGTGAGTTTGTAGCCCCGTGTGCCAAAGCCCATGGCGCGCATGCGGTGCTCGTTGATGCGGATGCCCGCCAGCGCGCGGCCCAGCGGGCTCCACAGCAGGCGGCGCAGCAGCACGTACACCAGCACCACCAGCGCCAGCGTGAAGTAGTAGAAGGTCTTGCGTCCCTCCAGATCGAACGGCAGCCAGCCGAAGAGCGACGCATCGGGCCGGAAGTTGATGTACAGCCCGTCCGATCCACCCAGCACCTTGTTGTCGAAGAACAGGTAGAAGACCATCTGCGCAAAAGCCATGGTGACCATGATGAAGTAGATGCCGTGGGTGCGCACCACAAAGAACCCGATCACCAGTGCCACCAGGCCGGACACAGCCACGGCCAGCGGCAGCGACCACCACAGGCTGACCGGCATGTCTGCAGGGGTGAGAAAGGCCAGGGCGTAGCCCGCCACGCCAAAGTACGCAGCATGGCCCAGTGATACCAGTCCGGTCACGCCCTGCAGCAGATCCAGGCTCATGGCAAAGATGGCCATGATCATCATGCGGGTGACCATCTGTACGTAAAAGTCGCTGCCCACCACAGGGAACAGCAGCAACGCAGCCAGCCCCAGTGCCAGGGCGAACTGAACGCTGCGCGGCAGCACTTCGATATTGGCGCGCGGGGTGCTCATGAGCGGCCGCCGGGCCGCCCCAAGGCAGCGAAGGCCCCCTGGGGGGGCAGCGAGATACACGAAGTGATGAGCATGGGGGTAATCATTGCTTAAACAGGCCTTCGGGTTTCCACAGCAGCACGGCCGCCATCAGCATATAGACCAGCATGCCCGCTGCCTGCGGCAGCAGCACCTTGCCAAACGTATCGACCAGGCCCACCAGCAGCGCCGCAATCAGTGCTCCCCGCACTGAGCCTATGCCACCAATCACCACCACCACAAAGCACATGATGAGGACCGACGAGCCCATGTTCGGGTACACGCTGGATACCGGTGCAGCCACCATGCCCGCGACGGCCGCCAAGCCTACACCCAGCGCGAAGACGATGGCATGGATGAGCTTGATGTTCACGCCCAGCGACTCGGCCATGTCGCGGTTGAAGGCGCCCGCGCGGATCTTCATGCCCAAACGCGTCTTGGAGATCAGCAGGTACAGCGCCACCGCCAGTGCGATGCACACCCCCGAGATGAACAGCCGGTAGACCGGGTAGGAGAGGGTGTCGGTGAGCGGAATCGACCAGTCCAGCACCTTGGGGATGGGCACGCCGTGCACATCGTCGCCCCACAGGATGGAGCGCAGTTCTTCAAAGATGTAGATCAGCCCGAAGGTCAGCAATACCTGGTCCAGGTGGTCGCGGTGGTAGAAGTGGCGAAAGAGCAGCCATTCAAGCGCCAGCCCAAAGACCACCGACAGCAGCGCGCCACCCACGATGGCCAACGCCAGGCTGCCGAAATGCCCTGAGAGCGAATACGCGAGGTAAGCCCCCAGCATGTAAAAGCTGCCGTGCGCCAGGTTCACCACGCCCATGATCCCGAAGATCAGCGTGAGCCCGGCCGCCAGCATGAACAGCAGCAGGCCGTATTGAACGCTGTTGAGCAGCTGGATCAGGAAGGTGGCGAAGTCCATGAATGTGGTGATGTTGGCGGCCTGCCGATGTGGCTGGTAGCCACTGGCGAGAGGGGCTTTGTGCGGGCGATGTACCCGTGGAGTTTGTAACTGGCCCGGCCCCATGGAAGGCAGCCGAGCAAGGGTTGTCCTGCAGCGAGGGCTGCATCCCCCTGCCCGCTGCGCGCAGCGCTGCGAGAACGGGGGGAAGGCGCGCGCGCCTCAGGGGGGTTATCCCATCCTGCAACCAGCGCCGCTGTCGGCCAGCGCCTTGGCGGCTACGCCGATCACCTTGTTTTCCTTGTTCTCGACGCGGCGCAGGTAGATGTCCTGCACGGGGTTGTGCGACTTGCTCATCGTCCACTTGCCGCGTGGGCTGTCGATGACTGCGCTTTCCATCGCCTTGATGACGGCCGGTTTGGCAGAAAGGTCGCCCTTGACCGCGTTGGCGCCCTGCACCAGCAGCAGGCCGGTGTCGTAGCCTTGCACGGCATACACGTCGGGCTGGCTGCGAAAGGCCTTGGCGTATTCCAAGCGGAACTGCTTATTGCGCGGCGTGTCCAGCGAATCGCTGTAGTGCATGGTGGTGATGATGCCGTCGGCCGCGGGGCCTGCAGCGTCCAGCACGCCCTCGGTAAGGAAGCCCGATCCGTACAGCGGAATCTTGTCCTTGAGGCCGGCCGCCGCATAGTCCTTGATGAACTTGGCCGCGCCGCCACCGGCGAAGAAGCAGGCGACGGCATCAGGCTTGAGGGCCGCAATCTCGGTCAGCAGCGCCTGGAATTCGACGTTGGGGAAGGGCAGGCCCAGCTCCTTGACGATGGTGCCGCCGGCCTTGGTGTAGCTTTCCTTGAAGCCCTCAAACGCCTCGTCACCAGCAGCGTACTTCCAGGTGATCCACACGGCCTTTTTGTGGCCCTTTTCGACCATGGCCTTGCCCAGTGCCAGCGTGGGCTGGGAGTTGCTGAATGAAGTGCGGAATACATTGGGCGCGCACAGCGCGCGGGTGGCGGCGTGCACGCCCGCATTGGGGATGAGGTTGAGCACACCGGTGTCGCGCGCCACCTTCTGGATGCCCATCTGCACGCCCGAGTGCACGGTGCCAATCAGCACATCCACCTTGTCGCGCTGGACCAGCTTGCTGGCGTTTTCCACGCCCTTGCTGGGCTCGGACTCGTCATCGACCTTGAACCATTCGATCTCGCGGCCGCCGAGCCTGCCTCCCTGCTGGTCGATGGCCAGGCGCACGCCGTTTTCGATGGCCACGCCCAGCTGGGCAAAGGTGCCGGTGTAGGGCAACATGAACCCCACGCGCACCTTGCCACTTTGAGCACGCACGATGGAGGGCAGCAGCAGGCCCGTGGATGCTGCGCCAACGAGGGCGGCACTGCGGCTGATGACGAGGCGGCGGGTGGTCATGGGGCTTGTCTCCTTTGTTTAGGCTTAAAGTAATTTACTGCAAGCGTTCGGTGGTGAATACCTATGGGTTACCCGTACCGGCGCTGGCGTGCGGTTCCACGTGCATGGGTCGTGGCTTCCGTGGGTTCTCTGTCTTCGTTGCTAGAGGCCTGACGAATCCGCGTGACATGGCTGCGAACGTTGATGGCTACCGCAGCCAAGGGGTAAATTTGAAACATGAATTAAAATGCATGTATTGAATTTTTGTGCAGTATAGATCGTGTTTTTTGGATTCGGGTGGCCGATTTGAGCCTGCGTTGTAGGTAGTTTCCAGCAGGGAGGCGGCAGCGGCACCGACCGGTGCCAGGTGTTCCATCGAACCAATGACCTCCCGCGCTCCTGCAGCATGGCTCTGCCTGCACAATCGCGGACTGATCATCAGACCCGCTGCATATGGAAGGTCGTCTTGCCGGGGTGATAGCGTGTTGACTGCACGGCGCCCGCCACCATTCAGTCTGCGCCGAGTTGATGCAGCTTGCGGTTGCATCCGCTTTTTTATTCTGTATGCCTCCTTCTTCCCCCTCCGACCTTTCTCCTTCTGCGCCGTCCCGGCCGCCATTGGCGGCGCGCCTGGCCGAATGGCTGCGGCATTTCTGGCCCGCCCCGCTGGGTATTGATGGCAAAGAGCGCCTGCGCTTTGTGGTGGGCGCGGTGATCGGTGTGCTGCTCACGGCATGGCTCAGCCGCTGGTGGGCCCAGGGGAATGGCACTGGACCGTGGATGGTGGCTTCTCTGGGCGCCAGTGCCGTACTGGTGTTTGGCATGCCCTCCAGCCCGCTGGCGCAGCCCTGGCCTGTGTTGGGTGGCAGTACCTTGTCGGCGCTGGTGGGGGCGGTCTGCTGTGCGTTGATTCCGGACAAGGCCCTGGCGGGGGCGGTGGCAGTGGGGTTGGCCATCGCGCTCATGGTCCCATTGCGTTGTCTGCATCCTCCGGGTGGGGCCATGGCGTTGTACGTGGTGTTGACTTCTGGCGATGGGTGGCACCTTGCGGCATTCCCGGTGTTGTTCAACGTCGTACTCCTGTTGATCGCCGCCGTGGTCTACAACGGTTTGACAGGCCGTCGCTACCCACATCCTCAGCGTGTCACGCCGCGGGTGGCAACAAGCCAGGGCGCTTTTACTGCCTCGGATGTCGATGCGGCGCTGGCCCATTACAACCAGGTGCTCGATGTGAGCCGGGCGGATTTAGAGGGGTTGTTGCACCTGGCGGGCCGCGCAGCTTTCCAGAGAACCCTGGGAGAGTTGCGCTGCGCGGACATCATGTCCAGTCCGCCTCACGCTGTGGAGGCCAGCGTGTCGCTGAAGGAGGCGTGGGCGCTGATGCGTTTGCAGCAAATCAAGGCGCTGCCGGTGGTGGATGCGCAGCGCCAGGTGATCGGTATCGTGACGGTGGCCGACTTCATGCGGCTAGCCAACCTGGACACCCATGAAGGGCTTGGGCAGCGGTTGCGCACACTGGTCATGGGGCGTGGTGGGCAACCCCAGGCAGTGGGCGAGATCATGTCCCACCCGGTCCAGGTGGCGCGCTCGACCCAGCATGCGATGGACCTTGTGCCGCTCTTTTCGCAGGGCGGACACCATCACATTCCCATCGTGGATGATGTAGATCACCTCGTTGGCATCATCACCCAGACCGACCTCGTGCGCACCCTGGCCTCGGCGGTGCAAGGCCGATAGCGGATGGTTTTCGAGGTTCTGGCTGGGAGCGCTGCGCCCGCGCCACAGGGCAGACCGGGTGTCCCATAGGCAAAACACGGCTTGTCGCGGTACAATTGACAGGCTTTGCACAGCGCTGACGCCTGTTCATTGAAGCCGTCTCCCGGCCCTCTGCCTGATCTGCGCCCAGGGTGCAGCGACTCCCACCGCCCGCCATGCACCGTGTGTCGAGTTTCGACAACGCTGCAGCTGCCGTGGTGAATGCAATAAAACCGCGCAGGCGCCGACCACAGAACATTTGCTTTGAAGAGATAGAGAAACACATGGCCAAAGAAGAACTCATTGAAATGCAGGGCTCCGTCACGGAAGTCTTGCCCGACTCGCGATTTCGCGTCACGCTGGACAACGGCCACCAACTGATTGCCTACACCGGCGGCAAGATGCGCAAGCACCACATCCGTATCCTGGCTGGTGACAAAGTGTCCCTGGAGATGTCGCCTTACGACCTGACCAAGGGCCGCATCACGTTCCGTCACCTCGCCGGTCGCGGTCCTGGCCCTTCCTCCAGCCGCTGATCTTTCCGTTTTCGGTCCGTGGCAGACCGAGGCGGTTTTATAGTTTTTTCTGGTTCGTCTCTTGCCACGTCGCGTTCGCGCGACCGCCCCCCCCTGCGATCTCTTCGCTCTGCTACTTTCTAAAAAAAGTCAAAAAAGCAGGCGATGAGCCAAAAACAGGGGAATTGGCGGGTTAGAATACGAGCTGTCGGAGCGTAGCGCAGCCTGGTAGCGCATCTGCTTTGGGAGCAGAGGGTCGCGAGTTCGAATCCCGCCGCTCCGACCAATGTTTGAAGGCCTTGCAGCAAATGCTGCAAGGCCTTTTTTCTTGCCCGCCTGGTGCCTTTCAACGCAGAGGCGATCGGGGTCTCGGGGGCGAGCGGAAATGGGCTATTCACCGCCATCGTTTCCAGCAGGCTCGCGGAATCTACGTACCATTGTGGCCATCGCCGGTTGGCTCCCATTCGCACCGCCCCTGCCGTTTACTGCGCACGGTGCTTGCTGGTATCTCCATGACCTTCTCTGTGCTCTCTAAAGCCGCTGCCGTACCGTTGCCCCAGTCCGAAGCGCTTGCCCTGCCTGCAGTGCAGCGATACGACGCGGTCGATGCTCTGAGGGGAGTCGCCATGGTGTGGATGACGGTGTTCCATTTCTGTTTTGATCTGAGCCACTTCGGCTTATGGTCACAGAACTTTCGTGTGGATCCGTTCTGGACCACGCAGCGCACCTTCATCGTGAGTCTTTTCCTGTTCTGCGCGGGACTGGGCCAGGCCATTGCGTTGCATCAGGGGCAGGGCTGGCACCGGTTTGGGCGCCGCTGGGTGCAGATCGCCGGGTGTGCGCTGCTGGTGTCCGCGGGGTCGTTTGTGATGTTTCCGGCCAGCTTCATCTATTTCGGTGTGCTGCATGGCATGGCGGTGATGTTGCTCATTGCGCGCTGTACGGCAGGGTGGGGGCGCTGGCTGTGGCTGGCCGGACTGGTGGCGGTGGCCTTGCCGTGGGCTGCGCAGCAGCTTCTGGCGGGGGTATGGGCCGATGCCGCACCCTGGTTCAATGGGCGAGCCCTGAATTGGCTGGGGTTGGTTTCCCGCAAACCGTTCACGGAAGACTATGTGCCCGTGTTGCCATGGTTGGGCGTGCTCTGGTGGGGGCTTGCTGCAGGTCAATGGGCCATGCGCGCGCGCAGGGGCTGGTTGCAATGGCAGCTACCCGTGGTGGTGCGGCCTCTGGCGACACTGGGGCGATGGAGCCTGAGCTATTACATGCTCCACCAACCGGTGATGATCGGCCTGCTGATGGCTGTGGCGTGGCTGATGGGGCGTACCTGAGCCTCGTCGATCTGTCGTAAACAGGCCGAGCCACAAAAAAACGCGACCGAGGTCGCGTTTTTTTGTGGCCATGACGGCTGGGGGGCGGGTGGCTTATTCCACCTTGGCCTTGGCGCGCAGGTCTTCCTGGAACTTGGCCAGCTTTTGCTGCTGCAGTTGCTGCGCCACTTGGGGCTTGACTTCTTCGAGCTTGGGCAGCTCGGCCTGGCGCACATCGTCCAGGCGGATGATGTGCCAGCCAAACTGGCTCTTCACGGGCGTTTCGGTCATCTTGCCCTTTTCGAGCTTGACCAGCGCTTCGGTGAACTCGCTCACGTAGCTCGAGGGGTTGGCCCAGTCGAGGTCGCCGCCCTTGGCGCCGGAGCCTGGGTCCTTGGATTGCTTCTTGGCGATGTCTTCAAACTTGGCGCCCTTCTTGATGGACGCGATGATGGCCTTGGCGTCGGCTTCCTTTTCCACCAGGATGTGGCGGGCCTTGTATTCCTTGCCGCTGTTGGCTGCCACGAACTTGTCGTATTCGGCCTGGATTTCAGCGTCGGTGACGGGGTTCGTCTTCTGGAAGTCGGCGAACAGTTCGCGGATCAGGATGGCCTGGCGTGCCAGGTCCAGCTGGGCCTTGTAGTCTGCCGAGGTTTCCAGGCCGCGCTTTTGAGCTTCCTGCATGAAGATTTCACGGGCAATGACTTCTTCCTTGATCTGGCCTTCGATGTCGGGCGTCACGGGGCGGCCCGAGCGTTCGACCTGCTGCTTGAGCGCTTCGACGCGCTCCTTGGGAACTGCCTTGCCGTTAACAATGGCGACATTCTGGGCGGAAACGGGCAGGGCCAACGTGCCCAGCACGGCAGCGGCGACGAGGCCGGACAGGAGCTGTTTCTTCATGCGGAATCCAAAAAATGAGGGGTTGTTTGCCGACTGAAATCCGGCAGATGTTGACTTGGGGCCGGCTCAGAGAACTTCAATGGCGAGGGCGTGAACGCCTTGGTCAATAAATTCTTGCAGCGCATCATACACAAGGCGGTGTTGGGCCACGCGGGAGCGTCCTGTAAAGAAAGGTGACGAAATTCGCACCCGAAAATGGGTGCCGAATCCCGTGCCGTTGGCACCCGCATGGCCTGCGTGGGCGGCGCTTTCGTCCAGCACCTCCAGGTGGCTGGGGGTGAGGCGGTCGGCCAGTGTCTGGTGCATCTGATCTGCGATGGAGTTCATGGGCTTCACACTCGTTCAGGTGGTGGGCTCGTCGCCCTTGAGGTGGGGCGCAATGTAGATACCCTGGGCCACCAGGAAGACCAGCGGAAACGCATAGCCCCACAACTTGAAGTCCACCCAGGCTTCGGTGCTGAAGTTCATCACCACGTACGCGTTGATGGCAGACATGAAGGCGCAGTAGATGATCCAGGCCACGTTCAGCCGCTGCCATACGGCGTCGGGCAAGTCCAGCTGGCTGCCCAGCAGCATCTTGAGGAAATTCTTCTTGAGCGCCCAGAGCGCTACCGCCAGGGCCACCGACATAGCGCCATAGAGCACTGTGGGTTTCCATTTGATGAACCGGTCGTCCTGCAGCACCAGCGTGAGCGTGCCAAACAGCAGGATCAGCACCAGGGTGACCTTGTGCATGGTCTGCAGGCGCCGGTCGATGGCGTAGATGATGGCCATCTGCAAGGCCGTGGCCGCCATGAGCACGGCGGTGCCTACGTAGATGCCGTAGAACTTGTAGGCTCCGAAGAACAGCAGGATGGGAAAAAAGTCGATCAGAATTTTCATGGAGTCAGCAAGGAGTCCCGGGCTTCAGCGGTCGCCGGACTCGAAGTCCAGCGAAGCCGAGTTCATGCAATACCGCAGCCCGGTGGGCGCTGGGCCATCTTCAAACACATGGCCCAGGTGCGCCCCGCATTGTGCACACACCGTTTCGGTACGGACCATGCCATGGCTGCGGTCCACGATTTCGGTGATGGCGCCGGGGATGGCTTCGGAAAAGCTGGGCCAGCCGCAGCCCGCGTCAAACTTGGTGACCGAGTCAAACAGCTTGGCGCCGCAGCAGACGCAGTGGTAGCTGCCGTCGGCCCAGTGGGCTTCGTACTTGCCGGTGAAGGGGCGCTCGGTGGCGGCATGGCGCGTGACCTGGAAGGCCACGGGTTCTGCGCCTTTTTCGCGCAGTACGGCTTGCCATTCGGCGTCAGTCTTCTGGATGGGATGGGTCATGATGAACAGCTGATCTCGATGGAAGACGCCCAGTCGGGCGGGAAGGCGGCGTAGGCGTCATGCCCCGGGTGCTCGTCAAACGGGCGCTCCAGCAGCCGCTGCAGGGTTTGGAGTTCACCGAAGTCGCCAAGTTTCGCCGCACGAATGGCCTGTTCGCCCAGGTGGTTGCGCAGCACGAACTTGGGATTTGTTTTGAGCATCAAATCGGCTTGATGCGCTACATCCATATGCCTTGAGTGCTCTGAATATAGTAGCAACCATTGGTCCAGGCCAACACGGTCCGCAAACAGGTCGCGCACGGGCTCCATGTCTTGGGTGCCCACGGCCTGCGACAGGCGGCGCCAGAAGATGGGGTAGTCCACCCGGTTCTGGGCCAGCAGCAGCAAGATGCCGTCGATGAGAGCGCCATCGCCGTCGCTGGCCTCCCGCAGCCCCAGCTTGGCGCGCATGCGGGCCATGAAGGCCTCGGGGAAAACCGTCTTGTAAGACTCCAGGGCCTGCTTGGCCAGTTCCTGGTCGCCGATCAGGGGCAGCAGCGCCTGTGCCAGGCAAAACAGGTTCCAGTACGCCACATTGGGCTGGCGGTTGTAGGCGTAACGGCCTTGCGAGTCGCTGTGGTTGCACACGTGGCCGGGCACAAACGCGTCGAGAAACTGAAACGGCCCGTAGTCAATCGTCAGGCCCAGGATGCTCATGTTGTCAGTGTTCATCACGCCATGGCAAAAGCCGACCGCCTGCCACTGCGCCATGAGGCGTGCGGTGCGCTCGCTCACGGCCTGCAGCAGGGCGGCGTACGGGTTGCCTGCCAGGTCGGTGCTGTCCCGGCATTCGGGGTAGTAGCGGTCAATGACGTAGTCGGCCAGCGTTTGCAGCGCGGCCTCCTGGCCGTTGGCAGCAAAGTGCTCGAAATGACCAAAACGCACAAAGCTGCGTGCCACGCGGGTGACGACGGCAGCGGTCTCGATTTCTTCGCGGCGGACGTGCGCGGGCGAGCCGGTGATGCAGAGCGCGCGCGATGTCGGCACACCCAGTCCGTGCATGGCTTCGCTGCACAAAAACTCCCGGATGCTGGAGCGCAACACCGCACGGCCATCGCCCATGCGCGAATAGGGCGTGCGGCCAGCACCCTTGAGCTGGACCTCCCACCCCGTAGCCGTCTCCCCGAGCATGATGGCGCGCCCATCGCCCAGCTGACCGGCCCAGACGCCAAACTGGTGTCCGCTGTACACGCTGGCCAGGGGTTGCGAGCCTGCCAGCAGGCGGTTGCCAGTGAAGGCCTGCAGGGCCTCATCGCTGCGCAAGGCGGCTTCATCCAGCCCTAGCAGTTGCGCCACGGCGGGGCTGGTGCCTACCCAATGGGGCGTGGGCAGAGGGGTGGGGCGCAGTTCGGTGAAAAAGTAGGTGCCCAGCGCGGCAAAGCGGTGGTCCCAGGCGAGGCCGAGGTCGGTGTGGGCGTCGCTGTCGGCAGTCAGGGTCATGGGCTGGATTGTCTCGCAGGCCGGATGCCCCGGCGCCCACAGGGCCATGGCAGGGCGGGGATAGCCTGCACCGCGACCGCTACAACAACGCTGCCGCCGTCAGGCAGGCCGGGCCTGACGCAGGCTGCAGCAGCTGCTGGCGGTATTGGCCTGGGGGCATGCCAAACCAGCGCTTGCAGGCCCGAAACAAGTTGCTCTGGTCGCTGAAACCCAGCTGGTCCGCCACCTCGGCCAGGCTGCGGCGCGGGTCGGCCAGGTATTGGCGTGCCAGCTCGCTGCGGGTGTCGTCCAGCAGTTGCTGAAAACTCACCGACTCTGCCTGTAGCCGGCGCTGCAAGGTGCGATCGGTGAGGTGCAGGCGCGCAGCCACGTCTTCGCGCCGGGGTTCACCGAGGTGCAGCATGCGCGATATCTCGGTGCGCACCTTGGCGCTGACCAGCGATTGGCCCAACGGGCCCAGTTGTCCCAGCTCGGCCTCCACCAGTTGTTCGTGCAGCGCCCACAGGTTCGGGTTGTAGGTGGGAATGGGTTGCAGCAGGTCGGCTTCGGCCATCAGAAAGCGGTTCACTGGCTGGCCAAAGCGCGGTGGCACGCCGAATGCCGCGCGATGCCGCGTGTCGTCGGCCGGCGCTGGGGTGACCAGCTCCACGGCCAGGGGCGTGAGGTCGCGCCGGGTGAGCCAATCGCACAGCGTCAGCAGGGTCAGCACCGCAAACTCCACCCGCTGTCGCGGTATGGGGCGCGAGGCGCCGATGTGGTTGAGCACCATCCAGTAACCGCGTGGGTCTCGCTCCATCGAGAACGTGGTGGCGTCGGAGATCAGCGCCATGTGCCGGTCCAAGTGCCTGAAGCCTTCGAGAAGGTTGGGCCCCGAGGCCAGTGCGTGGCCGACCAGATCCAGCTTGCCGTAGCGCGCGGCCAGCTGGCGGTCCAGGCCCAGCCCCGGGCGGTCGTAGTGCTGGGCTGCGGCCTCCCACAAGCGGCTGACGCGGTCCACATCCACGCGGGTGTGGGGGTGCTGCAGGCTCTCCAGGTCGATGTCGGCCTGCGCGCACAGGGCTTGCACCGGCAGTCCTTCGGCTGCAAACAGCTCCGCAATGCCGCGCACCCAGGCGGCAGAGCTGGTGCGCTGCGGCAATGGGTTCATGGGCAAGCCCCAGTCTCAGGGTTTACGCGCGGGTGGTGTTCTGAAGTCACTGTTTTGGTGTGGTTGCGATAGTGGGTTGTGGGCCGGGCGTTTCCACAATCGGCGCCGAGGTCGGTTCCAGGCGCGAGTGTGATGCGTTCTGCAGGCCCGCCCCATTCCTGAAAACCCCGAAGGAGACAAACAACATGGCCTATTTTGCAAAGAGCCTGCGCTGGGGCGCAGCGTGCCTCGCCGCTGTGATGACCACGGCGTGTGGTGGTTCTGGCGGTACGCCGCCCGAACTGCGCGAAACCCGCTATGGCATGGTGCGCGGCACGGATGACAGCGCCACCAGCGGCACTTATGCCTGGAAGGGTGTTCCTTACGCCCAACCCCCCGTGGGTGCCCTGCGCTGGCAGCCGCCTGCAGAGCCCGCCGCCTGGACGGGCGAGCGCAGCGCCACCCGGTTTGGTAGTGCGTGCCTGCAGATGGGCCGCATTTACGGACCCGGGGCCAACAACCGCTTTGACGACACGATTGGCCAGACGCTGAACACCCCGCTGGGCAGCGAAGACTGCCTGACCCTCAACATCTGGCGTCCGGCCACCGCGCAGGACAACCTGCCAGTGCTGGTCTTTATCCACGGTGGCAGTGCCATCTCGGGCTACACCGCCGACCCGGTGTACGACGGCGCCGCGCTGGCCAAGTCGGCCAATGCCATCGTGGTCACAGCCAACTACCGGCTGGATGTGCTGGGGTATCTGCAGTTGCCCGCCCTGCATGCCGGCAACAACGGCAGTGGAAGCAGCGCAGGCGGCAGCACCTATACCGGCAACTACGCGCTGCTGGACGTCGTGCAGGCGCTGCGGTTCGTCCAGGGCAACATCGCCCGGTTTGGCGGCAATGCGGGCAACGTCACGTTGATGGGGCAGTCGGCGGGGGCCATCAATGCCTTGGCGCTGCTGACCGCGCCGCAGGCTACCGGGCTGTTCCACAAATTGGTACCGATCAGTGGCGGGATCTCCTTGGCGTCGAACCTGCCCGCCGGGTCCATCCCCACGCTCAACCCGGTCTCCCGCTACGCCACACAGGCCAGCCAGTTGCTGGCGCATCTGGCCGTGGCCGATGGCCTGGCACCTGGCCTGCCCGAAGCCCAGGCCCTGGTGGCCAGTTGGCCCCCCACGCAGGTGGCCAGTTACCTGCGTGGCAAGGATGCGCGGGTCGTTTTGCAGACGGTGCTGGCAAAGGGGCTGACTGGTTCTGGCCCGATCCCGGACGGTGTGGTGGTTCCGGCCGATCCCATCGCCGAGATCGGGGCGGGGCGCTATCAGAAAGTGCCTGTGTTGTCCGGCTACACGGCCGAGGAGGGCAAGCTGTTTGCCCCTTTCCTGGTGCTGCTGGGCGGCAAGCCCGGCATGAAGATCGGCGATGCCGAGCGCTTTGCGATGATGCAGCGCTTCGACCCTGATGCCCCCACCACCCTCACTGCGGCGGACATTCTGGATGCGTCCTACCTGCCGGTGACAGCCCCGGGCACGGGCTACAACGCACGCACCCAGATGCTGGGCAATGTGTTCATTGGCGCCAGCCGCGACAACCTGCTGAACGCCCTGCGCAGCCAGCAGAGCAATGTGTGGAACTACCAGTTCAACTGGGCCCAGCAGCCCGCACCATGGAACGATGTGTACGGCGCGGCCCATGCGTTCGACCTGCCCTTTGTGTTTGGCAACTTCGGTCCGTCGGTGTTTGCGAAGGCGACCAACAGCACCGCCAACCAGCCGGGGCGCCTGGCCCTGTCGCTGGCCATGATGGACAGCCTGCGCGCCTTTGTGCACACCGGCGATCCCAACAACGCCACGCTGGGCCAGACCTGGCAGCCCTGGCCCCGCAAGTTCATCTTTGATGCAGACCAGAAGGCGGTGCGCCTGAGCGTGCAATGACTCTCACGCTGCAGATGTCGAACAGACCTCGGCCGAATGCGGGTGTTCAGTGCGCGGCCGTGGCGGCGAGGTATGCGTTCAGCGCCTCGTCGTCCACGATGGCCACGCGCCCGAAGTCCAGCGACACAATGCCCATGCCCTCCAGCGACTGCAGCACCTTGTTCACGGTCTGCCGCGACAGGCCGACCAGCTGGCCCAGCTCTTCCTGCGTGAGGTTGAGCCGCCGGGTGCTGCGCCAGAACAGGCGGCTGAGGTACAGCGCCACGCGGTGCTCGGTGGACTGGGTGCGCCCGGCCTCGATGATGGTCATGGCCTGGCCCAGCCGCATGTTCAGATGCAGCACCAGGAACTGGTTGAACGCCAGGCTGGTCTCGCGCAGCGTGGCAAACAGCGGCAGGGGCAGGCACAGCAGGGTGGTGGGGCGCAGTGCCACCACGTGGTACCGGCGGGGCTCGGGCTTCATGGCCGAGCCCTCGCCAAACCATTCACCGTCAGGCACGCCGATGAAGGCGGACGACCGGCCCTTGCTGGTGGGACTCTGCAGCATCACCAGACCCGACAGCACGGCATGCCAGCCCCGCACGGCGCTGCCGGCGGGCATCATCACCGCGCCCTTGTCGGCCTGCTCGGCAAACACCTCTTCGCGCAGCCGCTCCTGCATGGCAGCAGGCAGGCCCGCGAACCAGGGCTGGGCGGCAATGAATCGTTGGGCAGAAGGGGCAGCGCAAAGCATGGACCCGATTGTCGCTGCAGCGGTGCCAGCGGTTCAGGGTATTCCCTTGCCCTTTGTCAGTGGGACGACAAGTGTTGGCAGCCATGCCCGCCGGGCGCACACTCCGCTGCGGTTCACGGAGGCCAGCGACAGCGCAACCATGCCGCCGCCGATGCCATGCCAGTGTGGTGGTGCGGCGTGTGTGGGTTCATCCCAGCGGCGTGCGGGGGCACGACGCGGGCGACACCCGGACGCCGATACGCGCGCTACGATGACCGTTCCATTCACTACAACATCCAAGGAGTATTCATGCTGGGCTTGATGCAGAGTCAACCGTTGCTGATTTCGTCGCTGATCGAATTCGCAGAGCGCCACCACGGCGACGCCGAAATCGTGTCCCGACGGGTGGAGGGGGACATCCATCGCTACACGTACCGCGACCTCGCAGCACGTGCCCGCCGCCTGGCCAACGCGCTGGATGACCTGAAGCTCCAGTTCAGCGACCGGGTGGCTACGCTGGCCTGGAACGGCTACCGCCACATGGAGATGTATTTCGGCGTGAGCGGATCGGGCCGCGTGCTGCACACCGTCAATCCACGCCTGCACCCCGACCAGATCGCCTGGATCATCAACCACGCAGAAGACCAGGTGATGTGCTTTGACACCACCTTCCTGCCCCTGGTGCAGGCGGTGCACGCCAAATGCCCCACCGTCAAGAAATGGGTCGCCCTGTGCGATGCCGACAAGCTGCCGGCCGACACCGGCATCCCCGGCCTGACCAGCTACGAAGCCTGGATTGGTGCGCAGTCTTCGGACTACGCATGGCCTGAGTTCGATGAGAACTCTGCATCGAGCATGTGCTACACCAGCGGCACTACAGGCAACCCCAAGGCCGCGCTGTACAGCCACCGCTCCACCACGCTGCACGCCTATGCTGCGGCGCTGCCTGATGTCATGTGCCTCTCGGCCCGCGACTCGGTGCTGCCCGTGGTGCCCATGTTCCACGTCAATGCCTGGGGCATTCCGTACTCGGCCGCGCTCACTGGCTGCAAGCTGGTGTTTCCAGGCCCGGCGATGGATGGTAAGTCGATCTACGAATTGATCGAAGCGGAGAAGGTCAGCTATGCGGCGGGCGTGCCCACCGTGTGGCAGATGATGCTGGGCCACATGAAGCCTGCGGGCCTCAAGTTCTCCACACTGCGCCGTACGGTGATCGGCGGATCGGCTTGCCCGCCCGCCATGATCCACGCCTTCAAGGAAGACTACGGTGTGGAGGTGCTGCACGCCTGGGGCATGACCGAGATGAGCCCGCTGGGCACGCTGTGCACGCTCAAGAACAAGCACCTCGTCATGTCCAAGGACGAGCAGATGAAGATCCTGCAAAAGCAGGGCCGTGCGATCTATGGCGTGGACATGAAGATCGTGGGTGGCGACGGCAACGAGCTGCCCTGGGACGGCAAGACCTATGGCGACCTGCTGGTCAAGGGCCCCTGGATCGTGGGCAGCTACTTCAAGGGCGAGGGCGGTGACCCGCTGGTGCGCGACGCGCAGGGCAGGGGCTGGTTCCCCACGGGTGACGTGGCCACCATCGACGCCGACGGCTTCATGCAGATCACCGACCGCAGCAAGGACGTGATCAAGTCCGGTGGCGAATGGATCAGCTCCATCGACATCGAGAACATTGCGATGGCCCACCCAGCCATTGCCATGGCAGCGTGTGTGGGTATGCCGCATCCCAAGTGGGACGAGCGCCCCATCGTGGCCGTGGTCAAGCGGCCTGGCGCAGAGGTGACGCGCGAAGCGCTGCTGGCCTTCTATGAAGGCAAGACGGCCAAGTGGCAGATCCCTGACGACGTGGTGTTTGTCGATGCCATTCCGCTCGGTGCCACCGGCAAGATGCTCAAGACCAAGCTGCGTGAGCAGCTCAAGGATTACAAGCTTCCCGGCCTGTGATCAGGGTGGGGCAATGCATGTGTGCGCATCGCTTGCGAGCGCCATTTTTTGCACTGCCCCAGGCTGGTGCGCGCTCGGGGGAGCGCAGCGCCAGTCACGTGTGCGACGCTGGTAGGGGCAATCCCTGAGCATCGCTTTGTTGCAACGCGGTACGCTGCGTTGTGTCGATTTACAAGGAGACAAAAGCATGAAGTTCGCTATTAAGGCTGTAGCAGCCTCGGTAATCTTGGCAAGCGCTGGCGGGGCCTTCGCTCAAAAGGGCGAGACGGTCAAAATCGCCTGGCTCGACCCCCTGTCTGGCCTGATGGCGGCCGTGGGAACGAACCAGCTCAAGAGCTTCCAGTTCATCGCTGAAGAGTTCAACAAGAAGAACCCTGCCGGCGTCAAATTTGAAATCATCGGCATCGACAACAAACTCAGCCCTCAGGAAACCACCAGCGCCCTGCGCTCGGCCATGGACCAGGGTGCGCGCTACGTGGTGCAGGGCAACGGCTCTGGCCCCGCACTGGCCATCATGGACGCGCTCGAAAAGCACAACGCACGCAATCCCGGCAAGGAAGTCCTGTTCCTGAACTACGCTGCCGTGGACCCAGACCTCACCAACAGCAAGTGCAGCTACTGGCACTTCCGTCTGGATGCAGACACCTCCATGAAGATGGAAGCGCTTACGACCTACATGAAGGACCTGCCAGAGGTCAAGAAGGTCTACCTGATCAACCAGAACTACTCGCACGGCCACCAGGTCTCCAAGTTTGCCAAGGAGATGATGCAGCGCAA
Organism: Acidovorax sp. 59; assembly: GCF_002754175.1. Lineage (NCBI taxonomy): Bacteria > Pseudomonadati > Pseudomonadota > Betaproteobacteria > Burkholderiales > Comamonadaceae > Acidovorax > Acidovorax sp. 59. The sequence goes on along the minus strand of NZ_PEET01000001.1, from coordinate 2,394,272 downwards.
GCGCCCCGACGTGCAGTTTGTGGGTGACGACCTGCACCCCCTGGCCCAGGTGCGCGACTTCTCGCCCTACATCGCCAAGATCAAGGCGTCGGGCGCTGACAGCGTGATCACCGGCAACTGGGGTTCTGACCTGGCACTGCTGATCAAGGCCGCTAACGACGCGGGCCTGAACAACGTCAACTTCTACACCTACTACGGCTCCGTCACTGGCAGCCCAACCGCCATGGGCTCTGCCGCTGCAGGCCGCGTGTACATGGTGGCTTACGCCCACATGAACCTGCCGGGCGAGCTCAACAAGATCGTGGTCGACTACAAGAAGAAGTTCAACGACGACATGTACACCGGCGCCGTGTACCACGCCTTCACCATGCTGTCCGAAGGTTTCGTGAAAGCCAAGTCCACCGACCCCGTCAAGGTGGCTGCAGCGTTTGAAGGCATGAAGTTCAAGAGCTTCAACGGTGAAGTCGAAATGCGCAAGACCGACCACCAGCTGCAACAGGGCCTGTTCATTTCCAAGTGGGAAAAAGCCGGCGGCAAGTACCCCATCGACTCGGAAAACACCGGCTACACCTTCGTGCCGCTGAAGTACTACGAGCCCTACGTGGCCAGCACGCCCACGTCGTGCCAGATGAAGCGCCCCTAAATCCGGCGCTGGCGTTTCGGCGCCAGAACTTCGAGGCCCGACGTACTCGGGCCTTTTTTTGTCCCTCCGTGATGAAAAATTCCAATGAATCCTGAGTTTTTCGTGATCTCTTTGCTGAACGGCGTGAGCTATGGGCTCCTGCTGTTCATGCTGAGTTCCGGCCTCACGCTGATCTTCAGCATGATGGGCGTGCTCAACTTCGCACACACCAGCTTCTACATGCTGGGTGCCTATTTCGCGTTCACCATCTCCGGGGTGGTGGGCTTTTGGCCGGCGCTGGTGCTGGCACCGCTTGTGGTGTTTGTGCTGGGGGCTGCGTTCGAGCGCTACGCGCTGCGCCGGGTGCACAAATTTGGCCATGTGCCCGAGCTGCTGGTCACGTTCGGGCTGTCGTACCTGATTCTGGAGGTCGTGCAGCTGGTCTGGGGTCGCTCCACGGTGCCTTACGGCCTGCCAGAGCAATTGCAGGGCCCGCTGTTCTCGCTGTACGGCACGCAGTTTCCCAAGTCGCGTTCGTTTGTGATGCTGGTGGCGCTGCTGATGCTGCTGTCGGTGTGGCTGCTGCTCACACGCACCCGCATCGGGCTGGTGATCCAGGCGGCTCTCAAGTACCCCGAAATGGTGGAAGCGCTGGGCCACAACGTACCGCGTGTCTTCATGCTGGTGTTTGGTGGCGGCGCCGCGCTGGCGGGCCTGGCGGGCGTGATCGGCGGCAACACCTATGTGACCGAGCCTGCGATGGCGGCGTCTGTCGGCTCCATCATCTTCGTGGTGGTGGTGGTGGGTGGCATGGGCTCGTTGGCCGGTGCTTTCATCGCTTCGCTGCTGATTGGCGTGGTGCAGACCTTTGCCGTGGCGCTGGACTACTCGCTGATCCACGTCTTCAAGGCCGTGGGTGTGGCGGTGACCGACCAGACCTTTGGCTATCCCTTGCTCAAGCTCACGATTTCCCAGGTGGCGCCCATCCTGCCGTACCTGTTCCTCGTGCTGATCCTGATCTTCCGCCCCAAGGGCCTTTTGGGCACGCGGGAGGACTGATGCCATGAATTCAACCACTCATCCTGTCTCCAGTGCCACGTCGCACTACCGGTTCAAGCCCTGGAACGTCGGGCGCTTCGTGATCTGGACGCTGTTTGCCGCAGCACTGATCGTGGCGCCCATGCTGTTTCGCAGCAGTCTGGCGCTGACCATGCTCTCGCAGATCGGCTACCTCATCATCATCTGCCTGTCCTACAACATGTTGTTGGGGCAGGGCGGCATGCTGAGCTTCGGCCATGCCGTGTACACCGGTCTGGGTTCGTTCATAGCCATCCACGCCATGAACATGGCAAGCAAAGGCAGCTTCAGCATTCCGCTGGTGCTGATCCCCATCGTGGGCGGGCTGGCGGGGGCCTTCTTTGCCATCTTGCTGGGCTTCGTCACGACCAAGAAGTCGGGCACCACATTCGCCATGATCACGCTGGGCATTGGCGAGCTGGTGGCTTCGATGGCGCTGATGTTCCCCGAGTTCTTCGGGGGCGAAGGCGGCATCACCACCGACCGCGTGTATGGCCAGTCGTTCTTCGGCATCACCTTCGGTCCTGCCATCCAGGTGTACTACCTGATCGCCGTGTACTGCTTCGTGTGCACTGCGGCGATGTTTGCCTTCACTGGCACACCGCTGGGCCGCATCCTGAACGCAGTGCGCGACAACCCCGAGCGTGTGGAGTTCATTGGCTACAACACGCAGCGGGTGCGCTACTTCGCCTTCATCATTGCGGGCTTTTTTGCCGGCATTGGTGGTGGTCTGGCCACCATCAACTTCGAGATCGTGACGGGTGCCGACAGCCTGAACGTGGTGCGTTCGGGTGGCTACCTGCTGTTCACCTTCCTGGGCGGTGCCACCTTCTTCTTCGGCCCCATCATTGGTGCCGTGCTGCTGGTGCTGGCGTCTGTGCTGCTGTCCGAGCTGTCCAAGGCCTGGCTGCTGTATCTGGGCCTGGTGTTCCTGTTCATGGTGATGTATGCGCCCGGTGGCGTGGCCAGCCTGATCATGATGAACCTGCGCTTGGCCAAGTTCGGCAAGCTGCGCCAGCTGTGGACCTCTTACCTTGCGCTGGGCGGTACTGCCCTGGTGGGTGTGATGGGCGCAGCCTGCATGATCGAGATGACCTACCACTTGCAGCTCAATGCCGCGCTGGGGCCAGAGTTGACCTTCCTCGGCGCCACGCTCAACGCCAAGGGCTTTACCAGCTGGTTCGGCGCGGTGTTTGTGATGGTGACGGGCTTTGCCCTGTTTGAACTCTGCCGCCGCCAATTTGTGCGCCAGTGGAGCAGGATCCAGGAAGAGATAGAACATGAAATCAAGCGCGGGGAGGCTTTGTAACCATGGCGGCTGACAACGCAACCTATGCGCTCGAACTGCGCGACCTGCGCAAGAGCTTTGGCAAGACCGAGATCATCCGCGGCGCCAACCTGGCGGTGGCGCCTGGCGAGCGCGTGGCCATCATCGGCCCCAACGGCGCGGGCAAGTCCACGCTGTTCAATCTGATCAGCGGGCGCTTTGCGCCCACCAGCGGCGATGTGATCCTGAATGGCCAGCGCATCAACGGCATGGCACCGTACGAGATCAACCGGCGCGGGCTCTCGCGCAGCTTCCAGATCACCAACATCTTTCCCAAGCTGTCGGTGTTCGAAAACCTGCGGTGCGGCGTGCTGTGGAGCATGGGCTACAAGTACACCTTCCTGCGCTTCCTGTCGAACCTGCACGATGCCAACGAGCGCGCCAAGCAGCTCATGGAAATGATCAAGCTCGACAAGAAGCGCGACACGCTGGCGATGAACCTGACCTACGCTGAGCAGCGTGCGCTGGAGATTGGCATCACCATCGCGGGCGGTGCCAATGTGATCCTGCTGGACGAACCGACGGCCGGCATGAGCAAGACCGAGACCTCACGCTTCATCCACCTCATCAAGGAAGTGACCGAAGGCCGCACGCTGCTGACGGTGGAGCACGACATGGGCGTGGTGTTCGGCCTGGCCGACAAGATCGCTGTGGTGGTGTATGGCGAGGTGATTGCCTTTGACACGCCCGACAAGGTGCGCGCCAACCAGCGCGTGCAAGAGGCCTATCTGGGCTCGGTCGTTGCGGACGAGCAAGGGGCGGGACACTGACATGCTGAAAATCGAAAATCTCCACGCCTATTACGGCAAGAGCCATGTGCTGCATGGCGTGACCTTTGATGTGCAACCCGGTGAAATCGTGGCCCTGCTGGGGCGCAACGGTTCGGGCCGCTCCACCACCGCCAAGGCCATCATGGGTCTGGTGGACTGGGAGGGCACACTCAACTGGAAGGGGCAGGACCTCAATGGCAGGAAGGCCTACGAGATCGCCCACCTGGGGGTGGGTTATGTGCCCGAAAGCCGCGATGTGTTCCCCAACCTCACCGTGCACCAGAACCTGATGCTCGGCCAAAAGGGCAGTGGCAAGAACAGCCGCTGGTCGTTTGACGATATGTACGAGATGTTCCCCCGACTCAAGGAGCGCCAGCACACCGAGGCGGGCGTGATGTCGGGCGGCGAGCAGCAGATGTTGACCCTGTGCCGCACGCTCATGGGTGACCCGGACCTCATCATCATCGACGAGCCCACCGAGGGTCTGGCACCCAAGATCGTCGAGCTGGTGGGGCAGTACCTGCAGACCATCAAGTCGCGCGGCATCTCGGTGCTGTTGATCGAGCAGAAGCTGACCATTGCCATGAAGATCTCGGACCGCGCGCTGGTCATGGGGCATGGCTCGATCGTGTTCCAGGGCACACCGGACAGCCTGCGGGCCGACAACTACATCCGCAAGGAATGGCTTGAAGTCTGACGATTTCTGAAAAACCATGGCCAAAAGAGGCGCCCGATAGCTGAAGGCGCCTCTTTTTTTGCTCTACCAAATGTTGCACTGCAAGCCCCCTTGTCCCGCCCGGGACAAATTGACACGCCAAATGGGTTTGAAGTCTCTACAATAAAAACGCACGATCGTTCTTTTTCACTTTCCAAGGAACAACAGCACCATGACCGCTGAATACAAAGTCCACGGCTCCGTTGCCGTGATCACCATGGCCAACCCTCCCGTCAACGGACTCGGTCTGGCGACCCGCCAGGGCATCGTGGACGGCCTTGGCCGTGCAAATGCCGATGCAGCGGTCACGTCCATCGTGATCACCGGTGCCGGTGGTGCGTTCTCTGGCGGCGCCGACATCAAGGAGTTCGGCACCGACAAGTCGCTGCAAGAACCCAACCTGCTGTCGGTGATTGCCGCCATTGAAAACTCGGCCAAGCCCGTTGTGGCTGCCATGCACAGCGTCGCCATGGGCGGCGGGCTGGAGCTGGCCCTGGGTTGCCACTATCGCATTGCAGCGCCTGGCTGCTCGATTGCACTGCCTGAAGTCAAGCTGGGCCTGATCCCCGGTGCAGGTGGCACGCAGCGCCTGCCCCGCGTGATTGGTGTGGAAGCGGCGCTCAACCTCATCGTGAGCGGCGAGCCCGTCAAGAGTGAAATGATTGGCGCCGTGCCCGGCCAGAAGCTGTTTGACAAGATGGCCGCGTCGGCCGAGTCGCTGGCGGCAGAAGCCCTGGCATTCGCGCAAAGCGTGGCCGATGCCCGCCCGCTGCCCCTGGTGCGCAACTTCCCCTGTAAGCACCCCGAAGGCGACGCGTACTTCCAGTTCGCGCGCAACATGGTCAAGGGCATGGCCAAGAACTTCCCCGCACCCGCCAAGTGCGTGGACGCTGTTGAAGCCGCCACCAAGAAGAAGTTCGCCGAAGGCATGCTGGTCGAGCGCGAGATCTTCATCAACCTGATGTGGACGCCCGAGTCGCGCGCACTGCGCCACCTGTTCATGGCCGAGCGTGCGGCGAGCAAGATCCCTGATGTGGCCTCCGACACCCCCAAGCGCGACATCAAGCTGGTGGGCGTGATTGGCGCGGGCACCATGGGCGGCGGCATTTCCATGAACTTCCTGAACGCAGGCATCCCCGTCAAGATCCTGGAGATGAAGCAGGAAGCCCTGGACCGTGGCGTGGCCACGATCAAGAAGAACTACGAAGCCCAGGTCAAGAAGGGCAAGCTCAAGCAGGACAAGTACGAGCAGCGCATGGCCCTGCTGAGCACCACGCTGAGCTACGACGATCTCAAGGACTGCGACCTCATCATCGAAGCCGTGTTCGAAGAGATGGGCGTCAAGGAAGCCGTGTTCAAGCAACTCGACGCTGTGGCCAAGCCCGGCGCCATCCTGGCCTCCAACACCTCCACGCTTGACGTGGACAAGATCGCAGCGTTTACCAAGCGTCCGCAGGACGTGGTGGGCATGCACTTCTTCAGCCCTGCCAACGTGATGAAGCTGCTGGAAGTGGTGCGTGGCAAGGAGACCGCCAAGGATGTGCTGGCCACCGTGATGGCCATCGGCAAGAAGATCAAGAAGACTTCCGTGGTCTCGGGCGTGTGCGATGGTTTCATCGGCAACCGCATGATCGAGCAGTACAGCCGCCAGGCTGGCTTCCTGCTGGACGAAGGCTGCACTCCCCAGCAGGTGGACAAGGCCATCGAAAAGTTTGGCTTTGCCATGGGCCCGTTCCGCATGGGCGATCTGGCGGGTAACGACATTGGCTGGGCCATCCGCAAGCGCCGCTCCGTCGAGCGCGCCGACATGAAGTACAGCCGCACGGCCGACAAGCTGTGTGAACTGGGCCGCTTCGGCCAGAAGACCGGCGCAGGCTGGTACGACTACCAGGCCGGCAAGCGCGACGCGATCCCGAGCGACCTGGTCAACAAGATGATCGAAGACCACCGCAAGGAGCTGGGCATCACGCCGCGCAAGATTTCGGACGAAGAAATCGTGCAGCGCCTGGTGTTCGCACTGGTCAACGAAGGCGCGCACATCCTGGAAGACGGCATTGCCAGCAAGTCCGGCGACATCGACATGGTGTACCTGACCGGCTACGGCTTCCCCATCCACCGTGGCGGCCCCATGCACTACGCCAGCGAAGTGGGTCTGTTCAACGTGGTGCAGGCCATGGACCGTTTTGCCAAGAACCCGCTGGATGACGCAGCGTTCTGGAAGCCCGCTCCGCTGCTGGCCAAGCTGGCCGCCGAAGGCAAGGCCTTCCAGTAAATAGCCGCGTGCACCCATCTACAGAATCAAAGGAATTCACATGACCTCCGCAGTGATTGTTTCCACCGCCCGCACGCCGCTCGCCAAGAGCTGGAAGGGTTCGTTCAACATGACGCATGGCGCCACCCTGGGCGGCCATGCCGTGCAGCACGCCGTGTTGCGCGCCGGCATTGATGGCGCTGACGTGGACGACGTCATCATGGGTTGCGCCACGCCCGAAGGCGCCACCGGCAGCAACATCGCGCGCCAGATTGCCTTGAAGGCCGGTCTGCCCATCACCGCCTCCGGCGTCACGGTCAACCGCTTTTGCTCTTCGGGGCTGCAGACCATTGCCATGGCCGCCCAGCGCATCATCGCTGGCGAAGCCGATGTGTTCGTGGCCGGTGGTGTTGAAAGCATCTCCTGCGTGCAGCAGGAGATGAACCTGCACATGATCCAGGACCTGGCTCTGGCCAAGCAAAAGCCCGAGATTTACTGGAGCATGCTGCAGACCGCCGAGCAAGTGGCCAAGCGCTACAACATCGGCCGCGAAGCCATGGACGAGTACGGTGCAGGCAGCCAGCAAAAGGCCTGTGCCGCTCAGGCCAACGGCTTGTTCGATGCAGAAATCGCCCCCATCACCGTGACGGCCGGTGTGGCTGACAAGACGCTGGGCCTGATCACCAAGCAAGTGACGGTGAGCAAGGACGAAGGCACGCGTGAAGGCACGACGGTGGAGGCCATCAGTGGCCTGCGGTCGGCACTGCCCGGTGGCCTGATCTCGGCCGGCAATGCCAGCCAGTTCTCTGATGGCGCCGGTGCCTGCGTGATCACCAGCGAAGAGTACGCCAGCAAAAAGGGCCTCAAGCCCCTGGGCCGTTTCCTCGGCTTTGCAGTGGCCGGTTGCGAGCCTGACGAAATGGGCATCGGCCCTGTGTTTGCCGTGCCCAAGGTGCTGAAGAAGCTGGGCCTCACGGTGCAGGACATCGACCTGTGGGAGCTGAACGAAGCCTTCGCCGTGCAGGTGCTGTACTGCCGCGACAAGCTGGGCATCCCGGCGGACCGTCTGAACGTGAACGGCGGCGCCATCGCCCTGGGCCACCCCTACGGTGTGTCGGGCCAGCGCCTCACGGGCCACGCCCTCATCGAAGGCAAGCGCCGTGGCGCCAAGAAAGTGTGCGTGACGATGTGCATCGGCGGCGGCATGGGCGCTGCGGGCATTTTCGAGGTGCTGTAAGCCATGTCCGGGCAGGCCTCGTCGCCACCGCGCACCGACATCCCCGATGTCGTGGTGTCGCCCGAGGTCTTCCTGGCCATGGGGCGTGAGGTACTGGCATCGCAGCCGTTCAGCATCCTGGTGGGGGCGCGGCTGCATGCCTTGTCCCCAGGGCACTGCGAGCTGCACCTGCCCATCACGCCCCAGTTGCTGCAACAGCACGGTTTTGTGCACGGGGGCGTGCTGAGCTATGTGGCCGACAACGCCCTGACCTACGCAGGAGGCACCGCGATGCGGGTACCCGTGGTGACCTCCGAGTTCAAGATCAACTACCTGCGCCCTGCGGTGGGCGAACTGCTCATCGCCCGTGCGCAGGCGGTGCACCATGGCCGCGCGCAGGCGGTGTGCCGCTGCGATGTGTTGGTGGTGCAGGCAGGCACCGAAAAGCTGTGCGCCGTGGCGCAAGGCACCATTGCCGCGCTGCCACCGCGCGAAGACGCGGCACCGTCGCCCGCTGGCGCCTGATGGTGGAAAGGGATGGGAGCATGTTCCTCCTCACTCCTGCGCCGTTTCCTCCTTATTTGATAGCTGCTGGCGCATGATTTATCTGCGCCTGGAGCCGTTTTAACCCTGAAATGCCATGAGCCTACGTCCCACCGTCGATTTCCTGCTCTACCAGTGGCTGAACGCCGAGAAGCTGCAAACCCGCGAGCGCTTTGCAGACCACTCCCGCGAAACCTTCGATGCCGTGCTCGACACCTCCGAGCGCATCGCGCGCGAGAAGTACGCGCCCTTCAACCGCGTGGTGGACACCGAAGAACCCCGCACCGAGACCGAGCCCGACGGCACGCTGCGCGTGGTGCTGCCGCAGGCCACCTACGAAGCACGGCGCGCCTACGCCGAGTCGGGCCTGCTGAGCGCCGCGCAGGACTACGACATTGGCGGCATGCAGTTGCCCTACACGGTGGAGGCGGCGGCCAACAGCTTTTTCGCGGCCGCCTCGATCAGCATTGGGTCCAACCTGCTGACCTCGGGCAACGCCAACCTGCTCATGGTGCATGGCACCGATCTGCAAAAGCAGGTGTTTGCGCTCAATGAATTCAACGGCCGCTGGTCGGGCACCATGTGCCTGTCGGAGCCACAGGCGGGCTCGTCCCTGTCCGACGTGGCCACACGCGCCGTGCCGGATGGCGAGGGCTTTGAGAGCGACCCGCTCGGTCCCCGCTACCGCCTCAAGGGCAACAAGATGTGGATCAGCTCGGGCGACCATGAGCTGACCGAAAACATCGTGCACCTGGTGCTGGCCAAGATCCCGGGGCCAGACGGCAAGCTGGTGCCCGGCACCAAGGGCATCTCGCTGTTCATCGTGCCCAAGAAGCTGGTGGACACCAACGGCCAGCTGACCGGCGTGCGCAACGACGTGGCGCTGGCGGGCCTGAACCACAAGCTGGGCTGGCGCGGCACCACCAACACGCTGCTGAACTTTGGCGAGGGCAAGTACCCCGTGGATGGCCAGGCGGGCGCGGTGGGTTACCTGGTCGGCCAGCCCGGCAAGGGCCTGCACTGCATGTTCCACATGATGAACGAGGCGCGCATTGGCATCGGCATGGCCGCCACCATGCTGGGCCTGGCCGGCTACTACGCCAGCCTGGACTACGCCAAGAACCGACCCCAGGGCCGGCCCGTGCAGGGCCCCAAGGACGGCGCGGCTGCCGTGGTCAAGGACGCCGCCCAGCCCCAGGTGCGCATCGTGGAGCACGCAGACGTCAAGCGCATGCTGCTGGCGCAAAAGTCGTACGGCGAGGGCGCCTTGGCGCTCAACCTGTTCTGCGCGCGGCTGGTGGACGAGCAACACACGGGCGATGCCGCTGCGGCCGACGAAGCCCGCCTGCTGCTGGAAGTGCTGACCCCCATCGCCAAGAGCTGGCCCAGCGAATGGTGCCTGGAGGCCAACAGCCTGGCCATCCAGATCCACGGCGGCTACGGCTACACGCGCGACTTCCCGGTGGAGCAGTACTGGCGCGACAACCGCCTGAACATGATCCACGAAGGCACCCACGGCATCCAGGCCATGGACCTGCTGGGTCGCAAGGTGCTGATGGAAGGCGGTCGTGGCCTGCAACTGCTGGCCGGGCGCATCAACGCCACCATCGAGCGCGCCATCCAGGTGCCCGCGCTGGCTGCCCACGCCAACGCGCTGGGCAAGGCGCTGCAGGACGTGGGCGCTGCCACCAAGGCCGCCTGGGCCACGGGCCAACCCGCTGATGCGCTGTCCAACGCCGTGCCCTACATGCAGGCCTTTGGCCACACGGTGCTGGCCTGGGTGTGGCTGGACGTGGCGCTGGCCACGCTGGCGGCCGATGCCGCGCTGGCGCAGCCCGCCAGCGTGGGCCGCATGGGCGCCATGCGCTTTTTCTTCCATTACGAGCTGCCCAAGATCGGCGCCTGGCTGCAAGTGGTCAGTGCACGCGACGCGACCTGCGCCAGCTTTCCTGAAGAGGCGTTCTGATGGCCGCCGCGCACACCCTGCAGCGCTTGCACAAAATCATCTGGGCTCTGATCTACGGCGGCCTGCTCACGCTGGTGCTGGGCATTGCCACCGCCCGCACCGATGCGGCCACGGGCTGGGTGCTGATGGTGGGCGGGGGCTTGGTGGCTGCCGTGGGCGTGGTGCTGATCGCCGTGCGGGCGCGGCTCAAGGACGACCCCCAGGGCTGACGCTGCGGCACCGCTGCAGCCACCTGGCGGGCCCACTGCGGAGCGGACGCGGCGGCGACACAATGCAGCCTTCTGGCGCCGCACAATGGCTGCCTGTATTCCACCCCCTGGCTGGCGCATTCCAGCGCCGGGCTGTGGTCCGAGAACATCCATCGACTGGCAAAAATCCAAGGAGACATTCACATGACACGCACCATCCAACAACTGTTTGACCTGACGGGCAAGACCGCCCTGGTGACCGGCGGCTCGCGCGGCCTGGGCCTGCAACTGGCCCACGCGCTGGGCGAGGCGGGCGCCAAGATCGTGCTCAGCTCGCGCAAGGCGTCTGACCTGGAAGAAGCCACGGCCGACCTGCAGGCCGTAGGCATCGACGCGCGCTGGATTGCTGCCGACTGCGCCAAGGAAGAAGACATCCGCCGCCTGGCCGACGAGACCTTGCAGCGCCTGGGCCATGTGGACATCCTGGTCAACAACGCGGGCGCGGCCTGGGGCTCTCCGGCTGAAGACCACCCCGTGGAGGCCTGGGACAAGGTGATGAACCTCAACGTGCGTGGGTACTTCATCCTGAGCCAGCACATCGCCAAGCACAGCATGATCGGCCGCCGCAGCGGCAGCATCATCAATGTGGCGTCCATCGCCGGCCTGGGCGGCAACCCTAAGGGCATGAACACCATTGCTTACAACACCTCCAAGGGTGCGGTGATCAACTTCACACGGGCGCTGGCGGCCGAATGGGGGGCCTACAACATCCGCGTCAACGCGATCTGCCCGGGCTTCTTCCCGAGCAAGATGACGGTGGGCACACTGAAGGCCATGGGCGAAGAAGCGCTGGCTGCCCACGCCCCTCTGGGCCGCCTGGGCGATGATGAAGACCTGAAGGGCCTGTGCGCGCTGTATGCGTCGGATGCGGGCAAGCACATCACCGGCCAATGGCTGGCGGTGGACGGCGGCGTGAGCATTGTGACCGGAGGGTGAAAATCCCCCTGAGCGGCTGCGCCGCTTCCCCCTTCTCTCGAATCGCTGAGCGATTCGGGAAGGGGGACGACGCAATCGCTGCGGGGCTGCCCTTGCTCTGCGTCCCTCGCCTGTGCCGCGCCAGTTGCGACCTACATTTCCAAAGGAACAAACCTTGATCAGTTTTGGTGTCGAAATCCCCTTTGTCAGCCACCTGGGCTTCACGCTGCACCGCATGGAGGACGGCGAGTCCGAGCTGCGTTACGAAGCCAAGCCTGAGCACCTGAACTCGTTTGCCGTGACCCACGGTGGCGCGTCTATGACGCTGCTGGACGTGACCATGGCGACGGCCGCGCGCAGCGTGACGCCGGACATGGGTGTGGTCACCATCGAGATGAAGACCAGCTTCATGCAGCCCGCGCGCGGGCCGCTGGTGGCCAAGGGGCGGTTGATTCACCGCACGGCCACCATGGCGTTCACCGAGGGCACGGTGTACGACGCCCAAGGCAAGGTGTGCTGCCACGCCACCGGCACGTTCAAGTACGTCAAGCGCCTGCCGGTGGACGGGCGCAATGTGAATGACCTCAAGGTCATCTCCACCGACTGAGCCAGTGATCGAGGTCGTCAGCAGGTTTTAAAGCCTTTTTGCCTGCAAGCGCAATGTATATATGCGCTGGCAGCTATCAAAAACATAGTGTTGAATTTTCTGAAGGAGCTTTCCATGCCACGCAACCAACAAATCGTTCTCGACAACCGTCCCCAGGGCGAAGCGGTGGCCAGCAACTTCAAGCTGGTCGCGACCGACACGCCCGCGCTGCAGGACGGCCAGGTGCTGGTGCGCCACCACTACCTGAGCCTGGACCCCTACATGCGCGGCCGCATGAACGAGAGCAAGAGCTACGCCGCATCGCAGGCGCTGGGCGAAGTCATGATCGGTGGCACCGTGGGCGAGGTGGCTGAGAGCAAGCATCCCAAGTACGCCGTGGGCGACAAGGTGGTGGGCATGGGCGGCTGGCAGGAATACAGCGTGGTCAATGCCGACCAGCCCGGCGCGCTTCGCAAGGTCGATACGACCCATGTGCCGCTGTCGCACTACCTGGGCGCCGTGGGCATGCCGGGTGTCACGGCCTGGTACGGCCTGGTCAAGATCATTGCGCCCAAGGAAGGCGACACCGTGGTGGTCAGCGCCGCCACGGGCGCCGTGGGCAGCGCTTTTGCGGCCCTCGCCAAGGCCCGTGGCTGCCGCGCGGTGGGCATTGCGGGCGGTGCCGACAAGTGCAAGTACGCAGTGGAAGAACTGGGCTTTGACGCCTGCATCGACTATCGTGCCCACAGCGACGTGAAGGCCATGTCCAAGGCCCTGAAGGAAGCGTGCCCCAACGGCATCGATGGCTACTTCGAGAACGTGGGCGGCTGGATCATGGACGCCGTCATGCTGCGCATGAACGCCTTCAGCCGCATCGCCCTGTGCGGCATGATCGCCGGCTACGACGGCGCACCGCTGCCCATGGCCAACCCCGCGCTCATGCTCATCAACCGCATGAAGGTCGAAGGTTTCATCGTCAGCGAGCACATGGAAGTCTGGCCTGATGCTCTCAAGGAGCTGGGCACGCTGGTCGGCACCGGCAAGCTGCGCCCGCGCGAAACCATTGCCCAAGGCATTGCCGCCGCGCCCGAGGCCTTCCTGGGCCTGCTCAAGGGCAAGAACTTTGGCAAGCAACTGGTCAAGCTGATCTGATGATGCTGAAGTGGACCTGGGCCCGCTTCGATGACCTGGGCGTGCATGCGCTGCATGACGCCCTGGCCCTGCGCTGCAAGGTGTTCGTCCTGGAGCAGGGCCCCTACCAGGACCCGGACGAAGCGGACAAAAAGTCCTACCACCTGCTGGGCTACGACGAGGCGGGTGCGCTGCAAGCCTGTCTGCGTGTGGTGGACCCGGGCGTGAACTACCCCGAGCCCTCCATCGGCCGCGTGGTCACCGCCAAGGAGGCGCGCGGCAACGGCACAGGCCGGGCGCTGATGCAGGAGGGCATTGCCCGCTGCAACCAGGCGTGGCCGGACCGGGGCATCCGCATCAGTGCGCAGGCGCACCTGCGGGGCTTTTACGGCAGCCTGGGTTTTGAAGCGGTCTCCGACGAATACCTGGAAGACGATATCCCGCACATTGAAATGCTGCGAAAGGCGGGCTGACACAGCCGCAGCCCCTTCGACCATTCACACAGCCCACCCGTGAAGGAGCCGACATGACCTTGCCCACCGCCACCCTGGCGCGTACCCATGACGTCTTCAACCAGAGCACGCCGTGGGCGGATGTGAACCTGTTCACCACCAACCAGCCGCTGCAGGATGCGCTGAGCTTGCATGCACCTGGCCTGCGTTTGGAGGGCCTCACCGCGCTGGGCGCCGAGATGGGCTCGGCCGAGATGATGACCCACGCGCGCCTGGCCAACACCCACAAGCCCCAGCTGCGCACGCACGACCGCTTTGGCCACCGCACGGATGTGGTGGAGTTCCACCCCAGCTACCACGCTTTGATGGGCGCCGCGCTGCGCCACGGCCTGCATGCCACGCCCTGGTCGCGCCAGGACACGGGCCACGCGCATGTGGAGCGCGCGGCGGGCTTCATGCTGTTCACCGAGGCCGAGCCCTCGGTGCTGTGCCCCGTGTCGATGAGCTACGCCGTGACCCCGGCACTTCGAGGCAATTCAGCGGTATGGGCGGACTGGAGCAAGGGTTTGGCGAGCACGCAGTACGACCCGCGCCTGGCGCTGTTCTCGCAGAAATCCGCGCTCACCATGGGCATGGGCATGACCGAGAAGCAAGGCGGATCGGACGTGCGTGCCAACACCACACAGGCTGTCCACGACGGCGACGATGCCTGGGGCGCGCGCTATCGCATCACGGGCCACAAATGGTTTTTCTCGGCGCCCATGTGCGATGCCTTCCTGATCCTGGCGCAGGCGCCCGGCGGGCTCACCTGCTTCTTCCTGCCGCGTGTGTTGCCTGACGGTGGAGAAGGTGCGGTCAACACCATTCGCATCCAGCGCCTGAAAGACAAGCTGGGCAACCACGCCAATGCCAGCTCCGAGGTCGAGTTCATCGGCGCGATGGCCTGGCGCGTGGGCGAAGAGGGCCGGGGTGTGGCGCAGATCCTGGAGATGGGCACCATGACGCGGCTGGACTGTGCCCTGGGCACCAGCGGCCTCATGCGGCAGGCGCTCAGCATTGCGCTGCACCACACGCGCCAGCGCTCGGCCTTTGGCAAGAAGCTCATCGAGCAGCCGCTGATGCGCAATGTGCTGGCCGACCTCGCGCTCGAAAGTGAGGCAGCCACTGCGCTCTCCATCAGGCTTGCAAGTGCTTTTGATCGCAAAGAGAAAAGCGAGCACGAAGCCGTGATGGCTCGCCTGCTCACGCCCGTCGCCAAGTTCTGGGTGTGCAAGCGCGGCAGCGTGTTTGCGCAGGAGGCCATGGAATGCCTGGGCGGCAACGGCTATGTGGAGGAGGGCGGCGAGGGCGTGATGGCTCGCATCTACCGCGAGATGCCGCTCAACTCCATCTGGGAAGGCGCGGGCAACATCATGGCGCTGGATTTGATGCGCGCCGTGCGCCGCGCCGACACCGCTGCCGCGCTGGACGCCGAACTGGTACCTGCACGCGGCGCCCACCCGGCGCTGGATCGTCTGGCCGGCGCACTGCCCCTGCGTGTAGACGCCATGACCACCGAGGCCGAGGCCCGGCGACTCGCCCAGGATGTAGCGTTGGCAGTGCAGGCGGCCCTGTTGTTGCGCAGTGCGCCCGGCGCAGTGTTCCGAGCGTTTTGCGACTCGCGCCTCTCTGGTGACTGGGGCTACAGCTTTGGCACGCTGGGCGCGGGTGTCAACCTTGACGCCATCTTGGACCGCGCACTTCCGGCCTGAGCCATCCCACAGAATTTTGCGGAGAAACCCATGTCCCACCTCATCCTGCACCACTACCCCTCGTCCCCGTTTTCCGAAAAGATCCGTGCGGTGCTCGGCTTCAAGCAGCTGGCCTGGAAGTCCGTCATCATCCCCAGCGTCATGCCCAAGCCTGATGTGGTGGCGCTGACGGGCGGCTACCGCAAGACGCCGTTCTTGCAGATCGGCGCCGACATCTATTGCGACTCGGCCCTCATCTGCGACGTGCTGGAGCACGAACAGCCCGAGCCCGTGCTGTACCCGCCGCACCTGAAGGGCGTGGCGCGCGTGTTTGCGCAATGGGCCGATTCCACGCTGTTCTGGGCGGCCATGGCCTACAACCTGCAGCCCAAGGGCGCCGCCGTGTTGTTTGCCAACCTGCCGCCGGCGGCCGCGCAAGTGTTTGGCGAAGACCGCCGCGAGATGAGCGCGGGCATGCAGCGCCTGCGACCGGCCGATGCCACGGCCGCCTACCGCTCGTACCTGCGGCGTATTGCGCACATGGCCGAGGAACACGACTTCCTGTTCGGCGCCGAGCCTTGCCTGGCCGACTTTGCGGCCTACCACCCGCTGTGGTTCACGCGCCAGTGTGTGCCCGTGATGGCCGACATCTTTGCCGCCACACCCGCCGTGCTGGAGTGGATGGACCGCATCGCTGCGCTGGGCCACGGCCGCATGGAGAAGTTCAGCGCCGCCGACGCCATCACCGTGGCCGCGGGCATGGAGCCGCTGCCGCTGACAGACGACGTGTTCCAGGACGAGCACGGCATCCCGCTGGGTACCCAGGTCACGATTGCCGCCGAGAGCTTTGGCACAGAGCCCACGGAAGGCGAGCTGATTGCCGCCACCCGCACCCGCTACACCTTGCGCCGTACCGACCCGCGTGCGGGCACGGTACACGTTCACTTCCCCCGCATCGGCTACGTGCTGCGGCCGGTGGCGCCCTGAACAACGGCAGCCTTTTTGATCGCATTGCGCCCGATGCGCTCTGCGTGTTCGGGCGGCGTTGGTCGAAGCCGTGTGTCGGCATAAAAGCCGTCCCGTGTTTCACGACCGCACCCCATCATCCATCGATAACCACTAGGAGACACAAAACATGATCGACAACTTTGCCGGCAAAACCGCCGTCCTCACCGGTGCAGGCTCGGGCTTTGGCCTGGAATGCGCGCGCATTGGCGCCCGCCTGGGCATGAACCTGGTGCTGGTCGATGTGCAGCAGGACGCGCTCGACGCTGCCACGGCCGAGATGCAGGTCGCAGGCGCCCAGGTGCTGGCGCGCAAGGTGGACGTGTCGAACGCCGCCCAGATGGAGCAACTCGCCGCCGACGTGCAGCAGCGCTTTGGCGCACCGCACCTGGTGTTCAACAACGCAGGCGTGGGCGCGGGCGGCCTGGTGTGGGAAAACTCGGTCAAGGACTGGGAGTGGGTGCTGGGCGTGAACCTGTGGGGTGTGGTGCACGGCGTGCGTCTGTTCACCCCCATGATGCTGGCAGCCGCCAAGGCCGACCCCACTTGGCGCGGCCATATCATCAACACCGCCAGCATGGCGGGCCTGCTGGCGGCGCCCAACATGGGCATCTACAACGTGAGCAAGCACGCAGTGGTCAGCCTGTCGGAGACGCTGTACCAGGATTTATCGCTGGTCACTGACCAGATCGGCGCCAGCGTGTTGTGCCCGTTCTTTGTGCCCACCGGCATCAACCAAAGCCACCGCAACCGCCCAGGCGACCTGCCTGCCGAAAAGCCCACCAAGAGCCAGCTCATCGGTCAGGCCATGAGCGACAAGGCCGTGGGCAGTGGCAAGGTGACTGCTTCCGAGGTCGCGCAAAAGGTCTTCGACGCCGCCGCCCAGGGCCAGTTCTACATCTACAGCCACCCCAAGGCCCTGGCCTCGGTGCAGACGCGCATGGAAGACGTGATGATGGGCCGCAACCCCACCGACCCGTTTGCCGCCAAGCCCGAGCTGGGTGCACAGTTACGGGCAGCGCTGAGGGCTGATTGAGCCGGAGGCGCTTGATTTACATGCCCTGAATGCTATTCAAAGAGTAGCAAATGGCCACAGAGCTGCACGGCAACGACACGGGGCACCGCCCCACAGGCGGCTATGCGCTGTTCCCCACGGCCATCGGCCACTGCGGCATTGCATGGCGGGGGGCGCTGCTGGTGGGGGTGCAGTTGCCGGAAGATGCGGGCGAGGTGGCAACGCGTGCCCGCATGCAGCGCCGGTTTCCGCAGCTCGCCGAAGGTGCGATGCCACCCGATGTGGCAGCCTGGGCAGCACGCGTGGTGGCCCTGCTTGAAGGTGCGCAGGACGACCTGCGTGATGTGCCCCTGGCGCTCGACGCCGTGCCTCCCTTTCACGCCCGCGTGTACGAGCTGGCCCGCCGCATTCCACCCGGCAAAACCATGACCTATGGCGAGATGGCTGCCGCATTGGGCGAGCCGGGTGCTGCGCGTGCCGTGGGTCAGGCGTTGGGCCACAACCCGTTTGCGCCTGTGGTGCCGTGCCACCGTATCCTGGCTGCGAACGGCAAGACGGGCGGTTTTTCGGCCGGTGGCGGCGCTACCACCAAGATGCGCATGCTGGAGATCGAGGGCGCGTTTGCGCACGAGACCCTGGCGCTGTTTGCGCCCAGGGGCTGAAGGGGTTCAGCCGCGCTTTTTGAGCAGGGGCGACCCCGCGCTGGCCATGGCCAGCTCGTGCGTGGTGTTCAGCAGGGCAGGGCCCAGGGCCTGCATGCGCTCGGGCGTCAGGCGCACCAGCGGGCCCGCAATGGTCACCACCCCGATCACCGTGCCGTTGCCCCGTCGGATGGGCGCGGCCATGGCCGCCATGGCCGGAGCAAACACCTCGACGATGGTGCTGAAGCCCTTCTGCCGCGCGGTGCGCAGGTAGGCCAGCAGGGCCTTCACGGTGGTGGGGGCGTTGGGGCCGTAGTCCTCGGGCTTGCCAAAGCCCTGGCGTGCTACCAGGGCCAGGGCCTCTTCGTCGCTCATCGTGGACAGCCAGGCATGGCCGGCCGAGCTGCACGAAAGGTTGACCGACAGGCCCATGTCCGGGTCGTAGCGCAGGCCGCGCACGGCCCCTTGCGCCTTGGCCACAAAGGTCAGCGCATCACCGTCCACCACGGCCAGACGCACCAGCTCGCCAGATTCGGCGGCCAGCCGGTCCAGCAGGGGCTGGGCAATGTCCACCACGCCCGTGGCGCTCAGATAGCCCAGGCCCAGCGACACCAGCTTGATGGTGAGCATGTAGTTGCCCTGGCTCTGGTCCTGCCGCACGTAGCCGCAACGGATCAACTCGGCCAGCAGGCGGTGCGTGGCGCTCAGTGGCATGTCCAGTTCGGAGGCCAGGCTCGACAGGGCCTTGCCTTCCGGGTGCGGGGCAAGGTGCTCCAGGACTTTGAAACTGCGTTCAAGGATGCTGCTCATGGCGGGGGCTCTTCGTGATCGTGGACCGGTTTTTCCAGGATACCCAGGCGCTGGTTCTTCGGGCGCAATGTATCAAAAATTGTTAAAGGGTTTCTACTGTGGAAACAGTTTCCACTTTATTCATACGATGCAGTTCCCGATGCACTCCGGGCCTGGTGTGCACATTGCTGGTCTCTTTTTGTTGGAGAAGTCCCTGTGAAAAAAACTGCTTGCCTTCTGGCGGCCGCTGGCCTGTCCTTCTTGATGGCGCTGCCCGCCGCCGCGCAGCAGGAGCGCGTGATCCGCTTCGGACACCTGAACAATGCCGACCACCCCGTGAGCTTTGGCGTCAAGCGTTTTGGCGAGCTGCTGGCGGCCAAGAGCGGCGGCAAGATGAAGGTGATGGAGTTCCCCGCCTCGCAGCTGGGCAACGAGATGCAGCAGCAGTCGGCGCTGCAGGGCGGTGTGCAGCAGATGTCGGCCCCGGCCACCACCTCGCTGGCCGGTATCGTCAAGGAATTCGGGCTGGTGGACTTCCCCTTCTCGGTGGCCAACTTTGCGCAGGCCGATGCGCTGCTCGACGGCCCGCTGGGCCAGGCGCTGATCGCCCGATTGCCCGAGAAGGGCCTGGTGGCCCTGGGCTACTGGGACCTCGGTTTTCGCAACGTGACCAACAGCAGGCGCCCCATCACCAAGGCCGATGATTTTGATGGACTCAAGCTGCGCGTGATCCCCAACCCGGTGTTCCTGGAGACCTTCAAGGCCTTCAAGGCCAACCCCGTGCCCATGCCGTTTGCCGAGCTGTACGGCGCGCTGGAAGCCAAGGCCGTGGACGGCCAGGAGAACCCCTATGCCGTGATCCTGTCGAACAAGATGTTCGAGGTGCAGAAGTACGTGAGCGCCACCAACCACGTGTACGCCGCCAACATCGTGCTGGTGAGCAAGAAGTTCTGGGACCAGCTCACCCCCGCTGAGCAGAAGATGATGCACGACGCTGCCAACGAGTCGCGTGGCTACCAGCGCCAGGTGAGCCGCGCTGCAGCGCAGCGTTCGGTGGGGGACCTGCAGGCCAAAGGCATGGCCTACAACGAGATCACGCCCGCCGAGCTGGCGCGCATGCAGCAGATCGCCAAGCCCGTGATCGAGAAGTTCGCGGCCACCTATGACCCGGCGATCGTCAAGCTCTACAACGACGAACTCGCCCGCATCCGCAAGTAAGAGCGCCTGGCAAAACTCTTCTGGCGTCGTTACTGCGTCTTGTCGTGCTATTCGCACTGCCTGCGACGCAGCGCCTAGCCAGAACCGCTTCGCTGAGCTTTGTCAGCCGCTCCCAACCCTGAACACCCCATGAAAATTCTCATCCTCCACGGCCCCAACCTCAACCTGTTCGGGCGCCGCGAACCCCATATCTACGGCACCACCACGCTGGCCCAGATCAACGATCGTTTGCTCAAGCTCGCTACAGAGCTGGGTGTGGAGCTCGACATCGTGCAGTCCAACCATGAGGGCGCGCTGATCGACTTCCTGCACGCGAACATCGATGCAGCGCAGGGCGCACTCGTGAATCCTGCGGGGCTGACACAGCACGGCGTGCCGCTGCACGACGCCATCAAGGCCATGCCTTTCCCGGTGATCGAAGTGCACATGTCTAATATCGCCGCGCGCGAGGCCTGGCGCGCGCACTCCATCATCTCGCCCGCCGTCAAGGCCACGGTGCAGGGCTTCGGTCCCCACTCCTACCTGGCCGGGCTGCGGGCGCTGGTGGACAGCCTGCGCGAGGCCGCCCAGGTTGCCTGAGCGGTGCGGGCGCACGGTGGTGGGCGTTCAACGTGTCCTCTGAAAAGTCGTAGTCCAGTGATGGACCGGCGCTGGCTTCTGCCGTGCTGGTACCGAGCAGTGTTTGATTCGTTATTTTTGGATCAAATCGACCGCTAGTGCTTTGATTTATTGCGCTGTGCGCTATACAAATAGTAGCGTTGTAGTTGACTTCAACGCTACCCACCTCGCCAGTCGCTTTGCCAGCGAGGCCAGGCATCAGGTGGTGAGGTGCATGGGCAAAAATCAGACTGGCTGGGGTCTGTTCGACAGCGCACAGACGCGCAGCATGTGCCCCTTGTACAAGAGGATCGGAGCGCACCCGCCATGTGGTTGCGCCATTCACTTGTGTACCAGGAGCCGTCCATGTCCCATCCATCCAACCTTACCTCTGCGTGGGACACGTCTTCCGTGGGGCAGCCGGCAGACATATCGCTGCTGGAACTCTCCCATCTGGGTGAACACCTGGTGCATTGCGGCGCATTGCGGGGGCCGCTGGACCGGTTGCTCGGTGGCGCTGCATGGCTGCAGGCCCAGGTGGCAGAGCATGTGGTGACGGTTGCACTGCTGGTCACGTTGCTGGTGGGGGCTGTATCGCTGGTGCGGTAGGGCGCGCGCGCATGGGCTTACGCACACCATGGCCCTGGGTTCCCTCCGCGATGGACCGCATGCTCGATGCCCGGGCAGGCCCGGTGCTGGAACCCCTGCGGGCCGAAGTGTTTGGCGTGGCCCGCTTCGAAGAGCATGGCCGGCACCTCGGTTCCTCCCACGACGCAGGCAAGGCGCCCTTTGGCCGCACCACGTTTTACCCGCGTCTGCAGAGCAACATCCGCGCACTGCGGGGCGCGTACCGCTACCTGTTTGACGCACCGCATGACGAGCACGCGATCAGCCCCGCCGCTGAATGGCTGTTTGACAACTTCCATTTGATCGAAAGCCAGCTCAAGGAGATCCGGGCCGGGCTGCCGCCGCGTTACTACCGCTCGCTGCCCGTGCTCAAAGACGCCCCGCTGGTGGGCCTGCCGCGTGTGTACGGTGTGGCCTGGTCGTTTGTGGCCCATACCGACAGTGCGTTCGATGAATCGCTGCTCGTGCAGTACCTGAACGCTTACCAGGAGACCCGTGAGCTAAGCCAGGGCGAGCTGTGGGCGTTGCCCACCACGCTGCGTGTGGTGCTCATCGAAAACCTGCGCCGCCTGGCCGAGCGCCTGGCCAGCCACAAGGCCGCGCAGGAGCTGGCCAGCCTGTGCGCCGCGCGCAGCCAGGACCTGAACGGGCTGACACTGGATGCTGCCTGCGCCGCCATGGAGCGGCGTGGCGTGGCCCCGGTGTTTCTCGCCCACCTGGCGCAGTCGATGATGGGGCGCGGCGTAGTGGGCGGGCATGCCGCTGCAGGCACGCCATCGCCCGTGCAGCAGTGGTTGTTGTCCGCGGTGCCCGACCTGGTGGCGTTGCAGGCCCAGCAACAGATCAACCAGGCCGCCGACCAGCTGAGCATGGGCAATGCCGTTACCGCACTGCGGCGGGTGGGCGCTGCCGACTGGTCCGACATCATCAGCCAGACCAGCCTGGTGCTGCGCGCCATGCTGCAGTCGCCCGTGTTTGCGGCCGAGGACGAGTCCACCCGCAACACCACCTTGCACGGCATTGAAAGCCTGTCAGCCCGCAGCGGGCAGGGCGAGGCCGCGGTGGCGCGGACGCTGCTGTTGCAGATGTCGGGCGCAGACCGTGAGCCTCAGGATGGGACTGGGGCTGAACAGGCGCTGGCAGGCTATTGGCTGCAAGGCGCCGGGCGCAACCAGCTGGAGCATGCCCTGGGCGTGCGCCGACATACCGCCGATGCGTTGTCCCTGTGGCGTTCCGCGGTGGGTCTGTCGCGCGTGCCGTTGTACCTGGGCGCCTTGCTGCTGGGCTCGCTCGGCCTGATGGCCTGGCTGATCGCGCCCCTGTGGGGCATGCCACCAGGGCCCTCGGCCAGCGCAGCCCATCTTGCGGGCTTGGCGCTGCTCGCCGTCTTGTTGCTGCTGCCCGTGTCCGAGATCGTGGTGGCCGTGGTGAACCGGCTCATTGGCGAATCCGTCCGTCCCACCTACATGCCCCGCTACCTGCTGCCAGCGGGCATTCCGGTATCGGCACGTGTGCTGGTGGCGATCCCGGCCCTGCTCAGCAGCACCGGCACCATCGACCGGCTGGTGCACCGCCTGCACCTGCATTACCTGGCCAACCCCGAGCCCTGTGCGCAGTTTGCGCTACTGACCGACGGTGTGGATGCCGATCTGCAAGACCTGCCCGAAGACGGCCCGCTGCTGGCCCATGCCCAGAGCCAGATGCAGGCCCTGAACCAGCAGCACCCCGTCACTCCAGGCAGTGCCCCGCGTTTTGTGCTGCTGCACCGCGCGCGCACCTACAGCCCCACGCAGCAGCAGTGGATCGGCTGGGAGCGCAAGCGCGGCAAGCTCGAACAGCTGGTGGCCGCACTCGCCACCGGGGGGCAGGGCGCCTTCCTGGACCTGGACGAACTCTCGCACCTCGCACCGCAGACCCGCTATGTGCTCACGCTGGACAGCGATACGCAGCTGCCCCCGGGCCGCCTGCGCAGCCTGGTGGGCGTGGCCGAGCACCCCGAGAACCAGCCTCGGCTGGATGCCACAGGCCAGCGCGTGGTGCAGGGCTACGGCATCCTGCAGCCCCGGGTGCTGGCGCCACTGCCCACTTTTGCCACCACCTCGTTGTGGCAGTGGCTGTTTGCGGGCCAGCAGGGGCTGGACCCGTACAGCGCCATGACCTCCGACGTGTACCAGGATTTTTTTGCCGAAGGCAGCTTCACCGGCAAGGGCCTGCTGCATGTGGCCACCGTGCACGCCGTGCTGGGCGGGCGCCTGCCAGCCGACCAGGTGCTGAGCCACGACCTGCTCGAAGGTGCGCTGGCACGCTGCGCCGTGGTGAGCGATGTGACGCTGGTGGAGGCGGAGCCCGAACACAGTGACACCGCCGCCGCCCGCCTGCACCGCTGGACGCGGGGCGACTGGCAGTTGTGGCCCTTTCTGGCCCAGGCCCAGCGCTGGGGCCTTTCGCCCATCAACCGCTGGAAGCTGCTGGACAACCTGCGCCGCTCGCTCGTGGCGCCCGCATCGCTGGTACTGGTGGTGCTGGCCCTGGCGGGGCTGGGCCTGCCTTTGGCCAGCACGCTGGCGCTGGTGGTGGCTGCCTATGTCGCTGCGCCCTTGATGGGCGCGCTGGCGGGCTGGGTGCCCAGCCGCTTTGGGCTGGTCGGCATGCGCTTTGTGCACGAAGCATCGGGCGACCTGTTGCGCGCCTTGGCCAGTGGTGTGTGGCACCTGGCCCTGCTGCCGCAGCAAGCGCTGCTGCTGGGCGATGCCGTGGTGCGCACCGTCCACCGGCAGGCCGTGAGCCGCTGGCACCTGCTGGAGTGGACCACGGCCGAGGCTGCGCAGAACACCTTGATCACAGGCCTGGCGGCAACGCTGCGCAGACACAAGGCGGCACCGTTGCTGGCGCTGGGCTGTGGCGTGGCGCTGTGGGCCGGTGGAACCTTGGCACCTTGGACTTTGGTGGGACCGCTGCTGGCGCTGTGGGCGCTGTCGCCGCTGCTGGTGTGGCTGGCCAACCGCGTTCCGTCTGGCCTGGGCAACCCAACACTGTCGGCACAAGACCAGGACCTGTTGCACGGCGTGGCGCGCGACACCTGGCGATTGTTCGAGCGCTGTGTGGATGCCCACAACCACCACCTGCCGCCCGACAACCTGCAGACTGCCCCGTATGAGATGGTGGCGCACCGCACCTCGCCCACCAACATCGGGCTGTACCTGCTGAGCGCCAGTTGCGCGCGCCGGTTCGGCTGGATCGGCACGCTGGAGCTGCTCGACCGGCTCGAAGCAACCCTGGTGACCTTGCAAGCCATGGAGAGGCACCGGGGCCACTTCCTGAACTGGTACGACACCGAAACCCTGCAGCCCCTGCACCCGCGTTATGTGTCCACGGTGGACAGCGGCAACCTCTGCGCCCACCTGGTGGCCGTGGCACAGGCCTGCAGCGCGCTGGCGGCGCAGCCACTGTCACCACAGGCGGGTGCGCAGGCCATCCGTACCTCGCTGGCACGGCTTCAGCCCCGGCTGGGCATGCACCACCCCGGCATGCGCGGGGTGCAGCACCCCTCCGCGCTGAGCCGCCTGCTGGGCCTGCGCCCGCCCGACCCCGCGCACGTGCCCGAAGCCACGGCGTTTCGCGCGTTGCTGGCCCAGGCGCAGGAAGAGCTGCGCAGCATGGCCCAGCTACGCCACCCGGCCATCGTGCACAGCCCGCCCACGGAACATGACGAGCTGCTGTGGCTGCTGGCCGACCACCTTGCCACACTGCAGTCGGTGGACCGCGACCAGCAGGCCGCGCACAGTGGTGGCGCACCCGAGGCCACGCAGCGCCTCATGGCGCTGGCCGAGGCGCTGGATGCCCTGGCCTGGCAGGCCGACTTTCGGTTTCTGTACCACCCCCGGCGGCACCTGCTGCACATTGGCTACCGGGTGGACGAGCAGCAGCTGGACACCTCGTTCTACGACTTGCTCGCGTCCGAGTCGCGCACCACCAGCCTGCTGGCCGTCGCCAAGGGCGACTTGCCCGTCAAGCACTGGGCGGCCCTGGGGCGGCCGTTCTTTGCCAGCGGCCACCATGCGGTGCTGCGCTCGTGGTCAGGCTCGATGTTCGAGTACCTGATGCCCACGCTGGTCATGGACGAGCCGTATCACAGCGCCTTGGGCGAGGCAGGGCGGTCCGCCCTGCGCGAGCAGGTGGCGCTGGTGGAGGGGTTGGGCAAAGATATGCCCTGGGGCATTTCTGAATGCGCCTATGCTGGGCGCGACCACACCCTGGCGTACCAGTACGCGCCGCAGGGTGTGCCGCGCCTGGCCTTGCGCCGCACGCCGGTGGGCGAGATGGTGATTGCGCCCTATGCCACGGCGCTGGCCACGCAGGTGGATGCCCGCGCAGCCTGCGCCAACTTCCGCACCCTGGAAGCACTGTCGGCGCGTGGGCGCTACGGCTTCTACGAGGCATTGGACTTCACGCCCGAACGGCAGACCCACGGCGAGCGGTTTACCCTGGTCAGCACCTACATGGCCCACCACCAGGGCATGACCATCGTGGCGCTGGCCAATGTGCTGCTCAGCGGCGTGGCCCAGTGCTGGGGCACGGCGCATGCCCGCATCGAGGCCGTACTGCCGTTGCTGCAGGAGCGCGCCCCGCGCGAACTGCCCACCTTGCAGGCGACACCGCCGCGTCTGCCGCTGCATGCGCGCCAGCAAAAAACGCCGGACCATGTGCGCTCTGTCACCCCGGGCGCCCACGCGCTGGAGCCCACACACTTACTGGGCAACGGGCGCTACAGCGTCACACTGCGCGCCAACGGGGCAGGGTGGAGCCGCTGGCACCAGACGGGCATCACCCGTTGGCGCGACGATGCGCTGCGGGACGCACATGGCAGCTTTCTGTATGTGCGGCAGATGGGCTCCAGCGTGCCCGTGTCCGTCACCAGCCACCCCGCTCCCGATGCGCGAGCGGTGTACGGCAGCATCTTCCACACCGACCGCGTGTGTTTTGATGCACTGTGGCCGGGGTTGCGCGTGCACACCACGGTGTGGGTGAGCCCGGAAGACGACATCGAACTGCGCAAGGTGGTGGTGAGCAACCTGGGCGACGCGGTGATCGAGCTGGAGCTGATCTCGGCCCTGGACATCACCCTGGCCACCCACACGGCCGACGAGGCGCACCCGGCGTTCTCCAACCTTTTCATTGCCGCCGATTGGCTGCCTGCACAGCAGGCCCTGCGGTTTGTGCGCACCCCCCGCCTGCAGACCGAGGCCACGCTGCAGGCTGCACACTTTGTGGCCGATACCCAAGGTCATGTGCTGGGCCTGCGTTGCCAGACCGACCGGCAGCTATGGCTGGGGCGCAACCACACGCCAGGCCAGCCGTTGGCGATGCTGGACTGTGTGCCGGAGGTGCCCGCCACGCTGCACACGGGCCTAGACCCCGTAGCCGCCCTGGGCGTGATGCTGCGCATTGCGCCTGGCGCGCAGGCCTGTGTCACGTTTGCCACGGCGGCATCGCCAGACCCGGCCACGCTGCTGGCCATCATCGACAAGTACCGCCAGCCCAGCTATCTGGAGCGGGCATCGGCCATGTCGGCCACGCTCGCCAGCATCCAGTGGGCATCGCACCGCCCGCACCGCGACTACCTACCCGCGCTGCAGGCACTGACCACGGCGCTGGTGTTCACGCTGCCCAAGGTCCACAGCACCCACCTGGGTGTGCTGACCGAGGCCCAGGCCGCCCGTCCCGTGTGTGACCGGCGCACGCTGTGGCAACTGGGCCTGTCGGGTGACCGGCCCATTGTGCTAGTGATGGCCGGATCGCCCCAGGGCATGGGCCTGCTGCGCACGCTGGCCCAGGCGCTGCGCGAATGGGCGCATGGCGGCGTGGCCTGCGACCTGGTGGTGCTCAGCAGTGAATCGCACTCGTACCACATGCCCTTGCAGCGCGAGCTGACGCTGCTGCGCGAGCACCACGATGCCGACCTCGCCACACACACCGGCCCGGCGGTGACCAGCCTGCGGGTGCTGCGGCTCGATGAGCTGTCGGCTGCACAGCTGGGCACCTTGGCGAGCCTGGCCCGCATCACCCTCCATGCCGATGGCCATGCCCTCATGCACCAGGTAAAGGCCTGGGTGGCCGCCCATGGCGTGTCCATGGCCAGCCCCTGGCGTGGCGGTGCCACGGACGAAGTGCCCACGCACCAGGGCAGCACGTGGGTGCCCGCGCCGGTGGGTGGCTTTGCTCCGGTCACAGGGACCTTTGGGTTTGAGGTGTCGGCAACGCTGCGGCCTGCTAAACCCTGGGTCAATGTGCTGGCCAATGCGCAGCTGGGGACCATGGTGTCGGAAACTGGCGCGGGCAACACCTGGGCGCTCAACAGCCGCCTGAACCAGCTCACCGCCTGGTCGAACGACCCGGTGGCTGACCCGCCCGCCGAATGGCTGCTGTTGCAGGACCGCCGCACGCGCGAGGTGTGGAGCCTGACGCCTTCGGCCTGGGGCGCTGCCGATGTGGTGTACGGCGTGGAGCACGCCCAGGGCAGCACCACCATCCGCCACCGCAGAGGCGCGCTGGAGGTGGAGGTGCGCTGGTGCGTGGACCCCATCACGGCCATCAAACAGGTGTTTGTGCAGGTGCGCAATCTGGGCAACCGGCGCGAGCACTTGCGCCTGGTGGGCATGGTGGAGTGGATGATGGGTGAAAAGCGCAGCGACCGCGCCACGCTGGCCACCGCACCGTGTTTTGCACCGCTGCCCGACGGCCGTTTGCTGGGCCTGTTGTGCACGCAGACCGAGGCGGCTGCGGGCTTTGGCGAGGGCACGGCCTTTTTCTGCGAGGCCTCGGCTGGGCCGGGCATGGACGACCGTGCCAATGACAGCCTGGACTGGACCTGCGACCGCCGCGAGTTCTTTGATGCGCAGGGTGATCTGGTGGTGCCCCTGCAGCTGGGGCAGCGCAGCGGGTTTGGGCTGGACCCTTGTGCAGCGTTATCGCGTTTGGTGACCTTGCGGGCCGGGGCGGTGTTTGAGCGCGTGTACCTGATGGGCTACGCCCCCACCGAGGCTGCGGCACGCACGCTGGGTGCCGAGGCAATGGCCGTTGCGGCCCGCACGCGAGAGAAGGCCACCCTCGACCAGTGGAATCTACTGCTGAGCGCGACGCAGGTGGCCACGCCCGATCCACTGTTTGATGTGCTGGTCAACCGCTGGCTGCTGTACCAGACGGTGTCTTCACGCCTGTTTGCCAAAGCGGGCTTTTACCAGGCGGGTGGTGCCACCGGCTACCGCGACCAGTTGCAGGATGCCATGGCGCTGGCCTGGGCGCAGCCGGGCGCCTTGCGTGCGCAGATTGTGCTGTGCGCATCGCGCCAGTTTGAAGCGGGCGACGTGCAGCATTGGTGGCACACGCCGGGCGGTGCGGGGGTGCGCACGCATTTCTCGGACGACCTGCTGTGGCTGCCCTTTGCCTGCGCCCACTATCTGGAACGCACTGCGGACCACAGTCTGCTGGAGGAACAGGTGGCGTTCCTTGAGGGCTCGGCGATTCCCGAAGGGGCGGAAGACATCTACGAGGCCCCCAGCGCCAGCGCCACCATGGCCAGCGTGTACGAGCATGCCGCCCGCACCATCGACCGCAGCCTGCGCACCGGCGCACATGGCCTGCCGCTGATGGGCGGCGGCGACTGGAACGACGGCATGAACCGTGTGGGCGACGGTGGGCGCGGCGAATCAGTGTGGCTGGCGTGGTTCCTGTGCGCCATCGTCACCGACTGGATTCCGATCGCCCGCGATCTGGGCGATCTGGATCGGGTGCAGCGCTGGGACGCTGCCCTGACCGGCTGGCGCGTGGCACTGGAAAACCAGGCGTGGGACGGTGACTGGTACCAGCGTGCCTTTTTTGATGACGGCACGGCTCTGGGCAGCCACACGCGGGACGAAGGTCGCATTGACCTCATCGCGCAGGCCTGGGCGGTGCTCTCGGGCGCAGCAAAGCCTGCGCGGCAGCGCCAGGCCATGGACGCGGTCGAGGCGCATCTGGTCAACCCCGCAGCAGGCTTGATCCAGCTGCTGGCGCCCCCGCTGCGCCATGCATCACCCAGCGCGGGCTACATCCAGGCCTACCCGCCCGGCGTGCGCGAGAACGGCGGGCAGTATGCCCATGGCGGCGTATGGGCGCTAATGGCCGCTGCAGAACTGGCCCTGCAGGAGCCTGAGCACCCCGGTGCGTTCGATATGCCTTACCGCTACTTCACCTACCTGAGTCCGGCGCACCGGGCCCAGCACCCGGTGTGGGGACCGGTGTATGCCGTGGAGCCCTACGTGATGGCGGCTGACATCTACAGCCAACCACCCTTTGTGGGGTGCGGCGGCTGGACCTGGTACACCGGCGCGGCGGGCTGGCTGCACCGGGCGGCGGTGGAGTCCATCGTGGGGCTGCAGATGCGGGCGCAAGAGCTGTTCTTCACGCCTTGTCTGCCGTCACACTGGCCGGGTTCAGAGCTGACGCTGGTGCGTTCAGGACGCACGCTGCGGTTTGTGCTGGTGCGCGTTGCCGCAGGAGCCTCAGCGGTCTTGCCGTCGAACGTCCCACCGGATGCCCGATGGTTGCAGGTGGGCGAGCGGCTACGCTGGGGTGACGGGCCCGATGGCCAGTGTTTTGTGATTCCGTTGCCTGGGTAGGGCATGCGCAGAGTGCCTCTCTTGTGGACTCGCAGCACACCTTGACATCAGCCATTTGGTAATTGTGTGTATGTACGATACCGTACAGACATTGTTCGGCGCGCTGCCACAAACTTGCGGCATGCCCAGGCGGTAGGCAGGGCCGCAGGGGCCCAGCACCGCGATACACCAAGGTGCCACCATCAAACGCTCCAATATCCCCCTTCAAAACCAGTTGCTGGCAGCCTTGCCTGAGCCCGATCTGCAGCGCTGGCTGCCATTGCTGGAACCTGTAGAGCTGGCGTTGGGACAGGTGCTGTACGAGTCGGGCGTGGCCATGCCGCATGTGTACTTCCCCACCAGCGCCATCGTGTCGCTGCTCTATGTGCTGGAGGACGGCGCGTCTGCGGAGATTGCAGTGGTGGGCTTTGAGGGGCTGGTAGGCATATCGATCTTCATGGGCGGGGGGACCACGCCCAGCCGGGCAGTGGTGCAAAGTGCGGGGACGGGTTTTCGGTTGCGTGCGGATGTGATCAAGGCCGAGTTTGAACATGCAGGCCCGGTCATGCACCTATTGCTGCGCTATACCCAGGCTCTCATCACCCAGATGGCACAAACCGCCGTGTGCAACCGCCACCACTCGTTGGACCAGCAACTGTGCCGCTGGCTGCTGCTGAGTCTGGACCGCTTGCCCAGCACCCAGTTGATCATGACGCAAGAGTTGATCGCCAACATGCTGGGCGTGCGGCGCGAAGGGGTGACCGAGGCCGCACTCAAGCTGCAGCGGTCGGGCCTCATCAGCTATGCGCGCGGGCACATCAATGTGCTGGACCGCCCGGGGCTGGAGCGCCGCACCTGCGAGTGTTATGAGGTGGTCAAAAAGGAATACGACCGACTGCTGCCATTGGTCGTGGCGAGCTAGGGGCGCCGACCTGGTAGACAGTGTGAAGTGGTCCCCCTCTGATCCTGCGGGATGAAGACGTCGAACAGCGCCTGCACCCTGTGTGCGCTGGCAGACAGTCGCACCGCGCAAAGCCACCCACACTGGGCTCCACCTTGCGCAAGGCAAGGCATTGCGCAGGGGTCCTGGCGCTGCACTCCCGTGCAGTGCGGACAGCAGCCCAAGGCCCCGCAATGCAAAGCAAAGACAACACCCTTCTTCAACAACTGCCGACTGCGGCGCGCGAGCGTTTGCTGCAGCATTGCGAGCCCTTTGAGCTGGTACTGTCAGCCGAACTGAGCACCCGCGGCCGACCATTGGCGCATGCCCATTTCCCGACCGAAGGTTTTTTGTCGCTGGTCATTGATGTGGACAGCCACCCTCCGCTGGAGGTGGGCATGGTGGGGGCAGAGACCATGCTGGGCTCGGAACTGATCCTGGGCCTGGCGGCCACGCCGTGGCGGGCCCTGGTGCAGGGCGCCGGGTCCAGCTGGCGCATTGGCGCCAAACAGTTGCGCACGCAGATCAACGCGATTCCCGAATTGGAGGCCTTGCTCCAGGCCTGTCTGCTGGCGCGCCTGCACCAGCAGACGCTGGCGGCGGCATGCCAGCGCTACCACCAGATTGCGCCGCGCCTGGCGCGCTGGCTGTTGATGATGCAGGACCGATCGCATTCAGAGTGTTTTCACGTCACCCAGGAATTCATGGCCCTGATGCTGGGCGTGCGCCGCGTGGGCGTGACCGAGGCGGCGGGGCATTTTCAGGATGCAGGTCTTATCGCCTACCACCGGGGAGAACTCACGGTGCTCAACCGCAAAGCGTTGGAGGCCGAGGCCTGCAGTTGTTATGCGGCTGACAAGGCGATCTATCAGCGGCTGCTGCGGCCGCGCGTGGGGTGATAGCGGGTGAGCGTTGGGCTCTGTCCTCGGGCGGGCTCAGTGCTCTGTCCAGCCACGCTGTGCCTGTATTGAAGCGTTGGTCAGCGCTTGATCTGTAGCTCGTCCTGGATGCTGCGAATGCCCAGTACGCTGTGGGCCAGGCGCACCCATCGACTCTGGTAGGGCATGCCTGTGGCCGAGGTGTCGGTGGCGGGGGCGGGCTCCGGCGCAGATGGAGCTGAATTGGCGGCGGCATACACCTCGCTAGCGGGGTCAGTGGGCTCATCGGCAACGGGTGGTGGGGCGTGGCGTTGCTGGTACTGCGAGCTGGGTGTTGCATTCCTCAGTTGCCGGGCGCGCAGCGCCTCCAGATCCGGGGTGTGGCCCTGGTGCACTGCCTGCGCGGGCGCTGCGCCCGTCGAGAACATGAAGCTGTCCACTGAACTCACACCAGGCACCGTTTGCGCCACAAACACGGCCAGATCGATCTGTGTGGGGTCTGCGGCCATGCCGCTGAGCAGCACCACGCCCTGGTGTGATTCAACGCTGATGTTGTAGCTGTTGACCACTGGCGAGAGGATGAGCGCGGCACGTACGCGTGAGGTGATCACACCGTCTTCCAGGTAGGCCACTGGCGATGGGCTGGCGGGCGCCCACTGGGTCACCATGTCGCTGCGCTTGCAGCCCTGCAGCGGGAGCACCGTCAGTACCACCAGCACCGCGCAAAGGCTGCTGAGCAGCGGGTGGTGGGTTGGCTGGAATGGCAGGTGGCGCATGGTGAAACAGTCCCTTGAAAAGCCCGGCCGCCCAGGCGGGGAGCCGTTATCTGCACTGTGCGCTGGCGTGTTGCACCTGTCTGTTCGTAACCGTACCCACCGGCCTGTCAGCAGCTGTTGCGAGTCGCAGAGACGGGCCAGAGCACCAAAAATCAGGCTGGCGGCTGTGAGCGATCTGCGTTGTTGGTACTGAGAGTTTTGCTCGTTGTCCCGAAAGCGTAGCCGCATCGCTCGCGCTTGGCGGCATACATGGCTGCGTCGGCACAGGCCAGCAGGGCGTCTGCCTGCGTGCCATGCTGGGGGCAGATGGCCACCCCGATGCTGGGGCGCACGAGCAGTTGCAAGTGGCCAATCTTCATGGGGCAACACACCGCCTGCAGCAGCTTGGCGCACAACTGGTGTAGCGGCGCTTCGTCCGCCACACCTCGGAGCAGGCAGGCAAACTCATCGCCACCCAGGCGCACCACCAGGTCGCCATGGCGCACAGCGGCGTTCAGTCGGGCGGCTGTGATGCGCAATACCTCGTCGCCCACGCCGTGACCGTGGGTGTCGTTCACGGTCTTGAAGTGGTCGAGGTCGATGAACAGCACCGTCGGCCCGGGTTGCAGGGAGCGCCTTTGGCCCAGCAAGTCTTCCAGGCGCTGTAGCAGATGGCGCCGGTTGGGCAGGTTGGTCAACTCGTCGTGTAGCGCCTGGTGTCGCGCCAGGCGCTCACCGTTGCGCACGCGGTCCAAATCGGCCAGCGCCTGGGTCAATGCCGCCTGAGTGTCTTCCATGGCGCGCTCCAGGGCGTGGCGTTCGGCGGCTTCACGCGCCATTACCTGCAGCATCTGCTGCATGGCTGCCACACAGGTGCTCACACTGGGCTCGCCCGGGCGTTGATTGGCATGCGATGGGGGCGCCATCCACAGCCGGCCGCGCTGGGGGCCGGGGCCTTGTGCCCACTTCACTTGCAGCGAACGCAGCCACAGCTTCCAGCGCTGGACTTGTTCTGCTGTGGGCCAAGTGGCCGCCAGGGCCTTGCCCCACTCCCATGGTCTTTGGTTGCTGTCCATACGATTCATCAGGTGTGTCCGCCTCGCGGCACGAAGACGGTGTGAGCCACAACACCGACGCCGCTCCGGTGTGCCTGCCTCACCAGGTCAAGCGGTTGGCGGGCCCGCCAAGGCATCTGAACAGTGATTTGACAGTGGCAGAGTCTGCTTGCTGCAAGGGACGCGTACTGTCTGGCAGCGCACATAAACGTGGTAAGCGGCGCTGGCAAGGCCAGTGTTGCAGGTGTTACATTTGTTCGAAGCGTTAGCTGCCGCGGGCGCAGCGCCTTTGCAAAGCGTTTCAGGCCGTTGCCCAGCACCTTCCGTCCCCGCCAAGGAACCGTCCCATGTCACCAGAACGCCAACGGCTCATCCGAATGCTGTTCGACGAGTACATCGAGATGTATGCCGGGCGCGATGCCCGGCTTGTGGATCGCTTCAGTGAGAACTTCAGCGGCTTTGCGGGCAGCAGCGACAAGCTCATCAAAACCCGCAGCGAATGGGTGGACATCACGCAGACCGACTTTGCGCAGGTGCCCGGGCGCATCGGCATCGAGGTGCTGGACCTGTTCCCGCAGGAACTGGGCGCCGATGTGCTGGCCGTGACCGCGTTTTTCCACATCCACCTGCCCAACCCCGACCCGCTGTTTGCCAGCGAGACCGCCCGCTTGGTGCTCGTCTTCCGGCAGGAGGGCGATGACTGGAAGATTGCGCACAGCAGCATCTCCATCCCGTATGGACTGGCCCGAGACGGCGAGGTGTACCCCGTCAGCCGCCTGCAGCAGCGCAACCAGGAGCTGCAGACGTTGGTGGATGAGCGCACCCAGGCACTGGCCCAGGCCAACAACCAGCTGCAGCTGCTCAGCAACACCGACGGCCTGACCGGTATCGCCAACCGCCGCCATTTTGACCAGACCTTGGCCCATGAATGGGCTCGCGCACAACGGGCCCACGGACCACTGTCGCTGATCATGCTGGACGTGGATGTGTTCAAGCACTTCAATGACCACTACGGCCATCTGGCGGGCGATGCCTGCCTGAAATCCCTGGCCCTGACGCTGGCACAGACCGGGGGACGGCGCGATGGCGACCTGGTAGCGCGCTTTGGCGGCGAGGAGTTTGTGGTGCTGCTGCCCGGCGCCGATGCCCGGGTCGCCCTGGAGATGGCCCAGAACATCCAGCAAGCCATCCAGGCGCTGGCCTTGCCGCACGAGGGTGCGCCGTGGGGCATCGTGACGGTGAGCTTCGGCGTGGCCACCATGGCGCCACAGCGCGAGCAGTTGGCCGAAGAGCTGGTACGCCGCGCGGACCGCGCGATGTACCGTGCCAAGCAAGGCGGCCGCAACCGCATCGAGCAGGCGCCGGAGCAATAAAACGGGGTGGGTCGGGTTTTACCTGGCCGCCAGCCGAGCGAATTCTTCTGCCACACCCCGCACCGTGAGCGGCGCACAGCCTTCGGCATGGTTGCTGATGGTCACGAAGGCGTTCTGTCCACGGCCTGTGATGCCTGCGATCACTGCGGCCAGTGCCGCCCGGGTGTCCAGGTCCGGGTGGTGCAGGCGGTCGTAGGGTTCGTACATCCGCTCGGCCTCTTCATAGCCGTAGGGGCCGTGCACAGGGTTCAGGTTCCAGCGGCACACCAGCGGGCCCGGCCACAGAGCACGCAGCATGGGCAGTTGGTCGTGGAGCGGCGGCATCTTGGCATGCAGCCCCAGGCAATAGGTGGCGCCCGCTTCGCGCAGCACGGCAGCAAAGTCGGGCGTCAGCCACTCGGGGTCGCGCACCTCCACGGCAATCACGCCGTCAGGCGCCAGGGGGGCCAACGGGGGCAGGGCCAGCAGCATGGCACGCAGACGATCCAGCAATGCGGGCATGCGATCCAGCTGCGCCAGCGGCAGGGGGCTGAGCTGGAATACCAGCGCACCCAGCTTGTGACCCAGGCCCTGGAGCGCTGGCTCCACACATTCGCTGCGGGCCAGCTCGGGGCTGAGGAACGCCGGGTTGGGCTGGCGGCCGCGTCCGTCTTCGCTGCGCACCAGTGCATCCGTCACCACGCTGGGCGCCTTGACCACAAACCGGAAGTCGTCGGGCACTTGCGACGCATAGCGCTCGTACTGGCTCACCGTGAGCGGTCGGTAGAAGCTGCGGTCGATGCTCACCGTGCGCATCAGCGGGTGCTGGGCGTACACGGCCAGCCCCTGTTTCGACAGCTGCGTGTCGGAATGCTCGCCCTCCCACACCAGGCCTTTCCAGCCAGGGTAGGTCCATGACGAAGTGCCCAGGCGCAACTGGCGGGGCAGGGCGGCGGCGAGGGCCGTCAGCGCATCGTCGGGAACGATCGGAGCGACTGTGCTGGACCGGGTACGCCGTGCAGTGGACTCAGCGCCTTGCGTGGGGGATGGAGCGGATGGCCCGTTGGCCGGCACGTCTGCCGACGGGGGCTTGGGCAGCGTGTCGCCAAAAAGATCGTCTTGCATGCGCTGCGGTGGTGCGGTTTGGTGCGGTACGGTGGGGTAGGTTGCGCTACGAGCTGCCAAACAGCCCGCTCTCGTCCAGCAGGTCAAACGTGATCTGGGGATGGGTGTCCATGCTTTTCTTGATGGCAGCCGGGATGGCCTGCCGTGTCTTACGGCACAGGCCCGGCTGTTCGTGCACCAGGATCGCAATGCCCCGCAGGCTGCGCACCTCGTTCGGGCTTTGGGTGATGGACAGGCGGATGCCCAGTTGCTGCTCCATGCGCTCCTGCATCCTGCGCAGGTCGGCAAGACTGCCCAGGTTCTCCAGGCGCTCCAGCATCTTCTTTTCTTCGCTGCGCGTGAGCATCAGGATGCGCAGATCTCCCCCCGGTGCTTGCAGCAACGCCTCCCGGTCGCACACGCAGGTGCCAGGGGGGCATTCGGTACGGATGGGGAAAGGTGGGAGGGACATGAAGCGGCGTGCGAACAGTCCTTCATTCTATGAAGGGCTGACCGTGCCGAGCGTGTGGCCACCCGCAAGTCCATGCGGCCCAACAACAAAAAGGGCTCCCAGAGGGAGCCCTTTTTGCCTGCCCGCCCCTGCGGTTCAGTTAACACTCCCCATGGCAGCAGCGCCCGCACCGCGCGAAGTGCCACCACCATGGGAAGTCCCGCAACTGCTTCAAACCAATCTCAGCAGTTGGTCTGCCAAATTACATGGCGCTGAATTCGCCCGAAGGGATCTGGCCGGTACGCACGGCTTCAGCAGCCTGTGCACGCACGGCAGCGCGGTCAGCGGTGGATTGGTAGGTCACCACACGCGAGCCTGCGGGTTCCATGTTGTGGGTCTTGGCTTCCACTACAGCTTCGGCTTGCACTTCAGCGCGGGTGCGGTTCGTGTCGAACTTCAGGGCAAATTGCGAGCCATCGGCTTCATCGGCATGGGCGCCAAAAGCGGCGAAAGCAGCAACAGCGGCGACGGAGAGGAAACGGGCGGTCTTGTTCATGATGAAAATCCTTAAAAAAACTTAAAAAGCGTCTCAAAAAAGCCGGGTCAAAAACCATTCCTGAACCGGGTTCGGTGAGTCGCCTTGCGGGTTCGGCTCATCGATGGGATGAACTGTACGCCGATGGTGTTCAGGGAAAAACTATCCAGTCGCAAACTAACTGTTCCAGTATTGGGAACAATCCGCCGAGCGGACTGAGGGCTGCCAAAACCGCCTGTGGCAAACTCGCGCGCTTCGCTTTTTTGTTTGACCGAGTCTCAGAGAGTCCGCCCCACCCATGCAGCAGATCGTTCGGCAGTTGGCCGCAGAAATCAAAGTCAGTGAACAACAGGTGCGCGCAGCGGTGGAGCTGCTGGATGGCGGTGCCACGGTGCCCTTCATTGCGCGCTATCGCAAGGAAGTGACGGGCGGGCTGGACGACATTCAGCTGCGCGAACTGGAGGCGCGCCTGTCCTATCTGCGCGAGCTGGAAGACCGCCGCGTGGCCGTGCTCAAGGCGATTGACGAGCAGGGCAAGCTCACCGATGCACTGCGTGCCGCCATTGCGGTCGCCCCGACCAAGCAGGAGCTGGAAGACATCTACCTGCCGTTCAAGCAAAAGCGCCGCACCAAGGGCCAGATCGCGCGCGAGTTCGGCATCGAACCGCTGGCCGACAAGCTATTTGCCGACCCCACACTGGACCCCGCCGTCGAAGCTGCGGCGTTCACCAAGCCACCCGAAGTGCTGGATGACGGCAAGCCCGGTGCCGATTTCTCCACCGTGCCCGCTGTGCTGGATGGTGTGCGCGACATCCTCAGCGAGCGCTGGGCCGAAGACCCGGCGCTGGTGCAGAACCTGCGTGAGTGGCTGTGGGCCGAAGGCCTGCTGCGCAGCAAGAAGGTGGACAGCAAGAACGAGAACGACCCCGAGGTCTCCAAGTTCCGCGACTACTTCGACTACGACGAACCCATCGGCCGCGTGCCCTCGCACCGCGCGCTGGCTGTGTTTCGCGGGCGCGGACTCGAAATTCTGGAAGCCAAGCTGGTATTGCCGGTGGAGCCCGAACCCGGCAAGCCCAGCATCGCCGAAGGCAAGATCGCCCTGCACCTGGGCTGGAGCCACCAGGGCCGCAAGGCCGATGACCTGATCCGCAAGTGCGTGGCCTGGACCTGGCGCGTGAAGCTCAGCCTCTCGACCGAGCGCGACCTGTTCGCCCGCCTGCGAGACGAGGCCGAGAAGGTCGCCATCAAGGTGTTTGCCGACAACCTGCGCGACCTGCTGCTGGCCGCACCGGCCGGCCCGCGCGTGGTGATGGGGCTGGACCCAGGCATCCGTACCGGCGTGAAGGTGGCCGTGGTGGACGCCACGGGCAAGCTGGTGGAGACGGCCACCGTGTACCCGCACGAGCCCAAGCGTGACTGGGATGGCTCGTTGTTCACCCTGGCCAAGCTGGTGGAAAAACACGGCGTGAACCTGATCGCCATTGGCAACGGCACAGCCAGCCGCGAGACCGACAAGCTGGCTGCTGACCTCATCAAGATGGCCGCCAAGGCCGAACGCGCCATCGAGAAGGTGGTGGTGAGCGAGGCGGGGGCTTCGGTGTATTCCGCCAGCGAATATGCGTCGCAAGAGATGCCCGATGTGGACGTGAGCCTGCGCGGTGCGGCCTCCATCGCCCGCCGCCTGCAAGACCCGCTGGCCGAGCTGGTGAAGATCGACCCCAAGAGCATCGGCGTGGGCCAGTACCAGCACGACGTGAACCAGAGCGAGCTGGCCCGCACCTTGGGCACGGTGGTGGAGGACTGTGTGAACTCGGTGGGTGTAGACCTGAACACGGCCAGCGTGCCGCTGCTCAGCCGCGTGTCGGGCCTGTCGGGCAGTGTGGCCAAGGCCGTGGTGCGCTGGCGCGAGGCCAATGGCGCGTTCAAGAGCCGCAAGCAGCTCATGGATGTGGCCGGGCTCGGTGCCAAGACCTTTGAGCAGAGCGCGGGCTTCTTGCGCATTCGCGGTGGTGACAACCCGCTGGACATGACGGGTGTTCACCCCGAGACCTACCCGGTGGTCGAGCAGATCATGGAAAAGACTGGCAAGCCGGTGGCCGAGATCATGGGCCGTGCCGACATGCTCAAGACCCTCAAGCCCGAGCTGTTTGCCAACGAGAAGTTTGGTGTGATCACTGTCAAGGACATCCTGGCCGAGCTGGAGAAGCCCGGCCGCGACCCGCGCCCCGACTTCAAGGTGGCGCGCTTCAACGACGGCGTGGAAGACATCAAGGACCTCAAGGAAGGCATGATCCTGGAGGGCACGGTGAGCAACGTGGCCCAGTTTGGCGCCTTCATCGACCTGGGCGTGCACCAGGACGGCCTGGTGCATGTGAGCCAGCTGGCGCACAAGTTCGTGAACGATGCGCGCGAGGTGGTCAAGACCGGCGACATCGTCAAGGTCAAGGTCATGGAGGTGGACGTGGAGCGCAAGCGCATCGGCCTGTCGATGAAGCTGGATGCCGCGCCACCGCGCCAGGGCGGCGACCGGGGCGCACCCCGTGACAACCGCTTTGAGGGCGCAGGCCGTGGCTACGCGCAACCCCAGCGCCGTGGGCCCGAGCCTGTGCAGCAGTCGGCCATGGCGTCCGCATTTGCGAAGTTGCAACAGGCTAAAGGCCGCTGACGCAGCCGGCTGTGCCGCCGGTGGTTTTTTGGCCGTGCAGGGGCCCATAATCGCCAGCACCTGAACCAACCACCGGCGCCGTACCCCATGGAGTTGAACGCACTGCTGGCCCAACCTGTGGCACTGCCCAGCCTTCCGCGCGCCGTGGCGCTGCTGATGAGCGAGCTGGCCCAGAACGAACCCAGCTTGCGGCGCCTGAACCAGTTGTTTGGCACCGATCCGGCCCTTGCGGCGCGTTTGCTGGAACTGGCCAATTCCCCCACCTTCCAGCTGCCCGGGCAGATCGCGGGCATCCCCGAGGCGCTGGCGCTGCTGGGCACCGCACAGCTGCGCACGTTGGTCACGTCGGCGCCGCTGGGCACCACGTCGCGCTCGGTGCCCGGGGTGAACATGCAGCAGTTCTGGCGCTACAGCCTCAACACGGCCAAGCTCGCGCGGTCGCTCGCTGGCATCGTCCACCACAACCAGATCGCGGCCTATACCGCCGGTTTGCTGCATGCCCTGGGCGAGCTGGTGATCCATCTGGCGGACCCCGAGAAGGCCCAGTCGGTCAACACCCTGGTAGCCCCGTTTGACCTGCGCCGCGACAAGATCGAGCAACGCATCTTTGGCTACAGCTACGGCCAGGTCACTGCGGGCTGCGCGCGCCGCTGGCAACTGCCCGAGGTGGTGATTGACGCCCTGCAGCACCAACACGCACCGTTTGACAACAAGGTCTACGAACCCCTGGCGGGCGTCATCCACCTGGCTGCCTGGCGCGCCCGCGCCCGCGAGGCGGAGCTGAACGAAAAAGAGCTGGCCGTGTCCTTCCCTGGCGAAGTGGGGCTGGCCCTGGGGCTCGACATCGACATGGTGCTGCAGCAAGACCCCATCGACTGGACCGCCCGACCGGATGCGGCGGCGGATTTCATCGTCTAGTTGCCCGGTTGCGGGTCAGGCGGTTGCCGGGGAAGGCGCTGTTGAGTAAGGTCTACGGATTGACGGTGCTGCCCCAGCCGCTTTGCGACAATCAGCGCCATGAAAGCACTGCGCATCCATGCTGGCCCCCGCGCCCGCCAACACCTGGAACAACAGGGCCTGCGGCCCGCTGACGTGAGCGTAATCCCGGCAGCGGCTGGCGGTCCCAAGGGACTGATCCTGGGGCCGATGGACCGGTTCATTTTTGGGGAGTGGCTGCCGCGCTCCGATCAGCCCGTGCACCTGGTGGGAGCCTCGATTGGCGCCTGGCGCATGGCCACGGCCTGCCTGCAGCAATCGGTGGCGGCTTTTGAGCGGCTGGAGCATGACTACATCCACCAGGACTACGAGCTGCCACCCGGCAAAAAGCGCCCCACGGCCGCCCATGTGAGCGAGCGGTTCGGCCAGAACCTGGAGGCCTTCTACGGCGGGCGGGTGCAGGAAGTGCTCAGCCACCCCCGCTACCGCCTGCACATCGTCACGTCCCGGGGCCGCCATGTGCTGGGGCGGGAGCATGCGCTGGGCACGCCGCTGGGGTATCTGGGGGCGTTTGTGACCAACACCGTGCACCGCAAGGCGATGGGGGCCTGGCTGGAGCGGGTGGTGTTTTCCTCATCGGGTGCGGCACTGCCTTTTGCCACGACCGACTACCGCACCCGGCAGGTGGGGCTGAACTCAGACAATTTCATGCAGGCGCTGCAGGCCAGCTGCTCGATCCCGTTTGTCTTGCAGGCCGTGCACAACATCCCGGGCGCCCCGCGGGGCGCTTACTGGGACGGCGGCATCACCGACTACCACCTGCATCTTGCCTATGGTTTGCCGAATGTCGGTGCTTCTGAATTGATAGCTGCTCAGGCAATAAGCACTAGCGCTCCCAGCGAAAAAGGCTCAAAAACTGCGGCCGAGCCGCTGCGCGCGGGTGCTGGCGGCCTCGTGCTCTACCCCCACTTCCAGCACCGCGTGGTGCCGGGCTGGCTGGACAAGGGGCTGAAGTGGCGCCACAAGGCCACGTCGGCGCTCGACAACATGGTGGTGCTGTCGCCCGACCCGGACTGGGTGCGCCGATTGCCCAACGCCAAGCTGCCCGACCGCAACGACTTCACCCACTACGGCACGGACAGCCGTGCCCGGGCCCAGGCGTGGCTGACGGCCACGCGCGCCAGCCAGCAGCTGGTGGATGAGTGGTGCGAATGGCTGGAGCGGCCGGACATGGGCGCGGTGCAGCCGTTGTAGGTTGCCAGGGCGGACGCGCCTCTGGGGCCCATTGGGTCTCCTGCGCTGGCCGCAGGCTCTCAGAACCTGTTCAAAGTCTTTTTAGAGTTGCACAAGTACCTTGCCGGGATGGGATGCAAGGCGCGGTGCGCCGCCGATAGCCCGTGCTATCGGCAAGCGCCGCAACGCGGCAGACCGCCCGGCAAGGCACTTGCCCGCAGGGTTGGAGTGAAATCGGGCGATTGAACGCCCCGGCTGCTTGCATGGGCACGAGCCCATGCGGCGCACCCGAGACATCCACTCATCCCGATTGCACTTCAATGCAATCTCCAAAATGACTTTGAACAGGTTCTTAGGTCGAAGCAGGGCGACGTGCCGCCTCTTGCACCGCCCGGGCAGCATGGCGTGCAGCGTGGTCCCGGGCCCAAGGCAGCACGTCGGCCGCGGGCATGGGTCGGGCAATGCCATAACCTTGTGCGCGTTCGCAACCCAGCTCTAGCAGCTTGGCGCAGTGCTCGGCGGTTTCGACGCCTTCGGCCACCACATGGCGGTGGAACGCAGCCGCCAGCGCCACGATGGCTTTGACGAGGGTAAGGTCGTCGCCGTCCTCCAGAATGCCGCGCACGAAGGACTGGTCGATCTTGATCGTCTCGGCGGGCAGGCGCTTGAGGTAGGACAGGGACGAAAAGCCGGTGCCGAAGTCGTCCAGCGCAAAACGCACGCCCAGGGCCTGGCAGCTTTGCATCATGCGGCGCATGTATTGCATGTCTTCGAGCGCGGCGGATTCCAGGATCTCCAGCTCCAGCCGCGAGGGAGACACCTCGGGGCAGGTGTGCAGGATGTCCTTGAGCCGCTGTACAAAGTTGGGCCGGTGGAAGTGAGGCGCCGCGATGTTGACGCTGACCTCCCATCCCATGCCCGCATCGCTCCACACCCGCATCTGCGCCAGGGCCTGGCGCAGCACCCATTCGCCCAGCTCGACCTGCAGGTCCGTGTCCTCCACCAGCGGCAGCACATGCTGCGGGCCCAGCAGCCCCTCTTGCGGGTGTTGCCAGCGCAGCAGGGCTTCGAGCCCGATGATCTCGCCCGTGCGCAGGTTGACCTTGGGCTGGTAGTGCAGCACCAGCTCGCCCGCGTGCAGTGCGCGGGCCACCCGGGTCTGGCGGGTGTGCTGGGTCTGCACGGCGTGGTCGTGTTGCACGTCGAACACGTGCAGCTGGTTGCGCCCGAAGCTCTTGGCCTGGCACATGGCCTGGTCGGCATGGCGCAGCAGGGTGTCGGGGTTGGCGTCGTCTTGCGGAAACACGGCCACGCCAATGCTGACGGTGATGTTCACCAGGCGGTCGTCAATCGCATAGGGCGCGGCCAGTTGCTGCATCAGCACGGCCAGGCGCGCCTCGATGGCGGGCACATCGGGCTGTTCGCCCAGCAGCAGCACAAACTCGTCGCCGCCCATGCGGGCCACGGCTTCGTGGGCCGTGATGAATGCGCCCAGGCGCCGCGCCACTTCCTTGAGCAGACGGTCGCCCACGCGCTGGCCAAAGGTGTCGTTCACGGCCTGGAAGTGGTCCAGGTCCAGCATGCACACCGCCAGCAGCAGCTGCTTGTTGCGGGCCACAAACAGGGCGTGTGTGAGCTTTTCGGCCAGGGCCGCACGGTTGTACAGACCGGTGAGCGCGTCGTGGCGGGCGTGCCACGAGATCTGGTGGCGCAGGTTGCGTGTTTCGGTCACGTCGCGGAATACCAGCACGCAGCCCGCCGCGTGGCCGCTTCCTTCGCGGATGGCGGCTGCCGTGTACTCGATGGCATAGCGCTCGCCAGAGCGGTGGATCAGCACCTCGTAGGTGGCCTGCTGCAGCCCACCCGGCTGGGTGTCGCGTTCGGCGGCCGCGCTGGCGGTGCGGCTGGCGGGCTCTTCGTAAAGACGGAACACGTCGTCCAGCTGCCGGCCCAGCGCCTGGTCGGCCGTGAACCCGGTCATGAGCTGTGCGGCCTCGTTGATGGTCTCGATGCGCCCGCCCGGGTCGGTGGTGATGACCCCGTCGCCGATGGAGGCGAGGGTGACCTCGGCACGTTCCTTTTCAGCGCGCAGGGCTTCCTGGGCGCGCTTGCGCTCGGTCACGTCCACCAGCGTGCCGATGGTGCCAGCCAGTTCGCCGTTGGTGCTGGTGAAGGGCGCTTCGAAATAGGCCATGTCCAGCGGGGGCTGGTGGGGCGGGCGGATGCGGATCTCGTTGTCGTGCGCGCTGGCGATCCGGGCCGACCGTTCCGGGGCCAGTTCGGCCGGCAGGCTGGCCCCTGTAGCGCCGTCAGCACCTGGCTGCGACTGGAACAGGCGCTGCCATGCGCGGTTGGCGTCCAGGTAGGTGCCGTCGGCATGGCGCACAAACACGGGCAGGGGCAAGGCATCGATCAACTGGCGGGTGAAGTGCAGTTGCTCGCTTTGCTGGCGCTGCGTTTCGTGCAAGGACAGCACCAAGGACTGCACCTTGCCCGCC
Organism: Acidovorax sp. 59; assembly: GCF_002754175.1. Taxonomy (NCBI): domain Bacteria; kingdom Pseudomonadati; phylum Pseudomonadota; class Betaproteobacteria; order Burkholderiales; family Comamonadaceae; genus Acidovorax; species Acidovorax sp. 59. The sequence continues at coordinate 2,349,790 of NZ_PEET01000001.1, read as the reverse complement.
ATGTCGTTGAAGGTCTCGGCCATGGCGCGGGACTCCAGCGTGCCGGTGACTTCCATGCGGGTGCTCAGATAGCCTTGGCGAAACGCGTCGGTGGCCTGGGCCAGGCGCTGCAGCATGCGGGCATTGGCCCGCAGCAGCAGCGTCAGCAGAAAGAAGATGGTGAAGATGTTGAGCGCCGAGATGCGCGCCTGTACCAGCACCGTGGCCCACACCTGGTCCGCCAGGGGCTGCGGGTGGGCCGTCACCGTCAGTCGGCCCGATGTGCCGTCTGCCAGCGCGAGGCCGGACTGCTGCACAGGGGCGGAGAGGTCCAGCCAATCGGTAAACCATTTCGGAGCATTGGCGGGGTAGGGAAGGGCGGTGACCTCAATGGCGGGCTGGTCGGCGGCCTGCCATTTGATGGACGCCACCGCTGGCGCCGCCTGCGCCAACCCCTCGGTCAGGATACGGGTCACGGTGTCGGCATCGGGCGCGGGCACGGCGGCCAGGCGCAGCTGCAAAGGATCGCTGGCGCGCCGCAGTTCGGTAGAGCCTTGCTGCAGGGCTTCGTCGGTTTCCGCGGCCAGCAGGTAGTGGTAACGCACCCCGGTGACCAGCAGGATGATCGCCACGATGGGCACATACAGCCGGGGGTAGGTGCCCCGCAGAAGCCAGGTGGTGAGATTTCCGGTGCGCATTGACGGTGGTCCTCCCCCACAACCCCAGTGGTAATGAATGGTTAATTAATTGTTGACAGCGGCGAGTCTATCTTGTGAGAAGTTGTGAGCGTGGTTTTGCATCGCGCTACCGGCGCGGTGTTGCTGATGTGTGACGTTTTGTAAAACTGCGGAGCTGCCCGCACGCGCAATGCGCGCCTGACAAGTGCCCGGGCACGCGCTGGCTCCCCGCCATGTGCCCCCGCGCCCAGGTGCGCGGCAGTTGGCCCAAGGGTGAGGCGGCTGGGTTCAGAGCGACTGGGCCAGCATGTCGCGGTATTCCTCGGGTGTGGCGATGCGCGGGTTGGTCTTGTGGCAGTGGTCGGCCATCGCGCCCTTGATGATGTCGTCGAACATCGCCTCGTTCACGCCCATCGCGGCCAGGCCGGTGGGCAGGCTCAGGCGGGCGTTCATGTCGCGGATGGCTTCGGGAATATCGCCTGCGCTGGCCAGGCCCATGGCGTGGGCCATGCGTTCCAGGCGCTTTTCCTTCTGCACCGATTCCGCCTGCGCATTGAAGCGCACCACGGCGGGCAGGAACATGGCGTTGAGCGTGCCGTGGTGCAGGCGCGGGTTCACGCCGCCCAGGCTGTGGCTGAGCGAGTGCACGGCGCCCAGGCCCTTCTGGAAGGCCATGGCGCCCTGCATGCTGGCGCTCATCATGTGCAGGCGTGCATCGCGGTCGCTGCCGTTTTTGGTGGCCTGCTCGATGTTCGCCCAGCCGCGCGTGAGGCCGTCCAGCGCAATGCCGTCAGCGGGCGGGTTGAACGCGGCGGACATGAAGGTTTCCATGCAGTGCGCAATCGCGTCCATGCCCGTGGCTGCTGTGAGCATGGGGGGCAGGCCGAGGGTGAGTTCGGGGTCGCAGATGGCGGTCTTGGGCACCAGGTTCCATGAGTGGAAGCCGAGCTTGCGGTGGTCGTCCACGATGATGATCGCGCCGCGCGCCACCTCGCTGCCCGTGCCGCTGGTGGTGGGCACGGCGATCAGCGGCGCGGCGCGGTCGGTGATGCGGGGCGAGCCGCCTTCGATGGTGGCGTAGTACGTCAGCGGCCCCTCGTGCGTGGCCGCAATCGCGATGCCCTTGGCGCAGTCGATGGCGGAGCCCCCGCCCACGGCGATCAGCCCGTCGCAGCCCTGGGCCTTGTACATGTCCACGGCGGCGCGCACGGCGGCCTCCGTGGGGTTGGAGGGGGTCTGATCAAACACGGCCACCGTCATGCCGGGCAGCGCGTCCAGCGCCTTTTGCAGCACGCCGGCGGCCTTCACGCCGGGGTCCGTCACGATCAGAGGGCGGGTGATGCCCACGCGGTCGCATTCCTGCTTCAGCAGCTGGACGGCGCCGAATTCAAACTGGATCTGGGTGACGTAGTAGATGAAAGCCATGGTGCAACAAGGTGTGTGAATGGGGGTGCCAGCGATTACGATAGCTCGCCAGCCTTTGAAAAGGTTCTGAGCCCACTTTATAAGGAGGAGACAGCCTTGAAAACGAAGCAAACCCTGATGGCGGCCCTGGTGGCCGTCGCATCTGTGACAACAAGCGCCCAGGCCCAGTGCCTCACGGACGCGCAGGCCGCCGACCTGGTGGCCAACTATGTGGCCAAGACCCCGGCAGCCAACCCCGAGAACCTGACGGACGCCGACGGCGCCTGCACACGCGGCAAGGTCAACGCCTTGCTGGCCCAGCGCATGGGCAAGGTGATTGGCTACAAGGCGGGCCTGACCAACCCCGCCGTGCAAAAGCGCTTCAACACCGACAAGCCCGTGTGGGGCAAGCTCTACGAGGGCATGGTGCTGCCCAGTGGCGCCACGGTGGATGCAGCCTTCGGTGCCCGCCCCCTGTACGAGGCCGACATGCTGGTGCGCGTGAAAAGCGCCGCCATCAACCAGGCCAAGACCCCCATGGACGTGCTGGACGCCGTGGACCAGATCATCCCCTTCATCGAGCTGCCCGACCTGATGGTGCAGGCGCCGCCCAAGCTCAACGGCGCGGGCGTGACCGCCATCAACGTGGGCGCGCGCCTGGGTGTGGCGGGTGCCCCGATTGCCGTGCCGGCGTACCGGGGCGAGCGTTTTGCCATGCTCCAGGCCCTGGCCGACATGAACGTGTCGCTGACCGATGGCGCGGGTGCGCGCCTGGGTGGCGGCAAAGGCAGCGACATCCTGGACCACCCGCTCAACGCGGTGGTGTGGCTGGCCGGTGCGCTCGCGCAGGAAGGCCTGGCCATGCAGCCGGGCGACCTGATCAGCCTGGGCTCGTTCTCCGCATTGCTGCCGCCCAAGGCTGGCTTGTCGGTGACGGCCACCTACGACGGCTTGCCCGGCGCGGCACCCGTGCGACTGAGCTTCAAGTAACCCACCCCTGATCGGCCCGCCGCCTTGCGGGCCGTTGTCTTTTCTGCCGAGACCCCGACCGTTGATCGACCTGCACATCCATCACACCCGCCTGACCCCCCAGATGCGCAGCGTGCTCGAACGCATGGCCCGCGCCGGGCACCCGCCGCTGCACACACGCACGCCGCAGGAGGCACGCATCGCCTACCAGGCGGGCGCCGACGTGCTGGAGGTGCCCAAGGCCGCGCTGGCGCGGGTGGAAGACCTGCAGATCCCCGCCCGCGACGGTGCCATGCTGCCCGCACGGCTGTACGCGCCCAGCACCGACAAGGGCTTGCCCGTGCTGCTGTACACCCACGGCGGCGGCTTCACCATTGGCAACATCGCCACGCACGACATCCTGTGCCGCGAGCTGGCGCGTCTGGCCGGTTGCATGGTGGTGTCGCTGGACTACCGGCTGGCGCCGGAGCACCGCTTTCCCACGGCCAGCAACGATGCGTGGGATGCGCTGCAGTGGCTGGCTGCCAACGCCGAGCGCCTGGGTGCCGACCCGCAGCGCCTGGCCGTGGGGGGCGACAGCGCGGGGGGCACGCTGGCCGCGGTCAACGCCATTCTGGCGCGCGATGCGGGCCTGCCGCTGGCGCTGCAGCTGTTGATCTACCCCGGCTGCGCGGCGCACCAGGACACTCCTTCGCACGCCACCTTTGCACGTGGCCTGGTGCTGGAGGAGCCCGCCATCAGTTGGTTCTTTGGCCACTACGTGACCACACGCGAGGAGCGCGAGGACTGGCGTTTTGCGCCGCTGCTGGCGCCGGACGTGGAGGGCGTGGCGCCCGCGTGGATCGGCCTGGCCGAATGCGACCCGCTGGTGGACGAAGGCGTTGACTATGCCGACAAGCTGCGCCTGGCGGGCGTGCCGGTGGACCTGGACATCTACCGGGGCGTGACCCACGAATTCATCAAGATGGGCCGCGCCATCCCCGAAGCGCGCAAGGCCCATGCCGACGCAGCCCGCGCGCTGCGGCTGGCTTTTCATCTGGAGTAAACGAACCCATGCAAAGCAGTGATTTCCGTTGTTTCCACCGCCTGCGCGTGCGCTGGGCCGAGGTGGACATGCAAAAGATCGTGTTCAACGCGCACTACCTCATGTACGTGGATACCGCCATGTCCGAGTACTGGCGCGCGCTGGCGCTGCCGTACGAGGCGAGCATGCTGGCGCTGGGCGGCGAGATGTATGTGAAGAAGGCCACGGTGGAGTACCACGCCTCTGCGCGGCTCGACGACACGCTGGACGTGGGCCTGAAGTGCGCGCGCATCGGCAATTCGTCGTGCCTGTTCACGGCGGGCATTTTCTGTGGTGACCGCCTGCTGATCTCTGCCGAGCTGGTCTATGTGTTTGCCGACCCGGCCACGCAGACCTCGCGTCCGGTGCCGCCCGCACTGCGTGCGATCTTTGAAGGTTTTGAAGCGGGCGCTGAGATGGCCGAGGTGCGCACCGGCGATTGGAACACCCTGGGCCGCGATGCCGGCCGCGTGCGCACCGATGTGTTTGTGCACGAGCAGGGCATTCCGGCCGAGGTCGAGGCCGATAGGCACGACATTTCGGCGCGCCACGCTGTGCTGTACAACCGGCTGGGCATGCCGGTCGCTGCGGGCCGCCTGCTGCAGCACGCACCCGGCGTGGGCCGCATCGGCCGCATGGCGGTGGACCGGTCGGTGCGCGGTGCGCAGTGGGGCCGCCAATTGCTGGATGCGCTGGTGGACGCGGCGCGTGCCCGGGGCGATGCCGAAGTGCAATTACACGCTCAGCGCAGCGCCGAGGGCTTTTACCGCCGCGCGGGGTTCACGGTGGTGGGCGAGCCGTACGAAGAGGCAGGCATTGCGCACATCGCCATGGCCCGCAAGCTTTGATGGTTTGCTATTAAAAGGAGAGCTACTCGGGCATGTTGGACTAGCGCCTGTGCCCGATTTGGCTCAAATATCGTCCAGCAGCGGGTAGGGCAGGGGCAGCAGCGACAGCGCCACGCCGCCTTCTGCGCCCACTTGCAGAGAGCCCTCTTGGGCGGCGCTGATCTGTAGCGACACGATGCTGTCAAACCCGCCGCCCGGCGCAGCGGCCACCTGCACCACGGTGCCGCAGGGTTGTTCGAGGTCGCTGGTGCTGAACACCTCGGCGCCCACCGCCACCTCGGCTGCTGCATGGGCAATGTAGGCGCGGCGCTTGAGCGTGCCACGGAACTGGCTGCGCGCCACCACTTCCTGGCCGGGGTAGCAGCCCTTCTTGAAGTTCACGCCGCCCACCGATTCGTAGTTGAGCATCTGGGGCACAAAGGCTTCGACCACCGGCGTGGTCAGCGTGGCGACACCGCTGATGACTTCGCTCCAGAGCCACAGCGTGGCATCCAGCGCAGGGCCTGCGGGCGCGGGCTCTGTGGCGGGGGCTAACCAGAGGGCGCGCGGGGTGCCATCGGCGGGGTACAGGTGCACCACGGTGGCGGCACCCACATCGGCCTTGGTCCAGGCGGGCTGGGCGCTGCCAGCTACGGAGTTGATAGCGTCTCCGGCAACGCCATAGAGGGCGATGTCGGCGGTGGCATCGGTCAGCTTGGCCTTGGCGCGCAGCACAAACATCGACAGGCGTTTGAGCGTGGCGGGCAGCAGGTCGCGGCTGCAGACCAGCAGCACCTCGCTGGCGCTGCGCTTGAAGCCGATGAAGCTGGCCTGCATGCGGCCCTTGGCCGACAAGAAGGCCGCGAGGCGGGCCTGGTCCATGCCGAGCAGGGCGAAATCCTGGGTGAGCTGGCCGTGCAGAAACTTGGCGGCGTCTTCGCCTTCCACGCGAATCACGCCGAGGTGGGACAAGGGGGCTATGCCATTCAAGGGGTAGGTCATCGCTGAATTATGATGCCCTGATTCATACATATTGGTAGCAGGGTTGTGCGACGTTTACTGGCTTTGATCGTGTTGGTGGGGATCGCACTGGGCGGCGCTGCGTATTGGTGGCTGCACCAGCCGCTCGACGTGGGCCCCGAGCCGCTGGAGCTGGCCATCGAGCCCGGCACCACGCCGCGCGGCGTGGCCCGCGATGTGGTGGCGGCCGGGGTGAAGACGGACGCGCGCCTGCTCTACGCCTGGTTCCGTGTCTCGGGGCAAGACCGCGCCATCAAGGCGGGCAACTACGAAATCCCGCCCGGCACCACGCCCATCAGCTTGCTGCAAAAGCTGGCCCGGGGCGAAGAGGCCTTGCGCGCACTCACCCTGGTCGAAGGCTGGAACTGGCGCCAGGTGCGCCAGGCGCTGGCCAAGGAGGAGCAGATCAAACACGATGCTGCCGCCTTGACCGACGAGGTGCTGATGGCCCAGCTGGGCCGCCCCGGCGTGGCGCCCGAGGGGCGGTTCTTCCCGGACACCTACACCTACGCCAAAGGCTCCAGCGACATCGCCTTGCTGCGCCGGGCTATGCACGCCATGGACCGCCATCTGGAGGCGGCCTGGGCTCAGCGCGCGGCCGACACCCCGCTCAAGTCGGCGGACGAGGCGCTGACGCTGGCCAGCATTGTCGAAAAGGAAACTGGCAAGGCCAGCGACCGGGGCCAGATTGCAGGCGTGTTCGTCAACCGCCTGCGGGTGGGCATGTTGCTGCAGACCGACCCCACGGTGATCTATGGCCTGGGCGAAAAGTTTGACGGCAACCTGCGCAAGCGCGACCTGCAGACCGACACCCCCTGGAACACCTACACCCGCCCCGGCTTGCCGCCCACTCCCATCGCCATGCCCGGCAAGGCTTCGCTGCTGGCCGCCGTGCAGCCGCAGGCCACGCGCGCGCTCTACTTTGTGGCCAAGGGCGACGGCACCAGCCATTTCAGTGCCTCGCTGGAGGAGCACAACCGCGCCGTCAACCGCTACCAACGCGGGCAGCAGTAAACAGTTTCTTGAACCAAGGCGCCCATGTCACGACCCGGTCTGTTCATCACGTTTGAAGGCATCGACGGTGCGGGCAAGTCCTCGCACATCGAAGGCCTGGCCGCGGCCTTCCGCACCCAGGGCCGTACTGTCACCGTGAGCCGCGAGCCCGGTGGCACGCCGCTGGCCGAAAAGCTGCGCGAGATGGTCCTGAACGACCCGATGGATGCGCTCACCGAGTCCTTGCTGATCTTTGCGGCCCGCCGCGACCATCTGCGCAACGTGATCGAGCCCGCGCTGTCCCGTGGCGACGTGGTGCTGTGCGACCGGTTCACCGACGCCACCTTTGCCTACCAGGGCGCGGGGCGGGGCTTCGATCTGGGTGTGCTATCAACTTTAGAGCGCCTGGCGCAGACGGGACTAGCGCCTGAGACCAGTTTGATGCGTGAACCCGACCTGACGGTGTGGTTTGACCTGGCGCCCGAGGTGGCGGCCGAGCGGCTGGCCGGTGCGCGTGTGCCTGACCGCTTCGAGGCCCAACCGGTCGAGTTCTTCCGCCGCGTCGCCCAGGGCTATGCAGACCGCGCAGCCGCTGCACCGCAGCGGTTTGCGCGTCTGGATGCGGCGCAGGACCGCCACCGCGTGTGGCAGCAGCTCACCAGCGTGTTTGTGCGCAAGGGCTGGCTTGCCATCATGGTGGCTACGCAGGGAGGGGCGCAATGAGCGAGACCGCCGTGGCCCTGGCGCCCTGGATCGCTGCGCAGCGCACCAGCCTGCTGGCCCAGCGCGGCCACGCGTGGCTGTTGCAGGGGCCGTCGGGTCTGGGGCAATACACCCTGGGGCTGGAAATGGTGCGCGCGTGGCTGTGCGATGCGCCGACAGAGCAGGGCGCCTGCGGCCACTGCGGCAGCTGCCACGCCATCGACGTGCGCACCCATGCCGACCTGTGCGTGCTGATGCCCGAGGTGCAGATGATGGCGCTGGGCTGGCCTCTGTCGGAAAAGGCCCAGGCCGACATTGACGACAAAAAGCGCAAGCCCAGCCGCGAGATCCGCGTGGAGGCCATGCGCGATGCGGTGGAGTTTTCGCAGCGCACCTCGGCGCGTGGCAAAGGCAAGGCCGTGCTGGTTTACCCCGCCGAGCAGATGAACCATGTCACGGCCAACGCGCTGCTCAAGACGCTGGAAGAACCGCCGGGCGACGTGCGTTTTGTGCTGGCCAGCGAGGCTGCGCACCAGCTGCTGCCCACCATCCGCAGCCGCTGCCTGGGCCACACCATGGTCTGGCCTGTGGAGGCCGACAGCCTGGCCTGGTTGCAGGCCCAGGGCGTGGCCCGGGATGCGGCAGTGTCGTTTCTGCGCGCGGCAGGCGGGCGGCCCGAGGATGCCCTGGCGCTGGCCCAGTCCGGCCGCAGCCCGCAAGCCTGGTCTGCCTTGCCGCAGGCGGTGGCACGGGGCGATGTGACGGCGCTGGGCGACTGGGCCCCGGCCCAGGTGATCGACGCGCTGCAAAAGCTCTGCCACGACCTGCTGGCCGCCAGCGTGGGCGCCGCGCCGCGCTACTTTGCGCAGGCCGACCTGCCCAAGACGCCGCCACTGGGTGCGCTCACACGCTGGTCTCGCGCACTGTCCAAGGCGGCGCGCACGGCAGACCACCCGTTCAATGGCGGGCTCATGCTGGAGGCGCTTGTCGCCCAGGCGCGAAACACCCTACACTCCAGACACTAAGCCGCACACCCACCCATGAGCAGTCCATCCACCGCGCCCCGTCCCAGCGTCATGCAGCTGGCTATCAAGGAAAAGGCCGCTCTCTACGCTGCCTACATTCCTTTTTTTGCCGAAGGCGGCATCTTCGTGCCCACCCAGCGCGACTACAAGCTGGGCGACGATGTGTATGTGCTGCTGACCCTGCCCGACGACACGCAGCGCTACCCCGTGGCAGGCCGCGTGGCCTGGGTGACACCGGCCCGTGCTGCAGGCAACCGCACCCAGGGCGTGGGCATCCAGTTCCCCAAGGACGAAAAATCCCGCCAGCTCAAGGCCAAGATCGAGGAATTGCTGGGAACTGCGCTGGGCTCCGACCGTCCTACCCAGACGATCTGACCGCGCCACCGCCGCCCCCGTGCCGACCCGCGCTGGCTGGTCGGCTTTTTTGTTTTTCATCACATGTTCACTGATTCGCACTGCCACCTCAACTTCCCGGAACTGGTCAGCCAGCTGCCCGCCATCCGCCAGGCCATGGCCGAGGCGCAGGTCACCCGGGCCCTGTGCATTTGCACCACCATGGAAGAGTTCGAGGGCGTGCACGCCCTGGCCCTGGCCCATGACAACTTTTGGAGCACGGTGGGCGTGCACCCCGACAACGAGGGCGTGACCGAGCCCAGCGTGCAGGATCTGCTGGACCGCGCGGCGCTGCCCCGCGTGGTGGCGATTGGCGAGACCGGCCTGGACTACTACGGCATGGAAGATCGCAAGGGCGGGCGCAGCATTGCCGACCTGGAGTGGCAGCGCGACCGCTTCCGCACCCACATCCGCGCGGCGCGCGCCTGTGGCAAGCCCCTCATCATCCACACGCGCAGTGCCTCCGACGACACGCTGGCCATCCTGCAGGAAGAGGGCGAGGATGGCGCAGGCAATCTGGCGGGCGGCGTTTTCCACTGCTTTACCGAATCGATGCAGGTTGCGCGGGCCGCGCTGGATCGGGGCTACTACATCTCGTTCTCGGGCATCGTCACCTTCAAGAGCGCGCAGGAGCTGCGCGACGTGGTGGCCTTTGTGCCGCTGGACCGCATGCTCATCGAGACCGACAGCCCCTACCTGGCCCCGGTGCCCTACCGTGGCAAGACCAACAATCCATCGTATGTGCCCCATGTGGCCCGGCAGGTGGCCGAGACCAAGGGCCTCACGCTGGAGGTGGTGGCGGAGGCCACCAGCCGCAATTTCGACCGCTTGTTCCCTGAGGTGATGGCATGAGCCTGCAACGACGTTCTGCTTTGGCCGCCGTGGCGTTGGGCCTGGTGTCAGTCCGGGCCTGGGCCGGTGCCTATGAAGATTTTTTTGTGGCCGTCCTGCGCGATGACGGTGATGCAATCACTGCGCTGCTGCGCCGGGGGTTTGATCCGAACACCCGTGATCCCAAGGGGCAGGTGGGGCTCATGATTGCCCTGCAAAACGGCGCGAACAAGGCCGTTGCTGCGTTGCTGGCATCCCGTCGGCTGAATGTGGAGGCCCGCAATGCCAAGGACGAAAGCCCGTTGATGATGGCTGCCATCAAGGGCAACGTGGAGGCCGTCAAGGCGCTCATCGCGCGCGATGCCGATGTCAACAAGACGGGGTGGACACCATTGCACTACGCCGCGTCGGCAGGTTCGCCGCAGCATGCCGTGATCATTTCATTGCTGCTGGAAAACCACGCCTACATCGATGCAGCATCGCCCAACGGCACCACGCCGCTGATGATGTCGGCGCATTACGGCTCTACCGAGGCGGTGCAACTGCTGCTGGACGAAGGTGCCGATCCCACGCTCAAGAACCAGCTGGGCTTGACCGCCGCCGATTTCGCCTTGCGTGTGAGCCGTACCGAGTCTGCAGAAAGAATCGCCGTGGCCATCCGCCGCCGCCAGCCCAACCGGGGCAAGTGGTAACCACAGCAGGCGACGGCAGCACGCTGGTGCAAGGCGGAGCACGGCGGCTGCATTGAAGCCATCGGCGGCCACCCTGGTGGGCCGTGCGTGCTTATTCGGCGATGGCCCCTGTGCCCGACGCGGCGCGTGTCTGCAGCCGCGCATACAGCCCACCCTGCGCCATCAGCTCGCTGTGGGTGCCTTGCTCGGCGATGCGCCCGCGCTCCATCACCACCACGCGGTCGGCATGCTCGATGGTGGACAGCCGGTGTGCAATGACCAGGGTCGTGCGGCCCTGCATCAGGCGCTGTAGGGCCTCTTGCACCAGGCGTTCCGATTCGGTGTCCAGGGCAGACGTCGCCTCGTCCAGGATGAGGATGGGAGCGTCCTTGTACAGGGCCCGTGCAATGGCCAGCCGCTGACGCTGCCCACCGGACAACTGCGTAGCGTTGTGCCCCACCACCGTGTGGATGCCCTGTGGCAGACCGGCCACGTGCTCAGCGAGATTGGCGGCAGCGAGGCATTCCAGCACGCGGGTTTCGTTCACGGCCTGGCCCAGCGCCACATTGGTGGCGATGGTGTCATTGAACATCACCACGTCTTGGCTCACCATGGCAAATTGCGACCGGAGGGAGGGCAGGTCCCAGTCCGGCAAGGCATGCCCGTCGACCGCGATGGTGCCCGCCGAAGGCATGACAAAACGCGGGAGCAGGTTGACCAGCGTGGTCTTGCCGGCGCCAGAGGGCCCCACCAGTGCCACGATCTCGCCCGGGGCCACCTGCAGGCTGACCCCATCCAAGGCGGGGGCGTGGTCGGCGCCAAACGATACGGTGACGTTGCTCAGCGTGAGCGCGCCTTGCACGCGGTCCTTGCGGTAGGTGCCGCCGGTTTCCGCGCCGGTGTCGCCCAGCAGCCCCAGGCCGCGCTCCAAGGCGGCGACACCCCGGGTCACGGGGCTGGCTACATCCGCCAGGCGCCGGATCGGCGCGATCAGCATCAGCATGGCCGTAATGAACGACACAAACCCGCCCACGGTCACGTCCTTCGTATCGACCGCACCCCGGCTCTGCCAGAGCGCAATGCAGATCACCACCGACAGCGCAGCGGCGGCCAGCAACTGGGTCAGCGGTGTCATGGCTGCGGAGGCGATGGTGGACTTGATAGCCAGGCGGCGCAGGCTGCGGCTCAGGTCGGCAAAACGCTGCGCCTGCCCGCCTTGCGCGCCATGCAGGCGCACCATACGATGCGCCAGCACGTTTTCTTCGACCACATAGGCCAGTTCATCCGTGGCCTGCTGGCTGCTCTTGGTCAGGTGGTACAGCCGCCGCGACAGGGTCTTCATGATCCAGGCGACCCCCGGAACGACGACGGCAACAATCAGTGTGAGCTGCCAGTTGAGGTACAGCAAATAGACCAGCAGCGCGACCAGCGTGAAGCCATCGCGCGACAGGCCGAGCAGTGCCTGCACCAGCAACGTGGCACCGGTCTGCACTTCATAGACCACGGTGTTGGAGAGGGCGCTGGCCGACTGGCGCGCAAACAATCCCATTTCTGCGGCCAGAACACGATCAAACAGCGCCTGACGCAGTGTCAGCATGCCTTCATTGGCGATGCGCGCCAGTGCATATTGACCCACAAACTGGGCTACGCCGCGGACGAAGAAAACCCCCAGAATTGCCAGGGGCACCATCCACAGCTGCAAGGTGCCTTGGGTAAAGCCCTTGTCCAGCAGCGGCTGCAGCAGGGCAGGGATCAGGGGTTCGGTGATTGCACCCACCAAGGTTGCAACAATGGCCAGACTCCAGGCCATTCGCTGGTCGCCAAAGTACACCGACAGCCGCCTCAGGCGCGCCATCAAGGTTGTGGGGGGAGTAGGGGCTGTGGCGGGCTTGGTGCCCGTGTCGGTGGCTTGCATGTCGCCCGGATTCTACGTTTGTGCCATGCGCAGCCTGTCCGGCACGGTGTGTCGCGCACAGTTTGTCACAGGGGGCTCGCCGCTGTGTGTAACATTCGGGTTTGCCCTTTCGGCACTTGTTCGGCCACTGCTGGATGCCAATGACCACAGATCGAATCTCCCAACTCCCATCTTCCGCAGCTCCGCTGCTTCCCCTGCGCCGCCAGTTGCTGGCCGCACTCATCGCCTCACCATCCATTCCAGCGCTTGCTCAGTTCCGTGTGGAGGTCACCGGCGTTGGGCTGACCCAATTGCCCATCGCCATTGCGCCGTTCCGGGGCGAGGCGCAATCGCCCCAAAAAATTGCGTCCATCGTTCAGGCCGACCTGGAGCGAAGCGGGCAGTTCCGCGCCATTGACGCCTCCGGCGCAGCGCTGGACGAAACCGCGCGGCCAGACGTCGCACTGTGGCGCCAGAAAAGTGCGGATTCGCTGGCCACTGGCAGCGTCACGCGTTTGGCCGATGGGCGTTTTGATGTGCGGTTTCGTCTGTGGGATGTGGTCAAGGGCCAAGACCTGGGCGGACAGAGTTTTGTGGTCACGCAGGGCGACCTGCGCCTGGTGTCGCACCGCATCGCCGACTTCATTTACGAAAAGCTCACGGGTGAGCGCGGTATCTTCTCGACGCGCATTGCCTATGTGACCAAAACCGGCCCCCGTTACAGCCTTTGGGTCGCGGATGCCGACGGCGAGAACGCCCAGTCCGCACTGTCCAGCCCAGAGCCCATCATCTCGCCTGCATGGTCGCCCAACGGGGGGCAACTGGCCTATGTGTCGTTCGAGTCGCGCAAGCCGGTGGTCTATGTGCACGATGTGGCCACAGGTCGCAGGCGCCTGATCGCGAACTTCCGTGGCTCCAACAGTGCGCCAGCTTGGGCGCCGGATGGCCGTACGCTGGCAGTCACGTTGAGCCGCGATGGCGGCTCGCAGCTGTACACCATTGATGCCAACGGCGGCGAGCCGCGCCGCCTGATGCAAAGCGCCGGCATCGATACCGAACCCGTGTTCTCGGGCGACGGCCGCAGCATTTTCTTTGTGAGCGACCGGGGCGGTGCCCCGCAAATCTACAAGGTGGGTGCGTCCGGTGGCAATGCGGAGCGCGTGACCTTCACCGGCACTTACAACATCTCGCCCAGCGTGAGTCCCGACGGTCGCTGGCTGGCCTACATCTCCCGCGTGGGTGGTGCATTCAAGCTGCACGTGATGGACCTGTCCACGGGCACTGTCAATGCAGTGACTGACACGACGGCCGATGAAAATCCCAGCTTTGCACCCAACAGCCGGCTCATTGTTTACGCCACCCAACAGCAGGGCCGTGAAGCCCTCATGACCACCACCCTGGACGGCAAGATCAAGGCGCGTCTCGCCGGTCAGGCGGGCGACATTCGCGAGCCGGACTGGGGCCCGTTCCAAAAGCAATGAACTTATCTGCACTTTCAGTTATCAAGCCTTCAGGAGAAATTTGGATGATGAAACGTATTACCCTTGCCCTCACCGTTGCCGCTCTCGTGGCGGGCTGCAGCTCTGGCGTGAAGCTGGATGATGTGCCGGTCGAAGACAAAAATGCCACCTCCACCATGGGTGGAGCCAACAACGGTGCCAACTCCGGCAATACCTCGCAGAGCGGCGTGGCGGGCGTGGACCTCGGCCAGTCCGGCCGCGACGGTGCTGGCCCCGTGGGGGTCGCGCGCGTCGTGTACTTTGATTACGACAGCTACGTGATCAAACCCGAGTTCCAGTCGCTGATTGAAGCGCATTCCCGCTTCATCAAAGCGGCCCCCAACCGCAAGGTCATGATCGAAGGCCACACGGATGACCGTGGTGGCCGCGAGTACAACCTGGCACTGGGCCAGAAGCGCGCAGAAGCAGTGCGCCGTTCGCTGGGCTTGCTGGGCGTGCCTGACAGCCAGGTCGAGGCCGTGAGTTTTGGCAAGGAAAAGCCTGCAGCCCAAGGCGCTACCGAAGATGCACGCGCCCAGAACCGCCGCGCTGAACTGTCGTACCGTTAATGACATCCGCTGCACCGGTTTTCTCGTTGCGGGCGCTGGCCACGGCGGCATTGCTCGCCGTGTCGCTGTCTTCTGCCCATGCCGCCATCTTCGAAGACGGCGAAGCGCGACGGGCTATCCTGGAGATGCGACAGCGCGTTGATGGTCTGCAGTTGTCTCAGCAGCGTTCTGCCGAAGAGGTGCGCAAGCTGGGCGAAGAAAACGCTCAGCTTCGCCGCAGTCTGCTGGATTTGCAGACGCAGATCGAGACCTTGCGTGCCGAGCAGGCCAAACTCAATGGCCAGAACGAGCAGCTGTTGCGCGATGTCGGTGAACTGCAGCGTCGGCAGAAAGACATCGCGCAGGGTGTGGATGAGCGATTGCGGCAGTTTGAGCCCATCAAGGTCAATGTGGATGGCCGCGATTTCCAGGCAGATCCTGCCGAAAAGCGGGATTTTGAGGCGGCTCTGGCTGTCTTTCGCTCCGGCAAATTCCCTGATGCAAGTGTCGCTTTCGCTGGCTTTGTGCGGCAGTATCCGCGCAGCGGCTACGTGCCCTCTGCGCGTTTCTGGTTGGGAAATGCCCAGTACGCTACGCGTGAGTACAAGGAAGCCATCGGCAATTTCAAGCAAATGCTGACCGACGCCCCCACGCACGCCCGTGCGCCCGAGGCAGCGCTGTCCATCGCCAATTGCCAGATTGAGCTCAAAGACACACGCACCGCGCGCAAGACACTGGAAGACCTCATCCGGGCTTATCCGCAGTCTGAGGCCGCTGTGGCCGCTAAAGAACGCCTGTCGCGGCTCAAGTGATGGCGGGTGATGTGGCTTTTGCCTGGCAGGCTGCGCCAGATGGTGGTGCGGAGCACGCTTCGGAGCGCCGCTTTGGTGGGCTTCAGCGGCTCTACGGAGTGCAGGGCGCAGCCAGAATTCGCTCCGCGCACGTGGCCGTGGTTGGTATTGGTGGAGTCGGGTCGTGGGCCGCAGAGGCCCTGGCGCGCAGCGGCGTCGCGCAAATTACCCTGATCGACTTGGACCATGTGGCTGAATCCAACATCAACCGACAGATCCATGCGCTCACCGATACGGTGGGACAGGCCAAGGTTTTGGCAATGCGTGATCGCATCGCACAAATCCACCCGGACTGCATCGTTCATTGCGTGGAGGAGTTTGTGGAGCCTGGAAACTGGCCGGCCTTGCTGCAAACGCCCGTAGACGCTCTCATTGATGCCTGTGACCAGATCAAAGCCAAAACTGCACTGTCCATATGGGCGCAGGCCCATGGGGTGCTGCACGTCACCGTGGGTGCAGCAGGGGGCAAGCGGCATGCGCACAAGGTGGATGTGGATGATCTCGCACTGACCACCCATGACCCGCTGTTGGCCCAAATGCGCTATCAGCTGCGCAAACACCACGGCGCACCGCGGGAGGGCAAGAAGATCGGGGTTACCTGCGTTTTCAGCCGTGAGGCCGTAGCCCCGCCAGATGCTTCCTGCAATATCGATGGCGATGGTTCTTTGAACTGCCACGGCTACGGCTCGGTGGTCGCTGTGACCGCGACCTTCGGCCAATGTGCCGCAGGCTGGGTGCTCGATAAACTTGCAACCAATTCCAAATCGGCTGGAAAAAAGACGCTATAATTCAAGGCTTTGCAGCAATCGACACGATAGCTGCAATCCGTCGGGACGTTAGCTCAGTTGGTAGAGCAGCGGACTTTTAATCCGTTGGTCACAAGTTCGAATCTTGTACGTCCTACCAGAGATATCAAGGGCTTAGCCGAAGAGGCTAGGCCCTTTTCTCTTTGGGCCGTGACGAAAACGTGACAAGGTTCACCACGTTCTCATCCCGCAGGCGCTGAATCCGACTGGCTGCAACCGCCAGATGTTCCGTGGCGTACTTCGCATAACGGTCCACCATCACCCGAGATTTCCAGCCGCCCAAGTCCTTGAGCTCATCGCAAGACGTTCCCGCTTGCCGATGCCATGAGGCCCACGTGTGCCGCAGGTCATGGAACCGAAAATCCTGAATGCCAGCAGTCGCCAGCGCCGCATGCCATGCTGAGTTCGTCAACTCCCACGCAATCGCCTTGCCCTGGTAGGTAAAACAAAAGCGTGGATGCTGGCCCAGCAGTTCTTCCAAGACTTCTATCGCATCTTCATTCAAGGGCACTCCCCGTGGCGTGCCGTTCTTCGTGTGATTGAGCCAGGCAGTACCCCGGCTCAGGTCCACGCGATTCCACTCAAGGCCTTTGATCTCGGACGCTCGGCACCCCGTTGCCAGGGCAAACCGCACCAGGGCCGCCAGATGAGGCGGGCATGCACGAATCAACCGATCCGCTTCTTCCCGCGTCAACCACCGATCCCGCTCGACCTCTCCAGGCAGCAGGCGGATTTTCGGCATGGTGTCGATCCACTGCCATTCGTCGCGGGCCATCCGAAGAAGGCTGCGTACCGTGGCGAGATAGCGGTTCACCGTGGCGGGTTTGTTGCCCTTCTTGAGCTCGCCCTGAACGATGCTCCAGATCAGATCACCATTGATCTGTCTGAGTGAAGCATCGCCCAGGTAGCGGTCCAGGTGGCGGCAAATCCGTTGCACATCCGAAAAACTCTTCAGCGTCCTTTTGAGTTCAAGGTACCGAATCACAGCCTCTTGCCAGGTGCGTTCCGGTTTGATCCCAAAGTGGGCTTCCCGGTACGCATCCAGCTTGAGTTTGGCTAAATACGCTTCCGCGTCGGCTCGGTCGGCAGTCCCAGAGCTTTGGCGTATGCGCTTGCCGTTGGGGAGCGTTGCATTGATCCACCAGTGGCCGGAGTCTGGCCGCTTGTAGACACCTTCATTACGGGCCATATCTGTTTCTCCTTTCCGGCCCGCCTTCGCTCGCCCTTATGGTCTTCGAGCCAGGCATCGAGGTCAACCCTGTCGTACACGCAACGCCGTCCAAAATGCAAACTAGGCACGTCCAGTTGCGCCAGGAGCGTGACGCCAATACCGAGATAGGCTGCGGCCTGTTCTTTGGACAGACAGCGGGCCGCAGGCAAGGGCAGGCCGGTTTCTTCCATGGTCAGCCTCGTGACTGGCGTTCGTATTCGTTGCGCTGGTAGGGCTCAGGCGCAGGCGGCAACGCTGGATTCATGCGCGTGTTGTAAAGACGTGTGAGGGCCTCGACTTTCTCGCGAAAAAACTGTTCGTCGCCAACCCCACTTAAGCCGCCGCCGTTCTGCTTGCCTAGGACGTCGTAAGCGTGCTTCTTGGCCTCAAGCGCCGCCGCATCGAAGTCTGTGATCCCTGTGATCGCACCGATGGAGGCATAAGCGGAGAGCGTGCGAGCACCGAGCCATGCGAGGGAAGGGGCCCGCAGCGCCTGGTAGCTGCGTAGCAACGGGCCACCTTGCGTGCCCCAATCTACCGACGACACAGCCATCCATAGGGGATGGATAGGCCAGCGGCTGCGGGTGTTGTCCGCTTCTGTGGGGAGGCACAGACGCAGCCAATCAGTGGTGGCATAGCTCCAAAGGCCTGCACGGTTTTCCATCACAGAGCCCAGGGTGTCCAAGTCCAGTTGGACCAGGACCTCGCGCTTGAATTGGAACTCAAGCCGCCATACGGGCATTTCCTGATCCCATCCAGCTCGCGCCCAGAGGTCGAGCAGGTATTCCTTCCCGCTTTTCTTGCACTCCAGGAGCTTGTGATACAGCCGCGCCATGAGAGCGCCACCGGCGCCGATGGTCCAGCCGGTGAAAGTCTTGTCTTCCGCGTACTGGTTGACGGCACAAGCCCGGGTGACCCAGGCTTCTCGGCTCCACCCTTCCATGCTTAGATCGCACGCGAAATCGAGGTACAGATCGACTCGGCTGACCTTTGGAGCGTGGACCTCTCCTAACTGGCGCAGCAGGTCCCGTAACTCCGATTCAATCTCCATCGGTCCCTTGTGGCTCAAGAGTTGGCTGGAGACCTGGACGTAGGCCATGGGCAACTGCTTGGACTTGCCAGCGCCCAGGCGGATCATGTACGAGCCATCCACCAGGGTGAACGCGAACAGGCCGGAGCTTTTGTCTTTGACCTCGAAGACATGGGAGCCCAACTGCAATTGGGCTTTGGCAGCTTCATGGTCTGGCCCTTGGGCTATGGATTTGAGGTGGCGCAGTTGAGAAACGCGATCCGGCGAGAGGACGCCAGGGTAAGAGAGGTACAAACTATCCACGCCCCATCGCAGGGGTTGATAGATGAATTTGCTGTTATCAGGTGCTGTGTTACTAGGCGCCGCACCTGCAATACCTTCCGCATCGGATTCGCCGGTGCGCGCTCCGCGCGCCCCCATCGAATCCGACGCGGCCGGGTGTTGGGTTTGTGGGCGCTTCGTGGCCTTGCCAGCAGAGTTTCGCTTCGACATGGATTCAATCCTTTATCCGCGCCAGGCATGCCACGTTGGCTTCCTGGAACGGTTATGGATTGAATACACGACGAGCCATCAAGGCGACGCCGTGAAAAAGGTTTTTAGGGGGTGGACAAGTCCAAACCTCGACGTTGAAAGGCGCGATATTCCGCCAGACGCTTGGACATGTTCTTCACGTCATCGATGCGGTTAGCGTGGGCATCTAGCCCGGCCTGGGTGCAGAGGTCCAACAGTTCACTGTGCTTCATCCTGTCCAGCACGCCAATCTGGTCCAACAGGGAGAAGGCCAGGTACAAAGCTTTGTGTCGAATTTTCCCCTTGTAGGGAGGCCTGGACATGTGTGCCATGACAAGCTCGATAAATTCGCGTTGGCCTTCCGAATTCGCCGCTGCAAAGCGATCGCTGAAGTAGGGCAGGGCGTGCAGGATACGTTTGTCGATCTGGACGGCCTTTGCAAACGCTTTGTCGTCTCCCGCCTTGGCTTGTGCCACCAAGGCGGTTAGCTTTTCTCCATGCACCATGATCGACAACGACTGATAAAAGCCCGCCAGCATACCCATGAGAAAGCGCTGGGCAAACTCCGTGGCCTGCTGCCGGTCTTCGTCGCACATCGCCATAAGCTGTGCTTCGGCACGCTTTTGTGCGGCTGGCGTCTTAGGTAGCTCGATGGCGTCTATTCCGTCGCCAAGGTTGCTGATGTACTCGAGCAATAACTGCCCGCGTTCGTCGGGAGAACAGAGCTCTAACTCGGCGTTGAGCTCTTCGATCTGCTCGATTGACAAAAAGGCCCTAAGCAAGACAGCGCCGATTGCGCGTTCATCTTCGTACAGTCCCGGATAGTTACCTATGTTGAGGTTTTTGATCCACTGCGTAAAGACAGGAGGGAAGCGTATGTAGCCATCCTCTGATTCGATGTATCTAAGAAGCCAGAGCCAGTCAGGGGCCATCAATTGGATGAGCCGAGCGGAGGAGGTGGTGTCAACAACAAGCTGCATCATTGGAATGATCGCTCATGTCTCAGTTCGCCATCAGAAGCCAGAGTGCGCGTCCAACAGCTGTCGTTTTTCGCCCAAGCTCGCCCGCCTACTCCGCTCCTCATTGATAGGGCGAGCTCTGTCTGCAAGGTTAGACTCCCTGAAGCGACCTGCTCACCCGCACACCAGCCGAGTGTGCGTTTCTGAATAAAGATTCGCCTGGTATTAAAAGGGACTATTTAAATGACCTCGATAATTCTCCCGAAGCGAGCACTGGAACGCATTCAGATCGGACAGACCTTTGCGGAATACGATTTAATTAGAGCTGAGCCGGATCTGTTTGTTTCAACGCCGGCAGCACTAGCGGCTCTAGACCCAAATTCTCAAAAATGCTTTTTCGTAGGGCGGCGTGGTGCGGGAAAGACCGCTATCACTTATGAACTTCTGAGGCGGTCTAAAGATGCGGTCTCGGTGGTCCCACAAATCTTCGATCTACTCAAACTGCCACTGGCTCATGAAGAATTTCGAGATACCCGGCAACGACCATTCAAATCGCTTACTCACACATTTGAGAGAGCGCTTATCGACGAGTGCTTGCGCCACCTGTTGAGCACAAAGGCGATCCATTCCCGCGAGCTCCCTCCCACTATTTCAAAAGAGCGAAACCTCATTGAAGACTGTGATTTTGATCAGCGGGTTCTTAGTTTGTCTCAAGAAATATTTGATGCTTACGCACGCTCGCAGGATAAGCTATGGCTCCGCCAGATCAACCGTAGCAAAGAACTCACTAATGAAATAAACGCACTCTTAAACACGTCCCCGAAAAAGACCTTGATTCTAATTGATCGACTCGATGAATCTTGGGACGGTTCGGAATCAGCCATAATTTGTCTCATGGCGTTAATGCATGCCGCGGTTCGACTAACTGCGTCTACCACCGCTGTTCGTCCTTACATTTTCATAAGAGAGAATATTTATGATCGTATTCGTCTAATCGACAATGAATTTTCACGTTTAGAGACTTCGGTTGTGTTCTTAGACTGGTCAGAACAAAAGCTAATGGAGTTGGTGGAGCGACGTCTCGTAAGACCGTTTTCGACAAAGCCAAAACTCGGCGGTGAAGCGTGGAAGTGCTTCTTTGAAGAGACTGATTCAGAGAGCAGCCATGCAGCTGTGATGTCACTATGCCAGCACCGTCCGCGCGACGTGCTTATGTTGGTTAGCTATAGCATCGAAGCGGCTATCAGTGGTGGACATGAGAAAATCTTACGCGTTGATGTCGACGATGCATCCAGAAGATACAGCACAAGTAGATTGAAGGATTTGGGAGACGAGTTTGCAGAGAATTTCGCAAACATTAGCGTTTTGTTGGAGCTTTTCTATGGGCTAGGTAATGAATATTCTCTCATTGGCATAGAAGATTTCATTGCCAAATTACTTGTTAATGACAAAGTTAAGAAGCACTGTGCCAGTTGGATTTTTGACTACACGACGGCTCCCAGATTTGTTGAACTACTTTATGGCATTGGATTCTTCGGACTCAAACGGGGCGCAAAGATAGTATTCAAAGAGGCTGGTAAGGATACTAATGCAAAGTTGCCGATTGATACATCCACGCACTTTGTGATTCATCCAACTTATCAGCCCGCTTTAAACCTTAGACCGATTCTGATTCAAAAAATAGCAGACGATACGTCACTTAAGGACGAAGGTATCCTGGAGGATCTTCCAGAGAACTATCGATTTAATCAGTATAAAGAGGAGCTAGCTCGCACTCTGGAGGATTTGAAAACTTTGCCACTGGGGCACGCCGGAGCCAAACAGTTCGAGGAAATCGTTGGAAAAATTATTCAACTTTGCTTCTTTAGATCTCTAACTAACATACAAGCTCGGGTGCGAAATCATGATGGCAGTGAGATACGGGATTGGATTGCAGCAAACCGGGCTCCAGGAGGCTTTTGGGAGATTGTTCGCAACATGTACGGCGCCAGTCAAATCGTCTGGGAGTGTAAGAATTATGAGAATCTCAGTGCCTCTGACTTCCATCAAGTTCAGTATTATTTCAGTGCGACCTTTGGGCGATTCGGTCTAATAGCTTTTAGAGGATCGGAGATTAAGGATTCTTATCTCAGTCACATATCGAACGTTGCAAACAAGAACCAGGCAGGATTAATACTGCCGCTCACGCAGCGCGATCTTGAAGTTTTTTTGCGCCAGGCTATCAATGGAGTTTTTAAGGAAAGTCACATTCAGGACAAGTTCGACCAGCTCGTCCGGGCGATTTCTTAGTCTTAAAGCCCAGCGCATCTGGGCCGAGGGAATACTCCCTGGATTGCGGCAATTACCGCGGTCGATTCATACTGATGCAAGTGGGGCTGAAGGGAAGCCTGAAGCGCGGCGTTGGTGCCTGTTCGCTTCCATTCAGCGAAACCCTCAGGCAAGGTCACTTGACCAAGCTGTCACGACTTCACCCATGTGACCAGCAGCGGCCCAACCGTTGCCGCTAGTGTGTAGGCGCCTTCACCTGCCTTCCTGATCTTGTCTAAGCTGTCCGCGATCTCAGCGGTCTTTTTAATAGCTGCCCCTGCGCGGGCGAAAATCGTTTTCGCGGGCTCGGATGCCTGGGCGTGTTCGGCTTCCACGCGGGATTTTTCTATGGTGTACGCCCCGGCTACTTGATGCAATGCCTCTTCAATGGGCTTCACTCCTTGCACGCGGTACACCCTTAAAGCGGCGCGGATGGCGTCAATCTGTCGTTGAATGAAGCCCCGCAAGTACGGCGTCATTTCAGTTTCGTGCAAGCTCGCTTCTAATGAATCAATTTCGCTTCGCAGTGCGGCTAGTTCCTCGGCTGGCATCTCCTCTTCAGAGTCATCCCGAAGTGCCCAGTTAGCCCATTCAAACGAAAGCCGATTTTCAGGCTTGGAAGCCTGTTCACGCAATCCGTTCCACGCTTGGTTTATGTAGGCGGTTGAACAGACATCGTAAAGGCGGGCAAAGCCTGGATGCATGAGGTTTTCGGGTGCTCCAAGAGCTTGCAGCTTTGATCGTAGTAATGCCATTTCTGATCTCATCGATTGAAGGCATGTCACTACGTCATCTTCAAGATGCGGACTATCCTTGGGAAGTTCAAAAACTTCTGCCCACACTTTCACCATCGAGACATCGGTAGGACGTGCCGTACCTACAAGGCGGTTGAAAATAGATAGAAGGCGTCCTGCGGTGTTCATCGTGCATCCTGTAAGAAGGTGCTCGATTATTTAGCATCGCAGAGTTATGTGACCCGTTGTTCGACCGTGTGAATGTTGCCGATTGCCAACTTAGATCGAAAAACCAGTGGCGTGACATTAGTGGCGCGCGGCTGCGGTACTTGGCGAGCGAAGGCGAGCTAAGTTATTGAAAAATAAGGGTTTTTTAGGCCCCTTTTAATCCGTTGGTCACAAGTTCGAATCTTGTACGTCCTACCACCCGATTCAAAGCGCATCATTGAATGTGTTTTCAGCCAAAAGCCTCCCTTGGGAGGCTTTTGTTTTTGGCGGCCATTTAAAGCGCCAGTCAAAGGCCATCGATGCCCCTGACTGGTAAATGTGGCCGAGGCTGGAGGGGATCACCGGGTGGGTGCGTCCGTCTTCGGCGGTGGTGAAAAAAGGTCCCAGCTGGCCATGAACAGTGCAGCTATCACTGGACCGATCACAAACCCCGTGAGTCCGAACAAGGCCATGCCGCCCAGTGTAGAGATCAGCACGATGTAGTCGGGCATCTTGGTGTCTTTGCCCACCAGGATGGGGCGCAATATGTTGTCCACGAGTCCGATCACGCAGATGCCGAATGCAGTCAGCACCACGCCTTGCCACACAGCGCCTGTTGCCAGAAAGTAGATGGCCACAGGCACCCAGATCAGCCCGGCGCCCACAGCTGGTAAGAGGGACAGGAAGGCCATGAGCACCCCCCACAGCACTGGTCCCTGGATGCCCAGGATCCAGAAAATCATGCCGCCCAGCGCGCCCTGAGAAGCCGCCACCACAATGTTGCCTTTGACCGTGGCACGGATCACGGTCGTGAATTTACCGACCAACTGGCGCTTGTGCGCTTCTTCCAGGGGGGTGGCCTGCCCGATACGCTGTGCCAGACTGGCTCCGTCTCGCAGCAGGAAGAACAACAGGTACAACATGATGCCGAAGCTGACAATGAACTCCAGGGTGTTTTGACCGATGCTGAGCGCCTGTGTCGCAACGAATTGACTGGCCTGTACCGCGAAGGACGAGAGCTTTTGCTGCAGCTCGCCTACGCTGGTCAGTTGGAGGCGGTCAAGCAGGCCGACAGCCCAAGCTGGCAGTGCAGCAATGACCTGCTGCAGGTACAGCCCAAAATTGATTTGACCTGAGCGCACCCGTTCGTAAATTGCGGTGGCCTCCTGAATGAGCGACACCGTGATGGCCGTCATCGGCAGGATCACCACCACAAGGCACAAACCGAGTGTGCATAAGGCCGCGAGCGTGGGCCGCTTGGGCATTTTTCGCAGCAGTTTGCGGTGCAGTGGGGCAAAAAGAATGGCGAGGATGACGCCCCAGAAAACGGCTCCGTGAAACTGCCACAGGATCGCACCGAACGCGACGGTGACGAGGGTGAGCAGCAGCAAAAAGGCTTTGTCCTGGAGGTGTTGATGCGGCATGGAGTAGGGTTTGCAATGAGATACCCGGAATGTACGCGAGGCGTCGATCAGCGCGGCTTCTTGCGCTGTGCGGCGATGGTTTGGATCCACTTTTTGGGGGTGGACTTCGGTTCGGTGGCACAATGGCGCCCGTACCAAGGCCCTTCCCCAGCCACAGTCGCATCCGCCAACCGGTTCAGCCGTGTCGCGGAAGGTTTCTCAACCAGCTAATGCTTTCCCAAGGAAAGCGGAGGTCAGCGGAATATGAGCGATACGACATCCGTCTATCAAGCCTACCAAGGCAACACTTACCTCTTCGGCGGCAATGCGCCCTATGTCGAAGAGATGTACGAGAACTATCTCGCCAATCCCGGTAGCGTGCCAGATACGTGGCGCGAGTACTTTGACGCGCTGCAGCATGTCCCCGCCGTGGATGGCAGCAACGCCAAAGACGTTCCCCATCTGCCTGTCATCAATGCCTTTGCCGAGCGTGCCAAGCAAGGCGGCACCAAGGTTGTGGTTGCGACGGGCGCCGACTCTGAACTGGGCCGCAAGCGTACCGCCGTTCAGCAGCTGATCGCCGCTTACCGCAATGTGGGTCAGCGCTGGGCCGATCTGGATCCGCTCAAGCGCACAGAGCGTCCCGCAATTCCTGAACTGGAGCCTTCGTTCTACGGTTTCAGCGACGCTGATCAGGAAACGGTGTTCAACACCAGCAACACGTTCTTCGGCAAAGAGTCGATGACGTTGCGTGAACTCATCAACGCGCTGCGTGAGACCTACTGTGGCTCCATCGGCGCTGAATACATGTACGCCACCGACCAGAACCAGAAGCGCTGGTGGCAGGAGAAGCTGGAAAAGATCCGCAGCAAGCCCAGCTTTGGTGCTGACAAGAAAAAACAAATCCTTGACCGCCTGACGGCTGCTGAAGGGCTGGAGCGCTTCCTGCACACCAAGTACGTGGGGCAGAAGCGCTTTTCGTTGGAAGGCGGCGAAAGCTTTATTGCTGCGATGGATGAACTCATCCAATCTGCAGGCGCCAAGGGCGTACAAGAAATCGTGATCGGCATGGCCCACCGCGGCCGCCTGAACGTGCTGGTCAACTCGCTGGGCAAGATGCCCAAGGACCTGTTCGCTGAGTTCGATCACACCGCTCCCGAAGACCTGCCTGCGGGTGACGTGAAGTACCACCAGGGCTTCAGCTCGGATGTGACGACCCCCGGCGGTCCGGTTCACCTGTCGCTGGCATTCAACCCCTCGCACCTGGAAATCGTGAACCCCGTGGTCGAAGGCTCTGTGCGTGCTCGCATGGACCGCCGTGCCGATCCACACGGCAAGCAGGTTTTGCCAGTGCTGGTGCACGGTGACGCAGCCTTTGCAGGCCAAGGTGTCAATCAGGAAACTCTGGCGCTGGCCCAGACCCGTGGCTACTACACGGGTGGTACGGTGCACATCATCATCAACAACCAGATCGGCTTCACCACGTCTGATCCACGTGACACCCGCTCCACGCTGTACTGCACCGACATCGTCAAGATGATCGAGTCGCCCGTACTGCACGTGAACGGTGATGATCCGGAAGCCGTGGTCTTGGCCACTCAGCTCGCGCTTGAGTTCCGCATGGAGTTCAAGAAAGACGTGGTGGTGGACATCATCTGCTTCCGCAAGCTGGGTCACAATGAGCAGGACACCCCGGCTCTGACGCAGCCGCTGATGTACAAGAAGATCGGCGCACACCCCGGCACACGCAAGCTGTACGCCGATAAGCTGGCGGCGCAGGGTCTGGGCGAGTCACTGGGCGACGACATGGTCAAGGCCTACCGCGCTGCTATGGATGCGGGCAAGCACACGGTCGATCCCGTGCTGACCAACTTCAAGAGCAAGTACGCGGTGGACTGGAGCCCGTTCCTGGGCAAAAAGTGGACCGATGCTGGAGACACGGCGATTCCTCTGGCCGAGTGGAAGCGCCTGGCTGAGAAGATCACCACCATCCCCGAGAGCGTGACGCCGCATCAGTTGGTGAAGAAGGTGTATGACGACCGCGCGGCCATGGGCCGTGGTGACATCCCTGTGGATTGGGGCATGGGTGAGCACATGGCATTTGCCTCGCTGGTGGCCAGCGGCTATCCCGTGCGCTTGTCCGGTGAAGACTGCGGCCGCGGCACGTTCACGCACCGCCACGCCGTGATCCATGACCAAAAGCGCGAGAAGTGGGACATTGGTACCTACGTGCCGCTGCAGAACGTGGCCGACAACCAGGCCCCGTTTGTTGTGATCGACTCCATCCTGTCCGAAGAGGCCGTCCTGGGCTTCGAGTACGGCTATGCGTCGAACGACCCCAACACACTGGTGATCTGGGAAGCGCAGTTCGGCGACTTCGCCAATGGCGCCCAAGTGGTGATCGACCAGTTCATCGCCTCCGGCGAAGTGAAGTGGGGCCGGGTGAACGGCATCACCCTCATGCTGCCCCACGGCTACGAAGGCCAGGGCCCAGAGCACAGCTCTGCCCGCCTGGAGCGCTTCATGCAATTGGCTGCCGACGCCAACATGCAGATCGTGCAACCCACTACGGCCAGCCAGATCTTCCACGTGCTGCGTCGCCAGATGGTGCGTGATCTGCGCAAGCCGCTGATCATCATGACGCCGAAGTCGCTGCTGCGTAACAAGGATGCGACCTCGCCGCTGTCCGAGTTCACCAAGGGCAGCTTCCAGACGGTGATTCCCGAGCAGGATGAAGCCATCGTCAAGAAGGCTGCCAAGGTCAAGCGCGTGATCGCATGCTCTGGCAAGGTTTACTACGACCTCGTGAAGAAGCGCGCAGAGAAGGAGGCCGACGATGTGGTTATCCTGCGCGTCGAGCAGTTGTACCCCTTCCCGCACAAGGCGTTTGCCGCTGAACTGAAGAAGTACCCCAACGCCACCGACGTGGTGTGGTGCCAGGACGAGCCGCAAAACCAGGGTGCCTGGTTCTTCGTGCAGCACTACATCCACGAGAACATGCTCGAAGGCCAGAAGCTGGGCTACTCCGGCCGCGCTGCTTCGGCATCTCCAGCCGTGGGTTACTCGCACCTGCACCAGGAACAACAAAAGGCGCTGGTGGACGGCGCGTTTGCCAAGCTCAAGGGTTTTGTCCTGACCAAGTAAGGCCAGCTGCGACCCGACAACAGAACAAAACCCCATTCCGAAAGAATTGATATGGCTATCGTAGAAGTCAAAGTCCCCCAGCTGTCCGAATCCGTGGCCGAAGCCACCATGCTGACCTGGAAGAAAAAGGCCGGTGAGGCCGTGGCGGTGGACGAGATCCTGATCGAGATCGAAACCGACAAGGTTGTGCTCGAAGTGCCCGCACCGTCCGCTGGCGTGCTGGCTGAAATCATCCAGGGCGACGGCGCCACGGTGGTGGCCGACCAGCTCATCGCCAAGATCGACACCGAAGGCAAGGCTGGTGCCGCGGCTCCTGCTCCGGCAGCAGCAGCTCCAGTTGCCGCCGTAGCGCCTGTTGCTGCCCCTGCCGCTGCCGGTGGCTCCAAGGGCGATGTGGCCATGCCTGCCGCCGCCAAGCTGCTCGCCGACAACAACCTGTCTGTGTCGGCTGTGGCCGGTTCGGGCAAGGATGGCCGTGTGACCAAGGGTGATGTGCTGGCCGCTGTGGCCGGTGGCGCCAAGGCTGCCGTGGCAGCCCCCAGCGTGATCCCCACCGGTGTGCCCTCCAAGACACTGCCCCAGGTGGCAGCGCCCGCTGGCAAGGAAGACCTGAGCGGCCGCCCCGAGCAGCGCGTGCCCATGAGCCGCCTGCGTGCCCGAGTGGCCGAGCGTCTGCTGCAGTCGCAATCGACCAACGCCATCCTGACCACGTTCAACGAAGTGAACATGGCTCCTGTGATGGACCTGCGCAAGAAATTCCAGGACAGCTTCACCAAGGAGCACGGCACCAAGCTGGGCTTCATGTCCTTCTTCGTGAAGGCTGCTGTGCATGCCCTCAAGAAGTACCCCGTGCTGAACGCGTCGGTGGACGGCAATGACATCGTCTACCACGGTTACTTCGACATCGGTATCGCCGTGGGCTCGCCCCGTGGCTTGGTGGTGCCCATTCTGCGCAATGCAGACCAGATGAGCTTCGCCGACATCGAGAAGAAGATCGCCGAGTTCGGCAAGAAGGCCGCAGAAGGCAAGCTGGGCATTGAAGAAATGACTGGCGGCACGTTCTCGATCTCTAACGGCGGCACGTTCGGCTCCATGCTGTCTACCCCCATCATCAATCCGCCCCAGTCGGCCATCCTGGGCGTGCACGCCACCAAGGACCGCGCTGTCGTGGAAAACGGCCAGATCGTGATCCGCCCGATGAACTACCTGGCCATGTCCTATGACCACCGCATCATCGACGGCCGCGAAGCCGTGCTGGGCCTGGTGGCAATGAAGGACGCGCTGGAAGACCCATCGCGCCTGCTGTTCGACATCTGATCCCCTGACTGCATTGACCCACCCGCGTGGCCCGGCCTCTGGTCCTGCCCGCCGGTGGGTCTTTCTCCAACTGACTGAACGAGATTTCCCATGAGCAAACAATTTGATGTGATCGTCATCGGTGGCGGCCCTGGTGGCTACATTGCCGCCATCCGTGCCGCCCAGCTGGGCTTCAACGTCGCCTGTATCGACGAGTGGAAGAACGACAAGGGCGGCCCCGCACCCGGTGGCACCTGCACCAACGTCGGTTGCATCCCCTCCAAGGCGCTGCTGCAGTCGTCCGAGCATTTCGAGCATGCCAACAAGCACTTTGCCGAGCACGGCATCACGGCCACTGGCGTCAAGATAGATGTGGCCAAGATGATTGCCCGCAAGGACACCGTCGTGAAGCAGAACAACGACGGCATCCTGTACCTGTTCAAGAAGAACAAGGTCAGCTTCTTCCACGGCCGCGGCTCGTTCGTGAAGGCTGCCGAAGGGGGCTACGAGATCAAGGTGGCGGGTGCCGCTGAAGAGACCATCGTTGGCAAACAGATCATCATCGCCACCGGCTCCAACGCCCGTGCGCTGCCCGGCACGCCGTTTGACGAAGAACTGGTGCTGTCCAACGACGGCGCGCTGCGCGTCGGCGCGGTGCCCAAGAAGCTCGGCCTCATCGGCTCGGGCGTGATTGGCCTGGAAATGGGCTCGGTGTGGCGCCGCCTGGGTGCCGAAGTCACCATCCTCGAAGGCCTGCCCACCTTCCTGGGCGCGGTGGACGAGCAGATCGCCAAGGAAGCCAAGAAGGCCTTCGACAAGCAGGGCCTGAAGATCGAGCTGGGCGTGAAGGTCGGCGAGATCAAGACCGGCAAAAAGGGTGTGAGCATTGCCTACACCAACGCCAAGGGCGAAGCCCAGTCGCTGGATGTGGACAAACTCATCGTCTCCATCGGCCGCGTGCCCAACACCATCGGCCTGAACACCGAAGCGGTGGGTCTGCAGCTCGACGAGCGCGGCGCCATCGTGGTGGATGCTGACTGCAAGACCAATCTGCCCGGCGTCTGGGCGGTGGGCGACGTGGTGCGCGGCCCTATGCTGGCCCACAAGGCCGAGGAAGAGGGCGTTGCGGTGGCCGAGCGCATTGCCGGCCAGCATGGCCATGTCAACTTCAACACCATCCCCTGGGTCATCTACACCAGCCCCGAAATCGCCTGGGTGGGCCGCACTGAGCAGCAGCTCAAGGCCGATGGGGTCAAGTACAAGGCGGGTAGCTTCCCGTTCCTGGCCAATGGCCGCGCACGTGCGCTGGGCGACACCATCGGCATGGTCAAGATGCTGGCGGATGCTGAGACCGACGAGATCCTGGGCGTGCACATCGTGGGCCCACAGGCCAGCGAGCTGATCTCCGAGGCCGTTGTGGCCATGGAATTCAAGGCCAGCAGCGAAGACATCGCACGCATTTGCCATGCGCACCCCAGCTTGAGTGAAGCCACCAAGGAGGCAGCGCTGGCGGTGGACAAGCGCACGCTGAACTTCTGATATTGGGTCTCAATCGGCTGCAAGCGCATGATTAATATGCGCTTGCAGCCATCAATTTTGTAGTATCAGAGCAACCGCAAAGTGACCGTCAAACAGGCTTACCTGGCCGAGCTGGCCGCCAAAGGCTATCAAAGCGACCCCGCCCAGCTGCGAGCAGTGGAAGCCCTGCAGCGCTGTGCGGACGAGTGGGCCCAGTACAAGGCTCGGCGCTCCAACGCGATCAAAAAGCTGATCAACCGCCCGGTGATTCCCCGCGGTGTCTACATGTATGGCGGGGTGGGGCGCGGCAAGAGCTTTTTGATGGAGTGCTTTTTTGACGCTGTACCCCTGAAGCGAAAGGTGCGCTTGCACTTTCACGAATTCATGCGTGAGGTGCATCGTGAACTGGCGGCCCTTCAGGGCACGGTCAATCCGCTGGATGTGTTGGGCGAGCGCATTGCCAAACGCTACAAGCTCATCTGTTTTGATGAGTTCCATGTGGCGGACATCACGGACGCGATGATCCTGCACCGGTTGCTGGTGGCTTTGTTCGACAACGGTGTGGGCTTTGTGACCACTTCCAATTTCAAACCTGACGACCTGTACCCCGGTGGCTTGCATCGCGACCGCATCCTGCCTGCGATTGACCTGCTCAATGAGCGGCTCGAAGTGGTCAACGTGGACAACGGCACCGACTACCGCCGCCGGACGCTGGAGCATGTGAAGCTGTATCACACGCCGTTGGGCCCCGAGGCGGACGCAGAGATGAACCAGGCGTTCGACCAGCTCGCCGAAGTGCATGACGAAGATCCCGTGCTGCACATCGAGGCGCGCGAAATTCGAGCCCGGCGCAAAGCCGGCGGCGTGGTGTGGTTTGACTTCAAGACCCTGTGCGGCGGGCCCCGGTCGCAGAACGACTATCTGGAGATTGCGACGCAGTTCCATACCGTGCTGCTGTCCGATGTTCCGTACATGCCCGTGAGCATGGCATCGCCAGCGCGGCGGTTTACCTGGCTGGTGGACGTGTTGTACGACCGCAGGGTCAAACTCATTCTGTCGGCGGCCGTGCCGCCTGAGCAGCTGTATACCGAGGGGCCACTGGCGCACGAGTTTCCACGCACGGTGTCGCGGCTCAACGAGATGCAATCCAAGGAGTTTCTGGCGCTGGAGCGCCGCACGGTGGATACGGGGTTGACATGAGCAAGACCGGTGGGTGTTTGTTGGCGGTGTTGGTGGTGCTGGCTTGCTCGGTGGTACCTGTGCTGGTTGCTCCCGCCCGTGCTGCCACGGAGGCGGAGGCAAACTCTGCGTCTTCGTCGGCTGCTGCGCATCGAAAGGCGGAGCGTGACCGTATCGCACGCGAACGCGAGGCGCTGACAGCCCGGCGCCAGCAGGAAGAGGCGGTGTGCTACCAGCGCTTTGCGGTAGAGGACTGCTTGCGCGGCGTACGCGTCAAGGCGCGGGAGACCCACGACCGGCTGCGCGCGCAGGAAATCGAACTCAACGACGCCGAGCGCAGGGAGAAAGCGGCAGAGCGCCTGCGGGCCATCGAGGACAAGCAAACGGCCGTCCCCCCTGCGGCCAAGCGTGCCGAGGCACAGCTTCGCAAGCCAGCGGCTGACCCGGACGCTGCCAAGGTGCAGCGCGACACGGAAGCGCACCAACGCGCGCAGCAACTAAACAGCCGCGCTCAAGCTCAGGCGACTGAGCAGGCCACACGTGCAGCCGCCAACGCGGATCGCGCAGCCCAGTCGCGTGTCAAACATGAACAAGCGCTCCAGGCTGCGGAGGAGCGTCGCGCGCGGGTTGAAAAATCCAGAGCCGATGCCTTGGCCCAAGGCCGCAAACCTGCTGCGCCCTTGCCGGCGCCCGCCGCGTCCGAGCCGACGCGTTGAATTGGGAAAGTCCGCACGGGGACAGGCGATCAGAAGGGGCGGGAGATCACAGGTACCTCAGTCGACGAGGAGGCAGGCTGGGGTAGTCTCGCCACTACCCGATGAAATCCCCGCACTATCCCTGCTCCCGGCTAATAGAGCAGGCGAAACCCTCAGGGTCGGCCCATGTCCAGGGGCGTCAGGCGCGCAATCTTTTTCTCTTCGGCCAGGGCCTCGATCTTGACGACCACCAGCGACAGGTTGTCGCCGCCTCCACGTGCGCGGGAGCGGGCTTTTTCAATCAGGAACTCTGTCGCCTCCCGGGGGGACAGCGAATCAACCACCGATGCCAGCTCGGTGGGAGAAAAGTAGTGCCACACCCCGTCACTACAGGCCAGCAAGACATCGCCCGGCTGAAGCTGCGGAATCACATGGGTCGTGATGGGCGGGTCACTTTCGGTGCCCAGGCAGCCCACCAGGATGTTGGAGTGGGGATGGTTGTTGGCTTCGGCTTCCGTCAGCTCACCTCGGTCGACCAGCGCTTGCACATAGGAGTGGTCGCTGGTGCGAAACGCCAGCCGGGAGCCCTGAAAGTGATAAATGCGCGAGTCGCCCGCGTGGACCCAGTGACAGTCACCCCGGGGGTTGATGAGAAACGCCGCGATGGTGCTGTGGGGTTCTTGCTCTGCCGAGATGGCGGTCAGCCGAATGACGATGTGCGCCTCTTCGACCATATTCTTGAGCATTGCCACCGGGTCGTCGGTGTCGGGCGAATAGCGCTCGAACAACTGGCGCGCCGTCATCATGACCTGGTCCGACGCCTTGCGCCCGCCGCTGCGGCCACCCATCCCGTCGGCGACCACACCCAGCACGCAGCCGTTGTGCCGCTCATGGGAGATCAGTGCCACCTGGTCTTGCTGGTATTCGCGGTCACCCTTGTGGATGCCGGTGGAGGCGATGAGGCGAAACGCTTTGGTCATGCTGCAGATTGTGGGGGCGCCTACGCGAACGCCTGTCGTGGAAAGCGGGCCAAGCGCGTATTATCCGCCCGCCTGTGGCATTTTTGCCATGCCCGTGGCCCTCTGCCTTGAAACCCAGTCTGCACTCCCCCCACCGTCAGTTGATCGAACTGCGCATGGAACATGCCGATCTCGATGCGCTCATCGATCGGTGTACGCCCGATGCGGCGCCCGACGAACTCACCTTGCGCCGTCTCAAAAAGCGCAGACTGGTGTTGCGTGACGCCATGGAGCGGCTGGAGCGGCAACTCGAACCCCAAGAGCCCGCCTGATGTCGTTGGTGGCCATGGTGCCCGAGGTGTTTGCCCCCGGCGGTGTGCTGGCGCGGGCAGATGGGCATTTTCAACCGCGTGACGGCCAGACTCAGATGGCCATTGCGGTGGCTGAGACCATCGCAGAAGGGGGCTCGCTGGTGGTGGAGGCGGGTACCGGTGTGGGCAAAACCTACGCCTATCTGGTGCCAGCCTTGCTGAGTGGTGAGCGGGTGCTGTTGTCTACCGCGACCAAGGCCCTGCAGGACCAGTTGTTCGCGCGCGACCTGCCTCGGCTGGCCCAGATCCTGGGGCTGCCCGTTCGCATGGCCCTGCTGAAGGGGCGCGCCAGTTATTTGTGTCTGCATCGCATGCAGCAGGCACGCCTGGATATCCAGGCACAGGACCGTGGCGTCGCCCGCGTGCTGGCCAAAGTGGAGGACTGGTCGCGCCAGACCGTATCCGGCGATCTGATCGAGCTAACCGGATTGGATGAGCGCTCGCCGGTGATTCCGCTGGTCACTTCGACGCGTGAGAACTGCCTGGGGTCCTCGTGTCCTCGCTTTCGGGAATGCCATGTCCACCGCGCGCGGCGCGAGGCGCTGGCTGCGGATATTGTGGTCATCAATCACCACCTGTTCTTTGCCGATGTGGCGGTGCGCGAGTCGGGCATGGCCGAGCTGCTACCGACCGTTCGTGTCGTTGTTTTTGATGAGGCCCACCAGATCAATGAGACAGGCGTTCAGTTTCTGGGGACGCAGATGTCCACGGGGCAATGGATGGACTTTGCCCGCGACCTGCTGATCGCCGGATTGCAGCATGCACGCGGCTTGGCGGACTGGGCGGGGCTGTCGCAGCTTCTGGAGTTGTCTGCGCGGGACCTTCGTCTGGTCGTTGGCAACGCGATTTTCCAGGGGGCGAATGGCGTTGCAGCAGGGGCCAGAGTGCGCTGGACGGAAGAGGCTCCCGAGGGTCTATCGGGCGCTGCGTGGCATGCCGCGTTGCGCGCATTGGGATCGGCATGTGCGCAGTCGCTGGAGGCGCTGGACACAGTGAGCGAAATATCGCCCGATCTGGAGCGCCTGTACGAACGTGGCAGTTCCCTGTTGGCACGGCTGGCCAGGTTTTCGGGACCTTGTCAGGCCGATGCGGTACGTTGGCTCGATGTGGGCAACCAGTTGCGCCTGATCGAGTCTCCGCTGGACATTGCAGATGCCATGCGCACCCGGATTCTGACGTCGCCCGAAGAAACCTCGGAGGGCGAAGCCTGGCCTGAAGAGCCGGCCGCAAATATGGGCAGGGCGTGGATTTTCACGTCTGCGACGCTGGGTGCCGACGAGGCCTTGACCTGGTTCACCGAACGAGCCGGACTGAAGGATGCACGCATCCTTCGCGTGGTCAGTCCGTTCGACTACGCCCGACAGGCGGCTTTGTATGTGCCGCGCCAGTTGCCATCGCCTGCGGATCCGTCCCACAGCCGCAGCGTGGCGGAGTGGGTTGCGCTGGCCGCCGAGCCGCTGGGCGGGCGCACGCTGGTGCTGACCACCACGCTCAAGGCCTTGCGCACCATTGGCGATGCCCTCAAAGCACGTTGGCAGACCTCTGGCGCGTTGGAGGTGTTGGTGCAGGGGGAGTGGCCCAAGCGGCGCTTGATGGAGCGTTTTCGCGAAGGCGCATCACACGGCCGACCGGGTTGTGTGCTGGTGGCCTCGGCTTCGTTCTGGGAAGGGTTTGATGTGCCGGGCGATGCTCTGCAACTGGTGGTCATCGACAAGCTGCCTTTTCCGCCTCCAGGGGATCCGTTGGTGGAGGCGCGCACCCAACACATCGAAATGGCCGGTGGCAAAGCGTTCACTGCCTACGCTCTGCCAGAGGCGGCGGTGGCACTCAAGCAAGGTGCCGGGCGTTTGATCCGGCATGAAGCGGATCGGGGTATTTTGGTTGTGGGCGACACGCGCCTCATCACGATGGGCTATGGCAAGCGCTTGCTGGCGGCTTTGCCCCCCATGCGCAGGCTGGAATCGCCAGACGAGTTTCAGTCTGCGCTGATGGCGCTTACCAAACCTTCCACCACGGATCCGACTTGACTTTGAAGCCGCCATTCAGATAGGCGCTTTGAGGGTAGGACTTGTCCATCACGCGGCGTGCATCGTCTCGCAGCTGGGTCATTCCGAGCGCGTCGTACGACTGGATCAGGATGTACAACGCCTCTTCCAGCGCGGGCACGCCCTGGTAGTCTGCCAATGCGACCTGCGCGCGACTGATGGCAGCCACATAGGCGTCACGCTGGAAGTAGTACCGCGCCACATGCACTTCGTATTGGGCCAGCGAGTTGACGATGTAGGTCATGCGCTGGCGCGAGTCCTGCGCATAACGGGACTCAGGAAAGCGTGTGACCAGTTCGCTGAATGCTTCAAAGGAGTCTTTGGCCGCCTTTTGGTCACGCTCTGATAGATCCTGGCGCGAGATAAATGAGAACAGACCCAAGTTGTCGTTGAAGTTGACCAGGCCCTTCAGGTACAGCGCATAGTCCAATGCAGGGCTGGCAGGGTGCAGCTTCATGAAGCGGTCCAGCGTTGCGACGGCTTGCGCCTTTTCGCCCGCCTTGTAGTGGGCATAGGCTTTGTCAATCTGGGCCTGCTGTGCCAGTGGCGTGCCTGCCGCGCGGCCTTCCAGCTTTTCCAGCAGAGGAACGGCCTTGTCATACGCCCCGCTGTTCATTTCGTCCTGGGCTTCCGAGTGGATGCGATTGGGACTCCAGCCTGCCGTTTTATCAACTGTGGTGCTGGAGCAGCCAACCAGCAAACCAGCCAGCAGCAGGGCGGAAACAAGGGGCAGTGGGGCACGCAGCATCGCAAGCAGCTTTCAGCAAAGAAGGAAAAAGGTGCACAAAGAAAGGCCCGAGGGTTCAGTTGTAGGGGAGTGCGCTTGGCGTACTCGTCACGGAAGCCTTCGGCGCCATTTCGGTCACAAAAAGCATTGTACTGGTGGCGCCAGCAGCGCCAAGGCGCTGCCGACGCAAGTCCTGTTGGAGAGTCGCAGGGGTTTCTACAATGCCTGCATGTTTGTTCATTTGCGCCTGCACACCGAGTTCTCCGTCGTTGACGGTACCAATCGCATCGACGAGGTGGCCAAAGCGGCCGCCAAGGACGGCCAGCCCGCTCTGGCCATCACCGATCTCAATAACCTCTTCGGGGCGATCAAGTTCTACAAGGAAGCGCGAGGTAAAGGTGTCAAGCCCATCTTGGGTGCAGAAATCTTTCTTGAAGGCGAGGCGGGAGGTGTCCCATCGCGCCTTATCCTCCTGGTGCAGAGTCGCCAGGGGTATCTGAATCTGTCGGAGCTGCTGGCCCGGGCCTGGACGCGCAATATCGTCAAGAACCTGGCGCTGAGCACTTGGACTTGGCTGGAAGAGCTGTCAGAGGGATTGATTGCCCTGTCTGGCGCGCAGGCGGGCCCGGTAGGGCAAGCGCTGATGAAGGGGGATGAGTCAGGTGCCGCCGACGTTGCGTTGCGCTTAGCGGGCATTTTCCCGCACCGGTTTTACATCGAGCTGCAACGGGCCGGCCGAAACGACGATGAAGCCCATGTGGTGGCAGCCGCTCAGCTTGCTGCCCGGTTGAACCTGCCGGTGGTGGCGACCCACCCCGTTCAGTTTGCCGAGCCCGATGATTACGAGGCCCACGAGGCGCGCATCTGTATCGCCGAGGGGGAAATCCTGGCAAACCCGCGTCGTGTCCGCAAATTCACCCGCGACCAGTATTTCAAGTCCTCGGCGGAGATGGAGGCCTTGTTTGCCGACCTGCCATCGGCCATCGCCAATACGGTCGAGATTGCACAACGCTGCAACCTGACCCTGGTGCTGGGCAAGCCGCAGCTCCCGGATTTTCCGACGCCCAACGGCATGCCCATCGACGAGTATTTCCGCTACGCGTCTTTCGAAGGGCTGGAGGAGCGCCTGAAACATCTTTTTCCTAACGAAGCTGAGAGGGTCAAGGAGCGCCCGCGCTATGTCGAGCGCCTGGAGTTCGAGCTGGGCACCATCCTCAAGATGGGGTTCCCGGGCTACTTTCTGATCGTGGGTGATTTCATCCAGTGGGCGAAGCAGAACGGCTGCCCAGTGGGGCCCGGCCGTGGCTCCGGCGCCGGTTCGCTGGTCGCTTATGCGCTAAAGATCACTGACCTGGACCCGCTGCAATACAACTTGCTGTTCGAGCGATTCCTGAACCCGGAGCGCGTGTCGATGCCCGACTTCGACATTGACTTTTGCCAATCCAACCGCGACCGTGTGATTGACTACGTCAAGGACAAGTACGGCAAGAACGCCGTGAGCCAGATCGCTACCTTCGGCACGATGGCGGCAAAGGCGGCCATCCGCGACGTGGGCCGGGTCATGGACATGAGCTACACATTTTGTGATGGCATCTCCAAGCTGGTGCCCGGCAAGCCTGGCATGTCCTACACCCTGGCCTATCCGCCTGAGGTGAAAAAGGAAGGCGACAAGAACAACTATGCGCTGGAACTGGAGCCCATGCTCTACGAGCGCGTGCGCAAGGAAGAAGACGTCAAGACCGTCATCGAGATGGCACAAAAGCTTGAGGGCATGACGCGGAACATCGGCATGCATGCCGGTGGCGTTCTGATCGCTCCTGGCAAACTCACCGATTTTTGTCCGCTGTACCAGCAGCCGGGCAGCGAGTCCGCCGTGAGCCAGTATGACAAGGACGATGTGGAAGCCATCGGCTTGGTGAAGTTCGACTTCTTGGGGCTTGCCACGCTCACCATTCTGGAAATTGCGCGCGAGTTCATCATGAAGCGGCACAAGGGCCAGGAGAATTTCGCGTTCGAGAATATTCCCCTCGACGACGGACCCACTTATCGGCTGTTCTCCGAGGGTAAGACCGAAGCAGTGTTCCAGTTTGAAAGCCGCGGCATGCAGGGCATGTTGAAAGAGGCGCGCCCCAGTCGGCTGGAAGACCTCATTGCCCTGAATGCGTTGTACCGGCCGGGGCCTATGGACCTGATTCCCAGCTTTGTGAACCGCAAGCATGGCAAGGAAGAGGTCATCTACCCCCACCCGCTGGTGGAGCCGGTGCTGGCCGAGACCTACGGCATCATGGTGTACCAGGAGCAGGTGATGCAGACCGCCCAGGTGCTGGGCGGATATAGCTTGGGCGGCGCCGACATGCTTCGGCGTGCCATGGGGAAAAAGAAGGCCGAGGAAATGGCCGAACACCGCGCCATTTTCCGCAAGGGTGCAGCGGAGAAAGGCATCAGCCAGGAGAAGGCCGACGAGGTGTTCGACCTGATGGAGAAGTTCGCGGGCTATGGCTTCAACAAGTCACACGCGGCTGCTTACTCCCTGCTGGCGTACCACACTGGCTGGCTCAAGGTGCACTACACGGCCGAGTTTTTCTGCGCCAACATGACCGTGGAAATGGACGACACCGACAAGCTCAAGGTGCTGTTCGAGGATGCACACAAGATGGGGCTGTCGTTCGAGCCGCCGGACGTGAATCGGGGCTTCTATCGGTTTGAACCAGTCACCGACAAGATCATCCGTTACGGTCTGGGGGCGGTGAAAGGCACTGGACAGCAGGCGATCGAAGCGATCGTCGCGGCCCGTGAAGGGCGCGGTGAAGGCCCCCAGGGTTCGACCAAAGGGCCCTTCAAAAGTCTGTTTGACTTCTGCGTGCGAGTGGACAAGGCCCGCATGAACAAGCGCACGGTCGAGGCCCTGATCAAGGCGGGTGCCTTTGATTCGATCCATCTCAACCGGGCGGCCCTGGTGGCCTCTATTGATCGGGCCTTTGACTTTGCTGCCGCAACGCTGGCCAACGTCAACCAGGGCGGGTTGTTTGACATGATGGGTGATGATGCCCATGGCTCCAGCACCCAGGAGCCCGATCTGGTGGACGCCACGCCCTGGGGTATCAAGGAACGGCTTACGCTGGAAAAAACCGCCGTCGGGTTCTACCTGTCTGGCCATCTTTTTGACGAAGTGGCCACCGAGGTGCGCCGCTTTGTCCGCACCCAGATCGATGAGCTGCTTGACAGCCGTGAGCCCCAGGTACTTGCCGGCATCATCAGCGACTTTCGGGTCATCAACGGGCAACGCGGGAGGCTGGGACTCTTCAAGCTGGACGACAAGTCCGCTGTGATTGAGGCTTCTGCCGATGAGGCGTTGCTCAATACCTACCGCAATCAGCTCAAGGAAGATGAGTTTGTAGTGATGATGGGCCGGCTGCAGCTGGACCACTTCAGTGGCGGTCTGCGCGTCAAGGTGCAGCAGGTGTGGGACCTGGCGGGCGCGCGTTGCCGGTTTGGCAAATACCTGCATGTGACCGTGGGTGATAAGGCGCCAGATGTGCCGCGCTTGGTACGCGAGTTTCCGCCGTTGCGCGAGGAGGTCGCCGAAGGGGAGTTGGTGCACGGGTTGCGCGTGCGCATGGGTGTGCGCTGCCAGTCGGACGATGCTGCTGCAGTGGCAGAGTTGCAACTGGGCGAAAACGCGCGTTTCTACCCCAGCGATGCGGCGTTGGCGGCATGGACCGCCCAAGTGGGTGCCGGTGCCACCAGTGTGGTGTACGAGTGATTGAGTTCCCTGCAGAAGTTTCTGTAAGCCGTGGGTTGAAAAATACCTGGTCAACAACCAGCTTCTCCTGCAGCGGCACCCTGTTCGGGTCGCTAGAATGATTTTCATGGCAACAAAACCACCTTCACCCCCCACCGCGCCGCCGGTGACTCGGCCAGCGCGGGATGACGGCGGTTCGGTCGTGCTCGAGAGGCGCACCCAAAAGACCCAGCCGCCCCAGATGTACCAGGTGGTCATGCTCAATGATGACTACACGCCCATGGAGTTCGTCATCGTGGTGCTGCAGGAGTTTTTCAGCAAGGACCGCGAAACGGCCACTCAGATCATGTTGAAGATCCACCTTGATGGCAAAGGCGTTTGCGGCGTTTATTCGCGCGATGTGGCTGCCACCAAGGTAGAGCAAGTGCTTGACGCCGCCCTCAAGGCGGGCCACCCACTGCAATGTGTCAGTGAGCCTGTTGAATAGCAGGTCTTTTGTCCCGATCTACAGTTATCCCTTCCACGCAAGCACAAAGGAGTTCACATGATTGCCCAGGAACTGGAAGTCAGCTTGCACATGGCCTTTGTTGAGGCCCGTCAGCAGCGCCACGAGTTCATCACCGTGGAGCATCTGTTGCTTGCATTGCTCGATAACCCCAGCGCAGCGGAGGTGCTGCGCGCATGTTCGGCCAATATCGATGATCTGCGTTCATCGCTGTCGAACTTCATCAAAGACAACACGCCCCAGGTTGCCGGTAGCGACGAGGTGGACACTCAACCCACCCTGGGCTTCCAGCGGGTGATCCAGCGCGCCATCATGCACGTGCAGTCCACGGGCAACGGCAAGAAAGAGGTGACGGGCGCTAATGTGCTCGTGGCTATCTTCGGCGAGAAAGATTCGCACGCTGTGTACTACCTGCACCAGCAGGGCGTCACGCGCCTGGACGTGGTCAACTTCATTGCCCATGGCATCAAGAAGGGCGAGCCTCCCGAGCCCGCTAAGGCCGAGAATCAGGCCGAGGGCGAAGAGGGCGGTGGTGGCGAGCGCAACGAAAAGGCCTCGCCGCTGGAACAGTTCACCCAGAACCTGAACCAGGCGGCCAAGGACGGCAAGATTGACCCGCTGATCGGCCGCAACTACGAGGTCGAGCGCACGATCCAGATTCTGTGCCGCCGCCGCAAGAACAACCCTCTGCTGGTGGGCGAAGCCGGTGTGGGCAAGACCGCGATTGCCGAGGGTCTGGCCTGGCGTATTACGCAGAACGACGTGCCAGAGATCCTGGCGGAGGCCACGGTGTACTCGCTCGACATGGGCGCGTTGCTGGCGGGCACCAAGTACCGTGGCGATTTCGAGCAGCGCCTCAAAGGCGTGCTCAAGTCGCTCAAGGACAAGCCCAATGCCATCCTGTTCATCGACGAGATCCACACCCTGATCGGTGCGGGCGCGGCCTCTGGCGGCACCTTGGATGCGTCCAACTTGCTGAAGCCGGCGCTGTCAAGTGGCCAGCTCAAGTGCATCGGTGCAACCACCTTCACGGAGTACCGTGGCATCTTCGAAAAAGATGCGGCCTTGTCCCGCCGCTTCCAGAAGGTGGATGTGGTCGAACCGAGCGTGGCCGAGACCATTGACATCTTGAAGGGCCTCAAGAGCCGCTTTGAAGAGCACCACAGCGTGAAGTACGCCGCTGCGGCCCTGCAGGCCGCGGCCGAACTGAGTGCCAAGTACATCAACGACCGCCATTTGCCTGACAAGGCTATCGACGTGATCGACGAGGCAGGTGCCGCGCAGCGCATCCTGGTGCCCAGCAAGCGCAAGAAGACCATCGGCAAGGCCGAGATCGAAGAGATCGTGGCCAAGATCGCGCGCATTCCGCCCGCCAATGTCAGCAACGACGACCGCGGTAAGCTGCAGACGCTGGAGCGCGACCTCAAGAGCGTGGTATTCGGTCAGGACAAGGCGCTTGAGGTACTTGCCAGCGCTGTCAAGATGGCGCGTTCGGGTCTGGGCAAGGGTGACAAACCCATCGGCTCATTCCTGTTCAGTGGTCCCACGGGCGTCGGCAAGACCGAAGCGGCCAAACAGCTCGCCTACATCATGGGCATCGAGCTGATCCGCTTCGATATGTCCGAGTACATGGAGCGCCATGCTGTGAGCCGCCTGATTGGCGCGCCTCCAGGTTATGTCGGTTTCGACCAAGGTGGTCTGCTGACGGAAGCCATCACGAAGAAGCCGCACGCGGTGCTGCTGCTCGATGAGATCGAGAAAGCACATCCGGACATCTTCAACGTGCTGCTGCAGGTCATGGACCATGGCACGCTGACGGACAACAATGGTCGCAAGGCCGACTTCCGCAACGTGCTCATCATCATGACCACGAATGCCGGCGCCGAGACCATGAACAAGGCGACTATTGGCTTCACCAACCCGCGTCAGGCGGGCGACGAGATGGGCGACATCAAGCGCCTGTTCACGCCCGAGTTCCGCAACCGGTTGGATGCCATCGTCAACTTCAAGGCCTTGGATGAGCAGATCATCCTGCGCGTGGTGGACAAGTTCCTGCTGCAGCTGGAGACGCAGCTGGCCGAGAAGAAGGTGGAGGTCACCTTCACCGATGCCTTGCGCAAGCATCTGGCGAAGAAGGGCTTCGACCCCCTGATGGGCGCGCGCCCGATGCAGCGCCTGATTCAGGACACGATCCGCCGTGCCTTGGCCGACGAGCTGCTGTTTGGCCGCCTGACCGAAGGTGGACGCCTGACCGTGGACATCGAGTTGAAGAAGGACGACAAGGGGGTAGAAACACCCGAAGTGCTTCTTGACATCCAGCCTTTGCCCAAGAAGGAGCGCTCGGCGAAGTCCGAACCTGCAGAGCCGGAAGAGGCAACGACCGACTGACGTTGCGTTCCTCGCAAATCCACGAAAGGCCCATGGCGTCAACCATGGGCTTTTTCATTGGCGATGGTCGCTGAGGGTGTGTACCGCCATAGGCGATGTATAGGTGTTTTCTAGCGTGCTGTGGTGCGCGCGGCTGGAGCGCTAGCGCGCCCCGCCTTGACCGGTTGCGTGGCCTGAGCAAGCAAGGGAGCACACTGCGCATCGTCGTCAGCGCCGGGTACTGTGACCGGTATCAGCGCCAACGCTGCAGGCGCGGCCACGGCAGCGGCAATGGCTGCACCTGCGCGCAGCAACAATGCGCCGGGCTCCGCGCCCACGTCAGGCTTGCCCAGCGTGCCACGTACATACAACGGAGTGCGCAAAGAAAAGAACTTCCACTCCAAGGATGCAGGTTTCACGCTCAGGTTCAGGCGTTCGTCCGCCATGTCGATGGTGCCGGTGACATCCACCACCGCTTCGTTGGTGCTCAGCTTGGCAGTGCGGA
This sequence comes from Acidovorax sp. 59, assembly GCF_002754175.1. Classification (NCBI taxonomy): domain Bacteria; kingdom Pseudomonadati; phylum Pseudomonadota; class Betaproteobacteria; order Burkholderiales; family Comamonadaceae; genus Acidovorax; species Acidovorax sp. 59. Next base: position 2,306,225 of record NZ_PEET01000001.1, on the reverse strand, counting down.
CTGTGGCAACCCCTTCGCGCACTGCCAAGTCTGCCACTGCGCAACGGAGCTGCACCTCCTTGTCGTCGCCAAACAGTTTGCCAATCACAATGCTGCCGACGTTGAGCGCAGCGCGGTCCAGCAGTTCGCGGCTCAGAGTTCCTTCGCGCACGTATAGGCGCGCCTCACCGTTGCTTGTGCCGAGCCATTGCGCCACGGAGTTGCCTTGACCATTCAATGCGATGGCCCCATCCAGCCGGCCCAGACTTTTACGCGTCAATTCCACCTCGGGGAACAAGGCAGCGAGTCGCAGGTTTTGCACGCGGGTGTCCATGCGTACCGTGAGCGGTCGTTTGCGACTATCCAGCATCAGCTTTGACTCAATCTGGCCTTTGGCTACGCCAAAGTGCAAAGGCTCCAGGCGCAGCACTGCATCGTCGAGCACCGCGTGCACGCTGAGGTCTTCCAGTGGCAGGCTGTCGGGGCGGAGCACTCGTTGTCCCGAGAATTTCAGATCCATGTCCATGTTGCTCCAACGATCGGTGGCAAAGGCTGCGTTGGGCAATACCCTGCCATTCCGACCCGCTGGGGCTTTCGCCGTGGTGGCTGTCCCGAGCACTGGCCCCAGGTCTGCAAGCCGCAATTGGTTGGATGTGATGGCTCCCGACAGCTTGCCGCGCGGCGCCCCTGATACAAAGCGCAGATTGCCGTGGAGGTCGCTCTGGCCCACCGTTCCGGTGAAGTCACGGTAGTTCCACACGGCGCGGCCTGGCTGCAGGCTACCCTGCAGTCGGCCCTGGGTTTGAAACGCAGGCGTGTTGGGCAGAACCAGACCCGTGAGCGCGTACAGATCCGCCATGCTGGCGCCCTTGAGCATGACCTGAAAATCCATGCCTGACAGGGCGCCCGGGTTGGCCAAAATGCCCTGAACCGCTGTTTCCACACTGCCCGCCTTGGCTGTGAATTGCAGGGGATAGTTCACTTGCTTGTCACGCAGTGTGAGGACGGAGCCGGCCTTGCCGCGGCCTTCGATGCGTGCTTTGCCCAGCGTACCCATCACATCGAATCGCACACCATAGCGTGGGGAACCAGAAGCAACGTCTGCGCTGGCCGCAGACGAGGCTGCAGCGTGCGGGGGCGCCATTCCCGTCTCTTGTGGCAAGGTATCGACACGGCCCGTCAGGTCAAGGTCCTGTGTGGCGTCGGAATACCCCAGTCGGCCTTTACGAACCACCAGCTGGTGGACGCTGAACCTCCAGCGAGGCTTCGTATCGGCGGGGTCTTTTTGGGGGAAGGTCCAGTTGTGGGTGCCATCGCGCAACCGAGCAAGCGAGATATTCGGGCCAGATAGTTCCAAGGTATCAATCACCACTTCCCGAGCCAGCAACGGCCAGAGCTTGAGCGACGCGCGTGCCACCTCTGCGCTGGCCGTGGGGCGGGGTTCTGCGCTCTTCCCGCGGGCGAACCCTGGCGGGTCTTGCAGAACCAGCTGCGTGCCCTGCACGGTGACGCCGGGTACCCAGCGGTGCCAGCCCTCTTCGAGCGGCTGCGGCCAGTGCCAGGATGCGGACAGATCGCCTTCCACCGCAAACGGTCGTCCGCTCGCGTTGCTGACGGCTTCGTTGAGCCAGGGCTTGGCGCGGTTCCAGTCCCACTGGGTCAAAGTCACCACGCCAATCAAAAGCAGCCCCATCACGCCCGCCGCCACACCCCAGGCTATGCCTACCCTGCGGCTGCCTTGTCTCCTTGGGGATGCGGGTTGAGCTACGGGGCGGGGCGATGGGTTGGTAGCGAGGTTGGTGGGAGGGCTCGTCATAGAACGGTCATGCTAGCCCGCAGAACGTGACTTTGGGCCCCTCGCGCTGAGCCGCAGGTCTTTTGGCGCGCTTGTCCTACAGAGTGGGAACGCGCGGACGATCTTCTTGCCGTGCGGGGCTCGGGGGCACGCTGGCCCGTGCGAGGTCTGCTGCTGTGTTCTTACGCACGTCGATCCCTCCTAGAATTCGCACGCCATGCACAACCCCCGTCATCCCCATGTACTCCCGGTGCGCAACGGTGTGAGCCCCAGCTGTGTGGTACTGCCCACACGCGGGCAGGGCAGCATGCTGGATTTCCTGGCGCAGCGACTGCCCGCAGTGTCCCGTGATGGCTGGTACGACCGCATGAAGGCGGGTGATGTGGTGGATGAGCACGGGCAGGCTGTTCAGCCCGAGCGGCCCTTTGAGGGTGGTGTGCGTGTTTACTACTACCGCAGCCTCCCGGCGGAGCCCGCGTTGCCCTTCAGCGAAACCGTGCTGTACCAGGACGAGCATCTGGTGGTGGCGGACAAGCCGCACTTCATGCCGGTCACACCCTCGGGCTGTTATCTGCAAAACACCTTGCTGGTGCGGCTCAAGCGTCGGCTGGGGTTACCCGCGTTGTCACCACTGCATCGCATCGATCGCGATACAGCCGGGTTGGTGATGTTGTCGGTGCAACAGCGCACCCGTGGTGCCTACCAGGCCTTGTTCCGGGACCGGCAGATCAGCAAGCACTATGAGGCGATTGCGCCCTGGCGCGCGGACGTAGTCTTTCCACGCGACCATGTCAGCCGCCTAGAAGAAAGCCCGCAGTTCTTTCGTATGCACGAAGTGCCCGGGGAGCCTAACAGCCACACCCAGATGCAGGTGCTGGAGGTGGCCGGCGATTGGGCGCGCTACCGCCTGTCACCCATCACCGGCAAGCGGCACCAGTTGCGCGTGCACATGGCGGCGCTCGGACTGCCGCTGCGCAACGATCCGTTCTACCCCGTGGTCAACGACCCGCCCGAAGGTGACTATTCGCGCCCCCTGCAGTTGCTGGCAAGGTCACTGGAGTTTGTGGACCCGGTCACGGGGGCCCAGCGTGTGTTCGAGAGCCGGCAGTCTCTGCAGCTACCCATGGGTGGCTAGGCTCTCTGAACGCACTTGCGCTGGCAGGACGTGGGTGTTCCTGCCGAGCATTGGGGATATTTGCAAGGGTTTTCCCTAGTTTTCGACGGGCCATTGCTGATTGCGCCGTTTGCATTACGGGGCGAATCGGGTACTTTGTCTTTCTCATATGCATGCCATTGCATAAATTTCAGAAAAGTACCAGATGATTTCGTCAAACAGTCGCCACTCAGTGGCTTTCAAACTTTCGGCAACCGCTTTGTTCAGCCTGTTGGTGGTCTTGCTGGCCACCATGGGCATTGTCAGTGGCCTGCTGCGGAAAGACTTCGGCCGCCTATCGCGGGACGATGCCAAGCAGTACGCGGCCCAGGTGCGCATGCTGGTGCAGACCTTTGACGACACCGCACAAGAGCAAGCCAAGCGGGACTTCACCCTGTTCAAGGCGAATTTCCCGGGACAGTTCTCTGTGGCCGAGGCGCCCGGTGCGGACGGAAAGCCCGAAGCTGTGCTGTCGTTTCAAGGCGCGTCCGTTAACGGCGATTTCGAGGTGGTTGACCGCTTTTCCAAAGACAGCATGGGCGCGGTGGCGACCATTTTTGCGCGCACGGGGGGATGACTTCATCCGCGTGACCACATCGCTCAAGAAGCAGGACGGTGAGCGCGCCTACAAGACCTTGCTGGATCGCAAGCACCCTGCCTATGCCCTGATGAATGAGGGCAAGACATACATCGGCCGCGCGAGCCTGTTTGGCCGTGAGTACATGACTGTGTACGAGCCCATCTCGGTTTCAAAGGGCACCAGCCACTCTACAAACAAACCCTGCGCAGCTGCATCGAAACGCCACACATGTGCGTCTGTCTCACTTGCTGGTGCCAACGATGCCAGGCGCTCGAACACCGCCCAGGCCGCCTGTTTTGCCGGGGTGTCAGGCCACTGGTCGACGTGGACAAAATCGCCAGCGGTGTCAGGCCACACGGTCAAACCGAACCGCTGCAACAGCCCATCATCTGCACTGCCACCAGCAACGGTACCGCGCACGTATTCCTGAATGCGGCCCGGCTGGATGCCGCCCAGCATAGCTAGACAAACTCGGGGCACATGTACGGTGCCCCGCTGGATGCGGTCAAAGGTGTATCCCTGATTGCCGTCATAGGCTTGCAGGTAGAAGGCGCGTGATCCCTCTTGCCCTTGCTTGTCTAAGCTGGTCAGAAGCCCATACAGTTCATCTCGATAGGAGAGGGTGCCCCAAGGGTTCTGTTGAAGCAGCTCGCCCAGCTTCTCCACCGTCGCGTCGTTAACAATGTAGCGCCGAGCCACGGGTTCGGCGGGTGCGTCGATTGGCTCTAGCAAGGCACGCGCCGCCGCTGGGTCTTTTGATGCAAGCCCCTTGGCTTTTTGCTGTTGGCCTCTCCAGCCAGTTCGGCCACCTTGCAATCGAGCGCCCAGGCATCGTGCGCCAGTTGCCATTGCTCAAACTCATTCGCCTGCAAATGGTTGAGCGGTCGCAGCGTATCGGCTAGCGCAGGGCTTTTCTTCACCCCAGGTCGGCCAACTGTCATCGCCCACAGGTTCGGCACAACCTGCCAATCATCTCGGGCCTTGGGCTGCACCACAGCACGAGCACCGATCAAGCTGGATGCCGCCACCAGTGCGGCCACTGCGGGGAAGTCAGGTGGGCATTGCATCCGGTGGGCAATGTCCATCACCCAGGCCCGCAACGCTTCTGGCATCAGCTCCGCGTCGAAGGCATGAACAGGTGGTAGCGCATCGGGCAAGGGCGTTGGGTCCCGCCATGCGCCGCTCGCTATGGTGATGGCCTTCGCCGCTTCAATGCACTGGCGCACCGCGCCTAGCCCAGCCAACTGGTGCAGGTCATTGAAGTCTGTTGCCTTGTCTGGCCTGCTCGCCGGGAACACTGGCACAGCCACACGGCCGCTCACGGCTTGCGCCGCTGCCGTCGCCTTGCTCAGTCCGGGGTCGCCCTCGGTAATGTGGTCATCGTCTGTGGCTATCGTGATCTTCAGCGCGGGGTACTTCGTGCGCAGCGCCTGTGCCACCGCCTCCAGGTTGCCCGCATTGAACGCCACCGCCACCGCGTGCCCCGTTGCCTCATGGATGCTCGCGCCGGTCGCATAGCCGCACACACGATCAGTACGCTGTCAAGCTTGCCGATGGAGAAGTAACAGCCCTTCGCACGTGTACCCGGTTGACAACGTTTGCCGCCGTCTGGTGCGATGGTTTGCAGGCTTGCAGTGCCCCCGATGTATCGCGCATCGGGATCAACAAGTGGTGGCCGTCGCACTTGACCCCGTGGGGCTTGATGCCTTGGCGTGTGAGCTACTCACGCTCGGTCGCTGTTGTGGCCTCGGTCAAGATCAGCGCCGCCGCTTCTGCGGCCTGCCGCTGCCGCTCAGTATGGTCAGCATCGCGCTCCGCCGTTGTCATCTCGTTGTCGGCCTTGCCGGACCAGATGGAGTGCAGCCCCTCGCGCCAGCATCCAAACGCACCGAACCGGATGCCGTACAGGTGCAACAAATACCAGCCGGAATCGTCAGTCCGTTTGCCGCTTGTGCTGAAACGGTGGATCGTGCCGTCTGCCTCAATGTCCTCCGGCGGTGGCAGGCCAGCCGACGCAATCGCGGCCCGGAAATTTTCGCAAGGGTCAGACCATGCAATCACAGCCGCCCCCCGATCTGCTCCAGGAATCGCCGCGCCGTATCGATGGTGGGCAGATGGCGCACGAGCCCCCAGCGGTCGGCCCGATAGGTCACAGCTTCGTCCGCCGAGTCTGTTCGGTCCAATGCGTAGCCCTTCAACGCGAACGCAGCCCGCAGGCTTGAAAACGCTTTGTCATCGCGCTCCGCAGTGGGAAAATTTGAACCGTTGATCGTGCTGCCTGCCGTCAGATTGCGGTCCCCGGTTTGCATTTCTTTTGGGGTGGTGTTGATCGTCATGTCCACCCCTTACGCGGCCAGCAATGCGGCCAGCTTCTTTGCACGCTGGGCGTGAAGCAGACTCACCAGCTCACGGATCGCATCGTCTGATTGCCCGCCTATACGCGCCGCGTTTATGGCCTTGACTTCATCAGATGGCCAGCCAACAGACCTCTGCCCGATCTGCACAGGTTTAGTGAAAAGACCGGCCTTGATGGCGTTGTAAATGCTTGCGTGGGAGCGGTGTCCCGTTTCAGCCTTGACGGCTGGCATTCTCAAGATTGACATTTAACCCCCTATATGACATTGGCACACTTTGCCAATAGGGGCAGTCTGAATATTCACGCTCCAGATTTGAAGCCTACGTACGGGCACGCCGCACTACCTGCGCGCACGACTTACGCCTTCCCGGCAGAGCGGAGCTTTTTTCACTCGGTCATCTATTCCCGCACAGTTCTAAATTTTTGGGGAATGAACGTTTCGGCGATATTTAACGCGGCGTCGTCCATGGACTTGAACTTGTGCATGTGTTCATCGCACCACTTAAACACGCTTTTCTTATCGCAGTGATTCTTTGCGTGTCTGCCTTGGGCTGCCCTCTTCGCTGCGCCCGAAATCGCAAACTTATCCGCCTCGTGAATTCGCCTTTCAAGAAGGACCAGCTCTTTTGCATTCTTTCCAAGATTTTCAAGGCACGCGTGCATCCAGAAGAGCGTTTCCCAGTTGGGTGGCAAAAGCTCCTTGCAAATGCGTTCTATGGTTTGCGTGCGTGACAAACCCAACCGAAAGGCACACCGGTTGAGAAGGTCCATGTCCGTGACAAACGTGTACCAGGGATTAGGATTTGCCGCCCCCAAGGAGTCAGGATCTCGAAGCAACTAAGCGAGTTTGTTTTTATAGGTCGTCACCCGTTCACCGCGTGCGAGACGCAGTGCTTCGACTTCCTCGCTCACGACAAGCGCGAGCGCATGTGTTTTTTGTTTTCTTTAAATCGCTCGGCATCAAGCGAAATATTTTCGCGGTCAACATCGTAGACCATGGCGCCCTTCGCGCCCCTGAAACTAGGTGCAAGCCCAGCCCGTCAGGGAAACGGGTTTTCGCGGATCAGCCTAGGGCTTGCAGAAAATATAGGTCAGCTTGAACTCGATTATGTCTATAGTGGGTCATTGACTCCAGTTCACCACCATGCAGTTTTTGCTACTCAACCTTTACCGGCATTGCTCTAGAGTGAGGCGTCAAATCAAGGTCCCACAACGGAACCCTAGGCGATACCCAAACTCCCGTAAGTTGGCGCCACCAATAGTATTCGAATGTCGGGCGATCATCCGTATTTGCATCCGTCCGTAGTTCATTAGGCACTGTCGAAAAATTTATGACCTGCAGATTCTGCCTAGTGCTGCTAGCTACCGGCCCGCGCCCTGGCAGTTCCGTGAACCACGCATCTCTAATATCCCGACCCACAATTGCTTCATTGGGTATATCGATTTGCCCGTTCTTGAAATACATGTGGTAATAGCCAGTCCACAATGCGTTGCGAAAAACTTTGTGGCCATCCGTTAGGTGACCAGTCAAAGGTCGTGTGCTCAAATATCCGCCAGTTGTCAGTAGCTTCTTTTGCTCCAAGAAAAACTCTTCTGTGAAAAGGTTCCCGCTACCTGCGTGCCATGGCTCATTTATCTTGTTCTGAATCAGATCAAAGTGCTGTCCACGTTTTATGGCAGATTGCACATAGCGCCGCCCATCTGCGATGACGATATTTACACGCGGGTCGCTGAAGATTCGTGATGAGGAAGTCTTTGTGTACTTTTTGACGGCCTTCACAACTTCTTCTGACAGATCCACTACTGTAATTTTTTCGACGAAGGGTAGATCGAGCATCGAATCAATGAGGTAAGCGTGACCAATGCCGATAACAAGAATGTTCTTTGGTCTGAAGGCTGGATCAAGCGCCATCAGATCCGTATGGTTCCAGCGCCATGCTTCATAGATATCATTAGGACCGGGGTCGGCATTGAGCGCCGATGCCGACGCAGTGCGATTGACATCTATGATCGTGTAAAAGCGCGACGTCGGGACGACGGTTGCAACACCTGTACGGCCCTCAAAAACATCGGTCACTCGGTAGTTGTCGAGCCGGAATGATTTGTAGTAGTCGTTCGGCATCATCAGCGCCGCCGCTAAACCGCACGCCAGCATCGCGTATGCGCGCCAGCCCACAAATATTGGCCTGTTTCCCCAGATAACACATGCAGAGCCGCACCCGACGATAAACACTGTCAACAGCGTGCTTTGACCGGTTCCAAAATAGGGAAGAAGAAGAATGCCGCAGGTGAAAGCGCCGATTACATTACCTGTGGTGTAAAGCGTGTAGTTTCGTGCGAAACGATTGCCAGCGTCTTCAATTCGTTGAGTGATGAGCCTGAACATCACTGGAAACAGTCCTGACCATGCCACTACAGAGAGCATCATCCCCAGCGAGAACAGGAATACGGTGACAGGGGAAGGGTCACCCACTAGGTGGGTGAATTCAGAGCTTACTAGTTGTCCGTTGAAGCTAGAGAACCTAAGGGCTCCGAGTGACGCTGCCCAGTCAGGTGGGAATCGCAGCGCGGCCAACAACAGCACCGCGCCGGTGGCAAAGAGCCCCGTGGTGACTTGCGGAAGTCGATTGCTGTATCGATCAGCTAACTGGCCTCCTACCCACTGACCCAGCGACATGAGGCATAGGTACGCGCACAGAAGCACTGGGAAGACGACGGTCGACAGCGTCAAGTAGTTCGACAACACTCGAAAGAAAATAACTTGAATAGAAAGAGTGCCAAAGCCGAAGAGAACTGCCGCCACCGCTGAGGCTAGCGGTATCGTTGCAGGTGCGACTCTATGGGGGGCGAGACTTTCATCAGAATTCGTCGCCTTAGTCTGGCGGAGCACATGTACGGCAATGCAGGCGGCGAAAATGTTCGCGGCGGCAGCGAAATAGGTGGTCCCACTAAGGCCGAACAGCTCTATGAGTACGAGCCCCGTCACCAATGATCCAACCGCGGCTCCCGCGATATTCCACCCATACAGAATACCCACTGTCCGACCCACGTTGGACAAACGCTCTCTCGCCACATGCACGATGAGAGGGGTGGTGAGCCCCATCCCGATGATGGGGAGTGATAGCAAACCCAAGTTAATAAGAAGATCTGCCGTTAGCGAATCCCCGGTCAGCCACCCTACTTTCGCATTAGCCGTCCGCAGTAGGGGGATGGATAAAACACCATAGATTGCAACCATTAGCTCAATGATGGCGTACAGCCTAATTGCTCCTGATTGGGATCTGGCCACAAGGAGCTTGGCTAACTCAGATCCAATCCCTAGGCAAATCATGAAGATGGTGACTACGAGCACCATCGAGACTGCATCAGATCCTATTATCTGCGTCATCACCCGCTGCCACGTAACTTGATAGGCAAGGGCCGCAAAACCGGAGAACGCCAGAGCGATGGCAAATCGGAATTTCGTGGCCCTCTGAACGTCAGGCGGACTGATTTCTCCACGAGAGGGGGCCGACGAAGAACTCTCGCTAACGTTACCTGCCATGTTTTGTTCTCAAGTCATAGTTTGTCATGGGGCCCAAGCGGGCAACGGAGTATATCGGTGACATCTTCTGCAAATAGGTCCCGGCTCCCCTCGCCGCAGAGACCTTTCTAAGTGCATTTGAGCTCGGCAACCTCAGAGCCAACTCGCAACATGTCCAAGTAGTCGGCCCACGTCTGCATCATCTGCCGACGCTGCCCAAGGTAGTCGGCGCGGTCATAGGCGTTGCCTAGCGGCCCGCTTTTTCCTTGTCCAAGTTGAGCCTACACCATGTCGGCGGGAATGCCCGGGATTCGCTCTGCGATCATGGTGCGGGCCATTGCTCGGAACCCCTGGCCCACATGTTCATCGTTGCCAAAATCCAGCCGACGCAGTGCCGCGTTGATCGTGCCGTCGCTCATGGGTTTGTTGCGGTCCCTCTCACCGGGAAACACGTAGCGCCCGCCGCCAGTCAACTGCTCAAGCATCTTGAGGATGCGTACCGCTTGGGTGGACAGGGGCACCAGGTGCCGCTTGCCGTTGACCTTTCCATGCTTCTTGCGCTTCATGTCGGCCGGAGGAATGGTCAGCATCGCCCCCTCCAGATCAACCCATGCCCATTCCATTGCCCGGATGGTGCCGGGACGCTGAAAGAACAGGGCGGAGAGTTGCATCGCCGCCAGCGTGGCCGGTTGCCCGGTGTAGCCGTCGATAGCCCGCAGCAAGCCCCCTGCCTCCTCCGGATCAAGCACCGCTGAAAAGTGCTTCGCCACATGTGGCTTGAGTGCGCCCTTCAAGTCGCCCGCCGGGTTGCTTTCACAGTACCCCGTCTGGATGCCATAGCGGAACACTTGCCCGGCCATCTGTTGCAGGTCTTGCGCAGTGCTGAGAATGCCCTTTGCCTCTGCCTTGCGCAGCGCCGCCAACAGTAAAGGGGCTTTGATCTTGCTCACCGGCATACTGCCAATGTGAGGGAACAAGTAAATTTCGTTCATCCGCAGCCACTTGGTGCCGTGGCCCTCGCTCCAGCCCGACGCCTTGACGGCGTGGAACTCGCGGGCCACTGCTTCAAAGGTGATTGCCCCGGTCGAGGTCTTAGTCAGCTTCTCAAGTTTGCGCGTCTCTATCGGGTCACGGCCCTCCGCTTTTTGCAGCTTTGCCGCATCCCGCGCATTCCGGGCCGCCTTCAAGGTCACGGCTGGATAGCTGCCCAGTGCAAGGCGCGTCTCCTTCCCTTGCTTGTACAGCTTCAGGAACCATCGTTTCGACCCGCCCGGGCTAACCTCCAAGTACAAGCCCGACGTGTCGGTCAGCCTCATACGCTTTTTGTGCGGGGGGCAAGTAGCGTTTCTGCAGTCTGGATCGGTGAGCATCGGGGAACAACTTTCTAGGTCTGTGCCCCGGTTGGGTGGGAAGGGTTTCGTTTGTTCCCCGCATTGTTCCCCGATCTTTTTTTGACTGTCAACGTCTGCCGCTGGACCTTGCTGCAATGAAAGGTGCTGATACTCCAATGAAAAGGCCGCCAGGTGTTTATCCTTGACGGCCTTTGGCTACTCATGTGGAGCGGGTGAAGGGAATCGAACCCTCGTATGAAGCTTGGGAAGCTGCCGTTCTACCATTGAACTACACCCGCGAGGCTTTGGATTATAGGCATCATCGGTAGACCGTAGCTTGTGCGCCCAACTGAGTGAGAGCCACTCCAGCGTTTTTATGACGTTTGTAGCGAGAGGCTATCCGCAGCTGCGTTCACTTGCCACTCAAGATGTCCCCCACGCACAGGTACTTGATCTCCACATAGTCGTCCATGCCGTAGTGCGAGCCCTCGCGGCCCAGGCCCGACTGCTTGACGCCGCCAAAGGGTACGTGCTCTGTGGCCAGAATGCCCACATTGGCACCGACCATCCCGTATTCCAGCGCCTCGGTCACGCGGAAGATGCGACCCACATCGCGGCTGTAGAAGTAGCTGGCCAGGCCGAACTCGGTGTTGTTGGCAGCGTCGATGGCTTCCTGCTCGGTCTTGAACTTGAATACGGGCGCAAACGGGCCAAAGGTTTCTTCGCGGGCACACAGCATGTCGGCCGACGCATTGGCCACCACCGTGGGCTCGAAGAACTGTCCGGAGCCCAGACTCTTGAGCCGCTGGCCGCCAGCCACCACCTGACCGCCCTTGGCCAGCGCGTCGTCCACGTGGCGCTGTACCTTGGCCAGTGCGGCTTCCTCGATCAGCGGGCCCTGGTTCACACCGGCTTCAAAGCCATTGCCCACCTTGGCCGTCTTGACCTTGGCGGCGAACTTGGCCACGAACTCGTCGTACACGCCTTCCTGCACGTAAAAGCGGTTGGTGCATACGCAGGTCTGGCCCGCGTTGCGGTACTTGCTGGCAAAGGCGCCTTCCACGGCGCTGTCGATGTCGGCATCGTCAAACACCAGGAAGGGCGCATTGCCGCCCAGCTCCAGCGACATCTTCTTGACCGTGGGGGCCGATTGCGCCATCAGGATGCGGCCTACTTCGGTGCTGCCTGTGAAGCTGATGTGGCGTACCACGTCGCTTGCGCACAGCACCTTGCCGATGGCAATGGAGTTGTCGCTGTCGGCGGGCAGGATGTTGAACACACCGGCCGGAATGCCCGCGCGGATGGCCAGCTCGGCGGCGGCCAGGGCGGTGAGTGGTGTCAGCTCGGCTGGCTTGATGACCACGGGGCAGCCCGCAGCAAGCGCAGGTGCGACCTTGCGGGTGATCATGGCCAGCGGGAAGTTCCATGGCGTGATGGCCGCGCACACGCCGATGGGTTGCTTGAGCACCAGCAGGCGGCGGTTGTTGTCAAATTGGGGCAGGGTCTCGCCGTTGATGCGCTTGGCCTCCTCGGCAAACCATTCCACAAAGCTCGCGCCGTAGGCGACCTCGCCCTTGGCTTCTGGCAGGGGCTTGCCCTGTTCGGCGGTCATGATGCGGCCCAGGTCGTCCTGATTGGCCATGAGCAGGTCAAACCACTTGCGCAGGATGATGCTGCGCTCCTTGGCGGTCTTGGTCTTCCAAGGGCCCCAGGCGGCGTTGGCGGCGGCAATGGCGGCCTCGGCATCCTGCGGGCCCAGATTGGCCACGTCGGCCAGCTTCAGTCCCGTGGCTGGGTCGTTCACGTCAAAGCGGCTGCTGCCCGCCACCCACTGGCCGTTGATGAGGCCGTCAGTCTTGAGCAGCGTGGGGTCGTTCAGCAGTGTGAGGGGAGATGTCTTCATGTCCATGGGAATACTTCCGGGAGAGGTGACGAAACAGAGGGCGAGCAGAAAAGAGAAGGGGAGCAGAGCGGGTAGCCAACGACCCGCGTACATCTAGCCAAAGGCTAGCATGGGCGGGGCTGCGCCATGCGTCGCCAAAGTGGCACGGGCAACAGGGGCATGGGTGTGGATGCGTGCATGGTTGAACACGGCTTGCGCCGTCATGCGCGCCGGCCCCGCAGCCACTCCAGCGCCAGCAAGAGGCTGGTGGTGAAGAGGATGAGCAGTGTGGCCACGGCGGCAATGGTGGGCGAAATGTTCTCGCGGATGCCATTGAACATCTGGCGCGGCAGCGTGGACTGGTCGGCCCCGGCCAGGAAGAGGGTGACCACCACTTCGTCAAAGGAGGTGGCAAACGCAAACAGCGCGCCGGAGATCACGCCCGGCGCAATCACCGGCAGCGTGATGCGAAAGAAGGTGTTGAACGGCGTCTCGCCCAGGCTCAGGGAGGCGCGCACCAGGTTGTGGTTGAAGCCCGCCAGCGTGGCCAGCACGGTGGTCAGCACAAAAGGGGCCCCCAGGGCGGCGTGCACCACGATGAGACCAAAGTAGCTGTCGGCCAGGCCCAGTGGCGCAAAGTACAGGTAGGTGGCCACGCCCACCACGATGATGGGCACCACCATGGGGGCAATCAGGATGGCCATGAGCAGTCCCTTGAACCGGAAGTCCGCCCGCGACAGGCCCACGGCGGCCAGGGTGCCCAGCACAGTGGCAATCAGCGTGGCTGCGGGCGCCACGATGAAGCTATTGCGCGTGGCACGGGCCCATTCGGCCGACTCGAACAGGTTGCGGTACCACTTGAGCGACCAGCCGTGGATGGGGTAGGCGAGGAACGAGCTTTCGGAGAACGACAGCGGCACCATCACCAGGATGGGGGCCAGCAGGAACACCAGCACGGACACGCACAGCGCGCGCACGGCCCACCAGCCGAGCTTGTCGGCCAACGTGGCGTACCGGGGGAATTGGGGCAGGCGAAACATGGTCAGCGACTTTCAGCTTTGGAGGGAGTGATCAGCCCAGACTCAATTCGGCTTTGCCAATGCGGCGGTACACGCCATACAGCAGCAGCGTGGCTGCCAGCAGCAGGGCACCCAGCGCGCAGGCCATGCCCCAGTTCACTTCCACATTGGTGTAGCGGGCGATGTAGTAGCTCAGCATCTGGTCATCGGCCCCGCCCAGCAGCGCGGGCGTGACGTAGTAGCCAATGGCCAGGATGAACACCAGCAGCGCACCCGCGCCGACGCCCGGGTAGGTCTGCGGTACATACACCCGAAAGAACGCGGCAATGGGCGAGCTGCCCAGCGACACGGCCGCGCGCATGTAGCTGGATGGCACGCTTTTCATCACGCTGTACAGCGGCAGGATCATGAAGGGCAGCAGGATGTGCACCATGGCGATCACAACCCCCGTGCGGTTGAACAGCAGCGCCAGCGGCTGTTCGATGAGGCCCAGTCCCATCAACCCGCGGTTGACCAGCCCTTCCGATTGCAGCAGCACGATCCACGCTGCCACGCGCACGAGGATGGAGGTCCAGAACGGCACCAGCACCAGGATCATCAGCACATTGGCCTGGCGCGCGGGCAGAGCGGCCAGCCACCAGGCCAGCGGGTAGCCCAGCAGCAGGCACACCAGCGTCACCACCAGGCTGATGTGGAACGTGCGCAGAAGGATGCCGCCGAAGGCACGCTGCTCTTCGGGCATGCGTTCGACGTGGCCCTGGGCGTCGCGCTGCAGGTCCACGGAGGCGAGCAGGTAGTCCGGCGTCCAGCGCGCGCCGTTCTTGGCGATGGCCTGCCACAGCGGGGCTTCGGCCCAGCGCGCATCTTTTTCCAGGAGCTGGGCTCGGATGGCTTCGGGCGCGCCTTCCATGGGCAAGGCGCGGTAGGCGCCCATGATGAGCGAGCGGGCGCCGGGCACCTCGGTATTGAGCCGGCGTGCCAGGGCTCCGGCATCGGAGCTGTCGGGCAGGCGAGCGAGGTCTTGCACCAGCGCGGCATAGGCGGGCGCGCCGGGGGCGTCCTTGCGGTCCCAGCCGTCCAGCGCACGCACTGTGGCGGGCAGCGCGTTGGCGACCTCCGGGTTTTCCACAGCGCGCTGCAGCAGAGCGGCGATGGGGATCAGCAACGTGAGCAGCAGGAACACCAGCAGAGGCAAGGTCAGCGCAAACGCCCGCCATTTGCGGCGGGATTCAGCGCGCGCCAGTGACGCGCGCAGCGCACCGGGGGCATTGCCGCCGATGTCGGTGGCGTGAGGATGGGCCAAGGTGGCATGCATGAGGGGTTCCTGCTGTCAGCGTTTCACGGTGGAATCGGCGTACCCTTACTGGGTAGCCCAGGCGGCGAAGCGCTTTTCCAGCGTCTCGCCCTGGTCAGCCCAGAACCCCACGTTGAACTGCAGCGCTTCCTTGGCATTGGCGGCCGAGGTGGGCAGGTCATCCAGCACCTTCCTGTCCAGCGAGGCCAGCGCCTTGCTGTTGGCCGGGCCGTAGGCGATGTTCTGGGCATAGGCGGCCTGTTGTTGGGGCTGCATGGTGAATGCGATGAACTTCACGGCAGCATCCTTGTTGGGCGTGCCCTTGGGGATTGCCCAGTAGTCCAGGTCGTAGATGCCGCCGGGCCAGTAGATCTTGAGGTTGCGGCCTTCGCGGTTGGCGGCATCGATGCGCCCGTTGAACACCGTGGTCAGGGCCACGTCACCTGCCACCAGGAACTGCGGCGCCTGGGCGCCGGCTTCCCACCACTGGATGTTGGGCTTGAGTTCGGTGAGCTTCTTGAAGGCGCGGTCGGCGCCTTCCTTGGTGGCGAGCACCTTGTACACGTCGGCGGGCTTCACGCCGTCGGCCAGCAGGGCGAACTCGAGGTTGTAGCGCGCGCCCTTGCGCATGCCGCGCTTGCCGGGGATCTTCTTGGTGTCCCAGAAGTCGGCCCAACTGGCGGGCGGGGTCTTGAGCTTGTCGCCGTTGTAGGCCATCACGGTGGACCACACGAAGATGCCCACGGCGCACTCGTTCACGGCGGCGGGCAGCAGGTCGGCCTTCGGCACGATCTTGCTGTAGTCCAGCTTCTCATACAGGCCTTCGTCGCACCCACGGGCCGCATCGGGCGATTCGACCTCCACCACATCCCAGGTGACCTTCCTGGTTTCGACCATGGCTTTCACCTTGGCTTGCTCGCCGTTGTATTCGACGGCCACGATCTTGTTGCCCTGCTTTTCATAGGGCTCGTAGAACGCCTTCTTTTGTGCGTTGGCATTGGCGCCGCCAAAATTCACGACGGTGAGTTGCTGTTGCGCGAAGCTGGGCAGGGCCAGGCCCGCGGCCAGGGAAGCGCAAGCGATCAGGCTCATTTTTTTCATGGGTTTTCCTCAGGTTGTGGTGAAACGGAACGGAACAGGGGGCGGGAACTGAACTAGGGAACAGGGGCGAGGCGCGAGCGGCAGGCCCGAGCGGGGCGCGCCGGGCCGCGTCAGCCCGCGTCAGGCGGCGTAGATGCGGGTTGCTGCCGCAGGAAACTCCAGCAGCACCTGCTCTCCCGGCTGGGGATGGCGGCAGGGCGCACCGGCCGGGGACAGGGGCAGCTTGACGGTGGCTTGCTCCTGCCCATGGCCCAGGTCGCACATCAGGCGTTGGTGGTCGCCGTAATAGATGCTGCGTGCCACGGTGGCCGGAACGGCGTTGGGCCGCGGGTAGTCGGAAGACGGGTGCAGCACGATGCGTTCGGGCCGCACGCAGGCCTGGACCCTGGCGCCCAGCGTAGCCTGGTTCACGTTCACCCCCGGCAGCAGGAAGCCCCCGGGCAACTGGATCGCCGTGTCCCCGCCCGCGCCTTGCAGCGTGCCGGTGAGCACGGTGCTGTCGCCCACGAAGCCAGCCACAAAGCGGTTGCTTGGCGCCTCGTACAAGGTCTCCACATCGGCCAGTTGCTGGATCACGCCTTCGTTGAACACGGCCACGCGGTCACTCATGGTCAGGGCCTCGCCCTGATCGTGCGTGACGTAGACAAAGGTCACCCCCAGTTGACGGTGCAGTTCCTTGAGCTCGATCTGCATGTGCTCGCGCAGTTGCTTGTCCAGCGCGCCGAGCGGCTCGTCCATCAGCACCAGCTGGGGGTTGAACACCAGCGCACGCGCCAGGGCTACACGCTGCTGCTGCCCACCCGACAGGCGCGCAGGCAGGCGGTCGGCCATGCCGGTCAGGCGCACCATCTCCAGCGCTTTTTTCACGCGCTCGGCCCGCTCGGCCTTGGGCACCTTGCGCACCGTAAGCGGGTAAGCCACGTTCTCGCCCACCGTGAGGTGGGGGAACAGCGCGTAGTTCTGGAACACCATGCCAAAGTTGCGCTTGTGCGGCGGCGTGCGCGTGATCTGCTTGCCATCGAGCAGGATGTCGCCCGCCGTGGGCGACTCGAAGCCGGCCAGCATCATCAGCGTGGTGGTCTTGCCAGAGCCCGAAGGCCCCAGCAGGCTCAGGAACTCGCCGCGCTGGATGTCCAGGTCCAGCGCACGCACCACAAGCTGTTCGCCGTCGTAGGTTTTTTGCACGCCGCTGAAGCGGACCAGGGGTTCTGCGTGGTTCATGGTGGTGGGGGCAATCAAGGGAGAAGGGAATCAGCCCACAGCCGCGAAGCTGTCGGCCAGGATGGCCAGGCCTTCGCGCAGCAGTTCGTCCGATGCAGTCAGGGGCACCAGGATGCGGATCACGTTGCCGTAAGTGCCGCAGGACAGCAGGATGAGCCCGCGCCGCGCGGCTTCGGCCACGACCTTTTTGGTCAGTGCGGCGTCGGGGCGGTGTAGATCGCCGTTTTCAAACAGCTCGATCGCCACCATGGCACCCAGGCCGCGCACGTCGCCGATGGCGGGTACTTTGGCGGCCATTGCTTTCAGGGCACTGACCAGCAGCGCGCCCATTTCCTGGCTGCGGGCCAGCAGGTTTTCCTGCTCGAACGCATCGATCACCGCCAGGGCTGCCGCGCAGGCCACCGGGCTGCCCGCATAGGTGCCGCCCAGGCCTCCAGCTGCAGGCGCGTCGATGACGTCAGCGCGGCCCACCACGCCCGACAGGGGGAAGCCGCCCGCCAGCGACTTAGCGGTAGTGATGAGGTCGGGGGCCACCGGCCATTGTTCGCAGGCGAACCACGTGCCCGTGCGGCCCGCGCCGGTCTGCACTTCGTCGGCAATCAGCAGGATGCCGTACCGGTCTGCGAGGGCCTTGAGGCCGGTGATGAACTCGGGCGGGGCCACATAGAAGCCGCCTTCGCCCTGCACGGGCTCGACGATGAAGGCGGCCACGCGCTCGGGCTCGATGTCGTTCTTGAAGATCAGCTCCACCGAATGCAGGGCCTGCTCCACGCTCACGCCATGCAGTGCGTTGGGGAACAGCGCGTGGTAGGTCTCACCCGGGAACGGACCAAAACCCACCTTGTACGGAACGACCTTGCCGGTGAGGCCCAGCGTGAGGTTGGTGCGGCCGTGGTAGCCGCCCGTGAAGGCGATCACGCCAGGGCGCTTGGTGTAGGCGCGGGCGATCTTGATGGCGTTTTCCACGGCCTCGGCGCCGGTGGTGAGCAGCAGGCTCTTTTTGGCAAACGCGCCGGGGGCCAGCGTGTTCAGGCGCTCGCACACTTCCACGTACGGTTCGTACGCCACCACCTGAAAGCAGGTGTGGGTGTACAGGTCCAGCTGGGCCTTGACGGCGGCGATCACGCCAGCGTGCAGGTGGCCGGTGTTGAGCACCGCGATGCCACCGGCAAAGTCGATGAAGCGGCGGCCCTCCACATCCCACAGCTCGGCGTTGCGGGCCTTGTGGATGAAGAGTTCATGGGCCTGGCCCACGCCCCGGGCCACGGCGGCGTGGCGGCGGGTGAGGAGGGCGGCGTTGGTGAAGTGGCGGTCTTGCTGCATGGTGTGGGCGGTGGCTGTGAAGGACAAAAAAGGGAATGAAAACCAGGAGTGGGGCGAATTCTGGAATCCACGCCACGGCCCGTCCATGTACAGCGCAGCGCTGTTTTGCGCGCACTGTGCAGGTCTAGAATCCTGTACAGGCAATCCCTGATTTGGTGTGCGCCAACCCAGTGCACAATTCGCCCCCTTTTTTGCTCCCCTGATGCTCACTCTCAGCCCCGACCTCCAGACACCTCTGGTCAGCCAGATCGTCGATGGTCTGCGGGGGCTCATCGCCGGGCAGGTGCTCAAACCCGGCAGCAAACTCCCGTCCATCCGCGCTTTTGCCGCTGCGCACGGCGTGAGCGTGTTCACCGTGGTCGAGGCCTACGACCGCCTGGTGGCGCAGGGCTGGCTGGTGTCGCGGGCCAATGCAGGCTTTTTTGTGAAGCGGCGGGGCGACGAGGGCGCTGCGCCCGGCACTGGTGCGCCCGAGCGGGCCGTGCCCCGTTTTGATGCGCGCTGGTACCTCAAACAAATTTTTGAAAACCGCAACCTGCCCATGAAACCGGGCTGCGGCTGGCTGCCGCACGACTGGCTGTTTGGCGATGCGGTCAAACGCAGCATGCGCCAGCTGTCGTCCGACGGGCCCGAGCTGGATGGCTATGGCCTGCCCCACGGCCACATGGCGCTGCGCATGGTGGTGGCCGAGTCGCTGGCCGAACACCATCTGGCGGTGGACGCCGACCAGGTGCTGCTCACGCAGGGCTCCAGCCAGGCGCTGGACCTGGTGGCGCGTCGTCTCGTCAAGCCTGGCGATGTGGTGCTGGTGGACGACCCCGGCTATCCCAACCTGCTGTTCATGTTGCGCTTTGCGGGAGCGCAAGTGGTGGGTGTGCCGCGCACCGCCACCGGCTACGACCTGCCCGCACTGGAGGCTCTGCTGGCCGAGCGCCAGCCCACGGTGTTCTTCACGCAGCCGCGCCTGCAAAGCCCCACCTGCTCGGTGGCATCGGTAGCGCACCTGCACCGGCTACTGCAACTGGCCGAGCAGCACAACTTCATGCTGGTGGAGAACGACATCTACGCCGACATGGACCCCGGTGTGCGTCCCTCGCTGGCCAGCCTGGACCAGCTCAACCGCGTGATCTACCTGGGCAGCTTCTCCAAGACGATTTCGCCCAATCTGCGCACCGGCTTTCTGGCGGCGCGGCATGACCTGCTCGACGAACTGGTGCAGCTCAAGATGATCTCGGGCCTGACCTCGTCAGAGATCACCGAGCGCATCACGTTTGGTGTGGTGACGGATGGGCGCTGGCGCAAGCACCTCAAGTCGCTGCGCGAACGCCTGGCCGAGGCGCACCGCACGGTGGGGCGGCGCTTGCTGAACCTGGGATTCGAGCTGTTCCACGAGCCCGAGGCGGGCATGTACCTGTGGGCCCGGCACCCCGACCTGCCCGACAGTGCCGAGCTGTCGAAAGAGGCCACCGGTGCGGGCATCATGCTCGGGCCGGGTCAGCTGTTTCTGGTGGAGCCCCGGCCTACGGGCTGGCTGCGGTTTAACGTGGCGTTCAGCCAGGACGAGCGGATGTGGCGCTTTCTGGAGCAGCGCATCGAGATGGGCCAGCAGGTGGCGGAGCAGGGCAGTTCCCTGGCCTGAGTACGCGGTTTGAAGCGTTTTGGGGCGGATGCGCTAGTGCAATATGCCTGGATTGCTATCAAATAGATAGTGATTGACGCAACTGCCCATGGCCCGGGGGCTGGTCCATAGGGACCCTCTGCACGAATCACCGCGTCGTGTGCATCAGCGGGCTCGGGCGGTCTGCTGCGTTGCAAATACTCGCAATAGCTACGGCTATTGCTGCGTTTTGCGCCTTGCACCCCCTCCCGATCCGCTGCGCTCACTTGGCCAGCGAGATTCGTGCAGAGGGTCCCTAGCGGTCGATGATGCGCCGCGCGAAGCGCTCCAGGTACTCCATCAGCTGCTCCGCGCCCGCCACGGCCTGGGCCTCGTCGCCACTGGCAATGCCCTGCGCCAGTTGCATGTGCGCGCGGGCACCCTCTGACACCTCGCCTTCGTGCTGGTAGGCGTACCAGAAGCGGCGGCACTGCACGATGAGCGGTTGCACGCATTTGACGGCCGAGTGGTTCTGGCTGGCCTGGTGGGTGACGAGGTCTAGCTCATGGTCGGCCAGCATGTAGCCGTCGAGGTGGCCGCGCGCCGCGGCCTGCACCATGTTTTCCGCACACCGTACGATGGCCTGGCGCTGCGGCGCGGTGGCGCGGCGTGCGGCGTTGGAGGCCAACAATCGCTCCAGTACGCGGCGGGTCTGGATCACGTCCAGGTGGTCGGCCAGGTCGATGTGCGACACCAGCAGCCCGCGCCGGGGCTGCTGCACGATGAGCCCGATGGACACCATGCGCAGCAGCGCCTCGCGCACCGGCGTGCGGCCCAGGCCCGTGCTCTCGGCGATCTCGGCCTCCACCACGGGGCTGCCGGGCTGCAGCTGCAGCGTGGAGATCATGGTCTCGATGGCGTCGTAGGCCACGTCCGCCGCGCGCCGCTTGGGCGCGGGGTCTTGCTGGGGGGAGGGGCGGCGGAGTGTCATCGGGCGTGAAGGACGTTGCGGGAGGCCGCATCTTATGGGATGCGGCCCCGGTGACCCTTGCGGACTGTCAGAGGCTTGCACCCGCCTTGCGCAGCTCGGCAATCTGCGGCGCCTTGGGCAGCCACAGCTTGTCGAACTCCTGGATGATGCCGTCGGGGTTGAACGACGATGCCGTCTTGAAGGCGATGGACGTGCCCTTGAACTTCTCGATCAGCCCGGCCTCAGTGGTCACGATGTCATTGATCTGCGCATCCAGCGACTGGGCCACCAGCTTGCGGATGATGTCCTTGTCCTTGGCATCCAGCCCTTGCCAGATGCGGCCGGAGACCAGCGGCGCGAATGGCATGAACAAGGCGTTCATCTGCAGCAGGGCCTTGGCCACCTTGTCGAAGCGCTGGTTCCAGGAGAACTCGATGTCCGCCTCCAGCCCATCCACCTGGCCGTTGCTCATCGCGTCGAACACTTGCGGCGTGGGGATGGGCGTGGGCGCGGCGCCGAGCATTTGGTAGAAGTCGCGGTACACAGGCGTGGGGTTGATGCGCAGCTTCATGCCCTTGATGTCGGTGGGCACGGTGATGTCCTTGGTGGAAAACACCGCGCGCATGCCGGTGATGCCCCAGCCCAGGCCAATGGTGCCCGTCTCGCGCGGCAGCGCCTCCAGCAGCTTGGTGGCGGCGGGGTGCTTGACCAGTTTGGCCACTGCGGGGGTGGATCGCACGAGGTAAGGCGCGTTGATGGCCGCGATGCTGGCCACGCGCGAGCCCAGCTCGGCGGCCTGGATCCAGCCCATGTCGAGCGCGCCGGACTGCAGCTGCTGCATCATCGCCGCCTCGTTGCCCAGCTGGCCCGAGTGGAAGACCGTGACGCTCAGGCGGCCATCGGTTTCCTTCTTCAGCGCCTCGCCAAATTGCACGGCAGCACGGTTCCACGAGTGGCCTGCGGGCGTGATCAGGCCCAGGCGAAACTCCTTGGCGTCGGCGGCACGCACCAGGGCCGGAAAGCCCAGCCCCGTGACGGTGGCAGCGGCCACGGCGTGGCGCCGGATGAAATGGCGGCGGGTGACAGCGGGGGTGTGGGCGGGCTGGGTCGTCATGGTGAACTCCGTGTGAAAGAACTTTGGGAGGGGACGGGGGATTTGCTGGGCGGCGGTCTACTTGAGCAAACCGAGCGACAGGCTGGGGAACAGTGACAACATCACCAGCGCCACGCAGCTGATGATGAAAAACGGCAGCGTGACGATGAACATCTTTCCGGGCTTGGCCCCGGTGACGGCTGACGCGACAAAAAAGCTCAGGCCCACGGGTGGGGTCATCAGCCCCAGCACCAGGTTGACGACGATCACCACACCAAAATGGCGCGGGTCGATGTGATAAACCTCGGTGGCAATTGGCAGCAGGATGGGGGCGGTCATGATGAGACCGGGGATACCGTCGATCACCGTGCCGATGACCAGCAGGATGGCGTTGGTGAGCAGCAGGAAGGTGACCGGGTCGTGCGCCACGGTCTGCACCCAGGCGGCCACCATCTGCGGCACCTTGCCGTAGATCAGCAGCCACGAGAACACGGCCGCTGCCGCCACCAGAAACAGTACGATGGCCGAGTAGATCGCCGAGCGCAGCAGGATCGCGGGCATGGCGCTGAACCGGAACTCCTTGGTCACATAGCGACCCACCAGGGCCGAGGCCAGCGCGCCCACGGCGGCCGATTCGGTGGGGTTGGCCAGGCCACTCAGGATGGAGCCCACGATGATGATGGGGATCAGCAGCGTGGGGCTGGCCTGCATCACGGTGCGCGCGCGCTGGGCCAGCGTGCGCTTTTCGCTGCGCGGGTAGTTGTAGACAAAGCCCATGAGCGCGATCACGACAAAGAACAGCACGGTGAGCAGCACGCCGGGCAGGATGCCTGCAATCAGCATGTCGCCCACGGCCACCTGGGCCAGCACGCTGTAGACCACAAACATCACCGAGGGCGGGATGATGGGCCCGAGCATGCCGCCGTACACCGTGAGGCCCGCCGCAAAGGTCTTGTCGTAGCCCTGCTTTTCCATCTCGGGCACCATGACCTGCGACATGATGGCCACCTGCGCGGTGGCCGAGCCGATGATGGATGACACCAACATGTTGGCCAGGATGTTCACGTAGGCCAGCCCCCCTTTGACGGAGCCGATGAAGGCCATGGACAGGTCCACCAGCCGCCGCGTGATGCCGCCGCTGTTCATGATCTCGCCGATCAGGATGAACAGCGGAATGGCGATGAGGCCATAGCTGTCCACCCCGCCAAACATCTGCATGGGGAAGGACTGGAACAGCACCGGGCTGCCGATGCTGAGGATGTACACCGCGCCCGACAGGCACAGGCACACGCCGATGGGCACACCCACCATCAAGGCGGCGAGGAAGAACAGGGTAGTGATCATGGTCGGGCTCTGGTGGGTTTTGCTGGCGCAGGGGCGCTCAGTTCACGGCGTCGGCGTTGACTACGTCGAAGCCCGCGTGCTGCACACGCTCTGCGGCGCCCATGTCTTCGAGCAGGTTGGCCAGTGCATGCACGCTGAAGGTGGCCGAGAAGATCGGCAGGATGAGTTGCAGCACCCAAGTGGGCCAGTTCAGCGTCTGGGTGCGCTCGGTGTAGATGAAGTTGAAGCTCTCGGCGGCAAACTCCTTGGCGTCAAAGCCGTAGCGCGCAATGCCGATGGGGTCCATCCACACCCAGCACATCACCAGCATGGCCAGGCCAAACAGCAGCACGCCGGACGTGGCCACCACCTTGAATGCCTTGGCGCCCCGCGCGCCGAGGTGGTCGGTCAGCATGGTCACGGCAAAGTCCATGCGCAGCCGCGTCATGACCGAGGCGCCCACAAAGGTCAGCCAGACCACCGTGTAGACAGCCGCCTCGTCCACCCAGTAGATGGGCATGCCGGTGTAGCGCGTGACCACGTTGAGCAGGATCAGCAGCACCAGCAACGTCATGAGGGCGGTGAGCAGATGCCGCTCCATGCGCAGAACCTGCGTGGACAGCGCCAGCACCCAGCGGACGGGAGCGCGCGGCGCCGGAGATTGCGGGGCGGGTGGACTGTTGGGCGTGGGCATGATGGGTTCCTGGGGAGGAGGGCGCGGCGATGAAAGAAAAAGCTTTCTGCTTTTTAATATCTAACAAATATATTTAAAAGCAAGATGGATGCCTGCTGGGTGCGGGTAAGCCCTGAAAGGAAGGACGGGGGAAAACGGCTGCGCGCGCGTCAGCCCGAGGGAGCTGCGGGCTCGCGCTGAGCGCTGGTGGTGGGCGCGGGCGTGCAGGCGGCCAGCGTGCCAATGCGTGTGGGCGCCAGCAGATGCCGTGGGGGTGCAGGCGTCCAGCCAAACAGGTACTGTGCGGCAGCGCCGCAAATGCGGCCCTGGCACGCGCCCATGCCGCAGCGGGTGTGGAGCTTGGCATCGATCCAGCCGTCGCGATTGGCCAGTGCAGCGTAGGGCACGTCTTCGCAGCGGCACACCAGGGTGCCGGGCTGCGCCAGGGTTTTGAGTGCTCCGTTCAGTGGAAAAGAAGTCTGCAACGCCTGCGCAAAGCGCTCCCAGCGTGCCAGTTGCGGGCGCAGCGCCTGGGCCTGTTGCACCTGTCCCGCTGCCACATGTCCTGCCATGGCGCCCTGAACCAGTGCACGTTCGCTGCCGCCAAAGCCGGTGGCTTCACCCGCGGCGAACACACCGGGCACGCTGGTGCGCATCTGTGCATCGACAGCCAGGCCCTGGCCACCGCTGAAAGGTCCGCCCAGTGTGCAGCCCAGCATCTGCCCCAGGTGGGTGTTGGGCACCAGCCCGAACCCGCAGGCCACGCGGTCGCAGGCCATGGTTTCTTCGGCGTGTTGGCCTTTGCGCAGCCTCACTGTTTGCACCTGCGTGGTGCCTTGGACTTCCAGCACATGGCTGCTGGCGCGCAACTGCGGGTGAAGCAGCGTGAGGGCTTGCAACGCCTTGGCAGGCCAGCGCGGCAGTTGCGCTGCAAAGCCAGCGAGCGCGCTCCACGGCGCCTGCTCCGCCACGCGCACCACGGTGGCACCCGCTTTGTTGGCGGTGGCGGCAGCGGCCAGCAGCAGAGGGCCTGTGCCTGCAATGACGATGCGCTGGCCGCGCACGTCGAGCCCTGCCTTGATGAGGGCCTGCAAGGCGCCTGCACCCGTCACACCGGGCAACGTCCAGCCCGGGAAGGGCAGCAACAGCTCGCGGGCTCCGGTGCACAGCACGATGCGGTGGCTGTGCTGCGTCCAGCCCCGGTCTGCGTCTTCCAGCAGCAGGGCCGGGGTCTTGTCGCCGGGTTGCGGGTCACCCAGGCCCACCACGCGGGCGCCGGGCAGCAGGCGGATGTTGGTGTGCCGGGCCAGCGCCGCGCGGTGCTGTTGCGCCAGGGCGGGCAAGACCACCTGGGGGCCGTCGCGCCAGATTTGCCCACCGGGCTGCGGGTTGTCATCCACGATGGTGATCGCGGCCCCGCTGGGCGCGGCAGCGAGAGCAGCCGCCAAACCTGCAGGGCCTGCGCCGATGATGAGGATGTCGCAGCGCTCGTGCGCCGAGTGTTGCTCGGTCATGGGTGGGGTCACGGGCCGGTTCATGGCGTGGCGCTCCCGTGCGCTGTGCCGACATCGGTGTGAATCGACATGCCCTCGGTGCAGACCGTCTGGCACGCCAGACGGGTGCGGCCGTGGATGCGGACTCTGCATTCGTGGCACACCCCCATGCCACACAGCGGTGCCCGCGCCGCGCCGGTGACCGAGGTGCGTGTGGTGCCGGGTGTTTGCTGCGCCAGCGCGGCGGCGACGCTGGTCCCCGGGGGCACCTGAAGGGGGGTGCCATTCACCACGATGTGCACCAGGGCGGGTGTTCTGGATGGGGTCATGGTGTGCTCAGGCCCGCAAAGCGGGCAGGTGCAAAGGGCGTGGGGTCGATCGCCGGGGTGCCCCCTGCGATCTGGGCCGCCAGCAACTGCGCGGTGGCCGGGGCGGTGGTCACCCCCAGCCCTTCATGGCCCACGGCCAGCCACAGGTGCGGGTGTTCGGGGTGCGCGCCAATCAGCGGCAGGCTGTCTGGCGTGGCGGCGCGAAAGCCGGTCCAGGTGCGGATGGCGTTGAGTTCGGCCAGGCCTGGCAGGTAGTCGAGTGCCCGTTGCAGCATGCGCGCCATCACGGCGTTGTTGACGGCGGGGTCGGTGGTGTCGAACTCGCGCGACGAGCCGATCAGCAACTGCCCTGTGGGCCGGGGCTGCACATTGAAGGCCACCGAGGTACCGTCGCTGTGGTGCGCGCTGGTGATGTAGCCCAGCTCCACCAGCTGGTGGTGCACGGTGCCCGGGTAGCGGTCGGTGATGACGAGGTGGCCCTTTTTGGGGCGCAGCGGCAGGCCGGGGCACAGCTGCGGGGCGTGGATGCCGCTGGCCAGCACAATGGCGCCTGCGCTGCGCTGGCTTCCGTCGCGCAGGGTGACGGTGTGGCCGTCGATCTGCATCGCTTCAGCCTGCTCCAACACAAGGCGTCCGTGGGCTGCGGCCTGGTCCAGCAGCCACTGGGCCGCGAGCGGGGCATAGACCACGCTGTCCCCCTGCACCTTGAGCGCACCCGCCAGACCGGGGCGCAGTGCGGGTTCTGCGCGGGACAGGGCGGCCGCGTCGAGCATGTCGCAGGCGATTCCGTGTGCTTGCAGGGTGCTGCGTTTGTCATGGGCCGCCTGCAGCTCTGCATCGTTGGCGGCCAGCCAGAGCGTGCCGCAGGGCGTGAACGCACAGCCCGCATCCATGTGGGGTGCCCAGGTGTGCCAGAGGTCCAGCGATGTCTGGCTCAGCGCCAGTTCTGCCGGGTTGTCATCCATCACCACCAGATGGCCCATGCCCGCCGCCGTGGCACCGCCGAGGCGCGCATCGATGACACGTACCGATAGCCCGGCCGACACCAGCGCATGGGCGCAGGCGGCGCCCACGATGCCAGCGCCAATCACAAGGACATCGGTGTGTTGCATGTGGCGCGGGTGCAGCAGGGTCGGGTTAAAGCCGGATGCCCCAGCCAAAGGGGTCCTTGTCTTCAATCAGCAAAGTAGCGTCGGCGCAAATGTGCGCGCGGCCCCGCAAGGTGGGGATGACCGTGCCATCGTCCTGCAGCGTGTAGCTGGCCTCGAACTGGCTGCCAATGATGCTGGCCTGGCGCCAGAGTGCGCCCGGTGCGAGCTTGCCGTCAGCCGCCAGGCAGGCCACCTTGGCGCTGGTACCCGTGCCGCAGGGCGAGCGGTCATAGGCCTTGCCGGGACACAGCACATAGTTACGGCTGTCGGCCTGGTCGTCTTCGGCAAACAGCTCGATGTGGTCTATCTCGCCGCCGTTGTCGCCCCGAATGCCCTGGTCTTTGAGGGCTTGCTGCACGGCGCAGCTGTAGGCCATCAACGCCTCCAGGTTGTCGCTGGCTACACGCTGGCCGTGGTCGGAGATCAGGAAGAACCAGTTGCCGCCCCAGGCCACATCGCCCACCACGCGGCCATGGCCGGGCACGTCCACCGCCAGCTGATGATGCAGCCGGTAGGCCGGCACGTTGCGCACGCTGACAGAGCCATCGGGGTGCAGGGTGGTGGTGACGGTGCCCACCGGGGTTTCGATGCGGTGCTCGCCAGGGGTGATGCGGCCCAGGTAGGCGAGCGACGCGATCAGCCCGATGGTGCCGTGTCCACACATGCCCAGGTAGCCGCTGTTGTTGAAGAAGATCACGCCCGCTGCGTTGGCGGGATCTTGCGGCGCGCAGAGCAGCGCCCCCACCACCACGTCGCTGCCACGCGGCTCCAGCACGGTGGCGGCCCGCCAGGCATCGTGGCGCTCAGCCAGCAGCGCACGCCGCTCGGCCATGGTGCCGGTGCCCAGGTCGGGAAAACCGTCGATGACAAGCCGGGTGGGCTCGCCACCGGTGTGGGAGTCGATCACGTGGATGCGTTGCATGGTGCTCTGGTGGTGGTGAAGTACGGCGCTCAGTGTCTCAGGCGACAGACTGGTATTTTGTAGGGCGCGTGGCCAGGGCCTTGCGCACCACACTCTCGACAAATGCGCGTTCGTCGCCCACCAGGGGCAGGCGGGGGCGGCGCATGTGTTCGGTGCCCACACCCACCAGCGCATCGATGAGCTTGAGGTTCTGCACGAGCTTGTTAGACACATCCAGGTGCAGCATGGGCGTCATCCACTGGTAGAGCGGCAGCGCCTCGGCAAATTTGCCTGCTTTCATCAGGTCGTACAGCGCCACGGTTTCGCGCGGGAAGGCGCAGCCCACGCCGGCCAGCAGGCCGTCGCATCCCAGGGCCAGGCCTTCGTAGGCCAGGTCGTCCACGCCCAGGAAGAGCTGGTATCGGTCACCCACGGTGTTGCGCAGGTCGGTGATGCGGCGGATGTCGCCGGTGCTTTCCTTGATGGCGGCGATCCACTCGCAGTCGGCCAGCTCCACCATGTGCTCGGGTTTCAGGTCCACGCGGTAGGCCACAGGGTTGTTGTAGACCATCAGGGGGCGCTGGGCGGCACCCGCCATGGCGCGCACATTGGCCATGGCCTCGCGGGCGTCGGCCACGTAGATCACCGAGGGCATGACCATGTAGCCGGCGACACCGAGCTTGTTGCCGCCGTCGATGTAGCGCAGTGCCTCGCGGGTGCTGGTTTCGGACACGTTGGCGAGCACTGGTACGCGGCCGTCAGCGGCTTCGAGGGCGATCTTGGCAACCTGGAGCTTTTCCTCCAGTGTGAGGGTGCTGGCTTCGCCGAGAGAACCGCAGGTGACCAGCCCGTGGATGCCGTTGCGGATCTGGAAGTCGATGTGGCGGGCTGTGCCCTCGGCGTCGATGGACTCGTCGGCGTGGAACTTGGTGGTGATGGCAGGGAAGATGCCTTGCCAGCGGGGTTGTGGGTTCACGAGGGGCTCCTTGGATCGGTGGGTGGGTTGCAGTTATTAATATATTAACAAGATATTTAAAGCGCGCAAGCGAATTTTTCAGCATTCGTTGGCGCATGGATCGGAGGCGTCTGTCCCCGCCCTGTCGCCCTCCCGCCACGGACCGCCAGACTGCAAACCTATAATGAAAGGTTGGTCCCCATAGGGGCAGCGACAGGCAGCGCGCAGGCGCGGGTCCTGCGGCCTGCCTGCTGCGTGCAACCACTCCACAACACCATGAGCACTCCCACTTTTTCTGTCGCTGACATCCGCAAGTCCTTCCTGGACTTCTTCGTCTCCAAGGGCCACACCGTGGTGCCGTCGAGCCCTCTGGTGCCTGGCAACGACCCCACGCTGATGTTCACCAACTCGGGCATGGTGCAGTTCAAGGACGTGTTCCTGGGCACCGATAAGCGCTCGTACAACCGGGCGGTGTCGGTTCAGGCCTGCCTGCGTGCGGGTGGCAAGCACAACGACCTGGAAAACGTGGGCTACACCGCGCGCCACCACACCTTCTTTGAAATGCTGGGCAACTGGTCGTTTGGCGACTACTTCAAGCGGGAATCGCTCAAGTGGGCCTGGGAGCTGCTGACCGAGGTCTACAAGCTGCCGCCAGAGCGCCTGCTGGCCACGGTCTACCAGGAAGACGACGAGGCCTACGACATCTGGACCAAGGAAATCGGCTTGCCACCCGAGCGCGTGATCCGCATCGGCGACAACAAGGGCGGCCGCTACAAGTCCGACAACTTCTGGATGATGGCCGACACCGGCCCCTGCGGCCCCTGCAGCGAAATCTTCTATGACCACGGCCCGCACATTGCAGGCGGCCCTCCCGGCAGCCCCGATGAAGACGGCGACCGCTTCATCGAGATCTGGAACAACGTGTTCATGCAGTTCAACATGGACGAGACGGGTGCCGTGACCCCGCTGCCCGCACCCTGCGTAGACACCGGCATGGGCCTGGAGCGCCTTGCAGCCATCCTGCAGCACGTGCACAGCAACTACGAGATCGACCTGTTCGACGCGCTCATCAAGGCCGCCGGCCGCGAGACCGGCTTGACGGACCTCAACAACAAGAGCCTGCGTGTGATTGCCGACCACATCCGCGCAACCGCCTTCCTGGTGAGCGATGGTGTGATCCCCAGCAACGAAGGCCGTGGCTACGTGCAGCGCCGCATCGTGCGCCGTGCCATCCGCCACGGGTACAAGCTGGGCAAGAAGACCCCGTTCTTCCACAAGTTGGTGGCCGATCTGGTGCGCCTGATGGGTGACGCCTACCCCTCCCTGCGCGCGCAGGAGCAGCGCATCACCGAGGTGCTCAAGGTGGAAGAAGAGCGCTTCTTCGAAACGCTGGCCAACGGCATGGAAATTCTGGACGCGGCCCTAGACGGCGGCGCCAAGGTGCTGCCTGGCGACGTCGCGTTCAAGCTGCACGATACCTATGGCTTCCCGCTCGACCTGACCAACGACGTGTGCCGCGAACGCGACGTGGAAGTGGACGAGGCAGGCTTCAAGACCGCCATGGAAAAGCAGAAGGCCCAGGCCCGCGCTGCTGGCAAGTTCAAGATGGACAAGGCGCTGGAGTACACCGGTGACGCCAACCAGTTCACGGGCTACGAACACCTCGCAGAGACTGCAAAAATCGTAGCAATCTATGTAGACGGTACTAGCGCTGCAGCACTGAAAGCCGGCCAAAACGGCGTGGTGGTGCTGGACACGACCCCGTTCTACGCCGAAAGCGGCGGCCAGGTGGGTGACGAAGGTGTCATCACCAGCGGCTCGGCCCGTTTTGCGGTGGGCGATACGCTCAAGATCAAGGCCGATGTGTTTGGCCACCATGGCATGCTCGAAGAGGGCACACTGAACGTGGGTGACACGGTGCAGGCCCAGGTGAACACCGCCGTGCGCGCTGCCACCATGCGCAACCACTCGGTCACGCACATCATGCACAAGGCCTTGCGCGAAGTGCTGGGCAGCCATGTGCAGCAAAAGGGCAGCCTGGTCAATGCCGACCGCACGCGCTTCGACTTCACACACAACGGCGCCGTGACGGCGGCTGAAATCCGCGAGATCGAACGCCGTGTGAACGAAGAAATCCTGGCCAACCAGCCCACGCAAGCGCGCGTGATGGACATCGAGTCGGCCCAGAAGACCGGCGCCATGATGCTGTTTGGCGAGAAGTACGGCGAAACCGTGCGCGTGCTCGACATCGGCACCAGCCGCGAACTGTGTGGCGGCACACACGTGCAGCGCACGGGCGACATCGGCCTGTTCAAGGTGGTGGGCGAGGGTGGCGTGGCTGCTGGCATCCGCCGCATTGAGGCCGTGACCGGCGCCAACGCACTGGCGTACTTGCAGAACCTGGAAGACACCGTGAACCAGGCCGCCAGCACGCTCAAGGCGCCGGTGGCCGAGCTCAACGGCCGCATCAGCCAAGCGCTGGACAACGCCCGCGCGCTCGAAAAGGAAGTGGCTGCCTTGAAGGGTAAGCTGGCCTCGAGCCAGGGTGACGAACTGGTGAGCCAGGCGGTGGAGGTGAAGGGCCTCAAAGTGCTGGCTGCGGCGCTGCCGGGTGCCGACGCCAAGACCCTGCGCGACACCATGGACAAGCTCAAGGACAAGCTCAAGACCGCTGCCATCGTGCTGGCCGCCGTGGATGGCGACAAGGTGCAGATCGCCGCGGGCGTCACCGCCGACAGCGTGGGCAAGCTCAAGGCGGGCGAACTGGTCAACTTTGTCGCCCAGCAAGTCGGCGGCAAGGGCGGCGGCAAGCCCGACATGGCCATGGCTGGCGGCACGGACGCGTCCAAACTGCCCGCAGCACTGGCTTCGGTGACAGGCTGGGTCACGCAGCAACTGGGCTGATGTACTTGTCACCACAGCGGCACCAGCCGCTGTGGTGTGGCAGCCATGGCTGCCAAAAAGAGGGTGACGGAACGCCAGCTTTCACCCTAAAGTGCAGCGCATGGACACCCTGCGCGACAGCCCCCAAGACCCGCCGCCGTCCGCTGTGCTTCGCGGTACGGGCGCTGCTTCGGTGGGCCAAGGCGGCCACCTGCCATGGTGGCGCCGCATCACCATCCCCTTTGAGGTCCTGATCGCCACCGTGGTGGTCACCGCCATGCTGTTGTTGACAGCGTTGCTGGTGTACCAGGTCAGCACCAGCGCGCGCCAGGCCATCATTGCGGCATCGGACGAGAGTGCGCAGCGCATCAGCCAGCTCATTGCCGAACGGGTGCATCGCATCGTGGACCCGGCCGATGCCACCATCCGCCTGCTGGCGTTCGACCCGGTGGCCTCTGCGTCCACCCTGCCAGCGCGGCTGCGGCGCCTGCCTGTACTGGCGCGGCTGCTGGAGCAGAACCCGCTGCTGTCGGCGGTGTTCATCGGTTACCCGGACGGGCAGTTTTTGCTGGTGCGGCCGGTGCGAAACGAGGCCTTGCGGGTGCGGCTGGATGCACCGCCCAAAACGGCGTACCTGGTGCAGTCCATGGCGCGCGAGCGTGGGCTGGCGGGCATGGTGGGGCGCTGGAGTTATTACGACGCAGACTTGCGGCTGATCGACTCGGCCGTGCGCCCGGAATACCGTTACGACCCCCGTACCCGCCCCTGGTACGCCGAGGCGCTGGAGCAGAACACCCAGATCCTCACGGCACCCTATGTGTTCTTCACCACGCAGGAGGTAGGCATCACGCTGAGCCAGCCCAGCGAGGACGGGCGTGCGGTGATTGGCCTGGACGTGGCCCTGACCGACCTGGGGCATGAGATCAGTGGCCTGCGCCTGATGCCCCGCACCGAGATCGCGGTGGTGGACAAGGACCGCCGCGTGCTGGCCTATCCCGATATGTCACGCGTGCTACTGCGTGATGGCAACACGCCGGGCCTGCGGCTGCGTGCCCTGGACGATCTGGGTGTGCCCAGCCTGCATGCGCTGCAGGCGCTGGGCCTGAAAGATGGCGAGTCACGCCGCCTGCAGGCCGACGGCGAGGAATGGCTGGGCCGTTCGCTGCCGCTGGCATCGATGCGCTGGCAGGGGCTGCAGATCCTGATGGCGATTCCTACCAAGGAGCTGCTGGCCGAGGTGAACAACAACCTGCGCCAGCAGGTGTGGCTGTCGGTGTCGCTCATCGGCCTGATGCTGCCGTTGGGCTGGCTGGCCGGCCGGCGCGTGGGGCGCAGTCTGTTCGGGCTGGCGTTGCAGGCCCGGGCGCTGGCGCGGTTTGATTTCCGGCGGCCCGAACGGCGGGTGTCGCCGGTGCGCGAGGTGCGCGACCTGGGGCAAGTGATGGACCGCATGTCCGACACCATCCAGGAGTTCTTGCACATCACCCACCACATCAGCGCCGAGTCGCGCACCGACCTGATGCTGTCGAGTGTGCTGTACGAGCTGGTGCGCGCCACCAGTTGCACCGGCGGTGCGGTGTACCTGGTGGACCCGCAACGCACCGGCTTGCTGCGCGCGGCCCGCCATTGCGAAGACCCGGAGCAGCAGTCGCGCTACCCCGAGCACCTGGCCATGGTGCATTTCATCAACCATACCGAGCCCCAACCGGGCGACCAGCACGAAGACGACGACGACACCGAGCCCGCGCGTGTGCTGCGGGTGCAGCTGCGCACCCGTGACGGGCAGCCCCTGGGTCTGCTGGTGCTGCGCTACATCGCGGACCAGACGCAGGACGACGCGCATTTCCGGGCGTTTGTCGAGAAGTTGTCGGGCACGCTGTCGGTGGCCATCGAGACGCGCAGCCTGATCGAAGGCCAGAAGAAGCTGCTCGATGCTGTCATCCGCCTGCTGGCCGACGCGATCGACGCCAAGAGCCCCTACACCGGTGGCCATTGCGAGCGCGTGCCGGAGCTGGCCGAGGCGCTGATGGACCGCATGTGTGCGGCCAAGGACGGCCCGTTTGCCCAGGTGGCCATGACCGATGCCGAGCGCTACGAATTCCGCCTGGGGGCCTGGTTGCATGACTGCGGCAAGGTCACCAGCCCCGAGCACATCATCGACAAGGCCACCAAGCTGGAAACGCTCTACAACCGCATTCACGAGGTGCGCATGCGCTTTGAGGTGTTGTGGCGGGACGCTGAGCTGGACTACTGGAAGCAGCATGTGTCCGGCGTGGACCCGGTGCGCCTGCAGCGTGAGTTGCTGCAGCGGCGCGAACAACTGCAGGAAGACTTTGCCTTTGTAGCCCGCTGCAATGTGGGGGGCGAATTCATGGCCGAGGCGGACATTGCCCGCCTCAAGGCCGTTGGCCGCCAGATATGGCAACGGCATTTTGACGACCGCCTGGGCCTGTCGGCCGCCGAGATGCTGCGGCTTTCCAGCGTGCCGGTGCGCCCCTTGCCCGCCAACGAGCCGCTGCTGGCCGACCGGCCCGAGCACATCGTGCCCTGGGGCACACGCAAGCCGCCGGTGGAGGCGGGCAACCCCGCGAATCGCTGGGGCTTTGACATGGTGTTGCCGCCCTACGAGGCGCACCTGGGCGAACTGCACAACCTGTCCATCCAGCGGGGTACGCTCACCGCCGAAGACCGCTTCAAGATCAACGACCACATCGTGCAGACCATCATCATGCTCAGCGGTCTGCCGTTTCCGCCGCACCTGGCGCGCGTGCCGTCGATTGCCGGGTCCCACCATGAAAAGCTGGACGGCACCGGCTACCCCCGGCGTCTGAAGGCGCCAGAGCTGACGCTGGCCGACCGGGTGATGACCCTGGCCGATATCTTTGAGGCGCTGACTGCGGCCGACCGGCCCTACAAGCCACCCAAGACCTTGTCCGAGTCGCTCAAGATCATGACCCACATGGTGCGCGAGCGTCACATCGATGCCGAGGTGTTCCGCTTCTTCCTGACCAGCGGCGTGTGGCGCGACTACGCCGAGCGCTTTCTGACGCCTGCGCAGCGCGACGAGATCAATGTGGAGGCCATTCTGGCGTCGCTGGGCTGAGAGGGGAAAGGCGCCCTACGGTGGACGATGGGGCAATGCGTTCTTGCGCGGGCCAGCCTTTTTGCAGCGGACAGCAGACCATATGGCCATGGGGCCGGGCCCGGTCAGAACAGCTCGACGTCGTCGTTGGCGACCTTGGTTGCCAGTTGACCGCTGGCCACCAGATCGTCATAGAAGCAAACCTGGTTGCGGCCATGTTCCTTGGCGTAGTAAAGCGCCTGGTCGGCCTGGCCCAGAATCTCTACGGGCGAGCCGCGCGTGGTGCTCACAAAGCCCAGGCTCACCGTGACCTGGCCCACCTGCGGGAAGTGGTACTCCTGCACGGCCAGCCGGAAGCGGTTGAACACCTTGTGGGCGGTGCTCAGTGTGGTGGAGCGCAGCAGCACCACAAACTCCTCGCCGCCGAAGCGGAAGATGCGGTCATGGCTGCGGAAAGAGCTGCGCAGGATGTTGGCGATCAGGATCAGCACCTCGTCGCCATACAGGTGGCCGAACCGGTCGTTGACCTGCTTGAAGTGGTCGATGTCCACCACAGCCAGCCATTGCTGCACGGGTTCGTTGTCGCTGGCCACTGCGGTTTCCTCGGCCGCAAAAGACTCGGTAACGGCGCCCGTCCGGCTGGCCAGCCCGCTCATGGTGTAGCGGGAGAACTGCTCGTCAAACGTTTTGCGGTTGAACAGGCCGGTGAGCGCATCACGCTCGCTGTAGTCGAGCAGGCTCTGGTAGTTCTGGTACACCTGAAACACGCCCATGAGCACGTCGAGCTTGTGGGCCGAGAACGGGCGCGACTGCGTGATCTCCAGGCAGGTGCTGACCTTGTCGTGCATCCACACCGGCAGCCACAGCACATGGCGACCCCGGCGGGGCGAGGCCAGCGCGCTTTCGCCATGGCTGTCCACGCAGTCCCGCAGCGCGGGGTATTGGTCCAGCGGCTCGCGGCGGGGGTCGGCGGCGGCTTCGGAGTCGGTGGACACGAGCTGGCCGCTGTCCACCCAGGTGCGGGGGCGCACATGGGGCACGCCACCGTCCGTGAACAGCTCCAGGGCCCGCACCTCGATGATGCTGCTGAGCTTTTGCAGCGTGGACAGCACCGATACCTCCAGCCGCAAGTGGTCGCGGTGGCCAGTCATCTCCACCAGGTTTTGCAGGATGGGTTTCATAGGCGGTGTGGTGCGGGCCGATCGGGGCATGTCGTGGGGTCAGTTACGGCGCACAAACACCACGTCCCACACCCCATGGCCCAGTCGCAGGCCGCGGTTTTCGAATTTGGTCAGCGGGCGGTAGTCGGGTTGCGGTGCAAAGCCGTCTGCGGTGTTTTGCAGTAGGGGTTCGGCGCTCAGTACCTGCAGCATTTGCTCGGCGTAGGGCTGCCAGTCGGTGGCGCAATGCAGGTAGCCGCCGGGCTTGAGGCGTGCAGCCAGCTTGGCCACCAGCGGGGGCTGGATCAGGCGGCGCTTGTTGTGCTTTTTCTTGTGCCAGGGGTCGGGGAAGAAGATGTGCACACCGTCAAGAACGCCGGGCGGCAGCATGTGGTCGATCACCTCCACAGCGTCGTGCTGCAGGATGCGGATGTTGGTCAGCTCTTGCTCGCCGATGCGCTTGAGCAGGGCACCCACGCCGGGCTCATGCACCTCGCAGCACAGGAAGTTGTCATCAGGCCGCACGCGGGCGATATGGGCCGTGGCCTCGCCCATGCCAAAGCCGATCTCCAGCACCAGCGGGGCGCTGCGGCCGAAGGCGGCGGTGGCGTCCAGCGGGGTGGGGGTGTAGGGCAGCACAAAACGCGGGCCGAAGTCCTCAAAGGCCTTGGCCTGGCCCGTGGTGGTGCGGCCGGCGCGGCGCACAAAGCTCTTGATGGTTTTGGGGTGGGTCACACCGGCGGGGGCAGAGCCCTGTACGGCGGGCGCTGTGGGGGCGGCTGCGGCAGGCGCAGCACTGGCGGGGGCGGAAGCTGTGGTCAATTCGGTCACGGTGGGCCATTGTAGTTTCGTCGCCACGCCACCACCCACTGTGCCAGTGCGTCGGGTATGCAAATGTTGTGCAGATTTGCCACAGCGGGCAGGCCCAGTGCCAGCGCAGCGTGCGACAGGGCCACCAACGGGTTCTGCAGTTCCAGCGCCTGCGCGCCGTTTTGTTTGGAGAGTTTTTCGCCGTTGTCCCCACACACCAGGGGGGTGTGCAGGTAGCGCGGTGTGGGCACCCCCAGGGCCTGTTGCAGCAGGATCTGGCGCGGCGTGTTGTCGGCCAGGTCCTCGCCCCGGACCACATCGGTGATGCCCTGGTCGGCGTCGTCCACCACCACGGCCAGCTGATAGGCCCACAGCCCGTCTGCGCGGCGCAGCACAAAGTCGCCCACGGCGGTCGCAACCTGTTGCTGCTGGCGGCCCAGGCGGCGGTCGTGCCACCGCAGAAGCCCGTCTGCTATTGAATATGTAGCGCCCCAGGCATGATCCACTAGCGCTATCGGCTGTTTTGGCTTGAAGTCTGTCACATTGAAGCGCCAGGAGCGCCCTGTGCGGCCATGCAGCCCATGGCGGCAGGTCCCGGGGTAGGGCAGTGCAGCATGGCGTTCACGCGCATGGCCCTGCGCGGCATGGGCGTCTTCGACGTCCTTGCGTGAACAGGCGCAGGGATAAGCATCGCCCTGCGCCACCAGCTGGCCCAGGGCATGCTGGTACAGCCCGCTGCGCGCAGACTGCCACTGGGGCGGGGCATCGGGGTGCAGACCACAGGCGGCGAGCTGCTGCAGGATGAAGGTGTCAGCCCCCGGCACGCAGCGGGGCTGGTCCACATCTTCCATGCGCACCAGCCATCGGCCGTTGTGTGCGCGTGCGTCCAGCCAGCTGGCCAGCGCTGCCACCAGAGAGCCCGCATGCAGCGGGCCCGTGGGAGAGGGGGCAAACCGCCCCACATAGCGCCCTTCAACGCGTACTGCGGGGCTGTCCTTGTCGTGCGGCGTTGCGCCCGCGCCCCCCGTCATGCCACGGCAAGTGCCAGTTCCAGGCCCGACACAAAGGCATCTTCCAGCCGGTGCCCCAGGCACCAGTCTCCGCACGCACCCAGGCCGGCCTTGGCGTCCCACAGGTGGCTATTGCCCAGCGGGTGGGTGGTCTGCGCATAGCGCCAGCGGCGGGTGTCGGCATGCGCGGGCTCGGCCCGGATGCCGGTGACCTCGGCAAATGCCTTGAGCAGCTTGGCCTGCACGCGGGCTTCGTCGTCTTCGAGGTGTTCTGCCGACCAGGCGGGGCTGGCCTGCACCGTCCAGCGCTCCACCACATTGCGCCCCGGCTTGGACGACTCGCGCGCCAGCCAGGCAATGCGGTGGTGGGTGCTGCGCGCGGCGTTCCATTGCGGGCCCAGTGTGGTCAGGCCTGGGCGCACGGCCTGGGGGTAGGCCAGCATCAGGGTCCAGCAGGGGGCAATGGCCACCTTGGACATGGCGTCGGCCAGTGGGGAGTCGAGTCCGGAGCCGGAAATCAGGGCCTGCGCAGGCACGGAGGGCTGGGCCAGCAGCACGGCATCGAAGCCTGCGTACACATGTTGCTCGCCGCCCGCGCCTTCGGTGCGCAATTGCCAGCCTGGTGCGTTCACGGCGTCGGGTTCGATGCGGGTGACGCGGGTGTGGGTGATGAGCTGGCCTGCTTGAACCAGGGGGTCGGCCCAGGTGGTGACCAGCGACTGCATGCCCGGGCTGGCCACCCAATGGGCCTCGCGGTGGGGCAGGCCCACGGCGGCTACGCGGCCTGCAGCGTCCAGCACCTGGACCGAGTTGGCGCTCCAGCGCTTGCAGATGCCGGGCACGGTGTCGATGGCGCGGGCAAAACGCGGGTCGCGCACGGTGAAATATTGGGCGCCGGCATCAAAGTTGCCAAAGGGGCTGTCGATGGTGGCGGTGCGGCCACCGGCCTGGTGGGATTTTTCGAACACTGTCACCCGGTGGCCGGCCTGGACCAGGGTGCGGGCGCAGGCAATGCCCGCCATGCCTGCGCCGATGATGGCGAAGTGGCGCTGCGGTTTGCCGGAGGGGGTGACTGGGGTGGCGGGCGCTGCGGAGGCCGCAGGGATAGGGGCGCTGGTGCGTCGGAGCCGTTTGGCGAGGAGAGGATCAGGTTTGCTCATGGGAGGCCTTTCGGTGACGGTCGGCAAAAGAAATGCGATGCAGAACCAACAGGAACCACTCTACACGCGGTGCCGGCCTGTGCGCACTTGATCAGGGTCACAAATGATGGTGGTTTTCCAGCAGAGCGCGGCGTGTGGCGGGACTTTGCAGCTGGTTCAGCCACCACTGCAGCGCGCGGCCGGGTGCGGTGAAGCCGGGACCACCCCAGGCGTAGTGCACGCGCACGTTGCGTTCGGGCCGGGCCACGCGGCGCGCCACCAGGCGCCCGGCTTCTAGGTAGGGGCGCACCATGGGTTCGGGCAGAAAGCCTCCGCCCAGACCGCGCAACTGCACGCGCACCTTGGCCTGCATGGTGTCCACCGTCAGCACGTCCTGCCCACCCAGCAGGCCCATGGTGGCGCCGCCCCGGGTGGCCGAATCGGCCACGGCCACGGCGCGGTGCTCCAGCAGCGTGGCGTCGGAGATGGGCTCGGGCGCGGTGGCCAGCGGGTGATGGGGCGCTACCACGTAGATGAAAAGTACGTCACCCAGCAGCCCTTGCTGCAGGCCGGCCACGTTGTTGCTGGCCACCGAGACGCCAATGGCCAGGTCTGCGCGGCCGGAGGTCAGCGCCTCCAGCGTGCCGGTCATAATGCCGTCGCGCAGCTTCAGCCGCGTCGGGGGCTTCATGGCATAGAACGCGTCCACCAGCTCCAGCAGGGTGTGGGGCGAAATGATGCCGTCGATGGATAGCGTGAGCTGTGGCTCCCAGCCCGTGGCCACGCGGCGCACGCGGTGGGCCACGGCGTCGATGTCTTGCAGCAGGCGCGCGCCTTCGCGCAGCAGCTCCACCCCGGCCTCAGTGGGGCGGGCTTGGCGTGCGCTGCGGTCGAACAGCAGCACGTCCAGTGCGTCTTCGATCTGGCGCACGCGGTAGGTGAGGGCGCTGGGCACCAGGCCCAGTTGCCGTGCGGCGGCGGCAAAGCTGCCAGCCTCGGCAATCACCTGCAGCATGGTCAGCGCATCGGGGGTGAGGACATCGCGGGCGTTTTGCATGGTGGCGCCATGTTAATTCAGATTATTTGAACAGTGCCATCAATCCGTCTGTGCCCGCAGAGGTGGCTGCGGTCCTACAGTCGAGTCTTGAAAGGAGCACTCACATGCTGACTGTTCGTAAATCGCAAGACCGGGGCCACGCCGACCATGGCTGGCTCAATTCCTTCCACAGCTTCTCGTTTGCCGGGTACTACGACCCTGCCCACATGGGCTTTGGCAACCTGCGGGTCATCAACGAAGACCGCATTGCGCCGGGCACCGGGTTTGGCACCCATGGCCACCGCGACATGGAAATCATCAGCTACGTGCTGTCGGGCGAACTGGCCCACAAGGACAGCATGGGCAACGTCAAGGGCATCCCGCCCGGTGACGTGCAGCGCATGAGCGCAGGCACCGGCGTGCAGCACAGCGAGTTCAACCACGCGGCTGGCCAGACCACGCATTTTCTGCAGATCTGGATCGAGCCGAACGTGCGCGGCATCCCGCCCAGCTACGAGCAAAAGACCTTTGCCGAGTCGGAAAAGCGCGGCGCCCTGCGCCTGGTGGCATCGCCCGACGGCGCCCAGGGCTCGGTGAAGATCCATGCTGACGCAGCCTTGTATGCGGGCTTGCTGGATGGTGACGAGTCCGCCACCCTGGCGCTGAACCCCGCCCGCAAGACCTATGTGCACCTGGTGCGTGGCGCGCTGAGCGCCAACGGCCAGGCCCTGTCGGGCGGCGACGCGCTGCTGATGGAAAAGGAAACCACCTTGTCGTTGACCGATGGCCACGACGCCGAGGTGCTGGTGTTTGACCTGGCCGCCTGATCTTTACTTCGTAACCACTTTCACTCAGGAGTTCTTCACCATGTTCACATCCCTGCAAAACCCTCTGGCCCTGGCATCGCGCCTGCTGCTGGCCGCCCTGTTCCTGCCTGCGGGCATCAGCAAACTGACCGGCTTTGCCGGCACCGTGGGCTACATCACTTCGGTGGGCCTGCCCATGCCCACGGTGGCGGCAGCGGTTGCGGCGGCGGTCGAAGTGCTGGGCAGCCTGGCGCTGATCTTTGGCGTGGGCACCCGGTTTGCCGCACTGGCGTTGGCCTTCTTCACGCTGGTGGCCAGCTTCTTCTTTCATGCCTACTGGAACCTGCCCGCAGACAAGCAAATGATGCAGCAGCTCATGTTCTTCAAGAACGTGGGTGTGACCGGCGGCCTGCTGGCCCTGGCAGCGTTTGGCGCCGGCGCCTGGAGCCTGGACGCACGCCGCTCGGACCGCTGATCCGGTTGGCATGGAAAGGGCCTGCAACCCGCAGGGGTGCAGGTTCTGGCATTCAATCTCGTCGTTGGTTGTCGTTCTGTTGGTAGTTCTTTTGGTTCTTTCCCCTGGTCTCGTTCCCTCATCGTTTCAACAGGAGTTATCTCATGGCACACATCGCAGTTGTTTACCACTCGGGTTATGGTCACACGCAGCGCCTGGCGCAGTCTGTGGCGGAAGGTGCAGGCGCCCAGCTGGTCGCCATTGATGCGGAGGGCAACCTGCCCGAAGGCGGCTGGGAAACGCTGGCCGCTGCCAGCGCCATCATCTTTGGCTCGCCGACCTACATGGCGGGCCCCAGCTGGCAGTTCAAGAAATTTGCCGACGCCTCGTCCAAGCCCTGGTTCAGCCAGGCCTGGAAGGACAAGCTGTTTGCAGGCTTCACCAACAGCGCCAGCACCAATGGCGACAAGCAGATCACGCTGGACTACATGTTCCACCTGGCCATGCAGCACGGTGGGATCTGGGTGGGCAACGGCATGATGCCCGCCAACTCCAAGGCGGCCACGCGCAATGATGTGAACTGGATCGGCTCGTTCAGCGGCGCCATGTCCCAATCGCCGTCCGACGCCTCGGCCGCCGAGATGTTCCCTGGCGACCTGGAAACGGGCAAGCAGTTCGGCCAGCGCGTGGCTGACGTGGCCCGTCGGCTCGCCCGTTAAGGCGAAGCCCCCGTTTGGCGCTACAGTGGCGCGCCCCAATACAACCAGGAGAACACCCCATGGCAGTTGAATTGCGGCGCGTCCCCGGCGCGCCCATGGCCCAGACCGTGCATATCCGCGCGCACGACCTCGTGGCCGATGGCAGTGTGGAGGAGGGCGGCGCTGACAGCGGCCCCAGCCCGCACGACCTGTATGACGCTGCCTTGGGGGCCTGCAAGGCGCTCACGGTGTTGTGGTACGCACGCCGCAAGGGCCTGCCGGTGGAAGATGTGCAGACCGTGGTCGAGCGTGACGCATCGGCCGAACGCACGGGGGTCTACCGCCTCGCGACCCGGCTGCAGGTCAGCGGTGACCTCACCGATG
This sequence comes from Acidovorax sp. 59, assembly GCF_002754175.1. NCBI lineage: Bacteria > Pseudomonadati > Pseudomonadota > Betaproteobacteria > Burkholderiales > Comamonadaceae > Acidovorax > Acidovorax sp. 59. Next base: position 2,263,721 of record NZ_PEET01000001.1, on the reverse strand, counting down.
CCCAGATCGCCGAGCTGGAAACCGTGGCGCAGAAATGCCCTGTGCACAAGCTGATGACCACGGTGACGACCGAGATCAGCACTTCGTTGGAGCGTGCATCATGAGCGATACCCCCAGCTTTCTGCCCCTTACGGGCCATGCCAAGGATCTGGGCGGCGGTTTCACCGTGCGCCGCCTGCTGCCTGCTGTGCAGCGCAAGGCCGTGGGGCCCTTCCTGTTTTTCGACCACTTCGGTCCGGTGACGGTGGCGCCAGGCGACAGCCACGATGTGCGGCCCCATCCGCACATTGGCCTGGCGACGGTGACCTATTTGTTCTCTGGCGCCATCATGCACCGCGACAGCCTGGGCTACGTGCAGCAGATCGAGCCCGGCGCCATCAACTGGATGACGGCGGGGCGCGGCATCGTGCACTCCGAGCGCCGCCCGGAGAGCCTTGCGAACCAGGCTTATGTGAACCATGGCATCCAGCTTTGGGCTGCGTTGCCGGCCGCCCACGAGGAAGCCGACCCCTCGTTTGTACACACGCCTGCGGCGGCCATTCCGGAGCTGCTGGTGGATGGCGCCACCGTGCGGGTGTTGATCGGCGAGGCCTTTGGTCAGATCTCGCCGGTGGCCACGTATTCGCGCACCTTGTACCTGGACATTCAGTTGTCTGCCGGCGCCACGATAGAGATTCCGGCGCTGGTGCCCGAGCTGGCGGTGTACACCGTGGATGCACCCGTGTCGCTGAACGGCGATGAGGTGCCTGCGCACATCCTGGCCGTGGCGGAACCCGGCCAGCCCCTGCGCCTGACGGCGGGCGAGAGCGCCGTGCGCCTGATGGTGATTGGCGGCGAGCCGCTGGATGCGCCACGCCACATGTGGTGGAACTTTGTCTCCAGCCGCAAGGACCGCATCGTGCAGGCCGCCAGCGACTGGGAGGCCCAGGCCATGGGCCAGGTGCCGGGCGAGGTGGAGTGGATACCCCTGCCGGAACACCGCTTCAAGGCGTGATCAAAGCGAGATATGTGGATAAAAATGGGCTGTAGCGCTAGTACATAAAGCGGTGGCAGCTCATTATTTGATAGCGCCTTCTGTAGCGGCTGCAGCCGCTGTAGGCGTGTCGATGGCGAGCCCGGTGTCCAGCACGCGGCGCTCGTCAAACACAAAACACCCGCCGTGGTAGTGCGCGCCGTCTGTCAGCTCAAAGTATTTCAGGATGCCACCCTCCAGCTGGTAGACATGGGGCAGGCCTTCCTCGCGCATGAGGATGGCGGCTTTTTCGCAGCGGATGCCGCCGGTGCAGAAGCTCACCACCGTCTTGTCCTGCAGTTCGCTTTTGTGCGCGCGCAGCGCAGGGGGAAACTCGGTGAACTTGTCGATGCGCCAGTCGATGGCGTTGTCGAACGTGCCTGCGTCCACCTCGAAGGCGTTGCGGGTGTCGAGCGTGACCACTTCGCGGCCGTCGTCGTCATGGCCTTGGTCCAGCCAGCGGCGCAGCGTGGCCGGGTCTACAGAAGGCGCACGGCCTGCGGCGGGGCGGATGGTGGGGTGGTCCATGCGGATGATCTCGCGCTTGACCTTGACCAGCATCTTGCGAAACGGCACCGTGGCCGACCAGCTCTCCTTGGGCTCCAGGTCGGCAAAGCGTTCGTCGGTACGCAGCTGAGCCACAAAACCCCGCACGGCTTCGGCTGGGCCCGCCAGAAAGAAGTTGATGCCCTCTTCGGCCAGCAGGATGGTGCCCTTGAGATGGGCGGCCACTGCACGCTCATGCAGCACATCGCGCAGCGCGGCGGCATCGGGCAGCGGCACGAACTTGTAGCAGGAGATGTTGAGGACGGTGTCGGTAGTGTTCACGGCAGTAAAAATGCACAAAGGCCCGCTGGCGGGCCTGTGGGTCACAGTGGCCGGGCTGCGCCTCATGCGCCGCTCGGCGTATTCGGGTCAGGCCGCAGGCGAAAGCAGCGTGGACTCGATCTTGTTGGCCAGCTGGGCAATGGCCAGTGCCGCCGGGCAGCCGGGGGTCTGCAACAGCAGCAGCTGGCGGCGCATCACGGCGTCGCGCACCGAGGGGTCGGCCGGGATGTCGCCCATGTGGATCAGCCGCATGGGGCGACCGGATTCGGTGCTCACAAAGCGGTCGAGCACCTGCTGCAGCTGGCTGGTGATGGCGCGGCCGTCGCCCGGACGCGCCGCCTGGTTGATGACCATGCGCACATGCTGGCGTTTTTGCTGCATGGCCAGCACCTTGATGGCAGCGTAGGCGTCGGTGAGCGAAGTAGGCTCGGGCGTGGCCACGATCAGCACCTCGGAGGCCAGGGACACCGAGAACAGCACCACGTCGGAGATACCGGCGCCGGTATCGAGCAGCACCACGTCGTAGCGCGGCGTGAGCGCCTGGATCACGTTCAGGAACTGGTTGCGCACTTCGGGCGTGAGGCGCGAATACTCCACCATGCCCGAACCGGCCAGCAGCACGTCAAAGCCACCGGGCGCGGCGATCACGGCGTCGTCCAGTGCGGCCTTGCCGGTGAACACGTCGTGCAGGGTGATCTTGGGGTGCAGGTTCAGCACCACGTCCAGGTTGGCCAGGCCCAGGTCGGCGTCGAGCACCAGCACGCGCTGGCCTCGGCGGGTGAGGGCGGCGGCCAGGTTGGCCGATACGAAAGTCTTGCCCACACCACCTTTGCCGCTGGTCACCGCAATGATGCGGGCGCCAGGAGCGGCAGAGGCCAGGGGGGCGGCAGGGCCTGCAGGGGCTGCAGGCGTTGTGGGTTGGGGGGACAGCGCGTCGCTCATCATCTAACTTTCAGTAGGCGCTGCCTGTTGGGTTGGGGTCCAGTGGAGGCAGGTCGCCCCAACCCGAAGGGGTGTAGAGCGGGCCAAACAACAGGCTTTTCTCTTCGGCACTGACGGTGCTGTCGGGTTGTTCCTCGATGCTGACGCGGTTGCGGCCCGACGCCTTGGCCTGGTAGAGCTGGTGGTCGGCCCGGTCGGTCCACAGCAGGGTGGTGGAGCGGATCCACTGCATGGCAAACGCGCCGCCGATGCTCACGGTGACGTTCAGCTCCACCGTGGGGGAAATGCGGATCGGCGTGTTGGCCACTGCGCGCCGGATGCGTTCTGCCACCACCCGGCCAAAGGCGGCCTGGCAGGCGGGCAGCACCACTGCAAATTCTTCGCCGCCGTAGCGGGCTAGGGTGTCCATGGGGCGCACACAGGCGCTGAGCGTGCGAGCTACCGACTGGAGCACCACATCGCCAGCCAGATGGCCGTGGGTGTCATTCACCCTTTTGAAGTGGTCGATGTCCAGCATCAGCAGCAGGGCTGCCTCGCCGGAGCGGGTGACGCGGTCGATCTCGCGCTCGAGCACCGCGCGGAAATGTCTGCGGTTGGCCAGGCCGGTGAGCGGGTCTTTGAGCGACAGCTCGCACAGGCCATCGATGAGACCCTGCAGGTACAGGGAAGGCACCTCGCGGTGCAGTGCTGCCTCGCTGCCGCCGGCCTGAGCCACCAGAGCGTGAGCAGTATCCAGGCGAAGGTCGCGCAGATCTACCAGATGAGAGGCCGCAGAGTCAGACACAAATTGGAACAAAAAGAGTTAGGCAAGTGTACCAGTGCGCCAGCAAGAACAGGGCCAACGCAACGCCGGCGCGGCGTAGGTGAAACCCGGTCTACGCACGGGCCACGACGGACTCGGGCAGCTGCTGCAGCGCCACCAGCGCCTCGGCATCGGTGCGGTACATGGCCAGCCCGGGGCCCAGCTTCAGCAACCCCGCCTGCCGCAAGACCTGCTCTGCCGGCAGCTTCAGTCCGCTCAGATGCAATGTCCCACCCCGCAGTTCCATTTGCGCCAGCAACTGGGCGAAGGTCTCCACGCCGGTCACATCGATGCGGTTGATGGGCTGCGCCAGCAGACACAGGTGCAGCACCTCGGGGTGGGCGGCCAGGTGTTCGGTCACGCGCCGCTCCAGAGCGCTGGCAGAGGCAAAGTCCAGCTCCGCGTCCATGCGCAGCGCCAGCAGCCGGGGTGCCAGCGGCGGCAAATGCCACAGGTGCCGGTCGCGCAGGCTCCCGTCAGGGTGCAGGCCCACTTCAATGATGCGCGGGTGCAGTCGCTGGTAGAGAAAGTGACTCAGGTTCATCAGCAAGCCCACCAGCACGCCCCAGTACATGCGCGGCGCGGTGGCCAGGGTCAGGGCAAAGGTGACGCCGCCGATCACTGCCTCTACCCGCGACACCCGCCAGAGCCTCATCAGGGTGCCCGGTTTGATGAGGCTGGTGACGGCAGTGACCACGACCGCCGCCAGCACCGACTGCGGCACGTGGTACAGCGCGGGCGTCAACCACAGCAGCACGACCAGCACCAGGCTGATCGCAAACAGTGTGGCCCAGCCCGTCTTGGCACCGGCGTAGAGGTTGATGGCCGAGCGCGAAAATGACGCACTCGTGGCAAAACTGCCGCACAGGCCACTGCTGATCTTGGCCAGGCCCTGGCCAATCAGGTCCTGGTTTTCGTTCCACTGCTCCTTGGAGCGCTGGCTTTCCACCTTGGCGCTCGATGCGGTCTCCAGAAAGCTCACCAGCGTCACCACCAGCACGGGCATGACCAATGCACTGAAGCTGGACCAGGGCAGGGCGCCGGGCCAGTAGGGCGCTGGCAAGCCGGATGGCAAGGTGCCCACCACTGCGCCACCTGCATCGGCATAACCCAGGGCCCAGCTCAGAGCACCCGCAGCACCCACCACCACGATGGCCGCCGGGAACTGGGGCAACAGGCGGCGCGCCAGCATCAGCGAAGCGAGGCTTCCCAGGCCGAAGCCCGCTGCAGTCAGGTCGAACAGCCCCAGTGATGGCGTAGACAGCAGGGCGCCCCAGTCGGCAGCCCGCAACCCGGTCAGTGCCCCCAACTGAGACCCCAGGATCAGCAGGGCCGCCGCCTGCGTAAAACCATTGAGTACGGGTGAGGTCACGAGGTTGAGCAACCAGCCAAAGCGCGCCATGCCCATCACCATCTGCAGCAGACCCGACAGCAGGGCCATCCATGCCGCCAGGGCCACCCACTGCGCACTGCCTGGCTCGGCCAGGCCGGTGAGCGAGGCGCCGATCAGCAAACTGGTGAGCGCTGTGGGCCCCACCCCCAGCCGCGTGGATGAACTGAACAGCACGGCGACCAATGCCGGAATCAGCGATGCGTAGATGCCCGTGACCAGCGGCATGCCCGCCAGCGCCGCATAGGCCACACCCTGCGGCACCAGCATCAGCCCCACCGTCATGCCCGCCCAGAACTCCCCTTTGAGCAGTTGTGGGTCAGGGCGGGGCCATTTCAAAAAAGGAAGCCAACGGGCGAGCGAAGACACGGTCATGCCCCGATTGTCACCCGCTCAGCAGGGAGTGCGGCCGATGCGCGTCTGGCGTTGCCGTCCTACAAGCACTTCGGCGATGTCCGACCCGCAAGCCGCGGCCCGCTGCCTACAGTGAGGCCATGTTTCAACCGCAAGGAGTCATTGCATGAACCCCAAGAATCTGATCGACCGTCCCGCCCATCGCGTTGCGAGCATTCTGGCCGTGAGTGCCCTGGCCTTGGGCCTGGCCGCCTGCAACAAGACCGAAGAGCCCACCGTGGGCCAGCGCCTGGACTCTGCCGTCGAAAAGACCGAACAAGCCGCAGCTGACGCACGTGTGAAGGCCGAGGGCGCGATGCAGAACGCAGAGACCAAGATGGAGCAGGGCGCGGCCAATGCGGAAGCCACGGCCAAGCAGGCAGCCAACTCCGCCAAGGGGGTCATCGACGATGCCACCATCACCGCCCAGGTGAGCGCGGGCCTGGCCAAGGACCCCGACCTGAGTGCCGTCAAGATCAATGTAGACACTGTCAACGGCAAGGTCACGCTGAACGGGCCCGCACCCTCCACGGTGGCCCGTGACCGCGCCGAGACCATCGCCAAGGGCGTGAGTGGCGTGACCTCGGTGAACAACCAGCTGGTCGTGACGGCTGGTTAATGCCAACCTGCAGGGCTTGCGGTGCATGCATCCCAAGCCCTGCGGTGTGATCGCCAAGCGATCTGAGCGCCGCCCGGGTCACTCCGGGCGGCGCGCTACCATGGCTGGCATGAAAGACCACGACATTGATCTTGCCACCCATATCGTCCACCACGACTACCAGCCTCCGGCCGGTTTTGTAGCTCCCCAACCGGGGGTTTTCAAGGCCTCCACCGTCATCTTTCCCAGCGTTGCGGCCATGCGCTCGCGCGAGTGGAAAGACAAAAGCGGCTACACCTACGGGCTGCACGGCACGCCCACGACCTTCATCCTCGAAGAGCGCCTGTGTGCGCTGGAGGGCGGTCTGCAGTGTGTGCTGGTGCCCAGTGGCTTGGCGGCCATTGCCAACGTGGGGTTGGCGCTCCTCAAGCCCGGCGATGAGGTGCTGATCCCCGACAACGCCTACGGACCCGGCAAGGATCTGGCCAATGGCGAACTCGCCCGGTTCGGGATCACCCATGTGTTTTACGACCCGCTGGATCCGGCCGATCTGGCAGCCCGCATCACGCCAGCCACCCGTCTGGTCTGGCTGGAGGCGCCGGGCTCTGTCAGCATGGAGTTTCCGGACCTGTGCGAGCAGGTGCGCATTTGCCGCGATAGGGGCGTGACAAGCGCGCTGGACAACACCTGGGGCGCGGGCCTGGCGTTTGCGCCCTTTGACCTGACCGGCGACGGCAGCCTGGGGGTGGACATTTCGGCCCATGCGCTCACCAAGTATCCGAGCGGTGGAGGTGACGTGCTCATGGGCAGCGTGATCACGCGCGACCCGGGCCTGCACATGAAGATCAAGCTGACGCACATGCGGCTGGGACTGGGCGTGGGGGCCAACGACGCCGAGGCCGTGCTGCGTGCGCTGCCCAGCATCGGACTGCGCTATCGCGCCCACGATGACGCTGCCCGCCACCTGGCGCGGTGGTGTCAGCAGCAACCCGCCATTGCGCAAGTGCTGCACCCCGCGCTGGAAGGCGCGCCCGGCCATGCACACTGGAAGGGCCTGTGCGGTGCTGCGCACGGCGGGCAGGGGCTGGCAGCTGGCCTGTTCAGCGTGATGATCGACGCCCGGTACACACAACAGCAGGTGGATGCCTTCTGCGACGACTTGCGCTTGTTCCAGCTGGGCTACAGCTGGGGCGGCCCCATGAGCCTGGTCGTCCCTTACAACATTGCCAGCATGCGCAGTCGGCCGCCCGCCCATTTGAAGCCGGGCACGCTGGTGCGGTTTTCGATCGGCCTGGAGGCTGTGGAGGATCTGCGGCGCGACCTGCAACAGGCGATGGAACGCGCCTTCACCCAGGGCTGAGCGGCCTCGGTAAGGATCCGGTGCGGCCCACTGCCGCTGGATTTCGTGTGGGATACGGGCTTTCCTCAGTGGCGCAGCCGAACGGGCGGGCTTAGTGTGGCGGCATGAACGCGACATCCTCCAAGCCTGCGCCGGACACCCTTGGCACCCCAGACACCTCCGAGGCCCGGCAGGCTGAGGCCATTGCCGACCGCGTGAAGGCCCAGACGGCGCAGCCCGTGCAGCTGCAGCCGTTGCGCGTGGCTGACCCCTTCCGGTGGCTGTGGCGCGGCCTGGACGATGTGCGCGCCGCGCCGGGCATTGCCTTGTTCTATGGCGTGTGCTTCTGGGTCATGGCGGGGGTGCTGGGCTGGGTGTTCCGCACGCGGCCTGAATACACCATGTCGCTCGCCAGTGGCTGTCTGCTGGTGGGGCCTTTTCTGGCCATGGGGCTTTACGACACCAGCCGTCGGCGCGAGGCGGGCCTGAAGCCGCAGCTGAGCGAATCCCTTACCTGCTGGGACAGCCACATGGGCAGCATGGGCATGCTGGTGCTGGTGCTGGTGGTGCTGGAGCTGCTTTGGGGCAGGGCCTCGCTGGTGGTGTTTGCCGTGTTCTTCAACACCGGCATGCCCTCGACCACCGGCGTGCTGCAGGCGGTGTTCAACCCGCAGAACTGGAGCTTTGTGGCGGTGTACACGGTGGTGGGCGGTGTGTTTGCGGCGCTGGTGTTTTCCACCTCCGTGGTGTCCATCCCCATGATTCTGGACCGCGACACCGACGCGCTGACTGCGGGCATCACCAGCATGCGTGTAGTGATTGAAAACCCCGCGGTGATGCTGCTTTGGGGGGCATTGATCACCCTCATCGTGGCCGTCTCGCTGTGGTTCTGGGGGGTGGGCCTGGTGCTGGCGGGGCCTGTGCTGGGCTTCGCCAGCTGGCATGCGTACCGAGCTGCCGTCATTCCGCTGCAGCGTACCCCGGCAGGGGCCTGAAAACCCCGTCCTGTTACAGTGAGTCTCAACTTCAGGAAGCAACTACCTTGGCAACACCCAACTACGGATACGAAAAACGCCAGCGCGAACTCGCCAAAAAACAAAAAAAGGAAGAGAAGCTGAGGGCCAAAACACAGCGCAGGCCGAACGATCCGCAAGGGGATGACCAGCCCGCTGATGACCAGCCAGCGGGCGCTGCAGGCCATCCCGAGCAGCCTGCAGGCTGAGTGACCTGGCTGCGTCACAGGGGTCCGCTGCACCAATCGCCGCGCCCTGTGCATCTGCGGTCTCTGGCGGTCTGCAGCGTTGCAAATACTTGCAACAGCTGCGGCTATTGCTGCGTTTTGCGCCTGGCAGCCCCTCCCGATCCGCAGCACACAATGATCGCTCGATGCGTGCAGCGAATCCCTAACGCAGCAGCTTTTTGAGCTCTGGCCACACGTTGGCCAGCATTTGCGGATGCGCTTCGGCGCGAGGGTGAATGCGGTCGGGCTGGAACAGGCGGGTCGGGTCCGGTCCGTCAGCCACACCCTTCAAGAAAAATGGCACCACAGCCGCCTTGTGGGCCTGCGCCACGGTGGTGAACAGGCCCGCAAACTTGTTCGCGTAGTCGGTGCCATAGTTGGGTGGCACCTGCATACCCACCAGCAAGACCTTGGCCCCGGCCTTTTGCGCCGCCTGGGTCATCCAGGCCAGGTTCTCTTCGGTGTTCTTGAGCGGCAGGCCGCGCAGGGCATCGTTGCCCCCCAGTTCAATCACCACATGGCTGGGCTTGTGCTGCGCGAGCAGTGCAGCCAGGCGCGAGCGGCCGCCCGAGGTGGTCTCGCCGCTCACGCTGGCATTGACCACGGTGGCTGCGAGCTTGTCTTGCGCCAGTTGTTTTTCCAGCAGTGCCACCCAGCCCGTGCCCCGCGCCAGGCCGTATTCGGCGCTGAGCGAGTCCCCCAGCACCAGAATCACCGAAGGGCGTCCGGCAGTCCCTACCTTGGCGGCGGCCTGCGCAAAGGCCGTGGGCGCACAAAGCCCCACCACCAAGCCGATAGATGCGCTCAGGATAAAGTGGCGCCGTTGCTGCAGATTGCGAATCAAAGTAAAGAGCCTTTCATGTCCGAACCTTCCCCGCTGCCCAAGACACCGCCCGCCACCTCCATCATTGCCGTGGAGCATGTGTTCAAGTCGGTGACGGATTCCACCGGAACCCTCGACATTCTGCGGGATATCGATTTCCGCCTGGCTGCCAGGGAAACGGCGGCCATCGTCGGCGCCTCGGGCTCGGGCAAGAGCACGCTGCTGTCCATCATCGCGGGGCTCGATACCCCAACGCGCGGAACGGTGCGGCTGGACGGCCACGACCTGTTTGCCATCGATGAAGATGCGCGGGCTGCATTGCGGGCCCAGAAGGTGGGTTTTGTGTTCCAGAGCTTCCAGCTCATGGGCAACCTCACAGCGCTGGAGAACGTCATGCTGCCGCTGGAGCTGGCCGACCGCCGCGATGCACGCAAGGCCGCCACCGAGATGCTGGCGCGCGTGGGGCTGGGGCAGCGCCTGTCGCACTACCCCAAGGTGCTGTCAGGCGGCGAGCAGCAGCGCGTGGCCCTGGCCCGGGCATTTGTGGTGCAGCCTGCCGTGCTGCTGGCCGACGAGCCCACGGGCAGCCTGGACTTTGCGACCGGCGAAACCATCATGAAGCTCATGTTCGAGCTCAACCGCGAGTTGGGCACAACGCTGGTGCTGGTGACCCACGACCGCGCGATCGCCGCGCAGTGCGAGCGGCGCATCACGATCGATGCAGGGCGCGTGGTGTGAGTGGTGGGCGGGGTTTTTGAGTGTTTTAGGCCGCAGGCGCTAGTGAAACATGTGCAGGCAGCTACGAATTTGATAGTGGTCTGAGGGAGTGGGCTGCGCCCAGCGGATAATCCCCCCATGTCCAGCCCCAAAGTTCTCTTCGGCTTTCACGCCGTGGGCGTACGTCTGAAGACCGCGCCGCAATCCATCATCGAGATTTACTACGAAGCCACGCGCCGCGATGCGCGCATGCGCCAGTTTCTCGACCGTGCCCGCGAGGCCGGTGCCCGCCTCATCGAAGCCGACAGCGTGCGCATCGCCAAGCTGGCAGGCAGCCACGGCCACCAGGGCGTGGCCGCGCGGGTGGAGCCCGTGAAGGTTGCCACCTCGCTGGACGAGCTGCTGGAAGACCTGGAAGCCGCAGGCATCGAGCAGCCCCTGCTGCTGGTGCTGGATGGCGTGACCGACCCCCACAACCTGGGCGCCTGCCTGCGCGTGGCCGACGGCGCGGGTGCCCATGCCGTCATCGCCCCCAAGGACCACGCCGTGGGCATCAACGCCACCGTGGCCAAGGTGGCCAGCGGTGCGGCCGAGACCATGCCGTATTTCATGGTCACCAACCTTTCGCGCACCCTGAACGAACTCAAGGAGCGCAACATCTGGTGCATCGGCACCAGCGACGATGCGCCCAAGACCATTTATCAGGTGGACCTGAAAGGCCCCGTGGCCCTGGTGCTGGGCGCCGAAGGCGACGGCATGCGCCAGCTCACGCGCAAGACCTGCGACGAGCTGGTCAGCATCCCCATGAAGGGCGCGGTCGAGAGCCTGAACGTATCCGTGGCCAGCGGCGTGTGCCTGTACGAGGCGCTGCGCCAGAGGACTTGATCCTCGGCCCGCTGGCTCCACCGGGGAAGGCACCATGCTGGACACCGTGAAAGCCTGGGTCCGGCAAAGCCAGCGCATCGCCGTGCTGACAGGCGCAGGGGTCAGCGCCGAATCTGGCGTGCCGACCTTCCGCGATGTGCAGACGGGCTACTGGGCGCAGTTTCGCCCCGAAGACATGGCGACCGAGGCAGGCTTTCGCGCCCACCCGCAGCGGGTGTGGGACTGGTACCAGTACCGGCGCGACCTGCTGACCGGTGTGTCGCCCAACGCAGGGCATCTGGCGCTGGCCGACTTTCAGCGCCGCCACCCCGACTGCATCACCCTCATCACCCAGAACGTGGACGGGCTGCACCAGCGCGCGGGCAGCACCGGCGTGCTGTGCCTGCACGGCGACATTTTTCAGGACCGCTGGCTCGACACCCCGCGCAACTGCTGCTTCATCGACCACGCAGTGGCCGGCCACCCGCCGTACTGCGACCGCTGCGGCAACTTGCTGCGCCCGGGCGTGGTGTGGTTTGGCGAGCCTTTGCCGCTGGCGACGTTGGAGGCCGCCGAACAGGCGGCCAACCAGTGCGACCTGATGCTGGTGGTGGGCACGGCCGGTGCGGTGTACCCCGCAGCGGGTCTGGCCCACCAGGCTCGGGCCGCCGGTGCCAGGGTGGTGGTGCTCAACCCCGCGCCCAGTGCGTTGGACGATGTAGCGCACGCGGTGCTGCGCGGCACGGCGGCGACGGTGCTGCCGCCGTTGCTGGGCGATTGAGCGGGTGAGCGTGGCGCAGGCGCTCAGCCCTGGGTTTGCGCGGTGCTGCAGGGGCTCACACGCTGTCGAATCCCGGTAGAAACCCTGATTTGACGTTCTCCTGCCACCCTTTGTCGCACAGCTGACAGGCGGGGAGGCGCTCTGGCCGGTAGCCTGCTCCACCTTTGTTTTATCTGCCCTGCACACCATGAGCCGTCGCCACTTTCTTTTGCGTGCCACCCAGGCCGTTGCCGCCACTGGCCTGCCCGCATGGGCCCACACCGCGATGGCGGCCGAGGAGGCGTTGACTGCGCGCTCCATCACCCTGGGCTGTTCCATTGCCCTGACGGGCCCGCTCGGCCAGGCAGGCATCGAGCAGGTGGCGGGCATGAAGGCCGCGTTTGCCGAGGTGAATGCCGCTGGCGGCGTGTTGGGCCGCGAGATCCGCATGGAGGTCAAGGACGACGGCTACGTGGCTGCGCGCACGCTCAAGAACGTGACCGACATGGTCGATGCGCAGTCGGTGTTCGCGCTCATCTCGCCGCTGGGTACGGCCAATACGGCGTCTATCCTGCCGTTGATCGAGTCCAAGGGCATCCCTACGGTGGGCCCGGTGACCGGTGCCACGTCGCTGCGTGCGGCGGCCAACAAGCATGTGTTCTTCTTGCGTCCCAGCTACCGCGAAGAAACCCAGCGCCTGGTCAAGCAGATCGTGGACATGGGCCTCAAGCGCATTGCCGTGGTGTACCTGGACAACCCGTTTGGCAAAGAGGTGCTCAAGGACATGTCCGCGGCGCTGGACGAGATCAAGGTCGAGCGCGGCGGCGAGTTTGCGCTGGCCGTGGACGGCAAAAATGGCGCCGAGCTGGCCGACAAGGTGGCGGCTGAGCGCCCCGGTGCCGTGCTGCTGGCCACCACGGGCACGGCCAACACCGCGTTTGTGCAGGCTTTCCGTGCCAAGGCGCAGGGCGTGCCCCTGGCCGGCCTGTCTGTCACGGTGATCTCGTCGGAGCTGCCCAAGCTGGCCGCCTCCACGCGCGGGCTGGCGCTGGTGCAGGTGTTCCCGGACGCCAATTCGCAAAAGTCGGTGGTGGTGCGCAAGTTCCAGAGCACCATGAAAGCCACGGGAGGTGATCCTGCGTTCTTGAACAGCGGCAGCGCGCTGGAAGGCTGGCTCAACGCCCAGATCATGATCGAAGGCCTGAAGAACGCAGGCAAGGAGCCCACGCGCGAACGCCTGCGCGCCGGGCTGATGGCCATCCGGTCGCTATCGTTTGGCGACTTCAACGTGGGCTTTGGCAACAAGGCGCCCTACATCGGCTCGGACGCCATCTACCTGGCGATCTACGCGGAGAACGGTCGCCGGATCAGCTGATGGGCTGAGGGGGCGTCATTCCATTCACCCCGTAACCCGTCAAGCCATACGCCTAGGGCCCGCGCACGCGCGGGTTCTTTTTTGTTGGGTTCAGCCTTGGGCGCTGGCAGCGTCCAGCTGGGACAGTGCATCGCTGTCCAGTTGCAGCTGGGTGGCCTTGACCAGCTCATGAAGCTGGGCCACCGACGTGGCGCTGGCAATGGGCGCGGTGATGCCCGGTTGCACCATCTGCCAGGCCACGGCCACCTGGCCGGGCGTGGCGTTGTAGCGTTGTGCGACGGCGTCCAGCGCCGCCAGAATGCGCAGCCCCCGGTCGTTGAGGTACTTGGCCGTGGTGTTGGCGCCGCGTGCGCTCTTGGCTGCGTCGGCTGCCGTGCGGTATTTGCCGGTGAGGAACCCGGCGGCCAGCGCGTAGAAGTTGATCACGCCGACCTGCTGCTGCACACACAGCGGCTGCAGCGCGTCTTCAAAAACGGCGCGGTCGTACAGGTTGAACAGCGGCTGCAGGCTTTCGTAGCGGGGCAAGCCCAGGCGTTCGCTGGTCTGCAGCGCCTCCTGCAAGCGCGCGGCGCTGTAGTTGGAGGCACCGATGGCACGCACTTTGCCGGCCCGGATCAGGTCGGCATACGCGCCCAGCGTGTCGGCCAGCGGCACGGTGGTGTCGTCGTCGTGTGACTGGTACAGGTCGATGTGGTCGGTCTGCAGGCGCTGGAGCGATGCCTCCACCGCCTGGCGGATGTAGGCGGGGCGCAGGCCCACCTTGCCATCCCCCATGTCCTTGCCCACCTTGGTTGCCAGCACGATGCGATGGCGCTTGCCGCTGCGCTTGAGCCAGCGGCCGATCACCGATTCGGATTCGCCCCCGGTGTGCCCCGGTGCCCAGCGCGAGTACACATCGGCGGTGTCGATGAAGTTGAAGCCCGCGTCCACCCACGCGTCGAGCAGTGCGAACGAGGTGGCTTCATCGGCCGTCCAGCCAAACACATTGCCGCCAAAACACAAGGGCGAGACCTGCAGGCCCGAGCGGCCGAGGAAACGGAGTTGCATGGATGTGCCTTTCAAAAAAGAGAAAGAAATCGTGCCAGTTGCCGGGGTTGCGCAGCGCAACCCGACCTCCCAAACCGTCAGACCAGCCCCAGCGCACCCAGCAGTGCACCGGCGCCCAGCATCCACAGCAGGTGCAGCTTGGTGCGCCAGACCAGCACTGTGGCTGTGGCGGTCAGCAGCCACAGGGGCCAATCGGTGGTCCATTCGCCATGGGCGCGGGCCAGTACCCAGGACGTGGCGACCAGCAGGCCGATCACCACCGGGGCCATGCCTTGCTTGAAGGCGCGCACGCCGCGCCGCTCGCGGTTGCGGTGGCCCCAGCGTGTGGCCGTCCAGGTCAGCAGACTGCTGGGCAGCATCACGCCCAGCATGCACACCGCCATGCCCAGCGCGCCCAGCAGCCAGCCAGCCACACCGGGGCCGCCTGCGTTGATGCCCACGTTCCAGCCCAGCAGGGCGATGAACAGCACATTGGGGCCCGGTGCGGCCTGGGCGATGGCGATGGAGGCGTTGAACTGCGGGTCGGTCAGCCACGCCTGGCGTTCGACCAGAAAGCGGTGCATGTCGGGCGCGGTGGCAATGGCGCCACCCACCGCCAGCAGCGACAGCGACAGGTAGTACAGGAACAGGTTGAACCAGTCGCCGATGCTCAGGGCCATCAGCGGCGCGGTGAGGGGGGCGGTGCTGCTCATGGTGCGAGCTTTCTCCAGGTCAGCAGGCAGGCGGCCCCGCCGATCACCGGCAGGATCCAGAACAGCGGCCAGCGCAGCCAGGCCATGGCCACGATGGTCAGCGCCGTGATGGCCAGGCACAGGGGGCGGCCGAGCGGATGGTTGCGGATGGAGACAAACAGCTTGATACCCACCCCGGCAATCAGGCCTGCCGCCACGGCCCCCATGCCACGCAACGCGCCTGCCACGGCCGGTTGGGCAGAGAACTGCGCATACACCACCGCCAGCGCCAGCACCAGCATCAGCGGAAACGTCAGCATGCCCGCCAGCGCTGCAAACGCGCCGCGCAGGCCAAAGTAGCGGTCCCCGATCATGATGCTGAGGTTGACCACGTTGGGGCCCGGCATGATCTGCGCCACGGCCCAGTCTTCGACAAACTCCTCGTTCGTCATCCAGCGTTTTTTCTCCACCAGTTCGCGCTGCACGACCGCCAGAACACCGCCAAAACCCTGCAGCGCCAGCCAGGTGAAGGACCAGAACAGATCGGTCGGGTTGCGGGGCTGCGGGCGCGCAGGCGTTTCGGTGGGGGGGGGCGAGGCGGTGGCGGGTGCCATGGGTGCAAGATTCAGTGAAAAGTGGCTGATGCGCCGGTAATTCATGCCTTGATAGCTATCATTGTGATAGCTGTTCGGTGATGCGGCGGCCCCCGTGATGTTACGCGCGCATGAGGCGGTGCGCTGGCGTCGGGGCGTCGTCATCGGGCAAGCCCGGGGCGGCCATTGGTGCACGCGCGCAAGACGGTGTGCCGCTATGCTGCCGGGTGGTACGCCCCCCGGGCCCTGGATTCATCCATAGAGACAAGGACACCCCATGAAACTCATTCGATACGGCCAGCCTGGTGCAGAACGCCCCGGTCTGGTGGACGCCCAAGGCACGCTGCGCGACCTGTCCATGCTGTTGCCTGATATCGGCCCCGCGCAGCTCAGCCCGCGCGCCCTGTCGGCGCTGGCAGCCATTGACGCGCGCCGCCTGCCTGCCGTCTATGGCTCGCCCCGCCTGGGCAGTCCAGTGGGCGGTGTGGGCAAGATCGTGTGCGTGGGCCTCAACTATGCCGACCACGCCAAGGAGGCAGGCATGCAGCCGCCCGCCGAGCCGGTGCTGTTCATGAAGGCCGTGACCGCGCTGAGCGGCCCCAACGATGATGTGCGGATACCGCCTGGCGCCACCAAGACCGACTGGGAGGTGGAGCTGGGCATCGTTATCGGCACCCGCGCCCGTCATGTGTCCGAGGCCGACGCGCTGGCCCATGTCGCCGGTTATGTGCTGGCCAACGATGTGTCCGAGCGCGCCTGGCAGTTGGAGCGTGGCGGGCAGTGGGACAAGGGCAAGAGCTACGACACCTTCGCGCCCATCGGCCCCTGGCTGGTGACGGCCGATGAGGTGGCCGACCCCCACGCCATCGACCTGTGGCTGGAGGTGAATGGCCAACGTGTGCAAAACGGCAGCACTCGCAATTTCATTTTTGGCGTGCCCACCGTGGTGTCGTACATCAGCCAGTTCATGACCCTGGAGCCGGGCGACCTTATCCTGACCGGCACGCCTGCAGGCGTGGGCCTGGGGCAAAAGCCCGCGCCGTGGTTCCTTAAGCCCGGTGATGTGGTGCGTCTGGGCGCCACGGGGCTGGGCGAGCAGCTGCAGAAGTACGTGGGTGGGTGAGGCAGGCTGAGACCAGCAGGGGCGTAGTGTGGTCACGCACACCCGAGGGGCTTTGTGACAGGCCCATCGGGCTTCGTCAGGCCAGCTTGCCCTTGAGCGCATGCCCCTGGGTGCGCCAGCCCGCTTGGTCTGCATGGGCCACCTTGAAGACCTTGAGGTCCGCCTGGCCCTCGCGCTTGACCTTGAAAATTTTGAAGCTGGCCTGGTTCTCGTAGTTCACGAAGAACCACGACGCATCGCCTGTGGCCTGTGTGGCGTAGGCGACCTCGTGCCAGCACAGGTCGGCCTGGCTCTCGTAGGCCACTTCGCACACGCGTGCATCGGCCTGGTTCTCGTATTTCACTTCCAGAATTTTGGCCACAGGCGTCCTTCGGGTTGTTGGTCTGCTAGCGCTGGGAGCCTGCAAACGGCAGCCCTTTGCAGGTTTCAGCCGAGAGGTGGGCGGCAGCGCGGCCCACCAAGATAATCCAAAACCGCTGGCATCGTGTTGGCGGCGGTGCAAGAGGATGTAAGAGCCCGCTGCGGCCACCTGTTGGTTTGGCTTGTCGGGAGTGTGCATGTATGGTGCTGGCTTGTACCTTTGACTTTGGAAGCCCCCATGCCCCATACCGCGCGCCGTGCTCATACCGAGGGCCACCGCTCTGACCGCATTGGCTGGCTACGCGCCGCTGTGTTGGGAGCCAATGACGGCATCGTCTCCACCGCCAGCCTGGTGGTGGGCGTGGCGGCAGCGCAATCGAGCCAGTCCACCATCGTGGTGACGGCGGTCGCTGGGCTGGTGGCGGGCGCCATGTCGATGGCGGCGGGCGAATATGTGTCGGTGCATTCGCAGGCCGACACCGAAAAGGCAGACCTTGACCGCGAGCGCGCGGAGCTGGCCACAGACCCCGCGGCCGAGGCGCGCGAACTGACCGCCATCTACGTCGGCCGGGGCCTGACCCCCGAGCTGGCCCAGCAGGTGTCGGCGCAGCTGATGGCGCACGACGCGCTGGGCGCACACGCGCGGGACGAGTTGAATGTGTCCCCGGCGCTGGCCGCCCGTCCGGTGCAAGCGGCCCTTACATCAGCCGCCAGCTTTGCGATAGGGGCAGCCCTGCCGCTGGCTGTTGCCGTAGTGGCGCCCGCCAGCAGCCTGCTGTATGCGGTGGCGGGCTCGGCGCTGGTCTTTTTGGCCCTGCTGGGGGCTGTGGCAGCGCGCACAGGTGGCGCAAGCATGGCCGTGGGGGCCTGGCGCGTGACCTTCTGGGGGGCCCTGGCCATGGCCATCACGGCGGGGGTGGGGGCGTGGTTTGGGGCGCCAGTGTGAAGACTGCCAGCGCGCCCGCCAAACCACGGGCTGAGCGTGCATCCTATGAGGTGCTGGAGACGAAAATTTGAATCTGAACGGCCTGTCGTGCTAGTGAAATATGCGCTAAATGCTATTAAAAGCAGAGCATTTTGACGTCAATTCATGGCGCTGCGGCTGGCGATCTGCCCCAGCACCGTCGCCCCCGTCAGCCGTTGCTGCACGGTGGCCTGCACGGCCGGTGGTGCATCACGCAGCAATGTGGGCCAGTCGGCCTGCGCCTGTTTCACCACATCCCGCAGCAGCGCCAGGTGCCGGGGCACGCGCAGCAGCCCGGCCGATTTCATCAGGCCTTCCATGTCATCCCAGGTCAGCGCCCGCAGGGTTTTGTCGATGGCGCGGTTCACGGCGTAATGCTGGTCTGGCACGCCATCAAAAAACGCGGCCACGCACACCGGGTCATACAGCGGGGCCAGTTGGGGCACGCGGCCATCGGGGTAGATCAGGGCCCAGTTTTTGAGGTGGGCGTCGGTGTTGCCCATCAGGATGAAGGCCACCATGCGCGCCAGAAACTCGCGCGTGTCCTGCACGGGTTGGCGGCTCAGGCGGTTGAGCACGCGCAGCATGGTGGCCCAGTCGTGCAATACCCCCTTGCCGTGCGACTTGCCGTATTTTTGGCGGGGCGTGTAGCCCAGCACCTGGTTGAACTCCTCCATGTGCACACGGGCGCCGCCGGGCAGGTGGTCAAAGCGCTGCACGGCCAGGATGTCGTTGAAGGGAACGGTGTCGGGCAGGTCGGCCTCGGCGCGGGTGATGACTTGCACATCGGCGCAATGCAGGCCCAGCGCCTTGCACAGCTGGTAGCCGGTGTACTCGTTGGCCACCAGGTCCGGGTGCGCGGTGGTGGGCAGCTTCAAAATCACGCTGCCCGCCGCGCCCTGGCGGTGCACGGTGTAGCGTCGGCCGTCCTGCACCGCGCTGAACTTGGTCACCACGCCGGGCAGCGAGGCTGCGTCTTCCACCGGGAACTCCACAAACCCCGGCTCCAGCACATCGAGCCCCTGTGTGGTGTGCCAGTAGCGCACCACGTCCGGGATGCCGTCTTGCGCGGGCACGGGCTCCACCTCCAGCGCGCCCATCAGGTCATGGCCTGCAGCGGCCAGCAGCTCGAACTCGTCGTCGGGGCTGCAGCCGCGCTCGCGCGCCAGCCGCTCGCGGTTGTGGCCTTCGGGCAGCAGGTTCTGGAAGTACACGGGCCAGCGTCCATCGGTGCGCACCAGCCGCGCATCGCGTGCTGATGCCAGGATCTGCTGCGTGGCGGCCTCGTCCGCGCCCTGGTAGCTGAGCGACAGGGTGGGGCGCTGCGGGTTGCGGATGTAGCTCTCGTCAAACGACACACGCAGGATGTCGCCGTATTGCGAGAGGTAGCCGATGGCCTCACGACGACTTGCTGTCGTACCTGGCTCGCCCGCGCTGCCATCCGCCTGCGGGGGGCGGTGCAGGTACAGGCGCAGGTAACGGATGGAGGTGCTCATGGGGCTTGGGCCGGGCAGTGCGGTAGGGTGGTGCGTCGTCAGGGTCAGCGGCGCAGGCTCTCCACCACCGAGGGCGGCGCATCCACCCCCTCGGGCTGGCCCAGAAACTTGCCACCGGCCTGAATGAATGCCTCCAGGCTGGGCCGCAGGCTGCTGGGTACGGCAATGATGTCCATGCCCAGCACCCGAGCCATTTCGGCCAGGGTGGAATAGCGGGGGTCCAGGTCGCCGCCTTCGGTGCGCTGCACCGTCATGCGGGAGAGACCCGCACTTTCGGCCAACTGGGCCTGGGTCATCTGGTGGGCTTTGCGGGCGGCGGCGAGGGTGGGGATGAGATCGTTTGGCATGATGATATTTATACTCTTTTTTTTGGGTAAAGAGTATATAAATATACAAAATGTCGCCGCCATGCTCGGTTTAAAGCGAAGCCAACGGAGGCAATACCTCGCTGCGCTCTGTGCAAAACCGCTGCGCCTCCTCCAGCAGCCACTCTTTCACCAGCTCCATTGCCGGGCTAGGGTGTGTGGTGGTCACAAACGAATAGGCCGCGCGCGATGTCACGCTGCGCCCCAGCAGCGGCACAAGGCGCCCGGCCTTCACATCCTGCAGCACCAGCGCGGCGCGGCCCATGGCAATGCCCTGGCCGGCCAGCGCTGCGCCGAGGGCCAGTTGCGACAGGTTGAACTGCTGGCCGCCCGCCCAGGGCGGTGGCGTGGCGCCCCTCTGCGCAAACCAGTGCTGCCACTCCTCGTAAGTGTCTGCGCCGTCCCAGGCGCTGCTGTCGTGCAGCAGCCAGTCGCCGTGCAGGTCTTGCGGCTGGGTGATGGGCGGGTGGCGGGCCAGGAACTCGGGGCTGGCCACGGGGATGAGCCATTCGTCGAGGAACACGGTGGCGTTCAGGTCGCGGTAGCCGCCCAGGTCAAAGCGCACGGCGGCTTCCACGCCGTCGCGCACCATGCGGGTGCGGTCCAGCGTGTGGAACTCGCCAAACACGCGCAGCCCGGTGTGGGGGTGCTGGCGAAAGAAGTCGCCCAGCCGGGGGGTGAGCCAGCTCATGGCAAACGAGGGCGAGCAG
Source organism: Acidovorax sp. 59 (assembly GCF_002754175.1). Classification (NCBI taxonomy): domain Bacteria; kingdom Pseudomonadati; phylum Pseudomonadota; class Betaproteobacteria; order Burkholderiales; family Comamonadaceae; genus Acidovorax; species Acidovorax sp. 59. The sequence goes on along the minus strand of NZ_PEET01000001.1, from coordinate 2,243,309 downwards.
CTCAGCGTGGCGGTGGCGGCCTCTGCGGGCTGGCGCATCTGGGCCAGGGTGCTTTCGATGGCGTCAAAGCTCTCGCGCAGCACCACGGCCAGCCATTTGCCCTCGGGTGTGGGCACCAAGGCGCGCGGCGTGCGCAGGAACAGCGGGCGGCGCAGCCAGTCTTCGAGCTGCTTGACCTGCTGGCTCACGGCGCCCTGGGTGATGCACAGCTCGGCCGCCGCCTTGGTAAAGCTGCCGTGGCGGGCGGCTGCATCAAAACTGCGCAGCCAGGCGAGCAGGGAGGGGGAGAGGCGAATATCCATTATTAATACTAATGATGCGCTCAATATAAATGGTTTGTGACGGAGGCGTGACCGGCGAAAAATGGGGGCAAGACTTTTCGAGATGAACGCGCCATGACGATTGCCGAACCCCAACCTGCCATCGATGCCTTGCTGGCCACTCGCCTGCGCAACGCCGAGCCCGCCCTGTGGACCAACCCGGCGCGGCAGGCACAGCCCGCCGCCGCGCTGCATGCACTGGGCAGGACCATTAGTCTGGATGATACGCACGCAGCGGCTGCCCGCCTGGCACGTTTTGCTGGGCTGCTGGCGCAGGTGTTCCCCGAGCTCGCCGCCAACGGGGGCGTCGTGGAGTCGCCCCTGCTGCCTGCTGCGGCGCTGGCGCCCGCACTGGGCATGGCCGACGCGCAAGGCCGCCTGTTCATCAAGGCCGACCACAGCCTGCCCGTGGCGGGCTCCATCAAGGCGCGCGGCGGCATGCACGAGGTGCTGGAGTTTGCCGAGGGGCTGGCGCTGCAGCATGGTTTGGTAGAGCCCGGGGGCGACTACCGAGCGCTGGCGACGCCGCAGGCGCGCGAGCTGCTGGGTCGTTACCAAGTGGCGGTGGGTTCTACCGGCAACCTGGGCATGAGCATTGGTGTGGTGGCGTCTGCCCTGGGTTTTCAGGCCACGGTGCACATGTCGGCCGATGCCAAGGAATGGAAGAAAGACCGCCTGCGCCAGCGTGGCGTGCAGGTGGTGGAACACGCGGGCGACTACGAACGCGCCGTGGCCGCAGGCCGTGCCGAGGCGGCCAGCAACCCGCAGTGCCACTTTGTAGACGACGAGCAATCGTTCTCGCTGCTGCTGGGCTACAGCGCAGCGGCGCTGCACCTGCAAAAGCAACTGGCCGAGCAGGGCGTGGCGGTGGATGCCGAGCACCCGCTCATCGTGTACCTGCCCTGCGGTGTGGGCGGTGCGCCTGCAGGCATCACCTTTGGCCTGCGGCAGGTGCTGGGGCCGCATGTGCACTGCTTTTTTGCCGAGCCGGTGCAGTCGCCGTGCTTCATGGTGCAAATGATGGCCGATGCAACGCAAGGTGTGGGGCAGCACCCTTCGGTCTACGACTGGGGCCTGACCAACCGCACCGAGGCCGATGGCCTGGCGGTGCCGCGCGCGTCGCTGTTGGCGGCCGAACTGATGCGTCCGCTGCTGTCGGGCGTGTTCACTGTGGCCGACGACACCCTGTTTGCACACTTAGTGCGGGTGCTGGACGCCTTGGGCGAGCGCATCGAGCCCTCGGCTGCCGCAGGCTTCAGCGGCCCGGCGATGTTGACGGGTACCACGGCAGGGCAGGCCTGGCTGCGCAGCACGGGCATTGAGGCCGTGTTGCACCAGGCCACCCACCTGGTGTGGACCACGGGCGGCCTGCTGGTGCCCGATGCGCAGTACCAGGGCTTTGTGCAGCGCGGGCGGGCCGTGCTGGCTGCGCAGGCCTGATGGCCCGCCACCTTCTTTCCTCTTTTTTTCTTTTCACTTTTTTATCTGGAGCCACGCCATGAACCGCAAGCAACTGCTTTTGTCTGCCGTCCTCTGTGCCGCCCTGGGGGCCACTGGGTGGACTCCGGCCATGGCACAGGACGCTGCGTTCCCCACCAAGCCGATCACGCTGGTGATTCCGTTCCCGCCCGGTGGCGCCACCGATGTGCTGGGGCGGCTGATTGGCAAGAAGCTGGGTGACAAGCTGGGCCAGAGCGTGGTGATCGACAACCGCGCAGGGGCGGGCACGGTGATCGGTGCGACGTCGGTGGCGCGGGCGGCGCCGGATGGCTACACGCTGCTCATGAGTTCGGGCACCACCTTCACCGTCAACCCCGCCGTGCGCGCCAAGCTGCCGTACGACCCGGTCAAGAGCTTTGAGCCCATTGGCATCACGGGCCGCACGGGGTTGATTCTGCTCGCCAACAAGGATGTGCCTGCCAACGACCTGAAGCAGTTTGTGGCCCTGGTGAAGGCGGCGCCCGACAGGTATTCGTATGGCTCGTTCGGCACGGGCACCACCTCGCAGTTTGCAGGCGAGATGTTCTTCCACGCGGCGGGCCTGAAGATCCAGCATGTGCCCTACAAGGGCAGTGCACCTGCGATGACCGACCTGCTCGGCGGGCAGATCCCGTTCACGGTGGACACCGTGTCGGCCGCGCTGCCGCAGCTCAAGGACGGCAAGATCAAGGCCATTGCGGTGACCTCTGGCAAACGCTCGGCCCTGCTGCCCAAGGTGCCTACGCTGGCGGAGAGTGGCTACCCCGGCCTGGAGATGGACACCTGGCTGGCCATGGTGGCGCCCCGTGGCCTGCCGCCGGCCGTGAAGTCCCGCCTGGAGCTGGCGCTGGCCCAGGTGGTGTCGGACCCCGAAACGCGTGACAAGATGATCGCGGTGGGGTTCGAGCCGTCCTATGCTTCGTCCAAGGTGTTGGCCGAGCTGATCGACAAGGAGCTGCCGCTGATGCGCGCCATTGCACAGCGCGCAGCCATCACCGCAGACTGAACCCGTGTGACCAGAACAAGGAGACAAGCCCGAGATGACCACAACAAGCGCCCAAGCCCTGGTTGAGCTGACCGCCAACGAACTGCTCCATCACATCGGCACGCGTGAGATTTCGCCGGTGGAGCTGCTCGACGCCTGCATCGCCCGCATCGAGGCGGTGAACCCGCATGTGAATGCCGTCACCGCCACCTGCTACGACCGCGCCCGCACCGAGGCCAAAGCGGCCGAGCAAGCCGTGCTGCGCGGCGAACCGCTGGGCCTGCTACACGGCCTGCCCATGGGCGTGAAAGACCTGGAGGCCACGGCGGGCTTGCTGACCACCTATGGCTCGCAGATCTACCGCGAACACATTCCGGCAGAGGACAACGTGCTGGTGGCGCGCCTGCGCGCGGCGGGTGCCATCGTCACGGGCAAAACCAACATCCCCGAAATGGGGGCGGGCGCTAATTCGCGCAACACCGTGTGGGGCGCCACGGGCAATCCGTTCAACCCCAACCTGAATGCCGGGGGCTCGTCGGGCGGCTCGGCCGCTGCGCTTGCGTGTGACATGCTGCCGGTGTGTACGGGCTCGGACACGGGCGGGTCGTTGCGCATTCCGGCATCCATTTGTGGTGTGGTGGGCTTCCGACCCTCGCCCGGCGTGGTGCCCAGCTCGCGAAAGCTGCTGGGCTGGACGCCGATTTCGGTGGTCGGCCCCATGGGCCGCACGGTGGAAGATGCCTGCCTGCAGCTGGCGGCATCGGCCGGCATGTCGGCGGGCGACCCGCTGAGCTACCCGCTGGACCCGATGAGCTTTCTGTTACCCGAAACCGTGGACCTGAGCCGCCTGCGCGTGGCTTATACCGAGGACTTTGGTGCCTGCGCTGTGGACAACGGTATCCGCGCCGTGTTCCGCCGCAAGGTACAGGCCATGAAGCACCTGTTTGCGCGTTGCGACGCCATCGACATCGACCTGGGCGATGTGCACCGCTGCTTTGACGTGCTGCGCGCTGAAGCCTTTGTGGCCAGCACGCGCGAGGCCTACGAGCGCGACCCCGCCACCCTGGGCCCCAACACCCGCGCCAACTACGAAATGGGCGCCGCCATGACGCTGCTTGACAGCGCCTGGGCGCAGGCCGAGCAGACGCGGATCCTGGCGCGGTTCCAGAAGCTGTACGAAGAGTTCGACGTGATCCTGGCGCCCACCACGCCGGTGTCGCCGTTTGCGTGGACCGAGCTGTTTGCCAGCCATATCAACGGCGAGCCGCAGGCCAACTACTACCGATGGCTGGCGTTGACTTATGTGACCACGCTCACCACCCACCCGGCGCTGAGCTTGCCGTGTGGGCTGGACGACGTCGGGATGCCGTTTGGCCTGCAGATCGTGGGGCGCTTCCGTGCCGACCGCCACACGCTGGGCGTGGGGCATGCGCTGGAGCAGGCGTTCAAGGGCATTGCTGGGCTGGCACGGCCCCGGCCCGACATCGCCAAGCTGATGCAAACCAATGCCGAACCCGCGCTGACCTCCATCGTGACCGTGGCACCCGACCCCCGCGACGCCCGCAGCCTGCCGCGTGACGACCGTGCGGCATCGGCCGCACAGGTGTCGGCCGTTTGAGCAGGAGGAGCAGATGCAAACCGTAGACACCATCGTCATCGGCGCAGGCATTGCCGGGGCCTCCGTGGCCTGGCAACTGGTGCAGCCCGGCGCCGCAGGGCAGGGCGCCAGCGTGCTGCTGCTGGAGCGCGAATCGCAGCCCGGCTATCACACCACCGGCCGCTCGGCCGCGCTGTACATGGCGACCTATGGCACGCCCAACATCCAGGCGCTGACGCGGGCGAGCCGCGCGTTTTACGACGCGCCGCCGGCGGAGTTTGGCGCTGACCCCATCCTCTCACCCCGGGGCGTGGTCTATGTGGCCGGGCCGGACCAGCTGGACCTGCTCAAGCAGACCTACGACGAAGCGCACGCCACCTCGCCCAATGTGCAATGGGTGGACAAGGCTGAGCTGCTGGCGATGCTGCCCTGCCTCAAACCCGAGGCTGTGGCAGCCGGCATGAGCGAGCCCGAGGCGGCCGACATTGATGTGAACGCCCTGCACCAGGGCTACCTACGTGGCCTGCGCCAGCGCGGCGGCCAGGTGCTGACGAACGCCGAGGTCATGGTTGTGCGCCGCGAAGGCACTGTGTGGCAGGTGACGCTGGCCGATGGGCGGGTGTTTGCCACCCCCACCATCGTCAACGCAGCGGGTGCCTGGGCCGATGTGGTGGCGGGCCTGGCGGGTGTGCCGCCCATCGGGCTGGAGCCACGCCGCCGCACGGCGTTCACCTTTCCGGTGCCCGAGGGCATGGACGCCACCCACTGGCCTGCGGTGATCGGCATCGACGAAAGCTTTTACTTCAAGCCCGACGCGGGGCAACTGCTGGGCTCACCGGCCAACGCGGATCCCACGCACCCGCACGATGTGGTGCCCGAGGAGCTCGACGTGGCCACCGGGATCTATCACATCGAGGAAATGACCCGGTTCCAGATCCGCCGCCCATCGCACACCTGGGCCGGGCTGCGCTCCTTCGTGTCGGATGGCGACATGGTGATCGGCTGGGACAACCACGTGCCCGGCTTCTTCTGGCTGGCCGGGCAGGGCGGATATGGGATTCAGAGCGCGGCGGGCGCCTCGTTGCTGGCGCGGCAACTGTTGCGGGGCGAGCCGCTGGCCGAGGAGCTGGTGCGCGAGGGCGTGGGGGTGGAAGGGCTGTCGCCTGCGCGGTTGCGCTGAGGTGCCCAGAAGGGAGGGGCTCAGGCTCTCAGGCGAAGGTGTTGACGTTGGTGCCCAGCGTGCCGCTGGTGGCCAGCTGGGGCTGGGGCATGGACTGCTGCATGGCGTCGATCATGGTGGCGGCCGATACGGCCTGCATGTCCAGCGCCTTTTTCAGCACCACCATGTTCAAGGCGTCAGACGTCTTGGCGCTGGCCAGGTTGGTAGCGGTGTTGACGATGCTGTTGGTCAGGGCGACGTCCATGGTGACTCCTCGGGGTAATGGTGGGTTATCGGCGCGGCAGAACGCGGCTTGAGCGTTGTTACATGGTCAGCGGTCGTGAACCTGCCCTGTAGTGCTCCGCCTAGTCCAGCGCGGGTACCCCAAGGGCTGGGCAGGCGGCCAGGTCGGAGGCGTGGGTGTGTGGCAGCTGGCGGGCTGCGTCGCGCAAGGCGGTGCGCAGGCCTTCTTCCAGCGTGGGGTGATAGAAGGGCATGCCCAAGAGGTCGTGCACTGTCAGTTGCTGCTGCACGGCCAAGGCCAGCAGGTGCGCCAGGTGCTCGCCGTCAGGGGTGCACAGCTCGGCGCCCAGCAGGCGACCACTGGCATGGTCCGCATAGACGCACAGGCGTCCATGGTTGCGCTGGGCGGTGCGGGCACGGCCCTGGTTTGTGTAGCTGGCGGTGCCGGTGACGGTACTGTGCGCGTCCATGTCGGCCACGCGCGGTCCCACCACGGCCACGTTGGGGTCGGCGAACACGATGGACAGCAAGGTGCGGCGTCGAAAGCGCGTGGGATTGGGGGCCAGGGCGTTCAGGCCTGCAATATGGCCTTCATCGGCCGCCTCGTGCAACAACGGGGTGTGGGTGTTGGCGTCACCCGCCAGAAACACCGGCAAATTGCCAATTTGCTGGGTTTGTGGGTCTACGGTGGGCAGGCCGCGCGCATCCAGCGGTACGCCCAGTGTCTCCAGGCCAAGGTGCTCAATGTTGGGCACCCGGCCCATGGCAGCGATGACCTGGTCCACTACCACGCGGTTGGCGCCGCTGGCGACTTCAATGCCTCCAGGCACTTCGCGCAGCTGCGCCTCGGCGCCCATGTGCAGCACCATGTCCTGCTTGAGCAGGGCCGCCAGCTCGGCATTCAGCGTTGGGTCGCTCAAGCCAGCCAGCGTGTGGCCAGTGGTGAACGCAGCCACCTGCAGGCCCAACCGCGCGAGCGCTTGGGATAGCTCCACTCCAATCGGGCCCATGCCGATCACTGCGATGCGGGGGCCTAGGGTTGGTTGTTCGAACAAGGTGTCGGTGGTGAGCATGCGGTCGCCAAACGCCAGCCATGCTTCGGGCAGACGGGGGCGTGATCCCGTGGCGATGATGATGCTGCGCGTGGCGTAAGCCGTGCCATCAATGTCCACCGAACGCGGCCCCAGCAGCGTGGTGCGCCCTGACACCTGGTTGCTGCCCAGTTCATTGGTGGCTTTGAGGGCGCCCGCCACGAAGTCGTCGCGCAGTGCGCGCACGCGCTGGAGCACGGAAGGCAGGTCCGCGGTCAATGCACTGGCGCCCCGAAGGCCAAATGCTTCAAAGGTGTGGCGACGGTGGAAAGCGTTGGCCGCCTCGATCAGCGCTTTGGACGGCATGCAGCCCACGCGGGCGCAGGTAGTGCCCCAGGGGCCTTCATTGACGATGAGGTAGCGGTCGGTGCGCTTGCGCACTTCACGCAGGGCGGCCAGGCCCGCCGTGCCTGCGCCAATGATGATGGTGTCGAGCGGTTGGGCCATGGGACTTTCTCGGAATCTGAAGAACCGGAGTGTGACGCGCGAGCCGCCGCAACGTTGTAGGCGCACAGGCCGTTTCAGTGAGGCCGATGAGGGCGCTTGCGCGCATGTGAAAACCGAGCTGGTTGCCCTTTGGGGGCTGGGTCTCGGCGTCCGGTCAGGCCTCGGGGTCCGTCCAGCCCACTCGGCCTTGCCCGTGGTCGTTGATGCGTTGGACAAAAGGGGCGGCTTGCGTCTGGGGCAGGCGCAGCTGCAAGGTGACCAGCGTGCCATGCTGCACGTCCACCAATTCGGCGCCAGCAGCTTCAATTTCGCGGCGCAGCAGGCCTTCCAGGGCATAGGGCACCTGGCACTGCAGCAGGGCCATGCGCTGCAGCGTGACCTTGGGGGCCGTCAGCAGTGCCTGGGCAATTGTGTCGGTGTAGGCGCGCACCAGGCCGCCCGCGCCCAGCTTGACGCCGCCAAAGTAGCGCACCACCGTGGCCAGCACGCCTTCCAGGTCCTGGTGGCGCAAAACGTCCAGCATAGGGCGGCCGGCGGTGCCGCCGGGCTCTCCGTCGTCCACCGCAGCCGACTGTCCGCCCGCCAGTAGCGCCCAGCAGATATGGGCTGCGCCAGGGTGCTGCTTCCACAGCGCATCCACTGCCGCCTGCGCGCTGGCCCGGTCGGCCATGGGCTGCACGCAGCCGATGAAGCGGCTTTTCTTGATGATGAGTTCGCTGTGCGCCGGGGCAGCCAGAGTCTGGGGCATGGGGCAGCGAGTGTACGGCGAGCGCTTTGGGGTGCCAGCAGGGAGCCGTGTGTGACGGAAGTCACAGCCCGGACCCTGAAGGGTGTGGATCGGCACAAATCGCGTTGGGAATGTGCGTTCTGTCACACATGCCATGGGCGTGCGTTCCTACACTGCGGACTTGTTGCTGTGGCCTACGCTGTTGCTACGCATTTGAAAGCACCCGGGCCATCAGAAAAGGAACCGCCATGTTTGCCACTTCGCTCTCTGCACCTTTGCCTACCTCCCTCACTGGTCATCTGTTTGGCCGTTTCATCTCTCCCTCGGTCTCCCAGGCATCGGGTGCCAGCACGGTGGCATCGACCGGCGCGATGCCAAACGCAATGGAAGAGCACGACGACGAGATGCCGGACCTGGCGCAGCGCGTGCGGGAAATCGGTGAGTGGTGATACGGCGTGCTGCGTGACGTGACAAGCCACGCAGCGTCCCTTCAGCCGGTGTTGCCCATGCAACCGTCTGCTGCGCCCAGGTCGCATGCCATGACCACGCTGGTGTAGTTGGTCAAAGGGCGCCAGTCGCACTCGCCGACCACCCGGTAACCCCAGGATTCATACATCGCTATCAAGGCCGTGGCCGGTTGCGCAGTGTCCAGCGCCATCACCCGGGCGCCCGCTCGGCGGGCATAGTCCAGGGCATAGGCGTGCAGCTGTTTGCCGTAACCCTGGCCTTTGGTGTCAGGGGTGATGCAGAACTGGCACAAAGACCACACCGAAGGGTCGCGGTACAGCGGCACTGAGGATTCGGGTTGCGGCGGTCGCAGCGTGACAGTGCCCACATAGTCTTCGCCGTCCAGCATCACCAACCCCGTGCCTGAAGCAAACCGCTTCGCCGTATCTTCCACAGACTGGTGGGTGCCCCAGTAGCGCAGACCCCGCAGCGCGTGGGGTGCATAGGCGCAGTGGATGAGGGTGGTCAGGCGTGCGAGGTCATCGTCGGCCGTGACCGGGCGAATCAAAAGCGAATCGGACAAAGTCATCGAGATACTCCGTGGCCTCGCGTTGAAGGCCGCTGGTCGGTCAGCGGGTCGTGTTGCCTCATTTCAAAGCTTTAGCTCCCAGGTCTCTCCCACCAATTGCTGACCAAAGCCTTCGTAGGGCTCGGTCTTGACCAGCCGAAAACCGCGCTGACCGTAGATGCCACGCGCAGCTGTGAGGCAGCTGTTGGTCCATAGAACCATCTTTTTGTAACCTTTTGCACGCGCAAAGGCAATGCATTCGTCGGTGAGGCGGGCGCCCAGGCCGAGGCCCCTGGCTTTGGGGCTGAGGATGAGCATGCGCAGCTGCGCCGTGGTGGCAGATTTGCGCACCACAAACACCGAGCCCACGCGCTCTCCGTCCAGCTCGGCGATCCAGGCCTTCTCCCACGCGGGCTGGAACTTGCGCAGAAACTGCGCCGCGATGTCTGCTACCAAGGCCTCAAACCGGTTGTCCCAGCCGTACTCGCGCCAATAGATCTCGCCATGCTGCTGCACTACCCAGCCCATGTCGCCGGGCAAAGGGTCGCGCAGGACGGCGATTCGGGTGCCATCCGCAGCGTTGGAGGGGGAGGACAGCAGGGTTTCGATCCGTTCCATGGCCTCCACGACCTCCTGGCGCCGAGCCGGGGGCAAGGGCGCGAGCAGTGCTGCAGCTTCGTCGCGCGAACGCTGCTGCAGCGGCTCGAACGCCTCGCGTCCAGCAGCGGTGAGCGTGACCAAGCTTTGCCGCGCGTCCTTGGCGTTGGCATGCCGTTCTATCCACCCGGCCTGCTCAAAACGCCGCAATATCCTGCTCATGTACCCGCCGTCCAGTCCCAGTTCCCGCGCGAGTTCGCTGGCCACAGGGGCCTCGCGATGGGCCAGCTCGTAGAGCACGCGCACGTCGGTCAGCGATAGCTTGCTGCCCAGGTACGGGTCCAGCACGCCAATGCGGCGGGTGATGAAGCGGTTGAACCGGCGCACGGCTTTCACCGCACTCGCAGGCACCGGGACGGACTCGGGAAGGGTAGAGGTGTTGTTGCTCATGAATGCCCATGTCAGTTAATTAATTGACAAAAGCAAGTATATGCCTGACGGCCATCAAGCCTGTAACAGTGAGGGGCAAGGGCTGCCAAGGCGACAAAAACCGTCCGCCAACGTAAAATCACGGGTTATCCACCACAGACGCGCCCCACGAAGGCCCCCATCGCACCGGGGGCGGCCGCGACCCCCTTTGCATGAACGCCCCCGTTGACGTCTCCTTTTTTGCGCGCGCCGCAAAGCCCTTGACCAGCTACCGTCCGTACTGGGCCAAGCGCTTTGGCACGGCACCGTTCCTGCCGATGAGCCGCGCCGAGATGGAGAAACTGGGCTGGGACAGCTGCGACATCATCCTGGTGACGGGCGACGCGTATGTGGACCACCCGAGCTTTGGCATGGCCGTGATCGGTCGCACGCTGGAGGCGCAGGGCTTTCGCGTGGGCATCATCGCCCAGCCCGATTGGCAGAGCGCCGAGCCCTTCAAAGCGCTGGGCAAGCCCAACCTGTTCTGGGGCGTGACGGCGGGCAACATGGATTCGATGATCAACCGGTACACCGCCGACCGGAAGATCCGCAGCGATGACGCCTACACCCCCGGCGACGTGGGCGGCAAGCGACCCGATCGTGCGGCCATCGTCTACAGCCAGCGCTGCCGCGAGGCCTACAAGGACGTGCCCATCATCCTGGGCGGCATTGAAGGCAGCCTGCGTCGCATTGCGCATTACGACTACTGGAGCGACAAGGTGCGCCGCTCCATCGTGGTGGACAGCAAGTGCGATCTGCTGCTGTACGGGAACGCCGAGCGTGCGTTGGTGGAGGTGGCCCACCGCATCGCAGCGCGTGAACCGGTGGAGCAGATCACCGATGTGCGCGGCACGGCCTTTGTGCGCCGGCCGGACGACGAGAGCGGCAAGGGTTGGTTCGAGATCGACTCCACCACGGTGGACGAGCCCGGCCGCCTAGAGGCGCACATCAACCCGTACATGACCACCAGCGAGCAGGCTGCGGCCCAAGGCAGCACCTGCAGCAAAGAAGATGGAAGTGCTACTGATTCTGTAGCGGGCACCGCAAATAACACCAGCGCTACCGGCCAAAACAGCCCCAATCCTGCCATTCAGCCGATCCAGTTCGTTGCCAATCCGGCGCTCAAGGCCAAGCTCAAGGTCCCCCCACGCGAGAAGAGCGTGATCCGCCTGCCCAGCTACGAGCAGGTCAAAAGCGACCCCGTGCTCTACGCTCACGCCAATCGCGTGCTGCACCTGGAGACCAACCCTGGCAACGCGCGTGCACTGGTGCAGGCCCATGGCGAGGGTGTGACGGCGCGTGACGTGTGGATCAACCCGCCCCCCATCCCGCTGACCACGGCCGAGATGGACTACGTGTTCGACCTGCCTTACGCGCGTGGCCCGCACCCCAGCTACGCCGACGAAAACGGCAGCCATGACGGCGCGACCAAGATCCCCGCGTGGGAGATGATCCGGTTCTCCATCAACATCATGCGTGGTTGCTTTGGCGGCTGCACCTTTTGCTCCATCACCGAGCACGAGGGCCGCATCATCCAGAGCCGATCGGAGGATTCGATCATCCAGGAGATCGAGGACATCCGCGACAAGGTCAAGGGCTTCACAGGCACCATCAGCGACCTGGGTGGCCCCACGGCCAACATGTACCGTCTGGGCTGCCGCAGCCCCGAGATCGAGGCCGCCTGCCGCAAGCCCAGCTGCGTGTACCCCGGCATCTGCCAGAACCTCACCACCGACCACGGCCCGCTGATCAAGATCTACCGCCGTGGCCGCGCGCTCAAGGGCATCAAGAAGATCCTCATCGGATCGGGCCTGCGCTATGACCTAGCGGTTAAGTCGCCCGAGTACGTGAAGGAGCTGGTACAGCACCACGTGGGGGGCTACCTCAAGATCGCGCCCGAGCACACCGAGCAGGGCCCGCTCACCAAGATGATGAAGCCGGGCATCGGCAGCTATGACAAGTTCAAGCAGATGTTCGAGAAGTTCAGCGAAGAGGCGGGCAAGAAGCAGTTCCTGATCCCGTACTTCATCGCCGCGCACCCGGGCACCAGTGACGAGGACATGATGAACCTCGCCATCTGGCTGAAAAAGAACGGCTTCCGCGCCGACCAGGTGCAGACCTTCTACCCCAGCCCCATGGCCACGGCCACGGCCATGTACCACTCGGGCCGCAACACGCTGACCCGCGTGCGCCGCGAAATGCGCGATGTGGATGAAGAGTCTGTGGACATCGTGCGCGGCGAAAAGCGCCGCCGTCTGCACAAGGCCTTCCTGCGCTACCACGACCCGAACAACTGGCCGCTGCTGCGCGAGGCGCTCAAGGGCATGGGCCGGGCGGACCTGATCGGTAACGGCAAGCACCACCTGATTCCGACCTTCCAGCCGCTTACCGACGGTGGTTACCAGAGCGCGCGGCGCAAGAACTCGACCCCGACAGGGGCCAAGCCCGCCGTGGCACCTGCGTCGCGCACGGTGCAGCAGCCCACCAAGGGGCGCATCCTGACCCAGCACACGGGCCTGCCACCGCGCGTAACCGGGGGCGCGGCCAAGCCAGCTGCGGGCGGCAAACCGTTCAAGAAAGCGCGATAGTCCGCTGCCTGCTTGCCTGCTTGCCTGCTTGCCTGCTTGCCTGCTTGCCTGCTTGCCTGCTCGCGTGGCGGGGCGGGCAGGGCGTCCATCTGCCCATTGCATCTGCAGGCTGAAACGGGGGGCTGGCATGCCGCGCCAACGGCATCGGTGGGGTGGCGGGACTCAGGCGCGCCAGGCCCGCGCGGTGGTCAGGCGGTCGTGTAGTCCCTCGCCAGGCATTCCGACAGCGGCACGGGCTTTGCCACCGCATAGCCTTGGGCGTAGTTCACGCCGATGAGTCGCAACGCATCCACGGTGGCTTCGGACTCGGCGAACTCGGCAATCGTCTGCTTGCCCATCACGTGGCCAATGCGGTGGATCATTTCCACCATGGCACGGTTGGTGGGGTCTTGCAGAAGGTCCTTCACGAAAGCGCCGTCGATCTTGAGGTAGTTCACCGGCAGGTGCTTGAGGTAGGTGAAGGACGACATGCCCGCGCCGAAGTCATCGAGCGCGAACCTGCAGCCCAGTTGCTGCAGCTCCTTCATCAGGCGCACCGCGTTGGGCAGGTGCGATATCGCGCTGGTCTCGGTGATCTCGAAGCACAGCAGCGCGGGGTCCAGCCCGGATTCGGTGAGCGTGGTACGGATGTACTTGAGCAGGCTGTCATCCCCCAGGCTGGTGCCCGAGAGGTTGATGGCGCAGGTGTGTAGCGGCTGGGCGCCCGGGGTGCGCTGGTGCTGCGCCAGCGCCTGCAGTGTGTGGCGGATCACCCAGCGGTCGATGGACGGCATCATCCCGTAGTGCTCGGCGGCCGGGATGAAGGTGCCGGGCGCCACCAGCTGGCCGTTTTCCTCCTCCCGCAGGCGCAGCAGCACCTCCATGTGCAGGCCTTCATCACCGGTGCCTTGCAGCGCGCGGATGGTCTGCGCATACAGCTGGAAACGGTTGTGCTCCAGCGCCAGGCGCAGGCGCCGCACCCAGTCCATGTCGCCTTCGCGCCGGGTCATCTCGATGTCTTCGGGCTGGTAGATGAACACCCTGTTGCGCCCGCCTTCCTTGGCGCGGTAGCAGGCCATGTCGGCCACGCGCATGGCCTCCTGGATGGAGGTGAGCGCTGGGATGAGCTGCACCATGCCGATGGAGAGGCCCGTGCTGAGCTGCTGGCCTTCCCAGGCCAGGCGCAGGTCCTGGCCAGCCTGGCGCAATTGCTCTGCAATGCGCGCCGAGGGGCCAACGGGGCAGTCCTTGAGCAGGATGCCGAATTCGTCGCCGCCCAGCCGTGCCAGCGTGTCGCCTTCGCGCAGGTGGCTTTGCAGCATGCGACAGACCTCCCGCAGCATCTCGTCGCCGGCCTGGTGGCCGCAGGTGTCGTTGATGAGCTTGAACTGGTCCATGTCCACGTAGAGCAGCGAGCCCTCACGGCCCGGCTGGCGCGGGTGGCTGAGCAGGGCTTCAAGCCGGTGCTCGAACTCGCGCCGGTTCACCAGGCCCGTCAGCGCATCATGGCTGGCCTGCCACGAAAGCTGCTCTACATAGTGCTGCTCGCGCGTGACGTCGTGCAGCGCCAGCACCGCCCCGGTCAGCACACCCCGGTGCCGGATGGGAGAGCCCACCAGCCTCACTGGAACGATGCTCTGGTCCGGTCGCACCAGCGTACGGTGGATGTTGCCCTTGGCGGCACCATCGCTGCGCAGCAGCGTCTGCACCAGGGCGTCGGCCGACAGGGGTGGTGCATCACCTTCGAAGACCAGCAACTGCGCCAGAGGTTGCCCGGTGGCCTGGGCGGCCGAGCGGGCCAGCAAGGTTTCTGCGGCAGGGTTCATGTAGGTGACCTCGCCGTGGATGTTGGTCGTCAACACGGCATCGCCAATGGCGGCCAGCGTGGTGCGCGCCTGTTCCCGCTCGACCTCCAGGGCGCGCTCCGCGTTCTGGCGCTGGGCCAGCAACTTGTGCGTGTGCCACAGGGTCAGAAGAATCAGCACCAGGGCCATGCCCATGTTGGTCCACATCAGCAGGAGCACGATGTGGCGCGAGCTTTCGCCCAGGGCCTCGCTGAAGTTCCGGGCCGCCGGGGTCACGCCCGCGTTGATCTCGCGGATGGTGTTCTGCCACCGTTCGCGCGTGGGGGCGTCCGCCGTGCCGGCGGTGTTGCGCTGGTGGATCTCGTGCGACAGCTCGCGCAGCGCACGGATGTACTCGTCGCCCACCAGCCATTGGTCTACCGGCTTCTTCACCAGATCAAAGCCGTCAAAGTAGCGCAACAGCCAGATCAGGCCGTCAATGTCATCGGGGTGGTTACCACCGCGCAGAAAGCCGTCACGCGCCACATCCGTCTGCACCTGGCCTGGCTCCAGGGCCAGCCGGGCCGCCCGGTCGCCCAGCGGGATCTCCATGGCGCGGGTGAACCCTTCAAAGGCCTGGGGGGAGCCGGTGATGGCGTACTGGTTGAGAAAATAGATGGCGTCCTTCTGACCTTTGGTCCATAGGCTTTCGCCAGCGACGAAGGCACGCACCGTGGACAAGACATACAGGCTGGCCGTGGCGCACACTGCCAGCAGCAACACTATGGTGATGAAAGGCCAGGTCACCCGCAACGTCAACGGCACAGGCCTTCGCTCGACCGGCTGCAATACATCCATGGATGGCTCCCTCGCCTCGTGCCAAGCTGCTTGCGCCAGTGATGCCTGGTGGCCCCATCCGGCGCGCCCTCATCAGTGTGTCCGCATGCTCCATCAATGCCTGCGGTCCAGGGTTGTCCTGGAACGGGTGGCTGATTCGGCGGTGCGGTGCTTCCGGCCCACTATATAGAGATCAACTTGCCAGCGCATGCAAAGTTTGGCAACCCCTTGTGCCTGCGGGGAATGGCCGCCATGCCGATGCGCACCCGCACCTGAACCTGCGCGCGGCGGGCCATCGCTGGCTCCGCCCAGGTGTTGCCAGGCCTGGCAGAAGCCGGCGTTTTACGGCGCCGCAGCGTGGGTGCCCACCAGCACGGACTGCGGGCCATCGTCTGCGGGCTGCGAGATCAGGTCTTCGATGATGAAGGTGCGGTAATAGAACGCCGTGACCGCGCCTTCGGGGGCAATGGCTGCCACCAGCGTGTCGGTGTCGTCTTTGTCGTTCACTGCAATCAGAATTCCGTGGTGGCCGGAGCCCGCCAGGTCGGCAATGCGCCGCACCATGTCGCCTTCGGCGCCCACAGATGGCAGCGGCGCATCTGCAGTGCCCAGGGTGTGCACAATTTCTTGCAGGATGACTTCGGGGCTGGCATAGGCGACATCGCCCTGATGGCCTGCTGCCTGCAATGCGAGTGCGGCCTGGCGCGCGCAGTCCTCGTCGGGGAACAGCGCAAACACCTGGCCGGTGGGGTAGAAAACGCCGCCCATGGTGGTCATGGTGGAATCAAGGACGAGGGGTTTCATGGGCATCTCCTGAGGTGTTTCAGACCTTTGGGATTGAAACCGGGCCTCCCGGCGCGCTGTGTAGGCCGGCGGGCCATCCGTGCGTCAGCCCGCTTTGCGTTGCAGGGGGCTGGGTCACAAGAATATGTGCCAAAAGCGCTTGATGCGCTAGTGCTTCATGGGTTGATTGCTATCAATTTGTAAGTTTTTGACCGCATCTGCTAGCCCAGCCATCCGCCCAGCCAGGCCCCCAGCGCCGCGCAATGCAGCACCACCGTCGCCCAATACACCGCGCGAAACTCCGCCTTGCGGGATTTGTGCCGCAGCCACTGCTGGGCCCACCATGCGCCGGGCCAGCCGCCCGCAAGGCTCAGCAGGTGCAGGTGGCTTTCCTTGGTGCGCCACCGGCCGTTTTGCGCGGCGCTTTTGTCGATGGCGTAGACCAGAAAGGTCAGGAGATTGACGGCGACCGCCGCGCCCAGCACCCACCACGGCAGCCGGCCTGCCCAGAGGCCCCAGGCCAGCAGCCCCGCCCAGCCGAGCATGAGTAGCCGTATCAGCGCCGAGCCGGTGGGAGTGGTCGGTTCGATGGCCGTCACAGGGCGCCTGCGCCTAGGTGCTTGAGGTTGCCCCGCCCGTTGCACCGGCGCGCGCCGCGTGGGGTGCGCAGGGGGCGGCTGCGTCGGTGCCGTGCTGCGGGGCTGGAACGCGCCACCCGCGTGTGCAGTGGGCAACACTGCCATGGCCCGGGGCCCTTTTCCGCCGACATGAATCTCCTCGTACACCACGGCGAGCCCTTCGCGGGGCGGGGTGGTACCCCGGTAGTCCCGCACATGAAAGAACACATCGGCGGACGTGTCAGGGCTGCGGATAAAGCCGAAGGCGCGGCTGGCGTCCCAGCGGACGACGGTGCCTTGTTTCTGCATCGGTCAGGAAGTGCTTTCAGGCCAGGGTGTGCAAAGGAATGTCTTGCGCCACCGCCAAAGCATCAAGCTGCGCGCGGGTCTGTGTGCGCAAGAAGGCCGCCACGGCCGCGTGGGTGGCGGGGGCGCGCAGCACCTGCGGGTCGCCCGTGGCGGGTAAGCCTGCGGCAGCACACAGGCTGGCGGCGAAGTGGGGTTCCAACGCGGCCACGGCCACGCGGCCGTCGGCGCAGGGGTAGATGCGGTAGCCTGCGTGGTTGCCCCCCACGTCGCCCTCGGGGGTGGTCAGGCCCCAGTCGCGCGGCTGGGCCAGCCAGGCAGCGGCGTCGGCCAGAGCGACTTCGATGCACGCGCCGTTGCCGGTGTGGGCGCGCTCCAGCAGGGCCTGCAGCACGGCTTCGCTGGCCATCAAGGCGCCGCCCATGTCGGCGTACAGGGTGGGTGGCATCTCGGTGCCGGTCACTAGGCCCGCATCAGCCAGGTAGGTGAGGTCATGGCCGGGCTCCTCGGCCCGCTCGGCCGCCGCGCCCACGATCCGTACCAGCGAGAGGCGTGGATATTTTGATTGAAGCGCTTCCCAGGAGAGGCCCAGCTTGGCCAGGGCCGACGGACGGAACGAGGTGATCAGCACATCGGTGCTTGCCAGCTCTGCATGCAGCGTGGCCTGGCCTTCTGTCGTCTTGAGGTGGGCATGCACCACGCGCACGCCCTGGTGCAGCGTGGCATAGGCCGCAGGGCTGTAGATGCCCATGGGGTCGGCACTGGGGTAGCCGGGGGGCGGGGGCGGTTCGAGCTTGGTGCACTCGGCGCCCATGCGTGCACAGCGCATCAGGGCGGCGGGGCCGGGCAGGTTGAGCGCAAGGCTCAGGACACGGGTGTTGCGCAGGGGCTGGGGCAGGGCGGTGGTCATGGGTGTGGGGTTGTCTCGGTATTTTGGTTCTGAACGGAAGGAGAAGGCGCGGCGCTGGAACTTCAAGGGGCGCGTGGGCTCACTCCCTGCGTTATACATAATTTGTTACGCTCCCTGACCCATGCAACGCAGAACCTCTTTGGTCGCCCTCACGGGCCTGGCCGCCTTTCCGGGAGCTTTCATGACCACGTCCCTTAGCAGCGCCGCCACGGCATCTGCATTGCAGGCGCTCAAGCCCTCGCCCCGCATGCCCGTGCTGTTTGTGGGCCACGGCAGCCCCATGAATGCCATCGAGGACAACGCCTGGCGCCGCAGCTGGCAGGCCATGGGTTCGGAACTGATGGCGCGCGCCGTGCAGCCGCAGCTCATCCTGTGTGTGTCGGCCCACTGGCTCACGCGTGGTGGCTGGCAGCTCACCGGCATGGCCAACCCCAAAACCATCCACGACTTTGGCGGCTTCCCCCAGGCGCTGTTCGACCAGCAGTACCCCGTGCCGGGCGCACCGGCCGTGGCGCGCAGCCTGGCCAAGGAGCTGAAATCTCCTGCCACGGGCGCCGCCCTCGGTGTGGACGAGGGCGAGTGGGGGCTGGACCACGGCACCTGGTCGGTGCTCAAGCCCATGTTTCCCCAGGCGCGTATCCCGGTGATGCAGCTCAGCATGGACTACAGCCGCGCCCCGGCCGAGCACTATGCGCTGGGCCAGCAGCTCAAGGCCTTGCGTGAGCGGGGTGTGCTCATTGTGGGCAGCGGCAATATCGTGCACAACCTGCGCGCATCCCGCCGTGGCTCGGCTGCCAACGAAGCCTACGACTGGGCCACGGAGTTCGACACCGTGGTGCAGGAGCAGATCAAGAAGGGCCAGCTGGGCGCCTTGCAGGACTTCCAGAAGCTGGGCGCCGTGGCCCAGCAGGCACACCCCACTTACGAGCACTACCTGCCGCTGCTTTACGCAGCGGGGGCCGTGCTGCCCAGCGAGATGCCCCGCTTTTTCAACACGGGCTATCAGTCGGCATCGATCTCGATGCGGTCGGTGCTGTGGGGCTGATGGATGCTTTCTGAAGCCGATTGAGTGCTTCTTTTTTGATAGCTATTGGCGCATGTACATCTAGCGCTTGAGGCCAAAAATGGGCTCTTCTAGCGAATGCTAGTGATGAGTCTTTAACCGTAGCGCTACGCCCCCATCTCCCCAGCATGACGCGCTTGCGTCTGCCCCAGGAGAAGGCCATGCGACAGCAACAGATGACGCGCTTGATCCACAGCCTGCCCCAGCTGACGCACCACCAGCGCCAGCAACTGGCAAGCTGCCTGCAGGCGCTGCTCGATCACAGTCAAGCCATCGCCGTTGTAGAAGCACATGGCAGCGCCCACCGAACCTGTCCGCACTGCGGCAGCCCGCAGCTTGTCAAGAATGGCTCGGCCAACGGGCTGCAACGCTTCAAGTGCCGCCAGTGCGCGCGCACCTTCAACGCCTTGACTGGAACACCGCTGGCACGCCTGCATCTGCGGGATAAGTGGATGGGCCAGGCGCAGGTCTTGAGCGAAGGACTCTCACTCAACCAGGTGGCCCTGCGCCTGGGTGTGGCGCAAAGCACCGCCTTTCGCTGGCGCCACCGCTTCCTGGCCTGCCCCAAGAGCGTGCAGGCACGCCAGCTTGTGGGCATCGCCGAGGCCGATGAGTCTTACTTCCTGGCCTCCTGCAAGGGACACAGAGGCTTGCTGCGTCGTCCTCGCCGACGCGGCGGTAAGGCGCTGGCTGGCTGCAAGGGCTTGGAATACACCCCGGTGCTGATGGCGCGAGACCGGGCCGGAGCAACGGCCAACCTCATCCTGCAGACGAACCAAGCGGTGAGTGTGCAAACTGCACTCAAACCCTTGCTGCCACCAGACACCATCCTATGCACCGACGGCAGCGTCACACTGGCCAGCGCTGCGCGGGCCCTGGGCGTGCAGCACCAGGCGGTGAACGTGAGCCGGGGTAGGCGTGTGAGAGGCCCCTGGCATGTTCAAAACGTCAATGCCTATGTCAGCAGGCTGCGCGGGTGGATGCAGCGCTTCAAGGGCGTTGCAACGAAATACCTTGATTCGTACCTGGGCTGGTTCAGGATGTTGGACCGATCAGGCCCCATGGGGCCGCAGCCCGCACTGGTGCTGGAGGCGGCTATGGGGAGTCAAGGCGTCACTAGCATTCGCTAGAAGAGCCCAAAAATGCCTGAAATCGCCGCGTCGCAGCGGTTGGGGCGTCTTCAGGCCGTCGCGTGACCTGCGGCCTGGATCGTCAGCCACGGCCAGCGTTCGCGGTAGCTTTGCGCTTTGGCCTCAAACAACGGCAGGTGCGGGCAGGCGGGGTTGGGTTTGAGAAGTCCTGCGTACAGCTCTTCCAGTCCGTACGGCGCGTACAGCGTGGGCCGAGCAACGCCGGGGGTGATGGCAGGTTGCAGGCCCACGCAGGTGCAGGGCACCAGAAAACGCTCGATCCCGTTGCGGGCGGACTGCAGCGGCGCATACGGGTAACCAAACCAGCGCTCGTACCAGAGGTGCACGCGGGCCTGGTTCTTGGCTTCGACGGTGATGGGCAGGTCGGCGAAGAGGGCGGTGGCGCGGGCTTGCACCTGCTGCTCCGCCGATTCGGACAAGTCGTTGCCGTCGAAGTAGAACAGGTCGTAGTCCTTGATGTTCGCGGTGGGCTCCAGGCCAGAGTGCAGGTTCCACACCGTCTGGAACAGGCAGCCCGCCACCAGCCACGCGTCGGGCAGGCCCAGAAACGGCAAACGCTCCAGAAGGGCCGCGTTGTGCGGGTTCTGGAGCGTTTCGCTCACAAAGCGGCGCGCGAGCGCCGCTTCCTCATCGTGCTCAGACGACCTTTGCAATGGCCTGGCAGACGTAGTCGATGTTCTTGCTGTTCAGGGCGGCCACGCACATGCGGCCGGTGTCGGTACCGTACACGCCGAACTCGTTGCGCAGGCGAACCATCTGGTCCTTGGACAGGCCGGAGTAGCTGAACATGCCGATCTGGGTGGTGATGAAGGACATGTCCTGCTTCACTCCCGCAGCCTTGAGGCCGTCCACCAGCTTTTGGCGCATGGCCTTGATGCGCACGCGCATTTCGGCCAGTTCTTTTTCCCACATCGCGCGCAGCTCAGGGTTGTTCAGCACGGCGGCCACCACTGCGCCACCGTGGATGGGTGGGTTGGAGTAGTTGGTGCGAATCACGATCTTCAGTTGGCTCAGCACGCGGCCGGCTTCTTCCTTGTCGGCGCACAGCACCGACAGGCCGCCCACGCGTTCGCCGTACAGGCTGAAGCTCTTGCTGAAAGATGTGGACACAAAGAAGTTCAGGCCGGCAGCCACAAACTTGCCGATCACGGCGCCGTCTTCGGCGATGCCGTGGCCAAAGCCCTGGTAGGCCATGTCCAGGAAGGGCGTCAGGCCCTTGGCCTTGACGACGGCGATGACCTGGTCCCACTGCGCGGCGGTGATGTCGTAGCCGGTGGGGTTGTGGCAGCAGGCGTGCAGCACGACGATAGTGCCGGGGGCGGCTGCATTCAGGCTGGCCAGGAAACCTTCGAAATTCACGCCGCGCTTTTCAGCGTCGTAGTAGGCGTAGGTATCGACTTCAAAACCGGCGTTGGTGAACAGCGCGCGGTGGTTTTCCCAGCTGGGGTCGGAGATCAGCACCTTGGCGTTGGGGCTGACCTTCTTCAGGAAATCGGCACCGATCTTGAGGCCGCCGGTGCCGCCGATGGCCTGCACGGTGGCTACGCGGCCAGACTTCACGGGTTCGCTCTCAGCGCCGAACACCAGGCTCTTGACGGCGTTGTCGTACGCCACGATGCCGTCGATGGGCAGGTAGCCACGGGCCGTGGGGGTGGACATCATGGTCTTTTCTGCGGCCTGCACACATTGCAGCAGGGGCAGCTTGCCGTTGTCGTCGAAATAAACGCCGACGCCCAGGTTGACCTTGTTGGGGTTGGTGTCGGCGTTGAATTGCTCGTTGAGGCCCAGGATGGGGTCGCGGGGGGCCATTTCGACGGCGGTGAACAGAGACATGAAAATCCTTGAAAGGTTGTCAGTAGCGAAGAATCCGGGCGTGGTGTACTGTGCCGGGTTCGGCCGATTTTAACGGCCCGCCTTCACCACCCGTTGACCGCCCCCATGCCGGATATCACAGAAGTCATAACTGAAAAGCAAGACGGCGAGTTCGTCCGCTTCCCCGATTCCCCGTTTGAACTGTTCCAGCCGTATCCACCGGCAGGCGACCAGCCCGAGGCCATCAACAAGCTGGTGGAGGGACTGAATGATGGGGAAACCTTCCAGACGCTGCTGGGTGTGACGGGATCGGGCAAGACCTTCACCATGGCCAACGTGATCGCACGCATGGGACGCCCGGCCATCATCTTTGCGCCCAACAAGACACTGGCCGCGCAGCTGTACAGCGAGTTCCGCGAGTTCTTTCCCAAGAACGCCGTGGAATATTTCGTCAGCTACTACGACTACTACCAGCCAGAGGCCTACGTGCCGCAGCGCGACCTGTTCATCGAGAAGGACAGCGCGATCAACGAGCACATCGAGCAGATGCGGCTGTCTTGCACCAAGAGCCTGATGGAGCGGCGCGATGTGGTGATCGTGGCCACTGTGTCGGCCATCTACGGCATTGGCGAGCCCGAGAGCTACCACCGCATGGTGATGACGCTGCGGGTTGGGGACAAGCTGGGGCAGCGGGACGTGATCGCTCAGTTGATCCGCATGCAGTACCAGCGCAACGAGGCGGATTTCAGCCGAGGCAAGTTCCGTGTGCGGGGCGACACCATCGATGTGTTCCCGGCCGAACACTCCGAGTTGGCGATTCGCATTGAGCTGTTTGACGACGAGATTGAGAGCCTGCAGCTGTTCGACCCGCTCACGGGCCGCGTCAAGCAGAAGATCCCGCGTTTTACCGTGTACCCCAGCAGCCACTACGTGACGCCGCGCGACAAGGTGCTGGCGGCGGTCGAGACCATCAAGCTGGAACTGGCCGAACGCCTGCAGCAGCTGGTGGCTGACGGCAAGCTGGTCGAAGCGCAGCGGCTGGAGCAGCGCACGCGATTTGATCTGGAAATGCTGAGCGAAGTGGGCCACTGCAAAGGCATTGAGAACTACACGCGCCACCTGTCGGGCGCGGCGCCGGGCGATCCGCCCAGCACGCTGACCGACTACATGCCCAAGGACGCGATCATGTTTCTGGACGAAAGCCACCAGATGATCGGCCAGCTCAACGCGATGTACAGCGGCGACCGCTCGCGTAAGACCACGCTGGTCGAATATGGTTTTCGCCTGCCTTCGGCGCTGGACAACCGACCGCTCAAGTTCGAGGAGTTTGAGCAACGCATGCGGCAGGTGATCTTTGTATCGGCCACGCCAGCAGACTACGAAAAGACCCATGCAGGCCAGGTGGTGGATCAGGTAGTGCGCCCCACGGGCTTGGTGGACCCGGTGGTGGAAGTGCGTCCAGCCACCCATCAGGTGGATGACGTGCTGCAAGAAATACGCATTCGTGTAGAAAAGCATGAGCGCGTACTCATTACCACGTTGACCAAGCGCATGGCGGAGCAGTTGACCGACTATCTCACCGACAACGGTGTCAAGGTGCGCTACCTGCACAGCGATGTGGACACCGTGGAGCGCGTGGAGATCATCCGCGACCTGCGCCTGGGGGCTTTCGACGTGCTGGTGGGCATCAACCTGCTGCGCGAGGGGCTGGACATTCCTGAGGTGTCGCTCGTGGCGATCCTCGATGCGGACAAGGAGGGCTTCTTGCGCGCCGAGCGCAGCCTGATACAGACCATTGGCCGTGCAGCGCGCAACTTGAACGGCCATGCCATCCTGTACGCCGACCGCATCACCGACTCCATGAAAAAAGCCATGGGTGAGACGGAACGCCGGCGCATCAAGCAGATCGCATACAACGAGGCCAACGGGATCACGCCGCGCAGCATTGTCAAGCGGGTAAGAGACCTGATTGACGGCGTGTACAGCGAAAAAGCCGGCAAGGACGCCGAACGCCTGGAGCAGGAAGCATTGCAGCGGGCGCAGGTGGAGGACATGTCCGAGAAAGACGTGGCACGCGAGATCAAGCGCCTGGAAAAGCTCATGCTGGAACATGCGCGCAACCTGGAGTTCGAGCAGGCGGCCCGGGTGCGCGACCAGCTCACGCGTCTCAAGGACCAGGCCTTTGGTGCGCACGGCAGCGATTCCGTGGCCTTGTAAAAGGGATTGCGATTGGGAATGCGATGAGAAAATACTATTGAGTCGATTAATAACTATTTGGTTTTTTAACCCGACAGAATCAATAGGGATTTGTGCTATACTCGCATAAAACACTCAACAAAACAGCCCAACGATGAAGGGCTCCGCAGCAGGTGACTGGGCGGAGTAAGGGGCGGAGACGGTGCCTCGCTGGCAAACAGTCAGCGCAGGCGGTTTCTTCAACGAACAAGCCTTAGCACAAGGAGCTTGCGATGCGTCTCACAACCAAAGGCCGTTTTGCGGTCACCGCCATGATTGACCTGGCCCTGCGCCAGAACAACGGTCCCGTCACGCTGGCTGCCATCAGCCAGCGCCAGCAGATTTCGCTGTCGTACCTGGAGCAACTCTTTGGCAAGCTGCGCCGCCATGAACTGGTGGAATCCACCCGTGGCCCCGGCGGCGGTTATACGCTGGCCCGCAAGGCAGGCGACATCACGGTGGCCGACATCATCGTTTCGGTGGATGAGCCCATCGACGCCACGCAGTGTGGTGGCAAGGAAAACTGCCTGGGTGAAGCCGGCCGTTGCATGACGCATGAACTGTGGGCCTCGCTGAACCAGCGCATGGTGGAGTTTCTGGACTCGGTCACCCTGCAAAAACTGGTGGACGAGCAGCTCGCCAAGGGCGTGCAGATCGAAGACAAACCCGTGGTTCGCCGCGCCATCTCCACGACGCCGGTGGTCAAGCCCATCCGCGTGAACGCCCCCAATTCGGTGTTTGCGCTGGGTAACGTCTTCGCCAAATCCTGATGCTTGGTGCGCCGTGCTGGCCCTGGGGTCAGCACTGCCCTGACCGCGTTGTAATCGTTTTCTTGTTTGTTCTGCCTCTTCTGTTTGCCAGCCAGAACCTTTTACTGAGCCAGCCATGGACATGACCCCGCACTTCCCCATTTACCTCGACTATGGCGCCACGACCCCGGTAGACCCCCGCGTGGTGGACGCCATGATTCCCTGGTTGCGTGAGCACTTTGGTAACCCGGCGTCGCGCAGCCACGCATGGGGCTGGGAGGCCGAAGAGGCGGTGGAAAAAGCGCGTGTGCAAGTGGCCGACCTGATTGGTGCCGACCCTCGCGAAATCGTCTGGACCAGTGGTGCGACCGAGTCCATCAACCTGGCCTTGAAGGGCGCTGCGCATTTCTACAAAGGCAAGGGTAAACACCTCATCACGCTCAAGACCGAGCACAAGGCCGTGCTGGACACCATGCGCGAGCTGGAGCGCCAAGGCTTTGAAGCCACCTATCTGGACGTGCAGGAAGACGGTTTGGTCAACATGGATGCCCTGAAGGCTGCCATCCGTCCTGACACCGTGCTGATCAGCATCCTCTTCGTGAACAACGAAATCGGTGTGATCCAGGACATCCCCGCCATTGGCGCCCTGTGCCGTGAGAAGGGCATCCTGCTGCATGTGGATGCCGCCCAGGCGACGGGCCGTGTCGAGATCGACATGAACGTGCTGCCCATCGACTTGATGAGCATGACCGCCCACAAGACCTACGGACCCAAGGGCATCGGTGCGCTGTACGTGCGCCGCAAGCCCCGCGTGCGGCTGGAAGCCCAGATGCACGGTGGCGGCCATGAACGCGGCATGCGGTCGGGCACATTGCCCACGCACCAGATCGTGGGCATGGGCGAGGCTTTCCGCATCGCCAAGGAAGAAATGGCCGAGAGCAACGCCAAGGCCAAGGCGCTGCAGCAGCGCTTGCTCGACGGCCTCAAGGACATCGAGCAGGTCTACATCAACGGCAGCCTGGAGCGCCGTGTGCCGCAGAACCTGAACATGAGCTTCAATTTCGTCGAAGGCGAATCGCTCATCATGGGTATCAAGGGCCTGGCGGTGTCTTCGGGCTCGGCCTGCACCTCTGCCAGCCTGGAGCCCAGCTATGTGCTGCGCGCTTTGGGCCGCAGCGACGAGCTGGCCCACAGCAGCCTGCGCATGACCATCGGCCGTTTCACGACCGAGGAAGAGATTGACTACGCCATCTCCACCATCCGCGAGAACGTGGCCCGCCTGCGCGAGCTGAGCCCGCTGTGGGAGATGTACAAGGACGGCATCGACATCAGCACCATCCAGTGGGCTGCTCACTGATTCCGCACACATTCTGGACGTATTGAAGAGGTACACATCATGGCTTATTCAGACAAAGTGGTTGACCATTACGAAAACCCCCGCAACGTGGGTTCCTTCGACAAGGGTGACGATTCGGTGGGCACCGGCATGGTGGGCGCGCCTGCCTGCGGCGACGTGATGAAGCTGCAGATCAAGGTGAACCCTGAAACCGGCGTGATCGAAGACGCTCGCTTCAAGACCTACGGCTGTGGCTCGGCGATTGCCTCCTCGTCGCTGGTGACCGAGTGGGTCAAGGGCAAGACGCTGGACGAAGCTGCCGCGCTCAAGAACAGCGAGATCGCCGAAGAGCTGGCCTTGCCGCCCGTCAAGATCCATTGCTCCATCCTGGCGGAAGATGCCATCAAGGCTGCTGTGTTGGACTACAAGACCAAGCACGCCACCACGGCCACTGCCGCCTGATTGTTTGACAGATAGATCGAGAGACATGGCCATTACGCTGACAGAAGCTGCAGCCCGGCACGTCAACCGTTACCTTGCCCGCCGTGGCAAGGGGCTGGGCGTGCGTCTGGGGGTCAAGACGACCGGCTGCTCGGGGCTTGCCTACAAGCTGGAGTATGTGGACGCGAGCGAGCCCGAGGACATCGTGTTTGAAAACCACGGCGTCAAGGTGCTGATTGACCCCAAGAGCCTGGCCTACATCGATGGCACCGAGCTGGACTTTGTCCGTGAGGGGCTGAACGAAGGCTTCAAGTTCAACAACCCCAACGAGCGTGATCGCTGCGGTTGCGGAGAGAGCTTCCGCGTCTGAACGTCTTCAGCTGATGTAACGCCAAACCGCCAACGCGCTCTGTGCTGGCGGTTTTTTCTTGGATTTTCTTCACGCCCCCTTGCGCATGAATCTGCAATCTGACGACTTCGAACTGTTTGGCCTGGCTTGCCGCTTTGCACAAGAACGCAGCGCCATCGACGCGCGCTGGAAGGAACTGCAGCGCGAAGCCCACCCCGACAAGTTTGCTGCGCAAGGCGCTGCGGCGCAGCGCGTAGCGATGCAGTGGTCCGTGCGCATCAACGAGGCTTACCAACGCCTGAAGGACCCCATGCGCCGGGCGGCCTATCTGTGCGAACTGCACGGAGCGCCTATCCGTGCCGAAGACAACACCGCCATGCCCGCTGTGTTTTTGATGCAGCAGATGGAATGGCGCGAGGCACTGGAAGATGCCCGCGCAGACAGCGAGCTGGACGCACTGGACGATGAGGTGGAACAAGCCCGGCGTGCCGCTCTGTCGCAGTGCGAGCAACTCATCGACCAGCAGCAGGACTATGCGGGCGCGGCCCGCCAGGTCAGAGCCCTCATGTTCATTGCGCGATTTGCGGACGACGTAGAACGTCGCCGAGAGCAACTGGGACAATAGAGCGGTTTTGCTTTCCCCCTGGGGCCCCTGTCGCTTGCTGAGGTGATGGCGTCCCCCACCACGTTGAGACCCGAAATTTCATGGCGCTTTTGCAGATCTCCGAACCCGGCCAGTCCCCCGACCCGCACCAGCGGCGCATCGCGGTGGGCATTGACCTGGGCACCACCCATTCTCTGGTTGCCGCTGTGCGCAATGGTGTGTCCGAATGCCTGCCCGATGCACAGGGCAGGGTGCTGCTGCCCTCGGTGGTGCGCTACCTGGCCAACGGCGGTCGCCAGATCGGATATGACGCCGTGGCGGCGCAGGCCCAGGATGCACGCAACACCATCGCCTCGGCCAAACGCTTCATGGGGCGTGGCCTCAAGGACGTGGCGGAAGCGGGCAAGCTGCCATACGACTTCGTGGCTGCTGCTGATGGCGGCGAGGGCGGTATGGTCAGCCTGTCCACGGTGGATGGCAACAAGTCGCCCGTCGAGATCAGTGCCGAGATTCTGGCCACGCTGCGCTACCGCGCCGAAGACACCTTCAATGATGATCTGTATGGCGCAGTGATCACCGTGCCTGCGTACTTCGACGACGCCCAGCGCCAGGCCACCAAGGATGCGGCCAAGCTCGCTGGCATCAACCTGCTGCGCCTGATTAACGAGCCCACTGCGGCGGCGATTGCCTATGGCCTGGACAACGCCAGCGAGGGCGTCTACGCCGTCTATGACCTGGGTGGGGGTACGTTTGATATTTCCGTCCTGCGCCTGACGCAGGGCGTGTTCGAGGTGATTGCCACGGGCGGCGACTCTGCCCTCGGAGGCGACGACTACGACGCGGCGCTGGCGGACTGGGTTCTGCAGCAGGTGGGGCAACAGGCGGTCACACCAGCCGACAAGTCGGCCGTGCGCATGGCTGCACGCGCCTGCAAGGAGGCCTTGACTGCTACTGATTTGGTAGCATTCAAGGCAGAGCTATCTAGCGCTTCTGTGCAATTTGACGTCAAACGGTTGGATTTTGACGCGGTGACGGCCGATTTGACAGCCCGCTCCATGGCGGCTGTGCGCCGGGCCCTTCGCGATGCGCATCTGGCGCGCGATGAAGTGCAGGGTGTGGTCATGGTGGGCGGCTCCACCCGCATGCCGCAGGTGCAGCGGGCCGTGGCGGAGTTCTTTGGCAAGGAGCCACTGACCAACCTGAATCCCGACGAAGTGGTCGCGCTGGGTGCCGCCATCCAGGCCAACCAGCTGGCCGGTAACAACACGGCAGGCGACCTGCTGCTGCTGGACGTGATTCCGCTGTCCCTGGGCATCGAAACCATGGGCGGGTTGGTGGAGCGCATTGTTGCGCGCAACGAGACCATACCTACCGCCAAGGCGCAGGACTTCACGACCTACAAGGATGGACAGACCGCGCTGGCCATCCATGTGGTCCAAGGCGAGCGTGACCTGGTGCAGGACTGCCGCAGCCTGGCGCGCTTTGAGTTGCGCGGTATTCCCCCGATGGCGGCAGGCGCTGCGCGCATCCGTGTGACCTTCACCGTCGATGCCGATGGCCTGCTGAGCGTGGCCGCGAAAGAGCAGGGCAGTGGGGTGGAGGCCCGCATTGACGTGAAACCATCGTACGGCCTCACGGACGACCAGATCGCGCGCATGCTGCAGGATGGCTTTGCCACGGCCGCGCAGGACATGAAAGCCCGTGCCGTGGTCGAGGCCCGCGTGGACGCCGACCGCATGCTGATTGCCACGCAAAGCGCGCTTGACGCGGATGGCGACGTGCTCAGCCCCAAGGAGCGGGCTGCCATCGACGCTCTGATGGTGGCCTTGCGCCACCAGCGCGACGCCGACGATGCCGCGGCCATTGAGGCCGCCACGGAAGCCCTGGCCAAGGGCACCGAGGCGTTTGCAGCCCAGCGCATGAACCGCGGTATCCAGCAGGCCCTGGCCGGCAAGAACGTCGCGAGCCTGTGATACGAGCCAGCGCATCCCTCTGAACAAGAAAAAGACCACCCCATGCCTGTCATCAAGATCCTTCCCCATCCCGAATACTGCCCCGCTGGCACTGAGATCACGGCGCCCGCAGGCACCTCGATCTGCGAAGCCCTGCTGGACAACCACATCAACATCGAGCACGCCTGCGACATGAGCTGTGCCTGCACCACCTGCCACGTCATCGT
Source organism: Acidovorax sp. 59 (assembly GCF_002754175.1). NCBI lineage: Bacteria > Pseudomonadati > Pseudomonadota > Betaproteobacteria > Burkholderiales > Comamonadaceae > Acidovorax > Acidovorax sp. 59. Next base: position 2,213,458 of record NZ_PEET01000001.1, on the reverse strand, counting down.
GCGCCAGGGGCTGAATTCGCTGAATGCGGCAGAAGAAGAGGAAGAAGACCTGCTGGACCGCGCCTGGGGCCTGGAACCGCAGTCGCGCCTGTCGTGCCAGGCCATCCTGGCGCAGACCGACCTGATCGTCGAAATTCCGAAGTACACGATCAACCACGCCAAGGAAAACCACTGATGTCCCGGCAAATTGTTCTGGACACTGAGACCACCGGCCTTTCGGCCGAAGGTGGTGACCGCATCATTGAACTGGGTTGTGTGGAGCTGCTCAACCGCAAGCTGACCGGCAACAACCTGCACCTGTACTTCAACCCTGGCCGTGACAGCCATGAAGATGCGCTGAAGGTGCACGGCATTAGCAACGAGTTCCTGAAGGACAAGCCCAAATTTGCCGACGTGGTGGACGACATCCTGCAGTACCTGCAGGGCGCCGAGATCATCATCCACAACGCTGCGTTCGACGTAGGCTTTCTCAACAAGGAACTGGAGCTGGTGGGGCGCCCGGCGTTTGGCACCTATGTGCAAAGCGTGACTGACACGCTGGCCATGGCCAAGGAGATGTACCCGGGCAAGCGCAACTCGCTGGACGCCCTGTGCGACCGTCTGGGCGTGGACAACTCGGGCCGTACGCTGCACGGCGCCTTGCTCGACGCCGAGCTGCTGGCCGACGTCTACATCAATCTCACGCGCGGGCAGGATGCCTTGCTGATCGCCGACGATGGCCATGACAGCGCTGACGGCGTGAAGGTGGCAGCCATCGATTTGCGTGGCCTTGCGCTGCCGGTGCTGCGGGCGAGCGAACAAGAGCAGGCGGCCCATGCCGAGGTGCTCACGCAGATCGACAAGGCCAGCGGTGGCAAAACAATTTGGCGAACTCTCCAGTCGGCCTAAAAAGCTGTGCCATAATAGAAGGCTGTCGCAGCGACAAGGGTGATTAGCTCAGCGGTAGAGCACTGCCTTCACACGGCAGGGGTCACATGTTCGATCCATGTATCACCCACCATGTTGCTGCCAGACTTTTCGCAGCGGTATCTTTCTCCAAGGTGCTTGCGACGGGTGATTAGCTCAGCGGTAGAGCACTGCCTTCACACGGCAGGGGTCACATGTTCGATCCATGTATCACCCACCAATTCAAAAACCCCTGCAGGTTCCTGACCTGCAGGGGTTTTTTCTTGGCTCGTCCGCCTGTCTGCAAGCTGCAAAGTGCAGCGACCATTCGCCAAAGCGGCGTACAACGCAGGCTTGCGCGCTACATTTGTCGCCCGTACCTGCAACGCAGCATCCATGATCACCTTCCACAATCCCTTGCACCAGGGGCATGCACCGGCCCACGAATTCTTCCGGGGCGAGCGCGTGCCCTGTTTTGAAAAACCCGAACGTGTGGACTATGTGGAAGACGCCCTGCGCACACGCGGCCACGCCATGGTGTTGCCCGATGTGGACTGCAATGCCGTGCTGGCGCAGGTGCATGCGCCGCGCTATCTGGCCTTTCTGCAGACCGCCTGGCAACAATGGCTGGCGCTGGACCCAACCAATGCGTCAGTGCAGCCTTTTCCGTCTGTCTGGCCGGTGCGCACGCTGCGCAGTGATGTGGAACCCGATAACTTTGTCGCACGGCTGGGGCTGTACTCCATGGACAACGGTACACCCATGGCGGCAGGAACCTGGGCCGCAGCCAAGGCGGGGGCCGATGCGGCTGCCAGCGCGGCGGCACGCGTTGCGCAGGGGACGCGCGCCGCGTTTTGCTGCACACGGCCGCCAGGGCATCATGCGGGCCCGGACTTCATGGGGGGCTATTGCTTCTTGAACAACGCCGCCGTGGCAGCGCAAACCCTGCGCAACCAGGGCGCCCAGCGTGTGGCGGTGCTGGACGTGGACTATCACCATGGCAACGGCACGCAGAGCATCTTTTACGACCGTAGCGATGTGCTGTTCATCAGCATGCACGGTGACCCGCGCACGGAGTACCCCTTCTACCTGGGCCACGCCGACGAGACGGGCGAGGGGGCTGGTGTTGGGTTTAACCTGAACCTGCCCTTGCCTGCGGGCACCAGCGCGGCAACATGGTTCAATGCACTTGAGCAAGCGTGCCTGCGCATCACGGATTACCGCGCCGACGGGCTGGTGATCTCTCTGGGGCTGGATGCCTTTGAGGGCGATCCCATCTCGCGGTTTGCCCTGGCCTCGTCAGATTTCACCCGCCTGGGCGAGCGGCTGGCACGGCTGGGGTTGCCCACGGTGTTCGTGCTGGAAGGCGGCTATGCGGCGGCTGAGCTGGGCACCAATGCCGTCAACGTGCTCGATGGTTTTGAGCAGGCCTGACGCGGCACCCGGCAGGTGATGCAGGAGACGCACTGATGATCGATACGGTGGATTGTGTGGTGGTAGGCGCGGGCGTGGTGGGTCTGGCGGTGGCCCGTGCACTGGCGCTCCAGGGGCGGGAGGTGATGGTGCTGGAGGCAGCGGAGGCCATCGGCACTGGCACCAGTTCGCGCAACAGCGAGGTGATTCATGCCGGGCTGTATTACCCCGCAGGTTCGCTCAAGGCCAGGCTGTGCGTGCGGGGCAAGGAATTGCTTTACGCCTACTGCACGGAGCGCGGTGTGCCCCACCGCCGCTGCGGCAAGCTGCTGGTGGCCACCTCTGCCGCCCAGCTGGACAGCCTGGAAGGCATCCAGGTGCGGGCCCGTGCCAATGGAGTGCTGGACCTGCAACGCCTCAGCCGCGAAGAAGCCCTGGCGATGGAGCCAGCTCTGGCCTGCTTCGGTGCCTTGCATTCACCCAGCACCGGCATCGTCGATAGCCATGCGCTTATGCTGGCGCTGCAGGGCGATCTGGAGCATGCGGGTGGTGTTGTGGCGCTGAATTCGCCACTAGCGCTAGCATCTACTGGCTCTGATGCTATTGATTTGGAAGCGGTGGATGGCACACGCCTCCACGCACGCACCGTGGTAAACGCCGCCGGGTTGCACGCCCCCGCGCTGGCTGCAAGGTTTGCGGGGCTGGCCCCGCAGCATGTGCCTACCGCTTACTACGCCAAGGGCAACTATTTCACGTTGACGGGCAAGGCGCCGTTCAGCCGACTGATTTACCCGGTGCCCGAGGCGGCTGGACTGGGTGTACACCTCACGCTGGACCTGGGCGGCCAGGCCAAGTTTGGCCCGGACGTGCAATGGGTGGACTCGCCCGACGATCTGCAGGTGGACCCCGCGCGCGGCGATGCCTTTTATGCCGAGGTGCGCAAATATTGGCCGGGCTTGCCAGATGACGCTCTGGCGGCGGGCTACGCGGGCATGCGTCCCAAGATCCACGGGCCCAGTGCACCCGCTGCCGACTTCGTCATTCAAGGGCCTGCTGCCCATGGGGTGGCGGGGCTGGTCAACCTCTTTGGCATCGAGTCGCCCGGCTTGACAAGTGCCCTGGCCATTGCGGAGCATGTGGCTGCGCTGGTTTGATCTGCAGCAAGCCATTTGCAATCAGTAACCTCTTGCGCCCCCGTCCTACGAGGGGTTTCTGCGCGGATGGCTAAGATGAACTTCAGCCCCAACGTTCGCGTGCGGGGTTTCCCATCACTTTTGGCACTACACAGAAAGGCTTGTATGACTGCTTCTGACACCACGACCACCCAGGGCGAACTGGAAAAGCTGGTTTCCGATCTGCGGGGGCTGTTGGCCAACAAGGACCTGGACGCAGTGCCTGAAATCAAGCTGTTGCGCCAGCGCCTGGACGATGGCATGCACAACGTGCGTGAATCTGCTGTGCGCGCCGCTCAGGACGCCGCCCGCCAAGCGAAGGAAGCCGCTTTGGCAGCCGACCGCTACGCCCATGACGAACCTTGGCGTGTGGCGGGTGCCGCATTGGCTGTGGGTGCGTTGGTTGGCTTTCTGCTTGCACGCCGCTGATCGTCGCTGTCCCACCATGACGGCACGCCACAGAGGCAACAAGACATGAATTGGCTCTCGCTGCTGGGTCTGGAAGGGTTGGCCGCCCGCTGGCGTGCCAACCTGATCGAGGGCGCCATCGCCGCCGAAGACCGGATGGACCTGGCCCGCCTGGAATGGGCGGACCTCAAGCAGCGGCTGCAACAACTGCTGGTGCTTACCATTCTGGTCGTTGGGCTCACGGTGGTGGCCCTGATCATGGTGTCGCTGGCGGTGCTGGTGCACTTTTGGGACTCCCCGCAACGCACGCTGGTGGCGTGGCTGGTGGCTGCCGTATGGGCTGCAGGCTGGGCCGCCGCCACGGTGTCGTTGGTGTCTGTGGCGCAGCGCGCGGGCAGCGGCTTTGCGCTGACGCGGCGAGAGCTGGCCCAGGACTGGCGTGACATCAAGGAGCGCTTGTGAGCACCCCCCTCCCAACCACTAGTACACCGCAGACTGCGCCCACGGTAAGGCTGGTAGCTACGCCGGAACAGCAGCGTGTGCTTGACCGAATTGAACTGCAGCGCGAGCGGCTGCGTGCCCGCCGCGTGGCCCGGGCCCAGGCCCGCGCGCTCGCGGAGCAAGCCGGAGGTGCCACGGGCAGTGGAGATGCCTCGCTGGCGCTGCGCGCCGCCGGGTTCGCGCGCGAACACCCGCTGGCGGTGGCGGCCATGGCCGGTGTCGCTCTGGTGGCCGGCCCGCGCAGGTTGATCCGGTGGGCGGGCATTGTCCTGCCGATGCTGATGCGCTTGCGGCGCTGACCACTGGCGGGGTTGCGGAGGGCGGCGTCCCGCTGCTCAAAACCACGCCGAAAACTGAAACGGAGCCCTGTTGCCAGAGGCTCCGTTTTCTTGTGGGGCAATGTGACCGAGCGTTTGTGGCCCGTGGGGTTAGCGCAAGGCCTTGATGGCCTTGGCGGCCTTCACGACCAGCGCAGGGCCTTCATAAATCAGGCCGGTGTAGATCTGCACCACGTCTGCCCCTGCACGAATCTTGCTCACTGCGTCGTCGGCGCTCATGATGCCGCCGACACCAATGATGGGGAATCCGCTGCCCAAGGTTGCGCGCAGCTGCCGAATGACCTGGTTGCTGGCTTCCAGCACCGGAGTGCCACTCAACCCCCCCGTCTCTTCCGCGTGGCGCATGCCCTGCACCGCAGCGCGGCTGATGGTCGTGTTGGTGGCAATCACACCGTCCATGCCGTGGCGCTGCAGCGTGGCAGCGATCACTGCCACCTGGGCTTCATCCAGGTCCGGTGCAATCTTCACAAAAACCGGTACGCGCCGCTGGTGCTGGGCGGCGAGCGCCTCACGGCGCTCGGCAATCGCTCCAAGCAGTGCATCCAGTGCGGCATCGCTTTGCAATGCGCGCAGGTTCTGGGTATTGGGTGAGCTGATGTTGACCGTCACATAGTCGGCATGGGGGTATACGCCCTCCAGGCAGATCAGGTAGTCGCTGGTGGCGTTCTCGATGGGGGTGGTGGCGTTCTTACCGATGTTGAGACCAAGCAGCATGGGGTGCTGACGGTTCTGCTTGCGAAACTGCGCCTGCTGCACATTGCGCAGGAAGGCGTCCAGGCCTTCGTTGTTGAAGCCCAGGCGGTTGATCAGTGCGCGGGCCTCGGGCAGGCGAAACATGCGCGGCTTGGGGTTGCCCGGCTGCGCTTTGGGGGTCACGGTGCCCACCTCCACAAAACCGAAACCCATGGCGCCCAGCGCGTCAATGCAGCGCGCATTCTTGTCCAGGCCCGCCGCCATGCCCACGCGGTTGGGAAACTTCAGCCCCGCCAGGGTGATGGGGTCGTTCACAGTTTCGTTGCACCAGGCCCATTGCAGCGGCGTGCGCTGCCCGCGCGCCAGCATGTCCATGGTGAGTTCGTGGGCGGCCTCGGCGTCCATGCCGAAGAGAAAGGGGCGGGTGAGGGCGTAGGGGATCAGGGACATGGGGAGATAATTCAGGATTACCCCCGATTTTCTCCCATGACGACCACCACTCCCCTGACCCAAGACGAACTCAAGACCCTGGTAGGCCAAGCCGCGCTGCAATACGTGGTGCCTGGCGAGATTGTGGGGGTGGGCACCGGCTCCACCGTCAACAAGTTCATTGACGCCCTGGCGGGCATGAAGGACCAGATCAAGGGCGCTGTATCCAGTTCCGTAGCCAGCACCGATCGCCTGAAGGCACTGGGCATCGCCGTGTTCGATGCCAATGAGGTGCCATCGCTCTCCGTCTATATTGACGGCGCGGACGAGATCGACGGCCAAGGTTACATGGTCAAGGGCGGCGGCGCTGCACTGACACGCGAGAAGATCGTGGCAGCATTGGCCGAGCGCTTCGTGTGTATTGCCGACGAATCCAAGTTGGTGAAGGCCCTGGGCCAGTTTCCGTTGCCGGTGGAGGTGATCCCGATGGCTGCCAATCACATTGCGCGCCGTTTTGCCGCCATGGGTGGACAGGCCAGCTTGCGACTCAAGGACGGACAGCCACTGGTGACTGACAACGGCCAGCACATTCTGGACGTGAAGGGCTTGTCCATCACCGACCCGCTGGCGTTCGAGTCAGAGATCAACCAATGGCCTGGCGTGGTGACCGTGGGTGCGTTTGCCCACCAGAAGGCATCCGTGTGCCTGCTGGGTACGGCGCAGGGCGTGAAGACCATCACCTATTGAGGAATGGTGGTGGGGTGGGTGATAAGCCCACCCCCGTAGTTCGCCAATACAAAAGGGGCCTCTGGAGGCCCCTTTCTGTTGTGTGGAGGTGAATGGAAGGACGTAGCCGTCTGGAGGCGGCTACGTCACAGTGTCAGAACCGGATACCGGCGGGATTGCTTGGTGTTGGGCCGTCATTGACCGATGGAGGGAGCGCAGGCCGCGCCGGCGCTTTCGGTTCAGCGGCGGGTGCAGCCTCCACCGGCTTGGCCGCTACCAGGGGGGTGGGCGCTGGCTGGCGGTAGTTGCTGGGCAACTGGGATTGTTTGGGGTAACCCGCTGCGTCGAGGTATTGGATCCACTCCGCGTCCGAAAAGCCCACCAGTTGCTGGCCGCCAATGGTGCCAAAAGGCAGGCTGGTGCTGCCACTCAGGCGTTGCAGTGCGGCAATGTCCTCATTACTGGCCACTGTGCGTTCGGTGTACGGCACACCGCGTGATGTCAGCATGTTGCGCAAGCTTCCGCAGGGTGCGCAGTCATTGCCGGTGTAGATGGTCACCGGGTACCGGTTGGCCACCTGGCGCAGTTCGTAAGGCAGCGCTCCATTGGCCGCTGCTGGGCTTGCGGTCGCGGCAGCCGGGGCTGCAGGGCTGCGCGCGGGCGGTGCAGTGGTTTCGGCCGGAGGGCGGTCTGAGAAAGTCACCTTGCCGTCGGGCCCGACAATGCGATAGACATTCTGCGCCTGGGCCCCCACAGAGGCCAGGGCCATCAACAAGGAGGCAGCGGCAGGAGCGAACGTTGTACGGGGCATGCGGGTTCTCCTCATTCTTGTGGGGCTGTGGTTTTTAGAGGCCAGGCGACAGACCGCACTCAGGCGGTCAGTTCTTCCGCCATGCCTTGGTGGCGCAGCAGGGCATCCAGACTGGGCTCGCGGCCACGGAAGGCCTTGAAGGACTCCATGGCGGGGCGGCTGCCACCCGCTTCCAGAATGGCCTCACGGTAGCGTCTCCCGGTTTCGGTGCTGGGCAAGCCGTCGGTACCGGCGGTTTCTTCAAAGGCGGCGTAGGCGTCGGCGCTGAGTACCTCGGCCCATTTGTAGCTGTAGTACCCCGCTGCATAGCCGCCGGCAAAGATGTGGCTGAAGGTGTGGGCCGTGCGGCTGAACGCGGGCGGCTGCAGCACGGCCACTTCCTGGCGCACCTGGGTCAGCAGGGGCATGAAGTCCTGGGCCGGGTCGTGTTCGGTGTGCAGCAGCATGTCGAACAAGGCAAACTCGATCTGGCGCAGGGTCTGCATGCCGCTCTGGAAGTTCTTGGCGGCGATCATCTTGTCAAACAGCGTGCGCGGCAGCGGCTCGCCGGTGTCCACGTGGGCCGTCATGTGTTTGAGCACATCCCATTCCCAGCAGAAGTTTTCCATGAACTGGCTGGGCAGCTCCACGGCGTCCCATTCGACGCCGCCAATGCCGGAAACATCGCGTTCGTTCACCTGGGTCAGCATGTGATGCAGTCCATGGCCAAATTCATGGAACAGCGTGATCACGTCGTCGTGGGTCAACAGTGGCGGCTTACCGTCCACGCCATCCGCGAAGTTGCAGACGAGGTGGGCAATCGGCGTTTGCAGCACTCCGGTGTCGGGGCGCTGCCAGCGCGTGCGCACGTCATCCATCCAGGCGCCGCCCCGCTTGCCGGTGCGCGCGGGCTGATCGAGGTAGAACTGGCCCACCAGTTGGCCGTTGCGTTCGATGCGATAGAACTCCACCGCAGGGTGCCACACCGGTGCCGTGTCGCGGCGGATGGACACTTCAAACAGCGTCTCAATGATCTTGAACAGGCCTGCCAATACCTTGGGCGCCGTGAAGTACGCCTTGAGTTCCTGCTCGCTGAAGGCGTAGCGGGCTTCCTTGAGCTTTTCAGAGATGTAGGGCCAGTCCCAGGGCTGCGGGTCGGTCAGGCCCAGGTGTTCGGCCGCAAAGGCGCGCAGGTCGGCCACGTCCTGTTCGGCATAGGGCCGGGCGCGGCGGGCGAGATCACGCAAGAACTGGACAACCTCGGCGGGCGACTGGGCCATCTTGGGCACCACGGAGACTTCACCAAAGTTGGCGTAGCCCAGCAGCTGGGCTTCTTCTCGGCGCAAGGCCAGGATTTCGCCAATCAGCGCGGTGTTGTCGAATTTCTGGCCTTCGCCTTCGGCCTGGTCCGAGGCACGGGTGACATAGGCGCGGTACAGCTTGGCGCGCAGGTCGCTGCGGGTGGCAAACTGCATCACCGGCAGGTAGCAAGGCATCTTCAGGGTGAGCTTGTAGCCTGGTTTCCCGTCCGCCTGTGCCGCCGCCAAAGCGGCTTGCTGCACATCGGCCGGTACACCGTCCAGTTCCTCAGCGGTGGCGTAGTAGGCAAAGGCATCGGTGGCGTCCAATGCGTTTTCGCTGAACTTCTGGCTCAACTCGGCCTGGCGTTCCTGGATCTGGGCGAAGCGCTCTTTGGCCACCCCGGTCAGCTCAGCGCCGCTGAGCACGAAGTTGCGCACTGCGTTGCGGTGGGCCTGGCGCTGCTCGGGCGTCAGGGTGGCGGGGTCGATGGCTTTGTACTTGGCATAGAGGCGTTCGTCAGCGCCCAGGCGGGTCCAGAACTCCGTGACGCGGGGCAGGGCGGCGTTGTAGGCCGCGCGCAGTTCCGGTGTGTCGGCAACGCTGTTGAGGTGGCTGACAGCCCCCCAGGCGCGACCGAGCTGTTCGGTGGCTACATCCAGCACCTTGGCGATGGCATCCCAGCGGGCAGGGAAGTCGGGCGCCGTGACGGTCTCCAGAGCCTGATTGGCACGCTCCAGCAGCACATCAACCGCAGGGGCTACGTCCTGTGGGGTGATGCGGTCAAAGGCGGGGAGGTCGGAGAAGTCGAGAAGGGCGTTGCTCATGCGGGATTAGATGGCGCCAGGCGGCGCAGGTTCAAGTTGCAAAGCGGCTGGCGTCTTCCCCGGGCGCGGTCAGCGCGCGGCAGCCCGCTCGGCGGCTTCGATGGTGTTCACCAGCAGCATGGTAATGGTCATGGGTCCAACCCCGCCAGGGACGGGGGTGATCCAGCCCGCCACCTCTTTGACGCCCTCAAAGTCCACATCGCCACACAGTTTGCCGTCGGCCTTGCGGTTGATGCCCACGTCGATCACGATGGCACCGGGCTTGACCATGTCGGCGGTGAGCGTGTTGGCGCGGCCGACCGCAGCCACCACGATGTCTGCCTGGCGGGTGTGGTAGCCCAGGTCGGGGGTGCCGCTGTGGGTGGCAGTGACCGTGGCATTGGCCTGCAGCAGCAGCAGTGCCATGGGCTTGCCCACGGTATTGCTGCGCCCGATGACCACGGCATGTTTGCCCTTGATCGACTGGCCCGTGGACTCGATGAGCTTCATGCTGCCGTAGGGCGTGCAGGGGCGGAAACCGTCCAGCCCCGCCATGAGTTCGCCAGCCGACAGCACCGAGTAGCCATCCACATCCTTGGAGGTGGCAATGGCCTCGATGACCTTGTGTGGGTCAATGTGCTTGGGCAGGGGCATCTGCACCAGGATGCCGTGCACCGTGGGGTCGGCATTGAGGGCTTCGATGCGTGCCAGGAGCGCAGCCTCGCTCAGATCGGCGTCGTACTTTTCAAAGATGGAGCGCACGCCGCTGTCCTCGCAGGCCTTGACCTTGTTGCGCACATACACGGCCGAGGCTGGGTCTTCGCCCACCAGAATCACCGCCAGGCCAGGCTGGTGGCCACGGGCGGTGAGGGCGGCAGCGCGTTGCGCCACCTCACTGCGAAGTTGGCGGGAAAGGGCGTTGCCGTCGATGAGTTGGGCTGTCATGTCAGAAAATACAAGTCAAAATGGCTGGTAGCGCTAGTGCAATATGCGCTGGTAGCTATCAAAATGGGAGCGATCAGCCCTTGGGCGCGTTCTGCCCCAGAGCGATCTTGAGCAGATCGGCCACCGTGTTGGCGTTGAGCTTTTCCATGATGTTGGCGCGGTGTGCCTCCACCGTCTTGATGCTGATGCCCAGGTCGTCAGCGATCTGCTTGTTCAGGCGACCGGCCACAATGCGTTCGAGCACCTGCGCCTCGCGGCTGGTGAGCTTGGATAGCAGGGCGTCGCGGCTGGCGGCCTGCTGGTAGCCCGCGAAGGCTTCGCGGGCGTGGTCCAGCATGCGCTCTACCAGGCCCACCAGCTCTTCTTCGTCAAAAGGCTTCTGGATGAAGTCCAGTGCACCTTTCTTCATGGTGTTCACTGCCATGGGCACGTCGCCGTGGCCGGTGATGAACACGATGGGAAGCGGCGATTTGCGCTCGATGAGGCGGTCCTGCAGCTCCAGCCCGGTCATGCCGCCCATGCGGATGTCAACGATCAGGCAGGCCACCTCGCGTGGATCGTAGCGTGAGAGAAACGTCTCGGCCGAATCAAAGCAACGCACCCGGTAGTCCTTGCCTTCCAGCAGCCACTGCAGGGAATCGCGAACTGCTTCGTCGTCGTCCACAACGTAAACAGTGCCTTTTTTCGGAATCAAGCTCATGCAACAGTCCTTGGGTTTTGTTCGTTTGCTACAGAATTTGTAGTGGCATCAGCAGGCTTGGCAAGCGGCAGCCAGAAGGAGAACCTGCAGCCTGTAACCTCCGAGCCATTGTAGAGGTTCTCCGCCTGCATCCGGCCCTGGTGGGACTCGACGATGCTGCGGCACAGATTGAGGCCCATGCCCATGCCTTCCTGCTTGGTGGAGAAGAAGGCCTCGAACAGGCGCTCCAGCACTTCGGGGGCCAGCCCCTTGCCGGTGTCCTGCACCGAGAACTCGACCACCTGGCGGTCATCGATCTGCTTGGGCACCACGCGCAGCTCCACGCTGCGGTTGGGGGCGGGGCGGTCGGCGTGCTGGATGGCCTCGGCGCCGTTCTTCATCAGGTTGACGAGCACCTGCTCGATCAGGATGGTGTCGGCCATCACTTGCGGCAGGCGCGCGGCAACGTAGTGCGTCAGGCGCACGTTGTGTCGGCGCAGTTCGATGTCGGCCAGCTCGACGGCTTCGTTGACCATCGAATGCACATCGGCCAGCGTGCGGTTGGGCTCGCTCTTTTTCACGAACGAGCGGATCCGCTGGATGATCTGGCCTGCGCGCTGCGCCTGATGGGCTGTCTTTTGCAGGGCGGTGAGCAGGGCCTCTTCGGTGAGCTGGCCGCTCTGGATGCGCGAAACCATGCCGCTGCAGTAGTTGTTGATGGCGGTGAGCGGCTGGTTGAGTTCGTGCGCCACGCTGGATGCCATCTCGCCCATGGTGATGAGGCGGCTGACCGACTGCGCGCGCTCGGCCTGCCGCTGGGCCTGCTCTTCAGCCAGGCGGCGGGGGGTGATGTCCGTGGCAATCACCATCTGGGCCAGGCGGCCGTCCACCCAGTTCAGATAGCGCGAGCGCACTTCCAGCCACTTGCCCAGGTCGGGCAGGTAGATCTCGGCGTTTTCACTGCGGGCGCTGGTCAGCGTGTCGGTGGGCAGGCCCATCAGGCCGTCCTCATCGTCCATGCCACTTTGCTCCTTGCCCGCAATCGGCACCACACCTGCCTGCGCCACCAGTTGCAGGTGCCCGCCGGTTTGCGACCCGAACCACTGACGGTAGAGCTTGTTGGCAAACAGCAGCTCTTCGCTGCCCAGGGGTGCCACCGACACCGAGGCGTCCAGCGATTCCAGCACGATGGTGAAGCGTTCGTGCGACGCCGACAGCTGTTCACGAATGCGGTTGGGCTCGGTGATGTCAGTCATCGACGTCATCCAGCCTGTCTGCTGGCCATGGGCGTCGATCAGTGGCGACACATAGAGCCGGGCGTCGAACAGCGTCCCGCTCTTGCGCTTGACGCGCACCTGAAAGCCGCCTGCCATGGTGTTGCCGCGCAGTTCGTCGCGCAGCTTGGCCTGCAGGGTTTCGTGATCGGCCTCGGGCCAGTAGGGGAAGGGGGCCTTCAGGCCCACCAGCTCTTCGGCACTCCAGCCCGTCATCTGGCAAAAGGCGGCGTTCACATAGCTGATGCGGCCTTCCATATCCAGGGCGCGCATGCCGGTGAGGATGGAGTTTTCCATCGCCCGGCGAAAGTTGGTCTCGGCCACCAGAGCCTCTTGCGCCTGCATGCGGCGACGGGTGTGGCGCCAGGTGGCGATCAGCATCCAGGCCGTCATCGCGCTCAGCGTGCCCACCAGCCAGAACAGCCCGCTGCCCACCACGCCAAGCGACGTGCGGTACGCCTGGGCGCGCAGCACCAGACCGTTGCCAACGGGGGAGACCGGTACCTCGTACTCGTTGGCCTTGGGCGTCCAAGGGAGCAACTGCGTGGCCTTGTTGCGCGGGCCCAGCGGCGTGCCCGCCAGCACCTGGTTCTTGCTGTCGAGCAGCGTCACCGCGTAGCGCGCCAGCACTTCGGTGGGGGTGCCGTAGCGCAGCAGGCTGTCGATGGAATATTCACCCAGCACCACGCCGCTGAACTTGCCCTGGTTGTTGAGCGGCACCTGCAGCTGCAGCAGTGGGGTCGCATCGCCCGACGTGGCGGCCGGCTGCGCGTACACCGGTTGCTGCAGGTCCCGCGCCAGGCCAAAGGTGTCGGCGGTATCCCCGGGCTTGAGGACTTCGCCTGCGATGCGCAGCTCACCACTGGCCAGTGTCGGGGCGGCCTGGCTTGCGCGGATGCGTCGGCGGTCGTCAATCCAGGTGATGGCCTGCAGCTCCGGGTACTGGCTGATCAGTGCCTCCGCGCGGCTGATGAACTCTGCCTTACCCAGGTCCTGGTTGGACACATCGCGTGCGATGCGCATGAGTTGCTCTTGCCGCTCCAGCAGGCGCAGGCGTACGCGCTGCTGGGCGTATTCCACGTCGCGCCGTAGGGCTTCTTGTTCGCGTTCGGCTTCTTCGGCGCGCAGGTACCAGAACGCCGCAACGATGGCGGCCAGGAACATCAGCACTGCCGCGAGGGGGGCGAGTGCGGCAAAACGGTCTTGCCGGGTAGGCGACAAGCCGCGCCACCACTTGCGCCACCAGCGTATCGGCGCTGCCACGGTCGTGGCCGTGGGGGAGGGGGTGGTGGGCATCGAATCCATGTGAGGAGTGTAGAGGAGCCCCGGGAGTGCTCAGGCCTTCCGCATCATGTGCGCCTGCAGCAAATTATTGCAATATGAAATGAATAGGCACCATTTGAAATTGCGAAAAAATATGCGAAACTAGAGCCAACGTACTAAATTGCTGCCACACCTACAGGAGACAAAGCATGTCAGCTCAGCCCGACCCTCAGGCCGGTTTCGGCATCGGTTCCGATACCGACCAGCAAGAAACCCGTGAATGGATGGACGCGCTGTCCGCCGTGATCGACAAGGAGGGCCCAGAGCGCGCCCACTTCCTGTTGGAACAACTTCTTGAACACGCCCGCCAGAGCAGCATCGACCTGCCGTTTTCTGCCAACACGGGTTACGTCAACACCATCGAGCCGGAAAAAGAGGCGCACTGCCCTGGCAACATCGCCATCGAAAAGCGCCTGCGCGCCTACATGCGTTGGAACGCCATGGCCATGGTGGTGCGTGCCAACCGCCTGAATCCTGCCGACGGCGGCGACCTGGGCGGTCACATTGGGTCGTTTGCCTCGGTGGCCAGCATGTTTGGTGCGGGGTTCAACCACTTCTGGCATGCCGCTAGCGAAGACCACGGCGGTGACCTGCTGTACATCCAGGGCCACAGCGCCCCCGGCATCTATGCGCGCGCTTACCTCGAGGGCCGCCTGAGCGAAGAGCAGCTCGACAGCTTCCGCCAGGAAGTGGACGGCAAGGGCCTGTCCAGCTACCCGCACCCCAAGCTGATGCCCGAGTTCTGGCAGTTCCCTACGGTGTCCATGGGCCTGGGGCCATTGATGGCCATCTACCAGGCCCGCTTCCTCAAGTACCTGCACGCCCGTGGTATTGCCAACACCGAAAACCGCAAGGTGTGGGTGTTCTGCGGTGACGGTGAAATGGACGAACCCGAATCCCTGGGCGCCATCGGCCTGGCCGCGCGCGAAAACCTCGACAACCTGGTCTTCGTGATCAACTGCAATCTGCAGCGCCTGGACGGCCCGGTGCGGGGCAACGGCAAGATCGTGCAAGAACTAGAAGGCGAGTTCCGCGGCGCGGGCTGGAACGTGATCAAGCTGCTGTGGGGCAATGGCTGGGATGCCTTGCTGGCTCGCGACAAGACCGGCAAGCTCAAGCAGCTGATGATGGAAACGCTGGACGGCGACTACCAGGCCATGAAGGCCAATGACGGCGCATTTGTCCGCAAGAACTTCTTCGGCAAGTACCCCGAGACGCTCAAGCTCGTCGAGCACATGACCGACGAAGAGGTGTTCGAACTGCGCCGTGGCGGCCACGAGCCCGCCAAGGTGTATGCCGCCTTCCACGCTGCCAATGAGCACAAGAACCAGCCCACCGTGCTGCTGGTCAAGACCGTCAAGGGTTATGGCATGGGCAAGGCCGGTGAAGGCAAGAACACCGTGCACCAGACCAAGAAGCTGTCGGACGAGGACATCAAGTACATCCGCGACCGCTTCAACATCCCGATCCCGGACAGCCAGCTGGCTGACATTCCGTACTACAAACCGGCTGATGACACCCCGGAGATGCAGTACCTGCATGAGCGCCGCAAGGCCCTGGGTGGCTACCTCCCCAAGCGTCGCCCCAAGGCGGACGAACACTTCACCGTGCCCGCCATCGAGACCTTCAAGGCGATCCTGGAGCCCACGGCCGAAGGCCGCGAAATCTCCACCACCCAGGCCTACGTGCGCTTCATCACGCAACTGCTGCGCGATCAGGCCCTGGGGCCGCGTGTGGTGCCCATCCTGGTGGATGAGGCCCGCACCTTCGGCATGGAAGGCCTGTTCCGCCAGATCGGCATCTACAACCCCAAGGGCCAGCTGTACACCCCGGTCGATCGCGACCAGGTGATGTACTACAAGGAAGACAAGGCTGGCCAGATCCTGCAGGAAGGCATCAACGAAGCCGGCGGCATGGCCAGCTGGATCGCTGCTGCCACCAGCTACAGCACCAACAACCGCATCATGGTGCCGTTCTACGTGTACTACTCGATGTTCGGCTTCCAGCGCATTGGCGACCTGGCCTGGGCTGCGGGAGACATGCAGGCCCGTGGCTTCTTGCTGGGCGGCACCTCGGGCCGTACCACGCTCAACGGTGAAGGCCTGCAGCACGAAGATGGTCACAGCCACATCCTGGCCAACACCATCCCCAACTGCGTGAGCTACGACCCCACCTTTGCCCACGAAGTGGCGGTGATCATGCACCGTGGTCTCAAGCGCATGGTCGAGCAGCAGGAAAACGTCTTCTACTACATCACGCTGCTCAACGAGAACTACCCGATGCCGGGCCTCGTGGAAGGCACGGAAGAGCAGATCATCAAGGGCATGTACCTGTGCAAGCCCGGCGCCGAGGGTGACAAGCGCGTGCAACTGCTGGGTTCGGGCACCATCCTGCGCGAGTCGCTGGCCGCCCAAACCCTGCTGGCCGCCGACTGGGGCGTGCAGGCCGATGTGTGGAGCTGCCCGAGCTTCAACGAACTCACCCGTGAAGGCCAGGACGTGGACCGCTGGAACCTGCTGCACCCGCTGGAAACCCCGCGCGTGCCGTTTGTGGCGCAGCAACTGGGCAGCAGCACCGGCCCCGTGGTCGCATCCACCGACTACATGAAGGCCTATGCAGAGCAGATCCGTCCCTTTGTGCAGAGCTCGGCCAAGGGTGGCCGCAACTACAAGGTGCTGGGCACCGACGGTTTTGGTCGCAGCGACTTCCGCAGCAAGCTGCGCGAGCACTTCGAGGTGAACCGCCACTACATCGTCGTGGCCGCCCTCAAGGCGCTGAGCGAAGACGGCGTGCTGCCCGCCACCAAGGTGGCCGAGGCGATCGCCAAGTACGGCATCAATGCTGACAAGATCAACCCGCTCTACGCATAAAACGAACGGAGACAGAACAATGGCATTGGTCAACATTCAAGTCCCGGACATCGGGGACTTCGACGAAGTGGGCGTGATCGAGTTGCTCGTCAAGGTGGGTGACACCGTGAAGGCCGAGCAGTCGCTCATCACGGTCGAATCGGACAAGGCATCGATGGAGATCCCATCCAGCCACGCAGGCGTGGTCAAGGAACTCAAGATTGCATTGGGCGACAAGGTCAAACAAGGCTCGGTGATTGCCGTGGTGGAGTCCGCTGACGCGGGCGCTGCCGCAGCCCCGGCCGCTGCGCCGGCTCCTGCAGCGGCGGCTCCCGCCCCAGTGGCGGCACCTGCGCCAGCTCCTGCTGCTGCAGCCCCCGCAGCCTCTGCGGCCACTGGCCCGGTCGAAGTGCGCGTGCCCGACATCGGCGACTTCAAGGACGTGGCCGTCATCGAGATGCTGGTCAAGGTCGGCGACACCATCAAGGTCGAGCAGTCCCTGTTCACCGTCGAATCCGACAAGGCCTCCATGGAGATCCCGTCGCCTGCCGCTGGCGTGCTCAAGGAACTCAAGGTCAAGATTGGCGACACCGTCAACATTGGTGATCTGGTGGCTCTGCTTGAAGGTACGGCAGCTGCTGCAGCGCCTGTAGCAGCACCCGTTGCGGCCGCTGCGCCGGCACCAGCCCCAGTGGCTGTGGCCGCTCCTGCGGTGGCAGCCGCAGCACCCGCCGCTGCCACCGCCTCGGTGGCTGTCCCTGCCCACCAGCCCGGCACTCCCACGGCAGGCCTGCCCCATGCATCGCCTTCGGTGCGCAAGTTTGCCCGCGAACTGGGCGTGCCCATCGACGAAGTCAAGGGCACCGGCCCCAAGGGCCGCATCACCCAGGACGACGTGGCAGCCTTCACCAAGCAGGTGATGGCAGGTGCGGTGCAGACCAAGGCCCAGGCCGCCAAGGCGCCCGCTGCGGCATCCGGCGGCTCCGGCGTCGGCCTGGACCTGCTGCCCTGGCCCAAGGTGGACTTCACCAAGTTCGGCCCGGTGGAGCGCAAGGACCTCTCGCGCATCAAGAAGATCAGCGGCGCCAACCTGCACCGCAACTGGGTCGTCATCCCGCACGTCACGAACCACGACGACGCGGACATCACCGACCTCGAAGCCTTCCGCGTGCAGTTCAACAAAGAGAACGAGAAGAGTGGCGTCAAGGTCACCATGCTCGCCTTCATGATCAAGGCTGCTGTGGCCGCACTCAAGAAGTTCCCTGAGTTCAACAGCTCGCTCGACGGTGATCAGCTGGTGATGAAGAACTACTTCCACATCGGCTTTGCGGCCGACACGCCCAACGGTCTCGTTGTGCCGGTCATCCGCGATGCTGACCAAAAGGGCATCGTCCAGATCTCGCAAGAGATGGGCGACCTGGCCAAGAAGGCGCGCGACGGCAAGCTCGGCCCGGCCGACATGACCGGCGGCTGCTTCTCCATCAGCTCCCTGGGCGGCATTGGCGGGCGTTACTTCACGCCCATCATCAACGCTCCCGAAGTCGCCATCATGGGCGTGTGCAAGAGCAGCCTGGAGCCCAAGTGGGACGGCAAGCAATTTGCACCGCGCCTCATGCTGCCCCTGAGCCTGAGCTGGGACCACCGCGTGATCGACGGCGCCGCTGCTGCGCGCTTCAACGTGTACTTTGCCTCGCTGCTGGCGGACTTCCGCCGCATCGTGATGTAACGAAAGGGCGAGACACACCATGGCAATCATCGACATCAAGGTGCCCGACATCGGCGACTTCGCCGAAGTGGCCATCATCGAAGTGCTGGTCAAACCCGGCGACACCATCAAGGCCGAGCAAAGCCTGATCACCGTGGAGTCCGACAAGGCCTCCATGGAGATCCCGTCCAGTCACGCTGGTGTGGTCAAGGAACTCAAGGTCAAGCTCGGCGACAAGATCGCCGAAGGCTCGGTGGTGCTGACGCTGGAAGTGCAGGGTGCAGGCGCAGCCGCTCCAGCGCCTGCCGCATCCCCAGCGCCTGCAGTTTCAGAGCAGAAACCGGCTGTAGCGCAGGTAAATAATGTGCCGGCAGCTATCAATCCAGTATTATCCAGCTTTGCTGGCTCCGCTGATCTGGACTGCGACGTGCTCGTGCTCGGCGGCGGCCCCGGCGGCTACAGTGCCGCTTTCCGCGCGGCCGACCTGGGCCTCAAGGTCGTCATCGTCGAACGCTACGCCACCCTGGGTGGCGTGTGCCTGAACGTGGGCTGCATCCCCTCCAAGGCGCTGTTGCACGTTGCGGCCGTCATGGACGAAGTCAGCCACATGGCCGACCTGGGCGTGGACTTTGGCGCGCCCACCGTCAACATCGACAAGCTGCGCGGCCACAAAGAGAAAGTCATCGGCAAGCTCACTGGCGGCCTGGCCGCCATGGCCAAGATGCGCAAGGTGACCACCGTGCGTGGCTACGGTGCCTTTGTCGGTGCCAACCACCTCGAAGTGGAAGAAACCACCGGCACCGCGCAAGAGAAGACGGGTAGCAAGAAGGTCATCGCCTTCAAGAAGGCCATCATCGCCGCTGGTAGCCAGGCAGTGCGCCTGCCGTTCATGCCCGACGATCCACGCGTGGTCGACTCCACCGGCGCCCTGGCGCTGAAGGAAGTGCCTAAGCGCATGCTCATTCTGGGCGGCGGCATCATCGGCCTCGAAATGGGCACCGTGTACAGCACGCTGGGCGCGCGCCTCGATGTGGTCGAAATGATGGACGGCCTGATGCAGGGCGCCGACCGCGATCTCGTCAAGATCTGGCAGAAGATGAATGCCAAGCGCTTCGACAACATCATGTTGAAGACGAAAACCGTGGGTGCCGAAGCCACGCCCGAAGGCATCAAGGTCACGTTCGCCCCGGCAGAAGAGGGCGGCACCGCCCCCGAGCCGCAGGTCTACGACCTGGTGCTGCAGGCCGTGGGCCGCACCCCCAACGGCAAGAAGATCGCTGCCGAAAAGGCCGGCGTGGCCGTGACGGACCGTGGCTTCATCAACGTCGATATCCAGATGCGCACCAACGTGCCGCACATCTTCGCCATCGGCGACATCGTGGGCCAGCCCATGCTGGCGCACAAGGCGGTGCATGAAGCGCACGTGGCGGCTGAAGTCATCGCCGGTGAACTGCAAGGCAACAAGGAGCTGGCCGCTGCCGCCTTCAACGCCCGCGTGATCCCGAGCGTTGCCTACACCGACCCCGAAGTGGCCTGGGTGGGCCTGACCGAAGACCAGGCCAAGGCGCAGGGCATCAAGGTCAAGAAGGGCCTGTTCCCCTGGACGGCCTCCGGCCGGGCCATCGCCAACGGCCGCGACGAGGGCGTGACCAAGCTGCTGTTCGACGACTCGCCCGAAGCCCATGGCCACGGCAAGATTCTGGGCGGCGGCATGGTCGGCACGCATGCGGGTGACATGATCGGCGAGATCGCTCTGGCTATCGAGATGGGAGCCGACGCGGTGGACATCGGCAAGACCATCCACCCGC
The DNA here is from genome assembly GCF_002754175.1 of Acidovorax sp. 59. Classification (NCBI taxonomy): domain Bacteria; kingdom Pseudomonadati; phylum Pseudomonadota; class Betaproteobacteria; order Burkholderiales; family Comamonadaceae; genus Acidovorax; species Acidovorax sp. 59. The sequence goes on along the minus strand of NZ_PEET01000001.1, from coordinate 2,193,415 downwards.
ACCCCACGCTGGGCGAAAGCATCGGCATGGCGGCGGAGATTGCCCACGGCTCGTGCACGGATGTGCCGCCGCAGAAGAAGTAGGAAAGTACTTCCCGATTTCTCCAAGCTCAAGCCCGAACTGGCAACAGTTCGGGCTTTTTCGCATGTGGGCGGATTGGCAAGAAGCAGGGCGAGGGAGTGCAATACTCGCAGCGGCCGGAAATGACGCTGAAACGGCCATATACCGCCATGGTCCCGTGCCCCAAATGCCAAGCTGCTCAGTCACATGTCTTTGATCCTCCGGTTTTTTCAGAATGCCCTGCTAAGTAGAAATCGAGTGGCTCTGCTGGCGTTATCGCCGTTGCTGTTGTTCGCCCTGATTGCACCGGCCTACTGGGCGTTTTACGTCTTTCAACTGTCGATCGGTGCCGTAGCGCTGTTTTTCCCTTTCGGTCTGCTGATTGCGCCCTCTGGCATTGGGATTGGTATTGGTCTCATCGTTGGAGCCCCGGCAAGTTTGGTAGCCATGGGCTTCATGTTGTACCGACATTCCAGTTCGCGGGTATGGGGCTGGGCTTTCCCCGCCATTCCGTTAGCAGCGTCGTGCATCGTTTTTTGGGCGTTCGCACAAGGCAAGCTGGCCGAACAAGTGGCTGCTGGGCTTGATATGGACTGGGCAGCGTTGGTAATGCTGGCGCAGGGAGCCTATGTACTGGCGGTTGTACTGCTAGTGCCGCTCATTCTGCTGCCGCAGAAGATGGCGTCTCGCGAAGGAACGTGGAAGCGCCTGGTCGGCGTCGCACTGTTCTGGGCGATGTCCCTTTTGGCCATTGGCCATGCGCAGTCCTGGACGCGAGGCCAGCTGGCAAGCTCGCGCGACGGCTTGGCGGATGCCCTTGCCACTGACAGCCAAAACCCGTTGGTGCGTGCCACTTGCTCGGGAAATCTGAGCAAAGCGAATGATCTGCTCGAGCACAGCGGCAACACCTTGAGTGAGGGCGCCCTGGATGCACTGGTGCGTGAGTGCCTCAGAAGCAATACCTCGCGTTTTTATGCTGAGCGCATACCGCTGGTTCTTCAGGCCACACTGGCCTTTGAAGCGCGGCAGCCATCTGCAGCACCCACAGGATGCAGCAAGCGTCAGCAGGCCTTGCTTCGTACGATTTACCAAAATGACTTTCCGGACATCGCCCTGCGCGCATTTCTTGACCGAGGCCTGCCGATCCAGTGTGCGGTGACATCTGGCAGTGATGAAATTCCCGTCTGGTGGTCTGTGGCCTACCCTCAGCATGGTTTCGATCTGGATACAGAGCGGATTGAGCGCCTGGAGAGGCTGGAGATTGACCTGTTGCAGCAAAACGGCCAGGGCCTGGACTTTGTTGGTGCCAATCCGAATTACTTCATGTCAGGAGCATCAGATGCCACTTTGCTGCGGCTCGTCGAGCTTGGCCTGCGCGACGAGGCAGGCAGCCGTACGCCCCACGGCCTGGTGATCGAGGTGATGCGGCGCCGGTTCGGCTTGGGCACGGCTGATTCCAATTCTGGGGACTTTGCGCGCCTTTACGAACGGGTGGGAGACCCGACCAGGGAACAGCTGCTCCATGTTCAAGCAAAAGCTCCGTGGATGTTGCCATCGACTACCCAGGACTTGAGCGGAAATGAAGCGCGTTTGAGGCAATACCTTGCGCAACGTCTGGCGCAATAGCTGTTTGGCGAACGCGCAGGATGCGACGCCGTTGTCAACAACCCGCGAGACTCCTGCGGCTGCAGACTTGTGACTCCGCTTGTGGCCCTGTGCCAGTGTCTCGGCCGAACACGCGCCAGTTCTAACGCATACGGATGCCCCTGGCACCGCCCGGAAGGGCCCCGCCAAAAGTCGTGGAAAATAAAGGGTTTCCTGCCGCTGAGCCCCTTGGCAGAACACCCGTCCGGCTTTTCAACTTTTTTGCTCCCCTGAGCCTGTCCATGCAAGACGTTCAAAACTCCAAGATCTCGGTCGAAAAAATCGGCGGCACTTCGATGACCGCCTTTGGCGATGTGCTGCGCCACATCGTGCTGCACGACCCCAAGCGCATTAACGGCCGGATCTACGTGGTGTCCGCCTATTCGGGTGTGACGAACCAGCTGCTGGAGCACAAGAAGACGGGCGAGCGCGGCATCTATGCCCTGTTTGCCGAAGGCAAGGGTTACCAAGATGCGTTGACCCAACTGGCGGTCAGCCTCAAAAAGCTGAACGCCGGCTACGCTGACCTGGGATTGCCGCTGGATGTGGCCGATGCCTTCATCGACCAGCGCATTGGCCAGGCGCGCGAATATCTGAACGCCATGCAGCACGTGCTGGCCAGCGGCTATCTCAGCCGCAAGGATGTGTTGCTCGCGGCGCGCGAAGTGCTGGCCTCGATTGGCGAGTCGCACAGCGCGTTCAACTCGGTCGAAATCCTCAAGGTCAACGGCGTCAACGCCATGCTGATGGATCTGGCCGGTTTTGACGACAACGAAGCCTGGACCATTGACGAGCGCATTGCCAACAGCTTCAAGGGCCTGGACCTGAGCGACAAGGTGGTGGTGGCCACCGGCTACACCAAGGGCACCGAAGGCATCATGCGCGAGTTTGACCGGGGCTACTCCGAAGTCACTTTCAGCAAGATCGCCGTGGAAGTGCGCCCGGCAGAGGCCGTGATCCACAAGGAATTCCACCTGTCTTCTGCCGACCCCAACCTCGTGGGCCTGGAAAACGCCATCGTGGTGGGCGCCACCAACTACGACGTGGCCGACCAGCTGGCCGACGTGGGCATGGAAGCCATCCACCCCAAGGCCGCCAAGCCCATGGAACTGGCGGGCATCCCCATCCGCCTGAAGAACACCTTTGAGCCCGACCACCCCGGCACGCTGATCACCAAGGACTTCGTGGGTGAGCGCGCGCGTGTGGAGATCGTCACGGGCACCGACAAGGTCACGCTGATCGAGATCCACGACCCCAGCATGGTGGGCACGGTGGGCTTTGATGCGGGCCTAATGAACGTGTTCTGCAAGCACGATGTGAGCTACATCCTCAAGGCCACCAACGCCAACTCCATCGCCCATCTGGTGTGGGACAACCAGGTCACACCCGAGCTGGTGGCCGAGCTGCAGAAGGACTACCAGGTCGTCACGATCAAGCCCAGCGCGATCGTGTGCACCATTGGCTCCAACATCGGCATCCCTGGCGTGCTGGCCAAGGCCGCGCAGGCGCTGGCCGATGCGCGCGTCAACGTGAACTGTGTGTCCCAGACACTGCGCCAGGTGAACATGCAGTTCGTGATCGAACGCGAGGACTACAAGACTGCGATCAAGGCGCTGAACATGGCGCTGTGCGTGAACTCGGGTGCGCCCATTCCGCGTGCTTGAACAGGTTTTCGCCTTCCGCTCAAAGCCCGCTCCGTGCGGGCTTTTTTGCGTCCACGTCTGGCATCGGGCGCTGGAGCGCAGTGGATCGGCAGATCGTGGGAGACGAGTGCTGTGCTACTTTTTGTAGAGCAGAAAAGTCCTGTCCATCCAGCGCATGAAGCCCGGCTGTATGCTGAATTTGCTGACTAGCATTACACCCGCGAGCACCAGCGCCGCACCACCCATCTGCCACCAGGTCAACGGTTCATCCAGCAGCCAGACGCCAAAAAAGATCGTGATGATGGGCCCCAGCGTGCCAATCAGCGCGGTCTTGGATGCGCCAATGCGGCGGATCGCGGCCGAGGTCATGAACACGGGCAACACGGTGGAGAACACGGCCATGCCGAGCGCATGCAGGTAGACCGGCGCGGGCTGCACCAGCGCACCCGCAGGTTGCGACACCACAAAATGCAGCAGCGTGGCGCCGGTGGAGACCAGCATCGCGAGTGCCGTAAAGCGTGCCGCGCCCATGCGGCGTATGGCGGGCTCGCTGCCTGCCTGGTAGAACGCATAGGACACCGCCGAGCCAAACACAAAGCCCGCGCCGATGAGCACGGCGCGCGTGTCGCCCGCAATGTGCAGGTCGTGCGCGAAGGCCAAGCCGATGCCCGCGTAGGACAGCAGCAGCGCCCCCATCTCACGCCGGGATGCCCGCTTGCCCATGAACAACACGCCGATCAGGATCGTGAGTGTGGGGTAGGTGAACAGGATCAGCCGCTCCAGGCTGGCGGTGATGTATTGCAGGCCGATGAAGTCGAGGATGCTCGCGCCGTAGTAGCCCAGCAGGCCCAGCGCAATCACGAGCAGCCAGTCGCGCCGGGTGAGCGGGGCCAGGTCGCGGCTGGCGCGCCAGCCGACCCAGGCAAACACCGGCACGGAAAACGCCATGCGCAGGCACAGCAGGGTGACGGAGTCCACGGGCGTAGCCTGGGGCACCGCGTAGGCCAGTTTCACGAAGATGGCTTTGAACGAGAAGCCCAGCGCTGCCAGGATGGCAAGGAGGAGGCCAAGGCGTTCGGCGGACCAGTGTTTCCAGGGCATGGGGGTATGGTGGGTGGGGTGGGGTAGAAACTGCCAGACCATGCGAAGACAACGAACGCAGTGCACATGGGGCAGTGACAATATGAACTGATGCAGCGATAGTGCCTTGTACGCACGGCAGGCACAATTGGCATTGCCGCAACCATGCGTTCGTCAAAAACGAACGCGAGAGGGGCCTCCATTGACCTATGACTTGATCGATCTGCGCCTTTTTGTCGCCATTGCCGAAGAGCGCAACCTCACGCGCGGCGCTGCACGCGCCTATCTTGCGCCGTCGTCGGCCAGCCACCGGCTGCGGCGGCTGGAGGAGGCGCTGAACACCTCGCTGTTCGAGCGCCAGACCCGGGGCGTGGCGCTGACCCGGGCGGGCGAGGCCCTGCTGCGCAATGCGCGCCAGGTGCTGGCCAGCGTCGAGCAGATGCATGCCAACCTCTCGCCCTTTGCCAGCGGCATCCGGGGCCATGTGAGCCTGTGGGCCAATACCCATGCCACGCACACCTTTCTGCCCGACGACCTGGCGGGTTTCCTGAGGCAGCACCCGCAGGTCAGCGTGAGCCTGGAGGAGCGCACCAGCGCAGAGATCGTGGTCGCAGTGGCCAGCGGCGAGATCGAGGTGGGTGTGCTGGCCGACAGTGGCACGGGCGCGGGTGTGGAGTTGTCACCCTACCGGCAGGACCGCCTGGTGCTCATCGTGCCCGCAGGCCATGCGTTGGCAGGGCGTGGCCGCGTGGGTTTTGCCGAGGTGCTGGACCAGGCCTTTGTGATGCTGCACGCGGGCTCGGCCATCCACACCTTCACGACCAACGCCGCTGCCGCGCTGGGGCGGCATCTGGACGTGCGCATTCAGGTGCGCAGCTTTGAAGCCGTGTGCCGCATGGTGGGGGCGGGCGTGGGCATTGGCCTGGTGCCCCGGGGAGCGGCCCTGCAGGTGGCGGGCCTGAGCGAGCCGCCGGTGCTGGTCGAGCTGGGCGAGCCCTGGGCGCAGCGCGACCTGCAGATCTGCGTGCGCAAGGGGGCGGTGCTGACGGGCTTTGCTGCGGCGCTGGTCGCGCACCTGCGCCAGGGCGCTGGCGCCGTTACTGTCTGATGGCCTGATCAGGCTGCTGCGATCTCCACCTTGGCGCCACCGGCCTGCAGCTTTTTGCGCAGTGCCTGCGGTGTGGCGGCAGGCACCACCAGCGCGGCCAGTTCGTGCAAGGGGGCCACGCTGAACGGCGATGCCGTGTCCAGCTTGTCAAGCGAAGCCAGCACCACCGTTTCTGCCGCCCGCTGGTGCAGGGCACGTTTGACAGCGGCTTCTTCAAAATCTCCCGTGGTCAGACCGGCCTCGGCATGCACGCCGGTCACGCCCATCAGGTACAGGTCGGCCCGCAACTGGGCTGCGGCCTCGACCACGCTGGCCCCCACATTCACCATGGAGTGGCGGAACAAGCGCCCTCCCAGCACCAGCACCTCCACCTGCGTGTGCCCAGCCAGCGCCACCGCTACGGTGGGGCTGTGCGTGACCACAGTGGCGCGCAAGTCCAGCGGCAGGTGCTGCACCACCTGCAACGATGTGGTACCCCCATCCAGGATCACCACCTGGCCGGGCAACACCAGCGCGGCCCCGGCGCGGCCCAGGGCGCGTTTGTCTTCGGGGGCCAGTTGCTCACGCACCCGCAAGCTGCCCACTGCGGCCGAAGCGGGCAGGGCGCCGCCGTGCACGCGCTGCAAGCGGCCCTCCGCAGCCAGTTCGCGCAGGTCGCGCCGCACGGTGTCTTCCGAGATGCCCAGCTCCTCGCTGAAGGCCTTGGCCACGATCTGGCCGTCCCGCCGCAGGCGGTCGAGCAGAAGCTGTTTGCGTTGGGTGGTCAGCATGAAGGGTTAGACGAATTGATTGCACGAATTTGCATGTTTGTGCATGTTTGTGCATGATATTGCGTAAATCAATCTTGTCAAAACCATGCATTCATCACCTGACCACACTGCATTCGCGCTGGCGCTTGCCGTGCGTCGCTACCCAAGCCCGCCGGCGGGGGGCATTGCGTGAGCCGCCCTGTGCCTGAAGTCCCCATCGCTGAGCTGAACGCCCGCACCGAGCATGTGAAACTGCTGGATGTGCAGGTGCTCTCCGACAACTGGTACGTGCTGCGCAGGGTCACCTGCTCGCTGCGCCGGCGCGACGGCCAATGGCAGACGATGAGCCGCGAGGCCTACGATCGGGGCAATGGCGCCGCACTGCTGTTGTTCGACCCGCGTCGCAGCACCGTAGTGCTGACGCGCCAGTTCCGGCTGCCCGCCTTTCTCAACGGTTGCGCTGACGGCCTGCTGATCGAGACCTGCGCGGGACTGCTCGATGGCGACGACCCCGAAACCTGCATCCGCCGCGAGGCCGAGGAAGAAACCGGCTACCGCGTGCGCCAGCCGCGCAAGGTGTTCGAGGCCTACATGAGCCCTGGCTCGGTGACGGAAAAGCTGCACTTTTTCGTGGCCGAGTACGAACCCGGCGACCGCATCCGCAGCGGCGGCGGCCTGGAGGGAGAGGGCGAGGACATCGAGGTGATCGAGATGCCGCTGGCCGACGCCCTGGCCGGCATTGCCAACGGCACGATCCAGGACGGCAAGACCATCATGCTGCTGCAGCATGTGGCCTTGCACCTGCGATGCACCGCCCTGTAAAAAAGGCGCAGTGCCCGCAGGCGCTCAAGGCCGCACCAGCCGCAGCGGCTCGCCCACGCGCGCCTTCACCACGTCGTCGCGGTGGAAGGGCAGGGTGTGCCAGCGCTTGGCCGAGAACTCGCGCATCTGGTCGTTGGCGTGGGGCGACGCGGGGTTGGTGGACTGGCCATAGGTCAGGATGGCCTGGGCCACTGGGCCCTTGGCGTCGAAGGCCACGGTCTGCACATAGCTGGTGCCGTAGTCGATGCGCAAGCCTGCCTTGTTGATGGGCGCGGGCTCCTGGCGGCCCAGGTTGTTGAGCACGCCTTCAAACTCCTCGCCGCCGTGTAGCGCAATCGCTTCTTCGGTGATGGCGGGGCGCTGCACGCTGCCCAGCGTGGCGTCGAGCGTGTAGCCGCTGGTGCGGATGGCCTTGACGGCGCCGTCCAGCGCCTCCCACACCTTGGCGGCGGTGGCGGCGTCATCCATCTTCAGGCCTGCCGGGGTGGCCACGGGTTGCGCAGGGTCGAAGGGCACGCGGTGCACGCCGGGGATGTTGCGCGCCGTGCGCCAGAACTCGCGGAACACATGGGCACCGCGTGCCTCGACGTTGTTGCGGCGGTCCCAGCCTTTGAGGGCCGCGCAGCCGTCACGGGATTCGGCCGTGGGGGCCTTGTCACACGCGGCCAGCAGGTCGGGTACCACCACCTGGGTCATGAAGTTGCGGTTCTCAAACAACTGGCCCTGAATGGCCTGCAGCGTGACCTTGCCCCGGCCGAGCATTTCAGGAATCTCGGCCAGACCGGCGCGGGTGCGTGGCCGGGTCAGGCTGGCATCGCCCACCAGGGGCGAGATGCCCTCAAACTTCTGGCCGGGGTGGGTGTAGACAAAGCTGTCGTTGCTGTTGTGCACCCAGTCCGTGCGGAAGGCCACGGGCATGCGGCCGATGGGGATGAGCCCCGGCACGGGCGATGCGCTGTCGCGGCGCCAGTCGCAGTCAGCGCGTGATCCGTTCAGCACCACCAGGCCGGCAGCGGCGCGCAGCGCGGCGGCGGGCTGGCTGGGTGCGCAGCGGGCGAGCTGGGCGGCATCCACATCGGGCACCACGCTCACGTCGGCATACATGGCCTGGCCGCTGCGGTCGGCGGCCAGCGTGTTCACCCAGGGCAGGCCCAGGTTGGCGTGCGCCTTGTGCAGGTCCTGCACCGAGCGGGCGCGGGCAAAAGCCAGGGCTGCGTCCATCATGCGGGTGTTGCCAGTGTTGGCGTCGCGCAGGGCGTAGGCGGTCTTGGCGTTCCAGGTCAGGCCCGCGCGGGGCACCACCACCAGCGGGCCCCAGCGGGTGGACCACACCGTGTGCTCTTGCGTCTGCAGCTTGCCGTCCGGGCCGGGGATCTGGGCGCTGACCTTGCGGGCGGTCATCTTCTCGGGCTTGCCGTCCACCAGGTAGGTGGTGGGGTCGCCCTCGGCCAGCGTCACTTCGTAGAAGGTGAAACGCTTGCCGGTGGACACCGTGTGCGACCAGGCCACGTCCTTGTTGAAGCCGATGGAGACCATGGGGTAGGTGCCAATGCCCACGCCCATCACGTCCATCTGGCCGGGTATGGTCAGGTGCATTTCATAGAAACGGTTGGGGCCGCTCCACGGGAAGTGCGGGTTGCCCAGCAGCATGCCGCTGCCGCTGGCCGTCACATCCTTGCCAAAGGCCCAGGCGTTGGAGCCCAGGGGCGAGTCGAGCAGGCCCACGTCGCGCAGCGCCTGCGCGGCATCGGCCAGGTTCACTGCAGAGGCGGGCGCCTGCGCGGCCTTGGCGGCGGGCGGCTGGGCGCCCAGCATGCCATCGGCCAGCGCGGCAATACCAGCCTGCACGGCCACCACCTCGGCCATGCGGCGGTATTGGGCCATGGTCATGGGCTGCACCCAGGGCTTGCCCCGGCAGGCATCGGGCAGGGTGGCAGCGTTGTCGGCCAGGAAGCGGTTGTAGCCCGCCACATAACCACGCGCCAGGGCCTGCGTTTCGGCACTGGTCTTGGCCCAGGCGCGCTCCAGCATGGCGTCGTCCATGTGGGCGGCCACGAACAGGTCGATCTGCGCGTTGGGGATGTGGCGGCGGCCCAGCAGCCCGATGGTCTGGGCGCCGAAGGTGCTGCTGCGCTGGCCGCGCGCGGTCACGAGCTGGTCGGCCGTCATGCAGACGTTGTCTTGCGCGTAGGCATAGGCCACGCCGTAGGCCAGCGATTCGGGGTCGTTCGCGGTGATGTGCGGAATGCCGTAGGTGGTGCGCTCAATGGTCACGCTGCGATCTGCGCGTGCAGCGCCTGGCTGGCTGGCGCAGCCCGCCAGAAAGAGGGCGGTGCAGGCCGCGGCCAGGGTGGTCAGGGCCATCGAGAGACCGCGATGGGTTGAGGGTTCGTGCATGGGTGGGTGTCTCCGTTTGTGTGGGCCCGCAGCGCAGGGCAATGGCTGCGGGGCGCTGTCGTCGCACGGTCATGCTACTGCCCGGTAACACCGCGAAGCGGTGGCGCTTTGGCCACAAAGGGTGGCAAGATCGCCACCATGCCCTCTGCCAACACTGCACTGCCGTCCTGCCTGAACGTGGGCATCCTCTGGGGGCACGGCAGCATTGCCAGCACCGCCGCCGCTGCGGTGGACGCCCTGCGCGCCATGAACATGCTGGCGGCTATGCGCCCCGGGGGCGCGCAGCCCGTGGTGCGCTGGTTGTGGCTGCAGATGCCGCACGAGCGCGACGCCACCCCACCACCAGTGCCCGGCGCGGAACTGGGCTCGGAGCCGCTGGATGTGGTCGTCATCCCCGGCTAGCTGGTCCCTACCGGGCCGCAGTTGCGTGAGATCAGTCGGCGCTACAGCGAGCACTTTGGCGCCATGCTGCAGGGCCACCTGCAGCGGGGCGGGCTGGTGGCTGCGCTGTTCAACGGGTCCAGCGTGCTGGCGCACTGTGGCTTGCTGGCTGGGCGCAAGGCGGCGCTGCCGTGGGTGTTTGCGCCGTCCATCGTGCTGCAGTCCAGCGAGAGTGGGGCAAGGACGGCCGATGTGCCCGAGATGGCCTGGCAGCGGGAACGAACCTGGCAGCGTGACGGTGCCCTGTGGACCACCGCATCCCTGCAGGACACCCTGGCAGCCATGCTGGACCTGCTGGCCCAGACACCGGCGGCCGAGCTGGCGCAGGCCGCATCGCACGCGCTGCTGTTTGACCCGCAGCGCCAGCTGACCGCCACCACCGCCATGGAGACCCCTACGGGCCACCCGCTGGCTGCGGGCGCGCTGGAGCAGGCACGGCGCTGGCTGCAGGACCACCGCAACGAGCCCTACAGCTTGCAGGCCACGGCCCGCGCAGCGGCCACCAGCCCACGCACCTTGCTGCGCTGGTTTGCCCAGGTGCATGGAGAAACACCGCAGGACTACCTTCACCGGCTGCGCATTGCCCAGGCCCAGGCGCTGCTGCAGACCACCTACCTCACGGTGGACGATGTGGCGCAGCAATGCGGCTACAACGACACGGGCAGTTTTCGCAAGGTGTTCACTCGCGTGGCCGGGGTGACGCCAGGGGCGTACCGCCAGCGCTTCAAGCTGCGCACATCGCGCAAGCAGTGGCTGGGGCGGCAGGGGCTGCTTGGCACCGACGGGCCGGTGTAGCCGGGCCCACGGCAATTCGCTGTCGCTGGTGGGTGTCTGCGCCAGCGCTGGCGGCGATAATGCTGCATTGCTATTGAATCAATAGCTGCCCAGGCATGCTGGACTAGCGCATCATGCCGTTTTGATTCTGAAATTGTTTATTGCCAGCCCTTTTCTCCATGCAAGCCCTGCTCGACGCCATTGCCTCCATGCCCCTGCCCAGCGACGCCCAGCGCGTCTTCCACGGCCGGGGTGGGCTGTTTCCGGGCTGCGAGCAGTGGGTGCTGGATGCGTATCCGCCAGTGTTCGTGCTGACGAGCTTTGCGCCGGCCAGCGACGCTGAACTGGCGACCGTCGGCGAGGCGCTGCAGGCACGCTGGTCCCAGATTGCGCCCGAAGGCCAGCCGCTGAACTGGGTCTTCCAGCACCGGGGCGAGGCCCTGCGCATCGAGGGGCGCAGCGAAACACGCCTGATGGCAGGTGCGGTGCCCGACCCCCATGTGGTCACCGAAGCGGGCGTGCGCTACCGCGCGCATGTGCTGCGCGGCCAGAACCACGGCCTGTTTCTGGACATGGCCGCAGGCCGCCAATGGGTGCGCAACTACGCCGCAGCGCGCAGTGCAGACCGCTATGGTCTCAAGGTGCTGAACCTGTTTGCCTACACCTGCGCGTTTTCGGTGGTGGCACTGCAGGCGGGCGCCAAACAGGTGGTCAACGTGGACATGAGCCACGGCGCCATCGGCATCGGGCAGCAGAACCACCAGCTCAACGGCATCACCACGGGCGCCGCCTTCTTGCCGCACGACATCTTCAGCAGCTGGGGCAAGATCAACCGCAGCGGCCCTTACGGCCTGGTCATCGTGGACCCGCCCAGCTACCAGAAGGGCAGCTTTGTCGCCACCAAGGACTACGCCCGCCTGATGCGCCGGCTGCCCGACCTGCTGGCCCCCGGCGGCCACGCGCTGTTGTGCCTCAATGCGCCCGAGCTGGACTTGGCCTTCTTGCAGGACCAGATGCAGGAGCTGGCGCCCGATCTGCGGTTTGTGGAGCGCGTGGCCAATCCACTCGTGTTTGCCGATGTGGAGCCGGAGCGGGCGCTGAAGGTGCTGGTGTACCAGGCGCCCGAGCTGGTGGCGCCGGCCTGAGAGCCTGTTCTAGAACACCCCCATCCCCAGCCCTGCCGCCATGGCCTCACCCAGCGCCCGGCAGCGCTCCAGGTCGGCCGATGCAATCTGTTTGGGGGCCAGGATGGCTTCGGGCGTTTGCGCGTGGGTGCAGACAATCAGCGGGTCCGCCACGGGCCGCAGACGCCAGCCCGTGGCGATGCGTGCGATCTGGCGGGCGGCATTGGTTCCGTCGCTGCCAGCGCAGACCAGGGTGGCGTAGGGGCGGCCATTGATCTGGTCGAGCGCCGCATAGTAGGTGCGGTCAAAAAAATCCTTGAGCAGGCCGCTGACAGCTGCAAGGTTTTCTGGGGTGGCAAACAGATAGCCGTCCGCCGCCAGCACATCGGCGGCCTGGGCCTGTGGCGCGTGCAGCAAGCGCACCGCCACACCGCTATCGGCCGCTGCTGCGCCTGCGCAGGCCGCGTCCACCATCTGCCGGGTGCCGCCGGTGTGGGAGTGGTAGACGATCAGCAGGGTTTTGGCAGCGGTCATGGGGGCAGCATAGAGGCAGCGGCACTGGCAGCGAAGCAGGGCGCGTCACCGAACGGGTTTCTACCACCCTGCAGCGTTGCCGGGCGGCGACTTGCACAGCGCTTTCGATGCCAGAATCGACGGCTGTCAAACACTGAAATGCCCGCTGCCTCATGACCCTGATGCCTGCTGTGTCTTCATGGCTGCAGACCACACGCTCGCGGCTGACCTTGCTGTTTGGCGGTACGGCCGTCCTGGCGGGGTTGGCGATTGGCTTGGTGGCCGACCAGGTGCTGACGCGGCACCTGACCGAGCTGAGTGGCCAATCACTGGTCAGTGCCAGCCAGCCCATCGCGCTGGCGCTGGCCCAGGGCATGCAAGAGCGTGAGCGCGAGATCGCGTTGCTCAGCTACCTGCCCATGCTGACCCGTGACGACGGCTACGCACCCCAACTGCAGGCGCACCTGGAGCAAATCCGCCAGTCCTACCCGTTTTACTCATGGATTGGCGTGACCGACGCGCAGGGCGTGGTGCAGGTGTCCACCGGCAACCTGCTGCGGGGACAAAACGTGTCGCAGCGCCCCTGGTTCAGCGCGGGCCAGCAAGGACCCTATGTGGGCGATGCCCACGATGCGGTGTTGCTGGATAAACTGCTGCGCGCACCCGGCAGCCCGGTGCCTCTGCGGTTCATGGACTATGCGTCGCCCGTCCGGGGACAGGACTCGGTACTCAAAGGCGTGGTGTCGGCCCATGTGAACTGGGCCTGGGTGCAGGACATCATTCGCCGCGCCACACCGCAGTCCCCGATGACAGGCGGGCTGGAGGTTCTGCTGGTGAACAAGGATGGCGTCATCAACACCGCAGGCGCGGTCGAGCAGGCCCGTGCGGCGCTGCCCATCCTTCCGTCGCAGGGTACGTTCCAGGTCATGTCCTGGGGCGATGACCCCAAGGAGACCTACCTGACTGCCGTGGTGCCGGTACGCGCACAGACGGTCACGGACCTGGGCTGGATGCTGGTCACGCGGCAGCCGCTGGAGATGGCGCTTGCGCCCATCAACCGCTTGCACACGCTGCTCGCGCTGCTGCTGGGGCTGATGGCGGCCCTGCTGGTGGCTCTGGCCTACTGGGCGGCGCGGCGCTTTAGCCAGCCCGTGGAGCGGCTGGCCGAGGCAGCACGCCAAGTGCAGGCCTCGGGCCAGGTGGCGGCGCTTGATTTTGAAATGGACACGGTGGAGTTCCAGCATCTGCGCTCCGCCCTGCAGAACATGACCCAGGGCCTGATAGATGGCAAGGCCGCGCTGGAGCAGGCCAACGCCGAGCTGGAGCATCGCGTGATCGAGCGCACCCAGGCCCTGCAGCAAAGCGAGCAGCGCTACCTGTCGATTCTCGAAGACCAGACCGAGATCATTTGCCGCTTTGATGCCGACAACCGCATGACGTTTGTGAACGATGCGTTCTGCAGGCTCTTTCATCTGCGCCGCGAGGATGTGCTGGGGCGGGTATGGTCGCCCATCGTGTACCCGGATGATTTGCCCTTGGTCACACAGAAGCTCGCCGCCATCCACCCTCGCAATCCGCTGGTGGTGATCGAAAACCGCGTGGTGTCGGGCGATGGTTCCATCCGCTGGTGCCAGTTCAGCAACCGTGCGCTGTTTGACGATTCCGGGCAGCTGGTGGAATGGCAGTCTGTGGGGCGCGACATCACCGAGCGCCGCCAACTGGAGGCCGAGCTGGCACAGGCCTCAGAACAATTCCAGGACCTGTATGACCACGCGCCCTGCGGGTACTACGCGCTGGACGGCCAGGGCAAATATGTGCACCTGAACCTGCTCACCCTGCAGTGGCTCGGCCTGCCGCGCGAGGAGGTCATCGGCAAGCTGGGCCCCGCGGACTTTTTTGATGACGAAGGCAAGGCACTGTTCACCGCGTGTTTTCCGGTGTTCTTGCAGACCGGCAAGATCGGACCGCTGGAGTTCAACCTGTGTGGCCGTGGCGGCGTCCAGCGGCGGGTGAGCGTGTCGTCCACCGCCATCCTCGATGCGCAGGGCGACTATGTGATGAGCCGCTCCATCATGTACGACGTGAGCGAGCTGCACGCCGCGCGCCAGCAGCTGCACACGCTGAACCTGGAGCAGCAGGCGATGCTGGACAACGACCTGATCGGCATCGCCAAGGTCAAGGACCGTGTCATCGTCTGGCGCAACCCCGCGCTGGAGCGCATCTTTGGTTATGCGCCCGGCACGCTACAGGGGCGCACGACGGAAGAGATGTACGTGGACCAGGAGGACTTTCTGGCCTTTGGCCGCGACGCCTACGCGGTGCTGGCCTCGGGTCAGCACTACCGGCAGCAGCGCCGCATGCGCCGGGTGACGGGCGAGATGGTGTGGATCGACGTCAACGGTGTGCTGCTGGAGGGGCAGGGCGAGTCGCTCTGGCTCATGCAGGACATCACCGCCATGAAGCAGTACCAGGAGCAGGTGGAGCACATCGCCTTCCACGATGGGCTCACGCACCTGCCCAACCGGCTGCTGCTGGCCGACCGCATGGCCCAGGCTTTTGCCCTGAGCGACCGCACCCAGACCCAGGCGGCAGTGTGTTATCTCGATCTCAACGGCTTCAAGCCCATCAACGACCGCTACGGGCACGACATGGGCGACGAGGTGCTCAGGGTCACCGCCCGCCGCCTGCTGAAGCAGGTGCGGGGCAACGACACGGCGGCCCGCATCGGTGGGGACGAGTTTGTGCTGGTGCTCACCGCCGTGAAGGACCCGGCCGAGGTGGACCAGGCGCTGCGCCGGGTGATGGCGGCCATCGAGCAGCCCATCGATCTGGGTGAGGGCCGCGTGGTGAGCGTGTCGGCCGCCGTCGGCACCGCCCTTTACCCCCGTGATGGCACCACCACGTTCGAGCTGCTGCGTGCGGCGGACCAGGCCATGTACGCCGACAAGGGGCATGTGTCGGCCGAGCGCAGCTTGTGACCGTTCTTGGGCCGCCGCTCACCAGCTGCACCAACGGCCATCAGTCGCCCTGCATCAGCACTTCGGTGATGTAGCCCCACTCAGACGCCTCTACCGGTGTGATGGACAGGCGGCTGCCTTTTTGCAACACCCGCATCTCCGCCAGCGCCGGGTGGGCGCGCAGCTCGGCCAGGCTGATCAGCCGCGTCTTGCGCAGCGCCTGCACGTCCAGCAGCAGCCAGCGGGGGTTGTCTGCCGGGGATTTGGGGTCGTGGTAGGGCGATGTGGGGTCGAACTGCGTGGGGTCGGGGCGGGTGCCGCTGGCCACGCGGGCGAGGCCGGCGATGCCGGGCTCGGGGCAGCTGGAGTGGTAGAACAGCACGCCGTCGCCCACCTGCATCGCATCGCGCATGAAGTTGCGGGCCTGGTAGTTGCGCACGCCGGTCCAGGGGACGGTGGCTTTGGGCGCGGCCAGAGCGTCGTCGATGGAGCACTCGTCCGGCTCGGACTTCATGAGCCAGAACTGGGCCGGGCGGCCCGCGGCGGCGTGCGAAGGGTGTGAAGGGGCGGGAGCGGTGACCATGGACGCATTCTGTCAAAGATGCCGCGGGTGGTGGCGGGCGCCGCAACCCAAGTCACAGACAGTGAACTGCTATCTATGTGATAGCTATCCAGGCATGTTCCACTGGCGCTTGTTGCCAAAAACAGGCTCTTCTAGCGAATGCTAGTGATGAGTCTTTAACCGTAGCGCTACGCCCCCATCTCCCCAGCATGACGCGCTTGCGTCTGCCCCAGGAGAAGGCCATGCGACAGCAACAGATGACGCGCTTGATCCACAGCCTGCCCCAGCTGACGCACCACCAGCGCCAGCAACTGGCAAGCTGCCTGCAGGCGCTGCTCGATCACAGTCAAGCCATCGCCGTTGTAGAAGCACATGGCAGCGCCCACCGAACCTGTCCGCACTGCGGCAGCCCGCAGCTTGTCAAGAATGGCTCGGCCAACGGGCTGCAACGCTTCAAGTGCCGCCAGTGCGCGCGCACCTTCAACGCCTTGACTGGAACACCGCTGGCACGCCTGCATCTGCGGGATAAGTGGATGGGCCAGGCGCAGGTCTTGAGCGAAGGACTCTCACTCAACCAGGTGGCCCTGCGCCTGGGTGTGGCGCAAAGCACCGCCTTTCGCTGGCGCCACCGCTTCCTGGCCTGCCCCAAGAGCGTGCAGGCACGCCAGCTTGTGGGCATCGCCGAGGCCGATGAGTCTTACTTCCTGGCCTCCTGCAAGGGACACAGAGGCTTGCTGCGTCGTCCTCGCCGACGCGGCGGTAAGGCGCTGGCTGGCTGCAAGGGCTTGGAATACACCCCGGTGCTGATGGCGCGAGACCGGGCCGGAGCAACGGCCAACCTCATCCTGCAGACGAACCAAGCGGTGAGTGTGCAAACTGCACTCAAACCCTTGCTGCCACCAGACACCATCCTATGCACCGACGGCAGCGTCACACTGGCCAGCGCTGCGCGGGCCCTGGGCGTGCAGCACCAGGCGGTGAACGTGAGCCGGGGTAGGCGTGTGAGAGGCCCCTGGCATGTTCAAAACGTCAATGCCTATGTCAGCAGGCTGCGCGGGTGGATGCAGCGCTTCAAGGGCGTTGCAACGAAATACCTTGATTCGTACCTGGGCTGGTTCAGGATGTTGGACCGATCAGGCCCCATGGGGCCGCAGCCCGCACTGGTGCTGGAGGCGGCTATGGGGAGTCAAGGCGTCACTAGCATTCGCTAGAAGAGCCCAAAAACACCATAAATCGGCTGCCAACGCGTTGAAATGGCCTGCTGTCCGCATGGCAGATTGCGCAGCCCGGGGACGCACCGCAGAATCTGACCGTGCAAGGCTGGTCGCACCGGTCCAGGCCGCATGGGGCGGCACTCACCAGGTCCATTACCGCGTCGGTTTGTTGTCTTATTTGCCCTGAACTTTGTCCATGACCAAACGCTCTTCCTCAACCCATGCGCAGGGTGCACGCGACCCGGCTGCCCGTGGCGGCAAGCGCGCTGGGGGCTGGCTGCTGGGCCTGTTTGCCCTGCCATTTGCAGCCGTGGGTGTGGGCATGCTGCTGCTCAGTGTGCTGCCCACGCTGTACGACTGGGCGCGCATGCAGTGGTGGCAACCCGTTCCGGCCACGTTGGTGGCTGCGCGGCTGGAAACCAGCCGCAGCAGCAAATCCAGCTCCTACACCGTCAAGGCCACCTACCGCTATCAGGTGGCGGGCCGTGAGTACCAGGGCGAGCGCGTGGCGATCAGCGGTGGTGGCGACAACGTGGGCGATTTTCAGGAAGCGCTGGGTGCGCGGCTGGAGCAGGCACTGCGCGATGGCATGCCCGTTCAGGCCTGGGTCAGTCCGTCCGATCCTGCGGACGCCGTCATTGACCGCAGCCTGCGGCCCGGCCTGCTGGCCCTGAAGATGGTGTTTGTGGTGGTGTTTGGCGGCGTGGGCGTGGGCCTGCTGGTGCATGTGCTGCGCCCAGCCCGGGCCGCGCAGGACCGTGCGGGCAGCAGCGCCCAGTCGCTGGCGGCAGGCATGCCCGGGCGGGTGGAGCGCACGCCCGGCGGGGTGGCCATGTACTTTCCGGCGGGCCGATGGTGGGGCCTCAAGCTGGCGCTGGCCTTGGTGGGGGCTGTGTTTTTGACCGTCGGGGCGCTGGTGCCCTGGGAGCAGGAATCATCGGGCGATGTGGCGCCGTGGCTGTTCCGCCTGCTGTTTGGTGGTGTGGGCGGTGTGGTGCTGCTGGCCAGCTTCTACGCCATCGCCAACAGCCTGCGCGTGCAGCTGGACCACACCGGCCTGCGCACCGAGCGGCGCCTGCTGGGCCTGATGCTGCGCTGGCACCAGGTGCCCCCGCACGACATTGCCCGGCTGCGGGTGGTGGAGAGCTACACGGTCGAAAGCAACGGCAACCGCCAGGTATATTTCCGCATCGTGGCCGAGCTGCGGGGCGGGCGGCAGATCACCATCGCCCAGGACCTGAAGGGGCGTGCCCAGGCCGACAAGCTGCTGGCATCCATTGGTGGCTGGACCGGCTACGCCGCGCGCTGAGTTCAACAGGGTGGCTCGGGCGACTTCAACCGGCCTTTCTGAAGGTGAGGTTGATGCGGTGTGCACCCGTCAGCGGGTGGTGTGCTTCGGGCAAGGGCAGCACCCCATGAAACCGCAAGCGCGCAGGCCCACCCCAGACCACCACGTCGCCGTGCAGCAGCGCAATACGGCGGGTCTTGTCCGCCCGCTGCGCACCACCCCACAGAAACATCGCCGAAACACCCAGCGACACCGACACGATGGGGTGGGCGTAGTTGCCTTCGTCGCGGTCCTGGTGCAGTGACAGGCGTGTGCCGGGGGCATAGCGGTTGATGAGGCAGGCGTCGGGCGCAAAGTGGGCAAAGCCTGCGGCCTGCGCTGCATCGAGCGCCAGCTGGCGAAACAGCGGCGGCATGGCGGGCCAGGGCTGGCCGGTCTGTGGGTCAGTGGGGTCATAGCGGTAACCGCTGCGGTCACTCACCCAGCCCAGCGCGCCGCAGTTGGTCATGGCCACCGACATGGTCAGGCCGCCGGGAGTGACGAGGTGCCTGAAGGGCGCCTGGGCGGTGATCTGCTGCACCGCAGCCAGCAAGTCCGCCGCCTGCGCCAGCGCAAAGCCGCGCAGCACCAGGGCGCCGGGCTCCAGCACCTCGGGTGGCCTGGCAGGCTGGGGTGGGTCGTCGAACAGGCTGGCGGTCATGGCATCTGTCATCTTTGGCGAGGGGCTGCCTGCAACGGCTTTGGCGGTGACAACCTCATTCAGCATCATGAAAGATAATGCCCAGCGTGTGCCGCTGCCCGCTGCGCAAGCGGCTCACGCCATGGCGCATCTGCACGCGGTAGGGCCCGCGCGTGCCCTTCACGGGGCGGTGGTGAACGGCAAACACCACGGCGTCGCCGCGCGAGAGCGGCACCACCTCGGCACGCGACTGCATGCGCGGGCGCTGCTCGGTCAGCACGAACTCGCCGCCGGTGAAGTCTCGTCCCGGCTCCGACAGCAGGATAGCCACCTGTAGCGGAAACACATGTTCGCCGTACAGGTCCTGGTGCAGGCAGTTGTAGTCGCCCGGCCCGTACTGCAGCAGCAGTGGCGTGGGGCGCATCTGGCCGGCGGCGTGGCAACGGGCGATGAAGTCGGCATGCTGCGCGGGGTAGCGCACGTCGACGCCCATCGCGGTGTTCCATTGGTTGGCGATGGGGGCCAGATGCGGATACAGCGCCCCGCGCAGACCCGCCACCAGATCGGGCAGCGGGTAGCTGAAGTACCGGTATTCACCCTGGCCAAAGCCGTGGCGCTGCATCACCACGCGGCTGCGAAAGGTGCCCTCTTGCGCGTGGCCGTACAACTGCGCCAGGGCGGCGCACTCGGCAGTATTCAGCAACTGGGGCAGCACGGCATTGCCTTGCTGGCGCAGGGCCTCGCTGGCGGTTTGCCAGTCGATGGTGGCCGCGCGTTGGTGCCACACGCTATCCGCCAGCGTGCCCGGGCCGTAAAGAGCCGCCACGCTCATGCCACCTTCTCCGCCAGCAGCGGGGCCGCTTCTGCGTCGGACTCGCGCGCCAGCAGGGCGCGTTTGCGCTCCACGCCCCAGCGGTAGCCCGACAGCGCGCCATCGCTTTTCACCACCCGGTGGCAGGGAATGGCCACCGCCAGCGCATTGGCCGCACAGGCCTGCGCCACGGCCCGCACGGCAGTGGGCGCGCCGATGCCCTGGGCCACCTCGGCATAGCTGGCCGTCTGCCCGGCCGGGATGGCCTGCAGCACCCGCCACACCCGCTGCTGGAACGCGGTGCCGCGCACATCCAGCGGCAAGTTCAGCCCCAGGCCCGGGGCCTCGACAAACGCCACCACCTGCGCCACCAGGGCTTCAAACGCGGTGTCGCCGCCAATCAGTCGGGCCTGCGCAAACCGGTCCTGCAGCTCGCGCAGCAGCGCGTCGGGGTCGTCGCCCAGCAAGATCGCGCAGATGCCCCGGTCGCTCTGCGCCACCAGAATCGCCCCCAGCGAGCACTGGCCGATGGCAAAGCGGATGTCTTGCGATGCGCCCCGCGCGCGGTAGTGGCTGGGCCGCATGCCCAGCACCTGCGCAGACTGTTCGTAAAACCGGCTGCTGGACTGGTAGCCCGCGCCATAGATGGCGTCCGTCACCGAGTCCGTGGTCGGGCTGTCGAGCGCACTGCGCAGCCGCTGCGCGCGCTGGGCCACCGCATAGGCCTTGGGCGTGAGGCCCGTGGCCTGCTTGAAGATGCGGTGCAGGTGCGAGGCACTCAGGCCCACACGTGCTGCCAGTGCATCGAGGGTGGGTGCCTGACCGGGCGCGGCGCTTTCGATGATGCGGCAGGCCTCCGTCACCAGCGCCGCGTGGTGCGACAGTGCGGTGGCCTGGCGCGGCTTGCAGCGCTGGCAGGGGCGAAACCCGGCGCGCTCCGCCTCACCGCAGCTGGTGTGAAACAGCACGTTCTCCGGCCGGGGTGTGCGCGACGCGCAGCTGGGGCGGCAGTACACGCCCGTGGTCTGCACCGAGTACCAGAACGTTCCATCGGCCCCAGTGCTGCGCTCTACCACCGCCGCCCAGCGCGGGTCGGCCTGGGTGGCGGCTGCCTGCGCGGCTTTGGTGTTGGGGCGGTGGCGTGTGGGCATGGGGGCGCTTTGGGGCAGAAGGGTGGACACGTTCATCATGGTGCACGGCTCACTAGGTGGGTTGCAATGCCATGCACTCTAGGGACGGAGGCTGTGGGGCGCACTCCGAAGCTTGCTTTTGAATTCTGCGCTTTTGCGCAAGGCTCACCGCACGGATGAGTGTGCTCATTTATTGATAGCTGCCAGCGCATGATTTACCAGCGCTACAAGGAAAAAACGCCCAAAAATCAGGTTTCCGGTGGCTGCAGTGGCCGGGGTCGCCGTTTGCCTGTGCCGCCCCAGCGCAGCGCGTCTTCGCCGGGGATGCCCAGCGGGTTGTTGGCCGGTTCGGTCAGGGGCGCCAGCAGGGCGTGCAGGTCGGCCTCGCTGAATTTGACTGCGCCCTCGGCATCGTGACCCAGCACGCCCTGGGCCAGCGCGGCCTTGCGGGCTTGCAGCTCCAGCATGCGCTCCTCAATGCTGCCTTCCACCACTAGCTTGTAGACGAACACCGGCTGGTCTTGCCCGATGCGGTGGGCGCGGGCGGTGGCCTGTTCTTCGACGGCGGGGTTCCACCAGGGGTCCAGGTGGATCACGGTGTCGGCGGCCGTGAGGTTCAGGCCCAGGCCACCGGCCTTGAGGCTGACCAGCAGGATGGCGGCGCTTGCGTCGCCCTGTGCCTGGAACTGCCGCACCACCGCTCCGCGCTGGCGGGGCGGCGTCTGGCCCGTCAGGGTGAGGTGGGGCAGGGCCAGGGTGTCGAGCAGCTCGGCCGCCAGGCCCAGCATTTCGGTGAACTGCGAGAACACCAGCACGCGTCGGCCTTCATCGACCAGGGCGGGCAGCAGGTCGGCCAGCAGTTCGAGCTTGGCGCGCTCCATCGAGTGCGCCGTTTTCGTGGTGCCTTTGACCAATCGTGGGTCGCAGCAGACTTGGCGCAGCTTGAGCAACGCGTCCAGGATGGCGATTTGCGAGCCTTCAAAACCCTGCCGCTCCAGTGCGCGGCGCACCTGTTTGTCGGCGGTGGTGCGCACGGCCTCGTACAGCTCACGCTGTTTGCCTTGCAATTGCACGCGCAGGATGGTTTCGGTGCGCGGCGGCAGTTCGGTGGCCACGTCCTGCTTGCGGCGGCGCAGGATGAAGGGGCGCACACGCTGCGACAGCAGCTGGGCGCGCAGGGTTTCGCCGTTTTCCTCGATGGGCTTGCGCCAGCGGGCGTTGAAGCTGCGCACATCGCCCAGAAAGCCAGGCATCAAAAAGTCGAACTGCGCCCACAGCTCGCCCAGGTGGTTTTCCAGCGGCGTGCCGGTCAGGCACAGCAGGTGCGGCGCCTGCAGCTTGCGCAGGGCGCGGGCGCTGCGGCTGCCGGCGTTTTTCACCATCTGGGCCTCGTCCAGGATCAGCAAGTGAAAGGGCTCGGCGGTCAGCGCATCCACATCGCGCCAGAGCAGTGGGTAGGTGGTCAGCACCAGGTCGTGGTCAGCGATGTGCAGGTAACGTTTGCCACGGTCGGCGCCATGCAGGGCCAGCACGCGCAGGCTGGGCGCCATGCGCGCGGCCTCGGCCTGCCAGTTGAAGAGCAGCGAGGTGGGTAGCATCACCAGCGCTGGTCGCTTCAGCCGCCCTGCCTCCTTTTCGGTCAGCACATGGGCCAGCGCCTGTGCGGTTTTGCCCAGGCCCATGTCGTCGGCCAGGATGCCGCCCAGGCCCTGGGCGCGCAGGTACTGCAGCCAGGCCAGGCCTTCAAGCTGGTAGGGGCGCAGCTGCAACTGCAGGCCCTGCGGTGCGGCCAACGGCTGGGGCGCACCGATAGAGCGCAGGCGCTTGGCGAGCTGCGCCAGGCCCACGTCGCCCTGCAGCTGCCAGTCGTTGTTCCAGCCATTCACCGTGCCCACGCGGTGCACCTGCACGAGCCCGGCGCGCAGGGCCTCGATGCGGCGGGCCTCCCAGGCGCCCAGGCGCAGCGGGTCGCCGTCCTTCAGCTGTTTGCGGGTGGGGTCGGTCAGCAAGTCCACCATGGCGCCCACGATGGCCTTGAGTGGCCCGGCAGGCGCCTCGATGCGCTTGCCGCCGGGCGCACGCAGCGAAATGATGGCGATGTCATCGATGGCGGCCATCTGCCGCGCGTTGAGCCAGCGGGCGTCGCGGCGCAGCAGGTCGGCCAGCATGGGGGCCAGATCCAGCGTTTCACCGTCGATCTCGATGCCCAGGCTGAGCAGCCAGGCGCCTTCGCGCTCAGGCAGCATGAGTTTTTGCACGGGGCGCTGGCGTGTGTCCAGCGGGCCATCGACTTCCTTGGCAAGCAGCTCGCCAGTGTCGGGGGCGATGACCAGCTTCCAGCGCGACACGGGCACGCTTTCGTGCGCAAATCCGGGGTGTACCACCACGCTCCAGCCCTCGGTGCGCAGCTGGGGAACTACGTCGGCCCAGAAGTCGCCAAAGTGCGCCTCCTGCGCCAGCGTCCACACAGGGCCCAGCGTGGTAGCGGCTGCGCGGTGGCGCCACTGCAGGCTTTTGGGGTCTACAGGGGTCAGGCCCAGGTCCCACACGCGGTCCATGGCGTCGGCTTCAGCCGCCAGGTTGCGCTGCATGCGCACCACCGGGCCACCGGTGTCGAAGAGGTCTTGCACCGGGGCCGGGCGCGCGTTGAGGATGGAGGTGGGGGCCGGCGTCTGCCAGGTGGCGCCATCGTCGGTGCGGTAGGTCCAGTCAATCTGCACCAGCGTCACGCTGTCACCACGCGGGCCCAGTTTGCCCTGGGGCGCCATGCCCAGCAGACCATCGCCCCGACCCAGCGTCATGAGGGTGATGCGCGGGCGAAAGTGGCCGGGGACGACGCCATCGGGTGTGTTGGGCACCGGGCCGTGGCCCGGGGGGGGGCTGCCATCGCCCCGCAGCTGCGCCATGACCTGCGCGGCCTCGGCGTCGGTCAGCGGGGGCAGCTGCTGCAGGGCGGCACTGTCAGCCCGGTTGCGCAGGGCCTGGGCCCATTGCGCGACCACATGGGCCCGACCTGCAGGGGGCGTGGGTGGAACGGGTGACTGCGGCAGGCTGGGCATGGGCTGGCATTGTGCCCATGCGTGGCGTGCCCTTTCGTCTAAACGCTGCGTTGGGTGCCCAGCGCCAGTGCAAACAGCTCGTTGCGAAAGTGGATGCCCAGGCGGCTGAATGCGCGGTTGCGGTAGGTTTTGACAGTGGGAAGGCTCAGGCCCAGGTCGCAGGCAATGCCCTCCTGCGTCATGCCTTGCAGCAGGCGGGCGCACACGTCCAGCTCGCGCTCGGTCAGCCCTGCGTGGGCGCGCAGCAGGCGTTCGCGCAGCGCGGGCAGGCTGTGGGACAGCGCGGGGGCCGTGGCCTGTGGCGGGGGCTGCAGTGCGGGTTGCAACACCCCGGGGCGCTGGGCCAGGGCGATGTGCTTGCGGGTCAGCGCCAGCAGCACCGGGGCCATGCCCTCAAAGTCGCTGATCTGCCGGTCCTGGAACGGCTTTTGGTGCTGGTGGCGGTAGAAGTTGACGGCAAAGACCGAGCCATCGCTCTCATGTTCGACCACCGACACCCGCTCGGCCACGCCATGGGCCTCGTATACGCGGGCGCGGTGTTCTGCGTCCACCTCGGGCGCCGTCAGGTGGCACAACTGGGTGGGCGCTTCGGCCGGTGCGGCTTCGTCCAGCGAGCGGCCCCAGGTGCGGTCGGTGCGGTAGGGGCCTGACAGGTACGCCCACCAGCAGTCCTGCGTGGTGTCGGGAATGCCGTAACTGGCCGACATGAACAAGGTGGGTTTGCAATGGCGCCCGGTGCGGTACACCGACCACGACGCTGCGGGCAGCACGGGTGCCAGCTCCTGCAGCATGCCGCAGGCGAACCCGTCGTCGCCCAGCTGGTGAACCATGGCGCCCAGGGCCGAGCCCGTGAGGTTGGGCGGGGGCGTGATGCCGCCGCCGGATGTGCTTGCAGGGAGCCAGTGCCTCATGGGTTGCGCGGGGTATGCCGGGTGGGCTTTGTCATTGCTGTCATCTTCAGGGATGACAGGGGTCAAGCGCCACGGGATTTACGCTAGGTGCAACCCCGCAAGCAGGCTGGGTGCACGCCGCCCCTGGCCGCTTGCCTGCCAGACACCCGAAAGATGGAGCCCATGACCGAACCCGTGCACTTTGTGGAACCCCGTTTGCGATTTTTTGCCGACCTGCGCGTGGAGGTGGGCGTGCCCCAGGAGGTGGGCCGCACCGTACACGGCCTGCGTCGGCTCATCCCCATCCTGGGCGGTAAGGCCCAGGGCGATGGCTGGCAGGCCCGGGTGATGCCCGGCGGGGCGGATTTTCAGCTCATCGTGAGCGACACCCTGGCCGAGCTGGACGCGCGCTACACGCTGGAGGCGGATGGTGGCGACTTGATCTATGTGCAAAACCGCGCCGTGCGGTCCGGGCCGCCCGAGCTGATGGCGCGCCTGGTGCGTGGCGAGGTGGTGGACCCGGCGCAGATCTACTTTCGCTGCAGCCCCCAGTTCGAGACAGCGTCTCCCACACTGCGATGGATCGGGGAGCGCATGTTCACGGGCACCGGTGCGCGGTTTCCCGATGCAGTAGCCATGCGGTTCTGGGAGCTGATGTAGCCGCACAGCAGTCACGCATTTCACTTTTTTTGATGACCGATAGCACACAACAACACCCTGGAGACCTTGTCATGACCTCTTTTTCGACGCTCACCCGCACCCTGTCCCGCAGCTTCTCCCGTCGGCATGCCCTGCGCAGCGTCTGCCTGGCAGCCACGGTGGTGGCGGGCCTGGCCCCCGCCACTGGCGCCCTGGCGCAGACGGCGGGCTACCCCAACAAGCCGGTGCGCATCATCGTGGGCTTTCCCGCAGGCACCGGGCCGGACATCGTGGCGCGGCTACTGGCGCAGAAGCTGTCGGAAGGCTGGGGCAACCTGGGCGTGATCGTGGACAACAAGCCCGGCGCCGGGGGCCTGATCGCTGCGACCGAGGCCGCACGCGCCACCCCTGATGGCTACACGCTGATGCTGGGCGAAACCGGACAGCTCAGCATTGCGCCCAGCAGCTACAACAAGCTGCCCTACGACCCGCAAAAGGACTTCGCGCCCGTGAGCCAGGTGGTCACCGCCGACTTCGCGTTGCTCGTCAACCCACAAAAGGTGCCGTCGCGCAATGTGAAGGACTTTGTGGCCTGGACCCAGCAGCAAAAGGGCCTGTTCCTGGCCACCTTTGGCGCGGGTACCCCGGGGCACTTTGGCGCCTTCATGTTTGGCGAGGCCGTGAAGCTCAAGCCCGAACCGGTGCACTACAAGAACACCACCGACGCGCTGGGCGGCCTGTTCAGCGGTGATGTGCAGGGCGTGTTTGCCAGCGTGGGCCTGGCTGCGCCCAACGTGAAGGCTGGCAAGCTGGTAGCGCTGGGCACCACAGGCGGCACCCGGTCCAACGCACTGCCCGATGTGCCCACCATCAAGGAGCAGGGCTACCCCAGCCTGGAGTTCAACTCCTGGTTTGGCATCGTGGCCCCGGCCAAGACGCCTCCCGAGATCGTCGCCAAGCTGAGCGCCGACATCATCAAGGCCGTGCAGTCGCCTGAGGGCAAGGCCAAGATGGAAGAGGCTGGTTTCCGCGTGACGGGCACCAACCGCGAGGAGTTCGCCCGCATCATCGCGGCCGACACGGTGACCTGGGGCAAGGCCGTGGCCGCCACGGGCTTCAAGGCCGACTGAGTCGGCACTGCCCAGTGATTGCCGGGCGCTACGCATTCCGCTCGCAGGGCGGCGCCAGGCGATAGGGGCAACGCCGTCCGATTACCAAAAAATCCGCGCACCTTCCTCAGCGACGCCCTGACGGCCGTCGCCGGGCGTTGCTGCGCCAAAGGTTCAACCCCACAAGACCGATCAACCGAGGAGACCACCATGCCGTCCCTTTCGCTGGATACCCCCATCGCGCAACGCGTTGCGCTGCCCGCCGCCGTGCTGCTGCCGTTATTGCTCAGTGCCTGCGGCGGCGGCAACGCTGTGCTGGTGACCGAGAGCGCCAACCCGGCCGCCGCTTGCGCCGCATTGAGCACCAACGCGCAGCTCAGCAACACCAACTTGTCCACCAGCTATGTGCCGCCGGGCACGCGCCGCCCCGGCGGCGCTGCCACGGGCGACTTTTTGCCCGGGCACTGTGTGGTCACGGGTGCCATCAATCCGCGTGTGGGTGTGGATGGCAAGAACTATGCAATCGGTTTTCAGTTGAGCCTGCCCGACCGCTGGAACGGACGCTTTCTGTTCATCGGCGGGGGCGGCAACGACGGCATCCTGCGCGACACCTCGCTCAGCTCCAGCATTTCGGGCGGCACGCCATCGCCACTGGGGCAGGGCTTTGCGGTGGTGTCCACCGATGCGGGCCATACCGGCACCAGCGCCAGCTTTGGCGCCGACCCGCAGGCGCGCACCGACCATGCCTACAACTCTTACGACAAGACGGCTGTGGCCTCCAAGTCGCTCATCAGCACGCGCTACGGCCGCAAGCCCGACTACTCTTACTTCTCTGGCTGCTCCGGCGGCGGGCGCCAGGGCATGATGTTCTCGCAGCGGTTCCCGGACTACTTTGACGGCATCACCGCCGGAGCGCCCGCTATGCGCGTGTCCAGCGGTGCCACGGTGGCCGCCATGTGGAACACCATCCAGTTCAACGCCATTGCGCCCCAAGACGCCAGTGGCAACCGCATCCTCTCCAAGGCCTTCAGCAACAGCGACCTCAAACTGGTGGCCACTGCAGTCAATGCCACCTGCGACGCGGCCGACGGCGTGGTGGACGGCCTGGCCCAAAACGTCAATGCCTGCAAGGCGTTTGACCCCGCCGTGCTGCAATGCACGGGCGGCAAGACCGACAGCTGCCTGTCGTCCGCCCAGGTGGGTGCGCTCAAGAGCGTGTTTGCCGGGCCCCGCAACTCCGTGGGCAAGGCGCTGTACACCGGCCAACCGTGGGATGCCGGGCTGGCGGCTCCCGGCTGGCGGTCCTGGACGCTGGGTAACTCGATCATGGCCACGCCCGACGCACGCTACATCACACTGATGGTGGATGCCCTGGTCAACGAGTTCTTCACACCGCCGGATCTCTCGTTCAACCCGCTGGCCTTCAACTTTGATACCGACCCCGCACGCATGGCCGCGTACTCTGCCGTCTACGACACCTATGCCGACGACAAACTGGCGGCCTACAAGCAGCGCGGCGGCAAGCTGCTGTTCATCCACGGCATGTCTGACCCGATCTTCTCGGCGTTTGACACGGTGGACTACTACGAACGTCTGGCCGCTAACAACGGCGGCATGGCGGCTACGCAGAACTTTGCGCGGACCTTCCTGGTGCCGGGCATGAACCACTGCTCGGGCGGTCCGGCCACCGACAACTTCGACTCGATCCAGACCATGGTGGATTGGGTAGAGAAGGGCATTGCCCCACAAAGCATCGCGGCCAAGGCGCTGCCCACCAACGCCGACTTCCCCAACCGCACGCGTCCGCTGTGCCCCTACCCGCAGTTTGCCAAGTACAAGGGCTCGGGCAGTGTGGAAGACGCCAGCAGCTTTGTCTGCTCGGCCAGCTGACGCGCGGCCTGAGCGACGCTGCAATAAAGCGGAAAGGGCCCTCGGGCCCTTTTTTGGCTCTGTACACCCGGCTCCTGCGGTCAGCGCTTGACCGTTGAGGACTCCACGGGGGGCGGCAACCGCAGCTGGGCTTGTTGCACCACGCGGATGCAGTCGCGCAGATGTTGCTCGCCCAGGTAGCGCAGGGTGGCGTAGCCAAGGGTGGCCGCGATGGCCTGTCCCGCCAGGGGCACGTACTTGGCTGCCTGCTTGGTGCTCAGGCGCAAGCCCACCGTCTGGGTGGCACGGATGACCAGTTCGCGGGTGATGAGCTTGCCGATCAGCACCGAACCCACCAGGCCCACCGCCTTTTGCACCTGCTCTCGCTTTTTTGGATCCAGCTGGTCGATCTGCTCGGCCGACAGGCCGAACTCGGTATTGATCTGTGGGATCAGGCGGGAAAGCAGGGCGGCATCGACCGCCCAGTCCAGCCCCGGCACCGGGACCACGCTGGCCGCTGCCGCCACCATGGCGCGGCGGTGCAGCAGCTTGCGGGCGCGGCGTACAACCGCGGCCAGTTCAGGGTCTCCAGCGGCCATTTGCAATGAGGTGGGCATGGGTGACAACGTGATGGAGGGTGACAGGACGAAAGTGCGTGATTCAAAGCGCAGATGGCGGGCAGCTCAGCGAGCGGGGCAAGATCCAGGACCTCTCAGGACTTGCCCTTGACCAGGCCGTACACCACCAGCAGAGCGACGGCGCCCAGCACCGATGCGATCCAGCCAGCGCTGTCGCCTTGCGCATACCAGCCCATGGCCATGCCCACGTAGCTGGCCAGAAACGAGCCGGCTACACCGAGCAGCGCCGTCATGATCCAGCCAAGCTTGTCGTCCCCGGGTTTGACGGCACGGGCAATCAAGCCCACCACCAAACCAATCAGCAACATCCCCAGAAGTGACAGCATGTTTTTCCCCTTGATAGTTGGTTCAGACGATAGAGTCACTTTACAGATGGGGCAGTCAAAGCGCTGTCGGACAATGCCCCCTGTCAGCGTCCCCCAGGCAAAGCGACGCGGTGGGACGTGGAGTCCCACGGATGCAGGGGGCGTTCAAAAAGGCAGCGCTCAAAGCGGTGCGCATGCAAGTCCATGCCCGATATCTGGTGGTCGGTGCGCGAGCACACGTAGCGCCCGTTCGGCAGGCTGGCCCAAGCCGCCTCGGTGAGCAGGATCTCGTTGGCCGTGGCAATGTCTTCGCCCAATTTGCAGGCGCAGTTCATCTCGGGGCCAAACAGGTCCTCGCGTGCAATCACCAGGGTGGGCCCAAAGCCAATGCCTGCGCTCACGTTCAGCGTCCGCTCGGGCGGCAGCACGGTGTTCATGGCGCCCAGGGCGCGCAGGGTGTCCAGCGCGGCCTCCAGGGCTTGCTCGGGCGTGGCGAACACCGCAAACAGGTTATCGGCCTCCTGCTTGATGACCTCACCGCCGTTACCTTCGATGGCGGGGCGCGCTGCCTGCTCCATCTGGTGGATCATCGCCAGGAAGTGAATGATGCCGTGGCGCTGGGTGATGCGGGAGAAGCCGCACATGTCCAGCACCAGGATGGCGACACTGCGCACAAACGCCTGCTCAATGGCGGCGTCAATCGCCCCGGTGCCGCTGGTGGGGGTCTGGTTGCGCTCTGACAGCAGGCGCCGGAGATAGCCCTTGTCGTGCGCAGTCGCAGCATCGGGGGGCAGCGCGGGGGTGTGGTGCATGGCAACGCCCTGTGGGTGGTGTCCGACATGGTAGCGCGGCCGGTGCTGGCGCCGCGCAGGTTGCGCCCGGGGCTACAGTGAGGCTCGCAAAGGGTGGTGGGGTGCTTGTCGTACCCACAACTGCCGCAGACTTCTCTCAAGACAGAAAGGTGTACCCACCATGTTCACTATGTCACCCACCCCATTCATTTCGTACTCCGTTGCACCGGCTGGGGCCCAGCGCTCGTCATGGAGCCGGTTGGTGGCTCGCCCAGCCGCCGTATTGGTGGCCGCCATGGCCTTGGGCGGTGTGTGGTCGTTTCCCACTGCCGCCCAGGCGCAAAGCGACGAGGCATCCCTGACGCGCGGTGCCGTGCCTGACACCACGCCGCAGCAGCGCTACCAGTCGGCCATTCGTGAAGCGGGGGGCGGGCTCAAGGTGAGCCTGGAAGAGTGCCGGGCCATGCCGACGGCGGAGCGCAAGCGGTGTGAGTCCGAGGCCCGGGCGCGTTATCAGGCTGACATGGCAGCAGCCAAGGCGCTGCTGCGGGGCGATCCGTCTGCCGGGCCGGTCAATGTGACTGGCGGCCCGATCCGCAGCACCGAGACGGTGTACGTGGTCAAGCCCTGATCACCACGGCCCGCCAATGAGGGAGGCCGGGAGCGTTTTACGATTTACTTCTGCGCCTGGGGTGCCTGGGCGCTCTCGACACCTTCGCTCGGCGTCACACGGCGCGCGCCGTTGAAGCGGCGTGCCCAGTAGGCGACGCCCATGTCTTCCACCCGGATCTCCGAGCCGCTGCGGGGCGAGTGGATGAACTTGCCGTCCCCCACATAAATGCCCACATGGCTGAAGTTGCGGCGCATGGTGTTGAAGAACACCAGGTCGCCGGGTTGCAGCTCTTTCTTGTCGATGACCTGGGTGGCGGCTGCCTGCTGATCAGCACGGCGGGGTAGCAAAAGCCCCACCGTCTGCTCGTAGATAGCGCGCACAAAGCCGCTGCAGTCAAAGCCGGTCTCGGCACTGTTGCCGCCACGCTTGTAGGGCACGCCCAAAAAACCCATGGCGTTGACCACCAGGTCACCCGCGCGGCCTGCCACGGTTTGGGCCTTGTCAGCCACCTTGTGGCTCACGTCTTCGAGTCGGGTAAACAGCCCTTTGTCCGCGAGCAAGCGGTCCATATCGTCAGAATTGGTGCCCTGGGGCGCCGCATGCGCAGCGGTGGCGCAGGCAAGGATGAGGATGCAAAACCATCTGGACATGGGGGCGAAGGGTAACACGGTATGGTTATTTATCAAAAATAAGCATTTTTGCAAGCTGTTGATTTGATTCAGATAAATCGATGGGCGCAGTGTTTTCACAGGCAAAAGCCGCTTGCAAGATGCGCGCCAGACCGGCTTGCCTCCGCCCCAGGTGCGGTCGGTGGCAAGGCCATGGGCCAAAAGGAGCTTGAGAGCATGGGTTGGACTCTAAATCGGCAGGTAGTGCTAGTGAACAAAGCACGGGTAGCTATATGTTTGATAGCAGCTAGTGCGCACGCAGGCAGCCAGGCCCAAGGCGTCCCCGTGCCGCCGCCGGCGGTGTCGCTGGTGCCGGTGGCCGCCGGCCTGGTCCACCCCTGGGCGGTGGCCTTTTTGCCGGGCGGTCAGTTCTTGGTGACCGAGCGGCCGGGGCGCCTCCGCGTGGTCAGCGCGGTCGGACAGGTGGGGCCTGCGCTGGCGGGAGTGCCGCAAGTGGCGGCAGGCGGGCAGGGCGGCCTGCTGGACGTGGTGACCGACAACGACTTTGCCCGTAACCGCCGCATCTACTTCTGTTTTGCCGAGCCCGCAGCGGGCGGCGCGGCAGGCAACAGCACGGCGTTGGCGCGCGCCACCTTGTCGGCCGACGCCAGCAGCCTTCAGGAGGTGCGCGTCATCTTCAGCCAGCGGCCCAAGGTGGAGAGCGCGCTGCACTTTGGCTGCCGCATTGCCCAGGCCAGCGACGGCAACCTGTTTGTGGCGCTGGGCGAGCGCTACCACCGCAAGGACGACGCCCAAAAGCTCGACAATCACCACGGCAAGGTCATCCGCATCACGCCCGACGGAGCAGTGCCGCCCGACAACCCTTACGTGAAGCAGCCCGGCGCCTTGCCCGAGATCTGGAGCTACGGCCACCGCAACCCCCAGGGCGCCACGATGGGCCCCGACGGCAAGCTGTGGATGCACGAACATGGCCCGCAGGGCGGCGACGAAATCAATCTGCCCCAGCCCGGGCGCAACTATGGCTGGCCCGTCATCACCTACGGCGAGAACTACGGCGGCGGAAAGATGGGCGAGGGCACGGCTCGCTCCGGCATGGAACAGCCACTGCACCACTGGACACCGTCCATCGCCCCTTCGGGCATGGCGTTTCTGACCAGCACGCGCTACGGCACGGCGTGGCAGGGCAGTTTGTTCGTCGGGTCGCTCAAGTTTGGCACCCTGCACCGGCTGGAAGTGTCTGGCGGCAAGGTGCAAAAGGAGGAGCGGCTGTTGCAAGGCAATGGCGAGCGCATCCGCGACGTACGCCAGGGGCCAGACGGCTTGTTGTACCTGCTGACCGACAGCCCACAGGGACGGTTGCTGCGCTTGCAGCCCGCTGCGGCCCCATGACGGGTTTTGCTTGATGCAGGTCAAGCAAGCCTGGAGATGGGTTACCGAACCGGCGGACCCGGGGTGATCCCGCAGGCTGGGCGCGTGTTTTCGGTATAGGCTGGCGCGATGCATGCTGAGCCCACCACCTCTTCCCCTGCCACGCCCTCCGCTCCTCCTGCGGCCTCGGTCAATCCGGGCACCGCGCCCGACGATCTGGCGAGCACGCCCGCCCGGTCCCAGCTGGCCCTGCGCCGTGTGGCAATCGACACCTGGCGAGAAAACGTCGCCTACCTGCACCGCGACTGCGCCGTGTACCGGGCCGAGGGCTTCCAGGCGCTGTCCAAGATCGAGGTGCGCGCCAACGGCCGCCGCATCCTGGCCACGGTGAACGTGGTGGACGACCCCGCCATCGTGGGCTGCCACGAGCTGGGCCTGTCAGAAGACGCGTTTGCCCAGCTGGGCGTGGACAACGGCCACACCGTGTCGGTGGCCCAGGCCGAGCCGCCCGAGTCCATGGGCGCGCTGTTCCGCAAGATCGCCAGCGAGCGCCTCACGCGGGAGGACTTCGGCGCCATCGTGCGTGACATTGCCGACCACCGGTATTCCAAGATCGAACTCACCGCCTTCGTGGTGGCCTGCCACCGCAACGAGCTGGACCGGGAGGAGGTCTTCTTCCTGACCGATGCCATGGTGGCCAGCGGCCGGCGGCTGGACTGGCACGAACCGCTGGTGGTGGACAAGCACTGCATCGGCGGCATTCCGGGCAACCGCACCACCATGCTGGTCGTGCCCATCGTCGCAGCGCACGGCATGTTGTGCCCCAAGACGTCATCGCGCGCCATCACATCCCCTGCCGGCACAGCCGACACCATGGAGGTGCTGGCCAAGGTGGAGCTGCCACTGGAGCAACTGGCCGATATCGTGCGCGATTACCGGGGCTGCCTGGCCTGGGGCGGCACGGCCAACCTGTCGCCCGCCGACGATGTGCTGATCTCGGTAGAGCGGCCGCTGTCCATCGACTCGGCCGGGCAGATGGTGGCGTCCATCCTGTCCAAAAAGGTGGCGGCCGGCGCCACCCACCTGGTGCTCGACATTCCCATCGGCCCCACGGCCAAGGTGCGGTCCATGCCTGAGGCGCAGCGTCTGCGGCGGCTGTTTGAATATGTGGCGCGGCGCATGGGCCTGTCGCTGGACGTGGTCATCACCGATGGCCGCCAGCCCGTGGGCAACGGCGTGGGCCCGGTGCTGGAGGCGCGCGATGTGATGCGCGTGCTGCAGAACGACCCGCGCGCGCCTGACGACCTGCGGCAGAAGGCGCTGCGCTTGGCTGGGCGCCTGATCGAGTGCGACCCTGATGTGCGCGGCGGCGACGGCTATGCGATTGCGCGCGACATTCTTGATTCTGGCCGGGCGCTGGCACGCATGAACGCCATCATCGCCGCCCAGGGCAGTACCGGGTTTGACCACAACCACCCGGCGCTCGGAGCCCTCACGCTTGACGTGGTGGCACCCGCCAGCGGCGTGGTGGCGGGCATCGACAACTACCAGATCGCCCGCGTGGCCCGACTGGCAGGGGCCCCCAAGGTGCCCGGCGCCGGGGTGGACCTGATGCACAAGCTGGGCGACACCGTGGCGGCGGGCGACCTGCTGTACCGCGTGCACGCCAGCTACCCGGCGGACCTGGAGTTTGCGCGCCATGCGTGCGAGCGGGACAGCGGCTACCGCCTGGGCACGGCCGACGAGGTGCCGCGCGTGTTTGTGGAGTTCTGACCATGGCCGCACCTGAAGCCGCGTGCGTGCTGTATTTCGACGATGAAGCCGCACCTGCGCTGCGCCTGGCGCAGGCCGCAGGCGTCACCGCCCAGGCCATCGAACGCCACCGTTTTCCCGATGGCGAACTCAAGCTGCGCCTGCCGGTGAACGAGACCACTGGCCGCCTCCCACGCCACGCCCTGCTGCTGCGCAGCCTGCACCAGCCCAATGAAAAGCTGGTGGAGCTGCTGCTGGCCGCGCGCACGGCCCGCAGCCTGGGTGTACACCACCTCACGCTGGTGGCGCCGTACCTGGCCTATATGCGGCAGGACTTCGCCTTCCACCCCGGCGAGGCCGTGAGCCAGCAGGTGGTGGGCGGGTTTCTGGCCGGGCTGTTCGACGCGGCGGTCACCGTGGACCCGCACCTGCACCGCATCGAACGGCTGGAGCAGGCCATCCCCGTGCCGCAGGCGGTGGTGCTCAGCGGCGCCGAGCCGCTGGCCGACCTGATTGCCCAGCGCCGCCCGAATGCTTTGCTGGTGGGGCCCGATGGCGAATCCGCCCAGTGGATTGCCCAGGCCGCCGCGCGCCACGGCTTTGACCATGCCGTGTGCACCAAGGTGCGCCATGGTGACCGCCATGTGGCCATCGAACTGCCCGCGCTCAACGCCCAGGGGAGGGCGGTGGTGCTGCTGGACGACATGGCCAGCACCGGCCGCACGCTGGCGCTGGCCGCGCGGCTGCTGCTGCAGGCGGGTGCCGCCTCGGTGGATGTGGCGGTGACGCATGCGCTGTTTGCGGGCGATGCGCTGCAGGTGTTGCATGAAGCCGGGGTGGAGGAGGTGTGGAGCACGGACTGCATCCCGCACCCGAGCAACGCCGTGGCCATGGCCGGGCCGTTGGCCACGGCGCTGCAGTCCGTCCTTCGCACCTGAAAACCCCGGGCTCGGGCTGCGACAATGCGCCATTGCCTTCCTCGCTGCGCCCGCACAGCGATTCAACGAACACAGAAACGGTCCCACCATGCTGCTTGACGCCACCGAATCCCAACTCGTCCTGGTCGATTACCAGGAGCGCCTGATGCCCGCCATCCACGAAGGCCCCGCCGTGTTGGCCAACGCCCGCCGCCTGGCCGAGATCGCCCGCATGCTGGATGTGCCCGTGTGGGGCACCGAGCAAAACCCCTCGCGACTGGGCGCCAACGACGCCGGGCTGCGCGCCCTGTGCCGGAAGACCCTGGCCAAGATGCACTTCAGCGCCGCTGAAGAAGGCCTGGGCGAATGGCTGCGCCCTCCCGCCAAGCCCCAGGGCGGCAACGCACGCAGCCTGCCCAAGCACCTGCAAAAGCCCGCACCGCTGGCGGCAGAGCGCGGCACCATCGTCATTGCCGGGTGCGAAGCCCATGTCTGCCTGCTGCAGACCGCGCTGGACCTGATCGACGACGAGTTTGAAGTGTGGGTGGTGACCGACGCCTGCGGCTCGCGCACCGAACGCAACCGCGACGCCGCCTTTGACCGCCTGGCCGGCGCAGGCGCCGAGCTGGTGACCACCGAGATGGTGGCGTTTGAATGGCTGGGCAGCTGTGAGCACCCGGCGTTCAAGGACGTGCTCGGGCTGATCAAATAGCGCTTTTCAAGCCAAATTGGCTGCTAGTGCACGATTTTCATGCCCTGGCAGCTATCAAAATAATAGTGATTGATGCAGGTTCCGGTCAGGCGAAGTAGGGCGTTGCCAGCTTGACTGCCAGGCCTACCAGGGCACAGCCGCCCAGCAGCGGCATGACGCCCAGCTTGAAGCGGAACAGTGCCACCAGCGCACCCACGGCGATCACCGCCGACACGGCATCGAAGTGGCCGCCAAATCCTTGTGGCCAAAGCAGGTGGTAGGCAAAAAACAGCGCCAGGTTCAGGATCACGCCCACCACAGCAGCCGTGATGGCTGACAGTGGAGCGGTAAATCCCAGCTTGCCGTGCGTGGCCTCCACCAGCGGGCCGCCTGCCAGGATGAAGATGAATGAGGGCAAAAAGGTCACAAACGTCACCACGGCGGCTGCCGCTGCGGCGCCGGCAAACAGCGCGTCTGCGCCCCACACCTGTTGCAGCCAGCCGCCCACAAAACCCACAAACGCCACCACCATGATCAGTGGGCCGGGCGTGGTCTCGCCCAGGGCCAAGCCGTCAATCATCTGCGGGGCGCTGAGCCACTGGTAGTGTTCTACCGCGCCCTGGTACACATAGGGCAGCACGGCATAGGCGCCGCCAAAGGTGAGCATGGCCGCCTTGGTGAAGAACCAGCCCATCTGCGTGAGCGTGCCGTGCCAGCCCTGCGTGGCCACCAGCAGGCCCATGGCCGCCAGCCACAGCACCAGCCCTGCCAACAATACCTTGACCACGTGGACGCGAGAAAAGCGCGCATGGGCAGGCGTTGGCGTGTCGTCATCGATCAGCGCAGGGCCATAACCCTTGTGGGCGCTGGCATGGCCGCCCCCCAGCGCAAACACGGCGGGCCAGCGTTGCGCGCCAAAGTAGCCGATGAGCCCGGCCGCCAGCACGATGGCGGGGAAGGGCGTGTCGAACGCGAAGATCGCCACAAACGATGCGGCAGCGATGCCCCACATCCAGCCGTTCTTGAGCGCGCGGGTGCCGATGCGGTGCGCGGCATGCAGCACCAGTGCCGTCACGGCGGGCTTGATGCCGTAGAAGATGCCCGCCACCACCGGCACATCGCCAAAACGCAGATACACCCACGACAGCCCGATCAGGATGAACAGCGAGGGCAGCACAAA
Organism: Acidovorax sp. 59; assembly: GCF_002754175.1. NCBI lineage: Bacteria > Pseudomonadati > Pseudomonadota > Betaproteobacteria > Burkholderiales > Comamonadaceae > Acidovorax > Acidovorax sp. 59. The sequence goes on along the minus strand of NZ_PEET01000001.1, from coordinate 2,155,969 downwards.
CAGCGCCCCCGCCACGATGCCGCCCCAGGTGCGGTGCATGAGCCAGCCGATGTAGGTGGCCAGCTGCTGCGCCTCGGGGCCAGGCAGCAGCATGCAGTAGTTGAGGGCGTGCAAGAAGCGGTTTTCGCTGATCCAGCGGCGGCGTTCCACCAACTCGGCGTGCATGATGGCGATCTGGCCTGCAGGCCCGCCGAAGCTGATGAGCCCGAGCTTCAGCCAGAACAGAAAGGCGTCGCGGAACGGGACGGACGTGGGGGCAGGGGACGGTGCTGGGTGCATGGTCCGGGAGTGTGACAGGCCGGTATGACGTTTGCCGACATATCAATATGCCTGCTGCATCTGGAGCCATGGATGATGAGGCAGAGGGTTGGCTGCGTCAGTTTGCCGCAAGCCCGTCATGAATAATTATGAATTCAAAACCTGCTGTCCTGGCAGGGCGAGAGAGATGCCGAGGAGACACCCACAATGACCGCACACAGCACCTACGCCGACTTCTACCGCCAGTCCATCGACCACCGAGACACCTTCTGGAGCGAGCAGGCGAAGCTGATCGACTGGAAGACGCCCCCGCAGCAGGTGTGCGACTACAGCAACCCGCCGTTTGCGAAATGGTTTGTGGGCGGCACCACCAATCTGTGCCACAACGCGGTAGACCGGCACCTGGCCACGCGCGCCAGCCAGGCGGCGCTGGTGGCGATATCTACAGAAACCGACACCGAACGCAGCTACAGCTTTGCCGAATTGCATGCCGAGGTGCAGCGCATGGCGGCGGTGCTGCAAGGCCTGGGCGTGAAGAAGGGCGACCGCGTGCTCATCTACATGCCCATGATTGCCGAGGCCGCGTTTGCCATGCTGGCCTGCGTGCGCATTGGCGCTGTGCATTCGGTGGTGTTTGGCGGCTTTGCCTCGGGCTCGCTGGCCTCGCGCATCGAAGATGCCGAGCCGGTGGCCGTGGTCAGCGCCGATGCCGGGTCGCGGGGTGGCAAGGTGGTGCCGTACAAGCCGCTGCTGGACGAAGCCATTGCGTTGTCCAAACACAAGCCCAGCGCCGTGCTGATGGTGAACCGAGGCCTGGCCCCCATGCACCTCCAGGCAGGCCGCGACCACGAATGGGCGCCGCTGCGAGAGCAGCACCTGAACACCGTGGTGCCCTGCGAATGGGTCGAGTCCACCCACCCCAGCTACACGCTGTACACCAGCGGCACCACCGGCAAGCCCAAGGGGGTGCAGCGCGACACCGGCGGCTACACGGTGGCGCTGGCGGCCAGCATGAAGCACATCTTTGACGCCAAGGCGGGCGATGTGTACTTTGCGACCAGCGACATCGGCTGGGTGGTGGGCCACAGCTACATCGTTTACGGCCCGCTGATCGCGGGCATGACCACTATCATGTACGAAGGCCTGCCCACGCGGCCCGATGCGGGCGTGTGGTGGAGCATCGTCGAGAAGTACCAGGTCACGCACATGTTCTCGGCCCCCACGGCGGTGCGGGTGCTCAAGAAGCAGGACCCGGCCTATCTGGCCAAGTACAACGTGAAAAGCCTCAAGGCCCTGTGGCTGGCGGGCGAGCCGCTGGACGAGCCCACGGCCCAGTGGATCAGCGACGCGCTGGCCGTGCCCATCATCGACAACTACTGGCAGACCGAAACCGGCTGGCCCATCCTGACCCTTGCCAACGGCGTGCAGCAGCAGACCACACGCTTCGGCAGCCCCGGCAAAGCCATGTACGGCTATGGCGTGAAGCTGATCGACGAGGCCACGGGCGAAGAACTGACCGGTGCCAACCAGAAGGGTGTGGTCGCCATCGAAGGCCCGCTGCCCCCCGGCTGCATGCAGACGGTCTGGCGCGACGACGCCCGCTTTGTGAACACCTACTGGAAGAGCATCCCCGGCCGCCTCATCTACAGCACGTTTGACTGGGGCATCCGCGATGCCGACGGCTACCACTTCATCCTGGGCCGCACGGACGATGTGATCAACGTGGCCGGCCACCGCCTGGGCACGCGCGAGATCGAGGAGAGCATTGCCTCCCACCCCAACATTGCCGAAGTGGCCGTGGTGGGCGTGGCCGACAGCCTGAAAGGCCAGGTGGCGATGGCGTTTGCCGTGGCGCGTGATGCGTCAGGGCTTACCGATGACGCTGCACGCCTGAAGCTCGAAGGCGAGGTGATGAAGCAGGTGGACCACCAGCTGGGCGCCGTGGCGCGGCCGTCGCGTGTGTACTTTGTGACCGTGCTGCCCAAGACCCGCAGCGGCAAGCTGCTGCGCCGCGCCCTGCAGGCCGTGGCCGAGCGGCGCGACCCGGGCGACCTGACAACGATGGAAGACCCGGCCGCGCTGCAGCAGGTGAAGGACCTGGTGGGCTGAGTTCAGGCCCGCCCGGGCCGGCGGGTCACTGCGGTGGCCTGGCAACAAATGCCTGTTTACCCTGCCGGTCGAACCCCGCCTGCTCGTAAAAGCGCAGGGTGTTTTCGTCCTTGCGGCCCGTCATCAGCATGACCTTGTAGCAGTGCTCTCGCCAGGCATGGGCCAGGGCGTGCTGCAGCAGCGCATGCCCCCAGCCCTGGCCGCGATGGGACGAGTGCGTCACGACGTTCTCGATGACGCCGTAGGGACGGCATGCACGCGTGAGGTTGGGGATGACGGTCAGCGTGCAGGACGAGACCAGCGCACCCTCATCCCACCCACCAAAGTACCGAATGCGTGGGTTGGCGAGCGCCTCGGCCCACACGGTCTGCACCTCGGGTAGTGGGGGCAGCGGGTCGTCTTGCGCGTGCAGGTGGGTGTACAGACTCAGCAGGGGGGCCAGGTCTTCGGCGCTGAGTTCACGGATGTTCAAGGCCAGCCTCCAGGGGGCGAAGAATATGCTTGATTGCTACCAAACTCATAGCTGCTGACGCATACGATACTAGCACCTGGCAAGGTTTTAATGCTACAAAACCGGCCGGTTCCGCTGCCACCCCGCAGGCGGCTGCCAGGTGGGCGTCCAGCCGATGAAATCCTCCAGCGGCATGGGCCGGGCAATGCAGTAGCCCTGCGCCTGCAGGCAGCCCAGCTGCAGCAGCATCTGCCCCTGTTCGACGGTTTCCACCCCTTCGGCGATCACCCGGTAGCCGAACGAGCGTGCCAGGCCGATCACACCCTGCACGATGGCCAGATCCCCCGGGTCGCCCATCATGCCGTGCACAAAGCTCTGATCGATCTTGAGCGTGTCCATGGGCAGGCGGCGCAGGTAGGTCAGCGACGAATAGCCGGTGCCAAAGTCGTCCAGCGCCACCGTCACGCCCATGGCGCGCAGGGCGTTCAGGGTGTCGGCGACGGCGCTCAGGTCGTACAGGGCGGCGCTTTCGGTGATCTCGATCTCGACCAGGTGCGCGGGCACCCGGGGGTGGCGCGCCAGACAGCCGGCCACCCAGTCGGCAAAGTCTGGTTGTTGCAGGTGCTGGGCAGCAATGTTGATGCTCAGCGGCATGGGCATGCCCCGGTCCTGCAGCTGCTCCAGCACCGTGAGCGCGGCCTCGGCCACCCATTCGCCAAAGCCGATCTCCAGATCGGTGCCCTCCAGCAGCGGCAAGAATTCGCCGGGGGACACCAGGCCGCGCTCGGGGTGCTGCCAACGTGAGAGCACTTCGGCGCCCACCACGGTGCCACTGCGCATGTCCACCTTGGGCTGCAGGTACAGGATGAACTGGGCTTGCGCCAGTGCCTCGCGCAGGTAGTGCCCCTGCGCGCGCAGCAGCTGCAGGGCGCGCTCCTGGGCGGCGTCAAACTGGTGGAAGCGGTTGCGCCCCGCCTGCTTGGCGGCATACATGGCCTGGTCGGCATGGCGCAGCAGGGTGTCGGCGTCGGCGTCGTCCTGCGGGAAGATGGTGTAGCCGATGCTGGCCGTGACGACCACGCGCTCGGTGTCCAGCGTGTAGGGGGCCGAAACGCTTTCCATCACGCGTTCCAGCATGCGTTCGCAGTCGCTCACCGAGCCGAGGCCAGGCATAAGGATCACGAACTCGTCGCCACCCAGCCGGGCCACCGTGTCCAGCGGTTGCAGTGCCCGCGTGAGCCGCCCGGCCACCACCACCAGCAAGCGGTCGCCAGCCCCGTGGCCCAGGCGGTCGTTGACGGGCTTGAAGCCGTCCAGGTCGAGGTAGGCCACACCCAGCTGCTTGCCGGTGTCGCGGGCCTGGGCCATGCATTCCTGCAGCTTGCGCGCCAGCAACACCCGGTTGGGCAGGCCGGTGAGGGCGTCGTACAGCGCCAGGCGCTGCAGCATGACCTCCTGCTCGCGCTGGGGGGTCACGTCGATGGCCACACCGAGCATGCGGGCCGGGCGGCCTTGCTCGTCAAAGCCCACGATCTTGCCCAGGTTGCGCACCCAGCGCACTGGCTCGTTGGGCTGGTTCAGCCGCCAGGTGGCGTCAAACGGGGTGCCCAGGTGGGCGGTGTGGCGCGACAGCTCGGTGGTGATGCGGTCGATGTCGTCCGGTGCAATGGCCGTGGTCCATTGCACGGCCGCCGAGGTGTCGCTGGTCACCGGCAGCCCGCGCATGGCACGCCAGCGGCGGTCGCCCGTGACCAGGCCGGTCTGCAGGTCCCAGTCCCACAGGCCCAGCGATGCGGCGGAGATGGTGAGCGACAGCAGGGCCTCGCGTTCACGCACCTGCACCTCGTTGCGCTTGCGGTCAGTGATGTCGTGCACCGAAAACAACCAGCAGGACTCGCCATCGAACTCGGTGGCGCGCATGGACTGCAGCACCGTGCGCCGGGGGCCATTGCGCACGTTCAAGGTCACTTCGTAATCGCTGAGGTGGCCGTTCTGGCTGACCTGCTCCATCAGGCGCTGGCGGTCTTCAGCGGTGAAGATGCCCAGCTCGACGGCGGTGCGGCCGATGGCCTCTTCGCGGGGAATGCCCAGCATCTCGACCCAGGCAGGGTTGAGGTCCACATAGCGGCCATCGCTGCGGTGCGACAGACCCATGGGGTAGGGCATGAGATGGAAGATGCGCGAGAAGCGCTCCTCGGACTGGCGCAGGCGCTGCTCGGCACGCTTGGCTTCGTCGATGTCCTGCATCACGCCGCGCACCCTGACCACGCGGCCGTTCTCTATCACCGGCTCGCCCCGGGCGCGCACCCAAAAAAGATGGCCGTCGGCGTGATAGACCTCCATCTCCATGCTCCACTCAGCGCGTGAACGGATGCTCTGGCGGAACTTTTCGCGCAGCGGCTCGCGGTACTGCGGGGCCACATGGCGGTCGATGTAGTCGCTGGGGGGCGGCTGGTTGGGTGACAGGCCGTGGATGTCAAAACACATGTCCGACCAATACACCAGGCCACGGCCTCGCTCGTCCTCCCATGCGCCCAGCCGGGCCAGTCGGCCGGCTTGCTGCAGCTGGTTGTAGAGCGCCCGAAGTTCGTCGCTGGTGCGTTGGGCTTCGGTCATGTCGTGGAAAACGAAAACAAAGCAGTTTTCGCCATTCACAAGCACAGAGCGTGCCGACATCAGGCCCGGCACCTGCACTCCCTTGCTTTTCGCAACCAGGGGCAGCCGGTCCACCTTGCCTTCTCGCTGGTACGTGTCCAGCAGCCGCTTGCGCTCGTGCTCGTTGGCCCAGATGTGCAGCTCCGACGAGGTGCGGCCCAGGACCTCCTCGCGCGTGAAGCCCAGCAGCTCGCAGAACGCCGGGTTCACATCGATGTAGCGCCCGTCGGCTATGCGGGTGATGCCTGCCGGGTCGGGCAGTGTCTGGTAGAAGGTGGTGTATTTGGCCTCTGCGGACAGCAGGGCCTCCTCGGTCTCGCGGTGGGCGGTGATGTCCACGTCCATGCCGATCAGGCTGGCCGGGCGGCCCTGGGCATCGCGCCGGGCGACGGTGCCACGGGACATCAGCCAGCGCCACCGCCCCTGGGTGTCCATCACGCGGAACTCGGCCTCGTAGCTTTCCTCCAGCCCGTCCATGGCACGGGTTAGCTTGGCGGCATTGCGTTCAGCGTCCAGCGGGTGGCGCCGTGCGTACCAGCGCTGCCAGAGGTCGGGCGACTGCAAGTCGGCACTGGTAATGCCGTAGGCCTCGTAAAACCGGCCATCACAGAAAAACCGGCGTTCGACCACATCCCATTCCCAGCGGCCGCCGCCCAGGGCGTCCAGCGCCAGGCGCAGCTGGTGCTCCTGCTGGCCCAGCGTCTGCTGGATCTCGTTGCGCGCCAGCTCGGCGCGGGCCCGGCTGGCAATCACCAGCCAGCCAATCCCGAGCATCAGCACGCCCGCGCCGTGGTGCCAGTGCATGTTGCTGGCGCCTTCAGGGGCCGTGCTGGTGGCCGTTGTGACCAGCGAAACCACGAGCGGCAGTGTGAGGGTCAGTCCGGCCAGTGGCGCCCAGTCGGGCCAGGCCCAGCGCTGGCCCAGGCTGCGCCACGTCCAGCCGGTAGCCAGCGCGCCGCCCAGAACGGTGGTGGCGGGCCAGACGGCCGAGGTGTCTGTCCAGAGCGCGGCCTGCAAGGCCAGCAGGGCGGTGATGGCCGCCGCCGGCACGCCAAAAAACAGCGCCACGAACGCCGTGGCGGTGGGGTAGGCCACGATATGGAGCTCCGGCGCATTCCATCGCAGCGCCTCGAAAGCTGCGATGGAGACCAGCCCGCCAGCCACACCGAGCAGGATCAGGGTGCGCCGGGACGGGTGCAGAGACTCCTGCGGCGACAGCCAGACCGGCACCAGCAGCAGCAGCATGAGGGCAGTGCCCGCCAGCAGCGTGTTGTTACCCATGGTGTTTTCCTTGGGTGGTCTGGTCGCTGAAGCGGGCGGCTGCGGGTCTGAAAAGTGGCGAACAAGCCAAAAGAAGGAGCGGGTGCATGTCGCGACCTGTGCCGCATGTGGCCTTGCTCAGAAGGCATGCACCCGATAAAAAAACCATCCGCCAAGTTTAGGCCTGTTCTGAGGTGGGCCGGGCGGGCCGCAGCGTCCTGATAAGTCCGGTTGACAACAAGGTGCCGCACACGATCACCAGCGCGCAGCCCACCATCCACGGCGTGATGGTCTCGCCCAGGAACAGCGTGCCATACAGCACGGCGAACACCGGGGTGATGAAGGTCACGGCCAGCGCGCGGCTGGGGCCCGCGTGTTCGATCAGGCGAAAGTACAGGATGTAGGCAATGCCGGTGCACAGCACGGCAATGGCCAGGATGGCCGCCCAGGCGCGTACACCGGGCATCTGCGCCGGCCACAGCCACAGCGTGGGCAAGGCCAGGCCCAGCGCGGCACCCAGCTGGCTGCCTGCGGCCGTGGCCAGCGGCGGCAGCCCCGTGAGGTGGCGCCGCGCAAAACTGGCCGACACGCCATAGAACGCCGACGCGAGCAGGCAGGCCGCAATCGCCCAGTGGGCGTGGTCGGTCTTGAACCCGGTGCCGGCGGGTGCGCGCCAGGCCAGCAGGGCCACGCCCACAAAACCCAGGGCCAGCCCCACCCAGCGCAGGCGGTTGATGCGGTCGCCCAGCCACACCCAGGCGATCAGCGCACCAAAGAGCGGCACCGTGGCGTTGAGGATCGAGGTCAGGCCCGTGGCGATGTGCAGCACCGCCCAGGAAAACAGCGAGAACGGAATCGCCGAATTGATGACCCCCGCAAACAGGATGGGCCGCCAGTGCTGGCGCAGCGCAGGCCAGTGGCCCTGGCGCAGCATGATGGGCCACAGGAACACCGTGGCCAACGCCACCCGCAGGCCGGCGGTGGGCAGGGGACCAAAGTCGGACGCGCCCAGGCGCATGAACAGGAACGACGCGCCCCAGAGTGCGGCCAGCAGGATGAATTCGCCGATCCAGGTGGAGACGGGCCGGGTGGCGGGGCTGTTCATGCGGTGGCTTTCATGGGATGGGCTGCGGCGGCCAAAAGGGGTGCATTCTCCAGCGTCAGCAAAGCCCTCTTGCGATCGAGGCCGCCTGCATAGCCCGTCAGGCTGCCATCGGCACCCAGCACACGGTGGCAGGGCACCACCACGCTCAGTGGGTTGCGACCCACGGCGGCACCCACGGCCCGCACGGCGCTGGGGTTGCCCAGCTGGCGGCCCAGCGTGCCGTAGCTGATGGTCTGGCCCCGGCCAATCTGCAGCAGCGCGCGCCACACCGATTGCTGGAATGCCGTGCCCCCCGACAGGTCCAGCGGCAGGTCGAAATGCTGGCGCTGCCCGCCCAGGTATTGCTGCAGCTGGTGGGCGGCTTCTTGCAGCACAGGATGGTCGCCAGGGGCCAACGCCCAGGCCTCGGAACCGTGCAAGTAGGCGCTGGGCTCGTGGCGCTGGCCTTCAAACCAGACGCCCGACAAGCCGTTGGGGGAAGCGGCCAGCCGCACGGGCCCCAGCGGGGTGTCGGCCCGTGCCTGCACGGTGAAAGCGTGGAACTGCATGCTGAGAGGTCTTGAAAGAGTGATAGAGGCCGTTTTGGGGCGAAATTGGCACCATGCGCTAGTGTTTATTGCCTGGTTTGCTACTGTTTTGATAGTGTTTGAGCATCTGTAGGCTGAGCCGCTCCGGCACTGCTGCCACCGGCAGCCCATGCGCGCAGCACCGCGTAGCTGCGCCAGGGGCGCCAGGCTTGCGAGGCCTCTTGCGCGGCGCGTGCGGGGTTCTTGTGCTGCTGCACCCCCAGCGCCTTGTGCAGCGCCACGTCCCCCGCCGGGAAGGCGTCGGGCCAGCGCAGCACCCGCATGGCGATGTACTGCGCCGTCCAGTCACCAATGCCGGGCAGGGCGCACAGGGCGGCAGTGGTGCTCGGCACGTCGGCACCCGCGTGCAGGGGCAGGGCGCTGCTGTCCACCGCGCGGGCCAGCGCCACGATCGCCGCTTGACGCTGGCGCACGATGCCCAGCTGGCCCAGCGTGTCGCCATCGGCGCAGGCCAGGGTGGCTGCGGTGGGAAACAGCCGGTGCAGCCCGGGCCAGGGCGTGGCGATGGGTTCACCCAGCCGCTCCACCAGCCGCTGGCCCAGCGTGCGCGCGGCCGCCACGGTGATCTGCTGGCCCAGCACGGCGCGCACGGCCAGCTCAAAGCCGTCAAACGCTCCGGGCACACGCAGGCCATCACCGTCCGGAAAGCGCGGGTGCAGCACGGCGTTGATGGCCGCGGGGTCGGCGTCCAGGTCGAGCATGGCGCGCACGCGGCGGATGACGAGCGGCAGCACGGGGTACAGGCTGTCGCTGGTCTGCAGCAGCACCTGGTGGCGCGCCAGGTCAAAACGGGCACTCAGCCAGCCGGTGGTCTCCTGCGGCAGGCCGGTGCAGGTCCTGGCCAGCCGCACGGTGCGGCGCAGGCCGGGGCCGTCCACACCATGCACCACGCACTCCACGCCATGGAACTGCCGCTTTTCAAAAAAGGCCAGCAACGCCGCCACGTCCAGTGGCGGGCGCCACGCCAGGCGCACAGCGCTGGTGCGCCCCGCGCCCGATGCGGCGCTGCCACCCCCGTTGCGCCGCAGCTGGGTGGGGTTGAGCCCGTAATGCCCCACAAAGGCGGCATTGAAGCGGCGCACGCTGGCGAACCCGCTGGCCAGTGCGACCTGCGTCACGGGCATGGCGGTGTCGGTGAGCAGCTGCTTGGCCGTGAGCAACCGCCGTGTCTGCAGATATTGCAGCGGCGATACGCCCAGGGCCGCCTCAAAAATGCGGCGCAGATGCCGGTCGCTCACGCCCAGTCGCTCGGCCAGGCGGGCCACGGTGGCGCTGCCCTCGCCGGGTGCGGCCGGTGTGGGCCAGAGGTCGGGCGCGTCCAGCAGGCGCACGGCTTGCTGCACCAGAATGCCGCTGGCGTCCTGCACCGACCACACCATCGCCTGGGGGGCCAGCTCCGGCCGGCAGCGCAGGCAGGGGCGAAACCCGGCGCTTTCGGCCTGCGCCGCCAGCGCAAAAAACCGGCAGTTCTCGCGCCGGGGTGTGCGCACGGCGCAGACGGGGCGGCAGTAGATGCCGGTGGAGGTCACTCCGGTGAAAAAATGCCCGTCAAACCGCGCGTCGCGCGCCTGCAGCGCCAGGTAGCGGCCTTCGTCGGATGCCACATCCGTGGCGGTGTACGAGGGGGGGGCGGTCGGGGTCATGGGCCAGATCATAGGAGCCTGGCTTCGCACCACTAGCCGTTTTCGGACCTGTGCCTTTGGCAAGGGCAGGGCGCACGCCTGAGGCATCGACTGACAAACACCCCCAGGGCCGCCGCCTACAATGCAGCGGACTTTTCAACCCCATCACGAAAGGCCCCCCTGCGTGCAACCGACCCCCGCCATCTTCAAAGCCTATGACATCCGCGGCATCGTGCCGTCCGCCCTGAACGAAGACGTGGCCCTGGGCCTGGGCCGGGCCTTTGGCACCGCAGCACGTGCGGAAGGGCAGACCACCGTGGCGGTGGGGCGCGATGGGCGCCTGTCCGGCCCCGCCATGTCGGCGGCGCTGATCCGGGGGCTGGTGGAGGCGGGCATCGAGGTGATCGACGTGGGCCTGGTCACCACGCCGCTGCTCTACTTTGCGGCCAGCACGCTGTGCACCAGTGGTATCCAGGTCACCGGCAGCCACAACCCCAAGGACTACAACGGCTTCAAGATGGTGCTGAACGGCCGCGCCATCTATGGTGATGAGATCCAGGGCCTGCGCCGCACCATGGAGCAGGAAAGCTGGCAGTTGGTGGCCGGTGGCTCGGTCCGCCACGTGGATGTGCTGCCCGCGTACCGCGAACGCATTGTGGGTGACGTGAAGCTGGCCCGGCCGCTCAAGATCGTGGTGGACTGCGGCAACGGCATTGCCGGCGCGTCGGCCCCGGCCATCTTCCGTGCGCTGGGCTGCGAGGTGATCGAGCTGTTCTCGGAGGTGGACGGCAACTTCCCCAACCACCACCCCGACCCGAGCAAACCTGAAAACTTGCGTGACCTGATCGATGCCCTGAAGGCCAGCGATGCCGAACTGGGCCTGGCCTTTGACGGCGACGGCGACCGCCTGGGCATTGTGACCAAGGACGGCACCAACATCTTCCCCGACCGCCAGATGATGCTGTTTGCGCAAGACGTGCTTTCGCGCGTGCCCGGCGGCGACATCATCTTCGACGTGAAGTGCACCCAGCGCCTGGCGCCCGCCATTGCAGCGGCCGGTGGCGTGCCGGTGATGTTCAAGACCGGCCACTCGCTGATCAAGGCCCGCATGAAGGAGGCGAACTCTCCCCTGGGTGGCGAGATGAGCGGCCACATCTTCTTCAAGGAACGCTGGTACGGCTTTGACGACGGCACCTATGCCGGCTGCCGCCTGCTGGAGATCCTGAGCCGCAGCAGCGACCCGAGCGCCGTGCTGAACGCGCTGCCCACCAGCTTCTCGACCCCTGAGCTGAACGTGGCCTGTGCCGAGGGCGAGCCGCACCGCCTGACGGCCGAGCTGCAGGCCCTGGCCGCAGAAACCTTTGCCGCGCCCGCCGCCATCAGCAGCATCGATGGCTTGCGCGTGGACTGGCCCGATGGCTTTGGCTTGATCCGCGCCAGCAACACCACCCCCGTGCTGGTGCTGCGCTTTGAGGGCCACACGCCCGAAGCCCTGGCCCGCATCGAGGCCGCCATGCTGGCGCTGCTGCACCGGGTCAAGCCCGACGCCCATGTGGGCGCAGCCAGCCACTGATATTGCCTGCCGCACGCCCGATGCTGTCGCTCTCCACCCCTTTGTGTGTCGCTGCCGCCCAGACGCCGTCGGCGCCGGGCGACTTGGAGCGCAATCTGCAAACGCACCTGGCCTGCGTGCGGGCTGCCGCCCACCAGGGCGTGCAACTGCTGCAGTTCCCGGAGCTGTCGCTCATGGGCTATGAGCCCGCGCTCATGGCAGACCATGTACTGACGGCCGACCACCCCGTGCTGCTGGCCCTGCGCCAGGCCGCCCAAAGCCATGGCATGGCCCTGGTGGTGGGTGCTCCGGCTGAGCCTGTGGAGCAGGGCGCATTGCCCGCCATTGGTGCCTGGCTGCTGGGGCCGGACGGCAGCGTGGCGCTGTACCGCAAGCGCCATCTGCACGACAGCGAAGAGCAATTTGCCAGCGCGGGCACGGACGACGCGCAGGTGCAACTGGTGGCCGGCGAGCCCACGGCACTGGCTGTGTGCGCCGACATCACCCATTCCGAGCATGCCCAGGCGGCCCGTGGGGCGGGCGCGGCCCTGTATGCGGCGGGCGTGCTGATCTCCGAAAAGGCCTATGCGGCCGAATCGGCCATGCTGGAAGGCTACGCGCGCGACCACGACATGGCCGTACTCGCGGCCAACTACAGCGGCACGTCCGGTGGCTACGTGAGTGCGGGGCGCAGCGCCTTCTGGGCGCCCGGTGGCCGCTGTGTGGTGGCGGCGCCGGGTGACGCGCCCTCCATCGTCTGGGCACAGCGCAGCGACAGCGGCTGGGCGGGTGGTGTGCTGAGCCTGTCTGTGCCCGCATGAACGCCGCGCGGGCCCTGTATTCGCTGCTGACCTGGAGCGCGCAGCCGCTGCTGCGCCGCAAGCTGCGCCGCCGTGCAGTGGCCGAGCCGGGCTACGCCTACGCGGTGGGAGAGCGCTTTGGCCGCTACCCGGCACCCATCGACAGCCTGATGCCCCATAGCAGCACCGACCCGCTGGGGCGGTTTGTGTGGGTGCATGCCGTGTCGCTGGGCGAAACCCGGGCCGCCGCCATCTTGCTGGCCCAGTTGCGTGAACAGCTGCCGGGCATGCGCCTGTTGCTCACCCACGGCACTGCCACAGGGCGGGCCGAGGGCGAAAAGCTGCTGCTGCCCGGCGACGTGCAGGTGTGGCAGCCCTGGGACACGCCGGGCGCCGTGGGTCGGTTTTTGCGCAAGTTCCGCCCGGCCATCGGCATCCTGATGGAAACCGAGGTGTGGCCCAACCTGGTCGCGGGCTGCCGGCAGCGGCGCATTCCGCTGGTGCTGGCCAATGCGCGCTTCAACGAGATATCGCTGCGCAAGGCGCAGCGCCTGTCAGCCCTGGCACGTCCTGCGTATGGCGGCCTGACGGCAGTCTGGGCCCAGACGCAGGAAGACGCCACGCGGCTCGCGGCCATAGGCGCGCCGGTGCGTGGTGTGCTGGGCAACCTCAAGTTTGACGTGGTGCCCGACGCACAGCTGCTGGAGCGGGGCCGCAAGTGGCGCGCGCGCACCGGCCGCCCGGTGGTCTTGCTGGCCAGCAGCCGCGAGGGCGAGGAGGCCATGTGGCTGGAGCAGATCCAGAAAATATGGCAAAAATCGCCCCAAGCGCTAGTGGATCATGCCTTGGCAGCTATCAATAGTGAAGCATCTGGCGACGATCTTCCCCCCGTGCAATGGCTCATCGTGCCGCGCCACCCGCAGCGGTTTGACGAGGTCCACCAGCTGCTGCAGCGGGCCGGCCTGTCGGTGTCGCGCCGCAGCACCTGGGCGGCGGCACCTGCGGCCGCTGACGTGTGGCTGGGGGACTCGATCGGCGAAATGGCGTTGTATTACGGCCTGGCCGATGTGGCTTTGCTGGGCGGGAGTTTCGCCCCACTGGGCGGCCAGAACCTGATCGAGGCCGCTGCCTGCGGTTGCCCCGTGGTGCTGGGCCCGCACACCTTCAACTTTGCCGAGGCGGCCGAACTGGCGTGCGCGGCGGGGGCAGCACAGCGGGTGCCCGACCTGGCACAAGGAATGGCACAGGCTGCAGCGCTGGCGGGGGACGCCCGCGCCCATGAACAGGCCAGCGAGCGGGCCACCCGGTTCGCGGCCACGCACCGAGGGGCTGCGCAGGCCACGGCGCGTGCGATTGTGGCGCTGGTGCAGCCCGAGGGCGGCCTGCACTAGGCTTCAGCAATTCATGCACGGGATGCACCCCGGCGCGGGGTGCAAGGCCCCATTACTTGGCCAGCAGTGCGTTGACCGCTTCGATGTCCTGCTGCGACAGCGTGCCCGCCGCCTGGCGCAGCTTGAGCCCGCCCAGCAGCACGTTGTAGCGGGCCTGGGCCAGGTCACGCTTGGTCTGGTAGAGCTGGCTTTGGGCGTTGAGCACGTCGATGTTGATGCGCACACCCACTTGGTAGCCCAGCTTGTTGGCGTCCAGCGCGCTCTGGCTGGAGGCTTCGGCCGCTTCCAGGGCCTGCACCTGGCCTTGGCCAGACTGCACGCCATAGAACGCGGCGCGCGTGGCCTGGGCCACGTTGCGGCGCGCGGTTTCGAGGTCGGCCTCGGCCTTGGTTTCGAGGGCCAGGGTTTCCTTCACGCGGTTTTGCACGGCAAAGCCTGCAAACAGGGGGAGGTTTAGTGCCACGCCCACGCTGGCGGCATTGCTGCGGGCCGTGACGCCGGGCGAGGTGATGGTGCCGTGCAGGTTGCGCGTGACGTTGTAGCCCGCCTGCAGGTCCACCGTGGGCAGGTGACCGGTTTCGGCTTTTTTGGTCTCCAGCCGCGCAATGTCCAGCGCAATGGCGGCCTGGCGCACGCCGGGCTGCTGGTCGCGGGCGGTGTCCACCCAGGTGGCAAGGTTGTCCGGCACTACGCCGGGCAGTTGCACCGGCAGTGCCAGGGGCTGCGGCTTGGTGCCGGCGATGCCGACCAGCTGGTCCAGCGCCAGGCGCTTGACGCGCAGATCGTTCTCGGCGGCGATCTCCTGGGCAATCACCAGGTCGTAGCGGGCCTGGGCTTCACGCGAATCGGTCACCGTGGTGGTGCCGACCTCGAAATTGCGCTTGGCGGCGGCCAGTTGCTCGGACACGGCGGCCTTCTGGGCCTGCACAAAGGTGAGGGTGTCTTGCGCAGCCAGCACGTCGAAGTAGGCCTGGCTCACCCGCACCAGCAGGTCTTGGGTGGCGGCATCCAGCTGGGCCTGGGCCACGTCCACGCCGCGTTGGCCTTGTTCCAGCGTGATGCGATTGGCAGGCCGGTACAGCGGCTGGGAGGCATTGACCCCCACGGTCTGTGCCGTGCCGGTGTTCTCGATCTTGGGTTTGCTCAGCTCCACGTTGGAGCGGGTGAGGCCACCGGTGAGTGCGGCGGAAGGCAGCAGGCCGGCGCGGGCCTGGTCGGCCTTGCGGGCTGCGGCGTCCAGTTGCGCACGCGCCGACTGCCAGGCCGTGTCATAGGTGCGGGCCGATTCCACCAGTTGCAGCAGGCTTTGGGCCTGGGCTGGCGCACACAGCGCTGCGCCCAGCGCCAGGGGCAGGATGGACAGGGACAGGGGCCTAAACGGTGTCATTGGGGGGTCCTTCGGAAGAGTCTGCGAATCGAATCGGGGTGAGCAGCGGCGGGCAGCACTGGGGCATGGGTGCGGCAAGTGCGGTCCATCAACAACGGTCCATCAACCACAAAGGGCGTCAGTAGCGCGGCACCGCCGGATCGCTTTCGTGCGACCAGGCGTCAATACCGCCGGTGATGTTGGCCAGATGCTCGAACCCGTGGTGCTGCAAGAACGAGGCCACGCGCAGGCTGCGGGCGCCGTGGTGGCACAGGCAGGCAATAGGGCGTTGCGCCTGGCGGGCGGGCTCCAGCTCGGCCAGCCGCGCGGGCAACTCGCCCATGGGGATGGCCACCAGCTCAAACCCGTCGGCGCGCACGCTGGCGGTCTGCAGCTCCCAGGGCTCACGCACGTCCAGCACCAGGGGCTGGCTGCCTTCAGGTGCAGCGGCAAACCAGGCAGACAGCTGGGCGGGGCGGACGTGATCGATCATGCAAAACTCCGAAGGCAACCGAAGGGCAGGGGGTCAGAACGTGAAGCCAGAGGGCTCGGGGAAGTTCACCAGGCGCGGCGCGATGGTGTCCCAGGGCGATGTGGTCTCAAAGCGGTCGCCGGTGCGGCGGGTCAGGGTGAAACGCATCACGGGCTCGCCACCCACGATGGCGCCCAGGCGGCCCCCATCGCGCAGCAGGGGCAGCAGGTGGCTGGGCACCTCGGCCACGGAGCCGCTGAGCACAATCACGTCGAACGGGCCGTCAGGGATGGCATCGCGGGCACCGTCGCCCTGGCGCACGTCGGCGTTCTGCACGCCCGCATCGCGCAGGTTCTCGCGGGCCATTTCAGCCAGCTCGGGGTGGATTTCGAGGGACACCACACGTTCGGCACGGGCGGCCAGCAGGGCGGCCATGTAGCCCGAGCCGGCGCCGATTTCGAGCACGCGGTCGGTGGGCAAAATGCGCAGGTCTTGCAGGATGCGCGCTTCCACGCGGGGCTGCAGCATGCTGTGGCCTTTGCGCACGGCTTCTTCAGCGTCATTGCCCAGCAGCGGGACTTCAATGTCCATGAAGGCCATGCTGCGGTAGGCCGGGGGCACAAAGTCTTCGCGGCGCACCACGGCCAGCAGGTCCAGCACGTCGGCATCGAGCACGTTCCAGGGGCGGATCTGCTGCTCGATCATGTTGTAGCGGGCCTGGGCGATGGGATCGCTGATGTTGGCGGACGTGTTCAGGGGCAGGTTCATGGGATTTCTCCGTGGGGCAGATGCAAGGCCGATCAGGGCGATCAGGACAAACCTTCGATTTTAGGCGCTGCCGGGGCGCGTCCCATCTTGCGAAGCGCCCACTGGGCCAAGTCGTCCATGTAGCAATACACCACCGGCACCACCACCAGGGTCAAGAGAGAAGAGGTAATGACCCCGCCGATCACGGCCTGGCCCATGGGCGCGCGCTGCTCGGACCCTTCGGACAACGCGAACGCCAATGGCACCATGCCAAAAATCATGGCCAGCGTGGTCATGAGGATGGGGCGCAGCCGCACCCGGGCGGCCAGCAGCAGCGCGTCAGCGCGGGGTAGGCCGGGTACGGTCTGGCCCTGGTCATTCACGTGTTCCTCGCGGGCACGGATCGCAAAGTCCACCAGCAGGATGGCGTTCTTGGTCACCAGCCCCATCAGCATGACCACGCCGATGATGGAGAACATCGACAGCGTGGAGCGGAACATCAGCAGCGCCAGCACCACACCGATCAGCGTGAGTGGCAGCGAGGTCATGAGCGCCAGCGGCTGCAGGAAGCTCTTGAACTGGCTCGCCAGGATCATGTAGATGAAGATGATGGCCATGGCCAGTGCCGAGATGGCATAGCCAAACGATTCGGCCATGTTCTTGGTGGAGCCGCCAAACTGGTAGCGGTAACCCGGCGGGAAGGTCACGGTCTCCAGCGCCTTCTTGATGTCGTTCGACACTTCACCGGCCGAGCGTTGGGACACGTTGGCGTTCACCGCCACTTCGCGGGTCAGGTCGCGGCGGTTGATCTGGTTGGCGCCGGTGGATTCGGTGACGCTGGCGACCTGGTTCAGGCGCACGATGCGGGTCGTACCATCGGTGGCGGCCAGGGCAAAGGGCAGGCGCTCCAGGTCGGCCGGGGTGGTGCGCGCCTCGGGCGCCAGGCGCACATTCACGTCATAGGTCTGGTCGTCGGGCGCACGCCAGTTGCCCACCGTGGTACCTGCCACCAGCGTGCGCAGCGAGGCCGCCATGGGCGCCACCGACAGGCCCAGGTCCGACGCCACTTCACGCTTCACATCCAGCGCAATCACGGGCTTGTCAGGCTTGGCGCTGGTGTCCAGGTCCACCAGGCCGGGAATGTCGCGGATCTTCTCGGTGACGATTTTGGTCAGGCGCTCCAGTTCGCGCAGGTCGGGCCCCTGCAGCGAGAACTCCACCTGCTTCTGGCCGCCCACCGCGTCCAGCAGGCCCACATGGGTCACGGTGATGCCGGGCACGGTCTTGAGGCGCTCGCGCAGCACGTCGGACATCTGGTCCACGCTGCGGCTGCGGTCCTTGCGGTCTACAAGCCGCACGTAGATGCTGGCGTACATCTTGCCCTGGGCGTTGCCGGTGTTGATGGTGGCCAGTGTGTAGCGCACTTCCGGCATCTCGCGCAGGATGCCTTCCACCTGCCTGGCCTTGGTCTCGGTGGCCTCGAGCGACGAACCCACGGGGGTGTAGAAATTGAGGGAGGTCTCTGAAAAATCGGCCTTGGGCACAAACTCGGTGCCCAGCAGCGGCACCATGACCACGCTCAGCACGAACACCGCCAGGGCGATGACCATGGTGGCCAGTTTGTGCACCAGCGACCACCGCAGGATGTGCTGATAGCCCTCTGCCAGCGCATCGGTGGCGCAGTCAAACCAGCCGGTGACGCGGCCAATGGTCTTGTCATAGAAGGTGACGGGCGCCGTCTTTTGGCCGTGCGCATGAATGCTCGGGTCGTGCCAGATGCTCGACAGCATCGGGTCGAGCGTGAAGCTCACAAACATCGAAATCATCACCGCCGCGACGATGGTGATGCCGAACTCGTGGAAGAACTTGCCGATGATCCCGCCCATGAAGCCGATGGGCATGAACACTGCCACGATGGACAGCGTGGTGGCCAGCACCGCCAGGCCGATCTCCTGCGTGCCGTCCATGGCGGCCGCGTAGGCGCCTTTGCCCATCTGCACGTGGCGCACGATGTTCTCGCGCACCACGATGGCGTCGTCGATCAGCAGCCCCACGCACAGGCTCAGCGCCATGAGCGTGATCATATTGATGGTGAAGCCAAACATGTTCATGAACAGGAACGTGCCGATCAGCGCGATGGGCAGCGTCAACCCGGTGATCACGGTGGAGCGCCAGGAGTTCAGGAACAGAAAGACGATGAGCACCGTGAGGATGGCCCCCTCGATCAGCGTCTGGCGCACGTTGTTGACCGCCACGCGGATCGGGCGGGCGCTATCGCCAATGGTTTCGAGCCGCACCCCGGGTGGCAGCTGGTTCTTCAGTTCCACCACGGCGGCGTTCAGGCCATCGACCACCTCAATGGTGTTCTCGCCCTGCGACTTTTGCACCGACAGCAGCAGCGTGCGCTGGCCGTTGTAGAGCGCCAGGCTTTCCACTTCCTGCGCGCCGTCGTTGACGCGGGCCACCTGGTCCAGGCGCACCGGCGCCCCGTTCTTGCGGGCCACGATGATCTTGCCGAAATCCTCGGGCCGCTCCATGCGCGCGTCGATCTGCACCACGCGCTCCTGCGCCAGCGAGCGGATTGCACCCACGGGAAGGTCCTGGTTCTCGTTGCGCACGGCATTGGCCACCTGGTCGGGTGTCACGCCAAAGGCTTCCAGGGCCTGCGGGTTGAGGTAGATGTTGATTTCGCGCTTGGTCGCTCCCACCAGGTTCACCGCGCCCACGCCGCGCACGTTTTCCAGGCGCTTCTTCAGGATCTGCTCGGCCCAGGTGGTCAGTTCCACCGCGCTGCGACCCGATTTTTCGTCGGGCAACACGGCCAGCGACCATACGGCGCGGCTGGCGGGGTCAAAGCGTAGCACGCGTGGCTCCTTGACCTCGGTGCGCAGCAAGGGACGCACGGTGGCGACCTTTTCGCGCACATCCTCGGCGGCCTTGCGGCCGTCGATGTGGAGCTGGAACTCGATGATGACAACCGCCGTGCCCTCATAGCTGCGCGAGGTGAGGGCGTTGATGCCCGCAATCGAGTTGACACCTTCCTCGATCTTCTTGGTGACCTCGCTCTCGACGATTTCAGGCGACGCGCCGGGGTAGTCCACGGTGACCACCACCACCGGGAAGTCGATGTTGGGAAACTGATCGACCTTGAGGCGCTGGTACGAGAACAGGCCCAGCACGACGATGGCGAGCATCACCATCGTGGCGAACACGGGGTTTTTAAGACTGACTTTGGTGAACCACATGGCGCGTCCGCTGGTCAGGGCGCAGTGCGCGAGGCGGGAGCGGCTTGTGGCGCAGCAGTTGCCGCCGCCACGGGCGTGCCCTCGCGCAGCGAACCCATGCGGCCCGCAATGACTGTCGTGCCCACGGGTACGCCGTCCACCGCGACCAGGGTCTGCCCATTGACCACGGCGCGCGCTCCCGTCTGTACCGGCGCATAGGCCACGCGGCCCTCCTTGATCGCCTGGAGGTAGGGTGCCGGTTTGTCGGTGCGCACGGCATCCAATGGAACGGTCAGTACCTGCGCACTGCCCGTGGCCAGAAGGCCTTGCACAAACAGGCCCTGGCGCAGGCTGGCGTTGTGGGGTGCCTGGTCCACCCGCAAATAGACTGGCACGGTGCGGCTGCCCGCCTGGGCGCTGGGGTTGATGCGCACGACGGTGGCTTGTACCGGCGCCGAGGCGCCTTCGACCGTGAGCTGGGCCTTCTGACCCACACGCACGCCGACGGAGTCAGACGGGGTGAGCAGGGCTTCGAGTTCCAGGCGGGAGAGGTCCACCACTTCGATGATGCGGGCGTCGATGGGCACCCGCTCTCCCGGCTGGGCCAGCCGCTGCGCCACCAGGCCGCTGATGGGGCTTTTGAGGACGGTGTCTTCCAGCGCCTTGCGGGCGACATCGGCGGCCGATACGGCGGCCTGGTAGCTGGATTGGGCCGCTTCCAGGCTGGCCTGCGAGGTGACCAGCGCCGTGGCAGAGATAAAGCCCTGGTCTACCAGTGCACGGTTGTTGTTGTACTGCCGCTGGTTGATGTCCACCTGCGATTTGGCTGCATCGGCCTGTTGCTGGGCCTGGCGCAGGCGTGCACGGGCTTCGGTCGGGTCGATGCGGGCCACTTCCTGTCCCGCCTTGACGCTGTCGCCCTCGCGCAAAGTCAGGCCCTGCAGCTCGCCGGCCACGCGTGCCTTGACCATGGCCGAGTCCACGGCACGCAACGAGCCTGATACCGGTACCCCCAGCGATAGTTGGGACGATTGCACGCTGATCACTTCGTCGGCCGCCAGCTGCAGCGGTGCCTCGGCCCGTTGTGTGGACGCCTCGGCCAAAGCCTTCTGCTGCGCCTGCCGCGCCGCCATGGCACGCCAGACACCGCCACCGAGCAGCACGACAACGACGGCCGCAGCCATCCAGGGAATCCAGCGTTTCATGGTCAGGGTGTGCGCGAGCGCGAGAAAGAAGGGGGAGGGGACGGCTTGTCAGACGGCAATGTGCCTGCTGCGCCGGAAGCTGCAGGCGCCTCCGGGCGCACACACAGGCCGTGCAGGATGTTGTCGATCTGCGTCTCGATGTATTGCTCAGGCGTCAGCTCCTGAGCATCAGGCACGCAGGCGCCCACTGAGTGCTTCCACATCATGAGGAAGATCATGGGGGCCAGCACCAGGTACACGGCGTAGTCGAGGTTCACGGGGCGGAATTCGCCCCGCGCAATGCCACGCTCCAGGATGCGGCGAATCAGCGCCTGGCCGGGCAAGATGACTTCGTGCTGGTAGAACTGCGCAATCTCGGGGAAGTTCTGTGCCTCGCTGAGCATGAGCTTGGTAATGCCTGAGGCCTTGGTGCACCCGATGCGTTCCCACCAGACCTGGTAGCAATAGCGCAGGACCTCGCTGGTGGTTCCCACAAAGGTCTCCAGCTCGCTGTTCCACTCGGCAAAGCGGCCGGCGATGTTTTCGCGCACCACCGCCTTGAAGAGCTCTTCCTTGCTGGGGAAGTACAGAAACAGCGTGCCCTTGGATACCCCTGCGCGCGCCGCCACCTCATCCACCCGTGTGGCGGCAAACCCCTTCTCGACAAACAGGTCGAGGGCAGCCTCCAGCAGCTCTCCCGGGCGGGCTTCCTTGCGGCGCTCGCGTTTGGTGCTGGTCGTGGCAGAGGAGGGTGGGGGGGGAGTGGTCAAACCGGCTATTTTTAATGACTGACTGGTTAGTAATGTAGCCAGTGCCTGTGGGCGCGTCAATGCGGCCTTGTCACATGCCGCCAAAAAGCGCGCCGTTTCGCATTGCTGCGGTGCACATCTCTCCTTGCTGGCACGGTGGTTGCGTGCGCTCGGTGCAGTGCACCGGTGCCGCAAATGTCTGCAGCGAGACAAATTTCGCTCCTAAATGTCTTATTGACAGGACATTAGAACTATTCCTAATATGACCTCCATGCCGTCCAACAATCTGCCGCTCCCCAAGTACCACCAGATCTATCTGGTGCTGCGCGAGCAGTTGCAAGAGGGGCGGTTTGCCGATGGTCTGCCGGGCGAACTGGCGCTGATGCGGCAGTTCGCGGTGGCGCGTGTCACGGTGCGCCGCGCGCTGGAGCTGCTGGAAGGCGAGGGCATGATCTCCCGCGAGCCCGGCCGGGGCACCCGCCCTGTGCCACCCGCCCCAGCCACCGCCAACGGCGCGGGCGGCGAGGGCGAGAGCAGCCGCGCGCATCTCACCGGCCTGCTGGAGAACCTGGTCAGCATGGGCCTGCGCACCTCGGTCAAGGTGCTGGATGTGGACACAGTCACAGCATCGCGTGCCGTGGCCGGTGCACTGAATATTGCAGTGGGCGACGCCGTGCAAAAGGCGGTCCGGGTGCGGAGCACCAAAGAGGGGCCGCTGTCGCACATCACCACCTATGTGCCCGCCGACATTGCCCGCCAGTTCGGACGGCGCGAGCTGGCGCGCAAGCCCATCCTGGTGCTGCTCGAAGAGTCGGGCGTCAAGGTGGGCCGCGCGCACCAGACCATCTCGGCCAAGCTGGCTGACGCTGTCGTGGCCCGCCACCTGGATGTGTCGGTGGGCTCAGCGCTGCTGGCTGTGCGCCGTCTCATCTACGACGACCAGGAGCGCCCTGTGCAGTGGCTGCACGGCCTCTACCGGCCGGACCGCTACGAATACGAAATGCAACTGTCCCGTGTGGGCAGCATCGACGCCAAGGTCTGGGTCAGCAAAGAGCTGTCGGCCCAGTTCCACTGAATCCGTTCCCCCAACCTCAATCCGACCCACCTGCCAGGAGAATGCCCATGAGTACTCGCCGCCATTTCATGTCCCAGTCGGCTGCCGCCGCGTCGGCGCTGGCCTTCCCACTGGTGGGCGGGGCGCAGGCCAAGTCCGTCAAGGTGGGGGTGCTGCACCCGGTGACCGGCGCACTGGCCTATTCGGGCCAGCAATGCCGCGAAGGCGCGATGATGGCCATTGAAGACATCAACAAGGCTGGTGGCATCAAGGCTCTGGGCGGCGCCAAGCTCGAAGCCCTGCTGGGCGATGCGCAGTCACAGCCTCAGGCCGGTGCCGCCGAGGTAGAGAAGATGAATGAAGCGGGCGTGTCCGCCGTGGTGGGGGCGTTTGCCTCGGCCATCTGCCTGGCCACTACGCAGGCCGCCGCCAAGTACAACCTGCCGCACATCGTGGATGTGGGCGTGGCCGACCAGATTGTGGAGCGCGGCCTCAAGAACACCTTCCGCTTTGGCCCCGGCTACAAGAAGTGCGCCGAGACCGCCGTGGCCAACCTGCATGTGCTGAACACGGCGGCAGGCAAGCCCGCCAAAACAGTGATGATCATCCATGAAGAATCGCTGTTTGGCACCGGCACTGCGCAGCTGCTGGCGCGGGAGCTGCCCGGCTACGGCTACGAAGTCAAGGAAGTCGTCAAGCACGCCAACCCCACGCGCGACTTCAACAACATCGTGCTGCGCATGAAGGCGATCAACCCCGACATCGTCATACCCGCCAACTATTACAACGAATACGCATTGCTGGTGCGCACCATGCAGCAGCAAAAGGTCACGCCCAAGGCGATCTACTCGGTGCTGGGCGGCGCCGCGTCGAGCTACAAGTTCGTCAAGGAGTTTCCGGACGCTGCCAACGGCATCATCGACTGCAACCACTGGTTCAACCCCAAGGATAAGCGCGCGCAGGACCTGAAGAAGCGGGTCGAGGCCAAGGGCCTGTTCTTCAGCTACGAGCTGTTCATGACCTACACCTCGATGTGGCTGCTGGCCGATGCGCTGGAGCGCGCCAAGTCGATGGACCGTGCCGCCCTCATCGACGCACTGGAAAAGAGCACCTTTGCCGATCACATCATGCCGTACGGCCCGACCAAATTCGTCAATGGACAGAACCAGGGTGCCCAGCCGCTCATGACTCAGGTGCTGAACAAGGACATCAAGGTCATCATCCCGCGTGACTACCGCGAAGCGGACCCGCTCTTCCCGCTGAAGGCCTGACACCCACCACTTTTCGGCCCTGAATGCAGGGGTTGCGGAGCGCTCCCACGGGGAGCGACAGGCCGCGCCTTTGCCTGAACGCCGGACTCCACACCCATGTTCGAGCTCAGCATCCTCTTTCCCTCCCTCCTGAACGGCCTGACGACGGGCGCGGTCTATGCCCTGATCGCGCTCGGGCTCACGCTGATCTACGGCGTGCTGCACATCATCAACTTCGCGCATGGCGCGTCGCTGATGCTGGCGCTGTATGCCGTGTACCTGCTCAAGCAGCACTTCGGGCTCGACCCCTACCTGGCGCTGCCCATCCTGGTGCCTGGCATGTTCGCCCTGGGCTATGGCCTGCAGCGCCTGGTGATCAACCGCGCCAGCCACGGCAAGGACGAGAACATCCTGCTGGTCACGCTGGGCATCTCCATCGTGATGGAGAACCTCGCTCTGCTGTTCTTCAAGTCCGACACGCGCACCATCGAAACGGCCTACACGCTGACCACCGTCGCTGTAGGCCCGGCCATGATTGCGCTTCCGAAGCTGGTGGCCTTCGCCGGGGCGCTGGTGGTGTCGGGCGTCTTGCTCTGGATCGTCGGCAAGACCGACCTGGGCCGCGCCATCCGTGCTGTGGCCAAGGAAAAGCATGGCGCCAAGCTCATGGGCATCAACGTGGACCACGTGTACGCGATGAGCTTTGGCATCGGCCTGGCTTGCCTGGGGGCGGCCGCGTGCTTTCTGCTGCCGGCTTACTACGTGAACCCGCAGGTCGGCAGCGGCTTTGTGCTGGTGGCTTTCACCATCGTGGTGCTGGGCGGCATGGGCAGCTTTAGTGGCGCGCTGGTGGGAGGGCTGCTGATTGGGGTGGTGGAGTCGCTGGGCGGCCTGTATCTGGGCGAATCGCTGGGGCAGATCGGCATCTTTGCCATCTTCATCGCGGTGTTGCTGTTCCGCCCGCAGGGCTTGTTTGGAGCCAAGGCATGAAGCAACTCTGGACCATTGGAGTGTTCGCGGCCATCGTGGCGGCCGTGACGGGCGTGTCGGACTCCGGCGTGCTGCTCAACTTCGTGATGATGGCGCTCTACGCTGCCTTGCTGGCCCAGGCCTGGAACATTCTGGGCGGCTTTGGCGGGCAGTTCTCGTTTGGCCATGCACTGTTCTTTGGCACGGGCGCCTACATACAGGCTATTGCGCAGATGCAAGGCGGCATCAACCCCTGGGTGGCCTTGCCCATGGCCGTGGCGGGCAGTGCGCTGGTGGGGTTGTTCGTGGGCGGGCTGTCGTTCCGCTACGGGCTCAAGGGTTCGTACTTTGCGCTGGTCACGCTGGCCTTTGCCGAGGTGTTCCGCATCCTGGCGCTGTCGGTGCCGTTCACCGGGGCGGGTGTGGGCCTGATGCTGCCGCTCAAGGAGTCGCTGGGCAACATGCAGTTCGGCTCGCGCAAGGGCTATGTATTTCTGATCCTCGCGCTGGTCACGCTGGCGCTGCTGGTGAGCTGCTGGCTCAAGAACTCGCGCTTTGGAGCCTGGCTGCAGGCCGTGCGCGACAACGAAGACGCGGCGCGCGCCATTGGCGTGAATCCTTTCAACGTGAAGATGGGCGCGATTGCACTGTCGGGCGGTTTCATGGGCGCTGCCGGTGCGTTTTATGTGCAGGTGTTCCAGTACATCGACCCGGGCATTGCCTACGGCTCCGTCACATCGGTAGAGGCCCTGGTGGCCGCCATCGTGGGCGGCATCGGCACCGTTTGGGGGCCCGTGCTGGGCGCCCTGGTGCTGCACATCCTGGCCGACATCACGCGCAACCTGTTCGGGCAGCTGCCGGGCATCAACATGGTGATCTACGGCGTGGTGCTGGTGCTCATCGTGATGTTCCTGCCGCGTGGTATCGCAGGCATTGGGCAGTCGGTGGTGGCGGTGTGGAAACGTTCGGGAGGCCGCCATGGCCAATGACCTGTTGCAGCTCAGTGGCCTGAGCAAATCCTTCGGCGGCCTGAAAGCCGTGCAAAACGTGAGCCTGGCGGTGCCAGAAGGTTCGTTAACGGCGCTGATTGGCCCCAATGGCGCAGGCAAGACCACGCTGTTTGCCCTGATGTCGGGCTTTGTACGGCCCGACGCAGGCACGGTGCGCTTCGCAGGCCAGGACATCACCGCCCAGGCGCCCCATCTCAATGCCCGGCTGGGCATGACGCGCACCTTCCAGATCGTGCAGCCGTTTGCGGCACAAACCGTGCGTGAAAACATTGCCGTGGGCGCTCACCTGAAGGAGCCCAACCGCCGCGCGGCGCTGGCGCTGGCCAGCGACGTAGCGGCCCGCGTGGGCCTTTCGCCCCAGCTGGACAAGCCTGCAGCCGACCTCACAGTGGCGGGCCGCAAGCGGCTGGAGCTGGCGCGCGCGCTGGCGACACAACCGCGCCTGCTGCTGCTCGATGAAGTGCTGGCGGGCCTCAACCCCCAGGAGATTGCCGAGATGATTCCCGTGGTGCGCGGCATTGCCGATGGTGGCGTGACCGTGTTGATGATCGAGCACGTGATGCAGGCCGTGATGAACCTGGCCGAGCATGTGTGGGTGCTGGCGCAGGGCCAGTTGATTGCCGAGGGCAGCCCGGGCGTGGTGACGTCCGACGAGCGCGTGATCGAGGCCTACCTGGGCCACGGCACGGCGGCGCGCCTGCGTGCCGCTGCAGCGAAGGAGGCCGCATGAGCAGCGCCGTCCCATCGTCCGCATCCAGCCCCTTGCTCAGCGTGGCGGGCTTGCGCGGCGGCTACGGCCGCGTCGAGGTCCTGCGGGGCGTGGACCTGCAGGTCCAGCCTGGCGAGACCGTGGCCCTGCTGGGCAGCAACGGCGCGGGCAAATCCACCTTCAACAACGTCGTGTGTGGCATTTACAAGGCCTGGGACGGTACTGTCGCTTTTGGCGGTGCGGACCTGAGCGGCGCGCACTACACCGAGGTCGTCAAGGCCGGGCTGATCCAGGTACCCGAAGGGCGCAAAATTTTCCCGAACCTCAGCGTGCTCGAAAACCTCGCGCTGGGCAGCTTCACCCGCGCACGGGAGCGCCGGGCCGACAACATCGACAAGGTGTTTGCCACCTTTCCACGCCTGAAGGAGCGCACCACCCAGCTCGCGGGCACCATGAGCGGCGGCGAGCAGCAGATGCTGGCCATTGGCCGGGGCCTGATGGCCGAACCCCGCCTGCTGATCCTGGACGAGCCCTCGCTGGGCCTGTCGCCCCTGCTGGTCGAGGAGATGTTCGGCCTGATTCGCCAGCTGCGTGCCACCGGGCTGGCGGTGTTACTGGTCGAGCAGAACGTGGGCCAGTCGCTGGAGATTGCGGACCGTGCCTACGTGATGGAAAACGGCAGCATCCGCTTTTCCGGCGCGCCCGACGAACTGCTGCGCAGCGACGACCTGCGTCGCGCCTATCTGGGCCTTTGAATCCCATGCTCCTCGCCCATGCCATCCCGTTTGACCAAGGCAGGGTGATGCCTGCGCTGTGACCGTAGAAGGAGACACCACACCATGATCCAACGCCGCAGAATCCTCCAAGCTTTTGCCCCTGTGCCGGCCATGCTGATGGGTGTGCGGGCCTTTGCCCAGTCCACACCCATCCGCATCCTGGTCGGCGCCTCGGCCGGCGGCTCCACCGACACCCTGGCGCGCACCCTGTCCATCGAAATGGGCCGCCTGCTGGGCCGCACCGTGATTGTCGAGAACCGGCCCGGTGCGGGCGGCAACATCGCGGCCGATGCGGTGGCCAAAGCCGCACCCGATGGCAACACGCTGCTCATGAGCTTCACCAGCCATGCCATCAACGCCAGCCTCTACCCGTCGCTGCCGTTCGACCCTGTCAAGGACTTCACCCCGCTGACCTGTGTGGCCACCTCGCCCTCGGTGCTGGTGGCCCACCCCTCGCTGCCTGCCAAAGATGTGCGTGAGCTGATCGCACTGGCCAAGGCCAAGCCTGGCAAGCTCAACTTTGCGATTGGCGCGGTGGGTTCATCGCTGCATCTGGCGGGCGATGCCTTCAAGATGCAGTCGGGCGCCTACATCGTCAACATTCCGTACCGGGGCACTGCGCCCGCGTTGCAGGATGTGCTGGCCGGGCAGGTCGACCTGATGTTCGCCGCCGTCGGCAATGCACAGGCGCAGATCCGCGCGGGCAAGCTCAAGGCGTTGGGCGTGACCAGTGCCAAGCGCCTGCCCGCCTTTCCGGATGTGCCTGCGATTGCCGAGGTGCTGCCGGGCTACGAATCCAGCGCCTGGTTTGGCCTGTTTGGCCCGGGGCAGATGAACCCCGAGCTGGCCAAGCGCCTGAGCGATGCCGCACGCCAGGCCATTGCTACCCCCGACGTGAAAAAGCGCCTGGAGCTGGAGGGCGCCGTGCCCGTGGGCAACAGCCCGGACGAGTTTGCGCGTTTTGTGCAGGCCGAAATCCCGCGCTGGGCCAAGGTGGTGAAGTTTGCCGGAGCCAAACCCGAATGACCGCCACCCCTGATGTTGTGGCCAGCACCCTGGCCCAGAAGCTGGTGGCCCGCGCCAGCGGCCGCGCCAGCGTCACACCCGGTGAAATCGTGAACTGCCGGGTGGATCTGGCCATGTTCCACGACTCGTCCGGCCCCCGGCGCCTCAAGCCCATGCTCGACGAACTGGGCGCGCAGATCTGGGACAAATCGCGCGTGGTCCTTGTCATGGACCACTACCTGCCCGAGCGCGACGAAGAATCCCGCCGCATCGTGCGCATCGCCCGCGACTGGGCGCGCGAGCAGGCTTTGCCCCATGTGTATGACGGCCAGGGCATCTGCCATGTGGTGGTGCCCCAGCACGGCCACATCCGGCCCGGCATGTTCTGCGTGGGCGGCGACTCGCATTCGCCCACAGGCGGTGCCTTTGGTGCCTACATGTTTGGCATCGGCAGCACCGAAATGCTGGGCGTGGTGGTGACCGGCGAAATCTGGCTGCGCGTGCCCCACACCTTGCAGATGCATTGGAGCGGACAGCTGGCCCCCGGTGTGACCGCCAAGGACATGATGCTGCACATGATTGGCCGCTTTGGCATGAACGGCGGCCAGTACCAGGCCGTGGAGTTTGCCGGCCCCGCCGTGCAGGCGCTGGGCATGCAGGAGCGCATGACGCTCTCGAACATGAGCGCCGAGCTGGGCGCCCAGGCCGGTCTGATTGCCCCCGACGCCACCACACGCGAGTGGTTGCGGGCGGCGGGCGTGCCCGACGCAGACCTTCAGGGGCTGGATGCCTGGCGCACGGATGAAGGCGCAGCCCTCACGCGCCACACCTTCGACGCCACCACGCTCACGCCGCAGGTCGCCGCGCCCCACAGCCCGGCCAACGCCGCCCCCGTGGCGCAGCACGCAGGGCAGGGCATCGACGTGGCCTACATCGGCGCCTGCACGGGCGCCAAGCTGGACGACCTGCGCGCTGCCGCCTCGGTGCTGCGTGGCAAACGTGTGGCCAGTGGAGTGCGCCTGATGGTGGCCCCTGCCAGCCAGCAGGACCAGGCCGCTGCGCGCGAAGAGGGCGTTCTGCAGGTGCTGCAGGACGCGGGGGCCGAACTGTTCCCTACCACTTGCGGTGCCTGCGCAGGCTATGGCGACACGGTGGGCGATAACACCACCGTCATCTCCAGCACCGCCCGCAACTTCAAGGGCCGCATGGGCTCGGCCACCGCGCAGGTGTATCTGGCGTCGCCGTACACCGTGGCGGCATCGGCCGTGCGCGGTTGCATCACCGACCCCCGCGAGGTACTCGCATGAGCATGATTCACCCCCTGAGTCGCTTCGCGCCTTCCCCCTCTCTCGCTGCGCGGGAGGGGGACGCCACCGGTGGCCTGGCAAAGCCAGTTCCACGGTGGCACCGGTCTGGGCCTTGCCGGTTTCATACACCGCGCGTTGGATGAACGACATGACGAATATTCACAGGGTATGGCGCCTTGGCGCTGACATCGACACGGATGTACTCGCCCCCGGCCATGCCATGAAGCACGGCCTGGACGTGCTGGCGCGCCACTGCCTCGAATCGGTGCGGCCCGACTTCGTGGGCGGCGTGCGCAAGGGCGACGTGATCGTGGCCGGGCCCAACTTCGGTATTGGCTCCTCGCGCGAGCAGGCGGCCGCCGTGCTGGTGCGGCTGGGCATCGTCGCGGTCATCGCGCCGTCGTTCAGCGGTCTCTACTTTCGCAACGCCTTCAACCTGGGCCTGCTGCTGCTGACCTGCGCCGAGGCCGGTGCACTGGGTGCGCTGGGTGACGGCGATGCCGTCACGCTCGACTGGCAGGCGCCCGCCGTCATCACCCCCCAGGGCCGTGCGCTGGCCTGCGGCCCGATTCCCCCGTTTCTCATGGACATGGTGCGCGCTGGCGGTCTGCTGAACCAGCTGCGCACCCGCTTTGGCAAGGAGGCCGTCAATGGCTGAACACAACAACACCACCACCGCACCGCCCGCTATGGACCCCGTCACCCTGGCCGTCTTGCGCGGCCGCCTGGAGCAGATCGCCGACGAGATGGACGCCACGCTGTACCGCAGCGCGTTCAACCCCATCATTGCCGAGGCGCACGATGCCTGCCACGGCCTGTACGACGCCGTCAGTGGCGACACGCTGGTGCAGGGCAAATCGGGCCTGCCCGTGTTTGTGGGGGCGATGGCTTTCGCCGTGCGCGCTGCCATGCGGGCAGCGGGCGAGCGAGGTGGCATCACGGCGGGCGATACCTGGCTGTTCAACGACCCCTACGAGGGTGGCACGCACGCCAACGACTTCAAGCTGGTGCGGCCCTTCTTTCGCGGTGGCAAGCTGTACTGCTTTCTGGCATCGGCCGCGCACTGGCACGATGTGGGCGGCAACGTGCCCGGCAACTACAACCCGGCCGCCACCGAATGCTGGCAGGAGGCCGTGCAGATCCCGCCCGTGCGCATCGTGCGCGGCGGCGTATTCGACGACGACGTGCTCGCCATCCTCAAGGCCAACACCCGCCTGCCCGACAGCCTGTGGGGCGACCTGAACGGTCAGCTGGCCGCGCTGGACCTGGGCGAACGCCGCCTGCACGACCTGCTGGACCAATACGGTGACGCCCTGGTGCAGCAGGCCATGGGCGAGCTGCGCACGCGCGCCGTCAAGCTCATGCAATCGCACATCGCGGCGCTGCCCGACGGGCGCTATAGCTTCAGCGACATCCTGGACAACGACGGCGTGAAGGACGAACCGCTGACCATTGCGCTCGACATGACGGTGCAGGGCGAGCGCCTCACGCTCGACTTTTCGCGCACCTCGCCGCAGTGCGCGGGGCCGGTCAATATCTCGCGTGCTACGGCGATTGCGGCGTGCTACGTGGCGCTCAAGCATCTCTTTCCCGATGTGCCGGCCAATGCCGGTGTGTTGGACGCGGTGGACTTTGTATTGCCCGAGGGGCTGGTTATCAGCGCCGCACGGCCACGCCCGGTGGGTGGCTACACCGAGACCATCCTGCGCATGATCGATGTGATCTTCAGCGCCACTGCGCAGGCCGACCCCAAGCGCGCCATGGCCCAGGCCTACGGCACCATAAACGCACTGTCCATCGCCGGGCTGCGCACCGACGCCGCGCGCAAGGGCCAGCGCTGGGTCATGTTCAGCTTTTTTGGCGGCGGCCACGGCGGGCACAGCGATGGCGATGGCCTGAGCCATGGCAATGCACCCATCTCCACCGCCACCATCCCGCCGCTCGAAATTCTGGAGGCTGCGTACCCCGTGCGCTTCACGCAATGGGCACTGCGCCCTGATTCGGGCGGTGATGGCGAGCACCGGGGCGGCCTGGGTGCGATCTATGAAATCGAGCTGCTGGAGCAGGACGCCGAGGTGTTCATCTTTGGCGAGCGCGGCAAGGCTGCCCCCCAAGGCATTTCGGGCGGTGGCGCTGGTTCCATGAACGTCTTCAGCTATGAAAACGATAGTGAATGGAAGCAGCCGCCCATGCGTTCCAAGATGATCGGCATCCGCTTGAAGCAAGGCGAGCGCGTGCGGCTGGAAACCCCCGGTGGAGGCGGCTACGGAGTACCGGCCGCACGGCCCGCAGCAGCGCGTGAAAAAGATCTGGCGATGGGCTATGTGAGCGCCCCCGCCGCAACGAAAGGCAAGGCATGAGCAGCGGCAAGGTTTCGGACAAGGCTTTGAGCGAGCCGTCCTATGTGGTGGGCGTGGACGTGGGCGGCACCTTCACCGACCTGTTCGTGCTCGATGAGCGCGACGGCAGCGCCCGCATCGTCAAGGTGCCCAGCACCCGGGGCGAGGAGGCGCGAGGTTTCATGAACGGCGTGGCGCGCGTGGCCGACTCGGCCGCGCAGATCGCCACCATCGTGCACGGCACCACCGTGGGCACCAATGCGCTGCTGGAGCGCAAAGTGGCGCGCACCGGCATCATCACCACCCGCGGCTTTCGGGATGTGCTGGAGATGCGCCGCCGCGACCGGCCGCAGACCTGGGGCCTGCGCGGCAGCTTCGAGCCCATCGTGCCGCGCAACCTGCGCCTGGAGGTGGACGAGCGTGTGTTGGCCGATGGCACGGTGCACACGCCCGTGGACATCGAACAGGTCAAGGCCCAGGCGCGCGCGCTGCTGGAGGCAGGCTGCGAGGCCGTCTGCGTGTTCTTCATCAACACCTACGCCAACCCCACCAACGAGCAGGCCGCCGTGGCCGCCGTGCGCAGCGTGTGGCCCAACCCACATGTGACGGCCGCCAGCGAGGTGCTGCCCGAAATCCGCGAGTTCGAGCGCTGCTCCACCGCCACGCTCAACGCTGCCCTCCAGCCCGTGGTGGGCAGCTACCTGGAGCGGCTGGAGGGCGACCTGCGCACGCAGGGCTTTGGCGGCGAGCTGCTCATCGTGCAAAGCAACGGCGGCGTGATGTCGCGCCAGACGGCTTGCGATGTGCCCGTGCGCACCGCGCTCTCGGGCCCGGCGGCGGGCGTGATTGCCTGCGCGGCGATTGCGCGTGCGGCAGGTTTCCCCGATGTGATCACGGGCGACATGGGCGGCACCTCGTTCGACGTGTCGCTGGTGGCCAAGGGCGAGGCGGCGTTGGCCGCACAGACGGCCATTGAATTTGGCATGGTGGTGCGCTCGCCCATGATCCAGATTGAGACCATTGGCGCGGGTGGTGGCTCGATTGCCTCGGTGGACGCCAGCGGCATGCTGCAGGTGGGCCCCGAGTCGGCCGGTAGCATCCCCGGCCCGGCCTGCTATGGCCGGGGCAACACCCGGCCCACGGTCACCGATGCCAACGTGCTGCTGGGCCGTATCGCCGCCGACCGGCCCCTGGGCGGTGGCCTGCTGGCCGCCATGGACGCGCAAAAGTCGCGCGACGCCATCGAGACCCATGTGGCCCGACCCCTGGGCCTGGATGTGATGGCAGCCGCCGAAGCCATCCTCACGGTGGCCAACGCCAAGATGGCGGGCGCTGTGCGCGTGGTGTCCATCGAGCGCGGGCACGACCCGCGCCAGTTTGCCTACATGCCCTTTGGCGGCGGCGGCGCACTGCATGTGTGCGCCATGATGCGCGAGGTGGGCGTGGGCACGGGCATCGTGCCGCGCTACCCCGGCGTCACCTCCGCCCTGGGCTGTGTGATGGCTGACATGCGCCACGACGCGGTGCAGACGCTGAACAAACCCCTGGTCGACCTGGACGTGGCCGACCTGCGCCAGCGCGTGGCCACACTCGCAGCCACCTGCCAGCAGCGCCTGGATTCAGCGGGCGTGAAGTTTGTGGAAGTGCAGGAAATCATTGCGCTCGACATGCTCTACGCCGGGCAGACCCACACCGTGCAGGTGCCAGTAGCAGCCGACGCGCTGAGCCACGATGGCATCCGTGCCGCGTTCGAAACCGCCTACCGCGCCGCTTTTGGCCGTGTGCTTGACGGCATTGCCGTGCGGGTGATGAACCTGCGCTACGCCCGCGTGGGCGTGCGCCCCAAGTTCGACCTGACGGTGCTGGCACCGCAGACCACTACCGTGAACCCGTCGCTGGGCGTGCAGCGTGTGTTCCACGCTGGCCGCTGGTGGGACGCCGTGCGCCACGCACGGCTGGACCTGCCCGTTGGCACCCGCGTCGACGGCCCGGCCATCCTGGAGCAGCCCGACACCACGGTGTGGCTGGAGCCTGGCTTCAGCGCCACGGTGGACCCGCTGGGCAATCTGCTGGTGCGGGCCGACGGGGAGGGCGCAGCATGAGCCACGGCGCACCTAACCTGAGCATCAACCCGCGCCACACGGCGCTGGTCATCATCGACCTGCAAAACGACTTTTTGGCCCCGGACGGTGCCTATGCACGCGGTGGCGCGGTGAGCTCTGCCGCCCAGGCCTTGCCGCCCCGGGTGGCAGCGGTGGCCAAGGCACTCAAGGCGGCGGGCGGCATGGTGGTGGGCAGCCAGTTCACCCTGTGGCCCGATGCGCAGGGCGAACCCATGGTGTCGCCCCACCTCAAGGCCTTGCGCCCATTTCTGCGGCGCGGCGACTTTGCGCCCGGCAGCACAGGCCAGGCCCATGTGCCCGAGATCGCACCGTGGGTGGACGTGTCGGTGTGCAAGGTGGCGTACTCGGCTTTCTTCAACACCCAGCTGGACTGGGTGCTGCGCCGCGCGGGCATCACCACCGTGGCGGTGTGTGGCATCGTCACGAACGGGGGCGTGGCCAGCACGGTGCGAGATGCGCACATGCGCGACTACCAGACCTTGGTGCTGTCCGACGGCTGCGCGGCTTTCCAGCAGGCAGTGCACGACACCTCGGTGGCCGACATGGCCAACGTGGCCCAGGTGCTGACCTGCGCCGACTTTGCTGCTGCGGTGGCCGCCCCTTCCGCATGAATGCGCCCATGAGCACCCCCCGCATCTGCCATGCCGAGCACTTGCCCGGCACCGTGGCGCAGGACGCACATGTGCCGGTGCTCATCGTGGGCGGTGGCGCCTGTGGCCTCACGGCCGCGCTGATGCTGCACGACGCCGGTGTGGACTGCGCGGTGCTGGAGCGCGATGCCACGCCTCTGGGCTCATCCGCTCTGTCATCCGGCTTCATCCCTGCGCCGGGCACGCAGGCCCAACGCGCGGCCGGCATTGACGACAGCCCCGAGCGTTTTGCCGCTGACATCAGCGCCAAGGCCAAGGGCAGGGCGGCGCCCCATTTGGTGCAGGCCTATGCCCAGGCCATCGGCCCGGCGCTCGATGCACTGCAAGTGCGCCATGGCCTGCAGTGGCAGGTGCTCGATGGATTTTTGTACCCCGGCCACAGCGTGCGCCGCATGCACGCCACGCCCGAGAAAACCGGCGTGGGCCTGATGGGCCGTCTGGCCAACGCGGTGACGGCGGTCGACATCCCGCTGATCACCGAAGCCACCGTGCGCGAGCTGTGGGTCAATGCCCAGCAGCGCGTGATCGGCGTGGGCTACGAGCGGCCTGATGGCACCCTGGAGCACCTGGCCTGCGACGCATTCATCCTGGCCTGCAACGGCTTTGGCGGCAACCCGGCCATGGTGCGCGAGCTGCTGCCCGAGATGCGCGACGCCCTGTTCGCCGGCCATACCGGCAACGATGGCAGTGCCATCGCCTGGGGCCAGGCGCTGGGCGCACGGCTGGCTGACCTGGGCGGCTACCAGGGCCACGGCTCCTGGGCCATTCCGCAGGGCGCGCTGATTTCGTGGGCGCTGATGATGGAAGGCGGTATCCAGGTCAATGCGCTGGGCGAGCGCTTTCACGACGAGACGCAGGGCTACTCCGAAGCCTCGGTGCATGTGCTGGCGCAGCCGGGCGGCGTGGCGTGGAATGTGTTCGATGCGCCCATCCTCGCATTGGCGCGCAGCTTTCCGGACTTTGTCGATGCCGAGGCAGCCGGTGCGGTAAAGCACTGTGACAGCGTGCAGGCGCTGGCGGCATTGATCGGCTGCGAAGAATCAAAATTGATAGCAACCCTGGCAAGTACCACTAGCGCTAGCGGCCAGAACGAAGACAACCGACGTGTGTTTGCCCGCCCATTGCAGGCGCCGTTCTGCGCGGTCAAGGTGACCGGCGCGCTGTTCCATACCCAGGGCGGGCTGGACATCGACGCCCAGTGCCGTGTGCTGGGGCAGACCGGCCAGCCATTTCCCAATCTTTTGGCCGCAGGCGGCGCGGCCCGCGGCGTGTCGGGCGATGCGGTGTGGGGTTATCTCTCCGGCAACGGCCTGCTCAGCGCCGTGGCCGGTGGCTACATCGCCGCGAACACGGCGGCCAGGCTGAACCGTCAGAAAGTGTGAAGACATGACCCCTTCATCGTTCAAAGAACGCCTCCATGAACCCCGCGCCATCCTGGCCCCCGGCGTCTACGACGCCCTGAGCGCCCTGGTGGCCGAGCAGGCGGGCTTCGAGGCGCTCTACCTCTCGGGCGCATCGATTGCCTACACCCGCCTGGGCCGCTCCGACGTGGGCCTGACCACCTACACCGAGGTGGAAGACACCCTGGCACGCATCACCGAGCGCGTGCGCACGCCGGTCATCGTCGATGCCGACACCGGCTTTGGCAACGCGCTCAACACCCAGCGCACCGTGCGCGGCTTTGAGCGTGCGGGCGCGGCCATGGTGCAGATCGAAGACCAGGGCTTTCCCAAGCGCTGCGGGCATCTGGATGGCAAGACGGTGGTGCCGGTGGGCGAGATGTGCGGCAAGCTCAAGGCCGCGCTGGACGCACGCCGCAGCGCCCACACCCTGATTCTGGCCCGCACCGATGCGCTGGCCGTGGAGGGCATCGACGCCGCATTCGACCGCGCCGAGGCGTACCTGGAATGTGGTGTGGATGCGCTTTTCATCGAAGCCTTGCGCACCCCCGAGCAGATGGACGCTGCCTGCCAGCGCTTTGCCCACCGCATCCCGCTGCTGGCCAACATGGTCGAAGGCGGCAAGACACCGATCCAGAGCGCGGCCGAGCTGCAGCAGCGCGGCTTTCGCATCGTGATCTTCCCCGGCGGCACCGCCCGCGCCGTGGCGCACACGCTGCAGGGCTACTACGCCAGCCTGCACACGCACCAGACCACAGCGCCCTTCAAGGACCGGATGATGGACTTTGACGGCCTGAATGCGCTGATCGGCACGCCCGAACTGATGGCACAGGGTCGCCAGTACGAGTAGCCTGACCCGACGTGTGCCCGGTAAATCCCCTGCCCGGGCTGCGCCGGGCAATGCCGCGTACCATGCCGTGGATCTTTTCGTCTGACTTCACCGCATGGAGACCCACATGGCCCACAACCAACAAACCATCACCCTGGGCGGCGGCTGCTTCTGGTGCACCGAAGCCGTGTTCGACCGCGTGCGCGGCATCACCGATGTGGAAAGCGGCTACACCAACGGCCACACCATCAACCCCAGCTATGAGCAGATCTGCCAGGGCGACACCGGCCACGCCGAGGTGGTGCGACTGACGTTCGATGCCGACGAGATCAGCCTGGAGGAGATCCTGGAAATCTTCTTCCACACCCACGACCCGACCACGCTCAACCGCCAGGGCAATGATGTGGGCACGCAGTACCGCAGCGGCATCTACTACGACAACCCCGAGCACGGCGAGATCGCCAACGCCATGATCCGCCAGATGTCGCAAGACAAGCTGTTTGGCGCACCCATCACCACCGAGGTGAAGCCGCTCTCGAACTACAGCACGGCCGAGGCCTACCACCAGGACTACTTTGCCAACCACCCCAATGCAGGGTACTGCGCGTTTGTGGTGGGGCCGAAGGTGGAGAAGTTTCGCAAGACGTTTGCGCGGTATTTGAAGGGCTGACGCTGACGCGCTAGCAGCTGCCAAAAGGGGCGGGGTCCGGATCTTGCGCTTTGGGTTCAATGCCTGGAGGGAGCAAATTCGTTCAGAGCGAGGCTGCAGGCAGGCATAATGCAACCCGATTGCGTTATGCGCAGTTCATCCGCACCACCTATGTCTGCACCGCCTCTTCCACACGCACACGGCATCCAGCCCTGGTCCCTCCCAGCCGGAATGCGCGCCACCCGCGCCACACGGGCGTTGGCGGCAGTTTACGAAGCCCGGCCGGATGCGGCCCTGTCAGAGCCCGAGGTCGAGGCGGCCCTGGCTGCAGCGGGCGTTGCGGTCAACAAGGTTACGGTCTACCGCATGCTTGACCGTTTTGCTGCCGCAGGGCTGCTGCACAAACAGATCGATGCCGGCCGCGTGACGCGCTACGCGTTGGCCCCACAGGGGGAGGAGGGCGCGGCACCGCGGTTTGAATGCGACGACTGCCATCGCCAGTTCCGCCTGTCGCAGGGTTCTGCCAAGGTGCAAAAGGCGCTCCAGCAGGTGTTGCAGGCGCTGGCCACTGCGGGGCATGAGAGTCTGGCAGTGGACGTTGCCGTGCACGGACGCTGTGCCGACTGTGCGCACCCGGCCGAGGGCGCTGCCGCATGATCCGCACCCGGGGGCTTTCCTACACCTATGCCACGGGGGGCGCCGCGCCGCTGCGCTTTCCGGATGTGGACCTGCGCCAAGGCGGCACGCTGCTGCTGCGCGGGCGCTCGGGCACTGGCAAGTCCACCTGGCTGGCGCTGATGGCGGGCTTGCGCGGCGCCAGCGGGGGCGACCTGTTTGTGGCGGGCACCCAGCTGGGCACGCAACGCGGGGCCGAGATCGATGCCTGGCGCGCGCGCACCATTGGCTTCTTGCCGCAAAAGCTGTACCTCAGCAGCGCACTCACCGTGGCGGACAACCTGGCGCTGGCGTACTTTGCGGCCGGGCTGCCGCGTGACGATGCGGCCATTCACCGTGCACTCACCCAAGTGGGGGTGGCCGAGCTGGCCGCCCGCAAGCCGCACCAGCTCTCCGGCGGGCAGGCGCAGCGCGTGGCGCTGGCGCGGGCCGTCCTTTTGGCGCCGCAGGTGCTGCTGGCTGACGAGCCCACGGCCAGTCTGGACGACGAGGCGGCGGCCGACGCATTGGCCCTCCTGCAGCACAGCGCCGCTGCCTGCGATGCCAGCCTGGTGATTGCCACGCATGACCAGCGTGTGGTGTCCGCCCTGGCAGGTGTCCAGACCCTTGATTTGAATGAAATCGGCACGGAGTGCCGGTTGAATATGCCTGAGCAGCTATGAATTCAGGAGCATTCAAACTCGCCCGCCTGTCCTGGCGCTACCTGTGGTCCCGGCCGCTGGCTGCCGTGCTCAACCTGCTGGTGCTCACGCTGGGCCTGGCCGCCATCACTTTGGTGCTGCTGGTGGCCACACAGCTCGACAAGGCGTTTGAGCGCGACCTGAGTGGCATCGACCTGGTGGTGGGCGCTAAGGGCAGCCCGTTGCAGCTCATCCTGGCGGGTGTGTTCCACATCGACGTGCCCACGGGCAACATCCCGCTGCAAGAGGTGCAGGAGCTGCAGAAGAACCCGCTGGTGGCGCAGGTCATCCCGCTCAGCCTGGGCGACAGCTACCAGGGCTTTCGCATCGTGGGCACCACGCCCGACTACGTGGCGCACTATGAGGCCCAATTTGCCGAAGGCGCGCTGTGGCAGCAGCCCATGGACGCGGTGCTGGGCGCCAGCGTGGCGCGTGGCATTGTCAAGGCCAGCCACCGAGGCGCGCCGCTGGTGGGGGCCACCTTCATTGGCAGCCACGGCCTGGGTGGAGGAGGGCACGCCCATGGCAACCACCCCTACCGTGTGAGCGGGGTGCTGGCGCCCTGCGGCTGTGTTCTGGACCGGCTGATACTGACCAGCACCGAATCCGTCTGGATGGTGCACGAGACCGCCACGGCCAACGATGCCGAGGACCTGGAAATCATGAAGGAAGAGCGTGAGGTGACCGTAGCCCTGGTGCGCTACCGCACGCCCATGGCGGCCATCACGCTGCCACGCCTGATCAACGGTGGCACCTCGATGCAGGCGGCGGCGCCCGCCATCGAGGTCACGCGCCTGCTGCGCCTGCTAGGCGTGGGTGCCGATGTGCTGCGCGCCTTTGGCGGCGTGCTGCTGGCCGTGGCCGCGCTCAGCGTGTTCATCGCGCTGTGGAATGCCGTGCGCGAGCGCCGCGCCGACCTGGCCATGCTGCGCATGCTGGGCGCGCCGCCGGGCCGTGTGGCCGGGCTGGTGCTGTGGGAGGCGCTGTGGCTGGCCGCGCTCGCGTCCATCCTGGGGCTGCTGCTGGGCCACGGCCTGTCGCAGGCCTTGGGCTGGGCATTGCAGGCGCAGGGCTTGCTGCCGGTGACGGGCTGGATCTGGCTGCCCGCCGAAGCCGGGGTGCCGCTGCTGGCCGCAGGCGTGGCGGCCTTGGCGGCGCTGCTGCCCGCCATGCAGGCCTACCGCACCGATGTTGCCGACTTGTTGAGCCAGCCCTGATGCGGCCCCCGAGTTCTGACCTCCATAAACCCTCTAGCCACTCCACCTGAAAGTCTTTCCATGAAAAAACTTTTCGCTGCTCTCGTCCTGGCGCCCATGCTGCTCGCCGGTGCCCTGGCCCACGCGCAAGCCCACAACGACAAGGACACCCAGGAAGACGTCGCCCGCCACCGTGCCATGGCTGCCGCCCACGAGGCCGCCGCCAAGTGCCTGGAGTCCGGCAAGGGCCACGACCAGTGCCAGAAAGACCTGCAGGCGGCGTGCAAGAACCTGGCCATTGGAAAATACTGCGGCATGAAACACGCACACTGAGCGCCTGTTTTTTTGATGCTCGTTCGCCCGGAGTCCCCGCCATGTCCTGCACCTTGAAACCCTTGCCCATCCCCGGCCTGATGGCTCGCGTGGCTTGTCTGGCCGCCACGCTGGTTCTGGCAACCGGTGCGCACGCGCAGCAAGGCGGCGCCACCAAGCCCGCGCCGGGCGCTTTTGAGCGTGCCAAGGAAGGCGCGGCCGCAGCGCCAGTGCTGTCGTCGCCCCTGCCTGCGGGCGCTGGCACTGTCGTGCCATCGGGGTCGGGTGCGGGCTACCACAGCCCCAACAGCCCGATTGCCCCGCTGCCCCAGCGCAACGACGTGGTGCCCTGGTCGGTGCTGACCGACCTGAGCAAAAAGACCACCAAGGACGGCATCCTGCCGGTGTTCAACGACGCCCAGAAGGGCATGGACAAGACCACGCAGCGCATCCAGGGCTTCATGGTGCCGCTGGATGCCAAGCCGACGCAGACGCACTTCATCCTCACCTCCGTGCCGCTGACCTGCTCGTTCTGCACACCGGGCGGGCCCGAGAGCATGGTCGAGGTCAAGGCCAAGACACCCGTGCGCTATTCGCTGGAGCCCGTGGTGGTGGAGGGCAAGTTCACCGTGCTCCCCAATGACCCCTACGGCCTGTACTACCGCGTGGTGGACGCGGTGCCGGTGAAATAATCCACGGCTTTTGGCGCTGCAGGCGCTACAGCCTCCGCCGCAATCCTTTTCCCTTTCGCTCCTGACGTGACCCGCGCGCTTCTTCGCCCCCAGTACCTGCCGTCCGCCGCCCTGCGCGGCGCAGCGGTGCGGCGCATGGCGTTGGCGTGGCTGCTGCTGGCATTGGTGGTGGTGCCCACGCTGGGTCGGCTGCACCAGGTGGTGCACGGCGGCGCGCTGGACCAGGCGCATGCCGGGGTGCTGGCCGCGCCCTCTTCGTTGCCCGGGCAGCCGGCGTGGGACCTGGCCCCCACTGTGCGCCCCGCTGCCACACCCGGCCACGGTCTGTGGCTGCCCTATCTGCTGGCCCACCACGCGCCGGTGGACTGTCTGTTGCTCGACCAGCTGGCGCTGGGCGACGCATTGCATGCCGCCCCGCTGGCGCTGCCTGCGGCCGATGCGCCGCTGCCGCCGGCCTTGCATGCGGCAGGGCGGGCGAGCACACCCTACATTGCGCTATTCCACGCGCGCGGCCCACCGGTCGCCTGACGCGCAGCGCACCTCTAGGGACCCTCTGCACGAATCAAGCGGCAAGTGGGCGCAGCGGATCGGGAAGGGCTGCAAGGCGCAAAACGCAGCAATAGCGGTAGCTATTGCGAGTATTTGCAACGCGGCAGACCGCCCGAGCCCGCTGATGCACACGGCGCGCTGATTTGTGCAGAGGGTCCCTAGCCCCACCTTCTCAGCCGGCGTCCCCGCTGTGTGCCTTGCAGGGCAACGCGGCGGTGTTGTGCTTGCTGGCGCAGGGCGCGGTATGCAAGCCGCTGTGTGCAGGCCGATTTGGCGGCTGCCAGCGGCCGTACCACGGCGCGCCGCCCATCATTACTCCTGTTTTCATAGCTGCTAGCGCATATTTCACTAGCGCTTGCAGCGGTTTTATTCATCAACCCGCGCCCAGGGCGCGGGTCGGCATGCGCAGGCGCGTTGGCACCGCCAGCGCCGCGCATGCCTTGTTGCAGGCCACCACCATGACCCACACCTTTTCTACCCACCGCTTTGCTTCCCGCCGTGCACGCCCGGCGCTCCACCCTGTGGCCCTGGCGACCCTGCTGGCGCTGTCTGGCACCAGCGTTGCCACCCAGGCGCAGACTGCACCCGCGCCCGCTGCGGCGGCTGACGCTGCACCCAGTCTGCCCGCAGTCACCGTGTCGGCCAGCGGCCTGCAACTGGGCGCCAGCGACATGACCACCCCCGCCACCGTGCTGGAAGGCGATGAACTGGTGCGCCGCCGCGAGGCCACGCTGGGCGAAACGCTGAACAGCGAGCCCGGCATCACCAGCAGCCACTTTGGTGCGGGCGCCAGCCGGCCGATCATCCGCGGCATGGACGGCCCGCGCGTCAAGGTGCTGAGCGACGGCGCCGAGCTGCACGACGCCTCCACCATCAGCCCCGATCACGCCGTGGTGTCCGAGCCGCTGCTGGCCACGCAGATCGAGGTGCTGCGTGGCCCCTCGGCCCTGGTCTACGGCAACGGCGCCGTGGGCGGCGTGGTCAACGTGCTGGACGGCAAGGTGCCCACCGCCATCCCGCAAAAGGGTTACGAAGGCAGTGCCGAGCTGCGTGCCAACTCGGGGGCAGGCGAGGGCGCCGGGGCCTTTTCGCTGACGGGTGGGGCGGGCAATCTGGCCGTGCATGTGGAAGGCGTGGCGCGGGATGCGGGCGACTACCGCGTGGGCAAGGGCTGGTCGGGCGGCAGCAAGGTGCTGGGCAGCTTCAACCGCACGGACACTGGCAGCGTGGGCCTGTCGTGGGTGGGCGACCAGGGCTACCTGGGTGCGGCCTACACCCGCCAGACCGCCAAGTACGGTCTGCCCGGCCACAACCACAGCTTTGACGGCTGCCACACCCATGGCGACCACCTGCACTGCGGCGCCCACGCGGACGACGAAGCCGACGGCCATGACCACGACGCCGCAGCAGGCGATGTGCCGGTGGTGGACCTGCGCAGCGAGCGCTTTGACTTGCGGGGCGAGCTGCGCAACCCGTTTGCGGGCTTCTCGGCACTGCGGCTGCGTGCGGGTGTCACCGACTACAAACACGACGAGGTCGAAGACGGCGCCATCAGCACCACCTTCAAGAACAAGGCCTACGACACGCGCGTCGAGCTGCAGCACGAGCCCATCGGCGGCTTCAAGGGCGTGATCGGCCTGCAGACCTCGCAGCGCAAGTTCAGCGCCGAGGGCGAGGAGGCTTATGTGCAGCCCACTGTGACCCGCAAGACGGGCCTTTTCGTGCTGGAGGAGTACCGCTGGAACGACTGGCGCTTTGAAGCCGCCCTGCGCCATGACCGCCAGACGGCCGAGGCCCAGACCAGCGGCATTGAGCGCAGCCACAACGGGACCTCGGCGTCGCTGGGCGCGGTGTGGAAGTTCACGCCGGGCTACCAGGTGGGCACCTCGTTCACCCGCGCCAGCCGCGCGCCGTCGGCCGAAGAGCTGTACGCCCAGGGCCTGCACATGGCCACCAGCACGTACGAACGGGGCAATGCCGACCTGCGCTC
Source organism: Acidovorax sp. 59 (assembly GCF_002754175.1). Classification (NCBI taxonomy): domain Bacteria; kingdom Pseudomonadati; phylum Pseudomonadota; class Betaproteobacteria; order Burkholderiales; family Comamonadaceae; genus Acidovorax; species Acidovorax sp. 59. The sequence goes on along the minus strand of NZ_PEET01000001.1, from coordinate 2,112,273 downwards.
CGAAATCTCGCAGAACATCGATGTGAGCCTGAAGAAGACCAGCGGCGACACCACCTTCGGCGTGAGCGTGTTCCGCAACCGCATCCAGAACTACATCTATGGCCGCACTCTGGACGCGCTGGACGGCCTGCAACTGCTGCAGTACAGCCAGGCCGACGCCACCTTCACCGGCATCGAAGGCCAGGTGCGCCAGCGCCTCACACGCAATCTGGGCATCACCCTGTTTGGCGACACCGTGCGCGCCAGGCTGGATGGCGGTGGATTGCTGCCGCGCATCCCGGCCACCCGCGCCGGTGTGCGGCTGGACGCCAACTGGCAGGCCTGGGAAGGCCAGGTGGAATGGGTGCAGGTGGCCCGCCAGAACCGGGTGGCCGACTTTGAAACCGCCACGCCCGGCTACGGCATGCTGAACCTGGGCGTGAGCTACAACGGCCAGTTCAGCAGCGGCACCCCCTGGCAGGTGTACCTGAAGGCCAACAACCTGACGGACCGCCTGGCGTACGCGCACACCTCGTTCATCAAGAACGCAGCGCCGCTGATGGGGCGCAATCTGACGGTGGGGGTGAAGGTGGCGTTCTGACGGGTGATGCCGTCGTGATGTGAGCGAGCCAGCGGCGGGGGAGGGCGTTGCTGGCTTGCACACCTCCCGGACCCAAACCACCGAGTCCAAAGGTGACTTGGATGCATGCCATACTCGCTTTGACGTGGTTGATTTTTCGATCCGTCCAGGCGACGCTGTCTCAGTCCCGGTGATGGCGCGCAACCGATTCGGAAATGGGATTGGCACCGCAGCAGGCCGCCCAACGCCGGGTCGCGCGACGCGCGAAGGACTTGTTTGGCGCGGCCCTGCATGAATCTGACCCATTTGCAATAGCCCTGCATGCCCACCACTCCCACGCCGTCCGCAAACCTGTTGCAACTGCTTCCTGAGGCGGTGGTACAGACCGATGCGCTGTGGGAGATCACGTACCTGAACCCGGCGTGGCACAAGCTCACCGGCCACTCGGTGACAGCGGCGCTTGGCAGGTCTTTGCTGGAGTTCGTGCATCCCGACGACATCGGCACCATGCGCTCGGGCATGCCGGTGTTCCGCTTGCGCTTTGCCGACGCGGACTACCGCTGGGTGCGTTTGCAGTTCCACCCGGAGACGGATGCGGCAGAGCGGGTGATCAGCCGCCAGGGTGTCCTGATCGAGATCACCGAGGTCACCGAGCAGGTGCTGGTGGAAATTCGCCAGCGCTTTCTGCGCTTGCTGGAAACCATTGATGGCGTGGTGTGGGAGGCTGAAATCGGGGTGGGCAATACCTTTCTGAGCCCACAGGTCGAACGCTTGTTCGGCTACTCCGTCGAGGAGTGGCGGGCTGACCCGGGCTTCTGGAGGGCGCATGTGCATCCCGATGATCTGGAGGAGGCCTTGGTGATCGACGATGCCGCCTACAACGCCACGCACAGCCATGCCTACGAGATGAGCTACCGGCTGATTGCCAAGTCGGGCAAGGTCGTGTGGGTGCGTGACCTGTGCCGCGCAGTGGTCGAACCGGGTCGCCCGAACCGCATGATCGGCCTGATGATCGATGTCACCCAGCAGAAGAATACCGAACTCGATCTGTTGCGCTCCGAAAACCGCTATTCGCTGGCGACCCGCGGATCCAATGACGGCATCTGGTATTGGGACTTGCGAACGGACGCCCTGCATGTGTCCGGGCGCTTTCTCCAGATCGTCGGGCTGGGTAGCCGCGATCATGTGTACGACGGAGGCTGGCGCTTTCTCGAGCAACTGATCGATCGCGAGGATCGCGCTCGCGTGCAGGAGGCCTACCGCAGACATCTGTCCGGAAACAGCGCGAACTTTTCGGTGGACTTCCGTGCGTTCCACGGGGCTGGGCGGCTGGTGTGGGTCAATTGGCGCGGGCTCGCCGAGTTTGAAGACGGTGTTCCCGTGCGCATGGCGGGATCGTTGAGCGATCTGGCCGAGCGTGGCAGCTCCTACGACGCACTGACCAACTTGCCCGGCCGGCCGTTGTTCCGCGATCGCCTCGCGCAACTCATCGCACTGCACCAGAACGACGGGGTGAACGGTGATGGCGAGCCAACACGCGGTGGGGCCACGATGTTTGCCGTGCTGCTGCTGGACCTCAACGGGTTCAAGGCGGTCAATGACTGCTACGGACACCATGTGGGCGACCAGCTACTGCAACAGGTGGCGCGGCGGCTCGAATCCTGCGTGCGGGCGGTGGATCTGGTCGCCCGCATGAGTGGCGACGAGTTCAATGTGCTGCTGGAGTCCATTGACCCCGCTGAAGCCAGCCAACGGGCAGAGCAGATCGCCGCCGCCCTTGCCGCGCCCTATGTGATCGGCGAACACACCGTGATCAGTGGCGCGAGTGTTGGCTTGGCCACCAGCGCATCCAGGCTGGCGACGGTCGACGACTACCTGCGCGCGGCAGACACCGCCATGTACCAGGCCAAAAGTCAGTCATTGGGCGTGTGCGTGGCCCCATAAGGCGTCGCGGCCACGCCCGGCGAGAGCGTGCGGATCCAGGCTGGAGGGCCGCAGGTGGGCACCTCAAGGAACAATCGCCACCGATTTGACCTGGGCCCACACCGCGCTGCCGGGCACCACCCCCAGCGCATGCAGGGACCGGTGGGTGACCCGCGCGAGCAGAAAAGACTCCCCACAGCGCAGCCGCACGAGCGCCTGCGAGGGGTGGGCGTCGGGCGCGACCGAGTCGATCACGCAGGGCAGGTGGTTCTGGATGCTGGTCTGCATGGGCTCCTGCACCGTCAGGCTCACGTCGCGGGCCAGCACCCGCAGCCGCACCGCCTGGCCCACCGGCAGGCCGCTGTCGCGCAGCCACATGGCGCCACCGGCAAAACCCACGCGCGCCAGGTGCCAGGCCGTGTCCCGCTCCAACACCTGGCCGCGCAGCAGCGCGCCCGCGTCGTCGCCCAGCACCATGGGCAGGTGCACCGACGACAGCACCTGGTCCACCGGCCCGGCGGCCTTGACCTGACCGCCCTCCAGCACCACCAGGTGGTCGGCCAGCCGTGCCAGTTCGTCGGCAGAGTGCGTGACATACAGCATGGGGATGTGCAGCTCATCGCGCAGGCGCTCCAGCCAGGGCATGATCTCCTGGCGCCGCGCCAGGTCGAGTGCGGCCATGGGCTCGTCCAGCAGCAGCAGGCGGGGGGAAGTTGCCAAGGCACGGGCAATGGCCACCCGCTGGCGCTCGCCGCCCGAGAGCTGGCCGGGCCGGCGCTGCAACAGACGGCCGATGCCCAGCAATTCGATGGCCGTCTGCAGCGTGGCCTCGGCCTGCGCAGACCGGGCGCGCTTCAGGCCATACCGCAGGTTGCCCAGCACGTCCAGGTGCTCGAACAGGCTGGCCTCCTGGAACACGTAGCCCAGCGCCCGCTGGTGGGTGGGCAGAAACACCTGGGTGGCATCGTCCTGCCACACCTCGCCAGCCACCACCACCAGGCCGGGGTGCGCGCGCTCCAGCCCCGCCACGCAGCGCAGCACGCTGGTCTTGCCTGAGCCCGAGGCGCCAAACAGCACCGTGATGCCGCTGCCGGGCAAGCGCAGGTCCACGGCCAGTTCAAAGTCGGCACGCGGCAGCGCAAGCCGGATGCGCAGGTCGCCGGGCGCACTCATGGCAGCACCCGCGAGCCACGGTTCTTGAGCAGCGCCAGGCACAGCAGCACCACGAACGAGAACAGCACCATGCCGCCCGCCAGCCAGTGCGCCTGGGCGTATTCCATGGCTTCCACATGGCCGTAGATCTGGGTGGAGACCACCCGTGTCTTGCCCGGGATGTTGCCGCCAATCATCAGCACCACGCCAAACTCGCCCACGGTGTGGGCAAAACTCAGGATGGCTGCGGTGAGCAGACCGGTGCGGGCCTGCGGCAAGGCCACCGTGAAAAACGCATCCACCGGGCTGGCCCGCAGGGTGGCGGCCACTTCCATCGGGCGGCGGCCCATCGACTCGAAGGCATGCTGCAGCGGCTGCACTGCAAACGGCATGGAGAACACCACCGACCCAATCACCAAGCCCGTGAAGGTGAACGACAGCAGGCCCCAGCCCATGGCCTGCGTGAACTGCCCCAGCGGCCCGGCAGGCCCCATGGCCACCAGCAGGTAAAAGCCGAGCACCGAGGGCGGCAGCACCAACGGCAGGGTCACAAAGGCGCCCACGGGCCCTTTCCACCACGACTCGGTTTGCGACAGCCACCAGGCCAGTGGCGTGGCGATCAACAGCAGCACGAGGGTGGTGAGGGTGGCAAGCTGCAGGGTCAGCCAGATGGCTTGCAGTGCTTCAGGGCCCAGAGGCATAAAAGAAAAGGGCGGTGGCGTGGATGGGGTGTGAGTATCTCAGTGCTCGTAGCCAAAGCCGCGGATGACCGCACGCGCCTTGTCGCCCTTAAGGTATTGCAGCAATGCTGCCGCCGCGGCGTTGCCCTGGCCTTTGTTCAGCAGCACGGCGTCCTGGCGGAGCGGTGTGTAGAGCGCTGCAGGGATGGCCCACACCGAGCCCTCCACCAGGCGGCCATCGGCCATCACCTGCGACAGGGCGACAAAACCGAGCTGGGCATTCTGGGTCGCAACGAACTGGTGGGTCTGGGCAATGTTCTCACCCTGCACAAACTTGGGCCGCAGAGCGTTCAGCACGCCCAGCTGGGTCATCACTTCCACGGCGGCGGCTCCGTAAGGGGCGAGCTTGGGGTCGGCCACCGCGATCTTGTCGAAGGTGCCGGATTTGAGCACCTGGCCTTGGGCATCTACCAGGCCGGGCTGCTTGCTCCACAGGGCCAGCTTGCCAATGGCATAGGTGAAACGGCTGGCATCGACCGCCAGGCCTTCCTTGGCGAGCCTGGCCGGGGTTTCATCATCGGCGGACAGCAGCAGGTCAAACGGCGCACCGTTCTTGATCTGCGCATAGAACCGCCCGGTGGAGCCAAAAGCCAGCGTGGCTTTGTGGCCGGTGTCCTGCTCGAACAGGCGGGCCATCTTTTGCATCGGGGCTGTGAAGTTGGCGGCCACGGCCACCGACACCTCACCCGCTTGGGCCGAAACCGCCACCGCCAACGAGGCGGCCAGGGACAACAGGAAACGCTTCACGACAATCTCGCTATTCTTCATTGGAATAGCGGGACTGTAGCATGTCAGCTACTGCGCTATTCCATTGATGAACAGCGATGCCTCAAGCGTCTGTACCACCCAGTTAACATGCCCGCATGAGCAATTCTTCACTGCCACTGGCCGAGGTGCTGGGCCACGAGGCCACGGACAAGCGCATCGACATCCTGCGCCGCATTGGCGAGGTGGGCTCCATTTCCGAGGCGGCGCGGGGCGCGGGCGTGAGCTACAAGGCCGCCTGGCAGGCACTGGAGACGCTGACCAACCTGGCCGGGGTGCCGCTGGTGGAGAAGGTGGTGGGCGGCAGCGGCGGCGGCGGGGCCGCGCTCACCCCAGCCGGCCAGCGGGTACTGCAGGCGGCCCATGCGCTGGCGGATGCACGCCAGCAGGTACTGGGCCGATTGAAGAGCGACGACGACGCAGCGACCGGCCGCGCCGCACTGGCGCTGCGCACCAGCATGCGCAACCAGTTTCCTTGCACCGTGGGCAAGGTGCGGGCCGTGGGAGGGCAGGTGCGTGTGCAGCTGCTGCTGGCGGATGGGCAGGCGCTGCATGCGTCCATCACGCGGGTCAGCGCCCAGTTGCTGGGTTTGAAGGCAGGGGTTGGTGTGCTGGCGCTGTGCAAGGCGACGGCGGTTCAGGTGGCCCCGGCCCCTGGCAGTCCCGCAGGCAATGCCATGGCCGGGGTGGTGCGGAGCGTCGCTCGCGGCGCCGCCCCCGAGGTGGTGCTACAGCTGCCCAGCGGCATCCAGCTGGTGGGCTTTGCCGCTGAAGGAGCCAAGGTTCGAGCGGGCCAGCAAGCCACGGCGGTTTTTGACGAATCCAGCATCGTCATCGCCGCGGCTTCCTGAGGGTTGAGGGCCTTCCAGCGCATTGGACAGGCGGGCCAGCACGCCCCGCTACCTGCTGCGATCGCCGTCGCGCACGGATTCGATCGTGCCGTTGTAGATGCGAACCACCCCCAGGAAGGTGCCTGGCCCCCGGTCGTACGTCCACTCTTCCATGGGCACACACTGGTTGGCCAGCACCGCTGCGGGACTGCCCGGGCGGTAGGGCGTCACCACCCAGCCCAGCTGCAGCATGGAAACGCACACGCCCTGGCGGTAGATGGGGTCACCACATTTTTGCAGCAGCGTCACGGGAGAGTCGCCTTTGCCCACCAGTGATCCATTGCAGCGCAGGGACTGCGAGGCCTGGGCCGGCAGCACCGTGCACAAGGCCAGTGCGGTTGCCACCAGCTGCAAGGTCCTTTGATGAAGGCCTGGCAGCGCTGTCTGGTTCCGGAGGTATCTCATGGAGGCGGTTTCGAAAATACTGCGCATTACTGTACAGCGGCACAGCCGTGGAGGGGTGCGCACCGCCTTTCGCTTCGCTTTCATCGCCTGTCCGTAGAAGCACAGTGGCCCCAGCCCGCCACAGGCGGCATGATCGGGGGATGAAACTGCTGTTGGTCGAAGACGATTTTGATCTGGCCGGGGCCCTGAGCCGCAGTCTGGTGGCCCGTGGGTTTGAGGTGTTGTGCTGCGCCGATGGCAAGGAGGCCCTGGCGGCTGCGCGGCGCACCGCGTTTGACGTGATCACGCTCGACCTGTCGCTGCCGGGCCTGGACGGGCTGGAGGTGCTGCGGCGCCTGCGCGATGGCGGCAGCACCACACCGGTACTGGCGTTGACGGCCCGCGCTGCCGTCACGGACCGGGTGGCAGGACTGGAGGCCGGGGCCGATGACTACCTGGCCAAGCCCTTTGACCTGGATGAGCTGGTGGCGCGGCTGCGGGCCCTGACGCGCCGCGTGGGGCGCGACGGGCAGTTGCGCTGCGGGGCGCTATACCGCGAGCCGGGCAGTGGCGTGTTCTACAACGATGCCTTGCCGCTGGAGCTGTCGCAGCGGGAGTCCGAGCTGCTGCGGCTGCTGATGTCGCGCGTGGACCGGGTGGTCAGCAAGGAAGAGCTGCGCACCCAGGTGTTTGCCAACACGGACGAGCAGGTGCAAGCCGACGCGGTGGAAGTGGTGGTGCACCGGCTGCGCAAGAAGCTGGTGGGCACCAACGCCGAGATCGTGACCTTGCGCGGCGTGGGTTACCTGCTGTGCGATGCCGACAGCATGGCCGCCCACAAGACGGACAAAGCCGACAAGTCCGATAAGGGCGGGGTGGCCCGGTGACGCTGCGGTGGTGGCAGCGGCGGCCCTGGCGGCCGCGGGGCGGCTCATTGCAGCGGGTGCTGCTGGTGGGCTGGCTGGTGCCGCTGTGGGGGCTGGTGGCCGTGATCTGCGTGGTGCAATGGACCTATCAGGTGCAGCATGACGCCACCGCACAAGATGAGGCCTTGCGCCAGGCGCTGGCGCACTGGCCTGCAGATCTATCAGCAGAGCCCGCCGCCTCCCTGCGTGCCCAACCCGTGCCCGGTGTCTGGTACCGCGAGAGCAATCTGGACGGCGAACGCCTGGCTGGCAGCGCCGATCTGCCGCGCGTGCCTCCCACCGAGGTGGTGCGTGACCCCGGTGCCGTGCACTTCTACCTGGCGCAGGTCGGGGACCAACTGGTGCGGGTGGCAGTGACCCTGTACCAGCCCACCGGGGTGAAGGAGGGGCAAGCCGTGGCTGCGCCCGTGGTGCGCCAGGCGGCGCGCCCGCTGGGCGAGCGCCTGCCGGGTGCGCGCCGCCTGCTGGGCGGTGGCTCGGGCCTGTGGTGGGTGGTCCTGCTGGCACTGGCGATGACCACCGTGGCGGTGCTGCTGGCGCGGGCGGCATCGGGCTGGTTGCGGCATGCGGATGTGTCGCTGATGCGGCCGCCCAGCGGCGACGTTGTGGGCACCGCAGGCCGCATCTACGAAGGCCCGTCGGAACTCGCTCCGGCCGTGCAGCATTTTGCCGAGCTCCAACACAGTCAGAGCCGCTGGATCGAGGAGCAGCGGCGCTTTCTGGCGGATGCCACCCACCAGCTGCGCACCCCCATGGCCGTGCTGCGCACCCAGCTGCAGGCCGCCATGGCGGGTGACATGCTGGTGGGCGATGCGCTGCAGCAGATGCTGCATACCGTGGACCGCGCCTCGGGCCTGGCCAACCAGTTGCTTAGCCTGAGCAAGGTGGAGCAGCTCAAGCGCATGGGCGAGCTGCCCATCGTGGACCTGAACGCGATTGCCCGCGAGGCCGTGATGGAGCTGGCACCGCTGATTGCGGCCAAACGGCTCGACTTTGCGCTGGAGGGCCCTGACACGCTGTGGGCACCCGGCGACGCAGCGCTGCTGGGCGAGCTGATGCGCAACCTGCTGGCCAACGCCATCCACCACACGCCCACCCATGGGCGGCTGGGTGTGCTGCTGCGCGACAGCACCGGGCGGCGCGAGGTGCTGGTGTGGGACGAGGGCCCCGGCATCGACGACGCCGTGCGGCAGCGACTGTTCCAGCCGTTTTCGGCGGGGAAGGGCGGGGTGGGGCTGGGGTTGTCCATCTGCCGGCAGATTGCCGAGGCGATGGGCGCCCAGGTCACGCTGTTCAACCGCATGGACGCGGGGCATGTCATCGGCGTGGATGCCGTGGTGGCCTGGGAAAGTTGATATGAAGCCCCTCTGTGTCGCCTGCGGCGCCTTCCCCCCTGGGGGACGCAGCCCTCGCTGCGGGGCGGCCCTTGCTCGGCTGCTCTGGCGCAGGGCGCGCCGGTTTCATGGGGCCCGTTGTCGTTCATTGAGCTTCCCATCGGCCTTAGACATGGCAGTCGCCAAAACGTACGCACCATGACGAACTCTGCGGGCCATCACGGCATTGAATTCAGGGATGTGTGCAAGCGGTATGGAGCATCGCCCGGCGCCCCGCTGGTGGTGGACCACATCAGCTTCAGCGTGCCGCGCGGCACGCTCACCACCATCCTTGGGCCGTCGGGCTGCGGCAAGACGACCACGCTGCGCCTGATTGCCGGGCTCGAATCTCCCACATCGGGCCGCATCTTCATCGACGGGCATGACGTGACCCCCCTCGGCCCGGCGCAGCGCAACGTGAGCCTGGTGTTCCAGAACTACGCGCTGTTTCCGCACATGAATGTCATCGACAACGTGGTCTACGGCCTGCATTTGTCGGGCCTGGGCAAACAGCAGGTGCGCGACAAGGCGCGTGCCATGCTCGACACCGTGGGCCTGCACGGTCTGGACCAGCGCAGGCCGCACGAGTTGTCGGGCGGGCAGCAGCAGCGCGTGGCCCTGGCCCGCGCGCTGGCGCTGGAGCCTGCCGTGCTGCTGTTTGACGAACCCCTGTCCAACCTGGACGCCCGCCTGCGCCGTTCCATGCGCGAGGAAATCCGGGCCCTGCAACAGCGCCTGAAGCTCACCGTGGCCTATGTCACCCACGACCAGTCCGAGGCCCTGGCCGTCAGCGACCAGATCGTGGTGATGGACCGGGGCGCCATCGCCCAAAGCGGCGTGCCCAGCGCGCTGTACGAGCAACCGACCTCCGAGTTTGTGGCCGGCTTCATGGGCGAGGCCATGCTGTTCGCGGCCCAGAACCACGCGCCCAGCCCGGGCAGCAATGCAGCCACCGGGTATGCGCAGCTGGGCCCGCTGCGTGTGCCGTCACCCGCCGCACTGTCCGCAGGCCCGGTCAAGATCGCCGTGCGGCCTGAGGCCTGGGTGATCGGCCCGGCCACATCGGCGGGCCTGGCCGCGCGGGTCACCCGCTGCACCTATCTGGGCAGCGTCATGGAATACACCTTTGCCAGCGCCCTGGGCGCCATTTTTGTGGTGTCGCCCCTGGTGGAGTTGCCGCTGGATGTGGGGGCCCCGGTCAGCCTGACGCTGGCAGACCACGGGGTGTCCGTCGTGGCCGGATGAGGCGGGCGACGTTTGCCCGTCACGCGCCACGCCGTTCACTGATACTTTTTTGATGAGCGATGCCCTTGGACTACACCGTTGCTGTTTTTGATCTGGACAACTGCCTGATGGATGCCCGGGCGGTGGGGCCCTTGTTCGAGCCCGCTTTCGAGGCTGTGCGGCAAGCCAACCAGGGCGCGTTGAGCCCGGACGCCCTTGAGCAAGCGCTGCAGGCCTGCTGGTTCACCGCGTTCGACCTGGTGGCTGAGCGCCACCATTTCACGCCCGCGATGCGCGCGGCGGGGTGGCAGCAGTTCAGCCAGATGGAGGCGAAGGCGCCGTTGCGAGGCTACGCCGACATCGAACTGCTGCCCCGCATCCCGCTGCGGCGCTACCTGGTCACCAGCGGCTTTCGGCGCCTGCAGGACAGCAAGATCGATGCGCTGGGAATCCGCCCGTGGTTCGAACAGGTGCTCATCGACGCGATTGACGCACCACCCACCGACGCCGCGCATGGCAAGCAGGCCATTTTTGAGCAGATCCTGGCCCGCGAGGGCTGCGCGCCCCGCCAGATGCTGGTGGTGGGCGACAACCCCTTGTCCGAACTGTCGGCCGGGCGCGCCCTGGGGGCCACCACCGTCCAGACGGTGCGGCCGGGGGTCGAACCCTGGCCTCTGGCCGACCACCGGGTGGAGGGGCTGCAAGGGCTGTTGGCCCTGCTGTCGGAGGATGCGCCCCGCGCCGCGGCAGATACGCCCCCAGCGGGCCCAGGCCGGGGAATTGAATGAAATCGGCGTCAAGCGCTAGTGAAATATGCGCTAATAGCTATTGAATATGTAGCAAGAATTGGGAGTGCGGTGGGCGCAGCACGCCGAGTCGGCAGGGATCATGGGAGACAATCGGCGCCCACCTTTGCCGACCTGGCGCGCTTTTCTCCGTGAACTCTCCTGTCTTCACCTCGCTGATCCCCGTCATCCTGTTCATCGCCATCGGCTTTTATGTGGGGCGGCGTGGCTGGATTCGTGCCGAGTCCGTCAAGGACCTGGCCAACCTGGTGTTCATGGTGCTCACGCCCGCGCTGCTGTTTCGCACCATGAGCACGGTGCACATCGAAGACCTCAACTTCGGCCCCGTGGGCATCTACTTTGTGGCGTTTGGCGTGGTCTACGCCGCCACGCTGGCGGTGCAGGGCTTCAACACGCTGGGCGCCGCCCGGGCGCTGGCCAACACCTTCAGCAACACGCTGATGATCGGCGTGCCGCTGGTGGGCCTGGTGTTTGGCGATGCGGGGCTGGTCACGCTGTTCACCCTGATCTCGGTGCATTCGCTCATCCTGCTGACTGCGGCCACGGTGGTGTTCGAACTGGCGGCCGCGCGCGAACACGCCGGGCGCCCGGGCGGCGTGCAGCAGCCCATGTGGCGCACCGTGCTGCAGGCCATCCGCAACGGCATCGTGCACCCCGTGCCGCTGCCCATCATTGCGGGTCTGCTGTTTGCACAAACGGGACTGGTGGTGCCCGAGGTGGTGGGCAAGCCCCTGCAGCTGCTGGGCCAGGCGCTGGGGCCGATTGCGCTGCTGCTGGTGGGGGTGACGCTGGCGTTCACCAAGGTTGGCCACCAGTTCAAGGCTGCGCTGCGCATTGCGCTGGTGAAATGTGTGGTGCACCCGCTGGTGCTGGCCAGCATGGGCTGGGCGCTGGGCCTGTCGGGCATGCCGCTGGCCGTGATGATCGTGGCAGCATCGCTGCCCGTGGGAGCCAACGTTTTCTTGTTCTCCCAGCGCTACCGCGTGGCAGAAGAAGAGGTGACCGCCAGCGTGGCGGTGTCTACCGCGCTGGGGCTGGTGACGATGCCAGTGGTGATTGTGGCTGTGACGCGCTGGGTGGCGGGCTGAGCTAACGGCCCAGGACCCTAGTTCAGGTCAGGGCGCCAGCCGCTCCCGCACCCATTCGCCCGCGTCCAGCCGGTAGCGCAGCCGGTCATGCAGGCGGCTCTTGCGCCCCTGCCAGAACTCCCACTGGTCGGGCTTGAGGCGGTAGCCGCCCCAGTGTGGAGGGCGGGGCGGTTTCAGCATGAATTGCGCCCCGTATTTGGCCGCGTTGGCCACCAGCACGCTGCGGCCTGCAATGACCTGGCTTTGGGGGCTGGCCCAGGCGCCGATGCGCGAATCCAGGGGGCGGCTGCTGAAGTATTCGTCGCTTTCCTCGTCGCTGACCTTCTCCACCACGCCTTCGATACGCACCACACGCTCCAGCTCCACCCAGTGAAACTGCAGCGCTGCAAACGGGTTGCCCGCAATCTGGCGGCCCTTGCGGCTGTCGTAGTTGGTAAACCAGACAATGCCGCGCTCGTCATAACCCTTGATGAGCACGATGCGTGTGCTGGGTCGCAGGTCGCTGCCCACGGTGGCCAGGGTCATGGCGTTGGGCTCGGGCACCTGGGCGCTGATGGCTTCTTTGAGCCACTGGTCAAACTGCTGCAGGGGGGCGGCGTGCGAGGCGTCTTCGTTGAGTTCAGCGCGCTCGTAGCTCTTGCGGAGGTCGGCGATGGAGTTCGTGGTCATGGCCACGATTGTGCATCCCCCGTACGATGTCGCTTTGCGCCAGGACATGTGCAGTGGGTTTTGATAGTGGTCGAATTTGTGTTCGTTTATATTCCTGGTTCCGATGAAACCCAAAGATGACGAGAAACAGCGCGCCATTGCCCAGGCCACCTTTGAACTGGTGGCCCAGCGGGGCCTGAGCGGCCTGACCCTGGCCGACATTGCCCGGGCAGCGGGTGTGGCCACGAGCACGCTGTACGTGTACTACCCGTCCAAGGACGAACTGATCAGCCAGCTGTACCAGGATGCCAAGACCGTGACGGCCGCGCGCATCATGAGTGGGATAGAACCTGGCATGCCCTACCGCGCACGGGTGCGCCGCGCCTGGGGTAATCTGCTGCGCCATCGGCTGGACCAATACGCCGAGGTGGTGTTCCAGGAGCAGTACTACAACTCGCCCTGGTTCACCCAGGGCAACCGCGAATTTTCGACCCGGCTGATGGCGGGCTTTTTTGCGCTGATGGAAGAAGGCCAGCAGCAGGAGATCCTCAAGGCCGTGCCCATTCCGCTGCTCACGGCCAGCCTGGTGGGCTCGGTGCGCGAGACCGGCAACCTGATCCGCACCCAGGTGCTGCCCGATGACGAGGCTGTGCACCAAATGGCGTTTGGCCTGTGCTGGGACGCCATCAAGGCGTAAATCGTGCCGCTGCAGAAACTCGAATTTTGCGGTTTAATCGAATAGTTATTCTCTTAAAACAACAAAGCGGCTTGATGTCTGCCCGCGCCGCCCTACCGATTGCGCTGTGCTTTTGAGCGCTGACCTTCATCCCAAGGAGTCCCACGATGCCCACCCTCAATATCAACGGCAAAGACACGGCCGTGGATGCCGACGAATCCACCCCCATCCTCTGGGCCCTGCGCGACACGCTGGGCATGACCGGCACCAAGTTTGGCTGCGGCCAGGCGCTGTGCGGTGCGTGCACCGTGCACCTGAACGGCGCGCCGGTGCGGTCCTGCATCACGCCCATCTCGGCGGCGGCAGGCCAGAAGATCACCACCATTGAAGCCATTGCCGCCGACGACAAGGTGGGCAAGGCCGTGCACGCCGCCTGGGTCAAGCACGACGTGGCCCAGTGCGGCTACTGCCAGAGCGGCCAGATCATGAGCGCCACCGCGCTGCTCAAGGGCAAGAAGAAGCCCTCCGACGCCGACATCGACGCTGCCATGGCCGGCAACGTGTGCCGCTGCGGCACCTACGTGCGCATCCGCGCCGCCATCCACGACGCTGCCAAGACCCTGGCCTGATTGAAGGAGACCTCCATGCACTTCGAACCCCATGCCCTGCAGGGCCAGGCACAACATTTCATGCCAAAACACCTCCAAGCGATAGTGGATAAAGCGCAGGGCGCTATGAATTCAGGAGCTTTTGATGCGTCGGAAGGTGTGGCTCGCCGCACCTTCCTCAAGGTGTCGGCTGCCTCGGGCTTTGCGCTGGGCGCGTTTCCCCTGGTGTCTGCTGCTCAGGGCGCAGCCTCTGCGGCCCCCGCTGGCCTCAAGCCGCACGAACAGCCCTCTGCCTTTGTGCGCATCGATGCCGATGGCACCGTCACCGTCACCATCAATCGCCTGGACTTTGGCCAGGGCGTGCAAACCGGCCTGCCCATGATCCTGGCCGAGGAGCTGGATGCCGACTGGAGCAAGGTGCGCAGCGTGCACGGCGACGCCAACCCGGCCTACGCCGACCCCGCATTTGGAATGCACCTCACCGGTGGCTCCAACTCCATCAAGAACTCGTATACCCAGTACCGCGAGCTGGGCGCGCGCACCCGGGCCATGCTGGTTTCGGCGGCGGCCGCCCAGTGGGGCGTGGACGCGTCGGCCCTGCGCACCAGCAACGGCTTTGTGGTCGGCCCCGGTGGCAAGAAGCTGGGCTACGGTGCACTGGCCGAAGCCGCCATGAAGCAGCCCGTGCCTGAAAAGGTCGCACTCAAGGACCCCAAGCAATTCCGCCTGATCGGCAAGCCCACCGGGCGCCTGGATGCCAAGGCCAAGTCGAGCGGCCAGCAGGACTACGGCATTGACGTGCGCCTGCCCGGCATGTTGACGGCCGTGGTGGCCCGCCCGCCCGTGTTTGGCGCCAAGGTGAAGTCCCTGGACGACAGCGCCGCCAAAGCCATCAAGGGCGTGAAGGCCGTACTTCGCGTGCCCACCGACCGGGGCGGCGAGGGCGTTGCCATCGTGGCCGACGGCTACTGGCCCGCCAAGCAGGGGCGCGACGCCCTCAAGGTGGAGTGGGACACCAGCGCGGTCACCAAGCCCGACACCGCCGCGCTGCTGGCGCAGTACCGCGAACTGGCCGCCAAGCCAGGCAATGTGGCCATGCAGGCCGACATGGCGCCGCTGGCGGGCGCACCCCACAAGATCAGTGCCGAGTTCGTCTTCCCGTACCTGGCGCACGCGCCCATGGAGCCGCTCAACTGCACCGTGAAGCTGGACGGCGACAAGGCCGAACTGTGGATGGGCACCCAGATGCCCGGCCTGGACGCGATGGCCGCCGCCAAGACACTGGGCCTGCAGCCGCAGAACGTGAAGGTCAACACGCAGATGGCCGGTGGCGGCTTTGGCCGCCGCGCCATCCCCACCAGCGACTACGTGGTGGAGGCCTGCGGCGTGGCCAAGGCGGCCCACACCGTCGGTATCACCGCGCCCGTGCGCACGCTGTGGAGCCGCGAAGACGACATCAAGGGCGGCTACTACCGCCCCATGCACGTGCACCGCGCCGAGATCGGCTTTGACGCCAAGGGCAAGATCCTGGCGTGGGACCACACCATCGTCGGCCAGTCCATCACCAAGGGCTCGCCGTTCGAGGCCTTCATGATCAAGAACGGCATTGACGCCACGGCCATCGAAGGCATGAAAGAGCCCTACGACGTGCCCATGAAGCTGTCGGTGCACCACCCGGACGTGAACGTGCCGGTGCTGTGGTGGCGTAGCGTGGGTTCTACCCACACGGCCTACGCCATGGAGACTCTGATCGACGAAGTGGCCCGTACCACCAAGCAGGACCCTGTGGCGTACCGCCTGGCCCTGATGGGCGACAAGCACCCGCGCCACAAGGCGGCGCTGCAGCTGGCCGTCGCCCAGTCGGGCTACGGCAAGAAGAAACTGGCCGCCGGCCGCGCCTGGGGCGTGGCGGTGCACGAGTCGTTCGAGTCGGTGGTGGCCTATGTGGTCGAGGCCTCCGTCAAAGACGGCACGCCCAAGCTGCACAGCATCACGGCCGGCGTGCATTGCAACCTGGTGGTCAACCCCAAGAGCGTGGAAGCCCAGGTGCAAGGCGCCGCGCTGATGGGCCTGGGCACCTGCCTGCCCGGCGCAGCAATCACGCTCAAGGACGGTGTGGTGGAGCAGAGCAATTTCGGTGACTACGCCGTGCCCCGCATCACCGACATGCCGCAGGTGACCGTGCACATCGTGCCCAGCGCCGATCCGCCAAAGGGCATGGGCGAACCGGGCCTGCCACCGCTGGCACCGGCGTTTGCCAATGCCATTGCGCAGATCACAGGCAAGACGCCGCGCGAGCTGCCG
Organism: Acidovorax sp. 59; assembly: GCF_002754175.1. Classification (NCBI taxonomy): domain Bacteria; kingdom Pseudomonadati; phylum Pseudomonadota; class Betaproteobacteria; order Burkholderiales; family Comamonadaceae; genus Acidovorax; species Acidovorax sp. 59. Next base: position 2,096,207 of record NZ_PEET01000001.1, on the reverse strand, counting down.
TTCAAGCTGGCTTGATAAAGCTTGTTGGAATGAGAGCGCCGGGTTTGGGAGAGCCCGGCGCTTTTTTTATGACCCATCCATCTGCTTCAGTTCGGGGTCCGACATAGCATTGCTCTGGCTGTGTTTTGGCGCGCAGTTTTCGGCCTAGCTCAAGCGGCAGAGAAATGACTGCAATGCACCCAATACCATCATTGAATGGGGCGTTGGAGACAACCAGAATCAAACGGCCATCTGCCTCCGATGCGGCGTTGATGCAGTAGTTGGCTTCAATGGTCCGCCACGATGACGTGTGGTTGAGAACTACTTGTACGCGCGCCTTCGGCGAGGATTGAGCTTCAGCTTTGGGCCCTGAGCCGACGGTCAATTTTTCCGAAACCGGTCACTGCAGCTACAACACTTGGCCCTTTGCAAACAATTCGGCGAGCTCTTTTCTTTTCTCGTCGGACCTTACTGTTTCGAGCGCTAGCATAGCTTCTGCGCGAGCCTCTTCCTCGCGCTTAAGTGCTTGAAGTGCAAATGCCTTGGAATAGTGCAGTAACCATTCCATCTCAATTCCGTTCAGCATGGAGGGCTGAAGCGTATCCAGCGCCAATTGGGGTTCCTTGTGGCTCAGCAAATGCTCCGCTAAGAAGTAACGCGCTACGACTACCCCATTGCTTCCCTCGCTTGCACCTTGGTTTAGGCAGGCCTTCAAAGCTAGTTCAAACTGCTCCCGCGCTTCCACGAATCGACCGAGCCCCGATAACAGGCTCGCGAATTCACCGTGGTAGTCAGGCAGTCCGTAGTGACAAGGGTCCGCGAATGTGAGCGCCTCCTCATAAAGAGGAACCGCATCTTCGGCTCGACCGGACTGCCAAAAATCGAAGGCTTGGCTTGCGAGAAATGATGCGCGTGGTTGGTCAATCATTGGATGATCCAGTGCCTGCGCCTGGCCGGATTCTGTCTCACAGCGAAGGACGCTTGCTGGCCATGACTGGTCAAAGCTCAGGCTCAGAGCACCCATTGTCGAATAAGCTGCCTCAGAGGCCGTTAAAAGAACTTGTGGTGGAGGGCAAGATGCCGGGCAGATTTCGTAAGGTTAGAGCAGTTAAGGCATTGAAAAAAGAGGTGGTGCGAAAGCCTATGAGGCTGCCATTTCGCAATGCCATCAAGAGACTTTCGCTAGGTCAGATTGCGTTTCTTGTTTTTGCGCTGTTCATCGCGGGGATTTCAGCAATTGCGTGGTTGCTCCCGCCACCAAAAGACGCAGAGGCAGAGTGCAAGGCGCAGTGCGCTCCGTTCATTGGGCAAGTTGGCCCCGACAAGGATTACCCGATGTCTACGCGAGGAAACTATAGAGAAAAGTGCATTTGTTCGTGACGGTAGACACTCGCCCGTGAATGTCTGCTTCTGGCCGGATTCTGCCCCACGGTGAGGGACGCTAGCGGGCCCTTAGCAGACCGAAGCCCTTGGCTACCGATTGCCTTGGAAGCGCGTCCAAGCCTCGTCCGCTAGATTTTCAATCGGTTGACCATCCTCGCACGCAATTGTGAAGTGCTGTTGATCTTTCCCAATCCTGGCAGCGCCATCCAATCCCAGCAGCAACGTGTACATCGTGTCACGTATAACGTCATCAACGATGCTTTCGATCTGCTTGTACTGGCTAGGCGTCAAATTCAAGGCAGCTATCTTCCTTGATGTCTCGCTATCGGCTTTGGTAAAGGCTGCTACCAATTCGCCTTTGAGGGAATACCAGTTCCCCACAAATTCGGATGCGTGCATTCAGATCCTTCGAGAGGCTGCTTCTGGCCGATAGTACTCATTCGTTTACCGTCACTGAATGACTGCAACACAGCCATAGCGGTTTCCCATCTCTCTCAACACCTTTGTAATCCGGAAAATGAAGACGCTTCAATTGCCGTGCTTGGAAAGCATGCAAATCGAGGCAGGACCCGTGGCCAATTCTGCTTTTAGATTGCGGAGATTGTTTTGACAATCATCGCCTGTTGTGCGCGGTCGCCAATGGTGGGTGTTGCGCCATGGGCTTGGTGGCGTTCAATACTTTAGGTCCACCCCCAGATCGCCCAGCTTTTTCGCAAAAGAGTCCCTGCGTTTTGCCGCCTTTGCCGCTGTTTCGGTGGCGGCTTGTATTGCCTTGGGGCCCTTATTCGCAGCTGCTTGGATCAGTCCGAACTTGTGGGCGGCATCTGCCTCGGCCCGCTTGAATGTGGCAATCAGTTCAGCATGCGCAATGGTTGGATTCACATCGGCTCCTGTATCAATCAGCGCCGTCACGCTTAAATTTGGACGTTGGCGCGAAGCAAGGCGGTTCTCAATTCGCGCGTGGCCGGTTTGGAAATATCCACCTTTTGCACCGCCAGATCGAACGAAGAGCCTGGCTTGATGCTGGTGGGCAGTATCTCTTTGGCTGGAAGCTTGGCAGGGTAGGTGCCTTTACCCGGACACATGCGAACGGAAAACCCGAATTCTTCGAGCAGGCCTTTTGCATACAGCTCCGCCAATTGGTGAAACGATACGAAAGTGGAGCGTTTCACGTCTTTGAGTCCGGGCTGGCTGACGTCGCGAACGAGCTCGAATTTGCCCAGTGAATCGCGCTGTGTATCAGTAAAAGGATGCAGCAAGAAAGTCTGACGAACGCCATCCTTTTTAGACACCAAAGTGTGCTCGACGGCTATATCGGTTAGCAGCATATTTTTTTCTATTTCCGCGAGTTGCGGTTTGCACGGCCACATCAGCCGGCGTGCCACCCAAAGTCGCAGATTTTGTTTTCAACCCCAGTCACTGGGGTGCACGAAGCGGCCAAAAATCACCCGCGGGGCGAGGACTTTAACTGAAGGGCCACCCATGGCAGTTCCATAGTGCGCGGCAAACGGGACGGTTCGGGTCAAAAACTGCCTGCCAATGGTGGTCGAGTGAAAGTTCGAAATCAGCCTGAGGCCGTCCGTGGCGCTGCAGACCAACCCTATTGAATGAAAAGTGCTGCTAGTGCTTTGCAGATAACCGCCAACAGCTATCAATATCGAAGTGATCAACAGGGGATTGTTGGCGGCGCTGCCATCACTTCATTTCAAACCGCGCTGATTGCACTTTGCTCCCCAGTTTGATCAGGCACGCTCCGAGAAGCGTGCGCCGCCGTCCCTCAGCGTGTCCGCCGGTCCATAAGATGCTCTGGCCCCAGCGCTGCGCAGGTGGTGGTGCCCAGCATGGCCAAGTTGCGGTCCACCTCGGCGCGCAATAGATCGATGGCCGCTGAAACGCCTGCCTCGCCGTCCACTGCGGCGGCGTAGTTGAAGGGCCGCCCTACAAACACTGCCTGCGCGCCCAGCGCCAGGGCCTTGATCACGTCGGTGCCCCGGCGGATGCCGCCGTCCAGCATCACTGTCATGCCGCTGCCAGCCTGCTCGGCAATGGCGGGCAGCACGCGCAGCGGGGCCACGGCGCCATCGAGCTGGCGACCGCCGTGGTTGCTGACGATGATCCCGTCCACCCCGTGCTGGCGGGCGAGGGCGGCATCCTGCGGGCTGAGGATGCCCTTGACGACCAGAGGGCCGCGCCACTGGCGGCGGATGTGAGCGATGTGGCTCCAGTCAAAGTGGTCACGCGCGGCAAAGTCGCGCTGTACACGTGAGGACAGGATGGGCGCGCCGCGCTCGGCAAACGAGTTTTCAAAATGCGGCATGCCGTGGTGTGCCAGCGTGCGCAGCAGTGTGCCTGCCAGCCAGCGCGGGCGCACCATGCCGTCCCACGCCAGGCGAAGGCTGGGGCGCAGCGGGGTGGAGAAGCCCGCGCGGATGTTGTTCTCGCGGTTGCCCGCCACGGGGATGTCCACCGTCACTACGAGGGTCTGCACACCGGCCGCGATCACGCGCCACAGCAAGGCATCGATGCGTTCGGGGGTGCCGGGCAGGTAGGCCTGGAACCAGGTGCCGGGGGCGGCGGCCATCACTTCTTCCAGCCGGATGAGGGAGCTGCCGCTTTGCACAGCCGGGATGCCCGCCGCTGCCGCCGCACGGGCGAGCACGATGTCGCCCCGGTAGGCCGATAGCGCCGCGATACCCATGGGCGCGATGCCAAAGGGGCTGGCATAGCGCTGGCCGAACAGGGTCACGCCCTGGTCGCGTTGGGCCACGTTGCGCAGCACGCGGGGCACGAGGGCGATCTCGCGGAACGCCTGGCGGTTGTCGTCCAGGGCCAGGTTGTCTTCCGCCGCCCCGGCCACGTAGCCAAAGATAGGGCGGGGTAGCACGCGGCGGGCAGCGGCTTCAAAGTCGTCCAGCGACAGCAGATGGGCCGTGCGGCCACTGCGATGCGTTCCGTTGAAGGCGCTCCAGGCATTGGTTGCGGGCTGTTGGGGCGCAGTGGAGGGGGTGGACATGGCGTGGTTCCAGACAACGGTAAAGGGGGGCTGGAAAGCAGTGTCCTGAAACCGCAATAATCAAGAAAGCGAATTTATTGCTAATTATTTGTTCGCCAAATTGAAAATATATTCACGACATGACCCTCAAGCAGCTCGAAGCCTTCTACTGGGCAGCCACCTGCAGCAGTTTTGCCATGGCGGCTGAGCGGGTGCATCTGTCGGTGTCCTCCCTGTCCAAGCGGATCGCCGAACTGGAGGCATCGCTGGGCCAGGTGCTGTTTGACCGCGCCGGCCACCGCGCGGCGTTGACGGAGGCGGGCACACGGTTGCTGCCGCTGGCGGGTGGATTGCTGCAACAGGCAGACCGTTTGCAGCAGGAGATGGGCAGTACCACCGGCCTGCGCGGCCCCTGCCGCCTGGGGGTGGGCGAGCTGACGGCGATCACCTGGCTGCCGCGCCTGGTGGAAGCCCTGGCGGCGGCGCACCCGGCACTGGAGGTGTCGGTGCACGTGGATGTGGGCGCAGCCCTGGCAGAGCGGTTGGACAAAGGCGAGCTGGATGTGGCCGTGATCGCCGGCCCTGCCAGCCGCAGCGCGCTGACCTCGGTGCCGCTGGCGCATGCGCGCTTTGCCTGGTGCGCTGGCCCTGGCGTGGCGCACGGCCTGCGCCAGATGGATGCCGATGCGATGCAGTCGCAACCGCTGGTAACGCTGCCGCAAGGCTCGGGGGTGACCCACCTCATCGACGACTGGCTTCGGCAGGCCTATGCACGCCCCGCGCACAGATTGGTGTGCAACCACTGGGGCGCCATCGTGGGCTTGCTGGCACAGGGCAGCGGCATTGGCCTGCTGCCCGAGGGCTGGGCGCAAGCCCTGCACGCCAGGGATGTGTTGCAGGTGTTGCCCAGCTCTGTGCCGCTGGGGTCGCTCGGCTATGCGTTGCACAGTCGGCGTGATGACCTGCGGCCGCTGGTGAGCATGCTGCACGGACTGGCGGCGCAGCATGCGGATTTCACGGTGGCGAGTGGCGCGTTCTGAAGACTGCTGGGCCGTCATCGCAGCACTAGAATCGCGCCCGCTGCACGCCACAGTTGATGGCCCAGCAACCTGTTCAAGTGGAACCCCATGCTCCTATCGCCTTTGCTCCCCGTCGTTTTGGTGCTGGCCTCGGGCCGGGGAGAGCGTTTTGCCGCATCCGGCGGTGCGGTGCACAAGCTGCGCGCGCCCCTGGGGGCAAAGACCGTGCTGGAACACACCCTCGATGCCGTGCGCGCCAGCGGCCTGCCCTGGCACCTGGAAGATGCAGGCCACCCAGGCATGGGGGATTCGATCGCCGCAGCCGTGCGCGCCACGGCACAGGCGCCCGGTTGGCTGGTGTTGCCGGGGGATTTGCCGCTGATCCGTCCCGACACCTTGCGCACCATCGCCGCTGCGCTGGCGGACCCGGACTGCGCCGTGGTCATGCCGGTGTACCAGGGCGAGCGCGGTCACCCTGTGGGGTTTTCGGCCGCATGCTTGTCCAGCCTGTTGGCGCTGACCGGCGAGCAGGGCGCCGCCAGCGTGGTGCGCGCGCAGGCGCAGCAGGGCAGGGTACGGCAGGTGGAGGTGGATGACGAAGGCACGGTGACCGACATTGACACCGTGCAAGACCTGGAGCGCGCCGCGCAGTTGCTGGCGGCGCGTGGGTAACGGCGGCGAGGGCCGCTTCCGCTTTATTTGGAAGCAATCACCGCGCAAGCCAGGCGTGGTCCTGCGTTGCCGGTGGGTTGGGTCTTGTAGTCGTCGGGGTCGCGGTGAACTATCAGGCCCTTGCCGACGATGTCGGTGGTGGGGCCGCCCACGCTGATGGACCGCGACACAAAGCTGAATGCGGCGACGCCGTATTTGTCGGCCTTGAGGCTGGGCAGATCACCGGTGTGGTGTTCTCCCGCGCCGTGGGATCCGTGCGGTTTGGCCGTGGGGTTGAAATGTCCGCCGGTGCTCATGCCGTCGCCGCTCGAGCAGTCGCCCTTTTCATGCACATGAAAGCCGTGTTCTGCGTCAGGTTTGAGTCCACGAATTTCACCCGACACCTGCACACCATCGCCGGTCTGTACAAACGTCACAGTACCAGTGGCTGTGTTGCCCCGGGTGGGCTCCAGCTTGGCGGTAGCGCGGTTGCCAGACAGGTGGGAGGCACAGCCCGCCAGCGCCACAACAGCCAGGGAAGACAGGGCAAAAGCAAAACGAATCTTCATGACTCAAACTCCTCGGTGCGAATGAATGAACGCGGGATTGAACCCGATACAAAGGCGCAGTCTCGCAAGCCACCACGCGAGAGTCCAGAAAAATGTGCACTATGCCTCTTTTTGGGCCAACGCGATCAACCGAGCCAAAGCCCTGTCGTGGATGCCGTGCTTGCGCAACTCGTCATAGGTGGCCTGGGCGTAGTCGCGGGTGGTGCCGTAGCGTCCACAGGCCTGCTCGAAAATGCGGCAGTATTCGTGGTCTGGCAGCTCGCCCGTGTGGTTGGGACTTTTGCGCGACAGGGTAAAGGCCAGCGCCCGCACCGGGCCATGGGGCGTGTGGCACACCAGCCAGCGCGGGTCGTAGACAGCGGTGACCATCTCGCGTTGCCACAGGTTGATCATCACCTGCCGCGCATGCACCTTGTCCACGCGGAACACCATGCCCCGGCAGCTTCCGCCCGACAGCATGCCGAACACCAGTCCCGGGCACTCGGGCGTGCCACGGTTGATACGGCTCCACATCTTGAGCGCCCGGTGCCAGCCGTGGACCTTGGCCGGGCGGCGCTCGGCGTAGTCAAAATCCGGCCGCCAGATGAGCGACCCATAGCCAAAAATCCACAGGTCCTGATGGCCACCCCATTCCTGGAGGGCACGCTCCAGCATCGGCGCCGGGTCTCGCAGTGGGGCGGGCAGATTCGTCATGCCTTCACTCTACAATCGAAAGCTTTGCTGCAAGCGGCCGGGGCCTTGTTTTCGCAACGCCTGCATTGGCCGCCCAACCACTTTATTCATCACTACAGGGATCTTCCATGTCCAGCTCTGACGACGATAGCCAACAACGTTTTGCCCTCGGTTTTCTGTTTGCACTGATTGCGTTGGTGATCTCCGTAGTGGTGGGCACCGTGGTGGTCAAGCGTCTGGGCGCCAAAGCACCGGTCCGGCCTGCCGCCGTTGCAGCCAGCAACACGCCCGCAGCACCCGCCGTAGCCGTGGAAGAAGATATTGCCAGCGTGCGCGTGGAAAACGGCGTGGTGAAGTTCTACTTTGCCACCGCCAAGGCCGAACTGGCCGCAGGTGCCAACGAAGCCCTGGCCGACGTGGTCAAGGGTGTGGCTGAGGGCAAGAAGGCCGTCATTTCCGGCTTCCACGATGCCACGGGCGACGCCGCACTGAATGCAGAACTGGCCAAGCAGCGCGCGGTGGCCGTGGCCGAAGCGCTCAAGGCCCTGGGCGTGGCCGAAGCCAAGGTGGAGCTGAAGAAGCCCGAAGAAACCACCGCGACCGGCAGCAACGCCGAAGCCCGCCGTGTGGAAGTGACGCTGGGTGTCCTGTAAGCGCCGCCTGCTTCTCCAACAAAAAACCCGGCGCTGCCGGGTTTTTTTGGGCTAAATGGCTGCATGCGCTAGTGGAATATGCGCCAGCAGCTATCTATTTGATAGTAAATATCACCGCAGACCCTGGCCGCCTGCGCCTTCGGCGCGCTGGATCAACTCGATCTTGTAGCCATCGGGGTCGGTCACAAACGCGATCACCGTGGTGCCGCCCTTGACCGGACCTGCTTCGCGCGTCACGTTGCCGCCCGAGGCCTTGATCTTTTCGCACGCGGCATACGCATCGGGCACGCCCAGCGCGATGTGGCCGTAGGCCGTGCCCATGTCGTAGCTTTCCACGCCCCAGTTGTAGGTCAACTCGATCTCGGCCTGGCCGGGGTTGCCGCCCTCGAAGCCCAGAAAGGCCAGCGAGTATTTGTACTCGGGGTTCTCGGACTGGCGCAGCAGTTGCATACCCAGCACCTGGGTGTAGAAATCAATCGAGCGTTGAAGGTTGCCAACGCGCAGCATCGTGTGGAGGAATTTCATCCTTTCGATTGTGCAGGCAAGTCAAAAACCAGGCAGGTGGTGGTGGCGTGGGCATACAGCGTGCCGTCCGGCCCCACCAGGCGCGCCTCGGCCGTGGCCAGCTGGCGCCCGCTGTGGATTACCCGGCCCTCGGCGCGCACGCGCTGTACCTTGGGCGTGATGGCCTTGACCAGGTTGATGCCCAGCTCGGCCGTGGTGTAGCCGCGCCCAGGTTCCATGCGCGTGTGGATGGAGCAGCCCAGGGCGGAGTCGAGCAAGGTGGCAAACCAGCCGCCATGCACCGTGCCCATGGGGTTCAGGTGCTCTGCGCGGGGTGTGCCCTGGAAGATGGCCGTACCTTCTCCCACTTCGACGATCAGGAAGTCCAGCGTCTTGGCAATGGCAGCGTAGGGCAGCTCGCCGCGCAGCATGGCCTGCATCTGCTGCAGGCCGTTCAGGTGGGCGATCTGCTCTCGGCGGGCCACGCCCGGGCCGGGGCCTGCATCCAGCGTGGCCAGGATGTCGCGCTCCTGTGCCAGCCAGTGTTCAAGGTGGTTGTGCTGTGTCATGGGGTGTCCTGGTTGGTAGCGGGGTTGAAGTGCATGAGTTGCATATGCAATTATTGCAGATACAATCAAATCCATGCAAGCCAACCCATCCACCCTGGCCCCTGTGCTGCCGCAGGGCTGCACCAACTTCAAGCTGCGCCAGCTGATGCGCCGCGTGGCCAACCACTACGACGCCGAAATGGCGAAATGTGGACTCAAGACCACGCAGTATTCGCTGCTATCGCATGTGCTCAAGCTGGGCCCGATTCGCCCCGGTGATCTGGCCACGGAGATGAAGATGGATGCGTCCACGCTGACACGCAACCTGCGCCCGTTGGTGGATGCGGGCTGGGTGACGCTGAGGGCGGGCACGGACGCACGCAGCCGCCTGGTGCACATCACCGACGCAGGCCGCGACAAGCGCGCGGAAGCGCAACGCCACTGGAAGGCCGCACAACTGGCGTTGAACGAGGCACTGGGCGTGGAACGCGTGATGGCCTTGCACGCGTTGGTGGACGACTCGCTCGATCTGCTGGCTGCACTGCCAGTGCAGGAGACTGCGCATGACGAATAACCACACCCCGCAGGCGACTGCAACCAAGCCCGTCGCACCGCTGGCCCTGTGGCTGGTGCTGCTAGCGGCCGCAGGCGCCTTTGCGCTGACCATGGGCACGCGCCAGACCATGGGCCTGTTCCTGTCCGCACTCAACACCTCCACGGGCCTGGGCATCGGCAGCATCAGCCTGGCGTTTGCGTTTGGCCAACTGTGGTGGGGGCTGACCCAGCCATTTGCCGGGGCTGTGGCCGACCGCATCGGCACGGGTCGTGTGATCCTGATCGGTGTGGCGCTGGTGGCGCTGGGCACCTTCATCACGCCGTATATGACCACCACGGCCGGGTTGATTTTTGCGATTGGCGTGTTGGCCGCAGGCGGCGCAGGCATGGCTGGGCCGTCTGTGCTGATGGCGGCCACTGCCCGGCTGGTGCCTGTGCAAAAGCGCGGGCTGGCCAGCGGCATCGTCAACGCGGGCGGCTCGTTCGGGCAGTTTTTGATGGCGCCCGTCGCCATCAGCCTGACCGCCGCCGTGGGCTGGGCCAGTGCGATGCAGTGGCTGGGCATGCTGGTGCTGCTAGCGCTGCCGGCGGTGTGGGTGCTCAAGGGCAACTCCAACGCCCTGGCGGCACAGGCTGCAGCGGTATCCGGCCAGAAGGCATTGACCGCGCGCGAGGCCATTGCCCAGGCCCTGGCCACACCGAGCTACCGGTATCTGGCGGCAGGCTTTCTGGTGTGCGGCTTTCACGTGGCGTTCCTGGCCACGCACTTGCCCGGCGTGATCGCAGCGTGCGGGTTGGCGCCCGAAGTAGGGGGCTGGTCGCTGGCGGTGATCGGGCTGTTCAACATTGTGGGCAGCCTGGCCATGGGCTGGGCGGTAGGGCGCTGGCGCATGAAGTCGCTGCTGTCGCTGCTGTACGCCACGCGAGGTCTGGCGGTGCTGATTTTCCTGTTTGCTCCCAAGACGCCGGCCGTGGTGCTGGTCTTTGCCGCCGTCATGGGCATCACCTTCTTGTCCACTGTACCACCCACGGCCGGTCTGGTCGCCAAGATGTTTGGCACGGCCAACATGGCAATGCTGTTCGGCATCGTGATGCTGTCGCACCAGATTGGCGGATTCCTGGGTGCCTACCTGGGCGGCAGCGTGTTCCAGGCCACCGGCAGCTATGACTGGGTCTGGTACATCGACATCGTGCTGGCCGTAGGCGCAGCGCTGGTCAACCTGCCGATCCGAGAAGCGCGCGTGGCGCGCCCCGCCGCCACGGCGGCCTGACCAACCACCTTCTCTCCACGAAAGCCATCGACATGACGCAGACCCCCGCCAGCAACGTTTCGACAGCCCCCACGTCCCCGATTTACCTGGACGACCTGTCTGTCGGCGACCAGTTCCAAAGCGGCGAACACGCAATGGACGAAGCGCAGATCACCACCTTTGCCGCGCAGTTCGACCCGCAGCCCTTTCACCTGGACGACTCCGCTGCGCGCGAGACGCTGTTTGGCGGTCTGGCCGCCAGCGGCTGGCACACGGCGGCCGTGACCATGCGTCTGCAAGTGACCAGTGGGCTGCCGATTGCAGGCGGCATCATCGGCGCAGGGGGCGAGTTGACCTGGCCCCGGCCCACACGCGCCACCGATGTGCTGCATGTGGTGAGCGAGGTGGTGCAGATCCAGCCCTCCAAGTCCAAGCCCGACCGGGGCATGGTCACGGTGCGCAGCGAAACCCGCAACCAGCACGGCGATGTGCTGCAGCTGTCTACCGTGCGCATCGTGGTGCCACGCCGGCCTGCAGCCGGTGCGGCAGGGGCCTGATGTGACTGAGGCCCTGAACCCGCGCACCCGCATGCTGCTGGAGGCGCCCATTGCGCCCACCTTGCTGCGGCTGGCCGCGCCCAACGTGCTGGTGATGCTGGCGCAGGCGGGCGTCGGGTTGATCGAGACCTACTTTGTCGGCCAGCTGGGCACCGATGCGCTGGCCGGCATGGCGCTGGTGTTTCCGGTCGTCATGCTGATGCAGATGACCTCGGCGGGCGCCATGGGCGGTGGCATTGCTTCGGCCATTGCACGCGCCCTGGGCGCAAGGCGGCGGGACGATGCCGACGCGCTGGTACTGCATGCGCTGGCCATTGCGGCGGTGTTTTCGCTGCTCTTTACCGTGGGCGTGGTGGGAGGAGGGCGCTGGCTCTACACCCGCATGGGTGGCACGGGCGGCGCGCTGAATGCGGCACTGATCTATTCCAACTGGGTGTTTGCGGGCGCGTTTCTGGTCTGGCTGTTCAACACGCTGTCGGCCGTGATCCGGGGCACGGGCAACATGGCCGTGCCAGCCTACGTCACGGTGCTGGGCGCGTTTGTACTGGTGCCGCTTTCGCCACTGTTCATCTTTGGCTGGGGCCCCATGCCGGGCCTGGGCATTGCCGGTGGCGCCATTGCGCTGATGGCGTATTACCTGATCGGCAGCGCAGTGCTGGCCGCATACCTGTGGTCGCCGCGCAGCCTGCTGCGGCCGTCGCTGGCGCACATCCGGTTTCGTTGGGTGCTGTTCAAAGACATCCTGCGGGTGGGTCTGGTGGGCACGGTGTCTACCGTCGCCACCAATCTGGCGATTGGCGTCACGACCGCATTGGTGGGTGGTTTTGGCACAGCGGCCATCGCGGGCTACGGCACCGCATCGCGGCTGGAATACCTGCTGGTTCCGTTGGTGTTTGGCCTGGGCGCGCCGCTGGTGGCCATGGTCGGCACGTGCATCGGCGCTGGCCAGCGCGAGCGCGCCTTGCGCGCCACCTGGATCGGCGCGGCCATGGCGTTTGTGATGGCCGAGGCGATTGGCCTGTGGGCGGCAGCCTTTCCCAACGCGTGGCTGTCCCTGTTCAACAGCAACCCCGCCATGCTGGAAGCGGGTGCGCTGTATCTGCGCACCGTCGGCCCCGTGTACGGTTTCTTCGGCCTGGGCCTGGTGCTGTACTTTGCCTCGCAAGGGGCAGGGCGCCTGCTCTGGCCGGTGATCGGCAACATCGTTCGCCTGGCGGTGGCCGTCACCGGCGGCTGGCTGGCGCTGCGCTGGGGCGGTGGACTGGCTGCCGTGTTTGCGGCACAAGGGGCGGCGCTGGTGCTTTACGGCTTGGTCAACGCCTGGGCGATTGCTGGCGGCGCCTGGTTCGGTCCGGTGGGCTGGCCGCGCAGTACCACCCGGCTGCTGCAGCGCATGCCACAGGTCTGAAAGTGATGAAAACAGCTGCTAGCGCTAGTGAATAATGCACTGGCAGCTATCAAAAAAGGAGTGGCCCTAAGTGCGTCAGACCGGCACGGTGTAGTTGAGTGTCATGCGCCCACCGTCCACAGTCACGATCTCGCCGGTCACATAGCTGGCCGCATCGCTGGCCAGCCAGGCCACCACATCCGCAATCTCGGACGGCTCGCCCAGCCGCTTCATGGGCGTGCGGCTCATGATCTTGTTCTTGGCCTCATCGCTGGTCAGCACGGCCTTGGCGGCCAGCTCGGTGGCGATGGTGCCCGGCGCCACCGCGTTCACGCGGATGTTCTTGTCGGCCAATGCCAGCGCCATCACCCGCGTGAGCTGGTTCACGCCGCCTTTGCTCACGTTGTAGCTGGAGATATTGGGAATGGTCAGCACACCGTTGACCGAGCTCATGTTCACGATCGAACCGCCTCCCGATACCACCATGGCCCGCGCCACCGCCTGGCCGACCAGGAACGAGCCCTTGAGGTTGACCCGCAGCACCGCGTCAAAGTCGGCCTCGGTCACCTCCAGAAAATCCGCCGCGCGGAAGATGCCGGCGTTGTTCACCAACACGTCGATGCGCCCATGGGCCGCCAGAGTCTGGGCCACCAGTGCATCCACCTGCGATTTATCGCCCACATCGCAGCGCACATACAGCGCGCCCAGCTCCTGCGCCAGCGCCTGGCCACGCGCATCGTCCACATCGACGATCACCGGCTTGGCGCCTTCGGCCGCAAAGCGGCGGACACAGGCCTCGCCAATGCCTTGGGCGCCACCCGTGACGATGCAGACGCGGCCCTGATGACCGAAGTGGATGGACGATGTAGAAGGTGCTTGGGTGGGAAGGTTCATGGGCGTTGATGGTAGCGGCTTGAGCAGGATGCAGGGCCGACGGCGCATTGGAGCTTCGTTGGGATGACATCGTTAATGCTAGATACGATGTATATTATGTTAACTATCAAATACACACTCTGTGCGGTGTCGAACAGACACTCCACGACCCCCAACCGCACCATGCGTCGGCCTTGGGGGCACCTGCTGTGGCGGCGTTCTCCCAAGTCTTCCTTCCGAAAAGTCCGTCTGGACTGGTTCCAACGCCTCCCACCAAAACGCGAGCGCCGCTGCGTTGAAAGAACCCATGACCACTTACCTTGCGTGTTTAGGCACCCGCCCTGAGATCATCAAGATGGCACCGTTGCATCGCGAGCTAAAGCTGCGTGGCCACCGCGTGGTGGTGCTCCACACCGGGCAGCACGCCGAGGTGGCCGAGGTGCTTTACCGATTTTTTGACATGGTGCCAGACCTGCGCTTGGCACTGGAGCGGCGCACACCGAGGTTGGGCGACCTCACGGCGCTGTTGCTGGAGGGAGTGGACAGGCTGGTGGACGAAACCCAGCCCGATGTGGTGCTGGTGCAGGGCGACACGACGTCTGCGCTGGTCGGAGCGCTGAGTGGCTACTACAACGACAAGCCGGTCGCCCACATCGAGGCGGGTTTGCGCACAGGCACACGCGAGCCGTTTCCGGAGGAAAAAAACCGGGAGCTGATTGCACGGCTCGCCCACTGGCACTTCGCACCGACGGCGCGGACCCGGGACAACCTTTTGCGCGAAGGCATCGCAGACGCCTGTATCTCCGTCGTCGGCAATACGGTGATTGACGCGGCGCGCTGGACGCAGGAGCGCCTGCAGACCAATGCATCGTCCGCGCCTTCTGTCTTGTCGTCCGGTTTGTCTTCAGTGGTACCAGCCATGGTCGCAGAGTTTCTAGATCAGCAAATTAACCAGCGGCTTCTGTTGGTGACCGCCCACCGCCGAGAGAACTGGGGCGACCCCATACGCAATATCGCCACTGCCATCGGGCAGTTGCTGGCGGCCCATGGCGATCTGGTTGTGGTCTGGCCGCTTCACCCCAACCCAGCCGTCAGTCAGGCGGTGAGGCCGGTGATCGACACATTGCCGGACGACCTGCGCCAACGGGTGTGTCTGACCGAACCCATGGACTACCCTGCCCTCATCAGCCTGCTGCAACGCTGTTACTTCACGCTGACGGACTCGGGCGGCATTCAGGAAGAAGCCTCTGCGCTGAGGCGGCCAGTGCTGATTGCGCGCGACAGCACCGAGCGGCAGGAGCTGGTGGAAGCTGGTGGTGCGGTACTGGTTGGCACAGACATCCGCCGCATGGTGACTGAGGCGGCACGCCTGCTGCGCGACGATGGGGCGTACCGCAGCATGCAGCTGGAAAGCAGCCCGTTTGGCGATGGCCACACCGCGCAGCACATTGCAGACCGGCTCTGCACGGTGGACTGACAGCGCTTGCGGCCCCACCGCCATCCAGGATGGTGCGGGGACGACGGCCGGTCAGGCGGTAACTGTATCCAGCGCCGCGGGTGCGGTCAGCAGTTGGCTCACCTCTTTGGCAAACCGGCTGGCCATCCGCTGCGCCCTGAGTGCAGTACGGCACTCCACCAGCACCCGCACAACAGGCTCGGTGCCCGAGGCACGCAGCAGCACCCGCCCATCGTCGCCCAGCAACTTTTCGGCCCGCAGCTGGAAGTGGGGCATCCAGGTGTTGTCGGCCATCCCCGCACCACGGGTCACGGGCACATTGACCAGGCACTGAGCGTTCATGCGCAGATCGCTGCACAGCTGCGACAAGCTGCGCTGCGAGCGCTTCATGGCTGCCACCACCCGCAAGGCTGACATCACGCCGTCTCCGGTGCTGTGCCAGTCCAGCCCGATCAGGTGGCCCGAGCCCTCGCCGCCCAAGCGCCAACCCCGCTGCTTGAGCAGCTCCAGCACATGCCGGTCACCCACGGCAGACCTTGCAAAGTCCAGCCCACGGCGCAGCAGCGCTTGCTCCAGCCCCTGGTTGCTCATCACCGTGCCCACCACCCCACCCTGCAAGCCATCGTTGGTCTGGGCATCCACGGCCAGCACGTACAGTAGCTCGTCACCCGCATAGATGCGGCCCTCGCTGTCCACCATCACCAACCGGTCTCCATCGCCGTCCAGCGCCACGCCGACATCTGCCTGGTGAGCCAGCACGGCCTCGCTCAGGTGCTTGGGCGACGTGGCGCCCACGTTGTCGTTGATGTTCTGCCCATCAGGCGAGGCACCCACCGCAACCACCTCCGCGCCCAACTGTCGGAACACCTCGGGGGCGATGCGGTGGCAGGCGCCATGGGCGGCGTCAATGACGATCTTCATACCCTGCAGGTGCAGACCTGCCGGCAATGCCTGCCGGCAAAACTGGATGTATAGATCGGAGGCCTCCGGCAGCAGGGACACGCGGCCCAACCGAGACGATGGCAAACAGACCATGGGCTGGGCCATGGTGCGTTCGATCTCGGCCTCCATGCCGTCGGGCAGCTTGTCACCTGTGGCCGAAAAGAACTTTACCCCGTTGTCCTCACAAGGGTTGTGCGATGCACTGACCACCACACCCGCCTGGTAGCCGCGCAAGCGCGTCAGGTAGGCCACGCCGGGTGTGGGCAACTCGCCGCACATCACCGTGTCAACACCGGCCGCAGAAAACCCCGCCTGCAAGGCCGCCTCAAACATGGGGGCCGACCCGCGCGTGTCGGTGCCCACTGCTACTACAGGTCGCGGGTTCAGTCCCGTGTGCTGACGGCTGAGCAGCTGGCCGCAGGCGTGTGCCAGCCGCATGATGGTCTGGGGGGTCATGGGCTCCATACCCACAGGGGCGCGCACGCCGTCGGTTCCGAACATTTTTTGCGTAGTCATGGGTAGTCCTGTTGAATGAGATTCGCCAGATAACCCGCACCCCAGGCCAAGGCGAACACCGACGGTGGGGCCTTGGACCGAGACGGTCTGTGCGCTATCGAACCCGACGCCTTATGTACGGTACCGAACAGACAGCTCTGTGCCTACACGCTGACCATGGCTTTCCATGCCACGGATCACCCATTGACACCAGACTCTCAAGCTCCCCAGTGCCTTCATTTGTCACAGACCCACTCTGGCCTGAAGCGCTGGATAGGCAACGCTCTGGCGTGCTTCGTACTTGCAGCACCACTTTGTACTTCGGCGGCTGTTCTCGATCTGGAGGGGTATGCCGATACCTCGGGCGCCATCTCGGTGCAGCACCAGGGCGACACGGTAGATCCCTACTTTGCCTTGCAGGCACTGCTGCTGGCTCACAGCCATGGGCTGGATATTTCCACTCCTGCCAAGGCCTGGGGCGCCTGGCTGGTACAGCGGCAAAAGCCCGACGCGACCTTTGACCGTTTTTGCCGCAACGGCCCTGTGTGGGCCCCATGTAAAACTGCCGATGCCGATGACTCTGTACTCGGCCTGTGGCTGGCGTTCATGGACAGCATGCCTGCCTCACAACGCAGCCAGGCCAGTTGGGTGCGCAGCCGCATGGCTACCAGTGCGGCGCTGGCCAAGTTGGTAGACCCCAACCAGGGCATTTACCTGGTCTCACCGGTGTACCAACATGGGCTGCTTATGGACAACCTGGAGCTGTGGGCCTACCCGCTCACCCACAAGGCGGCACAAAACGCGCGCCACCCCAACTTCACCAAAACTCTGGCGACCGTGTTCTGGGACGATCAGCGCAAGCGCTACCTGGTTTCCACCCAGCCCGGACAGCGTGAGACCGCACATGCCTTCTACCCCGACGCCGTGGCGCAGATCTTTCCGCTGTTGGTGCGTTTTCCTCTGATCCCTGGTGGGGCGCCCGCGCATTACCGCCGCTGGATGGCTGAGCACCGCAACGAATGGCTGGCCCAGGTGAAGGACGACTTTGCCTGGGGTCTGGTGGCTGTGGTGGCAGTGCAGCAAGGCGACATCCCCTCTGCCCGCTGTTGGCTTC
This sequence comes from Acidovorax sp. 59, assembly GCF_002754175.1. Classification (NCBI taxonomy): domain Bacteria; kingdom Pseudomonadati; phylum Pseudomonadota; class Betaproteobacteria; order Burkholderiales; family Comamonadaceae; genus Acidovorax; species Acidovorax sp. 59. Next base: position 2,078,608 of record NZ_PEET01000001.1, on the reverse strand, counting down.
GTACCGCCCTGCCCCATCGGCACGGCGCCCACTGGACGGTGACGGACGAAGTCGCCGCGCAAATCCTGCAGTCCAAGGCCATCACTGCCGCCGTGGACACAACTAACTGCACCAGTCCTCGTCACCCCCCCGCACGGTCACCATGAACACCCACTACATCCACCGCCCTGCCCCGTCCCTTGTTCTGGCACTGGGGTTGCTGGCCAATGCCTTACCCGCAGCCCATGCGCAAGACGTTGCAGACCTGCCGGCCCCGGTCCGGGGCATTGAGGCCTACACCAGCCGCCACACCCTCACCAACGGGTATGGCAACTGGCATGAAGCTGGCGTGCGCGGCCAATGGGGTGTGAACAACCAGTTATTCGGCATGGAAATCGCCACCATGCGGCGGTTTGGAGAGCCGGGCCGGTTCATCGGGCTGTCCGACACCATGACCTGGAACGAAGACTGGTTCTCCATGCTGTCGGTGGGCGCAGGCGATGGTGCTGCTTACCTGCCGCGCTACCGTGTGGACGGGTTCATCAACCGCAAGTTGCTGCCCACACGCCAATGGGTGGCCACCCTGGGGGCAGGTTACTACCGAGCGCCAGACGGCCACATCGACCGCAACATCAGCCTCGGGTCTACTTACTATTTCGATCTGCCGTGGGTGGTACAGGCAGAAATACGCTTCAACAACAGCTCCCCCGGTGGCGTGCGTACCCATCAGCAGTTTGTGGCAGCCACCTGGGGGCGCGCGCACCACACGCAGATCATTGCCCGCCACGGCTGGGGTGCCGAGGGCTACCAGGCCATTGGCAATGGGGTATCTCTGGTCAACTTTGACAGTCGCCAGTCACAGCTCACACTGCGGCAGTGGCTGGGCCCACAGTGGGGCATTACTGCGGGCTTAGAGCGCTACCGCAACCCCTACTATTCACGCAACGGCGCCAAGCTGTCGCTGTTTTGGGAGCTTCCCTAGGTTGTCCGAGCCTGCAGCGTCTAAGCGACCGCGCCTGACATGACCCGTTCATAGGTCTCCAGATCCTGGTCAAAGCACCCACAGCTTTGCGCCAGCAATGCCTCCCGGTCCAGCACAAGGATATGCCCGCGCGTGTACTGGATTACGCCGCTCTCTTGCAGCTTGCCAGCCGCCAGCGTCACACCGGCCCGGCGTACCCCCAGCAGGTGCGCCAGCGTCTCGTGGGTCATCTGAATGTCGGGGGTGCGCAGCCGCGTTTCGCTCATCAGCAGAAACCGCGCCAGACGCTGCTCCAGCGAATGAAAGTGCCCGCAGGCCACCATCGTGCCCATTTGCGATAGCTCGACATACAGATAGCGGGTGGTCAGCAGGCTCAGCGTCCGGCTGGCCAAACAATGGCTGCGCCACGCATCCAGCTGGATTCGCCATGCCTGGCCTGCCCCCGAAACCACCGCATCAAAGGCCGAGGCCGTCACCCCCAGCCCTGCGCTGGCACCCAACATGCCCTCAAAGCCGATCTGTCCGGCCTCGAAGTGCCGCGCGCCCTCCAGGTTGGAGAGCAAAGAGATCATGCTGTTGGTGGGAAAGTACACATGGCTGAGTCGTTCACCCGCTCGCCCCAATACTTGCTGGCTTTCCAGTTCGACCCACTCGGCAACGGACAGCAGGCGCGACCGCTCTGTAGGCCGCAAAAGGGCCAGCAGTCGGTTCGCGAGGGATTGGTCGATGTGCGGCTTCTTGACAGCAGGACGGGATCGTTTTGAATTCTCGGAGGGCACACCGTCTCTGTCTGTCTGCTGGCGCACATGGAGCTTACGCAAGCCCGCCCTCATGCCGCCGTGCTCCCGCCCAACACGGCTTTGGTGCGCAGATAGAAACCCAATTCGTTGATGGTGACCAGGCTGCGGTTGGCCGCAAAGGTTTTTTCCATGGCCGCCAGTTGAGTACGCGCCTGACTGCCCTGCCCTCGAAGCGCGGCAACGTACCCGAGGATGGCCCACGGGAAAGGGTCATAGCGCCCGGTTTCCCAGCCTGGTGAGCGCGTGTTGAGACAGTTCCACCCTGCTGCAAACAGCCCGGTCAGCTCGCGCAATCCAAAGGCCTGCGGGTACACCTGACAAGTGGTGCCAGGGTAAAACTCTGCGCTGGGTGCCAGCGCGGCGTCGCTGGCCAAAAATGACTGCTCTGGGGCCTTGTAGAGCTGGCGCGCAATGCCTTCTGCGGTATTGGTCGCCAGCAGGTCATAGTAGTTGGCTTCAGACAGTTCGCTGCGCGACCGCAGCACCGCCGCAAAGTCGCGCAGACCTCGGTAACCTTCGCAGTTGTCCATGAGGTAGCCGCTGGCGTTGGTCTGGCTGCGCGGCGCCTGAAACACTGCAGTCAGCCCCGAAGGCTTGGCAGTCAATGCCAGGTTGCGGTAAGCGATATTTTTGAGGGCCGCTTTGCGCGCCTCCCACCAGGCCCAATTGCCACTGGCCGCCACATAGCGCGACGCCAGGGACAGAAAGGTGGATGCATAGGCGTCGTCCGAGTCAGCCAGCACCTTCTTGACCACCGAGGTATTGGCCCGGCCATAGGGGAACTCAATATCCGAAATGGTGCTGGTGGCAGGATCGGTGCTGACCAGGTACAGATTCAGATACGGGAGGACGTATGTTTCCAGATCCGGCGCACTGAGCATGGGCACCAAGGGCAACAATCCCAGGTTGGCGAAGTACCAGTTCAGGCGTCCATTGGGCGCCAGCTCGTAGCCACCGGCATAGGGACCCGACAGGATGCGCAACGCCTTGATCTCCGCTACAGCATCGATGGGCGCGCGAGCTTCTGACGCCCAGCTGGCCGAACACAAAAGCAACCCAGCCCCCAAGGCTGGCACCTTTTCTAGCAATGAACGACGCCGCATGTGCACGATCTCCGAACGCAAGCCCGGACACCGCTTTCAACATCTGGAGAGCAACAGCGCAAAAAGAAGCGCACTGCCAGGAAGGCCGACACCCCCGGGTAAAGGGTGGCGTACTTATTTTGCAGAAGATGCCTCCGATTTCTTCACTGCGTACGCAGGCGTACAGACAGGTGAACCTGGCAGCGCCGCAGAGGGTACGGCTGAACAGACCCGACAGGGGAATGAGCGCCCTAATGTGTAGCGGACAAGGGGGCCGTGCTGGCCGCCCATGCATACAGAGCCACAAACACCATCATGTCGAAAAGCGCCCCCAAACACAGGTACAGCACGGGCATGAATACCACCGAAAAGTGCTGCAGAACCAGCAGGTGCACCATGGCTTGCTGCGGCACCATGACCCCAAAGAACAACAAGATAAGCAAGGTATGCACGACCTTGGCCTGCCAGCTGATTCGCAGTGGGTAGTAGCCGAGCGCCATCAGCACCGGTATGGCCAGAATGAGCAAATAGCCAGCATCCAGCAGGTCCATGACATGGTTCAGCACCAAGTGCGGGAACGGCATCGGAGCAAACCAGAAGTACAGCAGCGCCAGCGCCTGCACCACGCACAGCACCCGCACCAGATACTGCGCGGGAAGCCATCGCCCTCGCAGGCGCAGTGCCAGCCCCCAGGCCACCACAGTCAGCACGGCAGCCAGGGCAGCACCAGTGGTGATGGACAGCCCCAGGTCACCCGCGCCTGGCAACCAGCTCATCCCCAACAGGTCCTGGCGTGATGACACTGCCGCTGGATGCAGCGGCATATGCAGCCACCGCGCCCAGGTGAGCAGGTAGCTGCGCCAAAAACCGTACAGAGGCTCCCGCAAAGCGTAGATCAGAGACAACCACACCACCGGCAGCCCCACCATTTGCAAAAGCAGCCATGGGTTGAGCCGGATGCGGCTGAGAGCGCGATGGGGCAACTGGTGCTTGTGGGTTTGTTGGGCCTGCGCCAACAGGCCGCGCGCAGCATTGAAAGCCAGCTCGCGGTCTTGGCGGCTGTGGGGAGTAACGGTGGTATGTGGCAAGGGGAAGCCCTCTGTGGCGGTTCAGCGGATGGAACAATGCGAGGGTGCAGGCCACCGACCAGCCATGCAATGCGGGTGCGCCGCGTTCACGCCGACCACACAATGCCCAGTTGGCGGGCCCACACGGTGCCATGCGCCCGGGCGCCCGCCTCCGCCATGATGGTTTCTGCGCTGACAGTGGTGAGGGCCTGCGGCGAGCCCACCTGTACCCCAGCGCCGAGCAGGATGCCCGATTCGGACACCACGGGTCCGGCCACCTGGGCATGGTCCAGGAGCTGGATCTGCTTTTCACTGCATAGCGAGCCCTGCACCCGCGCGTGGTCGCCCATGACGATGCCTCCACGGGCTTTCACGTCGCCTTCAATCACGGTGCCAGCCCCAATGAGCAAACGCCCCGTGACCACCAGCGAGCCGTGATACCGGTGCATGCGTGGCAGCTTACAGTCGCCGCGCACGAGCGTCACCTGCTCGCTCTGGCGAAGCGCACCCTCCAGCCGATCAAAGCTGGCCTCGATCAAAGGCGCATGCTCGCGTTCAGGTTGCAGGGCCGCATCACCACCAAAGCGGATGTGTGGCGCCTGGATCCGCTCAAAACAGCAATCGGCCTCCAGCTCCACAGCGGTCGATGAAGACAGGCGCCGCAGCCCCGAACAGCCCTGGGCCAGATGCAGGGACGCGTCGGCATGTGCCCACTGCCCCACATCGCTACCCGCACCCAGCCGGATACGGCCCTGCGCCAGCAGGCCCACAAAGCGGCTGCGGGCCGGTGCTTCGAAGTCACCATGCACGAACAGCGGTGCAGCACATTGGATCGCTGTCTGCGGCTTGACCGAGCCGAGGCAAACCAGGGGTCGCAGCATGCCGGCCCAGTTCACGCCCTCCAGTGGCACCGGCGCAAAATCAAACTCGTTGGCATAAGGACCCGGCACTTGCGCCTGGTGGGCCTGCACCAGCGCGCGGAACCGGTCAGCGAAATGATCGATGTCGGTGGTGTAGTGCGGCAACACCTGCAATGCCTCGGTATCGGTGGGGTACCGCCACTCGCGCCAGGTGGGACCAAAGGCAATCACCATCAATCCCGAGCTGATCAATACAAAGGCCAGGTAGAACAAGGCGGTGTTCATTGTTCGACGCTCGGTTGCCGGTAGCGCACGGTCTTGTCCCACACCATGTCGCGGCGCAGCAGCTTGTCCATCAACTGCCCCCACACCGATGACGATATGGCAAACAGGCTGATCACGAAGCCCAGCAAGCTGAGCGGCAGCAGCCGCAACCGCCTGCGTTTGCCGTCCAGCAGCACCGCAACGGCGATCTCAAAAAACGCGGCGAAGTTACCCAGCGTGCCATAGGCCATGAGCGCAAACAAGGAGATCAGCCCCGTCAGCATGTCCCCGGCATTGAAAAAATACAGGCCCAGCGCCAGCAGCCAACCCACCAGCAGCAACGGCGGCAGCACAAAAACACACAAAAGCAGCAGCCCGTCCAGGCGTTCTCGCCAGCTCAAGTAGGGACTGAATGCAAAGCGCAAGCCATAGCGCACCATCACTTGGTTGTGCCCCTTGGCCCAGCGCCTGATCTGCTTGATGCGCACCTGCCAGTCCTGAGGCACCTCCTCATAGCACTCGGACCTATTGGTGTAGACAGTCTTCCAGCCGTTGAGCAAAAGCCGATAGGTAATGTCCGTGTCTTCGGCCAGCGTATCGTCGTGCCAGCCGCCCACCGCGGCCACAGCAGAGCAGCGCACGCCCCCCACGGTGCCGCCGTACTGGGGCACCAGGCGAAGGTTCATACGAGCCTGCTGGTCCACCTGGTAGCCGCCGCTTCGCTCCAGATCCAGCATGCGTGTGAGCAGGTTCACCCCCGTATTGACCGGCACCACACGGCCCATCACTGCCCCCACCTCGGGGTCGAAAAATGGCGCCACTAGCTGCTTGAGCAGCCCACGGCCGGGCACATAGTCGGCATCGAAGATGATCACAATGTCGCCCTGCGCATGCTGCAGGGCATCCTTGAGCGCTGCGGCCTTGCCTGGCTTGCCCTTGGTGCGGTGAAACGGCACGATTCGCCCCGGGTAACGGCCTACCCAGTCATCGATGATGGCGCGCGTGCCATCGGTAGACCGGTCGTTGACCGGCACCACCTTCAGCCGGTCGAGCGGGTAATTGGTGTCCAGCAGGGCCTGCAAGCATCCGGCGATCACCTGCTCTTCGTTGTGGGCAGCGATGAACACTGTGATCAGCGGCCAGTCTGCCTGATCGATGTCCAGGTACGGATGGCGCTGGTGCCCTAGCAGGCGGTTCAGTGTGAGCACTCCATGCCGGGTGGCATACACCATCATCACCACAATGATCATGGCCAGCAGCGCCGCCATGGTGGACAGCACCGCATATGCCACAGGGCCAGGCACCCACCGCTGACTCAGCGCTTCGATGGATTCAAGAGGCTGCGTCATCGGGGCCGCCCACGTACTGGCGCTGCCCAACAGGGTGGCAAATGCCGTCGCAAACCACGGCCACCGCGCCGGGGGAATTTGGGGTGCAGCGCTGCGCTCGGCAGGACCAAGCTGCCGCCTCTCTCGATTCACGTGCATAGAACGCCTTTTGTTCCGACCACTGCTGGACCCTGCGCGCAGGACGTGGAGTGGCGGCGTCTTGCGACCCCGTTACGTCACACCCTGCAGGGATGTGAGACGGAATGTAAGCAGCAGGCGGGACACGGTCTGTTCGATGGCGAACACAGGCAAAGTCCAAGCGCAAAAGGGCCGTGGATGGGGCTCAATGCACCCGTGCCGTCAGTCGCCGTCCACCCGCTGCACGCTATCGGGCCAGCGATGGCGATGGGTTGGGCGAGACAGTCGCCTCGCGGTTTGCAAATTGGAACGCTGCATGGGTGCTCAGAAACACCCTGCCCTCCAAACGCAGCCCCAGCGGCGTGGTCTGCAGGCGGTCCAGCACAGGCCCTTTGACCTCTGCCAGCAGCAATGCCATGCCGCGCTGGGCCAGGCTGCGCTCTAGGTCGGTGAGCACACCCAAGGCTGTGGTGTCGATCTGGTTGATGGCCGAGCACACCAACAGCACATAGTGCGTGTCAGGCTGTGCCGCCACCAGAGACTCCACCTTATCGAGTAACGCGTCCGAATTGGCGAAATACAGGCTTTCGTCGACCCGCACGGCAATCAGGCCGGGTTCGGTAGTGACTGCATGGCGGGCGACGTTGCGGAAATGCTCCGTGCCTGGCACGCGCCCCACGACCGCAATGTGCGGATGGCTGCTGCGCCACACCAAAGTGCCCAGCGACAACGCCACTCCCATCAGGATGCCGACTTCCACGCCCAAAGCGGTCACGCCCCCTGCGGTGGCCAGCAGGGCCATGGCATCCGCCTTGTCGTAATGCCAAGCCTCGCGCAGTGTCTCTACGTCAATCAGGGACACCACCGCCACGATGATGGTGGCCGCCAGTACGGCATGGGGCAGATAGTGAAACAGCCCGGTCAGCGCGGCAATTACCACCCCCATCAGCACGGCAGAAATGACACCTGCCAGGGGCGTGTTGGCTCCGGCGGCAAAATTGACGACCGAGCGCGCAAAGCCGCCCGTGACGGGGAAACCGCCCGACAGCGCACTGGCGACATTGGCCGCTCCCAAGCCCAGCAGCTCCCGGTTGGGCTGAATGCGCTGCTGCCGCTTGAGCGCCAGCGATTGCGCTACCGACACACTTTCCACAAAGCCCACCAGCGAGATCAGCAGCGCAGGCAGCCACAGCGAGCCCACAGACTCCATCGAAACTGCAGGTAACCCCAGCTGTGGCAAGCCCTCTGGCACCGTGCCGACAACGCTGACCCCCGCCGTCTGGTCCCAGCGCATGGCGGCCACCAAGGCGGTGGACACCATCACCGCCAGCATCGGCGCCAGTTTGGATGCGACGTCTGCCAACCGAGGGCTGGCGCCCAGGCGGACCAGCCAAGGGGACAAAGACTTGCGCGCCAGCACGAGAAACAACACGCTGCCCGCACCAATGCCCAACGTGACCAGGTTGGTTGCGGGCGCCGCGTGCGCGAGCTGCACCACGGTGTCAAAGACGTTGGTACCGCCGGCCCTTACCCCCAGCAGGTGCTTGACCTGCCCCACGGCGATGAGCACTGCCGAGCCGGAGATAAACCCGCTGATGACCGGATGGCTCAGAAAATGGGCCAGGAAGCCCAGCCGCAATGCGCCAAATAGCAGCAACATGCCTCCTGACAGGAGTGACAGCAGCATGGCCAGCGCCACGTAGTCGGGCGAGCCAGCCGCCGCTAGCGGCTGCAGGGCGCTCGCCGTCATGAGTGAGGCCACCGCCACGGGCCCCACAGCCAGCGTCATGCTGGAGCCCAGCATGGCGTAGGCAATGATGGGCAGGATGCTGGCGTACAAGCCCACCTCGGGTGGCAAGCCCGCCAACAGTGCGTAGGCCAGACTCTGCGGGATCAGCATCACCGTCACGATCACGCCGGCGACCATGTCGCCGGAGAGCCAGGACTTCTGGTAGTTGCGAACCCAGCCGGGGATGAAGTTCATTATGGTTCCAGGGTGTTCAGGACGCTTCGGCGTCCAAGTCCTGCGCCAGCCCGAACAACTGTGCAGACCGGGCGCCTGAACGGCAAAACGCCAACATGGGCTTGGGGGCCGAGATCAGGACCTTGTGCATGGCCTGCACCTGTTCCGGCGTGATGGAGCCACTGACCACGGGCAGATACACATAGTGCAGCCCGGCCACTGTGGCAGCGCGCTCCATTTCAGGGCTGGTGGGTTGTGCGCCACCGCCCTCCCCGTCGGGCCGGTTGTTGATGATGGTCTTGAAGCCCTGCTGGGCCAAAGCAGCAAAGTCCGTAGTGGCCAGCTGCGGCGACACAGCAAAGTCGGGGGTCAGGGCAATGATCTGCAGCGGCATGTCAGCGGGCTCCGGTCTGGGTAGGTGGGGCGCGGTGGGACATGCGTTCGGCCAGTTCAAACAGCCACATGCCCGCCAGCATCGCGATCACAAACACGATGGCTTTGGGCTGGCCTGCACCCGCCGAAACGATGGCTGGCCCCGGGCAAAAGCCTGCAATGCCCCAGCCCGCACCAAAGATGAGGCTTCCAACCACCAGACGGCGGTCAATATCATGCGACGTGGGCAGGTGCATGGCGCCACCCAGGAAGCTGGTGGTCCGCTTCTTGGCTACGGCGAAGGCAAAGACGCCCACCGCAATGGCTCCGCCCATCACAAACGCCAGCGATGGGTCCCACAAGCCAGCCAGGTCCAGAAAACCCAGCACCTTGCCCGGGTCGGTCATGCCCGAGACGATCAGGCCCAGCCCGAAGATCAGACCCACCACAAACTCCGAGATACGATTTTTCATAGCGATCAATGCTCCGATGAATGGGGGTGCGGTCAGGCCAGCGCGTGCCGGATTAGGAAGACGGTGACGAACCCTGCCCCCATGAAGGCCAGCGTCGCTACCAAGGACCGAGGCGACATGCGCGAGAGTCCGCACACGCCGTGGCCGCTGGTGCAGCCCGATCCGTAGCGGGTGCCGACACCCACCAGCAGGCCGGCGATCACCACCATGCCCCAGTTCGCATCAATGCGCGGCTGCGTGGGGCCGACCACCAGCCAGTAAAGGCCAGGCGCCACCAACATGCCCAGCACAAAAGCCAGGCGCCAGCCCATGTCACCCGCGCGGGGGCGCAGCAGCCCTCCCACAATGCCGCTGATGCCCAGGATGCGCCCGTTGAGAAGCACAAAAAGCGCTGAGGCAAGGCCCAGCAAAACACCGCCAGCGAGCGCAGCCCAGGGGGTGAAATGGGTCCAGTCGATCAGCATGGCTTGCTCTCCTGGGCGGGGCCACAAAATTGTTCAAACAGCACGTTCATCACCGCCAGGGCCTGGGGGCTGGCGATCTCGTAATAGATGTTTTTGCCGTCACGGCGCGTGTTGACGAGGCCCTCCTCGCGCAATACGCCCAGCTGCTGCGACAAGGTGGGCTGGGAGATGCCCACCAACTCTTCCAGTTCACCCACACGCTTTTCACCCTGCGTCAGCTGGCATAGCAGCAGCAGGCGGTCGGGGTTGGACAACACCTTCATCAAGCGACAAGCGCTGTCGGCGGACCTGCGCAAGGTTTCCAGGTCCATTTGTGCTTCTGCGTGCATGGTCGCGCGCTCCTTTTCAAATTCGATGTTGATATTCTATTGACTAACAATCTATTTGTCAATAAACTATCTGCATCGAAATTAAAAACGGAGCCCTTCGATGAAACCCCAGATAGAAGCCTTCTTCGACGACGCCACCTGGACGGTGACCTATGTGGTGTTCGATCAACCTGGCGGCCACTGCGCGGTGGTCGATTCAGTGCTCGACTACGATCCGAAGTCGGGCCGCACCCGCACGCGGTCAGCCGACAAGATCGTGGCGTTCGTACAGAGTCAGGGGTTGACGGTGCAATGGATTCTGGAAACCCACGCCCATGCGGACCACCTGTCGGCCGCGCACTACCTTCGCGACAAGTTGGGTGGAAAAATCGCCATTGGTGCGTCCATCACCCAGGTGCAGGACGTATTCAAGAAGGTGTTTCATCTGGAGCCCGGATTCCACCCCGATGGCAGCCAGTTCGACCAGCTGCTGCACGACAACGAGGTCTTCCACATCGGCCAGCTGGAGGCCCAGGCGCTGGCAGTGCCTGGTCACACCCCCGCTTGCATGGCCTACCAGGTCGGTGACGCTGTGTTTGTGGGCGACACCCTGTTCATGCCCGACGTGGGCACAGCGCGCTGCGACTTTCCCGGGGGCAATGCCCACACGCTATACCAGTCGGTGCGCAAACTGCTGAGCCTGCCGGATGAAACCCGCCTGTTCATGTGCCACGACTACCCACCCGCAGGGCGCGCCGTGGCCTGGCAAACCACCGTCGCCGACCAGCGTGCCAAGAACATCCATGTGCATGACGGGGTGACCGAAGACGCCTTTGTGGCGCTGCGCACCCAGCGCGACGCGACGCTGGAGATGCCCGTGCTCATCCTGCCCTCGGTGCAGGTCAACATCCGCGCAGGGGAAATGCCGCCAGCGGAAGCCAATGGCGTGACCTATCTCAAGATTCCCGTCAACGCGCTGTGACACAACTGCCACATCCGTACCGCCACACCCACCGCAGGAACGCACACATGAAAACAGCCCACGACCTCGTCACCGCTGCCAAGGCCCTGGTGCAAGAGGTACCACCGAACCAGGCCGACGAAGCCATCCGAACCGCCGACGTGCTGATCGATGTGCGGGAGGCCGACGAGTACCAGGCCGGACATATCCCCGGCGCAATTCACGCCTCGCGCGGAGTGCTGGAGTTCCGGCTCAGCAGCACGCCCGAACTCAGCGCACGCGACCTCAAGGTGGTGCTGTACTGCAAGACCAGCGGCCGTGCCGCACTGGCCGCGCGCGCCATGCACGACATGGGCTATCTGCAGGTGCAGTCCATCGCCGGCGGCTTTGACGCCTGGGTGGCGGCGGGCAAGCCCGTGGCAGCGCCTGCGTCTCCCTCATTCGACTGACCGGGCAGCGAGCGCATTACGCGCTCGCTGCGCTTGTGCAAGCCAGGCCCATCCCGGGCCACAACCTCAGAGCAAGGAAATCATCATGAACATCAACGTAGGAACCGTGGACCGTGTGCTGCGCGTCTTGGCAGGCCTGGTCCTGATCGCACTGGCTGCCACCGGGACGGTGGGCTGGTGGGGATGGCTGGGCGTGGTGCCACTGGCCACCGGCCTGTTCCGCTTCTGCCCGGCTTACACGCTGCTTGGCATCAACACCTGTCCCATGAAGAAATAAGCCGCCGACAGGCGCCGACACACGCAGAGTCCGGTGCCCTCAAGGCCCCAGCAAGGAACCATTCCATGAGTACGTTCGACCACACCAGCCTGATCCAGGGCATCAACGAAAGCCTGGCTACCTTCCGAAAGGCCCAGCCTGACGCCATGCGGGGCTTTGCGCAGCTTGCGCAGGCCTCGATGGCGGAAGGTGCGTTGACCAGCAAGCACAAGGAGCTGATTGCCCTGGCCATTGGCGTCACCCAGCGCTGCTCCGGGTGCATCGGTTTTCATGTCAAGGCACTGCAAAAGCTCGGCGCCACCCGCGCAGAGCTGGAAGAGATGCTGGCCGTGTGCGTTTACATGGGCGGCGGCCCGGCACTCATGTACACGGCCGAGGCCCTGAAGGCCTGGGACACCATGGCCGCCGCCAGCGCACCCGCCGCAGCCTGACGCAGCAACCCTGCCATCCGTCCGCCGCCGTCGCGCGCTCGACACCCCGGCGTACCGTCCGTCAGGGGTGATCTCACTTTCCGTGCAGAAAACCCGGTTAAGAGCTACGGGTTAACCCGCACCTTTTTATTGTCTGGAATTATCAGTAGCGAATACGTAGACTGCAGCAGGCTTGCGACCGCGCCAGCCATGGGAGGACCAGCTTGTCTAGCTACTACCTACGTTTCGTTGGCGCCGATACCCTGCCCAAATCGCTATCTAAGCGGGAGGTCGAAGAGTGCTTTGGGCTGAGCATTGAAGACATCCAGGAGCTGCGCCCGCCCAGGTTCAGAGGGACTGCACGCCTTGGCGCTGCAGTTCAACTGGTCATGCTGCGCGCTACGGGGCGGCACCCCGATGCCTTTTCAGGTCTCCCCTCCGTCCTGCTGCGGTACCTGACTTCAGCGCTTGGCATGAACGCGACGGACATCGCCTCGGTGACCTCGCTGTACAAGGACAAGGACACGCGGTATGAGCACCAGCTCTGGGCACGGGAACGTGTCGGCTTCGCGGTAGTAGACGACGACACCACAAAACCGCTCCTGGCAGATGCCCTGGCGGAGCTTTCCGCCTCAGCGGTATCGGTCGATGACCTTATCCAACAGTCAGAACACTGGCTTTTTGATCGACGGCTCGTCCTGCCGGGTGACCGGACACTGCGCGACATGGCGCGCATGGCATTTGCTGAGCAGGAGAATGCCGCAATCGCAGCGATCCGCGCCTGTGCGCCACCCAAACAGGTTCAGGCGGCGCTCTCGCACGCATTCTCAAAGCGATCAGGGCCCGGGGGGCACACCGTACTGGAGTGGCTGCGCACACCCCCAGGAAAGCACGGGCAGCTCACGTTGAGCGAGGTCACCAAGAAAATCGAGTGCCTCAAATCACTGCAAGTTCACAAGTGGAAGCTGTCGGCGATTCCATTGAATCGTCTCAGGGCGTACAGCCAGGAGGTGATCAATCGTCCACCCTCCGCGACGAAGTTTCTCTCCGAGGATCAGCGCGATCTGCGCATCGTCTCTTTCCTGCATGTCACCCTCTTGGATCAGACCGATCTCGCCGCAGACATCGGTGCGCGATGTCTCACGGATCTCTATCGCAAGGCCTCTGGCAAGGTCCTCAAGAAGCAAGCCGAAAGTGCTGTGGATCTGCGTGCTGAGCGTGTCAGGCTCAAGGACATACTCTACGACACGCAGTTGACCGATGCTCAGATCGTCGCGGCGATGCGCGATCTGGTGCCCAAGAATGGAGAAAACTTTGCCGGTACGCGGGCTCAATTCGTCCGGGAAACACTGGTGAAAGAACAAGCGCCGCGTATGTCGGCCCTGCTCAATGCCCTCGGAGTCCTTGAGATCAAAGGCGAGGAAACGGACAAGGCGCTCAAGCAGCTCAAGACGCTGCGCGATTTGTCCAAACGCGGCATCAGCAGCCTTCCCGAGGGGTTTGATGTGTCGGTTGCGGACCCAAGCTGGCACTCGCTGCTGGAAGGCCCTGATCGCAAGGTTGCTCTTGCAGCTCTCAAAGCAAGCGCAGCGACTTCTTTGAAGAAAGCGATCAAAGGCGGAAAGCTGTGGCTGGAACACAGCAGCCGCCATCGCAACCGTGCCGATCAGCTGATACCCGAAACGCAGTGGGCCGAGAAGCACAAGTCGCTGATCCGTGCTTTGAGCTTGACCGACAATCCCGATAAGTTCCTGGAGCGCGTGCTGGGACGGGTCAAAGCGGGCATCGGCCAGCTGGTGCAGGCCGTCGAGGACGGGGCTTTGACCATAGACAGCCAGGGGCATATTCACATTGCACCGATTCAGGCGCTTGAAGTCGAACCTCAGGTCACCAAGACACGCGAGAGCATGTTCAACATGATCGGCGATGCCCAGTTTGGCAACATGCTGGTCGAGATCGACGCAAAAAGCGGCTTTAGCCAGGCTCTGCTAGGCCGCAGGGCCAAAGACATGGCTGAACTGAAGGCCGTCTACGGCGCCCTATACACACACGGAACAGAGAACACTGCCAAAGGCGTATGCGCGATGATCCCAGGCCTGCAGGTGTCTCAGGTCACTATGGCCATGCGTGCAACGGAGGCCAGTGGCCGTTTGCGGGAAGCCAACTCACGGGTCATTGAGTTCCAGCAAAGCATGCCTATTGCCAAACTCTGGGGCCTGGGCGACAAAGCATCCTCTGATTCGATGACGCTCGACACGTCACGGTACCTGCACTCAGCGCGCATGGAGTACCGCCGCAAGCAGCATGGCGTTGGCATCTATGTGCACATGCTTGATACCTGGGCACTGTTCCACGACCAGCCCATCGTGATCAACGACCGGCAAGCAGCGCCAGCGGTGGACGGTGTCGAGGCGCACAACTGTTCCCGCCGCGAGGACCAGATCCGACTGTCCCTACTCGCTGTGGACACCCATGGCTACACCAACGCAGCGATGGCCATCGCCAAGTTGCTGGGCTTCGATCTGTGCGTCCGTTTGCGCCAATTGTCGGAACGTAAGATGTTCTTGGCCAGGGGGGACACTGTGCCGGAAGCTTTGGAGCGCCTAACCGTTGGGAAAGTCTCGCTTGGGAAGATTCGAGCCGGATGGATGGACCTACTGCACCTGGTTGCCTCTATCCGACAAGGACGCTTGACAGCTGGAGAAGCCATCGCCCGCCTTGGCAGCGCGGCGCGGGGCGATCCCGTGCACGCTGCCGCAGACGAGTTGGGCAAGTTGCTTCGTACGATCTTTTTGTGCGACTACTTCACCATTCCCGAGTTTCGCCGCGAGATGCATGCCTTGCTCAACCGGGGTGAATCTGTACACCAGTTGCAGCGCGCCGTGTACCACGGACGTGTAGGAGTCTCACGCGGGCGCAGGGCTGATGAGCTGCGGGCTATCTCAACAGCGCACACCCTGCTGACCAACGTCGTGATCAGCTGGAACACCATGAAGATGCAAGATGTCGTGGATCGCTGGAAGGTGGCCAAACACCCCATAGATGAAAGCTGGCTGCGCCGCATCGGACCCGTGCACTTCGAGCACGTGAATTTTCGGGGGACGATTGCGTTCGACATGGATCCTTACATCGATGCGCTCATTGAGCGCCCAGCCAAGCAGCGTGTGGCACGTTTGCAGTGAATCGGTAATTTGAGCCACTACCGAGCGAACCAGCCGGAGTCAAGACCAGTGTCGAAGTCCTTGCGCCCCCCACCGTGAGCCCTCGCCCGTGCTCCAAGACGCACTCCTGGACGCGCGCAAGTTTTCAAATGTCAGCTCTTTTTGCGTGCGATTTACCGGGTTAGCAGCTTGCAAACATCAATAAAATCAACAACTTAGAGTTTTGCTTAAAAAATAGGCGCCTCTTTTTCCGTGCGATTTACCGGGTTAGCAGTTCCGCTCGGTAACGGGACTTTTCACCCAGCGAAGAGACTGCTCAGTGATCCCCTGAGTGTTGTCGCGAACACGTGACTTCGACCATAGCCTCAACCGGTGTGGCGGATGGCCGCGACGTAGAACGCCTTTGCACGGATCTGCCCAAGCCACGGCCTTGGCCTCAAGTCCACTCAATCCTGATCGGGCGCTGGCACTTACGCGCAGGGTGCGAACAAGGAACACCTGCGAAGTAGCCTCGTGAACTCGCTCATTTAAAACTTGCCATCCCAGGATTGGCAGCTACGATTTTCGTAGACCACAAACTTCTCTGGAGCGATAGATGCGACACCTGCTATCTGTGATGTCAGCCATTGCACTAACTTTTGGCATGGGAATGTTGCAAGCGGCGACTGTTGACCCTGATAGCCTGAAGCGGATGAGAGATGCGGTGAATGAGGAAGGCGAGGTACGAGTGATGATCACCCTACGCCATCAGAAACTTGAAAAATTATCGCAAGAGCAAAAAAATGATAACTTTAAAAAAGATGCAGATGCCATACGCGCATTAAAGGCGGAATTAGGAAACGCAGCATTTACCGAAGGTAGTTGGGAGAGCGAGAGTGGGCAGATCGGGGTGTATATAAAAGCAGCAGGAATTAGCATCCTTCAAAATAGTCAGAATGCACTAGCCTTTACAATAGATCCCACTGACAAATCGCGCATTACTGCTATGGACCTGGATGGCAGCCTTACAGCCCTCCGGAAAGTTTTGCGCACTAGATCAGAGGTAGATGCCGAAATAATTCTTGGCACTCAGAGTGCGAAGTATCAATTATTGCAAGATGGCTCGACACGTATAACAAATGTCGGCGAAGTGATCATTGAGGCCAATTCCCTGATTGAGAAAATTCGGGAAAATTTGCAAAAATCAGGCCGATCCGAATCTACCCTGGCATTGGACAATGCGCTACCAATAAAAATAACGACCTCTATTGACAAGAAAAAGCTGCTCCTCCTGCAAAATCATCCTGATGTACGAGGAATTCGGCCTATCGGCTATCAAGATCCTCGGACCACCTACTGGTCTGCAGGAGCATCCGATATGGCCGAAAAAGAAGGACAGGTAGAGGTAAGCATTTCGTTGCGCGGCGGGGTACTTTTCTCTCCTGACTTAAATTGGAATTCCCGTGGAGGAAAAAATCAGGCAATGGCAAATCGAGAAGCCATGACAAAAATTCTTGCTGATGCCAATATAAAAATGCCACAAAGCGATCCTGTCGGGGATTCGATTGGGTCGTTTCAGATGATTCTTACCAAGGACCAGCTGTCTAGACTCCGCGCAAAAAATGATCCGCGAATTTTGGAGTTGCGTGAAAACCGCCCATTGGGTGTGTCGCAACTACAAAGGAGCATGCCGACTATTAACATGCCTGTTGCATGGGCTTCTGGAAGTAAGGGGAGTGGTGTAGCGATTGCCGTTTTAGATGACGGCATTCGAAAAACTCACGAGATGTTTCTCTTTAACGGCACTACGAAAGTAGTCGGCGAAGATTGTTTTGGATCAAACTCCGGAGGATTTAAGTCTATATGTCCAAACAAGGATTTGTTCGGTGATAGCCCAGCGGGGACGCCAAATGCGGGTGAGCCAAACAGTGATCTCATCGGATGCCAGCTGATTGATCAGCAGCGGTGCGGGCATGGTACGCTAATGGCTTCGGTTGCTGCGGGTCGCGCATCACCAAACGTGGCCAGCGGAATATTGCAAGGGGTTGCACCAGACGCCCAACTCATTTCGATAAATATTTTCTCATATGATCGCATTAATAATAAAAAAACATATTATTTGAACGACTTGGAAAAAGGGCTCTCGTCGGTACTTCTGAGGGCCGGTGGGGCTACGCCCACCTCGCCTGCAGCACTGGTTGTCAATCTGAGTATCGGCACCGTTGCCAGTTACCCGTCCGACTGTGATGCCAATGTCAGCATCGCCATCAGAAATCTTATTCGACAACTTAGGACCGCAGGCGTCCCTGTTATTGCATCAACAGGAAATTACCAGATTCAAACTGCGCTTTCGCATCCTGCTTGTAGTGAATACTCAATAAAAGCTGCTTCTGTGCTGAACGATGAAATTGGATATACGCTCGCGACAAAGTCAAATATCGCGGCTTTAAGTCAGTATACGTATCCAATTTTTTTGGCGCCTGGTGGAGACGAAAATGCTATTGGTGTCAATGGGGCAGGACGCGTTTCGGATACCGATTTGCTTGCAGGCTGGGGAACATCTCTCGCTGCAGCTCATATCTCTGGTTTTGCAGCTGTCTACAAAAGTACGAATCCCACTCATAGCGTCGATCAGTTCATCGCTTGGGTCAATTCGACCGGCAGTGTCCCTGTCAGCAGCACAATTGCCAGCGGTGTACAAACTTGGCGCAGAATTGCATTCCCGTGAAAGTTCACTGGTTTTTAGAGGGCAAACCGGGAGACGGCCAGTTTAGGCTCATAAGCCTTTGGTTATTAATGAACCGCTTTCTATCCCGTCTCGCTTATTTGAATGGCGCGCCACCAATCGCCTTACCAGGGGCCCTACTGCCTAGGCTTCTGGCGTATCACTGCTGTTCTTCGAAGAAAGTTTGGCTTGTGAAGTTGTCCGCCATTTCGATTCGCAGACGAAAGTCAATGCTCTCCTTCTTTTTCTTCGTGCTCAGGATATGCAGTTTCACAGGCGAGTAATAGCTTGTGGTCGGAGGGACTTCGTATTCCTTCCCATAGATGGTGACCATGGATGCGGGTTCTTTCTGCTGCAGAACTGAAAACTCTCCGTTGCGCACGACCTCCATCAGTGACTTACCCCCGTCAGTACACGCGACAGTCATCGTCGGTGAACCGGTGATCTGAGAGCGCTGGTAGGAGAGCTTGCCCTCAACGATATCGCTGACTCGCGCCAGGGCCCGATGATCGTCTGTGGAAATGCTCTCGAAAATATCGATCGGCGCACTTTTCCTGAGGTATCTAAGCACATTTCTGGCTCGTCTGGCGTAGTGAGCAAATGCGAGGGTCTCGTTCATCGCCTCTATATGCTTTGGTATATGAAACTTCCCCGCTGCAGCTTGATTTCCATCGACTTCCAAGACGAACGAAACAGACGCGGATGGATCAAGAATTGCTTCAAGCAGGTTGATAAAGACGTCCAAGTAGGGAGGGTTGGCAGCCTCTTTTCCTTGCCACGCTTTTAAGTTGGTAGTCAGAGTCGATACCGAGTGAACATCATTGCGATTCGTTGGGGTGAAAGCTAATTCCACGTCCAGAAGACCGCCACATCCAGCGCCTGCAAATCGGATTTGCTTGCGCCCAGCTGTTAGTTGACCACCAATGGTTTCAAAAATTGCCGGTTCGATCTGGGGCGCAAGTATCTTCAACACGGCTGGACGTGCCATCGGCATGATCGTTATCGATGCTAGGTCGGCATCTTTGTGCAGCACGTCGAAGATTCTTGATCCTTCAAACACGACCCCATCGAGTGGCAGCGTCGCTTCACGGCCCTCGTCAATGGACGCCTGAAGGCCCTTGCGCCAGACATCAGCCGATTCCTGTCCAATCTTGATGGAGAAAGACACGGTCTCTTTCGCGCCCACGGTAATCGTTGTGTTGCCACCCGAGTACGCCGTTGAAACAGTGAACCTTGGATCCACCGCTTCCAATTGATCGACCAAGGCTTTGTGCACGTTGCCTATGGCTTCTGGATAAAACCCAGGCGTTCGGGTGCCCATGGCCATGGCCGCCATGCGATAGATATCCTTTTCATCGGGAAGCCGCTTGCCTTGCTCCATCAGAGCCCTTGCCTCAGCCGATGTTTTCCATGCTTTGAGCGTTTCTGCAGGGTACGAGTCCGGATCTCGGTCGATGATCGTCGAGCATGTCTGGCATAGCCAGATGATGTTGCCAAAGCCGCGCCGGTCCTCTGCGGTCATTGCAGCGAGATAACGCGGCCCCCCAGGCGATGCCGCATGAATATGCGCGCCGACCCCCACATTGGAGAAGTCAATTTCGCCCACTGGCGCGGAGGTGGTGGCGCGGCAATCGGGATTGGAGCAACGACCCGCCACCCGCTGGTAAGCCTGATTCTTGGTCGGTTTCGTGAAGTCGTCGCGTGCCATTGGATCGTCGCTAGGTTGTATGCAGATACTGTGTGGAGCTTTTTCGCCGACTGGCGGCCGACGTGCAAGCAATCAATGGCCGTCCATCGGTTTTTTCTTGCGAGCGGGCCTGGGCGGCGGTTGAAACTGCGCCACCAATCCGCGCAGGGTGTCAGCCTCCGCTTTGTGCTGCGCCACTGCCTGCAGTGCCTGCTGTAGCTCAACGCCTTGCAGTTGGTTCACGCGGGCGCTCTCGGCCAGCGAAGCCCGTGCGCTCTCCAGGTCTGCGGCCAATCGTGTCTGGACTGCGTTGGCCTCCAGGACCTTGGCATGGTGATCACGCTCCACTTCTGCGAGCTTGCCCCGCAGCTGCTCCAGTTGCTTGTCTACCTGCGTTCGAGCAGTGCGCTCCCGATCAATTTCACGAAGCGCGCGACGCTCGGCCTCGGCCGCACGGGAGGCCGCCTCATCGATGGCCGCACGCCCCTTGTCAAGTTCAGCACTGAAATGCTGCCTGCTCTTCGATTGCTCCAGCTTCAGCTCATCCACCTGCCTGGACAGCGCCTCACCTCGCGCTGTGCTCGCAGCGTGCGCACGCCGTTCTTGCTCAAGCTCTGCAGCAAGGGCCTGAGCTCGGGTCTCCAGTTCGGTGACTTTGGTCTGTGCGGTCTGTATCTGTGTCTCCAGGACGGCGCTTCGCTGCAGAGCCTCCTGCAGGTCTGCCTGTGCACTCTGGGCCTCTGCGTGTACCTCGACGCGCAGGACCGCTAGCTCCTCGCGTGCCAACTCCGTTGCCTGGGTCCACAGCACGCTGACCGCCTGGCCTGCGGCCTCTTTAAGCGCCTCCGGTAGATCGGGGTGATCGATCTCCACCCGAGCCTTGCCGCGCAGATCCTCCCAGAACTTGGCCAGCGCTTCGGCCGGGGCGCTCATGGAGCCCTTGCGCACATGCTGATAGAGCTTGCTGGCTGTGGGCGTGATGCCGTATCGGAAGAACAGCAACGCGCAAACCTCGCGGTACAACGCTTTCGTGTCGCTGAAACGCTCCCGCAGGGCCTCAACTTCGGCTTGGATTTCTGATTCTTCGCTCATTTTTAAATAATACAACGTACAACGTATGAATCAATGATTTATTTCCCAATCTCTGGACATAATTACTCTAATGTCCATAGAATTTGGCCCATGAGCAGTTTGACCATCGCACCGGCCGTTTTGGCGCATCTTGAGCCTTTGGAGGGCTTGGTGCTGCCCCTTCACCTGTCCGGAGAGCGTGGCCGAAATCGGGCCCAGGGCCTACCCCAGGTAGCGGCCAATGACGACCGCTCTGCAGTTTTGGCTTGGCTGGCGCGCTACAAGGATTCACCGGCCACGCTGGCCAGCTATCGCAAGGAGGCGGAAAGACTGCTGCTTTGGTGTGTGCACCAGCACGGAAAGGCCCTGTCCGATCTGACCCATGAGGATTTCCTGGTCTACGAGTCCTTTCTGGAAGATCCCCAACCGGTTGATCGATGGGTCATGCAGGTCGCGCAGAAGGCTCCTAGGTCCTCGCCCCACTGGCGTCCGTTCGCAAAGCCGCTGGACCGGCAGAGCCAGCGCCAGGCCCTGTCGATCCTCAACAGCCTCTTCAATTGGTTGGTTCAAGCCGGGTATCTGGCAGGCAACCCCTTGGCTCTGCGCCGCCGCAAATCAGTGGCTCGCCCCGCCAAGACCAGCAGGTTCTTGCCGCACGAACACTGGGCGCAAGTACGCGCAACGATTGAGTCCCTTCCCACGAGCACGCCTCGCCTCGCTCTCCAAGCGGCCCGATATCGGTGGCTCTTCTCACTCCTCTACATCGGTGGGCTGCGGATTTCGGAGGTCTGTAACAACTCGATGGGCGACTTTTACTGGCGACGGGGAGCCGACGGACGGGAGCGCTGGTGGCTGGAAATTCGTGGCAAGGGAGAAAAAACCAGAGTGATCCCCGCGACAGACGAGTTGGTCTCAGAGCTGATGCGCTACCGAAAGTCGAATGACCTGGGACCTCTACCTCATGAGGGCGATTCCTCCCCACTGCTCCTGCCGTTGATTGGTGGGTCTAAACCTATGGGACGCAGTGCGGTGCACGAGTTGGTCAAGACCATCTTCCGTGAAACCGCAGCCCGCCTGCGCGCGCTAGGTCCTGACCATGAGGCCGCTGCCTCTCATGTAGAGCAGGCCTCAGCCCACTGGATGAGACATACGGCGGGCACTCACCAGAGCGACAACATGGATCTCAAGGCTGTGCGCGACAACCTGGGGCACGCAAATATTTCTACCACCAGCATCTATGTGCACACGGAAGACGATGTGCGCCATGACCAGACCACAAAAGCGCACAAGCTGGGGTGGTCGGTTTGATCGCGAGAAGTTGATCCTGTCGTTCAGTTGCGTGACATGCCATAAAAAGGTACCTCATCGGGAACTGGTTGCAGGTGCTGCTGCAGATATTCGAGTTTCGCCAACAGTTCGTCAAAGGTAATCACCTCCACGTCCTTGCAGGCGTTGCGGAAAACCTCAAAACAACGCAGTTCATGCTCTTCAATAGGGCGTCGTCCAGCAAGCACAACGCATCTGACCACATCCGCCCGGGAGGGGCGCAGAGATGGGTTATCGAAAACATGTGTCTGCCACCGAGTGCGCAACTCACTTTGTTGATGCAGCACCTGGGTGATAGCGCCACTAAGTTCTGAATGAGGGCCGAAAACATGCGGTTTCCTGTACGGCGTGACAAGCATCAAGGGTGCATCTGGGGTTTTGATTTCCACAATGGCAAGCGCTTGACCTTGCTCCTTGAAGAGGAAGTCCCCAATCTGCGCGCCCGACCCTGTCAGGCCTGATCCTTGAGCATGAAACTGCGTGTGAGACAGTTCGACAGGTCGAGCAAAAGCCAAACTCAAGACGAATTTATGCTGTTCAAAGAAACGTTGCCAGAGGTGTTCACCGAGCTTCTTCTCCAGCATATCTCGGTACTTGCCGATCATCGCTGTAAGCGTGGCTCGCTCGATTTCCGCGTGTAGTTTCAAGAGCTCAGTAGGTGCCTCGGCCGCCAACTCATCGACCTGCTTTCGCACTGTCTGAACATTGGCTCGACGCTCCGCGCGCTCGCGACTGGAGGTCTGCGCGGCGCTTTCGCGTCGTACCCGCACCAAAGGTGGAGCAACCCGCTCGATCCGTTGGAACTTCTCGGGATTGATTCTCGTGAGCACGTCGTCATAAACGAGGCCCTGCTGGATCCTTTGGATCAGGCTTCGCCCACGGGTCTTGGTCCGGTTGAAGGCGCGGCGCAGGCTGTCCAGTTCACTCTGGTCGATAAACACCGTGCGCCCATCCAGGCGCATTTCTGTTTTTTTCCCAATGGTAAGAATGTCTGCTTGCTGTACCAGCGACAGGACCCGCCAAACTGTGTCGAGATCTTTGATAAGGCCAAGCCCGTCACCAGGCAGATCAAAAATGCTCGATGCCAGTCTTAATGCGACGTGAGCTGCCGCGTCCTGCGGGTCGCTTGGCAAATCGCTACGGGCGCCATCTTCGTAAATAACGGTCGTGAAGCGACCATGTTTTGGCTTCAGATAGCGCTTTGTGTGTGGATTCGCATGTATTGGATACATGATGATCCTGTTTGCCAGGATGGTCGCTAGCAAGGGCCACTCCGATTCGGGTCTTGCTTGCCATATCTGCATGTCCCGGTCGATGGGTTGGAACGTCTTCAAATACAGCTTCTGCGCGGGCTCGCCGTTCTCGGTTGCTTCTTGCAACTTGAACTGCGCCTCCTTCACGTCATCGCCACTGAGAATCTGCTGCCCCTCGGCTATCGCTCCCACCTCGGTTTCCATAGTTGTGCCCCTCCATGAATCGCTACCCAATGGTAGGCCATGGACTTCATGGTGAAATCACTCGCACTATGATCGACTCTTCGCACCATCCAGCCCTGTGCGGCGGCCTGTTTGCACTGGTGGCAGCAGCTTTGTTCGGCATCAGTACGCCTTTGGTGCAAAAGTTGGGCGCTGGCTTGGGTGCCTTCACGACAGCAGCGCTGCTGTATGCCGGAGCAGCGCTGATCGGGGCCCTGTCGCTGCGGACTGCTGCGCACGAAGCGCGGGTGCAGAGGTCCGACATTCCGAGCCTTCTGGCGATGGCTGGCTTTGGCGCGGCGCTGGGGCCGGTGGCCCTGGCCTGGGGGCTGCAGCATACGAGCGGGGCCAGCGCATCGCTCATGCTCACGTTGGAGGCGTTGTTCACCGCGACGCTGGCATGGTGGCTGTACAGTGAAACCATGGACCGCCGCGTGTGGGCCGCCATGCTCTTGCTGCTCGCAGGAGGAATGGCGCTCGTTCTGGACCAGGGCCTACAGGGAGGAGTTCAGCTGATGGGGTTGCTTGCCGTGTTGCTGGCCACCGTCGCCTGGGGGGTGGACAACACCTTGTCCCGTGGACTGGCTGAGCGCGACCCCAGCCAGGTGGTGATGGCCAAGGCTACCTTGGGAGCCGCAGTGACGGCTGCATTGGCGGTTTCGACTGGGGAGCCTTGGCCTTCGTTATCCGCAGCACTAGGACTTCTCGCCGTGGGAGCCACTGGCTACGGCCTGAGTCTGCGCTTTTACCTTCTTGCCCAGCGGGCGTTTGGCGCGGCGCGCACAGGCTCGGTGTTTGCTTTCGCGCCCTTCATCGGTGCTGCCGTGGCCTTCGGTTTCGGGGACCGCTCTGCGGGATGGTTGATGCTGCTGGGCGGGGTATTGATGCTGGCGGGAGTGGTACTGCACTTGGCGGAAAGCCATGGTCACGAGCACACACACGAAGTGCTTGAGCATGAGCATGCCCACCGGCACGACGATGGGCACCATTCACATGTGCACTTTGTGATGCCAAAGGGCAGCCACAGTCACAAGCACACCCATGAACCTATGACCCACGCTCATCCCCATGCTCCTGACGTGCACCATCAACACGTTCACTGAACCCCAGGGATTTTTTGTCTGCTCCCCCGAGGTCACTTGACCGTCAGGTCGGCGACCAGGCGAGCCTTGTAAGCCCTTTCCCGAATAGCATCCTCGCCGTCAGTCGCCCATACAAACGTGCTCTTCCATGCCCAAACCGTTCCATCGATCCGAAGAAATCGTAGGTCACCAGCTTTGCCATCCACGGTTGCGACTTGACGCTCTCCTTCGAAATCCAAGGTGAACGTATGCGTTCCTGGCTTCAACTTGAAGCGCACCATCGTGTTGGGGAGAGTCTCGGCGGCGATTTCGTTATCCGCGCTGATCTTCACAAACCGCCCGCCATCTCCCCAGTTGCGCCGTACGACGTAGACGGTGAGCGCATTCGGATCGGGAGTAAAGCGCTTCGCCTGAGCGTCGGCATTCAGGCTGGGGGCGGGCACCCGAGTGCATGCGATTACTCGGCCCTTCCTGGCTTTGTAACAGTATGGCGCTTCTGCGGAAGGATCGGCCCCAGTAGGGGTGGCACAACCCGCCAGCAAGCTAGCAACCAGCGCAGAAGTCAGGATCACGCAGAGGCGGCGGGTGCCTGAATGTGGAGGAATTTTTGTCATGGATCTGATTCTTTGCTGTGGAGGTTGTTGATCAGCGACTGCAGGTTTGTCAGCGACTCCGGCACTTTTACCCACGGTCTGCCTCCTTGGATTGCATCTGGCGGTGCCGCGATTTCGGTGTATTTCGGTATTTCAAACGCATTGCCTGTCGATCCCTCAGTCTCTTGGCCAAGCGTCGGCTGTACTTGACTCTCACCGCCATTGGCGGGTGGCGTTTGAGCCAGATACGCCGCAGCCTCCAAAACACAAACACGGAGGTCAACAAGCCGATCCAAATCCAGAACAGTTTGGCAAAAGGCGCGACCTGTGCCGCCTGCATTGACATGGATCGCTCCTTTTTGCATCCAGCAAAGGCATATTGCCGATGGGCTGACCGAACTCGCAACTATGTAGTCAGTTTCTTTGACGTGAACGGACTGCTGAAAGTGGATCAACACTGGGGCGTCGCGAGGGCGATCCCCCCAGCCAGGCTTCGTATTACTTCAGCGTGAAACGAACAGAGGCAACCGACTTGCCGGCCTTCGAGACAGCGACGACGGCTTTGGTACCGGCGGGGACTTTGAAGCTGCCCGCGGCTTCCAGCTTGCCGTCACCGGCTTGGAGCTGGACATCCTGTTTCTCGCTGCCTGCCAGCAGCGTGACCTTGGCGGTCATTCCCGCCACGGCAACTGGCTTTCCATGGTCGCGCATATAGAGCTGCAGCTTGTCGGCGCTGGCGACGAGTTCGTACTCGACCTCCTTGGCTTCGGCGACAGCACCACCGTGCATCGGTTTGATGTCGTGACCATGGTTGTCAGCAGCGAACGCCGTGCCGCAGGCCGACACCGCCACTGCGAGAATGAGTTGGGAGAGTTTCATGACAGTTCCTTTGGGGGTGGAGAAAAGGGACGGCCCCACGATCAGCGAGCGGGACCGTTTCAACTACGCGGACGCGGACACGTCTGGGGGATGCGAGGGCTCAGCGGACACGTCCTCATCTTCCTCATCGGGCCGGTGGGCCAGACGGTAAAGAATCGGCAGCACGAGAAGCGTGAGCAGCGTGGACGAGAGAATTCCGCCGATCACCACGGTGGCCAGGGGACGCTGGACTTCAGCGCCGGTGCCTGTCGCAATGGCCATTGGAATGAAGCCCAGCGAGGCCACCAGGGCAGTCATCAGAACCGGCCGTAGCCGGGTGAGCGCGCCGTCACGGATTGCTTCGTCAAGACCAACACCGCCTTCCCTCAAGCTGCGGATGTACGAAATCATCACCAGACCATTGAGCACGGCCACCCCAGAAAGCGCGATGAAGCCGACAGCCGCAGAGATAGACATCGGAATGTCGCGAAGCCAAAGCGCCAGGATGCCCCCCGTCAAAGCGAATGGGATGCCAGTGAAGACCAGCAGACCATCCTTGACGTTGCCGAACATAGCGAACAGCAGCACGAAAACCAGCAGCAGGGACACCGGCACGACGATCTGCAGGCGCTGCGTGGCCGACTGCAAGTTCTCGAAGGTTCCGCCCCAGCTCGTCCAATAGCCGGTAGGAATCTTGATCTGGGCCAGGCCTTTCTCAGCCTCTGCGACGAAAGAGCCCACATCGCGCCCGCGCACGTTGGTGCTCACGACGATGCGGCGCTTGCCGTTTTCTCGGCTCACCTGGTTGGGGCCAGGAGCAAGCTCGAATGTTGCTACCTCGCCCAGCGGGATGAAGTTCGTTTTGGCCTCTGTCCCATTGGCAGAACGCGGCAGCGGGATAGGAAGGCGCTTCATCCCTTCGAGATCGTTGCGCAGGGATTCAGGCAGACGAACCAGGATGTCGAATCTGCGGTCGCCCTCGAACATAGTGCCGGCCTCGCGTCCACCGATAGCGGTGGCCACGGTGTCTTGAATGTCGGCAACGTTCAGACCATAGCGAGCAGCCTTCTGGCGGTCGATGTTCACGGTGAGCATCGGAAGCCCCGTCGTCTGCTCAACCTTCACCTCAGAGGAGCCCTGAATCTTCTGCAGCATTGCGGAGACTTCTTCTGCGGACTTGTTCAGGACATCCATGTCGTCACCGAAGATCTTCACGGCTACGTCACTGCGCACCCCGGAGATCAGCTCGTTAAAGCGCAGCTGAATGGGCTGGGAGAACTCATAGTTGTTGCCCGGGATTTTCCCGATGACTTCCTGAATCGCCGCGAGTAATTCGTCGCGGGTTTTTCGAGGTTCGGGCCATTCGGCCATTGGCTTGAGCATGATGTACCCGTCCGAAATGTTCGGCGGCATGGGGTCCGAGGCAATCTCCGCAGTACCGGTTCTGGCGAAGATGCGCTCGATCTCGGGGAATTTCTCTTTCAAGGTCCTTTCAATTTGCTGCTGCATTTGGACTGACTGGGAAAGGCTGGTGCCTGGGATGCGCAGCGCCTGGATCGCAAAGTCGCCTTCATTGAGATTGGGTACAAACTCGCTGCCCATACGCGTGGCGATCAACCCGCACAAGATCACCGCAACTGCAGCTGCGGTCAGTACGACCGCCTTGGCGGCCATGACACGGTCGAGCAGTGGACCATACAAGCGCTTGGCATGGCCCAGCAGGAAGTTTTCCTTCTCGCTGACCCGATTGCCGATGAACAGGGCCACCGCTGCGGGGATGAATGTCACCGACAGAACCATGGCGCCCAGCAGTGCCGCGACCACCGTGAATGCCATGGGGTGGAACATCTTCCCTTCAACGCCTGTCAGCGCGAAGATGGGCAGGTACACCACCATGATGATGAGC
Source organism: Acidovorax sp. 59 (assembly GCF_002754175.1). Classification (NCBI taxonomy): domain Bacteria; kingdom Pseudomonadati; phylum Pseudomonadota; class Betaproteobacteria; order Burkholderiales; family Comamonadaceae; genus Acidovorax; species Acidovorax sp. 59. The sequence goes on along the minus strand of NZ_PEET01000001.1, from coordinate 2,050,568 downwards.
TGTCCGAACAGCAATGGACGCCTTGACTCCTGGGATGCCAAAAACACCTCATGGAAGCGCTCAGCCCGCGTCAGTGGCCGACCGTGGTGCGCTTGTGCATGGGCAAGTCTCCGTACGCAGTTCTCAACGATCACCACCGCTCCGTCGATGATGATGCCGAAGTCCAACGCTCCCAGGCTCATCAGGTTGGCGCTCACCTTGTACTGAACCATACCCGTGAAGGTAAAAAGCATCGACAAGGGGATGACCATTGCCGTGATGATGGCGGCACGGATGTTGCCCAGAAAGAGGAACAGGATCACGATCACCAGAACCGCGCCTTCCAGCAGGTTCTTCTTCACCGTACTGATGGCTTTGTCAACAAGCACGGTACGGTCGTAGACAGTCACCGCGTGCACCCCCTCTGGGAGGCTCTTGTTGACTTCCAACATCTTCTTGTCCACCGCCTGCGAGACAGTCCGGCTGTTCTCGCCGATCAGCATGAACACCGTGCCGAGGACCACTTCGCGTCCGTTGTCTGTTGCAGCACCTGTGCGCAGTTCCCGGCCAAGGCCAACTTCTGCCACGTCGCGAACGCGCACAGGAACACCGTTGGCGCTGCTGAGGATCACGTTACCGATGTCTTCCAGCGACTTCACCTGACCAGGTGCACGAATCAGATACTGCTCGCCACGCTTTTCGATATAGCCCGCGCCCACATTGCCGTTGTTGCGGTCCAGCGCAGTGACCACATCCTGCAGTGTCACGCCGAGAGAAGCCAGGCGTTCAGGGATGGGCGCGATCTGGTATTCCTTGGCAAAGCCGCCAATGGAATTGATCTCGGTCACGCCAGGAACATTTCGCAGCTGTGGCTTGATGATCCAGTCCTGAATCTCGCGCAGGTCTGTCGCGGTATAGGGCGAGCCGTCGGGCTTCTTCGCCCCGTCCTTGGTTTCGACAGTCCAGAGATAGATTTCGCCCAGGCCGGTCGAGATGGGCCCCAGCGCTGGCGTGATGCCGGCAGGCAGCTTGTCGCGCGCCTCCTGGATGCGCTCGTTGACGAGCTGGCGAGCAAAATAGATGTCGGTTCCGTCTTTAAAAATGACGGTCACCTGCGACAGACCGTACCGCGAAAGCGACCTGGTCTGCTCCAGGTTTGGCAGGCCAGCCATGACCGTCTCAATGGGGTATGTAACCCGCTGCTCAGTCTCCAAAGGCGAGTAGCCTGCGGCCTGGGTGTTGATCTGAACCTGGACGTTCGTGATGTCAGGGACCGCATCGATAGGCAGCTTTTGGTAGCTGAAGACGCCAAGCGCCGCCATGCCCAGGGCCGCTAGAAGCACCAACCATCGCTGTTCGATCGAGAATCGAATGAGTTTTTCAAACATGTATGCGCTCCGCGATCAGTGCGTGTGTTCGGCAGATCCCTTGCCGAGTTCAGACTTCACGACGAAGCTGCCGGTCGAGGCGTAGGGCATACCGGCTTTGAGACCCGAGAGGACTTCGACCCGCTTGCCATCGCTTCGGCCCAGCTTCACGGGTTGAGCGATAAAGCCTCCATCAACCTTGAGGAAGACCACCGGCTTTTCCCCGACGTTTTGGACGGCGTCGGCCGAGATGGTTACAGGCGCTGCCGTTTCTTCGGACACCACCTCAACATTGACAAACAGGCCGGGACGCCAAGCGCCCTTGGGGTTGTCAAGAACCACGCGGGCTTTTGCCGTGCGGGTTTGCTCGCCAATGAGCGCTCCTACAAAAGCGACAGTGCCTGTAGCGGAGGCGTCAAAGGCGGTGGCCTTGATCGTGACCTTTTCGCCCACACGAACCGATGGCAGATCTTTCGCAGGAACATTGATCTCAGCCCACACTTGGGAAAGGTCCGAGATGGTGAAAACCGCAGCATCTTCCTTCACGGCTTCGCCGAGACTAAGGTGCTTCTCGATGACAATGCCATCAAAGGGCGCTCGCAACTCGATACGGTTCAGTCCTGCTACCGACGAGGCGGACAGGCCCATCGCGCTCAGTTTCTGATTGGCGTTGGCTACTGCGACCTCTGCTTCGCTCAAGGCCTGCTTGGCCTGCAGGTAGTCCTGCTCGGCAGAGACCTTCTGCTCCCACAGCTTTTTTTCTCGCTCGTAGGTGGTCTTTGCCAGCGTTAAGCGCTTTTGGGCCGTCTGCAGCTCGCTGCGTTGCTCGGAAGCAGTCGGGCTCGCGATCACCGCCAAAACTTGCCCTTTCTTGACCACTTGGCCCAAGCTGGCATTGACGCTTTCCACGACTCCCGCAAGCCGGGGAACAACGTGAGACGTGCGGTCTTCGTTCAAGCGTATCTCCCCGGGAAGGAGCAACGCCGTCTTGATGTTGGCTTTCACCGCAGCGTCCAGGCTGATGGATGCAGCCTTTATCTGGGCATCGGTCAGTTCGATCTTTCCTTCTTCCTTGCTCATCACGAACATGAAAGGCTCTGTGGCAGTCTGCGCAATGATCTCGATGTCGAACGCATGGGGTTCAGCAACGATCTCTCGGCTGACAAGACTGTCTTTTTCAGCGGCAAACGTCAGTTTCTGCTTTTCATCTGTCGGGCGGGTCACAGTTGCCGTGACCGTTGCAGCATTCAGGGGCCGCGGTTTATCTTTGTCGGACAGCCAGATTCGCAGTCGAGGCTCGCCACCGTCTTCAGACAACAATGCTTCCAAGCTGAAGTCGCCTTCCTTGAACACGGTACCGCCATGTGGTCCCTTGGCTTCGCTCTTTTCATGGTGTTCACCATCGGCATGCCCCTTGTCATCGTCGTGGCCCTTTTCGCTACCCTTGCCATGGTGCTCGCCGTCGCCGTGTCCCTTGGCCTCGGTATGGCCGCCGTGCCCGTGGCCATCGTCCTCGGTGGCTGCGGCTTTGGGCTTGCCGCCACCTTGCAAGATGAAGGTTCCCGCGCCGACCCCTATTGCGAGGACTACTGCAATGGCGATCAGGTGTTTTTTACTGATGGTGGATTTGCTGGAGTTCATGGTCATGCTCAGTGTTGCGTTGCGATCAGGCCGGTAACCATGCTGGCCCCGAGCAGGCGGTCGATATCAGCCGCTGCACGGTGTGCTTCGCCAAGGGCTTTGAGGTACTGGGATTTGGCTGTGAAGTAAGTGCGTTGGGCATCGAGCACTTCCAGGAAATTGAACTTACCGTTCTCGAAACCAATGGTGGCGGCGTCATAGGCCGACTTCGCACCAGGCAGAACTTCCTGCTGCAGTGACTGAACCTCTGCGGTGATCGTGGAAAGGCGCTCTCGTGCCTGCGCCACTTCGCTGTGCAGGCGCACAGTGGCTGCTTGCAGCTCATCGCGGGCCTTGTCCTCAAGTTTCAGCGCCTCCAGGAGGTTGCCTTGGTTGCGGTCGAAGACGGGAAGAGGCACAGAGACCCCGAAAAGAAGGACGTTGCGCTGCGTCTCGTTGCTGCGCTGCATGCCGACGCTGACGGTGACATCGGGGACGCGTTTGCTTTGTTCCAGGTCGGTCAAGGCCTTGCGCCGATCCACCTCGATTCGCGCAAGTACCACGCCTGGCGAAGAAGCAATCAGGGGCTGGAGATCGACGAGGCTCGGGACCGAGGGCAGGTTCTCGGCCTTGCCCTCCAGGACGGTGTAAGGCGCATCGATCCGTCCCAACAGCGCGAAAAGGCGAGACAGTGCATTGCGTTGTTCGCTTGCGGCCTGGGCGAGTTCGACGCGAACGCCGGCTTCGGCAACCCGGGCCTTGGACTCTTCCACTGGGGACACTTTGCCAGCGGCTACACGCTTTGAGACGGTATCCGTTGAAGATTTGGCCAGCGCTGCGCTGTCTCTGGCTAGTACCAATCGTTCCTGCGCAGTCAGAACATCAAAGTAAGCGGCAGCGACATTGGCCCGCACGGTGGCTTGCAGCTCGGCGAGTTGGGCCTGTGCTTGCTCGCGCGTTTTTTCGGCCGCCTTGGTGCGTGCTGCACGCTTTCCGCCCAATTCCAAGGGAAGATTGAGTTGCCAGCTTTGCGTACGTGTTTTGGAGCGTGTGTCTTCCAGCGAGTACGCGAGCTCTGGATTGGGGCGCGAGCGTCCTTGAAGAACCTGTCCTTCGGTTGCCTCCCATTGGCGCTTTGCCGCAGCCACCTCCGGATTTCCCTCCAGGGCCAGTTCGATGGCCTTGGCCAGCGACAAAGGCTCAGCTGCGGCCGCTGCAGCAGACTGAGGTGCTCGTTCGCCAACGGCTGGCCCTGGTGGCAGGCCCTGGGAAAAGGCACCGCCCGAGGCGCTCAGCCATATAGCTGCGGCGCCTGCCGCGAGCTTGATCTTTCTACCGCCGCGCCATGCGTGCGGCATCTCTTGAAGGTAAGTACCCTTGAACATCCGATTCTCCAGTGATTTCAAAACACGAGGGAATCGGCGGACTGGCAACCGTGCAGCTGCCTGGCAACTCGTCAGTCACTCCAGCTGCAACACACGCAACTGCTTCGGCCGCGATGGCGGACAAGACTGAAAAAGAAAAGTGAGATGCCCCCGCCGATCAGGCGAGGACGGACCACTGAGGGCGGTCAGGGGGCGTGGGCGCTACAGCCAGCAGGCGCTGGCCTGGGGAAGACTCCACACGGCTGTCATGGGAAAAGGCTGGCTTTGCATCTGACCAGCTCAAGGCCCCGATACCCGCGCCATGGCAAACTGAACAGTCAACATCAAATGCACCTGCACCCTGGCTGGACTTTTCGGCCTGACCATTCCCGCCTTTGGCTTCATGCTGGTGTTCGTGATGCCCCAAATGCTGCGACTGCGAGGTTGAGCTCTCATGCATGCAATAAGCAGCCACCGCAGACCAGCTGAACTGGAACGGAAGCAATGCAAGCATAAGAACGGCGATCAAGCGGCGCATTTTTGAAGTCTAGCATGCGTCATGAAGGGCGTACTGAGGCTTGGATGGCCGCTGAAGGGCACTGGGTTGGGAAATCAGCGAGCGCCGCCGTTCATGTCCAGAAGCGCCTTCTTTTCAGCTGCCGACATGTTGAGAAATTCCTGTTGGACCTGCTCACGCGTCTTTGTTGAGCCTGTTGCTTTGACTGGCAGCGCACCCCCGCGCGAAAGGACTGCCAGCGTGCCATCCTTGCGCGCTACTTCGACAGCCTGAAGCACATCGCCACGGGACATTGCGCTTTGCATGTGGTCGGGATGTGTGGTCATGCCCACTTCGCCACCAGCAGGATGGTACAGCGACGAGGCAGATGAAAATCCTGGAGCCGCAATTGTGAAGGCGATCAGAGTGAGGGCGAGGGGTTTGCGAACAGTCATGGTGTTGTCCCTTGATATCAGTTAGCCCTCGGCGATCTGCCGGGACTATGCCTTTCGACACGGAGACACTGTAAAAATCCGCGCGCGACACGGCGCCAACAGCCAGATAACAAATTCGTAAACTACGAACAGGCCGGATTCTTCGAGAATGGCAGCATGAAAATTTTGCTCATCGAAGACGAAGTCAAGCTGGCCGAGTACCTGCGCAAGGGCCTGGGAGAGGTCGGCTACGTGGTGGACGTTGCACACAATGGGGTGGATGGCCTTCACATGGCTCTGGAAGGCGTGCACGATCTGCTGGTCTTGGACGCGATGCTCCCAGGGATCGACGGCTTCAGCCTTCTAACGGCCTTTCGCAAGACCAAGCAGACTCCGGTCTTGATGTTGACAGCAAGGGTCAGCGTCGAGGATCGGGTATTGGGACTCAAGACGGGTGCCGACGACTATCTGGTCAAGCCCTTTGCGTTTTCCGAACTGAGCGCCCGCATCCAGGTGCTGCTGCGGCGGACCCATGGCGCGCGGGATGCCGCAGAGCCCACGCAACTGCGGTTGGGCGACCTGGAATTAGACCTGGTACGGCGCAAAGCGTCCCGGTGTGGCCAGCGCTTGGAGTTGACTGCGAAGGAGTTTCTGCTGCTGACTCTGTTTCTGAGAAGAAAAGGCGAAGTGCTTTCTCGCACTGAGATCGCTGAGCAGGTGTGGGACATGAATTTCGACAGCGATACCAGCGTAGTGGAAGTCGCGATCCGGCGCCTCCGTACCAAGATCGATGTTCCGTTTGACACTGCGCTGCTCCACACCATTCGCGGCATGGGATACGTGATGGAGGACCGCAACGGATGAAGGAGCTGGCCCAACATCGCTCATTGCGCCAGCGGTTGTCTTGGTGGCTGGCGCTGCAGAGCTTTGCCGGACTCGGGGTGGTCTGTCTGGCGGTGTATCTGGTGACCGAGTTCAACTTTCGTGATCGGCAAGAGGAAACGCTGGCGCAAAAGGAAAACGTCATTCGGCACTTGCTAGTGGATGGCAAGGAGCATGGGGATTCGGAAGACCTTGCGCACAAACTCGATGACTTCCTTGTTGGGCACGGAGATCTGTCGCTCGAAGTCGCGCGGGCGGACGGGATTGTTCTCTACGCCCACACCCGCAACCAGAATGCGAAGACGGTATGGCGCCAACGGCAGTTCGAAGTAGCACAGACTACGGACCAGACTCCCTCAAAGAACTTGCGCGTTCAGCTGTCGCTGGATATCCAAACCGACAACCAGTTGTTGCACCGACTTGCTCTTACCTTGCTGGTCGCAGCCATCGGTGGGGCCGTCGTTGTATCGCTAGGCGGATTCTCCCTGGTCAACTTGGGCCTGGCGCCCGTCCGAAGACTGGCCAGTCAGACGCGCGCAGTGTCGGCTGACAATCTGCATCAACGTCTCGACAGCGCCGAGCAGCCCCTTGAGCTCGTGCCTTTGATCGACCAGTTCAACGCGCTCCTTGCTCGCATTGAGAAGGCCTATTCCCAGATGGAAGGCTTCAATGCGGACGTGGCGCATGAGTTGTGCACGCCTTTGGCCACGCTCATTGCCAACAATGAACTGGCTTTGCTGCGCCCTGAGCAGGCGGATATTCGCGAGGTGCTGGCGTCCAATTTGGAGGAGCTGCACCGCCTGACGGGCATCGTCAATGACATGCTGTTCCTGTCCCAGGCGGATCGGGGTGTGGGAGCACGTCGGGCCCCCGTTGCGACTCTTGCATCAGTGGCTGCTGACGTACTGGATTACCACGAAGCGGCACTGGCCGAGGCTGGTCTCACCGCTAAGGTGGTCGGCGATGCGCATGGCGCTTTCGACGTGCCGTTGTTGCGCCGGGCCCTGTCGAACTTGCTCGGCAACGCCACCCGATACGCGAACCCTGGCTCAATCGTCCAAGTCAACCTCAGAACTATCGATGAGGGCCGTGTGTTGATCAGTGTCACCAACTACGGCAGCACTATCGATCCCGAGCTACTCCCGCAGCTGTTTGACCGATTCTTCCGTGCAGATCCGGCTCGTAGTCATGGGCAGAGTAACCATGGCCTTGGGTTGGCCATAGTAGGAGCTATTGCACGCATGCACCAGGGAAAGCCCTTTGCATCGTCAGAAAACGGGGTAACGAATGTGGGAATCGAAATCCCCCCGAATTGATGTTGTTTTTCGACGGGGTGGGGTCGATCCTGTGCCCCTGCGACTGAGTACGGACCGTTAAGAAATCCGATTTACCCAGGACAAAGCAGCCATGTTCTTTTTGCTGCTTGACTTTAAAGCTACTTGAAGGTTTCCAATTGGGCTATGAAATCAGAAACAAGCACACCTCCCACCACTGTTGACACCTGCTGCTCCTCGGGCTGTTCCAGTACCGCAGCAGTGGTCCCTGCAGCCACAAGCAGCCCGGGCCAGGGCAAGCTGTTCCGAATCGCCACCATGGACTGCAGTGCCGAAGAGTCGGAGATTCGTCGGGCGCTGGAGCCGCTTGAGGGAATCCGCTCGTTGGGTTTCCAGCTCGGCGCGCGCACGCTGAAGATCGATGCGGAGGATCGCGCCTTGCCCCTTGCGCTCGATGCCATCCGCAAGGCGGGTTTCGATCCACAGCCCGTGGTCACTGCGGCAAACACCCAGGGTAGCCAAGGCCGGGTGTTTCGCATTGCGACCATGGACTGTAGCGCCGAGGAGGCGGAGATTCGTCGGGCGCTGGAGCCTCTGGATGGGATTCGTTCTCTGGGTTTTCAGCTGGGCGCGCGGACGCTGAAGATCGATGCAGAGGAAGGCACCTACCCGTTGGCACTCGATGCCATCCGCAAAGCGGGCTTCGATCCGCAGCCAGTTCCAGGCGCCAATGGCTCCGAGGGCGGACAGGCGGGCGAACCAGCCGAAGGCGACGACCATGGACATGGTTTTGCAGGCGGCATCTCCCGGCTGGTAGCCGCGCTGGTGTTCGCCACGGGGGCTGAGGTCCTCTCGTTCTTTGCTCCCGACCAGATGGCCTGGAAAGTGGCCGGCATGGCGATTGCCGCTCTGGCTATCTGGCTGGCCGGCATCGACACCTACAAAAAAGGCATTGCGGCGCTGCTGCGCGGCAAGCTGAACATCAATGCGCTGATGTCGGTGGCCGTCACCGGCGCATTCCTCATTGGTCAGTGGCCAGAAGCCGCGATGGTGATGGCTTTGTACGCGATTGCGGAGCTCATCGAAGCCAAGGCAGTGGACCGGGCCCGAAACGCTATCAAGGGCTTGCTGGAACTGGCGCCCGAAGAGGCTTTGGTACTGGGCACCAACGGAGCATGGACCGCTACACCGGTGGCTTCGGTGGCCATCGGAGCGACCGTGCGCATCAAGCCGGGCGAACGCGTGCCGCTGGACGGTAAGGTGACCAAGGGCAATGGCGCCATCAACCAGGCCCCCGTGACTGGCGAGAGCATCCCCGTGGACAAGGCACCTGGCGACCAGGTGTTCGCCGGCACGATCAACGAGACTGGTGAGCTGGAGTTCGAGGTCACAGCCTTGTCGAGCAACACCACCCTGGCCAGGATCATCCAAGCCGTTGAGCAGGCGCAGGGCACGCGCGCTCCGACGCAGCGCTTTGTGGATCGGTTCGCCTCCATCTACACCCCCGCAGTCTTCGCCATTGCCGTGGCGGTGGCGGTCCTCACTCCTTTCCTGATGGGACTTACCTGGCTGGAGGCGCTCTACAAGGCCCTGGTCCTGCTGGTGATCGCCTGCCCATGCGCTCTGGTCATTTCCACGCCGGTCACGGTGGTCAGCGGATTGGCCGCGGGAGCGCGCCGTGGGATCTTGATCAAGGGCGGAACCTACTTGGAAGATGCCCGGCTTCTGAAGGCGGTGGCGCTGGACAAGACCGGCACCATCACCGAAGGCAAACCCAAGCTGGTGAAGTGGCAGGTGTGGGGTGCCGGTGACGAGGCAGCAGTCCAGCAGATGGCTGCCAGCCTGGCGGCTCGTTCCGACCACCCGGTTTCCAAGGCGATTGTCCAGGGCTTGGATGTAAAGGGTCCAGAAGCAGAAAGCTTCAAGGCCTTGCCTGGGCGCGGCGTCGAAGGCATGGTGAATGGTGTGCGCTTGATGCTGGGCAATCACCGACTGATCCATGAGCTAGGACTGTGCGGTCCGGAGCTGGAGGCGGAGCTGGCCACCCATGAAAAACAAGGCCGCACGGTAACCCTCCTGGCTGACGATTCAGGCGTCCTGGCGCTGTTCGCGGTAGCGGACACCATCCGTGAGACATCGAAACAGGCCATCGTCGATCTCAAGGCACTGGGTGTGACCTCGGTGATGCTGACCGGCGACAACACGGCCACCGCAAAAGCCATCGCGGCGCAGGCCGGCATTGATGACGCCCGTGGAGATCTGCTGCCCGAAGCCAAACTCGACGCCATCAAGGAAATGCAAAAGCGCTATGGCGCCACCGGCATGACCGGCGACGGCATCAACGATGCGCCGGCGCTGGCGCAGGCCGACATCGGTTTTGCCATGGGTGCGGCGGGAACCGACACGGCCATGGAAGCAGCCGATGTGGTCATCATGAACGATGACCTGCAGCGCGTCGCCGAGACGGTGCGTCTATCCAAGCGCACCCACGCCATTCTCTGGCAGAACATCACCTTGGCATTGGGCATCAAGAGCGTCTTCCTGGTGATGGCGGTCGTTGGCACGGCCACCATGTGGATGGCGGTCTTCGCGGATATGGGAGCGAGCTTGCTGGTGGTGGGCAATGGCCTGCGCCTTCTTCGAAGGGTACGAGGGTAGCCAGACCGCATAGTTGGCTGAACATGCTCACTTCCACGAGCTAGTTTCGGCGCTATGAGCCGACCGCCTTGGCTCTTGAGCGGAAGCGTTGGCCACACAAAAAAACCAAGACTTCATACTATCCACTGCAATACGCACCAAAATGACAACGGCCATTTCGGGAAGTCTGTTGCGGGAGGTCGCCCGTTTGTTCACACAATCGCAAAGTAGGTCAGTGGAACGCAACAGCAAGATGAACAGCCAATGCAATCTGCTCGCCGAACTGGAGCGCTCCGGGACGCTTGCGATGACTGAACTGGGCAGGCGGGTTGGACGCGAAAAAAGTTGGGTGTCGCGTTCTGTTGACGCACTGGCGACCCGTGGTCTGGTCGTCAAGGAGCCCAATCCCGCCGATTCCCGGAAATGGTTGGTCACGCTCACCGACGAAGGGTTTCAGTCAGTCAATCATTGGAATGCTGCCCTGGATGACCACGCAGTGCAATTGCTTGCCTGCCTGAGTGAGCGGGATCGTGCCGCAGTCGAGAAATCCCTTCTGTTGTTGTTGACGGCCCTGAGAGAAGACCAATCAGTCTACTGACTGATTCCTTCAATCAAGGATTTCGGATGCAAGCCGCCACCCCTGACCGATGCTGGCGCCTTTTGGACTGCGTACCTCGATGGTCGAGCCAGGGTGTGTGATTTTGGAGCGTGCCACTCATCACGGCCATTGGGGCGAATCGCATTTCCCGAGCCGCCACTCGCCATGCAAATAGGAGTGGATTTAGCCGGCTTATATTTCAATAATTGGTGTATTATTGAGAAATGAATGAGCCTGAAGTTGTCCGCTCGCTTGCAGCGCTTGCTCAAGAGGTACGCCTCCGTGTCTTCCGCGCACTCGTCGTGGCAGGCAAGGATGGTCTCACCCCTGGCGCAATCTCCGAGCAGCTGGGAGTAGCCTCCAACACCCTGTCGTTTCACCTCAAAGAGTTGGCCCATGCTGGCCTGGTGAGCCAGGAGCGCCACGGGCGCAACCTGGTGTATCGCGCCTCGTACCAGACCATGAACGGTCTGCTGGCCTACCTGACAGAAAACTGTTGCCAGGGTGCGCTATGCCTCACTGAAGAGGCCGCCTCCTGCAACTGCTGAGGGTTCCCTGTAGGGCAATCCATGCCCCAAGCGCCTGTGCGCTCAGCCCAGATTCACCTATCTCACCACCATTGACCCTGGAGTTCACCATGAGCGCAACCCCACAACCCTTGAAAGTTCTCTTTCTTTGCACACACAACTCGGCGCGCAGCATCCTGGCCGAAGCGCTGCTCAATGACATGGGTGCCGGTCGGTTCAAGGCCTACTCCGCTGGGAGCAGCCCACGCGACAACCAGCAGCCCAACCCCCTCGGACTGCAGGTGCTGCAAAAAGCAGGCATTTCCACCGAAGGCCTGCGCAGCAAGAGCTGGGATGAGTTCGCCACGCCCGACGCGCCCCAGATGGACCTGATCATCACGGTGTGCGACAACGCGGCGGGCGAGGTCTGCCCCATCTGGCTAGGCCACCCCGCCACAGCGCACTGGGGCTATGCAGACCCCAGCGAGGGCGACGGCACGGACGAGCAGCAACTTGAAGCCTTCCGCCAGACGCTGCACGCCATGAAGCGTCGGCTCGAACTGCTGGTTAGCCTTCCCGAAGACAAGCTGGCCAAGGCGGTGCTTCAGACCACCGCTCGCCAACTGGTCACAAACTGAGAAACGGGATGCAGAAATCCAGCATGAGCGTGTTCGAGCGCTACCTCACCGTGTGGGTGGTGCTGTGCATCGTGGTGGGGATCGGGTTGGGCCAGGTGTTTCCTGGAACAGCACGCGCGATTGGTGCGTGGGAAGTCGCCCGCGTGAACATTCCGGTGGGCCTGCTCATCTGGGTGATGATCATTCCGATGCTGCTCAAGGTGGACTTCGCCGCCCTGGGCGAAGTGCGCAACCACATGCGCGGCATCGGGGTCACCTTATTCGTGAACTGGCTGGTCAAGCCATTCTCCATGGCTTTTCTGGGCTGGCTGTTCATACGTCAGTGGTTTGCCCCATACCTGCCAGCTGACCAGATCGACAGCTACATCGCTGGCTTGATCCTGCTGGCCGCCGCCCCGTGCACCGCCATGGTGTTCGTGTGGAGCCGTCTCACGGGGGGCGACCCGCTGTTCACGCTGTCCCAGGTCGCGCTGAACGACAGCATCATGATCGTCGCGTTCGCGCCGCTCGTGGCTTTCCTGCTGGGCCTGTCGGCAATCACGGTGCCGTGGGACACGTTGCTCACCTCTGTCGTCCTGTACATCTTGATTCCCGTTGTGCTGGCCCAATGGTTGCGCCGGGCACTGCTGGCCCGAGGTCAAGCCGTGTTCGACGCTGCGCTGCATCGCATTGGTCCCTGGTCCATTGCTGCGCTACTGCTCACCCTGGTGCTGCTGTTCGCGTTCCAGGGCGAGGCCATCCTGCAGCAGCCCCTGGTCATCGCATTGCTGGCCGTACCCATCCTGATCCAGGTGTTCTTCAACTCGGCACTGGCGTATTGGCTCAATCGCGCAGCGGGAGAAAAGCATGCCATTGCCTGCCCATCAGCATTGATCGGTGCTTCCAACTTCTTCGAGCTGGCCGTGGCGACAGCCATCAGCCTGTTCGGTTTTCATTCGGGTGCGGCCCTGGCCACGGTGGTGGGGGTGCTCATCGAGGTGCCGGTCATGCTGCTGGTGGTCAAGGTCGTGAACTCTTCAAAGGACTGGTATGAATCCGGATCTTCCCAACGTTGATGCCACGCTCTTCGAGCAGGCCGATCTTGAGCGACTGGTGCCCGCACAGCGTTCTACCCATGCACCCCGCATCCTGCTGCTCTACGGCTCTGTGAGAGAGCGCTCCTATAGCCGATTGCTGACCGAAGAGGCTGCGCGACTGCTGCGCGCCCTCGGTGCTGAAACCCGCATCTACGATCCGCGAGGGCTGCCACTGCCGGACGCAGAGCCCGACAGCCATCCGAAGGTGGTGGAGTTGCGAGAGCTGGCCCAATGGGCGGAGGGCATGGTCTGGACCTCACCGGAGCGCCATGGCGCGATGACCGGCATCCTGAAGATGCAGATCGACTGGATACCTCTGTCCGTGGGGGCCGTGCGGCCGACCCAGGGCAAGACCCTGGCGGTGATGGAAGTCTCGGGTGGCTCGCAGTCGTTCAATGCCGTCAATCAGATGCGGGTACTGGGTCGGTGGATGCGCATGATCACCATCCCCAACCAGTCGTCGGTCGCAAAAGCCTTTTTGGAGTTCGACGAAAGTGGCCGCATGAAGCCATCAAGCTACTACGAGCGTGTGGTGGATGTAATGGAAGAGCTGGTGAAGTTCACGCTGCTGACCCGCGATAGTGCAGACTATCTGGTGGATCGGTATAGTGAGCGACGCGAGAGTGCAGACGCGCTGTCAAAGCGGGTGAATCAGCGCAGCATTTGACTGGCAGTGCTCAGGGCGCCGGCAGGCAGCTGGAGTACAGCTCCTCCGTGCGAAGAATCCTTGTCATTTGCTTGATATTGCTGGGCAGCGTTTTCCTGACCCAGACGGTATCGGCAAATCGAACAACCTTAACACTCCAGGCCCCAGATCAAGGAGTGGATCGGCCAATGCAATGGGGTGACACACGCCGTCGGCAGTTAAAAGCGATAGCCGAGCGCCATTTGGCGGAAGCTACGGGAAATTGTCGAGATGAAATCGGCGTTAGAGCAGTTGGTTTCTGTGTGCGCAGGTGACGAACATGCCCATTGCGCGATTCTGGAAAACCTCGCCGCAGACAGTCCCTCGGCCCCCAATCACAGTGCTAGCTTTGTCAAACCGAAGCGTCGCGGTGCCAAGGCCGCCCCCGCTCACTCTGGGGTAACCAACAAGCCGACAACCAGTCATTTGGATCTCATGACATGGATGCGTGGCGTACACGTGCATCGGAGCGGGCATTGAACTAGGCCGTGAGGTGGCTTGCAGAGCCATCACCTTGCACCACGATTGCGGCCAGCCCGTACTTGGGCGGGCCACGCTTGTGGCCCACCTGTTTGCATTACTTAGGCGTGGAGCCCGGAGTGGCTTCCTTGTGCGGCATGGCTTCACGCGCATTGGCCTTTTCCTGACCACGGGCTTCGGCCTTGCTGGTGTCCGCAAGGCCAGAGCCTTCACCCCGCGCTGTACCGCCATCCTTGGTCCGCTTCACACCGGTTGCAGGACGGGCTTTCTTGTGGTCTTCGCCATGCGCTTGCGCCTTGGAGTTGGTATAGGGCGTGGCTTCCTGGGTGTCGCCAGCGGCGAATGCGGACGATGCGGCCGTCAGAGTCAGAGCAATAAGGAGCGTTTTCATGAATTTTGCTTGGTAGTTTGAGGTATGAGCGAAAGCGCACCCCCTTCTTGGGGGCGCCGTGAAACACTTCTATCCCTACTTGGCAGGTTCGATGGCAGTGACGACCATCTTTCCACCCTCGTTGATCACCATGAAGCGGATCTTGTCGCCAACCTGAGTCTTGTCGAGCAGGGCCTTGTCCTTGGCTGTGAACACCATGGTCATCCCCGGCATCTCTAGATGTTTGATGTCGCCATGCTTGATGGTGATTTTTCCAGCGTCCTTGTCGATCTTTCGCACTTCTCCATCTGTCATGGAGGCCGCAGCCATGGCAGCTGGCTTGCCAGCGTCGCCCGTGGCCTGCGCCGTGGCCGACAGCGGCATGAGGGCGGCCAGCGACAACATCGCGCCGATCAAAAGACTGTTTGCGTTTTTCATAGGAACTCCTTGTTCAATCGCGTAGAAGGCTTTTCCGCTTACTTCTTCACCACCGTGACCTGGCCCTTCATGCCCGCGTCGTAATGGCCTGGGTAAAGGCAGGCAAACTTGACTTCACCAGCCTTTGTGAACTGCCAGATGATTTCGCCTTGCTTGCCTGGGGCCAGCGACACTTTGCTGGGTTCGTCATGCTCCATATCCGGGAACTTCTTCATCGTCTCGTAGTGTTCCTTGAGTTCGGCATCGGTGCCCAAGCTGAACTCGTGTTTGACCTGGCCACTGTTCTTGATCACGAACTTGACCGTTTCGCCCTGCTTGACGGAAATCGCTGCAGGCGTGAAGCGCATGGTGTCCGCCATGTCCACGTTGATCGTACGGGTCACCTTGGCAGCTTTGCCGGGCTGGCCAATAGCTGATTCAGCGCTGCCATGGCCGTGGGCGCCGCCGCCGTCGTGACCACCACCGTGGTTGCCACCCGCAAAGCTGTTGAAAGACAGAGCCACCAGGGTTGAGGCAGCGATCAGGGAAAGGGTGCGTTTCATATTTACCTTGGGTTGTTGATGGGGAAAGCAGGCGATCAGTGGCCGCCGTGCGAGGACGGCTTTTTGACCTTGACGACGGTGTCCGAACTGGACTTCTCTTTGCGGGGCATGGATTGGCCGCCTTCCGCCTTGAAGCGGGCAGGCTCCGCCATCGGACCGGTGTACTCGTAGGCCACCGTGCCCTCCGGGTTTTTGTACCAACCCGGGTTTTTGTAGTCGCCCGGCTTCTGGTCGCGGCGTACTTTGAGGACGCTGAACATTCCGCCCATTTCGACCGAGCCGAACGGGCCTTCTCCGGTCATCATCGGGATGGTGTTGTCCGGAATGGGCATTTCCATTTCCGTCATGTCTGCCATGCCGCGCTCGCCCATGACCATGTAGTCGGGGATCAGGTTGTTGATCTTCTTGGCAACGCCGCGGTGGTCCACGCCAATCATGGTGGGAATGTCGTGACCCATTGCATTCATGGTGTGGTGGCTCTTGTGGCAGTGGAACGCCCAGTCGCCTTCTTCGTCCGCGAGGAACTCAATCTGGCGCATCTGGCCCACGGCCACGTCGGTTGTCACTTCATAGAGACGGGTGCTCTTGGGCGTGGGACCGCCGTCCGTGCCCGTTACCAGAAACTCGTGTCCGTGCAAATGCATCGGGTGGTTGGTCATGGTGAGATTACCGATGCGAATCCGCACCTTGTCATTGAGCCGGACGTTCAAGGAATCGATGCCAGGAAAGATGCGGCTGTTCCAGGTCCACAAATTGAAGTTCAGCATTTCCGCGACCTTGGGCGTCGCGGCGCCGGGCTCGATGTCGTAGGCGCTCAGGAGGAAACAGAAGTCCCGGTTCACTTCGTCGATCAGCGGATGTTTGGTCTTGGGATGCGTGATCCAAAAACCCATCATGCCCATGGCCATCTGGGTCATTTCGTCGGCATGGGGGTGGTACATGAATGTCCCCGGACGGCGCGCAACGAACTCGTAGACGAAGGTTTTGCCGGACTGGATCGCTGGCTGATTCAAGCCCGCCACGCCGTCCATGCCATTAGGCAAACGCTGCCCGTGCCAGTGGATACTGGTGTGCTCGGGCAGTTTGTTGGTAACAAAAATGCGGACGCGGTCGCCTTCCACCACCTCGATGGTGGGACCTGGGCTCTGGCCGTTGTATCCCCACAGGTGGGCCTTGAAACCGGGCGCCATTTCGCGCACCACGGGTTCTGCCACCAAGTGGAACTCTTTGACCCCCTGGTTCATGCGCCACGGCAGCGTCCAGCCGTTGAGCGTGACCACGGGGTTGTAGGGGCGCCCCGAATTGGGCACCAGCGGCGCCATGGTGTCTGCACTCGTCTGGAACACTGGCTCTGGCAGAGCGGCCATCGCCACCCGGCTCACACTCGCTGCGGCCACAGCCCCCCCAGCAATGCCAGCAAATCGGAAAAAATCTCTTCTTGAATTCATGTTGGTTTCCTTGAGGGATCAGTGACCTGCACCAGCTTCGGCTGCGGCTGCGCCACCGCCCGAGACACCTGCGCTGGTGGGCTTGCCGATGAGAGAGGCCTGAAGGGCGGCATCGGCCTGCCAGAACTGCTGTTCGGCGTTCAGGGCCGCCATCACCGAGTTCACCTGGTCGCGGGAGTCCGCAAGCAATTCAAAGACGCTGATCAGCATCCCGTTGTAGCGAAGCTGGTTTTCTTCAGAAATGGTTTTTCGCAGAGGGATCACCTCGTCGCGGTGGTGGCGCGCGATGTCATACGCCGTGCGGTACGCGGAATAGCTCTCGCGCAAGTTCGAGCCCGCCGCGCGGGCTGTGGCCTCCAGGCGGTTGGCAGCGGCCAGGGTTTGCGCGTTCATGGAATCGCGTCGCATGCCCCCCCAATCGAAGATCGGCAGCTGCAGACTGATCTCGAAGCCGCGCCGCGTCGAGTGGGTGTTCTCGGCTGCATCGAAGACAGAGTCGCGCCGTACACCCAGTTCAATGTCCGTGAAGGTCGTGATCGTGTTCCAGCCTTGCGCGCGTGCGGCTGCGTCATAGTCGGCCTTCGCGATCTGAAGATCCAGCCGCCCCTTGGACGCCTGACGGCCAGCATCTGCTGGGGACAGCGGCTCCTTGGGCAGCGTCGGCAGGCGCTCAGGCAACTTGAGCTGCTGGGCTTGGTTGTCATCAAGGCCCAGCATCCGCACCAGCTCTTCACGGGCCGCTGTGACCCCGTGCTGGGCGGTGGCCAGCTGGGTCGCTGTGTCGGCATAGAACGCTTGCTGGCGTGCACGGTCAAGCTTGTTGAAATTACCGACTGCCTGCATGCGCTTGGCCAACTCGGCGCTGGCTTGGGCGCTTGCGACAACCTGTTGGGTGTAAGTCAACGTCTGTTGCGCGGCAACAGCGCGGACCCAGGCTTGGCGCACTTGGGTCACCTGGTCCACTACATCGCTGCTGAGGCGCAGCTGAGTCTGTTTGACACGCTGCTCGGCGATACCTTTGCGCATGGGCAAGGTCAGCAGGTCAAGCAGACCGAAGGAAAGGAGGCGTCCGATCTCCGTCTCGCTGCCTAGCCGAACGCGCTCCAGGCTCAGAATAGGGTTGGCGATGCGGCCGGACTGGGCCGCCGTGGAAGCGTCCGCCCAGTTTTGAGCCACGATGGCTTGCAGGGACGGGCTATTGACCAGAGCGAGTTGAACGGCATCTTGTTGACTGAGCGGTTTGGCCAACAAGTCCGAGGCGCGTTGGCGCAAGGCATCTTGCTCATTCCGGTCCCGGGCCAGAGTAAGTCCGCCGTCCGTGAAACCGCTTGTCGCCGCGTTGGCGCTGGAGAGGTTTTGCTCCAGATTCACGCTGGCGCAGCCAGACAAGACCGCCACTGCGGCAACAGCGATCACTAGTTTGGCGCGGGGCATGCGAAGGGTACGGATCATTGTTTGCCCCCGTGGTGTGCGTCATGGCCTTGGGCTGGTTGGCCCTGGTCCGCTGCGGGTGCGGGCTGGCGCATTTCCTTGGCATAGGCGCGCCATCCTCCAATTTCGCCTACCTTGTCGTTGGCAGCCTTCCAGGGCTGGACGGATTGCTCTTTGTAGACCTCATAGCCTGTCAGAGCTGATCGGTACGAAAGTTGGTAGTCCACTTTCGGGGGTGCACCGTCTGGCATCTGAGCAAAGGCTAGCGAAGGCGCCAGCAGTGCAGCGGCCAGCCAGGGGATTGAGTTAAGTCGTGAAAGCCAGGAATTTCTCATAGATTCACCATGCGTTTTGATGCAACGCATTGTGTGAGTCAATGGCTTCCAAATAGATAACGCCTCAATTACATCTTTGTCATGTTCAAGAAAGGCGCAAATCTGCGGGCACACTGGCGGCCACTCGCAGCGCCAAGGAGGTCTCGTGAAGATACTGATCGTTGAGGACGAAATCAAAACCGGGGAGTACCTGCGCCAAGGCTTGCGGGAAGCGGGATTCAACGCTGATCTAGTCCACAACGGTGTCGATGGTCTGCGTATGGTTCAAGAGGAAGACTACGATCTGGTAATCCTGGATGTGATGCTTCCTCGGATGGACGGCTGGCAGGTCCTCACCAATATGCGTCGCCGTGGCCTTGAGATGCCCGTGCTATTTCTCACGGCCAAGGATCAGGTGCAAGACCGGATCAAGGGGCTGGAATTAGGCGCAGACGACTATCTGGTCAAGCCGTTTTCTTTTGCCGAATTGCTGGCAAGGGCCCGGACCATACTGCGGCGCGGCCGTAGTGGCGCCGAGGTGACCATTCTGCAGGTGGCCGATCTTGAACTGGATCTTCTGCGGCGGAGAGTCAGCAGGTCCGGCAAACGCATCGACCTCACGCCCAAGGAATTCGGTCTGCTGGAACTGCTGATGCGTCGCCAAGGAGAGGTTTTGCCTCGCTCTCTGATCGCGTCGCAGGTGTGGGATATGAATTTCGACAGCGACTCCAACGTGGTCGAGGTGGCAATGCGTAGGCTTCGGGCCAAAATTGACGATGCCTATGACGCCAAACTGATCCAGACGGTGCGAGGCATGGGGTATGTGCTTGAAGCGCCACAGGAGATTCCGTGAAAGCCCGGCACTCGCTGACGACACGGCTGACGGCCTTTTTTACGCTGGCTTCTGGGCTTGTGCTCGTTGGCTTGGGGACCATCGTCGCCATTTCTATCGATCGCCATTTTGTGGAACTGGATCGCGATGCCCTGCGCGACAAGATCCACCTCACACGTGAGGTGATAGGAAAATCCACGTCACCTGAAGACCTCAAAATGCGTCTGGACGACGTCTTGCACAGCCATGAGGGCCTTTTTGTCAGCGTTTTCCGTGACAGGGCCACGCTTTACGCGACCACGGATTTCCAGTTTCCAGATGATCTCCATGCCCTGGCCCAGAGGGCCCGCCTGGGGGTTGCCTCCTGGAAAACGGAGGGGCGGGAATACCGAGGGATGTCGGCACTCGTGACGTTGCCGGGTTCCGCCGAGCCGCCGCTGCAGGTCTGGGTAGCTGTAGACATTGCCCACCACAAGCACTTCATGTACGAATTGATTTGGGTGCTTGTGGGCTATGTGGCGTTGGCCACTCTAGTGGCCGGGGTCCTGGGCTGGTGGGCCGCAAAGAATGGCTTGGCCCCCCTTCGGGCCATGAGATCTCGCGCCATGGCCATCACGGCACAGCGACTGGACGAGCGGATGCCAACCCAGGAGTTTCCAGTGGAAATGGCAGACTTGGCGACCACTCTCAACGAGATGCTCCGGCGGCTCAAGGAGGAGTTCGACCGGCTGTCCGAGTTTTCTTCGGACCTGGCTCACGAGCTGCGAACGCCCATCAACAATCTGATGACGCAGACCCAGGTCACGCTTAGCCAAGCTCGCTCCTCCGAGGAGTACCAGGACATACTGGCCTCCAACGCCGAGGAGTACCAGCGTTTGGCCCGCATGGTGGCTGACATGTTGTTCCTGGCCAAGGCTGACCACGGGCTTATTCTTCCCAGCACGGAGAGAATCGCGGTTCATGATGAAGCACAGGCCTTGTTTGATTTCTACGAGGCCCTTGCCGAAGAAAAGCGGGTCCGGCTGCAACTGATCGGAACGGCGGAGATCACTGGCGACCGGTTGATGCTTCGCCGGGCGCTGAGCAATCTCCTGTCCAACGCCGTTCGCTACACCCCCCCTGGGGAACAGGTGGTCGTTGACATTCAAGGGGACGTTCACGGAACCACCGTGGATGTAGTCAACACTGGACCTTCTATCGATGCGCAGATGATCCCCCGCCTGTTTGACCGTTTCTTTCGGGCAGACAAGTCGCGCAAGCAACTGGATTCCGATGGTGCAGGCTTGGGCTTGTCCATCACCCAGGCGATTGTTCATGCACACCGGGGCCGCATCTCAGTGAGTTCGGCCGATGGCAGGACCTGTTTTTCGATGTATTTCCCCAGTGCGCAGACCATTGGCAAGCACTTCACGACAAATGCATGACCCCTTGGCAACCCTTATTGACTGCTGGAAGGCGGATCCGAGCAGCACCTACAACAGCTGGTTCCTGTGGGATCAGAGGATCAAGAACTTCCGCTCCATACGCAGAGGCATTGCACAGGTGGTGGAGGACGTCCGGGGAGGAACGTTTGGCAACGCCTACCGAGGCTCCTCGCTGGAGACGATCGTGGGTTCCGTGGCAGAGCAGCGCCAAATTTTCAAAGGTGCGGACCACGCGTTCCTCTGGAAACCCAAGCTGAGGATTCCGGACATCTACGAGAACACGAGTAACCAGCTCGCCTTCGCAGATCTCCTTCACACCTGCGATCACTGCGATTGCGCAGAAGACGTCGTTGCCGCCATACAGCGCATCGATGCAATCGGCATCAAAGGCTTGGGCCCAGCAGTCGCCAACTTGCTGTATTTCATCCACCCAACGCTGCTCTCTCCCTTTAACACTGCCATTGTCAATGGTTTCAACGCAGTGACTGGCGGGCGCGTGAAGCTCGGACGTTGGGACCACTATCTTTCTATGCGGGAGGGCTTGCTGCGCTTGAACGCGCAGTACCGGCTGAAACTATCGAATGATCTCGGTGCGATTGCGGGACTCATGTTTGACATTGGCAGTGGCCGATATGCAGCGCCGCCACAAGCAATGGATGCGGCGACGGCGACACTCTGGCAAGAAGACCTTGAGCGTGTGCGGCAGGAATCCACCGCATTGCAACGGGAGCTGTCCCAGGCGACCGAAAGCGATGCGACCCACACGGGTATTCAGGCTTCGTTGCGCGATCTGGGCAAGTCTCTCGGGTTTGATGTCTGGATAGCGTCCAACGACCGGGGTCGCTCCTACGGCAGCGGCCTTTTGGGAGACGGATGTCTGGCGCAGTTGCCTGCCAGCGTGGACGGGGGACTGGAGTCGATTCGACTAATTGATGTCGTATGGATTGATACTCAGACATCGCTGGTCGCGGCCGCATTTGAAGTCGAGCACACCACGTCCATCTATTCGGGGATCGTGCGAATGCTCGACCTGGCCTTGGGCACGTCGGTTGCAGGCAACTGTGCATTGTTTCTTGTGGCTCCAGACAATCGCAGAGACAAGGTCGCTGAACAACTTCAAAGGCCTGCATTCTCCCGCGTTTCGGAGTTGGGAATCCGGTACCTGCCGTATAGCCAACTGGAGCAGAACCACGCTTTGATGAGCCGTTTTGGTTCCAGTATCAAGCCGCTGCTGGAGATTTCGCAGCGGCTGTGAGACCCGGTTTTTTTGCATGGTGCGGTTCGCCTGGGTTTCGCTCCTTGAGCCTCGGGTTCGATTCTCGGCGATGTCGGCAAGATGAATTTCCTGTTATCCCGAACGGAGGGACTAGCGGCTGAAACCCTGCGCCCAAAAACGATCCGGGTCTGGCGCCAGTAACTACTATGGACCATCACCTTGGTAGAGATCTCTAAGGCGGCACTTCGCAAATTCTTCGTCCAACCATGAGGTCCTCGACATGAACGTCACTACCAAGCCATTGGATGGTCTGTCGCCAGTCGGTTTGTTGGGAAACTCTGTGTCCACAGCACCGAGCATCCAAGGGGGCGGTTTTCTAGACGCCATGAAGCAGGCGCTGACAATCACAAGCCAATTGCAAGGTGAATCGGGTCGGCTGAGTCGAGAGGTCACACTTGGCAACCCCACGGTCAGCTTGGAAGGGACCATGCTCGCTGGAGTCAAGTCGAATATTGCGTTCCAGGCGACCTTGCAAAGCCGCAATCGAATTGTCCAGGCCTACACCGATGTGATGAACATGCAGGTCTGATCCTGAGCGAGTTGTAAGACAACGGTCGTGCGCACCTGCTGTCGGGGCCGTGGGCATGCTTTGCATTCAAGCTGGAGGCGGCCCTTTTTTGGCAAGGCTCCTCCAGCTCAGCCGCTGACCCCCTGGGAAAACTCACTGAAACCGTGGCGCCTTGGAGGATTCGTCCGAGGTGGTGGCCATGGCCGCATGCTGCGCTGCGTGATAGCGGTCCGGATAGATTTCGTTGAGCTTGCGGCCGTCTTCGCCCACAGCGACGACTTCGCCTTCGCGGATGGCGCGTGCCAGCTCGCTCTTTACCTGGTCACGTGTCTTCAGCGATTTGCCTGTCACGATGGGATAGCGGCCTGACATCAGTTCATTGCGTTTGACGCCGAATTCACCGGCCACCATGATGTCGCCTGTACGGATAGCCTGCTCCAGCTCGTCCCGCACTTGCTCTCGGGATTTGCCGACCTGAGTCGAAGTAGCCACGGGATAGGCGCCAGGATTGATCTGCTTGAGCGTAAGACCCGATTCGCCAAAGGCGAGCATGTCGCCGCTCTGCTGAGCCTGCGCCAATTCAGCACGGACTTGCTCGCGCGTCTTACTGACCACTTGGTCCGAAGCAAATGCAGGGGCTGCGATAAGAGAGAGGACGATGAGGGTGGACTTGAGTTTCATGATGGGATTTCCTTCTTGATAAATGGAGATGGTTTGAGTGCAGCCGCAGGCCGGTCTTGGAGATTCGCGGGAGTGGGGATGGTTCGGGGTTCAGGGCAGTTGGCTGGCGTTGACCCAACCTGCCTCGCCTCCGAGATCGCGCATGCCATCGCTGGTCACGGGATTGCGCTTGGCGGCCTGCAACTCATCCAAGACTTGCTGGCGGGTCTTTGTCAGCTTGGGGCCAGGGACGAGCGGATAAGTAGCCGGGTAACCACGGCTGATCCAGTACAGAGAACCGTCCTTTTGCGCGGCCAGTACGGTGCTTTCGACAGCTTGACGGCTGACTGCGTTGCCCAGGTGGTCGGGGGCCAGACTCACGCCTTCTTCCTGACTTGGGCTTGCGTGGTAGACCGAAGTAGCGAAGGACGCTGTAGCGAATGCAGCGAGACTGGCGACGAGGATGGCAGTACGAATTTTCATGATGGTCTCCTGTGGCGCCGGATGCCCGATATGGTCCATCCAGGTGGCGTTTTTCTGCGCCACGGAGAGAAGTCTAGAACCCGCACCCCTACGAAGCGGTGACCTCCCGATTACGCTTTTGACAGGTTTGGGGCGAGGTGAAAAGTGCAGAGGGATTTGGTTCGAGATACGGTCTATGTCTCCTCACCGGGATGAAGCACCCGATGAACATTGCATGTTCCGTATATTTCGAAAACGTCATCCGCACTACAGCTTCTCGTTCGTCCCCGTAGCCCAAAATCCTCTTCCACACGCCGCCCATTGATGTCTTGTATCCGCGTGTAGCCGTCGGCCCAGCTGACGTTTTAATGACTGATGAGGAAAGTAAGACCATGTACAAAAAGATGATTGTGTCTATGTTGGTCGCAGCAGCGTCGCTGGCGTCTGCGACCACGTTTGCCGCACCTGCCGACAACGAGGTGCGCGTTGAAGCGTCGGCCACCAGAGTTGCGACGGAGGATGGAAAAACGCGCTACTGGAGCCATCCAAGATTGGGCATGATCAAAGTCGATGCCGCAGGCCGCATGCTCGCTGCGCGATCAAACACTGGGGAAGCCGAACCATCTGGCGTTCTTTCTGGCATCCGATCGTCGCGTGTGCGCTGACGCCTTGTGGCGTAAGAGGTACCACAGCTGGGCCCGTAGTGCACTGCATGGTGGTTACGTCAGCTTTGAAGGGCTGTGATTGGACGGCAGCCGTGCGAATAGGCGTAACAAACAGCCTTGGCGAAGACTACTTGGTCGAATATGACATCTAGATTACGACCCTGAAACCTCTTCGTCATCTTGCACCGAAATTGCGGCAAATTGCTCGAAGGCTGAGTCAATCGTCGGCGCGAGCCTACAGAACCGAATGCTTCTCGCGGCGGAAGATGGATGCTCCTTGCAGCCCGCTGCGTAGGATCAAGTTCAACTTTTTGAGCCATCCAAACCTATCAGGAGATCCAGATGAATCACACCCCGAACCCCTACATGTCTTGCATCAATGCTTGCCGGTCGTGCGCGACGGCTTGCCATCAGTGTTTCGCAGAGTGCCTCAAGGAGGAGGACGTCAAGATGATGGCCCGCTGCATTGCGCTGGACGCGGACTGTGCGGCCGCTTGCAGCTTAGCTGCCGATGTGATGGCGCGCCGAAGCGAATACGCCGAGGCGATTTGTGCGCTGTGCGCGCAGATCTGCAAGGCCTGCGGCGATGAGTGCGCTAGGCACGAAGCCGAGCATTGCAAGGCATGTGCCGCCGCTTGCCACAAATGCGCTCAAGAATGTGCCGCCATGGCCCACGCAGATTGACGCTGTTCAAGGAGCCCACCATGAGATTTCTGCACCCACCCTCGAAAACCGTCTCGGCAACCGCCTTTCTTGCATGCGCGTTGGTGGTTCCCTTGTCGTTGCACGCCCAGTCTGCCCCACACGCTGGCATGAAAGGCGCTGCCATGGATCAGACGATGCCTGCAGGCAAGATGGACATGAAGTCCATGATGAAAGAGAACAACGACAAGATGGCGTCCGTGAAGACGTCAGGCAATCCCGATGTGGATTTCGCGCAAATGATGCGCATCCACCATCAAGGTGCCATCGACATGGCGCAGAGCCAATTGCGCGATGGAAAAGATCCCCAACTACTCAGCATGGCCCAGGACATTATTTCCGCGCAAAAAAAGGAAATCGCTGTGCTGGATGCGTTTCTCGTTCGCAATGGCAAGCAACCCACAGCACCCACGAAATAGTTCTCTGTACTCAGCGATCGCTGCCCTGACCCTTGGACCGCTGTCGGGGAATCAGGGCAGCGTTACTCAGACGCCGTTTGCAGTGCGCATGGGGGCTGAGCAGGCACATGATCCACGTCAAGAGGACTTGTCATCAGTTTGACATTGCCACCGTGTTAAGCCTTATTGTTTCCATACGGCTCGTCACTGCCTCGACGACCTCATATGGAGAAAACCATGAACCACGATCACAGTACAGGACAATCGGATAAGGCCAGCGCTTCAATGGGTAGAAAGAGACTGATTGGCGCAGTCGTCATGCTCGCTTTCATTGGCATGTTTTTTCTTCTCAAAGAGCACTGGTCGCATGTCGCGGGCTACTGGCCGTATCTGCTCTTGCTGGCTTGCCCCCTGATGCACCTTTTCCACGGACACGGGGGGCACGGCTCCCACAACGTCGATTCGAGCAAGAAGTAATCTTGCACGGCCAAAACACCCAGGGAGGCTATCCATGTCGAATGCGCAACCGCACGAACACGTCCATCATGACCACCAGCATCATGAAGGGCATCACACGCATGTGTCGTTGCCCACGACGGGACTAAAGGATCCTGTCTGCGGTATGGATGTGACGGAACAATCGCATCACTCGACAGAGCACGAAGGGCGTCCTTACTACTTTTGCAGCGCCAAATGCAAAGCACGCTTCATGGAAGCGCCGCAAAAGTTTCTCTCGACTCCCATCAGCGAGCGCGCGCCTCAGCCTGAGCCCGAAGCGGCGCAACCGGGCACAACCTATACCTGCCCCATGCACCCTGAGGTGCAACAGGACCATCCTGGAAATTGCCCCAAGTGCGGCATGACACTGGAGCCCATGCTGCCCACGCTGGATGAGGGAGAAAACGCCGAACTTGTGGATTTCCGGCATCGCTTCTGGTGGACGCTGCCACTTACCGTAGTAGTCACCATCCTGGCCATGGTGGGACACCGGCTGCAGTGGTTCGAGATGGGCACCCAGAGCTGGATTGAGCTCGTGCTGACAGTCCCCATCGTGCTGTGGGCTGGCTGGCCCTTTTTTGTGCGTGGTGCCCAGTCCATTGCGAACCGCAGTCCCAACATGTGGACGTTGATCGGCCTGGGCACGGGCGCCGCATTTGTCTACAGCGTGGTCGCCACCGTTGCGCCCGGGGTGTTTCCTGCCTCGTTCCAGGCCATGGGCCGCGTGGCGGTGTACTTCGAAGCAGCAGCCGTCATCATCTCGCTCACGCTGCTAGGCCAGATGCTGGAGCTGAAAGCACGCTCCCAGACCTCAGCCGCCATCAAATCGCTGCTGGGCCTGGCGCCCAAGACTGCGCGGCGCATCGATGCCAGCGGCCAGGAGAGCGATGTCCCGTTGTCCCACGTCCATGTGGGCGACCTCCTGCGCGTGCGGCCTGGCGAGAAGGTGCCGGTGGATGGCCTAGTGGTCGAGGGGAGCAGCGCGGTGGACGAAGCCATGCTCACTGGCGAGCCGGTGCCCATCGTCAAGGGGCCTGGCGATGCCGTCATCGGTGCCACCCTCAATACCAACGGCGCTCTGGTGATCCGGTCCGAGCGGGTGGGTTCGGCCACCATGCTGTCGCAGATCGTTCAGATGGTTGCGCAAGCACAGCGCTCACGGGCCCCCATGCAGCGCATGGCGGACCAGGTGGCGGGCTACTTCGTGATGGCTGTGGTGGGTATCGCGTTGCTCACACTCTTCGCGTGGGGCCTGTTCGGACCGGAGCCACGCTGGGTCTACGGCCTGGTCAATGCAGTTGCGGTGCTGATCATCGCGTGCCCTTGTGCGTTGGGCCTGGCAACACCCATGTCGATCATGGTGGCTACCGGCCGGGGGGCGACCAGCGGGGTTCTGTTCAGGGACGCAGCAGCCATCGAGAACCTGCGCAAGGTGGATACGCTGATCGTGGACAAAACCGGTACGCTCACCGAAGGCAAGCCCTCCTTCGAACGTGTGGTGGCCATGCCCGGTCTGTCCGAGGACGAAGTGCTGCGCCTGGCGGCCAGTCTGGACCAAGGCAGCGAGCATCCGCTGGCCGATGCCATTGTCCAGGCGGCCCGCGCCAAGGGGCTGGCCCTGGACAAGCCCGAGGACTTCGAGTCCGGGTCTGGCATCGGCGTACGCGGACGGGTCGCCGGGCGCCAGCTCGCCCTGGGCAACACAGTCCTCATGGAGCAGGTCGGGGTTTCAGCGAACCCGCTGCTTGCGCAGGCAGAGGCCTTGCGCGCCACAGGGGCGAGCGTGATGTACCTGGCAGCTGATGGCCAGCTTCAAGGGCTGCTGGCAGTTTCGGACGCCATCAAGGCCAGCACGCCGGAAGCCTTGGCAACGTTGCACGCGGCGGGACTGCGCATCGTCATGGCCACGGGCGACGGCATGACCACCGCCAAGGCGGTAGGTGCAAAGCTGGGGATTGATGAGGTCCATGGGGAGGTCAAGCCTGCGGACAAGCTGGCGCTGGTGTCGCGGTTGCAGGACGAAGGCCGTGTTGTTGCCATGGCTGGGGACGGGATCAACGACGCGCCCGCCCTTGCCAAGGCAGACGTGGGGATCGCGATGGGTACCGGAACCGATGTGGCGATGAACAGCGCCCAGGTTACCCTGGTCAAGGGCGATCTGCGGGGGATTTCCACAGCGCGGGAGCTGTCGGACGCAACGGTGGGCAACATGAAGCAGAACCTGATGTTCGCCTTCCTCTACAACGCGCTGGGCATACCGATTGCCGCAGGGCTGCTGTATCCCTTCACCGGCTGGCTGCTGTCGCCGATGATCGCGGCCTTGGCGATGAGCCTGAGTTCGGCGTCCGTGATCGCCAACGCCCTGCGGCTTCGCAAGGGCTGAGTTGGCTCGGCAGGCTCGGATTTGATCTAGGTTAAGTCTGTGGCCGCCGCTGGGGATACCATTCGCACCATGATCTTCGCCAGAAGCACCGTATCGCGCCAAGGACGCTGGATAACCAGCTTCCTGGTCGCGGCGTTGCTTCTGATGCAGTTCGCGTTGGCGGCCTATGCCTGTCCCAAGCTGGACTCCGCAGCCCATGCGGCATCGATGCAAAAAGCGGGCATGGCCATGGAAGACTCAGTCGGCATGCCCTCCATGCCCGATTGCCACGCTATGGCGGGAACCATGGATGAGCAAGATCCTCAGCTGTGTCGAGCCCATTGTGATGGCGACAGCTTGTCCTCCCCCTCGCTACAAGGTCTCGATCTGCAGGCGCTCGCGGCTCACGCCATCTGGGTTGCTTATGTGCTGCCCGTGATCCTGGACTCAGAACGCCATATTGACCCTCGGGCTGTCTACGCAGAGCTGGACAGTCGAGCGGGCTCTCCCCCCATCTACTTAACCCATCAGGTCTTTCGGAATTGAACGTGCACGGCGTGTGCGCTGCCTTGCAGCGTGCGCGCAGGTCTGACTTCGTGCCCCTTCATTTCGAGGACCATCATGCCCAACATCTCCTTCGGCGCTCCCTGCGAGCGCCTGCCTGCGCAACTGCGCATTCATCCTCTCTCGCCGCGCATCCGTGTGCGCAACCTCAACCATCTGCGCCTTTGCGCTCTCGGATTCCTACTGGCCGGCATCGGCCTTGCAGGCAACCAGGCCCACGCCCTGGGGTTTGCCGAAGCCTTGGATCTGGCGGAGCAGCACAGCCCTCGTATCACGGCCCAGCGGCTGCAGATTGACGCAGCCAGCAGTACCCAGAAGTCGGCGGGAACTCTGCCGGATCCCAAGCTCTCGGTCGGGATCGAGAACTTTCCCGTCAGCGGCATGGACCGCTTCAGCCTCACGCGCGAATCCATGACCATGCAGCGCCTGGCGCTGATGCAGGAGGTGCCCAACCGCGCCAAACGAGATGCCCAGATTGCCGGCGCCGAGGCCAAGGTGGAACGCGAACGCGCCGCCCTGGGCGTCCAGCGCCTGCAGATCCGCCAGGAGCTGAGCCAAGCGTGGATCATGGCCCAGGCTATCGAGCAACGTGATCAGGTACTCACCGGTCTACTGAGTGAGAACCAGCGCCTGCAGGACAGCCTGACTGCCCGCATCGCGGGGGGGACGGCCCAAGCGGGCGATCTCCTGATGGCCAGGCAGGAGGCGCTTGCGCTGTCGGACCGCAGGGACGATCTGCAGCGGGACCGGTCCAAGGCCAGGGCGATGTTGCGGCGCTGGGTTGGCGCTCGCGCCGACGAGGCGCTTCAGGGAACTCCTGGGCCGCTGAGCCGCCCCCTGGACCAGTTGCGCGCAGAGGTACACCGCCATGCCGAACTGGCGCAGTACCCCGCCATGCAGGCCATGGCCTTGGCGGAAACGCGCGAAGCCCAGGCAGAAACCAAGGGTGATTGGTCCTGGGAAGTCGCCTACAGCCGCCGCGACCGACGCTGGGGCGACATGGTGTCCTTCCAGGTGACCTTTGACCTTCCCTGGCAACAGGAGCGGCGCCAGGGACCCCAGATCAAGGCCAAGCAGCTGGAGCTGCAGCGCCTGGAAGCCGAGCAGGAAGACGTGACCCGCAGGCACCTGCAGGAGCTGGAGGACAGCGCCTCAGAGCTGGCGGCACTGAACAGTCAGATCGAACGGCTGCAATCGGCTGGCATGGGCTTGGCACAGGGGCGTGCCGAACTCGCGCTGGCCAACTACCAGTCCGCCAAAGGCGACTTGAGCGCCGTGCTGGCGGCTCGGGCCCAAGTGCGGGAGACGCACTGGCGGCTCATTGATCTGCAGGCACAGCGGGACACCGTGATTGCCCGCTTGAACAGCCTGATCGCCGACTGAAGGGAGAACCACATGACCAATAACGTTTTCAAGAAGACCGCTGTGGCCGTAGCACTGGTGGCTGCAGGCATCGCCCTCGGCTGGACCGTCTCCCAATGGCGCACCGCGAACAACCACGCACTGGGAGCCAGTCCCGCATCGACAGAAGCAGCAAAAGCCGACCGCAAGGTGCTGTACTGGTACGACCCGATGTCGCCGACGCAGAAGTTCGATAAGCCAGGCAAGTCCCCCTACATGGACATGGCCTTGGTACCCAAGTATGCGGATGAGGACACTCCGGAAAGCTCCGGCCTGAGCGTCTCCGCCCAGGCCGTGCAAGCCCTCGGCCTGCGCACCGCCCTGGTAGAGCAGCGAGACATTGGGTCCGATGTGGACGTGCTGGGCACGGTCCAGCTCAATGACCGGGATGTGAGCATCGTCCAGGCCCGCTCGGGCGGCTTCGTGGAACGCGTCTATGCCCGGGCCCCGGGCGACGTGGTGGCCGCAGGCGCGCCATTGGCCGATCTACTGCTGCCAGAGTGGGTGGCTGCGCAGCGCGAGTTTCTCGCGGTCCGGGCGCTCAAGGACGAGTCGCTGACGACAGCAGCGCGCCAGCGGCTGTCGCTGCTGGGCATGCCTGCCTCGCTCGTGGCCCAGGTGGAGCGCACGGGCGAACCTCAGGGCCGCTACACGGTGACCTTTCCACAGGCGGGGATGGTGGCCGAATTGATGGTGCGCCAGGGCATGACGGTCTCTTCGGGGGGCAGTCTGGTGCGCGTAAACGGCCTGGCCAGCGTCTGGATCGAAGCGGCCGTTCCTGAAGCGCAAAGCGGTCCCTTGCAACTGGGGCAGGACGCCCAGGTCCGATTGGCCGCGTTTCCGGGCGAAACCCTCAACGCCCGGGTCGTGAGCATCCTCCCAGAGGCCAACCGGGACACCCGCACGGTGCGCGTGCGGCTGGAGCTTCCCAACCCCACCCAGCGCCTGAAGGCGGGCATGTCCGGGCAGATCGTCCTGGCCGGACGCACACAACCAGCGCTGCTGGTGCCTAGCGAAGCGGTGATCCGTACCGGCAAGCGGGCACTGGTCTACGTGGTGGACGGCCCCGGCAAGTACCACCCCGTCCAGGTACAACTTGGCGCGGAAATCGATGACCGCCTCGTCGTTCAAGGCGGACTGACCGCAGGACAACAGGTGGTCGCCTCGGCACAGTTCCTGATCGACTCGGAAGCCAGCCTGCGAGGCATCATGCCCGCACTGCCTCCAGGCAGCAGCGCGCAACCCATCGCTGAACAGGGTTCCTCGGCCTCTGCGGCTCCGGCGTCCAAGAGCTTTACGGTGCGAGGGGTGGTCGATGAGGTCACGCCCACCGAGCTGACCCTTACCCACGAGGCCGTGCCTGAACTGAAGTGGCCCGGCATGACCATGCCATTCAAGTTGGCAAACCCAGAACTGGCAAAAGCACTGAAACCCGAGCAGCAGGTGAAGTTCACCTTCCAGCAGCAAGGCAAGGACTTCGTGATCACTGCCGTGGAAAGGATCAAGCCATGATCGCGCGTCTGATCCGCTGGTCGGTGGCGAACCGACTCCTGGTTCTGCTGGCGACCGTGATGCTTACGGCCTGGGGCGTGTGGGGTGTGCGCAGCACCCCCGTGGACGCTCTTCCCGATTTGTCGGATGTCCAGGTCATCATTCGCACTTCCTATCCCGGCCAAGCACCGCAGATAGTGGAGAACCAGGTCACATACCCGCTGTCCACCACCATGCTGTCCGTCCCGGGTGCCAAGACGGTGCGCGGCTTCTCGTTCTTTGGCGACTCCTTCGTCTACATCCTGTTCGAGGATGGCACGGACCTGTACTGGGCGCGTTCTCGCGTGCTGGAGTACATGAACCAAGTGCAGGGACGGCTACCCGCCACCGCCAAATCGTCACTCGGCCCCGACGCCACCGGGGTCGGCTGGATCTACCAATACGCGCTGGTGGACCGCACTGGAAAGAACGATCTGGCCCAACTGCGGGCCCTGCAGGACTGGTTTCTGAAGTTCGAACTCAAGAGCCTGCCCAATGTCGCGGAAGTGGCGTCGGTGGGGGGCATGGTCAAGCAGTACCAGGTGGTGCTTGATCCGATCAAACTCGCAGCCCAAGGGCTGACCCAGGGGCAGGTGCGTGAGGCCATCATGGGCGCCAACCAGGAAACTGGGGGATCGGTGCTGGAGTTGTCCGGGGCCGAGTACATGGTGCGCGCCAGCGGCTACCTCAAGACGCTGGACGACTTTCGGGCCATCCCGTTGGTATCGCGCGCCGGGATTCCCGTGCGTCTGGGCGATGTCGCAACGCTTCAGATCGGGCCGGAGATGCGGCGCGGCATCGCTGAACTCGACGGCGAGGGGGAAGTGGCTGGAGGCGTGGTCGTGCTGCGATCTGGCAAGAACGCCCAGGAAACGATCCAGGCCGTAAAGGCCAAACTCAGCGAGCTGCAAAGCAGCCTGCCCCAGGGCGTGGAGATCGTCACCACCTACGACCGCAGCGCACTCATCGAGCGGGCGATCCAGAACCTCAGCACCAAACTCGTAGAGGAGTTCATTGTGGTGGCGGTGGTCTGTGTCTTGTTCCTCTGGCACCTGCGTTCTGCGCTGGTCGCCATCATTTCTCTGCCGCTGGGGATCATGGCGGCGTTTCTGGTGATGCGCTACCAGGGCATCAACGCCAACATCATGTCCCTGGGCGGGATTGCAATCGCCGTGGGCGCCATGGTCGATGCAGCTGTGGTGATGATCGAGAACGCCCACAAGAAGCTGGAGGCCTGGCAGCACAAGCATCCCGACCGCCAACTGGTGGGGGAAGAACG
The DNA here is from genome assembly GCF_002754175.1 of Acidovorax sp. 59. Lineage (NCBI taxonomy): Bacteria > Pseudomonadati > Pseudomonadota > Betaproteobacteria > Burkholderiales > Comamonadaceae > Acidovorax > Acidovorax sp. 59. The sequence continues at coordinate 2,017,428 of NZ_PEET01000001.1, read as the reverse complement.
CTGGAAAGTGATCACCGAAGCTGCCGAGGAGGTGGGCCCCGCGCTGTTCTTCTCGCTGCTTATCATCACGTTGTCCTTTGTGCCCGTTTTTACGCTGGAAGCACAGGAAGGCCGCTTGTTTGGACCGCTGGCGTTCACGAAGACCTACGCGATGGCCGCAGCTGCGGCACTCTCGGTCACGCTGATCCCGGTCCTCATGGGCTACTGGATCCGGGGGCGTATCCCTGACGAGCAGAAAAACCCCATCACCCGCGCGCTGATTGCCGTGTACCGACCTTGCCTTGAGTGGGTCTTGCATCGTCCCAAATCCACCCTGGTCATCGCCGTGCTGGCGCTGACGACCACGATCTGGCCCCTGTCGCGGTTGGGGGGCGAGTTCCTGCCCAGGCTGGATGAAGGCGATCTGCTGTACATGCCGTCAGCCCTGCCGGGCCTGTCGGCACAGCGAGCCACGGAGCTTCTGCAATTGAGCAACCGGATGATCAAGACGGTGCCCGAGGTCGAGCGCGTCTTCGGCAAGGCGGGCCGAGCAGAGACCGCCACCGATCCGGCGCCGCTGGAAATGTTCGAGACCACGGTGAAGCTCAAGCCCAGAGACCAATGGCGTCCAGGAATGACGCCCGAGGGCCTGATCGAAGAGTTGGACAAGGCCGTCAAGATCCCCGGCCTGTCCAACATCTGGATTCCACCCATTCGCAACCGAATCGACATGCTGGCAACCGGCATCAAGAGCCCCATCGGTGTCAAGGTGACGGGCAACGACCTGCAGGTGATCGATGGGATCGCGGCACAGGTCGAGCAGGTCGCCAAAGGCATTCCGGGAGTGGCCTCGTCACTGGCCGAGCGCCTGACAGGGGGCCGCTACGTCGATGTCCGCATCGATCGCACGGCCGCGGGGCGCTACGGGCTGAATGTGTCCGATATCCAGGCCGTGGTCTCCGGGGCCATCGGTGGAGAAAACGTCTCGGAAACGGTCGAGGGCCTGGCGCGCTTCCCCATCAACCTGCGCTACCCGCGTGAGTGGAGAGACTCGCCCGAACGCTTGGCCCAATTGCCCATCTCCACCCCCATGGGGCAGCAGATCACGCTGGGTACGGTGGCCAGCATCGCCATCACCGATGGGCCACCCATGCTCAAAAGCGAGAACGCCCGCCCATCGGGCTGGGTATATGTCGATGTGCGGGGGCGCGATCTGGCTTCCGTGGCCAATGAGCTGCGCGATGCCGTGAGCCGACAGATCAAGCTGGAGCCCGGGGTCAGCATCACGTACTCAGGCCAGTTCGAGTACCTGGAGCGGGCTAATGCCCGCCTGAAAGTAGTGGTGCCTGCCACCTTGCTGATCATCTTCGTGCTGTTGTACTTGACCTTCTCGCGCATGGGCGAGGCGGGACTGATCATGGCAACGCTGCCATTTGCGCTCACTGGGGGCATCTGGTTCCTGTACCTCATGAACTACAACCTTTCGATCGCCACCGGTGTGGGCTTCATCGCCCTGGCGGGGGTCGCGGCTGAGTTCGGGGTGGTCATGCTCATCTACCTCAAGCAGGCACTCGCAGAGAGATGTCCAGACGGCAGGCAGCCCACACTGGAAGAGCTGCTGGACGCGATTCGGGAAGGTGCCGTGCTGCGCGTGCGACCCAAGGCCATGACCGTGGCAGTCATTCTGGCGGGCCTGGTGCCCATCGTGTGGAGCAGCGGGACAGGCTCGGAGGTCATGAGCCGCATCGCGGCTCCCATGCTGGGCGGTATGGTGACCGCACCGCTGCTTTCTTTGTTCGTGATTCCTGCAGCCTATGTGCTGATGCGAAAGCCAAGGAGAGTGAAAACAGAGGCATCTGGAGGCTGAACGCTGCGTTGCGCAAGCTGGTGCTAGCGATAAACCAGTTGTTTCTCACTCCCAATCGCGCACGCTTGCATGCTATTTTGCGCACGGTGCAAGCGTCAGGCGTGCAAAATCTGCGGACTGACCGCCCGGAAAGAACAACAGTGGAAATTCGTAAGCGCAACAACGTGCATGTGATCGATGCAATTCGCCCGGACGTCCCCGTGCTCGTCTATGCGCACGGCTTTGGGTGTAGCCAGCATATGTGGCGACACATCACTCCGGCCTTTGAAGGTAAGTGCCGCCAGGTCTTGTTCGACTACGTCGGCTGCGGCCAATCAGACTTGGCCGCCTTTGACCCCGTGAAGTACGCAAGTCTGAAAGGCTACGTGCAAGATCTGCTGGATGTATGCGACGCATTGGGCATCGAGCGCGGAGTGCATTTTGTTGGACATTCGGTCAGCGCCAGCATCGGCCTGCTGGCCTCCATCGAGCGACCTCTGCTTTTTGATCGCCTGATTCTGGTCGGCCCGTCGCCTTGCTACATCAATCACGCTCCGGACTACCTTGGAGGGTTCGAGCGCCAGGATTTGGATGGCCTATTGGACCTCATGGACCAGAACTTCATGGGCTGGTCCAGTTACCTCGCACCCATTGTGGCGGGAGCGCCGCAGGCGGACAGTTTGGGCGGGGAGTTGTCTGAGAGTTTCTGCTCAACCGATCCTACGATGGCTCGTGTCTTTGCGCAGGCAACCTTCTTTGCGGATACCAGAGAGGAGCTGTCGCGCGTGACCCGGCCAAGTCTGATCCTGCAGCATGGCAAAGATGCACTGGCGCCCCTTTCTGTCGGGGAGTACATGCACAAGAAGCTCAGGGGCAGCACGTTGGAAGTGCTGGACGTGACCGGACACTGCGCTCACATGAGTCATCCGCACCTGGTGACGGCCGCCATGCAGCGATATCTCTCCTTAGCGTGAGCGAAACCGAGAGGGCGGAACATGCTGGCGGTTGATGACATCCCTTGCGCGATGATGATCACGGACCCGGTGGGGCACATCGTGCGGATGAACAGGGAGTTCCTTGTCCTGATCGGGGGCACGGAGGCGTTTTGGCTCGGCCACTCCATGGATGAACTGTTAACACCAGCTTCTCGAATTTTCAGCCAGACCCACCTGTTTCCCACGCTGCATCACGCCAAGAGTGCGCGCGAAGTATTCCTCCACCTGCGCGGTGTTGGCGGCGAGACTGTTCCTGTCATGGTCAATGCGGTCAGCAAGCGCCTGGAGACGGGCGACCACACCGTATGGGCCTTTTTTGTGGCCCGCGAACGCAGCCGTTTCGAAGGCGAGTTGATCAAGGCCCGTGCAGAGGCCCAGGGTCTTGCCCAGCGCTTGGCCGCCAGCAATGAACAGGTTGAATTGCAGAATCGCCAGCTTTCGGAACTGAGTCTCTCTGATCCGCTTACAGGTCTTAAAAACCGCCGTGCGCTGGAATTGACCGTGCAAGAGTGGCAACGGACGGCCTCTCGACAGAGTTCCGTGTCGTTGTTGATGGTGGACGTGGACTACTTCAAACGGATCAACGATGCGCATGGCCATCCCGAGGGCGACCGGGTGCTGGTGAACTTTGCTCGCCAGTTACAGGCAGGCGCCCGTGGTTCGGACCTGGTGGCGCGATACGGCGGGGAAGAATTCGTCCTCTGGTTACCTGATGCGGACGCAGAAGCCGCTGCCCGAATCGCGGAGCGGGTGCACAAATGCGCCAGACGGGTTCGCTCATTGGCGGGGCCAGTAACGGTCAGTGTCGGGCTGGCATGTGCAGTACACCAAACCGGAGCGGATTTCCTCGCCCGGCTGCTAAAACGCTCTGATGAAGCTGTTTACAGGGCAAAGGCGCTCGGGCGCAACTGCACAGTGGTTAGTGACTGAGTCACCAAGCCTCGCGCAGCTCACCAGCGTTTGGAATAGTGATAGCTTCCCCCGCAAAGAACGTTCGCGGTGAGACTACTTGGATGGCATGGCTGCTTGGCGGTCCACCATCATTTGCATCATCTGCTCCATCATGGCCATACGGCGCTCCATTTGAGCGTGCATGCCCATCATGCCTCCCATACCCGAGTTTCCGGAGGCTGCAGGCATGGCAGGTTTGGTCTGCGCCCCTTGCTGCATCATTCCCATCCCCATGCCACCAGAACTACCCGCGCCCATCGTGGCCATGCCTGACTGCATGAGCTTCATGTGCTCCTCCATCAGCGCTGAGCGTTCGGCGGGAGTCTTGGCCGCCTGCATTTTTTTGTGCATTTCCTGCATCGCCTTCATCTGACGATCAAAGGCGTCCGGTGCAGACGCGGCAGTGGCTGCCGGGGCAGACTGGGTTGTGACGCCGCCGCTCTGTGCATCTCCGGGGTGGTGGCCTGCGTGTTCGTCCTCAGGTTTTGGCGATTGCGCGACGGCACAGCCTGCCACGAATAGGGTTGTCAACAGCCCAGCGACGATGTTCAGACGCATGATGGTCTCCTTGGTAGTTCAACTGCAGCATGACGACGTCTGCCTTGCACCGTCTTGATCCACATCAACAGGGGTTACGGGCCGAGACGCACAGCAGCAGCCACCGGTTGTTCGGCGAGATGCAGGACTCACCGCCGCGTCTGCTTTGTATCCAGCACGCTCAATTGCGGAGCGGACAAGCTCCACAGTGTCGTCTTCGACTTGCCCAGGAACGCGGACCTGCCGCGTGGCCACATCGATTTCTACTTCGACGCTTGCTGGCAGTTGGGCCTGAGCTATTGCTCGACGAATACGCTGAGCACAACCGCCGCACGTCATATCAGGAACATTGAAATGGACCATGTGAGCCTCCTTTGGTTGATTCACGTTTTGACTATGAACCTTGCCACGGTGGTAAGGTCAAGGTCTCACGGAATTCAATCGGCATAGAAGACCGGAAAGCAGTAAACGAACCCAGTGCTGGTGGTGTCTCTACGAGCTAGAACGCTCGCGCCTTGGGTGAACGACTGTCGAAAATCTCCATCTCAGCCGAGGGGAAGGACACCTTTGGCGCCTTGCGCCTTCCCGCCGCGTGCCTAGCGCGCAGGCGCCACCATAGCGGTGGCAATTGCCAAATGCTGGGCAGGCCCTGTACCTGCCTGAGAGAGAAAGCCCTCGGCGAACGAGAAGTTTTTAGCAGATCGAACCACATGCGCTTGGAATGCAAGCGACTCGTTGACAAGTGCAAGGGACAAAAATTTGACCGACAACTCCAGGGTGATGACGACCTTGGAATCGTAGTGGCCCAAACCTGCAAGCACGAAGGCTGCATCAAAACCTGCGGCGATAACGCCGCCATTGATTGCGGAGGTTCCTCCACCTCCCTGAAGGCCAGATTCGATTTTGGTGAAATTGATGATCGCCAAGCCTGGCTCTTTGAACGCCCCCCTAAACCCAAACCAAGCAATTTCTTTCCTGGCGTTGAATTGAGCCAATTGCTCTTCGCGCTGAGTGGAGACTAGGCGAAACGGGATGGTCGGACTATGCATGGGAAAGCAGTGGTGCGTTTACCGTCTAAATGTACATTGAGGGCTCGTCAAAATGTACATTCAGGATGCGTCTAACCTTGCATCCAAGACACCTGCGGCGGGGGTTTTCTCGAATGAAGATTCGATAGTTGGACCGTTGTTAAGTCCACCGTACACCGCGAGCTGCTATGGGGTTCTGGCCGACAAAGCCACATGACAGCTGCGCAATTTTTCCCTCAGTTCGTGTTGTACCTCGGGGTTGGACAAGCCCGTAGTTCCCTCGCATGCGACCAGGTTTTGTCGACAGGAGTCAGGCCAATCTTCCAGATCGTCATCGAGCGCTATCCACTGTTGGGGTCTTCTGCGCTGAGCGTCTTCTTGAACTTGCACGCCCCGGGGTGTGGTGCGGAACATGGACAGGTTCCAGGGATCCACGCCATGGACACGCTTGTGGTACGTCCCGCCAATGAACCGGGCACTCAATGTGGCAGGAAGGCGTTTAAGAGTTGCGCTGTATCCGGGGCGAATGCACCAAGTGCTACTCAGTACCAGGGCGACTGCCGGGTGGGGTTGGAGCACTGACTCCAGGATTGGAACCCATTCGAACAGCGAATGTCCTGCAGCCTCATACGGGCTCATGTAGATACCCTTGCGGGGATGCCAGAGCACTTTTTCATGGTGAACAACGCCATCGAGATCGAGGTACAGGACGACGTCCGCGCTGCGTGGAGTGGACGCAGGGAGATATGGGGAAATTTGGCCAGAGGACAGAGTCATATGTTGGGACTGGACTGTGCTTGGTGGGGATATAGTCAAGGAGGACGGCGGGGCCAGAGCGGACTCAGAACTTGCCAGCCACGTGCGTATTCCTACGAGAACGCACCAGACTGGACACGCATGAGCAAGCTCCGCACCACCTCAAGGCCGCCGGGCTCTTTGAGCACATCGAGAGGCCTTCGATCGCCCAATGCCGGGACCACCCCCACGAGCCAGTGATAAAGCCAGTCCTTTGCGTCGAAACCAGTTGGGTCGCCACACTCGTCAACCATGCGCTGCACAAGCATAGTGAGAATAGCGATGTGGTCTTCAAGGGCGATGAGGGCAGAATCTGCGGCCATGATTTACCAATCAGTCCCGCTAACAATGGCGTAGCGGCGTCGCCTGACGCGTCGGATTTTTGGCGGCATCGCCCAGGCGCGCCCATTCCCTTGCGGTGACGACAGGAGGAGCGTGCTTCACCGTGATTGCGATGACGGGCTTCGCCTTGCGGGCAGCCTGACCCGTGCGGCGCAATTCCATGGCGAGAGGATCTCTCAAGAGCTGTCGCGAGCTTCGAAGAGAGATTTCATCAAAGTACCCCTCAGAAAAACGTCGCCCCCGGGGGCATGCTTTCGCAGAGGTCGCACCGGGGGCTTGCTTTGCGCTGATGATAGCAACGATGTTCAAACTCATCGCGGGGTTGTATCGGGAGGAAAACCAGCGCTGGCTCACCAAAGGCCACGCTTGCTCACTTTTACCAGCGCACTGGTAAGGGCCATCAGCGTCTCTACATCTGTCAGCACCTCCGCCCCCTTCAACGTGGACGGCAAAGAAATTCCAGCGATCTCTTCAGTACGGTTGAGCACCTGCTCCACCAAACTGGTTCGGGGAACAAACATGTAGTGCACTTCACAGTCCAGGCCATGAGCCAAACGTGCAAGCGTATTCAGCGTGATAGTGCCGTTGGCCTCGGCCTGCTCCAGTTTGCGGACTCCCTGTGCCGTCATGCCCAAACGCTCACCTAGCGCTTTGGAACTCATGCCCAAGGCCAATCTCACCGTCTTTGCCCAGCCACACCTGGGCGTGGCATTCCGCTGCAGCTTCGCGAAATCGCAAAACTGCCGATCAAGTTCGGCCAAGCGGGTGAGATCCAGGCGGTTTTTCAAGGGGGCAAACGCATGAGGCAACAGACTGGTTGCCTCTTTAAGCAGATCTGGGCAACCGGTTTATTTCCATTGGGAGACGGGCACACTTGGAAAACAAAAATGGCATTCCATTCAGCTATCTTCGCACGCCACGGTCCCAAACCGGACCAATTAGTCTCATATTAACTTGAATGAAGAATGATGCTGCGTTTGGAAAAAGCGACCCTCGGAAAATTTGGAGCACAGGACATGTTGCGCCTGATCACGTCACGGGGTTGGGAAGCCATCCTGCCGGATGCACTGGATGACAACCACCTTTTGTTGATGTCAGACCAGCTCCGAGACCTTCTGTCTGGCTCGGATTGGAGCGGGGATCACGATCCCGCTAGTGCAGCCTTACCGCTCGCCCTGTTGCTTCTGACCAAGGCGGGAGCCAAACGTTCAGGCGACAGCTTGGAAGTGGGTCTGGAAACTCTGCAAGAAGCCCTCTGCTTGCTCAGCACTGCCGTGGATCGGGAGATCGTCAATCGGATGCTGCACCGCCAAGATGCCACACCCATTGGCACCGGTCTGATACAAGGGCTTCAAATGCTGGTTCAGTATGCCAAGGAACAGGCCGAATCGGAATGCCAAGCCTAGTCTGAAATGATGCCCTTGAAGTCCGCTTTGACGGTCCTGAGGAGTTCATTGACCAAGTTCGTGTCCAGGTCTGGGCAGTACGCGGTAGCAATCAAGGTCAAAGGGTGGATCTGCATCTGCTCGGCCAATACCTCGATGGTGCGGATACTGGGCACTTGATGTCCCTGCTCGATGCGACTGATGTGTCGGCGGCTCGTTGCCAGCAACATGTCTTCCTGAACCAAGCCGCGTGCCGCGCGCAATTGCTGCAGCGCCCGACCAAAGTCGGCTTGGGGTGGAACACGCTTTCGGGAAGACATCCACCCGATTTCCGTCCAATGAGACTAAAAAGACCACGACCAAATAGTCTCATAGGCTCGCTAACTCGAAAAAATATTCAGCCCTATTGGAAATCTGTTTCTGAAGTAGCACTGTGCCCATACTCTTTCTAGATTTTGATGGGGTCCTACACCCAGAGCATTGCCATGAGTCGAAGCACTTCTGTTGCCTATCGATCTTGGAAGATGCGTTACGACAGGTGCCCGAGTGCCAGATCGTGATCACCAGCACCTGGCGCCTGGAACAGGCCTATGAGGATCTATTGGAAAGGTTCTCTCCGGACATTGCCGCCATGATCGAAGGCGTTACCCCCAGATATTGCGATCTAACGAACGTCCCGAATACGCTGGTGGGGTACGAGCGGGAGGCGGAGTGCCACGCCTGGCTTTGGGCCAACGAAATGCCACATCGCAGATGGGTGGCGGTGGATGATCGATCGTGGCTCTATCGGCCGTTCTGCAAGTCGTTGTTTTTGGTCGATGGGCGAACGGGACTCACGCAGGCCACCGGTTCACAACTGACAGCTCGTCTTCAAACCACACTTTGAAAAGACTGCCAGGAGGGCAGACCACCTAGCCTCAGAAAACACAAATCTAGGGTTAACCCGAGCATCCTAACCGGGTAATCTGCACCGAAAGTGAGATCACCCCCGTCAGACTGGCGGCGATAAATCGGTTTACATTTTGGGCATCTATCCGCGAGACTGTTACCAAAACAGGAGGGGGTGTCCATGCAATCTCATCGTCGTCATGGGTTGGAACGGGTGTTGTCCAAGGCATGGGCCGCAGGGGTCATTGGCGCGGCCTTGCTGGCCGCGAGCAACGTGCAGGCGCTGGAGCCACCCACCGGCCCTGTCATCCTCACCATCCACGGCGCCATCACGCAGACCAACCGGGGCCCGCAGGCGCAGTTCGACATGAAGATGCTGGAGAAGCTGCCGCAGCACAGCTTCTCCACCCAGACACCCTGGTACCCCAGCGCTGTCACGTTCACTGGCCCCCTGCTGCGCGATGTGCTGGCGGCGGTGGGAGCCAAGGGCACCAAGATCACTGCCGTGGCCCTGAATGACTACAAGACCGAGATTCCGGCAGACGACGCCACGCGGCATGACGTGATCGTGGCGCGCCTGATGAACAACCGGCCCATGCCCATCCGCGAAAAAGGCCCGCTGTTCATCGTGTACCCGTTTGATACCAAGGCCGAGCTGCGCAGCGAGCTGTACTACAACCGGGCGGCCTGGCAGCTCAACGCACTGCACATCCGGTAGCCGCCCTCCCCGCTTCCCGCCCCATCTATGCTGCGCAGCCAACACATCCTGCGGCTCATCATTGCCGGGCTGGTGTTGGCCTATGTCGCTATTGCGGCGGTGCAGTACAGCCAGTACCGCAGTGTGGAGGCCGTCATGCGGCGCGGCGATGTGAATGCGCTGTGGTCGTTCTTGCAGCTCAATGTGGAATATGAAAAGCTGGACCATGCGCTGCACCAGTTCGAGCTGGACCCCACCAGCATCACCATGGACCGGCTGGAGCTGCGGTATGACCTGTTCCTGAGCCGATTCAGCGCCTTGGAAAGCGGCACCTCGCGCACGCTGATGCAGGACGAGCCCATCTACAGCAATGCGCTGGCCGCCCTGCAGCGGTTTGTGGCGGCGGGCGACAGCTACTTTGGCGCCAGTGTGGATGCCCTCTCCAGCCAGACCAACATGCGGCGCCTGCGCACCGAGCTGGACGGCCTGCGTGAAACGGTGCAAGAGCTGTCGCTCAGTGCGTCGCGCGTGTCGGCCCTGCTGGGCGACTCGCGCAACGCCGAGGTCAAACACCAGACTTTGCTGACCACCGGGCTCACTGCATTCCAGGCCCTGCTCACCTTTTTGCTCGCTTTTGCGATGGCGCGGCAGTTCCTTCAGCGCGAAAAGGCCACGGCCCAGGCCATGGCGGCGCAGAACGAGCTGGTCGATGCCCTCAAGCGCAACGAGGAGGTGCTGGAAGCGCGCGTGGCCGAGCGCACCGTGGAGCTGCAAAAAGTCAACGCAGCCCTGCGCGAACATGAGGACGAGCTGGAGATTGCCCGCGCCCGTGCGGAGGACGCCTCGCAGATGAAGTCGGACTTCCTGGCCAACATGAGCCACGAGATCCGCACCCCCATGAACGCGGTGATCGGCATGAGCCACCTGGCCCTGGGCACCGACCTCACACCGCGCCAGCGCGACTATGTCGAAAAGATCCAGCGCTCCGGCCAGCATCTGCTTGGCCTGATCAACGACATCCTGGACTTCAGCAAGATCGAAGCGGGCAAGCTCGAAGTGGAGGTGGTGGACTTTGACCTGCGCGGCGTGCTGGACAACGTGGCCAACCTGGTCAGCGACAAATGCGCGCACAAGGGTCTGGAGCTGCTGTTCGATGTGGACCCGGCCCTGCCCGACGACCTGCGCGGCGACCCGTTGCGCCTGGGGCAGATCCTGGTCAACTACGCCAACAACGCCGTCAAGTTCACCGACAAGGGCGAAATCATCGTGCGCGTCACCGAAACGTCGCGCGACGACACCGGAGTCCTGCTGCGTTTTGAGGTGCAAGACACCGGCATCGGCCTGACCTCTGAGCAGCAGTTGCGGCTGTTTCGCTCGTTCGAACAGGCCGACACATCTACTACGCGCAAATACGGTGGCACCGGGCTGGGGCTGGCCATTTCCAAGAAGCTGGCCGGCTTGATGGGCGGCGAAGTGGGAGTACAAAGCCAGCCGGGGGTGGGCAGCACCTTCTGGTTTACCGCCCGTCTCGGGCTGGGCAACCCCAGTCATGCCCCCCTGCTGCCCACCCCCGACCTGCGCGGGCGGCATGTCTTGGTGGTGGACGACAGCGAGCAGGCCCGGCATATCCTGGGCGAGATGCTGGCCCGCATGAGCTTTGCCGTCACCACGGCCTCTTCCGGCGAGGAGGCGGTAACCCGGGCCCGCGCCGCCGAACAGGCCGGTCGCCCCTGCGAGATCGCATTCGTGGACTGGAAGATGCCCGGCATGGACGGGTTTGACACCCACCGCGCACTTGCCCGCCTGCAGCACCCGCCACTCACGGTCATCGTGACCGCAGCAGGCCGCGACGATGTGCAAAGCGAACTGGAACGCGCCGGGCTGCAGCTGATGCTGTCCAAACCCGTCAGCCCCTCGCAACTTTTTGATGCCGCCATGCAGGCGCTGGGCGGGCAGGTCCGGTCGTCCGACGGGCGTGGCACACAAACACCCCGGCGCGCTGCGCACCTTTCCGCCATTGCTGGCGCACGGGTGCTGCTGGTGGATGACAACGACCTGAACCAGCAGGTGGGCGCCGAGCTGCTGAGCGGCGCTGGCCTGGTGGTGGATGTGGCCCAGAACGGACAGGTGGCGCTGGACATGCTCGCCCAAGCCCCCTACGACCTGGTACTGATGGACATGCAAATGCCCGTGATGGACGGCCTGACCGCCACCAGGCACCTGCGCCAGAACCCGTCCTGGGCCCAGCTGCCCGTGCTGGCCATGACGGCCAACGCCATGAGCCGCGACCGTGACCTGTGCCTGGAAGCGGGCATGAACGGTCACCTGGCCAAACCCATCGACCCGGACGAACTGTTTGCTGCCCTGCTGCAATGGATTGCACCCCGATCCACCGGTGCGGACGAGGCTGACCGCGAAGGCGGAGACCTTCAGGGGCAGCCAGCTAGCGCCCCTTCCAACTCCGACACAGCGCCCCACTCCACAGCTGCGCTTCCCACCGATGACGCACTGCGCCGCATCCCAGGGCTCGACGTGACCGCCGGCCTGCGGCGTGTGCTGGACAAACGGCCTGCCTACGAAGGCCTGCTGCGCAAGTTTGTGGCGGGGCAAGCGCAGGCGGTCCAAGCCACCCGTACTGCCCTGGCTGCCGGGCTGCACGACGAGGCCCAGCGCGCAATGCACACGCTCAAAGGCACGGCCGGCACCATTGGCGCCACCGCACTGGCAGCCCTGGCGCAGCGTGCGGAAGAAGCCATCGCCCAGAAGGCCTCGCCCGAGCTGGCAGAGCCACTACTGGAGCCCGTGGAAGCGGCTTGCCAGGCGCTGGTCACTGCGCTGCAGCAGGCCCTGCCCGCAGAGGAGGTTGCGGGCGCGGACGCTGCGCCTGGCCTGCAGATCGACGCCTCTGCTGCGCGTGCGCTGGTGGCGCAGCTCGACGCACTGCTGTCCGACGACGATTCCGACGCCATCGAAATCTTCAGGCAATCCACGCCCACCCTGCAGGCCCTTCTGGGGCCGGCGTATGGCCAGATGAAGCGGTCGCTGGACAGCTACGACTTTGTGGAGGCACTGGCCATACTGCGCCAGGCCCCCGAAGCGCACAATGACAACAAGGAGGACCCGGTCCATGAATAGCCCATTCGCACCCAGCGGCAAATGCACGGTGCTGGTCGTAGACGACACGCCCGACAACCTCTCGCTGATGAGCGACCTCCTGCGCACCGACTACAAGGTCAAGCTTGCGCCCAGTGGCGAGCGCGCCCTGCAGATCGTGGCGGGCGACAGCAAGCCCGACCTGATCCTGCTGGACATCATGATGCCGGACATGGATGGCTACGAGGTGCTGCGCCGCCTGCAGTTCAACCCCGACACCGAAGACATCCCAGTCATCTTCCTCACCGCCATGAGCGCGGCCGATGACGAAAGCATTGGCCTGGAGTTGGGTGCGGTGGACTACATCACCAAACCCATCAACCCGGCCATCGTGATGGCCCGGGTGCGCAACCACCTGCAGCTCAAGCGCGCGCGCGACTTCCTGGCCCAGCACAACCACTTTCTGGAGCAGGAGGTCGCCAACCGCACCCGGGCGATGGCCGAGCTGCAGGACGCCACGATCCGCGCCATGGCCTCGCTGGCCGAAACGCGCGACAACGAAACGGGCAACCACATCCGGCGCACGCAGCACTACATGGAAGCGCTGGCCCGCCACCTGCAAAACCACCCGCGCTTCAAGGACGAGCTGACCGACGCCGCCATCGAGACCATCTTCAAGTCCGCCCCGCTGCACGACATCGGCAAGGTGGGCATCCCCGACCGCATCCTGCTCAAGCCCGGCAAGCTCACGCCGGAAGAGTTCGAGATCATGAAGACGCACACCACGCTGGGCCGCGACGCCATCATCGCGGCCGAGACCGGGACCACACAGGACAACCCGTTTTTCCGGTATGCCAAGGAGATCGCCTACAGCCACCAGGAGAAATGGGACGGCTCGGGCTACCCCGAAGGCCTGGTGGGCAACACCATCCCGCTGTCAGCACGGCTCATGGCCGTGGCCGACGTGTACGACGCACTGATTTCCGAACGCGTCTACAAGCCCGCGTACTCCCACGAGCAGGCGGTAGAGATCATTCGCGACGGCCGGGGGAGCCACTTCGACCCCGACATGGTCGATGCCTTCCTGACCCTGTCCGAGGAGTTCCGGCGCATTGCCCAGCAGTTTGCCGATGCCGAGCCTGCACGGCTGGCCCAGGTGGACCGCCTGGCCGCCGATCTGCCCATGGAGCGCATCGAACTGACCTCGCGCGAAGAGCCGCTCTGAATGGCTGTGTCCCGCGCCTTACCGTAGCGCAGCACTGAGGCACGGCATTCGGTGGCGCCGCAGCGGGCTCCTGCAGAAGCACGCCGCCGCGTCGGGGGGTATCAAGCGCTGTGGCCGTGCCCGTCGAGGGTGGTGGTCGTTGTGCGGTGGCCGTTCAGCCCCAGCTTGGCCAGCAGTTGCACATCGGCCTCCACATCGGGGTTACCCGTCACCAGCAGCTTGTCGCCATAAAAGATGGAATTGGCCCCGGCCATGAAGCACAGCGCCTGCACGGCTTCACCCAGTTGCTGGCGCCCCGCCGACAGGCGCACGCGCGCCTTGGGCATGGTGATACGGGCCACGGCAATCACGCGCACAAAGTCGAACGGGTCGATGGGCTCGCTGTCGGCCAAAGGCGTTCCAGGCACGCGCACCAGGCTGTTGATGGGCACCGACTCAGGGTACGGCTGCAGGTTGGCCAGCTGCGCAATCAGGCCTGCGCGGTGCACGGGCGCTTCGCCCATGCCCACGATGCCGCCGCAGCACACGCTGATGCCTGCGCTGCGCACATGCCGCAGCGTGTCCAGCCGGTCCTGGTAGGCGCGGGTGCTGACCACATCGGTGTAGTACTCGGGGGCGGTGTCCAGGTTGTGGTTGTAGTAGTCCAGCCCGGCGTCTTTCAGCGCCTGCGCCTGGTGCGATTCGAGCATGCCCAGCGTGGCGCAGGTCTGCAGGCCCAGGCCCTTCACCGCGCCAATCAGGGCGCTGACTTTTTCAATGTCGCGGTCTTTGGGCGCACGCCAGGCGGCCCCCATGCAAAAGCGCGTGGCGCCCGCGTCCTTGGCGGCCTGGGCGGCGCGCACCACCTCATCCACCTCCATGAGCTTGTCGGCCTTTACCCCGGTGTCGAACTCGGCCGCCTGCGGGCAATAGCCGCAGTTTTCTGGGCAGCCGCCGGTCTTGACTGACAGCAGCGTGGCCAGCTCGATGTCGCCCGCAGGCCAATGCTGGCGGTGCACGGTTTGTGCCTCGAACAGCAAGTCCATCAGGGGCTTGTCGAGCAGCGCCTGGATGGCCTCCACCGACCATTCTCCCTGCACAACCGGCGCAGGGACGGGGCGATGGACCTGGATGGGCTGCGGGGCGGAGAGGGTTGCGTTGGCCATGGGTGGGGTCCTTTCAAGAGCCTGCTGCTGCAAGCACCAGGCATTGCGTCAGTGATCACACAAGGCGCCACTCCAGAGTCTTCCGGAGCACCGCCCTGCATCGCTATCACCATGATTTTGAAGGAGATTTCGGCACAACTGCTCTCAACATGGTCACAAAAGGTGCCACTATTTTCCGGCGCTCAACGGCCGGCATCTCGCTGTGCGAGAACGGCAAAAAAGCCGACTGTTGACCACTTTAGAGAGCATGTTGAAACCGCCACCAAAACCGCCTACGCAACGCGCTGACAACCGGCGGCTTTGGCTTCTATCTTTCAGCCCGTGCCACCTCGCAGGCTCCGACGTTCATGAAAGTTAGCCGCTCGTTGCACCCCGGCCAGACCAGCTCAAGGCCCCAGCGCCCGCCACCAGGCACACCAGGGCCAGGCCATCCGCCACCACCACGCGCTGCAAATGCGCATTGAAGCCACCGGTGACCCATGCAAGCAGCAGGAAAGAAAGGGTGCTGACCGCGCCAACAAGCAAGCCCAACCACTGGTAGCCGGGCTTGAACGCCGCCATCAGGCAGAGCCCACCCACGATGCCGAACAGCACGGCACGGTGCCGCAGCAGGATGAGCGTGTTCGGATCGGAAGGGGCCACGCCGTAGAGTCTGGCCAAGTGCTCTGAGCCCAGCACGCCGATCAAGGGAATCAGGTGGATGGCACCCGCGAGCAGCAAGGCCAGAGAAGCGATTTTTTGCATGGGCAGGCGACACCAAAGACAAGGTGCCGCCGTTGTAGCCCCCGCCGGGCCCGGTGACCATGACGCCCCAGGTCATGGACGCCGCGCTGTTCAGCGCCCCAGCATCTGCTCCAGCGCCTCGCGGATGGCGCGGGGCTTGTTGTCTGCGTCGTCGATGGCAGAGCAGCTCGGACTGTGCTCCACCTCAGCGCCGCGACTGCCGACGCGACCGAGCAGGCGCTCGCAGTCACATCGCAGGGAGGCCAGCATCTTGCGGGACTGCTGGTGTTTCACTTCCGCCACCCAGCAGCGGTCCGCGCAGCCGCAGGACCGGTACTGCAGGGTTTCCCCCGGCCGGCCCCAGTCGAGCGGATAGGCGCCCGTGCCACCTGCAGCCCCACCGCCCTGCCCTGCCAGTGCGAGGACCAGCAGGGCGCTCACCTTGGCGCCGGCCAGCAACGTACGCGGGAGCGAAACCATGGGGACAACAGCGGGCTGTGGTGGTGGTGGGGTTCAGCCCAGCGCGGCAATCACGTCCGCCGGCGCCTGCACCAGTTCGATCAACACGCCTTCGCCCGCAATTGGAAACTCGTCATTGCTCTTAGGGTGCAAAAACGTGATGTCGTAGCCCGCCGCCCCCTTGCGGATGCCGCCGGGCGCAAAGCGCACGCCTTTGGCCGTGAGCCATTCCACCGCCTTGGGCAAGTCATCGATCCACAGGCCGATGTGGTTGAGCGGCGTGGTGTGCACGGCGGGCTTCTTGTCGATGTCCAGCGGCTGCATGATGTCCACCTCCACCCTGAAGGCGCCTTTGCCCATGGCCAGGATGTCTTCATCGACATTCTCGCGCTCGCTCTGGAAAGTGCCGGTCTGTTCGAGGCCCAGCATGTCCACCCACAGCGTCTTCATCCGCTGCTTGTCGGTGCCGCCAATGGCCACCTGCTGGATGCCCAGGACCTTGAAGGGGCGTGGGGTTGTGCTCATGATTACTCCTGATTTGATAGCTGCCAGCGCATATTCTTCTGGCGCTAGTGGCCAAAAAGACTAAAAAAGGGGCGCAAGGCCCCTCTGGATGGGTTGTGGGACCCTTGGGATCACTGGAATTCCAGGATCACCTGGTCCACCGCCAGAGACTCACCCTTGCCCGCCGTGATCTTGCCCACCACGCCATCTTGCGCGGCAAAGAGGATGTTCTCCATCTTCATGGCCTCGATCACCGCCAGCTTTTCACCAGCCTGCACCTTCTGGCCCGGCTGCACCGCCACATCGACCAGCAGGCCAGGCATGGGCGAGAGCAGGAACTTGGACAGATCTGGCGGCGCCTTGAAGGGCATCAGCTTGTGCAGCCGCGCGCCCAGCGGCGACAGCACCAGCGCATCGATCTGCGTGCCGTTGTGCGCAAGGCGCAGCGCCAGCGGGTTCTTGCCCACGCCGCGTTCCACCTGGGCCGTGAAGCCCTGGCCGTTGCATGCGCCTTGCACGCGGATCTGGCCCAGCGTGGCGGTGCTACTGATCTGATAGCTATTACCGCCCACGCTGATTGCGCTGGAGCCCGATTTGTCTTCAAAGTCGGATACCGTCACCTCGTGGTGCTGGTTCTGCCCTTCGGCGCCCAGCGTGACCACCACAAACTGCTCCCCCACCTTCACCTCGTGGCCGGCCAGTTGGCCGCTGATGCCGGAGGCGCGTGCACGGTAGCGGCGGTTCATGAACGCGGCCAGCGCCACCAGGAACAGCGGGTCGCTGTGCGGCACGTCTTCGGCGTGGAAGCCCTTGCCGTAGTTCTCGGCGATGAAGCCGGTGTTGAAGTCGCCCGTCACGAACTTGGGATGCGCCAGCAACGCGGCCTGGAACGGGATGTTGCTGCTGATACCGCGAATCACAAAGCCGTTCAGCGCCGCGCGCATCTTGGCAATCGCATCGTTGCGGTCCGTGCCGTGCACGATGAGCTTAGCGATCATCGAGTCGTAGTACATGGGGATCTCGCCACCCTCGTACACGCCCGTGTCCACCCGCACGCCCAATTTTTTGGTCGTATCGGACTGGAACATCGACTCCTCCGGCGGCTGAAAGCGCACCAGGCGGCCGGTGGACGGCAGGAAGTTGCGGAACGGGTCTTCGGCGTTGATGCGGCACTCAATGGCCCAGCCGTCGCGCTTCACATCGGCTTGCGTGAGGGGCAGCTTCTCACCCGCCGCCACGCGGATCATCAGCTCCACCAAGTCCAGGCCGGTGATGCACTCCGTCACCGGGTGCTCCACCTGCAGGCGGGTGTTCATCTCCAGGAAGTAGAAGTCCTGGTCCTTGCCGACCACGAACTCCACCGTGCCCGCGCTTTGGTACTTGACGGCCTTGGCCAGTTGCACCGCCTGCTCGCCCATGGCCTTGCGGGTGGCGTCGCTGATGAAAGGCGATGGCGCCTCTTCAATCACCTTCTGGTGGCGGCGCTGGATGGAGCACTCGCGCTCGTTCAGGTAGATCACGTTGCCATGGCTGTCGCCCAGCACCTGGATCTCGATGTGGCGCGGCTCCTGCACAAACTTCTCGATGAAGATGCGGTCGTCGCCAAAGCTGTTGCGGGCTTCGTTCTGGCAACTGGCAAAGCCCTCAAACGCTTCCTTGTCGTTGAACGCCACGCGCAGGCCCTTGCCGCCGCCACCGGCCGAGGCCTTGATCATCACGGGGTAGCCAATGCCCTTGGCGATCTCCACCGCCTGCTCGGGACCCGAGATGGCGTCGTTGTAGCCAGGAATCGTGTTGACCTTGGCCTCGTTGGCCAGCTTCTTGGACGCGATCTTGTCGCCCATGGCCGCAATGGAATGCGCCTTGGGGCCGATGAACGCAATGCCCTCGTCCTCGCAGCGCTTGGCGAAGGCTTCGTTTTCAGAGAGGAAACCGTAGCCGGGGTGCACCGCTTGCGCGCCGGTCTGCTTGCAGGCCGCAATGATCTTGTCGGCCAGCAGGTAGGAATCGCGGCTGGGCGCGGCGCCAATGTGCACGGCCTCGTCGGCCAGCTTGACGTGGCGGGCTTCCTTGTCGGCGTCGGAGTAGACGGCGACGGTCTTGATGCCCATCTTGTGGGCAGTAGCGATGACGCGGCAGGCGATTTCGCCACGGTTGGCGATCAGGATTTTCGTAAACATGTTCTTATGCTCCTTGTCCGCTCACAGTGGGATGTTGCCGTGCTTGCGCCACGGGTTTTCGAGCTTTTTGTCGCGCAGCATCACCAATGAGCGGCAGATGCGCTTGCGTGTCTCGTGCGGCAGGATCACGTCGTCGATAAAGCCGCGAGCACCGGCCACAAACGGGTTGGCAAAACGCTGCTTGTATTCGGCCTCGCGCGCAGCCAGCTTCACGGGGTCGTTCTTGTCCTCGCGGAAGATGATCTCCACCGCGCCCTTGGCGCCCATCACCGCAATTTCAGCGTTGGGCCAGGCCAGGTTCACGTCGCCGCGCAGGTGCTTGGAGCTCATCACGTCGTACGCACCGCCGTAGGCCTTTCGGGTGATGACGGTGATCTTGGGCACGGTGCACTCGGCATACGCGTACAGCAGCTTGGCGCCGTGCTTGATGATGCCGCCGTACTCCTGGCTGGTGCCGGGCATGAAGCCGGGAACGTCCACAAACGTGACCACGGGGATGTTGAACGCATCGCAAAAGCGCACAAAACGCGCGGCCTTGATGCTCGACTTGATGTCCAGGCAGCCCGCCAGCACCAGCGGCTGGTTGGCCACGATGCCCACGGTCTGGCCTTCCATGCGGGCAAAGCCGATGAGGATGTTCTTGGCGTACTCGGGCTGCAGCTCGAAGAAGTCCCCATCGTCCACCGTCTTGAGGATCAGCTCCTTCATGTCGTAGGGCTTGTTGGGGTTCTCGGGCACCAGGGTGTCCAGGCTCAGGTCCATGCGGTCAGCCGGGTCGTTGCTGGGGCGCACCGGGGCTTTTTCGCGGTTGTTGAGCGGCAGGTAGTTGTACAGGCGGCGCAGCATCATCAGCGCCTCCACGTCGTTCTCAAACGCCATGTCGGCCACACCGCTCTTGGTGGTGTGCGTCACGGCGCCGCCCAGCTCTTCGGCCGTCACTTCTTCGTGCGTCACGGTCTTCACCACTTCGGGGCCGGTGACGAACATGTAGCTCGAATCCTTGACCATGAAGATGAAGTCCGTCATGGCGGGCGAGTACACGGCGCCACCGGCGCTGGGGCCCATGATCATGCTGATCTGCGGAATCACGCCGCTGGCCAGCACGTTCTTCTGGAACACGTCGGCATAGCCGCCGAGGGACGCCACACCTTCCTGGATGCGGGCACCGCCCGAGTCATTGAGGCCGATGACAGGCGCGCCGACCTTCATGGCCTGGTCCATCACCTTGCAGATCTTCTCGGCGTGCGTCTCGCTGAGTGCGCCGCCGAACACGGTGAAGTCCTGGCTGAAAACAAACACCAGGCGGCCGTTGATCATGCCGTAGCCCGTCACCACACCGTCGCCGGGGATCTTGTTGTCCTCCATGCCAAAGTCGGTGCAGCGGTGCTCGACGAACATGTCCCATTCCTCGAACGTGCCGTCGTCCAGCAGCAGCTCGATGCGCTCGCGCGCCGTGAGCTTGCCCTTGGCGTGCTGCGCATCAATGCGCTTTTGCCCGCCGCCCAGGCGTGCCAGCGCACGCTTTTTCTCCAGTTGATCCAGGATGTCTTGCATGGTCGTCCTTTGGTGAATGGGTTGGTGTCTACTATTTATTTGATAGCTGCTTGCGCTTGATGGGATTGCGCTAGCAGCAGATTTCGTGCTGCAGTGGATGCTGCAATGCGCCCCGCGGCCACATCGGCCTGCATCTGGGGCAGCAGCTCGCGCACCTGCGGGTGCTGGCGAAACGCGAGCTTGAGGCCCGCGTCGATGCGCTCCCACATCCAGGACAGCGCCTGCTTCTCGCGCCGCGTGGCCAGGCGGCCGTTGGCGGATTGCAGCTGGCGGAACTGCGTGACGGCGGCCCAGAAGCTGTCTACGCCCTGGCCCAGCAGCGCGCTGATTTGCACTACTTTCGGGTGCCACAGCGTTTCGTCGTGGTGAGCGTTCTCGGGGTTGCCGTGTTGGCTGAGCAGGCGCAGGCTGGAGGTGATCTGCGCCTCGGCGCGCGTGGCGGCGTTCTTGTCGATGTCGGCCTTGTTGATGACCACCAGGTCGGCAATCTCCATCACGCCCTTCTTGATGGCCTGCAGGTCGTCGCCCGCGTTGGGCAGCTGCATCAGCACAAACATGTCTGTCATGCCCGCCACCGCGATCTCGCTCTGGCCCACGCCCACGGTTTCGACGATCACCACGTCGTAGCCTGCGGCCTCGCAGACCAGCATGGCCTCGCGGGTCTTCTCTGCGACTCCGCCCAGCGTGCCGCTCGACGGGCTGGGGCGGATGTAGGCCTTTTCGTGCACCGACAGGTGTTCCATGCGCGTCTTGTCGCCCAGGATGGAGCCGCCCGAGACGGTGCTGGAGGGGTCGATGGTGAGCACGGCCACGCGGTGACCCTGACCGATCAGGTAAAGGCCCAGGGCTTCGATGAAGGTGGACTTGCCCACGCCGGGCACGCCGCTGATGCCCAGGCGGAAGGCCTTGCCGGTGTGCGGGAGCAGCTGGGTCAGCAGCTCGTCGGCCTGGGCGCGGTGGTCCACCCGCGTTGATTCGAGCAGCGTGATGGCTTTGGACATGGCGCGGCGTTGCACCGCCGCCGTGCCCTGCACCACTCCGTCAAGAAGCGCCGCAGGTGTCACGCCACCGCCTTGCGAATCTGCTCCAGCACATCCTTGGCGCTGGCTGGAATCGGCGTGCCGGGGCCGTACACGCCCTTGACGCCCGACTCGTACAAGAAGTCGTAGTCCTGCGCCGGGATCACCCCGCCCACGAACACGATGATGTCGTCCGCACCCTGGTCCTTGAGCGACTGAATGATGGCGGGCACCAGCGTCTTGTGGCCTGCAGCCAGCGTGCTCACGCCCACGGCGTGCACGTCGTTTTCGATGGCCTGGCGAGCGCATTCCTCGGGGGTCTGGAATAGCGGGCCCATGTCCACGTCAAAGCCCAGGTCAGCAAACGCGGTGGCCACCACCTTGGCGCCCCGGTCGTGGCCGTCCTGACCCAGTTTGGCGATCATCACGCGGGGGCGGCGGCCTTGTTCTTCGGCAAAGGCGTTGATTTCGGTCTTGAGTTTGTCCCAGCCTTCGGCCGAGTCATAGGCAGCTGCGTACACACCGGTCACCTTTTGTGTATCGGCGCGGTGGCGCCCAAAAACGTTCTCCAGCGCATCGCTGATCTCGCCCACGGTGGCACGCAGACGCACAGCCTGGATGGACAAATCGAGCAGGTTGCCCTCGCCACTCTCTGCAGCGGCGGTCAACGCATCCAGCGCTGCCTGCACCTTGGCGGCATCGCGCGTTGCACGGATTTTTTGCAGGCGAGCGATCTGGCCGTCGCGCACCTTCATGTTGTCGATCTGCAGGATGTCGACCGGGTCTTCCTTCGCCAGCTTGTACTTGTTGACGCCCACGATCACGTCCTTGCCACTGTCGATGCGCGCCTGCTTCTCGGCGGCAGCAGCTTCGATCTTGAGCTTGGCCCAGCCGCTGTCCACGGCCTGGGTCATGCCACCCATCGCCTCGACCTCTTCGATGATCTTCCAGGCCGCGTCGGCCATGTCCTGGGTCAGCTTTTCCATCATGTAGCTGCCAGCCCAGGGGTCGATCACGTTGGTGATGTGGGTCTCTTCCTGGATGATGAGCTGCGTGTTGCGCGCAATGCGGGCGCTGAACTCGGTGGGCAGCGCAATGGCTTCGTCAAAGCTGTTGGTGTGCAGGCTCTGCGTGCCGCCAAACACGGCCGCCATGGCCTCGATGGTGGTGCGCACCACGTTGTTGTAGGGGTCCTGCTCGGTGAGGCTCCAGCCCGAGGTCTGGCAGTGCGTGCGCAGCATGAGGCTCTTGGGGTTCTTGGCGCCCGTGGCCTTCATGATGCGGCACCACAGCAGGCGCGCGGCGCGCATCTTGGCGACTTCGAGATAGAAGTTCATGCCAATCGCCCAGAAGAACGACAGGCGCCCGGCGAACTCGTCCACGTCCATGCCCTTGGCGATGGCAGTCTTCACATACTCCTTGCCATCGGCCAGTGTGAAGGCCAGCTCCAGTGCCTGGTTGGCCCCGGCTTCCTGCATGTGGTAGCCGCTGATCGAGATCGAGTTGAACTTCGGCATGTTCTTGGCCGTGTACTCGATGATGTCGCCAATGATCTTCATCGACGGCTTGGGCGGGTAGATGTAGGTGTTGCGCACCATGAACTCTTTCAGAATGTCGTTCTGAATGGTTCCGGAGAGCTTGTCTTGCGAGACGCCCTGCTCTTCTGCCGCCACCACATAGCCCGCCAGCACGGGCAACACCGCGCCGTTCATGGTCATCGATACGCTGACCTTGTCCAGCGGGATCTGGTCGAACAGGATCTTCATGTCCTCGACCGAGTCGATTGCCACCCCGGCCTTGCCCACATCGCCCGTCACGCGGGGGTGGTCGCTGTCGTAACCCCGGTGGGTGGCCAGGTCGAACGCCACACTCACGCCCTGCCCGCCTGCAGCCAGGGCCTTCCGGTAGAACGCATTGGATTCTTCAGCGGTCGAAAAACCAGCGTACTGGCGGATCGTCCAGGGCCGCACGGCATACATGGTGGCCTGGGGGCCGCGCAGGTAGGGTTCAAAACCCGGCAGCGTGTTGGCGTACGGCAGGCTGGCCGTGTCTTCGGCGGTGTACAGCGGCTTGACGGTGATGCCATCGGGCGTGACCCAGTTGAGGGCGCTGACATCGCCCCCCGGCGCCGACTTGGCTGCGGCCTTGGCCCAGGCTTCCAGCGAAGACGCGGCGAACTCTGGGGCGTTGTTGGTGGGGTTGTCACTCATGGCAAAAGCTACTCCGAAGATGGCGTTGGGGCGTCCAACACAGCGCACAGGCGGTGACCGCACAGGTGCACTGGTGTGGTGGCGAGTTTACATCATTCATAATTATTGATTCAAAATATTCCGCCCAGCTTACAATCCACTCCATGTCTGCCCTCACCCTCACTCCCCGTGCGCTCTACGAAGAAGTGGCCGAGCAATTGCGCCAGCGCATCTTCCGGCGCGAACTGGAGCCGGGCAGCTGGATTGACGAACTCAAGATTGCCGAGGAATTCGGCATCAGCCGCACCCCCCTGCGCGAGGCGCTGAAGGTGCTGGCCGCTGAAGGCTTGGTCACGATGAAAGTGCGCCGTGGCGCCTATGTGACGGAGATGAGCGAAAAAGACCTGCGCGACGTGTACCACCTGCTCAGCCTGCTCGAGAGCGACGCCGCCGGTGTGGTGGCCGAACACGCCACCGAGGCGCAGTTGAAAACGCTGCAGGACCTGCACGCCGAGCTGGAAGCCGCCGTGGCTGATCGCGAAAAATTCTTCGCCGTCAACGAACGCTTTCACATGTGCTTGCTGGAGATGGCCGACAACCGCTGGCGCAGCCAGATGGTGGCCGATCTGCGCAAGGTTATGAAGCTCAACCGGCACAACTCGTTGTTCAAGCAGGGGCGCATCGAGGATTCGCTGGGCGAACACCGCGCCATCCTGGCTGCGATGGTGGGGCGCGATGCCAAGGGCACGGTGAAGGCCATGCAGGCGCATTTTGCGCA
This sequence comes from Acidovorax sp. 59, assembly GCF_002754175.1. Classification (NCBI taxonomy): domain Bacteria; kingdom Pseudomonadati; phylum Pseudomonadota; class Betaproteobacteria; order Burkholderiales; family Comamonadaceae; genus Acidovorax; species Acidovorax sp. 59. The sequence goes on along the minus strand of NZ_PEET01000001.1, from coordinate 1,993,116 downwards.
GGGGCTGGAAGCGGCGACCTGATTGGAAGCCGCCAGCACAAGCCCGCTTGTCGCGGGCTTAAGCTGTGTCGGCTCAGTTCTTGGCCTGCTCCACGCGGTTGCGCCCACCGGCCTTGGCGGCATAGAGCGCCTCGTCGGCCCGGCGCAGCAGGTCGTGAAAACTCCGGTCCCCTGCGTTTGCCGCGGCCACCCCCATGGAAATGGTCATGGGGATGAACACCCCGCCCGCATTCAGAGGCTCCCCGGCCACCAGTGCACGCAGGCGCTCACCGGCCATCAGGGCGGCTGTAGTGTCCAGCCCCTCCCATAGCACCACAAACTCCTCGCCACCATGGCGTGCCGCCAGATCGCTGCCTCGGCATGCTGTGCGCAGGTGCACGGCCACATGCCGCAGCGCCACATCCCCCACTTCATGTCCATGGCAGTCGTTGATGGCCTTGAAGTGATCGATATCGATCACAGCCAGGGCCAGACCGCTTGCCTGCTGCGGCCTCTCGGCAAATCGCCGCTCCCCCACCGTGACCAGCGTGCGGCGGTTGGGAAGGCCCGTGAGGTAGTCGGTGGAGGCTGCCAGCTCCCACTGGCGGCCAATGCGTTCGGAGCACATGAGCAAAAAGGCCGTCGTCCCCACCACCGGCAGCAATGCGGTGATCATGGGGCTGGCCATGTTGATCCAGGCCCCATCGCCCGTGATGTCAAAGGACGGACTGATGCCACGCCCCAAAAAATAAGCCGCCCGAAACACTGTGAACCCCACCACAAAGGCAAACAGGCTTGCCATCACACGGCGGCTGTGCGCACCATCGGGTGATTTCTGCGACACCAGCAACACAAAGCTTGCCAGCAGCAAGAACACGCAGCAGGTCGAAAGAATGAACACACGCATGCGCGTGTCCGGCCGGAGCACCGCGAACCAGAGTATTCCCAGGATGCCCACCGCAGCCGGGGCCAACATCCAGCGCAGATCCGGCAAGCCATAAAACTGCCTTAGCGCACGCCAGTAACCCGTGCACCCCAGCAGCACCAGCCCGTTGGCCAGCGGCGACGCCAGCCCCAGAGGCATCTGGTCGCGCGACGCGTACATCACGGCACTGCCGGCCAGCAGCAGCGTAGCGATGCGCCAGGTTTCGGTGCAGTTGCGCAAGGCCACAGGGAAGCTCTTGCGCATCAGGCCCAGCACCCACCCGTTGGCCAGCATCATCAGCGTGGCAACAATGAAGATGGTGACGGGATCCATGGCGGCGGGGGCGAAATGGCGGTTTGCGGCGGGGTGGTGAACGACGAGGTGGCCTCCCCTTTTCATATCGGCGGAAGGTGGGACATTGTGGCCGACCCGGCTTGCAATCAGCCCGCGCATCGTGCGAATGCTCTTCGGCAGCCCGGCTCCGGGGTGCGCCCGAACCCCTTGGCGTCACCCAACGCACTGCGGAGAAAGCACAGCGACCCGCCCCGCAGCGCGCCAATGTACGGGCTCTGGCAGAGGGCTGCGCCAAAGCACAGGCGCGGAGCATTCCGAAAATCGGAACGCACCATTTGCAACATAAGAGGTCTCGGCGCGTGGGTTTCCAGCAGGTTCGATCGGTATGATTCTGCGGGTTTTCACTGAGGCTTTGCGCCTTTGGCGCGCACAGCCTTCACCGCAGGTTCCATGTCTCCCATCCCCTCCGATATCGCCAGCGTGCAAACGCTGCCCCAGCTCCTCGCCTACCGCGCTGCCCGCACCCCAAATGCCGAGGCGTACCGCGCCTTCGACCCCACCACCCAATCCTGGATGAGCCTGACCTGGGAGCAAGCCGCAGGGCGCATCGCAACCTGGACGCAAGCCCTGGTTGCGCTGCAACTGCCCCCTGCCGCCCGCGTGGCCATCCTGCTGCCCAATGGCCTGCACGCCATGTGCGCCGACCAGGCCACGCTGGCCACGGGCTGCGCGCCCGTGCCCCTGCACGCCATCGACAACCCCGGCAGCATTGCCTACATTCTGGCCGACTGCGAAGCCTCGATGCTCATCGTGGGCCAGGCCGAGCAGTGGGAAAAGATCCGCGCCGTGGGCACGCCGTTCCCGGCCCTGCGGGCGGTGGTGATCACCGACGACGACACTTCAACCTTCGCGCCCACCGCCGCTTCGGTCGATGGCCCCGCCGTGGGCTCGCTAACGCAGTGGCTGGCGGGGGCCGGTGCAGCCCCAGCGCCCACACCACCCGGTGCAGACGACCTGGCGGCCATCGTCTACACCTCCGGCACCACCGGCAAACCCAAGGGCGTGATGCTGACCCACCGCAACGTGGTCAGCGATGTGAAGGCGGTGCTCGACCGCATTGCACCCACAGTGGACGACGTGTTCCTGTCATTCCTTCCGCTGTCGCACACCTTCGAGCGCACAGGCGGCTACTACCTGCCGATTGCGGCGGGCAGCTGCGTGGCCTATGCACGCTCGGTGGCGCAACTGGCCGAGGACCTGAAGACCGTGCGACCCACCGTGCTGGTGTCGGTGCCGCGCATCTACGAACGCATCCACGCCAAGCTGCTCGAAAAACTCTCGCCCACGCCCTGGAAGATGCAGCTGTACGAAGCCGCGCAGAACAAGGGCTGGGCCCGCTTCTGTGCCGTGCAAAGCCTGCCCGCCCCGGCAGCCAGCGAAGGCCAGGCCGCAGGCTGGATGGCCGCCCTGCCCTGGCCCCTGCTGCAGGCGCTGGTCGCCAAGCCGCTGCTGGCCCAGTTTGGTGGCCGCGTGCGCGTGGCGGTGAGCGGCGGCGCACCGCTGTCGCCCACCATTGCCAAATGCTTCTTGGGCCTGGGCCTGCCGCTGGTGCAGGGCTACGGCATGACCGAGACCGCACCGGTGGTGTCGGTCAACGCACTGGACGACAACGACCCCGCCTGTGTGGGCAAGGCCCTGCCCGGTGTGGAAGTGCGTATCGGCGACAACCACGAGCTGCAGGTGCGCGGCCCCATCGTGATGAAGGGCTACTGGAAGCGCCCCGAAGACACCGCACGCATCCTGAGCACCGACGGCTGGCTGGGCACCGGCGACCAGGCCGACATCGTGAACGGCCGCATCTACATCAAGGGCCGCATCAAGGAAATCATCGTCACATCCACCGGCGAAAAGATCCCGCCGGGCGACCTGGAGCTGGCCCTGCTGGCCGACCCGCTGCTGGAGCAGGCCTTTGTGGTGGGCGAAAACCGCCCCTTCATCGCCTGTGTGGCCGTGCTGAACCCGGGCGAGTGGCAGCGGCTGGCCGCTGACCTGGGTCTGAACCCCCAGGCCGCTGACAGCCTGAACCACCCCAGCGTGCACCGTGCTGTGCTGGCGCGCATCGAAAAGAACACCGCCAGCTTTGCCCGCTATGCCGTGCCGCGCACGGTGCACCTGACGCTCACGCCTTGGACGATTGAAAACACCTTCATGACGCCCACGCTCAAGCTCAAGCGCAACAACCTTATGGCGCACTTTGCCGAAGCCATTGAGGGCATGTACCAGAAGCCGGGGCGCTGAGCCCCGGCTTGCTCCTTACAACACCAGCTCGCCCTCCCGGGCGTAGGCGGAACCAAAGCGGTTGGCCAGAAAGTCCGCAAGCGCCACGGACTCCTGCCCGACAAAGCCCTGCGGCGGCAACTTGCCTTGCGCCACCAGGTCCAGCGCCGTGCAGATGCCTGCGGCCGTGGTGAGCTGGATGGCGCTCAGCGTGTGCCCAGCCACTTGCGTGCCCACGATACGGGCCGAGTACGAGTCCTGCACCAGCCGCCTGCCCTTGAGGCCTGATGCGGTGGCAAACACCACGATCACATCCTGGTCCGTGGTGGGGATGGCGGTTTCCAGAATGTCCTTGAGCAGATCGCGCCGGTCCCGCAGGCGCAGGTCATTGAGCAACAGCTTGAGGATGGCGTTGTGGCCCGGGTAGCGGATGGACTGGTAGTCCACCTGCCGCGCCTTGCCCGCCAAGGTTTCTGTCAGCGTGCCCAGCCCGCCCGAGGTGTTGAAGGCCTCGTACTCCACGCCGTCCAGCGCAAAGGTTTCCAGCCCCTCCAGCGCGGGCACCGTGGTGCGCACGCCGTCCACAATGGCTTCGCAGGGGTTGCAGTACTCGTTGATGAGCCCCTCGGTACTCCAGGTCAGGTTGTAGCGCAGGGCACCCTGTGGGTAGCGGGGCAGCGCCCCCACGCGCATGCGCAGCGTGTGCAGCGCGTCAAAACGCCGGGCCAGGTCATTGCCCACGATGCCGATGAAGCCCGGGGCGAGGCCACATTGCGGCATGAGCACGCGGCGGGCCTTGGCGGCCAGGGCGCGGATGGCCTGGGTGCTGGCCACGTCCTCGGTCAGGTCAAAGTAATGCACACCTGCGCGTGCACACGACGTGGCCACGGGCACGGCGCGATGGAACGGCAATGCGTTCAGCACGGCAAAACGGCCGTCAATGGCGGCCTGCAGGCTCGCGTCGTCTGTGGCCAATCGGGTGGAAATACCCAGAGTTGCCACCTCGGCCAGCCGCACCGGGTCGCGGTCCACCACCAGGATGTCGTAGTCGCCCGACCGCTGCAGCAAGAGCGCCATGGCAAAGCCGATGTGGCCCGCCCCCAGGATGGTGATGGGGCGGCGTGAGGTGGAGTGCGAGGAAATGTCGAAGGTGGTCATGGCAGTGCTCCCGGTAGTGCTCTCCGCACATGGAGGAGAGGTGTTGTGGATGCCTTGATGCTAGGCAACAGCGCTGTCAATGTGTAGTGCTCAAAACGTCGAAAGCTGCTCTTTGATTTGCCATAACGGCGAATATGATGGGCGTTATGACTTATTGAGGAAATGCGCATGACCCAGGCCCTGGATGACACCGACCGGCAACTGCTCAGCCTGCTGCAGGCCAATGCGCGCGAAGGCACGGCCACGCTGGCGCGCAAGCTTGGCCTGGCCCGCACCACCGTGGTGGCGCGGATCGCGCGGCTGGAACGTTCGGGTGTGGTGGCTGGCTACGGGGTGCGGCTGGGTACACGGCTTGACGCCACCACCGTGCGGGCCTGGTGCAGCATCAGCCTGCTGCCCAAGGCAGCACCCGCCGTGCTGCGCGCGCTGGAGGCCATGCCCGAGGTTGAAGAGGTGTCGGCCGTGAGCGGACCGTTTGACTACCTGGTGTTCTTACGCTGCGCCAGCCACGAGCAGCTCGACACCCTGCTAGACAAGGTCGGCCAGTTGGAGGGCGTGCACCAGACGCAGACCAGCATCGTGCTCAGCCGCAAGATCGACCGACGACAGGTAGGGTGACATCCCCCTGAGCGGCTTACGCCGCTTCCCCCTTTTCTCGGCTCGCTGCGCGATTCGGGACGGGGGACGCTGCCAGCGCGGCGGGGGGGCCCTTGCTCGGCAGCCCTGGCGTACGCTGCGCCAAAAGCCACCAGCGCGCTCAAAATCAAACGCTGAATGCTATGGATACTGAAGCTACCAGCGCTTATTTATCAAGCGATAGTGGCTATTTTTACAACCAGTGAATCAGGCCTCGAACTGCGTCGGATTCTTGCCCCGGATCGGCGCATAAAACGCCTTGATGCGCGCCATGTCACGATCCACATCGCCCGTGGGCTCAAACACCGGGCCCAGGCCGCCGACCTTGCGGCCATAGTCCACAAACGCGAGCACGATGGGCACGCCCGCCTGCTGGGCGATGAAGTAAAAGCCCGTCTTCCAGTGCCGCGTCTTGCCCCGCGTGCCCTCGGGCGGCACGATGAGCTGCATGGGTCCGTCGGCATCGCGCATGGCCTGGGCCGAGTTGGCGACCAGGTTGTTGGCCTGGCTGCGGTCCACCGGGATGCCCCCCAGCCAGCGCATCACCCCGCCAAACGGCGCCTTGAACAGGCTGTGCTTGCCCATCCAGTACACGCGCAGGCGCAGCGAGAACGCCAGCATCAGCGTGTACGGCAAGTCCCAGTTGCTGGTGTGGGGTGCGGCGATCAGCACGCTTTTGGCGGCATGGGCTGGCAAGGCGCCCTCGACCTTCCAGCCGGTGATGCGCAGGGTGAAGCGGGAAAAAGCGCGCAGGAGCGTGTTGACAACCGGCGTGTCAAAAATGGTGTGGTGCATGGGAAAACGGGTGACAGAACGGAGCCCGGGGCGCTGACACAGGCAGTGGGTGCTTGGCTCCACAGGCATCGAGAGCGCCGCGAGTATCGCTGATGGTGCCAATGTCCCGCCTTGACGCAAGGCAAAGTGGAGCCGCCGCCGCTTGCATGCGCCCCTGCAGATTACTCCCAATTTCATAGCAATCAGGACAATCAACACTAGCGCTACCAGCCATTTTTGCTCCAAGTGCCGGAGTAAAGGCGCCACGCCAAATAAAACTGGCGTTGGATCTCCACCGGTCCAGAATGCACCACCAGCAGGTCCGCGTTGTCGCTGCCGCCCCATGCTGCCAACCCTATTGCCCACCACCCCGCCCTACCGCGACCGCAAGCGGTACGCATGGCTGCTGTCCCTGGTGGTGCCCTGCACCGTGGGCGTAGGCCCGGCACTGATGGCATGGACCGGCGAACCGCTGGTGCTGTGGGCGCCGGTGGCGTTTTTCTACCTCGTCGCCCCGTTGCTCGACGGGATGCTGGGCGTGGACCAGAGCAACCCGCCCGAATCCGCCGTGCCTGCACTGGAAAACGACCGCTACTACCGCCGCATCACCTTCCTGCTGGTGCCGGTGCTATGGGCGGCCTTCATCTTCAGCGCCTGGTGGGTGGCCACGCAGCCCCTGCCCTGGCATGGCGTGCTGGCGATGGTGCTGACCACGGGCACGGTGGGCGGGTTCTGCATCAATCTGGGGCACGAGCTGGGCCACAAGAACACGCCGCTGGAGCGCTGGCTGGCCAAGCTGGTGCTGGCGCCCACGGCGTATGGGCACTTCTTCATCGAACACAACCGGGGCCACCACCGCGATGTGGCCACCCCGGCCGACCCAGCCTCGTCGCGCATGGGCGAGTCCATCTACCGCTTTGTGCTGCGCGAGATGCCCGGCGCCGCACGCCGCGCCTGGGCGCTGGAAAAAGACCGCCTGGCCCGCCAGCACCTGCCGCTGCTGTCGTGGCACAACGAGATCCTGCAGCCAGCGCTCATCACGGTGCTGCTGTGGACAGGGCTGGCGCTGTGGCTGGGCGTGGTCATCCTGCCGTTTTTGCTGCTGGCATCGTTCTGGGCCAACTTTCAGCTCACCTCGGCCAACTATGTCGAGCACTACGGGCTGCTGCGGCAAAAGGACGCCAGCGGCCGCTACGAACCCTGCCGCCCCCAGCATTCGTGGAACAGCAACCACGTGTTCTCCAACTGGGCCCTGTTCCATCTGCAGCGGCACTCCGACCACCACGCGCACCCGCTGCGCCGCTACCAGTCTCTGCGGCACTTTGACGATGTGCCGCAGCTGCCCCTCGGCTACTTCGGCATGTTCACGCTGGCCTATGTGCCGCCCCTGTGGCGCCGCGTGATGGACCCGCGCCTGCTGGCCCAGGTGGGGCGCAACGCCGCCCACATCAACATCGACCCGCGCCAGCGGGCCGCGATCGTGCGGAAATACGGGTTGCAGGACCTGGGATAGAACGAGTGAGAATGCGCTGGCGACTGGGCACAGGCACCCTGCGGGCCGACAACCGCCACCTCCAGCACTCCTCTATTGATAGCACCCGGAACAATCGGCACTAGCACCTGCGCCCGTTCTGACCCAAAACCCTCCGCTGGCGCCCATCACGCAGCCAGTGGGATAATGCAGGTTTCGCACCTGCAGCCCCGCAGCGCCCCCGACCAGAGGGGCGTTCTGCTGCAGAACATTCCCCTCCCCGCCTTCGCTGTTTGCCCGTGGAAACCACCCTGAGCCCCTGGCGCATGTCCGTCGCCCCCATGATGGACTGGACTGACCGCCACTGCCGTTACTTTCACCGGCTGCTTACGCGCCAGACGCTGCTGTACACCGAGATGGTGAACGCGGGCGGCATCCTGTATGGCGGCACCGAGCGCCACCTGCGCTTCAACGCCGAAGAGCACCCCGTAGCCCTGCAGCTGGGCGGCAACGAGCCCGACAAGCTCGCCCAGGCCGCCAGACTGGGTGAGGAATGGGGCTACGACGAAATCAACCTCAATTGCGGTTGCCCCAGCGACCGCGTACAGCGCGGTGCCTTTGGCGCCAGCCTGATGAAGGCCCCCCAGCTGGTGGCCGACGGCGTCAAGGCCATGAAGGACGTGGTCAGCGTGCCCGTCACCGTCAAGCACCGCATCGGCATCGACAAGGTGGAGGACTACGGCTTTGTGCGCGACTTCGTCGGCACTGTGGCCGAGGCCGGGTGCACCGTGTTCATCGTGCATGCGCGCAACGCGTGGCTGCAGGGCCTCTCCCCCAAGGAAAACCGCGACATCCCGCCGCTGCGCTACGAGGTGGTCCACCGCCTCAAGGCCGAGTTTCCGCAGTTCACCATCGCCATCAACGGCGGTATCACCGCCGACGCGGTGGTGCAGGAACAGCTGCAACACCTGGACGGCGTGATGATCGGCCGCGAGGCGTACCACAACCCCTGGTGGCTGGCGCGCTGGGACCAGCTCTACTACGGCGGCGCCCCCTGCCCCCTGACCCGAGAGGAAGTGGAGCTGGCGATGGTGGAATACATGGAGCGTGAGGCCGCACAGCACGGCACCCCCTGGCCCCACATCGCCCGCCACATGCTGGGCCTGCGCCACAGCCTGCCCGGCGCCCGCATCTGGCGCCAGGTGTGGAGCAACCATCTGCTCAAGGACCGCCCCGCGCGGGAAGTGCATGCGCTGGCAATGCAGGCCTATGCCAGTGGAGCGTCGGAGCCCAGCGCTGAGCCCGCAACACTGGACTCCGTGACTACTTAGTCAGCCGCCCCACCCAGGCCGCCAGCGGCTCGGGCCGCCCGAAGAGGTAGCCCTGCAGGCACTCGCACTGGCTTTCGACCAGAAAGTCGGCCTGGGCGCGGGTCTCCACCCCCTCGGCCACCACGCGCAGGTTGAGATGGCGGGCCACCGAGATGATGGACTGCACGATGGCCGTGTCATTGGGGTCGTCGGGCGTGTCGTCCACAAAGCTCTTGTCGATCTTGAGCTCGTAGAGCGGGAGCCGCTTGAGGTAGGCCAGGCTCGAATAGCCGGTGCCAAAGTCGTCGATGGAGAAACGCACGCCCAGCTGGACGATCTCGGTCATGCGGGCGATGGTGTCGTCCAGGTCTTCGATGAGCAGGCTTTCGGTCACCTCCAAGATCAGGTGGGCCGGGTTGGCGCCGGTGTGGGCCAGGATGTGGCGCACGCGCTCCACAAAGTCGTCCTGGCGGAACTGCCGCTCGCTCACGTTGACGGACAGCGACAGCGCGTGCCCTGCCACCTGCAAGCGTGCCAGGGTCTCACAGGCCTGCTGGATCATCCAGTCGCCCATGCGCAGGATGAGGCCCGAGGCCTCGGCGATGGGGATGAAGCGGCTGGGCGGGACATTGCCGCGCACGGGGTGGTCCCAGCGCATCAGCAGCTCGCCGCCCACGACGTTGCCCGCGGCGTCCACCTGGTTTTGCACAAAGGCGGCCAACTGGCCCAGGGTTTGCGCTTTTTTCAGGTCCTGCTCCAGCGCCAGGCGCTCCTGCACGTCGGCCTGCATCGCGGCTTCGTAAAAGCGGATGCGGTTGCGACCCAGGTCCTTGGCGCGGTACATGGCCGTGTCGGCCTCCCGCAGAAGGTCTTCCACACCCTCGCCCCGCTTGGGGAAGAGCGTGATGCCGATGCTGCCGGTGGTGCTGTAGAGGTGGGTGTCGATGGTGTAAGGCGCTTCCAGTGCGGCGCGCATCTCCTCGGCCACCAGCAGCGCAGCGCGCCCGGCGGACTCCATGTCCGACGCCACGTTGTGCACCAGCACCACAAACTCGTCCCCACCCAGGCGCGCCACGGTGTCGCCCGGGCGTTGCAGCTGCGTGAGCCGCTGGGCCACCTGCATGAGCAGCATGTCGCCCACCGTGTGGCCCCGTGCATCGTTGATCTGCTTGAAGTTGTCCAGGTCGATGTAGAGCACCGCCCCCACCTGGGCGGCCTTCCGGGCATTGGCCAGTGCGTGTTCCATGCGGTCCAGCAGCATGCGCCGGTTGGGCAGGCCGGTGAGCGCGTCAAAGTACGCCAGCTGGTGTGACCGCGCCTCGGCCTGCTTGCGTTCGGTGATGTCGCGCGACAGCGCGATGAACCGAGGTTCGTCGCCCGGGGCGGCGCTCTCCTTGCGCGCAATCGACAACTCAAACCAGTGGGTCACCCCGCCCAGCTCCAGCCGGAACTGGTGGCCTGACGAGTACCCGGTCTGGTGGGCCGCTTGCAGCGCCGCATGGCAGCCGGCGGCGGCTTCGGGGGGGACCACATCGCGCAGCAGGCGGCCCAGAAACATCTCTGGCGGCACAGCCAGCTCTCCCGATCGTGCCGACCGGTAGTGGTGGATGCAGCCGTCCAGCCCCAGTTCGAACAACAGATCAGGAATGGCGCTGAGCGTGCTCTCCAGGTCATCCCGGGTGGCGCGCAGTTCGGCCGTCATGTCGCGCGCCAGTGCCACCGCACGCTCGCGCCCCGTGGCCAGCAGCCAGGTGAACCACGCAAGGATCAGGCTCAGCACCGTGCCCAAAAGCGCCACCGGGTGGTGTCCATCGTCCTGAAAGCGCTGCGCAAAGCCCGGTAGTGGGGCCATGTGCAAGGTCCAGCGGCGCCCGCCCAGCTCCAGCTCGCGCCGCGCTTGCAACGCCGGGGCGCCAGCGCCTTGGGCCGGTGTCTTCAGGTTGCTGAACAGCAGCGCGCCCGCTCCGGCACCGGCATCTCCTGGTCCGGTGCCGGGGGATGCCGCACCCGCGTCCGGGGTGCTGTCGGTGATCTGCAGGCCGATGTCCGCGTCAAACTCCCGGGACATGCCATGGATCACGTCCTCCATGCGAAACGGAGCGGACACCCAGCCCGCCAGTCCCTGCCGACGCCCTTCCACCTTGCTGTTGTCAGCGTCGGCGCGGTACAGGGGCATGTACATGACCAGCCCAGGGGCAGCGTTTTGCATCAGGGTCAGTCGCCCGGACAACGCCAGCGCTCCGGTGTCACGGGCCCGGTCCAGCGCCTCCTTGGCGGGGGGAATGGTCAACACATCCAGTCCCAGCGCCTTGAGGTTGGGGCCCTCCAGCGGCTCGATGTGGGTGATGGGTGCCAGCCACTCGCGCTCGCCGGGCGGTCGCACTGCATATTGGTCAAAACCGCGCTGGCGCATGTCCTCCAGATGGGCAGCGAGCGCCTTGCCAGGAAACTGCAGAATCAGCGACACCCCCTGCAGCCCAGGACGGGTTGCCTGCAGCTGCAGCGCGCTCACATAGGCCTGAAACTCCTCGCGATCGATGCGCTCCGAGCCCTCAAAGTAGCCCTTGACGCCGCGCAACACCACCTCGTAGGTCGCCATGCGGTCCTTGAGGTTGTAGGCAATCTGGTCGGCCGCCACCTCAAAGTTCTGCTCGCGCTTGGTCCTTGTGTTCTTTTCTTCGCTCTGCCAGTACAGGAAGGTCAGCCCCAGGGTCAGCAGCGCGATCAGTGGGGGCAGCACCACGGGCAACCAGCGGTGGTTGCTGGTGCCCGCAACCCCTTCAGACCCCCATGCCGCCTGCCCTGGCGCGGCGAGGTCATCGTTGTCGGGGGCTGGGTGAGGTGTCATGGTGGATGGTGTGACTTCGATGCACCGGCATCGTGCACCGGCGGTGCTGCCCCATTATGAGCATCTGTCCTGCGCCGAAAAGGGGCATTTGCGCGCAAACTGCACAGGCCGGGTCCCTGCATGCCGTTTATGCTCGCACCCGCTGGGCCAAGGGCTATGCGCCCGCACCCACTTCCCGTATCAACCCTGGCAATACCCACCACAAAGGCCTGGCATGGCATCGCTCGATTTCGACCTGGAGGAATCCCAATTTCGCAGCTGGTACACCGCGCAGGCGGTTGCGCTGGAAGACGCCTGTGCAGCGCTGACCGCGCGGGTGGCGGCGGTGGTAACCCAGGCGGGCGGCGTGGACATCACCAAGGTGGAGGGCCGCGTGAAGGATGTGGACGAATGCGTGCGCAAGTTCGTGCGCAAATACCGTCCGGCGCTGGAAGAGAGCAACACCCCCTACGACATAGAGACTTACATCACCGACCTGATTGGCGTGCGGGTGGTGTGCCTGTATGAAGACGAGCTGGAGAAGATTGCCCAGATCGTGCGCGCCCATTTCGCTGTGATCGACGTGACCGACAAGGTCTCGGCGGTGGAAAGCACCGAGGCGTCCTTCGGCTACAAAGGGCTGCACCTGGACCTGCGGCTGAGCGTGGCCGAACGCGACCTGCCGGAGCACGCGGCCTATGCCGAGTGGCCCTTCGAGCTGCAGGTGCGCACCATCATCCAGGACTCGTGGAGCGTGCTGGACCACAAGATTAAGTACAAAAAATCCATCCCGGGCCAGCTCAAGCGGCGCATCAACGTGCTGTCCGCCCTGTTCGAGCTGGCCGACCGCGAGTTCCGCCAGATCCGCGATGCCACGGCGGCCGAGCTGCTGCAGGCCCCCGATGAAACCGCCGAACCCGCAACCGATGTCGCCGCCGATTTGCAGGCTCCCACCCGCGCAGCCGCCACCAGTAGCGAACTGAACGCGTTCACGTTCTTGAAGATCGCCACGCATTTTTTCAAGGACTTCGAATTCGAGCCGTCCAAGGTCGATGGGTTTGTGGACGACATCCAGGCCTGGTCAGCCGGCATGACACGTGCGCGCTTTAACAGTTTGATGCGCGAGACGATCGGAGTGGTCAAGCGCTACAAGCAGCACTTTGAAGAGCAAAACCCGCAAGGCAGCTTCAACCCGTACACCGTGATCCGGCATTGCCTGTATCTGAGTAACAAGACGGCGTTCCGCCCCGCATTGCGCAACTCGGCCCGCGAGTCGTTCGAGGCCTGGCTGAGCGACAACGCAGAGCCCAAAGTGCAGGGTTGAGGCGAAAATCGGCGCAAGCGCTAGTGCTAATTGCCTGAGTCGCTATCATTTTTAATAGCTTCGCAGCCTTCATCGACGAACCGGCGCTCCACCCCTGGGGCCGCGTCAATTTGTCGCATAGGCGACTGGACATTGGTGGTTTTACTCCATGCGCTTGTTACCAAGTGCTGCTATATTGCACTGCAACAAAACGGAGTTTCGCCCCATGCTGTACCACCTCTACGAAACCCAGCGCTCCTTGATGGAGCCCTTCACAGATTTTGCGCAGGCGGCTTCCAAGTTGTTCAGCAACCCCGTCTCGCCGCTGAGCCAGACCTCGGCGGCACAGCGCATGGCTGCCGGTTACGACCTGCTCTACCGCCTGGGCAAGGACTACGAAAAGCCCGCCTTCGACATCCACACGGTCGACGTGGACGGTATCGGTGTCGCTATCCATGAACGCATTGAGGTCGACAAGCCGTTTTGCGAGCTGCGCCGCTTCAAGCGCTTTTCGGACGACCCTGCCACGCTGACCAAGCTCAAGGGCCAGCCCGTGGTGCTGATCGTGGCACCGCTCTCGGGTCATTACGCCACGCTTCTGCGCGACACCGTACGCACCATGCTCAAGGACCACAAGGTCTACATCACCGACTGGAAGAACGCCCGCCTGGTGCCGCTGTCGGAGGGGGAATTCCACCTCGACGACTACGTCAACTACGTGCAGGACTTCATCCGCCATCTGCAAGGCATCTACGGCAACTGCCACGTGATCAGTGTGTGCCAACCGACGGTGCCCGTATTGGCAGCCGTGTCGCTGATGGCCAGCCGCGGCGAGAAAACGCCCCTGACGATGACCATGATGGGTGGCCCGATCGACGCTCGCAAGTCGCCCACGGCAGTGAACAATCTGGCGACCAACCGCAGCTACGAGTGGTTTGAGAACAACGTGATCTACCGCGTGCCGGAGAAATTCCCCGGCGCGGGCCGCCGCGTGTACCCGGGGTTTTTGCAGTACACCGGTTTTGTGGCCATGAACCCGGACCGCCATGCGACCAGCCACTACGATTATTTCAAGGACCTGATCAAGGGCGACGACGCAAGTGCCGAGGCGCACCGCAAGTTCTACGACGAGTACAACGCCGTGCTGGACATGGATGCGGACTACTACCTCGAAACCATCCAGACCGTGTTCCAGGATTACAAGCTGGTGAACGGCACCTGGGATGTGCGCTCACCCGCCGGCAAGCTGGAGCGCGTGCGTCCGCAAGACATCAAGACCACAGCCCTCTTCACGGTGGAAGGCGAGCTGGACGACATCTCTGGCTCGGGCCAGACCGAAGCGGCCCACGACCTGTGCAGCGGCATCGTGCGCAAGGAGCAACGCCACCTGGAAGCCAAGGGCGCAGGCCACTACGGTATCTTCAGTGGCCGCCGCTGGCGCGACATCGTGTACCCCAAGGTGCGCGCATTCATCCTGGAACACGAGTTGCCTGCCAAGCCCGCCACTGTGGCCGCAACGTCCACACCGGCCCCCAGGCTCGCCAGCCCTGCACCGGCCCCTGCCAAGGTTGCCAGCAAGCCCGCACCGGCAGCCAAACCCGCCGCCACCAAGGTGATCAAGGCGACCAAGGCGCCTACGGCAGCAGCCAAGCCTGCTCCAGTCCGCGCTGCGGCCAAGCCCGTGGCGGCCACCGCTGTGGCCACCCGCTGGGTGCAGCCCGCCGCGGCGCCCACAGGTGCAGCGCAGGCGCCCACCGCTGATCTGGCCACGGCCCAGACCAGCGCCACTGCAGCGCCGTCCACCCGCAGCGGCAGCAAGAGCAAGGCGCGCAAGGCTTGAGCCACCCCGCCTCTGCCAGCACGACCCCATCCCACGCTGCCCTCACCGACTTGGCAGCGCGGATTGATGCCGCCCTGCCCCAGACGCAGTGCACGCGCTGCGGGTATCCCGACTGCGCCAGCTATGCGCAGGCCATCGCCCAGGGGGAGGCGGCCATCACCCAGTGCCCTCCGGGCGGTGCCGAGGGCGTGGCCCGCTTGGCCGCCATCACGGGCCATGCGGTGGCGCCCTTGAGCGCCGACCATGGGGTGGAGGCACCGCGCCGCGTGGCCTTCATCGACGAGACGTGGTGCATTGGCTGCACCTTGTGCATCAAGGCCTGCCCCACCGACGCCATCGTGGGCTCCAACAAGAAAATGCACACCGTCATCGAGCCTTACTGCACAGGGTGCGAGCTGTGCATCCCGGTCTGCCCGGTAGATTGCATCCAGCTCGACAACGCCAGCGGCATGGCCACCGGATGGGCTGCGTGGTCTGATGCGCTCGCGGTCCAAGCCAAACAGCGGTATCAGCAACACCGTCAGCGGGTGCCGCTGGAGGATGTAGAGGACGAAGGCTCCGGAGCGCAGGCCGATTCGACATCGGCCGCCACCCACAGCCCAGCCGCCGCTGCGGTGGCCGCCGAGGGCATGGAGGCACGCAAGGCGGCCATTGCCGCCGCCATGGAGCGCGCACGGCAACTGCGTGAAAAGGGAGCGCGCTGAGAGCGGCACCTGGTCCGCTGGACCAGCAACCGCCTGTCTGCGGTTATCGCGCGGCCAGCGATTTGTACACGCCGCAGCCCACGTACCAGTCCCCCACCCGGCTCACGTAGGACATCTTGGTTTGCACCGCGCCGGTGGCCGGGTTGTTGATGTCGTACTCAACCCACCCCGGGGCGCGGTCGGCCTGGGTCACGATGTCGCTCACCAGCCGGTCGCCTGCAATGCCGGGGATGTCTTGCACCCGCGTGCCCACCTTGGCCGGGTTGCCACCAAAGGCCAGATAGGTACCCCCGGCATCCAGCACAAACACATACATGTCACGGTCATGGTAGGGCTGGGTCTTGTCGGTGATGCTGCGCAGGAATTGATCGCGCGAACTGGTCTTGTGCAGCGCCACCGCCTTGTTCACCAGAGCCACTGCCTCATCGGCTGTGCCCTGCTGCAGGCGAAACGCCGCCACCGCTTGCGACAGGGTGGACGCGCGGTGCTCCAGCGCCTCGGCCTGGGAGACCGCGTGGCCCACCATCTGGGCGTTGTGCTGCGTGATCTGATCGAGCTGCTGCACGGCGGAGCTGACTTCGCTCAGTCCCGTGCTTTGCTCGGCGCTGGAGCCGGAGATCTCGGTCATGCTCGCCGCCACGCTGCGGATACCGCTGGCCATGTTGGCAATGCCCTCGCCCGCCGATCGGATCAACCCGGCGCTGGCCTCCACCTGGCTGACCGAGGCGCCGATCAGCTCGCGGATCTCCCGCGCCGCATCACCCGAGCGCTTGGCCAGCGTGCGCACCTCGCCCGCCACCACGGCAAAGCCCCGGCCCTGCTCGCCCGCACGGGCGGCCTCCACCGCAGCGTTCAGGGCCAGGATGTTGGTCTGAAACGCAATGCTGTCGATGACACCAATGATCTCGGTCATGCGGCGCGCGCTTTGCTGGATGGCCTCCACCGACTGCACGGCGCGGGCCATGGCCTCGGCTCCTGTGTCGGCTGCCTTGCGTACTTCTGCGGCGCGGGCATCGGCGCTGCGCGCGGTCTGTGCGTTGTTCTGCACGGCCGACGACAGCTGCTCCACGCTGGCAGCCGTCTGCTCCAGGTTGGCCGCCTGCTGTTCGGTGCGATCGGCCAGCGACCGGTTACCTTGCGCCAGGCTCTGTCCCGCATGGGCCACCAACGCAGCATTGCTGCGGATATCGGCCACCATGGCCGACAGTGCGAGCACCATGCGGTCCAGCGACTGGGCCATGGACCCGACCTCGTCCCGCCCATAAACACCCGCCCTGGCACACAAATCACCGCGTGTGGTCTGCTCCATCGCATGCGCCAAGCCTTGCAGGTCGGATGCCAGACCCGCATACAACGCGCACAGTGCATACAGAACCACGGCGGCTGCCAATGCCACCGCCCACCACGGAGCATCCACGGCGGCCATCGCCAGGGCGCCACCCATAACCACGCCCAGTGTCACCAGTTTGCCCGGCAGGTGCCACCTGCGCATCCACCAGAGCCCGGGGCGCAGCGGTAGGAATCCAGACATCTTGTCTCCGTTATCGTTTTTGAATGTGGGCCATGCTATGTGCCCGCTCTTACGTCGGATTGACAACTCGGCATGGGGTAAACAGTGCTTGACTGCGCACCTGGCCCCGCCCCTCGCCATGGACGGCGCGACACCCTGCACCGTGCCGTGGGCGTATGCCCTTCGCCCATAATGTCGCTCCATGAATCCCCTGCTCTCCCAACTCCAGCCTTACCCCTTCGAGCGGCTGCGGCAACTCTTTGCGGGAGTCACACTCCCGGCGGCTTACAGCCCCATCAGCCTGGGCATGGGTGAGCCGCGCCATCCTACACCGCAGTTCATCAAAGATGCACTCAGTAACAACCTGGGCGGACTGGCCAGTTACCCTGCCACCGCAGGCGAACCCAAGCTGCGCGAGGCCTTTACCCAGTGGATACAACAGCGCTATGCGCTGACCCTGGACCCGGGCACCCAGGTGCTGCCCGTCAACGGCTCGCGTGAGGCACTGTTTGCATTTGCGCAGACCATCATCGATCCCTCGCAAGGCCAGCCGCTGGTCGTCTGCCCCAATCCGTTTTATCAAATCTATGAAGGTGCCGCCTTGCTGGCGGGAGCCCAGCCGTACTACGCGGCCAGCGACCCCGGCCGCAACTTTGCGGTGAACTGGGACGCAGTGCCCGAAGCTGTGTGGCAACGCACCCAGCTGCTCTTCGTCTGCTCCCCTGGCAACCCCACGGGCGCCGTGATGCCGCTCAGCGAGTGGAAGAAGCTGTTTGAGCTGAGCGACCGCTACGGTTTTGTGATTGCCTCGGACGAGTGCTACAGCGAGATCTATTTCCGCGACGAGCCGCCCCTGGGCGGCCTGCAGGCTGCGGCGCAGCTGGGGCGCGGCGACTTCAAGAACCTGATCTCCTTCACCAGTCTGTCCAAACGCAGCAATGTGCCCGGCATGCGCAGCGGCTTCGTGGCTGGCGACGCAGCGCTGATCAAGTCGTTCTTGCTCTACCGCACCTACCACGGCAGCGCCATGAGCCCCATCGTGCAGGCCGCCAGCATCGCTGCCTGGGGGGATGAAAAGCACGTGGTGGACAACCGGGCGCTGTACCGCAAGAAGTTTGCCCAGGTCACACCGCTGCTGGCTGGCGTGATGGAAGTCGCCCTGCCGGATGCCGGTTTTTACCTGTGGGCCAAAGTACCGGAAGCCCTGGGGATGGACGATGCCGAGTTCGCGCGCGCCCTGCTGGCTCAATACAATGTCACGGTGCTGCCCGGCAGCTACCTGGCCCGCGAGGCCCAGGGGAGCAACCCCGGCGCCCAGCGCGTGCGTATGGCCCTGGTGGCCGAAGCCGAAGAATGCGTGGAAGCTGCGCTGCGCATCGTGCAATTCATCCAATCCCGTACTGCCTGATCTGATCGACAACAACATGACCCAACAACTCCAAACCCTCATCGACAACGCCTGGGACAACCGCGCCAGCCTCTCGCCCGCCGCCGCCCCCAAGGAGATCCAGGACGCCGTCGAGCACGTGATTGCCGAGCTGAACAACGGCAAGCTGCGCGTGGCCACCCGCGAAGGCGTGGGCCAGTGGACCGTGCACCAGTGGATCAAGAAGGCCGTGCTGCTGTCGTTCCGCCTGAAGGACAACGAAGTCGTCAAGGCTGGCGACCTGGGCTTTTACGACAAGGTGCAAACCAAGTTTGCCCACCTGTCCGAAGAAGAAATGAAAGCCACCGGCGTGCGCGTGGTGCCGCCGGCTGTCGCCCGCCGTGGCAGCTTCATCGCCAAGGGCGCGATCCTGATGCCGTCGTACGTGAACATCGGCGCCTACGTGGGCGAAGGCACCATGGTCGACACCTGGGCCACCGTGGGTTCGTGCGCACAGATTGGCTCCAACGTGCACCTGTCGGGTGGCGTGGGCATTGGCGGTGTGCTGGAGCCTCTGCAGGCCGGCCCCACCATCATTGAAGACAACTGCTTCATCGGCGCCCGCTCCGAGGTGGTCGAAGGCGTGGTGGTGGAAGAGAATTCCGTGCTGGGCATGGGCGTGTACCTGGGCCAGAGCACCCCGATCTTCAACCGCGCCACCGGCGAAATCAGCTACGGCCGCGTGCCCTCGGGCTCGGTGGTGGTGAGCGGCAACCTGCCCAAGACGGCCGCCAACGGCACGCCCTACAGCATGTACGCCGCCATCATCGTCAAGCAGGTCGATGCGCAAACGCGCTCCAAGACCAGCATCAACGACCTGCTGCGCGACTGATTGACGGGGACCTGCGGACGGCCCGGGCCGTTCGCCCCACCGACAGAGACTGACAACAAGAGGGAAACACCATGAGCACGATGGAACGAATTCTTCGCCTGATGGCAGAGAAAAAGGCCTCCGACGTCTATCTGTCGGCCAACGCGCCCGCGCTGATCAAGATCAACGGCGAGTGCGTGCCCATCAACAACCAGATCCTGCCGCCCGATGCGCCGCGCAACCTGCTGTCCGAAGTGGTCCCCCCGGACCGTATCGAAGAGCTGGAAGAAACCGGCGAACTCAATATGGGTGTGCCACTCAGCGGCGTGGGCCGCTTCCGGGTCAGCGCCATGCGCCAGCGTGGCAGCTATGCGGTGGTGATCCGCTTCATCTCGCAACAGATTCCCGAGTTCGATTCCTTGGGCCTGCCCCCGGTGATGCGCGAACTCATCTTGGAAAAACGCGGACTGATCCTGATGGTGGGTGCCACGGGTTCCGGCAAGAGCACTTCGCTGGCGTCGATGATCGACACCCGCAACGAGGCGCTCACAGGCCACATCCTCACCATCGAGGACCCGGTCGAATACCAGTTCAAGAACAAGAAATCCATCGTCAACCAGCGCGAGATCGGCAGCGACACCCAGTCCCTGCAGACGGCCCTGAAAAACGCGCTGCGCCAGGCACCCGACGTGATCCTGATCGGTGAAATCCGCGACCGTGAAACCATGTCGGCCGCCATTGCCTATGCGCAGTCGGGTCACCTGTGCCTGGCCACGCTGCACGGCAACAACAGCTACCACGCGCTCAACCGCATCTTGTCGTTCTACCCCGTCGAAGTACGACCCACCATGCTGGGCGACCTGGCATCGGCACTCAAAGCCGTGGTTTCCCAGCGTCTGGTGCGCAAGACCGACGGCGGCCGGGTGCCGGCAGTTGAAGTCATGCTCAACACCAAGCTGGTGTCCGATCTCATCGAAAAAGGCGACTTCTCGGGCGTCCGCGAGGCCATGGAAAAATCCATGGCCGAAGGATCGCAGACCTTTGAAGAAGCGCTGGCCCGCCTCATCATGGATGCGCAGATCGACCGCAAGGAAGGCATGGCCTACGCCGATTCGCCCACCAACCTGATGTGGCGCCTGCAAAACGACTTTTCCCTGGCCGCCAACGCCGCCAAGGCCCAGAAAGAAGCACGCGATGCACCCGACGATGCACCGTCGTTCACCGAGATCGTGCTGGACGTCAAGCCGGCGGCGTGATGTGACGCGCCTTGAGCGGCCTGCGGAGCCCTCCCTCAAGGAGGACGACGCGCTCGGTGCCTGGCATCCCCTGCTTGGCGGCTCTGGGCTGGGCCACGCAGCGCCAATGCCTGTATCCATGATCGCAGCCCGGCTGCCGGTCTCCATTCCCTGACCCCATCCCATGTCCCGTACCCTGCACCTGGCTGAACAGCTCATCTCCCTGCCCTCCATCACGCCGGAGGACGCTGGCTGCCTGGATCTGCTGGCCACACGGCTCGCTCCGCTCGGGTTTGTGTGCGAACGACTGGACAGTGGCCCCACAGACTTCCGTGTCAGCAATTTGTGGGCAAAGCGACCGGTAGCGCTAGTGAATCATGCCTCATCCGCTATCAAAACAGTAGTATTCGCAGGCCATACCGATGTCGTCCCCACCGGGCCTCTGGCCCAGTGGAGCAGCGACCCGTTCGTGCCCACCCACAAGGACGGCAAGCTCTATGGCCGGGGTGCGAGCGACATGAAGACCTCCATCGCAGCCTTTGTGGTCGCGGTGGAAGAGTTCCTGGCCGCCACGCCCGCACCGCTGATCGAGCTGGCCTTTTTGCTGACCAGTGACGAGGAAGGTCCTTCCGTTGACGGCACCAAGGTCGTGGTCGAGCAGCTCCAGGCGCGTGGCGAAAAGCTTGATTACTGCATCGTGGGCGAACCGACCTCGGTCGAGAAAACCGGTGACATGATCAAGAATGGACGGCGTGGCACCTTGAGTGGCAAGCTCAGCGTCCGCGGTGTCCAAGGCCACATCGCCTACCCACAACTGGCCCGCAACCCCATCCACCAGGCCCTGCCCGCCCTGGCAGAACTGGCCTCCACCATGTGGGACAACGGCAATGCCTTCTTTCCGCCCACCAGCTGGCAGATCAGCAACATCCATGGCGGCACCGGCGCCACCAACGTGATTCCGGGTGAGGTGGTGATCGACTTCAACTTCCGCTTCTCGACCGAATCGACGGCAGAGGGGCTGCAGCAGCGCGTGCACGCCGTGCTTGACCGCCACGGCCTCGAATATGACCTGCGCTGGACGCTGGGCGGCCAGCCCTTCCTCACAACGCCCGGTGAACTGGTGGGCGCTGTGCAGCAGGCCATCGCCTCCGAGACGGGTATCACCACCGAACTCTCCACCACCGGTGGTACCAGCGACGGGCGTTTCATTGCGCAGATCTGCCCCCAGGTGATCGAACTGGGCCCGTCCAACGCAACGATCCACAAGATCGACGAGCATGTGGTGGTGGCCGATATCGAGCCGCTCAAGAACATCTACCGCCGCACGCTGGAGAACCTGCATGCACAGGCCCTGACGGCCCAGGCGGTGGCCGCATGAGCAAGGCACCCAGCCACCACCCACCGGCAGTTGCAGGTGACACCGTTGGCGCCCTGATCGAATGGGGCTCTCAGCTGCTGGAGTCGGCCGGCGTCTCGTTCGGCCATGGCACCACCAATGCGCACGACGAAGCTGCATGGCTCGTGTTGTGGCGCCTGGGCCTGCCGCTGGATAGCGACCTCTCCGATGCACCAGAGTCCATCAAAAACAAGCCGGTAGCGCCCGCTGAAAAAGCCTTGGTTGCTACACTTTTTGAAGAACGCATTGCCAGTCGCAAGCCAGCCGCCTACCTCACGCGCGAGGCCTGGCTCCAGGGCGTGCCGTTCTATGTGGACGAGCGCGCCATCGTGCCGCGCAGCTTCATTGCAGAGCTGCTGGTGGACGGCAGCGTGGACGATTTCCTGAGCGACCGCACCCATCGGGTGCTGGACCTTTGCACGGGCAACGGCAGCCTGGCTGTGCTGGCGGCGATGGCCTGGCCCGAAGTCGAAGTGACCGGTGCCGATATTTCGCCCGACGCCTTGGCCGTGGCACGCATCAATGTGGACACACATGGGCTGCAGGACCGTATCACCTTGCAGTTGTCCGATGGACTGAGTGCCCTGCCCGGCCCCTGGGACCTGATCCTGTGCAACCCGCCCTACGTCAACGCCGACAGCATGGCCGTGCTACCTAGCGAATACCGCGCAGAGCCCGAACTGGCCCTCGCCGGTGGCAAGGACGGCATGGACTTTGTGCGCCAGCTGTTTGCCGCCGCGCCCGCTTGCATGAGCAAAGACGCCGTGATCATTCTGGAGATCGGCAACGAGCGCGCCTATTTCGAGGCGGCCTTTCCGCAATTGCCGGTTTTCTGGCTCGATACCAGTGCAGGAGAAGACCAGGTTTTGCTGGTCACCCGGCAGGCGCTGGCTGCCCAAACCCGGCTCACGGCACAATAGAGCCCTTTACGCCACCTTTGGCAGCAGCAGCGGCTGTGCCGTTGGCAGTTGCGCTGGCCCCCAGAGTTTTGCATGCCACCCGCCTCGTGCGGGTGCGCTTTTTTCTGATTCCCGGATGATCACCCTCAAGAACGTTACCCTGCGCCGAGGCACGAAAGTCGTGCTCGACAGCGTGTCCACCACCATCAACCCCGGCGAAAGCGTCGGGCTTGTGGGCCGCAATGGCGCGGGCAAGTCCAGCCTGTTTGCGCTGCTCAGCGGCAAGCTCCATGAAGATGGCGGGGATTTTCACATCCCGTCGAGCTGGCGGATGGCCGAGGTCGCGCAGAACATGCCCGAGACCGACCAGTCGGCCACCGATTTTGTGCTCGAAGGCGACACGCGTCTGGCCGAGGTACAACGCCAGTTGGCCGAAGCCGAGGCCAGCGACGATGGGATGGCCATTGCCCATGCCTATTCGGACCTGCATGACGCTGGCGCGCACGATGCAGTGGCGCGTGCCCAGGCGCTGATCCTGGGCCTGGGTTTTCGCGTGAGCGAACTCGACCAGCCCGTCAACAGCTTCTCCGGTGGCTGGCGCATGCGACTGCAACTGGCTCGCGCGCTGATGTGTCCCAGCGACCTCCTGCTGCTGGACGAGCCCACCAATCACTTGGATTTGGACGCCCTGGTCTGGCTCGAAGCCTGGCTCAAGCGCTACGCGGGTACCATGATCGTGATCAGCCACGACCGCGAGTTTCTGGACGCCATCACCAACGTCACGCTGCAAATCCAGCAAGGCGAGTTGAACCGCTACGGTGGCAACTACAGCAAGTTTGAAGAACTGCGCGCCCAGCAGCTCGAACTGCAACAGGCCAGCTTTGCCAAGCAGCAGGAGAAGATGGCCCACCTGCAGAAATTCATCGACCGCTTCAAGGCCAAGGCCAGCAAGGCCAAGCAGGCGCAAAGCCGGGTCAAGCAACTCGAACGCATGGAGAAAATCGGGCCTGTGCTCGCCGAGGCGGACTTCACTTTCGAGTTCAAGGAACCGGCCAACTTGCCCAACCCAATGCTGGCCATCAGCGACGCCTCGTTCGGCTATGTGGACGACGAGGGTACGCCCACCACCATTCTTACGGGCGTCAACCGTTCGGTGCTGGCGGGGCAGCGCATCGGCATCCTGGGCGCCAACGGGCAGGGCAAGTCCACGCTGGTCAAGACCATTGCGCGCACCATGAAAGCACTGGGCGGCAGCATCACCGAGGGCAAGGGCCTGAACATTGGCTACTTTGCCCAGCAGGAACTCGACGTGCTGCGCCCCAGCGAACACCCGCTGGAGCACATGATCCGCTTGGCCAAAGAGCTGGGGCCTGATGCCAAGCAACCCAGCCGGGAGCAGGATCTGCGCAGCTACCTGGGCAGCTTCAACTTCACCGGGGACATGGTCAAACAGGCCGTGGGCACCATGAGCGGCGGTGAAAAAGCGCGCCTGGTGCTGGCCATGATCGTATGGCAGCGCCCCAACCTGCTGCTGCTGGACGAGCCTACCAACCACCTGGACCTGGCCACCCGCGAGGCCCTGGCGATGGCGCTCAACGACTTCGATGGCACTGTGATGCTGGTCAGCCACGACCGCGCGCTGCTGCGCTCGGTCTGCGAGGACTTCTGGATGGTGGGCCGGGGTGTGGTCGGCCCGTTCGATGGCGACCTGGACGACTATCAACGTTACCTGCTCGAAGAGTCCAAGCGCCTGCGCGAAGAAGCACGCCTTGCCGAGCAGGCGCAGGCCTCACAAGCTCCTGCAGCAGCCCCGACCGCAACACCAGCACCCGTGGTCGCTCTGGCCTCCGTTGCCGCGCCAGCACCGGCTCCCGCTCCGTCCCCTTCGCGTGATGGGCGCGAGCAGCGCAAGCTTGACGCTCAAACGCGCCAGCAACTGGCCGAAAAGACCCGGCCACTCAAAAAAGAGCTCGAACAGATCGATAAACGCTTGACGGCCCTGAGCGCAGAACGCACCCAATTGGAGCAAAAACTGACGGAAGCCTTGCCTCCTGCAGAGATCGCCGAGTGCGGCCGGCGATTGAAAGCCGGAAATGATGAAACGGAAAAACTGGAAGAGCGGTGGCTGGAAATTTCTTCCGAACTCGAAGAAATTTCAGCAGCATCGGTGGGCTAGAGATGTAAAGTCCTGTAAATTATTTCCAGAATTTTCCGGACTTTCCTTTGATCCATATCGCTTTTATGCTATCAAATGTGTAGCTATTTTTAGTGTAAATCTACAGGCTATTGCGGTTGCATTTTTTTGCGAAAGGTTGTCAACGGACTGTGGACCGCCCGCGTTGTTGGTACATCACAGGAGTTTTCCACCATGAATACCACCGCAATCTTGTCCGCTTGGCCCGAAGACGAACGCGACCGCAAGCGCGCACCAGCCCCCTTCTAAAGCGCTGCGGCCTTGCCTCTGTTGTGTAGTCACACAGTGCACATCAAGCATAAACCATACCAAGGCATGAGAAATGTGGCCACATTAGCTCCATATTTCTCAGGTGGACCCTAGCAAGGTCGGAGTTAACCTCCACGATTCTTGCAAGTCCCAACAAAAAACCCCGCATCTGCGGGGTTTTTTGTTGGTCCAAAAGGACGGAACAGCCTTTAGCCCATGTGCAGGCCGCCATTGACCGAAAAGTCTGCACCGGTGGCGTATCCGCCCTCTTCCGAGGCCAGCCAGGCGATGATCGATGCAATCTCGCTGGGCTCGCCCAGGCGTTTGACAGGCACCGTGGCGACAATCTTTTCCAGAACATCCGGACGGATCGCCTTGACCATGTCAGTGCCGATGTAGCCTGGGCTTACCGTATTGACGGTGACGCCCTTGGTGGCCAGTTCCTGCGCCAGCGCCATCGAGAAGCCATGCATGCCTGCCTTGGCGGCGGAATAGTTGGTTTGCCCCGCCTGACCTTTTTCGCCGTTGACGGAGCTGATGTTGATGATGCGGCCCCAGCCCTTTTCCACCATGTCAGACACCACCTGTTTGGTGACATTGAACATGCTGTTGAGGTTGGTTTCGATCACGGCGTCCCAGTCTTCGCGCGACATCTTGAGGAACATGCGGTCGCGTGTGATGCCAGCGTTGTTCACCAGCACGTCAATGGTGCCATGCTCTGCCTTGGTCTTGCCAAAGGCTTCCACGGTGGAATCCCAATCACCCACGTTACCGACCGACGCATAAAACGTGTAGCCCAGGGCCTTTTGCTCTGCCAGCCATTTGGCGTGGTCCCGTGTCGGGCCGCAACCAGCGATGACTTTGAAACCTTCCTTGTGCAGGCGCTGGCAAATGGCGGTACCGATGCCTCCCATGCCACCGGTGACATACGCGACTTTCTGGCTCATGTGATTTCTCCTTGTTAGTGATTGGCTCAGGACCCACTCTACCGAAGAAATTGGGCACCGCCGTGAAGGAAAACACTGAAGCCCTTTCCTTTTTGACATATCCACATGCGTCACACAGCTGACGCGAGGCACGCTTAGCGAAGCGTCACCGGCGTAGCGCCTGCAGATGCACCAAATGGAAGCGGATTGGCTGCTGTGGACTCCGGCAGCCCGCAAGGACTGGCTTGAAATGCAGGCGCTGTGTTGCGCTAGACGTGCCGTGGCGCCAGCGGCAAGGACTCCCATCCCGGCTTGGCGAACAGATAACCTTGCTGGTAGCGAACGCCCACCGAACTCAGGTAGGCGGACTCAGCGGAGGTTTCAATGCCCTCCGCCACAATGTCGATGGACAGCCGTTGGCAGACCAGCGCAATGCCGCACACGATCGCCTGTCGCACGGGATCCTGATCGATGTTGCGAATCAGCTCCATGTCGATCTTGAGCACATGGGGCTGAAATTGCACCAGCATGTTCAGCCCCGCGTAGCCCGCACCAAAGTCGTCGATGGCCGTAATGAGGCCCTGGCGCCGGTATTCATTGAAGATGGACTTCAGATGTGCACCATTGCTGACCTGCTCGCCCTCCGTCACCTCGAACATGATCCGGTTGTGCGGAAAATCGAACTCTTCAGCCGCCTCCATGGTGGCGCGGATGCAGGTCTCGGGCCGATACACCGCATTGGGCAGGAAGTTGATGCTCAGTCGGCAGTCTGGCAGGCTGGCGAGCCCCAGGCGCGACGCTAGTTCAATGGCCTTGACGCGGCACGCCTGGTCAAACCGGTAGCGGTTGGTGTCATCCACCCACGACAGCACCGTACCAGCCGACTCGCCATCCACACCGCGTACCAGCGCTTCGTAGGCGAACGGACGATCCAACTCCAGATCCATGATGGGCTGGAACGCCATCGTGAAGTCGAACGGAAGCTGCGTCTTGTCACGACAGGATTGGCAGCCCACAGGTTCGAAGGGTTGGGCAAAAATGGTCACTGTCATGGAGAACCATGGTAACGCATCATTACAAAGCTGCAGCCTCGTGTTGCTACGTAGACCATAGCCCCAACGCGGCCCCAGCGACTAAAGCACGAAGACCGCCACCGCCTCGGCCAGCCGGTCGGCCTGGCCTTTGAGGGTCGCGGCGGCTGCAGCCGATTCCTCCACAAGAGCGGCATTTTGCTGCGTCATCTGATCAAGCTGGCCCACCGACTGATTGACCTGCGCTATGCCCGAGGACTGGTCTCTGGCTGCAGTATGAATCTCACCCATCATCGCGCTCACACGCTGGACCGACCCCACAATTTCGGCCATAGTACGGCCGGCATCATCAGCCAATTGCCCTCCCTGTGACGCCTTTTGCACCGATGCGCCGATCAAGCCAGAGATCTCGCGGGCTGCTTGTGCCGAGCGCTGCGCCAGCCCCCGCACTTCGGTGGCGACTACTGCAAATCCGCGCCCCTGCTCACCGGCACGCGCAGCCTCCACAGCCGCATTGAGGGCAAGGATGTTGGTCTGAAATGCGATGGAGTCAATCACGCCTGTGATGTCAGCAATGCGGGCTGAGCCTTCGTTGATATCACGCATGGTCCGCACCACTTCGCCCACCACGTCCCCACCGCGCCGGGCTACCCCTGCGGCCGACACCGCCAGCGTGTTGGCCTCGGCGGACGCAGCGGCAGTCTGCCCCACGGTGCCTGTCAACTGTTCCATGCTGGCAGACGTGGCTTGCAAACTACCGGCAGCATGTTCGGTGCGTACAGACAGGTCTTGCGCTCCGCTTGCGATTTCTTCGCACGCCACTGCCATGCCGGCTGCGGCCTGCTGCACGGTAGCTACGGTCTGATGCATCCGGTCCAGGGCTTCCTTCAGCGCTCGCCCGCCTGGCGTGTGAACTGACAAGCGTGACATGTCCAGCATGATGCGGTCACCGTGCGCCAGCGACGCCGTCAGACGTCGCAGCTCGGAGGATTCTTGAGCCGTCCGGCCCATCTTCACGGCCAGGATGACCTCCAACACCGTCTGGATCACCACGTACAGCGCATGCAACATCACCTGGCCCAGGTCAGGAGCGGTAATGCAGTACAGGCCAACCCCTGCCGCCTGAAGCCGATCAAACACAACATGGTGTACGGCGAACAATGCCGCAGCCCAAACAATAGGCCGCCAGTCCAGATACACCAGCAGCAGCGCCAGCGTCACGAAGACACCGAAATGGAACTCCAGCATGCCTCGAGCCAACTGGATATGCAGTGCAACCAAGCTAACCTGCACAAACGACAACACAAGACGCGATGCCAGCGTGCCCGGAGCCAAAACATAGGCCACAGCGGCAACCGCACCCAACAGCAAAACTGCCGTCAACGCCAGCATCGAATCCACAAACTGCAAGCCCAGCGCAATGGCTGCCAGCGAACTCAGTCCAATAGCTGCCAAGATGACCCGGTCACCGAGCAAGGCGCCTTGGACAGGACCACCTGCACGTTCTGAGGGATCCGCGGGCGGCGCAGAAAAAATGGACATAGAGATCAAAAATTAACCGTTATGTATGAATTGTAAACTATTTGGTAATTTTGTGACTATACATTTCAATATTCGACTGAACAAAAAAGGGCCGCATGTCAATGCGGCCCTTTTTCTGTCGCCTGCTGCCTCGTCAATCAACAACCAGCCAGGGCAGTCCTGGCCGAGGCTTTGAGGTTAACGCTCCACAGCCAGCGACACGCCCATGCCACCACCGATACACAGCGCGGCCAGGCCCTTCTTCGCGTCACGGCGCTGCATTTCGTGCAAGAGCGTGACCAGAATGCGGCAGCCCGATGCGCCGATGGGGTGGCCGATGGCGATGGCGCCTCCGTTCACGTTGACCTTGGCGGGGTCAATGGCCAGTTCCTTGTTCACAGCGCAGGCCTGTGCGGCGAAGGCTTCGTTCAGCTCGAACAGGTCCACGTCGGCGGCGTTCCAGCCTGCGCGCTGCAGGGCCTTGCGCGAGGCGGGCACGGGTCCCATGCCCATGGTGGCGGGGTCCAGACCGCTGGTGCCAAACGCAGCGATGCGAGCCAGGGGCTTGAGGCCCAGGGCCGCTGCCTTCTTGGCGCTCATCACCACTACGGCGGCGGCGCCATCATTCAGGCCCGATGCGTTGCCAGCGGTCACGCTGCCCGCCTTGTCAAAGGCGGGGCGCAGGCCGGCCAGCGCTTCGGCGTTGGTCTTGCGGTTGAGGTACTCGTCGGTGTTGAACAGGATGGGGTCACCCTTCTTCTGCGCCAGGCTCACGCCGACGATTTCATCGGCGAACTTGCCAGCATCTTGTGCAGCAGCTGCCTTTTGCTGGCTGGCCAGGGCCAGTGCGTCCTGCATGTCGCGGGTGATGCCGTACTGCTTGGCCACGTTTTCAGCCGTGATGCCCATGTGGTACTGGTTGTACACGTCCCACAAGCCGTCCACGATCATGGTGTCGATCAGCTTCCAGTCGCCCATGCGCTGGCCGTCGCGCGAGTTGGGCAGCACGTGCGGCGCCAGACTCATGCTCTCCTGGCCGCCGGCCACGACGATCTCGCTGTCGCCCCAGGCCACAGCCTGGGCAGCCAGCATGACCGCCTTCAAACCGGAGCCGCACACTGCGTTGATGGTGAGTGCAGGGGTTTCCTTGGCCACGCCCGCCTTCATGGAGGCCTGACGCGCGGGGTTCTGGCCCACGCCAGCTGCCAGCACCTGGCCCATGATGACTTCGCCGATCTGGTCGGACGAGAGACCTGCGCGCGCGATGGCTTCACGGATCACGATAGCGCCGAGTTCGGTCGCAGGCGTCTTGGCCAGCGAGCCACCAAACTTGCCCACAGCAGTGCGAGCGGCAGAAACGATGACGATGTCTTCCATGGAATGTCCTTGTAGTGGTGAGTGGTGGTTCAGTGATTCTCGCAGCGCCAAAAGTCAGGACTTTTGCGTATCAGGCTTTCTGCTTGACATAGCGGCCAGGCGCGGGCTCGATGGCCTTGAACTTGGTGCCTTTGCCGTAGGCCTTGGGCGCAGCAATCTGTTTGCCCGCATGGCTCTTGAGCCAGCCTGACCAGTCGGTCCACCAGCTGCCGGGGTGCTCGGTAGCGCCTTCCAGCCATTGGTCCAGCGTGCCTGGGAACTTGCCGTCGGCGCGGGTCCAGTGGCTGCGCTTGCCCTTGGCGGGTGGGTTGATCACGCCCGCGATGTGGCCTGAGGCGCCCATCACAAAACGCTTCTTGCCCGGCAGCACCTGGGTGGACGCATAAGCGGCCGTGGCGGGCACGATGTGGTCTTCGCGCGAGCCGTAGATATAGACAGGCAGGTCGAGGCTGCCCAGGTCCAGCTTTTCGCCGCACACGGTGAGCTTGCCCGGCTTGACCAGGTTGTTTTCGAGGTAGAAATTGCGCAGGTACCAGGCGTAGAACGGGCCGGGCAGGTTGGTGCTGTCGCTGTTCCAGTACAGCAGGTCAAACGGCGGCGGCGTTTCGCCCTTGAGGTAGTTGCCCACCACGTAGTTCCAGACCAGATCGTTGGGTCGCAAGAAGCTGAAGGTGGACGCTAGGTCCTGCCCCTTCATCAGCCCGCCATGGCCCATCTGCATCTCGCGGAACTTCACGAACGCCTCGTCGATGAACACATCGAGGATGCCGGTGTCAGAGAAATCAATCAGTGTGGTGAGGAAGGTGGCGCTGGCCACGGGCTCGTCGCCGCGCGCTGCCAGCACGGCCAGCGCATTGGACAGGATGGTGCCGCCCACGCAAAAACCCAGCGCGTTGATCTGCTCGACACCGGTGATGTTCTGCACTACGTCGATGGCGGCCATGGCGCCATCTTCCACGTAGTCGTCCCAGGTCTTGTGGGCCAGGCTGTCATCAGGGTTGCGCCAGCTCACCACGAAGGTGCGGTGGCCTTGTTCCACCGCGTAGCGGATCAGCGAGTTCTCGGGCTGCAGGTCGAGGATATAGAACTTGTTGATGCAGGGGGGCACCAGCAGGAACGGGCGTTCGTACACCTTGGCCGTGAGGGGCTTGTATTCAAGCAGCTGGAACAGCTCGTTCTCGAACACCACAGCGCCTTCGGTGGTGGCCACATTGCGGCCCACCTCGAACAGGCTCTCGTCGGTCATCGACACGTGGCCCTGCGTGATGTCGTGCAGCAGGTTCTGCATGCCCTTGGCAATGCTCTCGCCCTTGGTCTCGATCGCTTTCTTCTGCGCTTCGGCATTGAAGGC
This sequence comes from Acidovorax sp. 59, assembly GCF_002754175.1. Lineage (NCBI taxonomy): Bacteria > Pseudomonadati > Pseudomonadota > Betaproteobacteria > Burkholderiales > Comamonadaceae > Acidovorax > Acidovorax sp. 59. Next base: position 1,961,692 of record NZ_PEET01000001.1, on the reverse strand, counting down.
GAGGAAGTTGCTGGGCGCCATGGCTGCCATCCACTGCTCCACGCCAAATCGGATGCGGGCCTTGGTCTTTTCGTCGGCCTCGACCGCCTCGGCCAGCCCCATCAGGGTGCGGGCATTGAGCAGGTAGGCGGCGGCTGAAAACGCTGCCACAGGGTTGCTGGCCCAGCCCTCACCGGCAAAACGCTTGTCCTTGACCTCGGGGGTGCCCTGCAGGCCCTGAGCCCAGAGGTCCTGCGCTTCTTTGAGGTATTGCTGCTGCAATGCCTGCAGCTTGGTTTGCGACAGCTTCAGGGGTGCGGCGGCAGGTACTTGCGCCCCCAGGTCCAGTTTCTGGAACGATTGCAGCGCCTGCGACCAGCTTTGCCCGAAAATCTGCTGGAACTGCTGGGCGCTCTCGGCCCAGGGTGATTCAGAAGTCATGCTCATTCCTCGATGGTTGGTCGCTCGCAGCGGCTGGGGCCTGATTTTTGTTTCGCGGGTTCATTGTTGCCCACCGCCATGGTGCATGGCAACGAATTCAACGCTTTCAGTGCACACAAACCAATGTACCTCATCGTCATCGCCTGGACCTACGTCACACTCATGATGGCGGTGGCCGAGGCCACCAGTCCGCAGGGCACCGTGCTGGGCGCCATCATCACGTTTGCGCTGTATGGCCTGCTGCCCATGGGCATCCTGGTGTACATCCTGGGCACGCCTTCGCGCAAGCGCAAGATCAAGGAACGGGAGGCGGCCGAACAGGCTGCGTATGACGCGGAGCAGGCTGCGGCCCGCGTGGCCGATGCGGGAGCCGAGTCGGCAGCGTCAGCCGCGCCAGATGCAGGCGGCAAAGCGCCCGCTGCCGCCGAGGGCGGCGCTGTCGCGGCGGTGCGAAAAGAACCTTGAGGCCTGCGTGACAGTGCACCACAGCGGGGTGCTGTCGTTGCCGTAAATGTGCGTGATGCCCATGGCACGCAGCCGCAGCCGGGCCAGCCCTGCGAGATCGCACAGGTACTTGCCCGGTGCGTCGGGACGGGCCACAAAACATGGAGCAGCCGCAGTGCTCAATGCGCCCGGCGCGTCGCAGAACGCTGCACGCACCTCAGCCCCTACCTCGAAAGCTGTGGGGCCGATGCAGGGGCCCAACCAGGCCAGCGTGTGGGCAGCAAGCTCTGAAGCGGCCGGAGAGTCTGGCGCCGACGCTCCGTTTTTGATAGCTGCTGAGGCATGATGCACTAGCGCTTCATGGCAAAAATGCTTGAAAACCGATTCCAGCACGCCCTGCCCTGCGTGCCCGGCCAGCCCGCGCCAGCCGGCATGGGCCGCAGCCACCACCTGGCCTGAGCGGTGGGCCAGCAGCACGGGCAGGCAGTCGGCCACCATGATGGTGCAGACGGCGCCGGGTGCGCTGGCTACGCAGGCGTCGGCCTCTGTGCCATCGGGCGTACTCGCATTGAGCAACACCACGCCATCGCCGTGCACCTGGTTCAGGAACACTGCGCGGGCGTCCGGGGTGGTGGATTGCAAGGCGGACTGCAAGGTCTGCCGGTTGGCAGCCACTGCCAGCGGATCGTCGCCCACATGGGTGCCCAGGTTGAACTGGTCGTACGGTGCGCGGCTCACGCCGCCCGTGCGCGTGGTGCACAGCGCATGCACACCGGGCGGTGCGGGCCAGTCGGGCACCAGCCAGTCTGCGTGCCGGCTTGGGACCGACGATGACACAGGCGTCACGCTTCGTTGTCCGGGCAGGCCGAGGGCTGCGCCTGCTGGAATGCAGGCAGTGCCATGCAGGCGTCAAACACCCCCATGGTGAGTGGCAGGCCGTCCAGACTGACCTTGAAGCGCTGCGCGTTGAAGATCTGTGGCACCAGGCAGCAGTCGGCCAGCGTGGGCGTATCGCCCCAGCACAGCACCGAGGGCGCCATGCCCTGTGCTGCGCGTTCTTGCGCCAGCAGCTCCAGTTGCCGCTCAAACGCCTCCAGACCGCCACGCACCCAGTGGTGGTACCAGGCGTTCTTGGCATCCTCATCCACCTTCAGGTCACGCACCAGGTACTTGAGCACGCGCAGGTTGTTGAGCGGATGGATCTCGCACGCCACCATCTGCGCCAGCGCCCGCACCCGGGCCCGGGCCAGCGGCGTGGCGGGCAGCAGGGCGGGCGTCGGGTGGGTTTCGTCCAGGTATTCGATGATGGCCATGGACTGGGACAGCGCCGTCCCCCCGTCGGTCACCAGCGTGGGCACCAGTGCGTCGCCAATGCGGCGCAGGTACTCGGGGTCCTTGTGTTCGCCCTTGACGAGGTGCACGGGCAGGTAGTCATAGTCCAGGCCCTTGATCTGCAGCGCGATGCGCACGCGGAACGAGGCAGAGGAGCGGAAGTAGTTGTACAGCTGCATGGAAGAACGGTGCCTGTGATGGGGTCTGTGGGGATACGGAACCGGCGCACCGTGGTGCCAGCACGCCGCAGATGGCAAGCCTCTGGGGCCTGAGAGCGCGGGACGTGCCGGTCAGGCGCCCGAAGTGCCTGCCGGGTCCTGGTGGTTGTATACGACTTTGGAGAGCAGCACCATCAGGTCGGCGCTTTCCTGGGCGGTGAGCGGTGCGGTCAGGCGTTCCTGCACTCGCTGGGCGGCGTCGCGCATCTGCAGGGCGGCCACTTCGCCTTCAGGGGTGATCCACAGCAGCTTGCGGCGGCGGTCGCGGGTGTCGGGCTCGCGGCGGATCCAGCCGCGCTTTTCCAGGCGCCCGATCACCGAGCCGGAAGTGGCTGCATCGAACGCCACGCGGGCCGCCAGGGTGACCTGGTCTTCTCCCGGCTGGGCCAGCAGCTCGTGCAGGATGGCGAACTGCACCGGCGTCACGTCAAATCCGGCCGTCTCTTCCATGAAAAGTGCCACGGTCCGCTGGTGGGCGCGGCGCACCAGGTGGCCCGGCGTATTGTGGAAATCGAAGCTCTTTGCCATGGGCGCGAGTGTAGCGCCCCCCAGCAGAGGGTCTGCGCCCATGGCACACTGCCACACTGCGGCGCACACGGTACTGCGCCCGGGTTTTTTGACAGCATTCCCAGAACCATTGAAAGGCAGACATGAGCTACGTGTTTCCTCCAGCCCCCGTGGTCAGCGTGCCCGTGGTGGGCAGCGGCGAACGGTTTCCGGTGCACCGCATCTACTGCGTGGGCCGCAACTACGAAGAACACGCCAAGGAGATGGGTTTCACCGGCCGCGAGCCACCGTTCTTCTTCCTCAAGCCTGCGGATGCCATCGTGGTCGTCAACGCGGGCGAAACCGGGCAACTGCCCTACCCCAGCCTGACCGCCAACCTGCACCACGAGATCGAGCTGGTGGTGGCCATCGGCAAGGGTGGCAAGAACATCCAGGCTGCCGACGCTTTCAGCCACATATATGGCTACGCCGTGGGCCTGGACATGACCCGCCGCGACCTGCAAAACGACATGAAGAAACAGGGCCGCCCCTGGTGCATTGGCAAGGGCTTTGACGCCAGCGCACCCATCGGTCCCATCACGCCGGCAGCCCAGGCAGGTGATGTGGCCAACGCGCCCATCTGGCTGCAGGTCAACGGAGCGGACCGCCAGCGCAGCACCGTGACCCAGTTGATCTGGAACATTGCCGAGACCATCGAGCACCTGTCGGCCGCGTGGGAGTTGCAGCCTGGCGACCTGATCTACACCGGCACCCCCGAAGGCGTGGGCGCCGTGGTGCGTGGCGATACGCTCGAAGGCGGCGTGAGCGGCCTCACGCCCTTGCGTCTGACCGTAGTCTGAAGACCACCGGGCAGCCCTGCTGCCCGGCCAGGCAAACGCCGAAAACGCTACGATTTTCATAGCTGGTAGCGCATGTTTCACTAGCGCTATCAGCAACTCTGACCCTCAAACCCCTGCATGACCTACCGCAGCCCCATCAAACATTGCCGCGCCTGTGGCACCGCCGTGGTGTACCGCCTGCCGGACGACGGCGACACCAAACAGCGTGCGGTCTGCCCCGCCTGCAACACGGTGCACTACGAGAACCCGCTCAATGTGGTGGGCACGGTGCCCGCGCTGCCCGATGGCCGCATCCTGCTGTGCAAACGCAACATCGAACCCCGCTGGGGCAAATGGACGCTGCCCGCAGGCTTCATGGAGCTGGACGAAACCACGGCACAGGGTGCGGTGCGCGAGACCGATGAGGAAGCCGGTGCGCAGATCGAGATCGGCCCCCTGTTCAGCCTGCTGAACGTGCGCCGCGTGGGCCAGGTGCACCTGTTCTACCGGGCCACGCTGCTCAGCGACCAGTTCAACCCGGGCTACGAGACCATCGAGGCGCGGCTGTTTGCCGAAGACGAGGTGCCTTGGGACGAGCTGGCCTTCCGCACCGTGAAAGAAACACTGGAGTGCTACTTTGCCGACCGCAAGGCGGGCACCATGGGCATGCACTTCATCGACATTGAGTAGGCCCTGCCATGACAGTTGCCACCTCCGCAGCATCACCCGTGTCAACCCCACAGGCCAGCGTGCCGCCTGATGGCCTGCCCGCCTACCGCCTGCTCACCGGCCCCGACGACGTCAGCTTCTGCCGCCGCGTGAGCGACGCGCTGGCGCTGGGCTATCGGCTGTATGGCTCTCCTGCGGCCACCTTCAATGGGCAGACCGTGATCGTGGCGCAGGCCATCGTGTGGCCCGGTACTGTGGCCTGACTGCGCGGCCAACCCATCAGGCCTTGGTCTTATCGCACCTGCCGCGCGCAGCGCATCAAGGCTTGGCAGGAATCACGATGACGGTATTGCCGTCGCCCGAGCTACCGGCACTGCCGGTGTTTCCGGTGTTGCCCTTGCTGCCGGTGTTGCCCGTATTTCCCTTTGCGCCCGTCGCCCCCGTGTCACCCTGGTAGCCGGTGGCCCCCTGCATGCCGGTGGCCCCGGTGCTGCCCTGTCCTCCGGTGGCCCCCGTCGAGCCCATGCTGCCAGTGGCCCCGGTGTAGCCCGTATTGCCCTGGTTGCCCGTGGCTCCCGTCGCGCCGGTGTAGCCGGTATCGCCAGTCTTGCCGGTGTAGCCCGTGTTGCCGGTATTGCCTTGCGCGCCCGGAGGGCCCATGGGGCCGGTGCAGGCGCCCAACGTCAGGGTGGCCAGTACCAGCAAGGTGGTGGTGATTGTTTTCATGGTGAGTCCTTTGGCGTTGCATGCAGTCCAACGACTGCATGCGCCACTGTGCGGGGCACCTCTGGCAGGGTCTGTTCGCTTGCGCGCTTAGTGCGGGCGACAAACGCTGGACGCAGACTTTGGCGACAACGTCCTACACCTCGCAAAGCCCCTATTCAGGCGGCATTGCTTTAAGGCCCCAAGGCAACACCCACCCCATCGCGCCGAAGGCGCTGGTGTCACAGAAGCCCAGAAGACGCAACGGCCTATTCGCCCCCCACCCGGTCTTCCGCAGGCACAGGCGGCGAGACAGAACCCGGTGGATCGATGGTGACCGGCGGCAAACCACCCACACCCGCAGGCCTTGGCGGCATGCCAGGCACCGGGGGTTGCTGAGGGTCGGTACGGAACAGCCCCCGGATCCAGTCGCGCATGGTGCTGAGCGAGCTGTCGGGCGGTGGCGGCGGGCTGGTGTCAAACTCGTCCACAAACCGGTCGTTGCTGTCGATCACCTTGTTGCGGATGGCCTGCTGCATGAACTCGCCCACCATGGGCAACGCACTGCGCGCGCCCTGCCCCCAGTAGTCGCTGCGCAGCGTGATGCGCCCGTCGTTGAAGCCGGCCCATGCGCCTGCCACCACGCGGGTGTGCATCAGGATGAACCAGCCATCGGTGTTGTCTTGCGTGGTGCCGGTCTTGCCCGCCACGTCGGCCTGGATGCCATACCGCGTGCGGATGGCCGTGGCCGTGCCCCGGTCCACGGCACCGCGCATGGTGTTGCGCAGGGTCTGGGCAGCCCGGGGCTGGAAGACCTCTTCCGGCACGGGCTTGGCAAAGGTCTCCAGCACCTTGCCGTGGCGGTCTTCGATGCTGGTGATGAGCACGGGCTCCACATAGCGACCCAGGTTCACGATGCTGCTGTAGGCCGAGATCATCTCCTTGAGCGTGACCGGGCTGGTGCCCAGCGCGAGGGACGGAACCTCCTCCAGCTTGGACTGCCGCACGCCCAGGGCGCGTGCCACTTCGGCCACGCGGGCCGGGCCCACTTGCTGCATCACCTGCGCGGTGATGGTGTTCTTGGACAGCGCGAGGCCATCGGCCAGCGTCATGGGCTGGTCGCTGGGCGGGCCGCCATCGGTGGGGCGCCAGACGCGGCCACCGCCCAGCGGGATTTCGACGGCGGTATCCATCAGCGTGTCTTCGGGCGTGGCGCCGTTGGCAAACGCAGCGCCATACACAAACGGCTTGAAGGTCGAGCCCGGCTGGCGGCGCGCAGCCTGCACATGGTCAAACGGGTCTTGCGCAAAGTCGCGGCTGCCCACCCAGGCCAGCACATGGCCGGTGACCGGGTCTTGCGCCAGAAAGCCCGCCTGCACACGCGTCTTTTCGGCGCGCAGCTTGGCCATGAAGGAGGCGTCATCCATCAGCGCCTTCAGGGCTTCGTCAGGGGTGTCTCCTTTGTCCACGGCTGCGCGATATTCGGCGCTCTCGCGCACCAGGGTCTGCACCAGCTCGTTCTTGGGGCCCCAGCCGTTGCGCTGCGACCAGGCGGTGTCTGCCACGCCTTGCAATTGCCGGCCCTGCCGTGCCACCGCCTGATTGGCATAGGCCTGCAGGCGCGAATCGATGGTGGTGCGAATCACCAGACCGTCCGAATACAGGCTGTAGCCCTTGCTGTCGGCCCAGTCGATGAGCTGCTTGCGCAGCTGGATCGCAAAGTGCGGCGCCGGGCCCATCACCTCCGTCTGGCGTTCGAAGTTGATGCGCAGCGGGCGTTTTTGCAGGGTCTCGAACTGCTTGGCATCGAGCTTGCCCCGCTTGACCATCTGCGACAGCACCGTGTTGCGGCGGGCTTGCGCGCGCTCGGGGTTGAGCACCGGGTTGTAGTAGGCCGTGCCCTTGAGCATGCCAATCAGCGTGGCGCTTTCCAGCACATTGAGCTTGTCGGCCGACTTGTCGAAATAGGTGCGCGCGGCCATCTCGATGCCGTAGGCGTTGTACAGAAACGGCACGGTGTTGAGGTAGGTCTCCAGGATTTCGTCCTTGGAATAAGACGCCTCGATCTTGAGCGCGGTGATCGCCTCCTTGAGCTTGCGCGTGAGCGTGCGCGAGCGCCCGATTTCCTCCGGGAACAGGTTGCGCGCCAGCTGCTGGGTGATGGTGGAGCCGCCCTGCGGGTCCCCACGCAGCGTCAGCACCACCGACGACGCCGTGCGCCGCCAGTCCAGCCCGAAGTGCTTGTAGAAACGGTGGTCCTCGGTCGCTATCAGCGCGTCCACCACGTTGGGCGAAATCTGGCTCAGCTCCACCCATTCGCGGTTGGCCCAGCGGTATTCGGCCAGCAGCTTGCCGTCGGCCGACATAAGCTGCGCCGGCAGCTCGCTCTTGGCCTTGCGGATGTCGCTGATGCCGGGAGTAAAAGGCACCAGCGCCAGCGTGAACACCAGCAGCGCAGCGGGCACCGCCACCACCGTCCACAGCAGCAGGCGCCGCACGGGCCGGGGAACCCAGGCCAACAGGCCCGCCATGCGGGCCCGGAAAGAAAGCAGCCAGTTGTGCATCAATGAATCGCCGGGAGATTGGGGGTCGCTTCAGGACCGCCCCACCAGGGGCCGGTCAGGAAGGAGAAAGGGGAATGAGAACGCGAAAAGAGAGTCGGGCATGGTGCACCGTGCTCCGTCAGACACCCTGGCCTGACAACAGTTCCAGCATGCCGGCTTCGTCGAGCACGGGCACACCCAGTTCCTGGGCCTTGGCCAGCTTGCTGCCGGCTTCTTCGCCCGCCACCACATAGCTGGTCTTTTTGCTGACGGAGCCCGCCACCTTGGCACCAGCGGCCTCCAGCAGGTCTTTGGCGGCGTCGCGGCTCAGCGTTGGCAAGGTACCGGTCAGCACCACCGTCTTGCCCGCCAGGATCTGCGGAGCGCGCTCGGCCACCGGCCCCTCGGTCCAGGTCACGCCGCAGGCGCGCAGTTGCTCCACCACCTCGCGGTTGTGCGGTTGCTGGAAGAAAGTGTGCAGGCTCTGCGCCACCACGGGGCCCACGTCGTTCACCTCTAGCAACTGCTCCACGCTGGCGTCCATGATGGCGTCCAGCGTGCCGAAGTGGCGTGCCAGGTCCTTGGCCGTGGCCTCCCCCACATGGCGCAGCCCCAGGCCGAACAAAAAGCGTGGCAAGGTGGTCTGCTTGGATTTTTCGAGCGCAGCCAGCACGTTCTGCGCCGATTTTTCGGCCATGCGCTCCAGCGCAATCAGCGATGTGAGGCCCAGCCGGTACAGGTCGGGCAGCGTGCGGATCACGTTAGCATCCACCAGCTGGTCCACCAGCTTGTCGCCCAGGCCCTCGATGTCCATGGCACGGCGCGCGGCAAAGTGCAGGATGGCCTCCTTGCGCTGCGCGGCGCAGAATAGGCCGCCTGTGCAGCGGTGGTTGGCCTCGCCCTTTTCGCGCACCACGGCGCTGCCACACACGGGGCAGGCCTTGGGCATCTGAAAATTGGGTACATAGCCTGTGCGGTTGCCCGGCATCACGCCTACCACTTCGGGGATCACATCGCCCGCACGGCGCACGACGACGGTGTCGCCCACGCGCACGCCCTTCTTGCGGATCTCGAACAGGTTGTGCAGCGTGGCGTTGGTGACGGTGACGCCGCCCACAAACACAGGCGTCAGGCGTGCGACCGGCGTGATCTTGCCGGTGCGCCCCACCTGCACGTCGATGCCTTCGATCTTGGTGGCCATCTCCTGCGCGGGATATTTGTGCGCCACGGCCCAGCGCGGCTCGCGCGTCTTGAAGCCCAGGTCGCGCTGCAGCTGCAGCGAGTTGACCTTGTAGACGACGCCGTCAATGTCGTACGGCAGCGCATCGCGGCTGGCACCCACCTGCTGGTGAAATGCTACCAATTCAGTAGCGCCCACCGCAATTTTTACCTGCGCTGCGACCGGAAAACCCCAGGATTTCAACGTCTGCAGCATCTCGAAATGCGTGCGGAGTACGGGCCCACCCTCGGCAGGCGGCGTGATGGAACCCAGGCCATAGGCAAAAAAGCTCAAGGGCCGCTGGGCGGTGATGTTGGAGTCCAGCTGGCGCACCGCACCCGCAGCCGCATTGCGTGGGTTCACAAAGGTCTTGCCGCCCTGCTCCCGCTGGCGCTCGTTCAGCGCGTCGAAGTCTGCGCGGCGCATGTAGACCTCCCCGCGCACTTCGAGCAAAGAAGGCACGCCGTCGGGCAGGGTCAGCGGAATCTGGCGGATGGTGCGGATGTTGTGCGTCACGTCCTCGCCCACCTCGCCATCACCGCGCGTGGCGGCCTGTACCAGGCGGCCGTTTTCGTAGCGCAGGCTCATGGCCAGGCCGTCAAACTTGGGTTCGGCCACGTATTCGATGGCAGGGTCAGCGTCAGCCAGTCCCAGCTCGCGCCGCACGCGGGCATCAAACGCCTGGGCGCCCGTGGCCTCGGTGTCGGTTTCGGTGTGGATGCTGAGCATGGGCACCGTATGGCGCACGGGGGCCAGGCCCTCCATCACCGCGCCAATCACGCGCTGCGTGGGCGAGTCGGGGGTGACGAGGTTGGGGTGCGCAGCCTCCAGCGCCTGCAGCTCGCGGAACACGCGGTCGTATTCGGCGTCAGGCACGGTGGGCTCGTCCAGCACGTAGTACTGGTGCGCCCACTGGTTGAGCTGGTCGCGCAGTGCTTTGATTTTGATAGCAGGCTGCGCTTGATCCACTAGCGCTGGAGCCGAAAAAAGATCCAGATTGTCGGTCATGGCCGCACCGGCGCTCAGCTGAAAAGGCGCCGCGCCAACACCGACCCTGCCGACAGATCGCGTCCATCGAGCTGGTCATACAGCAGCTCCAGGTCCGCAGCGATCGGGTCCATGGCCATGACGGGCAGCGGCGTGCCGTTCTGGTCGCACAGCACGCCATCCATGGCCTGGCACAGGGCGGCGGCCACGTCGCGCAGGCGGGCAAAGGGCTGCTCGGTGCGGTGCACCTGGGCGACATCCAGGCTCAGGGTGATGTCGCGAATCGCGGACTGGTCCGGGTCTTCGGCCAGCGCGGCCTGGGTGTCGTACCCCAGGGTGAGCAATGGCGGCAGGCCCTGGGTGCTGGCGGGCAGCACCAGGCGGCCGGGCATGGCGCCGGGCACGAAGCCCAGGCGGGCAGCGTTCTGCTGCACGTAGCCAGGGCTCCAGGCGGCCTGGCGGGCGCGCAGCATGAACATGAGCTGGGCGTCGTGGTCGCTGGCGAACTGGTCCAGTTCGCGGGCGCGGGCCACTTCTTGCAGCATGTCGGGGAAGTCGGGAGCGGCGTTGATGGCGTCAGCAAAGGCCTGCGCCTTGACCACGAACTCGGAGAACTCGATCTCGTTGAGCGCGCCCATGCGGTTGGCCAGCTGCACCCCCGCCTGGAAGGACTGGTAGCGCTGGCCAGGGGTCGGGGTTTCCCACTGCTGGGTGGCTTCGTTCAGGCCTTCGATGGCAAAGGGCTTGCTGCCTGCGCGGCGGGTGGGCGGCAGCGCGGCCAGCGCCGCATCGCCCGACACCACATGCTCGGGCTGCAGCGAGGCGATCACATCGATGAGCGGGTCCAGCCCGGGGCGGCGCTCGGGTGAAAACGGCGGCACGGGCAGTTGCAGGGCGTCGCCCGCATCCACGGTGTGTTCAGACGGCTCCGGCCCCCGGTCCAGGCCATGGAACTCGCTGGGCGGCATTGCCCCCGCCGCAGCGGCATCAAAACCGGGCTCCAGGCGCTGCGCGGGCTCTGCCGCTGGGTCATGCTCCGTGGGCAAGGCGCGCTTGGGCGCGTTGCGGCGCGAGGTCCAGGTGTTGTAGGCCACGATCAGGGCCAGCACCAGGCCACCGATGATGGCGAGACTCAGTTGCAATGTGCTCATGTTTGAATCAATGGGTTCAAGCGTCCACCATCGAGAGGGCCGACTCCATGTCGACGGCCACGATGCGCGACACGCCCTGCTCCTGCATGGTCACGCCGATCAGTTGCTCGGCCATTTCCATCGCGATCTTGTTGTGGCTGATGAACAGGAACTGTGTGCCCTTGCTCATGCTGGACACCAGCTTGGCATAACGTTCGGTGTTGGCGTCGTCCAGGGGCGCGTCCACCTCGTCCAGCAGGCAGAACGGCGCGGGGTTGAGCTGGAAGATGGCAAACACCAGCGCGATGGCCGTGAGGGCCTTTTCGCCCCCCGACAGCAGGTGAATGGTCTGGTTCTTCTTGCCGGGTGGCTGGGCCATCACCTGCACGCCGGAGTCGAGAATTTCGTCGCCCGTGATGATGAGCTTGGCCTGGCCGCCCCCGAACAGCTCGGGGAACATGCGGCCAAAGTGCGCGTTCACGGTGTCGAACGTGCCCGAGAGCAGCTGGCGCGTTTCGCCGTCGATCTTGCGGATCGCGTCTTCCAGCGTGTTCATGGCCTCGGTCAGGTCGGCGGTCTGCGCATCGAGGAACACCTTGCGCTCGCTGGCCAGCTTCAATTCATCCAGCGCGGCCAGGTTGACCGCGCCCAGTGCCGCAATCTCGCGGTGCAAGCGGTCGATTTCGCTCTGCAGGCCGCCCATGCGCACATTGCCTTCCTCGATGGAGCGGGCCACGGCTTCCAGATCGGCCTGAGCGTCTTGCAGCAAGGTGGTGTACTGCTCCAGGCCCAGGCGCGCGGCCTGTTCCTTGAGCTGGAACTCAGTGATGCGCTGGCGCAGCGGGTCGAGCGCGCGCTCCAGCTGCATGCGGCGCTCGTCGCTGGCGCGCAGCTTGGTGGTCAGGTCGTCGTATTCGCTGCGCTGGGCGGCCAGTGCCTTTTCGCGCTCCATCTTCACTTCCAGCGCGGCCTGCAGGCCGCCTTGGGCGGCAGCGTCAGAGAGACGGGCGAGTTCATCGCGCGCACGCTGCTCTTCGTCGGCCAGGGCCTTGGCCTGTTGTGTGGCGGTTTCGATGGAGCGGTTGAGTTCGCCCCGGCGCGCCTCCAGGCTGCGCTGCGAGAACGTGGCCTCCTGCGCCTGGCGCTCTAGCGTGCGCTGCTGTTCACGGCAGGCGGTGAGCTTGCGTTCGGCCTCGATGACCTTGTCGCCCAGCTGGGCCTCGCGCTCCTGGCTGTCGGCCAGCTGCATGTCCAGCTCTTCAAAGCGGGCCTCGGCGGCCACGCGGCGTTCCTGCAGGTCGGCCAGCTGGGCTTCGACCTCGGCCAGGTCGCCGTCGATCTGTGCGCTGCGGGCGCGGGTCTGCTCGGCCAGCTGGGTCAGGCGCAGGGTTTCGACCTGCAGCTCGTGGGCGCGGCTTTGTGTTTCGGTGGCTTCGCGGCGTGCGGCCACGAGGCGCTGCGAGGCATCGGCATAGGCCGCTTCCGCACGGACCAACGCGGTGCGTGATTCTTCGGCGATCAGTGCCTGTGCGCGCAATTCCTTTTCGAGGTGCTCGATCTCCTGGGCGCGGGCCAGCATGCCGGACTGCTCGGAGTCCTGCGCGTAAAAGCTCACGCTGTGCGCACTGACGGCATGGCCGGTAGGAACAAACACCACCTCCCCGGGTTGCAGCGTGCTGCGGCGGGCCAGGGCGTCGTCCAGCGTGGGGGCGGTGTAGCAGCCTTGCAGCCAGTCCACCATCACGGCACGTAGGCCGGCATCGTTCAGGCGCAGCAGGTCGGACAAGCGGGCGTGGGGTGACGATGGCTCGGGGTGGCCTGCTGCGGGGGCGCTGTAGAAGGCCAGCCGAGCCGGGGGCGCGTCGTTGCCGCCGGAGCCGAGGAAGCCACGCACCATGTCCAGGCGCCCTACTTCCAGCGCGGCCAGTCGCTCGCGCAATGCAGCTTCCAGCGCGTTTTCCCAGCCGGGTTCGATGTGGATACGGCTCCACAGGCCCTGCAGGCCATCGAGGCCGTGCTTGGCGAGCCAGGGGCGCAGCTTGCCGTCGGTCTTGACCTTTTCCTGCAGCGCCTTGAGTGCCTCCATGCGGGCCGACAGCTCAGCCTGGCGTGCGCTCTCGCTGTTAACTGCCTGCTGGCGGGCGCGGCGGTCGTCGTCCAGCTGGGGCACGGACTCCTGCAGCTCGTGCAGGCGGGCTGCGGTGGTTTCAGCGATCTCTTGCGCCTCTTCGAGCTGCTCGCGCAAGTTGGTCAGGCGGGCCTCATCGGGCGCGGCCAGCGCATTGCGGTCGGTGCGCAGGCGCTCGAAGCGGGCGTCCAGCTGGCGGCTTTGCTCGTCAAAGCTGCGCTGCTCGGCAGCGAGCACGCCAATCTGCTGCTGCACCTGCACCACGGCAGTCCGTTGCTCGGCCGTGCGGCTTTGCGCCTGGCGCAGTGCCTCTTCCAGGTCGGGCATCTGCATGGCTTGTTCTTCGACCTGGGCGGCCAGCAGCTCGGCGCGTTCTTCGGCGTCCACACCCGCACCGGCCAGGTTCTCCAGCTCGATGTCGGCCTCTTCCTTGCGGGTCTGCCATTGCGCGATCTGCTCGGCCAGTTGCACCAGGCGCTGCTCCACGCGCTGGCGGCCTTCCACCACGTAGCGGATCTCGGCTTCGAGCTTGCCGACCTCGGCCGTAGCTTCGTAGAGCTTGCCCTGGGCCTGGTTGACCTGGTCGCCCGCGGCGTAGTGGGCCTGGCGGATGGTTTCGAGGTCCGACTCGACCGCGCGCAGGTCGGCCATGCGCGATTCCAGGTCGTTCACGGCCTGCAGGCCGTCCAGGCGCACCTTGTTCTGCTGCTCCTCGGCCTCGGCCCGCTTCAGGAACCACAGCTGGTGCTGCTTGAGCGTCGCATCGGCGTGCAACGTGTTGTATTTGGCGGCCACCTCGGCCTGCTTTTCGAGCTTTTCGAGGTTGGCATTCAGCTCGCGCAGGATGTCTTCGACCCGCGTGAGGTTCTCGCGCGTGTCCGACAGGCGGTTTTCGGTCTCGCGGCGGCGCTCCTTGTATTTGGAGACTCCGGCGGCTTCTTCGAGGAACAGGCGCAGTTCCTCAGGGCGGCTTTCGATGATGCGGCTGATGGTGCCCTGGCCGATAATGGCGTAGGCGCGGGGCCCCAGGCCCGTGCCCAGAAACACGTCCTGCACGTCGCGCCGACGCACGGGCTGGTTGTTCAGAAAGTAACTGCTGGTGCCGTCACGCGTGAGCACGCGGCGCACGGCCACCTCGCCGTACTGGCCCCACTGGCCGCCTGCGCGGTGGTCGGAGTTGTCAAACACCAGCTCCACGCTGGCGCGGCTGGCCTGCTTGCGGGTGGTGGTGCCGCTGAAGATCACGTCCTGCATGCTCTCGCCGCGCAGCTCGCTGGCCTTGCTCTCGCCCAGCACCCAGCGCACCGCGTCCATGATGTTGGACTTGCCGCAACCGTTCGGGCCCACCACGCCCACCAGTTGCCCGGGCAGCATGAAGTTGGTGGGTTCAGCGAACGACTTGAAGCCAGAGAGCTTGATCGAGGTAAGACGCACGGATCAGAAGGCGGATAAATGCAGGAGGGACGCGGGGGTCAACCAGGGCGCCGGTGCGCAGTCCCGGCGTAAAACACACCGGCAGGGCCGGGTGTGGGCAAGGCAGGAATGATACCGCGCCGCCTGCCCGCCCCCCGGCCTTTGGGGCCGTGGGTGGCGCCTGGGGGCACTGCGCAGGCGAAAAATCGGCAAAAACGGCCTGATGCGCTAGTGTGATATGCCTTGTTTGCTATCAAATTTGATAGCCAAAAGCGGGCAACGTCAATGCAGCACACACACCTGGTTACGCCCACCCGACTTGGCCTGGAACAGTGCTTCGTCTGCGCGGGCCACCGCCTGGGGCAGGTGCTGCAGTGCAGAGATTTCGCACGCGCCAATCGACACGGTGAGCTGCTCGGGATCGGTGATGCTCTCCACCGCGCGGCGCAGTTTCTCGGCCACCTTCAGTGCGTCGGGCAGCGCGGTCTGCGGCAGGCAGACCAGAAACTCCTCGCCACCCCAGCGAATGATCTCGTCGCCACGCCGCAAGGTGTCAGTCAGCACCCGGGCCACCGCCTGCAGGGCCTTGTCGCCCGCGTCGTGGCCAAAACGGTCATTGATGCTCTTGAACCGGTCCAGGTCCATCAACAGGATGGACGAGACGGGCTCAAACAGCGAGGCGCGGTACACGCGCCGGTCGATCAGGTCCACCGCATGGCGGTTGAGCAGCCCGGTGAGCGCATCGTGGTAGGCGGCGCGCTGCAACTCCTGGCGTTCGGCGGCCACGGTCATGAGGGAGCCGAACAGCTCGGCCAGCCCTGCAAACAGGCTGACACCGACTTCATCAAAGTAGCCATCACGGTCGGCATACAGCACAAAGATCCCGCTGTAGCCGTTGAAGGTGGAGGCGATGGGCAAGGCCAGCACGTGGTGGATGTCGTGGTGGCGGGCTGCGTCGCGCCAGGGCCCAAACGGCGAAAGCTGCGACACCGTGAAAGGGCCCGCAGACTTGCCGTCCAGCGTGGTGAAGGCAGGGCCAATGCGGGTGAGCAGGTTGCGTTCAATGTTCAGCGATTCGGCATAGGCCGCCGCCGGGCCTGCAAACACCTGCGGGCGGATGGTGTGCGTGTCGGTCGGACCGAACCAGGTCCAGGCCAGGCGGATGTGGCTGGAGACATCCACAATGGCCTGGCATACCCCGCGAATGATCTCCAGCTCGCTGCGCCCCAGGATCAGCTTGGCCGAGCGCTTGAGCAGCATCTCGGCAATCACCGAGCGTTCGCGCTGCGCGTCAAAGCCCTGCGTCAATGGCGAGGGTGCGGGCGGCGAAGGCTTTTTGAAGAACATGAAGGCGGCAGCGGTGGAGCGCCTGCATCATAGGTGGCGCAGCCAGACTGCGGTTGCAAAGGGTTTCACGCTGCGGTTTGCCACCTGCACTCCGCGCAACGCACGCCACCCTGCGCCCGCCGCACGCCGCACGCCCCGCGTCATCCATGGCGCCCGTCCAGGGCGCCATTGGTTCGGCGCACCAGCGCCTCAAACTCAGCCACTGCCACGGGGGGGCTGAGCAGGTAGCCCTGCCAGGCGTGGCAGTGGTGGCGCTCCAGAAACTCGCGCTGCGCCTCGGTCTCCACGCCCTCCGCAATCACGCGCAGCCCCAGGCTGGTGCCCAGCGCCACCACCGTGCGCGCAATGGCCGCGTCGTTGGGGTCGGTCAGCACGTCGCGCACAAAGCTCTGGTCGATCTTGAGCTGGTCCAGCGGCAGGCGCTTGAGGTAGCTCAGCGACGAATAGCCCGTGCCAAAGTCGTCCAGCGAAAAGCCCACGCCGTAGCCCTTGAGCTGGCCCATTTTGTCGATGGTGTCTTCCACGTCTTGCAGCAGCAGGCCTTCGGTCATCTCCAGCTTGAGCTGGTGGCCGTCGGCCCCCGCACCCGCCAGCGCCGCGAGCACCTGGGCAACAAAACCGCTTTGGTGGAACTGCCGTGGGCTCACGTTCACAGCCAGGCTCAGCAAGGCAAGGTCGGGCTGCTGGGCCCATGCGGCCAGCCGCCGACAGGCTGCCTGCAGCACCCACTCGCCCAACGGCAGGATCAGGCCGGTTTCTTCGGCCAGCGGGATGAAATGCGCGGGCGAGACGAATCCATCACGCGGGTGCCGCCAGCGCAGCAGCGCCTCGGCCCCGGTAATGCGGCCGTGGTCGATCTGGGGTTGGTAATACAGCTCGAACTGGCCCTGGGCCAGGCCCACCCGCATGTCCAGCTCCAGCGTGGCGCGGGCGCTGACCGCAGCCTGCATCTGGGGGTCATAAAAGCGCAAGGTGTCACGCCCCGCGTTCTTAGCCTGGTACAGCGCCAGGTCGGCACGCTTGAGCAGCTCATCCACGGTCTCGCGCGTGCCACTGTAGATGGTGACACCCATGCTCAGCGAGCTGTGGTGCGCAGCGCCATCGATCTGGTAGGGCTCGCGCAGCACACCCAGGATGCGCTGCCCAACGTCCTCGGCGCGCGCTGCGGCCTCCTCGGGGCTGTCGCCCAGGTCTTCCAGCACCACCACAAATTCGTCGCCGCCCTGTCGGGCCACGGTGTCGTCTTCGTGCACACAGCCGCGCAAACGGTGCGCCACCTGCAACAGCAAGGCATCGCCCCGGTCGTGGCCCCGGGTTTCGTTCACCGTCTTGAAGTTGTCGAGGTCCAGCATCAGCAGTGCACCACTGCGCTGGTGGCGCGCGCTGGTGGCCAGCGCCTGCTGCAGCCGGTCCATTAACAAACGGCGGTTGGGCAGGCGGGTGAGTGGGTCGTAGTAGGCCAGCTGGTTGATCTCTTCCTCGGCGGCTTTGCGCTCGCTCAGGTCCTGCATGGTGATCAGGCGACCCCCCTCGACAAAAATGCCGGAAATCTCCACCGGCTTGTACTTGCCATCCGCACAGCGGATCGTGTACTCGGCCAGCGGGATCACGCCCAGGTGCCTGGTGTCGAGCAGCCTTTGGCGGATCGCGTCGCGCTCCGCAGCGTCAGGGTAGGCGCGCTGCCACCAGGTGTCGGTGTCGGGCACCTCCTCCTGCGTGTAGCCGCAGATCTGGACATACCGCTGGTTGCGAAAGCTGATGAGCCCATCGTCCTGCACCAGGCACAGGCCCATGGGCAGGCGCTCCAGAATGCTGCGCAGGCGTTGTTCATTGGCCCGGAGGTTTTCTTCCATGCGCTTGCGCGCAGTGATGTCCTGCACCACGGCAATGTGGTGGCCGGGCGCGGAGCCTGACGCCCACATCGACGACACGGTCAGGTCGCCCCAGACCTCGTGCCCGTCCTTGTGGATGTAGCGTTTTTCCAGCCGGTACTCGGGCACATTGCCGCTCTGTAGCCGCCTCACTTGCGCCAGGTCCGCTGCCAGGTCATCGGGGTGGGTGAGGCTCTGAAAGGTCATGCCCACCATTTCCTCAGGGCTGTACCCCAGAATGTCGGCGTAGCGGTGGTTGACGCGCACAAACTGGCCCGTGGCCGAGTCCACCTGGGCGACACCCACGGTGGCCTGGTTGAAGAGCGCACGGAACCGCTCCTCACTCTCGCGCCGGGCATCGTCGGACAGCTGGGCGCGCACCAGCGCCAGGGTGCGCTGGCGCACCAGCAGGGCCACGACGGAAGCCAGCAACAACGACACCACCGCGGCCGCCAGCCCGGCCAGCCACGGCAAGCGCGTTTCCGACGCCGTCAGGAACGACCGGGTCGGGTAGAAGGTCAGCTGCCAGCGCCGGTCATGCACCCCCAGCTCACGCACCAGGGGCCGCACACCGGGCAGGCCCGGGGCCGTCTGCTCCAGCAGGGGGCGCACCATGGCATCGCCCGAATCCGGGCGCACCGGCCCCAGGTCCGCCATGGCCACAGCGATGCCGTTCAGAAACCCCTGGCTGCCCAGCCCCTGCACCAGGTCATAGACCCGCAGGGTGGACGCCACCGCGCCCACAAAACGCTGCTCGGCCGTGCCGGCGGTGGGGTCGAACACCGGCACGCGGATGACGATGCCTGCGCGATGTGTTGTCTCCTGCAGCAGATCGAATGGAGCCGACACCACGGTCTGCCCGCTGTCGCGGCTGTAGCGCATGGCGGCCAGGTTGGCGGGCTGGGCACTGATATCCAGGCCCAGCACCCCTTCATTGCCGAACATGGGCCAGAGATACTCGGCCACGAAGTACTCGGCACGCTCGCCGGGTGGGTGGATCTTGAACTGGGGCAAACCGTCGGGTGACAACGAGGTGTCCGCCCTCACCCTGGCCTCGTAGGCCTCGCGCTCACGCCCAGGCACCCAGCGCGTGAAAGACAGGTTGCGAACACCAGGGTAGCGCTGGCCCACCTCCATCTCGCTGGCGGCCCGTTCAAAGTCCAGGCGCGACAAGCGGGGGTTGGCCGTGAACAGGCCCCGCAGGCCGTTGACCACCTCGGTGTGACCGGCAATGCGCTGGCTCAGCGCCTCGGCAAACGCCCGCGTCTCCTGGGTGAAGCGCGCTTCTTCGATCTGCGCCATCGACGCGGCCTGGTGTTGCGCCAGCCACAGGCTCACCACCAACCCCAGAACGGCCACACCCATGCCCGCCACCCAATGCCGATAGCGGCTTGGGGGTGCCAGGGCAGCCAGCGGGGAAGAAGTGGAAGAAGTCAGAGACGTGCCTTTGCTTTGCTGGCCGGGGAGCCGACCAGACACCATGCAAATTGCGCAGGATAGCGGCAATCCAGCCACTGTGGAGCCAACATTTGGTTACGGCGAAAAATTTAAGAAAAAAGTGCCTCTAGCGCCACAGCGACTTACCTCACAAGCTATGAAATGATGAGCATATTTCGCCACCAGAACGCCCACGGGTTTACCCGACAACCGCCCCTGGCGCCACGGGGTACGGCGCGAAACGGCTGCGGTTTTCATTCACATCCAACGCCCGCCCGATGGGCGGAAACGCGCGTTGCGGACAGGCATCGCGCTCACACACCTTGCAGCCCATGCCAATCGGCACGGCGGCCTCGGGGTTGGCCAGGTCCAGCCCGCGTGAATACACCAGTTGCGGCGCGTGGCGGATGTCACAACCCAGAGCTACGGAGAACTCCTTGCCGGGCACACCCCAGCCGCCGCCGCTGCGCGACACCACACGCGCCACCCACAGGTAGGCGCGACCATCGGGCATGCGTGCCACCTGCGGCACGATGCGGCCCGGCTGTGCGAAGGCCTCGTACACATTCCACAGCGGGCAGGTGCCGCCGATCTTGCTGAAGTGAAAGTGTGTGGCCGACTGCCGCTTGCTGATGTTGCCCGCCCGGTCCACGCGGATGAAGAAGAACGGCACGCCGCGCGCGCTGGGGCGTTGCAAGGTGGACAGGCGGTGGCACACGGTCTCGAAGCCCACACCAAACTGCTGGCCCAGCCGGTCGATGTCGTAGTGCGCCGCTTCGGCCGCCTGCAAAAAGGCCGTGTAGGGCAGCACCAGCGCCCCCGCAAAGTAGTTGGCCAGACCGATGCGCGCCAGCGCCCGGGCCTGGTCGCTCGACAGCCCGGCGCCAGCGGCCAAACGTTGCAGCTCGGCGCCCTGCTCCAGAAACGCCAGCTGCGTCGCCATCTGAAACGCCCGCTGCCCCCGCTCCAGGCCCGCCGCCAGCTGCAACACGCCGGCATCGGCCTGGAACACGCGCTGCGCCTGGCCAGGCAGGTCGGCCACATCCACCACGCGCACCCCGTGGGCCACGAGCAGGCGTTGGGCCAGCGCCTCATCGGCCCGGCCGGGCAGCAGGCCCCAGTCGGCGGCACAACGTTCGGCAGCATCGTCCAGCTCGGCAATGTGGTTCTGGCGTGCAAAAAAGAAGTCGCGCACTTCTTCATAAGCCATGGGCGGATGGTGGGCCACGGTGCCTTCGCCGCCCCGGTCATTGCCCAGGGCGGCCAGGCGCTCCAGCGCCTGACGGTGCCGCTGGTGCAACGCCAGCAGCGTGCGCGCCACAGCGGGCATGCCTGCGGCCAGCTCGCGGATCTCTGCCAGAGACACGGCATCGCCCGCGCCCTCCCCGCCCACCCCGGCAGGCAAGTCGGCCAACACCTCGCGCAGGCCGGTGATGAGGCGCGCTTCATCGTCGTCTGAGAAGCGCTGCACGTCCACGCCGAACACCGCGTTGATCTTGAGCAGCACAGGCACGGTGAGCGGGCGCTGGTTTTGCTCCAGCTGGTTCAGGTAACTGGCCGACAGGTCCAGCGCCCGCGCCAGCGCAATCTGGGTCATGCCGCGCTCTTCGCGCAGGCGGCGCAGGCGCACGCCCATGAAGGTTTTTTTCATTCCATCTTTCTCGCTGCTCTTTGGTCGGACCCTGATCGTCATTCGCAATATTCGCAAATTGACGAATTTTCATTTGCAATCATTCGCCAATTCAGGGCTTACAGCGGGATGCCATTGTGCGTAAATTGCGAAGCATGACAACCCCCACTGGCACCGTCGAACTGACGGAAATCGTGTTCCCCGCCGAAGCCAACCACTACGGCACGCTGTTTGGCGGCAACGCCCTGCAGCTCATGGCCAAGGCGGCGTTTCTGGCAGCGCGCGGCGCCGCACAGCGCGATGTGGTGATGGCGGGCGTGACCGACGTGCGTTTTCTGGCCCCCGTGCCCGTGGGCCATGTGCTCACGCTGCGCGCCTGGGTCAGCCGCATCGGGCGCAGCTCGCTCACCGTGTGCGTGACCGGTCTGGCCGCCACGCTGGGCTCGCCCCAGGACGAAGTGCTGAAGGGGATTTTTGAAATGGTGGCGGTGGATGGCAAAGGCCGCCCCGCTGCCATCACCAACACATATGTAAACCAGGAGACCGCATGACTACCACCGTTGAAACCCCGGGCTTCAAGCCCAAGAAGTCCGTCGCGCTCTCGGGCGTGACGGCGGGCAACACCGCCCTGTGCACCGTAGGCCGCACGGGCAACGATCTGCACTACCGGGGCTACGACATCCTCGACATTGCCGAGGTCTGCGAGTTTGAAGAAATCGCCCACCTGCTGGTACACGGCAAGCTGCCCACGCGCGCCGAACTGCGCGCCTACAAGTCCAAGCTCAAAGCCCTGCGCGGCCTGCCGATGAGTGTGAAGCAGGCGCTGGAACAGTTGCCCGCCGCCAGCCACCCCATGGACGTGATGCGCACGGGCGTCTCGGCCCTGGGCTGTGCGCTGCCTGAAAAGGACGACCACAACCTGCCGGGTGCGCGCGACATTGCCGATCGGTTGATGGCATCACTCGGTTCGATGCTGCTCTACTGGTACCACTGGGCCAGTTCGGGCCGTCGCATCGAGGTGGAGACGGATGACGACTCCATCGGTGCGCACTTCTTGCACCTGCTGCATGGCTCCAAACCCAGCGCAGCCTGGGAGCGTGCCATGCACACCTCACTCAACCTGTATGCCGAGCACGAGTTCAACGCCAGCACCTTCACCGCCCGCGTGGTGGCCGGCACGGGCAGCGACATGTATTCGGCCATCACCGGCGCCATCGGCGCGCTGCGGGGCCCCAAGCATGGCGGCGCGAACGAGGTGGCTTTCGAGATCCAGAAACGCTACGACAGCCCGGATGAGGCTGAGGCCGACATCCGCCGCCGCGTGGAGGCCAAGGAGGTGGTCATTGGTTTTGGTCACCCGGTCTACACCGTGAGCGACCCGCGCAATGTCGTCATCAAGGGCGTGGCGCGCGGTTTGTCGGAAGAGGCCGGTAGCACCAAGATGTTCGACATTGCCGAACGGCTGGAATCGGTGATGTGGGAGGTCAAAAAGATGTTCCCCAACCTCGACTGGTTCAGCGCCGTGAGCTACCACATGATGGGTGTGCCCACCGCCATGTTCACGCCGCTGTTTGTGATTGCCCGCACCAGCGGCTGGGCGGCGCACATCATCGAGCAGCGGCAGGACAACAAGATCATCCGGCCGAGTGCGAACTACACCGGGCCGGAAGACCTGACGTTCGTACCAATCCAGGACCGCAAGTAAAAACAAACGGCCGAAGCCCTCTGCCCCACGCTCATGAACACTCTGTACCGCAAGCAACTGCCCGGCACGCAGCTTGACTACTTTGATGCCCGAGAGGCTGTCGAATCTCTGCAACCGGGCGCCTGGGCCACCCTGCCCTACACCGCCCGGGTCCACGCCGAAAACATCGTGCGCCGCGCCGATCCGGCCACCATCAACGACTGCCTGCGCCAGCTCGTCGAGCGGCGCAGCGACCGCGACTTCGCCTGGTACCCGGCACGCGTGGTGTGCCACGACATTCTGGGCCAGACCGCGCTGGTGGATCTGGCGGGCCTGCGCGACGCCATCGCGGCCCAGGGCGGCGACCCGGCCCAGGTGAACCCCGTGGTGCCCGTGCAGCTCATCGTGGACCACTCGCTGGCCGTGGAGTGCGGCGGCTTCGACCCCCATGCATTCGAAAAGAACCGCGCCATCGAGGACCGCCGCAACGAGGACCGGTTCCACTTCATCGAGTGGACGAAAAAAGCGTTTTCCAACGTCCAGGTCATCCCCGCGGGCAACGGCATCATGCACCAGATCAACCTGGAGAAGATGTCGCCCGTGATCCATGCGGACAACGGCGTGGCCTACCCCGACACCTGTGTGGGCACCGACAGCCACACACCGCATGTGGACGCCCTGGGCGTGATCGCCATCGGCGTGGGCGGACTGGAGGCCGAGAACGTGATGCTGGGCCGCGCATCGATGATGCGGCTGCCCGAGATCGTGGGCGTGGAGCTGACCGGCCACCGCCAGGACGGCATCACCGCCACTGACGTGGTGCTGGCGCTCACCGAGTTTTTGCGCAAGGCCAAGGTGGTGGGGGCGTACCTAGAGTTCTTTGGCGAAGGCGCCGCCAAGCTCACGATTGGCGACCGCGCCACCATCTCGAACATGGCGCCCGAATATGGTGCCACGGCGGCCTTGTTCAGCATCGACGAACAGACGCTGGAGTATCTGACGCTGACGGGCCGCGAGGCGGAACAAGTGAAGCTGGTCGAGGCCTATGCCAAGGCAGCGGGATTGTGGTCCGACACCCTTCAGGACGCTGTCTATGCGCGCAACCTGGTGTTCGACCTGTCGAGCGTGGTGCGCAACCTGGCCGGCCCCTCCAACCCCCACGCGCGCGTGGCCACGTCCGACCTGACGGCCCAAGGCATCGCGGGCCCCTGGGCCATGCCCGCACCACAGGACGGCACGATGCCCGATGGCGCTGTGGTCATTGCCGCCATCACCAGCTGCACTAACACCTCCAACCCGCGCAACGTGATCGCCGCCGCGCTGCTGGCGCGCAACGCCAACCGGCTGGGCCTCACGCGCAAGCCCTGGGTCAAGACCTCGCTGGCGCCCGGCTCCAAGGCGGTGGAGCTGTATTTGAAGGAATCGGGTTTGCTGGCCGAACTGGAAAAGCTCGGCTTTGGCATCGTGGCCTTTGCCTGCACCACCTGCAATGGCATGAGTGGCGCGCTGGACCCTGCCATTCAGCAGGAGATCATTGACCGCGACCTGTACGCCACCGCCGTGCTCTCGGGCAACCGCAATTTCGACGGGCGCATCCACCCCTATGCCAAGCAGGCCTTCCTGGCCTCGCCCCCGCTGGTCGTGGCCTATGCGATGGCGGGCACGGTGCGTTTTGACATCGAAAAGGACGTGCTGGCGGTGGTGGACGGCCAGGCGATTCGCCTCAAGGACCTGTGGCCCAGTGACGAAGAAATCGACGCCGTGGTGAAAACTGCCGTGAAGCCCGCGCAATACCGCGCCGTGTACGAACCCATGTTCGCCATCCGACACGACGATGGCCAGCGCGTGTCGCCGCAGTACGAGTGGCGCCCGCAGTCCACCTACATCCGCCGCCCGCCCTACTGGGACACCGAGGGCATCGGCGCACTGGCCGCCCACCCGCGCACTTTGACGAGCATGCGCCCGCTGGCCCTCCTGCCTGACAACATCACCACCGACCACCTGTCACCCTCAAACGCCATCCTGCGGGACAGCGCTGCGGGTGAATATCTGGCGCGCATGGGCGTGCCCGAGGAGGACTTCAACTCCTACGCCACGCACCGGGGTGACCACCTCACCGCCATGCGCGCCACGTTTGCCAATCCGCAGCTCGTCAACGAAATGGCTGTGGTGGATGGCCAGGTGAAAAAAGGCTCGCTCGCCCGCGTCGAGCCCGAAGGCCAGGTCATGCGCATGTGGGAAGCCATGGAAACCTATCTGAACCGCCGCCAGCCGCTCATCATCATTGCCGGTGCCGACTACGGCCAGGGGTCCAGCCGCGACTGGGCCGCCAAGGGCGTGCGGCTTGCGGGGGTGGAGGTGGTGGTGGCCGAGGGCTTTGAGCGCATCCACCGCACCAATCTGATTGGCATGGGGGTGTTGCCGCTGGAGTTTGAGGCGGGGGTCAACCGCATCACGCTGGGGCTAGATGGGACGGAGGTGTATGGCGTGGAGGGCCACCGCGCGCCAGGCGCCCGCCTCACGCTGCTCATCCGCCGTCAAAATGGTGCATGCGCCAAAGTACCCGTGACTTGCCGCCTGGACACGGCCGAGGAGGTTTCCATCTACGAAGCCGGGGGAGTCCTGCAGCGCTTTGCGCAGGACTTCCTGGCCGCCAGCAACGTGGAGCGAGGCAGCGGCCATGAGAGGCCCCCGGCTGATTTTCATGGCCAAGCCACCGCCTGAGGTGGCTGCAGCGATGTGGATCGCCATTGCACGCAATGGGCTGGAGCAAAGTACCTTGTCTCCCATGGACAACTGGCACCAGACCCTGTCGGACCGCTATGGGGACACCCCGGAAATACGCCAGAAAATGTTGCGCGCAGGCGCCGGTGTGAAGGCGCGCGCATGCACGTTGGTGCTCAACCGCATTCGCGACGGGGTGTACAGAGATCAGGGCCAAACCACCATCCAATGGTCCTTCCGGGCCCGTGGAAGGCCGCACTGCTTCGATGCCTTGCTAGCGGCAGTCCGGCACGCGCTGAGTACAGAAGGGCTGGCGACGAAAACAGGCCACACGCCACACACCACCATCAGCTACTGGGCGCCAACACGCCTGGGCCCTACACAGATGAACCAGATTGCCTGGACCATCGACGAAATCCTGCTGGGGGTGAGCCGCAACGACGAGAGCGGCAGCTACAGCTACGAAACCATCGGCCGTTGGCCGTTGCAGCCCGCGCCGCCCGACCCGTCCAGCACACAACTGCCGCTCTTTTGACCCAACCGCACCCACCATCCGGCGACGACGGCCTGCCTACGTATTTCTAACCATGCTCACTGCCTCTCAAATCCGAATCCCGGCTACCTACCTGCGCGGCGGCACCAGCAAAGGCGTGTTCTTCTGCCTTGACGAACTGCCCGCCCCCGCCCAACAACCCGGCCCGGCGCGCAACGCGCTGCTGCTGCGCGTGCTGGGCAGCCCCGATCCGTATGGCAAGCAGATCGACGGCATGGGCAATGCGTCGTCAAGCACCAGCAAAGCGGTGATCCTGTCGCGCAGCACGCGGCCGGAGCACGACGTGGACTACCTGTTTGGTCAGGTGTCCATCGACCAGCCCTTCGTGGACTGGAGCGGCAACTGCGGCAACCTCTCGGCAGCGGTGGGGCCCTGCGCCATACACATGAGGCTGATCGATGCGGCGCGCCTTCCGCAAGACGGCACCTTCCCCGTCCGCATCTGGCAGGCCAACATCGGCAAGACCATCGTGGCGCATGTGCCCATGGCCCACGGGCAGGTGCAGGAGACGGGCGACTTTGAGCTGGACGGTGTGACCTTTGCCGCCGCCGAGGTGGCGCTGGAGTTCATGGACCCGGCGGACGATGGGGAAGAAGGCAGCGCCATGTTCCCCACCGGCAATGTCGTGGACACGCTCGAAGTACCAGGCGTCGGCAGCTTTGCCGCCACGCTGATCAACGCGGGCATCCCCACCATTTTTCTCAATGCGCAAGAGCTTGGTTACACCGGCACCGAGCTACAAGGTGCCATCAATGGCGATGCGGCGGCGCTGGCACGCTTCGAGGCCATCCGCGCCCACGGCGCCTTGCGAATGGGGCTGATCCGTGACCTGGGCGAGGCCACCATGCGCCAGCACACCCCCAAGATCGCCTTCGTCGCGCCGCCCGCCAGCTACACGGCCTCCAGCGGCAAAGCCATTGACGCCAAGGACATCGACCTGCTGGTGCGCGCGCTCTCCATGGGCCAGCTGCACCACGCCATGATGGGCACGGCAGCGGTGGCCATTGGCACGGCCGCAGCCATCCCCGGCACGCTGGTCAACCTGGCAGCGGGCGGGGGCGTGCGCAGCAGCGTGCGGTTTGGCCATCCCTCGGGCACCCTGCGTGTGGGGGCTGAAGCAGCGCAGGTCAACGGCCAGTGGAAGGTGACCAAGGCCCTGATGAGCCGCAGCGCCCGCATCCTGATGGAAGGCTGGGTGCGGGTGCCGGGCGACATTTTTTAAAGCATAAATGGCTTGATGCGCTAGTGAATCATGCGCCAACAGCTATCAAACATATAGCAACCCAGCTCACCACCCCAACCATGAACACCAGACAACAACTCAAAGCCCTGGCCCAGGCTCGCCGGGGCGTCATCGTGCCCGGCGCTTTCAACGCCCTCTCCGCCCGCGTGGTGGCCGACCTGGGCTTTGAAGCCCTCTACGTCACCGGCGCTGGCGTGACCAACATGTGGTTCGGCCTGCCCGACCAGGCCTTCATGGGCCTGACCGACATTGCCGACCACACCGCACGCATCCGCGACGCGGTGGAGCTGCCGCTCATCGTCGATGCCGACACGGGTTTTGGCAACGCCCTCAACACCTACCATGCGGTGCGTGTGCTGGAGCGCGCGGGGGCCGACTGCATCCAGCTCGAAGACCAGGTCAGCCCCAAGCGCTGCGGTCATTTCAACGGCAAGGACGTGATCAGTACCGACGAGATGCTGGGCAAGATCAAAGCCGCCGTGGATGCGCGCCGCGATGCGGACACCCTCATCCTGGCCCGCACCGACGCTTGCGCCACCCAGGGCTTCGAGGCCGCCGTGGAGCGCGCCCAGCGCTTTCAGGAGGCGGGCGCGGACATCCTGTTTGTGGAGGCCGTCACCACGCTGGAAGAGATCCGCGCCCTGCCCCAGCGGCTGGCGGCGCCACAGTTGATGAACATGGTGATCGGAGGCAAGACCCCCATCACCAGCGCCGAAGAACTCGCCGGCTTGGGCTATGGCCTGGTGCTGTACGCCAACGCAGCGCTGCAGGGCGCGGTGGCTGGCATGCAAAAGGCCTTGACCGTGCTGCGCGACGCGCAGCGCATTGACGAAGACCCCGCACTGGTCGCACCGTTTGCAGAGCGCCAGCGGCTGGTGCGCAAAGCCGACTGGGATACGCTGGAAGCGAAGTACGCCAAGCCTTAGTGTCCCCCCCGGGGCAAGAACCCGTCGCGTTTTTGCCTTCAAGGCCGCACAAGCCTCCGGTGCCGGGCACAATGGGTCTTTCCAGTACACCGTGCGCGCTGCACCATGCAAAGCATTTCTTCGTTGAACCTGGTGGACCTGTTGCTCGACGCCGTCTGCATCGTGCGGGGAGACAGCTCGATTGTGTTTGTCAGTTCAGCGTTCGAGCGCATCTTTGGGTACACCCCCGACGAAGTGGTCGGCAAGCGCATGCTGGACATGGTGCACCCCGACGACCTGCCCGCCACCCAACGGCAGGCCCACAACGTGACGCAGGGCGAGCTGCAGCTGCAGTTTGAAAACCGCTACGTGCGCAAGGATGGCTCCATCGCCCACATCCGCTGGACGGCCCGCTGGCTGCCCGACAAGCAGGTGCGGCTGGCCGTGGCCCACGATATCACCGCGCGCAAGGCCACCGAGTCGATGCAGGCGGTGATCTACGCCATCTCCGAAGCCGCGCACACGACACACAACCTGCAGTCCCTGTTCCAGCACATTCACCAGATCGTGGGCGGCCTGTTGCCCGCCACCAATTTTGCGGTGGCCCTGTACAACCCGCACGATGACCAGCTGAGTTTTCCGTACCACGTCAACGAGCACCTGCCCGCGCCCGAACCCATGGCGCTGGCCGAGGACCCGCGCTATGCGGAGGTGATCCGTGGCGGTGCCACCTTGCTGCTCACGCCGGACTCGTCGGTAGCAAAGGCCACGCACTGGCGCGCTGCAGCGCATGCCACGCAGGCGCCGCTGTATTGGCTGGGTGTGCCCTTGCAGACGCAGCGTGGCCCCCTGGGAGCACTGGTGCTGCAAAGCTACACCGAACAAGGCCGCTACACCGACAAGGACAAGGAGCTGCTGCAGTTCGTCTCCACCCAGGTAGCGGCCGCCATTGAACGCAAGCAGATGTATGAGCGCCTTGAACATATGGCGCAGTACGACCAGCTCACGCACCTGCCCAACCGCCAGCTGTTTCTGGACCGGCTCAAGACCGCCCTGGCCCGCGCGCGGCGCGACCAGACGCTGCTGTCGCTGCTGTTCATTGACCTCGACCGGTTCAAGGAAGTGAACGACACCCTGGGCCATGCCATGGGCGATCTGCTGCTGCAGCGGGTGGCGCAGCGGCTGCTCGAATGCGTGCGCGCATCCGACACGGTGGCGCGGCTGGGCGGTGATGAATTTGTGGTGCTGCTTGAAGGCGGCCAAGCCCGCGAGCACGCCTGTGCGGTGGCCGACAAGATACTCGCGGCCTTTGGTCAGGACTTCGACCTCGAAGGCCAGCGTCTGTACATCCAGCCCAGCATTGGCGTGGCCATCTACCCCGAGCATGGTGGGGAAGAGCACCGCCTGCTGGGCCACGCCGACGAAGCCATGTACCTGTCCAAGCGCAACGGCGGCAACCAGGTGCGGGTGGCGCTGGCGCCCCTGCATTCCTGATGTCCGTGGTCCCAGCCCGTCTTGCACACGTCCGTCCCTGGCTCTGAGGCGACTTCGGTGGGGGCATACAACGGGACCAAGCCGCTTGTACTGCAGTGCGCGGTGCGGTTGGGTCTGGCTGTGGCGGCCTTGCCGGTGGCCCTTGCCGTCACGCTGATGCTCTATCCGGTGTGGTCATGGGTGGAGCGCACGACAGGCATCGAAAGCGTGGGCCACAGCGGGCCGGCCAGCTGGTGCTATCTGGCCGTGTGGGTGCCCATGGTCACGGCCCTCCTGCTGCCCCCAATGTGGCGCCTGGCCAAGGCACTCTTGCGCAAGCCACATGGCCACGCAGACACATAGGGGTTCTTGGGTCGAGGTTCACCGCCGCAGGCATATCACCGCACAATGCGGCCTGGCATTCGCAACCCCCCGGCCGGATGCTCTGGCCCATCCCTGGGGCACTTCACCACACTCGGCGCCCAGCGCCACGCACCCATGCTCTACAACGCCTTGAAGCTTGTCCATGTCCTGTCCACCATCGTGTGGGTGGGGGGCATGGTGTTCGCCCATTTTTTTCTGCGGCCTGCCGCGCAGTCGCTGGAGCCCCCGCAGCGCGTGCGGCTGATGCATGACGTGCTGCAGCGTTTTTTTGCGGCAGTCACTGCCGCCGTGGTGCTGGTGCTGGGCAGCGGCCTGTGGATGATCGGCCGCGCGGCCAAGCAGGCCGTTCAGACGGGCGGTGTGTTCTCCATGCCACTGGACTGGACCATCATGGCCACGCTGGGCCTGGTGATGATGGTCATCTTCGGCCATATCCGCTTTGCGTTGTTCCGGCGCCTGCAGCGTGCCGTGGCAGCGTCGGACTGGCCCAGCGGCGCCAAGGCCCTGGGCAGCATCCGCAGCTGGGTGGGCGTGAACCTGGCGCTGGGTGTGGTGATCGTCGTGGTCACGCTGCTGGTCTAGGGTCTATTGATTGGATGGGCCCGCAGGCTGCTGCCCCGCGCGGCAGCACGCATCGCGTGGCCCCAGGAGTTTTGACGTTGTTCCGTTTCTTCGAAAGCCGGCTTCCCCCCTACCCCGCTGCAGAGCCGCACTTGCCTCCCAAGGCCTTTTTGGCCTTTGTGTGGGACGGCACCCGTGGCCTGCGTGGCTACGTGGCCGCCATGGCAGGTTTGTCCGCAGCCATTGCCATTTACGAAGCCCTGCTGTTTGCCGTGTTGGGCGTGGTGGTGGACTGGATCTCCACGTCCGCGTCTCCGGGCACGCTATGGGCCGAACGCAAAGCGGCGCTGATCGGCATCACTGCGCTGCTGCTGGTATCGGTGGTGCTGGTCGCCTTGCAGACCAGCATCAAGCACCAGGTGCTGGCCATCAACTTTCCGCTGCGGCTGCGCTGGAACTTTCACCGGCTGATGCTGGGCCAGAGCATGGCGTTCTACGCCGACGAGTTTGCGGGCCGCATCACCACCAAGATCATGCAGACCGCGCTGGCCGTGCGCGACATGATCTTCACAACCACCGACGTGGTGATTGGCATGGGCATCTACCTGGTGACCATCCTTGTGCTGCTGGCCGGGTTTGACGCGCGGCTGCTGCTGCCGTTTGCCGCGTGGATGGTGGCCTATGGCCTGGCCTGCTGGTACTTTGTGCCGCGCCTGGGCCAGGTGGGCAAGGCGCAGGCCGACGCGCGCTCGGTGATGACCGGGCGCATCACCGACGCATACACCAACATTGCTACCGTCAAGCTGTTCTCGCACACGCGGCGCGAATCCGAATTCGCGCGTGCCGCCATGGACGCGTTCAAGCTGACCGGCTATGCGCAGATGCGCCTGGTGAGCCTGTTCGAGATCGTCAACCAGCTGCTGGTGGTGGCCATGATTCTCGGCGCGTGCGGCACGGCCCTGTGGCTATGGTCGGCCGGCGAGGTGGGTGCGGGTGCCGTGGCCGCCGTCACCGCGATGACGCTGCGCGTATCAGGCCACGCGCACTGGGTGATGTGGGAGATGACCACCCTGTTTGAAAGCGTGGGCACCATCCAGGACGGCATCAACACGCTGACCCGACCGCGCGCCGTGGTTGATGCCCCCGATGCCAAGCCCCTGGTCGTGACCCAGGGCGAGGTGCGCTTTGAGGACATGAGCTTTGCCTACGGCAGCGGCCCCGATGCCCGTCCGGTCATCGACCGCCTCAACCTCACCATCCGCCCCGGCGAGAAGATCGGCCTGATTGGCCGCTCGGGCGCGGGCAAGTCCACGCTGGTCAACCTGCTGCTGCGCTTTCACGATGTGCAGTCCGGCCGCATCCTCATCGACGGACAGGACATTGCCCACGTGACCCAGGACAGCCTGCGCCGCCACATCGGCATGGTCACGCAGGACACCTCGTTGCTGCACCGGTCCATGCGCGACAACATCCTGTACGGCCGCCCCGATGCCAGCGAGGCCGACCTGCACCAGGCGGCCGCGCGTGCAGAGGCCGCAGACTTCATCGCCACACTCACCGACCTGCAGGGCCGCACCGGCTATGACGCCCATGTGGGCGAACGCGGCGTCAAGCTCTCGGGTGGCCAGCGCCAGCGTGTGGCCATTGCACGCGTGATGCTGAAAGACGCGCCCATCCTGCTGCTGGACGAAGCCACCAGCGCGCTCGACTCCGAGGTGGAAGCGGCCATCCAGCAAAGCCTGGACGGCTTGATGCAGGGCAAGACGGTGATCGCCATTGCCCACCGCCTGTCCACCATTGCCGCCATGGACCGCCTCATCGTGATGGACGCGGGCCGCATTGTGGAAGAAGGCACACACGCCCAGCTGCTGGGCCAGGGCGGCGTGTATGCCCGGCTGTGGGGCCACCAGAGCGGTGGGTTCCTGGGCGAATCGGAAGAAGACTGAGTCGGCGAGGACGGACACGAGCCGCCTGGGCGACACGCTGTCGCGCACGCGGCTGTGCGGCGGGTGTGTTGTCCCTACGGTGGCGGGTTTCAACCACCGGATGGAATCGCACCGATGATCAAAGTCACCGCCGTTTACCGCTGGCGTGAAGGCGCCACCTTCAACCACGACTACTACCACTCCGAGCACATGCGCATCGCCCGCGCAGCATTGCAGCCGCTGGGCCTGGTGCGGCTGGAAAGCGACCGTGTTCTCTACCCTGGCGAGCCGCGCCCAGGCCAGATCGTGGCGCTGACCAACGCATTTTTCAGCGACCTGAAGCAGGCCCAAACGGCCGCCAAGGCGACGATGGCTGAGCTGTCGGCAGACATTCCCAACTACACCAACATCCAGCCCGAGTCGTACTTTGCGCAGATGCTGGAGCACCCTGTGACCGCCTGACTGCCTCGGGGGGATGCGGTGGTTGGGTCCGCCACTACCCGCGTTCGCGCAAGGCCTTGAAGAGCAGGCCCAGGCACACGCCCATGCCCAGCAAAGGGATGGCGGCCAGCGCGGCGACCACCGCGCGCGCCAGGGGCGACCAGTCAAAGTCGCGCGCTGTGCGCCAGACGCCCAGCGCCGCGATCAGGCCCAGCACCACCATGCCCACGCGAAAGCTGGCCCCGGGCTTGAAAAAGGCCATGAGCAATGCCCCGTTGGCCACACCGATGCCCAGCGCGGCATGGCCCAGGTGCCATGCAAACGTGGAGGTGGAGCGTCCATAGCGGGCATCTTCATGGGCATCGCCCTCGTCGTCCTCTTCGCTGCGATGCGTCGGGCCTGTGCGGCTGCGCGATGGGCTGGGCGCCTGCGAACGCGGAGTCTGTGGCTCTGGCGGCCCGGCTGTACCTGGCGACGGCGGGGCGCCATCACCCCGCCCCCATTCACCTGCGGACAGACCCGCCGCTGCCGCTGCGCCCACCACCCGCGCGGCGGCCCCACCAGCAGCCTGAGGATTCGGTGCGAGTCCCCGCTCTTGCAGCACGGCACGCAGCCGCCCCGGCTCGCGCAGTGCCATCACCAGCGCCCGCACGGGCCCCTGCTCTTGCGGCTTGATGCGCAGGTCGGCTACCTGCATGGTGGTGCCCCGCGTATTGGCCAGCATGAACAACGCCTTGGCCACCATGGCATCTTTGGGGCCGCCCTTGCCGCTTTCGATGAAGGTGCCCAGGTTGTAGGTGGCGTCGGCGTGGCCTGCCTCGGCCGCCTGGGCATACCAGGCGCGGGCCTGGGCCAGGTTCACGGGGCCGCCATAGCGGCCATGCTCGTCGCTGGTGCCCAGGTGGAACGCGGCGTGCGGATCGCCCTCGCGGGCGTACCAGCCCGGCAGGTCGCGCAGAGGGTTGCCAGTCCACACCAGGGGTGCTGCAGCACCTGGTGCGGACGAATCCGCGGCCATGGGCGCCAGGCTGAGGCCGCCGGGCGATTCTGACGCTTGCTGGGCCTGCTGCTTTTGCTGCGCCCGCTGCCGCTGCGTTTGCGCGGCGGCGTTCCACTTGGCGGCCTGCTGCGCGTCCGCCGGCCCGCCCCAGCCGCGCTCGAACATCACGGCCAACAGGCGTTTGGCGGGTTCATGGTCCCAGTCTGCCGCGCGCTGGCACCAGGAGCGCGCGTTCTCGTAGTTGGGCTGCTCCCAGCCGATCACGGTCTCCAGCGCCTGCAGAAAGGCTGCCACCTCGTGGCCCTGGTCCGCTGCGGGCTCCAGGGCGTCTGCCGCTTCAATGCGCTTGCGCGAGTACAAGGCCAGTTGCTCGCTGCGGGCCACAGCGTCATCGACTGCCTTGCGCTCTTCGTCCGCGATCCGCAGCAGTGTCTCGCCCGGGGCGTCCATCAGCCGTGCCATCAGAGCCTGAACGCGGGCCTTCGCCTTGTCCGGAAAGCGCTCGTAGAAGGCTTGGGCGTCCTTGCGGGTCTCCGCATCGTGCGCGCCCATGAGCTGCAGTGCAGCCGCCAGGTCAAAGTGCCTGCGCTGGCCCATGGTGCCAAAACGCAGGGCCCGACCCAGCGCATACAGCGCATGTGGGTTGCCCCGCGCGGCCCAGCGCCGGTACTCGGCCCAGGCTTTGGCGTCATCGCCCGCCTGGCGCGCACGTACCGCATGGCGCACCTGCAAGTCGGGCTCCTCAGGGGCGTCGCCATTGGCCAGGTAGTGCACGCCACTTTGTGGGTCATACAGATTCAGGCCCAGGCGGGCCGCCTGCTCCCAGCCATCGTCAAACGGCGGACCCCAATCCGGAAAGCGGGTGTTGATGCCGACGCCAAAGGTCGGGTCGGTGATGTCAGGACCACCGAGGTGAATGTCCCAGAACCCGGCAAAGCGCTGTTCGGCGGCCCGGGCCCAGGCAGTGAATTGGGGGTTCATCGGCACCTGGGGGCCGGCCTCCACGCGCTCGTACTGCGCGTCCGCCTCGGCCTTGGTGGCGGGCCAGGGCCAATCAGCGGGCTTCTCCCAGATCTGAATGGTGTAACTCATGGCTCCCTCCTCGGATGCCGCTCGGAATGCGGCTTGTTGTTTGTGTTGACGCTCGTCAAGTGCGAGCAAATTCTAGAAGCGCCCTCCGCCAGCCTGCATCGCGGCACCTCTCTGTTTTGTCCAGTGATGTGCCAGCACCACACCCGGATAACGCTCCCGATTTTTGGGTAAAAATGGGCTGTAGCGCCGGTACTTCATGCCCAATTAGCTCTTCTTTTTATAGCAAATCATGTCCACACCACCCGTTTCCGCCATGGCCCTTGCGATGCCTGTGCCCACCGGCGAGCAGCTTAAGGCCGCGCGCGTTGCAGCCGGGCTCAGCCAGGCGCAAGCTGCCGAACTCATGGGTTACCCACTGCAGACCGGCAGCCGGGGCGGTGTGCAGTCGCGCACCTGGCAGGCGCTGGAGAGCATGACCGACGAGCGCAACATGCAGGGACCCGTGTTCGCGATGTTTCTGTTGCTCACCGGACAGCATCCCGATCTCGTGCTCGCACATCGCTCGCCATCGACGGACGCCCCCGCGAGCGCGCCAGCGCCCTACCCGCAATAAAAAAGGCGGAACGGCCCAAAGGCAGTTCCGCCAAGTCTCTACAGGAAGAAAACAGGATCGGCCGGGCGATCAGTCCACCTTGATATTGGCCGCCTTGATGACCTGCGCCCATTTGTCCACTTCAGCCTTCTGGAACGTGGCGATCTGGGCCACGCTCATGTCGGCAGGCTCCATGCCAAACCCTTTAAGGCGGGTCTGCATGTCGGGCTGGGCGAGGATCTTGCGGATCTCGTCGTGCAGGCGGCTCACCACCGGGGTGGGCGTGCCCGCCGGCACAAAAATCGCCTGCCAGGACTGCACCTCAAAGTCCTTGAGTTCGGCCACGCCGGACTCCGCCACCGTGGGCACGTCGGGCATGGAGGCCAGGCGCTTGGGCGACGTGACGGCAATGGCGCGCAGCTTGCCGCTCTGGATGTGGGGGGCAGCGACCACGGTGGTATCGAACATCATGTCCACCTGGCCGCTGATCACGTCCTGGATGGCGGGGCCGCTGCCCTTGTAGGGAATGTGCGTGAACTTCACGCCCGACTTGTAGGCCAGCAGTTCCACCGCCAGATGCTGCGAGCTGCCCGTGCCGGCGGACGCAGACGACAGGCCACCCTGCTTGCCCTTGGCGGCCGTCAGCACGTCCTTCAGGGTTTTATAAGGGCTGTTGGCCGACACCACCAGCACCACCGGGTTGGTGCCGATCAGCGTGACGGGGCTGAACGACTTGATGGGGTCGTAACCCAGCTTGGGGTACAGGCTGATGTTGATGGCATGCGAGCTGACCGTGCCACCCAGCAGAGTGAAGCCATCCGGGGCCGAGCGCGCGGCGGCCTCCGAGCCGATGCTTCCAGCCGCACCGCCCTTGTTCTCCACCACCACCGTCGTGCCCAGGGCTGTGCCGAGTTGCTGGCCGATCAGACGGGCCAGGGTGTCGGTGGTGCCACCGGCGGCAAAGGGCACCACGTAGCTGATGGCTTTGCCGGTGGGCCAGGTGGTCTGGGCCATGGCGGGCAGCGCCATCAGCGCGCCTGCAGCTGCCAGCGCTGCGGATTGGACCAGGGTTCTGCGTTGCATGTGTTTGTCTCCTAGGGGCAATGAAAAAAGGGGGCAACGAGCGAGGGCGCCTGGGGAGGCCGTGTTGTCGGTGCAGCCTGTGAACGCACGCCCTTACTCGCTCAGGGCATATCGACGATCTCGATCCAGTTGGGGTTCTTGCCCACCGGAACGCGGGTGGGCGCACCGGGAAGGCCTGTCGCGGGGTCAATGGGGTGCAGTGCGACGTGGTGCGACTCCTGTCCCGCAGCGATCAGGAAGCGGCCAGACGCGGCCACTGCAAAACCGCGCGGCGTCTTTTCGGTGGGCACATGCCCCAGGGGCTGCAGCTGCCCGGTGGCGACATCGACGCGAAATGCGCTCAGCGTGCTGGACGTGCGCTCCGACGCATACAGCGTGCGGCCATCGGGCGATAGGTGAATGTCGGCGGCCCAGGGCTTGCCCGCAAAACCTGCGGGCAACGCCGTGGTGCGCTGCAGCGGGCGCAGCGTGCCACGCTCCTTGTCGTAGGCCATCACATGCACGGCTGCATCCAGTTCGTCCAGCAGATACAGGTGGCGCTGGTCGCCGCTCCAGACAAAGTGGCGGGGGCCGGACTTTTCGGGCGCCACGGGGGTCAGCGCGGGCTCGTGGGCGGTGAGCTTGCCGGTCTCTGCATCAAACTTCCAGGCCGAGAGGTGGTCGCCACCCAGGCTGGTAGCAAAGACATAGCGGTTGGCTGCGTCCGCGTGGATGGCGTGCGCGTTGGGCGCGGTGGGGATGAGCTGCTGCACCGCTCCCACGACACCGTCCTTGCCAATGCTGTTGACCGTGATCTTGTGTCCGGGGTAGGAGGCTGCGAACAGCCAGCGCCCGGTGGCGTCGGTGTCGATATTGGCCATGCTGTCGGCCAACGGCGCCTCGCCCAGCTTGCGCAGCTTGCCGCTCACCGGGTCAATGGCCAGGCTGACCACCCGAAACGGCTGTGAGCGCAATGCCACGTAGAGCACGCGCTTGTCCGGGCTGACGGCCATGGGCATGGCAGCGCCGCCCAGTGCCGTGGTGTCCACGGTCTTGAGCGTCCCGGCGGCGCGGTCCAGCTCCAATACCGACACATCCTGGCTGTCTGCATTGGCCACGTACACCCAGGTGGCTGCCTGCACAGCCTGTACGCCCAGCGCGGTTGCAGCGGCCAGCATCACGGGCGCGACGCGGTGATGGATACGAAATGGGATGGTCATGCTCGGTCCCCTGGTGGTGCCTTCGGCTGGACTGCGACTCTGAAGCGCGCCCGCCAGTGAGGTTGTGGTGGTTCTGCTGCGCCCGGAGACGCCATTCGCAAGGCGATTCATTGCTGCAGCATCTGGTGATTGTGATATGTCGTCATACAACAAGGAATGCATTCTTACCCATCTTCAGCGCTGACAGAGAAAGGGATTACCCGAGGTCACGTACAACCTCGAAACACCCGCCAGTCAACAATCTCTGGATTTTTTTGGGCCAGAAATCTCAGTACAAACCCTGAAATCCCCATAAACATGCACTGAATGACACCGGTATGGATTGCATATTTTTCGATCCAGTTGTACGATGACTAACAACACAAATACACGGAGACATTCCATGAGCCTGCAACGTCGCGCAATTCTTCTGGCCTGCACTGCCGCTCTGGCGGCAGCTTCTGCCACGGCCCAGACCGCTGAATGGCCTGCCAAGACACTGCGCATCGTGGTGCCCTACCCACCAGGCGGCAGCTCGGACATCATTGCGCGCTCGATCAGCCAGGCGCTGTCCGAATCGCTCAAGCAGAGCGTGATCGTCGAGAACAAGCCCGGCGCCAATGGCAACCTGGGTGCCGACTTTGTGGCCAAAGCCGAGCCCGATGGCTACACCATGCTGCTGTGTGATGTGGGCGCGCTGGCGATCAGCCCCTCGGTCTACACCAAGCTGTCTTTCGACCCCTCCAAAGACCTGCGTGGCGTGACCATGCTGGCCTACTCGCCCCACCTGCTGGTGGTGCACCCCTCTGTGCCGGTCAACAACCTCAAGGAGCTGATCGCCTACTCCAAGAAGAACGAGCTGAACTTTGCCGTGACGGCCACCGGCAGCGCTCCCCACCTTGCCGGCGTGGCGCTGGAGCGCGCCAGCGGCGCACGCTGGCAGTACATCCCCTACAAGGGCGGCGTCACCGCAATTCAGGACACTGTGGCGGGTCAGACCCAGGTGCTGATGAACGGCATGCTGGCCACCCTGCCCCAGGTACAAAACGGCAAGCTCAAGGTGCTGGGCGTTTCCAAGTCCACCCGCATGCCGCTGATCGGTGACGTGCCCACGATTGCCGAGCAGGGTGTGGCCGGCTACGAGTCGGGCACCTGGCAAGGCGTGCTGCTGCCACGCGGCACACCCGATGCGGTCGTGCAAAAGCTCAACAAGGCGCTCATCACTGCCATCCGCGCACCCGAGATCCGCTCGCGCCTGGCCGGCCAGGGCGCCGAAGTGGTGACCATGACCTCCACCGAACAGGACCAGTTCTTCGCCAAGGAACGCGCGCGCTGGGCCAGCGTGGTGAAGGCCGCCAACATCAAGCTCGACTGAGCGCCACAGACACCCGTTTCATTCACCATCCTCTCCCGCTGCAATGACCATGACCCCGCAAGAACTCAAAACCATCATGGGCTCCGGCCTGCTCTCGTTCCCCATCACCGACTTCGACGAGCAGGGCAACTTCCGCCCCAAGACCTACATCGAGCGCCTGGAGTGGCTCGCCCCCTATGGCGCCAGCGCCCTGTTTGCCGCCGGTGGCACGGGTGAGTATTTCTCGCTCTCGGGACCCGAATACAGCGAGGTCATCAAGACGGCCGTGGATACCTGCCGCGGCAAGGTGCCGATCATTGCCGGTGCCGGTGGCCCCACCCGCACGGCCATTGCCCATGCCCAGGAGGCCGAGCGTCTGGGCGCCCATGGCATCCTGCTGCTGCCGCATTACCTGACCGAAGCCGGCCAGGAAGGCCTGATCGCCCATGTGGAGCAGGTCTGCAAGAGCGTGAAGTTCGGTGTGATCGTCTACAACCGCGACCGCACCAAGCTCACGGCCGAGTCCCTGGCCATCCTGGCCGAGCGTTGTCCGAACCTGGTGGGGTTCAAGGACGGTGTGGGCAACATCGAGACCATGTCTTCCATCTACATGAAGATGGGGGACCGCTTTTCGTACCTGGGCGGTCTGCCCACGGCGGAGGTGTATGCCGCTGCCTACAAGGCGCTGGGCACGCCGGTGTATTCGTCGGCGGTGTTCAACTTCATCCCCAAGACGGCGATGGAGTTCTACAAGGCGGTGGCCAGCGATGACACGGCCACGCAGCACCGGCTGCTCAAGTCGTTCTTCATGCCGTACCTGGCCATCCGCAACCGGGTGGAGGGCTATGGCGTGTCGATCATCAAGGCGGGTGCACGCATCGTGGGCCATGACGGCGGGCCGGTGCGGGCGCCGCTGACGGACCTCAAGCCCCATGAGATGCAAGAGCTCAAGGCGCTGATTGACAAGCTCGGGCCGCAGTAAGCGCGGTCTGGCGCAGGGCCTGGTTCACCAGGCCCTCGTTTTTTGCTCCCATTGCAGACACCCCTACACCCCGGGCCCGGCCGTGCACAGGTCCGGAGGCAGTCGTGGCACGCCCATTCCCAAAACCCCAACACAACAACGGAGACAGACAAAATGTTCAAGCAAATCGTTCTCGCCGCGGCCGCTGCCGTGACCATTGCCGCGCTCGCAGGTTGCGCCACGGGTGCGGCAGCTACAGCCTCCTCGGCATCGACCGAACAGGCAGTGGCTGCCGCCGCAGAAAAGCTGCGCGTGGCCATGATTGACCCCACGCCCGCTGCACTGACCGCCCTCGTCGCCGACGACCTGAGCTACGGCCATTCGGGCGGCCGCGTGGACACAAAGGACAGCTTCATCGGCGACCTGATCGCTGGCAAGTCCGACTTCGTGACAATCGCCATCACCGACCAGACCATCAAGGTGGTGGGCAACACCGCCATCGTGCGCCACACCCTCACGGCCGACACCAACGACTCGGGCAAGCCCGGCAAGGTGCAGATCAAGATCCTGGGCGTGTGGCAACAGCAAGGCGGCCAGTGGAAGCTGCTGGCCCGCCAGGCTGTGCGCGTCGCGGCTTGATGTAAACGCATTGGGGCGGCCGTGTGCCGCCCTTCGTATTTCTGACACCGCCGCCCCACAAAACCATGACCACAGCCACCCGCCACCGCATCCTGCAAATCGGCCGCCTGCCCCTACCCGCACTGGAGGCCGAACTGGCGGCCCGGTATGACGTCACCTGTCTGGCAGACCAGCCCGATCCGGCGGCCTTTCTGGTGGCGCGCGGTGCGGAGTTCACCGGAGTGGTAACCACTGCGGCCATTGGCCTCAAAGGCGAAGTCATCGCGGCCCTACCCAACCTTCAGGTCATCAGCAGCTTTGGCGTGGGCTTTGACGCACTGGACATCGATGCCGCCAAGGCACGCGGCGTACAGGTGGGCTACACACCCGGCGTGCTCAACGACTGTGTGGCCGACATGGCGTTCGCGCTGATGCTGGATGTGTCACGCCACGTGGCCGCCAGCGACCGTTTTGTGCGCCGTGGTGAATGGCCGAAGGCCAGATACGCACTGGGCACCCGCGTGTCCGGCAAGCGGCTGGGCATCGTGGGCATGGGCCGCATCGGGCAGGCCGTGGCCGAGCGTGCGAGCGGCTTTCGCATGGAGGTGGGGTACCACAACCGCCGCCCGGCGCAGGAATGCGCACTGCCCTACTTCGAGTCGGTGACCGCGCTGGCGCAGTGGGCCGACTACCTCGTGCTCACCGTTGCAGGCGGCGCTGCAACGCGCCACCTCGTCAACCGCGATGTGCTGGAGGCCTTGGGCCCCAACGGATTTCTCATCAATGTGGCGCGTGGCACTGTGGTGGACGAGGCGGCACTGATCGATGCGCTGACCGAGCGCCGCATTGCCGGCGCCGGGCTGGACGTGTTTGAGAACGAACCCAGCGTGCCCGCCGCGCTGATGGCGCTGGACAACGTGGTGCTGACCCCGCACACCGCCAGCGCCACCCACGAAACCCGCCGCGCCATGGCAGACCTGGTGCTGGAGAACCTGGCATCCTTCTTTGCGACGGGCACCGTGCGCACGCCGGTGCCAGGCACGCCGGGCGCTTGAGCCCGCCACGGCGCCCTGTGTAACGCAGCTGCCCTCACAGGGAGGGTGTGGGGCAGTTCAGCGCGTCACTTCACGCGGTCGCGCGAGATGTCCATGATCATGCGCGTGGCCAGGTACAGGCGCGGCACGATGGTGTTGATCTGCACGTACTCCGCATCGTTGGAGTGCGCGCCGTAGCCCGACAGGCCCATGCCCTCCACCACCGCGCCCTTGGTCTTGAGCGCCGCAAAAGCTGCGTCGGTGCCGCCGCCGGTGGCTTTCTCCACCACATTGAGCGACATGCCCAGCTCCTGGTAGATGACCTTGCCGTAACCCGCCACGCGGCGGGATGCGTCGCTGGCCTCCAGCGGCGGGCGGCGCACTTCAAACTTCACATCCACCTTGGATGCGGGCAGCAGCTTGCTCTTGACCTTCTCTTGCAGGCCTTTCTCCAGCCCGTCGAAATCGGCCACACGCAGCGCGCGCGCATCGGCCTGGGCCGTGGCTTCGGCCGGAATCACGTTGCGGTTGGTGCCCGCCTTGGACACCGTCCAGTTCAGCTTGAGGCCCTCGTCGGTCTTGGACAAGTCCTTCATTTGAAGCAGCTGGTGCGACAGCTCATACAGCGCGTTCACGCCATCCTCGGGCTTGGCCCCGGCGTGCGACGCCTTGCCCTGCACCGTGAGGTAGGCCGCCCCAATGCCGCTGGTGGCCAGGCGCAGCGTGCCGTCGGTGCCGCCGCCTTCGAACGACAACACCACGTCCTGCTCAGACGCCACACGGGTGATGGTGCTGCGCCAGCCGGGCGAGCTGATTTCTTCGTCGCCGTTGATCAGCACGGTGAGCGTGCCGTAGTCCTTGAAGTTGAGCTTTTGCAGCAAGGCCACGGTGTGGATGATGAGCGCGATGCCCTGCTTGTCGTCCGAGATGCCCAGGCCATAGGCCTTGTCGCCATCGATGCGGAACGGCTGGCCTTTGAGCATGCCTTTCAGGTACACCGTGTCCATGTGCGCGATGAGCATGATCTTCTTGCTGCCCGTGCCCTTGAACACAGCCTGC
The DNA here is from genome assembly GCF_002754175.1 of Acidovorax sp. 59. NCBI lineage: Bacteria > Pseudomonadati > Pseudomonadota > Betaproteobacteria > Burkholderiales > Comamonadaceae > Acidovorax > Acidovorax sp. 59. Next base: position 1,919,073 of record NZ_PEET01000001.1, on the reverse strand, counting down.
ACGGCAGGGCCCACCTTCTCGGGGGTGTCGTCGAGGCGGTAGATGTCGCTGGTTTGCAGCACATCCACCGTGCCGCCCAGTTGCTTGAGCTGGCTGGCAATGCGCTCGGCGATCTGGTTCAGGCCTTCGATGTCCTTGCTGCCGGACTCGATATGCACCAGGTCACGCAGGGTGTCGAGCAGCGGCTGCTGCTCCTTCTGGGCCAGCGCATGGACATCAGCCACCGGCGCAGCGTGGGCCACGGCGACGGCAAACGCCAGCGCCAGCGCCAGCGAGGCCATCAGGGGGCGGACAAACGAAGGGGCTGAGTGTGGGCGGCGCTGCGGATGGTGCATGGTGCAAAGGCTCGGTGAAGGGATGAGGAAAGCGATTATGGAGTCTTGCAACACCAATTTCAAACACTGATCTTCTTTGCAATGTTTCGGTCAGCAGCTACGCGCCAGACTCAGCCCACGGGCGCAAACACCTCGGGGCCCAGCCGTGACTTGTGGCCCCTGGGTTCAAACAGCCACATGCCATACAGCGGCAGAGATTCCGCCAGCCGCAGGGGCGCCACCAGCGTGGACGCGCCGCCCAGCAACGCAGGGTGCGGCACAACAGCCAGCAGGTCGGACTGCGCCACCAGGTGCAACAGGCTGGCAAAGTCGGGGCAGCGCACGGACATCTTGGGCGCGGGCATGCGGCGCACACGGTGCGCTTCCGTCAACACATCCACCGGTCCGCTGACACTGGGCCCCACACAGGCCCACGCAGCGCCCTGCAGTTGCGCCAGCGACTGGGCCCGGACCCATGGGTGGCCCTTGCGCGCATAGACCTGGGGATGCAACTCGTACAGGGGGCGCTCCGCCACATCGGGATGCGCAAACTTGCGCGGTTTGGGGGCAATGACCGCATCAAAACGCCGCTGTAGCAGGCCGTCCAGCAGACTGCCTTCATCGGCCGTCGCCATCTCCAGCGAGCGCCGGGTGTTGGGCAGACACCAGCTGGCATACAGCAGCGGTCCACAGACCAGCGCCGCTGAAGACGTGAGCCCCACCCGCAGCAGGTATCGGTCTGCCGCAACCACTGGCGCGCGGGGCAGCGCCTCCACCCCTTGTGCCAGGGGCAGGGCCTGCGCAGCCACGGCCCGGGCCAGGTCGGTGGGCACATGGCGGCGCCCCTCCCGCACCAGCAAGGGCTGCGCGAAGTGGGCTTGCAGCGCCTTCATGCCATGGCTGATCGCAGGCTGCGACACGCCGCAGGCCTTGGCCGCCAAGGCGAACGAGCCTTGTTCGATGACCGCATGGAGGTATTGCAGGTAGCGCAGATACATAAACACCTTTTATGTATAAGCCACCATTGTCTCTTGTCGTGCGGCGCGGAGTTGGCCACGCTACGCACTCCACTCCACGCCCTTTGCATCGCCACGTATGAGCCACACCCCCATCGACAATGTCCGCACCTACCTTGCCCACCTGCACGCCAGCCACACCGACGGGCTGATTGCCTGCTTTGAAGACGATGGCGTGGTGCATTCGCCCTTTCTGGGCACCATGCGCGCGAGCGACTTTTTCCAAAAGCTCGCCCAGGCTTCCAGCGGCAGCGTGATCACCGTGCTGGATCTGTTCGTCTCCGCGCAACCAGACAACGGCGGCGCCGTGCGGGTCGCCGCCTATTTCCGCTATGACTGGACTTTGAACGATGGGCGCGAGGTGACGTTCACCTGCGTGGATGTGTTCACGTTCGACGCGGGCAGCACCCTCATCCGCCACATGAACATCGTCTACGACACCCACCCGCTGCGCGAAGAAGTTGGCGACAAGTACGCGCCTGACTAGGCTACAAAAGTTCTACGCCCTTGAGCGTCACAAAACTCGTCTCGCGCGTGACCTGCACAAAGTCCTGCAGGTACGGCTTGGCCGACAGGCTGGGCAGGCAGGCGGCGTGCAGCTCGCCGCGCAGACCTTTTTCGCCAGTTCCTGCCGCAATGGGCCGCGCCGTCACATAGCCCCGGTCCAGGTAGCTCTGCACCGCCCACAGCGGCAGCGCCGCCACGCCGCGCCCGCTGGCCACCAACTGCAGCATGGCCACCGTCAGCTCGGTGGTGCGGCGCGGGGGGCGCACGCCGGCGGGCTCCAGCACCTGGCGGATCAAATCGAGCATTTCGTCGGGCACGGGGTAAGTGATGATGGTCTGGTCGGCAAAGTCCTGCGCCACCAGGTGCGGCTTGGCCACCAGCGGGTGCGTGTTGGCCAGCAGCGCGCGGATCTCAAAGGCAAACAGCGCGTGGTAGTCCACGCCCGCCTCGTCGACATCCACCTCGGACACGATGGCCACATCGGCCCGGCCCTGGTGCAACAGGCCCACCGGGTCGGCGTGAAAGCCGCTCACGATGTCCAGCTCCACCTCGGGCCAGCGGGTGCGAAAGGCGTCCATCGCGGGCATCAGCCAGTCAAAGCAGGTGTGGCATTCCACCGCAATGCGCATCTGCCCACCCTGCCCCAGCACCAGGCGGGCGATGTCGCGCTCGGCGCCTTCCACCTGGGGCAGCATGGCATCGGCCAGGGCCAGCAGGCGTTCACCCACGGCGGTGAACTGCGGCGGCACCGATTTGCGCTCAAACAGCGGCTGGCCGTAGCGGTCTTCCAGCAGCTTGATCTGGTGCGACAGCGCCGACTGCGTGAGGTTGAGCAACTGCGCGGCCCGCACCAGGCTGCCGCTGTCACGCAGGGCCACCAGCGTGCGCAGGTGGCGCACTTCCAGGATCGACTGGTTCATTATTAATTTTCAAGTTGATCAACTAAAACTTTCGTTTGAATAATAAACGAGCCCACGCGACCATCGGTGCCTTCATTGCATTGCTCCATTCAGAAGAAGGAAATCACCATGTCGCTCGCCGCTCCAACCACCCGCCGCCCCGTGCTCACGCACACCCTGGGGTTTCCGCGCATGGGGGCGCAGCGCGCGCTGAAATTCGCGCTCGAATCCTTCTGGCGGGGCGACAGCACCGAGGCCGAGCTGCAAGCCACCGCCGCCCAGCTGCGCCAGCAACACTGGCAGGCGCAGGCCGACGCAGGCCTGGGCTTTGTGACCGTGGGCGACTTTGCGCTGTACGACCATGTGGCCAACCACATCCAGCTGCTGGGCTGCGAGCCTGCGCGTTTTGACTTTGACGCCCAAGCGCCCGAGCTGGCGCGCTACTTTGCTATGGCCCGGGGCGTGTCGGCCCAAGCTGAAAACCACCAAGGCTGCAGCACCGGTTGCACAGCCCAGCACCACACCACCGGCCAGCCCGCACTGGAGATGACCAAGTGGTTCGACACCAACTACCACTACCTCGTACCCGAGTTCAGCGCCCACACCCAGTTCCACCTGGCCAGCGAGCGCCTGTTTGCCGAAGTGGCCGAGGCCCAGGCGCTGGGCCACCGCGTCAAGGCCGTGCTGCTGGGGCCGCTGAGCTTTTTGTGGCTGGGCAAATCCAAGGCGGCGGGCTTTGACCGCTTCAGCCTGCTGGAATCCCTGCTGCCCGTGTACGAAGCCGTGCTGGCGCGCCTGAAGGCCCAGGGTGCGGAATGGGTGCAGATCGACGAGCCCATCCTGGGCCTGGACCTGCCCGATGCGTGGCGCCATGCCTTTGAGCCCAGCTACTGGCAACTCGCCCGCAGCGCGCCCAAGCTGCTGCTGGCCACCTACTTCTCGCCGCTGGCCGAAAACCTGCGCCTGGCCTGCCAGCTGCCCGTGGCCGGCCTGCATGTGGACGCCGTGCGCGCCCCCGACGAGTTGGTGGGCGTGGCCGACTGGTTGCCCTCGCACAAAGTGCTGTCGGTGGGCATCGTGGACGGCCGCAACATCTGGCGCACTGACCTGGATGCGGCGCTGCAAAAGCTGCGCCCCGTGGCCGACAAGCACCAGGGCGAGCTGTGGCTGGCACCGTCGTGCTCGCTGCTGCATGTGCCGTTCAGCCTGCAGGCCGAGACGCAGCTGGATGGCGAGGTGAAGTCCTGGCTCGCGTTTGCGGTAGAAAAGCTCGATGAGCTGCGCGTGCTTGCCACCGCCTTGTCGCAAGGCGAAGCGGCGGCAGACGACGAACTGCACGCCGCCCGCACCGCCCTGGCCGCGCGCCGCGCCAGCCCGCGTGTGCACCGCACCACCGTGGCGGCCCGTATTGCCGCGGCCGCGCCAGGGGCCGACCAGCGCGCCAGCGCCTTCCCTGGCCGGCAAAAGGCCCAGCGCGCACGGCTGAAGCTTCCGCTGTTGCCCACGACCACCATTGGCTCGTTCCCGCAGACGGCGGAGATCCGCGCCGCACGCGCCGCCTTCAAGCGCGGGGCAATCGATGCCGCCCACTACCAACAGAAGATGGAAGCCGAAATTGCCCTGGCCGTGCGCAAGCAGGAAGCGCTGGGCATTGACGTGCTGGTGCACGGCGAGGCCGAGCGCAACGACATGGTCGAATACTTTGGCGAGCAGCTCGACGGCTTTGCCTTCACCGCCAACGGCTGGGTGCAAAGCTATGGCTCGCGCTGCGTGAAGCCGCCCATCATCTACGGCGATGTGGCCCGCCCCACGCCCATGACGGTGGCCTGGACGCAGTACGCGCAGAGCCTCACCGCCAAGCCCATGAAAGGCATGCTCACCGGCCCCATCACCATCCTGCAATGGAGCTTTGTGCGCGACGACCAGCCCCGCGCCACCACGGCCGACCAGATCGCCTGGGCCATCCGAGACGAGGTGTGCGACCTCGAAGCCGCCGGCATCGCCATCATCCAGATCGACGAGCCCGCCATCCGCGAGGGCTTGCCGCTGCGCCGCGCGGGGTGGAAGAGCTACCTGGAGCGCGCCACCCGCGCCTTCCGCATCAGTGCCAGCGGCGTGCGCAACGACACGCAGATCCACACCCACATGTGCTACAGCGAGTTCAACGACATCCTGCCCGCTATCGCGGCCATGGATGCCGATGTGATCACGATTGAGACGAGCCGGTCGGACATGGAGTTGTTGCAGGGCTTTGGCGACTTCAAATATCCGAACGAGATCGGCCCCGGCGTGTACGACATCCACTCGCCCCGCGTGCCTGGCGTGCAGGAGATGGCCGCGCTGCTCGAAAAAGCCGCCGAGGTCGTGCCCGTGGAGCACCTCTGGGTGAACCCCGACTGCGGCCTCAAGACCCGGGGCTGGCCCGAGACCGAAGCCGCCCTGCGCCACATGGTGCAGGCCGCGCAGGAAGTGCGCGAGCGGTTGCTGGAAGAGGCGGCCTTGGCCTGACGGCCCCCCGGTTCAGCCCGCAGCGCGCTTCATCTCGGCCAGCTTCACCAGCACCTGCAGCGCGTGGTTCAGCGGCGTCGGCACGCCCAAGGCGGCGCCGCGCTTGACCACGTAGCCATTCAGGTGGTCGATCTCGGTGGGTTTGCCACGCGCCAGATCCTGCGCGGTGGACGAATACTGCCCGGGCATGGTGCTGGCAATGCCGCGCACCGCGGCCTGCACATCGCCCGGAATCGTCACCCCATCGGCCGCCGCCACGGCCAGGCATTCGGCCACGATGTCGGCAATCACCTGCGTCACGCCGGGCACCTGCACCAGCGGGCCGTAGGGCTGCTGCGACAAGGCCGACAGCGCGTTGTAGGCGCTGTTGAGTACCAGCTTGGCCCAGAGCGCGCCACGCACGTTGTCTGACACCTGGGTGGGAATGCCCGCCGCCGTGAGCTGGCGGGCCACCTCGTCGCTGCGCGGCGAAGGTGCGATCACCAACTCTCCCCGGCCATGGTGCACCACATGTCCCGGGCCGCCCATGGCGGTGGCCACGTAGACCACGGCGGCCGCCACCGGGGTGTTGGCATCGAGCACAGCGCGCACGCGCTCGTCGTTGTCCACACCGTTCTGCAAGGTCAGCACCAGCGCGCCAGGGGCCAAATGAGGGCGGATCTGCTGCGCGGCGTCTTCCGAGTCGGACGACTTCACGCAGAACAGCACCACGTCCGCGCCATGCGCCGCGCTGGCCTCGGTGCTGGCCGCCAGGGGCACCTGCACATCCATCGCCGCCGTCTGCAGCCGCAACCCGTTGTCGCGCACGGCCAGCACGTGGGCGGGCCGCCCGATGAGCGTGACGGCATGGCCCGCGCGGGCCAGCAGAGCACCAAAGTAACAGCCCACGGCACCCGCGCCCATAACGGCGAAACGCAGCGGCGGAGAAACGTCCGATGCAGTGGGCAGGGAGACAGAGGAATCAGCAGCAGCGGTCATGGCGGTGTCCCGGTGGGCAAGTCACGGAAGGGGCGGTCACAAGGCGCCCCACTATATCGGCGGCAGCCTGCGCACCAAAAATCAAGGGTTTTTGGGCTGATGCGCTAGTCGAACATGCCTTATCAGCTATCAAATACGTAGCAAATTGACCTTCTGCAAGGCTGCTTGCGGGGGCGCACTCCCTTCGCTCGCGCCATTTCCAGCACCGCGAACCCTCATCCGTTACGTGCCGTTCTTGGGCTCCCACCCCGCTCAAAGGCCCCTCTCCAGTGTCAGGAATTTAATCAATGCAAAGACAATAATTGTCTAGTCAATTAAATTTCCCACCCATGTCAGCCCCTCCCGAACCCAGCCAAGCCCCCGCGTTCTATAACGCCGAGCACTACGACCCCAGCAAGCTGGTGCCCGAAAACAGCGTCGGCTACCTGATGCGCAAGGTGATGTCGTCCATCCGCACGCAGGCCGATGCCCAGCTGTCTTTGCACGAACTCACCTACGCCCAGTGGCTGCCACTGTTCAAGTTGTCCCTGTGCGAGACCGCCACCGTGGCCAGCCTGGCGCGTGACCTGGAGACCGACCCCGCCTCCATGACCCGGTCGCTCGACCGCATGGAGGCCAAGGGTCTGGTGGTGCGGGAGCGTTCCACCGTGGACCGCCGCGTCGTGCAGCTCAGGCTCACGGCCGAGGGTCAGCGCATTGCAGCCCTGGTGCCCCCCGTGCTGGCCGACGTGCTCAACGGCCACCTCAGCGACTTCAGCCATGACGAGTGGCAGCTTTTGCTGTCCATGCTGCGCCGCATGCTGGCCAACGGCGAAGCGCTGCGCCAGCAGACCCCCTCACCCACCGAACCCGCAGCCGGTTGACCCCGCCCTGTTGCCCTGCCCCCTGGAGATTTCCGTGACCGTCACTGCCCCCACCTCCCTGTCCACCCGCTCTGCCCTCGCCGCCCATCTGGCGGTATCGGCCGTTGCCCTGGCCGCCGCGCTGCTGCTGGTGGGCTGCGCCAACCCCGGCCCGGCCCACACACCGCTGGCGCAAACCACCCCGGCCGCCGCTGGCCTGACCGCAACCACCACCGACGTGGTGGCCCCCAGCCAGTGGTGGAAAGCGCTGGGCGACGAGCAGCTCAACACCCTGATCGACACCGCCTTGCAAGGCAACCCCAGCCTGGCCGTGAGCCGCGCCCGCCTGGAGCAAGCCGTGGCCCTGAGCCAGGTGCGTGAGGCCGCCAACGGCCCCCAAGCCACGCTGGGCGTGGACGCCACCCGCCAGCGCTACACCGCCAACGGGCTGGTGCCTGCCCCGGTGGCTGGCAACACATACAACAGCGGCACCGTGCAGGCCACGCTGAGCTGGTCGCCCGACTTCTTTGGCCAGCACGCTGCCGAGCTGCAGGCTGCGCTGGGCCAGGCCCGCGCCGCCCAGGCCGACGCAGCCGCCGCCGCCAACACCCTGGCCGCCCAGGTGGGGCGCAGCTATGTGGCGCTGGCCCGGCTGGTGGCCCAGCGCGATGTGGCCACGCGCGCGCTGGAGCAACGGGAAGAACAGCGCAAGCTCACGCAAGAGCGCACCTCTGCCGGCCTTGACAGCCAGGTCGAGCTGACCCAGGCCCAGGCCGCTGTGCCCGATGCCCGCACACAAATCGAAGCGCTCGAAGAGCAGATCACCCTGGGCCGCCGCCAACTGGCCGTGCTGACCGGCCAGGCGCCCGACGCCCTGCCCCAGCTCACGCCCCGCCTTGCCGCCCTGCAGCCCACTGCCGTGCCCGAGGTGCTGGGTGCCGACCTGCTGGGCCGCCGCCCCGATGTGGTGGCCGCGCGCTGGCGCGTGGAAGCGGCAACGCAAGGTGTGAACAGCGCGCGCAGCGAGTTCTATCCCAACATCAACATCGGCGCGTTCATTGGCCTGAACTCGCTGGGGCTGGACCGTTTGTTCAACGGTAGCTCGCGCCAGATGGGCGTGACGCCCGCGCTGCGCCTGCCAATCTTTGACGGGGGCCGCCTGCGCGCCCAGCTGGGCGGCCGCGCCGCCGAGCTGGACGTGGCCATCGCCCAGTACAACGGCGCCGTGCTCGATGCGGTGAAGGAAGCCGGCGATGCCGTGGCCTCCATCCAGTCGCTCACCCGCCAGCAGACCTTGCAGGACGAGGCCGTGGCCAGTGCCGAAAAAGCCTACCGCTTTGCGCAGGAGCGCTACCGCGCAGGCCTGGGCAACTACCTTGTGGTGCTCTCCACCGAAAGCCAGGTACTGGCCCAGCGCCGCCTGGCCGTGGACCTGCGCGCCCGCCAGCTCGACACCCGTCTGGTGCTGATGAAGGCCCTGGGTGGCGGCTGGACGGACGACACGGCCGTGCTGCACACCGCCGCCGCGCACTGACCGGCCCACCGCACCGGACCGGACCGGACCGGACCGCACTCATTCAAAAACACATAACAACACATTCCTGAAAGACCACAGCCATGACCGCCAACAGCGAACCCCTCACCGCCAACGAAGCCAACACCGCCCGCCGCCGCGGCCTCACCCTCATCGCCGCAGCCGTCGCGCTGGTGGCCATCGGCTGGGGCGGCTGGCACTGGGCCAATGGCCGCCATGTCGAGACCACCGACAACGCCTATGTGGCCGGCAACGTGGTGCAGATCACGCCGCAGATCGGCGGCACCGTGGTGTCCATCGGCGCTGACGACACCGACTATGTGAAGGCAGGCCAGTTGCTGGTCAAGCTCGACCCCGCTGACGCCCGCGTGGCGCTGGAGCAGGCCGAGGCCCAGCTCGCCCAGACGGTGCGCGAAGTGCGCACCCTGTATGCCAACAACTCCACGCTCAAGGCCCAGGTCAGCCTGCGCAGCGCCGACCTGGCCCGTGCCCAGGCCGATGCTGCCCGCGCCCAGGACGACGTGAACCGCCGCACCCCGCTGATGGCCAGCGGTGCCGTGGGCAAGGAAGAGTTCCAGCACGCCACCGCGCAGCTGGCCGCCGCCAAGAGCACCGTGGTCGCCGCCCAGTCGGCCGTGCTGGCCGCACAAGAACAACTGGCCGCCAGCCAGACGCAGACCGAAGGCACCTCGGTCGAACAGCACCCCAATGTGCAGCGCGCCTCGGCCCGCGTGCGCGAGGCCTACCTGGCCGTGCAACGCGCCCAGCTCGTGGCGCCGCTGGACGGCCACATCGCCAAGCGCGGCGTGCAAGTGGGCCAGCGTGTGCAGGCCGGCGCCCCGCTGATGACGCTGGTGCCGCTGAACGACCTGTGGGTGGACGCGAACTTCAAGGAAAGCCAGCTCAAGACCCTGCGCATCGGCCAGACCGCCGAACTGGAAGCCGACGTGTACGGCACCAAGGTCACGTACCACGGCACGGTGACCGGGCTGGGCGCAGGTACTGGTGCTGCCTTTGCGCTGCTGCCCGCACAGAACGCCACGGGCAACTGGATCAAGGTGGTGCAGCGCGTGCCAGTGCGCATTGCGCTCGACCCCAAGGAAGTGGCAGAGCACCCTCTGCGCGTGGGCCTGTCGATGGAAGTCAAGGTGGACACCGCCGACCAGAGCGGCAAGACGCTGGCCGACACGCAGCGCACTACGCCCGTGGCCGCCACCGCTGTGTTCGACGAGCAATTCAAGGCGGCCGACGACGAAGTGGCGCACATCATCGCCGCCAACCTGGGCCGCAATGGCAAGGCCGCCGTGGCCGTGGCGTCGCCCAAGGTGAGCAGCCAGCCCGCAGTGCAGGCGCAAAAGCATGCATCGGCCCCGGCGCAGCCCGCCGTGCAATCCCCGGTGGTGCAGTAAGCGGGGTTGACCGAGCATGACTGCCGCCAACCCCACTGCAGACACCGCAGGCCAGGCCCCCGCTCCGGCGGCGCCTGCTGCGGTGTCGCCACCAGCGGTCCCCCCCGGGCCGCCTGCTGCCTATCCGCCGCTGCAGGGCACCGCCCTGTTGCTGGGCACACTGTCGCTGTCGCTGGCCACGTTCATGAACGTGCTGGACTCGTCCATTGCCAACGTTTCCATCCCGGCCATTGCCGGCGACCTGGGCGTGAGCCCCGGCCAGGGCACCTGGGTCATCACCAGCTTTGGTGTGGCCAATGCGATCTCGGTGCCGCTCACCGGCTGGCTCACGCAGCGCTTTGGCGCGGTGCGCCTGTTCACCATGAGCGTGCTGCTGTTCGTGCTGACCTCCTGGCTGTGCGGCTTTGCGTCGTCGCTGGAGATGCTGGTCTTCTTCCGCGTGCTGCAGGGCCTGGTGGCCGGGCCGATGATTCCGCTGTCGCAAACGCTGCTGCTGGCGAGCTACCCGCGTGCCTTGGCCGGCACGGCGCTGGCGCTGTGGGGCGTGACCACGCTGGTCGCGCCGGTGGTCGGGCCGCTCCTGGGCGGGTGGATCACCGACAACATCTCGTGGCCGTGGATCTTCTACATCAACGTGCCCGTGGGCCTGCTGGCCGGGGTGCTGACCTGGGGCATCTACCGCAAGCGCGAGACCCCCATCCGCAAGCTGCCGATTGACACCGTGGGCCTCAGCCTGCTGGTGTTGTGGGTGGGCGCGCTGCAGCTGATGCTCGACAAGGGCAAGGAGCTGGACTGGTTTGCCTCGGGCGAGATCATCACCATGGCCGTGGTCGCGGTGGTGGCGTTTGCTGTCTTCCTGGTGTGGGAGCTGACCGAAAAGCACCCGGTGGTGGACCTGAAACTCTTCAAGGGCCGCAACTTCACGTTCGGCGCGCTGGCGCTGTCGGTGGCCTATGCGCTGTTCTTCGGCAACGTGGTGCTGCTGCCGCTGTGGCTGCAGCAGTGGATGGGCTACACGGCCACCTCGGCCGGCATGGCGCTGGCGCCGGTGGGCGTGTTCGCCATCCTGCTCACGCCGCTGGTGGGCAAAAAGGTCGGCCAGTGGGACCCGCGCCGCATGGCCACGGGTGCGTTCATCGTGTTCAGCACGGTGCTGTGGATGCGTTCGCAGTTCACGGTGCAGACGGACTTCATCCACATCCTGATCCCCACGCTGTTGCAGGGCGCGGCCATGGCGTTCTTCTTCATCCCGCTGACCACGCTGACGCTGGCGGGTGTGTCGCCAGACCGCATCCCGGCGGCAGCAGGCTTGTCGAACTTTGTGCGCATCACCGCCGGTGCCATGGGTACGTCGATTGCCACCACGCTGTGGGAGAGCCGCGCCGCCATGCACCACGCGCACCTGACCGAAGGGCTGGTGCAAGGCCAGGGGGTGTTCGCGCAGACGCTGGACGGCCTAGTGGCATCGGGCCTCACGCAGATGCAGGCGCTGGCGCAGATCAACCGGCTGATCGACCAGCAGGCGTTCACCCGCGCGGCCAACGACATCTTTTTGGGCTCGGCCGGCTTGTTCCTGCTGTTGATCGGGCTGATCTGGCTGACCAAGCGCCCAGCACGCACCGGCGGCGCGGGCGCGGCAGACGCAGCGGGGGCCCACTGAGAGGCTTCGGCACAGGTTTGGAGAAAAAACAGGCTCTTCTAGCGAATGCTAGTGATGAGTCTTTAACCGTAGCGCTACGCCCCCATCTCCCCAGCATGACGCGCTTGCGTCTGCCCCAGGAGAAGGCCATGCGACAGCAACAGATGACGCGCTTGATCCACAGCCTGCCCCAGCTGACGCACCACCAGCGCCAGCAACTGGCAAGCTGCCTGCAGGCGCTGCTCGATCACAGTCAAGCCATCGCCGTTGTAGAAGCACATGGCAGCGCCCACCGAACCTGTCCGCACTGCGGCAGCCCGCAGCTTGTCAAGAATGGCTCGGCCAACGGGCTGCAACGCTTCAAGTGCCGCCAGTGCGCGCGCACCTTCAACGCCTTGACTGGAACACCGCTGGCACGCCTGCATCTGCGGGATAAGTGGATGGGCCAGGCGCAGGTCTTGAGCGAAGGACTCTCACTCAACCAGGTGGCCCTGCGCCTGGGTGTGGCGCAAAGCACCGCCTTTCGCTGGCGCCACCGCTTCCTGGCCTGCCCCAAGAGCGTGCAGGCACGCCAGCTTGTGGGCATCGCCGAGGCCGATGAGTCTTACTTCCTGGCCTCCTGCAAGGGACACAGAGGCTTGCTGCGTCGTCCTCGCCGACGCGGCGGTAAGGCGCTGGCTGGCTGCAAGGGCTTGGAATACACCCCGGTGCTGATGGCGCGAGACCGGGCCGGAGCAACGGCCAACCTCATCCTGCAGACGAACCAAGCGGTGAGTGTGCAAACTGCACTCAAACCCTTGCTGCCACCAGACACCATCCTATGCACCGACGGCAGCGTCACACTGGCCAGCGCTGCGCGGGCCCTGGGCGTGCAGCACCAGGCGGTGAACGTGAGCCGGGGTAGGCGTGTGAGAGGCCCCTGGCATGTTCAAAACGTCAATGCCTATGTCAGCAGGCTGCGCGGGTGGATGCAGCGCTTCAAGGGCGTTGCAACGAAATACCTTGATTCGTACCTGGGCTGGTTCAGGATGTTGGACCGATCAGGCCCCATGGGGCCGCAGCCCGCACTGGTGCTGGAGGCGGCTATGGGGAGTCAAGGCGTCACTAGCATTCGCTAGAAGAGCCAAAAAACAGCTGCAAGCGCTAGTCAAACATGCGCCTGCAGCTATCATTTTTGATATGAATCTGCGGGGTCTCGTCCGGGCACAACCCGCACATCCCACAGTGGGTGTCGGAAATCCCTGACCCAGTGGCGGGCGCGGCACCTGCGGGCAGTTCGCGGGGTGCACCCAACAATGCACTCACCGCAAACCACTCCAACAAGGAACTGCCATGTCACTCTCGCTGATTCTTCTGATCGTTCTGATCCTCATCCTGGTCGGCGCCCTGCCCACCTGGGGCCACAGCCGCTCATGGGGCTACGGGCCCAGCGGCGGGATTGGCCTGGTGGTGCTGATCCTGGTGATCCTGCTGCTGATGGGCCGGATATGACCGGTAGCTGAACTTCCGTTGCAGTCCACACAGCGTCTGCCGAGGGGAAGTTTTCAAATGCACACATAGGGCCCTTCCGAGGGCCCTTTGTCTTTGGCGCTTTGTAGGAGGGTGGCGCGGCATGGCGGCCACCCGGACTCGGCCAGAAACACGCAAATGATCAATTCGCAGCAAAAATACAATCAAATTGATAACATTGGCATTTTAATCATTTATTTGATATAAAAGATAAATACAAAACATCGCCATACCGCCCAGACCATGCCCTCATCCCCCTACCCCGTTGGCAACATGCGGCAGGTTCAGATCCGTCTGCTGCAGGGCATCCTGTCAGCCAATGTGGCTTTTGAGTTGCTGTTGCTGGCGGTGGGCGCTACCGGGCTAGTTCCCTCCCCAGGGTCGTGGAACCTTGCCCTGGGAACTGGCACCGCGGTCATGATGGCGCTGTGGTGGGCCTTGCGCTGCTGGCCGCGGGTCTATGTTCCGGTGGCACTCATCCAGACCCTGATCGGGATGGCACTTTTTACCTATGCCCTGTGGCAACCCCTGGGGCACGAGCTGCGCGCCGTGTGGTTCCTGATTGGGGTGGGGGCAGCCTACCTGCTGCTGGGGCGGGCCGCGGGCGTCTGCTATACCGTCCTGACACTGGCGCTGGTAGTGGGTAGCAACGGCATGCAGAGCGCGCCGTATTCGCTGCATGCGCTCATCATCTTCACACTGGCGCTGTCGCTGAGCAGTTTGTGTTTTTACCTGTTCGTCGGTGAAGCCCTCCGCCTGTACCGGCACCTGTCCGAGCGGGACCAGCAGTACACCTTGCTGACCGAGGGCGCCGAAGAGGTCATCTGGCGGATCAACCCCGACATGACGGTGGCGTACGTGAGCCCCGCCGACGAACGGGCGCGCGGCGTGCCCGCCCGCGACGTCATCGGAAGATCCATCTTCAAGGCCCTGACGCCCGAGGGTGCCGAGGCACTGAGACAGGCAGTGCGCGAGCGGCGGCAACTGCTAACGCTGCCCATGCGCTGTGCCAATGGCAGCGTCCGCTGGTTCGAGATGTCCAGCCGCCTGTACCGCGACGCCTCGGGCCAGCCCGCCGGCTACCACAGCATCGGCCGCGACGTGACCGCCCGGCGGGAGCTGGAGCAGGCATTGCATGCCGAGCGCGAGCATCTGGAGGCTCGGGTCAAGGAACGAACGGCGGCGCTGTCTCTCGCCAAGGAAGCCGCAGAGGCTGCCCTGCGCACCAAGAGCATCTTTCTCGCCAACATTGGGCACGAGTTGCGTACCCCCATGACGCTGATCCTGGGGATGACCGAACTGGTGCGCAACCGCTCGCAGGATGAGCGCCTGAAGCCCGTACTGAACAATGTGATGGATGCGGCCAAAGGCCTCATGCGCATGCTCAACGACCTGATCGATCTGGCTGCGCTGGAAACACGCCAGGTAGCGTTCCAGTTTGCGCCGCTATCGGTGCCAGAGCTGGCGGCAGATGCGGTGCAACTGCTGGAGCCGCAGGCGCGCCAAAAAGGCTTGCAGATCTTCCTGGCCCTCGATGGCGTGGGCACCGACGCCAGCCACGTGGGGGACGCAGACCGTATTCAGCAAGTGCTGGTCCACCTGCTGGACAACGCCGTGAAATTCAGCCTCTCGGGTCACATCCAGCTGACCCTGGAGACCGAGCAGGACACCCCTGATGCGACGGTGTGGCGGCTGCGCGTGACGGACGAGGGTATTGGCATTGCGGCCGGTGACCAGCACCGCATCTTCACGTTGTTCGAACAGGTCGACGGGTCATCCACGCGCAGCTTTGAGGGTGCGGGACTGGGGTTGGCGCTGTGCAAACGCCTCGTCGAGGGCATGGGGGGCAGCCTGGGGGTGGAGAGCGAACCGGGCAAGGGCAGCAGCTTTTGGGTGTCGCTGCCGCTGCCCAAGGTCACCTGATACGGCTCCAGCACCAACACGTGCTCACAGCGCAGGTGGCATGTAACCGGTGCACCCTCACGGTTCAGGCTGTTCAGGCAGTCCGTGTCGAGGGCGCACGCCGCTCTGCCAGAGCGAAAGCCGAAGTCAGCGCTGCAAACTCGTCCTTGGCCACGGTGCCATCGGCGTTACCCGCACGGTCCATCACCTGCAGCACGGCTTGCGCAAACGGATCGCTGCCCGCCTGCTGGCCTTTGGTGCGGGCCAGCCCCTTGAGGAATTCATCGTGGGTGATGACACCATCCTTGTCCGCGTCAAAGCCCGCCGTGAGCTGCTGCTTCTGATCCTCGGTGGCACCAAACCGGGTCAGCAACGCCTGGAAATCGTCCTTGGACACGGCCCCTGCCGCACGGCCATCGGGCAATGCCGCAGTGGCCTGACCGGACGAACGCCCCACGGTCATCCCCGCGCCAGAAGGCTGGCCCTGGGTGGCCAGAGCGCCCTGCCCGGCCATCCCCGCCAGCGTCTGCGCCTCGGGGCTGAGGGTGACCACGGCCGAGGGCTCGGGCGCCGCCGCCTCACCCCCACGCCGCGCGGACGCCTTGCCCGCGCCACTGGAGGCCGCATTGAAAATCATCGACGCCACCGATGCGAGGCCGGAAATGAGAGGGGACATCGCCATGAACTCCTGTGTGGCGACAGCCCGGTACCTTTGACCTGTCCGCAAGTCACCGCATCGCCCAGATGCACCAAGGGTAGCGGGCAGCAGCCCGTACGGTGGGCGAATAAACCAACAGTTTTCACGCCAGTTTTGCGAATGGATCGCGGGCTGGAGGCTGCGCGCCCAGCAGCCCATGCGATCCTAGGCACTCCCTCTGCCCGGCATCACCACCCGAATGCAGGTGCCCCCACCCGGACGCTGCAGCACCAGCAAGTCACCGCCCGCCATCTGCGCACGGTGGTTCATGCCTGCCACCCCATGGCCTCCCAGTGGGCTGCCTTCGCCAGCGTGAAGCAGCATGCCGCGCCCGTTGTCGGTGACCTCGGCACACCAGGACTCGGCACCCGCACGGTAACGCACACCCACCGAGACCTCGGTGGCGCCCGAATGCTGCAACACGTTGCTCAAGGCCTCCTGAACAATGGCAACCAGGTGCATGGCACTGTCGGCATACGGAAAACTGGACAACGGCGGAATTTGCACATCCCACACCATGCGAATGCCACGCCGATCGAGCACGGGCTGGATGCGGTGCCGGAGCCGGGCCAGCCGGTCAGCAAATGGCTCGTCCGCCGCATCCATGGAGTCCACCACGAGTCGCAGGTCCAGCATGCACTTGTCGAGCAGCGAACGGAGTTCACGCACTGCGGGCGGCTCGGTCTCCAGCAGCGCCATGGCAAAGACCAGTTGTGCGCCCAGGTTGTCATGCAAGTCCTGCGCAATGCGCCGCCGCTCTGCCGTCACCTCGGCACTGGCGCGCAGCCGCAGCCGGGGGCGCCACTGCAGGGCCCGCGGCAGTTGCACCAGCAGCAGGGCCCCCAGGCCCACCGAGATCACCAGGGCGGCCAGCTCCCACCATTGCCGATCCGACGGCCTCTCCTCGTCATAGCCATAAAACGCCATCGCAAGGAGCGCCCATTGCAGCAGCCACATGCACATGCAAGCGATGGCGAACAACGGGGGACGTGTGCGAAACACCGCTCAATCCTGGCTTTCTGGGTGGCGTGGGCAACCGAGAGCACACCTGGTGACAACACAACCCACACACGCGGCAGCCACCTGCATCCTCCGTCAAAAGAGCCCCCGCAGCGAGGCGAAGCGCACCGCCTGGGCACGGGTGCGCACCTGCAACTTGCGGTAGATATTGCGCAAGTGGGTGTTGACCGTCATGCTGCTGATGAGCAGGCGCGCCCCCACCTCGGCGCTGGTGTAGCCGCTGGCCACCATGCGCAGGATTTCCTTTTCCCGTGTGGACAGCCGATCTGCCTCATCGGGCTGCCGTCGCTTGTTTTCGGCCGAATGGGTGCGGTCAAACCGCTGCAGCAACCGCCGCGCCAGGTTGGGTGTGATGGAGGCGCCACCATTGGCCACCTGCAACACGGCTTGCGAATAGTTGCCGAACCACGAGTTCTTGCCCACATACCCCGTGGCCCCCAGTTCAAAGGCCCGCAGGACCTGCTCGTCGTTTTCCATGACCGAGATCACGACCGTTTGGGCTGATGGGCGCACAGGCTTCACGTAGTGCAACAGGTCAAAGGCGTCACCGTCGCCCAGGTTCAGGTCCACCAGGAGCACATCAAAATCGTGGTTCTTGATGGCCTTGCGCCCCTCGCGGACACTGCCCGCCTGCGCCACCAGCAACGTGCGGGCATCGGCCATGAGCTCCTGTGCAATCACCAGGCGGATGTGCGGATCGTCGTCCACCAGCAAGACCCGCACCGGATTGGCCTCCTGCCCAGTGAGGAAGGCGGGCCAGACCGATGGCGGATTGGAATAGGTTTCAAACTGGCCCGACGGAAGCGATGCAAGGTCGCGCGCACTCTGCTTTGAAAGCAACGCTGAAGACGTCAACGTTTGCGATGGTGTATCGACCTGCCAACTGCTGCTCATGGGTGAACTCCTGCGGACGTGGTGGTGGGCCCCGATGGCCTGGTTCTTTCGGTTGACGCATCTGCATGCAACTCTTGCGTTCACATGCATGTTCTCCAACGCACTCATGCCCCTCTGTACGGCAGCGCACACAGTGCGCCAAATAAATTGCAGGGTCCAAATATATTTGGCAATGTTGCCCAAGTAGCAATTGGTTACTACCTGACTTTCTTCGGCCGATCTGATGTGGTGCGGGCGGCCAAGCCGCGCTGGCAAAGGCTTTGCGCGGGTCCAAGGGTTGAACCGCTCCGCTGTATGAGGTAGCCCGCCCGGCGTATTCGCACGAATCGCATCGGCTCGCACACTGAACTCCGACAGCGCCTAACGGCCACCGGTTCTCAAAAAACCAGGCCTGAAAGCGCCGTCCACCCCCCTCTGCACCGCAGGTTCGCTGCGGTTGCAGCCAGTGTAGAAGTCATCCTTGAAGGATCTGTCATGAAAACCCTTGCTTTCATCACGCTCAGCGTCATCGCCTCCGCCGCCATGGCCACCGGTCCGGTCCCTTCCACTCCGGACATCACCATCACCGGCAATTCCACGCAGTCGGTATCCCTGACGTCGGTGTCCGTCAACAACAACTCGACGGGCTCGAAGAGCGAAGCCTTCCAGAACCTGGCCTCCAACACCGGCAACGTCACCATCAGTGGCAATTCGACCCAGACGGTAACGGGCTTTGGCGGCAATCTGACCAACACCGCCAGCGGCAGCGAAGCCTACGCCAGCCAGAACCTGTCATCCAACGTGGGCGAAGTCACCATCATTGGCAACTCCAGCCAATTCACCTCGATGATCAACTCGTCGGTCAACAACCTCTCCAGCGGCAGCAACAGCAAGGCGGTGCAAAACATCGCCTCCAACAACGCCTGCTTCACCTGCCAGCCCACCAAGCCCGCCGGCTGGCCCTACTGAGATCGGCACCAGCTCGGCTGGTGAATAGACCTGCGAGGGTCTGATTCCGGCAACACATCAGTGCCCGGATGAGTTCGTGCCAGGGGCACACCGGCAAGGCTGCAAACAGCAGCGCGGGTGGGCCCCTCATTCTCACCATAGGAGGTGTTCCATGAACACAAGTTTTCTGGCGCCATGCGCAGCTTTGCTCACGGTCTGCGGCCTGCTGCCAGGCCCCGCGTGGGCGCAGGCCCCCGGGGAAGACCCGGTCATCCTGACCAAGAAGCTCTCGGTCCAGATGCAGCCCACAGGGCCAGTGGCGGCCTCGACGGGACTGGACGGCAGCAACACCATGCCATCGTGGCTACGCGCCCGCATCGCCCGCTACGAAGCCAAGGCTTTCTCAGACGACACCACTGGCGTGCTGACCAACAACGACGTGGTCACCACTGCCAATGCACAGGGCATGCAAAAGACCTGCGTCCAGGAGGTGGGCAGCAACACCGTGTCTGCCAACACCACGGGATCGGCCAAGTACGGTCCCAACCAGGCGCCGCAGGTGGTGGTGCTGCGCGGCGATCTCGTCAATATCTGCAAATAACAGGCCAGGCGCCATGCGCCCGGCCGCCAGGAGAGAGAACATGCCGCCCACCTCGCCGAGCCCCGCCATGCCTGCATGCTCTCGCCCCCAGCGCCCACGCTCCCCACACCCTGTGATGCGCGCGATCCATGGAGCGCTTTGGCTAGTCGTCGGGCTGGGACTGGCTGGCTGTGCCACGCCCAGGGACCCGCGCAAGGACCAGGCCTTTCAGAGCCTGGCTTCCATCACCGACCGCCCCGTGGTGCGACCCACACGCTCCATCTCCAGCTTCTCCGACTCGCTGATGTGCATGGACCACATGCTGCGCGATGCACAGCTGCCCACCACACTGATCACGAGCAAGCAGATTCCCGACTACTCCACCCGCGTCACCGTGGCCACCAAGGACATGGTGATCACGGCCCTGTCCCAGATGTCGCGCCTGAGCAATGCCTTCCGTTTTGTGGACTACGAGGTGGATATCGCGCGCCAGGACACGGTGCAGAACCTCACCACCATACTGCTCAACAACAACCAGATGCAGTTGCAGCGACCCGCGCTGTACCTGTCGGGTGCCATCTCGTTCGTGGATCAGAACGTGATCAACAACCGGTTCGACACCGGGCTCTCCGGCCCCCGCATCGACATGGGCTACAGCCAGAGCCGCAACGCCACCATCATCGGCCTGGAGATGCACCTGGGCGACTTTCGCACCCGCACGCTGATTCCCGGCCTGGACTCCGCCAACGAAGTCATCATTGGCAACGGCGGACAGGGCGTGGACCTGGCCGGGCGCATCGGCACTTATGGCGTTCAGTTCAACGTGGGGCGCGACTACACCCAGGGCTCTGGCAGTGCGGTGCGCACACTGGTGGACCTGGCCACCATCGAACTCATTGGCAAATGGGCCCGGGTGCCTTACTGGCAATGCCTGACGCTGGAGCAAAACCACCCGGACTTTCAGCGGCAGCTGCGCGACTGGTTTGACGAAGGCTCGCCCGCCGTGCGCACCCAGCTCATCACACGCTCGCTGATCAGCCGGGGCTACCTCGCCCCCGTCGCGCAACCTCTGCCGGACAACGACCCAGCGCTGCGCAAGGCCCTGGCGCGCTTCCAGGCGGACAACGGCATGGTGGTGACGGGCGTGGTGGACTTTGCGACCTACGAACGGGCGCTGCGCCACTTTGTCGGGCTGTCCGCAGACGGCACCCTGGCCCGCATTGGCTGGGCTAGCACACACGCAGAGCCTGTGCCGCACATCGCCGCCAGTCCTGCCACTCCCAATACGGCAATCCATGTGGTGAGCAGCAATCCGGGGGCGGCCAAGTACGGAGACCCACCGCCTGCGCGCAGCATCGATCTGCAGATTGAGAACGTGTTGCTGGAGCGCACCGCATTCGAGGTGGGGGAACAGGTCTTCCTGTCGGCCACCGTGTCGCGCGCCTCCTACCTGCAGTGTTTTCTGGCCGATGCCACCGGCACAGTCATCCGCCTGCTGCCCAACCAGGCCAACACCACCGGCTGGGTGTCTGCCAACCAGGCCATACGCATCCCCGACTGGATGAGCCCCAACCCCGGCTTCATCATGGACGCAGCCAGCCCCGGCACCGAAGGTGTGGCCTGCTTTGCCACCGACGAGGACAGCACGCCCCGTTTGCCCGAGGCGCTGCGCGGACCGCCGCTCAAGCCCATCCCGAACTACCGGGCGCTGGAGCGCTTGAACGAAGCCTTCGCCACCGCCTGGGGTACCGATGGCTACACCGGCAATGCCGTGTACTGGCAAGTCATTCCACGCCGGGCCCTGCCCGCCGCCGCCAGTGCGCCTGCACAACCCGCCCCGCGCAAGTGAAACACCGTCGGAAAAGCACTGCGCAGGCGAACGCGATGACCACCACCCCAGCGACCACGGCGACCACGGCGACCACGCATTCCACCATGGGTGGGCTGCATGCACCGCAGGGCATGCAGCGCGCAATCCATGGCGCAGTGGCGCAGGCCTGGGGTGCAGCGTGCCTGGTCTTGGCGGTGGTGACTGCAGCACCTGCGCTGGCATCGGTGCGGGCGCTTCCCACGCCCGCGGAAATCACCGTCATCGATCGCGCCAGCCTGAACGCCGCGTCCCCCCAAGTGCCCGGGTCTGACGACCCCATGCAGGAGAAGATGTTGGAAAAACTTCGCAGCGCCGCGCAACGCGATGGGGTGCCGACGCGCAAGCTGCGCGCCCCCCCTGCCCCTACAACGCGATCATCGGGCGACCTGACGCCTGCCGATGCGGCGTGGCTGTTGGGGCTGCTGGCGCTGCATGGCCTGGCCATGCCCGCTGACCCGGCGCAGGCCCAGCACTGGTTTGAACGAGCGCAAATGCTCAGCCACCCCCTGGCTCCTGCGGGCCTTGCGTGGTGCCAGCTCAGCGGCTGCGTGGCAGCACCCAACCCTTCAACCGCCATGCACTGGATTGCGCTGGTGGGCCGTGCCGATCCGGGGCTTGCCAAATACCTCGAATGGCATGCGGCCAAGGCATTGGCCCCATTGGCCGAGCCCCGCTCGTCCTCGCCAGACCGATATCCCGGCTCGGTGGTCCCAGTGACGACCAGCCCATCGCTTCAAAAACTGTTGACGCAAGCCGTGCGCGCCGGCAACGCGCAGGCCGGCAACGAACTGGGGCTGGAGTTCATCGCCAGCGGCGATCTCGAACAGGCGATGGTCCAGTTTCAATCAGCGTCTGCAAAATCCGAGGCCGCCGCCGCCAACGCCCGCCTTCTGGCCCGCCGCATCCAGAGCGGTCCCAACGCCCGCACCCGATCAGCCCGCTACAGCGCTGCAGATTGGTACGCGGAGGCCCAGCGCTACCACCGCGGCGACGGCGTACCTGCCAACTACACCGAGGCCGTGCGCCTGTACCAGGTAGCAGCCAGCAGCGGCGACCCACAGGGCCGCAAGATGCTGGAGCTGATCTTCTCCAGACCCTTGCAAGGCGGCGCCATCGACGTCGCGTGGATGCAGCAGCTCGCCGGTCTTCACATCGGCACCAACGGCTTGTCCACCGGCACGACCACCGCAGCACCCACCAGCGGCTGGCAGCGCGAGCCAAGCCCGCTGTATGACCTGGTACCGCTGCAGTGGCGGATGCCGGGGCAAGTGTTGCGTCGATAGGTCGGCCCAAAAGCTGGGGACAAACACCCAATACCCGCCCCGACACGAGCGCCCTCGAAACGTGTCCTGAGCCATGGACTCCAGCCGCACAGGTAGCGCCCCCAAAAATCAGGAAATGGAATCCAACGGGCTTGTAGTGCTAGTCGAAATTGACTTATCAGCTATCAATTAAGTAGCAATCACCGCAGGCAACAACAACCCCTGCTGAGCCGCCACCGCCTCCCGCAAAAACGCCCACGTGGCCTGCATGCGGGCCACGTGCTTGTTGTCGCCCGGCATGGACATCCAGAAGGTGCGCTGAAACCGTGCCACACCCGGCAGCACAGGCACCAGCGATGGGTCTTGCGCTGCCACAAAGGCGGGCAGCACAGCCAGCCCCGCCCCCACGCGGGCGGCTTCGTACTGGGCCAGGATGCTCGTGCTGCGCAGCGCGAAATGCGCGGGGCGGTGCAGTTCGTCCAGGATCTGCAGTTCCTTGCTGAACAGCAGGTCGTCCACGTAGCTGATGAAGGTGTGGCCCCGCAGGTCGTCTGGCGTGTGGATGGGGGCACGGCGCTGCAGGTAGCTGCGTGCTCCATACAGTTGCAGCACATAGTCGGTCAGCTTCACGACCACCACCGCGCCGCGGGCCGGTCGCTCCAGCGAGATGACGATATCGGCCTCGCGGCGCGACAGGTGCACCAGGCGCGGCAGGGCCAGAAGGTCCACCACCAGGCCGGGGTGATCCAGCGCAAACCTGGCCAGCTGAGGCGCCAGGATCAGGTTGCCAAAGCCCTCGGTGGTTCCAATGCGCACCAAGCCATGCAGACCTTGGCGCACGCCGGGGGCGGCGTTTTCCACCGCCAGAAAGGCGGCTTCCATGGCCTCGACCTGGGGCAGCAGTGCGCGTCCGGCCTCGGTCAGCCGGTGGCCGCCCGCCTCGCGCGCAAACAGGGCGGATCCCACCTGCTTTTCGAGCGCCTGCAGACGTCGCGCCACCGTGGTGTGGTCTACGGCCAGGCGGCGCGCGGCCCCCACCAGCGTGCCGGCGCGGGCCAGCTCCAGAAAGTAGCGCAGGTTGTCCCAGTCCATGGGGTAGTCCTTGAATCTATGAGCATTACGCAAACAAGGATGCGCAAAGGTCGGAGGTAAAAGCAGCGATGTGCATTTTTGCAAACCTCGTGCGCACCATTGTCTATTGTGCAGACAATTCTGCACAATTAGGATGGCGAAGTTACGGGCACCCTGCCCGCACTTTTGCCCGTTTTTTCCAGGAGACAAACCCATGAACGCACCCACTTCCACGGCCGTGCTGGCCCCCACCGTCAAACTGTTGATCGGCGGCAAATTCGTCGAATCCAAGTCCACCGAGTGGCGTGACGTGGTGAACCCCGCCACGCAAGAAGTGCTGGCCCGCGTGCCGTTTGCCACGGCCGATGAAATCAATGCCGCAGTGGCCTCGGCCAAGGAAGCGTTCAAAACCTGGAAGAAGACCCCCATCGGCACCCGCGCCCGCATCTTCCTCAAGTACCAGCAGCTCATCCGCGAAAACATGGCCGAGCTGGCCGCCATCCTCACGGCAGAGCAAGGCAAGACCCTGCCGGACGCCGAAGGTGATGTGTTCCGTGGCCTGGAAGTGGTCGAGCACGCTGCCAGCATTGGCAACCTGCAACTGGGTGAGCTGGCCAACAACGTGGCTGGCGGCGTGGACACCTACACCCTGCTGCAGCCGCTGGGCGTGTGCGCGGGCATCACGCCCTTCAACTTCCCGGCCATGATCCCGCTGTGGATGTTCCCCATGGCCATTGCCACGGGCAACACCTTCGTGCTCAAACCCTCCGAGCAAGACCCCATGGTGACCATGCGCCTGGTGGAGCTGGCGCTCGAAGCGGGCATCCCCCCGGGCGTGCTCAACGTGATCCACGGTGGCGAAGCCGCTGTGAACGCAATCTGCGACCACAAGGACATCAAGGCGATCAGCTTCGTGGGCTCCACCAAGGTGGGCACCCATGTCTACAACCGCGCCAGCCTCAACGGCAAGCGCGTGCAATGCATGATGGGCGCCAAGAACCACGCCATCGTGATGCCCGATGCCAACAAGGAACAGACCCTGAACGCCCTGGCCGGTGCTGCCTTTGGCGCCGCTGGCCAGCGCTGCATGGCGCTGTCGGTGGTGGTGCTGGTGGGCGAGGCGCAAAAGTGGATCCCCGAACTGGTGGCCAAGGCCAAGACCCTGAAGGTGAGCGCCGGTGTGGAAAAAGGCACGGACGTGGGCCCCGTGGTGTCCTGCGCCGCCAAGGACCGCGTGCAGAGCCTGATCGAGCGCGGCATTGCCGACGGCGCCACGCTGGAGCTGGACGGCCGCAACCCCGTGGTGGCTGGCTACGAAAAGGGCAACTTTGTGGGCCCCACGGTGTTCAGCGGCGTGAAGCCCGGCATGAGCATCTACGACCAGGAAATCTTTGGGCCTGTGTTGTGCCTGTCGGCTGCGGCAGACATCGATGAAGCCATTGCCTTCATCAACGACAACCCCAACGGCAACGGCACTGCCATCTTCACCCAGTCGGGTGCGGCAGCCCGCAAGTTCCAGGAAGAGATCGACGTGGGCCAGGTCGGCATCAACGTGCCAATCCCTGTGCCCGTGCCCCTGTTCTCGTTCTCGGGCTCGCGCGCTTCCAAGCTGGGCGACCTGGGCCCCTACGGCAAGCAGGTCGTGCTGTTCTACACGCAGACCAAGACGGTGACGGCGCGCTGGTTTGATGACAGCACCATCTCGCATGGTGTGAACACGACGATTAGTTTGAAGTAACCCCCTGAGCGGCTTCGCCGCTTCCCCCTTTCTCTGCATCGCTTTGCGATGCGGAAGGGGGACGCAGCCAGTGCCTGAACCGGGGACTGGCGGCCCTTGCGCGGCTACCTCGCCTTTGTCCGCGCCGGTTTCAACCGCTGTGCGCGGTGGTAAAAGCGGGGCATGCAAACTTTTCAGACAACGATGCGGAGATGGGCCATGGTCTTCGGTGCTGCGTGCGTGATGCTGGTGGGTGCCGATGCCCACGCACAGGCCGGTGCCGCCTGCAAACCCGGTGGCACGGTGGAAGAAACCAACGCCTGCGCCGTGCAAGCCTTCCAGGCGGCAGACACCGAAATCGCCATCCTCTATGGCGACGTGATGCGCGCCTTGTCGGCCCACGAACGGCCCCAACTGCGGCAGGAGCACACGGCCTGGCAGCGCGAGCGCACCACGCGCTGCAAGCAGGCCCAGCGCAGCAACGAATCGCAACCCCAATGGCCGCGCCTGTACCACGAGTGCCTGACGGCCGAAACTCAGGCGCGCCGCAAGGGCCTGATGCGCTGGCTGACGCTGGACCACCCGTCCGCCAAGCCCTGAGCAAGGCCCCCAGAACAACAAGAACCGACGACGAGACAGAACACCATGGACTTTGAACTCACCGAAGAACAACGCGCCTTTGCCCAGACGGCCCGCGACTTTGCACAAGCTGAGTTCGCACCCCACGCCGCGCACTGGGACGAGGAAGGCATCTTCCCCAAAGAAGCCATCGCCAAGGCGGGCGAGCTGGGCTTTTGTGGCCTCTACGCACCCGAAGCCGCCGGCGGCCTCGCACTGCCCCGCCTGGACGCCACGCTGGTGTTTGAAGAGATGGCCGCCGTGGACCCCAGCACCACCGCCTTCATCACCATCCACAACATGGCCACTTGGATGCTGGGCACCTGGGCCACGCCTGCGGTGCGCGACCACTGGGGCCCGCTGCTGACCACGGGTGAAAAGCTCGCCAGCTACTGCCTGACCGAGCCCGGCGCGGGCTCCGATGCCGCATCGCTCAAGACCCGCGCTGAGCTGGTGGGCAAAGAATACGTCATCAACGGCAGCAAGGCCTTCATCAGCGGCGCAGGCAGCACCGACGTGCTGGTGCTCATGGCCCGCACCGGCGATGCGCAGTCTGGCGCCAGCGGCATCAGCGCCTTCGCCGTGCCCGCCGATGCGCCCGGCATCAGCTATGGCAAGAAGGAACAGAAGATGGGCTGGAACAGCCAGCCCACGCGCACCATCAGCTTCGACAACGTGCGCATCCCCGCCGACCACCTGCTGGGCCGCGAGGGCGAAGGCTTCAAGATCGCCATGAAGGGCCTGGACGGCGGCCGCATCAACATCGCCACCTGCTCGGTGGGCGCGGCGCAAGGCGCGCTCAACGCCGCCCAGCAGTACATGCAAGACCGCAAGCAGTTCGGCAAACCCATCGCCAGCTTCCAGGCCCTGCAGTTCAAGCTGGCCGACATGGCGACCGAACTGGTGGCCGCGCGGCAGATGGTGCGCCTGGCCGCCAGCAAGCTCGACGCCGGTGCGCGCGACGCATCCACCTACTGCGCCATGGCCAAACGTTTTGCCACCGACGCAGGCTTCACCGTCATCAACGACGCCCTGCAGTTGCACGGTGGCTACGGCTACATCCGCGAATACCCGCTGGAGCGCCTGCTGCGCGACGCGCGTGTGCACCAGATCCTGGAAGGCACCAACGAAATCATGCGCGTCATCATTGCGCGGCGCATGCTGGATGGGGATGCGACGGAGGTGATTCGCTGAGCGCTTACTCCTGTTTTCATAGCTGCTAGCGCTTATCCAACGGGCGGTAGCAGCCTATTTGAATCAGAAACCATGCCCGCCCGCCCCCTCTCCGACGAAACCCTGCACCTGATCGACGCCATCCGCACGGCGCTCGCGCACCGCAGCGACGTGGAAGAGCGCCCGCTGTTCGGCACCTACGCCTTCTTTGTGGACGGCAAGATGTGCATCGCCGTCAAAGGCGAAGAGCTGTTGGTGCGCCTGCCGCCCGAGCGCCACGGCGCATTGCAGGAGATGCAGAACACCCGCGAACTCTCGCCCGGCGGCGGCATGCAGGGCTACTTCTGGGTGGAGCCCAACGGCTACGCCACGCGCGCGCAGTGGAACTACTGGGTCGAAGAAGCCCTTGCCTACAACCCACTGGCCAAGGCCTCTCCGCGCAAGAAGAAAACAACCAACACTCCGGCTGCAGCGAAGAAAGCACCCGCTAGCACCGGCACCAAGCCGAAGACAAAAGCCGCCGCGAAGAAGCACAGCATCTTCGAAGCCGACGACTGACCAGCCTGCATCGAACCACTGCCACCCACCGCCCGCCCAACCCACACCCCGGAGCCCACCACCATGCCCCTTCGCATCGTCCGCCTTGGCACCCCGCGCGCCGCTGGGGAAGGCACCCGCATCGGCACCGTGCGCCGCCCGCCGCGTGGTGTGCCCAAGGCCGAGTTTGCGAGCCGCGACTACTACGACGTGTGGTACCCCCTGCTCTCCCCCAGCGCCGACCTCATGGCCCAGGGCCAGCAGGTGCCCAGCGGCCAAGAAGGCGACAAGGCGTGGGAGGCCTTCGCCAAACAGTTCCGCAAAGAACTGGCCCAGCCCGAAGCCAGCCGCACGCTCGACTTGCTGGCCGCGCTGTCGCACCACAGCGCAATGTCGCTGGGCTGCTACTGCGAGGACGAAGCCCGCTGCCACCGCTCAGTGCTGCGCGCCGAGCTGGCAAGCCGTGGGGCCGACATCAGCCCCTAGATTTCAAGCTTTTTAGGCCGCTCCCGCTCGATGGATAAGCCTTTATAGCTATCAAATTCATAACGAACCTGCACCCATTCCCTTTCACCATCACAACGACATCCAGGAGCAACACACCATGAAAATCGCATTCATCGGCCTCGGCAACATGGGCGGCCCCATGGCACACAACCTGCACAAGGCAGGCCACGAAGTGCGCGCGTTTGACCTCTCGCAACCCGCCCGCGACAAGCTGGCCGCAGACGGCGTGCCCATCGCCACTGATGCCAAGGCGGCAGTCGCAGGCGCCGAAGTCGTCATCAGCATGCTGCCCGCCAGCCAGCATGTCGAAGGCCTGTTCCTCGGCGCGGGCGAGCTGCTGGCCCAGCTGCCTGCGGGCACGCTGATCATTGACTGCTCCACCATCGCTGCCGCCACCTCCCGCAAGGTGGCCGAAGCCGCCAAAGCCAAGGGCGTGGCCTTTATTGACGCGCCCGTGTCGGGCGGCACCGGCGGCGCCATTGCAGGCACCCTCACCTTCATGGTGGGCGGCGACGCCGCCGACCTGGAACGCGCCCGCCCCGTGCTCGAAAAAATGGGCGCCAACATCTTCCACGCAGGCAGCGTGGGCGCAGGCCAAACAGCCAAGATCTGCAACAACATGCTGCTGGGCATCCTGATGGCCGGCACCAGCGAAGCCATTGCCCTGGGCGTGGCCAACGGCCTGGACCCCAAGGTGCTGAGCGAAATCATGCGCCGCAGCTCGGGCGGCAACTGGGCGCTGGAAAAGTACAACCCCTTCCCCGGCGTGATGGAAACCGCGCCCGCCAGCAAGGGCTATGCAGGCGGCTTTGGCACGGACCTGATGCTCAAGGACCTGGGTCTGGCGCAGGAAAACGCGATGGCGGTGAAGGCTGCCACGCCGCTGGGGGGGATGGCGCGCAATTTGTATGCGGCGCACAGCTTGGCGGGGCATGGGGGGCTGGATTTTTCCAGCATCATCAAGATGGTGCAGAAGGGGTAATCGATCTTCCGCCATAGAAGAACGCCAGCGTTTGCTGGCGTTTTTTTCTTGGGCAAACTGTAGTGAAAAAACTCCTTAAAACTCGGTGAGTTTCACTTCCGATCGCGATTCAGTTCCAGAGTGCTAGCGTTGCAACGAACCAAAGTAACCGGTGGCTTGAGGCCGTCAGCATTGACTGACCTGTTAGACCCCATGATAGGTCGAAAGCCAATGATTCAAATCTACAGACAACTCGTCAAACGACACGCACTCAATGGTATTGGAGTCAATTTTTGTCCGGGATGTTCGCCATTTAAGTCTGTCGACCTCTTGATCCGAAAGTTTCATGCCCTTACCAATAACGATAAGTGCTTGAAAGGTCGCGCGGCGACTACCAAAAGTGTTCTGAAAATCCGCTGTGCTACGCATATCCTCAAGCTTCCAGAGCCAGTCAGCCAACTGGGAGTGCGCGCTCTCAAACCTTGGAGCCCAGTCTGGAGTGGCTTTCTTTCCCTTGGTCTTGAAGACGCTGTTGGGCTCGCCGTTCTCGAACTCGATTAGCAAATAGTGTTTCGTGGCCGAGTCACCAACGATGAGATCGGCGACAAAATCTCCATATATTTCAAATTCATGTGCAAAACGGTCTGGCTTCTTGATATTAGGGAAGTAGTTGCAGATGAGAAGTGATAGATCCTTTCGATTTTTAAAGAAAGGAAGTACGTCCTTTTGTTCGGAGAGCGTCGTTTTCGTTGTTAGCAATGTCGAAAACTCGTTCCACTGAGCTCTTCCTGTCGCGGGATTAAAAGCATGAGCCACCAGGTTCTTCATCGCTGCCCCCTGTCTTCGAGGAGGCGATCCAAACGGTCGTGATCGACAATATCCACTACCTGACAAATTGCTTCGCTGATTTTTAGTATGAGCCGAAGCCTAATACCGATGCCGCCGTAGACATACAGCGGTTCACTAAGCGGGGCTGCAAACTTGTGGATCTTGTGATGACGAAAGACCTCGTTTGGGCTGAGTGCCTGCAGTTCAAGGAGGGCACGTTGCACCTGCTTCTGATCAGCGCCGCGCAGCGACCGTAAAGCAATCTCAGCCCTGCGTTCAAGCAGTAGGTTCATTTTTTACTCGATGATTCTCTCTGGGGTCTAACGAACAAAGTAAGCGGCTGGCCATAGGCCAGTCCGCTTGACTGCAGAGTTAGAACGACTCACCGAAACTCAAAGTCAGGAAGGCCGCCCCAGCCAGCAGGATGAGAAACGGTTCTGTATATCTTGCCGTCTGGGCGAATCTCGTAATCGGCCAGCCCTCCCCAACCCTCAGGATGAGAAATTGTTCTGTAGATTTTTCCGTCGTTTCTGAACTCATAATCTGGGAGGCCACCCCACCCATTTGGGTGTGAGACAGATCGATAAATTTTTCCATCGCTACGAATTTCGTAATCAGGTAAACCTCCCCACCCCTCGGGATGCGAGACCGCTCGATATATTTGTTTCATAAAAAGACCTTTCTTCTAACGTGATGTATCCCGCAAACATTACGAAATAAACTGGACCGTGCGAGATATTTTGAACATTGATTCCTCTTGGAGGTCGCTCTGGGCTTATGTTTGCAGCCATAGAGCTGTTCAAAAATCTAGGTATAGAAATTCCGTCAAACCCGGCGGCTTTAACCGGACAGACTATAGCTCGCGAAAGTGCGTAACCGGCCCATCGGCGCTTCTTCCCGCCAGCACACGCACTTGAGTATGATTCGCATCCCTTCATGCTGCGCCGCACCATCCCCGCCCTGCCTTTCCACATCGTGCTTCTGCTGGTGGCGTTGTTCAACGCGCTGGCGGGTGCGCCCTTGCATGAGGCACGGCACATTCAGGAGATCGCGCGCAGCGCCACGGCCTCGGCAACCGCAGGGGATGTGGATGCCTACGCGGCAAACAACACAGCCAGCGACGACCACAACGAAGAGACTCATACCCCCTGCGCCTGGTGCCTGACCCACGCGCTGGAGGCGGGGCTGGCGCATGCACCGGCTCACCAGCTGCAATTCGCCGCAGAACCCATCACCATCGCGCTGCACAGCGCAGTCCCCTTCACGGCCCAGCAGGTGCGCTGGCCGTTTGCTGCACGCGATCCTCCGCCAGCCCAGCGGGCCTGACACGCGTCGGGCCCCAGCCAGCCTGCGCTCTATAGCGCATCCCCTTTTCGTTTTTGCCCTTGCATTCACCCCCGTGGGGTGGGTGTGGGCACGCGGCCATGTGCGCCTGCCAACTCCCAGGCGGATGTGGGCTGCGTTGCTCCTGGCTTTTGCATTCACCGCTTTTGGACTGGTTTGCCATGCGTTCTTCCTATTCTTCTGTTTCTTCTTCACGCCCAGCCGCCCTGCCGCGCCCCACATTGACAGCCATGGCGGCTGCCGCGTTTCTGGCATCCATACACCCCGCCTGGGCCGCAGACGGCGATGTGATCACCCCACCCACCCTGTCTGCCGTGGACGTGGTGGGCCGCAGTGCCTCGGGCACCTACTATGCCGACGAGGCCGAGGGCGCCAAGACCAGCCTGCCGCTGCGCGAGCTGCCGCAATCCGTGCGCGTGATGTCGCGCCAGACGCTGGACGACCTGGGCGCTACGCGGCTGGACGATGTGCTGGACTATGTGGGCGGGGTCTCGCGCCAGAACAACTTTGGCGGGCTGTGGGACAACATCGCCATCCGGGGGCTGCCGGGCAACGAGAACACGGGCATGGCGACGCTGCTCAACGGGTTTTCGTCCAACCGGGGCTTCAATGCGCCGCGCGACCTGGCGGGGGTGGAGCGGGTGGAGTTCCTCAAGGGCCCGGCCGCCGCCCTGTATGGCAGCAGCGAGCCCGGCGGCACGCTCAACATCGTGAGCAAGAAGCCGCTGTGGAAGGCCGCCCATTCGGTGGAGGCCTACGCGGGCAGCTACGGCCTGGGCCGTGCGGCGCTGGACACCACCGGCCCCATCAACGACCGGCTGGCCTACCGCCTGAATGTGGCGGTGGAAGACAAGGGCAGCTTTCGCGACCATGTGAGCGCGCAGCGGCAGGTGGTGGCCCCCGCGTTCACCTGGAAGCTCTCGCCCGACACGGTGCTGGAGTACACGGCTGAATTTCTGCGCCACGCCACGCCGCTGGACCGGGGCGTGGTGGCGGTCAACAACCGCCTGGGCGCGGTGCCTGCCAGCCGCTTTTTGGGCGAGCCCGCCGATGGCGATGTGACGGTGACCAACCAGACGCACCAGCTGGTGCTGTCGCACGAGTGGAACCCCGACTGGCGCAGCCGCGTGGGGCTGTCGTACCGCGAGACGGGGATGGAGGGCTTCTCGACCGAAGCCACGGCCCTGCAGGCCAATGGCCGCACGCTCACGCGCCAGCGGCGGTATCGCGACTTTCAGTCGGACGATGTGGCCGTGCAGGCTGAGCTGCAGGGCAACCTGCGCACGGGCGGGCTGGAGCATGAGCTGCTGGTGGGGGTGGAGAGCTACCGGTTCAGCATGGATTCGGTGATGCTGCGCGTGAACCCCAGCGCTGCCGCGCCCTATGCCATCGACATCTTCAACCCCGTGTACGGCCAGGCCCAGCCCACGCCGGGGCGCAATACCGACACGCTGGAGAAGCAGCGCAACACGGCGCTGTATGTGCAAGACACCCTGAAGCTGGGCGAGCAGTGGCGCGTGATGGCCGGGCTGCGGGCCGACAACTATGACCAGAGCCTGCAAAACCGCATCACCAACCGCACCACGGCGCAAAGCCCCTCGGCCGTGTCGCCGCGCCTGGGCGTGAGCTGGCTGCCCACGCCGGGGTGGACGGTGTATGCCAATGCGGGCAGTTCGTTCCGCCCCAATACGGGCAGCAATGTGGCGGGCAATGGCTTTGATCCCGAAAAGTCCCGCGCGCTGGAGCTGGGCGCCAAGTGGGAGAGCGCCGACCAGCGCCTGGGCGCCACTGCCGCGCTGTTCGACATCACCAAGCGCAATGTGCTGACCAGCGACCCGCTGAACGCGGGCTTTTCGGCCGCTGCAGGCGAAGTGCGCAGCCGGGGGCTGGAACTGGACCTGGCCGGCCGCCTGAGCACCCACTGGCGCGTGAATGCCAGCCTGGTGATCAACGATGTGGAGGTGACCCGCGACAACACGCTGGAGGTGGGCGGCCGCCTGCTGAACGTGCCGCGCGTGAACGGCAGCGTGCTGGCGGTGTACGAAAACCAGTTGGCCAACGGCCAGCGCTATGGCGTGGGCGGCGGCGTGACCCACATGGGCAAGCGCCTGGGCCAGGCCCGCACGCAGTCCGAGGCCAATGCAGGCACCGCCGCGTTTGAGCTGCCCAGCTACACCACGGCCAAGCTGATGGCGTACTGGCGCCTGAGCCCCACGCTGAACCTGTCGCTGGACGTGGACAACGTGTTTGACAAGGTGCACTACACCAGCTCGTACAGCCGTGTGTGGGTGGCGCCGGGGGCCGCGCGTACCGTCACCCTTGGCCTGCAGGCCAAGTTCTGAGTGGTGCCGATGACCTGCATGACAACACTTTCAACCGTCACAAAACCCTTGACGCGACGCCGCGCCTTGCAGGCCCCCGTGGCCGCGCTGGCGGCAGGCGCCCTGCCCGCTGCCTGGGCGCAGGGCACACCACCTGCCTCCCCCCCCGCACCGCTGCAAATCGTCGGCCCGTGGGAGATCAGCGGCCTGGCGCCCGCCAGCAGCGGCTATGTGTTCACACGCCTGCAGGTCACCGAAACCCTGCTGGACGCTGCAGACGATGGCCAGCCACGGCCCGCGCTGGCGCGGCTCTGGCGCCGGTCGGCGGATGGGCTGGTGTGGCAGTTTGAGCTGCGGCCCGGGGCGCGTTTTCATGACGGCACGCCGGTGACGGCTGTCGCCGTGGTGCGCAGCCTGCAGGCTGCGCAGGTGGCGCCTGCACTGCTGAGCCAGGCGCCCATTGAGTCCATCACCGCGCCCGACGAGGGCACGGTGCTCATGCGCCTGCAGCGCCCCCACACCGCCCTGCCCGCGCTGCTGGCGCATTCCAGCACCATGGTGCTGGCCCCGGCCAGCTATGGGACCGACGGCAAGGTGCACAGAATCATTGGCAGCGGCCCCTACCGCATTGCACAGCTGGTACCGCCGCAGCAGGTCGAAACGGTGGTGTTTGACGCCTACGACGGCCCGCGCCCCGCCATTGCCGCCGTGCGCTACCTGGCCGCCAGCCGCGCAGAAACCCGCGCGCTGATGGCCGAGAGCGGCCAGGCCGACCTGGCCTATGGGCTGGACCCGGCCAGCCTGCGGCGGCTGCAGCGCCATGCGCAAAACCCTGCTCTGGCGCGCCGCACCGCAGTGCGGATTGCCTCGGTCACGCTGCCGCGCACCGTCATCGTCAAGCTCAATGCGGGCCTGCCCGCGTTGCGCGATGTGCGCGTGCGGCAGGCGTTGAGCCTGGCCATCGACCGCGCGGGCATTGCGCTGGCGCTGATGGGCGACGAGGCGCTGGCCGCCACGCAACTGCTGCCGCCCACGCTGGGCGCGTGGCACAACCCGCACCTGCCCCCGCTGCAGCACGACCCCGAAGCCGCCGCGAGCCTGCTGCGGGCCGCTGGCTGGCAGCGCCACAGCGACGGCCTGCGCGATACAAACGGCCAGCCGCTGCACCTGGTGATCCGCACCTTTGTGGACCGGCCCGAGCTGCCGCTGATTGCCACCGCCTTGCAGGAGCAGTGGCGGCTGGCGGGCAT
Organism: Acidovorax sp. 59; assembly: GCF_002754175.1. NCBI lineage: Bacteria > Pseudomonadati > Pseudomonadota > Betaproteobacteria > Burkholderiales > Comamonadaceae > Acidovorax > Acidovorax sp. 59. Next base: position 1,884,439 of record NZ_PEET01000001.1, on the reverse strand, counting down.
GGCGGTGAAGGTGAGCATCGGCAACTCGGGCGACGTGCCCCGGGGCCACCGCGACGGCAGCCTGCAACTGGCGCTGGCTGCGCGCAACTACGCCAACGTGCCCGACCCCACAGGCACGCTGGCGGCCGACTTTGCGGCGCAGGGCGGCGACTGGGGTGCTATGGGCTGGCACAGCGACACCGTGGTGCAGGCCCTGCACGAGCTGACGCGCACCCAGACGCCGCCCGAGCGCACGCGCGCGCTGCGGCAATCCATCACGCACACCCTGCAAACGGAGCTGCCCGTGATCCCCGTGGCGTGGTACCGCCAGCATGTGGCCGTGGCCCCCCGGCTGGCGGGCGTCACGCTGGACCCGCTGGAGCGTTCTTACCGCCTGACCGGCATGGAGTGGAACAACCCATGAACCCCTTGATTTCAAAACCCTGGGCCGCCCTGCTCGGCCGCAGGCTGGTGCAGGTGCTCGCCGTGTCCCTGCTGATCGGCACGCTGTGCTTTTTGATGGTGCGCGCCCTGCCGGGCGACCTGGCCATGCGCGTGGCGGCGGGCCGCTATGGCTACGACCTGGTGAGCAACGCTGCCGCCGACGCGGTGCGCGCAGAGCTGGGGCTGGACCGCCCCGGCTGGCTGGCGCTGCTGCACTGGTGGCGCGACATGGCCACGTTCAACCTGGGGCAGTCGCTGGTGTCGCAGCGATCGGTGTGGCACGAGGTCACGCACCACCTGGGCGCCACGCTGCGCCTGTCGGCTGCCGCGCTGGCCATTGCCTTTGCCGTGGGTGTGCCGCTGGGCGTATGGGCCGGGCTGCGGCCTAAGGGCTGGGTGGACAAGGCCAGCTGGCTGATGGCCGTGGTGCTGCGCGCGCTGCCGCCGTTTTTGCTGTCGGTGCTGCTCATCCTGCTCGTGGCGGTGCAGTGGGGCTTTTTGCCTGCGGGCGGTGACGAGAGCCAGGCCAGCCTGGTGCTGCCCGCGCTCACGCTGGGGCTGGGCCTGGCCGCTGGGCTGGCGCGCGTGACCCGCGCTGCGATGCTGGAGGTGGTGGTGTCGCCCTTTTTTGAATTTGCGCGCACCAAGGGCCTGAGCGACTGGCAGGCGCTGGTGCGCCATGGCCTGCGCAATGCCGCCGTTCCGGTGACGGCCTACCTGGGCGTGCAGGCGCTGTTTCTGGTGGAGGGTGCGCTGGTGGTGGAGACGCTGTTTGCCTGGCCCGGCATCGGCCATGCGCTGGTGCACGCCGTGTTTGGGCGCGACATCCCTGTGGTGCAAGGCACGGCCTTGTGCATGGGCGTGCTGTTTGTGGTGTTTAACCTGCTGGTGGATGCGGCGTGCCTCGCGCTGGACCCCCGACATACCCAAAAGGTGGCTGCATGAGTGCCGTGCCTTCCACCCTTTCATCGCCCACAGGCGCCGTAGTAGCCCAGCCCCGCTGGCCGCTGCGCACCACATTGGGCCTAGCCATGCTCGGCCTGCTGGCGCTGTTTGCCCTGCTCGGCCCCTGGCTGGTGGGCGCCAGCCCGGTGGTGCAAGACCTGCGCAACACCCTGGCGCTCCCCAGCGCCCAGCACTGGCTGGGCACCGATGTGCTGGGCCGATCGGCGCTGGCGCGGCTGGCGTATGCAGCGCAGCTGTCGCTGGGCATGGCGCTGCTGGCGGCCGTGAGCGCCGCCGTGCCCGGCACGCTGCTGGGCATCGTCGCCGCGTGGCGCGGCGGGCGCACCGAGCGGGCGCTGCTCATGCTGTCGGACTCGGTGCTCGCCATCCCCGGCCTGCTGCTGGTGCTGCTGATCGCGGCCCTGGCGCCCGGAGCGCTGTGGGCGCTGTATGCGGGCCTGTCGGCTGCGCTGTGGGTCGAATACTTCCGCGTGAGCCGCGCGGTGGCCCGGCCCGTGCTGGCAGGTGATGCGGTGCAGGCATCGCGCCTGCTGGGTTTTGGGCGCGGATACGTGCTGCGCCGCCACCTGCTGCCTGCGCTCGCGCCCACGCTGGGCACGCTGCTGGCCTTCACCACATCGCAAGCCGTGCTGGCGCTGGCCGCGCTGGGTTTTGTGGGTGTGGGCATGCAGCCGCCCACGCCCGAGCTGGGCCTGATGATGACCGAGGCCATGCCTTACTACGAAGAAGCCCCGTGGCTCATTGCTGCCCCCACCGCCCTGCTGGTGTGGCTGGTGGCCGCGATGATGCTGCTCAACCCCGACCGGGAGACCGCATGACCACGCCTTTGAAATCCGACGCCCTGCTGGTCGTGGAGGGCCTGGGCATCCAGGTCGGCGGCAAGCGGCTGCTGCGCGACATCAGCTTCAGCCTGCGGCCGGGCGAGGCGCTCACGCTGGTGGGCGAAAGCGGCGCGGGCAAGTCGCTGCTGGCCCAGGCCATCATGGGCAACCTGCCGCCGGCGCTGCAGGCCACGGGCCAGATCACGCTGGATGGCACCACCACCCGCGCCCAGGACGCCGCCGCTCGCCGCGCCTTGTGGGGCCGCAAGCTGGCGCTGCTGCCGCAGGAGCCCTCGCTGGCACTCAACCCCCTGGCCCGCGTGGCACCGCAGCTGGCCGAGGTGTACCGCCTGCTGCACCAGCAGCCCCCCAGCGCCGCCAGCGCTCAGGCCGAACAGGTGCTGAGCGCTGCGGGCCTGGGCGGTGCAGGCAGCCACTACCCCTGGCAACTGTCGGGCGGCATGGCCCAGCGCGCGGTGGCCGCCATCACCCTGGCCGGAGGCGCCCCGGTGCTGATGGTGGATGAGCCCACCAAAGGGCTGGACGCGCATTGGCGCGGCCGCATGGTGGAGTTGTTCCAAGGCGTGCTGAAGGCAGGCGGCTGCCTGCTCACCATCACGCACGACATGCAGGTAGCGCAGGCGCTGGCCGGCCAGGTCATCGTGCTGCGCCACGGGCAGGCGGTGGAGCAAGGCGACATCCACACCGTGGCGGCAGCGCCGCAGCACGCCTTTACACGCCAGCTGCTCCAGGCCGACCCGGCCCACTGGCTGCCGTTTGCCGAGCCCACGCTGGGCGAGCCCGTCGTGCAGGCGCGCGGTATCTCCAAAGCCTATGGTGCGCGGAAGCTGTTTGCGCCACTGGACGTGACGCTGCACAGCGGCGAACGCATTGCCGTGCAAGGCCCCAGCGGCACCGGCAAAAGCACGCTGGGCAATGTGCTGCTGGGCCTGGTGGCGCCCGACATCGGCCGTGTGGAGCGCAGCTCCCGGCTGCGCCCGTATGCGTTCCAAAAGCTGTTCCAGGACCCGGTCAGTTCGTTTGCTCCGCACATCAGCCTGGCCCAGTCGCTGCGCGATGCCGCCCGCCTGCACCGCTGCGACTGGAAGGCGGTGCAGCAGCGCCTGGCCCAACTGCGCGTGCCCGAGGACCTGCTGGCGCGCAAGCCCGACCAGGTGTCGGGCGGCGAGCTGCAGCGCATTGCGCTGGCGCGCGTGCTGGTGGCGCAACCAGCACTGCTGTTTGCCGATGAGCCGACCTCGCGCCTGGACCCGATCACGCAGCAAGAGGCTATACAGGTACTGCTAGATGCCGTACACGAATCCGGGGCTGCTTTAGTGTTGGTCACCCATGATGAGGCGCTGGCAAATGTCGTTGCAACGCAAACGCTGCATATGCGTGAATCGCCTTAACAAATGACCAGACAGCCCGTTGTGGACTAAAGCGCAAACACGCCGAAGACATGCTCTGTCAATCGGCCACCGCTGACTGAAGAAACTGCGCCTCAAACACCTCGGCAGGTACCGGCTTGCTCAGCAGATACCCCTGGATCTCGTCGCAACCCAGCAGCGCCAGATGCCGGGACTGGTCCTCGGTCTCCACCCCTTCGGCCACCACCTTCAGCCCCAGCGAGTGCCCCAGGTTGACGATGGTGGACACCAGCGCCACGCCCTGCGGGCCTGAGGCCATGTTCAGGATGAAGGACCGGTCGATCTTGAGCGTGTCCACCGGCAGTTTGGCCAGGTAGCTCAGTGACGAGAAACCCGTGCCAAAGTCGTCGATGGCAATGGTGATGCCCATCTCGCGCAGCGCATGCAGGCTGGCGGTGCTGTGCTGCACATCGTCCATGACCATGCTTTCGGTGATCTCCAGCTCCAACCCGGCGGCCGCCCCTGCGTCGTGGGCCACGGCGTCGCGCACCTCGGCAATGAAGCCCCGGTGCCGCAGCTGCAAGAACGACACATTGACGGCGACCCGCAGGGGCGCCAGCCCCGCCTGGCGCCAGCGCAGGTTGTCGGCCAGGGCCTGGCGCAGCGCCCAGCGGCCCACGTCGTAGATCAGGCCGGTTTCTTCCAGAATGGGGATGAACTGCGCGGGTGGCACCAGCCCCCGGCGGGGATCGCTCCAGCGGATCAGGGCCTCGGCCCCGGCGATGGCACCCGTGGCCAGGTGCTGTTTGGGCTGGTAGTGCAGCACAAACTGGCCCTGCTCCAGTGCGTCGCGCAGGCGGCCCTCCAGGCTCAGGGCTTCCGCCACGCGGGTGTTCATCTCCGAGGTGTAGAACAACAGGCTGTCGGCCGAGGCCTTGGCCTTGTTGAGGGCTGCCTCCGCGTTGCGCAGCAGGGTCTCTGCATCGGCACCATCCATGGGGTACAGCGCGACACCGGCCTTGGCGGCCATGCGCAGCTCGGTGCCGCCCAGCACAAAGGGGGTACCAAAACAGGCCCGCATCAACCCGTCCAGCGCCAGCGCCACCGCGCCCGCATCCCGCGCATCGGTCACGGCGATGCCGAAGCTGTTGACGCCAATGCGCGCCACGTCGTACGCGTCGCCCGCCGCTTGCTGCAGCCGCTGCGCCACCTGCTTGAGCAGTTCGTCCCCCTCCTGGCGCCCCAGGGTGTCGTTGACGAACCGAAACCGGCTGATGTCCATGAGCCCCATGCCGAGCAGCGCCTTGGCCCCTTCGCGCGGCCGCAGGTGCTGGCCGCTGCGCTCCAGGAACAGGGTGCGGTTGGGCAGACCTGTGATGTCGTCGTAGTACGCCAGGTAGTTCAGCCGCTCTTCCTTGTCGAGGTGGTCCATGGCAAAACCGATGTCCCCCGCCAGCTCGGTCAGCAGGTGCATCTCGTCATCGTCAAAGAACCCGGCTTCGTCTGCAAAGAGGGCGATCACGCCCACCACCTCGTGCGCCACCAGCAGGGGCAACACGGCCATGGATGCCACGCCGCGCGCAGCCAGCTCCTGCGGCACCAGAATGCGCGGGTCGCTCTGAATGTCTTCACACACCGCGGCCTGCTGGGTGCGCACCACGCTGGCGCTCAGGCTTTCGCCCTCCCTGGGGGTTTCGCTGAGCCACAACCGGCGCCGCACATGCATGAGGAACTCCGCCCCGGCCCCGGCGAGCGCCACCGGCACCACCTCTTGCAGGGCATGGTCCACGCGGCCGATCCAGGCGATCTTGAACTGGCCGTGCTCCACCGCAACACGGCAGGCCTCGCGGAACAGCTCGTCGCGCTGGCGCACGCGCACGATCAAGGTGTTGATGCCGCTGAGCACGGCGTACACGCGGTTGAGGCGCTTGATGCGCCGCTCGGCATCCCGGCGCGCCGTGATGTCTTCTCCCAAGGCTGCCACCCCGGTCACCTGCCCGCCCACCGAGCGCAACACGGTGTTGTTCCAGTGCACCAGGCGCCGCCCGCCAGAGCGGGTCAGTATCTCGTTGTCGTAGTGCCACGCCGACGGCCGATCGGCCAGCACGTCCGCAAAAACACTGCGCACATCGCCCATCTCGGGTGGAACGAACAGATCGAACCAGTTGCGGCCAAACACCTCGTCGCGCTGCCAGCCCGTCAGGCGCAGCAGGTAGTCGTTGCAGTAGGTGATGCGTCCTTCGCAGTCAAGCATCAGCGAGATCATCTCGACCTTGTCGAGCATGTCGTTGAAGCGGCGGTCGCTTTCGTGCAGTTCTTCTTCGGCGCGCTTTTCCTTGGTGATGTCCTGGATGGTATTGAACCAGCGGCCCTGCTCCCCGCGGCCCGCCTCGTCCTCCAGCGGCTCCATCACCTGGCGCAAGTACAGCGGCTGGCCGTCGCCACGCAGGACACGGTAGGTGAAATCCATGCGCGCGCCCAGGTGGGCAGCCTGCAGCGCATGGCGGCGGAACATGTCGCGGTCGTCGGGGTGCACCAGTGCCAGCCAGTCGCGGGCCGAGCGGGGCATGGCGCTTTCGTCCAGGCCCAGCATGTCGGGCAAGGTATCGAGCCAGCTCTCGAAGGCGCCATCGGGCCCGCTGATGACGTGGGATATCTTGGCCAGCGCCTGGGCCCGGCGCAGGCTGGCCTTGTTGGCACGCAGGGCATCCACGGCCCGCTGGCGCTCTTGCACCTGCACCTGCAATTGGTCTGCGTGCTGCTGGATCTCCAGGTAGAGGCTGCCGTTCTCGTAAATGCGGCCCACCTGCGCGCCCAGGATGGCGAGGACTTTTTCGTCATCGGCGCTGAAGGCATCGGCCCCCAGCTTGTTGGCCAGGCACAGCCAGCCATAGGAGAACGACAACGACACGATGGGTGCGATCACTGCCGTGTGCACCGGGGGATAGCCTGCGGGCAAGCCGAGCGCCACAGGGTCGCCGCCGGCATTGACCAGGCGCTGCGGGCGGCGTTCGGCCCGCAGCTGCCCCAACAGTCCATGCGACACCACAGGCAGATCGAGCGGTCCGTTCTGCAGGGCCGGGTCCATGCCGCTGGTGCAGGTGATGGCACCGTCGCTGTGCTTGCGCACCACGCACAACACGGCGTACTGCGCACCCACCAGCTCGCGCGCACCCCGGCACACATTGGCCAGCAGCACCTGCGGATCGCGCTCGGAGGCCAGCTGCAGGTTCAGATCGGTCAGCGCGGACAGGCGCCGGTTCATGGCCTCCAGCTCGGCCATGTTGCCGGTGAGCTTGTCGGTCATTAGTTGCAGGTGGCGGGTCTGAAAACTGTGTTCCAACGCCACCGAGGGCTGGTGGAGGATCTGCGTGAGCGCCTGCTCGATGGCGGCCAGGATGTCCTGCGGCTCGCAGGGTTTGAACAGCACCTGGGTCACGCCGCAGGCCTTGGCAAGGCGCAGGGCTTCTTCCTCGTGATAGTGGGCGCTGCAAAAGATCACCTGCGTGGCCGCCAGGCCGTGTTCTGAGCGCAGTTGCCGCACAAACTCAAAGCCGTCCATGGTCGGCATCAGGATGTCGGAGATCACCAGGTCGGGGCGTTCGGCACGGACCACGGCCAACGCCTCGGCGCCATCGGACGCCTCCAGCGCCTGGTGGCCGCTGTGCCCGATGAGGGTCACCACCAGGGCGCGGTTGGCTGGGAGGTCATCGACAACGAGGATCTTTGCCATGCTGTACGTGCTGGATATTCAACCTGATTGGGGCGGAGCCGGGTGGGCACCAGCCAAAAACGCCTCGATCTGCTGCACAAAGGTCTCGGGCGTGATGGGCTTGGACAGGTGTTCATTAAAGCCGACTTCGAGGGCCTTCTCGCGGTCGCCCGGCATTGAGAAGGCTGTCACCGCCACCAGTGGCACCACCCGCCAGCGTGGGCTGGCGCGCAGGCCGCGGGCCACCTCGTAGCCGTTCATCACCGGCATCTGCAGGTCGCACAACACAATGTCTGGACTCTCGGCCAGGGCCAGGTCCAGCCCGACGGCGCCGTTTTCGGCTGCCAGCACGCGGTGGCCAGCGGCTTCCAGCAGGTAGGTGACCAGCAGGCGGCTTGCGTCATCGTCCTCGATGACCAGAATGGTGGCGGGATGGATGGTGGTTGTCATGCCTGGGGCTCCGGCAATTGCAGAGTGAAGGTGCTGCCCAGGCCTTCGGTGCTGTCAAAACCCAGGGTGCCTCCCAGTGCTTCGGCCAGCTTGCGGCTCAGGTGCAAGCCCAGGCCTGTGCCCTCATGGTGGCGGCGGTCCGCACTCTCGACCCGCGAAAACGCCTCGAACAGCCGGGGCTGCTCCTGCAGCGGTATGCCTGGCCCGGTGTCCTGCACCCGCAGCTGAACGGCGCGGCCGGTGGGCAGCAGCAACTCCTGCAGCACCACATCCACCCTCCCCTGTTGCGTGAATTTGATGGCGTTACCCACGAGGTTGATGAGAATCTGACTGAGCGCGCGCCGGTCGGTGAGCAACAAGACATCCACCGGCGGCGCATGCACGGCAAAGGCCAAGCCCTTGCGTCGCGCCTCCAGTTCCAGTGTCGCAGACACTTCTTCGATCAGGGTCTTGCAGTCCACGGGCTCCAGGTTCAGCGTGACCTTGTTGGCGCTGAGCTTGGCCACATCGAGTAGGTCGTTGATGAGCGACAGCAGGTGCTTGGCGCCGGTCTGCACGATGCGCAACTGCTTGTCCTGTTCAGCATTGAGCGGGCCGGGCAGCTTCATGAGCAGCGTGCCGGTAAAGCCAATGATGGCGTTGAGTGGGGTGCGCAGCTCGTGGGACATGCTGGCCAAAAAACGGTCTTTCACCAGCGCTGCGTTCTCCAGCTCCAGGTTCTTGTCGCGCAGCACCTGCTCGATGCGCTTGCGCTCCGTTACATCGCGGATGGCACTGGAGACAAACAGGCCTTCCTCCGTCTCCAGCGGGCTCAGGCTGATCTCGACCGGAAACTCGCTGCCGTCCTTGCGCAAACCGTGCAGCTCCAGCCCTGCGCCCATGGAGCGGGTACGCGGTTCGGCAAAAAAGTTGCGCCGGTGGTCGGGGTGGCGGGCGCTGAAGCGCTGGGGCACCAGCAACTCAATGGGCTGGCCCAGCAGCTCATCGCGGCTCCAGCCAAACAGTTTGACCGCCTGGGAGTTGACCAGCACGATGCGCCCTTCGCGGTTGACGATGACCATGGCGTCGGGTGCGGCCTCCAGCAGGTCCTTGAACTTCTGGTCTGCGCGCTTGCGGTCGGTGATGTCGCGGATGGCGCTCATCACCATGGTGCCCTCTTCGGTGTCGATGGGGCTCAGGCTGATCTCGACCGGGAACTCGCCACCGTCCTTGCGCAGGCCATGCAGCTCCAGCCCTGCGCCCATTGTGCGCGTGCGCGGCTGGCCAAAAAAACCACTGCGATGGCCCAGGTGGGCACCCCGGTAACGGTGGGGTAACAACACCTCCACCGCCTGGCCCAACAACTCGGAGCGGGGGTAGCCAAACACGCGCTCGGCCTGCGAGTTGACGAGCACGATGCGCCCAGTCACGTTGACCATCACGATTGCGTCGGGGGTGGATTCGAGCAGGTCGCGAAACCGCGCCTCCAGCAGCTTGGCATCGCGCTGCACCTTGAGCTGGGTGACATCCTTCTTGCTCGACAAAAAGTACAGCACCTGCCCGGCCGCATCGCACACGGCCTTGGTCGATACATTGACATGCACCAGCGAGCCGTCCTTGCGGCGGCGCACAGCCTCCTGCACCGAAGTGCCCAGCCGCAGGGCCTCGGCACGGAAAAGGTCCTCTTCATGCGCGCGACCCTGGGGCACGATCAGGTCGAGGATGGAGCGCCCCTGCACTTCGGCCTGCGAATAGCCAAAGATCAGCTCGGCCGCCGGGTTCCACTCCAGCACCACGCCCTGGGGTGATAGCACCAGCAATGCATCGGGGTTTTGCTCCCAGTACCCGGCAGAAAAGTCAGTCGCCATCCAGCCCTCTCGCTTTCTGCTTCCTGGAGAGTCAGCTGCTCCAGGGACCTTCAACGCTCGCCATATTCGGCATAGCACACATCAGGCTTATGCCAGCAATGCCGAAGCGTCAGGCCATCTTAGGAGGGAAAGATTCAAAAAGCCAACTCTGAATTGCCAGCGCGATCATGCAGGCTGTGGGAAGAATCGGAAAGCATGCAACAGGGGCTGATCAATAGCGCTGCTGCACAAAGTGGGCCTCACCATCTGTGGCGTTGCATACACTTTCCCCCGCTAGCCCCGGGGTGTGACTGTCATCGATGTCTGATCCATCCAACGATCTATGGTCGCAAGCAACACGGGCGCTTTGGCAAAACCATCCACCAGGCGGACCAGGTGCTCGCCATGTTTGCCCAGAAGTGCGGGAAAGCTGGTGATGCCCCAGCGACGCGCTTGCGCAAAGTCCCTCTGAGTCACCTGGAGGGTGGCATCGGCCACGAAGCACTCCTGCAGCCCTTGGGCATCCAACGCCTGTACCGACAGAGCCTGAGTCACTACGGCGACCAGCACTTCTGGATCGGTCGTGTCCAAGCCGTCGGCATAAAAAGCCTTTTGCAGCGCCCGAAAAATGGCCAACAGGTTTGCACCCGGCTGACTGAGCCGAGCGGCAACCACCGCGCGACAGACAGGCTCTGTGTCGTATACAAAGCCTCGCCGAGCCAGGAGGGCCTCTCGGTCAAAGCTCAGGCCTGTCTCTGCTTCCACCTTCGCCCAGTGAAACAACCTCAAGCGCTTGCCGGCATCGTCCAATACCTCAGTAGCCCCTGCACGCAGACCACCAGTGACGATGTCGAGCCGCATTTCGGGCCGCTGGCCCAGTGCCTCGGACAGTTCTTGTCCGAAGCCGTAGCACCATGAACACATGGGGTCTCCCACAAACACCAAGCGGTGTCGCTCGCTGGCGGCGGCGTTCATTGGCGCTCCGCCATTCGGCGCCCGAATGAAATTCCATATGCGGCTGGACGCGCCAGCAGCACCGGGTCGGCAGAAGGTTCGATGCCATCCGGCAGAGCCAGGGGATTGAAAAGGACGGGCTCGCAGGTCGAAGACTCGGACAAGCTCTCAATCACCAGACGCCCTGCAGTGACCTGCCGACGCTGTTCTGGCCACGCGACGGTCGGGTCGCTGGGATCGTCGGCGTCTTCAGCCAACTGCACCAAAAACCGGAAGGAAGCGGGTCCTCTGGCAAGTCGCTCCTTCAGCTCTGCCGCGAGAAAATCGTCGGGTAGCTGCATGCTCTGCTCCTCACTCAATCGCTGCTCTCCCGCCTCCGGCTCAAAACGCCAACGCACAAAGCGGCGTTGGTCATCCGGAGCCCGGAAGATGAATGCGTTCACGCCCCAATAAGGAGTCGTGACATAGCTCGCAGGCGCAGAACGCTCGGCCAGATATTTCCCCTGGCGCAACGACTCGGGGTGAGCCAGGTTGAATGCTGCCAAGCGTTCTGGAGATGGTTTGCCGGTCACCGGGTCCGGGACGCGGGATCGGACAAACGGAGCGAAGTCCGCCGGGTCCTTCACAAAATATACCGGAGCAGACAGGTTGGCCTGCATCCAGACTGCCCCATCGGGAAGGTCCAGCTTGAGCGACAGACCACGTGTTGAGCGGCTTTTGTCCGACGCGCCGGGATTGCCCCCACCCACCGAAAACCGAGCGAGGGCTGGCACTTGGGCTCCCGAAAATGCAGTCGCTTTGCTCAGTGCTCGTGCCTCGGCAGTTCCGATGAAGAAGCCCTTCGCACACAGCCCCTTCGTCTGCGTACGACGCACGCCAGCGTGTTTGCCAAACAACGCCTCCAATGCGTCCACAGACTCTGTCAATGGTTGGGCTACTACCGCCATCGGCTGCCCAACGGCCAGCGTAAGCAACATAAGGTAGATGTAGTTTCTGAGTGCCATGTTCAATCCAGCCGCAGGCTCTGCTCCATGGTGAAGCACTGGTCCCAGATGTACACATCAAAAGCCGCCAGGCGAGAAGCCCACTTGGGTGTCAACGCGTTCACACATTGGGCCGCCACGCGGTCAATGTAATTGTCAAAGACGGCCCAGGGGTTGGATTGGTCGCGGGCATCCATGCCCTCGACCAAGGCAGTGTTCTGCAGTGCCTTGCCGGCAGCCTCCTTGAGATCTTGCAAAAACTCGTGTTGCATGGCGACGTCGGCCTTGGTACCGGCTCGTGCAACATGGCCAGAAACCAGCCAGTCGAAGTCCATCGACTTGATCTTCTCGACCTGCTTGAAGTAGCCCGGGATGTCCTGCGCCAGCGCAAGGCGTCTCCACGGCATCCATCCGGGAAAGATGACGTCCACCACCATCAACGTACGTTGCTCAGGTGCCAGGATGAAGATGTTCCCCGGCTCATGACCATTGCCGTGGTACGAGAGGTCCAGGCGCTGCCCGCCCACTTTGAGGGTGTACTTGTCGCGGAAGGTGACGCCGGGCAGCGGGCGTTTGGGATCACGTGCACGCGCCAGGATGGTTTGGGTTTCTTCGTGCGCAATGATCACAGGTCGGCGCGGCAGCGTGGCTAGCAACTCCCCTGCTGCACCGATGTGGTCAACATGGGCATGGCTGTAAATGATGTGTGTGATCGGCTTGCCCGTGACTTCACGGATGGCTTTCGCGATAAATCCGGCCAGCGGGGGCGGTGCGTCAGCCAGCACTACGCCTTTTTTGTGCACCACGAACATCGCCTGGTAGACGTTGTCGGTCACCATGTACAGGCCGCGCCCCAGTTCCTGGATTCGATAACCCTTCGCGGGGTCAATGGTGGGTCCCTTGGCAGCTTCGGGGATTTCCATGTACTTGCCGGTGCGCGCTCCAATGGTCGCAATCGCGGGCATTCCATGGTAAGGCTCCGAAGCAGCACACCCTGGGGCCGCGCACTCTTGGTGAGCCGATGCGCTGGCAGAAAAACCCAGCAGCAATGCAGTGACGCAATACAGCGCCAGCCCGCCCACTGAAGAGAGAAACGGCTTGTAGAAAGGTCGAAGAATATTCATGTCAATCTCTGATGTCGTAATGAAAGACCTTGGAGACGATCTGCCAGCGTCCGTCCAGCCAGAGCAGCGTCAGCAGGTCGATGAAATGTTTGGGCGCAATGGAGCACTGGAGTTTGGCCAGTGCCGTGACGGGGCCTACCAGGTCGATGGAGAGCACGCGGTCGGTGCGCCCTTGGCCGCTCGCCGCAGGGGCTGGGCGAGCATCCACCACCGGGAAGTACTCGTTCATGCGCCAGAAGATGGGTTGCTCTCCCACCGCCGTGGCGTACAGGGCCTGCGGATGAAACACCTTGGCCAGGCGCGTTGTGTCGCTGTGGTAAAGGCCGTCGAGGTACAGCTCCAGCACCGAATGGATGGCGGCAAAGTCAGCGGCGCTACTCATTGCGCACCGCCTTTCTTCGCCCGCTCACGCAGCACGGTCACGGTTTCGCCAGCGATGCCCCAGTGGTCGGTATCCACTTCTTCGATCACAACAAAAGTAGTGGCAGGGTTCTTGTCGAGCACCTGCACGACAAGGTCGGTAGCGCCCCGAATCAGCTGGGCCTTTTGCTCGCGCGATGCACCCTCGCGGGTGATCTGGATCTTGATGTAAGGCATGGGAGTATTCCTCAGGCTACGAGGCCTTCTGTCTGCATCGCGGCACGGACCTCGGGGCGGGCTGCCACACGCGCCATGAAGCTGCCGATGTGCTGCAGTTCCCCCAGGTCGATCTGAACAAACTTGGCCCAGCCCAGCACCACGAACAGATAGGCATCGGCGGCAGTGAAATCGCTGCCCGTGAGGTAGCTCTTGCCAGCCAGTTGTCCGTCGAGCCAGACCAGCTTCTTGTAAAGCACAGCAGCCAGCGCCTTCTTGGCATTGGCATCCACATCGCTGTGGAACAGCGGGGTGAAAGACTTGTGCAGTTCCGCCGTCACGTAGTTCTGCCACTCCATGACCCGGTAGCGCTCCAGACTGCCTGCGGGGGGCATCAGGGTGCGTGCGCCCGCCCGGTCCGCCACATATTGAGCAACTATCGGCCCTTCGGTGATCCGCGTCCCATCAGCAAGTTCGATCACAGGCACCTGGCCTTTGGGGCTGATGGCATAGAAGTCACCGCCAGTGCTGGTGGTGTGTTTGTGGGTATCCACCTTCTCCAGCGTGAATGGCGTGCCTGTTTCGCGCAGAAGAATGTGCGTCGCCAGCGAGCATGCGCCGGGAGAGTAGTAAAGCTTGATCGAGTTCTGCATCTGGGGACTCCTTACGTCCGTGGTTGGTGATGCAGCAACTGTATTTGCGATGAAATTGACAATAAACTAGATTCATTTCAAATCACTAATTACATAAGAATCAACAATGAACCGGCAATTCGACAACCTTCGCCTGGGCAGCATTGAGTTGTTCTGCCTGACGGCGCAGCACCAGGGGTTCACTGCGGCAGCCAAGGCCACAGGACTCACGGCGGCTGCCGTGAGCCGTTCAGTGGCACGGCTGGAGGAGCGTCTGGGCGTGCGCCTTCTCATGCGCACTACGCGCCAAGTGCGCCTGACGGAGGTTGGGCAGCGCTATTACGACCAATGCCGACAGGCGCTGACGCAACTCAGCGAGGCAGAGCGTGAGGCGTCGGGCCAGCAACTCAAGCCAGCAGGCCTTGTGCGGATGAGCCTGCCCACTTCGTACGGCCACCATCGCGTACTGCCTCTCTTGCCCGCGTTCAGCAAGAAGTACCCCGACATAGAGATAGAACTGCAGTTGTCCAACCGTAACGTGGACTTCACCGAGGAAGGTTTTGACCTCGCCATCCGCGGCCGAACACCGCCAGATTCGAGCCTGGTGGCTCGCAAGTTGGAGGACGCGGCCTTGATCGTTGTCGCAGCCCCGGCCTACCTGAAACGCCACCGCGCACCCGCTACACCAGACGAGCTGGAACGACATGAATGCGTGCAGTTCGTGCTGCCGAGCAGCGGGCAGGTCGTTCCCTGGTTGCTGGTGCACGAGGGCCAGACCATGGAATGGCCGACCCAGGGCAAGTTGCGCTGTGCTGATGACATCCTGGGTCAGATCACGCTGGCCCGCGCAGGAGCAGGCCTGGTACAAACGTACCGTTTTCTGGTGGAGGAGGATCTGCGCAACGGCCAGTTGGTCGAAGTGCTGGCGGGGCATGCGGGCGCGTCACGCCCGTTCTCGCTGATCTACCCAGGCAACCGGCACATGCCCCTGCGGGTGCGGGTGCTCATCGACTATCTGGTACGCGCGCTGGGACGCTGAGGCGCAAACAAAAAACCCTGGTCCGAATGACGCACCAGGGTTCTTCTTTTATGGAGACGTTTTGAACCGCCCCGAAGCCAAGGCGGATGCGACTACATGTTGTCAATCATGACCTGCCCAAACCCCGAGCAGCTGACCTGCGTGGCGCCTTCCATCAGGCGGGCAAAGTCGTAGGTCACCTTCTTGGATGCGATCGACTTCTCCAGCGAGCTGATGATCAGGTCGGCAGCCGCCGTCCAGCCCATGTGGCGCAGCATCATCTCGGCCGACAGGATCTCGGAGCCGGGGTTGACGTAATCCTTGCCCGCGTACTTGGGCGCCGTGCCGTGGGTGGCTTCAAAGCAGGCCACCGAGTCGGACATGTTGGCGCCAGGGGCAATGCCGATGCCGCCCACCTGTGCCGCCAGCGCGTCAGAGATGTAGTCACCATTCAGGTTCAGCGTGGCCACGACCGAATACTCGGCCGGGCGCAGCAGGATCTGCTGCAGGAAGGCATCGGCGATGCTGTCCTTGATGGTAATTTCCTTGCCGTTCTTGGGGTTCTTGAGGCGGCACCAGGGGCCTCCGTCGATGAGCTCAGCACCGAATTCCTTCTGTGCCAGGGCATAGGCCCAGTCGCGAAAGCCCCCTTCGGTGTACTTCATGATGTTGCCCTTGTGCACGATGGTCACGCTGGGCTTGTCGTTGTCGATCGCGTACTGGATGGCCTTGCGCACCAGGCGCTCTGTGCCCTCGATGGACACGGGCTTCACGCCCAGGCCAGAGGTGTTGGGGAAGCGGATCTTCTTCACCCCCATCTCGTCCTGCAGGAACTTGATGAGCTTCTTGGCCTTGTCCGACTCGGCCTCGAACTCGATGCCGGCGTAGATGTCTTCCGAGTTCTCGCGGAAGATGACCATGTTGGTCTTTTCAGGCTCCTTCAGCGGCGAGGGCACGCCCTTGAAATACTGCACAGGGCGCAGGCACACATACAGGTCCAGCTCCTGGCGCAGCGCCACGTTCAGCGAGCGGATACCGCCGCCCACGGGCGTGGTCAGCGGGCCCTTGATGGACACCACGTACTCGCGCAGCACCTGCAGGGTTTCATCGGGCAGCCACACATCGGGACCGTACACCTTGGTGGATTTTTCGCCCGCGTACACCTCCATCCAGTGGATTTTCTTTTTGCCGCCGTAGGCCTTGGCCACGGCTGCGTCCACCACCTTGATCATGACGGGCGTGATGTCGAGGCCCGTGCCATCACCCTCAATGAAGGGAATGATGGGCTCGTCCGGCACATTCAGGGACATGTCGGCGTTGACGGTGATTTTCTGGCCTTCGGCAGGCACCACGATGTGCTGGTAGGTGGTCATGGGTGGGGAGTCTCCGGTGTGCGCCGAGTCTGATTCGGTCGATGAGGGGCAAAGCGAGGAAAAGAAGCACCGCCGCAGGCGCGCCAGTGTGGTTTCAAACCATTCTAATGACAAAAAATTTCGTCCAAGACCCTGTCAACGGGCCGCGCGCTGCTATCGTTGCGAGTGGAGCCGTACGGAATTCGTCCGGCCCTTCAACCTTCGTTCACACTGGAAACGGCATATATGAAAAAACTCCTCGCTGTCCTCGTGGCCGGTCTGTTCACTGCTGGTGCTTTTGCACAGGCACCCGCAGCCGCCCCTGCCACCACCGCTCCCGCAGCCGCTCCCATGACGGCCCAGGCAGCAGCACCGGCCACCAAGAAGGTCGCCAAGAAAAAGACCACCAAAAAGGTCGCCAAGAAGAAAACCGCCCACAAGGCCGCCTGAACATCGCAAGGCCTGACATACCCGCCACGGGGCCCTCAGGCCTTCGCTGATTCAAAAACCGCCCGCTCCTGCGGGCGTTTTCTTTGGTGCTTCGCATACTCTGCGCACCACCTGAACTTTTTGCGAGCACTGCAGTCCGTCCCTGACGCAGCTGCCGCACCCTGTGTCGCCTTTTTTGCCAGAAAGTCCCGCCCATGACCGCCTCACGCGCCCTCCCAGCCTTCCCGCTTCCCGCACTGCGCGGGGCGACCGGTGTTCCCAGCCGTGCCCGCCGCGCCGTTGGAGCCTGGGGGGTTTGGCTGGCGGCATGTGCACTGGCCGCGCCCGCTGGGGTCGCTCAGGCGCAGGAAGGCCCGCAGATGAACCTGCGGCGCGTGGAACTGACGGCCGGCATGCACCGCATCGACGCCCAGGTCGCCCTCACCCCCCAGGAGCGCCAGACCGGCCTGATGCACCGCAAGGAAATGCCCGCGCACGAAGGCATGCTCTTTGTGTTTGAGCAGCCCTCCCAGCAGTGCTTCTGGATGAAGAACACCTTGCTGCCGCTCACGGCGGCCTTCGTTGCCGATGACGGCACCATCGTGAACCTGGAGGACATGAAGCCCCAGACACTGGATTCACACTGTTCGGCCAAGCCCGTGCGCTACGTGCTGGAGATGAACCAGGGCTGGTTTGCCAAGAAGGGCATCAAGGCCGGGGCCAAACTCAGTGGGACTCCGTTTGCCCGGCAGTGACGCCAAGGGCTGCTGATGCTACACATTCAATAGCAATAGAACCATGATTCACTAGCGCATCCAGTCGAAAACACTTCAAATTTTCTG
This sequence comes from Acidovorax sp. 59, assembly GCF_002754175.1. NCBI lineage: Bacteria > Pseudomonadati > Pseudomonadota > Betaproteobacteria > Burkholderiales > Comamonadaceae > Acidovorax > Acidovorax sp. 59. The sequence continues at coordinate 1,866,961 of NZ_PEET01000001.1, read as the reverse complement.
TCGTGCAACAAAAAACGGCCCTCGGGCCGTTTTTTGTTGCCTGCGCGATGTGAGCGCCACACCGCGACTGCGCGGGTCGATCAGGCGAAGTTGGCTTCAGCAAACTTCCAGTTCACCAGCTTGTCGAGGAAGGTCTCGACAAACTTGGGACGCATGTTGCGGTAGTCGATGTAGTACGCGTGTTCCCACACGTCCACCGTCAGCAGGGCCTTGTCGGCGGTGGTCAGGGGCGTGCCGGCGGCGCCGGTGTTGACGATGTCCACGCTGCCGTCAGCCTTCTTCACGAGCCAGGTCCAGCCCGAACCGAAGTTGCCCACGGCGGACTTCACAAAGGCTTCCTTGAAAGCGGCGTAGCTGCCCCACTTGGCGTTGATGGCTGCGGCCAGTGCGCCCGATGGCTCACCGCCACCTTGGGGAGCCATGCAGTTCCAGAAGAAAGTGTGGTTCCAGATTTGCGCAGCGTTGTTGTAGATGCCACCGCTGGCCTTCTTGATGATCTCTTCCAGCGTCAGGGATTCGAACTCGGTGCCCTTTTGGAGGTTGTTGAGGTTCACCACGTAGGCGTTGTGGTGCTTGCCGTGGTGGTACTCCAGGGTTTCCTGGCTGTAGTGCGGGGCCAGGGCGTCGATGGCGTAGGGCAGCGGGGGAAGGGTGTGTTCCATGGTGGTGTTTCCTCGTGGTTTGAAATTCTGGGATGCCGTCTGCAACGCGGGCTTTCCTGAGCAATGCAGTCGGACACAGCGCGAAGGGGGCATTGTAGGAACATCAGGTGACCTGTGCAGCATGTGGGCTCCCGGTTCCCCACCCGCAACGCCACAAACCGCCGCTGTCCTACAAAAAAGCCCTGCCGCCCTCGCCCTCCGCGATCCGCTCACAGCAACCGTGGCTGCGACACCGTCACATCCACGGCGCCGTCGGCCAGCGTGGCCCGCAGCGCGTCGCCCGGCTGGGCTTGGCGCACGCTGGTCACCGCCTGGCCGCTGGTGTCGGTCAGCAGCGCATAACCGCGCTGCAGTACCAAGCGTGGGTCCAGCAGCTCCAGCCGCAAGGCAGCACGGTCCAGCCGCTCGGCGTGCTGCGCAGCACTGCGTTGCAAAGCCTGGGGCAATTGGGTTTCCAGTGTTTGCTGGCGTTGCGCCAGGCGCTGCATTTTCAGGAGCACCCCATGGCGCATGCGCTGCGCAAGGCGCGCCAGTTGCAGCTGCTGGCGCGCCACCAGGCCCGAGGGACGGCCGAGGCGGGCTGCGGCCTGGTCCAGCCGCTGGTGGCGGGTATCCAGCTGGCGCTGCACACCATCGCTCAGCCGGCCTGCCAGCAAATCCAGCGCGCCCAGCCAGACCTCGCGCGGCTGGGCCACCAGCTCGGCCGCCGCGGTGGGCGTGGGAGCGCGCAGATCGGCGCAAAAGTCAGCGATGGTGAAATCGGTCTCATGCCCCACGCCGCTGACCAGCGGCACCGGGCTTTGCACGATGGTGCGGGCCAGTTGCTCGTCGTTGAACGCCCACAGGTCCTCGATGGAGCCGCCTCCACGGACCAGCAAAATCACGTCAATGGGCGGATGCCGGTTCGAATCAGCCCCAGGCGCCTGCCCCGCTTGCGCGAGCAGATACAGTTTTGATAGCGCCGCAATGATCGACGGCGGGGCTGCCACACCCTGGACCTGCGCTGGCACCAGCACCACCGGAATGTGCGGCACACGCCGGCGCAACGCCGTGACCACATCGTGCAGCGCGGCTGCGCCGGCTGACGTGACCAGGCCAATGCCGCGGGGCTGCAGCGGCAGCGGGCGCTTGCGCGCCGTGTCGAACAGGCCTTCGGCGTCGAGCTGCGCCTTGAGCCGCAGGAACTGCTCGAACAACGCGCCCTGCCCCGCGCGCTGCATACTTTCCACGATGAACTGCAGGTCGCCACGTGCCTCATACACACCGAGACGCCCGCGCACTTCCACCAATTCACCATCGCGCGGCGAAAAGTCAAGCAACGTGGCTGCGCGGCGGAACATGGCGCAGCGCAACTGCCCGTTGGCGTCCTTGATCGAAAAATAACAATGACCGCTGGACGCGCGCGAGAAGCCCGTAATCTCGCCGCGCACCGCGACAGGATTGAAGCGCGCCTCCAGGGCATCAGCAATGGCGCGGCACAGCGCGCCAACTTCCCAGATACGGGGCGCCGCTGCTGGGCTTGAACGATCAAACATGAGAAACGGCGCGCGTTGGCGCCGCGCCCCCCCGGCGAGTACTCCACAGTTTCGAGCCAGCGGGAGTTACCTTCAAACTGGGCACCCCAATCGGCTGCAAAACACGAGAGCACGTGCAAGCTGTTGATTTATATACATTTTTCACTGCACAATTTTTCATCAATCTGTTGCAAGCACGGCGCGAAGCCACTTTGCGAGGCTGTGGATGTGGGTTGCCCACAAAGTTATCCACAGTTTTTGTGGGTGAGCGCGGTGATGGGTGGCGTGCGCGATAACGTAACGGTTTGTGACGCGGTGGCCGCCGCAAGCTAGGCCATAATCGCCGATTGCTTTCATCTGCGCGGAGAGAGATTTGCTGTCCATCATACAAGCCGCAGGCTGGCCCATCTGGCCCCTGATCGCGTGTTCCGTCCTGGGACTGGCACTGATTTTTGAACGTTTTCTGGCCCTGAAAACGGCCCGCGTGGCCCCCCCCAAACTCCTCGACGAAGCCATCACGGTGTCGTCCAAGGCCTTGCCCACCCCCGACGTGGTGAACCAGCTGGCCCAGAACTCGGCCCTGGGTGAAGTGCTGGCCAGCGGCCTGCGCACCCTCAACAGCAACCCCCAGTGCAGCGAAACCGACCTGCGCGCCGCCATGGAAGGCACCGGCCGCGCGGTAGCGCATCGGCTGGAGAAGTACCTGTCGGCCCTGGCCACCATCGCTTCAGCCGCGCCACTGCTGGGCCTGCTGGGCACCGTCATCGGCATGATTGAGATCTTTGGCTCGCAGGCTGGCGGCGGCGGTGTGGGCCAGGCCATGGGTGGCGGCAACCCGGCCCAGCTGGCGCATGGCATCTCCATCGCGCTCTACAACACCGCGTTTGGCCTGATCGTGGCGATCCCCTCGCTGATCTTCTGGCGCTACTTCCGGGCCCGCGTGGACGCGTATCTGCTCACGCTGGAGCTGGCGTCGGAGCAATTCGTTCGCCACATCCTGCGCCTGCGCAAAGCCAAGTAAGCGCCATGAACTTTCGTCCCCGCGCCAAGGATGAGCCCGAGATCAACCTGATCCCGTTCATCGACGTGCTGCTGGTGATCCTCATCTTTCTGATGCTCACCACCACCTACAGCAAGTTCACGGAGCTGCAACTCACCCTGCCCGTGGCCGATGCCGAGCAGCAGCGCGACCATCCCAAGGAAGTGATCGTGTCGGTGGCCGCAGACGGCCGCTACGCCGTCAACAAGACCGGCGTGGAAGGCAAGAGTGTGGATGCCATCGCCCAGGCTCTGCGCAGTGCCGCCACCGCAGGCCGCGACAGCGTGGTCATCATCAGCGCCGACGCCATGTCGCCACACCAGTCCGTGGTCACCGTGATGGAAGCCGCGCGCCGCGTAGGCCTCACGCAGATCACGTTTGCCACGCAGTCGTCCGCGTCGGGACGCGCGGCCAGCCGCTGACGGGCATGGCCGCTTTCGGGCCGCAGCCGCCCCGGGCTTCGGCCCCGCAGGTCTCTCCGCCCACGGCCGAACAACGGCTTCACAACATCTGGCAGTCCCGGGGTCCAGCGGCTTGGGCACTGTGGCCCGTCTCCCTGATGTATGGCGCGTTGGTGGCGCTGCGCCGCTGGCTGTATGGCAGGGGCTGGCTTCGCTCCGAACACCCGGGCCGCCCCGTCGTCGTGGTGGGCAACGTGATTGCCGGAGGCGCCGGCAAGACCCCGGTAGTCATCGCACTCGCCAAACACCTGCAGGCGCGCGGCCTGCGCGTGGGCGTGATTTCGCGCGGCTATGGCCGCAGCACGCACGACTGCCGTGCGGTACTGCCTGACAGCCTGGCCAGTGAGGTGGGCGACGAGCCCGCCCTGATTGCCCGCAGCGTGGCGGCGGGTGGCACAGTGCCTGTGTTTGTGGCCCCGCGCCGCATCGCTGCCGCACGCGCGCTGCTGGCCGCTCACCCTGACACCGACGTTCTTATTTGCGATGACGGCTTGCAGCACCTGGCGCTGCAGCGGGACTTGGAGATCTGCATCTTCAATGACCAGGGCATCGGCAACGGATTTCTGCTGCCTGCCGGCCCGCTGCGGGAGCCCTGGCCCCGCGCCGTGGACATCGTGCTGCACGCAGGCAGTGCGCCGCCGCACGGGACCAAGGCGCCTGCATTTGAGCTGCAGCGTAGCCTGGCGCCCTATGCCCTGCGGTCGAACGGCCAGCAGGTGCCACTGGCCCAATTGCAGGGGCAACCGCTGCATGCGGTGGCAGCCGTGGCCAGACCCAGCGAGTTTTTTGCCATGCTGCGCACCCAGGGCCTGGAGCTGGAGCGCACCGAGGCCCTGCCAGATCACTATGATTTTGATAGCTGGCAGCGCATATCTGACCAGCGCATGCAGCTTGTTTGCACTGAAAAAGACGCCGTGAAGCTCTGGACCCGCCATCCTGACGCACTGGCTGTTCCCCTGGTCGCGCAGATGGACCCGCAATTTTTTACCGCCCTCGATGCCTGGCTCCATCGAATTACGACCGGCCCAGGAGCCCAAAGGCCGCCGCTATCATCTGCCCCTGCCTGAACGAACCCTCCCGGAAAGCTCCTCCCCCATGGACCCCAAACTGCTTGAACTGCTGGTCTGCCCCGTCACCAAAGGCCCCCTGACCTATGACCGCGAGGCGCAGGAACTCGTGTCGCGCAGCGCGCGGCTGGCCTACCCGGTGCGCGACGGAATTCCGGTGTTGCTGGAAAACGAAGCCCGTACCCTGACCGATGAGGAACTGGAGCAGTGAGCGCACCCGTGCCCGCCGTAGCCCACACTCCCTTCACCGTGCTGATCCCGGCACGCATGGCTTCAAGCCGCTTGCCAGACAAGCCTCTGGCCGACATTGCGGGCCTGCCCATGGTGGTGCGCGTGGCCCGGCGTGCTGCGCAGAGCGCCGCAACCCGCGTCGTGGTGGCGGCCGACGATGCCCGCATCCTGCAAGCCTGCGCAGTGCATGGCGTGGATGCCGTCATGACCCGCGCCGACCACGCCAGCGGCAGCGACCGGCTGGCCGAGGCCTGCACACAGCTGGGGCTGGACGACGACGACATCGTGGTCAATGTGCAGGGTGACGAGCCGCTGATAGACCCCGGCCTCATCAATGCCGTGGCAAGCCTGCTGCAAGACCGTGATGGAAAGCGCCCCGAAGCCAGCATGGGTACCGCTGCCCATGCCATTGCGTCCCTGGCCGACTACACCAACCCCAATGTAGTGAAGGTGGTGCTGGACGCGCGGGGTCTGGCCCATTACTTCAGCCGTTCACCCATCCCTTTTGGCCGCGACCACGCGGGCACGGCCTGGTGGGAGGGCGCGGCACAGGCCGCCCAGCCCGGCGTCAAGGCACTGCAAGGCTTTGCGCCGCTGCGGCACGTGGGCATCTACAGCTATCGCGCAGGGTTCTTGCGGAAATTTCCGCAGCTGGCGCCAGCACCGACCGAGGTGGTGGAGGCCCTGGAGCAGCTGCGCGCACTCTGGCATGGCCACCACATCGCAGTGCACCTGGCAGACGCAGCGCCCGGCCCTGGCGTGGATACGCCGGAGGACCTGGAGCGGGTACGCGCGCTGTTTCGCTGAAAGCTCTCTGGCGCCGCCGTGCGGTGTGCACTGCGGGCCCACTTTCAACGCACTGGGGACGTACAGCGGGGCGCCGTAGTGGGCACGTGGAGGCGCCGACCTAGAAACGGTCACCCATGTAAGTCAGCGCAAGGTGGTCACATGCTATCCTCAACTGTAACGAGAGCACCGCATCCCGGGCGCACAGAACGGCTTCAGGCGCCCTTCGAACGTCCCCGCCAGCGGCGCCACCCGATTTCTAACCTTCGAGGACATCCATGAGACTGATTCTGTTGGGCGCGCCTGGCGCCGGAAAGGGCACGCAAGCCACGTTCATCTGCCAGAAGTACGGCATCCCCCAGATCTCCACCGGCGACATGCTGCGCGCAGCGGTCAAGGCCGGCACCCCCCTGGGCCTGCAGGCCAAGGCAGTGATGGATTCGGGCGCCCTGGTCAGTGACGACATCATCATCGGTCTCGTTAAAGAGCGCATCACGCAGGCAGACTGTGCCAACGGCTTCCTGTTCGACGGTTTCCCCCGCACCATTCCCCAGGCCGACGCCATGAAGGCCGCAGGCGTCAAGCTGGACTATGTGCTCGAAATCGATGTGCCCTTTGACGCCATCATCGAGCGCATGAGCGGCCGCCGCTCGCACCCCGCCAGCGGCCGCACCTACCACGTCAAGTTCAACCCCCCCAAGGTGGAAGGCAAGGACGACGTGACCGGCGAAGAACTGATCCAGCGCGAAGACGACAAGGAAGAAACCGTCAAGAAGCGCCTGCAGGTCTACAGCGACCAGACGCGCCCCCTGGTGGATTACTACAGCAACTGGGCCAAGGACGAACCCGCTGTGGCGCCCAAGTACCGCGCTATCAGCGGCACCGGCAGTGTGGACGAGATCACCGCACGCGCGCTGCAGGCGCTGGCCAGCTGATACATTGAACCAGGAACAAGAAACCGCCTGACACACGTTGGGCGGTCAAGCCCCAACCAAGCGACGCGCCGCACCAGGGCGTCGCTTTTTTCATGGGCCGCCTTTTGAAGCACGGCAGCCGCGACAGCCGCCTGCTGCGGTCGTGTGCGTTGACTCAGGCAGGACTGGACCGCAGGCCGTAGGCTTTGCCGTCCACAAACAGGTACTCGGCGCGCAGTACCGCCTCGCCCTTTTCGTCCCGCAGGCCAAAACCCACGACTGATACGGCGGTGCCTGGCTTGATCTCCGGCACCTGCCACGCCTGCATGCGGGTCAGAGGCGCCAGCTCAATCTCCCAGACGCGGTCCTTGCGGGTGGGCAGCACCGTTTTGGCCAGCAGCGCGCGGCCATCCACGGGCGCTGTCTGCGCGGGGATCGCGCGTTGCGCAAGGTCTGCTGGCAACCGGAGCGCTGCGGGCAGTTCCAGCTCCAGCTCTGCATGCGGGTTTTGCCAGCGCACTTTGCGCGCTGTGCCCTCCAGATACAGCGGTCGGTCTGCATCGAAACTGCTCCAGCCGTGGTGGGCGTGCACCCCCAAAGGCAAGGCACTGGCGGCGATAAGCACATGGCGACGTTGCAAGCCCATAAAGACTCCCGCAGGAATAAAACCCGGTTCAAGGGGCCATATCAAAGGTACGCAATCCAGCGGCCACAGGCCACCACCGACAGCCACACCATGGTGGATGCCAGCATCTGAAGGCGGGCCAGCCCGTCCAGGCGCGTGAGGGAATTACGTGCATGGAACCACGCCGCATTACAGCCCGCAAGCATTAACAACAGCATCTTCAAGGTAAAGGCGCGGTTGCTGAGCAACTCCGCAGGCTGGGTAGCAAACATCAACAGACCCGATGCTGCCGCCAATCCAAAGCCACACACGGCCAAAGTCAGACTCAGCCGGGCGAGGTCTTTCATCGGCAAGGCCGCACCGCGCCCAAACACCCGCAACTCCAGCAACACCAGATTGCCCAGCAACAGCGCAATGCCCACAATGTGGACGACTTCGAGCGCTGGATAAGCCCAGGCGTGTGTCTTGAGTGCGGTGAACACGGCTGGCAGTCCTTTTCGATCAATCCACCCGCAGCAAATCAAGCATCAGAGCGACCCGCGCCTTGACTGGCGACAGGCCTTGCGAGGCAGGCAGCGCATCACCCGGCTTGGGTAGCACCTGTCCCTCGGCGCAGCGGGTGGAGCGCACCACCCGCACCCCGGCTTTCTGCGCTCGCACCAGAGCAGCCTCCAGATCGTGGTGGATCGTGCCATTGCCGGTGCACGCCACCACGAGGCCCTGCACCCCCTCTCGCACCAGGGCATCAACCGCCCTGCCCGACGCGCCTGCGTGGTTCATGACGATTTCCACCCAGGGCCAGGCAACAGCATTCACTATATTATTTATAGCGTTATCGGCATGATTGGCATGCGCTACCGGGCTATTGCAGGCCCAACGGACCACGCCCTCTTCCACCCAGCCCAAAGGACCGGCCTCGCCCGAGCTGAAAGCATTGACGCGGTAGGGATGCACTTTTTGCACATGCCGAGCGCCATGCACTTCACCCGCAGCAACGGCCAGCACACCTGTTGCACCCGGTGCCAACACCAAAGCCACCGCATCCAGCAGGTTCTGGGGTCCATCGGGGGTCAGGGCTGTGGCGGGCCGCATGGCGCAGGTCAGCACCACGGGCTTGCGCGCATCCAGCACCTCGTGCAAAAACCACGCGGTCTCTTCCAGGGTGTCTGTGCCATGGGTGATGACCACACCTCTCACCTCCGGGTCGCTCAAATGGTGCGCGCACCGCAGAGCCAGCGTGCGCCACACCTCGCAATCCATGTCCTTGCTGTCGATCTGCGCCACCTGCTCAGCAGCCAAGGCGCCCCCTGCCAGTGTCTGCAGGCCTGGCACGGCCGTCAGAAGTTGCTCTACCCCCACCTGGGCAGCGGTGTAGCCGATGTTGTCCCCCGCCTGTGCAGAGGTCCCCGCGATCGTGCCACCGGTGCCCAAAACCACAATTTTTTGCCCACTCACTTGCATACTCCGAAAAACTGATGAAAAATACAGTTACTGGATTAAAAAACAGTTGTTCGCCACTGTAACCGCCTGAACCGGAAACCACCATGCTCGACAACCCCAAACTCACCGCCCGCCAGCAGCAGATTCTGGATCTCATCCAGACCGCCATCGCACGCACCGGCGCGCCTCCCACCCGCGCAGAAATCGCGGCCGAGCTGGGTTTCAAGTCAGCCAACGCGGCAGAAGAGCACCTGCAGGCCCTGGCCCGCAAAGGGGTGATCGAACTGGTCAGCGGCACCTCGCGCGGCATCCGCTTGCGCGGAGACACAGTGCGCTCCATCAACGCAGCCCGTGGCAACCAATTCAGCCTGCCCATCCCGGGTCTGTCGCAGCTGGTCTTGCCCCTGGTAGGTCGGGTGGCTGCGGGGTCGCCCATTCTCGCGCAGGAACATGTGGATCAGACCTACAGCGTGGAAAACAGCCTCTTCCAACACAAGCCCGACTACTTGCTCAAGGTGCGGGGAATGTCCATGCGCGACGCCGGCATCATGGACGGTGACTTGCTCGCCGTGCAGTCCACCCGTGAGGCTCGCAATGGTCAGATCATCGTGGCCCGCCTGGGCGATGATGTCACCGTCAAGCGACTTCGCCGCACGGCCACTGCCATCGAGTTGCTGCCCGAAAACCCCGACTATCCCGTGATCGTGGTGCAGCCCGGCGAGCCTTTCGAAATCGAAGGACTGGCAGTGGGACTTATCCGCAACACCATGCTGATGTAGCGTGTGCCCCAGGGGCCGCACCGTGGGTGGCGGGCGTTTGGTGAACGGATACAACCGATTCACCAGCCCTGCGGTGCAGGTCCCGTTGAATGCCAAGGCCTCTCAGGCAATGCTTGATGGATCGGCGGAGCAGCTGTCTGCACGGTCGAGGGATCAACTCGCACTGCGTCTGTCTGCACTGGTGTTCGACCACTTTGCAATCCTGCCTATGTTCAACCCCCGACTTTCGGAGTTTTCACATGGGAATTGCTTTGTTCACCCTGTCTGCTGTGCAGAACCCTCTTCGCAGTCTTAAAAAGCTGCTTGCCAACCCAGCCAGTGCACCCAAAGACCGACTGGACCTGCAGGCACTGCCAGTCGGCATGAGACGTGCCAGGCCAGGCAACGCCCCAGCATCGGCCTCCCGCAGCGATGAAGCCCAAGCCCTGGTTCCCAGCAACTCCACAGAGCCCCAGGCACAACGTCCATTGCGCGGAAATTGGCCCTTTACCGCCAAACCTCCAGTTCGAACGCCAGAAAGCCCGACCAGATCCGCTGCCGCCCACCGCTCCTTCCTGCCAACACACATGGCCGGCAGCAAACGACAGGCCTTTTTGGCGTCAGTGGGTGCAGACCACTGCCCACCACAATCCACCCGGGTGCTGCGCCGGGCCTCTGACACAGGCACCTGCCGCCTGGTAATTGCTGGCCGCATGGCCGATGTGTGCGCAGAGCTGGACCGCCTGGCAGCATCCGAGGCGCTCCGGGCCTGATTCGCAGAGCGCAGCAGGCGGCACGAGCGCCAAGCCATCTTCTACGCCCCGCGCACCAAGGCTGCGGCAATGTCAGGCAGTGCTCGATCCGGAAACGTCTAACACCGGGGCACCGGCAGGACCAAAACTCTGCACCGAGCTGCAGCAGTCGTGGTGCATGGCACTCTCTGAGTCCGGACTTCCGTGCACGCGCAGGACAAGAAGTACGTCCACGGGGCTCATGCAGCACTCAGTCACCAAAAACCGCAGGCTTTGGTATGCCCAGCACGGCCACTGTGGCATTCCCCTGCGCCCGTCAAGGCACAATGTCGGCATGAATATTGTGATCCTCGACGATTACCAGGATGCAGTGCGCAAGCTGCATTGCGCCTCTCGGCTCGACGCATACACCGCCAAGGTGTACACCAACACGGTCAAAGGGCTGGGGCAGCTTTCGGTGCGACTCAAAGACGCCGACATCATTGTGCTGATCCGCGAACGGACCCAGATCACACGCCAACTGGTTGAAAAGCTCCCACGGCTCAAGCTCATCGCCCAAACTGGCAAGATTGGGAGCCACATTGATGTAGCGGCATGTACCGAGCGGGGGATCGCCGTGGCAGAAGGGGTCGGCTCCCCTGTGGCTCCCGCCGAGCTGACCTGGGCCCTGGTGATGGCCTCCATGCGCCGCCTGCCCCAGTACATCTCCAACCTCAAGCATGGCGCTTGGCAGCAGTCCGGTCTCAAGACCGCGTCCATGCCCCCCAACTTCGGAGTCGGCAGCGTGCTGCGGGGTAAAACACTGGGTATCTGGGGCTACGGCCGCATCGGACAACTGGTGGCCGGCTATGGACGGGCGTTTGGCATGAACGTGCGCGTCTGGGGGCGTGAAGCCTCACGCGCGCAGGCGCTGACGGATGGGTACCAAGCCGCCGCCACGCGCGAAGAGTTTTTTTCGCAGTGCGACGTGATCTCGTTGCACCTGCGCCTGAACGACGAAACGCGCGGCATCATCTCGCTTGAAGACCTCTCGTGCATGAAGCCCACCTCGCTGCTGGTCAACACGTCACGTGCAGAATTGATTGAACCCGACGCGCTCATCGCAGCACTCAACCGGGGTCGCCCGGGCCTGGCGGCCGTGGACGTGTTTGAGAGCGAACCCATCCTGCAAGGCCACGCCCTGCTCCGCCTGGAAAACTGCATCTGCACGCCACACATCGGGTACGTGGAGCAGGACAGCTACGAGCTCTACTTTGGTGCAGCTTTCGACAATGTGGTGAATTTCATCAAAGGCACGCCTACCAACATCGTGAATCCTGGCTCGCTACAAGTCAGGCGCTAACAGATCAATCCGTTGCGGCGTTGGCAACGCTGCCCACACCGCGCAATTAAAAAAGGCTTCCCGAGGGAAGCCTTTTTTGCGATTGCTGCAAGGCACCGAAATGCCCCGCAGCAGAAAGCAACACTCCAATTACAGAGGTGTCTTCTTGCCGTCCTTGTAGACGTACAGCGTGATCGCTGGGTTCTTCATTTCGCCGTTGGGTTCGAAGGCGATGGTGGAGGTCACGCCCTTGAAGTTGGACTTGGCGAGTTCGTTCACGTACACCTTGGGGTCCACGGAGTTGGCGCGCTTCATAGCGTCCACCAGCAGGAACGTGGCGTCATAGGTGTAGGGGCTGTACACCTGGAACTGATTGGGGTACTTGGCGTCGTACTTGGCCTTCCAGGCCGTACCGCCAGGCATCTTGGCCAGCGAGGAGCCGCCTTCCGCGCAGATCACGTTAGCCAGGGTCTTGGCACCGGCAGCCAGCTTGGCGATTTCGGACGTGCAGACGCCGTCACCACCGAAGTACTTGACGTTGGCCATGCCCAGCTGTTCCATCTGGCGCAGCATGGGACCGGCTTGAGGGTCCATACCACCGTAGAACACGGCATCAGGGTTCTTGGCCTTGATGGCGGTCAGGATGGCCATGAAGTCCGTGGCCTTGTCGGTCGTGAACTGCTCGTCCACCACCTTCATGCCCTTGGCCGTAGCGGTCTTCTTGAACACGTCGGCAACACCTTGGCCGTAAGCAGTACGGTCATCGATGATGGCAACGGTCTTGAGCTTCAGCGTGTCCACAGCGTAGAAAGCCAGACCAGCGCCCAGGGCGTTGTCGTTGGCGATGATACGGAACGTGGTCTTGTAGCCAGGCTTGGTCAGGTTGGGGTTGGTCGCAGCGCCCGTCACCATGGGGATGCCGCAATCGTTGTACACCTTGGAGGCGGGGATCGTCGTACCGGAGTTGAGGTGGCCGACAACGCCAGCGACCTTGGAGTCGCACAGCTTTTGTGCGGCAGCAGTGCCCTGCTTTGGATCGGCAGCGTCATCTTCAGCCTGCAGCTCGAACTTGATCTTCTTGCCGCCGATGGTGACGCCTTGAGCGTTCAGCTCTTCAATGGCCATGCGGGCGCCATTTTCGTTGTCCTTGCCGTAGTGGGCTTGGGCGCCGGAAACCGGAGCCACGTGGCCGATCTTGACCACCTGCTCTTGTGCAGAGGCCACACCAGCAACAGCCGCGATAGCAGCAACCACGGTCAGTTTCAACTTCAATTGCATATCAAATCTCCAGTAAAGATAAACGCTGAGAATCTTCTTGTGTCTCAACGCAGGCGAACATATCGCAATTTACGGGCCAGATCATTAGGGAACACGATTAAACGCAAGAGAAACCACAGGGGAATACCCTGTCATCCCTTGGCCACAGGGGGCGCACCACTGGCCAGCTCGTCCGCCACCGCCTCGTACACCGCATGCCGCACCACCGATTCGATCTCTTCGCGCAGACGCGGAAGCACTGACCGCGTCTGCTCCTGCACCACTGTGGCGATTGCTTCGCGCAAGCGCTGGTCCAGCACTACATCCACGCGCTGCATGACGCGGTGCACCATGTACTCCTCCATCCCATCTGGCAAGGCGCGGGCCGCAACGGGCGCAGCCCCTGGCTTTGGGCCAGCAGGGGTGGCAGCATGAACCGCCGGGCGAGGTTGGACATGCGATACCGGAGAACGTGAAGCCTGGGGAGCAGCCACAGGGGTTGGCGCAGCCACCGGGGAGGCCACAGGACGCTCTGTGGCAGGGGGCACAGCGACCTGCGCCGCACTAGCCGGTCGCGCAGTGGGCAATGCAGGCCTGGCCAACGCCACAGACTGCGACGGCGACAGGACGGTGGTGCGGACTGCCGGATTTGAAGCCCCCGGCGCGAGGGGCGCCACGCCAGGCACCTGCACCACTTCGGTGAGCGTGGGTACAAACCGCGGAGGGGTTTTGGGTGGGAGCGCCATCAGCCCGCTTTCAACACCAGATCATGGCGGGTAATGGCGTAGCCCCGGGACGCGTAGTGGCGCCAGCGCGCACGTGCCTGGGCACGGTCGGTTTCGTCCTGGGCGCTCACCACTTCGACCAGGCGGTCAAACCGGCCAAAACCTTCCGGGACTTCCGCATTCAGGTTCAACAGCACTTCGTGATGCGGTGCCAGGCGTGCATCCTGCGCCAGCAACACCGGAGAGGCCTGAACCAGCTCCTCGTCCGAGTCGGCGTGGCAATGGGCCACAAAGTCCTGGGGGGCCAATAACCAGAGCATGCGGTCCAGCGCCTGAAGCGCATCCGCAGGCGCGGCAATGACCAAACGAGCCCCGCTGCGCTGCACCTTGCGCGCAAACCGGCATGCGTAGGCCAGCTTGTCGGGTGCGTTGAAGTGAAAGGCTACCTCGGTCATGACGCGTCACGCAGCCTTGGTGCTGGAGGACCGCTTGGCGGCTGGCTTGCCCACAGCTCCAGCAGCGGCCGTCCTGGTCACGGAGCGTGACGCGGACTTGGGTGCCTTGGCTTGTCGGACCTGCGACCTGGACTGCTCCAGCACATAGTGCACCAGCAGGCCGACCGGGCGTCCTGTGGAACCCTTGGTCGCGCCTCCCTTCCAGGCAGTACCCGCAATGTCCAGGTGAGCCCAGGGCATGTCGCCGACGAACTTCTGCAAGAACTTGGCAGCGGTGATGGAGCCACCCGCACGGCCCGCCACGTTGCCCATATCGGCAAAGTTGCTCTTCAAGCCATCTGCATAGTCATCGTCCAGCGGCATGCGCCAGCAGAGGTCTTGCGCGGCCTCACCAGCTGCCTGCAAGGACTCCGCCAGACCGTCGTTATTGGCAAACAAACCACTGCGTACGCCCCCCAAAGCGATCACGCAGGCGCCGGTCAGCGTCGCAATATCCACCACGGCGGCAGGCTTGAATCGCGCTGCATAGGTCAACGCATCACACAACACCAGGCGCCCCTCCGCGTCGGTGTTCAAAATCTCGATGGTCTGGCCGCTCATGCTGGTGACCACATCGCCAGGTTTGACAGCACGCCCGTCCGGCATGTTTTCGCATGCGGGGATCAGGCCCACCACATTGACGGCAGGCTGCAGTTCGCCCAGCGCACGGAAGGTTCCCAGCACGCTGGCAGCGCCGCACATGTCGAATTTCATCTCGTCCATCTCGGGCGCGGGCTTGATCGAGATGCCGCCGGTGTCAAAGGTGATGCCCTTGCCCACCAGCACGATGGGTGCCTGGTCCTTGGCAGCGCCGTTGTAGCGCAGCTCGATGAAACGCAGGGGCTCTTCAGAGCCCTTTGCCACAGCCATGAAGGCGCCCATACCCAGACGCGCCACCTCTGCCGGGCCATGGACCTTGCACTGGATGCGTGGCAGCTTGGCCAGGGTTTTGGCTGCATCCGCCAGCAGGCTGGGGGTGGCGTGGTTGGCTGGGCGGTTGCCCCACTCCCTGGCAAACTCCACACCAGCGACCAGGGCGACCCCGCTGTCAAACCCGTCACGCGCACTGGCAGCATCCGGCACACCCACCACACAGCGGCTCAGGCTGCGTGCCTCCACCTTGGTCTTGGTGGTGGTGTAGACATAGCTCACGTCTGCCACCGCCTGCACGGCAGCGCTGACAGACGCCGCCGGGGCTGCGCCGGCAAAACACAGCACCACGCGCTTGGTCTGAGGCGCCTTGATGGCACCACCCAGTGCCTGCAGCGCCTGGCGCGTTGCGCGCGCCGACCCATCGCCCAATCCCACCAGCACCACGCGGCGGGCTGCAACGGCAGGCACTTGATACAGCTGCAGGTGTTTGCCCGCCTTGGTGGTCAGATCTCCGTTCTTGAGTGCCAAGGCCGCCAGGGCAGACAGCGCGTCCTTGCCCGGCTTGAAGCCCTCGGGAAGCAGGACGATCAGCAGGTCACATTTCTCCGAGGCTGCCGCAGCAAGTTCAAGGGTCTTGAGATCAAAGTTCATAATTGGTGTTTTCCTTCCAGCCAATGTTATTCGATTCATCCATCCGCAAGGAGCTGGCGCGCAGCTTCGGCGCAACCCTTGTGGTGCTGGTGACCGTGGTCATGACCATGATGCTCATCCGCACGCTGGGCCAGGCCTCCAAGGGCAGCGTCAGCCCATCCGACGTGATGCTCGTCATGGGCTTTACCGTCTTAGGGCAATTGCCCACCATTCTCAGCCTCAGTCTGTTCATTGCGGTGGTCGGCACGCTATCGCGCATGTACCGCGACAGCGAAATGGTGATCTGGTTCGCCAGCGGGCGCGGCCTCATCAGTCTGGTGCGACCCCTGCTGCGCTTTGCGTGGCCGGTGATGGTGGTGATTGCCGTACTGTCGCTGCTGGTGTGGCCCTGGGCCAACTCACAGATCCAGGAACTCAAGACCCGCTACGAGCAGCGCAGCGACATCGACCGCATTGCACCGGGCGAGTTCCAGGAGTCGTCCAACGGCAGCCGGGTGTTCTTCATCGACAAGGACACTCCCGACACGCAGGCCGCCAACAACGTCTTCATTGCCGCCAATGACGGCAAACGCGAATCCGTCACCTCCGCCCGCAGCGCCCGGCTGGAGACCCAGGGCGGTGAACGCATGGCCCTGCTGAGCGACGGTCAGCGCCTGGAGACCTCGCGGGACAAGCCCGGCGTAAAGATCAGCGAGTTCAGCCTTTATGGCACCCGCATCGGTAGCGCTGCACCGGGATCGGCCGAAGAGCAGGCGGTGAAGACACGCACCACCTACGACCTCGTGATGCAGCCGCTACCGGCCTACCGCGCCGAGCTGGGCTGGCGATTGGGCCTCGCACTTGCTGCGCTCAACTTTGTGCTGCTGGGCCTGGCTGTCGCCAGTGTCAACCCGCGCGCGGCGCGCAGTACCAGCATGGTATTTGCGCTGTTCGCCTTCATCGTCTACTACAACCTCATGACCCTGGGCCAGAGCTGGGTGGGTGCCAATCGACTGGGCTTGACCAGCTTCATGGTGATGCTGCATGGCGGCATGCTGGCGGTCTCGCTGCTGGTGCTGGCGGTGCGCCACAACCAATGGACGATGCGGCGCCTGTGGCGATCTGCTGGAGTAGGAGGGCATTCCGCATGAAAACCATCCGTCGCCTGATCCACCGTGAGGCACTGGGCGCCGTCACTTTCGTCACCGTGGGTTTTCTGGCCCTCTTCTTCTTCTTTGACCTGGTGGATGAGCTCCGCTGGGTAGGCCGCACCGGGGAGGATGGCTACCAGATATCGCACGCGCTGCTGTTTGTGGTTCTCAGCATTCCCAGTCACCTGTATGAACTTCTCCCTATCACGGTACTTATTGGCACCATCTTCGTGATGGCGCGCCTGGCCCAAAGCTCGGAGTTCACCATCATGCGCACCAGCGGCATGGGCCCCTGGCGGGCGCTGCGCACCCTGCTCACGCTGGGTGGCGTCTTCGTGCTGCTGACCTTTGCTGTCGGTGACTACCTGGCCCCCCTGACGGACCGCACCGCCCAGCTCATCAAGGTGCGCTACCTGGGGCGGCTGACAGCTGGGGCCACGGGCGCATGGCTCAAAGAGCGGCAGGAAGACCACTCCTTTGCCGTCAACGTGCGCGCGCTCACCCCCAATGGCGGCATGCTGGACGTGCGCATCTTCGAGTTTGACGACAAGGGCCGCTTGGCGTCGCAGACGCGGGCCGCGTCAGGGCAGTTCGGCTCAGATGGAGCGTGGACCCTGGAGAAGGTGCAGCGTAGTCATTTTGAACAGCAAAGCGACAAAAACGAGGCCCGCGTGGAGCACCTGGAGAGCCCCTCCCTGCAGTGGCCGACCAAGATCAGTGCCGACATGGTGGCAGCCTCTTTGCTCAAGCCCGACCGCATGGCCACGCTGGACCTCTTTCAGTTCATTCGGCACCTGAACGCCAACGGCCAGTCTGCCCAAAAGTACGAGATCGAGTTCTGGCGCAAAGTGTTCTACCCCTTGAGCTGTCTGGTGATGGTGGTGCTGGCGCTGCCTTTTGCATACCTGCATTTCCGCTCGGGCGGCATCGCGGGCTACGTGTTCGGCGGCGTGATGGCGGGTATCAGCTTCTTCCTGCTCAACAACGTCTTTGGCTATGCAGGCAACCTGCAAAACTGGTCGCCATGGCTGACAGCGGCAGCGCCCGGCCTGATCTACTCCCTGCTCTCGCTGGCGGCCTTTGGCTGGCTGGTGCTGAGACGCTGACACCCTGACCTCGCCCCGCCCCATGACCCACGCCATTGTCCTGTTTGCCCACGGGTCCCGAGACCCCCTGTGGCGCGCCCCCATGGAGGCAGTCGCAACGCGCATTGCGTCCCAAAGTCCAGACCGCCGAGTCATCTGCGCCTATCTGGAACTGTGTGAACCCGCCCTGCCGGACGCCGTCCGGCAACTGGAGGCCGACGGGGCCACCGCCGTCACGGTGGTTCCGATGTTTCTGGGCACCGGCAAACACGCCCGGGAGGATTTGCCCCTGCTGGTGCAGGAGCTGCGCACCACCCACCCCGCCGTGCAATTCCACGTCCAGGCCGCCATCGGGGAGGATCCACGCATGACGGCCTTGATGGCAGAGATCGCCTGCGAAAGCCCGCCGCTCTGAAATTTCTGGGGTGCGGTTCATTCGCTTAGACGATTGCAGCATAATGATGCAATCCTTTAGGCGATATTCGATATGAATCTGCACCAATTCCGCTTCGTTCAAGAGGCTGCGCGCCGCAACCTCAACCTGACCGAGGCCGCCAAGGCCCTGCATACCTCGCAGCCAGGCGTCTCCAAAGCCATCATCGAGCTGGAAGAAGAACTGGGCGTGGACATCTTCGCCCGGCACGGCAAACGCCTCAAGCGCATCACCGAGCCCGGCCAGCATGTGCTCAAAAGCATCGAAGTCATCATGCGCGAGGTGGGTAACCTGAAGCGCATTGGCGAGCAGTTCAGCGCGCAAGACAGCGGCACCCTCAGCATCGCCACCACCCACACCCAGGCGCGCTATGTGCTGCCGGTGCCTGTGGCCCGCCTGCGCGAGGCCTACCCCAAGGTCAACGTGAGCCTGCACCAGGCCACGCCGCACGAAGTGGCCCGCATGATCATCGACGAGGTGGCCGAGATCGGCATGGCCACCGAATCCCTGGCTGACTACCCCGAACTCGTCACCCTGCCCTGCTACGAATGGCAGCACGTGCTGGTGGTGCCCAACGACCACCCTCTGGCGCAAAAGGAACGCATCGGTCTGGACGACCTTGCGCACGAAGCGCTGATCACCTATCACCCCTCATTCACCGGGCGCGGCAAGATCGACCACGCCTTCGCAGCGCGCAAGCTCACGCCCCGCATCGTGCTCGAAGCCATCGACTCTGACGTGATCAAGACCTATGTGCGCCTGGGCCTGGGCATCGGCATCGTGGCCGAGATGGCCATGCGCGATGACCCGGTGGGCGACCTGGCCGTGCGCCCCGTGGGCCACCTGTTCGGGCAGAGCGTGGCCCGCGTGGCCTTCAAGCGCGGCGCCTACCTGCGCAACTTTGTCTACAAGTTTGCCGAGCTGCTCAGCGACCGCCTGAGCCGCGAGCTGATTGCCCGCGCGATGACGGGCCATGTCAACGACTACGAGCTGTGACCTCCGTCCAGCCCCAGAAGCACCCTGAACCCTTCCAGAATTTCCTCGTTTTCCACGCTGCTGCGCCATGACCTCCACCACCGCCCGCACACCCGCCTTCCCCAGCAAGCTGCCCAACGTCGGCACCACCATCTTCACCGTGATGTCGGCGCTGGCCACCGAACACAAGGCGGTGAACCTGGGCCAGGGCTTTCCTGACTTTGAATGCGCGCCCGAGCTGGTGAACGCCGTCACCGCCGCCATGCAAGCCGGCCACAACCAGTACCCGCCCATGACCGGTGTGCCCGCCCTGCGCGAAGCCGTGGCCCGCAAGATCGAGGCGCTGCACGGGCGCGCCTACAACCCCAACACCGAAATCACCATCACGGCTGGCGCCACGCAGGCCATCATCACCGCCATCCTGGCCATCGTGCACGCGGGCGACGAGGTGATCGTGCTCGACCCCTGCTACGACAGCTATGTACCGAACATCGAGCTGGCCGGTGGCAAGGCCGTACGCGTACCGCTCACGCCCGGCACCTTCCGCCCTGACTTTGCCAAGATCAGCGCGGCCATCACGCCCCGCACCCGCGCCATCCTCGTCAACAGCCCGCACAACCCCAGCGCTACCATCTGGACGGCCGAGGAAATGCGCCAGTTGGAAGACCTGCTCGCCCCCACCGACATCCTGCTCATTAGCGACGAGGTGTACGAACACATGGTGTTCGACGGTGTCGAGCACCAGAGCGCCGCGCGCTTTGCCGGCCTCGCCGCGCGTGCCTTCATCGTGTCGAGCTTTGGCAAGACCTTCCATGTCACCGGCTGGAAGGTCGGCACCGTGGCCGCCCCTGCAGCACTGACGGCCGAGTTCCGCAAGGTGCACCAGTTCAACGTGTTCACCGTCAACACACCGGTGCAGCACGGCCTGGCCGCCTACCTGCAAGACCCCACGCCCTATCTGCAGCTGCCCGCGTTCTACCAGGCCAAGCGCGACCTGTTCCGCGAGGGCTTGGCAGGCTCGCGCTTCAAGCTGCTGCCCAGCACGGGCAGCTACTTCCAGTGCGTGGACATCTCGGCGATCAGTGATTTGAACGAGGCCGATTTCTGCCAGTGGCTCACCCGCGAGGTGGGCGTCGCGGCGATTCCGTTGTCGGCGTTTTATGGCGACGGGTTTGACCAGCGTGTGGTGCGGTTCTGCTTCGCCAAGAAGGACGAGACGCTGCGCGCCGCGCTGGAGCGGCTGCGCAAGCTCTGATCCGCAGGGCCCTCCAGGGCTCTTACTTCGTCTGCCGCGCCAGCCACACACCCGCAGCCGCCAGCGCCATCCCCGCCAGCGCCCAGCCGCTGAGCGTCTCGCCAAACATCGCCCAGGCGATCAGCGCTGTGGTGGGCGGGGTCAGGTAGAACAGGCTGGCCACATTGACCGCGCCGCCCCGGCGGATGAGCAGGTTCAACAGGCTCACGGCCCCCAGTGAGAGCACCAGCACCAGCCAGCCCAGCGCAAACACAAACTCGCCGGTCCACGATATGGCCATGGATTCGGTGGCGTAGGCGACCGCAGCCATGGCCACCGCACACGGCAGGTACTGGATCACCGAGCCCGTGCGCAAGTCGAACGAGGGGCAAAACCGCTTCTGGTACAGCGTGCCCGCCGTGATGCCCAGCAGCGCGACCACCGCCGGCAGCAGCATGCCCAGCAAAGCACCCGCCGGCACGGTAGCCACCTTGCCGGCCACCACCAGCGCCACGCCGGTGAAGCCCAGGGCCAGGCCCGCCCATTGGGCAGGCCGCACCTTCTCGCCCAGCAAAGCCCCGGCCACCAGGGCTGTCAGCAGCGGCTGCAAGCCCACCACCAGCGCTGTGATGCCCGACGGCAGCCCGTGCCCGATGGCCATGAACACACCGCCCAGGTACACGCCGTGCACCAGCAGGCCCGACACCCCGATGTGCAGCCAGGCCCTGCCCGACGGCGGCCAGGGTGCACGGGCTACGGCCACCACCGCGAGCATGAGCACGATGACGATGGCAAACCGCAGCGCCAGAAAGGTCAGCGGCTCCACATACGGCAGCCCCAGCTTGGCGCCGATAAAGCCGGTGCTCCAGAGCGCCACAAACAGCAGAGGGACGAGGGAATCGAGCGGACTGGAAGCGCTGGGACGGAGCGGTGTGGCCTGGGTCATGGAGAACAGAAGCGTGATGCAGGGTGGGGATGATCGCAGCTTGCGAGCGCTTTTGCTGCAGGCCAATGTGAGCGTTCTCTAATGACCCGTTGGAAGAACGGACAGACCTCAAGGTGCGCCACACCTGCCGAGCGTGCTGACGCCCGAAACCATTGCGAGAACCGGCAAACCCGCGCTACAGGGCAAAACTATGAATAGAAATGGTCTGTAGCGCTTGAATATCATGCGCATAAAGCTATAAATTCAATAGCAAATTGCCATACATCTTTCTGCCAGCCAGGCCTGGCGCCCGCGCATCTTGATGCGATCTTGATACCCCACACTGCACTCTTGCGCCCATCTTGATGCGGCCGTTCCTAGCATCGGTCCATGTCTCAAGGAGGACGCTATGGACTGGATATTGATGGCGATGGGAGGCCTGCTCTGGCTGGCCGTCTATGGCTTGGCCAAGGGTTGCGCGCTGCTGCAACGCCAAGCACAAGGGGGGCGGTCATGACCAGCGGCTGGATGATTCTGGCGGCCGTGCTCGCCGCTGCGCTTTTGGTGTACCTGATCGCCGTGCTGCTGCGGCCGGAGGACTTTTCATGAGCACCGGTGCCTGGCTGCAATTGGCGGTGTTTTTGGCACTGCTGCTGGCGCTGGCTTGGCCGCTGGCGCGTTACATCGACACCGTGATGGCGGGCCGCTTTGCGCTGGGACGGAGGCTGGAAGGCCCGCTGTTCCGACTGGCAGGCGTGCGGCCCGATGAGGAAACCGGCTGGCTGCGCTACGCGCTGGGCCTGCTGGTGTTCAATGGCCTGGGCTTGCTGGCGGTGTATGCGCTGCAGCGCTGGCAAGCGGTGCTGCCGCTCAACCCGCAGGGCATGGCTGCGGTGGCACCCGATTCGGCCTTCAACACGGCCATCAGTTTTGTCACCAACACCAACTGGCAAGGCTACGGCGGCGAGAGCACCATGAGCTACCTCACGCAGATGCTGGCGCTGACCGTGCAGAACTTTCTGTCCGCCGCCACGGGCCTGGTCGTCGTCATTGCGCTGGTGCGCGGGTTTGCGCGACATTCAGCGCAGAGCATTGGCAACGTGTGGGCCGACCTGACCCGCGCCACGCTCTGGGTGCTGCTGCCCCTGTCGCTGGTGCTGGCCGTAGTGTTTGCAGGCCAGGGCGTGATCCAGAATCTGTCGCCTTACACCGAGGTACAGACACTGGAGCCCGTGCACTACGACGCGCCCAAGCTCGATGGCGCGGGCCAGCCGGTGCTGGACGCCCAGGGCGCCCCGGTGACGGAACCCGCCACGCAAGCCACGCAGACGCTGGCCATGGGCCCCGTGGCCTCACAGCTCGCCATCAAGATGCTGGGCACCAACGGTGGCGGCTTCTTCAACGCCAACTCGGCCCACCCGTTCGAAAACCCCTCAGCCGCCAGCAACCTGTTGCAGATGCTGGCGATCTTCCTGATCCCCGCTGCGCTGTGCCTGGTGTTTGGCCGCATGGTGGGCGATGAGCGCCAGGGTTGGACGATTCTGGCCACGATGAGCCTGCTCTTCGTGGTCGCAGTGGTAGCCGCCACCGCGTTCGAGCAGCAAGGCAACCCGCTGCTTTCATCGCTGGGTGTGGACCAGGCCGCCAGCGCCTTGCAGGCGGGCGGCAACATGGAAGGCAAAGAAACGCGCTTTGGCATCGCCACCTCGGCCCTGTTCGCAGTGATCACCACAGCCGCCAGCTGCGGCGCGGTGATTGCCATGCACGACAGCTTCACGCCCCTGGGCGGCATGGTGCCCATGGTGCTGATGCAGATGGGAGAAGTGGTGTTTGGCGGTGTCGGCTCGGGCCTGTACGGCATGCTGGTGTTCGCCATCATGGCGGTGTTCATCGCCGGACTGATGATTGGCCGCACGCCCGAGTACCTGGGCAAGAAAATCGAGACGCATGAGATGAAGCTCGTCTCCATCGCCATCCTGGTCACGCCCCTGCTGGTGCTGCTGGGCACGGCCGTGGCGGTGATGAGCGAGGCAGGCCGCGCAGGCCTCTCCAACCCTGGCGCGCACGGCTTCAGCCAGGTGCTGTATGCGCTGTCTTCCGCCGCCAACAACAACGGCAGCGCCTTCGCTGGCCTGTCGGCCAACACCCCCTTCTACAACGTGCTGCTGGCCGTGGCCATGTGGCTGGGCCGCTTTGGCGTGATCGTGCCGGTGCTGGCCATGGCCGGGTCGCTGGCCGCCAAGAAGCGCGCCACCGCCACCGATGGCACCTTGCCCACCCATGGCCCGCTGTTTGTGGCGCTGCTGGCGGGCGTGGTGCTGCTGGTGGGCTTGCTGAACTATGTGCCCGCCCTCGCGCTGGGCCCGGTGGTAGAGCATCTCGTGCTCACACCCCGTTAAGAAATGGCTGGGAGATTGTGATGACCCGCAAAACATTGACCCTGTTCGACCCTGCCCTGGTGCGCCCCGCGCTGCTGGAGGCTTTCAAGAAGCTGGACCCGCGTGTGCAATGGCGCAACCCGGTGATGTTTGTGGTGTATGTAGGCAGCGCCTTCACCACCGCGCTGGCCGCCAGCAAGCCCGAGGGCTTCACCGCCGCCGTGGCGCTGTGGCTGTGGTTCACTGTGCTGTTTGCCAACTTTGCCGAGGCCATGGCCGAAGGCCGCAGCAAGGCCCAGGCAGCCTCACTGCGCGGCCTCAAAAAGCAGACCTGGGCCAAAAAGCTGGACGGCCAGTTTGACCGCACCACCCCGCGCACCGAGATGACCTGGCTGCCGCTGGAGGCGGCCCACCTGCGCAAGGGCGACGTCGTGCTGGTGGAAGCCGGTGACACCATTCCCGCCGACGGCGAGGTGATCGACGGGGTGGCGTCGGTGGACGAAAGCGCCATCACGGGCGAATCGGCCCCGGTGATCCGCGAATCGGGCGGCGACTTCTCTGCAGTGACCGGCGGCACCCGCGTGTTGTCCGACTGGATCGTGGTGCGCGTGGCCGTGAACCCTGGCGAGACCTTTGTCGACCGCATGATCGCCATGGTCGAAAACGCCAAGCGCCACAAGACACCCAACGAGATCGCGCTGACCATCCTGCTGGTGGCGCTCACCATCGTGTTCCTGGGCGTGGTGGTTACGCTGCTGCCGTTCTCGCTGTTCAGCGTGCAGGCCAGCGGCGCGGGCGAGCCTGTGAGCCTGGTGGTGCTGGTGGCCCTGCTGGTGTGCCTGATCCCCACCACCATTGCAGGCTTGCTCAGCGCCATTGGCGTGGCGGGCATGAGCCGCATGATGCAGGCCAATGTGATCGCCACCTCGGGCCGCGCGGTGGAGGCTGCGGGCGATGTGGACGTGCTGCTGCTGGACAAGACCGGCACCATCACCCTGGGCAACCGGCAAGCCAGCCAGTTCGTGTCTGCGCCCGGGGTGACCGATGCCGCATTGGCCGATGCCGCCCAGCTCGCATCGCTGGCCGACGAAACCCCCGAAGGCCGCAGCATCGTGGTGCTGGCCAAGCAGAAGTTCAACCTGCGCGAGCGTGACCTCTCCAGCCTGCAGGCCCAGTTTGTGCCCTTCACGGCGCAAACCCGCATGAGCGGTGTGGACCTGCCCGGCCCACGCCTGCTGCGCAAGGGCGCGGCCGATGCCATCCGCAAACATGTGGAGGCACTGGGCGGGCGCTTTCCTACCGCCGTGCAGACGGCGGTGGACGATGTATCGCGCCGTGGCAGCACCCCGCTGGTTGTGGCCGACGGCGCCCACGTGCTGGGCGTGGTGGAGCTCAAAGACGTAGTCAAGGGCGGCATCAAGGAGCGCTTTGCCGAGCTGCGCCGCATGGGTATCAAGACCGTAATGGTGACCGGCGACAACCGCCTGACGGCCGCCGCCATTGCCGCCGAAGCGGGTGTGGACGACTTCCTGGCCGAGGCCACACCCGAGGCCAAGCTGCAGCTCATCCGCAGCTATCAGGCCAATGGCCAGCTGGTGGCCATGACCGGCGACGGCACCAACGATGCGCCCGCCCTGGCCCAGGCCGACGTGGCCGTGGCCATGAACACCGGCACCCAGGCCGCCAAGGAGGCGGGCAACATGGTAGACCTGGACAGCAACCCCACCAAGCTCATCGAGATCGTGGAGACCGGCAAGCAGATGCTGATGACGCGCGGCTCGCTCACCACCTTCAGCATTGCCAACGACATCGCCAAGTACTTCGCCATCATCCCTGCGGCGTTTGTTACCACCTACCCGCAGCTGTCGGCGCTGAACTTCATGCACCTGGCCAGCCCTTCGTCGGCCATCCTGTCTGCCGTGGTGTTCAACGCGCTGATCATCATCTTTTTGATCCCGCTGGCCTTGAAGGGCGTGGCTTACCGCGCCGTGGGTGCCGCCGCGCTGCTGCGCCGCAACCTGGCCATTTATGGGTTGGGGGGCATGGTGGTGCCGTTCATTGGCATCAAGTTGATTGACATGGTGCTGGCGGCCGCAGGTCTGACCTGAGCTCTTCCCATTCCTAAACGCAGCTCCCCGAATCACTGACAAGGAAAATCGTATGCCTATCCGTATCCCCCGCGACGACGTGCCCGCCAGCCCAGGCGGCCTACTGCGCCCTGCCCTCACGCTGTTCGTCGTGCTGTCCATCGTCACCGGCCTGCTCTACCCGCTGGCCGTGACCGGTGTCGCACAAACGGCCTTCCCGCACCAGGCCAACGGCAGCCTCATCACCCAGGGTGGCAAGGCGGTGGGCTCCGAGCTGATCGGCCAGTCGTTCACCGAGCCTGGCCACTTCTGGGGCCGCCCATCGGCCACAGCGCCCATGCCCTACAACGCATCGGCCTCGGGTGGCTCCAATCTGGGCCCCACCAACCCGGCGCTAGCCGAAGCGGTCAAAGCCCGCATTGAAGCCCTGCGTGCCGCCGACCCGGGCAACACCCGCCCCGTGCCCGTCGACCTGGTCACCGCGTCGGCCAGCGGGCTGGACCCACACATCAGCCCGGCAGCCGCCGCCTACCAGAGCGAACGCGTGGCCCGTGCCAGGGGCCTGCCCGTGGGACAAGTGCAAGCCTTGGTGCAGCAGCACACCGACACCCCCTGGCTGGGCCTGCTGGGCGAGCCGCGTGTGAACGTTCTGGCCTTGAATCTGGCACTCGATTCGCTATCAAATAAATAGCTATCAGCGCAATTGATACTAGCGCTTGAGGCCTATTCGACATCAAATTGGTGGATACACTGTGCCCATGCAGGATCGCCCCGACCCCGACGCGCTGCTGCAGCGCATCCAGCAAGAGCAGGCCCAGCAGCAGCGCGGGCGGCTCAAGGTGTTCTTTGGCGCCTGCGCGGGGGTGGGCAAGACTTTTGCCATGCTCTCTGCCGCCAGGGCAGCGCAGGCGCAGGGCCTGCCCGTCACCATCGGCGTGGTCGAAACGCATGGCCGCACCGACACCGAGGCGCTGACCGCACACCTGCCGCGCCTGCCGCTGCGCGCCCTGCCCTACAAAGACCGCACCCTGCCCGAGTTTGACCTGGACGCCGCCCTGGCCTGGGGCGCTGCGAACCCCGAGGGCCTGGTGCTGCTGGACGAGCTGGCCCACAGCAATGTGGCCGGATCGCGCCACCCCAAGCGCTGGCAAGACGCCGAAGAGCTGCTGGCCGCAGGCATCGACGTGTGGTCCACCATGAACGTGCAGCACCTGGAGAGCCTGAACGACATCGTCAGCGGCATCACCGGCATCCGCGTGTGGGAGACGGTGCCCGACCAGTTTTTTGACGCTGCCGACGAAGTGGTGGTGGTCGACCTGCCGCCCGACGAGCTGCTGGCGCGCCTGAAAGCCGGCAAGGTCTACTTGCCCCAGCAGGCAGAGCGTGCCGCTGCCAACTTCTTTCGCAAAGGCAACTTGCTGGCCCTGCGTGAGCTGGCCCTGCGCCGCACCGCCGACCGCGTGGACGACGAAATGCGCGCCTACCGCCGCGCCAGCACCACCACGCCAGAGGCCGTGTGGCCCAACCGCGAAGCCCTGTTGGCCTGCGTGGGCACGGGCGACAACGCCGAAAAAGTGGTGCGCAGCTGCGCCCGCCTGGCCGCCCAGCTCGACCTGCCGTGGCACGCCGTGCATGTGGAAACGCCCGAGCAGCAAGGCCAGTCGGCCACCCTGCACCCGCAGGTGGAGCGCACGCTGAAGATCGCGCAGCAACTGGGCGCCGCCGCCTGCGCCGTGCTGCCCGCAGCCCAGCCCGCCCAGGCCCTGGTGCGCTATGCGCGCGAACACAACCTGGTGCGTGTGGTCATGGGGCGCAGCACCCGGCGCTGGCCGTGGCAGGCCACGCTGGCCGAGCAGATCGGACAAAGTGCCAGCGACCTGGACCTGCTGCAGGTGGGCACACTGCCCAGCCGCAGCGCCGACACCACCGAACGCAAAACTACCCGCACCAGCACCGCAGCCCCCCGCGCTGCATTCTGGCCCGGCTACATCGCCGCCGCCCTGGCCTGCTGCATTGCCGCCGTCATTGCCACACCGCTGGCCAACGTGCTGGAGCTGACCAACATCGTCATGCTGTTTTTGCTGGTGGTGGTGGGGGTGGCGCTGCGCTTTGGTCGCGGCCCGGCCATCATGGCGGCTTTCCTGGGCGTGGGGTTTTTTGACTTCTTCTTTGTGCCGCCCCGCTTCAACTTTGCGGTGAGCGACGCGCAGTACGTCGTCACCTTTGCGGTGATGCTGGTGGTGGCCCTGGTGGTGGGCCAGCTCACCGCCGGGCTCAAGGTGCAGGCCGAGGCCGCCACCGACCGCGAACACCGCGTGCGCAGCCTGTACGACATGGCGCGTGACCTGTCTGCAGCCCTGCTGCCCGAGCAGGTGGCCGAGATTGGCGCACGCTTTATCACGGGCGAGTTCAGCGCAGGCAGCACGCTGGTGGTGGCCGACGATGACAACCGCCTGCAGGTGCTGCCCGGAGGCACCGCCCCCGTGGACATGGCCGTGGCGCAATGGGCATTCGAGCGCGGCGAGCCCGCAGGCCGGGGCACCGACACCTTGCACTCCAGCCCCACGCTGGTGCTGCCGCTCAAGGCGCCCATGCGCATCCGTGGCGTGCTGGTGGTGGCCATGCCCCAAGGAGAGGTGCCTGGGGTGGAACCGCGCCGCCTGCTGCAGACCTGCGCCTCGTTGCTGGCCATCTCGCTGGAACGCATCCACTACATCGACGTGGCACAAAAGAGCACGGTGCAGATCGAGTCCGAGCGGCTGCGCAACTCGCTGCTCTCGGCCATCTCGCACGACCTGCGCACTCCGCTGGCCTCACTGGTCGGCCTGGCCGAATCACTGGCCATGGTGCAGCCGCCCCTGCCTGCCCATCAACAAGAGCTGACCGGCGCGATCCAGCAATCGGCCCAGCGCATGAGCGCACTGGTCAACAACCTGCTGGACATGGCCCGCCTGGAGGCTGGGGCCGTGCAACTCAACAAGGCTTGGCAGCCGCTGGAAGAAGTGGTGGGCAGCGCCCTGGCCGCCAGCGCCCCGGCCATCGCTGCGCACCGGGTCGAAGTGACTCTGCCCGACGACCTGCCGCTGCTGCAGATCGATGCCGTGCTGATGGAGCGCGTGCTGGTCAACCTGCTGGAAAACGCCGCCAAGTACACACCCGCAGACACCACCATCCACATCAGCGCGCAGCCCCAAAGCGACGCGGTGGCACTGACCCTCACCGACGAAGGTCCGGGCCTGCCCAAAGGCCGCGAAGAGTTGCTGTTTGAAAAGTTCGAGCGCGGCGCCCGCGAAAGCGCCACGCCCGGTGTGGGCCTGGGGCTGGCGATTTGCCGCGCCATCGTGCAGGGGCATGGCGGCAGCATCCGGGGCGATACGATCCACAACGCACAGGGCCAGCCTACAGGTGCGCGCTTTACGCTGCTGCTGCCACGCGGCACACCGCCCACCGACTTGGGCGATGACACCGACGCCTGACACCCTTGCATCCATGCCATGCCATGCCATGACCGACCTGCCCACGCACATCCTCATTGTTGAAGACGAAGCCGATATCCGCCGCTTTGTGCGCCTGACGCTGGAGACCGAAGGCCACACTGTGCACGAGGCCGCGAGCCTGCAGCGCGGCCTGATCGAAGCCGGCACCCGCCGCCCCGACCTGGTGGTGCTGGACCTGGGGCTGCCCGACGGGGATGGCGTCGATTTGATCCGCGACCTGCGCACCTGGTCGGCCATGCCCATCATCGTGCTCTCGGCCCGCAGCGCCGAAGCCAGCAAGATCGCGGCGCTGGACGCAGGGGCCGACGACTACCTCGTGAAGCCCTTTGGCTCCGGCGAGCTGATGGCACGCGTGCGCGCGCAGCTGCGGCGCAGCCAGCGGGCCTCCAGCCCAGAGGCGATACCCGTCATCCAGTTCGGCAACATCACCGTGGATCTGGCCCGCCGCACGGTAGAGCGCCGCACGCAAAGCAATGGCGAAGGCGATGGCAGCGAGGCCCTGCACCTCACGCCCATCGAATACAAGCTGCTCACCTACCTGGCCTCCCAGCCCGACCGCGTCATCACCCACGCCCAGCTGCTCAAAGCCGTGTGGGGCCCAGGCCATGCCGAGGACACGCACTACGTGCGCGTGCACATGGCCAACCTGCGTAAGAAGGTGGAGGACAACGCCTCCATGCCCCGGCACTTGCGGACTGAGGCGGGTATCGGGTACCGGTTCGTACCCTGACGCCAACTCACGAACTGCGTGCACCAGTGCAACGCAACGCCCGCTCCCCCGCCACGCGCAGCCGCTCCTGCAGCGACGCGGGCGCCAGCACCTCAAACTCCACGTCCAGCGCCATGAGCCAGAACACCAGGGCATCGCTGGCCGCGCATTCCAGCTGGCACTGCTGCCCGTTGGCCAGCGTCGTGACCACACCGGCCGACTGCGGAATGCGCCGCGCCATTTCTGCATAAGGGGCATGCAGCACCACCCGCGCCTGGTCGGGGTGCGGCGCTGCGGTGATGGAGCGGGACACATACGCCTTGAGGTCGCCGCCGTCCGGCCCGGGGCGCGGTGAAAAATGCGCGCCGACTTCGGGCTTTGCCACCATGCGGTCGATGCGAAAGGTGCGCCAGTCGCCACGGTCGCAGTCCCAGGCCACCAGGTACCAGCGCATGCCAGTGTGCACCACGCCCTGTGGCTCCACCGAGCGCTGGGTAGCGCGCCCCTTGCCGTCTTCGTACGAGAAGCCAAGCCGCAACTGGTCGCGGCAGGCCGATGCCAGCGTGGCCAGCAACGTGGCCTCCACCACCGGCCCGGTACGGTCCAGCGGCAGGATGGTGGAGCGCAACGCGTCCACCTGCTCACGCAGCCGCAGGGGCATGGCCTGCTCCAGTTTCACCAAGGCGCGCAAGGCGGGCTCTTCAATGCCGCCCACGGCACCCGCAGTGGCGGTGCGCAGCGCAATCGATACGGCCAGGGCTTCTTCATCGTCGAGCAGCAACGGGGGCAATGCCTGCCCCGCGCGAAAGGCATAGCCGCCCGCCACGCCACTGCTGGCCTGCACCGGGTAGCCCAGCTGGCGCAGGCGATCGATGTCGCGCCGCAGCGTGCGCGGATGCACTTCCAGCCGCTCGGCCAGCTCGGGGCCCATCCAGTGGCTGCGGGTTTGCAGCAGGGACAGCAGGCGCAACAGGCGTGTGGACGAGGTGAGCATGCCGCCACTGTACGTTGAATCGAGGACTGAAATTGTCCGCAATGGTTCTTACAGTGACTCCACCCTTTCTTCCACCACGACCAAGGAGTTTTCCATGTCCATCGTCCTTTACTGGCACCCCATGTCCAGCGCCACCCCGATTGCCTGCGCACTCACCGAGCTGTGCGTACCCCACGAGCGCGTGAAGATCGACATCCGCACCAGCGAGCAGCGCCGCCCCAAATATCTCGCCCTGAACCCCAACGGCAAGGTCCCCACGCTGACGGTGGACGGTGCGCCCATGTTCGAGGCCCTGGCCATCCACTTGTGGCTGGGCCATCGCTACGGCATCGAGCGTGGCCTGTGGCCTGCCGCCGGCACGCCCGAGGCGCTGCAGGCGCTGTCGTGGTGCACCTGGGCGTACGTGACCTATGGCACGGTGCTGGTGCGCCTGCAGTTGGCCACGCAGGGCGAAGAGGCGCTGCGCAGCCCTGCCCATGCACAGGCAGCCACAGCGGGGCTAAACGACCTGCTCACCCTGCTGGATGCCCGCCTGGCCGCCCAGCCCTGGATGCTGGGCGCGGACTATTCGCTGGTGGATCTGGTGGTGGGCTCGGTGCTGGGCTACAGCGTGTACCTGGGTGCCCCCGTCAATGCACACCCGCATGTGCAGGCGTGGCTGGCGCGGGTGCAGGCGCGCCCTGCGATGCAACTCGAGGCCTGAGAGCCTGAGAGTCTTTTATCCACGCCCGTCTTGCACGCCAAAAAGCCCCGGCTCTTCGTTGCAAATGCTCGCCATAGCCCGAGCTATGGCTGTGCTTTGCGCCTCGATCCGAGGCGTTTTCGCGCGCCTTTCGGGCTCGGCTAAAAAACTCTCAGCCTCTGAACGCGCAGTTGATCAACGCTGCTGCTACAGCAGCACGATGTCGTACTGCTCCTGCCCCATTGCGCTTTCGGCCTGCAGCGA
Organism: Acidovorax sp. 59; assembly: GCF_002754175.1. Classification (NCBI taxonomy): domain Bacteria; kingdom Pseudomonadati; phylum Pseudomonadota; class Betaproteobacteria; order Burkholderiales; family Comamonadaceae; genus Acidovorax; species Acidovorax sp. 59. The sequence goes on along the minus strand of NZ_PEET01000001.1, from coordinate 1,834,998 downwards.
GATGGGTTTTTTGATGAAGTCCGAGAGGCCGGCCAGGTGCTGGCTTTCTTCGTCCAGGAACAGCTCCACCACCCGCGCGGACGCCACCACGCGGAACTCGCGCGGGTTGAATTGGCGGGCTTCGCGCAGGATCTCGCGCAGGATGTCGTAGCACACGCTGCGCGCAGTTTTGACGCTGCCCTTGCCCTGACACACCTCGCAGGGCTCGCACAGCATGTGTGCCAGTGATTCGCGGGTGCGCTTGCGCGTCATCTCCACCAGACCCAGTTGCGAGAAGGTGCCAGATGACATGGTCTTGACCCTGTCGCGGGCCAGTTGCTTTTTGAACTCCGACAGCACGGCCTGCTGGTGGTCGTCCCGCACCATGTCGATGAAGTCCACGATGATGATGCCGCCCAGATTGCGCAGGCGCAGCTGACGCGCAATGGCCTGTGCGGCCTCCAGGTTGGTCTTGAAGATGGTATCGTCAAAATTGCGAGCACCCACGTAGCCGCCGGTGTTCACGTCAATGGTGGTCAGCGCCTCGGTCTGGTCCACGATGAGGTAGCCGCCCGATTTCAAATCGACGCGGCGGCCCAGCGCCTTGGCCACTTCCTCATCGATGGAGTACAGGTCAAAAATGGGCCGCTCGCCCTTGTAGTGCTGCAGCTTGCCGGCCGCCGCGGGCATGAACTCCTGCCCGAACGCGCGCAGGCGCTGGAACTGCTCCATCGAATCCAGGCGGATGGTCTGCGTGTGGTCGCCCACCAGATCGCGCAGCACGCGCTGCAGCAGGTCCAGATCCTGGTGCAACAGCGACATGGCGGGCAGCTTGAGCGATGCCTCCTTGATGCGCGCCCAGGTCTTGCGCAGGTAGGCGATGTCTTCGGCCAGCTCGGCATCGGTGGAATCTTCGCCGTTGGTGCGCAGGATGAAGCCGCCGCCACCGCCCGTGGATTTGTCGCCCACCAGCGCCTGCAGCCGCGCGCGCAGCGCATCGCGCTCGGCGGGAGGGATCTTCTGTGACACGCCCACATGGTCGTCCTGCGGCAAAAACACCAGCAGGCGACCGGCAATGCTGATCTGCGTGGACAACCGCGCACCCTTGGTGCCAATCGGGTCCTTGATGACCTGCACCATCAGCGCCTGCCCCTCGAACACCTGCTTTTCGATCGGTACCTGCGGCTCGTTCTTGCGGGCAAATGCGGGCGGCTCGCCATCAGGCTGGCGCTGCCACACATCGGCCACGTGCAAGAAGGCGGCACGCTCCAACCCGATGTCGATAAAGGCCGACTGCATGCCTGGTAGCACGCGCGAGACCTTGCCCAGATAGACATTGCCGACCAGACCGCGCTCCAGCGTGCGCTCGATGTGCAGCTCCTGCACGGCGCCGTGCTCCACCACGGCCACCCGGGTTTCCTGGGGGGACCAATTGATCAGGATGTCTTGTTGCATGGCGTTGTTGTTGTCTTTGGTTGGCGTCGCTCAGATCGCAAAACCCGCTGCGCGCAGCAGCTGCGCGGTCTCGTACATCGGCAGCCCCATGATGCCCGAATAGCTGCCCGCCAGGTGCTCCACATAAGCCGCCGCCCGGCCCTGGATGCCGTAGGCGCCTGCCTTGCCCAGCGGCTCGCCCGTAGCCACATACGCCTCGATCTGCGCAGGTGCCATGGGCGCGAAAGTGACGCGCGATACCGACAGGGCCGTCAGCCGTTTGGTACCTACCTGCAGAGCCACGGCGGTCAGCACGCGGTGCTCGTGCCCTGCCAGCTCGGTGAGCATGCGCGTCGCATGGGCGGCATCGTCTGGCTTGCCGTAGATGGTGCGGCCCAGGGCCACGGTGGTATCGGAACACAGGATGGGCGCATCCGGTAACTGGCGCCGTGCACGCCGGGCCACGGCCGCGTCGAGCTTGAGCGCCGTCACGCGCTCCACGTACGCTGTGGGCGCTTCGCCAGGCAGCACCACCTCGATGGCCTCGGCATCCTCGGGCTCGTCGCCATCCACGTTGGGCAGCAGCAGTTCGTGGCGCACGCCCAACTGTTCCAGCAACTGGCGGCGGCGCGGGCTCTGGGAGGCGAGGTAGATGAAGTCGGGCATGAACGGATTGTGAATAAAAATCGGCTAGGGATGTCCTGCATCACCCTCGCAAGTCGGTGGTAGTGCGGATCGGGATAGGCCGCAAGGCGTCTTTTTGCAGCCAATAGCCGGGCTATTGGCAAGAAAAGCAACGCAGCGGACTGCCCGAGGCCGCGCTATCACAGACCGCGGGGAGTGATGCAGGACATCCCATACGCTTATTCATCAAGCGCCAGCAGCTATGAAAACAGGAGTAGCACAGACCATCATCGCAAAGGGTCTGCTTCATTCACGATGGTAAGGATGCCCGGCATTCACCGACCAGGCGCGGTACAGCTGCTCGATGAGCAACACCCGCACCATGGCGTGCGGCAAAGTCAGGTCGGACAGGCGAATGCGTTCGTGCGCGGCCTGGCGAAAGGCCGGGTCCAGCCCGTCGGGGCCACCGATCACCAATGCCACATCGTCACCGCCCAGTTGCCAGCCCTTGAGCCGTTCGGCCAGGGCCTTGGTGGTGAGGTTGGTACCGCGCTCGTCCAGTGCCACCACGCGCGTGCCACGCGGAATGGCGGCTTCGATGCGCTCGCGCTCGGCGGCGTAGAGCGTCTCCAGCGTCTTGGAGCCGCGCGGCTCGGTCTTGACGGCCTTGAGCTCGACCTTGAGTTCAGGTGGAAAACGTTTGGCGTAATCGTCGTACGCGGTCTGCGCCCAGTCGGGCACCCGCTGACCGACCGCCACTATCAGCAGCTTCATGGATCAACCTGGATGCGTGAGGGAGTCACCGCTGCCGCGCGCAAGCGATGGAGCGCGCGGCAGCTGAAACGGATCAGCCCTTGCTGCGAGCAGGTGCCTTCTTGGCCGCGGGCTTGGAGCCCGATGCGGAGGCTGGCTTGGCAGCTGCGCGCGCAGGGGACTTGGCAGCTGGCGACTTCTTGGCCGCAGGCTTCTTGGCGCCACCGGGCTTGACCACCACCGTCTTGACAGGGGTCTTGGTGGCTGCGGGCTTCTTGGTGGCAACTGCGCCAGTGGTCTTGCTGGCTGGCTTGGCGGTGCTTGTCTTGGCAGCCGATTTGGCAGGTGCAGCCTTGGCCGCAGTTTTTGCAGCGGGCTTGGGGGCTGTTTTGGCAGCAGTCTTCGCAGCGGTCTTGGCGACCGCCTTGACGGTGGCCTTGCCCGAACGGGCGGCTACGGTGGGGGCCGCCGCCTTCTTGGCGGGCGCCTTGCCTGCCGCCTTGGCGTCAGACTTGGCCGCCTTCTGGGCCGACTTCTTCTCGGCCAACTCCGTGGCCGCGCTGGACACCGGCTTGGCTGCGCCGAGCTTCAGGCGCACGGGGGTGTCGCCCCACAGCTCTTCCAGGCGGTAGTACTGGCGGATGGCCGGTTGCATGATGTGCGCCACAGCCGCGCCGCAGTCCACGATGATCCATTCGCCGTTGTCTTCGCCTTCGATGCGGGGCTTGGAGAACCCAGCTTCCTTGACCGCGTCGCGTACGCTGGCGGCCAGGGCCTTGGTCTGGCGGTTGGAGGTGCCCGATGCCACGATCACCCGTTCAAACAGCGGCGAGAGATGCTCGGTGTTGAAGACCTGGATGTCTTGCGCCTTGACGTCTTCCAGGCCATCAACAATGGCGCGCTGGAGTTTGGTGACGTCTTTTTTGGCAGCGGTTTCCGATTTGGTGGAGGTGGTCATCAGGCGGTGAATAGAGAGGGAATGGAATCAATATAGCGTGCAACGCATCGCGCAGCCAGCGGGCTGGGCCTTGAGTGTTGCGCGGGTGTTGTGCTGGGGCGCTGCAGCAATATGAGGTGATTTTGACCTCTTGCGCTCATGTGAAAAGCGCTGGCAGCTATTGAAATTATAGCTTTTGTGTTTTTCAGGCCATTGACTGCGCTGCGCCAAGGCCTTCAGTCAGCCAGTCGCGCCGCACCAAAAAGCGCTGCGTGAGGTCGGCTTCGGCCGAATCGGCTGCGTCAGAGCGCTGGTAAGACCAAGACACGAGCGGCGGCATGGACAGCAAAATGGACTCGGTTCGCCCGCCCGACTGCAGGCCAAAGTGTGTACCCCGATCCCACACCAGGTTGAACTCGACATAGCGGCCCCGGCGATACAGCTGGAAGTCGCGTTCGCGCTCGCCGTAGGGCATGCCCCGACGTTTCTCGACGATGGGCAGGTAGGCGCCCAGAAAGGCATCGCCCACCGACTGCGTCATCGCCAGGCTTTGTTCAAAGCCCAGCTCCGAGAAATCGTCATAGAACACGCCGCCCACGCCGCGCTGCTCGCTGCGATGCTTGAGATAAAAGTACTCGTCGCACCATTGCTTGAAGCGGGGGTACTTGTCGTCGCCAAAGGCGCTGAGCGCATCGCGGCAGGTGCGGTGAAAGTGCACCGCATCCTCTTCAAACCCGTAGTAAGGCGTGAGGTCCATGCCGCCGCCAAACCAGCAGGTGGGCGCCTGACCGGGGTGGCCGGCGGCGATCATGCGCACGTTCATGTGCACCGTGGGCACATACGGGTTGCGCGGGTGGAACACCAGCGACACGCCCATGGCCTCGAACGGCGCACCCGCCAGCTCGGGCCGGTGCTGCGTGGCCGAAGGTGGCAGCTGCGGGCCGCGTACGTGGCTGAAGCCGCAACCCGCGCGCTCGAACACGCGGCCGCCTTCCATGATCTTGGTGATGCCGTCACCCTGCAGCGGCTCGCCGGGCGGCTTGCTCCAGGCATCGGCCAGAAAGCGTGCGCCGCCCTCGCCTTCAGCGGCTTCCACGGCTTCCAGCGCATCGGTGATGCGGGCCTGAAGGCCCACCAAGTAGCCGCGCACGCGGGTCACCGTGTCGGAGGAGTTCAAGGTCTGAGCGTCTGCCATCAGTTTTTCAGGGCACGGAAGCCAATGTCGCGGCGGTACTGCGCGCCATCAAACTGGATGCCGCGTGCCACGTCATACGCACGCTGCTGCGCCTGCTTGACGCTGTCGGCCAGCACGGTGACGCACAGCACACGGCCACCCGTCACGCTGACCACGCCGTCCTTGAGCTGCGTGCCCGCGTGGAACACCACGGCATCGTCCGCCTCGGCCGGCAAGCCGGTGATGGGGTCACCCTTGCGTGGGTTCTCCGGGTAGCCATGGGCGGCCATGACCACGCCCAGTGCGGTGCGGCGGTCCCATTGCAGTTCCATCTGGTCGAGCTTGCCGTCAGCGGCAGCGGCCATCACGTCGCTGAAATCGCTTTTCAGGCGCATCAGGATGGGCTGCGTCTCGGGGTCGCCCATGCGGCAGTTGAATTCGAGCGTCTTGGGCTGGCCCTTGGCGTCGATCATCAGGCCCGCATACAAAAAGCCGGTGTAAGGAATGCCGTCCTTTTCCATGCCACGGATGGTGGGCAGGATGATCTCGCGCATGGCGCGGGCGTGCACGTCGGCCGTGACCACGGGGGCGGGCGAATACGCACCCATGCCGCCGGTGTTGGGGCCTTCGTCGCCGTCTTTGAGGCGCTTGTGGTCCTGGCTGGTGGCCAGGGCCAACACGTTCTTGCCGTCGCACAGCACGATGAAACTGGCTTCCTCGCCTTCGAGGAATTCCTCGATCACCACGCGCGCGCCGCCTTCGTTGTGCGTCACACCGTATTTGTTGTCCACCAGCATGAAGTCCACGGCGTCGTGAGCCTCCTGCAGCGTCATGGCCACGACCACGCCCTTGCCCGCTGCCAGGCCGTCGGCCTTGATGACGATGGGTGCACCCAGCCGGTCCACAAACGCGTGGGCGGCTGCCGGGTCGGTAAAGGTGTCGTAGTCGGCCGTGGGGATGCCATGGCGGCGCATGAAGGCCTTAGAGAAGGCCTTGGAGCTTTCGAGCTGGGCAGCCGCCTTGGTGGGGCCGAAGATGCGCAGGCCGTTGGCGCGGAACTCATCGACCACACCAGCGGCCAGTGGAGCCTCGGGGCCCACCACCGTCAGCGCGATCTTTTCGGCCTGGGCCCACGCGCGCAGTTCGCGCACATCGGAGATCGCCACGTTTTCGAGCTTGGGGTTCAGGGCCGTGCCACCGTTGCCGGGTGCCACAAACACCTTGGTCACCTTGGGGGACTGGCTCAGTTTCCACGCCATCGCGTGTTCACGGCCGCCGCCACCAATCACAAGTACTTTCATAGGAACCTTTGGTGAACCCTGCCCACAGCGCTGCGCTGTTGGGCGGGACTCGGGGAAATATCAGTCGGAAAACAAGTCAGGGCAAGAAAAAAGCGGTGCCCCACTGGCGCAGAGTCACAGCGCCGCGTTGTGATAGACCTCCTGGGTGTCGTCCAGGTCTTCCAGCACATCCAGCAGCTTCTGCATCTTGGCGGCGTCTTCGCCGGTCAGTTCGATGGTGTTTTCAGGCCGCATGGTCACGCCCGCCACTTCGGCCGTCAGGCCTGCGGCCTCCAGCGCGTTCTTCACCGCTTCAAAGTCGGCTGGGGCGGTCAGCACCTCCACCGCGCCGTCTTCGTCGGTCACCACGTCTTCAGCGCCCGCCTCCAGCGCCACTTCCATCACCTTGTCTTCGCTGGTGCCGGGGGCAAAAATCAGCTGGCCGCAGTGCTTGAACTGGAACACCACCGAGCCTTCGGTGCCCATGTTGCCACCGTGTTTGCTGAACGCGTGGCGCACTTCGGCAACGGTGCGCACGCGGTTGTCGGTCATGGTGTCGATCATGATGGCGGCGCCACCAATGCCGTAGCCTTCGTAGCGGATTTCTTCGTAGGTCAGGCCTTCGGCGTTGCCCGTGGCCTTGTCGATGTTGTACTTGATGCGGTCGGCGGGCATGTTGGCCGCCTTGGCCTTGTCCACCGCCAGGCGCAGGCGGGGGTTGGCTGACAGGTCACCGCCACCGGCGCGGGCGGCCACAGTGATTTCACGAATGATGCGGGTCCAGATCTTGCCGCGTTTTTCATCCTGGCGCCCTTTGCGGTGCTGGATATTCGCCCATTTACTGTGTCCTGCCACGAGAAGTCCTTTTGTATTGATTTAATCTAGTCGGTGGATTTTACTTTTTGCCGAACCCGTACCCCCGAGGAAACCCGAAATGGCCGAACCCCTGCTGATTGCCAAGCACGACACGATTGAATGCCACCTGCTTCCCGGCCTGGCCAACCGCCACGGGCTCATCACCGGCGCCACCGGCACGGGCAAGACCGTCACCCTGCAGACCCTGGCGGAAAACTTCTCCCGCATCGGTGTGCCAGTATTCATGGCCGACGTGAAGGGCGACCTCACGGGCGCCAGCCAGCCCGGCAAGATTGGCGACAAGCTGGCCGGCGTACTCAAGGAGCGGGGCCTGGACCTGCCCACGCCGCTGGCCTGCCCCACCACGCTGTGGGATGTGTTTGGCGAACAGGGCCACCCGGTGCGCGCCACGGTGTCGGACATGGGCCCGCTGCTGCTGGGCCGCATGCTCAACCTGAACGAGACCCAGCTGGGCGTACTCAACCTGGTGTTCAAGATCGCAGACGACAACGGCATGCTGCTGCTGGACCTGAAGGACCTGCGCGCCATGCTGCAATATGTGGGCGACAACGCCAAGGACTTCACCACCGAGTACGGCAACGTGAGTGCCGCCAGCGTGGGCGCCATCCAGCGCGGCCTGCTGCAGATCGAGCAGCAAGGCGGCACGCAGTTCTTCGGCGAGCCCATGCTCAACATCCAGGACTTCATGCAGACCGTGGACGGCCATGGCGTGGTGAACATCCTGGCGGCCGACAAGCTCATGAACTCGCCGCGCCTGTATGCCACCTTCCTCTTGTGGATGCTGTCCGAGCTGTTCGAGCAGCTGCCTGAGATCGGCGACCCCGAGCAGCCCAAACTGGTGTTCTTCTTCGACGAGGCCCACCTGCTGTTCAACGAGGCGCCCAAAGTGCTCATCGAGCGCATCGAGCTGGTGGTGCGACTGGTGCGGTCCAAGGGCGTGGGTGTGTATTTCGTCACCCAGAATCCGCTCGACATACCCGACAGCGTGCTGGCCCAGCTGGGCAACCGCGTGCAGCACGCGCTGCGCGCCTTCACCCCGCGTGACCAGAAAGCCGTGAAGGCCACGGCCACCACCATGCGGCAAAAGCCGGGGCTGGACATTGAAACCGCCATCACCGAGCTGGCCGTGGGCGAGGCGCTGGTGAGCTTTCTGGACGCCAAGGGCCGCCCCAGTGTGACCGAGCGCGTGTTTGTATTGCCTCCCGGCAGCCAGTTGGGCCCCATCACCCCGCAGCAGCGCCAGGCCCTGATGGCCAGTTCTCTGGTCGCGGGTGTGTATGAAAAGGCGGTGGACCGCGAGTCGGCCTACGAAAAACTCAAGGGCCGCGCCACCGAAGCCGGCGGGCAGGCGGGCAACGCAGCGGGCGGGGGCAACGGCAAGGTGGCCACCGGTACGCCCACCGAAGAAGGCGGCGGCCTGCTGGGTGGGCTGAACGATGTGCTGTTTGGCAGCACCGGCCCGCGAGGCGGCAAACGCGACGGCCTGGCGCAGACCATGGCCAAGTCCGCCGTGCGCACCATGGGCACCACGATCGGCAAGGAGATTTTGCGGGGCGTGCTCGGCGGTATCTTTGGCGGCGGCAGCAAGCGCCGCTGACGCCGTTGGGACGGCGCCCGGCGTCATAGACCAGCGGCGCCCCTCCCGCCATTGGCTCGCCTCCCTGTGAAAGCGCACAACATGGCGCCTGTGACCTTTTGACGACACCCCGCGATTCGTCACAAATCAGTCACATGGCCGCCGTGAAATCGCCATACACAACAACAAAAAGAAGGAGGGACGATGACACGCATTGAAAACGTTCTGCTGCGCTGGGGCGGCAAGGTCATGCTGCTGGCCATTGGGGTGTGGGTGGCAGCCATCCTCGGCATCTTTGCAGGCGCCTGGCGCCTGCGCTGGCCCTGGGTCCTGTACTTCATTGCCACCGTCATCATCACGGCGCTGGTGATCCAGTGGACCAACGCAGTGCGCCAGCGCTACATCCGCGAGGCTCCCCTGCCCCGCTTTCTGCAGCGCAAGCTGCGCGAAACCTACCCCCACCTGAGCACCCGCGACTGTGAACTGGTGGAACGCGGCCTGCGCCAGTTCTTCATGGCCTGCCTGCGCAGCAACCAGCAGTTTGTGGCCATGCCCTCCAAGGCGGTCGATGCGCTGTGGCACGAATTCATCCTGCACACGCAGGCGTACAAACTGTGGTGCCAGAACGCGCTGGGTTTCTTTTTGCACCACACACCCGCCGAGGCGCTGGGCCACAAGGCGCGCCACAACGACGGCCTGCGCCGCTGCTGGTACTGGGTGTGCAAGGAAGAATCCATCGACCCCAAGGCGCCCAGTCGCCTGCCCCTGCTGTTTGCACTGGACGCCAAGTTCGCGATTACCGGAGGCTTCAGCTACGTGCCCGACTGCTCCGACATTGCCCGCAAGAGCGATGCGGGCGGCAGCGGCGGCGACAGCTACTGCGGCACCAGTTTTTCGGACGGCAGCTACAGCGGCAGCTCGGGCGACTTTGGCGGCGCCGAGAGTTCGGATGCCGGCAGTGACGGCGGCGGGGATGGCGGGGGCGACGGCGGCGGTTGTGGTGGTGGCGGGGACTGAGCGCCTGGTCCACCGGCCCCACTGGCGGCACAACGCCAGCCCCAATCACTCTCTTTTTGATAGCTACCCAGGCATGATGCACTAGCGCATGCAGCCAAAATGGCCCGAAATCATTCCCAGTCACCCAGGCGACGACCAGGCCTGCGCCCACCGGTCTACAGTGGCACCCCATGAACACCCTCACCTGCTTTTCCCTCAGCATCACTGACCACGTCGCCCATCTGGTTCTGAACAAACCCGAGGCCATGAACACCATGCATCCCACCTTCTGGCGCGAGCTGGACACGGTGCTGGCCCAGCTGCACCAGGCGGGCGAGGCGCGGGCGCTGGTCATCAGCAGCACCGGCAAACATTTCAGCGCCGGGATGGCGCTGGAGACCTTTGGCGGCGCCATCACGATGGACGACCAGAGCCCCGAGGGCCGGGCTGCCATCTTCGACCTGCTGACTGACATGCAGGCCACCTTCACCCGCATCGACAACCTGCGCATCCCGGTGATCATGGCCATCCACGGCGGCTGCATCGGCGGCGCGGTGGACATGGTCACCGCAGGCTGCATCCGCTACGCCACGCAGGATGCGTTCTTCTGCATCCAGGAGATCAACATCGGCATGGTGGCCGACGTGGGCACGCTGCAGCGCCTGCCCAAGCTCATTCCGCTGGGTGTGGTCAAAGAACTGGCCTACACCGGCCGGCGCCTGAGCGCCGCCAAGGCCCTGGACTATGGCCTGGTCAACGAGGTGTTCGACACGCAAGAGGCCATGCTGGCTGCCGCGCTGCAGTGCGCCAAGGAGATCGCGTCCAAACCCCCGGTGGCCATCTGGGGCACCAAGCAGGCCGTGAACTACGCGCGCGACCACAGCGTGGAAGACAGCCTGCGCCAGATGGGCTGGCTGCAGGGCGCCATCTGGAGCAACCAGCATGTGCGCGAATCGGTCACGGCCATGAAGCAAAAACGCGCGGGCGAGTTCCCGGCGCTCACACCATTGCAACGGTTCAGCGAGCTGGGCTGAGCGCCGCCGGGCCGCGCCATGCGGCCCGGATTGCGGTGCGCGCACGGGCATGTGCCACATCAAAATGTATAGCTGCCCAGGCATGCAGCACTAGCGCTTGCAAGCCCTTTTGCTTGAAATGGCGAGGCAAAGGGCTATCATCAGGCCTTAAGGGGTTTGGCCGTCTTCCAGCCCTGCCCACAAGGATGCCGCCACCATGACGCTGCCCAGCCTGACCCCACCCACCTACGACGATGTGGCCGCTGCCGCGCACCGGCTCAAGGGCATGGCGCACCGCACGCCCGTGCTGCGCTCCAGCACCGCCGACGAGCGGCTGGGCGCGCAGCTGTTCTTCAAGTGCGAGAACCTGCAGCGCACCGGCGCCTTCAAGTTCCGGGGCGCGTTCAATACCCTGGCCCAGTTCACCGACGAGCAGCGCGAATGCGGTGTGCTCGCCTTCTCGGCGGGCAACCACGCGCAGGCCATTGCACTGTCGGCCCGGCTGCTGGACATGCCTGCCGCCATCGTCATGCCCGAGGACGCCCCCGCCTCCAAGATGGCCGCCACGCGCGACTATGGCGCCCAGGTCGTCACCTACAACCGCTACACCGAAGACCGCGAGGCCATCAGCCGCCGCCTGGCGCTGGAGCGCGGCATGACGCTGGTCCCCCCGTTCGACCACCCCCATGTGATCGCGGGCCAGGGCACGGCGGCCAAGGAGCTTTTTGAAGAAGTGCCCGACCTGGACTACCTCTTCGTCTGCGTCGGTGGTGGCGGCCTGCTCGCGGGCAGCCTGCTGGCCGCCGAGGCCCTGGCGCCGCAATGCCGGGTGGTAGGGGTGGAGCCCGCAGCGGGCAACGACGGCCAGCAGTCGGTCAAGGCCGGGCATGTGGTGCAGATCCCCACGCCCCACACCATTGCCGACGGCGCACAAACCCAGGCGCTGGGCCAGCTCACCTTCCCCATCATCCAGCGCCTGGCCGACGACATGGTCACCGCCACCGACGAGCAGCTGGTCGAGTCCCTGCGCTTTTTTGCCGAACGCATGAAGATCGTGGTCGAACCCACGGGCGCCCTGGCATTCGCCGGGGCCCAGCATGGCAACGTGGACATCCACGGCGCGCGCGTCGGCATTCTCATCAGCGGCGGCAACGTCGATTTGTCGCGCCTGGCACGGTTTCTGGCAGACTAGCCCCCACTTTTTCACTCACCGCGCGGCAGAGCGTGCCTGATCATCAGCGCAAAGGCCCCTGCCCTTCTCCTTTCAGGTTCCCCATGAGCAACGTCACCGTCATCACCCACCCCCTCGTCCAGCACAAGCTCACGCTGATGCGCAAGAAAGACGCCAGCACCAACAGCTTTCGCCGCCTGCTGGGCGAGCTGTCCACGCTGATGGCGTACGAAGTGACCCGCGACATGCCGCTGCAGGATGTGCAGATCGAAACCCCGCTGGAGACCATGACCGGCAAGATGATCGATGGCAAGAAGCTGGTGCTGGTCTCCATCCTGCGCGCGGGCAACGGCTTTCTGGACGGCATGCTCAACGTGGTGCCCGGCGCCCGCGTCGGCCACATCGGCCTGTACCGCGACCCAGCCACGCTGCAGCCCGTGGAGTACTACTTCAAGATGCCGTCCGAGATGGACGAGCGCGACATCATCGTGGTGGACCCGATGCTTGCCACCGGCAACTCAGCCGCGGCCTGTGTGGACCGCCTCAAGAAGCTCAACCCCCGCTCCATCAAGTTCGTCTGCCTGCTGGCCGCCCCTGAAGGTGTGGCCACGCTGCAGAAGGCCCACCCCGACGTGCCCATCTTCACCGCCGCCATCGACCGCGAGCTGAACGACCACGGCTATATCCTGCCGGGCCTGGGCGATGCGGGTGACCGCATTTTTGGCACCAAATAAGCGCACAACGGCAGCGCCCGTGCACCAGCCACCGCAGGGCCTGCCGCCCAGCGGTGGCTTTTTTTTCATCACCGGGCCTCCCTGCGTTGCGTAACAGCCCATTGGGAGCCCTACTCTGGTGGGGTGCCCCAGCCTGGTTTCCGGATGCGCTGCACGCATGCACCATTTTTTTACCAACTGGTGGCTTTCCTCTGGCAGACTTGCCGCTGGTTTGCAGTTACACAGCCACCGACTGGCGCGCTCCTTGCTTGGTAACAGCACCCCCAACCTCCTTGTTTGCTTGTCTGAAGGAACCCCACCATGACCACTCGCCGCATCTTCACCGGACGCCTGCTCTGCACCTCCATGGCCCTCTCGGCCGCCATGGCGATGGCGCCCTCTTTGGCCTTCGCACAGTCCAAGATCAAGGTCGCGGCGATCTACACGGTGCCTTTTGAACAGCAATGGGTCAGCCGCATCCACAAGGCCCTCAAGGCCGCCGAGGCACGTGGCGAGATCGAATACAAGGCCAGCGAAAACGTGAGCAACGCCGACTACGAGCGCGTGATGCGCGAGTACGCCACCGGCGGCAACCAGCTCATCGTGGGCGAGGCCTTTGCGGTAGAAGCCGCCGCCCGCAAGGTGGCCAAGGACTTCCCCAAGACTTCGTTCCTGCTCGGCTCCTCCGGCAAGCCGCAGGCGCCCAACTTCAGCGTGTTCGACAACTACATCCAGGAGCCCGCGTACCTCAGCGGCATGGTGGCTGGCGGCATGACCAAGACCAACAAGATCGGCATGGTGGGCGGATTCCCCATCCCCGAAGTCAACCGCCTGATGCACGCCTTCATGGCGGGCGCCAAGGAGACCAACCCCAAGGTCGAGTTCACCATTACCTTCATCAACAGCTGGTTTGACCCACCCAAGGCCAAGGAAGCCACCTTCGCCATGATCGACAAGGGCGCCGACGTGCTCTACGCCGAGCGCTTTGGCGTGAGCGACGCGGCCAAGGAAAAAGGCAAGCTCGCCATCGGCAACGTGATCAACACACAAGAGCAGTACCCCGACACCGTGGTGGCATCGGCCCTGTGGCACATGGAGCCCAGCATCGAGCGCGCGCTCAAACTGGTCAAGGACGGCAAGTTCACCGCCGAGGACTACGGCCCGTACTCGATGATGAAACACAAGGGCTCCGAACTCGCGCCCCTGGGCACATTCGAGAAGAAGGTGCAGGCCGACATCGTCGCCAAGGTCAAGGCCAAGGAGGCCGACATCCTGGCCGGCAAGTTCACCGTGAAGGTGGACGACAGCCAGCCCAAGTCCACGGCCAAGTAAGCACCGGTGCAGCGGGCGCCGTGCCTGCGTCCTCAACTTCTGTGCACAGGCCACCCCAGCAAAGCGGTGGCCTGTTTGTTTTGATGCTCATCGCTATTGCACCCCGACAAGGCTCACCCACCATGTTTTCGCACCACACCACCAAGCCGACTCTGACAACGCGGTGCACCCGCCTGCTGGGCGCCCTGGCTCTGGCCGCCGTGGTCGCGGGCTGTGCCGCCACCTCACCTGGCAAAACAGCCGTGCGGCTGAACGACACGCCCCGCATCGCCGTCATCTCCGCCTTTGCGCCCGAGCTGACCGTGCTGCTGCCCCAGGTGCAGCAGCCTGCCAAGCACAGCATCAACGGCGTGGAGTTCACCACCGGCACGCTGGAGGGCAAACCCGTGGTGGTGTTCCTGTCGGGCATCAGCATGACCAACGCGGCCATGAACACCCAGCTGGTGCTGGACCGCTTCCACGTGAGCCACGTGGTCTTCAGCGGCATTGCGGGCGGCGTGAACCCTAGCCTGCACATTGGCGACGTGACAGTGCCCGCACAGTGGGGCCAGTACATGGAATGGCTGATGGCGCGTGAAGAGCAGCCCGGCCAGTACAGCGCCCCCGCGTGGATGAAAAGCGAGCTGACGATGCCCGCCTTCGGCATGATGCACCCGCGCCCGGTGGAGGTGCGATCGGCTGCAAACCCCCAGCTCAGCAAGAAGTTCTGGTTCGAAGCCGACCCCAAGATGCTGGCCACCGCCCGCAGCCTGCAGAACGTGGGCCTGGAGCACTGCCTGGCCGCCACCTGCCTCAAGCAGCGCCCACAACTGGTGGTGGGCGGCAACGGCGTATCGGGCCAAGCCTTTGTGGACAACAAGGCCTTCCGCGAATACGCCTTCAAGACCTTCGAGGCCAACGTGCTCGACATGGAAACCGCCGCCACCGCCATGGTCGCGCACAGCAACGGCGTGCCCTACATCGCCTTCCGGTCGCTGAGCGATCTCGCCGGTGGTGGTGATGGCGAGAACGAAATGGGCACCTTCATGGGCCTGGCGGCCGCCAACTCGGCCAAGGTGTTGCGGGCGTTTCTGGCGGCGTGGAAGTAGATGGCCTCCACCAACGCCCCCGTCCTGAAACTGTCGGGCATCACCAAGCGTTTTGGCAAGCTCGTCGCCAACGACAGCATCAACCTGACTCTGGCACGCGGCGAAGTGCTGGCGCTGCTGGGCGAAAACGGCGCAGGCAAGTCCACGCTGATGTCCATCCTGTTCGGGCACTACGTGGCCGACGAAGGCAGCATCGAAGTCTTTGGCCAGCCCCTGGCGCCCGGCCAGCCGCGTGCAGCGCTGGCGGCGGGCATTGGCATGGTGCACCAGCACTTCACGCTGGCCGACAACCTCACGGTGCTGGACAACGTGCTGCTGGGCAGCGAGCCGCTGTGGCAGCCCTTCTCGCGCCGCAGCGATGCCCGCGCCAAGCTGCTGGCGGTGTCGCAGCAGTTCGGCCTGCCAGTGAACCCCGATGCAAAGGTCGGCAGCCTCTCGGTGGGCGAGCGCCAGCGCGTCGAAATCCTCAAGGCACTGTACCGGGGCGCCCGCATCCTCATCCTGGACGAGCCCACCGCCGTGCTCACCCCGCAGGAGAGCGAGGCGCTGTTCGACACCCTGGCGCAGATGGTGGCGCAGGGCCTGTCCATCATCTTCATCAGCCACAAGCTGGGCGAGGTGCTGCGCGTATCGCACCGCGTGGCCGTGCTGCGCCAGGGCAAGCTGGTGGCCGAGGCGCCTGCGCAGGGCACCACCCAGGGGCTGCTCGCGCAATGGATGGTGGGCCATGCGATTGAGGCGGCAGAGCGCCGCCCCGCCAAGAATGTGGGCGAGCCCATCTGCACCCTGACCAACGTCAGCACCGGCCCCACGGGGCGCGACCGGCTGAACGGTGTGTCCCTCAGCTTGCGCGCAGGCGAGATCGTGGCGATTGCGGGCGTGAGCGGCAACGGCCAGGTGGCGCTGGCCGATGTCTTGTGCGGCGTGCGCAACGCCTCCACCGGCCAGGTCACGCTGCGCGGCGCACCGTTGCAAGCGCGGCCTGCCTGGCTAGTAAGCCAGGGCGTGGCCCGCATCCCCGAAGACCGCCACGCCGTGGGCGTGGTGGGCGACCTGCCCGTGTGGGAGAACGCGGTGGCCGAACGCCTGCGCGGCCCCTGGTTTGCGCACCCGTGGTTCCGAGCCTTCTGGGTCAAACGCCGCGCTGCGCGCCAGCATGCACAGCGCGTGGCCGAGACCTTTGACGTGCGCGGCGGCGGGCCGGACACCCCCGCCCGGTCGCTGTCGGGCGGCAACATGCAAAAGCTCATCCTGGGCCGGGCGCTGATGCCGCCGAAGGACGCAGCGGGCTACACCGCGCCTGCACCCCAGCTCATCGTGGCCCACCAGCCCACCTGGGGGTTGGACATTGGTGCGGTGATGTTTGTGCAGCAGCAACTCATCAACGCGCGCGATGCGGGAGCGGCCGTGCTGCTGATCTCGGACGATCTGGACGAAGTGCTGGCGCTGGGTGACCGTGTGGCCGTCATGCACGACGGACAACTGAGCGAGGCGCGACGCGCCGAAGACTGGACACGCGAAGCCATCGGCCTGGCCATGGCGGGCGCTGCCCATTGAGCGACAACTACAAGAACAACCCAGCATGAGACTTGAAAAACGCAACCACACCTCCCCCGCCGCCTACGTGCTGGCACCGGTGGGTGCCGTGGTGTTCACACTGATCGTCAGCGCTTTGCTGGTGCTATGGGCTGGTGCGCCCGTGGGGCAGACCTATGCGCTGCTGCTGCAGGGCGCGTTCGGCTCGGTGTTTGCACTGACAGAAACCCTCACCCGCGCCACGCCACTGATCCTGACCGGGCTGGCAGCGGCCGTGGCCTTCCGCGCGCGGCTGTTCAACATTGGGGCCGAGGGGCAGCTTTACGCCGGGGCGCTGGCCGCCGTGGCCGTGGGCGGCATGCATGGGGGCACGGGGCTGGAGTGGTCGCCCTATGTGCTCTTTCCGCTGATGATGCTGGCGGCCGCGCTGGCAGGCGCGGCGCTGCTGCTGGGCCCGGCGCTGATGAAGGCGCGGCTGGGCGTGGATGAGGTGGTCACCACACTGCTGCTCAACTTCATCATGCTGCTGCTCGTCTCTGCCCTGCTCGATGGGCCGATGAAAGACCCGCTCTCCATGGGATGGCCGCAGAGCGTGGCATTACAGGGCGATCTGGAACTCTCCAAGCTGGTGCCTCAGACGCGGCTGCACACGGGCCTGCTGTGGGCCGTGTCGCTGGCCGTGATGCTGTGGGCGCTGCTGGCACGCACGGTGCCGGGGTTTGACATTCGTGCTGCGGGGGCCAATGCACGCGCTGCTGCCTTTGCGGGCGTGCCTATCACCCGCACGGTGGTGCTGGTCGCCCTGCTCTCCGGCGGGCTCGCAGGTCTGGCTGGCGCCATCGAAGTGGCCGGTCGCACTGGCTATGTGACGCTCGACATGTCGCCCGGCTACGGCTACAGCGGCATCGTGATCGCCATGCTGGCCGGACTGCACCCGCTGGGCGTGATTGCGGCGGGCACCTTTGTGGCGGGCGTGCTGGTAGGGGCTGACAGCATGAGCCGCGCGGTGGGCGTGCCCACCTACATTGCGGATGTGATCGTGGCGACTTCGCTGATTGCGGTGCTGGTGGCCGGGCTGCTGACGCAGTACCGCGTGCGGTGGAAGTGAAGCAGCCATGACAACCCAAACACACCACAATTTCAAGCCCAATAGGCCTCAAGCGCTAGTGAATCATGCGCCGAATGCTATCGAAATGAAAGCAAATTTCCACGGAGCAGCCGCATGACCGAACTGCTCGACATCCTCGCCAACCCCGCGTTCTGGATTGCCACCCTGCGGGTCGCCACCCCGCTCATTCTGGGCACGCTGGGGGTTTTGCTGTGCGAACGCGCCGGGGTGCTCAACCTGGGCATTGAAGGGATCATGGTCGCAGGCGCCTTCACCGGCTGGCTCGCGGTGTACACGGGCCATGGACTGTGGGCCGGGGTGCTGGTGGCTGCGCTCACCGGCGCAGTGTTTGGATTGCTGCACGCATGGCTCACCGTGGGGCTGGCGCTGTCGCAGCATGTGTCCGGGCTGGGCATCACGCTGCTGGCCACGGCGCTCAGCTACTACGGCTACCGGGTGAGTTTCCCCAAGGTGAACACGCCACCCACCATCGAGCCCTTTGCACCGATGGAGTGGCTGGGCATTCCCATCCTGTCGGCACAAACCCCACTCACGCTGCTGGCCCTGCTGCTGGTGCCGCTTTTGGCCTGGGTGCTGATGCGCACCCCCCTGGGCCTGGCGGTGCGCATGGTGGGAGAGAACCCGCAGGCGGCCGAGGGCCAGGGCATCTCGGTGGCGGCCATGCGCACCGGCGCCATCGTGGCCGGTTCGGCGCTGATGGGCGTGGCGGGCAGCTTCCTCACCCTGTCGGCGTTCAACGCGTTTTTCTTCAACATGATCAACGGGCGCGGCTGGATCTGCGTGGCGCTGGTGGTGTTTGCCTCGTGGCGGCCTGGCAAGGCGCTGCTGGGTGCGCTGCTGTTTGCGTTCTTCGACGCGCTGCAGCTGCGGCTGCAGCAGGCGGGCGATGCGTGGCTGCCCTACCAGGTGTATTTGATGCTGCCGTACCTGCTGTCCATCCTGGCGCTGGTGCTGGTGGCACGCAAGGCGGCGTATCCACAGGCGCTGATGAAGCCTTACCGCAAGGGGGAGCGGTGAGAAGATGCGAATGAGCCCACCACGCCCGATTCATTCACACCCTCTGGTCGGACCACACCGCAAACTCGTTGCCGCTGGGCTCTGTGAAATGAAAGCGCCGTCCTCCCGGAAAGTCGAACACCGGCTTGACCACATGGCCACCCGCCGCCTCCACCTTGGCCAAGGTAGCTTCGAGGTCTGCGCTGTAGAACACCAGCAAGGCGCCGCCAGTGGCTGGGGTGGAACACAGGCTGGCGCGGAAGAAGCCGCCGTCCAACCCCTGACCCGAGAAGGCCGTGTACTCCGGCCCATAGTCCACAAAGGTCCATGCAAAGGCCTTTTCAAAGAACGACTTGGTGGCGGGCACATCGCGCGCGGCAAATTCGACGTAGTTCAGCTTTTCATGTGCGTTCATCGGATGACCCTTTCTTCTTGAGACCCCGCAGTGTGCCTGCACGTCCCGACGAATATCTACACTTCCCCACCATGCTCGACCTGCTCATCACCCATGCCAGCCTGCCCGACGGCCGCCAGAACATGTCCATCGCCGTGCAAGGCGGCCGCATCACCGAAGTGACCGAAAGCCTGCAAGCCCCTGCGCATGAAACGGTAGATGCGGGTGGCCTGCTGGTGAGC
Organism: Acidovorax sp. 59; assembly: GCF_002754175.1. Lineage (NCBI taxonomy): Bacteria > Pseudomonadati > Pseudomonadota > Betaproteobacteria > Burkholderiales > Comamonadaceae > Acidovorax > Acidovorax sp. 59. Next base: position 1,815,755 of record NZ_PEET01000001.1, on the reverse strand, counting down.
CCGCCGTTTGTGGACGCGCATTTCCACATGGATTCGACCCTGAGCTACGGCCAGCCGCGCGTGAACGAGAGCGGCACCCTGCTCGAAGGCATTGCGCTGTGGGGCGAACTCAAGCCCACGCTGACCCACGACGCCATCGTGCAGCGCGCGCTGCAGTACTGCGACATGGCCGTGGCGCGCGGGCTGCTGGCCATCCGCAGCCATGTGGACACCAGCCACCCCAGCCTGCTGCCGGTGCAGGCGCTGCTGGAGGTAAAGCAGCGCGTGGCGCCGTACCTGGATTTGCAACTGGTGGCCTTCCCACAAGACGGCGTGCTGCGCGCGCCCGGAGGGCTGGCCAACCTGAAACGCGCGCTGGACATGGGTGTGGACGTGGTGGGCGGCATTCCGCACTTCGAGCGCACCATGGCCCAAGGGGCCGAGAGCGTGAAGATCCTTTGCGAACTGGCGGCCGAACGCGGCAAACGCGTGGACATGCACTGCGACGAGAGCGATGACCCGCATTCGCGCCACGTGGAAACCTTGGCGTACGAAACCCAGCGCCTGGGCCTGCAGGGCCGCGTGACGGGCTCGCACCTCACCTCCATGCACAGCATGGACAACTACTACGTGAGCAAGCTGATGGCGCTGATGGCCGAGGCCGACCTGGGCGTGGTGGCCAACCCGCTCATCAACATCACGCTGCAAGGCCGCCACGACACCTACCCCAAGCGCCGTGGCATGACCCGCGTGCCCGAGCTGATGGCTGCGGGCCTGACGGTGGCTTTTGGCCACGACTGCGTGCTCGACCCCTGGTACAGCGGCGGCAGCGCCGACATGCTGGAGGCCGCGCACATGGGCCTTCATGTGGGCCAGATGACCAGCCAGGCCGCCATGCGGCAGTGTTTTGATGCGGTGACGGTGAATCCCGCCAAGCTGCTGGGGCTGGAGGGCTACGGTATCGCCCCCGGCTGCCATGCCGACTTGGTGCTACTGCATGCGCGCAACCCGGTGGACGCCATCCGCCTGCGGGCCACGCGCCTGGGTGTGTGGCGGCGTGGCCAGCGGGTGGCCAGCAGCCCGGCGCCCGTGGCGCAGCTGCACCTTCCTGGGCGGCCCGGCAGCGTTGATTTTGCGTCCAACTAGCCTCAAGCGCTAGTGGAACATGCCTTTGCAGCTATATATTCAATAGCACAAAGTCATCCTGACATTCAGGCCATGCGCGCAATCGTCCTGCGAAACCGCGCCAGCGCCAGGCTGAACAGCACCGCCCCAATCCCCAGCAGCCACACCAGCGACGGCCACACCACCGCCCAGCCCGCACCCCGGTAGAGGATGGCCTGGGCCAGCTCGGTGAAGTGCGTGGTGGGCGCCAGCGCCATGCCGTACTGCACCCACAGCGGCATGCTCTCGCGCGGGGTGACGCCGCCCGACAGCATCTGCAGCGGCATCATCACCAGCACCATCAGCAGCCCAAACTGCGGCATGCTGCGCGCCACCGTGGCCATGAAGATGCCCATGGACGTGGTGGCAAACAGATGCAGCGTGGCTCCCAGCAGAAACAGCGGTACCGAGCCCTCGATGGGCACACCAATCGCCCAGCGGATCACCGCCGTGAGCGACACCCAGGTAGCCACCAGCACCACCAGCGCCATGGCCCAGACCTTGGCCAGCATGATCTCGCCGGGAGTGACGGGCATCACCAGCAAATGCTCCACCGTGCCATGCTCGCGTTCGCGGATCAGCGCGGCGCCGGTGAGGATGATGGAGAGCATGGTCACGATGTTGATCAGCTCCATCAGCGAGCCGAACCACGCGGGGTTCAGCGCCGGGTTGAAGCGCGAGCGCACCGTCAGTTCGATGGGTTGCGCGGCCACGGTGCGGTCGCGCTGCACGAACTCGGCCACCTCCAGCTGCACGATCTGCTGCACCGCCCCATTGGCCGCAAACGCCTGCCCCATGCGCGTGGCGTCGATGTTGAGCTGCACCTGCGGCACCCGGCCCGCCAGCACATCGCGCTGGAAATGCGCGGGGATGTGCAGCACCAGCGTGAAGCGGCCGGCGTCCAGGCCCGGGTCCACCTCGCGCATGCTGATCATGGCGGGGCGGGTGAACTGGGGCGCGTAGAACGCGGTGGCGATGCGCTGGGACAAGGCCGAGTCGTCCTCGTCCACGATGGCAATGGGCACGTGGCGCAGCGTCTCAGGCTGCGCCATGCCCGCCGAATACACCGCAAGCGTGGTGGTGTAGACGATGAGGAACAGCATGGCCGGGTCGCGCCACAGGCTCCACAGCTCCTTGATGCCTAACCGAAAGATATTGGACCAGCGGCCACGCAGCGCCATGTCAGGTCTCCTGCTTGCGTAGCAACAGGATGGCGGTGCCAACGATGACAGGCACCGCCACCAGCATGGGCCAGAACTCGGCCTGCAGATCCTGCAGGCCCAGCGCCTTGTTGAACACGCCCCGGCTGATGGTGAACATGTGGCTGGCCGGGTAGGCCTCGCCCACCCAGCGCGCAAAGCCGGTCATGGACGACACGGGGTTGATGAGCCCGGCGAACTGCACCGCCGGGATGAGCGTGCCCACCATGGCGAAGAACATGGCTGCAATCTGGCTGCGCGTAACGGTGGAGGCCAGCAACCCCATGCCCGTGGAGCACAGGCTGAACAGCACTGCGCCCAGCGTCAGCGTGGCAAAGCTGCCGGTGATGGGCACCCCAAACACCATCACCGCCGCCAGGCACATCAGGCCAAAATTAAACAGCGCCAGCAGCACATAGGGCAGCTGTTTGCCCAGCATGAATTCGGTGCGCGTGGTGGGCGTGACATACAGGTTGATGATGGAGCCCAGCTCTTTCTCGCGCACCACCGCCAGGGCCGTGAGCATGGCGGGCAGCATGAGCAACAGCAGCGGAATCACGGCGGGCACCATGGACGGCAGGCTGCGTACGTCGGGGTTGTAGCGGTAGCGCGGCTCCACCTCCAGCAGGCCCCGGGGCACCAAGCCAGTGTGGCTGCGGCTTTGCTCCACCAGCCACTGCTGGTGCAGGCCCTGGGCGTAGCCGATGACGGTTTCGGCGCGCTGGGGCATGGCGCCGTCCACCCACGCGCCGATCTGAACCGGCTGGCCGCGTGCCACGTCGCGGGCAAAGCCGGGCGGGATCTCCAGCGCCAGCGATATCTCGGCGGAGCGCATGCGTGCATCCAGCTCTGCGTAGGTGGCAATCGGCGGCTGCTCGGTGAAGTAGCGCGAGCCCGCCAGGTTCAGCGTGTAGGCGCGGCTCAGCGCGGTCTGGTCGCGGTCCAGCACGGCAAAGCGCAGGTTCTCCACGTCCATGCTGATGCCGTAACCCATCACGAACATCAAAATCAGCGAGCCCAGGAGTGCCATGGCGCCACGCACCGGGTCGCGGCGCAGCTCCAGCGCTTCGCGCCACTGGGTGCTGTGGATGCGGGCCAGGCTTTGGCGCAGGCGGGTGGGCCAGGTGGGAGTGTTGGGCGCAGACACCGGCGATAGCGCAGTGGGGCCCGAAGCCGCCGCGGACACAGGAGCCTGGGCCGTGCCCGCAGCATCCTCCAGATAGCCGATGAAGGCTTCTTCCAGCGTGGCGGCGCCGCGCTTGGCCACGATGTCCTGCGGCGCAGCGCTTTCCAGCACGCGCCCTGCGTGCATCAGCGAGATGCGGTCGCAGCGCTCGGCCTCGTTCATGAAGTGGGTGGAGATGAAAATGGTGACCTTGTCGCGCCGCGCCAGCTCCACCATCAGGCGCCAGAAGTTGTCGCGTGCCATCGGGTCCACGCCCGAGGTGGGCTCGTCCAGGATCAGCAGCTCGGGCTGGTGCACCATGGCCACGGCCAGCGACAGGCGCTGGCGCATGCCCAGGGGCAGCTTCATGGGCAGTGCGCTGCGAGCGGCCTGCAGGTCAAAGCGCTCCAGCATGGCCGTCACGCGCGTGGGCACCTCGGCCTCGGGCACGTGGAACAGTCGGGCATGCAGCACCAGGTTCTGCTCCACCGACAGCTCGCTGTACAGCGAAAACGCCTGCGACATGTAGCCCACCCGCCGCCGCGTGGCCATGTCCTTGGGGTCCACCGGTTGGCCAAACAGCCAGGCCTGCCCGTCGCTGGCGGGCAGCAGGCCGGTAAGCATCTTCATGGTGGTGGACTTGCCGCAGCCATTGCTGCCCAAAAAGCCAAAGATCTCGCCCCGCTGGATGCGAAAGCTCACGTGGTCCACCGCCACAAAGTCGCCAAACCGCATGGTCAGGTCGCGCGCCTCGATGGCCACATTGGCGGCATCATGGGCCTGCGACCGGTCCAGCGGCGGAATCTGCACCGCCTGGTGGCCCCGGCGCTTGGCCTCGGGCAGCAGTGCCACAAAGGCCTGCTCCAGCACATCGTGCCCGGTGCGGGCCATCAGCTCGGCAGGCGTACCCGTGGCCAGGATGCGCCCCTCGTCCATCGCCACCAGCCATTCAAAACGCTGGGCCTCTTCCATGTAGGCCGTGGCCACGATGACGCTCATGCCTGGCCGCGCGGCGCGGATGCGGCCGATCAAATCCCAGAACTGCGCGCGCGCCAAAGGGTCAACGCCGGTGGTGGGCTCGTCCAGGATGAGCAGGTCGGGGTCGTGGATGAGCGCGCAGCACAGGGCCAGCTTTTGCTTCATGCCGCCCGAGAGCTTGCCCGCAGGCCGCGCCAGGAATGGATGCAGACCGGTGCTGCGCGTGAGTTCATCGATGCGCCGGCGACGCTCGGCCGCGTCGTGCCCGAACAGGCGGCCAAAGAACTGCAGGTTCTCTTCCACCGACAGCGTGGGATACAGGTTCTTGCCCAGCCCTTGAGGCATGTAGGCGATGCGGGGGCACACCCGGCTGCGGTGGCGGCTTTGGGACATGTCGCCGCCCAACACTTCTACCGTGCCCTGCTGCACTGCACGAGCGCCCGCCACCAGCGCGAGCAGGCTGGACTTGCCCACGCCATCCGGCCCGATCAGGCCCACCATGCGACCCCCGGCCACTTCCAAATCGATGTCTGCGAGCGCCACCGTACGACCGTAGCGCTGGCCCACGCCACGCAGGCGCGCCACGGGTGCAACGCCGCCGGGGAGATTCACTGGTCGGCCTTGATGGCGAGGTTGGCGGGCCATTCCACGGCGGGGTCCACCCGCAGCCAGGCCACGCCAGGCAGACCGGTCTTGACCTGCTCCTGGTGGCGCAGCAGCAGCGCCTTGTCAATCTGCGCGCGCACGCGGAACATGAGCTTCTGGCGCTCGCTGGCGGTCTCCACCGTCTTGGGGGTGAACTGCGCGGTGCTGGCGACAAACGAGACTTCTGCAGGAATCACAAAGCCCGGCGCAGCATCGAGCACGATGCGCACCTCGCTGCCCAGTGCTACCCGGCCCGCCACGGTCTCGGGCAAAAAGAAGGTCATGTACGCGTCGCTCAGGTCCACCAGCTGCAGCACCCGTGCGCCCGCGCCCACCACCTCGCCGGGCTGCACCACGCGAAACTGCACGCGGCCGTCGCGCGGGGCCTTGAGTTCACTGTCGGCCAGCTCCACATCGATCCGCGCCAGCGTGGCCTCCAGCGCACGCACATTGGCCTCGGCACTGGTCACCTGGGTGCGCGACGCGCCAATGCCCGCCTGTGCGGCCTTGGCCTGGGCCTTGGCAGCCGTCACAGCGGCCTGCTGGCTGCGCACCTTGGCGCGATCATCGTCGAGCAACTGGCTGGAGAAAAAGCCTTCGCGCGCTAGCTGCTCAGAGCGCGGCAGGCGGCGGCGGGCGGTGTCGAGGTCGCTCTCGCGCTGGGCCACCACGGCCAAGGCGGCCTGGTAGTCGCTCTCGCGCTGGGCCACCTGCACCTGGGCACTGCTGATGGCCAGTTGCGCCTGCTGCAGCCGGGCCACGGCCTCTTCGCGCTGGGCCTGCAGGCCGTCGATCTGCATGCGGGCCAGGGGCTGCCCCGCCTTCACAAAATCGCCCTCGGCCACCAAAACATCGAGCACACGCCCCGCCAGCTTGGTGGCCACGGCAATCTCGGTGGCCTCGATGCGGCCATTGCCACTCACAAACCCAGGGCCGGGCCCCTTGGGCTGCCAGGGCGCCCACCGCACGACCAGCACGGTGCCCAGCAACAACAGCGCTGCGGCGGCCGCATAAATTTTCCACTTGCTGCCCATGGCTCTGATCCCTTTTGATGCGGAGGCAGGAGCGCATTTCCAGTCACGTCAGCAAAGGCGCCTCACCTCAAAATGCATCGTAAGCGCAGCGCCTTCATGGGCTGCTTGTGGCCAGCCGCCTCGCTTGACTTGCATCAATTTGGCTGCAATTGCGTGGGGCTTCCGCCTGCGACACAAGCTTGCCGCTGCGGGTTCTGAGAGGCGGTGCGTCGGTTGCCGGAGACTGCCCTACCCGCGCCCGTCAAAGGCCGACAGGTGGTTGGCCAGGTGCATGGCATGCGCTTGCTCGTACTGCGACCGGCTCAGTGCACCATAGGCAAAGTGAGGCTGCAGCGCCCCCGTGTGGATGGCAAAGTCCTGCACCGCCTGGCGCAGGCGGGCCATAGCGGCCGATGTATCCGTGGCCTGCGCATCCAGCGCGGGGGCGCCCGGGATAGGCTCTGCCAGGTTGTGGCTCATGCGTCCCCGCAGGGTAAACACCTTGAAAGCTGCAGCCCCCAGGGTGTTCTGGAACAGCGCAGATTTGGGCAACGGAAAACCCTGCAGCGAGTATTCAATGCTCTGTGCGCAATGCACCAGCGTCTGTGCCCAGGTCCAGGCCGTGGCGGGTTCCAGCGCGTGGACGGAAGCTGCGTTCAGCCGCTCGGCCTCGCGCATCGCATCGTGCAGGGTGGCAAATACCAGCTGCCTGTCGTTGTCCGGCTGGTGCAGAAAATACCCGACAGCACCAGCCGCTGCGAGCGCCACCCCCGTGCCGATGGCCAGAAACGCCCTCCGGTCGGGCGCTGCAGGCGGTGCAGGGGGCGAGGGGTGGATGGCTGCGGGGGTAGCGGCTTTGGGTGCGCCAGAAGGGGGTGGAACTGCCATGGGGTTGTCTGCCCGCATCACCGGGGGTGGTGTGAAAGCTTTGATTGTGCCGGGCAGCGCCTGCCTTGTGCCCCCTGCGGCCATCGCCAGGGTCGGGCAGCCGACACAGCCCGCCATGGCGCAGGGCTGCAAGGCCTGGGCGCCTTCCCGGCGCTCCGCTGCGCCTAGGCCGCCAGGGTGGTTGGTGCGGCCGGCGCGGGGGTTGCCGTAACGGGGACCAAGGGCGCTGCTGGGGCCACCGTCATCTCCACCCGGTTGCGCCCCCGCTCCTTGGCCAGGTACATGGCCTCGTCCGCACGCTGCAAGGCCGTACCCGCCGACTCGCTGCCCGCGCACAGGGTGACACCAACACTCACCGTGAGCGCAATGCTGCGCTGCTCGGTCACCACAGGGTGGGCCTCCACCATGGCGCGCAGGCGCTCGGCCACCGCAATGGCGCCACCGGCCCCTGCATTGGGCAAGAAGATCGCGAACTCCTCACCCCCCAGGCGGCCCATCACGTCTTCCTTGCGCAGGCAGCGCTGGGCCAACATCACAAAATGGCGCAGCACATCATCGCCCGCGCGGTGGCCCCAGCTGTCGTTGACCTTCTTGAAATGGTCCAGGTCCATCACCAGCACGGGCAACGTCGTCTGCGTGCGCTGGGCGTTGCTGATGGCCTTGTCCAACAAGGTCAGAAACGCGCGGCGGTTGAACACATTGGTCAGCGGGTCCACCTCGGCGAGGTGGCGCAGTTCGTTGGTGATGAACTCATTGGTCAGCATCAACGCGCCAAACGCCACCAGCACCAGCGCCATGGTGGACTCCAGCACCACAAACTGCGACAGCGCAGCCACCATGCCCGTTTCGGGTTGCGACGCATCGGCCGGTGCGGCCAGCTTGAACAACAAGGGCCGCACCAGCAAAAACACGCCATGCACACCCACCGTGCCCGCAAACAGATACCGGGCCGGAACCTTGCGAAAGCCACCTTTGGCCATGGTGTGCGCAGCAAACAGAAAGCACGTGCCCGGCACCAGCCCCGACAGCACAAAACGCACCCCCAGATGGGGCTGCACCACGGTGAAATACGCCACCGTTACCAGCAGCAGCACCATGGCAACCGCAGCCATGCCATGCCGCAGCGGCGCTCGTCCCATGTATTCACGCGCACCCAGCAGGCACAGGTAGGCCGTCAACGCAATAGAGCCCTGCGCCAGCAATACCGAAGGCAACTGCGGGACATGGTCGCGCAACATCAGGTTGGCGCAAAACACGGTGGTGCAAAACAGTGCTAGCGCCCACAAGCGCAGCCCTGGGATGTTCCTGTTGAAGAACCACACGGCAGACAGCACAGTGGTAACCAGCGCTGCAAGGATGGCCGCTACGATAACGAGGGTGGGACTGTGCACTGTGGGAAGGGACGGAGCAATCGGGACTGGCCAGGCAACTTCATCTTGCATGCGTGGCAGCTATGGCAAGCCAGGCAGATGGGGCCCCTCATCAACGTGAACAATGGTAACCGAGAGCATTGACCGCCACGCGACAGTCTGCGGGCAGCAATGCAGTCCTTGAGCCAGCTGCAGGGGTCCCTCCGGCCGCACCTCCTCGCGTGGCGGTTGGGAGCACCTGTCAACCCACCACGTGGCATTCGCGCCGCAGCAGCGCCAGCGCATCGTGCATCTGGTAGTCGCGGTCGCTGGTCAGCGTAGCCTGCGCGTCTTGCAAAAAACCAGACCAGAGAGCCAGGTAGTCCTGCTGGAAGGCGGCAGCCGCGTGGCTGCGGATGAAGTCAGACGCCAGCTCGGGCTGCAGGCCAGACTTGCGGATCTTGCGCACCAGGCTGGCGGCGGTTTTTTCGGTGAGCAGCGTCTTCTTGGGCGCACCGGCGGCCAGGCACAGAAACAGCGTGAGCAGCGAGTGCTCATCGTCGTTGCCCCCGGTCGCCTTGGTCCATGTCTTGCTGGCAGGCTGTGGAGGCTCATCGTCGTCCTCCAGCACATCCAGGCTGCGGTGAAAGCTGTCCACTTCGGCCAGAGGGTCGTCCAGCAGGAAGTAGCTTGCCCTGAAGGCGCCCATGGGGCGCAGCAGGGTGCGCAGCGGCGCAGCGGATTGCAGCAGCTTGGGCAGGTCGGCCAGCACGGTGGCGCATTGGGCTTGCAGCACGTCACGCAGCTCTGCCGGCACGCCGGCGGGCAGGCGCAGCGCCGTCGGCAGGGGTGCCTTCTTTTTGCGCAGTGCAGTCACCAGCTTTTCAAACACCGGGGCGCTGGGCCACTCACTCGCCGCCATGGCCTTGGGGTTCAGCGCCTGCATCAGCAGCCCTGTGCGGATCACGGCCTCGGCGTCGGCCCCGGCGGTTTCCAGCTCGTCGGCGTCCAGGTCGTACTGCGCGGCCAGCCACTCGGCGGCGGCGATGGCCTGGGCGATGTGGCTGCGGCGGGCCAGCTCCGCGCGGTAGTCGGCATGGCTGCGCAGCGACCAGGCAGCCAGCAGTGGGGTTTCGGCATCCGCATAGCCGCCCATGCCGAAGTTGCTGCTCTCCGGCATGGCGATCAGGCGCTTGAGCATGTCCGAGCCGCCTTTGGAGCGCGACAAAAAGGAGTTGTCGCGCAGCGACACCGCCGCCTTGGCCAGATCACCGGCCGTGGTCTCCAGCAGGTACAGGCTGATCAGGTTGACCATGCGGTCCCGCGCCTTCTCGAGCTCCGGGCGCAGAAACTCGCTGCCAAAGTAACGCGCGATCTGCACCATGCCTTTGGGCGCGTCGGCATTGATGGCCGCCAGCCGGTCCGCGTCAATCAGGCCGTGCTGCACGCCGTAGACCAGCGCCTTTTCAAAGAAAGGGCGCGCGTCGTGCAGTTGCAGGGCATTGGCAGTAGCGACTGGTGCAGAAATTGAGGAAGGCGTGGTAGGCACGGTCATGTCTGAATCTATCGCGCTTCGCGCTGCTCATGGGCTATGAAACTGGCGCGGCCCATACCAGGACCGCCGCGCAAGGGCCGCCCCGCCGCGCTGGCGGTGTCCCCCTTCCCGAATGGCACAGCCCGATAGAAGGGGGAAGGCGCAAAGCGCCTCAGGGGGTTGTTCACTAAATTGCAGACTCTTCGTCGGAAGCACGTGCGGCAGGCGTGGCCTTGCCGCGGTCGGTTTCGCTGGTCTCGAACTTGCCATCGTCTTCTTCGGACGTCTCTTCGCCGTCTTCCAGTCCCTGGTCAAACGCGCGGGCCTTGGCACGCAGCACCAGCAGCATCTCGATGAACAGGTCTCGGCACTCATAGCGCAGCAGCCAGGCCATCTGCATCCAGTCGCGGTCGGCCACTTCATCGAGGTCGATGCGCGGCTGCACATAGCCCGAGGCCAGCAGCTCGTCGTCGCTCAGTGTGACGCCGTAGTCTTCGGTGGCGTCAAAGGTGCCGGTACGGGCAAAGGCCTCGATGCGGCCCCACTTTTCGGCAAAGTAGTTGGCCAGGGCCTCGGCACCACCCTCCAGGTCGCCAATCGCGGTGAGGAACTCCACCGGGTCGGCATCGTCACGGAACACCACCGCGTTGACCATGTTGCGCAGGTGGGTGTGGGTGAGGTCCTTGTACTGCTTTTCCAGCACCATCGCGCGCGCAAACTGCTCGGGCGTGACCAGCATGTTGACCACGGACGCCTTGGAGTCGTCGTACTCGCGCATCACGGCCAGGATGTCCTTGGGCGCCAGCTGGTCCAGCACCACCATCAGCGCGCCGTCGCCATCGCTGTCGGCCAGTTCGGCCAGCGCCGACTCGGCGCCCACGATGTCACCGGCCGCGATGAGGCTGGTGGTCTTGGTGATCAGGGCCAGGTGTTGGTTGCTGCTGCTCATGGTCGTCATTCCTTGCGCTCAAAGCCCACATCGGCCAGCCAGTTGGCGCTGGACTCTTCGCGCGTACGGCTGTTTTGCGGGTCCACCGCGTCGTCGGCACTCAGGGCGCTGTAGTCATCGTCGTGTTCGGCGGCATCTTCACCATCGTCCTCGGCATCGCTGTCGCCATGCGACGCTGCGGCCGGAGCCAGGCGCGCGTGCTGTTGCAGGTATTCCAGGCCGGCGGCTACCGTCAGAAAACGTGCGCCCTGGGGTTCGCGCAACACGGTCTGGGCCAGACTCATTGCCCAGGGCTCCAACGCTACGGCATGGGTCAGGCTGTGCCAGTCGGGCAGCTCGTTCACCGGCAAGCCCAACAGATGCTCCAGTGCAGCCGGTTTGGTAAAGCGAAAGCCCCGGTGAAAGACCACGGCCACCATTTCGGGGGCCAGTTCCATCATCTGCACCAAAAACGCCATCTCGTTGCGCTTTTCGGCCAGGCGCTTGCGCAGAACGTCGTTGCCCTCGGAGTCGGACACCAGGTCGTCCAGCTCGGCCTGGTAGGCCGAGCGCAGGTCATAAAAATAGGGAGAAAGTTTCACAGGGCGGAAGAATGAGAAAGAATGCGTGCGCTGTAGGCCTGCCAGATCTCCTGGGCGGTCTGCAGCGGGTCGTCCAGCAGGTTGCGGCGGCGGTTGTCGTCATAGGCCTGGCGGGCGTCGTCGTCAGACAGCACCTCATAGGCCTTTTGCACCTCGGCAAAGCGCTGTGCGGCGTCAGGCGCCGTGTTGCGGTCGGGGTGGTAGAACGAGGCCTTCTGGCGAAAAGCCTTCTTGATGTCCGCCAGCGACGCGTTGGCCGCCAGCCCAAGGGCTGCGTAGTGGTCAGCAGTCATGAAACAGTCAGTCCGTCCGTCAAAGCCAGGGGCGCCATCCAGGGCACCCTCTTCAGCACCTGTGTCGGCGCCTGCGCGCGCACATCAACCACCCAGGCTCACAAACACGTTTTGCACGTCGTCGTTCGAATCGATGGCCGCCAGGAAGTTCTCAACCTCCTCCAGCTGCTCAGCCGTGAGGTTGGCGGGGTTCACCGGGTTCTTGGGCTTGTACCCCAACTTGGCGGACAGCACCGTGAAGCCGTGGGCGGGCAGCGCGCGGCTGACAAGGTCAAGGTCGGTGGGGTCGGTCCAGAAGGTGGTGGTGCCCTCTTCGTCGCCCGCTTCAAAGTCCTGTGCACCGGCCTCGATGGCGGCCAGTTCGGGGTCAGCGTCGGGGGTGGCGGGCTCGGCTTCGATCATGCCGACATGGTTGAAGTCCCAGGCCACCGAGCCCGAGGTGCCCAGCTGGCCCTTGCGGAACAGCACGCGCATCTCGGGGGCCGTGCGGTTCACGTTGTCGGTCAGGCATTCAACCATCACGGCCACCTGATGGGGGGCAAAACCTTCGTAGATCACGCGTTCGTAGTTCACCGCGTCCGCGCCGGTGCCCGAGCCCTTCTTGATGGCACGCTCCAGCGTGTCCTTGGGCATGGAGGCCTTGCGAGCCTGCTCCACCACCAGGCGCAGGCGGGCATTGCTGGCCGGGTCGGCACCGCCGCGTGCAGCCACGGTGATTTCCTTGACCAGCTTGCCAAACAGCTTGCCCTTGGCGTCGGCCACCTGTGCCTTGCCTTTTGCTTTCCACTGCGCGCCCATGATGGATCTCTTTTCCTTGATGTGAATGCGGCGCGCTGGGGCGCCGTGTGTGGGAGTTGCTGCAGCCATGCAGGAGCCGCCGGGAGAAAAAACGCCTCCCGAACAGCCCCCAGAGGATGGGAGTGCAACTTCAGACCGAACCCTATAGGGTACCACTGACCACCATGGACACTTTCGTTGCCCTTCCGCCACGCTCTTTATCAGCCGCACGCAGCGGTGCAGTTAACCTCGGCGACATGCGCAAAGCTCCTTCCTTTGACCCCTGCCCGGTGCACTGATGCTCAACACCCTTTGGCTGGGCTTTTTCCTCACGGCGGCCATCGCGGCCCTGGCCCAATGGCTGGTGGGGGGCAACGCCCAGATTTTTGCGGCCATGGTCGAAGCGCTGTTTGCCATGGCCAAACTGTCGGTCGAGGTGATGGTGCTGCTGTTTGGCACCCTCACGCTGTGGCTGGGCTTTTTGCGGATTGCAGAGAGGGCGGGCCTGGTCGATGCCCTGGCCCGGTGGCTGGCCCCGCTGTTCCTGCGCCTGATGCCGGGTGTGCCCCGGGGCCACCCTGCCCTGGGCCTGATGACGCTGAACTTTGCCGCCAACGCCCTCGGGCTGGACAACGCGGCCACGCCCATGGGCCTGAAGGCCATGAAGGCCCTGCAGGAGCTGAACCCCGAGCCCGACACCGCCACCAACGCGCAGATCCTGTTCCTGGTGCTCAACGCCTCCTCGCTCACGCTGCTGCCGGTCACCATCTTCATGTACCGCATGCAGCAGGGTGCGCCCGACCCGACGCTGGTCTTCCTGCCCATCCTGCTGGCCACGTCTGCCTCCACCCTGGTGGGGCTGCTGAGCGTGGCCGTGGTGCAGCGCCTGCCGCTGTGGAGCCCCGTGGTGCTGGCCTACCTGCTGCCCGTGGCGCTGGTGCTGGGCGGGTTCATGGCGCTGCTGACCACGCTGAGTGCCGCCGCACTGGCATCCCTGTCGTCGCTGCTGGGCAACCTCACGCTGTTTGCGCTGGTCGTGCTGTTTGTGGCGCTGGGCGCGTGGCGCAAGGTGCCGGTGTACGAGGCTTTCATCGAGGGGGCGCGCGAAGGCTTTGACGTGGCCAAGGGTCTGCTGCCCTATCTGGTGGCCATGCTGTGCGCCGTGGGCGTGTTCCGGGCCTCGGGCGCGCTGGGCTATGTGCTGGATGGCATCCGCTGGTGCGTGACCACGCTGGGCGCCGACGCCCGGTTTGTGGACGCGCTGCCCACCGCCCTGGTCAAGCCGTTCTCAGGCAGCGCGGCGCGCGCCATGCTCATCGAGACCATGCAGACCCAGGGCGTAGACAGCTTCGCCGCCCTGGCCGCCGCCACCATCCAGGGCAGCACCGAAACCACGTTCTACGTGCTGGCCGTGTACTTTGGAGCCGTGGGCATTCAGCGCGCCCGGCACGCCGTGGGCTGCGCCTTGCTGGCCGAGCTGGCGGGCGTGGTGGCCGCCATTGTGGTGTGCTACCGGTTTTTTGGATAGTTTTTGCTGGTAGCGCTAGTGCAATATGCCATGGCAGCTATCAATTAAGTAGCAATCAGGGTATCAACCGCCAGCGGGCCCTGGCGCAGCCACCAGTTCCCACTCAGCCAGCTGCTCGTTGGTGGCAATCAGCCGCCCGACCAGCAGCTTGATGAAGGCCTTGTCAAAGCGCGACTGCAAATCCTCCGACGCCTCGCGCAGCGCAGGGTTGCGAACCTTGAGCACCAGCACCTCGGTCTCGGCCACGGCGGTGGCGGTGCGGATGCGGTTGTCGGGGCGCAGGTAGGCCATCTCGCCCAACGTTACGCCGGGGCCCAGGGTGCTGAGGTTCCAGCCCTGGCGACTGACGGCCACCTGGCCTTCGATGAGGATGCAGAACGAGTCGCCGGGCGTGTTCTCGCGCATCAGCACCGTGCCCTGCTCCAGCCGGCGCCAGCTGCCCAGGCGCATCAGCTCCCACAGCGCCACGTCGTGAAAGTCGGCAAAAAACGGCAGCGCACGCAGGCGTGCAAAGCGCTCGGCCTCGGTGTCTTGCGACTTCTGGCGGGGCAGGCCCCGGTGCGCGGCCAGCAGTGCTTGGGCAAAGTCGGCCCAGGTGGCAAAGCGGTCGACGGGCTGCTTGGCCAGCGCACGCAGCAACACCTCGTCCACATGCGCAGGCAACGACGCCCGCAGCAGGCTGGGCCGGGTGAGCGTCTCGTTGCTGATCTTGTAGAGCGTCGCGAAGTCGGTGTCGCCATCAAACGGGCGGCGGCCGGTGAGCAGCTCGTACACCACCACGGCCAGCGAAAACATGTCGCTGTGGTGGGTGAGGTCCTGCTCGCGCACCTGTTCGGGCGACATGTACGACGGCGACCCCACCAGGCCGGACAGCTGCGTGGCATCGCTGCGCAACGACAGGGCGGCGCCAAAGTCGGTCAGCTTCACATCGCCGCCGCGCGCCAGCATCAGGTTGGCGGGCTTGATGTCGCGGTGCACCAGGCCCTCGCGGTAGGCGTATTCGAGCGCGTTGCAGCACTTGAAGGCAATGTCCAGCACCTGGGGCACGGGCAGCAAGGTGTCGGGCGTTGCGAAGTCGGACAGCGGCTGGCCGTCCACGTATTCGAGCACCAGATAGGGCGGCAGCGCTTCTTCGTCCGCATCCAGCAGGCGCACGATGTTGGGGTGGCGCAGGCGGCCCGACAGCGCGGCCTCGTTGCGCAGCAGCTTGCGGTAGCGCTCCGCCTGCTCGGGCACCTTCAGCAGGTGCGCGTGGGTCTGCTTGATGGCCACCTTGCGGCCCCGGAAGCCATCGAGCCCCAGGTACACGATGCCACTGGCGCCCCGCCCCAGTTCACGCTCGATGCGGTACTTGCCGATGTTGGCGGGCGGTGCAGAGGTGGCAGTGGCCATGGCGGGGCTCCCGGTCAGGGTGGGCAGTTCAGGTGGGGTCAGGCTCCGGCCAGCGCCTGCTCAAAGTCGGCCAGCAGGTCTTCCGCCTCTTCCAGACCCACCGACAGGCGGATCATGCTGTCGGCAATGCCCATGGTGGCGCGCACGGCGGGGCCGGCCTCCCAGAAGATGGTGTGCGCCACCGGGATGATCAGCGTGCGCGTGTCGGCCAGCCCCGTGGCCTTGATGGGCAGCTGCAGGCGGTTGCACACGGCCAGGCACTGGTCGGGGTTGCGCAGCTCGAACGACAGCAGCCACGAGCCCGCCTTGAGGTGCTTGCGCGCAAAGGCGTGCTGCGGGTGCGAGGGCAGCATGGGGTACAGCACGCGCGAGACGGCCGGGTGCGCCTCCAGCCGCTGCGCCAGCGCCAGGGCGGTGGCACTGGTGCGGTCCATGCGCAGCGACAAAGTCTCCGCGCCCAGCGCCAGCTGGTGGGCAGCGTGGGACGACAGCGTGCCGCCCATGTCGCGCAGGCCTTTTTTGCGCAGCTGCTGCAGGCCCCAGCCCTTCGCGTCGCCCTTGCGGTAGGCCGCAAAGATGTTGGGGTAGCCCGACCAGTCGTACAGGCCCGTGTCGGTGATGGCGCCGCCCAGCGCGTCGCCCTGCCCGCCAATGCTCTTGGTGAGCGAGTTGACCACCAGCCCCGCGCCCACCGTGGCCGCGCGGAACAGGTAGGGCGATGCCACCGTGTTGTCCACCACGTAGAGCGCGCCATGCGCCTTGCACAGAGCGCCGATGCCTTCCAGGTCGGGGATCTGCGTGCCGGGGTTGGCAATGGTTTCGACAAACACCATGCGGGTGTTGGGGCGCAGCGCGGCAGCCACGTTGGCCGCGTCGGTCACGTCCACCGTGGTCACTTCAATACCCAGGTCGGCCAACGTGCCGAACACGCTGTTGGTGTTGCCAAACACGAACTGACTGGCCACCAGATGGTCGCCCGCCTTGAGCAGGGTGAGGAACACCGCGCAGATGCCCGCCATGCCGGTGGAGAACACGATGGAGCCGTGCCCGCGCTCCATCTGCGTGATCTTGGCCTCCAGCGCCGCCGTGGTGGGCGTGCCCTGACGCGCGTAGTTGAAGCCGCCCTTGGCGGTGCCCTGGAAGACGGCGATCAGGTCCTCGACCTTCTCGTAGCCGTACTGCACCGAGGTGTGGATGGGCTTGTGGATGGCCCCGTGCTCGGCGCCGCCCAGGCGATCGGCATGCACGATCTGGGTGGTGAAACTGTGGTTCTGCGGTGTCGTCATAAAAATCTGCGCTGTTTCTGCGTGGCTACTTACAAGACGGGGCGATCACTACTGGCGCGCCCTGATGCCAGTGCACCCGTGGAACTGGCTTTGCCAGGCCACCGGGTGCGTCCCCCTCCGGGGGAAGGCGCGCAGCGCCTCAGGGGGAGTCATCGCTCCGGTGCGATGTGTTCAGCGTAATCGTACAAGGCGCCCAGAATGTCCTGCGTCCGCTCGTCGTCGGCGGTCTCCGAGAGTTCGTCGATTTCGGTGAACAACTGTTCTACCGTGCGCGCCCCGCCCTGCCCGTCGAACAGGCAGGCGGCGCGGTGCGCCTCCCAGCGTTCCTGCTCCTCGGGCGACAGCGTCTGCGGAAAGTTGCGCGCCCGGTAGCGCCACAGCAGTTCGGCCAGGCGCGGGTCATCAAAGTTCGCACGCGCCTTGGCCAGTCGGTCGCCGCTCAGGGTGCGCAGGTCGTTCAACAGGCGCCGGTCGTTGTTGCCCACAAAACCGCCGTACAGGTCCTGGTCCACATCCGGTGCCGGCTCTTGCGGGCGGGCAAACACCGCCGGCCAGATGCCGCTCATGTCGGGCAGCGCGCGCGCCACCTCGGCGTGCTGTGCGGCCTGGGCCAGGTCGATGCCCCAGCGCTGCGCCAGCGCGGGCGTGAGCGTGTTCACATTACCCACCACCATGGGAGACTTGTTCAGGTGGATGGTCTTGATGGGCAGGCGCGTGACGCCCTCGGGCAGCGCGTCGGCCTTGCTGAACATGCGCAGGCGGATGTCCTCCACATTCAGCGTGGCCAGCTCGCGTGGGTCGTGGGCCAGGTCCCAGGCGATCAGCTCGTTCTTGTTGGTGGGGTGGCTGGCCAGCGGCCACATCACAGCCAGGCAGCCGCGCTCGGTGGGGAACATGCCCGAGACATGCAAAAAAGCCCGCGCCGTGGCCGTGGTGGCGGGCAGGCGCAGCTCGGCGGCCACGCGGTCCTTCTTGTGCAGGCTCAGCGCAAAGTCAAACAGCTTGGTGTTGTGCTGGCGAATCAGCCGTGCCAGTGCAATGGTGGCGCGTACGTCCGACAGCGCATCGTGCGCGGCATCGTGCTGCAGGCCGTTGGCCTTGGACAAGTGCTCCAGCTTGAAGCTGGGCGTCACGCCGTCTTCCTTCTTGGGCCAGGTGATGCCGTCGGGCCGCAGCGCATAGGTCATGCGCACCACGTCCAGCAGGTCCCAGCGGCCGCACTGGTTTTGCCACTCGCGCGCATAGGGGTCGATGAGGTTGCGCCAGAACATGAAGCGCGTGATCTCGTCGTCAAACCGGACGGTGTTGTAGCCCACGCCAATCGTGCCGGGCTGCGCAAACTCGGACTCGATGCGCGCGGCAAACTGGTGCTCGGGCACACCCTGCTCCAGGCACTGCTGGGGCGTGATGCCGGTGATGAGGCACGACACCGGGTCGGGCAGATAGTCGTTGGCGGGCTGGCAATACAGCATCAGCGGCTCGCCGATTTCATTCAGCTCGGCATCGGTGCGGATGGCCGCGAACTGCGCAGGCCGGTCGCGGCGCGTGTTGGCGCCAAAGGTTTCGTAGTCGTGCCAGAGGAAGGTGTGGGGCGCCATGGTCGGTAGGCTAACAGGGGGCTGCAGGCGGTGGCTCGCGCACGGCGGGCGGGGCGCAAGGCGATCAAGGTGCCACTGTAACCGCATTTTTCAGTGTTTTTGACCGCAAGCGCTAGTGGAACATGCGCAAGCAGCTATCAAAAACATAGTAAATATATTCACCGTACGGACTGATGCACATTCGCCCCCTGTACGCGGGCTGGCACGCGGGACAATGGCGCATGCCCAGTTTCATTGCTTCCCCTTGCTCCCTGGGGCGCGCCCCCGCCCTGCCCGTCGCCGCTTCCCACGCCCCCACAGGCGTTGCCGGAGTGGCCCTGGCAGCTGCCCTCGCCCTCGCGGGCTGCGCGTCAGCCCCCAGCCCCACACCCGCAGCAAAACCTGTGGCTGCGGCCACACCGCCCACAGCTTCACCCACCACAGCCGCCACACCGCCACAGGCCAGCCCCGATGCCGACCACACGGCCGGCTTTGCCCAATGGCTGAGCAGCTTTTCGGCCCAGGCGCTGGAGGCCGGCATTCGCCCCGCCACTGTGCGCGACGTGCTGGGCAAGGCGCAGTGGCAGCCCCGCGTGGTCGAGCTGGACCGCGCCCAGCCCGAGTTCACCCGCACCCCATGGGCGTACCTCGACAGCGCCGTCTCCCCCCAGCGCATCGCCCAGGGCCAAGCGCAATTGGCGGCGCATGGCGCCGCGCTTCAAGCGGCAGCCGCCCGCTACGGCGTGCCGGCCAGCGTCATCACCGCCATCTGGGGCATGGAGAGCAACTACGGCAGCAACTTTGGCACCTTCCGCACGGTGGATGCACTGGCCACCCTGGCGTATGAAGGCCGCCGCCGCGCCTGGGCGCAGACCGAGCTGCTGGCAGCGCTGCGCATCATCGACCAGGGCGACATCGCCGCCGACCGCATGATCGGATCGTGGGCCGGGGCCATGGGGCACACCCAGTTCCTGCCCTCGGTGTTCCTGGCCTACGCTGTGGATGCCGACGGCGACGGGCACCGCGACATCTGGGGCAGCGTGCCGGATGTGACGGCTTCCACCGCACATTTCCTTGCCCGGTCGGGTTGGAAATCTGGCGAGCCTTGGGGGGCCGAAGTGCAGTTGCCCCCCACGTTCGACCACGCCCGCGCCGACCCCGCCGTGCGCCAGACAATGGCCCAGTGGGAGTCCGAAGGGCTGCGGTCCATCGACGGGGCGCCGCTGCCCGATATGGCCGGGGCCTCCATCGTTACCCCTGCGGGTGCACGGGGCCCGGCGTTTCTGGTGGGCAACAACTTTCGCACCATCCTGCGCTACAACAACTCGGTCAACTACGCGCTGGGCGTGGCGCTGCTGGCGCGGCGGATCGACGGCGGGGGGCCGGTGGCCGCCCCATGGCCCCGCGACATCGAGCCGCTGTCGCGCGCACAACTGCAAGCCCTACAAGAAGCCCTGAACCGCAAAGGCTTTGCCGCAGGCACCCCCGACGGCGTGATGGGCCCCGCCACCCGCGCAGGCCTGCGCGGCTACCAGCGCAGCCTGGGCACAGTGGCCGACGGTTATCCGACGCTGGAACTGCTGCAAAAGCTGCAGGCGCCCTGAAGACTGGCAGACCGGAACACAGATGCGCTGCCCTGTTCACTAAGCGGGTGTGCTGATGAGGAGTCGCCCTCACCAAGGTAGCCCAGGGGTGCCATGCGCTGCAGCCACTGGGTATGGGGAAATGCTTTTCATCCGTTAGGATTTTTGTCAACGCACCATGACTGATCCCAAACTGACCTTCGCGACGCAATCGGAGTGGGATGCCTGGCTGGAGGGCCATGGCAGTACCTCGCCCGGCGTGTGGCTGCGCGTGGCCAAGAAGTCTGCCGAGCAGCCCACCGTCACCTACTCACAAGCACTGGAGAGTGCTCTTTGCCACGGTTGGATTGACGGCCAAAAGCAGTCGGAAGACCAGCACTATTGGCTTCAACGCTTTACCCCCAGAACCCCCAAGAGCATCTGGTCCAAGATCAACAGGGAAAAAGCCGAGGCGCTCATCAGTGCCCGCAAAATGCGGCCAGCTGGCCTGGCCGCCATCGAACGGGCCCAGCAGGACGGACGATGGGATGCGGCTTACGCGTCAGCGCGCACGTCTACAGTCCCCGACGACTTGCAACGGGCCCTGGATGCCAACCCCCAAGCCCAGGCGTTTTTTGCAACGCTCAATAGCAAAAACAGGTTTGCCATCTTGTTTCGCATTCAAAGCGTCAAGAAGGCCGAGACACGCGCACGAAAAATCGCTGAATTTGTTCAGATGCTGAGCAATGGCGAAAGGCTCCACCCCTAGGAGCCGTTGGCCATCTCCCAGGAATGGCAAGCAGGCGCCCGGAGAAACGGGCTGGAGCTCATCTGCACGCGCTTAATGAAAATCCCGGCTCCCCTGCAGCGCCTGCCCCATGCGGCCCAGTAGGGGCGTCAGGTCCTTGAAGCGCTGGGCCACCAGGTGGCGCACCACCGCAGTGCTGCCGGGTGGGCCGGCGCTGCATTGCCACACCCCTTCCACCGCCAGCAGCTGTGACCGCAGCAGCGCATTGCGCCACACATCGACCAGGGCGGGCCAGACGATGACGTTGACGGGGCCGGTTTCGTCTTCCAGCGTGACGAACATGGTGCCCTTGGCGGTGCCAGGGCGCTGGCGCACGGTGACGATGCCGCAGGCGCGCACCTTGCGGCCGTGGGCGGCGCTGTGCAGTTGCAGGGCGGTTTGCAGGCGCCAGCGGGCCAGGCGGGGGCGCAGCAGGGCCAGGGGGTGGCGACGTAACGTGAGGCCGGTGGCGGCGTAGTCGAACAGGATTTCTTCGCCCTCGGGCGCCTCGGGCAGTTGCAGCGGGGCCTCGTGCACGGGCACGTCGCGCCACAGGGGCGGCGCGCTGTGCTGGGCGGCGGCGTCCCACATCTGCTGGCGCCGGTGGCCCGACAGGCTGGCCAGGGCATCGGCGGCTGCCAGGGCCTGCAGGTCTTGCTGGCTCAGTTGGGCACGCAGGGCCAGGTCTTCGGTGGTGGCAAAGGCGGGGCCTGTGGCGCGGGCGTGCAGCAGGCGTTTGGCGGCGTCTGTGTGCAGGCTGCTGACCATTCGAAGGCCCAGGCGCACGGCTGGCTGGGGCAGCGGCGGTGCGCCCAGGCCGCGTGCGGGGCGCAGCGGCTCGGGGTTGCCCTCCAGCGTGCAGTCGATGTCGCTCACGGTCACGTCGATGGGCAGCACGCGCACGCCGTGGCGGCGGGCGTCCTGCACCAGTTGCGAAGCGCTGTAAAAGCCCATGGGCAACGAGTTGAGCAGCGCCGCCAAAAAGCACGCGGGCTCGTGGCACTTGAGCCAGCTGCTGGCATAGGCCAGCAGCGCAAAGCTGTGGGCGTGGCTTTCAGGAAAGCCGTATTCGCCAAAGCCCAGCATCTGCTGGAAGATGCGGTCGGCAAATTCGGCGGGGTAGTCCCTGTCTTTCATGCCTTGTTTGAGAGGCTCTTCAAAGCGATGCACGCCCCCCTTGCGCTTCCAGGCGGCCATGGAACGGCGCAGGTCGTCGGCCATGCCGGGGGTGAAGCCCGCCGCGATCATGGCGATCTGCATCACCTGCTCCTGGAAGATGGGCACGCCCAGCGTGCGCGCCAGGGCGTCCTCCAGCTCCGGCTTTTCGAGTTGCAGAGGCTCGCCCTTGCGCCGGCGCTCGCGCGCCTGCAGGTAGGGGTGCACCATGCCCCCCTGGATGGGGCCGGGGCGCACGATGGCGACCTCGACCACCAGGTCGTAGAACTCGCGCGGCTGCAGGCGGGGCAGCATGCTCATCTGCGCGCGGCTTTCGATCTGGAACACGCCCACGGTGTCGGCGGCGCAGATCATGTCGTAGGTGGCAGGGTCTTCGCGCGGGATGTCTTTGAGGCCCCAGCGCTCGCCGCGCAGGGCTGCGCGCAGGTTGAGGCAGCGGCGCAGCGCGCTGAGCATGCCCAGGGCCAGCACATCGACCTTGAGCAGGCCCATGTCATCCAGGTCGTCCTTGTCCCACTGGATGACGGAGCGGTCCTTCATGCTGGCGGGCTCCACCGGCACCAGCCGTGTGAGCTTGCCCTGGGTCAGCACAAAGCCGCCCACATGCTGGCTCAGGTGGCGCGGAAAGTCCTTCAGGTCGGCAGCCAGCTCCAGCCACAGCCGGGCGGTATGCCGGTGCAGCGACACGCCCACCGCCTGGGCCAGCTCCTGCAGGCGGTCGGTGGCAAAGGTTTCGTCAAACCAGTGGTGGTCTTTGGCAAACGCATCGACCAGGGCGGGCGCCACGCCCAGGGCCTTGCCTACGTCGCGCAGGGCGCTGCGCGTGCGGTAGCAGGTGACCACGGCGGCGATGGCGGCGCGGTCGCGGCCGTATTTGTCGTAGATGTACTGGATGACCTCTTCGCGCCGGTCGTGTTCGAAGTCCACGTCGATGTCGGGCGGCTCGCTGCGCTCCTTGCTGATGAAGCGCTCGAACAGCAGGTGGGACTGCTCGGGGGCCACGGCCGTGATGCCCAGCACGTAGCAGACCACCGAGTTCGCCGCCGAGCCCCGGCCCTGGCACAGGATGCCCACGCTGCGCGCAAACCGCACGATGTCATGCACGGTCAGGAAATACATCTCATACCCGCAGTGCGCGATCAGATCGAGCTCTTTGCGGATCTGCGCCTGCACGCCCTCGGGCGCGCCCAGCGGGTAATGGCTTCGCACCCCCAGCTCTACCAGCCAGGCCAGTGCCTGGGCAGGTGTCATGCCCTCGGGCACGGTCTCCAGCGGGTAGCGGTACTGGATCTCACTCAGGCTGAAAGTGCAGCGCCCGGCCACGGTGAGCGTGGCCGCCAGCAACTCGGGCGGATAGATGCCCGCCAGCCGCACGCGCTGGCGCAGGTGGCGCTCGGCGTTGGGCTGCAGCGCAAAGCCGCACTCGGCCACGGTGCAGCCGCGCTTCACGGCGGTGATCACATCCTGCAGCGGCTTGCGCGAGCGGGCGTGCATGTGCACGTCGCCCGCCGCCACCAGCGGCAGCTGCAGTGCAGCGCCCAGGCGCTGCAGCGTGGCCAGCCACAGGCTGTCGTCGGCGGCCTGGTGCAATTCGACCGCCAGCCACACCTGCGGAGCCTTTTGAGAGCCAAATTGGCTGGTAGCGCTAGTGATACATGCGCTGATTGCTACAAAATCAGAAGCATCAAAGCGCTGACGGCATGGTGCCAGCAGCAGCTCGCACCCCTGCAGCAAGTGCCAGGGGCTGTCCGCACCCACGCGATATTGCCCCTTGGGCGCAGCAGCTCGGGCGGCGGTGATGAACTCGCACAGGTTGCCCCAGCCCTCGGCATCGCGTGCCAGTGCCACCAGCCGCAGGTCACCCCACAAAAACTCGCTGCCCACGATGAGGTGCAGGCCACATTCCTTGGCCGCTCCCCAGGCACGCACCACGCCGGCCACGGAGCATTCGTCCGTCAGCGCCAGCGCCTGGTAGCCGAGTTGGGCAGCGCGCGTGACCAGCTCTTGCGGGTGCGATGCCCCCCGCTGAAAGCTGAAGTTGGACAGGCAATGCAGCTCGGCATAGCCCGGCAGCTCGCCCGCGCCCGCTGCGGGGCCTGGCACCGCAGTGGCCTGTAGAGGATGTCGGTGCGTCAAACCCATGGACAACCACCCTGCCCGCTCACCCAAAGATTCCGTGCAAGAACCAGCGGTGTGGGCGAGCCACCGTTGGCGTGCCGTCCAGCGCAGGCGCCAGGCGCTCGCGAAACACCCACACCAGTCCCGCCACATCGTTGTGGGCCACAAAGTAGTCGCGCAAGGCCAGGTCTGCGCAGGGGCGTGCTGGGTCCACCGCATCGTCGGTGGCAGACCACCAGCCCGCCTCCAACCGGTGGGGCCCGGCCAGCAAGCGCAACAGGCCGTGGTGGCAGGGGCGGTTGCCCTGCACGGCCAGCTGCCGGGGCGGGTTCAGCAGCCAGGTGGGCAGCAAGGGGGCATCTGGGCCGATGCCCGGCGAAGCACCGTCCGCACGCGCGGACACAGGACCGGTGGGTGTCCGCGTGGCTGCATTGCGCGTCGCAGCCGAGGGCATGCCCAGCACTTCAGCAGCCGGTCGCCATTGCTGCATGCGTTCGGGCCGATGGTCGGCCAGCAGCACCGGGGCCACCACGTGGTCGGCCCCCAGGCGGGCCGACAGGCGCTCCAGCAGTTGGTGCAGGGCCTCGCCGGGGGTACCGGCCGGGTCGGTGCTGCCATGGCTTGTGGGGTCACGCCCGCCCACCTCCCCCGGGGGCAGCAGGCTGGCACTGCGGTGCGGCAACGGTGCCGATTCGAGCAGCCGCAGCGTGATCTGGTTGACCGGCGCGGCCAGCGTGGTGCGCGCCAGGTTTTCGGCCAGCAGGCGCCGCAGGTGCACCAGGTCGTGGGTGGTCTGGGCGGTGCGCACCTGCAGCGCCTGGGTGGGGGGCAGCGCCACGCCATCCAGGCGCCGCAGGTCGTGGCGCCAGGCCAGCTCCAGCGCCAGCACGCCCTGCTGGCGCGCCTGCAGCCAGGCCTGCAGGGCCGTCAGGCTGCGGCTGGCGCTCCACAACAGTGCGTCGGCCGACGCGGCCAAGGCGGGCAGCTCGGTGGTCAACACAAACTGCTCGGGCAGTTGCAGCCAGGCATGGGCCTCGGGGGCATCACCCAGGGCCTGGTCCAGCACTTGCAGCACGCCCGCCCCCAGACGCCGCGCCACGCCCGCACGCGGCAAGGCCCGCAGCGCCCCCCAGGTGCGGCACCCCATGCGCTCCAGGCTGGCCACATGGGGGCGCAGTGCTGTCAGCGTGTGCAAAGGCAGGTTCTCTGCACTGCCCTGCGGCGGGCAGATGCGCCCTGCCAATGCCATGCGCAGTCTGGCCTGAGCGACCAGGGCGGTGGGGCCTGTGCCCCACACAGTCGGTGCATGGGGCACCGGGGCTGTGGTCGATCCAAAGGAATGGGCAGGCTCTTCAGCGCTGCGGACGGGTGGAAGGGCAACGCACTCCCCTTCGCATCGGGCCGACGCATCAGCCCAGGCTTGCAGCACCAGTGCCTGCAGCGCAT
Source organism: Acidovorax sp. 59 (assembly GCF_002754175.1). Lineage (NCBI taxonomy): Bacteria > Pseudomonadati > Pseudomonadota > Betaproteobacteria > Burkholderiales > Comamonadaceae > Acidovorax > Acidovorax sp. 59. Next base: position 1,790,369 of record NZ_PEET01000001.1, on the reverse strand, counting down.
CGCGCCCGCCCCACAGGCGTTCGGTGGTGGACACCTCCAGCAACACCGCCTCGCCATCGGCCAGCGCCACACGCGGCGTGAAGCGCAAGGCCCACCAGCCGGCGGCGGCGCTCAGCACTCCGGTATTTCTATCCGTGCCTGTACCCGCCAAGGCGGCGACCTCATCGCACCAGGGCAATGGCAGGGCGATCCAGTGCATGCCTGCTCCCTTCTGGCCGGCCTCCGGGTCGGCCTCCTGGCTCGCATACGGGCTGGACTGGGGGCTGGACTGGGGACACATGGCGCGCCAGCGAACCCGCCAAGACCCCGGCCACACGGGCGGCCGCGGCCTGGCGCCCCGCCACCTGGGCAATGGCAGCCTCTTGCGCAGCGCGGCGCCGCTCGGCCTGTACCACCAGCACCTGCGCCAGTTGAGGGTGGCAGCCCGGCAGTTGGAGCGCCTGCGCCAGCGGAGGCCCTCGGCGCTTGAGGATCCGCACCTGCATGCCGGGGGCTGCTGCGGCATCCCCTGGCAAAGCCAGCCCCTGCACCTGCAGCCGCAATTGGGCCGGCGACGCCTGAGACACCTGTGATGCGGGCCCTGGGGCGTCGACCGGACGAAACACCCACAACAATTGTTGCTGCTGGGCCGCCGCCAATTGCAACCGCCGCAAGGCGGCAGGCTGCGCCTGGGGCAGCCAGGCCATGACGGCCACCACGCCCTGGCAGCGCAGCGCCTGCTCGGCCGCCCACAAGGCGACCATGGGGGAGTCGGCATGCACCACACACACCCGCTCTGCCCGCAACCCCTGCGACTGCAGGGCCGGGCCAAAAGGCTCGAACGGCGGCGCCACCAGCACCACGGCCCCGCTCTGCCGGGCCGTGGCCTGCACCAGTGCGGGCAGCACCAGTTGCCATTCGTGCAAGCCCGCCAGGGGCTGCAGCACTTCGCTCAGGGCCCCCACTGGCCAGCCGCCACCCGGCAGCTGGGCATCCAGCGCGGCATGGCCCGAAGGCAATACGCGCTGCGCGCTGGCCCCCAGCGCGTCGGCATGCCACACCCCAGGCACGGGGATGGGCAAATCGGACGCAACCCGCAAAGAGGGGCGTGGCGCAGGCATGGTGGTGGGAGAAGTTGAGGCAACACGAATACTGTAAATATAACCAGTATTTTGCCGAATGGGTGAACCTGGAAGCGAAGACCCACCAAGGACATCGGTATGAGGAGGCCGACGCAGGCCAGGGCTTGTTCACACTATTTTTGCCAATGCGAAGGCCTCCCCCGCCACGCCAATCCAGGCGCGCGACGACGCCAAGGCCGGGGCCTTGGCGGGGTCAATCCGAAAATCTGCTTACAGCGTCCGCATCGCCCAGTCGCACCAGTCCGCCACCGCCGCATCGGCGGGCGTGGCACGGTCCGAGAGCTGGGGCCAGCGGCGGTGACTGGCGTTCAGGATGCTTTGCAGTTGCCACAGGGCCTCGCGCCCCACCAGGGCGACCTCGGCCATGCCAATGGCGTCGCCTTGCAATTGCGCCAGCAGCTCGCCCTGATGCTGGGGGTGCGAGCCCGCTTCGATCAGGGCTTTTTGCAACGCCATGAGGCGGGAATCGGTAAACGCAAAGGCAGTGCCCGCAGGAGACTTGGCCGCCGTGTCTGGAGGCAAGGCCGCCTTGAGTTGGTCCCAATAGGCAAAGGCTTCGGCCAGCAATTCGATCTGACGGGGCGCATCGTTACCCAGGGGCATCAAGGCCGATTCACGGGCCACTTCCTCCTGCAGCAGCGGCAGGATGAACGCCACCAGTGCCGAAGGAAACTTGCGGTGATTGAGCCGCAGCACCAGCGACAGCCGCTGCGCGGGCATGTCGTCGTATTTCTCGTAGAAGGCGGCCACCACTTCGGCCAGTAGCAGGATGCGGCCCATGGGTGTGATGTCCGCCCCCAGCAAGGCGCGCGGATAGCCGCTGCCGTCCATGCGCTCATGGTGCTCCAGCACGGCCACTTCGGCAGCACGTGGATAGGCCTGCGTGTCGCGGATCATGAGCATGGCCGAGATGGGATGGGCCACCAGATGCTTGCGCCCTACCCCCACCACCTTGTGGTCCGGGTCGTCCCAGGCCGGGTCCATGTGCAGCACCCCCAGGTCATGCAGCAGCGCAGCTGCCGCCACCGTGCTGCAATCGCGTTCGCTCAGCCCGCTTTTGAGCGCCAGAAATACCGCCACGGTGGTCATCACCAGACTGTGCTGGAACAGCGTGGGCCGCTGGTCACGCATCACGGTGAGCTTGCAGGCCATGGCAGAAGGCAACGGCAGGGACCGCAGGGGCGCCAGCAACCGGGCACCTGAGCCCAGGGCCTCGGCCAGCATGGCGGGCAGGGTTTCCTGCTCGATCAGCGTCTGGCCCAGGGCCAGCAGTGATGGCACGTCCACCGGGTTTTCGATGGACAGATGGCGGTCAATGGGTTCGCGCAGCTTGTGCTGCACCAGGCGGTCGTACAGGCGGCTGTCGATGCGCGCGCCCTTCTCCACCAGCTTGATGCCGTTGTCGGTGTAGATAGCAGCATCTGTGACCACCGTACGCCGGTCGGCCATGTCGGTCAGCGCACGCAAGTAATGGGGACTGTCAGCGTCCTCGGCATCCGCTGAAAGAAGAATATCGGTCATGCAAGCAACACAAATCGTTACTTCGCACTATAGGGGGTTCTCTTGCGGGGCACTGACTCGCGTGACGCGATACAGACATGCAATCTTGATGCACATCAAGCAGCAGGCGATGCTACCCGTGCTCGTTTTTTGCCGCATGGCAGAGATCACACGTCCGGATTCCCATGACCAAGACCTGGACCCGCCCGGGCTCGCCGGGGTGACAAAGCCCCTGTCACCCCAATGTCATTGTCCCAAATAGGCGTCAGGGTTTTCATTCAACAATGTCGCCGATAGCCTGCTTTTTGGTGATCCCGGACAGTCAGGCTTGGGTAAACCCTGAAAAGTTCCGCGTTGATTGTTCACAATACTGGAACAGTTAGTTCGCGACCCGGTGGTTTTTCTCTGCACCCCACCGGCGTACAGTTCATCCCATCGATGAGCCGAACCCGCAAGGCGACTCACCGAACCCGGTCCCAGGCAGCTTTCTTTGTTTTTGGCGCTTTGTCCCGGTTTTTTGAGCCGCTTCTTTAACTTCAAGGATTTCCATCATGAACAACACCGCACGTTTCCTGTCTATCGCCGCTGTCGCCGCTTTCGCTTCTTTTGGTGCCCAGGCTGACGAAGCCGATGCTTCGCAGTTCGCCACCAAGTTTGAAACCAACCGCACCCGTGCTGAAGTGGCTGCCGAAGCTGCTACCGTGGCCCAGACCCGCTCGATCGAGCCCGCTGGTTCGCGTGTGGTGACCTACAAGTCCACGGCCGACCGCGCTGCCGTGCGTGCCCAGGCTGCTGAAGCAGTGCGTACCGGCCAGATTTCTTCGGGTGAGCGCGGCTGATTCACCAGGGGCGGCTGAATCTGCCGCCCTGGTTGCGCCGTATCTCTCAGTACCCAAGTCCTCTTTTTAGAATTTTCCGGAGTTTCACCATGAACAAGTCTGTCCGTTTCCTGTCCGTTGCTGCTGTCGCCGCTTTTGCCGCTTTTGGTGCCCACGCTGATGAGGCAGATGCTTCGCAGTTCGCCACCAAGTTCGAAACCAACCGCACCCGCGCTGAAGTGGCTGCCGAAGCTGCTACCGTGGCCCAGACCCGCTCCATCGAACCCGCTGGTTCGCGTGTGGTGACCTACAAGTCCACGGCTGACCGTGCTGCTGTGCGTGCCCAGGCTGCTGAAGCCCTGCGCACGGGCCAGATCTCTTCTGGCGAAATCGGCAACGCGATGTAATTGCCAAAGGCCCCATGCGGACCGCATGAGGGCTTTGTGAAAAGTGCCAATGCAAAAGGCCGGGACCCTGTGAGGGGCCCCGGCCTTTTTTGTGATGCCACTCCACTGCAGGGGTGGCTCAAATGCTTATGGGATCAGCTTGACGCCGGTCTTGGCCTGCAGGGCCTCAAAAGTCACGCCGGGAGCCAGCTCCACCACCTTCAGGCCCTGGGGCGTCACGTCCATGACGGCCAGGTCGGTGATGATGCGATCCACCACACCCACGCCCGTGAGGGGCAGAGTGCACTGGGGCAGGATCTTCAGGTCTTCGGTGCCATCCTTCTTGCGCGCCACATGCTCCATGAGCACGATCACGCGCTTGACGCCAGCCACCAGGTCCATCGCGCCACCCATGCCCTTGACCATCTTGCCGGGGATCATCCAGTTGGCCAGGTCGCCCTTTTCGCTGACCTGCATGGCGCCCAAGATCGACAGGTTGATCTTGCCGCCACGGATCATGGCAAACGACTGGTCGCTGCCAAAGATGGACGAGCCCTTGATGGTGGTCACGGTCTGCTTGCCGGCGTTAATCAGGTCGGCATCCACTTCATCTTCGGTGGGAAACGGGCCGATGCCCAGCATGCCGTTTTCGGACTGCAGCCACACCTCTTTGTCGGCAGGCACAAAGTTGGCCACCAGCGTAGGGATGCCAATGCCCAGGTTCACATAAAAGCCGTCTTCGAGTTCATGGGCGGCACGGGCCGCCATTTGGTCTTGACTCCACGACATAGATACTTCTCCAGCTTGTTCTGTACGGTTGTGCGGCAGCGGCTCAGACGCCCGCTTTTTCGGTGATGGTGCGCTTTTCAATGCGCTTCTCGGGCGTGGCGTTGTGCACGATGCGGTGCACATAGATGCCAGGCAGATGGATCTGGTCGGGCGCAATGGCGCCGGTTTCCACCACCTCTTCCACCTCCACAATGGTGATCTTGCCGGCAGTGGCCGCAGCGGGGTTGAAGTTGCGCGCCGTGAGGCGGAACTGCAGATTGCCCGACTTGTCGGCACGCCAGGCCTTGACCAGCGACACATCGGGCACCAGCGAACGCTCCATCACATAGGTTTCGCCATCGAACTCGCGCAGTTCCTTGCCCTCGGCCACGATGGTGCCCACGCCGGTCTTGGTGAAAAAGGCCGGGATGCCCGCACCGCCCGCACGCAGCTTTTCGGCCAGGGTGCCCTGGGGGGTGAACTCCAGCTCCAGCTCGCCAGCGAGGTACTGGCGCTCGAACTCCTTGTTCTCGCCCACATACGACGAGATCATTTTCTTGATCTGCCGGGTCTCGAGCAGCTTGCCCAGGCCAAAGCCGTCCACGCCCGCATTGTTGGAGATCACGGTCAGGTTCTTCACGCCTGAATCGCGCAGCGCGTCGATCAAGGCTTCAGGAATGCCACACAGTCCAAAGCCGCCAACAGCCATGAGTTGGCCATCTGCAACCACGCCCTTCAGGGCCTCGGCTGCGGAGGGGAATAACTTGTTCACCACGATCTCCTTATGAATGGGATGCGCTACGATACTACGTACTTAAATAAGTAGTTTTCCGTAAAGATTAGCACTATGGACGTTGATTACCGACTGGCTTTCGACATGGCCCCTGTGGGGCTGGTGCTCTCGCGCAACCGCACCATGGTGGACTGCAACCGCCATGTCTGCGAAATGTTCGGCGCCTCGCGCGAAGTGCTGATCGGCCAGTCGTTCCAGATACTCTATCCCAGCGCCGACGAATATGAGCGGCTTGGGGCGCACATGGAGCCCATCCTGAACGCCAAGGGCCACTATGCGGACAACCGCATCATGAAGCGCGCCAATGGCGAAGTGTTCTGGTGCCACGTGTCTGGTCGCGCACTCAACCGCGATGCCCCGCATGAGTCCGGCATCTGGAGCTTCGAAGATCTGAGTTCGCAGCGCGCCGTGAAGGCGGAGCTGACGGGCCGTGAGCGCGAGGTAGCCGCCCGCCTGCTGGAAGGCCTGACCTCCAAGGAGATCGGTCGGGCACTGGAGATCAGCCACCGCACGGTAGAAATTTACCGCGCGCGCCTCATGCGCAAGTACAACGCCTCCACCGCCGCCGACCTGGTGCACAAGCTGCTGGCAGGTGGCTGAACCTGCCCTCGAAGGACAGCACTACCGCCCTTTATTGCCTACTTGGCCGGGCCGTCGATGACTTCAGCGGCGGTGCGAAACGCCTCTACCGCCGTCGGCAGGCCGCAGTAGACACTGGCGTGCAGCAGCACCTCCTGCAACTCCTCCGCAGTAGCGCCATTGTTCAGCGCGCCACGCACATGGCCCTTGAGTTCATGCTGCTTGCCCAGCGCGATCAACATGGAAACCGTGATGAGACTGCGGGTCTTGCGGTCCAGCCCTGGCCGCTGCCAGACATCGCCCCACGCGTTGCGCGTGATGTATTCCTGAATGGGCTGCGTGAAAGAGGTGGCGTTGCCCAGCGCACGGTCCACAAAATCGTCACCCATGACCTCGCGGCGGGTGGCCAGGCCTTTTTCGTAGTCTTTGGTCGGGGTTGGTGTCACGCGGGCTCTCCTTGAAGGGTTGGAAACATCAAGGCCCGATGGTAGCGAGCACACGCAGCGTCGCCGTCATGAAAACCACAGAAGAAAAAGCCCGGCGCGTGCAGTGCACGCACCGGGGTGGGTCAAAGCATGCTCGGCTCACCCCACGCCGTCCTTCGACGGCACGGAGCAGAGACCCTCATGGTCAGGCGCTGGCACCGCCTGCGGCCAGGTCAAACCGGTCCAGGTTCATCACCTTGGTCCAAGCCTTGACGAAGTCCTGCACAAACACTGCCTGCGCATCGCTGCTGGCATAGACCTCGGCCAGCGCACGCAACACCGAGTTGGAGCCAAACACCAGGTCGGCCACCGTGCCGGTCCATTTTCTGGCACCTGTGCTGCGGTCCACACCTTCCAGCACACCCGCTGCACCCGCCGACTTCTGCCATTGGGTGCGCATGTCGAGCAGGTTCACGAAGAAGTCATTGCTCAAGGTACCAACGCGCTGCGTGAAGACACCATGGGTGGCCTGCCCCACGTTGGCACCCAGCACGCGCAGTCCACCCACCAGCACCGTCATCTCGGGCGCCGTCAGCGTGAGCTGGTTGGCGCGGTCCACCAGCAGCTCGGCCACGGCGCCTTCCAGGCCAGGGCGCACGTAGTTGCGAAAGCCATCGGCCACAGGCTCCATCACCTCGAACGACGGCACATCGGTCTGCTCTTGCGAGGCATCCGTGCGGCCAGGCGTGAAGGGAACGGTCACGTCCTGCCCTGCCTGCTTTGCGGCAGCCTCCACGGCAGCGCCACCGGCCAGCACGATCAGGTCCGCCAGCGAGATCTTCTTGCCGCCCGTCTGCGCCGCATTGAAGTCGCGCTGGATGGCTTCGAGCTGGCCCAGGACCTTGGCCAGTTGCACAGGCTGGTTCACTTCCCAATCCTTCTGAGGAGCCAGACGGATGCGCGCGCCGTTGGCGCCGCCCCGCTTGTCGCCGCCCCGGAACGTGGAGGCAGAGGCCCAGGCCGTGGATACCAGGTCCGAAATCGACAAGCCCGATGCCAACGCCTTGGCCTTGAGCGCAGCGATGTCCTGCGCGTTCACCAGCGCATGGTCCACGGCAGGCACAGGGTCTTGCCACACCAGCACTTCGGCGGGCACCTCCGGCCCCAGATAGCGGGCACGCGGCCCCATGTCACGGTGCGTGAGCTTGAACCAGGCACGCGCAAATGCATCGGCAAACTGCTCGGGGTGTGCCAAAAAGCGGCGCGAGATCTTTTCGTAGACCGGGTCAAAGCGCAGCGACAGGTCGGTGGTGAGCATGGTGGGCACCAGCTTTTTCGACGGGTCGTGTGCGTGCGGGATCGTCGCTGCAGCCCCCTTGGCCGTCCATTGGTGGGCGCCTGCCGGGCTCTTGGTCAGCTCCCACTCGTAGCCGAACAGGTTTTCGAAGAAGTTGTTGCTCCACTGCGTGGGCGTGGTGGTCCAAGTGACTTCCAGGCCGCTGGTGATGGTGTCACCGCCTTTGCCAGAGCCATGGCCGCTCTTCCAGCCCAGGCCCTGGTCCTCGATGCCTGCACCTTCGGGCTCCTTGCCCACCAGCGCGGCATCGCCAGCACCGTGGGTCTTGCCAAAGGTGTGGCCGCCAGCAATCAATGCCACGGTCTCTTCGTCATCCATCGCCATGCGCGCAAAGGTGTCGCGGATGTCGCGCGCGGCGGCGATGGGGTCGGGGTTGCCGTTCGGGCCTTCGGGGTTCACATAGATCAGGCCCATCTGCACAGCAGCCAGCGGGTTGGCCAGGTCGCGCTCACCGCTGTAGCGCTTGTCGCTGCCCAGCCAGGTGGATTCAGCGCCCCAGTACACGTTTTCATCGGGTTCCCACACGTCAGGGCGGCCACCGGCAAAGCCAAAGGTCTTGAAGCCCATGGATTCGAGTGCCACATTGCCGGTCAGGATCATCAGGTCGGCCCACGAGATCTTGCGGCCATATTTCTGCTTGACGGGCCACAGCAGGCGGCGCGCCTTGTCCAGGTTGGCGTTGTCGGGCCAGCTGTTGAGGGGTGCAAAACGCTGCTGCCCTGCCCCTGCGCCACCCCGGCCATCGGCCAGGCGATAGGTGCCCGCGCTGTGCCACGCCATGCGCACAAACAGCGGCCCATAGTGGCCAAAGTCTGCAGGCCACCAATCCTGCGAGTCGGTCATCAGGGCCCGCAAATCGGCCTTCACGGCGGCCAGGTCCAGACTCTTGAACTCCTCGGCGTAGTTGAAGCCGTCACCCATCGGGTCGGTGAGCGGCGAGTTCTGGTTCAGGGGGCGGAGATTGAGCTGGTTGGGCCACCAGTCGGCATTGCGGGGGGCCGTGGGCGCGGCCTTGGTGTGGTCAAAGGGGCACTTGGCTTCTGTCGTCATGGGTCATCTCCTGTGAAAGCGCGTCGGCAAAACGTATCGACAGGACAGATGGTAGGAAGCAAACCATGACAGGTAAATTGAATCGATTGAATCTCATCAATAGCCAATTTCAATAAAACACCTTCACTCCATTGATTTCACTGCGCCCCATGGATTCATCAAACAGGAGGCCGCTTTAACGTAAGTGCGCCAGCGGCAGTCCAGGTGCCCCCATGTCAGCCCTCAGGATGCGCCCATGGGTAGAGTCGGTGACATACACCGTGGTACGCCCTGCCCCGCCAAACGCCAGGTTGGTGGTGGAGCTGCCCGGTGCGCCGCGCAGCACCTGCACGGGCTCGGCCCGGTGGTTGAGCACCCACACATAGCCCAGGCCCGGGTTGGCCACCAGCAGGTGGCCTTCAGCGTCAACAGCCAGGCCGTCGGGGCCGCTGGGGCCATACGAGGTGAAGAATTGGCTGACCTTGGCCACGCTGCCATCGGGCAGCAGCGGCACGCGCCACACACAGTTGCCGCGCGTCACGGCCAGATACAGCACGCGGCCGTCGGGCGACAAGGCCACGCCGTTGGGGCTGGGCACGTTGTGCAGCAGCAAGTCGAGCTGGCCATTGGGCCGCAGGCGGTACAGGCGACCACTCGGGTCGTGCAGGCCGCTTTGACCCTGGTCGGTGAAGTAGAGGTTGCCTTCGGCGTCAAAGATCAGGTCGTTCACGCCCTTGAAGCGCTCGCTGTTGCGGCGCTGAAGGTACGGTGTGACGGCACCCGTGGTCACGTCGAGCTGCATCAGGCCGTTCTTGTAATCGGTGATGAGCAGCATGCCGGGCTTCAAGAACTTGAGACCGTTGGGCTCGCCGTCGTACTCGGCCACCAGCGCCCAGTCGCCCTGCGGGTTGATGCGAAAGACCCGGCCCCAGGGGATGTCGCTGACGTATAGGTTGCCTGCGTCGTCGAACACCGGGCCCTCCAGAAACGAATCGGTGATGGTGCCGCCCCGGTTGGCGTCGGCCCAGTCGCTGCGCTCGCGGCGACGAAAGGGCTCGGGCATGGCGGTGAAGACATCGAGGTCTCGGACTTCAGGGGCTTGAAGCAAAAACATGGTGGGGTCTTTCCAATTCGTTCAGGCGGCGGGAACGGCATCGAAACCATACAGCCGTGCCGGGTTGTCGACCAGGATGCGGTCCATGGCCGCGTCGCTGCCAGCCCAGGCCTGCAGCAGATCCATCAAGTCGGCATCGTTCACAGTGCCAGCCGCCTCCGTGGTGTGTGGCCAGTCGCTGCCCCACACGAGGCGCTCGGGCGCGGCCTGCACCAGGGCCTGGCCCAGCGGCAGGGTGTCGGCGTAGCTGGGGCCATGCACGGTCGAGCGCATGTAGGCGCCCGAGAGCTTGACCCAGGTGTTGCCACCATCGAGCAGGCCGCGCACCACGCCGTAGGCCTCGGCGGCCGGGCCTTCGGCGGGATCGATGCGGCCCAGGTGGTCGATGACCACGGGCACAGGCAGGGTGTGCAACTGCGGCGCTAGGGCGATGAGCTGCTCCGGCTGCGCAAAGATCTGGATGTGCCAGCCCGCGCACGCCGGGTGCTCGGCCACCTTGCGCGCCAGCGTGGCCAGCATGGCGGGCGTGGTGGTGCCCCACGATTGGGGCGAGACGAAATTGACCCGCAGCCCGCGCACGCGACGTGCGGCCAGATGGGCCAGTTCGTCGGCACCCAAGCCGTCGCCCACCACGGCCACACCGCGTGCGGCGTCGCCCAACTGGTCCAGCGCATCCAGCGTGCAGGCGTTGTCGGTGCCGTAAGTCGATGGCGTGACCACCACCGTGCGCGTGGTGCCCAGGAGCGCCTGCAGTTGCCGGTACACCGCCACGGGCGCCACTGGCGGAGTGCGCGGCCAATGGGCTGACGGCGCAAAGCGCGGGTCAAAGATGTGCATGTGGCTGTCGCACGCACCGGGCGGCAGCTGGCGCTGCGGGCGGTTCAGGCCCACGGAATGCGGCGCGGGCGTGGTCAGCGCTGGCAAAGGCATGGGTCAGTCGAGTTTGATATTGCCCTTCTTCACGACCTCGCCCCACTTCGCGTCTTCCTTCTTCAGGAAGGCGGCAAAGTCTGCGGGCGTCGAACCGATGGGCTGGGCGCCCAGGTCGGCGAGGCGCTGCTTCACTTCGTCTTCTTTCAGCACCTCTTGCAGGGCCTGCTGCAGTTTGGTGGCCACCTCGGCTGGCACGCCCGCAGGCAGGAACACGCCGTTCCACTCATAGGCCTCATAGCCGGGGATGGCCGCCTCGGCCACCGTGGGCACATCGGGCAGGCGCTTGGAACGCTCAGGCGCCGACACGGCCAGCGCACGCAGCTTGCCGCCCGCCACATGCGGGTAAGTGGCGGCCACGGTGCCGAACATGAAGTCCACCTGGCCGGCCATCACGTCGGTGATGGCAGGGCCGCCGCTCTTGTAGGGCACATGCACCATGTCAAGGCCCAGCTTCTGGGCCATCAGCTCCGCCGCCAGGCGCTGCACCGTGCCGCTGCCGCCTGAGGCAAAGTTGATCTTGCCTGGCTGGGCCTTGGCCTTGGCAATCAGCTCGCCCACGTTTTTGTAGGGTGCATCGGCCTTCACGATGAGCACGTTGGGCGCCAGCAGCACCAGCGACAGCGGCTGCAGTGCGTTGGCGGCATACGGCATCTTGGGGAAAAGATGCGGGTTGATGGAGTACGGCGTGGCGTCGTACAGCATGGTGTAGCCGTCTGCCGGGGCCTTGGCCACAAAGCTGGCGCCAATGGTGCCGCTGGCACCGGCCTTGTTGTCCACGATCACGCTGCCGCCGAGCTTGGCGCCCAGGCGGGTGGCCACCACACGGGCCACGGCATCGGCCGCGCCACCGGGGGCGTAGGGCACGACGATGGTGATGGGCCGCTCGGGGAAGGCGGCGTGGGCCACACCTGCGGCCAGGGCGCAGGCGGCGATCAGGGGTTTGAGGAAGCGGAACATGGGGGTCTCCTTGGGTAGCATTAATCAACAAGAGAAGGAAGGCGGTAGCGGTGTTTCACGTCGCACGGTGCATGCGCGGGCAGCCGTGCTAGGGCCGCCCCGCAGCACCGGCTGCGTCCCCCTTCCCGCTTTGCTTCGCAAAGCGAGAGAAGGGGGAAGGCGCAACGCGCCTCAGGGGGTTGTCCGAGTCAATCTGCTTTGAGATCGAGCGCCTTGGCAATCTGGCTATACGTCGCAGCTTCGCGGGCCACACGGGTCGCAAAGGCATTGCCACACACCGATTCGGCATCCATCCCCAGGCCGCGCAGCTTTTCGGCGGCCGATTCGCTCTTGGCAAAGTCGGCGGCCGTGCGCTCCAGCGCCTGGGCGATGGGCTCGGGCAAGCCCACAGGGGCCAGCACGCCGTACCACACGTCGGCAGCGTAGTTACCACCACCCGCTTGGGCAAACGTGGGCACCTCGGGCACCAGGGCCGAGCGCTGGGGCGCGCCCACCGCCAGCGCGCGCAGCTTGCCGCTCTTGATCTGCGGCAGCACCGAGCCCAGGGTGGCGAAGGAGCTGTCGAGTTGCCCGCCCATCAGGTCCGTCACCACGGGCGCGGCGCCCTTGTAGGGCACGTGGTTGAGCTGCAGGCCCTGGGCACGGGCAAACATCTCGGTGGCGAAGTGGCCTGAGCTGCCCACCCCGGCCGTGCCTGCCGTCACGCGGCCGGGCTCGGCGCGGGCCTTGGCCTGGTAGTCGGCAAGCGTCTTCACCGGCAGGCCGGACGCAACCACCAGCACCGTGGGGCTGCCCGCCACCGTGCACAGGGGGCGAAAGGACTTCACCGCATCAAACTTGACGCGGCCCTGGTACAGCGCCGGAATCATGGTGTGGTTGGTGGCACCGAACAGCAGCGTGTATCCATCGGCCGGGGCGCTGGCCACGGCCTGGGCGGCAATGATGGTGCCCGCGCCGGGCTTGTTGTCGATGATGAAGGGCTGGCCCAGCGCCTTGCTGGCGTGGTCGGCAAACGCACGCGCCACCACGTCGGTGGGGCCACCGGCGGCAAAGCCCACCACCAGCTTCACGGGCTTGGTCGGATAGGCTGCTGCGCCCGTTTGCGCGCAGGCGGCGCCAGACGCTACTAAAACAATAGCTGCCAGCGCATGATTGACTAGCGCAAGAGGCCTATTTTTCTTGAAATTGCGTGCCATGGTCTGTTGTCTCCTGTGCGGCCGGGCACCCTGCCCGGCCATGTTCTTGGGGCAGGCCGGCGCTCAGGCGACGGCTACTGCATGCGGTGCACGTGCCAGCACGGCCAGCAGGTTCTGGGCGGCGCCCACGCCCATGTTCACGTAGGCATCGCTCGTCACACCACCGATGTGGGGGCTGAGGATGAAGTGCTTCTCGCCCTGGAAGGGGTGGCCCGCCGTCATCGGCTCCACCGCAAAGCTGTCGAGCCCCGCCGCCATCACCTGGCCCGAGCGCACGGCGGCCAGCAGCGCAGCCTCGTCGATCAGGCCACCACGTGCCGTGTTCACCACGATCACGCCGCGCTTGCATTGCGCCAGCGTGGCGGCGTTCAGCAGGTTGCGGTTTTCGTCGGTCAGCGGGCAGTGCAAAGACACGGCATCGGATTCGCGCCAGATCGTCTCCAGGTCCACCGCCTGCACATAGGCGGGCAGGTTCTTGGCAAACGGATCGAAGCCGATCACGCGCATGCCCAGGGCGTCGGCCATCTTGGCAAAACGCAGGCCGATGGCACCCAGGCCCACCAGGCCCACCGTGCGGCCACCCAGTTCCAGGCTCTTGTGCGTGGCCTTGTCCCAGTGGCCAGCGTGCATGCGCGCATCGAGTTGCACCACCGATTTGGCGCAGGCCATCAGCAGAGCCAGGGCCTGCTCGGCCACGGCGGCGGCGTTGGCGCCCACGGCGGCCACCACCTCAATGCCACGGGCCTTGGCGGCCACCTTGTCGATGGTGTCGGTACCGCTGCCGTGCTTGGAGATGACCTTGAGCGCGGGGGCCGCGTCCATCACCGAAGCGCCCACCTTGCCGTAGCGCACGATGATGGCCACGGGGTTGTGCGCACCGCACAGGGCCACCATGTCGTCTTCCGTCGGCGTCTTGCCTGCGTAGACGATCTCGTAGCCTGTGAGCAGGTCGAGGGCTTGTTGCGCCAGGTCGGCGCCGGTCACGATGATGACGGGTTGGGTAGCGTTGCTCACAGCGATTCCCCTTCCTTCAAAACGCCTGCGGCGCGCAGGGCGGCGGGCAGCCATTTCGATGCGGTGTCGCCACGGGCGATGGCTTCGATGCGGGCGGCTTCGTCGGCCACCTTCTTGTCGGCCAGGGCCAGCATGGCGGGGGCTTTTTCGCGCTCGATGACGACCACGCCATCGGCGTCGCCCACCACCAGGTCACCCGGGTTCACCACCGCGCCACCGGCGCTGATGGGGTGGTTGATGCGGCCGGGCACGTACTTGGTGGGCCCTGCTGGGTTGAAGCCCGCGCTGAACACGGGGAAGTCCAGCTCCAGAATTTCCAGCTTGTCGCGGATGGCGGCGTCCACGATCACACCCGCCAGGCCGCGCTTCTTGCAGGCGCTGAGCATCAGCGTGCCCATCAGCGCCGCCGTCTGGTCGCCCTTGCCATCAATCACCAGCACGTCACCCGGCTGGGCCAGGGCGATGGCGGCGTGGATCATGAGGTTGTCGCCGGGGCGCACTTCCACGGTGAAGGCAGGGCCTGCCACCTTCATGGACTGGTGCACGGGCGCCACGCGGCCATGCATGGTGCCGCGGCGGCCTGCCACGTCGGCCAGGATGGCGGCTTGGTAGGTAGCGGCCAGGGCAACAACGTCGCCGCTCACGCGGTCAATGGTGCGGATGATTTCAGGGAGTTGGCTCATGGGATGGTCCGGTTGAACGATGGAATGAAGAAAGGAAGTAAGAGAACTGCGGTGGTCAGTCGGCTTTGATGCCGCCTTCTTTGATGACCTTGGCCCACTTGGCAGAGTCGGCCTTCTGCAGGTCGCCCAGCTGCTGGGGCGTGCCGCCCACCAGCGTCACGCCCAGCTTGTCGGCCAGGGCAATGAGGGCGGGGTCTTTCAGCGTGGCGGCAATCTCGCGGTTCAGGCGCTGCACGACGGCGGCGGGCGTCTTGGCGGGCGCAAACACGGCCTGCCACTGCTCCACCACAAAGTCTTTGAGCCCCGCCTCGCCCATGGTGGGCACGGCAGGCAGGGCCTTGAGGCGCTGGGCAGACGTGACGGCCAGGGCGCGCAACTTGCCCGATTGCACATGCGGCAGCGCGGCGGCTGCGGGGGCAAACATGAACTGCACCTGCTCGGCCAAAGTGTCTTGCAGCGCGGGGGTGTCGCCCTTGTAGGGCACATGGATGAAGCGCGCGCCGGTTTGCTGCTGCAGTAGCTCGCCCTGCATTTGCAAAATGGTGCCGTTGCCGCCCGAGGCAAACGCCAGCTTGCCGGGCTGGGCCTTGGCGGCGGCCAGCAGGTCGGCCACCGTCTTGAACGGCTGGTTGGCGCCCACCACCAGGATGTGCGGAATGGTGCCCACGGTGATCACGGGCTCGAACGCCGTGATGTGGTCGTAGGGCAGCTTGGCCATCAGGTGTGGTGCAATAGCCTGCGGGCCGATGGAGGTGCCCAGCAGCGTGAGCCCGTCCGGCGCGGCCTTGGCCACGTAGGCCGCGCCAATGGTGCCCGTGGCCCCGGCCTTGTTGTCCACGATGACGTTGGTGGACAGGGCCGCGCCCAGCTTGAGGGCAATGTTGCGGCCCAGCACATCGGTGCTGCCACCGGCGGGGTAAGGCACCACCCAGGTGATGAGCTTGCCCGCAGGCCAATCGTTTTGCGCCCAGGCGGGCAGCCCCGTCCCCACACCAGCGCCCGCAAGGGCCAGGGTGGTCAACAGGTGGCGGCGCTGCGCGCCGTGCGTGGAAAGGGGAGATACCAAAGAGGTCATGGTGCAAGGCCCTCAGACAGGGGTGGGGGATGAAGAAGTCGAGACCGGCGGGAAGCCGTAAAGCGCGGCAGGGTTGGTGACCAGCACGCGGCGCAGGGCATCCGCACCGGCCTGATCGCACCAGCGCGCCAGGGTGTCGATTTGCAATGCGTCGTCCGGCACGGGGTGCAGGCCAGCGCTGGCGGTGGCGTGGGGCCAGTCGCTGCCCCACAGCACGCGCTCTGGTGCGGCACGCAGGTAGCTGACGGCCAGTGCATCGAGCGCCGGGTCGTCCACCGCATGGGTGGCACTGACGATGTAGCCGCCCGAGAGCTTGACCCAGGCCCTGCCCTCGCCCATCAGCTGCAGCAGCAGTGCGTGGGCTGGGTGCTTCCCGGCTTGCTCGGGTGCGATGCGCCCCAGGTGGTCAAACACCAAGGGCACGGACACACTGCGCAATACATCGCCCAAGCTAGCCAGCACATCGGGCGCCATCAGCAGCTGCAGGTGCCAGCCCCAGGGGGCAATGCGCCGGGCCAGCGGCAGGATGGCATCCACAGAACCGGTGACGCCCAGCGACAGGTTCAGCCGCACGCCGCGCACGCCCGCGTCGTGCAGGGCCTGCAGCTGGGCATCGCTCTCGCTGCCATCGATCACGGCCACGCCCCGGGCCTGCGTACCCAACGCGGCCAGGCCCTGCAGCATGCAGCGGTTGTCCGAACCGTAGGTGGATGGCGTGACCAGCACGGTGCGCTCGGTGCCCAGGCGCCGCTGCAGCGCGCGGTAGTCGCTGGCCAACGCATCGGGCGGCAACAGCCTGGCGCCGGGCGCAGCAGGAAAGCGCTGGTCGTACACATGCACGTGGCAGTCGCACGCCGCCGCAGGCAGTGCGGTACGGGGCGCCGTCGTTCCCAGCGAGAACGGTACGGGCGTGACAAGGCGATCGCGGGTCATGGCGACGGGCAGTCAGCGGGGGATGAACGTGGCGGCTCGATCAGTCCAGGCTGGCGCCAGAGTCCTTCACGATCTTGGACCAGCGGGGCACTTCGGTGCGCAGCAGTGCCGCAAACTGCTCGGACGTGCCCCCGAGGATGTCGCCGCCTTCGGAGCGCAGCTTGTCCGCCACGTCCGGTTGCTTGAGGGCCTGGTTGATGGCCTTGTTGAGCTGCGCCACGATGGCCGCCGGCGTACCGGCTGGGGCCAGCACACCGAACCAGGTCACGGCCTCAAAGCCCTTGAACCCGGACTCCGCCAGCGTGGGCACATCGGGCAGTTGCGCGGAGCGCTGGGCCGAGGTGATGGCAATGACCTTGAGCTTGCCATTGCGCACATGGCCCAGCAGCGTGGGTACGGACGACATGTACAGATCAATCTGCCCGCCCATCAGGTCCGTCATGGCCTGGGCCGCGCCCTTGTAGGGAATATGGCGCAGCTGAATGCCGGCAGCGTTCTCGGCCAGCTCCCCGGCCAGATGGGCCACGGTGCCGTTGCCCGAATAGCCCAGCGTCAGGGCATCAGGCTTGCCCTTGGAGGCAGCCACCACGTCGGCAAAGGTCTTGAAACGCGAGTTGACCGGCACCGCCATCACGATGGGCGAGGACGACACCAGCGCCACCGGCGCCAGGTCCTTGAGCGGGTCGTAGGGCAGCTTCTTGTACAGCGTGGGGTTAATGGCGAGGTTGCTGGTCTGCCCCATCACCAGCGTGTAGCCGTCCGGGTCGGCCTTGGCCACAGCATCCACCCCCAGGTTGCCACCGGCGCCGGGGCGGTTGTCCACGATCACGCTCCACTTGTTCTGGTCGGCCATCTTCTGCGCCACGGCGCGGGCGATCATGTCGGTGCCACCGCCGGGGGGGAACGGAACAATCAGGCGGATGGCCTTGGCGGGGTAAGCCGTCTGAGCCTGCACAGCGCCGTGGGGCACGGCCACGGCCGCAAGGCCCAGGAAAGCGGCGCACAGGCGCGCACTCAAGGAACGTGAAAGCGATGAAAAAGCGGTCATGGATTTGTCTCCGTTATGGTGGTTCGTCACGCCGGTCTGCATGGGCCTGTTCGGGCCTGGCGCCGTGGTGTGCGAATGTACGCACGCGTTTCAACCCATACAATGCAGTTGCACACAATGAAACGAATTGCGCCATGAGCAACCCACCCTCCTCGCCTGTGCGCCCTGCCTCGCGCAAGGCCACCACACCGGTCGCCACCACCCCGGTGGCCGATGAGAGCGCAGATGCGCAAGCCAACGCGACGGCCAAGGACAGCGGCGGCGTGATCGCTGTGACACGTGCACTGCAGGTGCTGGAGGCCTTTGCACTGGGCGAATCCAGCCTGTCTCTGGCAGAGCTGAGCCGCCGCTGCAGCCTTCACAAGACCACCGTGCTGCGCCTGGCCCGCACGCTGGCGCAATCCGGGTTCATGGTGCAGCGCGAAGATGGCGACTGGCGCCTGGGTCCGGCAGCAGGCTGGCTGGGTGCGCGCTACCAGGCAGGCTTTGACGTGCAGAACGTGCTGGAGCCCGCACTGCGTGAACTGACCCTTGCCACCGGCGAAAGCGCTGCGTTTTACGTGCGTGAAGGCAATGTGCGCACCTGCCTTGTGCGCGTGGAAGGCCCGCAGGCGCTGCGCCACCACGCCCGCATGGGCGAAGGTCTGCCACTGGACAAGGGCTCACCGGGCCGCGTGATCCTGGCGTTTTCAGGCGAGCCGGGCAAAGCCTATGAAGAGATCCGCAAGAAGGGCTACCACTGGTCCATTGGTGAACGGGAACAGGGCGTGGCCACCGTGTCGGCGCCGGTGTTTGGCATGCACTGGCGGCTCATGGGCTCGGTGTGCATCTCAGGCCCGGCCTCGCGTTTGCCCGCCGAAAAGCTCGAAGCGCTGGCACACACCGTGGTCGCTGCAGCGACACAGTTGTCCTACGCACTGGCAGGGAGTTCGGCCGCGCCGGCCCATGCCCCCGTGCGGGCGACGCAATGGCATCCCTGATACTTGCATCCGTTATCCACCCCACACAAAAACCGAGGAGACTGCCGTGAGCCGCTACCCCTTCCCTGACCTGAACACCCTGCCCGAGGACATCCGCGCGCGGATTCTTGAAGTGCAGGAGAAGGCGGGATTCATCCCCAACGTATTCCTCGCGTTTGCCCGCCGACCAGCGGAATGGCGTGCATTCTTTGCGTACCACGACGCGCTCATGCTCAAGGAAGAAGGCAGCCTGACCAAGGGCGAGCGCGAGATGATTGTCACCACCACCAGCGCGGCCAATCAGTGCCTGTATTGCGTGGTGGCGCATGGCGCGATCCTGCGCATCTACGAAAAGAAGCCGCTCATCGCCGACCAGGTGGCGGTGAACTACCGCAAGGCGGACATCAGCCCCCGGGAGCGGGCCATGCTCGACTTCGCCATGAAGGTGTGCCAGAACGCCCACGAGATCGACGACACGGATTTCGAGGCCCTGCACCCCCATGGTTTCGATGACGAGGACATCTGGGACATCGCCGCCATCACGGCATTCTTTGGCCTGTCCAACCGCATGGCCAGCTTTGCGGGCATGCAGCCCAACCCAGAGTTCTATCTGATGGGCCGTGTGCCCAAGGCCAAGCCTGCGGCCTGATCCAAACCATGCGCTCCGCACGAACGATCTGGCTTTGGGTGCTGGCCGCCCCTGCGGTACAGGCCGCAGGGTTTGGGCCACCGGAGGGCACGCTGCCCCTTCACCCTTTGACTGTGACCGTGCCCGCTGGCGCGCTGTCGCCGTTGCGGTCCGCCTCGCTCTTCCGCGAAGAGTCCAGCACGGGGGCGGCGCCCACTTACTACCTCGGTGCGGGTGTTGCAGGCTCGCGCCTGCAAATCCCTGACTCGCCGGGCGCTACGGCGTGGCAGGTCGTACCCACCGCCGATTGCGTACGCCTGGAGCCCGTGCCCCCCGCACTGCTGCACACCCCATCCGTGCAGGCAGTGCTGGTGCAACAGAATCCGCTGCCCATGGAGTGCGCTGCGGCCTTCGAGGGGAGCTGTACCAGCCGTGACGACAAACTGCGCATCACCACGACCTTCGAGGGCCGGCGCCGCGCGGCGCGCGTGGGTGGCGGCTTTTTCGGCACCGAAGGCACCATAGACACCACCTTCTACACGGGCGTGCGCACCCTCAGCATCGAACACCTGCCCAGCCGTCTTGTGCTGCGCCTGCAAGAACGCCTGAACAACAGCAACGGCTACAGCGCACCGCAGACAGCCATCCGGTATTTGCCAGAGCTGCAGCGCCTTTTGCTGCTGGGCGCCTCAGAGGCACAGGGCATGCCTCTGGCGCAATGTGTTGCCCTGCCCCCACGATAAAGGTCGTCCCACTGCGACTCAACGGACCGATACCCGCGCGATGCTCCTCAGGACCTCAGGACCTCAGGACCTCAGTCCGGCAAGTCTGCATCGGTCTCGCGCACCCAGGGCTGCTGCGCCCGCCACTGGTCCAGCCAGCCCGGTACCTGCTGCGCGGGCATGGGCCGCGCAATGCCATAGCCCTGGCCCAGCACACAGCCCATGGCCAGCAGCGTGCGGCCGTGGTCCACGGTCTCCACACCTTCGGCAATCACCTTGCGGTTGAACGCTTTGGACAGGCCCACCACACCCTGCACAATGGCCAGGTCGTCGCGGTCTTCGAGCATGTCGCGCACAAAGCTCTGGTCGATCTTGAGCAGCTCTGCAGGCAGCTTTTTCAGGTAGGTCAGCGACGAATAACCGGTCCCAAAATCGTCCAGAGCAAACCGCACGCCCAGTTCGGCGCATGCGTGCATCAGGCCAGACACCTGGGCCATGTCCTGCAACGCGCTGGTCTCCACAATCTCCAGCTCCAGCGCCGACGAAGGCACCGAGGGATGCACGGCCAGTGCCAGGCGCAGCTTGTGCACAAAGTCCTCTTGCTGGAGCTGCTTGGAGAACACGTTGACGCTGACCGGCATGCGCAGCCCCACCGCCAGCCACTGCGCCATTTGCGACAGGGCCATGTCCAGCACCCGCTCGCCAATCGCAATCGCCATGTCGTGGTCTTCAATCACCGGCAGGAACTGGCTCGGGGCCAGCAGGCCCCGCTGCGGATGCAACCAGCGGACCAGCGCCTCCATCCCCACCACCTCACCCGTCTGCATGTTGACCTGGGGCTGGTAGTACAGCACCAGCTCCCGCTGCGCGATGGCGGTGGCAATCTGCTCCAGGCTTTCGCGCTTGATCCGGATGGCTGCATCGCTGGCCACATCAAACAGGTGGAACCGATTCTTGCCCGCCTGCTTGGCCAGGTACATGGCCTGGTCGGCATGGCGGATGAGCTGCTCCGAACTGGAACCATCCTGCGGGTAGATGGTGACGCCAATGCTGGCAGACACCTGCAGGGATTGCCCGCTTACCAGCAACGGCTCGGCCGCTACCTGCAACAGCCGCAACAGCAGGGGCTCGCAGTCCTGCTCGGCTGTCAGGTCGGTCATGACGGCCACAAACTCGTCCCCACCAATGCGCGCCAGCGTGTCGCCATCGCGCAGCGCAGACCGCAGACGCTTGGCAATCGCCACCAGAAACTCGTCGCCCGCCGCATGGCCATACCGGTCGTTGATGTCCTTGAAGCCATCCAGATCCAGAAACGCCACCGCCAGCGACTTGTTGCGACGCACACAGTGCGCCATGGCCTGCTGAAGCCGGTCGGCGAGCAGAACGCGGTTGGGCAGGTGCGTCAGCATGTCAAAGTGCGCCACCTCGGCCAGCTGCTCGTTGATGCGGCGCATCTGCGCATTGGCAGCCTCCAGCTCGGCCTGGCTGCGCAGGCGCTCCGTGATGTCGCGAACGATCATGCTGCTGTATTGGCGCCCTTCACTGTCCCCATAGATGCTGGAGCTGATCTCGGCGGTGAAGTGGCTGCCATCGCCCCGGACCATGGTCAGCAGGCCGGCCGCCTGCCCCCTCTGCTGGCGCTGTACCAGCAGCTCCTGCAACCGGGGGTCGGCAGGGTCGGCCAGCCCCGTGCGCCCCCGGGCGATGATTTGTGCCTCGCTCAGGTCAAACAGTCGGCAAGCCGCCTGGTTCACGGCCAGCACGGTGCCGTCGGGTGAGGTCAGCAACACGGCGTCCATGCTGTTGTCAAACAGCGCCTGGAACTTGAGTTCGCGGTCCTGCAGCTGCGACGTCAGCTTGCGCCGCATGGTGATATCGACAAAGGTGACCACGATCTTGTCGAGCGCTCCCACCGGCGTGAACCAGGGGTCGGCACGGCACAGCACCCAGCAGATGTCGGCGTCTTTGGAGCGAACAATGCCCACCACGATGCCGTTGACTGGTTCGCGGGTGGCAACCACGCGCGAGGCGGGGTAGTCAGACACCGGCATGGTCTGGCCTTCCTCGTTCAGGAAGGACCAGGCCGGGTCAATCAGCTGCTTGCCGGTCATCTGCTCAAAGCTCAGCCCCAGGAGGTTGCTGGCCTCGGCGTTGCACCGCACCACCGCACCCGTCGCATCGTGGATCACCAGGCCCGTCATCAGGTTGTCGATGAGCGACCGCTGCTCGGTTTCACTGTCGCGCAGCACTTGTTCCACCACCAGCCTTTGCTGCGCACTTTCGCTCTCGCGGCGCGCCAGGCGCAGCGACACAAACTTGATGAACGTCAGCAGCAGGGCCGTCAGCGCCAGTGGAGTGTCGATGCTGCGGGCCCATACCTGCCAGAACCGGCGCTCGGACTGGCCCACAAACACCGTCACCGGAAGCTTGTCGAGCCGGTGAAACAGGTTCACGAAGTTCTGGCCGTTGAGCAGCGCGTTGGGCCCTTCCACCCGCCCTTGCACCGGAAACTGTTGTTGCGTGAGATACCGGATCAACGCCCCGGCACGGCGCGTGCCGTATACCTCGTCCTTGGTGACTGCGGCGGGCACCGGAAACCGGGTCATCAGATAGCCATCGTCACGCAGCACGCCCACGGTGAGCTGCTGCACCAGCGGCGCGTCTTTCCAGAGCGACTCCAGAAAATCCACAGGGAATACATCGGTCAACACGGCCTGCGCCTGGCCATTTTGATCCCGCAGCACATAGCGCAGGGTGAAAACCCAGTCCTTGTCCAGCGCATCGCGCTGCGGCCGCCCCAGGTAGATATCGCGCAGGTCCCGGGCATCGCGCGCAAAGTCCTGAAAGCTGGGTTGAGCAGCCAGACTGGGGAGGCCCTGCAGGCTGGGCGTGTGCGACGAGGCCAGCAATTGGCCGTTCATGTCGCTCACGTAGGTCTGGCTGACTTCGGGGCGGTATTTGAGGTAATCCACCAACAACTGCTGCACCTGGGCCAGGTTGTCGATCCCCCCGGGTGAGATCGCAATGGTCTCAGCCAGGCTGAGCATGCCCGCGCGCTTGGAAAGAAAGAAGGTGTCCAGCGTCCGCGTGAGCAGCACCAGGTTGGACTGCATGTGCTCCTCTTCACGGTCCCTGACCTGCCCCCATTCGTCAAAGGCGTACAGGCCAAACATGAAGAGAACCGACGCGATGACCAGATTGGTCACCTTGTTGATGCTGCTGGCAGCCGCGCTTGCTGGGATGGTTGAATTCATTCAGAAAGCACTAAGCAGCACGTCGGTGCGGTTGGAAATCCCCTCCCCGGCTCTATTCGTTTTCTTCTATCGTTGCCGAAGTCATCCTAACAGGTAACAAAAAGAACCGGAGGTTGAATGAGAAGGCGCGGTATGGGGTCGGCGGTATGGGCACAGTGCTCCGCGCCTCGGCGCCGGTGGGGCCGTATTCACGGGCTACCGCAGGGCCACCAGCAGATGGAAGAAGTGGCACGGGTGCTGGGTGCGGGCAGAGGCTTGCCTTCCACCGTGCCGTCAAACCACTGGTGCAAATCGCCCAAATACTATCTTTTTAATAGCAATCAAGGCATGTATCACATGCGCTACCGGCCGAATAGCCCAAAAAATGAGCCACCAGCCCCCGCCACAGGGCTCAAGTGACGGGACGGACGGTCAGCTGGCCGTCACCAGCGTCCGCATCCAGTCGGGCAGCGGCGCCGCCTTCTGCTGCGGAAAGTCCACCCAGATCGTCGTAGCTCCGCCCGCTGCGCATATCACGCCCGGCTGGTCCACGCGCTCCATCGTGCCCCAGGTCTCGAACGTGGTGCGGCCCGGGTCGCTCACGTAGAGCTTGAGCAACACGTCGGCCGGGTATTCGAGCTGCTTGTAGAAATTGCAGAACGCATTGACGATGACGGGCCCCTGTCCGCGCGGGTCGGGGTTGCAGCCCACCGACACCATCCACTCAATGCGCGCGGTTTCCAGGTACCGGAAGTACACGGTGTTGTTGACATGGCCCATCGCATCCATGTCGCCCCAGCGCACCGGGAACCGCATCTCAAAGACCAGCTTCTTGACCTCAGGGATTTCGATCTTCATACCCGCTCGTGCCCCAGGGATCAGACCGCGAAGCCGTCGTCGGCTGCGATCACCGCGCCATTCACAAAATGGCTCTGGTCGCTGGCCAGCATCACCAGCAGCGCATCCAGGTCCTGCGGCTGGCCCACGCGCTTGCGCGGCAGCATGTCCATGAGCTTTTTGCCCTGCTCGGTCTGCCAGTGGTGGTGGTTGATTTCCGTGTCGATGTAGCCGGGGCAAATGGCGTTCACGTTGATGCCGAACCGGCCCCACTCCAGTGCCATCGCCCGGGTCATCTGCACCACGGCGGCCTTGCTCATGCAATAGGCGCCGATCTGCGGCAGCACCTTGAGGCCCGCCATCGACGCGATATTGATGATGCGACCGCCGGTGAAGCTGCCCGGCGCTGCACCGCGGGAGCGGGCCAGCATGCGCTTGCCCACCTCTTGCGCCACAAAGAAGGCGCCCTTCACGTTGGTATCGAAGATGAAGTCATAGTCCTCGGGCGTCACGTCCTGGATGCGCTGGGTGGTGCTCACGCCCGAGTTGTTCACCAGGATGTCGATGGAGCCCATTTCGGTCTCGGCATGGGCCACGGCGGACTTGATGGAGTCGTGGTCGGTCACGTCCAGCTCGATCACATGGGCGTCACCGCCCTCGCCTTCGATGCGCGCGCGCAGCTCCTTGAGTTTTTCCACCCGGCGGCTGGCCAGCACGACGCCTGCGCCAGCGCTGGCCAGGGTGCGGGCAAACTGCGCGCCCAGGCCGCTGGAGGCGCCCGTGATGAAGGCCACGCGGCCGGACAAGTCGATGCTGTATGCCATTTAGAGTCTCCCTACTGATCAAAATAGAACGGTCGTTCGATTGTCTATATTCCGTGAATACAATCAGTCGCCAGACAGACAGGGCGCGGTCGGCGCTCTGTAGAAAATAATCCATTATCAAACGCCCGACGAGAAGCCCATGACCAACGAAGAAATCCTCGCCCAATACGGCCCCCGCGAATCCATGGAATACGACGTGGTGGTCGTTGGCGGCGGCCCTGGCGGCCTTGCCACTGCGATCCGCCTGAAGCAACTGGCGGCCGAAAAAGGTCAGGACGTCTCGGTGGTGGTGCTCGAAAAAGGCTCTGAACCCGGTGCGCACATCCTGTCGGGTGCCATCATGGACCCCAAGGCCCTCACCGAGCTGATCCCCGACTGGAAAAAGCGCGGCGCGCCCCTGAACCAGCCCGTCACCGACGACGCTTACATTTTCCTGAGCGAAAAGTCGGGCTTTCGCGTGCCCAACATGTTCCTGCCGCCGTTTGCCCACAACCACGGCAACTACATCATCAGCCTGGGCAACCTGACCAAATGGCTGGGCGAACAGGCCGAAGCCCTGGGCGTGGAGATCTTCCCCGGCTTCACTGCGGCTGAAGTGCTCTACAACGACAACGGCTCCGTCAAGGGCGTGGCCACCGGCAACATGGGCGTTGGCAAGGATGGCGAGCCCACCGAGAACTTCCAACTCGGCATGGAACTGCTGGGCAAGTACACCGTTTTTGCCGAAGGCGCACGCGGCCACCTGGGCAAGCAGCTGATTGCCAAGTTCCACCTCGACAAGGACCGCGACCCGCAGAGCTTCGGTATTGGCGTGAAGGAACTGTGGGAGATCGACCCCAAGAAGCACCAGCCCGGCTTTGTGATGCACACCGCCGGCTGGCCCATGGAGAACGACACCTACGGCGGCGCCTTCCTGTACCACCTGGAGGGCAACAAGGTGGCACTGGGCTTCGTCACGGGGCTGGGTTATGCCAACCCCTACCTGAGCCCGTTCGAGGAGTTCCAGCGCTGGAAGACGCACCCCAACGTCCGCTACTACTTCGAAAACGAGAAGGGCGAGATCACGGCCAAGCGCTTGTCCTACGGCGCACGTGCCATCAACGCCAGCGGCATCAACGCCCTGCCCAAGACCGTGTTCCCAGGCGGCGCCCTGGTGGGCTGCAATGCGGGCTACCTGAACGTCGGTCGCATCAAGGGCAGCCACGCCGCCATCAAGACCGGCATGCTGGCCGCCGAAGCCGCCTACGACGCCGTGGTGGCAGGCCGCCAGCACGACGAGCTGACCGCCTACCCCGAAGCCTTCGAAAAGAGCTGGCTGCACACCGAGCTGAACAAGGACCGCAACTTCAAGAACTGGTTCAAGTACGGCCTGACGACGGCCACGCTGATGAACGGTTTCGAGCAGTTCGTGCTGCGCGGCCACATCCCCTGGACGCTGCACCGCGACAAGCCCGACCACGCGTACCTGAAGCCCGCTGCCGAGTGCAAGCCCATCGTCTACCCCAAGCCCGATGGCAAGCTGACCTTCGACCGCCTCTCCAGCGTGTTCATCAGCAACACGAACCACGAAGAGAACCAGCCCGCCCACCTCACGCTCAAGGACCCGAGCGTGCCGGTCAACATCAACCTGGCCAAGTACGCGGGCCCCGAGGCGCGCTATTGCCCGGCTGGCGTGTACGAGTTTGTGCCCGACACGACCAAGGGCGGTGATGCCCAGCGCCTGCAGATCAATGCGCAGAACTGCGTGCACTGCAAGACCTGCGACATCAAGGACCCCACGCAGAACATCGTGTGGGTCACGCCGGAAGGCGGCGGTGGCCCGAACTACGCGGGCATGTAAGCACCGTCAAAATTCATAGCACCTTGCGCTTGAAGGGCCTGCACTGCAGGCCCTTTTTTATGGAGATCAGCCCGATCTACAGCGCAACGCCCGTCACGCGGCGGCGCGCATGAGCTGAAACTGTCCCATCGCACCCGCCAGCCGGTTGGCCTGGTCCTTGAGGCTCTGGGCTGCTGCGGCGCCCTGCTCCACCAACGCGGCGTTTTGCTGCGTCATGTGGTCGAGCTGGTCCACTGCCTGGCTCACCTGGCCGATCTGTGTGCTCTGCTCGCTGCTGGCCTCGTTGATCTCGGCCATCAGCGTGGTCACACGCTCCACGCTCTGCACGATGTCGCCCATCGTGGAGCCTGCGGTGACCACCAGTCGGGCGCCGTCACTCACCTTGTCCACGCTGGTGGAGATCAGCGCCTTGATCTCGCGCGCCGCGTTGGCACTGCGCCCTGCGAGGCCGCGCACCTCGCTGGCCACCACGGCAAAGCCGCGCCCCTGCTCGCCCGCACGGGCCGCCTCCACGGCGGCGTTCAGTGCCAGGATGTTCGTCTGGAACGCAATGCCGTCGATGATGCCCACGATGTCGGCGATCTTCTTGCTGCTGGCGTTGATCTCCTCCATGGTCTTGACCACCTGGTGGACCACTTCGCCCCCCTTGCTGGCCACCTCGGTGGCATTGAGCGCCAGGGCATTGGCCTGACGCGTGCTGTCGGCATTGGCCGCCACCATCTGCGCCAGCTGGGCAATGCTGGCCGCGGTCTGCTGCAGGTTGCTGGCCGCATGTTCTGTGCGCATGCTCAAGTCCGTGTTGCCCGCCGCCACTTCGGAGCTGGCGACATGGATGGATTCGCCCGAGTCGCGCACCTCGGTCACCACGTAGTGCAGCGACTCGACCATCTTGTCCAGCGCGGTGAGCAACTGGCCGATCTCGTCGGTGCGCTGGGTTTGCATGCGCACCGTGAGGTCGCCACGCGCCACCACAGCGGCCGCCTCGGACGCCTGGCGCAGCGGCAGCACGATGGAGCGTCGCAGCAACCAGCCAAACAGCGCCGACAGCGCCACCACCACCAGCACCGCCACGGCACTGATCCATTGCGCACGGGATGCATCGGCAATCATGCTGTCGCCCGCCTTCAGGGATGACTGCTCGGAAGCTGCGAGCAACTGGTCGATGGACCGCAGGTATTGGGTCAACGCGGCTGCGTGTTCCTGCAGCTCTTTCTGGCTGATGATCTTGGCTTCCAGGGCGTTTTGCACCAGCGCGTCCCGCAGCACTGCATATTTCTGGCGTTCGGCCTGGGCCTGCGCCCACAGGGGCCTGGCGCTCTCGCTGGAAGACACCTGCGCCAATGCCTCGTCGATGCGCTTGCGCATTGCGTCTTCGGCGGCGATCTGGTTGCGCATTTCGGCCACCAGGGGGAACACGTCGGACGAGAGCGTGGCGCGCAACGCAATCTGGCCGATATAGACCGACTGGGTTTTCCAGTCGCGCACGGTGCGTTCGATGGGCAGTTGCTCCGTGGTCAACAATGTGGCCTGGCGGCTCGTGTCCTGGCCTGTCAGCCAGGTGGTGGCCCCCAGCAGCGCCACCGCAAAGCCCAGGATGCCAAAGCTGGCCGCCAGCTTTTGCCCCACGCTCAGCGTGCGGCTGCGCCGCGCAGGTGATGCGCCCTGGGTGGCCTTATCTGACGCGGCGCGGCTCCACTCCGCCTCTGCAGGTACGGCACGGAAAGCAGCGCCACCAGGCGCCCCGGAAGTGGCTGGCAAATAGTTCATGAGCGTTCTCCTGGTTCGTTTCCCACACCGTGCGGGGGCCTGAAGCGGCAGGCGCTGTGCCCATTGCGACCCCGCAGGTTCGATGCGCACAGCACATGCCCCACAGGGGGCAGTTGCCTATCGCGTCATGACGTGACGCATTCACCAAAGCCGCCACCGCCTGGGGTTGCGATCTCAAACACATCGCC
The DNA here is from genome assembly GCF_002754175.1 of Acidovorax sp. 59. Classification (NCBI taxonomy): domain Bacteria; kingdom Pseudomonadati; phylum Pseudomonadota; class Betaproteobacteria; order Burkholderiales; family Comamonadaceae; genus Acidovorax; species Acidovorax sp. 59. The sequence continues at coordinate 1,761,642 of NZ_PEET01000001.1, read as the reverse complement.
GGGCTCCATCAGCGCCGCACCGATGTGGCCCAGTTCCTCCACCTGGCCGTTGACGCGCAGAACGCGGTTGGCGCCAGGCCTGCCGGGCTGGCCGCCAGCCATGCCAAACGCAGGGTTCAAGCGCCCGTTGGACAGGATGCTGGCCGTCATCGCCTCCAGAAAACGCACGCGCCGCACGCCACCATCGCCGCCCGCCCAGCGGCCCGCGCCGCCAGACCCGCGCTGGATCTCATAGCTGTCGAGGACCACCGGGAAGCGGAACTCCAGCACCTCGGGGTCGGTCAGGCGCGAGTTGGTCATGTGGGTCTGGACCACGCTGGTGCCGTCAAAGCCACGCACGACCTGGCCCGAGGCGTCCAGCACCGCGCCAGCACCGCTGCCGCCAGCAATGGTTTCGTAGTACTGGTACTGCGCATTGCCAAAGGTGAAGTTGTTCATGGTGGGCTGGCTGCCCGCCATCACGCCCAATGCGCCAAACAGCGCGTTCGTGATGCAGGTGGAGGTCTCCACATTGCCCGCCACCACCGAGGCCGGCGGATTGGGGTTGAGCATGGAGCCTTGCGGAATGATCACCTGCAGGGGCTTGAGGCACCCGGCATTGAGCGGAATGTCATCATCCACCAGCGTGCGGAACACATACAGCACCGCCGCCATGCACACAGCACGCGGGGCGTTGAAGTTGTTCATCTGCTGCGGGCTGGTGCCTGCAAAGTCGATGACCGCACTGCGCTCGGCCACATTGACCTTGACCGACACGCTGATCTGCGCGCCGTTGTCGAGCGGCAGGGTGAAACTGCCGTCCTTGAGCTGCGTGATCACACGGCGCACGGATTCTTCGGCGTTGTCCTGCACATGGCGCATGTAGGCCTGCACGACATCCAGGCCAAACTGGTCCACCATCTTCGACAGCTCTTGCACGCCCTTCTCGTTCGCCGCGATCTGTGCGCGCAGGTCGGCCAGGTTTTGCTGCGGGTTGCGGCTGGGGTATGGCGTGGTGCCGCCGCCCGTGGCTAGCAGGGTGCGCACCTCCTCTTCCAGAAAGATGCCCCGGTCCACCAGCTTCACATTGTTGATCTGCACACCTTCTTCATCAATGCGCGTGGAGAACGGTGGCATGGACCCCGGAGTGGTGCCGCCAATGTCCGCATGGTGGCCCCGGCTTCCCACATAAAACGTGGGCTCGTTTCCCTCGGCCACATACACCGGCGTGATCACTGTCACATCGGGCAAGTGGGTGCCACCGTGGTACGGGTCGTTGAGCATGTACACATCGCCCGGGTGCATCTTGCCCGCGTTCTCGCGGATCACAGTCTTGATGCTCTCGCCCATGCTGCCCAGGTGCACGGGCATGTGGGGCGCGTTGGCAATCAGGTTGCCGGCTGCATCGAACAGCGCACAGCTGAAGTCCAGGCGCTCCTTGATGTTGACCGAATACGCCGTGTTCTGCAGCTGCAGCCCCATCTGCTCGGCAATGTTCATGAACAGGTTGTTGAACACCTCCAGCAGCACCGGGTCCACCGTGGTGCCCGCGGCGTACTGCACCTTGCGGGCCGTCACGCGGTCCAGCACCAGGTGGTCCAGGTCGGTCAGGCGCGCAGACCAGCCGGGCTCCACCACGGTGGTGGTGTTCTTCTCAGCAATGATGGCCGGGCCGGGGATCACGTCGCCGGGGTGCAGGTCCTCGCGCACTACCAAGGCAGCGTCGTGCCATGCGCCGCCCGAGTACATCTTCACCATCTCGCGCTGCGGGTGCTTACGGTGCGGGTGCACGGGCAGGCGCGGCTCGGCGGGAGCGTCGCCTGCAATCATGGCTTCGACCGACACAGCCTCCACCACCAGGCCCTTGCCCGCCATGAGGAACGCAAAACGCTGGCGGTAAGCGGCCTCAAAGGCCGTCTGGATGCTGGCCATGTCGCCAAAAGGCACCACCAGGGCCGAGTCGGTGCCCTCGTAGCGCACATGCACGTTGTGGCGTACCTGCGCCGGGTTCGCACTGACCTGTTGGCGCTCCAGCTCGGCCTGCGCGGCAGAACCCAGCGTATCCAGGCGCTCAGCGATCAGTGGCAGGGATTCAGCCGCCAGCGGCATCTCCACCGCCTGCTCGCGGATCACGGTCTGGTCGGCCAGGCCCATGCCATAGGCGCTGAGCACCCCAGCCAACGGGTGTACAAATACGCGCGACATGCCCAGCGCATCCGCCACCAGGCAGGCATGCTGCCCACCGGCGCCACCAAAACACTGCAGGGTGTAGCGCGTCACGTCGTAGCCGCGTGCCACGCTGATCTTCTTGATGGCGTTCGCCATCTGCTGCACGGCAATCTGGATGAAGCCTTCGGCCACTTCTTCGGGCCTGCGCTGGGTCTGGGCAGCAATTTCTTCAAATCGCGCGCGCACCGCATCGGCGTCCAGCGTTTCGTTGGCTGCGGGGCCGAACACACTGGGGAAGTAACGGGGCTGCACCTTGCCGACCATCACATTGGCATCGGTCACAGCCAGCGGGCCGCCGCGGCGGTAGCTCACCGGGCCTGGATTGGCGCCTGCGCTCTCAGGGCCGACGCGAAAACGGGCACCGTCGTAGGCCAGCACCGAGCCACCGCCAGCCGCCACCGTGTGGATGCTCATCATGGGGGCGCGCATGCGCACACCGGCCACGTGGGTCTCAAACTCGCGCTCGAACGCACCGGCGTAGTGGCTCACATCGGTGGACGTTCCGCCCATGTCAAAACCAATGACCTTCTCGTGCCCGGCCAGGCCCGCCGTGCGCGCCATGCCCACAATGCCGCCTGCGGGGCCGGAGAGGATCGCGTCCTTGCCCTGGAAGGTGCCTGCATCGGTAAGACCACCGGAGGACTGCATGAAGAACAGCTTGACGCCCGGCATCTCGCTGGCCACCTGCTCCACGTAGCGGCGCAGGATGGGAGACAGGTAGGCATCCACCACCGTGGTGTCGCCCCGGCTCACGAACTTCATCATGGGGCTGGTTTCGTGCGAGGCGCTGATCTGCGTGAAGCCCACCTCCTTGGCAATACGCTTTGCTGCCTGCTCGTGCTGCGTGTAGCGGTAGCCGTGCATGAACACAATGGCCACGCTGCGCAGCCCGCGCCCGTACGCCGCCAGCAGGTCACCCCGCAGGGTGGCTTCGTCAAGGTTCTGCAACACGTCGCCATGGGCACCCATGCGTTCGCGGGCCTCGATCACTTCGGTGTAAAGCAGCTCGGGCAGCTGGATGTGGCGGTCAAACAGGCGTGGGCGGTTCTGGTAGGCAATGCGCAGCGCATCGCGAAAGCCGCGTGTGGTGACGAGCAGCGTGGGCTCGCCCTTGCGCTCCAGCAATGCGTTGGTGGCCACCGTAGTGCCCATCTTCACGCATTCCACCAGCGCGGGGGTGACGGGCTCGCCGGGCTTCAAACCCAGCAGGTGGCGAATGCCCGCCACGGCGGCATCTTTGTATTGCTCGGGGTTTTCGGACAGCAGCTTGTGCGTGGTGAGCGAGCCGTCGGGCCGCTTGGCCACAATGTCGGTGAAAGTGCCGCCCCGGTCGATCCAGAACTGCCAGCGTGGGGTGTGCGATTGGGGTGTCATGGTGGTCATGTGTAGTGGCTCCGAGATAAAAAATGGAAAGAGGTGGTGGCTTTGTGGCTAGGCGATGGCAAGGTTGGCGGGGGCCAGCCTTTGCATGACCTGCCACACGGCAGGAATGGGGGGTGCGGTGGCCAGAACCCGCTCCACGGGGCACCAGGGGCCCGCCAGCGCGGCAGCCCAGGCCATCACGGGCAAGATGTCGGCGGGTGGCAGCGTCTGCATGGTGTCGATCACGATGCGCAGCTCTTGCGCCAGGCGGTTGCCGGGAGCAAATCGCCAGTGGTACTGGCCGCCTGCCACACACACGGCGCGGTTGTCCTTGGCCGTCATGGCAGACAGCCACAGGCAGTGAAAGTCTGTGCAGGCCGGTGCCGGGGGATCGGTCAGGCAAAAGGTGTAGGCGTTTTCATAAGCACGGCCAAAGTTGCGCACCAGGGTCTCGGCAATGGCCTCGCGGCCCAGGGTGCATGCCGGGGCCTGCCCGTCGCCCTGGCGCATTTCCATCTGCAGCAGCGCGCCACCGGCAAAGGCTTGCGCGATGAGGTGCGGGCGATTGAGGTCCTTGGCGCGCAGGTACATCTCGATGGTGTCCGAGGGCGTGTGCATGTTGCTTCTCCTGAAAGGCGTGCAGGAAAGGTCAGCGCTGCGTGTAGTACGGGATGAAGATCTGGTTGGCCTCACTGCCCACCGAGCGCACCCATTCGCGGGAGAACCGCTCGCCCAAGCGTTTGAGCTCGGCATCAAAATCCGCCGGCGCACGATCCACCTTGATGCCCTTGCGTTGCAGCTCGGCCACCGACTCTTCGGCCACTGCAGCGCTCATGGCCCAGCCGCGCGTCTCTGCCTCGGCGGCAGCCTTGGTGACCGCCTGGCGTGTGGGTGCAGGCAGTGCGTCAAAAGCCTGCTGATTCACAAAAACGATGTTCTTGGGAAACCAGGCGTTGATACCGTAGTACTGCTTGATCTGTCCCCAGACCTGGTTCTCGACCCCGGTGAGGGCCGAGGTGATCATGGAATCGAGCTTGCCGGCCGACAGGGCCTGATTGACTTCCACCATGGGCACATCCACGGGCGTGGCGCCCAGCAGTTCGGCAATGCGCACAGTGCCGGGGTTGTAGGTGCGCATGCGCGTGCCCTTGAAGTCGGCGGACGAGCGCACGGGGTTGATCGAGAACAGCCCCTGCGGCGGCCAGGGCACGGCGTACAACGCTTTGAGCCCCTTGCTGGCCATGTGCGACTCGATCAACGGCCGCTGTACATCCCACATGCGCCGCGCGTCCGCATAACTGCGCACCACGAACGGCACAGCATCCGCCCCGGCGATGGGGATGTCCCGCACCAGGTTGGTCATGATGGTCTCTCCCGCCTGGGCCTTGCCCTCCTGCACGGCCTGGGGGATCTCGTTCAGCTTGAACAAGGCGTTGTTGGCATGGACCTCGATGCGCAGCGCACCTGCCGAGGCACGCTCTACATCCTGCGCAAACTGCATGAGGTTGCGGGTATGAAACGACTCCGCGCGGTAGCCAGTAGCCAGCTTCCACTGGGTCTGGGCGTGCAGCACCGGGGCCACGGCGAGCGCGGCCAACAACACCAAAGTTTTCATGGAGAACTCCTGCGCGGACGTTTCAGGCGTGGGGGCTGGGGGTCAGCCTTGCATCTGGCGTGGTAGCCAGAGCACGACATCGGGCACGAAGTACGTCATCACGACGGCCACGATCATCAGAGCGAACAGAGGCAGCGCCGTGCGTGCAATCCAGGTCACTTCGCGCCGCGTCATGCCCTGCAACACGAAGAGGTTGAAGCCCACAGGCGGCGTGATCTGCGCCATCTCGACCACCAGCACGATGAAGATGCCGAACCACACCAGGTCAAAGCCTGCGGCCTCCACCGTGGGCAGCAACACAGCGATGGTCAGCACCACCATGGAGATGCCGTCCAGGAAGCAGCCCAGCACAATGAAGAACACGATGAGCAGCAGCATCAGCGCAAAGGGCGACAGGTGCAGCGCGCCGATGAACTCGGCCAGGTGCCGCGGCAGGCCAATGAAGCCCATGGCCAGCGTAAGGAACGCGGCACCCGCCAGGATGAGGCCGATCATGCAGTACACGCGGCATGCGGCGACCAGCCCTTCCTTGAAGCGCTCCCAATTCAACGACCCCTCGATCTTGGCCAGGATCAACGACCCGGCCACACCCAGCGCCGCAGCTTCGGTGGCGGTGGCGATACCGCTGTATATGGCGCCCAGCACCACGATGATGAGCGACACCACAGGGATCAGGTGGCGGGAGGCATACAGCTTTTGCACAAAGCTGAGGCGCGCGTCAGGCGCAGGCACCTTGTCTTTGTTGAACAGAGCCCACACGACGATGTAGCCCATGAACAGCGCAGCCAGCATCAGCCCCGGAATCACCCCTGCCAGGAACAGCTTGGAGATCGAAACGTTGGCCGCCACGCCATAGACGATCATGATGATCGACGGCGGAATCAACAGACCCAGGGTGCCCGCACCAGCCAGCGTGCCCACGGAGATATCTTCGGGATAGCCGCGCTGCTTGAGTTCAGGCAACGTGATCTTGCCGATGGTGGCGCAGGTAGCAGCCGATGAGCCCGAGATCGCGGCAAAGATGGTGCAGCCCACCACATTCACATGCAAAAGGCGGCCTGGTAGGCGCTCCAGCCAGGGCGCCAGGCCCTTGAACATGCTGCTCGACAGCTTGCTGCGGAAAAGGATCTCGCCCATCCACAAAAACAGCGGCAGAGCCGTCAGCGTCCAGCTGGAGGTAGACCCCCAGATGGTCAGCATCATGCTGTCGCCCACCGGGCGGTTGGTAAAAAACTCCATGCCAACCAAGGCCACTGCCAGCAGTGACAGGCCGATCCACAGGCCCGATCCGAGCACTGCGAACAGCACCACGATCAGACCCAAAGCAATGATGACGTCCATGATGAGTTCTCCTGGATCGGGTTATTCGGAACGGGCTGCTTCGGACACAGCCATGAACGCCACACCCTGGAAGCGCAGCACCAGCGCATGGGCAAACGCCAGCGCAAAACCAATACAGCCCATGGCCATGCTGATCTGAGGAATCCACAGCGGCGACGCGTCGGCTGCCGGCGAGATGTCGTGGGTGACGTAGGAGATCCATACCGATCGCACGGCATAGCAGGCGATGTACACGGACAACACCAGCGCACTGACCAGGCAGAACCACTCGAAGGCACTGCGCCAGCGGGAGGGCAGCCTGTCCAGGATGAGCGTCACACGGATGTGATCGCCGTTTTGCAGCGTGCTGGGCAGCGCAAAGAACAAGGCGGCGGCAATGGCGTAGCCCGCGTATGCGTCGAGTCCGTCAATATTGAGATGGATGACTTCGCGGGCAAAAACGCCCAGCGTGACTGCGCCGAACGCGGCCAGCATCGACAGGCCGGACAGCAGCATCAGCAGCCTGTAGAAATTTCGGACGAGTTTGTCCATGGCGTACTCCTGTAACGCTTGAAAAAGAGGGGGATCGGTAACGAGATTGCGGGGGTAGCGCGCGGTGCGCTACCCGGCCCCGTGGGGGCCCTCAGACACGTTCAGACGTGACTACTTCTTGCGGTAGGCGTCGATGATGGCCTGCCCCTCTGCCCCGGCCGACTTCACCCAGTCGGCGGTCATGGATTCGCCGATGCTCGCCAGCTCCTTCTTGATGCTGTCGCTCGGCTCGGCTACTGTCATGCCTTTGGCAGACAGTTCCTTGATGAATTCCTTATCCACACGCTCGCTGGTGGCCCAGCCGCGTTCTTCGGCGGCAGCTGCGGCTTTGAGCACGGCATCCTGCAGGGGCTTGTCGAGGGCGTCAAAGGCCTTCTGGTTCACCACCGTGGCATTGCGCGGCAGCCATGCGCTGACGGGGTAGAAGTACTTGACCTGCTCATACAGCTTGGACTCCACTCCGCTGGCGCTCGATGTCAGAAAGTTCTGCACCGTGTTGGTCGCCAGGGCCTGGCCCAGCTCCGACAGCTGGATCGTCACGGGCTGCGCCTTGAGCAGCTGGGCAATGCGCGTGGTGGCAGGGTTGTAGGCGCGCATCTTGGTGCCCGCAAAGTCTGCGGGCGTGCTCACCGGCTTGAGCGAATACAGCGACTGGCCGGGCCATGGCACCGAGAACAGTACCTTCACGCCCTGGGCGGCGAGCAGCTTCTCTTGCGCGGGCTTGGCGGCCAGGTACAGGCGCTTGGACTCTGCATAGGTGGTCGCCAGGAAGGGGATGGAGTCCACGCCAAACAGCGGGTTCTCGTTGGTGGCGCCCGACAGGATGAACTCTGCCGAAGGCACCTGCCCGGTCTGCACCGCGCGCTTGATCTCGTTGGCTTTGTACAGCGAACCACCGGGGTGCAAGGTGATCTTGAGCTTGCCGCCAGTGAGCTTGTCCACTTCATCGGCGAACTGCTGCACGTTTTGCGTCTGGAAGCTGTTAGCACCGTAGCCGGTGGGCAGGTCCCACTTGACCTGGGCCTGGGCCGCACACACGCTGAGGACAGCCGTCATACACAGTGCAAATTTTTTCATGGGGAGACTCCTGGGGGTAAGCCGCTTAGAAGCTGGCGAGTTGGTGGTTAAGAAGATCGGTGACCAGCATGCAACCCGGGGCGTGGGTGATGCAGAAGGCCGGCTGGGCATTGAGGATGGCCGATTGCGGTGTCACGCCACAGGCCCAGAAAACAGGGATCTCACCGGGCATCAGCGCCACGGCATCCCCGTAGTCGGGATGGGCCAGATCGGCGATGCCGATGAGTGCCGGGTCACCGATATGCACAGGCGCGCCATGCACATTGGGAAACCGCGAGGTGACCTGCACAGCCCGAATCACATCTGCTGCAGGCATGGGACGCATCGTCACCACCATGGGGCCACCGAAGGGGCCAGCGGGCTCGGTTTGCACATTGGTGCGGAACATCGCCACGTTCTTGCCTTCCTCGACATGGCGCAGGCGGATGCCTGCCTCGATCAATGCGGATTCGAATGAGAACGAGCAGCCAAGGATGAAAGTGACCAGGTCTGGCCGCCAGAGGCTGGCGATGTCCGCCACCTCTTCCGACATTTCACCGTGACGCCAGATGCGATATAGCGGCACATCGCTGCGGATGTCGATATCTTTGCCCAATGAAGGCAAGGTGAACTGTCCGGGCTCGCTGACCGCCAGCACAGGGCAAGGCTTGGGGTTGCGTTGACAGAACCGGAGGAAGTCACTGGCAAGCACCTCGGGGAGGATGACCACGTTGCCCTGGACATGGCCATCCGCGAGACCACTGGTATGCGATGTCCACAGGCCCTTGCGGATGGTGTCACGGACATGGATCGGGTTGCTGGCACCTTCGGAACCAAACACCGCGAGCGAATTTTCTTGAACGAAGTCCACCGTTTTTCCTTGCATTGAGAAATGTCAATTGCATGACGTTGGGCAGATTGTGTTGGGGGGTGAACGACCCTGGCAAATTCAAAAAATTTCTATCACGTCATCGATTTTTTCCATGCACTCCATTGGGGAGAGGCGAACCATCTTGGTGCCAAGGGAAAACCCTGAGAGAAAATTTACGGGTAAACCCTGGCGCCAACGAATCCCTGGATTGCAGGAAAAAATGGCATGCGCTGCGCACACCCGACAGGGTGCACCGAAGCTTTTTGACGAAAGGCTCAGCCCTTGCGAGGGCGGCGGGCTGGCGCGGGCTGTTGCTGCTCAATGAAGTCCAGCGCCGACCGCACCACGGCCTCCATGGCGGGTGACGAGGGGTCTTCGCGGTAGCTCACATGGATGGGCAGCGGCCGCAGTGCGGTGTCGCAAGCCAGTGCACGCAGGTCTGGAAACGCCAGCAGGCGCTGCACTGCCAGGCGCGGCAAAGTGGCCACACCAAAGCCGCCCTGCACCAGCTGCACCATCGCAGAAATCGACGAGATGGTGTGCACGCAACGCGGCTCTACCTGGGCCTGGCGCAGCGTATCGAGAAGGGACACGTGCGGCTGCGAGCCACGCTGAAACGTCAGGATGTCAGCGCCTGCAAAGTCTTCCAGCGCATAGCGGCGCTTGCGGTGCGTTTTGCTGTTGCCCACAAACACCATCTCCATGGGCGTCACCGCCTGGCTGCGGATGCCATCCGCGGCCGCCGGCAGGGCTGCGAAAACGGCATCCAGCGTGCCGCGGCGGATCTGGTCGAGCAACACGGGGGTGGTCTCGACCGTCAGCTCTAGCTCCAGCAACGGGTTGTCCTTGCGCAGCTGTTCCACCCACGGAATGAGCCACGAGTGCAGTACCGATTCGATGGCGCCCAGACGAATCGATACTTCCAAAGGGCCGCCTGATCCCATCTCGGTCTTGAGCTGGCGCTGTAGCTCCAGCATGCGCTTGGCGTACACCAGGAACCGGGCACCGGCCACCGTGAGCTTGAAGTGCTTGTCACGCCGGTCCAGCAACAGCACGCCCAGCTCCTCTTCGAGTGCGGAGATGCGGCTGGACATCGCGGACTGGGTCAGGAAAAGCTTCTCGGCGGCGCGTGTCACGCTCTTGAGAGAGGCCACCCAGTAAAAGGCTTCGACAAAACGCAGGTTCATGGTGTTTTTCGGAAGGGCTGGGTGTGCCTGTGTACCAACGGCTTTGCGCACTGCCCAGACGGGCGCACTGTGATGGTGCACGGTGTCGGAATCCACATGCCTTTTTCCGGCAAACACCGCGCTGTAAAAGCCATTGTGCCGTCGCATTTCAAGGACACAACGCAGAACTGCTCGCAGTTGGGGCGCTTGCTAAAAGTGCGTTGCCAGTTTTCTGCAAGGAACCTGTGGCGTCTTGCCACGCCACACCACCGGCCTACCCGGTGAACAAGGGCAGGTCAGCCTTCTTCAACGTCCGCAGCACAAAGCTGGAGCGGCTGTGCCGTATGCCTTTGATCTTGTAGAGCTTCTCGCGCAGCAGGCGCTCGTAATCGCGGGTGTCCTTGACGACGATGCGCAGCAGGTAGTCGTAGTCACCGGAGACCAGGTGCGCCTCGATCACTTCGGGAATGCTGGCCAGTGTCTCGCCAAACTTTTCGAGCGTGTTGTCGGAGTGGCTGTCGAGCGTGACCTGCACCAGCACCGTGTCGGCCAGGTCCAGCGACTGGGGGTTGATGCGCACCGTGTAGCCCTGGATGACACCGGCCTCTTCCATCTTTTTGATGCGCCCCCAGCAGGGCGACGGGCTCAAGCCCACGGCCTGCCCTATCTCTTGCAGGCTGGCGCGAGCGTTGGCCTGCAAGACAGCGAGAATTTTTCTATCCAGTCGATCCATCGACCTTATTATTCAGTAAACCGACGAAATACAGAAATTTATTCTGCATATCCAGCAGAATGCACCAAATTCAGCAAATTCATCTGCAACACCCGGCGCATACTTCTTCCATCAAGGCGCTCTTACCGGAGCGCACAAATTGACAAGGCCCCGGCTGGTTACCGCCAGCACGGGGCCCTTGGCATTCCAGATGCCTCCCCAGATTGAATAGCCGCTTGCATCCGTCGGCGGCATGCGTCCTGTGTACGAACCTCGGCGCCCCATTCCAAAGAGGTGTCGCCAATGCAACTGCAAACGCGGGGTTGACCAGTTGATAAGCACGCTTACCAGCACAAACCCGGATGCCTGCGGCCATGCTGCACCGCCATAATTTGACTGAGGCCAGGGGTGGCTCTGCAAGGAGCCCAAGTGCCCCGTTCCCCTGCCACAACATCAACAGGAGACACCATGCAATTGACCAAACTCGTCGTTGGACTGAGCCTTGCGCTCGGCTTTGTGGCCACCGCTGCTGCGCAGACCACTATGCGCATCAGCATCTCGACGGCCCAGAACTCCCACCAGGGTGTAGCCATCGACACGTTTGCCAAAGAGGTCGAAAAACGCACAGGGGGCCGTTACAAGGTACAGACCTTCTACAACGGTGCACTGGGTGGCGAGCGAGAGTCGATTGAAGCGGTGCAGCTGGGGACACAAGAGCTGGCGTTCAGTTCTACAGGCCCAGTGCCCAACTTTGTGCCTGAGACCAAGATCCTGGATGTGCCCTTCCTGTTCCGCGACAAGGCGCATGCCCGCGCCGTGCTGGATGGCCCCATCGGTCAAGACCTGCTGTCCAAGTTCGATGCCAAGGGCTTCAAGGCGCTGGCCTGGGCAGAGAACGGCTTCCGCCACATGACCAACAGCAAGCGCGACGTGAAGGAGCCCGGTGATCTGAAGGGCCTGAAGATGCGCACGATGGAAAACCCAGTGCACATCGCAGCCTATAAGGGCTTCGGCATCATCACCACGCCCATGGCCTTCCCTGAAGTGTTCACGGCGCTGCAACAAGGCACGGTGGACGGTCAGGAGAACCCGCTGTCCGTCATCATCTCGGCCAAGTTCGATCAGGTGCAAAAGCACCTGACGCTCACCGGCCACGTGTACTCGCCCTGCATCTTCGTGATGAACAAGGCAGCTTTCGACAAGCTCTCGGCGGCCGACAAGCAGGCCTTCATCGATGCCGCTAAAGAAGGCACCAAGGCCAACCGTGCACGCGTGGACGAAGACGACGCCAAGGGCGTGGCCGACCTCCGCGCCAAGGGCATGACCGTGATCGACAACGTGGACAAGGCCAAGTTTGTGGCGGCACTGGCCCCCGTCAACGCCGAGTTTGAAAAGCAGTTCGGCAAGGCTGCCATCGACAAGATCCGCGACGTCAAATAATCCTGTTCATTGCTATTACCTTTGTAGCTGATAACGCCCGTAGCCATTGCGCTATCGGGCGTTTTTATTCTTGAACGATCGATGGTTCTGATCACCTCCCACCTACCCATGGTTGGCACCGCCCCATGAAAAACGCTTTTCTTACCTTTGAGCGATGGACCACCTTCATCGCCATGCTGGGCGCTTGCGCCATGCTGACCCTGGCTTCGGCCCTGGGCATGTTCCAGATCGTGACCCGCTTTGTGCTGGAGCAGCCTGCTGAATGGACCGAAGTGCTCATCCGCTTCAGCCTGATCTGGATGGTGTTCCTGGCCATTCCGGCCGCGTTTCGCCAGGGCGCGATGGTGAGTGTGGACGTGCTGTACCGCTGGAGTCCGCCGCGCATCAAACGGATGCTGGACTGGGTGGTCGCACTGGCAGCCCTGGTCCTCATCGGCATCATCATCTGGTACGGCTGGGACTATGCACGCCGGGGCGGCGTGCAAAGCATGGCCGGGCTGGAATCCGTGTCCATGTTCTGGGCTTACCTCGCCATGCCTGTGGGTGGCCTTTTTTGTGTGGTCGGCATCATCGGCAACCTCATTGATCCCCTGCGTATGGAACTGGAGACTGCTCAATGAGTTTGGTCATGATTTCAACGATGGTGCTGTGCTTTGCACTCACCGTCTCAGTGGCTGTGTCCATCGGTTTGGCTTCCATCCTGGGCATCCAGGCCTCCAATGCGAACATGCTCATCTCCGTCAAGGAGATGTTCGGAGCCATCAACAAGTTTCCTTTGGCAGCCATCCCCTTCTTCATCCTCGCGGGCAACCTGATGGAAACTGGCGGCATCTCGCGCCGTCTGGTGGAGTTTGCCAAGAGCATCGTCGGCGGCGTGCAGGGCGGCCTGCCCATGACCTGTGTGCTGACCTGCATGATCTTTGCGGCCGTGTCGGGCTCGTCGGTCGCCACCACGTTTGCGATTGGCGCCATCCTGATTCCTGCGCTCATCAAGCACGGCTACCCCACGAGTTACGCCGCTGCTCTACAGGCCACCAGTGCCGAGCTGGGCGTGATCATCCCGCCTTCCATCCCGATGATCCTGTACGGCGTGAGTGCCGAGGTGTCGATTGGTGAGCTGTTCATCGCGGGCTTCGGCCCCGGGCTGCTGATCAGCGGTGCTCTGATGCTGTTTGTCTGGCTGTACTGCAAGTACAAGGGCTGGGGCAAAAACGACGGCGATGGGCGCATGCCCTTTGGCAAAGCTACGCTGCAGGCGGGCTGGGCATTGCTGATGCCCGTGATCATCCTCGGCGGCATTTATGGCGGTGTGTTCACCCCCACCGAGGCATCTGCCGTCGCCGTGTTCTACGCACTGGTTGTCGGCATCGTCATCTACCGCGAGATCAAGCTCAAGGACCTGTTCGCCATCCTGCGCAAGTCGGCCATCTCATCGGCAGTGATCATGTTCATCATTGCCAACGCGGGGTTGTTTGCGTTCCTCATCACGCGGGCTGGCGTGCCAGACGCGATTGGCCGCTGGCTAGAGGCGGTGCTGCAGTCCCCCGCCCTCTTCCTGCTGGGCGTGAACGCTGCGCTGTTCGTGATTGGCATGTTTATCGAGACCAGCGCGGCAATCATTGTGCTGGCCCCCATCTTGGCGCCCGTGGCCATGCACTTCGGTATTGATCCTGTGCACTTCGGTCTCATCATGGTGGTGAACCTGGCACTTGGAATGATCACGCCGCCTTTTGGAGTGAACCTGTTCGCAGCCTGCACGGTGGCCAGAATCTCGCTGGACCGGATCATCAAGCACCTGCTTCCCTTTGTCGGAGTGATTCTGGTGTGCCTGATGATCATCACCTATGTGCCATCGATCTCGCTGGCACTTCGGGATCTGGTCTACGCAAAGTAGTTAGAATCGTCGGGTCAGGAGAGAGTGCTCCGTCTTGTCCTCAGGACGCGCAGCACCGCCGAAGGCGCAGGCACCCGCCGAACGCTCAGGCAAAAGGACTGACAACCGCCCGCAGCGATGCGGGCGTTCCCTTGCTGGAGAGAGATGGCCCACCGCACCGCGTGTTGAGGCCATCCACCGAAGGAGCAAACCGCACGGCCAGCCAGGGCGCTGCGGTGAATCTCTCAGGTAAAGCGGACAGCAGGGCAAATCCCGTAGCCACCTTGTGGCTGCGGCCCTCATTTGCCCCGGAGTTCCGCCATGTCAGCCACCGCCCCCCTGCTCACCACGCCCCTGAACGCCCTGCACATCGAGCTGGGCGCCCGCATGGTGCCGTTCGCCGGCTACTCCATGCCCGTGCAGTACCCCGCAGGCCTGATGGCCGAGCATGTGCACACCCGCACCGCAGCCGGCCTGTTTGACGTGTCGCACATGGGCCAGCTCAAGCTTGTCGGCGCCGACGCTGCTGCGGCGTTTGAAACCCTGGTGCCCGTGGACGTGATCGACCTACCAGTGGGCAAACAGCGCTACGGCCTGCTGCTCACCGATGAGGGGACCATCATCGACGACCTGATGTTCTTCAACCAGGGCGTGGTGGATGGCGAACCCACCCTGTTTGTCATCGTCAACGGCGCCTGCAAGGTCGGCGACATTGCCCATATCCAAACCCGCATTGGCCAGCGCTGCAAGGTGGTGCCCATGCCCGACCACGCCCTGCTGGCGCTGCAGGGCCCACAGGCCGCCGTCGCCCTCACCCGCCTCGCGCCCGGCGTGGAGAAGCTGGTGTTCATGACCGGTGGAGCATTCAACATTGCTGGTTGCGACTGCTTTGTGACCCGCAGCGGCTACACCGGCGAGGACGGTTTTGAAATCTCCGTGCCCGCAGCGCAGGCCGAAACACTCGCCCGCGCCTTGCTGGCCCAGCCTGAGGTCAAGCCCATCGGCCTGGGCGCTCGCAACTCGCTGCGCCTGGAGGCTGGCTTGTGCCTGTATGGCAATGACATCGACACCAGCACCACGCCATCCGAGGCCGCACTGAACTGGGCGATCCAGAAGGTCCGCCGCACCGGCGGCGCGCGTGCGGGCGGCTTCCCGGGCGCCGACAAGGTGCTGGCGCAAATCGACAACCCTGCCAGCCTTTCCGCCAAGCGCGTGGGCCTGGTGGCGCTGGAGCGTGTGCCAGTGCGCGAACACACCGAACTGCAAAGCACGGACGGCCAAAAGATTGGCGAGGTCACCAGCGGCCTGCTGGGGCCCACCGTGAACGAACCCGTGGCGATGGGGTACGTCACGCCCGCCTTTGCAGCCATCGGCACCCGCGTCAACGCCATCGTGCGCGGCAAGGTGGTGCCCATGGAAGTGCGCGCCATGCCGTTTGTTGCCGCCAACTACTACCGCGGCTGATTTCGCCAGGCGCATCGACCGGACTGCGCCCGCACCCGCTTACATTGCAGATTCCTTTACTTTTTTCCTTTGCTTGAGGAGCTTCCCATGACGATCAAATTCTCCAAAGACCACGAGTGGATCAACGCCGCTGATGCCAACGCCTCGGTGGTGGGTATCACCGTCCACGCGCAAGATGCGCTGGGCGACGTGGTGTTTGTGGACCTGCCCGAAGTGGGCAAGAGCTTTGCCCAGGGCGAAGTGGCCGGCGTCGTCGAATCCGTGAAGGCCGCCGCCGATGTGTACATGCCCGTCACCGGCGAAGTGGTGGAAGTGAACGAAGCCCTGCGCGCCGACCCGTCGCTGGCCAACAGCGACCCGCTGGGCGCTGGCTGGTTCTTCAAGGTCAAGCTGGCCGACGTGAGCCAGCTCGACGCTTTGCTGGACGAAGCCACATACACCGAGTTCGCCAAGAACGCCTGATCCCTGCCGACTGACAGGGCATGGCGCCGGGCCATGCCCGGCACGCCGCCCTGCTGGGTGCGAGCCCTCTCCCCGGCAACGCCCCCAACCCGCTGCGACCTACGAGACTGCCCCATGCTGATGCAATCCGCCACCCCCCTTGGCGCGCTTGAAAACGCCACCGAATTCCTGCCCCGCCACATCGGCATAGACGCGGCCGACGAAGCGCACATGCTGTCGGTGATCGGCGAGGCCTCGCGCCGGGCACTCATCGAATCCATCGTGCCGCGCTCCATTGCACGCAGCCGGGGCATGGACCTGCCTGCGCCGCTCACCGAAGCGGCCGCATTGGCAGAACTCAAGGCCATCGCGGGCAAGAACCAGCTGCTCAAGAGCTTCATCGGCCAGGGCTACTACGGCACGCACACGCCCGGCGTCATCCTGCGCAACATTCTGGAGAACCCCGCCTGGTACACCGCCTACACGCCCTACCAGGCCGAAATCTCCCAAGGCCGCATGGAGGCCCTGGTCAACTTCCAGACCATGGTGTGCGACCTGACGGGCATGCCGATTGCCAACGCATCCATGCTGGACGAAGCCACCGCCGCCGCCGAAGCCATGACGCTGGCGAAGCGCTCGGTCAAGAGCAAGAGCAACGTGTTTGTGGTTGCAGGCGACGCGCACCCGCAAACCATCGAAGTCATCCAGACCCGCGCCAAGCCCCTGGGCCTGGAAGTGCGCCTGGCCAATTCGGCCGAGGAATGGAACACCCTGCTGGACGGCGATTACTTTGCCGTGCTGGCCCAGTACCCCGCCACCAGCGGCCGCATTGACGACCTGCGCGCTGACGTGGAAAAAACGCATGCCAAGCAGGCCGCCTTCATCGTGGCGGCCGACCTGCTGGCGCTGACGCTCATCACCCCGCCCGGTGAACAAGGTGCCGACATCGTGGTGGGCACCACCCAGCGTTTTGGCATGCCCATGGGCGCCGGTGGCCCCCACGCCGCCTACATGGCCTGCCGCGACGAATACAAGCGCAGCCTTCCCGGCCGCCTGGTGGGTGTGAGCGTGGACGTGCATGGCAAACCTGCCTACCGGCTGGCGTTGCAAACCCGCGAACAGCACATCCGCCGCGAAAAGGCCACATCCAACATCTGTACGGCCCAGGTGCTGCCCGCCGTGATCGCCAGCATGTATGCCGTGTACCACGGCCCCGAAGGACTCAAGCGCATCGCACAGCGTGTGGCCAGCTACACCGCCATCCTCACGCAAGGGCTGCAGCAGCTGGGTGCGCCTGTGCGTGCACAGGCCACGTTCGACACCGTGAGCCTGCACACCCAGGGCGCTACACAATCCATAGCAACCAAGGCAATCAGCCTGGGCGCCAACCTGCGGATTTACTTTGAAGAGTACCTGTGCATCTCGCTGGACGAGACCACCACGCGCGCCGACATCGAGCTGCTTTGGAAGATCTTCGCCAAGGACGGCCAGGCGCTGCCCACCTTCGATGCGTTTGAAAAGGGCGTGGAGCCGCTGATCCCCACCGAGCTGCGCCGCACCAGCAGCTACCTCGCACACCCCGTCTTCAACACCCACCATTCCGAAACCGGCATGCTGCGCTACATCCGCCAGCTGTCCGACAAGGACCTGGCACTGGACCGCAGCATGATCCCGCTGGGCTCGTGCACCATGAAGCTCAACGCCACCAGCGAGATGATCCCCATCACCTGGCCCGAGTTTGCCAACGTGCACCCCTTCGCCCCCGCTGACCAGCAACAGGGCTACAAGCAGCTGGACGAGCAACTGCGCGCCTGGCTGTGCCAGGCCACGGGCTATGCAGGCATCAGCCTGCAACCCAACGCAGGCTCGCAAGGCGAATACGCCGGCCTGCTGGCCATCAAGGGCTACCACGAATCGCGTGGCGAAGGCCACCGCAATATCTGCCTGATCCCCAGCAGTGCCCACGGTACCAACCCCGCCAGTGCCCAGATGGTGGGCATGCAAGTGGTGGTGACCGCCTGCGATGCCAACGGCAACGTGGACCTGGTGGACCTGAAAGCCAAGTGCGAACAGCACAGCGCCAACCTGGCCGCTGTGATGATCACCTACCCCAGCACGCACGGCGTGTTCGAGACCAGCGTCAAAGAGCTGTGCGCCCTGGTGCACAGCCACGGCGGCCGCGTGTACGTGGACGGTGCCAACATGAACGCCCTGGTGGGCGTTGCGGCCCCCGGCGAGTTCGGCGGTGACGTGAGCCACCTGAACCTGCACAAGACCTTCTGCATTCCCCACGGCGGTGGCGGCCCCGGCGTGGGCCCCGTGTGCGTGGTGCAGGACCTGGTGCCCTTCCTGCCGGGCCATGCCACGGCGGGCGTGCCTGGTGGCGTGGGTGCCGTCAGTGCCGCGCCGCTGGGCAACGCAGCCGTGCTGCCCATCAGCTGGATGTACATCCGCATGATGGGCGCCGAAGGCCTGCAGGCCGCTACCGAGACCGCCATCCTGAGCGCCAACTACATCAGCGCGCGCCTCAAGGATCACTACCCCACGCTGTACGCGAGCGAGAACGGCCATGTGGCACACGAGTGCATCCTGGACCTGCGCAGCCTGAAGGACACCAGCGGCGTGATGGCCGAAGACGTGGCCAAGCGCCTGATTGACTACGGCTTCCACGCGCCCACGCTGAGCTTCCCGGTGCCCAACACGCTGATGGTGGAACCTACCGAGAGCGAGACCCTGTCAGAGCTGGACCGCTTCATCGACGCGATGATCGCCATCCGCGAAGAGATCCGCGAGATCGAAGCAGGCAAGCTGCCGCAGGACAACAACCCGCTCAAGAACGCCCCGCACACCGCAGAAAGCCTGCTGAGCGGCGATTGGAACCGCCCCTACACCCGCGAGGCAGCTGCCTACCCCGTGGCTGCGCTGCGCAGCAACAAATACTGGTCGCCAGTGGGCCGCGTGGACAACGTGTGGGGTGACCGCAACCTGAGCTGCAGCTGCATCCCGGTGAGCGACTACGCCTGACCCTGCAGCGAAGGCCACGGCTGCATCGTCTGCCGCCACAGCCATTGCTCTTGCAAGCCCTGGAGCCCGCTCGCCCAGGGCTTTTTTCGTTGGGGGCCCGTACAGGCAGGTGCAGGAACACGCATAAGATCGCGGGCTGCGTTGTGATTCACCCTTTTAGGAGCCTCCTTTGCGAAACCTCTTGTGCCTTCTGCTCGCCACCGCCGTGATGGCTCCCGCCGCCATGGCCCAGACCTCCAAACCCGTCACCACGGCCAGCGGCCTGGTCTATGAATCGCTCAAAGACGGCACGGGCGAATCGCCCAAGGCCACCGACACGGTCAAGGTGCATTACAAGGGCACGTTCCTCGACGGCAAGGAGTTCGACAGCTCCTACAAACGCGGCGAACCCACCTCGTTCCCACTCAATGGCGTGATCCCTTGCTGGACCGAAGGCGTGCAGCGCATGAAGCCGGGCGGCAAGGCCAAGCTGACTTGCCCCCCCGGCATTGCCTACGGTGCCCGGGGTGCGGGTGGCGTCATTCCCCCTAACGCCACGCTGAATTTCGAGATCGAGCTGATCTCCGTGGGCCGCTGACCCCATGCTGCTGAAGGTCGGTGACCTCGCGCGGCGCACCGGCCTCACGGTGCGCACATTGCACCACTATGACGAGGTCGGGCTGCTCAAGCCCTCGGGCCGGTCGGACGCGGGGTATCGCCTGTACAGCCAGGCCGACGTGCAGCGGCTGCATGGCATCCAGACCATGCGCCAGATGGGCCTGGCGCTCAGCGACATTGCCGAGCTGCTGGCGGGCGAAGGGGTGGCACCCCAGCGCATCATCGGCCAGCAGATCCGGGCGCTGGACCAGCAGATCACCCAAGCCACAGAACTGCGCGGGCGCCTGACCATGCTGCGCGACGGCCTCATGGCGGGTGCTGAGCCCGACATGGGCAACTGGCTCGAGGCGCTGGCGCTGATGACCACCTACGGTAAATACTTCAGCACCACCGAACTCAAGCAGATCTTCACCAACTGGAGCCTGATCGAGGCCGACTGGCTCGTTGTCAAAGACCTGGTGCGCAGCGCCATGGACCGCCAGCTATCTCCCGATGCGCCCGAGGTGCAGGCACTGGCCTACCGCTGGATGGCACTGATGCTGCACTGGATGGGGGGCGACCTGGACCTGCTGGACCGCTGGGGTCACATGTTTCGCACCGAGCCCAGCGCGCAGGGGCGCAACCACGCGCCGCCCGGCGACATGATCGAATACGTGGAAACCGCCATCAAGCTGCGGCTGGCGCTGCTGGAGAAGTACCTGACCCGCGACGACCTGCGCACGCTGGGCCATGTGCCGCACATCGCGTGGGCGGCACTGGAACGTGACGTGCAACAGTTGCTGGACCGCCAAATCCCCACGAACCACACCGACGCAGGGGCCGCGGCCCTGCGCTGGAACACGCTGTTCGACCAGCTGACCCGCGGCGATGCGCAATTGCGCCAAAAGCTGCTCACAGCGTCGGCCAACGAGCCGCTGCTGCAGGCGGGCTCGCCGCTGAGCGCGCCCGTGCGCGCCTACCTGCAGGCGGCGCTCGCGCTGGCCACACCCTCTCCCGCCCTGGCTGCGACAGTCGCTGCGCGCCGCTGAGACACTCACACCGTCTGCAAAAAAACCACTGGAAAGTGCTTGACCCTCACGCCACGTGAGGCCCCACAGTCGGTCCCCATGAATGGATCGACACCCTCTTCCAGCCCCGCCGCCCCCACCCGGCGGTTGCACGCCCTGGACAACCTGCGCGCCACCATGATGTGGCTGGGCATCGTGCTGCATGTCTCGGTGCTCTACATGAGCCGGCCATCGCCTCTGCCCTGGCACGACGACCGGTCCAGCCCCCTGGCAGACCTGCTGGTGGCGGTGATCCATGCCTTTCGCATGCCCTTGTTTTTCATCCTCGCCGGGTTCTTTGTAGCGGCGCTGGTCCAACGCCAGGGGCTGGCTGGCATGGTGCGCAACCGCCTGCGCCGTCTCGGTCTGCCTTTTGCGCTGTTCTGGCCGCCGCTGTTCGTGGCCTGTGCGCTGCTCGGGCTGATGTTCCTGCACCGCATGGCCTATGGCACCTGGGGTGTAGACCGCAGCCTGCTGCCCCGAGGCCCCAACGTGCCCCAGGGCCCAGCCACCATGCACCTGTGGTTCTTGTGGATGCTGCTGTGGCTGGCGCTGCTGACGCCCGTGGCATGGAGGGCGGTACGCGCATTGCCCGCAGGGCTGCAGCAGGCCCTGCAACGCGGTGCCCTCTGGCTCGGCGGCACACCTGCGGGCCTGCTGATGCTCACGCTGCCCCTGGCGTGGATTGGCGCGGGCTACGACCACGGCATCGTGACGCCCAGCGGGTCCTTCCTGCCACCGCTGGCGGAATGGATACACAACGGGCTGTTCTACGGCTTTGGCCTGTGCCTGCACGTGCACCGCAAGGCGCTCATGGCGCGCTACGAACGGCACTGGCCTGCGCTGGCCGGCTTGGGGCTGGTGGGTTTTCTGGTCACTGCACTGCTCTCGGAAGTGCTGGCTCAGCCCGAGGCATCGGCCTTTGTGCTGGTGCTGGTCACCGGGGCGTTTACCGATCTGCTGGCCGCGCCCGTATCGGCCACGCGCCACCTGCAGTTCTGGATGGCGCTGGCCTACAACAGCGCGTCGTGGCTCTGGAGCTTTGCGCTGATCGGGCTGTTTCTGCGCCACGTCGGCCAGCCCCGCGCCTGGCTGGCCTACCTGGCCGACAGCTCGTACTGGGTGTACCTGGTGCACCTGCCACTCACGATGGGCCTGGGTGCGCTGCTGTACAGCCTGCCCGTTCCAGCCCCGGCCAAGATGCTGATCAATGTGCTGGCCACGACCGCCCTGTGCCTGGCCAGTTACCACCTTTGCGTGCGTTTTACCGCTGTGGGCCGCTTGCTCACGGGGCGCACGCACACCCGTCATTCTTTGGGAGACCTCGTTCATGCGACCTGACACCTCACCCCGTCCTGCCCACCCACCCGGCGCAGGCCCTGCAATCCCACCCGCAGACCCGCGCGCCGCGCTGCTGCAGGACCCCAACTTCCGATGGATGATTGGCGGCTCTGCCCTGTCCATGCTGGGCGACCAGTTCACGCTGATCGCACTGCCCTGGCTGGTGCTGCAGATGACCGGCGACACGCTGGTGCTGGGCACCGTGCTGGCCCTCATCAGCGTGCCGCGCGCATTGTTCATCCTCATCGGCGGCGCGCTGGTAGACCGCCATTCGCCCAAGCAGGTGCTGATGATCACCAAATACGTCAACCTGGTGCTGCTGGCGGCCCTGGCGGGGCTGGTGTTTGCGGGCACGCTGTCGTTGTGGATGGTGTACGCGCTGTCGCTGGGCATTGGGCTCGCCACGGCCTTCAGCATTCCGGCGGGCACGGCCATGATGCCGTCGGTGGTGGCACGCCCCCAGCTGCAGGCCGCCAACGGCATCAGCCTGGGCCTGCGGCAGCTGACGATGTTCCTGGGGCCCTTGCTCGCGGGGCTGTTGATTGCACTGTTTGGCGCCGGTGGCGCAGCCCAAGCCGCCGCGGATGCGCCAGCACACGCCAACGCCACTGGCATCGGCATCGCCTTCGCGCTGGATGCGCTGAGCTTCGCCGTGTCGGCCTGGACGCTGTCCAAGGTGCAGACGCGTGCGGGCCTTGCGGACCTTTCTGCCCCCACGGCCGCGCCACAGGCGGTGCTCGCTTCGGTGGCGCAGGGCCTCGGTCACTTCTGGCGCGACAGCGAGCTGCGCACCTGCTTTTTGTACTGGAGCGCCATTGCACTGTTCATCATGGGTCCCATCCATATCGCCATTCCGGTGCTGGCTAGCAGTAGCCCCCAGCTCGGTGCCGCCGCCTTCGGCATCATCGTGGGCGCCCACGGCGCGGGAACGCTGCTGGGCATGGTGGTGTCGGGCATGGTGCCCCGGCTGCGGTTTGGCAGCCTGGGCATGACCATCCTGGCGTTCGACGCCATCATTGGCGCGCTGTTCATGCCACTGGGCCTGATCACCGCCGTGTGGCAAGGCGCGGTGCTGATGCTGGTTATCGGACTGCTCGGCGGCTTCATGCAGGTGAGCGTGTTCACATGGATCCAGCACCGGGTCCCCCCCGCCCTGCTGGGCCGCGCGATGAGCCTGTTCATGTTCATCTTCATGGGCCTTGCGCCAATCTCTGCCGCCGTGACGGGCTGGGTGATGAAGAGCATCACGCTCACCCAGCTGTTCGCGGCCAGCGGCGGAACGCTGGTGGTGCTGGCGGCACTGGCTTTTGTGCTCACACCCATGCGCCGCGTGACGGATGCAGCGCCCGCTACACGCTGAAGCTCCCCACGCAAAAAACGCTGGACCACTGTCCAGCCTTTTTTGTGCCTGAGGAGGATATCCTCAGACTTCGGTCACGAACTGCTCGCGGGGGCGGCGCACCTTCTTCAGGTTCACCAGCCAGTCGCCTTCGTCGGCGCGGTAGCCCAGCGGCAAGATGGCGACGCTGCGCAGGCCGCGCGCACGCAGGCCCAGGATTTCATCCAGCGCGTTGGGGTCGAAGCCTTCCATGGGCGTCGAGTCCACTTCTTCAAACGCCGCAGCGATCAGGGCTGCACTCATGCCGATGTAGGCCTGGCGGGCTGCGTGCTGGAAGTTCACTTCGGCGTCGCGCTGGGGGTAGCTGCTGAGCAGCATCTGGCGGTAGTTTTCCCAGCCTTCGTTCTTGAAGCCACGCTGGTCATTGGTCAGGTCGAACATCATGTTGATGCGGTCGGCCGTGTAGTTGTCCCAGGCCGCAAAGACCAGCAGGTGCGAGCCATCGGTGATCTGGGCCTGGTTCCAGGCGATGGGCTGGATCTTGGCGCGCACGGCGGGGTCGGTCACCACGATGATCTCGAACGGCTGCAGGCCGCTGGAGGTGGGCGCCAGGCGGGCGGCTTCAAGAATGCGCTCCACCTTCTCTTGCGGCACCTTCTTGGCGGGGTTCATCTTCTTGGCGGCGTAGCGCCATTGCAGCTTGTTCAGCAGGGGTTGGGCGAGAGTGGTGTCTGTGGTCATGGCAGCGTCCTGAAAGAAGTTGTGGATCAAGGGATGTATCGATGGTGGAACTGTAGGCACCCCACGGTGGTTCGGTAAGCCCTGCCAAAGAAACGGATTGTTCGCAATTCATCAACAATCAACCCACAAGCGCTTTGCAACCGCGCTCTGATGGTGCAGCCGCCATTGCGTGGTGCCAGATGGGCAGGCGTACACTTGAGAAAGCCTGGGCGAGCGCCCGGGCACGCACCCGGCTGACCGCGCCCCTTCATGAGTGAACCCGACCTGTCTTTTCTGGACCCTGCAGGCCGCCAGCCAGCAGCCGCAGAGCACATGCCTCGCCCGCCTGTCCCCCACTCCCGCACGCCCGGCGCTTCGGCAGAGGGCCTGGTGGCCGAGCTACGCGCCTACCAGGCCGAGCTGGAAAACCAGAACAAGGTGCTGCGCTACAGCCAGGCCGTGGCCGAGAGTGCGTACGAACGCTTTGAGACCCTGTTTGCCAGCGTGCCGCTGGCCCTCATGGTGGTGGACGACCACGACATGGTGGTGCAGGCCAACTCCATGGCGCACCGCTCTTTCCAGCCCACCGAGCGCGACCGGCCCCTGACCGCGCTGATGCCTTTTGTGTGCCCGCAAGACGCCGCGCGCGTGCGCGAAGCCTTTGCCCAGGCGCACGACCTGGGGCACAGCGAGGTCAAGGAGGTGGTGTTCACCATCAGCAATGCCACGCGTATCACCGGCGACCTGCACATTGCCCACATCGATGCACCGCAGACCAGCGGCCCGCCGCTGTCGCAGTTTTTGTGCGCGGTGATCGACCAGGGCCCGCTGCTGGCCGAGCGCCAGGCCTTGCAGCACAGTGCCGAGACCCTGCAGCAGCGCAATGAGCAGATCCGCGCCAGCGAAAAGCGGCTGGAGGCCGTCATCAACTCCGCGCTGGACGCCATCATCTGCGTGGACCAGCACCAGCGCATCACCGTCTTCAACCCCACGGCGGCGGCGCTGTTCCAGTGCAGTGCCAGCGACGCGCTGGGCAGCACGCTCGACCGTTTTTTGCCCGACGCGGCGCAGGCGCTGGCATTTGCCCAGCTCACCACGCAGGCCCTGCTGGGCGAGATGACGGCCCTCACCGCCAGCGGCAAGGAGCTGGCCGTGGAGGTGAGCGTGTCGTTCGAGCGCCATGCCGACGGGGAAACCACCACCGTGTTCGCCCGCGACCTCACCGGCCGCAAGAAGGCCGAGGCACACCGCAACGAGCTGGAGGCCCAGCTGCGCGAGTCGCACAAGATGCAGGCCGTGGGCACCATGGCCGGGGGCATCGCGCACGACTTCAACAACATCCTGGGCGCCATTCTGGGCAATGTGGAGCTGGCCAAGGCCGACTGCGCAGCAGGCTCGCCCGTGCTGGAGAGCCTGCTGGAGATCGACAAGGCCGGCCGCCGCGCGCGCGACCTGGTGCGCCAGATCCTCACCTTCAGCCGCAACGAGCCCCCGCAGCGCTCGGCCGTCTCGCTGGCCGAGGTGGTGCACGACACCGAGCGCCTGCTGCGCGTGACCTTGCCTCCGGCCATCGAGCTGCACATGCAACTGCAGGCGGGCCTGCCGCCCGTGTTGGCCGATGCCACGCAGGTCGAGCAGGCCCTGCTCAACCTGTGCACCAACGCCGTCCATGCCATTGGTACCGAGCGCGGCAGCATCCATGTGGAGGCCGCCACCGTGCAGCCTGACCAGCGCCTGACCGAGCGCCTGGGCCTCGCGCCCATCGACTACGTGGCCCTGACAGTGCGCGACACCGGCCCCGGCATGGACGCTGCCACGCTGGAGCGCATCTTCGAGCCCTTCTTCACCACCAAGCCCGTGGGCCAGGGCACGGGCCTGGGCCTCGCGGTGGTGCATGGCGTTATGCGCACACACGAAGGCGGCGTGGATGTGCAAAGCGCGCCGGGCCAGGGCAGCCGGTTCACGCTGTACTTTCCGGTTGCCACCGGTGCGACTGCTGGTGCGCAGCCCAGCCCCGCCGCGCAGGCCGTGCCACTGGCCGCCGCAACGTCTGCACCGGAGCCTACCGAACCACCCGGCGGTGCGCCTGGCAAGAAGCACCATGTGATGTACGTGGACGACGACCAGGCCCTGGTCTTCCTGGTGCAGCGCCTGCTGCGCCGCCGGGGCTACGAGGTGAGCGGCTATACCGACCCGCACGAGGCCACGGCTGCGCTGCGGGCAGCACCGCAGGCCTATGACCTGCTGGTCACCGACTACAACATGCCCGGCTTCTGTGGCGTGGACCTGGTGCGCGAGGCCCGCCTCATCCGCCCCGACCTGCCCGTGGCCCTGGCCTCGGGTTACGTCACGGCCGAGATCGAACAGGCCGCACTCGCCGAAGGCGCGCAAGCCCTGATCCACAAACCCAATGACGTGGAAGAACTTTGCGCCACCGTGCAGCGGCTGATCGTGGGCCATGACCCCGCCTGAACCCGTGGCAGATGGCGTACAGGTGCTGTACGAAGACGACGACCTGCTGGTGCTGTGCAAACCCTCCGGGCTGCTGTGTGTGCCCGGCCGGGGCCCCGACAAGCAAGACTGCCTGAGCGCCCGCGCGCAGCAGCGCTGGCCCGGCGCGCTCATCGTGCACCGGCTGGACCAGGCGACCTCGGGCCTGGTGCTCATGGCGCGCCACATCGACGCACAGCGGCGCCTGGGCCACGCGTTTGCCGAGCGCCAGGTGCACAAGCGCTACCAAGCGGTGGTGCAAGGGCTGCTGGGCACAGCGGGCGGTGACTGGAGCGAGATCGACCTGCCCATTGCCGCCGACTGGGAGCGCCGCCCGCTGCGCGTCATCGACCACGCTGTGGGCAAACCCAGCCTGACCCGCTGGCGTGCACTGGCGCAAGACGCTACGGCTCAGACCACGCGCATCGAGCTGGAGCCGATCACCGGCCGCACCCACCAGTTGCGCGTGCACCTGGCCGCCATCGGCCACGCCATCCTGGGCGACGGACTGTATGCCGATGCCGCCACGCAGGCACAAGCCCCGCGCCTGCTACTGCATGCCAGTCACCTGGCCTTTGCGCACCCCACCACCGGTGAGCAGGTAGCGCTGGAGTGGGCGGCCGATTTCTAGCCAAATGGCCCGACAGCGCTAGTGGAACATGCACCAACCGCTATCTATTCAATAGCAAAAAGTAGTTGCTGATCAGCGCCCGCCCGGCGGCATGGCGCGCGACATGGCCCACTGCACGGCCAGGATGCTCGCCAAGACCACCAGCATGCCCACCAGCGATACCCCTGTCATGGCCTGCCCCAGCAGCGCCCAGCCCAGCAGCACCGCCGTCACCGGGCTCAGCAGCCCCAGCGACGACACCGCCACCGACGGCAGGCGCGCAATGCCACGGAACCACAGCGCATAGGCCACCAGCGCGCCCGCCAGGCTGAGGTACAGATAGCCCGCGATGTGGGTGGGGGTGAGTGCAGGCAAAGGCGGGTCCACCGCCCAGGCCACCGGCGCCAGCATCACGCCGCCTGCCAACAACTGCCAGCCGGTAAACGCCAGCACCGGCAAGTCAGACCGCCAGCGCCGCGACCAGAACGTGCCTGCCGCCATGCACAGCGTGCCCACCAGCGCGGCAGCCACGCCCACCATGTCCCAGCGCGCACCGGGTGACAGCAGCAGCGCCGCCATGCCCAGCACACCCAGCGCCCCGGCCGCCAGCGCCAGTGCGGGCGGGCGCCGGTGGTCCAGCGCCCAGGTCAGGCCCATCACCACCAGCGGGCCCACGGCGCCCACCACCGCAGCCACGCCACCGGGCAACCGGTAGGCCGCCACAAACAGCAGCGCCTGGAACACGCCAATGTTCAGCGCCGCCAGCACCATCAGGCGCCGCCACCCCACCCAGTCGCCCCAGGCTGGCCAGCGGCGGCACCACAGCACCAGCAGCAAGCCCGCGGGCAAGGTGCGCAGCAGTGCAGCGGTGAAGGGCCGGTCGGGCGGCAGCAGCTCGGTGGTGACGATGTAGGTCGAGCCCCAGATGACCGGTCCGAGCGCTGTGGTGAGCGCATCCAGCCAGGTTGAGGAACTTGCAGAAGCACGTGAAGCAGCCATATATTTATCTTCAAATCAAGACAAAAACTCTACCATACAATCTCGAATTCAAGACAAATCAACCACCACAAGCCCATGGCCACCCCACGCCAACCCGACGCCGTCGACGCCATCCTGGCCCAGTGGAAGCGAGAGCGCCCCGACCTGGACGCTAGCCCCATGGGCCCCATCGGGCGCATCAAGCGCTGCGCCGCGCTGCTGGAGCGGCGGCTGGATGAAACCTTTGCCGAATTCGGCCTGAGCCGCTGGGAGTTCGACATGCTGGCCACGCTGCGCCGCAGTGGCGCGCCCTACTGCCTGGCGCCGACCACGCTGTTCTCCACGCTCATGGTCACATCGGGCACCATGACGCACCGCATGGCCAAGCTCGAAGCCCAGGGCTGGATTGAGCGCCTGCCCAACCCAGCCGATGCCCGCAGCTCGCTGGTGCAGCTCACGCCCCAGGGGCTGGAGCTGATCGACCGCGCCGTGGAAGCCCATGTGGCCAACGAACACCGCATCCTTTCCGACCTCAAGGCGGCCGATCTGGCCGAGCTGGATGCACGGCTGGCCATGCTGCTGTCCGCTTTGGAGTCACGCAGAGGCCAGTGAAGACACCCGGCGCTGTGTACTGCGCAGTAACATGGCGGGATGCCTCAAAACCACCTCTACATCCTTACCGGCGCATCGCGCGGCATGGGCCTTGCCATGGCCCAGCAGCTCTTGCGCAGCGGCAATACCCTGATCTGCATCGCCCGCAGCGCCAACGATGACCTGACCGCCGAGGCCCGGGCCGCAGGCGTCGCCATCGAACAGTGGCAGCAAGACCTGTCGCAGGGCGAGCAGGCGGCCCACAAGCTGCAAGCCTGGCTGCAGGCCCAGGGCCCGCAGGCGTTTGCCAGCGCTACCCTCATCAACAATGCGGGCATGATCCCGCGCATCGCCCCGCTGTCGGCCAGCGACGCGGAAGACCTGGCCACCGCCCTGCGCGTGGGGCTGGAGGCGCCCATGCAGCTCACTGCTGCTTTCCTGGGCGCGACAGACACCTGGACGGTGCCACGCAAGGTGCTCAACATCTCCTCGGGCCTCGGCCGCCGGGCCATGGCCTCGCAGGCCGCGTACTGCGCCGCCAAGGCGGGCATGGACCATTTCACCCGCTGCGTGGCGCTGGACGAGGCCATCAAGCCCCATGGGGCCAAGGTATGCTCACTGGCTCCCGGTGTGATCGACACCGACATGCAGGTCCAGCTGCGCGGCGCCGACCCGGCCGCCTTCCCGGACCGCCAGAATTTCGCCAACCTCAAGACGGGTGGCCAGCTCACATCGCCTGCCGACGCCGCCACCCGCGTGCTCGCCTGGCTGGAGCGCGCAGACTTCGGCACCAACCCGGTGGCCGATGTGCGCGAGGCGTGAGCCCATTTACTCCTACTTTGATAGCTGCAACCGCATGATTCACTAGCGCTTGCAGCCGCTTTGACCTGAATTTCTCTGAAAGGACCTCCCCATGACCCGTGAAGTCGTCGTCGTCAGCGCAGTGCGCACCGCCATTGGCACCTTTGGTGGCAGCCTCAAGGACGTGCCCCCCACCGAACTGGGCGCACTCGTCGTGCGCGAATCGCTTGCCCGCGCCAACGTGGAAGGCAAGGACGTGGGCCACGTGGTGTTCGGCCATGTGGTCAACACCGAGCCCAAGGACATGTACCTGTCACGCGTGGCAGCCATCCACGGCGGCTGCGGCGAAGGCACGCCCGCCTACAACGTCAACCGCCTGTGCGGGTCGGGCCTGCAGGCCATCGTGAACGCCAGCCAGTCCATCCTGCTAGGGGACACCGACGTGGCCATCGGCGCCGGTGCCGAGAACATGAGCCGCGTGCCCTTTGCCAGCCTGAACATGCGCTGGGGCGCCCGCATGGGCGACACCAAGATGGTGGACATGATGATCGGCGCGCTGCACGACCCCTTCCACAACATCCACATGGGTGTGACGGCCGAAAACATCGCCGCCAAGTGGGGCATCAGCCGCGAAGATCAGGACAAGCTAGCGGTCGAGAGCCACAACCGCGCCGAGCGCGCCACGCAGGCCGGTGTGTTCAAGGACCAAATCGTGCCCGTCACCCTGAAGAGCAAGAAGGGCGACGTGTTGTACGCCACCGACGAGCACTTCCGCCCCGGCGCCACGATGGACGACCTGGCCAAGCTCAAGCCCGTTTTCATCAAGGAAAACGGCACGGTGACGGCTGGCAACGCCTCGGGCATCAACGACGCCGCCGCCGCTGTGGTGCTGATGGAAGCCGGTGCTGCCAAGGCCCGTGGCGCCAAGCCCCTGGCCCGCCTGGTGGCCTACGCCCACGCGGGCGTGGACCCCAAGTACATGGGCATCGGCCCCGTGCCCGCCACGCAGCTGGCGCTGAAGAAGGCCGGGCTCACCGTGGCCGATCTGGATGTGATCGAAGCCAACGAGGCCTTCGCCGCCCAGGCCTGTGCCGTGACCAAGGACCTGGGCCTGGACCCGGCCAAGGTCAACCCCAACGGCTCGGGCATCTCGCTGGGTCACCCCATCGGCGCCACCGGTGCGCTCATCACCGTCAAGGCCATCCATGAGCTGCAACGCATCCAGGGCCGCTATGCGCTGGTGACGATGTGCATTGGCGGCGGCCAGGGCATTGCGGCTATTTTTGAGCGCCTCTGACCTGCACGCGGGTGCGCACACTGCCATCGCCACCCGCGATGCTGCCACCTGCTATTGGCAATGCGAGCGCCACAGTCGATCAGCGATCATTGTCGCTCGCTGCCCCAGATCAGCCGGGCCACCGCAGCCGCACCCAGCGGCCTGGCGGCGACCCGCACACCACTGAACCGACGGAGACACCTCTCACCATGATGCGCACCCTGCTTTCCTTCACCGCCCTCGCCTTCGCGCTGGGCACCACGGCCCACGCCCAGGCGCCTGCGCCCGCTGCGGCATACCCCGCCAAGCCCATCCGCCTGATCGTGCCCTTCCCGCCCGGCGGCGGCACCGACATCCTGTCGCGCCTGGTGGCCACCAAGCTCACCGAAAGCGCCAAGTGGACCGTGGTGGCCGACAACCGCGCCGGCGCAGGCGGCACCATCGGCATTGGCGAGGCCGTCAAGGCTGCGCCCACGGGCTATGACCTGGTCATGGGCCAGAAAGACAACCTGGTGATCGGCCCCTGGCTGTACAAAAACCTGCCCTGGGACCCCACCAAGGACCTGACCGCCGTGGCCCATGTGGCCTACACGCCCGTGGTCATTGCCACCAGCGCGAACTCCAAGTTCAAGACGCTGGCCGACGTGGTGGCTGCCGCCAAGGCCGCACCCGGCACCATCACCTACGGGTCGCCCGGCAACGGCACCTCGATCCATCTGGCAGGCGACCTGTTTGAAAAGGCTGCGGGCATCAAGCTCAGCCACATCCCTTACAAGGGCTCCAACCCTGCGCTGATGGATGCGCTGTCGGGCAACGTGGACCTGCTCATGTCCTCGGTGCCATCGGCCATGGCCCAGATCAAGTCGGGCAAGCTGCGCCCGCTGGCCGTGACATCGGCCAAGCGCAGCTCGTCCATGCCCGAAGTACCCACCGTGTCCGAGTCGGGCTTCAAGGACTTTGACGTGAGCACCTGGTACGGCGTGTTTGCGCCCGCAGGCACACCGGCCACCGTGGTGAACGTCGTCAACGCAGAAATCAACAAGCTGCTGGCCACCCCCGAGATGAAGGCCGCCATCCACGCCCAGGGTGCCGAGCCGGAGGCTATGTCGTCCGCTCAGTTCAACACCCTGCTCAAGACCGACTACGCCAAGTGGAAGGGCATTGTGGAAGCCTCGGGCGCGAAGATTGAGTGACCCCCTGAGGCACTTTGCGCCTTCCCCCTGAGGGGGACGCACCCGGTGGACTGGCAGAGCCAGCCCCACGGGTGCACTGGCCTGGAGAGCGCCTGGTCCACGAACAACGGACAGCGGGTGATGCGCGACATCATCGAGAACTGAAATAAAAAACGGCTCCTTTCGGAGCCGTTCTTCATGGGGGAGCGTGTTCAGTCCCGCACCACCAGCACGGGGATGTGCACCACACCCAGCACACGCTGCGTGACGCTGCCCAGCACCAGCTTTTCCAGGCCACGGCGGCCATGCGAGCCCATCACGATGAGGTCGGCGCCCGTGCTCTCCAGCGCGCGCAGGATGCCGTCGTGCACCGCATGCCCCTCGCCCACCACGGTGGTGACCTGCACACCCGCATCGGCCATGGCCTTCTTGGTGGCGTCCAGCGCGGCATTGGCCTCGGCTGTGGCGGCGCTGATGTATTGCGCCTGGCCGTAAGCAAAGTCGGCGCCCACGCCGGTGAAAGGATACGGGTCGATCACATACACCGCCGTGACGGCGCTGCCAAAGGTCTTGGCCAGGCCTGCGGCCTTGGACACGGCCAGCATCGAGGTCTTGGAACCGTCGACAGGAACCAGAATGTGTTTGAACATGGTGCTACTCCTTGAATGAGGGGTGGGACCAGGCTTGTGGCCTGACCATGGGCGACAGTGTGAACCGCCACCATACCCCGCATCTTGATTCGCATCAAATCGGATGCACTTCTGCCGCAGTGTTCAGACCCCAGACGGCGCCAGTCCCACCACGTCCGCGCCCTGGAAGTTCCCCCGCCGGCAGGTCACCACCAGGGTGTCGCGGTAGCCTCCTTCCTTGAGCGGCTGGATGGGCGTGGACTCGTGGATCATGCGCGCGTCGTCAAGCAGCAGCAAAGACCAGGGCTGCGTCAGCGTAAAGCGTTGTCCGGCAGGGCCGTTGGCCTCAAACACCCGCGTCTCACCGCCCTTGACGCCTTCGCGCCCCACCAGAAACACGGCAACCAGATCCACGCCATCGCGGTGGGCACCTTCAGGTGTGGGGCGGCCAATGCCGTCGGTGGTGTCGATGCGGAACTGGTGCGCCTCCACAAACCAGGGCACCGGTGCCTGCGGCCCGGCAAACACGGCGTCCGACACGCCCGCCAGCGCGGCCAGCAATTGCTGCCACACGGGCTGCGCTACGGTCGCGGGCTCCATGGGGGCAAACCAGCGCTCCATGCCGCCGTGCAGGGCGTTGTACTCCACGGGCTGCCAGTGGGCGCGGTGCGGCACCTGCTCCATCCGGCCCTCCTGCAGCACAAAGCAGGCGTGGCGACGGCGGCGGTAGCGGCCACCGTCCTTCAGGAATTCATCGGGCGGCAAGGCTGCCCAGTCGCTGTTGAGGGCCAGCAGCGCCGACAGGTCACAGCCAACCCACTCAGCAACGGCCTCAGGGCTGAGCACAGCAAAGCCGCTGCTTTGCAGCTGGCTGGCGACGTCAGCCGGTGTAGTGAAAGGGGGAGAAAAGGAGACTTGGGCCATAGAGGCCCGAGCTTAACCGCAGCCGCCACCACAGGTTCTGCGATGGCGCAAACAGGGTGGGTGCAGTGTGGGGGCCGCATCCGGATCCACGCAACCGGCCAGCCCCCGTGGTCGCAAGCCGCTCAGTCCCGGTTGCCATGGCCCTTGCCACGGCCTTCACCCTTGCCATGCCCGCGGTCATGGTCACGGTCGTGTTTGCCGCCGCGTCCACGGTCGTCATCCCAGCGATGGTCATCGCGCCCGCGCGGACCCTGGTACGGGTTGCCACGGCGTGGGGGCGGCTCCTGCACAAAGTACACCGGCTGGCTGCAGGCGTTGTAGCGAGCGCAGTGTTTGCCCCAGTTCTTGGCATGGCCGGGCGGCACATACAGGTAAATGGGCGCACGCGGCACCACCACAGCAGGGCGCTGGATGATGACAGGCTCTGCGTAAATCAGCGGTGGCGGCGGTGCATTGCCAATGTTGATGCGGCCATACACGCCGGGTGCCAGTTCGCCCCCCACGGTGGCATTGACGTAGGCCTGCGCATGCGCGCCGCCCGCCAGGCCCAGGAGCGCGGCCGCAGCCGCACCCGAAACAAGAAGACGGATCGTGGGAAACATGGTGTTTTTCATGGAAAGCTCCTGCTGACTGCCACACCGTGCACGCAAACAGCGTGTGCACAGGGAGGGCGACCCTGTGTGAGTCACAAGGCTTCCTGTACCTTACACCTTTCGGACGCTACAAAATGTCAGCCAATGGCGACAGTTGTTGGCGCGAGATGAGGTACCGCGAGGCCTTGGCTGCCGGCGCCTAAGCCCGATATACGCCACCGGCATCACGACGCCGTTGCACTGGCAGCGGCCTGCTGCAGTGCCTCCGCCGGCCCGGGGCGCCCGAACAGGTAGCCCTGCCAGGTGTGGCAGCCGAGCCCGGCCAGCATGTCGCGTTGCTCCTGGGTTTCGACCCCCTCGGCAATCACCCCCAGGTCCAGGCTCTGGGCCAGGGTCA
The DNA here is from genome assembly GCF_002754175.1 of Acidovorax sp. 59. Classification (NCBI taxonomy): domain Bacteria; kingdom Pseudomonadati; phylum Pseudomonadota; class Betaproteobacteria; order Burkholderiales; family Comamonadaceae; genus Acidovorax; species Acidovorax sp. 59. The sequence continues at coordinate 1,727,034 of NZ_PEET01000001.1, read as the reverse complement.
CGATGGTGCGGGCAATGCTGGCGTCATTGGCGTCGGTGAGCAGGTCGCGCACAAAGCTTTGGTCGATCTTGAGCTGGTCCAGTGGCAAGCGCTTGAGGTAGCTCAGGCTCGAATAACCCGTGCCAAAGTCGTCCAGCGAGAAGCCCAGGCCCGACGCACGCAGGGTGTCCATGCGCTGGATGGTGTCCTCCACATCGTCCAGCAGCAGGGTCTCGGTCAACTCCAGCTTCAGCCGGTGCGGGTTGGCGCCGGTTTCTTCCAGCACGCCCAGCACTTCGTCCACAAAGTGGCTGTGGCGGAACTGCCGTGCGCTCACATTCACGGCCAAGGTCCAGTGGGCAGTCTGCGGGTCGCGTGCCCACTCCACCAGTTGCAGGCAGGCCGTGCGCAGAATCCACACGCCCAGCGGCACGATGAGGCCCGAGGCTTCGGCCACTGGAATGAACTCGGCGGGCGACACCAGCCCGCGCTGCGGATGCTGCCAGCGCACCAACGCCTCGGCGCCCACAATGCCTCGCTGCTGGTGAATCTGTGCCTGATAGTGCAGCAAGAATTGCCCCTCGCGCAGCCCGTCGCGCAAGCCCGCCTCCAGCAGCGTGCGCGCGGTCACGTTGGCCTGGGTGCGCGGGTCAAAGAACCGCAAGGTGTTGCGGCCTGCGCCCTTGGCCTGGTACATGGCCATGTCGCCGTGCTTGAGCAATTCGTCCACCGAGCCACGTGCATCGACATACAGCGCAATGCCTATGCTGCAAGAACTGTGGTGTGAATGACCGTCGAGCTGGTAGCTCTGGCTGAGAGCCTGCAGCACCGTGCGCCCCACTGTTTCGGCCTGGGCGGCCGCTTCGTGCGCCTGCGCGCTGAGCCCCTCCAGCAGCACCACAAATTCGTCTCCACCCAGGCGCGCGACGGTATCGCCCATGCGCACACATCCCCCCAGACGCGCGGCGACCTGGCGCAACAGCTGGTCGCCCAGCTCGTGGCCCTGGGTGTCGTTCAGGTCCTTGAAGTTGTCCAGATCCACAAACAGCAACGCACCGCCCGCGCCTGAGCGTGCGCTGGCGGCCAGGCTGTGTTGCAGGCGGTCATTCATCAACCGACGGTTGGGCAGGCCCGTGAGCGGGTCGTAGAAGGCCAGCAGGCGGATTTCTTCTTCAGCAGCCTTGCGGCTGGAGATGTCCGTCTGCGTGCCCACGTAATGGGTGATCTCGCCGCGTGGCGAACGCACGGTGGTGATGGTGATCCAGGCCGGATATTCGGTGCCGTCCTTGCGCCGGTTCCATACCTCGCCCTGCCACATGCCGCTGGAGTGCAAGGTGTTCTTCATGGCCGCATAAAAAGACGTGTCCTGGCGGCCCGAGTGCAGCAGGCGCGGCGTCTGGCCCACCAGCTCGTCCACCGTGTAGCCGGTCAGCCGCGCGTAGGCCTGGTTGGCTTTGAGAATCCTCTGGTCGGGCCCCGTCACGATCATGCCCTCGAACGACTCAAATACCGTGGCAGCAATCTGCAGCGATTCTTCGGCCTTGCTGCGCTCGGTGATGTCGGTCGAGATGCCACACAGCGCATAAATGCTGCCATCCGCGTGGCGCAGCGGAATCTTGATCGACAAAAACGCGCGTGTCTCGCCCGTGGCGGCGGGCGTGTTCACCTCCTCCGCCTCCAGCGTCTCGCCGTCCTCCAGCACCCGGCGGTCATTGGCCCTCAGCCGTTGCGCCGTGGCTGCGTCGAAAAACGCCGCATCGTCATGGCCCAATACCTCGTACGCCGGCCTGCCAAAGTAATGCAGCGTGTGGTGGTTGGCGTACTGGTAACGGTAGTCCTTGCCCTTGATGTAGATGAACGCGCCAACACTGTCCAAAATGGTGGCGAGCTTTTGCTCGCTGTCCCGCAAGTGGCGCGTACGCTCTTGGACCTGGCGACGCAAGATCGCAACCATCAACGCAGCCAGCAAGCTGAACGCCACCAAGCCCGCAAGCCCCCGCCACACCCAGGGGGAAATCTGCACGCCAGGGTCTTGCCCGCCCCAGTGGCGCATTACCTGGGCATAGGCCGGGTCGGCGCCACTGCGCCAGTTCTCGACGGATCGGTCAATGGCCGCCAACACATCTGCATTGCGGCCGGGGCCGGTCGCAAAGAATAGCGTAGCGGGCTGGAACACAATGCCCGTGTCCACCACGCCATAGCGGGCCGAATGGAAATTGCCGAACAGATGGTTGGAGATGACCGCATCGGCCTCCCCCCGCTGCACCATGGCAAACGCATCTATCAGGCTGGGCGCATCCACCAAAGTCACCTGGATGCCAAAGCTGTCCACCATATTCAGGAATGTGGACCGCTGCACGGAGCCCTTGAGCACCGCGACCCGCTTGCCCTGCAGGTCAAACAACGAGTAGATGGGCGCGCCTGATGTCCGGTAGATCTGCGACCAGCTGTGCAGCACTGGCAGGCGGTGAAAGTCGTACAGGATCTCGCGCTCGGGCGAGCGAGCCACATCGGGCATCAGGTCGAGCCGGCCCTCGCGCAGCGCATCCAGGCAGTCCTGCCAGCTGCAGGGCACATATTTGATGGTCCACTGCTCGCGCGCAGCCACCAATTGCAGCAGATCCACAAAAATGCCTGCGGCCTTGCCGTCGGCATCCACAAACACCTTGGGTTCGTTCGAGTACACGCCCACACGCAGCTCGCGGGGCGCCGCAGCAATGCTGGCGCTGGCCGTCAATACGGCCGCCCACACAATGCCTTTGAGCCACGCGGCACAGCGCCGCACCAGCCAGTTCACGCCAGGTTTCACACCGGACCCCCCAGGTGATGGAGAAACCATGTTAACGAATGCTTGCAAAAACCTCCAAAAATTAACTGCCGCGTGCCGGTTGGGGTAGCATGTGCCCACCCCCCCGCCCCGCCCAGGAGACAGCGATGCCCCATGAACGCCGCCACTTCGTCCGCGTTGGTTTTGATGCACCGGCCCTGCTGACCACAGCCACCGATGCGTTCAGCGTGCATGTGCTGGATTTGTCGCTCAAAGGCGCGTTGATCATGGTGCCCGCGCAGGCCACGCTGGGGCAAGGCACGTTGTGCCAACTGACCATCCCCCTGGCCGACACGGGCAACCACATCGCCATGTCCACCGAGGTGGCCCACGTGCAAGGCCTGCACACCGGGCTGCTGTGCAAAGGCATTGACCTGGACAGCGTCACCCACCTGCGCCGTCTGATCGAGCTGCAACTGGGCGACCCTGCCCTGCTGGAGCGGGACCTGGGCGAACTGACCATGGCTGGGGCGGCGCACTGACGGCCGCCGCAGGGCTCGTCACCGCCGCCGCAGGGGCACCTCTTTTCTTCTTGGCGCGTTTGTCAAATCGGCGGGTGCCGACCCGTCACTGCGCTTCCTGCTCCTGCAGCGCGCGCCACATCACCTTGCCGCTGCCGCTCTTGGGCAACGCCGGCACAAACTGCACGATGCGCGGCACTTTGTAGACGGCCATGTTCTCGCGGCACCAGTCGATGATCTGCTGCTCGGTCGTGTCCTTGTGGGTAGCGCGCAGCACCACCACCGCCTTGACTGTCTCGCCCCGGTAGCTGTCCTTGGCCGCGATGATGCAGGCCTCCTGAATCGCAGGGTGGCGGAACATCAACGCCTCGACCTCGGCCGGCCACACCTTGAAGCCGCTGGCATTGATCATGCGTTTGAGCCGGTCGGTCAAAAAGAAGTAACCGTCCTCGTCCATGCGCCCCAAGTCGCCCGAACGGAAGAACCGCTTGCCCTCGAACTCAATGAAGGCCGACGCCGTGGCATCGGGCCGCTTCCAGTAACCCTCGAACACCTCGGGGCCATGGATGATGATCTCGCCCTGTTCGCCTACTGGCAGTTCCTGCAGCGTGTCGGGGTCGATCACCCGCGCATCGGTGCTCATGAACGGAATGCCCAGGCACTGCTGCTTGGGGTGGTCCGGCGGGTTAGCGTGCGACGGCGCCGCCGTTTCGGTCAGGCCATAGCCCTCGGCATACCGCAGGCCATATTGCTCCAGAAGGCGCTGCGCCACGGCCTGCGGCATGGCCGCCCCCCCACCACCGATATAGGCCAGGCTGGAGAGGTCATAGCTAGCAAAGTTCGGGCTGCCCAGCAGGTCGATGACCATGGTGGGAATATTGGTCCAGGTGGTGACCTGGTAGCGCGATATCAAGCGCCCGGCCAGGTCGCGGTCCCAGCGGGGCATGATGACCAGCGTGGCGCCGCAGTAGATCGACGTGTGCATCACGCTCACCATGCCGGTGATATGGAACATGGGGACCACCGCCAGCGTCACATTGTCGGCAGACCCATTGCCCCACAGGCTGGCGGCCACCGTGTTGTGCATGATGCTTTTGTGCAGGTGCATGCAACCTTTGGGAAGGCCTGTGGTGCCGCTGGTGTAGGGCAGCAGCGCCAGGTCGGCTGGGCCTACCAACAAAGCGGGGGGCGCATCAGTACAAGCCAGGGCATCTACCCAGGCGTGGGCTTGCCCGCCCTCCAGCGCCGGCAAGGGGTGGCGCGTGCCCAGCCAGTCCATCCACGTCTCGGGCGGCGCATCCATGCCGGTCACGGCCACGTCAAACGCATCCGAAAACTGTGTGACCACCAGGTGCGCCAGGCGCTCACCAGGAACCAACGCATTGCTGGCCTTGGCCATCTCGGTGGCCAGGTCACCGGTGGTGATCGCCACCTTGGTGTCGGGGTCGGTGATGTAGTGCTTGAGCTCCTCAGCCCGGTTCATGGGGTTGACCGGCACCACCACCGCATTAGCGCGCAGGATGGCAAAGTGGGCCATTACCAGCTGCGGGCAGTTCTGCATGCACAGCACCACGCGGTCGCCCCGCTGCACGCCCAGTTGCGCCAGCCTGGCGGCCAGGCGCTCAGCGCTCTCCATCAACTGGCGGTAGCTCGTCGTGCTTCCAAAAAACACCAACGCCGCCTTGTCGGGGTAGCGGCGTGCATTGGTGGCCAGGTTGTCCCACAGCGAGGTGGCAGGCAGCGTGATGGACTTTGGCAAACGACGGGGCCAGAACTGGTAGTGAGGGCGCATGGGCAAACAGTCTCCTTGTTTCCCGCAGCCTAGATGGCCCACCTCTACCAAGCAAGGGGAATGCCCCCATGATCGTCACCCATGTGACGCATGGCACCCTGCCGAAGGTCGGGTTCCATGCGCGCTGTTCACGCAGGCATGCCCCTCCCCATCTCAGCTCTGAATCTGCGCCCACAGCTTGTCCAGCCGCTTCACGCTGACCGGCTGGGGCGTGCGCAGCTCCTGCGCAAAGAAGCTCACGCGCAGTTCCTCCAGCAGCCAACGCAGCTCTTGCATGCGGGCATCCACCGCGCCCTTGCGCTCGGCGACCAGGCGCCAGTAGCGCTGCTCTTGCGGGCGCAGCTCGGCCAGCTTGGCGGCGTCGCGGGCGGGGTCGGCGCGGTATTTGTCCAGGCGCAGGGTGATGGCCTTGAGGTAGCGGGCGTAGTGCGCCAGTTGCGCCCAGGGGGCCACGGCAATGAAGTTCTTGGGGACCAGGCGTTGTAGCTGCTGCATGGCGTCCGCTGTCGCGTCGGGCGCGTTCTTCGTGTCTTTGATCTTGCGGGCGGCGGCTGCATATTCGGTGAGGATGGTGGCGGCCAGGCGGGCGACCTCGTTGGCGATCAGCGTGAGGCGGCCCCGGCCCTCTTCCACGCGGCGCTTGAAGGCGTATTCGTCGGTGGGCAGCGGGTCGAGCAAAAAGGCACGGTCCAGCGCCACGTCGATGATCTGGGTGCGCAGCTCTTCCTGCGTGCCGAGCGGCATATAGGCCACAGCCATCTTCTGCAGATCGGGGATGTTCTTTTCGAGGTACTTGAGGGCGTCCTTGATCTGCAGCGCAAACAGGCGGCGCAGGCCCGCGCGGTGCTTGGCGGCGGCCACCTCGGGTTCGTCGAAGACTTCGATGGTCACGGCGTCGCCACCGTCGATCAGGGCCGGAAAGCCGATCAGCGTCTGGCCGGCCTTCCTGATCTCCATGAGTTCGGGCAGCTCGCCGAATGTCCAGGTGGTGTAGCGCTGGCCTGCAGGGGTCGATGGTGCAGCGGGTGCGGAAAGCGTCGTGCCGCCTGGCTTGGCCGCTGGGCCTGGCCCGTTAACTCCTGATTTGATAGCACCCCGGGCATGATTCTCTAGCGCCTGCGGCGCTTTTTGCTTCAAATCCGCTGCATCGGCGGCTGTACTGCCCAATTTGAGCCCCGCCAGCGCCTGGAACGCGCCCCGCGCCTTGGCGCCCCACTCGGCCTTGAGTGCGCCCAGGTTGCGGCCATGCCCCAGCTGGCGGCCGTGCTCGTCCACCACGCGGAAGTTCATGAACAAATGGGGGCTGAGCATGTCGAGCTTGAAGTCGGCGCGCTTCACGTCGAGCGAGGTTTCGTCGCGCACCTGCTTGAGCAGCACCTCGGTCAGGCCGCCGATGCCAAAGCGCTCGGGTGCGCCCAGCAGCTCGGCCAGGCGCGTGGCGCTGTCGGGCAGCGGCACAAAGCGGCTGCGCGGGCGCTGCGGCAGACTTTTGAGCAGGGCCTGGATCTTGTCCTTGAGCATGCCGGGCACCAGCCACTCGCAGCGCTCGTCGCTCACCTGGTTGAGCACAAAGAGCGGGATGGTCACGGTGATGCCGTCACGCGCATCGCCGGGCTCGTGCAGATAGCTTGCAGCGCAGTCCACACCGCCCAGGCGCACCGTCTTGGGAAAGGCGTTGGTGGTGATGCCGGCGGCCTCGTGGCGCATCAGCTCCTCGCGGGTGAGCTTGAGCAGGTCGGGTTGCTTTTTGCTTTCTTCGCGGTACCAGGCCTCAAAACCATGGCCGCTGCACACCTCGGGCGGCAGTTGCTGGTCGTAGAAGGCGTAGATGAGTTCGTCGTCCACCAGCACGTCCTGCCGGCGGGATTTGTGCTCCAGCTCTTCCACCTTGGCGATCATCTTCTGGTTGGCGGCCAGGAAGGGCAGGCGCGTCTCCCAGTTGCCACCCACCAGGGCTTCGCGGATGAACACCTCGCGCGCAGCGTGCGGGTCCACCTTGCCAAAGTTCACGCGGCGGTTGTTGTAGACCACGATGCCGTAGAGCGTGGCGCGCTCCAGCGCCACCACCTCGGCGGACTTCTTCTCCCAGTGCGGGTCCAGCAGCTGCTTTTTGAGCAAATGGCCGCCAATCTGCTCCAGCCACTGCGGCTCGATGGCGGCGATGCCCCGGCCAAACAGGCGCGTGGTCTCGACCAGTTCCGACGCGATGATCCAGCGGCCGGGCTTTTTGTTCAGGTGCGCGCCGGGGTGCTTGTAGAACTTGATGCCACGCGCGCCCAGGTACCAGTCTTCCTCGTCGCTCTTGCAGCCTACGTTGCCCAGCAGCCCGGCCAGCATGGACAGGTGCAGCTGCTCGTAGCTGGCGGGTTGCGTGTTGATCTGCCACTTGTGCTCGGTCACCACCGTGAGCAGCTGGGTATGGATGTCGCGCCACTCGCGCAGGCGGCGGATGCTGATGAAGTTCTGGCGCAGCAGCTGCTCGTACTGGCGGTTGCTGAGCTTGTGAGTGGCAGCTGGTGCCACAGGGGCACCTGCGGGTGCAGGTGCAGGAGGCGCTGCCGCTGGGCTGCCCCCGCCGCTGCGCTGCGCCACCGGCAGATACGCCTGCGAAGGCGCCTTCTGCGCGGCCATGGCCTTTTGCGCGCGGGCCGATGGCAGGCTGGGCGCCCCGCCCCGGGCCTCGTTGATCCACTTCCACAGCTTCAGATACCCGCTGAACTCGCTCTTGTCGTCGTCGAACTTGGCGTGCGCCTGGTCGGCCTGCTGTTGTGCCTCCATGGGGCGGTCGCGCACGTCCTGCACGCTCAGTGCGCTGGCGATGATGAGCACCTCGTCCAGCGCCTTGCGGTCGCGCGCCTCGATGATCATGCGGCCCACGCGCGGGTCCAGCGGCAGACGCGACAGCTCCACGCCCATGGGCGTGAGTTCGTTGGCGTCGTCCACCGCGCCCAGTTCGGCCAGCAGCTGGTAACCGTCGGCAATCGCGCGGCCCGAAGGCGCCTCGATGAACGGGAACTGCGTGACATCGCCCAGGTGCAGCGACTTCATGCGCAGGATGACGCCCGCCAGCGAGCTGCGCAAAATTTCGGGGTCGGTAAAGCGCGGGCGGCTGTTGAAGTCCGCCTCGTCGTACAGGCGGATGCAGATGCCGTTGGCCACGCGCCCGCAGCGGCCCGCGCGCTGGTTGGCGGCGGCCTGGCTGATGGGCTCCACCAGCAGCTGCTCCACCTTGCTGCGGAATGAATAGCGCTTGACGCGCGCTGTGCCTGCGTCGATCACGTAGCGGATACCCGGCACCGTGAGCGAGGTCTCGGCCACGTTGGTCGCCAGCACGATGCGGCGGCCCGTGTGGCCGTCAAAGATGCGGTCCTGCTCGGCCTGACTGAGGCGCGCGAACAGCGGCAGCACCTCGGCATTGCGCATCACGGGCTGGTGCGACAGGTGCTTGCGCAGGTGGTCGGCAGCCTCGCGGATCTCGCGTTCACCGGGCAAAAAGACCAGGATGTCACCCGCCGCATTCCCCTGCCACAGCTCGTCCACGCCATCGGCAATGGCCTCGTTCAGACCGTAGTCGCGGCTCTCTTCAAACGGGCGGTAGCGCTGCTCCACCGGAAACGTGCGGCCCGACACCATGATGACCGGAGCCGGACCCTTGGCGCTTTCAAAGTGTTTGGCAAACCGGTCCGCATCAATCGTGGCCGAGGTGACGATGACCTTCAGGTCCGGCCGGCGCGGCAGGATCTGGCGGATGTAGCCCAGCAGAAAGTCGATGTTGAGGCTGCGCTCGTGCGCCTCGTCGATGATGATGGTGTCGTAGGCCTTGAGCAGCGGGTCGGTCTGCGTCTCGGCCAGCAAGATGCCGTCAGTCATGAGCTTGACGGACGCATCGCGCGAGAGACGGTCCTGGAAGCGCACCTTGAAGCCCACCACGTCGCCCAGCGGCGTGTTCAGCTCTTCGGCAATGCGCTTGGCCACGCTGCTGGCCGCAATGCGGCGTGGCTGGGTGTGGCCAATCAGCTGCCCTTTCTGTCCCGGCTTGGCATTGCACTTGCCACGGCCCAGCGCCAGCGCAATCTTTGGCAGCTGGGTGGTCTTGCCCGACCCCGTTTCACCGCACACGATGATCACCTGGTGCTTGGTGATGGCCTCCATGATCTCGTCGCGCTTGCCCGACACCGGCAACGACTCGGGGAACGTGATGCGCAGCGGCGCTGGCGGCGCGGCGGGTGCAGATACGGGTGCTGGAGCAGGAACGCGGGACAACGCAGGCAAATGCGGATCAGAAGAGGACATAGGCCCGCATTATCGATAGCAGCACCCTGCCCCCTGCGCTGCATCTGTGCTTTTGGTACGACATTTCGCCGCGTTTTCAGCGCTTTTCGTTGCCAAAGCCCGCCAGCGCCGCCAAAATCGCGCCCATTCTTCGCAAGCCCCTGTTCAGCGCCACCCTCGGCGCACGGCCCGAACGACCCCCTGGAGGTCCCCGACATGTCTGCCCTTTACGCCGCACCCGTCTGACCACAGTCCACCGCCCCGGCTGGACTGTGCACACGCAGTTCAGCCATGGCAAATGCACCCGCGCACTCTTTCACGCGCTCCGCAAGCCCTGGCTCCATCGCCGGGGTTTTTTGTTTGTGGAGTACGCGCACACCATGAGTGCCAAAAAACTGTCTCGGGCCTTCGCCCAGGGTGAAATCAAGAAGCTGCGTCGCATGAAGCAGCCCCTGGTGCTGAAGCTCGAAGCCTCGGGCCCGCCCCGAAACCCTGTGGCCGCAGCGCTGGCCCAACGCAGCCTGTCCAGCGCGGCTGGCAAGCACATCCGAACCCGTGGGGCCCAGCGCCGCGCGGACAACGTCGCCCTGCGCAAGGCGATCCAGAACCCTTTCTTGAACGATTGACATGAGTCCCTTCAACAACCCACTGCCGCCACACCAGCGGCATCCCACTCCGCATCCGGCGCTGGCCGGCGCGCCAACGCTGGCAGCGCATCCATCCCCGATGCACTCAGCGCACCCTGTGCGTGCCCAGGCCACCGCGCCCCTCACACCGGTTGCCAGCAGCGCAGAGCTGGCCCAGCGCCAGCAGGCTTTGGCCCACGCGGCGTTGCAACTGAAAGCCGATCTGCTCGGCATCGACGATGTGATCGACCGCGTGATCAATGCCATCCGCGCCTGGTACGTGCTGCCGCAGCTCATCACCCGGCCGGTCATCGTCTGCCTGTGGGGCCTGACCGGCACAGGCAAGACGCAGCTCACGCGGCGGCTGGCCCAGCTGCTGGGTTTTTACGACCGGTTTGTGGAAGTGCAGATGGACGGCTTCAGCCACGGCGCGAGCTACCGCAGCTCGTCCATCTCGGGCATGCTGGGCGACTCGGGCATTCACGAAGGCACGCCGGGCATCCTGGTGCTGGACGAGTTCCAGCGGTTTCGCACGGTGGACACCAAGGGCGCCGACGTGAAGGTGGAGCGCTACCAGGACGTGTGGACGCTGCTGTCCGACGGGCGCCTGCCACCCGCGTTGAGCGCGCTGTCCAACATCGAGCGCAAGCTGGCCGATGCGCACTACGAGGCTGAGCGCGCCGAAGATGGCGACGACGATCGCGCAGGCAAGAAACCCTACCGCTTTCAGCTGGACGCCTGGGATGCGCAAGAACTCAAGCGCATGCTGAAGCTGCAGGAGCCGCTGTCCGCCATCATGCAGTGGCCGCCCGCCAAGGTGCAGGCGCTGTTTGCCAGCTTTCAGCAGTCCAGCCATGCGTGGGAGACCGACTACAGCAAGCTGCTGGTGTTTGTATGCGGCAACCTCGACGAGATGTACCACGAGACCGCACAGCGCGTGGAAGACTGCGACACCGATGCCGACATCTTTCACCGCCTGACCCGCAAGCTGTCGCTCATCGATGTGAAGAAGGCGCTGGGCGAGCGCTTCAAGCCCGAGCAGATCGCGCGGCTGGGCAATGAACATGTGGTCTACCCGTCGTTCAGCAAGGCAACGTATGAGCGCCTCATCCATAACCTGTGCACACGCTATGTGGACGATATTGCCGCGCAGTGTGGCGTGCGATTTGCCATCGGGCAGGATGTGCTGAGCGAGCTGTATGCCAACGCCGTGTTCCCTGCGCAGGGCACGCGGCCATTGTTCTCCTCAGTGCACGCGATCCTGAGCGCCAATCTGGTCAACGCCGCGTTGTGGGTGGTGCAGGAGCAGCTCTCAACGGACCAGGAGTTCGCCATTCACCTGGCGCCCGACAAGCGCCACCTGCTGGTGTCGGGCCAGGGGCCTGCGGGCACGGTGCAGGCTGCGTTTGCGGTGACGCTGGAGCTGAACCGGCTCAAGCAGCGGGCCAATGCAGACTTTCGGGCCCTGCTGGCGGTGCATGAGGCGGGCCACGGATTGGCCTACTGCGTGTTGTTTGGGCATGCTCCCCAAGAGGTGAAGATCAACATCGCCTCGTTCGAGGGCGGGTACAACAGCTTCTCCAGCCTCAAGGCCACCACGCGCCAGAACGCGCTGGACATGATGTGCGTAGGCTTGGCAGGCCGCGTGGCGGAGGAACTGGTGTTTGGCGAAATGGCCTGCACCACCGGGGCCGAGCAGGACTTCAAGCAGGTGACGGCCGAGGCGGCGCGATACATCCGCCACCATGGCTTTGGCGTGCGGCTGGCCCGCACCGATGTCACCGTGGAGATGGACAACCACGTCAACACCGACATCGGCCCGAGCAACGAGGCCATCGAGGCGCTGATGCAGCAGCAATACCAGCGCGCCCAGGCGCTGCTGACCACGCACCACGAGGCACTGGGGCGCACGGTGGACGCCTTGCTGGAACACGGCACCATCGCCCCCGCGGAGATGGTGGCGCTGCTCCAGGGCTGCCGCATTGCGCTGGCGCCCCCCTCAGATGCCGCAGGCACCCTGCCCGAAGAAGGCCTGGTGCTGGAGCCTTTTGGTGCCAAACTCAGCGCGTTTCGTGCGCGCGGGGCGGCGTCCGCTGCACCCCAGCTGGCGTAACACCCGGCACGAAGGACCAAGGATCGACATGGCCAGCGGGTTTTCCGAGTCCGGTGACGGGCTGCACTACGCCGAGCACATCTCGGTGCCGATGCGCCTCTTTGTGGGCGCCATTGCGCTGGGCATGTTCCTGATTCCTGTTCCCTTTGTGATGCACGCCACGGCCCGGACCCCGTGGCTGCACCTGCTGTTGGCCGCCGCGTGTGTGGTGGCGGCCTGCGCCATGGGTGCGCTGTTTCTGGCGATTGCTCTGGGGCGGGTGCTGACCCTACATTTCGACCCAGCCAGGCGCCAGGTGCGGCGCACCTCGCGCTGGCCTCTGGTGGGCCGCACCGTGCACATTGGGTTTGATCGCTTTGCACCACCAGAGGTGGTGGAACGCACCTCAGAAGACGGCCCCTACCATGTGCTGCGCCTGACAGTGCGTGGCGAGCGTCCCATGCAGCTGGGCGGGTTTGACCGGCGGGAAGATGCCGAACGCTGGCGCAGCCGCATCGCAGCGCTGTTCGTCGGTCACCCTGGCTGAGCGTGCAAATCCCAGCACCCGGTCGCTAAGGACACTTATCATTCGCTCCTCGCGCATTACCACCACTGCCCCAAACACCTTTCTCCATGTCCGCCGTCTTCAATTTCACCTTCGTCCCCTGGTTCCGCTCGGTGGCGCCCTACATCCACAAGTTCCGCAACCAGACGTTTGTGATCGGGCTGACGGGTGAGGCGATTGCGGCCGGCAAGCTGCACAGCATTGCGCAAGACCTGGCACTGATCCAGGCCATGGGCGTGAAGATCGTGCTGGTGCACGGTTTTCGCCCGCAGGTGAACGAGCAGCTGGCGGCCAAGGGGCATGCGGCCAAGTATTCGCATGGCATCCGCATCACTGACTCTGTGGCGCTCGACTGCGCGCAGGAGGCCGCCGGGCAGTTGCGCTACGAGATCGAGGCAGCGTTCAGCCAGGGCCTGCCCAACACGCCGATGGCGGGCGCCACGGTGCGGGTGATCTCGGGCAACTTTCTCACGGCGCGGCCCGTGGGCATTGTGGATGGGGTGGATTTTCAGCACTCGGGCCTGGTGCGCAAGGTGGACGTGGCCGGCATCCAGCGCACGCTGGACATGGGCGCGCTGGTGCTGCTGTCGCCGTTTGGCTTTTCGCCCACGGGGGAGGCCTTCAACCTGAGCATGGAAGAAGTGGCCACGAGCGTGGCCATCGAGCTGCGGGCCGACAAACTCATCTTTTTGACCGAGGTGCAGGGCATCCGCATGTCGCCCACCGAGCCCGAGAGCGACGACAACCCCATCGACACCGAGCTGCCGCTGGCCGCCGCGCAGGCGCTGCTGGCCCAGTTGCCCCCGGCGCAGCAGCCCACCGACACGGGCTTTTACCTTCAGCACTGTGTGAAGGCCTGCAAGGCCGGCGTGGAGCGCAGCCACATCCTGCCGTTTGCGGTGGACGGCTCGCTGCTGCTGGAGGTCTATGTGCACGACGGCATCGGCACCATGGTCATCGACGAAAAGCTCGAAGAGCTGCGCGAGGCCACGATTGACGACGTGGGCGGCATCCTGCAGTTGATCGAGCCCTTCGAGAAGGACGGCACGCTGGTCAAGCGCGACCGCACCGAGATCGAGCGCGACATCGCCACCTACACCATCATCGAACACGACGGCGTGATTTTTGGCTGCGCGGCGCTCTACCCCTACCCCGAAGCCAAGACGGCCGAGATGGCTGCGGTGACGGTATCGCCGCAAAGCCAGGGCACGGGCGACGGCGAAAAGCTGCTCAAGCGCATCGAGCAGCGCGCGCGCCTGCTGGGGCTGGACAGCATCTTTGTGCTGACCACCCGCACCATGCACTGGTTCATCAAGCGCGGCTTCTCCCCCGTGGACCCGGACTGGCTGCCCGACGCCCGCAAGCGCAAGTACAACTGGGACCGCAAGAGCCAGGTGCTGGTCAAGAAGCTCTAAGAGCGGGTGAAAGTCTCGCGCGCGGCCGCCACGGCGCGCGCCACCTGCGCAATCGCCGCATCCCGCTGCTCCGGCGACGCCTTGGAGCGCGTGAGGTAGCAGGTCACCAGCACCGGCGCGCCGCCGTCCTGCGGCCACAACACGCCAATGTCGTTGGCCGTGCCGCTGTCGCCCGCCGTGCCCGTCTTGTCGCCCACCTTCCAGCCCGGCACACCGGCGCGCAGGCGCTTATCGCCCGTGCTGGTCTCCACCAGCCAGCGCTGCAGCCAGGCCCGGGACATGGGGCTGAGCGCGTTGCCCAGCACCAGTTTCTGCATGGTCTGCAGCATGGCCAGCGGCGTGGTGGTGTCACGCGGGTCGCCCACGGCAGCCTCATTCAGCGTGGGCTCGGTGCGGTCCAGCCGCGTGACCTCGTCACCCAGCGAACGCACGAACGCGGTGAACCCGGCCGGCCCGCCATGGCGGGCCAGCAGCACATTGGCAGCGGTGTTGTCGCTCAGGCTGACGGTGGCAGAGCACAGCTCACCCACCGTCAGGCCGCCACCATCGCCCGCGCGCGGGCCGCTGACGGGCGAGTACGCCACCACGTCGGTGGCCGGGTAATGCACGCGCGCATCCAGCCGCTCCTTGCCCTGGTCCACCAGAGCCAGCATCCAGCCGGCCAACACCAGCTTGAAGGTGCTGGCCATGGCAAAACGCTCGTCCTGCCGCCAGCCCAGCGCCAGGCCCGACCCGGTGTCCAGCATGGCCACCCCCAGACGGCCCTGGGCGGCGCGTTCGATGCTGGCGAGGGCATCGTTCCATGCGCTGGCGGTCTGCTCGCGGCGGTCTGGGTTGCTGGCAGCTGCACAACCCCATAAAGGCATGGCCGTGGCGGCCATGAAACCCAAGGAAAACTGTCTTCTTTGCATATCGATTGAAAGCGTAGTGGGGAACAAGGCTCGAACGATACGGAGGTTCAGCCCCCAGCACCATCGACAATAATTGCCAAAAGCCCCAAGAAAAACTTTGACCTTTTGGCGCCATGCACCTGCCACTCAATGCTCTGCGAGCCTTCGAGGCCTCGGCCCGCCACCTGAACCTCACGCGCGCCGCCCAGGAGCTGCACGTGACCCAGACCGCCGTGAGCCAGCACATCCGCAAGCTGGAGGACCGGCTGGGCAAACCGCTGTTTCGCCGCCTGCCACGCGGCCTGGCGCTGACGGACGAAGGCCAGGCCCTGCTGCCGGTGGTGGTGGAATCGTTTGGCAACCTGCAGCGCGCACTGGAGAAGCTGGGCGACACCCGCCCGCGCGAGGTGCTGACCGTGGGCGCCGTGGGCACCTTCGCGGTGGGCTGGCTGCTGCCCCGGCTGCGCGACTTTCAGCAGACCTGCCCCTTTGTGGACCTGCGCCTGCTCACGCACAACAACCGGGTGGACATGGCAGGCGAAGGGCTGGACTACGCCATCCGCTTTGGCGACGGTGCCTGGCACGGCACGCAGGCCGACCGCATCATGGATGCGCCAATGTCCGTGATGTGCTCGCCCGGCTTGGCCCATGGCCTGCGCACGGTGGCCGACCTGGCGCGCCAGCCCTTGCTGCGCAGCTACCGCACCGACGAATGGACGGCCTGGTTCGAGGCTGCGGGTGCGCCCTGCCCCGTGGTGCGCGGCGCGGTGTTCGACTCTTCCCTAACGCTGGCCGAGGCGGCGGCGCAGGGCGCGGGCATGGCGCTGTTGCCAGTGAAGATGTTCGCGCGCGAACTGCAGCAGGGCCGCCTGGCGCAGCCCTTTGCGCAAGAGCTGCACCGGGGCGCCTACTGGCTGACCCGCTTGCAATCGCGCACCACCACGGGGGCCATGGCAGCGTTCCGGGACTGGCTGATGTCACAGGTCAGCGCTGGAAGCCTGTCGGACTTTGCCGGGCCATGACTAAAAACACGCAGCGCATCGATTCAGTAGATGTGTTTGCACTCCAGTCGGACAGGCTCCCAGGGAGAGTGCCCTCCAGCGGGGGCTACGTGCAATAGGACTCCAGGTACCGGATCAGAGTCTCTGGAGTGTCCGTGGTCTTGGGTGTATGCGCAAAGATATGCGCCGTACGCTCTCGGCGATCAAACCAGATCGACTCATCGGATCCCTGTGGAGGGCGCATTTCTGCCAGCCATACGATCGTGTCGGCACCCTGGTGATCTTTGCGCAGCACCGACTTGAGCGTTGCGCGAAAGCGGGGCATCGAACGCCCCACGGCGGCGGTGTCTACCCATCCTGGGTGAACAACATAGAACCGGCGCTTCGAACGCGCGAATTTCTGGCGCCAATACTGGGTCATGACCACTTGGGCCCTTTTCGATAGCCCGTAAGCACGCACCCCCAAGTAGCCCTCGCCTGTGATGTTCAGGTCTTTGGTCACCAGCATGTGGTTGTACATGCCACCAGAGGACACCTCGATCACCGTGGCGTCATCGCTGAGCATCCCACGGTTCAGTAGCTCACGGGTGAACAGGTAGTGACTGAGGATGTTGGTCGCAAACGAGGTCTCCAACCCCTCGCTGGTAATTATCTGATCGCGCTTTTGAATGCCCACGTTATTGATCAGAACATCGATCTTGACGCCACGCGCCTCCAGCCGGTCCAGCAAAGTCCACACATCTTGGCGCAACGAAAAATCCGCAACCTCCGGTATCACTTTGCTTGGATGGGTCGTGGAATCAGCAAATGCCGCAAGCTTCTTGGCATTGCGGGCCACATTGATAACGGTGGCACCTCCGGCGATAGCCGAACGTGCGGCCGAGCCGCCGATGCCTTCAGATCCGCCGACAACCAGCCAGGTCTGGCCCGTGAATTGACCTTGCAAACGGCGCCAAAAAAGGCTGCGGGCGTAGTAGCCGATCTGGCTGTAGCTGGGAGTAAAGCGGCAGTAAAAGCCGATGAGTTTTTTCAGGGGAACTTTCGCGTTGGTAGCCATGGCGTCGACCAGTGTGATGGGGGGAACAAGGCAGCAGCAGTGCGGCCTCTGCGGAAGACAAATAACTGCGCTCAGGAATGTCGGGGAGCCGTGGTATGGCCAGCAGCGCGTTCCAGTTGGGCGCGATCGTAGTAATCGCGCCAAAGCGCAATCTTGTCACCCGCGAATTCCAGAACGCCCACCACAGGGCACTCACCCTTGACCCCATTCAGCACAATTTCATCGGTGCGCTCCACCACCAGAGCACCGTCGATAGAACCGATGCGGTGAATGTGCAATGTCACCTCCTTGTGCGCGCCGCCCAGTTTGGAGATGCGGTTATAGATGGTCTCGCGACCCACCACCGGGTCGAGCATGACAGAGTGCAGCACGCCGTCTACCGCAAACAGATCGGCACAAGTGCGCCATTCCTGATCGTGCCAAGCACGTGCCATTTCCTTGAAGATGGAAATTTTTTGTTCGTCGCTTATCGTTTCGTTCATTGGGGGGTCCTCGGTTGAAGGCGGAGTGCGACGTGTTGCGCGATGACTGTCCGATGCGCAGTCACACTGCGCAAGACTGCAGTCACAACGGGTCGCACTCGTTGCTTGATCCATGCGACCTTGAGCACCATCGCAGGCGCTGCAAGCTCGCTGTAGATATGCCAATCTACCGAGTTAAATCCCATCCATGAAGAATTATTTGCAAATTATCTTGCAGGATGGGAATTTGAGACCCAAAAACCTTTGAAGAGGCGATTCTTGGACTGTGAGTTACCACGGCGCATACCGAGACAAGCCGAATCGAAGATCGCCTGAAAGATTCCACTGCAACGCCTGCGGCGTCGACAGGTTCTTGGGGTGATGTTCACTGGGTAACAACCGCCTCAGAGCATTCGCTGAAAAATGCATGCGCGCTGACGCCCTGGCGCCACAGGTTTTCGAAAATGTGCCTTACATGAGCTGGCGGGCCAGCGTCTGCAGTTGGGGTGCGATCTCGCGAACAAGCCAATCACGGTTGAGTGCACGCCCCTGGAAAGAACAATTCAATGCGGCAGGTTCGCCTCGGTCAATGCGGCCCAGAGGAACCGCCACCGCCTGCACATCAGAGTGCACCTCGCCCACTGATACACAGCAACCCAGCCGTGGGTACTCGCTGATGTTGCGCAGCAACTCAACAGAGTGGCGCTCCCACTCTTGTGGAGCTTTGAGTCGCAGCTGGTTCAACACGGACTCTCTTTCTACTGGGGAGCACGCCATCAGATAAGCGCGCCCGATAGCAGTACCAGCCAAAGAATGGTTGGTACCGACATCCAGAGGGTAGATACGCTTGTTGTGCGAACTGAGGGCTTCGATATACACAACGCTGACCCGGTCGCGAATTCCTATCGAGACTGAGCCCCCTACAGACTGCGATAGTTCCATCATCAAGGGGCGCGCGCGGCGACGGATGGTGAACAGCTCAAGCAATGGGTAGCCCAAGGACAGGACGGCAGATCCCAACCGGTATTTTCCCTTGTGCTCATCCTGCGCTAGGTAACCCAAAGCCATCAACGTATAGGTCAATCGCGACACTGTGGCTGCTGGCAATTGCAGGCGGCGTGACAACTCACGATTGCCCTGCACCGGCTCTTCGGGTGTGAAACAACGCAACAACTGCATGCCCCGCGCCAAGGTGGTGGCGAACTGGCGGTCGCCCTCATATTCAGCCAAGTCGTGGGGCGTACGCCGCTGGATCTCGTTTGTGTTTGACATATCGCAATGCTAATCAATATATCGAAACACCTGCACCACTGGAAATCAGAACTTTTTACGTTCCTCTCCGATGTTCAAGAGATTCATGAACACAGGAGACAAGACGATGCAGCTACACGATCTGCCGGAGCACGAGATCCCTGCGCTCCGTGGCAACAACGGGCCGATTCCATCGGAAGACATATTCGAGAACATGGAGGTCATCGGCAAGTTACCCGACGACCTCAACGGCCTTTATGTGCGCAACGGCCCCAATCCCTACTTTGCCCCCGACTGGCGTTACCACGCCTACGATGGCGACGGCATGCTGCACGCCGTACGCTTTCAGCAAGGCCAGGCGAGCTATCGCAACCGGTGGATAAAGACCTCAGGACTTAGCGAAGAGCAAGCCGCAGGCCACACGCTGTGGAAAGGCCTCAAAGAGCCGTGGCGGGCAGATCGCAAGGATGAGCCACTAAAGAACACATCGAACACCGATGTGAAATACCACGCGGGCCGCCTGATCAGCATGTGGTACCGCTCCGGCATGCCTTACGCGCTGGATGCAGAGACCTTGGAAACCCTGGGCACGGCCGACTATGGCGGAGCTATCAATCGCCTGTCAGCACATTCACGCCCCGATGAGCATACCGGCGAGTTGATGTTTTTCGACTACGACCTGAAGCCGCCCTACATGACCTATGGCGTCATCGGCCCTGACCGTCAGCTCAAGCACAAGATCGAGATCCCCCTGCACGGCCCCACGCTACCGCATGACATGGCGGTGACCGAGCACTACACCATCCTGCACGACTTCCCGCTCAAGCCCGATGCCGAGGCCTTGGCCAAAGGACGCTACAAGCTGCGCTTTCACGCCGACCAGCCCACGCGGTTCGCCGTGGTGCCCCGCTATGGCCAGACCAGCGAGATCCGCTGGTTCACGGCCAAACCAGCGTACATGCTGCATGTAGTCAACGCCTGGGAAGACGGCGACGAGGTGGTGATGCTGGGCACGCCCTACCGCCTGCACCCCGGCCCGGATGGCCAGCCCGATGCACAACGCTTGGAACAGACCATCCATTTGCGCCAGCGTGACTTCTGGCTGTATGAATGGCGCTTCAACCTCACGACAGGCCAAACCAGCGAACGCGTGATCGACGACGTACTGAACACCGAGTTCCCAGTCATCAACAGCCTCTACCAGGGCCGCAAAAACGCCTACTCGTACCACGTGCTGTTCCCACAAGGCGGTCGCGAGGAGCCGCGCTTCCCGGGGTTGGTGAAGTACGACCTGCGCACCGGGGGCTACGTTGCGTTCAGCGCCGGGCCGCAGTTCTTCTACAACGAACCCGGCTTTGCAGTGCGTGACAACGCCCAGAGCGAAGACGATGGCTATCTCGTGACCTATGTATGGAATCCGATCGACGAACGGTCGGAAATCCAGGTGTTTGACTGCAAGGGTGCACGCATGGCCGAAGGGCCGGTGGCCCGTGTCCTGCTGCCACGCCGCGTTCCGCACGGTTTTCACGCCACCTTTGTCAGTCAGCAAACCCTTGACCGTTGGAAGTGACCCCATGATTCTAGTTCCCAAAGAGCGCATAGACGAATATGTGCGCCAAGGCTGGTGGGGTGATCGCACCCTCGGCGATCTGTTCCTGGACACCGTGCAGCGCATTCCGCAGGCGCTGGCCGTGGTCGATGCACCCAACCGACAGGCCATCACCGGCGAGCCACCCCAGCGGTGGACCTGGTGGCAACTGCAAATGCAGGTGGGCCAATACGCTGCCTTCCTGCACCGACAGGGTTTGCGCAAGGATGACGTGCTGGTGATGCAGCTACCCAACTGCGTGGAGATGCATGCCATCTATCTGGCCTGCGCGATCAGTGGCATCGTGGTCTCCCCCGTACCGGTGCAGTACCGCGCCCACGAACTGCTGCATGTGCTGGACATGACCGGCGCTCGCCTGGCGATCACCACGGCCCGGGTGGGGCACTACGCCCAGGCGGCGCAATGGTCTTCGCTGCGCGCACAGCGACCTGCACTGAAGCAAGTGTGGGCGCTGGGCGATGCGACCGCCGCAGAAGAGACTCATGACATTTCGGCCCTGTTGCCCGAACTGGCGGCGACACCCGCCTGGGACGCGGCGCAGCTGCACGCCCACATGCAGGCCATCAGCGTCAGCGCACATGATGTGGTGACAATCTGCTGGACATCCGGCACGGAGGCCCAGCCCAAGGGCGTGCCACGCAACCACAACGAATGGATGATCGTCGGCCAGTCAGTCATTGAAGCCGGACAACTGCAGCCTGGGGCGCAGCTTCTGATCCCGTTCCCGTTTGTCAACATGGCCGGCGTTTCCACCAGCCTCGTGGCTTGGCTCATGGTGGGCGGAACACTGCACCACCACCACCCGTTCGACATCGAGGTCTTCATAGAACAGTTGCGCCGCGATCCCATGGACTACACCGTGGCAGCGCCTGCCGTTCTGAGCATGTTGCTCAAGTCTCCCGAGAAGCTCGAAGGGGTCGACCTCAGCCGACTGCACCGGCTGGGCTCGGGCGGCGGGCCCCTGGCGGAATGGCTGGTGGAGCAATGTCACACCCAGTTCGGCATTGAGGTCGTCAACTATTTCGGCTCCAACGAAGGGGCGGCGCTGTCCTCCACCCCGCAGGACGTTCCTGATCGCCGCCAGCGTGCGCGCTACTTCCCACGCGTGGGCGTGCCGGGCTACTCCTGGTCGCTCTCCAACGCACGCAAGATACAGACACGCCTGGTGAATCTCGACGACGAAACCGACATCACCGAGCCCGGCCAGGTGGGCGAACTGCGTTTCAAAGGCCCGACCATCTTCAGCGGCTACTACCGCGCACCCGAGCTCACCACCCGGGCTTTCGATGCGCAGGGTTTCTATCGCACGGGCGACTTGTTCGAGATCGCGGGCGAGCGCAACGAGTTTTATCTGTTCGCAGGTCGGCACAAAGATATCGTGGTGCGCGGGGGCATGAACATCTCCTCGGAGGAGGTTGAGAGCCTTCTTCTGTCCTTCTCCAAAGTGCGCGAAGCCGCTGTCATCGGCTGGCCCGACGATGTGCTGGGTGAACGCGTGTGCGCGGTGGTCGTGCCGCAGCAGCCGGGCCAGACCATCGAGCTGGCGGAACTGGTGGAGCACCTGCGCCGTGTCGAGCAAGTGGCCGCCTTCAAGCTGCCCGAGCGAATAGCGGTACTAGATGTACTGCCGCGCAACCCCGTAGGCAAGGTCCTCAAACGCGTGCTGCGCGATCAGCTGATCGCCAACACCCAGGCGGCGGCTGCCCAGGGGCGCACGGCATGACGGCACCCGTTCTCCTGCTGATCCCTGGCATGCTCAACGACGCCCGCCTCTGGGCCGAGGTGGCTTCAGACCTGTGCGCCCTGGCGGACGTGCGCATTGCCGATGTGAGCACCCAGAGCCACATCGCCGACATGGCCGACGACGCCTGGGCTCTGCTCGCCGATGTGCCCGCCAGCGTGCCGTGTGTGCTGGCCGGTTTTTCGCTCGGGGGCTATGTCGCCATTGAAATGCTCGCACAGCCCCGGCGCACTTGGCGGGCCGCCGCGTTGCTGTCCACCTCCTGCATGCCCGAATCCCCCGAGGGTGTTGCGGGGCGGGAGAAGGCCATCGCAGCGTTCACACAGGACTTTGAGGGCATGTTGCAAGGCATTGCGCGCCGTGGTCTTGCGCCCAATGCCGCCCCCGCGCTGCACGAATCCTTGTGCCAGATGATGCGCGACGTAGGCCCCCAGGCCGCTACACGGCAGACGCGCGCCATCATGGCCCGCAGCGACCACCGGGCCGCCCTGGGAGGGCTGCAACTGCCCGTGCGAGTGCTCTGCGGTAACCAGGACCGCATCACCCCGCCAGCCCTTTCCGAAGCACTGGTTGCCACCGTGCCAGGTGCCCAAATGCGCCTTGTGAATAACGCAGGCCACATGCTGCCTCTCGAGCAGCCCGGCGCCGTCGTGGCAACCCTGCGCGACTGGCTGAACTGACCCCCTATAACAAGGAGACAAAAAGTGAAAAAACGCAGCTTCATGCAATGGCCACTGGCCCTGGCCGCATGCGCCTTAGTGCCTGCTGTTCAGGCCCAGGCCTTTCCCTCGCGCCCTGTGCGCGTCGTCGTGCCCTTCGCGGCGGGCAACACACTCGACAGCGCACTGCGCCAGGTCGCCGAAGAGTTCAAGAAGAACACCGGGCAGCCCATGCTGGTAGACAACAAACCTGGCGGCTCAGGAATCATTGCCGCCCAGACCGTGATGAATGCACCGGCCGATGGCTACACCTTGCTGCTGACCAACACCAGCATGCTAGCCATTAACCCCTTCACGTTCAGCAAGTTGCCCTATGACGCGCAACGCAGCTTCAAATCGGTGACGGGATTTGTCGGGGCATCCATGGTCTTGGCAGTCCATGCCAACGTTCCAGCAAATAATGTCAAGGAGTTCCTGACTTGGGCAAGGCGGCAAACCGACCCCGTGTCTTATGCGTCTTTCACGGCAGGCAACTCGTCACACTTCGCAGGGGTGATCCTCAACCAGCGTACCGGTTTGCAACTTGTGCACGTTCCTTTCAACGGAACGCCACCGGCGGTGCAAAACTTGGTGGGAGGCCAAGTCAACGCGGCGTTTTTGCCGCTGCTGGCCGTCAAGCCCCATGTGGAGTCGGGCAAAGTGAAAGTGCTGGCGGTGACCAGCCCCCTGCGCTCCCCCCTGATGCCAACCGTTCCCACTTTCAAGGAACAAGGTTTTCCAGACCTGGAAATCTACATCTGGTCAGGCATCTCTGCCCCTGCTGGCACGCCCGATGCGACCATACAGCGCTTGAACGCCGAGTTGGGCAAGGTCTTACGTAGCGCCGAACTGCGCGAAAAGTGGCGTGCGCTCGACTTTGAATCGTTGCCGATGACACCGGACGAATTCAACCAGTTCGTACAGGCCGACGCCCGGCGCTGGTCCGAGGCGGTCAGCATCTCCGGCTTCAAGGCCAGCGAATGATGTCCCATGAATGGCCCAGGGCACTGCGCCTGCCCGTGGTCGCCGCACCCATGTTTCTGGTGTCGGGCCCCGAGTTGGTGCTGGCCGCCTGCAAGGCGGGCATCGTTGGCGCCTTTCCTACGCCCAACGCGCGGCCTATCGCGAAACTCGATGACTGGATGAAGCAG
This sequence comes from Acidovorax sp. 59, assembly GCF_002754175.1. Classification (NCBI taxonomy): domain Bacteria; kingdom Pseudomonadati; phylum Pseudomonadota; class Betaproteobacteria; order Burkholderiales; family Comamonadaceae; genus Acidovorax; species Acidovorax sp. 59. Next base: position 1,703,146 of record NZ_PEET01000001.1, on the reverse strand, counting down.
ATCTCCGAGGGTCTGGCACGGTTGCGTGACGAGCAGCCGGCGTCGACTATTGGCCCCTGGTGCGCCAATCTGGTCACCCACTCTTCCAACACACGGCTGGCGGAAGACCTGGAGCTGATTGCACGCTACCAGCCACCCATCGTGGTGACGGCGCTGGGCAGCCCCAAGCCCGTGGTGGAGGTGGTACACGGCTACGGCGGCATGGTGGTGGCCGATGTGATCAACCTCCAACTGGCGCGCAAGGCCGTCGCCGCAGGCGCCGACGGTCTGGCCTGCGTATGCGCGGGGGCCGGGGGCCACACGGGGCACCTGTCGCCCTTTGCTTTCGTCAGCGCGGTGCGCGAGTTCTTTGATGGCACTGTGATCGTGGGCGGCGGCATCAGCGATGGCTGGGGCGTGGCGGGAGCCATCGCCAGCGGCGCCGACCTGGTCTACATGGGAACGCGCTTTATCCCCACCGAAGAAAGCATGGCCGACCCAGCCTACAAGCAGATGCTGGTGGACAGCAACGCCGACGACCTCATCGTGAGCCCCGGCATCACCGGGACACCGGCCAGCTGGCTCAAACCGTCGCTGCGTGCGCTGGGCATCGACCCCGACAACATGCCGGCCGCACCCGCGCGCCAGTATGACAGCAGCAAGCCCATTGCAGCGCGCAAGTGGGTCGATGTGTGGGCCGCAGGCCAGGGCCTGGGCGCAGTCAAGGCAGTGGAGCGGGTAGAGGACGTGGTCCACCGGCTCGCACAGGAATACCAAACCGCACGCCAACGATTTGCCGCCCTCGCGGCCTGATCAACCAACAACGGAGACGATATGCATACCGAAATTTTTGACCAGGTGAAACCGACTCTGGTGCCGGGAAACCATCCCTACATGACGGGGGCCTTCCAGCCCAACTACACGGAGTACACCGTGACCGACCCTGAGGTGATCGGAGAGATTCCCAAGCGCCTGAACGGGGTGTACCTGCGCAACACGCAGAACCCAGTGCACCAGCCACTGGGCACCTACCATGTCTTCGATGGAGACGGCATGCTGCACCAGCTGAGCTTTCAGAACGGGCGGTGCGAGTACCGCAACCGCTTTCTGCGCACCAAGGGCTTCATGGAGGAGCAGGCAGCCGGTCAGGCGCTGTACGCCGGTCTGATCGACCGGCCCTCGGTGGCGCAGCGTCCAGGCTGGGGCGCGCGCGGCGGCTTGAAGGACACCTCGGCCACCGATGTTATCGTGCATGCGGGCAGCGCCCTCACCACGTTCTACCAATGCGGCGAACCCTACCGGTTCGATGCGCGTACGCTGCAGCCCCTGGGCGTGGACGCGTGGGCCGCTCAGGTCATGCCGCACAACGGCATCTCAGCCCACCCCAAGGTCTGCCCCCGCACGGGTGACTTGCTGTTCTTCAACTACAGCAAAGAGGCGCCCTACATGCACTACGGCGAGGTGGATAAAAACAACCGCCTGGTGCACTACGTTCCAGTGCCTCTGCCTGGCCCACGCCTGCCGCATGACATGGTGTTCACCGAGAACTTTGCCATCCTCAACGATTTCCAGTTGCACTGGGACGAAGCCTTGCTGGCACAGAACAAGCACAAGCTCATCTACCGCGAGGACCAGCCAGCGCGCTTTGCGGTGCTGCCGCGCCGCCACGCGCCGCAGACGGGCGTGCGTTGGTTCGAGGCCAGCCCCACCTATGTACTGCACTGGCTCAATGCCTGGGAAGAAGGTGACGAGCTGGTACTGCACGGCTTCCACCAGAAAACACCCATGCCCAAGGCAGGCTATGACAACTCGGGCAATACGCTGGGTCCGGAACGCTATGGCCCTACCCTCTACGAATGGCGACTCAATCTGAGCACAGGCAAGGTATCTGAGCGGCGACTTGATGAGCGTTACCTCGAGTTCGGCATGATCAACACGCAGTACTGGGGCAAGCCGTACCGCTACTCTTACAACATGCTCGCCCACCCAGGCTCCTTCCTGTTTGATGGGGTCATGCGCTACGACCGTACCACCGGTGCATCGCAGCAGTACTTGTTTGGCGAAGGCCGCTTTGGCAGCGAATCCCCAATGGCGCCTTGCCATGACGCGCAAAGCGAGGACGATGGCTACGTCGTCACGTTCGTGAGCGACATGAATACCGATCAGTCGGAGTGCCTTGTGCTCGACGCACGCGATCTGGCGGCGGGCCCCGTGGCCCGCATCAAGCTGCCGCATCGCATCAGCAGCGGCACCCATTCATGCTGGGCAGACGCCAGCGAGATCCAAACCGACTGGCCTGGCCTGGCCTGACAGCCCAAGCGCCCCTTGAAGGAGACACACCCATGAATCAACCCACCTACATTCTCGGCGGCTACCAGACCGACTTCGCCACCGCTTGGTCGCGTCAGGGACTGGACATTTCGGACATGATGCGCGAGGCCACGCTGGGTGCTATCAGCGCGGCGGGCCTCGACGCCAGCGCGATTGAAAGCATCCACGTCGGCAACGCGTTTGGTGAATTGCAGCGCCAGCAGGCCCATCTGGGCGCCATGGTGGCGCAGGTAGTCCCTGAGCTGTGGGGTGTACCCGCCATGCGCCACGAAGGAGCCTGCGCCTCATCATCCCTGGCCATCCTGGCGGCCATGGCCGAAATCGAAGCAGGCCGCTACGACTGCGTGCTGGTGCTGGGCGCCGAGGAGCAAAAAAATCTGCCGGGCAACGCGTCCTCCATCAACCAGAACGCCGCAGGCTGGCAAGGGCATGAGGGAATTGAATGCACGTTCATGTGGCCAGCGGCCTTTGGACGGGTGGCGCAGGAGTACGAGCGCCGCTACGGCCTGGATCGCCGCCACCTCAACCGCATCGCCGAAATCAACTACAGCAACGCCCGGCGTAATCCGCTGGCGCAAACGCGCAAGTGGCAATTTGACGCACTGAGCTTCACCGACGACGACCAGGCCAATCCCCTGATCGAACCCGGCACCCGCCGCCAGGATTGTGGGCAGATCACCGATGGGGCCTGCGCTGTGGTTCTGGCATCACCCCGGTTTGCACAAGCCCACGCGCAACGCACGGGACAGACGCTGGACGGCCTTGCGCGCATCAGTGGCTGGGGCCACCGCAACGCAGGCCTGCGATTGCTCGACAAGTTTCAACGCAGCCAGGAAATGCCCTACGTATTCCCCCACCTCCGACAGACTTTGGAAGACGCCTGGCGTCGCGCCAACGTACCTGGTGTGGGCGCCCTGGATGGTATTGAGACCCATGACTGCTTCACGACCACCGAGTACGTGGCAATAGATCACTTCGGTCTCACCGCCCCGGGTGAAAGCTGGCGGGCGGTGGAAGAGGGAGTCATAGCGCCGGGTGGAAGCTGCCCCATCAACATGAGCGGCGGATTGATCGGTTGCGGTCACCCCGTAGGCGCCACTGGCAGCCGCATGCTGCTCGACGCGGCGCGGCAGGTCACAGGGCAGGCGAAGGACTGCCAGATTGAGGGCGCCCGACGCATACAAACGCTCAACATTGGCGGCTCATTCGGCACCGTGGTGAGCTTCGTCGTGGAGCGTTAGCCCCCTGTGGGGGCCACACCGCACCGCGCTACCTGCGATTGGTGCTGTGTGAATGTCAGCTGTGCTTGTTAAGACTGCGCTTTGGCAGAGCTCCATTCAAAGGGATGCAGCTCCTCCTTCAACTGCGCCCCCAACTCACGTCGCCTCTGCACAGGCATGCGGGAGTTGATGGCTGCGATGCTGATGCCTGCAAAGCTGTTGCTGGAGAGGCGAAATGCGCACCCCACCCCGGCGGTCTCCTCGGTCTTCAGGTCGCGCATCTCGACAAATCCCGTCTTGCGCGCTTCCCGAAGGAATCCCCCGAGCTTATCGAGCGTCACCCCCCACGAAAGGTACTCGCTAGCATGCCGACCGTAGATGTCTGCCACCTCCGCATCGTCCAATCGGGCGAGGATACCCAAGCCTACCGAGCTCACACCCAGCAGGCGGCGCGAGCCAGGCTCGATGACAAAGGCCTTGACGGGGTAGGTTCCTTCTTCGCGGTGCAAGCACAGCGAGTGATCTCCGCTGCGCACGATCAAAAAGACCGTGTCACCGGTCTGCCGCGCCACACGTTGCATCACAGGCCGGAAACGCTCTACCACCGGTGCCATCCCCGCAGACACAAGCCCCAGTTGCATGGCCTCCAGTCCCAAGCGATAGAGCTTGGTCGGGTGGGCCCGCTCCACAAAACCCTCCTCGATCAAACAGGCCAAAAGACGATGCGCGGTAGAGCGGTCCTGCCCGGTCGCCTCTATCAACTGGGTCAGACGAATTCCCTGCGGGTGGTGGATCCCCACCTGCCTCAGAAGAGAAAGCACTTTGGAAGCGCTCTGCGCACCGGCAATCTTGGATTCAACTCTCATGTATTGAGAAAATTTAATGATATTGATTGAGTAGTGAGATTTTATATCTTTTAATTGGTATCGAGATAGAGGGCGCAGACCCTGAAACACAGAACCAACTGGAGACAAAAGATGTTGAAAAAATATGTGGGCAAATTGATACCGTCCCTCGCCCTAGGATGCGGAATGCTGTTTGCAATGACCGGCCATGCAGGGGCGCAGACAGGCGACTACCCCAACAGGACAATCAAAATCGTGGTGCCTTTTTCACCCGGCGGCGGGGGTGATGTGCTAGGAAGACTGCTGGCTAAAAAACTTGCGGACTCTGTCGCCCAGCCCGTGATCGTGGAAAACAAGCCGGGTGCCAGCAGCATCATTGCAAGTGACTTCGTCGCAAAGTCTGCTCCCGACGGCTACACCATCCTGCTCAACGTGCCGCTGCTGGTGCAAACGCCCAGCCTCTACAGCAAGTTGCCTTACGACCCTCAAGTCGATCTGATCCCAGTAACAGACCTAGTGACTTCGCCCTTGTGGTTTGCCGTGAATGCCACCGGTACTCCAGCCCGCAGCCTGAAAGAATATGTGGCCGCAGCCAAGGCCCGCCCCAGTGAGTACAACTATGCATCGATCGGCCCAGGTTCATCAGGACACCTCTTGGGCCACGCACTGAGCGAAGCCAACGGACTGACGATGACGCATGTCCCGTACAAGGGCAGCTCTCCAGCCATGCTTGCCTTGCTCGCCGGCGAAATCACCGCCGTGTTTCTGGACTACGTCACGCTCAAACCCCAACTGGAGTCCGGCAAAGTCCGGTTGCTGGCGGTCACAGGCTCAGCCCGGTCCGCGCTGACCCCCCAAGTACCAACCCTGGCTGAACTCGGCTATCCCGGATTCGAGGCCGACGTTTGGGGCGGTCTGTTTCTGCCGGGCAAAACGCCGCCGGCAGTGGTCAAGCGCCTTGAAAGCGAAGTCCAGAAGATCGTGCTGCAGCCGGACTTTCAGGCCAAGGCACGCGAGCTGGGCTATGTGCCTGGCGGCAAGCCGCAAGCCCAGTTCGCAGCCCAGGTACGTACTGATCAGGCGCGCTGGGGGCAAATGATCCGCAAAGCGGGCGTCAAGCTGGACTGAACACCCGAGGGTGGGACCCCCTACGACGGGTATGCCCTTCCTCTAGCCCCTGCACTTCACAACACGACAAAACAATGACCCATCTTTTCTCCCCTCGCTGGGTGCGCACTGCTCTTTTAGTGGCTGCGGGCCTGATGGCTTTTACCCAAACCTCGGCACAAGACTATCCAACCCGCGGCATACGCTGGGTCGTACCCTTTCCTGCGGGCGGCGGCACGGACTCCGTGACACGTCTTGTGACGACGAAGATGGCTGAAAGCTTGCGCCAGCCCATGGTGGTAGACAACAAGCCCGGTGCCAGCACCGTGATCGGCAACGACTTGGTGGCCAAGGCCGCACCGGATGGCCACACGCTACTGGTCAATATCCCCTTGCTGCTGCAAAGCAGTGCCCTGCTGTCCAAATTGCCGTACGACCCTCTGCGGGATCTTGTGCCAGTGACCACTCTGGTCAGTGCACCCCTTTGGCTGGCTGTGAGTACCGCACGGGTGCCTGGCACCACGCTTGCTGAATTCGTTGATCAGGCCAAGCGTGCCGCAACACCGCTGGAGTTCGCTTCGTTCGGCAATGGATCCACACCGCATCTCTACGGGTTCCGGCTGACGGAAGCCAGTGGAGTCAATCTGACTCACGTTCCCTACAAAGGTGGCGCCCCGGCTGTGCTGGCGCTGATGACTGGCGAGATCGCGATGATGTTCTCGGACTACGTCACTCTGCAGCCGCATCTGGCCTCCGGCAAGGTCAAGATCATTGCAGTCACAGGCCAACGCCGCTCCCGCCTCACCCCCCAAGTTCCCACGATGGCAGAACTCGGCTACACCGGTTTTGAAGCAGTGGGCTGGGGCGGTGTCTTCGCCCCCGCCAAAACCCCATCGCAAACCGTGCAGCAACTCGCTATGGCCATCTCTGCAGCGGTACGTGATCCGGTCGTGTCTGCCAAATTGAGTGAAATGGGCTATGAGCCGGGAGGCATGCCCACCGCTGAATTCGCCAGCCAGGTTCAGAGCGACCATGCCCTTTGGACCGGCCTGGTTCGTCGAGCGGGTGCTCGGCTCGACTGAGCACCGCAGTTCCTCTGCGCGCCCCAAGTGAGCCGACCACAGCGTTGGCCCACAGGCTTTCTCGCTTTCCCCCTGTGCTCTCAAAGAAGAACGGTGTACGCCGTTGGCATGGCTACGCCCATCTTTCCACCTCGCTTACTTTTTTAACTGGAGACCCATGAAATGAAAAAGAGTTTGATCACTTTGGCAGCCATCGCCGCTTCTTACAGCGCGTTCGCCCAGTCCTCCGTCACCTTGTTCGGTGTCGTAGACGCCACGCTAGCGGTAGGCCATGGCTCCGTGAGCAACAAGCAGCAACTGACAAACTCGGGCAATACCACCACCCGACTGGGATTCCGCGGCACGGAAGATCTTGGCGGAGGTCTGGCCGCTGGTTTTTGGCTGGAAGCGGGCTTCAGCAACGACGATGGACTTGGTCAAGCCACCAACACCAACAACCAGACCAGCGGGCTGACAACGGCTGGCGGCTTGACATTCAACCGACGATCAACCGTCAGTCTGAATGGAGCCTTCGGAGAGGTCCGTCTGGGTCGTGACTACACACCACATTTCTGGAACTATGTCTGGTTCGACCCCTTCACCTACAACGGCGTGGGCGCAAGTCAGATCGCCAACAACATTGGAGGGCGCACCAATGTGCGGGCCTCCAACAGCATCAGCTACTTCCTGCCTTCCGGCCTGGGCGGTTGGTATGGCCAACTCCAGCACTACCGTGGTGAGAATAACAGTGGTACCGCTACCTCCAGCGATGGGACTGGCTCAAGCGTACGCGTCGGGTACGCCAATGGGCCGCTGAACATCGCGGTGGCCACCTCGGTGACCCAGCTGGCAAGCGGTGACATCAAGACAACCAATGTAGGCGCAAGCTACGACCTCAAGGTCGTGAAGCTTTTTGGCATCGTAGACCAGGACAAAGTTTCGGCAGGCCCCACCGGCAAGGGTGTATTGGCAGGTCTGAGTGCGCCTGTGGGCGTCGGTGAAATCAGGGCTTCTTATTCCACCTACAAGGGCACCGCTCGCCTGCCTGACGCCAAGAGTAACAAGCTGTCCCTCGGCTACGTGCACAACCTGTCCAAACGCACCGCACTGTATGCAACGGCTGCGCATGTGAGCAACAAAAATGGCGCCTCGATTGCATTGAATGGGGCGACAACCGCTGCCAACCGCAGTTCCACGGGTTACGACTTGGGAATTCGCCACAGCTTCTGATTCACGCCAAACACATCAACAGCAGAGCCCGCAACATCCGTGACCCGTGGTGGAGGTCACGGACATCCGAAAGTCTTGCGCGCGAATGCAAACATGGTTCCAAGGTTTTGCCCCGGCGTCCGCGTCAGGGGCTTTTTTCTTTGCAGAAGCTGATGCGCTCCGATGGCGGCGATGTGACGTCAGGTAACTTACCAGCGCTTAAAGATGATTGGTGCCTTTGTCGCACTAGGCAGTTGAAGAAATGCCCAGCATGCCCCATTGCAACCCAGTCCAGCTTAGTTTTACGCCCTCAAGTGGCAACATCAAATCCAAATGCTTTGATATCCACGATATCCACCTGCCCCGCATCCAGAAACTGTTCGCCATATCGCAGGTAAACCCGCTCCCGCACAAACACCTCGAACAGGTCGGGGTCGATATGCCCGTTGTCTCGCATCCTGCACATGATGGCCAGCGCCTGCGACAGGGTCATGCCACTCTTGTAGGGCCTGTCTGCGGCCGTCAACGCCTCAAAGATGTCGGCAATGCCCATCATGCGGGCCTGCAGCGACATCTGCTGGCGCGTGAGGCCACGCGGATAGCCCTTGCCGTCCATGCGTTCGTGGTGGCCCCCAGCGTATTCGGGCACGTTTTGGAGGTGGCGCGGCCAGGGCAGCGTCTCCAGCATCTTGATGGTGGCAACGATGTGGTAGTTGATGGTGTCGCGCTCGGCCTGGTTCAACGTTCCGGACCGGATGGTGAGGTTCTCCACCTCCTCCCCCGTCAAAAAGCTCGTTTGCACACCCTGCGGGTTGCGCCAGTGGCGCATGGCGGCGATGTCGCGCACGCGCTGCTGGTCTTCGGGGCGCATGGCCTCGGTGCCGGTGTTGCTGCGGCGCAGAAACTCGCGGTCTTCCTCCAGCGCATGGATCTCGTGCTGCAGGGCCTGCAGCTCCTGGCCTTCAGCCCGCGCGTCCACCACCGGACGCAGCGCCAGCTGGCGGCGCAGCGCGGCCAGTTCGGCATCGCGCTTGAGCACTTCAAACCGCGTGTCCACCAGGCCGATACGGTCGTAGATGGTCTGCAGCTTGGTGGCCTTGTCCACCACGTGCACAGGCGTGGTGATCTTGCCGCAGTCGTGCAGCAGGCCCGCCATCTTGAGCTCGTAGCGGTCGCGGTCGCTCATCTTGAACGCGGCCAACGGCCCTTCGCGCGTGGCATCCACGGCCTCGGCCAGCATCATGGTGAGCGCGGGCACGCGCTGGCAGTGGCCGCCGGTATAGGGCGATTTTTCGTCGATGGCCAGGTTGATGAGGTTCACGAACGACTCGAACAGGCGTTCGAGCTGCGTGATGAGCAGCCGGTTGGTCAACGCAATGGCCGCCTGCGAGGCCAGCGACTCGGCGAGGCTCTGGTCGGCTTGCGAGAAGGTGATGACCTCGCCCGTGTCCGGGTCGCGCGCATTGATGAGCTGCAGCACGCCGATAAGTTCGAGGTCGTGGTTCTTCATCGGCACTGTGAGGAACGACTGCGACCGGTAGCCCGTGCGCTGGTCAAACGCGCGCGTGCCCGAAAAATCAAACCCTGCCGCGCTGTAGGCGTCGGCAATGTTCACCGTGCGGTCGTGGATGGCCGCGTGGGCCGCCACCAGCGAATCATTGGGCCCGCCGTCGGCCGTGCGCAACGGTAACAGCGGCAGGTCGATGGGTTTGCCCGTGGTGCCCCCCAGGTTGATGCCCAGCGAGTCGGTGCGCAATATCTCGAACTTGAGCGCCGACTGGTCTTCCGTCACGCTGTAGAGCGTGCCGCCGTCGGCTCCGGTGATGGTCTTGGCGGCCTCCAGGATGTTCTCCAGCAGCCGGTCGATGTCCCGCTCGCGCGAGAGCGCAGCGCCGATGCCATTGAGCTGCTCCAGCCGACGGAACAGATTGAGAGTGGATTCCTTGCTCATGCGACCACCTTGCAAGCAGCGTTGGTAACCCCGCATCGTAACGAAAGGTGACAGCTATCATCCCCCTTCCTGTTTCAAAAACGCCTTTTTCGTGGACTCGGTCACACCCCGCTATCTCACCGCCGCGCTTTATCAGTTCGTGGACCTGCCAGACTTTGCCGCCCTGCGCGAGCCCCTGCAGTCCCTGTGCGACGCGAACGGCGTGCGCGGCATGCTGTTGCTGGCGCCCGAGGGCGTCAACGGCACCATTGCGGGCGAACCACAGGGCGTGCATGCGGTGTTGGCCTGGCTGCGCAGCGATGCGCGCTTTGCCGCCCTGCAGCACAAGGAGGCGCTGGCCGAGCGCATGCCCTTCTACCGCATGCGCGTGCGCCTCAAGCGCGAGATCGTCACCCTGGGCGTGCCAGGCCTGAACCCCGCGCGCAACGCCGGCACCTATGTGAAGCCCGAAGACTGGAACGCCCTCATCGACGACCCGGGCGTGGTGGTGGTGGACACGCGCAATGACTACGAGGTGGGCATTGGCACGTTTGAGCGCGCCATCAACCCGCACACGCGGACCTTTGCAGAGTTTCCGGCCTGGGTGGCACAGCAATCGCAGCCTGGCGGCGTATTGGCTGGCAAGCCCCGCGTGGCCATGTTCTGCACGGGCGGCATCCGCTGCGAAAAGTCCACCGCGTTCCTCAAGTCGCAAGGCTTTGACGAGGTGTACCACCTGGAAGGCGGCATCCTCAAGTACCTGGAAACCGTGCCCGAAGAATCCAGCCGCTGGCACGGCGACTGCTTTGTGTTCGACGAACGCGTGTCCGTAGGCCATGGCCTCGCGCCGGGCCACCACCAGCTGTGCCGATCCTGCCGCATGCCGCTGGGCGAAGCCGAACTGCAGTCGCCACACTACGTGCCCGGTGTGAGCTGCCCGTATTGCCACGGCACCCGCACACCCGAGCAGGAACGCGCCCTGGCCGAGCGCGAGCGGCAGATGCAGCTGGCCCGGCAGCGTGGGCAAGAGCACATCGGCGCGCAGCAACCCTGCAGCCCCACACGCGCTGTGGCCAAGCACGCGGAGGACGATGGCATGGATGGCACAACATGACCGCGCTGCCCGTCCTGTACTCGTTCCGCCGCTGCCCCTATGCCATGCGCGCCCGCCTGGCCCTGGCCGTGAGCGGCCAGGTTTGCGAACTGCGCGAGGTGGTGCTCAAAAGCAAGCCTCAGGGGTTGCTGCAGGCATCGCCCAAGGGCACGGTGCCCGTGCTGGTGTTGCCCAGCAGCCAGGTGCTGGAGCAGAGCCTGGACATCATGCTGTGGGCGCTGCGACACCACGACCCTGAAGGCTGGCTCACCCCCTGCCATGGCAGCCTGGAGGACATGCTCGCGCTGATAGCCGAATGCGATGGCCCGTTCAAGCAGGCGCTGGACCGGTGCAAGTACCCCAGCAGATACCCGGACGCTGACATGGACGCGGAACACGCCCAAGCCGTGGCCTGGTTGGGTGCGCTGGAGGCCCGTCTCTCACCACATCAGCCTTACCTGTTCGGCACCCATGCGGCCCTGGCCGACATGGCGATTGCGCCTTTTGTGCGGCAGTTTGCAGGCATTGATGCCGACTGGTGGACCGCACAGCCGTGGCCCCGCCTGCAGGCCTGGCTGGCGCAATGGCAGGCCAGTCCGCTGTTTGGCCAGGTGATGCCCAAACTGCCCCCATGGGTTGACGGTACACAAGGCGTACCGTTCCCGCATGGCACCGGTATGCCAGGCTGAAGCTGTCGCACTGGACCGCTTGAGATCGGTGCTTTGGGTACCATCTCTTCTACAAAACACCATGCTCCGTGACGCTAGAGGTTGTCACGGAGCAACCCCTCTTCGCTTCATGCAAAGCACAGCCTCCTCAGGGCTTTACCGCGCAGAGCCACCTCCAAGCCACCCCATCGACCCTGTAGCCCCTGCATGAAAATCATCGATGAAATGTTGAACCTGGACCTGCTCACCCACGAGCAGCACCTGCAAATCAGTGCATGGATCGCGCGCTCCGCGTCGCCGGAAGAGATATTGCAAATGCCTGCGCCACTGTGGCAGGCCGTAGAACGCGCCAGTCAGACCATGGGCATCAACGAAGACCTTTTGCGTCCTCCTTCGCTGGACGCAGGGGACATGGTGCTTAGATAGCCAACCTTGTGCGCTTTCATGCGACCAGGTGGGACTGCGCTCGGAGCAGGAACACCGGCGCTGGCAGCCCTTCCCATAACGAAAAAGGCGCTCCCTGGAGCGCCTTTTTCATGCAAGCCCATGCCTCACAAGCATCAAGCCATCGAATAACCAGAGCCTCGCTTGTTGCCACCCTTCAGCGCCCGCAACAGCACAGCCAGCAGCACCAAGCCAAACCCCACGAAGCAGATGAACGACCAGTTGGCGATCGAGCCACCCAGGAAGGTCCAGTCGATCGCAGTGCAATCGCCCGAGCCCCGGAAGATCATGGGGATGGCGCGGCTGATGGGGTAGTTTTCGATCATGCCGTAGAAGTCACGGCCGCAGGTAGCGATCTCCGGCGGGTACCACTGCAGCCAGCTCTGGCGAGCCGCCACAAAGGCGCCAAACCCGGCAGTGATCACGGCCAGCACCGCCCAGCTCATCCACCAGCCCCGATTGCCTCGCGCACTCGCCAGGGCCGTGAATACAGCAACACCAATCAGCGCGTAGCGCTGCACGATGCACATGGGGCAAGGCTCCAGGCCCACCACATGCTGCAGGTACATGCCAAACGCCAGCATCGCCACACAGGCCACGCTGATCAGCGCCAGCACGCGACGCGGGGCCTGATCAATCCAGTTCAACACCATCATTCTTGTCCCTCGAAACCGCAGGTTACCCAGAGAGGCCTCGAAGGAGAAGCAACTCAGATACCGGCGGCGTGATCCAGAAAAACGCGGGCGCGGCGTGGTGTCACCACCAGCGTCTCACCCTCCTTGAAACCCATGTCCTTGAACTGCTGCGCAGGGATCTGCGCTTCGATCAGGGATTCTGGGGACGCATTGTCCGCTGGTTTGTGATCGTCGGTCGGAATAAGTTCCAGGCGCGCAATGGGGCCCACCACAATGGCGCGGCTCAGCTGGGCCACGATGCCACGGGGACGGCCTTCGGCGTCCAGGCCCGCGCCGGGGGAGTAGCGCTCCACGTCTAGGTCGTGCGGACGCACATAGGCAAAGGCCTTGGCGTTCTGCGCCGCCTGGTGCTCGGGCGAGTCGAGCTGCATGCCGTCCAGGTGCACCAGGCCTTCATGGGCGCGGCCGTGGAACAGGTTCACGTCGCCCAAAAAGCCGTACACAAACGGGCTGGCAGGCTGGTCCCACACCTGCTGGGGCGAGCCGCTTTGCTCGATCTTGCCCTGGTTGATCACCACCACGCGGTCCGCGACTTCCAGGGCTTCTTCCTGGTCGTGGGTCACGAAGATGCTGGTCACGTGCAACTCGTCGTGCAGGCGGCGCAGCCAGCGACGCAGCTCCTTGCGCACCTTGGCGTCCAGCGCGCCGAAGGGTTCGTCGAGCAGCAGCACCTTGGGCTCCACCGCCAGCGCACGAGCCAGCGCAATGCGTTGGCGCTGGCCGCCCGACAGCTGCGAGGGGTAGCGCTCGGCCAGCCAGTCCAGCTGCACCAGCTTGAGCAGGTCCATGACCTTTTTCTTGATCTGTGCTTCGCTGGGGCGCTCGCTGCGGGGCTTCACGCGCAGGCCAAAAGCCACGTTCTCGAACACCGTCATGTGGCGGAACAGCGCGTAGTGCTGGAACACGAAGCCCACGTTGCGCTCGCGCACATGCACGTCGGTGGTGTCCTCGCCGCTGAAATGGATGGTGCCCACATCGGCCGTCTCCAGCCCGGCAATGATGCGCAACAGCGTGGTCTTGCCGCAGCCCGAGGGGCCGAGCAGCGCAATGAGTTCGCCGGACTGGATGTCCAGGCTCACATCGCGCAGCGCCTGGAAGTCGCCGAACTGCTTGCTGACGTTACGGATTTCAATGCTCATGTTCTGTTTTCCTTCACACGCCAGCGGGCGCGGGGCGCTCGGGCGGCAATTCGGCGGCGGCCTTCAGGGCCTGTTCGTTGCGGTGCTCGGCAATGGTCTTGATGACCAGGGTGACCAGCGCCAGCAAAGCCAGCAACGATGCAGCAGCAAACGCAGCCACGGACTGGTACTCGTTATAGAGAATTTCGACGTGCAGCGGGATCGTGTTGGTCTGCCCACGGATGTGGCCCGACACCACCGACACGGCACCAAACTCGCCCATGGCCCGCGCGTTGCACAAGATCACGCCGTACAGCAGGCCCCACTTGATGTTGGGCAAGGTCACGTACCAGAAGGTCTGCCAGCCGCTCGCGCCCAGCACGATGGCGGCCTGCTCCTCGTCATTGCCCTGTGCCTGCATCAGTGGGATGAGCTCGCGGGCGATGAACGGAAAGGTCACAAACACGGTGGCCAGCACGATGCCGGGCACGGCAAAGATGATCTTGATGTCATGCGCCTGCAGCCACGGACCAAACCAGCCTTGCGCGCCAAACATCAGCACATAGATCAGGCCCGCCACCACGGGCGACACCGAGAACGGCAGGTCCACCAGCGTGGTCAAGAAGGCCTTGCCCTTGAACTCGTACTTGGCAATGCACCACGCGGCTGCCACGCCGAACACGAGGTTCAGCGGCACGGCAATCAGCGCAGTGATCAGCGTGAGCTTGATGGCCGACCAGGCATCGGGCTCGCGCAGGCCCTCCAGGTAGGCGCCAAAGCCCTTGCGCAGCGCCTCTGCAAACACGGCGGCCAGTGGCAACACCAGGAACAGCAGCATGAAAGCCAAGGCGATGGCGATCAGCGTGTAGCGGACCCAGGGCGCTTCTGTCGTGCCCGCCTGGGCGCGGCGAATGGTTCGGGAGTTGTTGCCGCTCATGCTGGTGCCCCCGCGTGGCGGCGCTGCCAGGCTTGCAGCGCGTTGATGATGAGCAGCAGGATGAAGGAGATGACCAGCATCACCACGGCCACGGCGGTGGCGCCTGCGTAGTCGTACTGCTCCAACTTGCCGATGATGATGAGCGGCGTGATCTCGGACACCATGGGCATATTGCCCGCGATGAAGATCACCGAGCCGTATTCACCCACGGCCCGCGCAAACGCCATGGCAAAGCCGGTGAGCAGCGCGGGCGTGATGGAGGGCAGGATGACCTTGGTGAAGGTCTGCAGGCGTGTGGCGCCCAGACAGGTGGCGGCCTCTTCCAGTTCCTTCTCGGCGTCTTCCAGCACTGGTTGTACGGTACGCACCACAAACGGCAGGCCAATAAAGATCAGTGCAATCACGATACCTGCGGGCTTGAACGCAAGCTGGATGCCCATAGGCTCCAGAATGCTGCCGACCCAGCCATTGCCCGCCAGCAAGGCTGTGAGCGAGATGCCTGCCACGGCCGTGGGCAGCGCAAACGGCAGGTCCACCAGCGCATCCACAATCTTCTTGCCCGGAAACTTGTAGCGCACCAGCACCCAGGCGATTAGCAGGCCAAACACCAGGTTGACCAGCGCCGCGATGAACGATGCGCCAAAGGTCAGCCGGTACGACGCCAGCACGCGCGGCGCACTGATGGCCGCCCAGAACTGGTCCCAGGTGAGCGTGAAGGTCTTGAAGATCAGTGCCGACAGCGGGATCAGCACGATGATGCTCAAGTAGAAAAGGGTGTAGCCCAGTGACAGCCCGAAGCCGGGCAGCACGCGCTTGGGCGCGCGCCGTCCGGCCGGGGCTGCGGCCACAGCGGTCGCAGTGGTCATAGATGCAGTGGTGAGTCGGGAAAAGCGCTGGGCCTATTTACTTGGCGCCGGGCGTGTACAGCTTGTCGAACTGGCCACCGTCATTGAAGTGCACCTTCTGCGCTTCGGTCAGCGAGCCGAAGTACTTGGCCACCGTGAACTGCTTGAGCGGCTTGAAGGTGTCGGCGTACTTCTTGAGCACGGTCTCAGAACGGGGGCGGATGGCGTGCTTGGCTGCGATCTCTTGCGCTTCTTCCGAGTACAGGTAGTCCAGGTAGGCCTTGGCCAGCTGGGCCGTGCCCTTCTTGGCCACGGTGCGTTCCACCACGGCCACGGGGTTTTCAGCCACCACGCTCACCGAGGGGTAGATGGCATCGACCTTGCCCGCGCCGAACTCGCGGTCGATGGAGACCACCTCGGATTCAAAGGTGATCAGCACATCGCCCTGGTTGCGCTGCAGGAAGGTGGCCGTGGCATCGCGGCCGCCCTTGGCCAGGATAGGCACGTTCTTGTACAGCTTGCCGACAAACTCGGCGGCCTGCGCCTCGGTGCCACCCTTTTCACGCACGGCGCCCCAGGCGGCCAGGTAGGCATAGCGGCCGTTGCCGCCGGTCTTGGGGTTGACCACGATCACCTGCACGCCGGGCTTGATGAGGTCGTCCCAGTCTTTGATGTTCTTGGGGTTGCCGTTGCGCACCAGGAACAGCATGGTCGAGGTGGTGGGCGATGCGTCGTGTGGGAACTTCTTGGCCCAGTCCTTGGCAACCACGCCGTTGTCCGCCAGAAACTGTACGTCGGTGGTGGTGTTCATGGTGACCACGTCAGCAGCCAGGCCGTCGTTCACGGCACGGGCCTGGGCGCTGGAGCCGGCGTGCGACTGGTCGATCTTCACGTCCTGGCCGGTGGTCTTCTTGTAGTGCGCGGCGAAGGCCACGTTGTAGTCCTTGTAGAACTCGCGGGCCACGTCATACGACACATTGAGCAGCGAATTCTGAGCGGCAGCCAGGCCGCTCGCGGCCAGGGCCAGAGAGGCCAGGAGGGTCTTGAGTTTCAAAGAAGTCATGGTGAAGTCGCCCAAAAAATGCTGGAGATTCCGCATTGTGCGGACCACCCCTTAAAACTCAAAAGAATATATTCTTGTTAATTAATCGAGAATTGGCATATAGGCATCTCGAAGGGCGTGCCGGTGCCATGGCCCCAAACCGCACACTAGCTGCCCGGGCCTGACATTTCGGGTCCTGCAGGCACCGAGCGCTAGTAACACATGCTCAGAAAGCTATCAATTAGATAGCAATCAGGCGGCGGCCGGAGAAACCTGCGAGTACCCTGCCGCTGGCTGGATGGTGCTGTGGTCGCCCTCGAGAGACTGCAGCAACGCCCAGCCCAGCGGCCATTCGCCATGGCCCGAGTCAATATTGATGTGCCCCGCGTTCTGCATGCGCACAAACTCGCTGCCCCAGGCCCTGGCATAGGCGCCCGCCAGGCGGATGGGACAAAACGGGTCATTGCTGCTGGCCACCACGATGCTGCGGTAAGGCAACGCCGCGTAAGGCACGGGGGCAAAGTCGCTCAGGATGGCGCGGCGCTCGGGGTCGGCAGGAGCCACCAGCAAGGCGCCGCACACCTTGGCTGCAGCCTCTGGCCCGATGTGGGTGGTGGCAATACAGCCCAGGCTGTGTGCCACGATCACTACAGGGTGCGTTGCGGCCAGTACCGTCTTCTCCAACTGACTCACCCAGGCTGAACGCGTGGGCGTGATCCAGTCGTCCTGCACCACGCGGCGCGCGTGGGGGAGGCGCTCGGCCCACAGGCTCTGCCAGTGGCCGGGGCCCGAATCGCGCCAGCCGGGGACGATGATGATGGAGGTGGTGGTGGTCACAGGCAGGGATTCTGCGAGCCAGCCTTTAAAACCCAAACGACTTAATTCTTGTTATTTAATCTCCAAATCATCTAAAAAAGCGACTTCTGCTTGCCTCTTTCAAGCAACGACTATTGAGTGAATAAATTAAACCAACCGGTTTAATTTCAAACCGACGCGTACAATGTAACGAATTGCAAACAAGTCACCTGGCGCCGTTCCGCACGACGGCCGCTGGTTGGGTTTGCATTGGCGGCTTGTCCCAGGTCGGTTCTTCCTTAGTCATCTTCACTTCAAGAGGCACCTTTCAATGCACACGTGGAAAATCAGCCAGCGCCTGATGGCGGGCTTCGGTTTGGTCATCGTGGCCCTGCTCGGCATGTCGGTCTACAGCGTGCTCATTGCACGGGGCATCGACGGCGCTCTGACCGCCAATGCCACGCAGAACGCGGTCATCCAGCGCGCTGCCATCAACTTCCGGGGCTCGGCGCACGACCGCTCCATCGCGGTGCGCGACGTGGTGCTGGCCCCCAACGACGACGCACGCAAGAAGGAAGTCGAATCCATCGCACGGCTGGCGGACTTCTACGCCCAGTCCGCCACGCAGCTGGACAGCGTGCTGAAAACCGCCAAGGAGATTCCGCCCGAAGTGGCCCCTATGGTGCAGTCGCTCAAAGACATTGAAGCGCGTACGGTAGCCACCACCAGCAAGGTGGTCGCGCTGATGCAGTCCGGCGACCGCGCAGGCGCTGAAGCCATGCTCTGGACCGAGGCCAAGCCCCAGTACGAGCAATGGCTGGCAGCGGCCAACAAGCTCATCGACTACGAAGAGGCGCGCATCATCAAGAACAGCCAGACGGCCAACCAGGACGCGAGCCAGTTCACCGGCGTGATGCTGTCCATCACGCTGTTGGCGGTGCTGATCAGTGTGGCGGTGACGGTGCTGGTATCACGCAGCATTGGCCGCGAGCTGGGCGCCGAGCCCAGCGACGTGCGCGCGGTGGTGCAAGCCATCCAGCAGGGCAACCTCACCACCCCAGTGCAAGTGAAGGCGGGCGACACCGGCAGCGTGATGGTGGCCGTGCGCGACATGCAGCAGCGTTTTCATGAACTGGTCTCGGCCGTGCGCGACAACATTGCGCAGCTGCGCACCACCAGCGACGACATCAGCAGCGGCAACCAGAACCTGGGCCACCGCACCGAACAAGCCGCCAGCAGTCTGGAGCAAACCGCCGCCAGCATGGAAGAGCTGACCGCCACCGTGCGTCAAAGTGCCGACTCGGCCCGCCAGGCCAACGCCCTGGCCACCACCGCTGCCAGCACAGCCACCAAGGGCGGCGAAGTGATGCAGCAGGTGGTAAGCACCATGCAGGACATCCACCACAGCAGCCAGAAAATCGCCGACATCATCGGCGTGATCGACGGCATTGCGTTCCAGACCAACATCCTGGCGCTAAATGCCGCTGTGGAGGCCGCCCGAGCGGGCGAACAGGGGCGTGGCTTTGCCGTGGTGGCCACCGAGGTGCGCAGCCTGGCCCAGCGCAGTGCCGAGGCAGCCAAGGAGATCAAGGCGTTGATACAGTCCAGCGTCGACAAGGTGGACTCGGGCACCCAGCTCGTGGCCAACGCGGGCGAGACCATGAACGAGATCGTGCAAGGCGTGCAGCGCGTGAACGGCATCATCGGCGAGATCAGCACCGCCGCCGCCGAGCAGAGCGACGGCATCTCGCAGGTCAACGTGGCCGTGACCCAGCTGGACCAGATGACCCAGCAAAACGGCGCCTTGGTGAGCGAAAGCACCACCGCCGCCGAAAACCTGCGCCAGCAAGCCCAGCGGCTGGCGGAGCTGGTGGCCGTGTTCCAGGTCGGCGGCAGTGCTTCAGCAGGCATGGGACTCGATGCACCGCGTGCCACGCCAGTACATCGTGGCAATGCCCTGCCCGTCCCCGGCGTGCGACGCCTCGCACACTGAGACAGCATTGCGGACAGCAGGTCGCCAGGGTGGGTGCCATGAGGTGCTGAAAAAATTCTTGAATTTTTCGGTACCCCTCAACCCCATTGCCCCGCCCCGTTCGTTTCACCCAGCACCACCACTTTTTTTGATGGAGCTGCCATGAAACCCCGTTCACTCACCCTGCCCGCCCTCGCCGCCCTGACAGCACTGCTGGGCCTGGCCCACCTGCCTGCCCAAGCCATTGGCCGCCTCGCCGACGTGACCATCGTGGACCGCGACACCGGCGCCACGCTCCCGGTGCACTACGCCCGGGGCGAATACTGGGTGGCCGGGCGGCCCGGGGCGCGGTATGCCATCACGGTGCGCAACCGGCTGGGCGAGCGGGTGCTGGCCGTGCCGTCGGTGGACGGTGTGAATGTGCTCAGCGGCGAAACCGCTGCGTGGGACCAGCGCGGCTATGTGTTCTCGCCCTACGAGCGTTACCAGATCACCGGCTGGCGCAAGAGCGACAGCCAGGTGGCGGCCTTCGAGTTTTCGCACATCGCCAACTCGTACGCCGCCCGCACGGGTCGCCCTGCGCATGTGGGCGTGATTGGCGTCGCCCTGTTCCGCGAACAGCCACCGATGCCCCAGCCTGCCCCGGCCATCACCCCCGAGCCCTACAGCCAGCGCCGCGACAACGGCCTGGGCCTCGGGCGCCTGCGGGAGGACCCCGCATCGCCCGCAGCCGCTGGGGCTGCCGGTGCGCCTGCTGCCCCAGCCCCATCGGCCGAGGCAGAGTCCTCTGCCCGCTCGCAATCTGCCGACAGTGTGGCCAAGGCCGTTCCCATGCCATCGGCCAAGCTAGGCACGGCGCACGGCCAGCGCGAGACCTCGGTTGTCACCCACACCAGCTTCACGCGCCTGCAAGAGCAGCCCAATGAAATCATCAGCATCCGCTACGACAGCCGCGAGAACCTGATCGCCAGCGGCGTGATCCGCGAGCCCATCGCCCGCCCCCACGTGCCCCATGTGCCGCGCGCGTTTCCGCAGTCGGACAACCTGTCGTACGTACCCGACCCACGGTAGGCCTGGGCCGGCCCGTGAGTGCATGAGGGTTTCGCATAATGCCCGGGTGCCTGCCGCCCCACCCTTTGACGATGCCCACGACGCCGACGAAGCGCTGATGCTGCGCTACGCCAAGGGCGACATGGCCGCGTTTGACCGGCTCTACGCCCGGCACGAGCTGGCCGTGTGGCGGTTTGTGTTTCGCAGCGTGAAAGTGCAGGCGGTGGCCGACGACCTGCTGCAGGACGTGTGGTTTGCGGTGGCGCGCAATGCCGCCCGTTATGAGGTGAAGGCCAAGTTCCGCACCTGGCTGTTCACCCTGGCGCATAACCGGCTGGTGGACCACCTGCGCACCGCCAAACACCACGCCAGCCTGGATGCCAGCGACGACGATGCGCGCAGCCTGGCAGACACCCTGGTAGCGGACTCGGGCTTCGGGCCCGTGCGCCAATTGCAGTCGCGCGAGCAGGCCGCCGCGCTCATCGCCGCCGTAGAGCAGTTGCCGCCAGAGCAGCGCGAGGCCTTTTTG
This sequence comes from Acidovorax sp. 59, assembly GCF_002754175.1. Taxonomy (NCBI): domain Bacteria; kingdom Pseudomonadati; phylum Pseudomonadota; class Betaproteobacteria; order Burkholderiales; family Comamonadaceae; genus Acidovorax; species Acidovorax sp. 59. The sequence goes on along the minus strand of NZ_PEET01000001.1, from coordinate 1,682,276 downwards.
TTGCAAGCCGAAGGAGACCTGAGCGTGCAGGAGATTGCCAAGGCCACCGGCGTTAACTTTGAAACCGCCAAAAGCCGCCTGCGCTACGCGCGGGCCAGCCTGCGCCAGCACCTCAAGGAGTTTGTATGACCCGGCAGGATGACGAACTGGTCCGGCGCTACCACGAGGCCAGCGAACAGGAGGGCGCCCGCCCCGGCGCGCATGTGCGCGGTGCCGTGCGTGCGCATGCACAGATGGTGGCAGCGGCTGCGGCATCGGCCACCCCGGTAGCAGCCCCTGCCGCCAACCAGGCCCGCTGGAAGATTTCTGCCCTGGCCACCTTGGCCGTGGTGGGGCTGACTGGCTTGCTGATGCTGCAGTTTGAGCGCGGCACGCCCGAAGAGCGGGACACCGCTTTCAGCCACCGCCGGACCGAGTCGCCTGCGCAGGCTCCCACGGTCCCTGCCCCTGCAGCCACACCGACGCTCCCGCCACCGGCAGAGCCCCCATCGAGCACTCCGCCTGCGCCGGAAAGCACGCAGAAAAGTACGCGGAACAGCACCGGCCCGTCGGCCGACACCATGCCCCCCAAGCCCGCCACGGTAGCCCCCCCCGCGCCTGCGCAGACACCAGCACCCGCCCAGCCCGTAGCCAAGCCGGCTCCTGTGTCGCCTTCCACTGAGCAGGAAGCCCTGTCAGCACCTCGCGCAGCCGGGGCCCTCTCCGGTTTCCCAGCGTCGCCCCCCCCGCCCTCGACCGCAGCCTCCCCTGCCGAATCTGGTGCCGAAAGGCGCGAACGCGCATCAGTCTCCCCTGCACCAGTCCTTCAAGAAACCGCTCCGGCTGCCCCCGCCGCAGCAGCTGCACCAGCCACCCGCGCCCCGCTGGCGGACTCTGCAGCGCGCGACCACCAGACGGCGGCTGCAGCCCCTACCATGTCAAAAAATCTGGGCGCGGCCTTGCCCGTCACCATCTGGGAGGCCGCCCGCACGGGCCAACCCCAGCAGATCGAAGCCCTCGTGCAACAGGGCACACCAGTGGATGCCCGCGACCCCGGAGGAAAAACCGCCCTGATGCTGGCGGCCATGAACGGCCACACCGCCACCGTGCAGCGGCTGCTGGCCTTGCGCGCCAACCCGGCGCTGGTGGACCGCGAAGGTCTGAATGCGGCACAGCTCGCGGCACAGCGGGGGCACACGCGCCTGGCAGAGCTGCTGGAAGCGGCCCGCTGAAAAGCGCACCGGCAGGTCTCGCAGAGCCCGCGTGATGTCCGCAGGGGGCGGGCGTAGCTGCCCCGCTCGGCGATAAGGGCGAGTCAGTTGCTCGTCGGAATCATCAGAACCGCACTGCCTCAAACGCGGGGTGCAGCGCGTCGATCCAGTGGTCCAGCTCGTCCTGCGTCACATGCAGGTGGTCCATGCAGGCCTGGCCGTGTTGGGTCCACTCGCGCGTGGGGGCCAGGCCGTCGTGCTGGTTGACCAGAAACTCGGCCAGCAACCCCAGCGCCACCAGGTGCCGCACGGTGGGATCAAACTGCTCGTCGTTCAGGCAGGCAAAGTCGTGGTGCAGCCAGATGGCCTGGGCCACGTCGCCCGGCAGGTGCCAGGTGCGCGCCACGATGGCGCCCATCACCGCATGGTCGGTGCGGTGGCTCGCGTTCTCGGTCTGGGTAAAGGTGCGGTCCTTGCGCGCCAGGGCCTCGGTCACGGTGCCCGCGTAGCCCCGCACCGCCTTCACCAGCACCGGCATGCCCACATGGCAGAACAGCCCGAAGCTGTAGCCCAGCCCTGGGTCCAGGCTGTAGAGCTGGTGGCCGATGTGCTCGCACGCAATGGCGCGGCGCTGCGAGCTTTCCCAGAAATGCTCCAGCAGCGGCGAGCGCACCTGCAGCGCGTTGCGCGTGATGAAGGCAGACAGCAGCTCCACGGCCGGCTGCAGCCCCAGTACCGTCAGCGCCATGCCCACGGTCTGCACCGGCTGGGCCAGGCCGTACAGCGGGCTGTTGGCCAGCCGCATCACGGCGGCGGCCAGGGCTACGTCGGAGGACGCCAGTTGCTCCAGCGCGGTCGAGTCCAGCTCGGGCGCCGCCACGATCTGCTGCAGGCGCAGCAACGATTCGGGGCACGGCGGGATCACGATGGCGCGCACGGCAGGGTGCACGCGGGCTTGCCGGATGTCTTGGTCGATGGGGTGTGGAGCGGTCACAAAAAGTCCCCGGGCCGCCGCGTGTGCCGACCACACGGACGGGCGCAGCCCGCACAGTTGCAATTCGTTGCATTGTGGCGCCAAAAAGCGCTTTGCCACCGAACCCGTGCACAAGCGCAGGCTTTGCGCCCAGCGCCTCAGAACCTGTGCTTTGAAAAGGTTCTCAGATATTGGCCCCGTCGAGCCCCTGCAGGGCCTGCCGTGTGCTCAGGCTGCTGCGGCCGGGCATGGCCTCGCCCAGGTAGTCCAGAAAACGCCGCACCGCGGGCGACAGCCCCCGGCGGGAGGGGAACACGGCATGCACGATGGCGGGCGCCGGCGCCCAGTCGGGCAGCACCCGCACCAGCTTGCGCTCGCGCATTTCTTCCTGGCACATGTAGTCGGGCATCCAGCACACCCCCGTGCCGGCCACGGCCGCGTATTTGAGCGTGAGCAGGTCGTCGGCCACATAGCGCGGCGTGTGCTGCACCACCTGGTGCACGCCGCCCGGTCCAATCAGGTTCCAGGTCGATCGGCCATCGGGGGCCGACATGGCAATGCTGTCGAGCTTGGCCAGGTCGTCCAGCGTTTGGGGCGTGCCCTGGCGGATCAGCAGCTCGGGGCTGGCCACCAGGATCTGCGTGGTGTGGTCCAGCCGCTTGACGACCATGCTGCCGCTGTCGTCCACCGAGGGACGCACGCGCAGCGCCACGTCGATGCCCTCTTCCACCAGGTTGACCGCGCGGTTGCTCACCAGCATGTCGATGCGCACCTCGGGGCAACTGGCCAGGAACCGGGGGATCAGCTCGGCCACCACGGTCTGCGCCAGCGTGACAGGGCAGCTCACGCGGATGGTGCCGCGCGGCACGGTCTGCACCTGGGCCACCGTGTCGGCCGCCGCCTGGGCCGATTCGCGCATGGCCTGACAGTGGCGCAAATAGGCTTCGCCCACTTCGGTCAGCGAGAGCTTGCGGGTGGTGCGCTGCAGCAGGCGCACGCCCAGCTGCGTTTCCAGGTCGGACACCCGGCGCGACAGGCGCGATTTGGGAATGCCGAGCGCGCGGCCCGCAGCGGCAAAGCCACCGCGCTCCACCACTTCGGCGAAATACAGCATGTCGTTGAGATCTTGCATGGGCTTCATCGTCCTATGGATAGAACAATCTATCGCAAGTTCACTACCTTATCAACAAATTGATCCATCCCCACAATTCATCCCATGGCCACACGCTGTGGCTCCGATCCACAGAACCCCAGGAGTTCCCTCATGCAACTGCTTCACGTCGACTCTGCCATCACCGGTGATCAATCCGTGTCCCGCCAACTGACTGCCCGCACCGTGACCGCCTGGCAAGCCGCCCACCCTGGCACCACCGTGCAATACCTGGACCTGGCCCAGCAAGCGCCTTCGCACCTGTCGGCCCAGTCGCTGGGGTTCCGCACCGGCCAGGCCGCTGCCACCGAGGCAGAGCGCGCTGAAAACGCACTGTCCGAAGCCCTGGTGAGCCAGTTCCTGGCCTCCGACGTGATCGTGATTGGCGCGCCGCTGTACAACTTCTCCATCCCCAGCCAGCTCAAGGCCTGGATCGACCGCCTGGCGCAAGCGGGCCGCACCTTCAAGTACACCGAGAAGGGCCCCGTGGGTCTGGCCGGTGGCAAGACGGTGATCGTGGCCTCCACCCGTGGCGGCGTGTACTCGACCAGCGAAGGCGGTCAGGCCATGGAGCACCAGGAGAGCTACCTGAAGGTGGTGTTTGGCTTCTTCGGCATCACCGACGTGCGCTTTGTGCGTGCCGAAGGCGTGGCCATGGGCCCAGACGCCAAGGCGGCCGCACTGGCCTCGGCCAACGTGGAAATTTCCACACACACCAGCGTGGCCGCCAACCAGGGTCGCGTGTCGCAGGCCGCCTAAGCCCAGCGGCAACAACGGCGCGCAGGGCACAAGCCCTGCAAGCCCCCCCCAAAACCCGGCCCTGTGCCGGGTTTTGGCTTTTATCAGGGAAAAACGGCCGGATGCGCTAGTGGAACATGCCTGAGCAGCTATCATTTTTGATATGCCACACACGGACCATGCCGCCCCCACGCCACACCGTGCCAGCAGTCACTGCGCAGCGGGCGGCGCCTGCCGCTGCAGCCATTGCTCGGCCAGTGGCCCGGGCGCCAGGGCCGGGGCAAACAGCCAGCCCTGAAAACGCTCGCAGCCCATGCGGATCAACAACTGCAGCTGTTCCTCGGTCTCCACGCCTTCGGCCACCACCTCCAGCCCCAGCGTGCGGGCCAGGGCGTTGACGGTGGCGCAGATCTCGCGGTCGTTCACGTCCACCACGATGTCGCGCACAAACACCTTGTCGATCTTCAGCTCGCTCACCGGCAGGCGCTTGAGCTTGATGAGCGACGAGTGGCCGGTGCCAAAGTCGTCGATCGACAGCGCAAAACCCGCGTTCTTCAGATCGAGCGCGATGGCGTACAGGGACTCGTCCAGCAACTGCGACTCGGTGATCTCCAGCACCAGGCCGGCGGGCGCCACCCCGGCGCGCTGGGTCACGCCCAGCAGGGTCTGGGTAAAACCCGGCTCACGCAGCTGGATGGTGGAGACATTGACCGACACCACGGGCACCTGCCAGCCCTCGGCACGCCACTGTGCCATCTGGCGGCAGGCGGTCTCGAACACCCACAGCCCGATGGGCACGATGAGCCCGCTCTCCTCGGCCAGCGGGATGAACTCGTCGGGCGGCACCGCCTTGCCATCCACCGACCAGCGCAGCAGCGCCTCGGCACCCACGGTCTGGCGCTGCTGATTGAGCTGGGGCTGGTAGACCAGCGAGAACTCGCCCGCCTGCAGCGCGTTGTGCAGGCGCCGGCGCAGCTCCAGTCGCCCGCGCGTGATCTGCGTGAACTCCTCGATGTAGAAGCGGTACGAGCCCCGGCCTGCACTCTTGGTGGCGTGCAGGGCCGAATGCGCGTGGCGCACCAACTCCACGCTGTTGGCCGAGTCGTCCGGGTACAGGCTGATGCCCAGGCTGGCCCCCATGTACTGCGCGCCCACCTCCGACAGCTCCCACGGCCGCGCCAGCCCTTCCACCAGCGAGGCCGCCAGTTGCGCCAGCTCGGTGCGCGACGCCGGGCGCAGCAGCATCACCGTGAACTGGTCATTGGCCAGCCGCGACACCAGGCCCCGCCCCGCCAGCAGCTGGGTGATTCGCTGCGCCACCTCGCTCAGCAGCGCGTCGCCCACGCGGTGGCCATAGGTTTCGTTCACGCTCTTGAAGTGATCCAGGTCGATCAGCATCAGCGCCACGCGGCGGTTGGTGCTGTGTGTGTCGCGGGCGGCCTCGGCCACGGCACGCTCCAGCGCGTCTTCAAAGTAGCGTCGATTGGGCAGGCCGGTGAGCGCATCAAAGTGCGCCACGCGGTACAGCTGCTCCTCGTTGCGCAGCACGGCGGCCTCGGCCGTGCGCAGGCGGTTGAGCAGGCTCACCACAATGGTCTGGCGCAGTGCAGCCAGCAGCAGCACCAGCAGGCAGCACACCAGGATCAGCGCCTGCATGCCTGCCCTGCCATCGGGCGCCACAAACAGCAGCACCAGGGTGATGGCCGCCAGCGTCATGGACAGCAGTGGCACGTAGTTCATGACCTGGTCGCACTGGCGGCGGTAGGCCGCATCTGCCGACATCTCAAACCGCAGCCAGCGTGCGCCCCAGCCCAGCACCAGCGCCGACACACTGAAGCTGGCGTTGAACCAGATGCCCGGCTGCACCGTGTTGCTGATGACCATGAGGTTCCACTGCATCCAGCTCAGGCCAAAGCCCAGCAGGCCCAGCAGCACCAGCGCATGGGAACGGTCGATGCGCACCCCCACCGTCGGAACAGCCAGCGCCGTGACGCCCGCCGCAGCGAGAAACCCAGCCGGGTACAGCACCAGCACCGTGCCCACGGCCAGCGAGTCCACCTCGCCCGAGGGCAGGTAGATCACCAGCGTGAACGCCAGCAGCGCCAGCACCGTGCCGCCAAAGTCCAGGGCCGCAGGGTAGGCCCGGTCGCGCGACAGGCGCGCAAAAGTGGCGCGGATGACGGTGGCAGCCCACAGCGGCCCACCCGCCAGAAACAGCAGGTCGGCGGGCGCGGGGAACGGGTTCCAGCCCAGCGCCACCTGCACGTTCCACACCATTTGCCCCAGAGCCACCAGCACCGCAAAGATCAGCAGGCCGGTGTGCAGCGCGCGGTCGGTGGGCGGCGCCAGCCGCCAGCCACGCCAGGCCCAGAAGGCAGAGAGCCCAAACGCCAGCGTCCAGGAGGCGTTGTCCAGAAACAGCCGCACGCCCGGTGCCGGTGCCCACAGTGACGCAACGAACAACAGCGTGGTCGCACTCAACCAGACCGCTGTGAGGATTCGTTCCGCGAAGGGCATGGTGGAGGGGATGGTGTTACTGGACGTTACCCTCTCATTGTGTATGCAAGCGCGACACCACAGTTTTCCCAGCGCAACGCAGGGGAATGGTGTTGGCGAAACGCTATCATTTAGATAGCTATTTGCGCTTTACGGGAAAGCGCATAACGCCAGAAATACTTGGATTTTTAACTGCTGTTGCAGTCGCTCTTTCCGCCCCCTCTCCCCTTGCGAGAGAGAGGGCGAAGCGGCAACCAGTCCGCAGAGCCACAGCGCCCTTCATCGCAGGGCGCATTTGCGATCAGCTTCAGAAGCCTGGCAGCACCGAGCCCTTGAATTCGGTCTGGATGAACTTCTTGACCTCTTCCGAGTGGTAAGCCTTCACCAGCTTGGCCACCCAGGGCTTGTCCTTGTCGGCTTCACGCACGGCGATCAGGTTGACGTAGGGGCTCTTGGCGTTTTCTTGTGCAATGGCGTCCTTGCCAGGGTTCAGGCCGGCCGACAGCGCAAAGTTGGTGTTGATGGCCGAGGCGTCCAGATCGTCCAGCGAACGGGGCAGCTGGGCGGCGTCCAGTTCAACAAACTTGAGCTTCTTGGGGTTGCTCACCACGTCCAGCGGCGTGGCCTTGAGGCCCGCGCCGTCACGCAGCTTGATCAGGCCCTTGTCCTGCAGCACCAGCAGCACGCGGCCGCCGTTGGTGGGGTCGTTGGGAATGCCGAACTTGGCGCCTTCCTTCAGGTCTTCCAGTTTCTTGACCTTCTTGGAATACAGGCCGATGGGGAAGTTGACGGTGTAGCCCACCGACACCAGCTTGTAGCCACGGTCGGCCACTTGCGCATCGAGGTAAGGCTTGTGCTGGTAGCTGTTGGCGTCCAGGTCGCCCGCAGCCAGCGCGGCGTTGGGCTGCACGTAGTCGCTGAACTCGACGATCTGGATCTTGAGGCCGTCCTTCTCGGCAACCTTCTTCACCTGCTCGAAGATCTGGGCGTGGGGACCGCCGGTCACGCCCACCTTGATGGGCTTGTCCTGAGCCATGGCGCCGGACGAGAAAGCGGCAGCAGCGGCCAGGGCCAGGGCGGATTGCAGGAGAAGGCGCTTGTTGTTGTTCACAGGGAAAACCTTTCGTTGAGAGATGGTTCGCATCCTAGGGTTTCCCCGATAAAACTGGAACAACTAAGTTTTCATTTCATTACAACCCATTCGAATAAGAAGACAAGGCCCGTGCCCCCCACCCCCACCTCATGAAACTGGCGCGCGCCCGGCGAGGGCAGCCGAGCAAGGGCCGCCCCGCAGCGAGGGCTGCGTCCCCCTTCCCGAATCGCGCAGCGATTCGAGAGAAGGGGGAAGTGGCGCAGCCACTCAGGGGGATGTTCCAAGTCACCCACGCAGTGCCACGTTGTTCAGCTTGTCCAGCCGCTCGGGCCAGGTGCCCTCCACCGTCGCGCCCTGCAGCAGGATGCGCGTCCAGGCCACCCAGGCGTCCCACTGCACGCGCTTGTCCCACGCATTGCCCCAAGCGCTGAACAGGTGCAGAGCGCTCTCGGCAGCGGCCTTGGCGTCGTCCTTGCGGCCAGCGGACAGATACAGCTGGGCCAGCACCATCTGTGGCTCGCCCACCCAGGGATTGTGGCGCACAGCGCTTTCCAGCACGCCGGTGGCCACGTCCAGGTCCACCAGCGGCTGGTCTTGCTGGATGACAGACCAGTACAGCGACGTGGCCGCCGCCTCGTTGGCGGCAGACAGGTGCTGCGAGCAGTGTGCAAACACGGGTGGCATGGGCAGCACGCCCTTCAGCCCCGGGTGCTGCAGCGCCTTGGCCAGGCCATTGATCTGGTGCACCATGCGCCCCGACGGCCGCATGGGTCCGGGCCAGAGCGATGCAGCCCAGTGCGCCTTCTGGCTGCGGTGCTGCACATCAGGAAAGCGCGAAAAGATGTCGTCCTGCCAGCTGAACCACTGCTCGATGGTGTCGGCCATGCTCACGATGATGAAGGCCGCCACCTCGTAGGGCGTGAGCACATGGTCCTGCCCGTCTTTTTGCAGCACCAGGCTGCCGTCTGCTTCCAGCGCATGGGCCAGCACCTTTTGCACAAACTGCGTGCGCGACTGGGTGCAGAACAGGTAGACCAGGTGCTCGGCCGACTCGCCCGCAATCTCGCGCACCCGGGCACGCTCCTTGGCAGGGTCGAACTTCACCAGGTCCACAAACGCATTGCCATACACACTGTGCAGCAGGCCCAGCAGGCGCACGTCACGCGGCTGCTGCCACACCGTCAGCGTGCGCGTCACGCCCACCAGGTGGTGGCGAAACGTGCCCGCCTTGTGCCAGTCCTGCCCCACATTGCGCGCGAGCACCGTGGGCAACACGGGCGCCAGTTCGGGGTCACGGGTCAGCCACTCGTCGTCCAGCAGCGGCAACGCGCGGGCAAACAGGTCAGGGTCCAGGGGGTGAAGCGGCAGGGTCATGGGGGTTGTGTCTCCGGCGTTGAGGGTGCGGGTAATGCAATGTACACACAGTATCTGCCCACACGGCGGTTGCGCAAGCACCGCGGCGACCCTGCCCTTACACCCTGCCCTCACACCCAACACGCGCCTGCACGGCGGCTCGGTCAGCCCGATTGCGTGCTGCGGGCTTTCAGGCTCAGAGGCTGAAAGTTTTTTAGCCGGGCCCGAAAGGCGCGCGAATACGCCTCGGATCTAGGCGCAAAGCACAGCCATAGCTCAGGCTATGGCGAGCATTGGCAACGATGCGCCGGGGCGTATCGGCGTGCAAGGCGGGCATGGATAAAGGACTCTCAGCCTCTCAGACCAGCCGCACCTCAAAGTACGCGCCCTCGCCTTCTCCCAGATCCCGGAACCCGGCCTGCCGGGCTGCCACGCTGGCCTTGCCCCAGGCCTTGAGCAGGGTGAGATCGCCAGGAGACACCACCTCAGGGGGCGACTCCTCCAGGCTCTGCATGGTGTCCAGGGCAGCCGCCACCTGTTCGGGGCCGCCAAGCTGCTTTTCCAGGGCCCTGGCGTACCGGGTTTCTGCGGCAATGCGCTCCTTGGCCGGGAGTTCCTCGGGGTAGTCGCGCAGGGTGACGGCGTAAGTGGATTCGATGACTTGCATGGCGCTGCTTCTCCTGTGGTTTGATACTGTATGAATATACAGTTTTTTCCAACAAAACTCGAGCGCCGAAAGATCCCACACGGAGCGCGGGAGGATGGAAAGATTGTTCTCAATACTGGAACAGTTAGTTTGCGACTGAGTGGTTTTTCCCTGAACACCATCGGCGTACAGTTCATCCCATCGATGAGCCGAACCCGCAAGGCGACTCACCGAACCCGGTTCAGGAATGGTTTTTGACCCGGCTTTTTTGAGACGCTTTTTTAAGTTTTTTAAGGATTTTCATCATGAACAAGACCGCCCGTTTCCTCTCCGTTGCCGCTGTTGCCGCTTTCGCCGCTTTTGGCGCCCATGCAGACGAAGCCGATGGCTCGCAATTTGCCCTGAAGTTCGACACCAACCGCACCCGCGCTGAAGTGCAAGCCGAAGCTGTAGTGGAAGCCAAGACCCACAACATGGAACCCGCAGGCTCGCGTGTGGTGACCTACCAATCCACCGCTGACCGCGCTGCCGTGCGCGCACAGGCTGCCGAAGCCGTGCGCACCGGCCAGATCCCTTCGGGCGAATTCAGCGCCATGTAATTTGGCAGACCAACTGCTGAGATTGGTTTGAAGCAGTTGCGGGACTTCCCAGGGTTGTGGCACTTCGCGCGGTGCGGGTGCTGCTGCCATGGGAAGTGTTAACTGAACCGCAGGGGCGGGCAGGCAAAAAGGGCTCCTTTTGGGAGCCCTTTTTGTTGGTGCCTGCCGTGTAGCCGCGCCCCCCAAGGGCACCAGGCGCGCGCCCGCAACGCCGCTTACAGCGACGGGTCGATCAACACCTTGGCGCCGGTGTTGCGCGGGCCGTAGAACGCGATGGACTCGGCGCTCAGCGCCCCCGCCAGCGACACGGTGCGCGCGTAGTGGCTGGCGAACGTGGTCTTTAGCTCAGCCGCCACCCGCTGGCGCAACGCCTGGGTGGCCTCTTCGCCAATCTTCTGCAGAAACGGAAACAGCAGCCATCCACCCATGCCCCAGGCCATGCCAAAGGTGCGGTGCACTTCGGTCGGGCGCGTGTCCAGGTGGCCGTACAGGTACACCTGCTTGTGCACTGCCGAGCCGTAACGGCTGTATTCCTTAGCTTTGCGGTTGATGGCGGCCTCCATGCACTGCAGGATCTGCCCGGCCAGCGTGCCGCCGCCCGTGGCATCAAACGCGATGGTGGCGCCCGTGGCGGCCAGCGCATCGGTGAGCTCGGCCATGAAATTGGGCGCGCTGCTGTCACACACATACTGGGCGCCCAGCTCGCGCAGCAGCGCCGCCTGCTCGGGCTTGCGCACGATGTTGACCAGGCCGACACCGTCTTTCTGGCAAATCTTGAGCAACATCTGGCCCAGGTTGCTGGCTGCCGCGGTGTGCACCAGCGCGGTGTGACCTTCGCGCTTCATGGTCTCCACCATGCTCAGCGCCGTCAGCGGGTTGACGAAGCACGATGCACCCTCAGCCGCCGTGGTCCCTGGCGGCAGCGGCAGGCACTGCGACGCAGGCATGGCGCGGTATTGCGAATACATGGCGCCGCCAATCACCGCCACCGTGCGGCCCAGCAGCGCCTGCGCTGCTGGCGAGCTGCCTGCCGCCACCACCAGGCCCGCGCCCTCGTTGCCCACCGGCATGCTCTGGCCCAGACGTGCCGCCATGCCCGGCATGGCGCGCTCAGGGATGCGGGCCGTGGCCACCGGCCGCTCGGCCGTGCCGGTGACCTGCACGGTGGACAAGTCGGCGGGGCCCAGCAGCAGGCCGATGTCCGACGGATTGATGGGCGTGGCCTGCACCTGGATCAGCACTTCGTCGGGCCCTGGTGTGGGCACGGGGGTCGGCTCCAGGCTGATCTGCAAGGTGCCATCGGCTTGCACAAGCGAGCGCAACTGCAGCGCGGTGGTAGGGATGGAGGGGTTCATGGAGGACTCGCAGGTAAAAGATGGGACAAAGGGCCTATGCGCTGGACCGCGCAGTGTGGTGAAACGGTGCTGCACTCCACGGCGCCGCAGCACCACCAACTCGCATTCTTGACCAAGCTGCGCCACCACGCTGTCCCCTCGGTTCACGGCGGCAGGCCACCATGCGCCGGGAAGAACGATGCCAAAAAGAGGCTCCAGCCACGGGGCTACCCCATGCTCTCACACGCCCCGTCCCCAGTCATCCACGTGGCGCTTGACTTAGAGTGCACTCCAACTTTCAGAATCGTTCCCATGGCATCCCTCCTCACCATTGCCGAAGTCGCCAAACGCACAGGCCTGACCGCACACACCCTGCGCTACTACGAGCGCGCCGGGTTGATTGCGCCAGTAACCCGTGCACCCGGAGGCCAGCGCCGCTATGCGGCGTCGGACATGGAATGGATCGGATTCCTGCTGCGCCTGCGCGAGACCCAGATGCCCATCGGGCAGATGCAGGCCTTTGCGCGGCTGCGCAGCGAAGGGAACGCCACTGCCCCCGAGCGGCGCCAGTTGCTGGAACAGCACCTGGCGCGGGTGCTGGCAACGATCACCACGATGCAGCAAGCCGCACAGGCGCTGCAAGCCAAGATCGCGTACTACCAGGGCCTGGAAGCTTCCCTTCGGTCCGCCCCGTCGTCCACCCACCAAGGAAGCTCCCATGTCCCCCCAAACCCAACCCCGCTATCTCCAGGGCCTCGCCAAGCTGCGCGAAATCGACGGCCACGCGGGTGAGCGTGTCGTCGCCAGCCTGGCCGACATCGCCCCCGACTTTGCGCGCTACCTGATCGAGTTTCCGTTTGGCGACATCTATTCGCGCCCCGGACTCGATCTGCGCAGCCGCGAGATTGCAGTCATCGCCGCACTGACCGCGCTGGGCAACGCCACGCCACAGCTCAAGGTGCATTTGCAGGCGGCGCTGAATGTGGGAGTCACCCGCGAAGAGGTCGTGGAGGTGCTGATGCAAATGGCGGTGTACGCAGGCTTTCCGGCCGCGCTCAACGGACTGGCCGCGGCACGCGAGGTGTTTGCAGCGGCCGACGCACAACCACAGGCCGCTTGAAGCGCCCTGCCGCCCCGCCCTGTCCTGCCGGATGCGGCTGCATCGGGGCGATCGCCTATTTGGCGGCCCCCACCGGCATCGGCCGCACCAGCCGCACCGGCAGCTTGCTGGCCCGCGCCGCATCGCCGCGCGCCTCGCCGGTGGACAGGTTCACCGCCCAGCCGTTGATCATGGCCGCCTGCCGCGCACCATCACCCGCCCGGCTTTGGGCGATGTTGCCGTAGGTGTACTGGTTGACGCTGGGCGCGCTCACGTTGGCGGTGGACGTCCAGTGCCACTGGCCCGGCGCCGCCGGGAACAGCAGGGGGTTGAGGCCCGGGGGCGACAGCGCCTTGTCCACCAGCCGCTGCAGCTCTGTCGCACGGGGCAGGCGCCAGCCCACACCCTCGGCCTTCCAGCGGTCAGAGGCCAGGGCCGTGGCCTCAGCACGGTCCAGCAGCAGGGGCTGGCCCGTGCAGGTTTTGCCCGTCCATTGCATGCCCTCCACACAGCGTGGCCAGGCCAGGCCGGCACGCTGGTCCAACACATAAGCACCATCGGCGGACAGGGACCAATCGGCGGGCACCTGCGAATCGGCGGACTGCGCGGGCCCGGCAAACAGGGCAACCAACAGCGGGGGGATGAGCGGCAACAATGTTTTCATGGGCAAAGCAGGGGCAATGAAAGCCAGGTACGGGTCCGGGGGGCATAGAGGCATCACAGAATGCCTTGGCGACACCCTAACCCGGCAACGGCCTGCGCGCCACCCACCAGATCAAGAAACCCGCACGGCCCTCCGCTTGTCCATGCGGCCACCCACGCCCACTCCTGCCAGCGTGCCTGACGCGGCCAATGCCTCGGCCAGGAACCCCACAAACGCCTGCACCCGCGTGGAGAACTGGTGCCGCTGGGGGTACACCGCATAGATGTCGGCCGCGGGCGTGTGGTACTGCGGCAGCACGGGCTCCAGCAGGCCCTGGGCCAGATGGCGGTTCACGTCCCACTCGGCGCGCATCACGATGCCGTGGCCCTGCAGCGCCCACAGCACGGCGATTTCGCCGTCGTTGGTGGTGAGGTTGCCGGTGATCTTGATCGACTCGGTGTGCGCCTTGCTGCCACGCCCGGTGGTCAGGCGCCACAGGCCGTAGGCCTCGTCGCCCTGGCGGATGCCGATGCACTGGTGCTCCATCAGGTCGCGCGGCACGCGGGGCCTGCCATGCTGCTCCAGGTAGGCGGGTGCGGCGCAGAGCACGCGCCGGTTGGGTGCGATGCGGCGGGCAATCACGCGGCCGTCGGGCGGCTCGCCAAAACGCACGCACACGTCGTAGGCATCGTCGGTGATCGGTGGCGGGTGCACCGACAGCTGCAGCTGCACATCCACCTCGGGGTACTGGCGCACAAAGTCCGAGATCACGGGCGCAATGTGCATGCGGCCAAAACCCAGCGTGGCATTCACGCGCAGCAGGCCCGTGGGGCTGGCCTTGGACTGCACGATGAGTTCGTCCAGCGCATCGATCTCGCGCAGGATGCGGCGCGCGTGCTCCAGCAGCAGCTCGCCCTCGGGCGTAAGGCTCATGCGCCGGGTGGTGCGGTTGATGAGCACCACACCCAGGCGCTTTTCCATCTGCGCCAGGTGTTTGCTCACGGCGGCGGTGGAGACACCCATTTCGCGCCCGGCGGCGCTCAGGCTGGGGCTGGCCGCCAGTGCCGAGAAGAAGCCCAGTTCTGCGGGCTGGATGGTAGAGCTCATCGCCGCATTATCAACTGCAGGTTAACGATGGATTCACTTGAGCGCCGTTTTTACAACGAGCGGATGCCTACAGTCGCTCTCACTGTTTTTGTTCCACCCGCTTTTTCGCGGCACGACATCCCCACAGGCCTTTCCCGACGCTTTCACACACCAAGACCAAAGACCTTCATGAAAACCTACCAAATCGCCACCATCCCCGGAGACGGCATCGGCAAGGAAGTGATTCCCGCCGGCCAGCGCGTGCTCGAAGCCCTGGCCGCCCGCCACACGGGCCTGCAGTTCCAGTTCGAAAACTTCGGCTGGGGCGGCGACTGGTACCGCGCCCATGGTGTGATGATGCCGGCCGACGGATTGAATGCCCTGCGCGGCAAGGACGCCATCCTGTTCGGCTCGGCGGGTGACCCGGACATCCCCGACCACATCACGTTGTGGGGCCTGCGCCTGAAGATCTGCCAGGGCTTTGACCAGTACGCCAACGTGCGGCCCACGCGCATCCTCCCGGGCATTGATGCGCCCCTGAAGCGCTGCACGCCCAAGGACCTGGACTGGGTCATCGTGCGCGAAAACTCCGAGGGCGAATACTCGGGCGTGGGCGGCCGCGTGCACCAGGGCCATCCCATCGAGGCGGCGACCGACGTGTCCATCATGACCCGCGTGGGGGTGGAACGCATCCTGCGCTACGCCTTCCGCCTGGCCCAATCCCGCCCCCGCAAGCTGCTCACCGTCATCACCAAGAGCAACGCCCAGCGCCATGCCATGGTGATGTGGGACGAGATTGCCGCGCAGGTGGCCACCGAGTTCCCCGACGTGAAATGGGACAAGGAGCTGGTGGACGCTGCCACGGCCCGCATGGTCAACCGCCCCGCCACGCTCGACACCATCGTGGCCACCAACCTGCACGCCGACATCCTCAGCGACCTGGCAGCCGCGCTGGCGGGCAGCCTGGGCATTGCGCCCACCGGCAACATCGACCCCGAGCGCCGATACCCCAGCATGTTCGAGCCCATCCACGGCTCGGCATTCGACATCATGGGCAAGGGCCTGGCCAACCCCATCGGCACCTTTTGGTCGGTGGTGATGCTGCTGGAGCACCTGGGCGAGGTGGACGCTGCCCGCGCCGTGATGCAGGCCATCGAACAGGTCACCGCCAACGCCGCCCTGCACACCCGCGACCTGGGCGGCACGGCCACCACGGCGCAGGTGACCGACGCCGTGTGCGCGCTGATCGGCAGCACGCATTTGCAAAAGGCCGCCTGAGCTGCGTGGCCCTAACGCACTGCGCCCTGCCCCACGACCCGATGAGCACGCACATCGACACCCAGGCCCGCCACTGGCTGCGCAGCATGTTCGATGCCGCCATCGCGTCCGCGCAGCCCGCGATATGTCTGCCACCGCACCTGCCTGCGCCACCCCGGGGCCGCACGGTGGTGATCGGCGCGGGCAAGGCATCGGCGCAGATGGCGCAGGTGCTGGAGGCCCACTGGCCCACGCCGCTGTCTGGCGTGGTGGTCACTCGCTACGGGCATGCTGCCGCCTGCCAGCACATCCGCGTGCTGGAGGCTTCCCACCCCGTGCCCGATGCAGCAGGCCTGGCCGCCGCGCAGCACATGCTGGCCGCAGTGGCGGGCCTCACAGCAGACGACCTGGTGATTGGCCTGTGGTCGGGCGGCGGCTCGGCACTGCTGCCCTTGCCATTGCCGGGGGTCACGCTGGCCGACAAGCAGGCGCTCAACCAGGCCCTGCTGCGCAGCGGCGCCAGCATTGGCGAGATGAACTGTGTGCGGCGCCACCTCTCGGCCATCAAGGGCGGGCGGCTGGCCCTGGCCTGCAGCTCCGCCCGCGTGGTCAATCTGGTGATGTCCGACGTGCCGGGCGACGACCCGCTGGACGTGGCCTCGGGCCCCACCGTGGCCGACCCGACCACCCGCGCACAGGCGCTGGCCATCTTGCAGCGCTACCGCATTGCGCTGCCACCCGCCGTACTGGCCGCACTGGACACTGCCGCCAGCGAAAGCATCAAGCCCGGCGACACCCGGCTGGGCCCCATCACCACCCACGTCATTGCTACACCCGACCTGGCCCTGCAGGCAGCCGCCCAGGTGGCGCGTCAGGCGGGCATCGAGCCCACGCTGCTCGGCGACGCGCTGGAGGGCGAAGCCCGCGACATGGGCACCTTGCTGGCCGGTGTCGCCCGCTACGCCGCCAAGACCCCGTCACCACGGCACCGCGTGCTGCTGAGTGGCGGTGAAAGCACTGTCACCTTGCGCGCACCGGCACCAGGGCAAGCCATGCCAACCCCGGGGCGCGGCGGGCGCAATGTGGAATGCCTGCTGTCCCTGGCCCTGTCGCTCAAGGGCTTGCCCGGCGTGTATGCATTGGCCGGAGACACCGATGGAATCGATGGCCTGGAGCCCGTGGCTGGCGCCATTGCCACGCCCGACACACTGGAGCGCGCCTCAGCACTGGGCCAACACGCCACCGCCGCGCTTGACGCACACGACGCCCACTCCTTTTTTGGCGCGCTGGGCGACGCCGTGGTCACCGGGCCCACGGGCACCAACGTCAACGACTTCCGCGCGATCCTGATCGCAGCCACGGGCTGACGCCACGCACCCGCGTCCCCACCGGCCCTGCCCCCACAAGAACCACAACCCAACGGAGACAACCATGACACGCATTGCAACCCCGCACCACCCACCATCAACGCCGCCCACAACGCCCTCCACCCGCCGGCACCACCTGCTGGCGCTGGCCGCCCTGGCTAGTGCTGCCTGTGCCCTGCCCAGCGCACCGGCGCACGCACAGGCCTGGCCCGCCAAGCCCGTCACCATCGTTGTGCCCTTTGCGGCCGGCGGCACCACTGATGTGCTGGCACGCGCGCTGGGCGAAAAGCTCAGCACAGCCCTGGGCCAGCCTGTGATCGTGGAAAACCGGGGCGGCGCAGGCGCCACCATCGGGGCCGACTACGTAGCCAAGGCCCCTGCCGACGGCTACACGCTGCTGATGGGCGCGGTGCACCACACCATTGCCACCAGCGTGTACAAAAAGCTCAACTACGACTTTCAAAAGAGTTTTGCACCCATCACCACCGTGGCGCTGGTGCCCAACGTGCTGGCTGTGAGTGCGACCACGCCCGCCAAGGACGTGAAGGAACTGGTGGCGCTGATCAAGGCCACGCCCAACAAGTTCTCGTACGGATCTAACGGCGCGGGCACGGCGCAGCACCTGATCGGCACGCAGTTCGCCACCTCTATCGGCCAACCCCTGCTGCATGTGCCCTACAAGGGCAGCGGCCCGCTCACCACCGACCTGCTGGGCGGGCAGGTGTCGATGTCGTTCGACACCGTCACCCCCGTGCTGCCGCACATCAAGGCGGGCAAGCTGCGCGCCCTGGCGGTGACCACGGCCAAGCGCTCGTCCACCCTGCCCGATGTGCCCACACTGCAAGAAAGCGGCTTTGCGGGCTTTGACATCGGCACCTGGTTTGGTGTGCTGGCCCCCGCCCGCACGCCCGCCGACGTGGTGGCGCGGCTGAACACCGAAATGGTCAAGGTCATCCAGTCGCCGGACTTTCAAAAGCGCATGCAGGACATTGGCGCCGAACCCATCGGCAACACCCCTGCGCAGATGGCCGAGCAGATTGCGGCCGACACCGCACGTTTTGCCAAGCTGGTGGCCGACAACAAGATCACCACCGACTGACCGAGTGGCCAAGAGCAGTTGCACAGAGTTGTCGCACAGGGTGGCTGGCGAGGTGAATGGTCAAGGTGGGTTGGTATAAACCAACGATGACCGACACCGCCGCCCCCATTGCCAACACCGCACCCGCTGCCCTCGTCCGCGCGCTGGAAGAGCGCGCCTTCAACGCCTGGCCTGCGCACCAGACGGTGTTTCACCGGGGCTGGGTGTTCCGGCTGTCAGGCGGCTACACCAAGCGCGCCAACTCGGTCAACGCGCTGGTGCCCGGCGCGCCGTTTGACGGCGTGCGCGAGGCGGCGGTGGCGCTGTATGCGCGGCATGGTTTGCCCGCCGTGTTCCGCATCTCCCCCCTGGCCCCGGCCGAGGCCGACCAGGAGCTGGCGGACGCGGGCTACCAGCACTTTGACCCCTCGCTGGTCCTGCACCGGCCGCTGGCGCTGGGCGCGGTGCCCCGGCCCGACGGCAGCACCGTGGTCAGCACCTCGCCATCGCCCGCGTGGCTGGAAGGTTTTGCGGCGGCCAACGGCGTGGCGCCGCACCACCGCAACCTGCACCGCGGCATCCTGGATGCCATCTCCCACCCGGTGGGCTATGCGCTGCAACACGACGCCCAGGGCCACGCCGTGGGCTATGGCCTGGCGGTGCTGGAGCGCGGTGCGGTGGGCCTGTATGACCTGGCCGTGGCGCCTGAACACCGGGGCGGCGGACGCGGGCGCGCGCTGGTGCAGGCGCTGCTGCACTGGGGCATGGAGGCCGGTGCAACCAGCGCCTACCTGCAGGTGCGGGCGCAGAACACGCCTGCGCTGCGGCTGTATGAATCGATGGGCTTCAAGACGGCCTACGGCTACCACTACCGGGTGCCGGGCTGAGATTGGCTTCTGCACCTCTCCCACAGGAGGCGAGAGAGCCAGGACCAACGCAGAGGCCCACGCAGTGCCTCCACGCGTGGGTTTGAAGCAAAACAGGCCGCAAGCGCTAGTGGATCATGCGCCAGCAGCTATTGATTCAATAGCAAACCATTCACCGCTCAACGGTGGCTGAGCTTGCGCACCGCCCAGTCGCCCAGGCTTTGCACGGCTTGCACAAAGAAAATCAGCACCAGCACCACGGCCAGCATGATCTCGGGCAGAAAGCGCTGGTAGCCGTAGCGGATGCCCAGGTCGCCCAGGCCGCCGCCGCCAATGGCACCGGCCATGGCCGAGTAGCCGGTCAGGCTCACAAACGTGATGGTCAGGCCCGCCACGATGCCGGGCAGCGCCTCGGGCAGCAGCACCTTCCACACGATCTGGCTGGTGGTGGCGCCCATGGCCTGCGCGGCTTCGACCAGGCCGTGGTCCACCTCGCGCAGCGCGGCCTCGACCAGGCGGGCCACAAACGGGGCAGCGGCAATGGTCAGTGGCACCACGGCGGCGGCCGTGCCGATGGACGAGCCGGTGATGAGCCGCGTGAACGGGATGATGGCCACCAGCAGGATGATGAAGGGCGTGGACCGCACGGCGTTGACCAGCCAGCCCACCAGCTTGTTGACGGGGCCGTTCTCCAGCACCCCGCCATCATCGGTCAGGCGCAGGAACACGCCCAGAGGCACCCCCAGCAAGCCGCCCACCAGGCCGGAGATGCCGACCATGATGAGCGTCTCCCACAGCGACGAAGCAAACAGATCCAGCATGGCTGGCGTGAAGTTGTTGAACATGATGTGTGCTCCCTCTTAACCGGCCACGGCCACTTCTTCCACCTCGACCCCGCCCGCGCGCAGGTGCGCCACGGCGCCGCGCACGCTCTCGGCCTCGCCACTGGCGTACACGGCCAGCGAGCCAAAGGTCTCGTCCTGGATCTCATCCACTTGCCCGTGCAGGATGCTCATGTCCACGCCAAACTGGCGGATCAGCTGCGACAGGATGGGCTGGTAAGCGCTGTCCCCGGCGTACGACAGGCGCAGCAGCTGGCCGGTTCGTCCTGCGCTCAGCTGGCCTGCCAGCTTGCGCACATGGTCCAGCACGCTGGCGGGCAGCTCTTGCGGCAGGATCTCGTCGATCAGGCTCTTGGTGATGGCCTGCTGCGGGCGGGTGAACACGTCCAGCACCCGGCCCTGCTCCACGATGCGGCCGGCCTCGATCACGGCCACGCGGTCGGCCACCTGCTTGATGACCTGCATCTGGTGGGTGATCAGCACCACCGTCAGGCCCAGCTCGCGGTTCACCTGGCGCAGCAGGTCGAGGATGGAGCGCGTGGTCTCCGGGTCCAGCGCCGAGGTGGCTTCGTCGCTCAGCAGCACCTTGGGGCGGCTGGCCAGCGCACGCGCAATGCCCACACGCTGCTTTTGCCCGCCGCTGATCTGCGCCGGATAGCGGTCGGCCAGGGCCGACAGGCCCACCAGCTCCAGCAGCGGGTTCACACGCTCGCGGATGGCGGCCTTGTCCATGCCCGCCAGCTCCAGCGGCAGCGCGGCGTTGTCAAACACGGTGCGCGACGACAGCAGGTTGAAGTGCTGGAACACCATGCCGATCTCGCGGCGCGCCTCGCGCAGCTGCGCGTCGTTCAGCTGGGTCAGGTCCTGCCCGCCCACGATGACCTGGCCCGTGGTGGGCCGGTTGAGCAGGTTGATCACCCGCACCAGCGAGCTTTTGCCCGCGCCGCTCTTGCCGATGATGCCGAACACTTCGCCCGGCTGGATGGTGAGGTCGATGCCCTTGAGCGCCTCGACCGGGCCTTGTGAGCCCTGGTAGGTTTGGGTGATACCCCGTAGTTCGATCATGAAACACAAAGGGCCGCCACACGCCGGGCGGCGCGGGTTCGGCCCCAAAAGACACAAAGATCAGGGAATGTACTATTGCGCCATAAAGAATCAAACTATCAAAAAATAAAGTAATAAGACATCAAAGTTATTTGCACGGGCTGGCCGACTCCAGACTACGCTCCCGCGGGCACCGCCACCCGGCCATTCACCTTGCGCGACACCAGCGCGCCCAGCACCAGCACCCCCAGTGCCGCCACCGAGAACACGGGCGCGATCCAGCCCCGGTCGACACTGGCCGCCACCAGCAGCACACCCAGTGATTGCCCCAGGAACAGCAGGCACGCAAACAGCGTGACCGCCGTGCCCCGGGCCTCGGGCGCCATCTGCGTGGCCTGCACCTGCAGCGTGTTGTGCAGCATGTAAAACCCCACCCCGGCAAAGAAGCAGCCCAGCACCCCCCAGGCCGCCACCGGCCCCCAGGCCAGCAGCAACAGCCCGGCAGCAATCAGCGAGGCGCCCATCAGCGCCAGGCCCCGCTCACCCAGCAGCGCCAGCCAGCGGCGCGCCAGCAGGCTGTAGATAAGCCCGCCCACGCCATACAGCACCATCACCCCGCCGGCCGCCGAGGCCGACAGCCCAAACCCGTCCACCATGCGTGCGGGCACAAAAGCCAGCGTGCCAAAGGCCAGGGCGCCCTCCACCGCCACCACGGTCAGCACCCAGCGCACCCGGGACATGCGCAGCAGCGCGGCCGTGTTGGCCAAATAAGCCGACAGCGAAAAAGCGGGCGGCACCGCACCGCCAGCCGCAGGTGCCGGGGTGCTGGCCGCCATGGCGCGGGCTTGCCGCCACAGCAGGCTCGCGGCGGTCAAAAACAGCAGCGACAGCACCACAAACGCAGCCCGCCAGCCCAGCGCCTCGACCGCAAAGCCGCCAAACCACTGCCCGGCCATCATCCCCGACACCGTGGCCACCATCAGCTGCGCCAGGGTCTCCTGCCGCTGCTCGTACGGCACGTTGTCGCCAATCCATGCCATCGACAGCGGGATGATGCCTGCCGCCGACGCCCCCATGGCAGCCCGCGCCGCCACCAGCACCGGCAGCGTGGGCGCCAGCGCCGTCACGCCGCTGAAGAGCGCACAGGCAAAGGTGGCGCCAATCACCACCCGCACCTTGCCCAGCCGGTCGCCCAGGGGGCCATAGAACAACTGCAGCACGCCGTAAGACACGGCAAACGCCGCGATGACGGCCGACGCATCGCCCGTGGTGACAGAAAACTCGCGTGCCAGGGACACCAGCATCGGGTCGCAGACACGCATGGAAGCCATGCTGCAAAAGGCTGCCAGGCTGATCACCCGCAGCATCGTCGAAGAAGAGGTCATATGACCCGATTGTGGTGCGGCCAGCGCAAGGTTGCTGGCGCGGGGCGGCATGCACCCCGGTGGCTCAAGGTCAGGGAGGGGCGCGTTGGACACACCAGCGCGTTCCGTTGAAGCTTGCAGAACCACATCCAGCGCATCAACCCGCCCAACGCCCACTGGTACGGACGAGCTGCAAACGGCGAACGGCGAACGGTCGGGAGCAGCCGTCCTCAGCCCTTGCCCACATTGAAGCTGGTGTCGAACGTGCCCCGCACATCCAGCCGCTGCTTGATGAGGCCTGCCGCCAGGTAGAAGTCAGCCGTCTTCTGCTGGTCGGCCAGCACCTGGGCGTCGATGTCCTGCCAGCGGGTGGCGCGGCGCTCAAACTGCAGCTGCGCCGCATCGGCCGGAATGCCCACGATGCGCGCCAGCGACTGGCCAAACGGCTTGGCGTTCTGGTACGACCACACCTGCGCACGCGCCACGCGCTCCTTGAAGTCCGCCAGCGCAGCACGCTTTTCTGCCAGGGCCGCATCGGTGGCCGCCAGAAAGCTCAGGCCCGACCACAGGCCCCGGCCGCTGACCAGCACGCGCGCATGGCCGCTGGTCTCGGCCAGCGCGGTGTAGGGCTCCCAGGTGGCCCAGGCATCGACCGAGCCCTGCGTCAGCGCCAGCTTGGCGTCTGGCGGCGGGATGAAGCGCAGCTGCACATCGTCGGCCTTGATGCCTGCCGACTCCAGCGCCTTGAGGGTGACCAGATGGCCGATGGAGCCCCGGTTGGTGGCAATGCTCTTGCCCTTGAGGTCGGCCGCCGTCTTGAGCGGCGAGTGGGGCGCCACCAGCACGGCCGTGCCGTAGGCATCTGAGCGGCTGGCCGCAAACGCCTTGACCCGGCTGCCCGCCGCCAGCGTAAAAAGCAGTGGCGCATCGCCAATGGGGCCAAAGTCCACCGCGTTGGCGTTGAGCGCCTCGGCCAGTGGCGCAGCCGCCGGGAACTCGCTCCACTTGATGTCGTAGGGCAGGTTCTTGAGCTCACCCGCTGCGTCCAGCAGCGCCTGCAGCCCACCCTTCTGGTCGCCCGCACGCAGCAGCACGCGCGACGAGGTTTGGGCATGGGTGAGGACGGGCGACAGGAATGAACTGGCAGCGACCGAGGCGGTCAGCAGATGGTGGAATTGGCGGCGCAGCATGGTGTGGTCAATGAAGGCAAGGTTGATTCGGCATTCATTGCATCACCCACCCCACGCGGCGCCAACGAAGGCTTGCAAGCATCCATATGCGGTTTTCGCATGCGCGCGCGGGGTGTGGGTGGGGTGGCCCGCTGGCCTGCGGCGCTCAGTAACCGCGCTCCCTGTCCACCACGTCGTGCAGCGGCAGCCCGGCCACAAAGCGCTGCAGGTTGTCCACAAACTTGCGCGCCGTCACCTCCGCAGCCCCTTGTGCGGCCCACGACACGTGTGGCGTGATGCGCACACGCGGGTGGTGGTACAGAGGGTGGCCGTCGGGCAAAGGCTCGGGGTCGGTCACATCCAGCGTGGCGCCCGACAGGCGGCCCGCATCCAGCGCCTGCAGCAGGGCCCGCTGGTCCACCAGGGCGCCGCGCGCAATGTTCACCAGGTGCAGCCCCGGCCGCGCATGGGCCAGCGTGGCCGCGTTGATGAGGTGGTAGGTCTGCGCGGTGATGGGCAGGGCCAGCACCAGGTGGTCAGACGCCGCCAGCAGCTGCTCGATGGAGCCCACCGCCTGCACGCCTTCATCCCCTTCACCCCCTCCATCCACCGGCGCACCCCCACGCCGCAGCGCCACCACCTGCATGCCCAGCGCCTGTGCACGCACGGCCACCGCGCGGCCAATGGCGCCATAGCCCGCAATGCCCAGCGTGCGGCCCTGCAGGGTGCCGGGCAGGTGCTGGTCCACCCGCGCAAAGGTCTCACGCCATGGGTCGGCCCCTTGCACGCGCAGTGTGTCCCAGTCGCGCTGGTGCGCGAGCAGCGCAGTGATCACATATTCGGCAATGGGCACAGCCGCCACACCGCGTGAACATGTCACCAGCGGCACCTGCAGCAACCACGGCGGAAAGAAGTCGATGCCCGCCGACGCCACATGCACCCACTGCAGGCGCCCCGGCCAGCCCGCCGGAGGCTCCGCGGGCGCATTGCGCCAGCCATTGCGCGGGCCGGTGAACAGCACATCCGCATCAGCGGCGCGCTCCCACGCAGGCACAGCGGCATCGTCGGCCAGGGCCACGGGCAAGCCCGCTGCGGCCACCAGGGCATCGGCCCCGGCACCGGTCTGGTTCAACACCGCCAGGGGGCGGGGGGCCAGCACGGCATTCATGGCGTATCCGATCTCATCGTCTCAGCCCAGGCCCAGTGCGCGGCGGCCTGCGGCAATGTGGGCGCTGTCCTCCTGCGGGGTGTGCACACGGCCACACAGCACATCGCGCAGGTGGCGCTCCAGCGGGTTTTTGCGTGCCAGGCCGTGGTTGCTGGACAGCTGCAGCGCCGCCTGCACCACGTCGATGGCGTTCTGCGTGGCCATGGTTTTCACCAGGCCGCTGTCCACCGCAGGCACCAGGGTGCCGGTGTCCAGGTCATGCGCCACGCTGGCGATCAGCCGGTCATTGGTGAGCAGCAGGGCCTCGATGCGGCCCACGGCCTCCTGGGCGCGCGGCAGGCTGGACAGGGGTGCACCCAGGTTGGCGGGCGTGCGCTCGCGCAGAAAGCGCACCACCCAGTCGCGCGCTGCGCGGGCCACGCCGGTGTACAGCGCGCCCAGCATCACCGTCATCTCGGCCAGCATGGCGGGCTCGCCACGGGCCCAGTCCTGCGGCAGGCGCACATCGAGCGCGTGGTCGTGGGGGGTCAGCACGTCCTGCAGGATCACATCGTGGCTGCCACTGGCGCGCAGGCCCAGGTGGTCCCAGGTGGCGTCGATGCGGATGCCGGGCGAACCGGCCCGCACCAGGAACGAGCCCACGCGTGGCACCTCTTCATCGGTGCGGGCCCACACCACATACCAGCGCAGGATGGGCGCGCCGGTCGAATACACCTTGTGCCCGCTGATGCGCCAGCCCTCGACCGTGTGCCGCGCCACTGTGGCAGGCAGGCCGCCGCGTGCGGGCGAGCCCAGCTCGGGCTCCACGCGCAACGCATTGATGAGCGACACCTCGTTGTGCGACTCGTGCACCAGCTGCCGGGCCAGCGCCTGCGGCCAGGGCGAGCCGGGCCGCCCCATGCCGCGCTGCTGGATGTACTGCATGGTCAGCACCAGCGCGGTGGCCGGGCAGCCCTGGCCCACTGCGCCAATCACCTCGCCCAGTTGCGCGGCCGACGCGCCCTGCCCGCCCAGCGTGCGCGGCGCGGCCAGCGCCAGCAGACCGGCCTGCTGCAGGTCGGCAAAGTTCTGGTGCGGAAAACTCCCGTCCCGGTCGTGCGCCACGGCGCGCTCGGCAAACTCCACCGCCAGCGTGCGCGCCACCTGCCCCCAGGTCAGCGGCGCGTTCATTGCAGCACCTCAGGCTGCTGCCGCACAAGGATGTCGAACAGGCTCCTGAAGGCAAACTGCGCGCCGCCGGGCCCGCCGATCTGTGCATGCGTGTGCTGCGCGATCTCATGGCGAATGGGTTGGGGCGTGCCCGCCGCCTCAGCCAGCAGCTGGGCCTGGCAGGCGTTCTCCAGCGCGATGTACCACCACGCCGCCGCCTCCACCGACGGCCCCGCCGTCAGGATGCCGTGGTTCTGCAGGATTACCGCCTTCTGCGCCCCCAGCGCCTTGCCAATGCGAAAGCCCTCGTCCGTCTCCAGCACCACCCCCGTGAAGTCGTCGAACAGCGCGTGGTCTTCATAGAAGATGCACGAGTCCTGCGTCAGCGGGTCGAGCTTGCGGCCCAGCGCAGACCACGCCTTGCCGTATGTGGAATGGGTGTGGGCCGCAGCAATGATGTCGGGCCGCGTCTCGTGCAACGCCGCGTGGATGGCAAACGCCGCGCGGTTCAGCGGGCCCTGGCCGATGACGATCTCGCCTGCGGCGTTCACCAGCAACAGGTCGGACACCTTGATCTGCGAAAAATGCACGCCCAGCGGGTTCACCCAGAAGTGGTCCGTCCACTCCGGGTCGCGCGCAGTGATGTGGCCTGCCAGCCCGTAGTCAAACCCCTGCTGTGCAAACAGCCGAAAGGCCACGGCCAGGTTCTCCTGCCGGTAGCGGCGCTCGGCCTGCACCGTGGGGCGCGGGCTGGGCGCATCAAACCAGTCCTTGCGCTGCGGCGTGGGGTTGCGGGCGAGGTCGGTGGCGGGCAGGGGCTTGAGGACGGCAGACATGGCTGGCGGCTTTCCAGATCGGTGAGGTGGACGAAAGAGAAACGAACCCGCCCACCATAGGAGCGCCTCCGCCCCGCGCCAACGAAGAAATCCGCGTGACCACATGCGGTTTTCGCATGCACCACGGTGGGTGCTGCGTTTGCCGCATATCGATGCTACGCAATGGTCTTTGCGCTGCCGCCGGGCTTGTTGGAACCTTGTGGCTTGACACACCCAATCCACACACCAACCTGCCATGCCCCATACCCCTCCTTCACTGAACCGCCGCCATCTCCTCCAAAACGGCCTGGGCGCCGCCGCATGGGCGGCCACAGCGGGTGTGCCCGCACTGGCGGCATCGCCCGGCACGCCCGACCTGTCCAAGGTCACGCTGCGCGTTGGCACCTACAAGGGCCTGTGGCGCGCGCTGATCGCCGCATCGGGCCAGGGCAACACGCCCTACCGCATCGAATGGCGCGAGCTGAACAACGGCGTGCTGCACATCGAGGCCCTGAACGGCGACGCGCTGGACCTGGGCTCGGGCAGCGAGATCCCTGCCCTGTTTGCCGCCCGGCAAAAGGCGCAGGTGCGCTTCATCGCTGTAGTGCGCGAAGACCTGAACAACCAGGTCACCCTGGCCCGCAAGGATGCCCCCATCCAGCGCATAGCCGACCTGAAAGGCAAACGCGTGGGCTATGTGCGCGCCACCACCTCGCACTACTACCTGAGCAAGCAGCTGGCCGAAGCGGGCTTGTCGTTTGCCGACATCACGGCCATCAACCTCACCCCCGCCGACGGGCTCTCGGCCTTTGACCGGGGCGACCTTGATGCCTGGGCCATCTACGGCTACAACGGCCAGCTGGCGCGGCTGCGCTACGGCGCCCGCGTGATCAAGACCGGTGTGGGCTACCTGTCGGGCAACTTTCCCATCTATGCCAACCCGCGCGCGGTGGACGACCCCGCGCGCCACGCCGCCATCAGCGACTACCTGCTGCGCCTGCGCCGCGCTTACCAGTGGGCCAACGGCAACTACCTGGACTACGCCCGGGCCCAGTCGGCCGAAACCCGCGTGCCCGTGGGCGACCTGATCGAGCTGTGGAACAGCCGCAGCACCGACTACGACCTGCGCCCCGTGGACGACGCCGTGGTGCAAGGCCACCAGGCGGTGGCCGACACCTTTTTGCAGCTGGGCGTGCTGGACGGCCCCGCGCAAGTGGCGCCCCTGTGGGACCGCAGCTTCAAAAACGTGTTGCGCCCCTTCGCGATCGACAAGGCGGCCTGACACGCACAACCCCCCGCCGCCGCAGCCACACCCCGTGCCACTTTTCGCGTGGCGGGGAGCACCGCTTGCGCTTACCATGCGCCCCTGATTTCCATCAAGGAGCACCCTCCCATGAGCATGAACAAGCGCAACTTCGTCGCCGCCGGCATGGGCCTGGCAGGCCTGTGGACTGCCGCGGGCAGCAGCCACGCCGCCACGCCGGCCAAGGCCCCCAGCGGCCCCACGCTGCTCACCATCAGCGGCGCCATCACCCAGTCCAACCGCGGCGCGCTGGACACCACCATCGACCAGATGATGGGCAAACACGGCATCCAGTTTGACAAGGCCTTCGCGCTGGACGCCGCCGCCCTGGCGCGCATGCCCGCCGTCACCATCAAGCCCACGCTCGAATACGACAGCAAGCCCCACACGCTCAAGGGCCCCCTGCTCACCACCGTGCTGGCCGCCGCCGGTGTGGCCGCTGGCAGCCCCGTGCAACTGGGCCTGCGCGCGGTGGACGGCTACAACGTCAACATCAGCATGGCCGACGCCCAGGCCTACCGCATGATCGTCGCCACCCACATCGACGGCCAACCCATGGCCCTGGGCGGCCTGGGCCCGCAGTGGGCCGTGTACGACGCCGACGTGCTGCCCGCCTTCAAGGACAAGCCCGTGAAGGAGCGCTTTGGCCTGTGCCCCTGGGGGCTGTACCACATTGAGGTGAAGAAGACCTGAGCCAGTGCAGGCCCAACGCCGCGGAGCGGTTGAGCGCCAGCGCGGTACAAACCGCCTCCCAACAAAAAGAGCGACCCTGGGGTCGCTCTTTTTTTGATAGCTGCCAGCGCATGATCCACTGGCGCTACAGCCATATTTCACCCTAAATCAGCCCCGGCGGCGCCCCATGCGCACCGCCAGCGCTGCCAGCGACCCCACGGTGGCCAAGCCCACCACCCCCAGCCAGCCCCACTGCGCCAGCGCCAGGCTGCCCAGCGCCGCCCCGGCCGACATGCCGATGAACATGCCGGTGAACAGCAGCGCATTGAGCCGGCTGCGCGCCGCAGGGTCGATGCCGTACACGATGGTCTGGTGCGCCACCAGCGTGGCCTGCACGCCAAAGTCAAAGCCGATGGCACTGACCACAATCAAGGCCAGCTGGGCCTGAGCAGGCAGCAGCGGCGCCAGCGCCATCACCGCAAACGACACGGCGGCCAGCCCGGCGCCGTAGCGCGTCACCACCTCGGGCCCACGCTTGTCGGCCAGGCGCCCGGCCAGCGGGGCGGCCAGTGCCCCCGCCGCCCCGGCCAGACCAAACGCGCCCGCCGCCGCCGTGCCCAGGTTGAACTGGCTGTGCAGCATCACCGCCAGCGTGGACCAGAACGCGCTGAAGCCCACGGCCAGCAGCCCCTGCGCCCAGGCCGCACGGCGCAGCGCTGCGTGCTGGCGCCACAGCGCCACCATCGAGCCGATCAGCGCGCCGTAGCCCATCTGCGTGGTGGGCGCAAAGCGCGGCAGCCCGCGCCACACGGCCACCGTCAGCAGCGCAATGGCCGCCGCCGCCGCCACATACACCGTGCGCCAGCCCCACTGTTGCGCCACGAAGCCGCTGACCACGCGCGACAGCAAAATGCCCAGCAGCAGCCCCGTCATCACCGTGCCCACCATGCGCCCGCGCTGCGCCGCTGGGGCCAGCGTGGCGGCGGCAGGCACCACGTCCTGCACCACGGTGGCCGCCAGGCCCACGGCGAGGCTGGCCGCCAGCAGCGCACCCATGCCGGGCGCCAGGCCGCTCAGCAGCAGGGCCAGCATCAGCGCGATGGACTTGATGACGATGATGCGGCGCCGGTCAAACCGGTCGCCCAGCGGCGCCAGCAGCAAGATGCCCAGCGCATACCCCAGCTGCGTGAGCGTGGGCACCAGCCCCACCACGCGGCTGTCGGCCTGCATGTCGGGCCCTAGCACGCCCAGCATTGGCTGGCTGTAGTACAGCGACGCCACGCTGAGCCCCGCCGTGGTCGCCAGCAGCAATAAGAGCGGCGCACTCACCGACCCCTCCGCAGGGGGCGCCACCGGGGCCAGCCCCGCTGCACCACTTGCATGCACGTTTTGAATGGAAGACATCACAACACCATCGGTTAGAAAGGAATGGTGCGATTGTTCTAGCCCACCGCCGCGCTGGGTAGTAGGCTGAATTGCAGATTCGTTATACGCTTAGCGTATGACAAACACCCTGCCAGCCCTGCAACCCGGCGCCGACCGCATCGAGCTGATGCAGACCTTTGTCCGCATCGTCGAGGCCGGCAGCCTGTCTGCCGCCGCCCAGCAACTGGGCACCAGCCAGCCCACCGTGAGCCGCCGCCTGCAGGCGCTGGAGCGCAGCCTGGGCATCAAGCTGCTGCAGCGCTCCACCCATGTGATGAAGCTGACGGAAGACGGCGACCGCTGCTTTGCCCACGCCAAGGCCCTGCTGGAAGACTGGCGCGCCATGGAAGACGACCTGCGCGGCACGGCCGACACCCCGCGCGGCACCCTGCGCGTGCTGGCGCCGCACGCCTTTGGGCAAGACCAGTTCATCGCCCCGCTGATGGCCTACCTGCGCCGCTACCCCGAGGTGGACGTGGAATGGATGCTGCACGACCGCCGCCCCAACTTCATCGCCGAAGGCATCGACTGCGCCATCCAGGTCGGCGCGGTGGACGACCCCAGCGTGGTCGCAGTGCGCCTGGCCGAGGTGCCCCGCATCGTGCTGGCCGCCCCCGCCCTCATGGCCGGGCGCCCCACGCCCCGGCACGCGCAAGACCTGCAACCCCTGCCCTGGCTGGCCCTGAGCACCTTCTACCGCCGCGAGGTCACGCTGACCCAAGAGCCCGGCGGCGAGGCCCATACCTTCGGCATTACCCCGCGTTTGGCCACCGACAGCCTGTACGCCCTGCGCAGCGCCGCCCTGGCGGGGCTGGGAGCGTGCATTTCTTCGGCATGGATCGTGGACAACGATGTGCGGCAGGGGCACTTGCTGCACCTGGTGCCCAACTGGCACGCGGCGCCGCTGCCGGTGTACTTGGTGTACCCGTATGCGCGGTTTTATCCGGCGCGGCTGCGGCTGTTTTTGGAGGCGATGCGGGGGGCGATGCCGGGGTTGGTGGGGATGCGGGCGGTGGGGTGAGGTACGGAGCTAAAGCAGGGACCGGCCAGAAGCAGCCGCTCACCGCAAGTGGAAGCGGATGTTCAACGTTCGAGCTAAGCGGGCGACAACGGCAAGATGCCAGGCCCTGACTGGTGAAAATGTACCGCGTACCACCAGACCAGGCCTGGTGGTTTGCCATTGGCGCTCCGCTTGAGCGAGGGGGTAGGCCTCACGCTACAACTGGCGAAAGATATATTCCATTGCCTTGTCGTTCTTGCGATAACCGTCCCGAGTATGGAACGTGGCCTTCTCAAGATGGATGGAGTACACCTCGGCAACCTTGAGTAGTTTCCAGCCTGTTCGTTCGCCGCTTTCGCTGCCACCAAAGACTTGAAAGCACCGGAGAATTTCGTCTCCGTTCTTGTCCCGGCCGTAGGCGTGTGGCTCGACGGTGCGCGCGTACCCGTGGTAACGAAGTTCGACAACCTTGTGGGTGTCAATTGCTTCCAACAGCTCTGATTTCATCCGACCCTCTCAACCGGCTGGCTTTGCAGGCTGGAGGTCGCCTGCCAGTCTGCCTTCGTACTTGTGGCCGCAACTCGTGCAAAGGCGGGTTCTGAAGTCCTTCGCATCATGAACGAGCAGCCGACGCTTGTGGTCGCTTTCCCAGCAACGCAGGCAGTAAGGTGCGCCCAGGGGCTCGCCGTCTGGGCCAGCGTTGTAGTACGCATCGTATTTCCGGACCATGGAATCTTTGGCCTCGAACGCTTCCTCGAGTTCTTTGATCTTTTGGTCCCTCGCTGCGAACGAGTCTTGCAGTTCAACCAATTCCAACTTTACGTCTGCAAGCGCTCCTATCAGATCAGCCACCTTTAGCTTTAACTCGGCTCGCTCGATTGAGACATCGCTTTCACGAATGAATTTTGCAATCTCCGTGGCTGTCTTAAGGCTGCCAAGGACGGCGCCGATAGCTGTGAGGTCTGGCATGGAGTCTCCTGTGAGGCCTAGCGGCCAAGGTCAGTGGCTTGCCGTAGGCAAGTCCGCCTGACTGAAAGGTTAGGCCTCATTGCTGCTGTAGCCGCAATATGCTTCCTTGCCGACTTTAAGCGCCGCGTAGAGGCATACCGCAACAAACCCCGCCAATATGGTGGCGGGAGCGCCCAGCGATGAACCAAGAAACGCAGCAATAACGCCGACTATTGCAGTTGTGGACTTCTTCTGCATAGCGTCGATCTGTTTCCAGAGCGCCTTGTACTTTTTCTCGTCCGTGCAGAGAAATATGCGCATCTCGTTTTTCACGTGGTCCCAGTACGTCTTCTCAGGTCGGGTGTCTTCCGGGGGCGTACGTCGCGTTGACATCTGAGGTGGGAAGCGTCCGCCTCGATACATCAGATTGGCAACCTCTTCGTCGGTCGATGCGATGCCCATCTCCCATGCGAACAACGGAGGGGCCTCGTAGGTGAGTTCACGTGCGTCGATTTCCGCGAGAAGAGTTTGTGTGTCCATAGCGGTGGGGAATGAGGCCTAACGTAGTTTAGACAGCAAAACCTGCGGGATAAACTGGACCGAGCGAGATATTCTGGACACTGATTTCTCCTGGAGGCGGCTTGCAGCAAAGGTTTGCAAGGGGTGACCTGTTCAAACTTCCAGATGTAAAAATTCCATGAAACCCGGCACGCGTTAATACCGAAAACTATGGCTTGCCGTATGCGGACGCCGGGATTTCCAACAGCAGCGTGCAGCAAGTCGATGGCAGCTTCAGGGCGGCGCTTTTGAACGGCGGCTCTGGGCCAGCAGCGGTCAATCCTCACGCATGTGGTTCAAAACTCAAAGAAAAAAGAGCGCAGTCGTGTTTGCTCTATTTTTCATAGCTACCACCGCATATAGATCAACCACTACCGGAATATTTCGCACCAAACTGGCCTCAGCCTCGTGCCTACCAACAGCCTCTTTAAACAGCAAGCCGCCCAACACGCTCAGCAGCCACCGTCAAATGGCGTACCAACTCCGCCTTACACGCATCGAAACCCGCGCTGAATCCTTCCTGATCCTCCGACCGTCGAACAAACACCTGCGCCATCGCAAGCGCCTCCTTCCAAGCCGCTGCACTGACCTGTTCCCCCACCGTCAGTTCTAGCGCCCGATCCGGCAAGCCGCCCCCCGCCGTGGGTGCAAACGCCATGGGCGTCATGTCATACGCAGGCGCCAGCTCGTAAGGCCTTCGCCCCTCTGACAAGCACGACAGATTGCCACTGTGCATGTCGGTGTTGCCGATCAGGCAGCCGAACGCCCACAGCAGGCAGGCTGTGTCAAAGGCCTGGGCAGTGATGACGCCCTCCTTCCACAACGCCTTGGCGATCACCGGCCAGTTGCCGCCGCTGCCGACAAACTCGGCGTCCAGCGCGGAGATGGAATGCAGCGCCCTGCGCCCACGCGCGCCCAGCCGGTCAAACCGCTGCACTTCCAGAAATCGTTGGGTACCGTGCATCCAGGTCATCGACTGCGCGGTAGGCACTCCGTGGTCGCGCAGCACCTGCAGGGCGATGTGTTCGGCCAGCAGCAGGTCGCGCCAGCGGGCGCTGACGGGGGTGTCGAGTTCTGCGGTGAACTTGACCATCACATGTGCGGCGGTGCCATCGGCCTGCTCTGCGTAGGCGGTGAACTTGGGCTGCTCGCCGGCGGCTGACGAGCCCGCCACTTCGCCGCGCGCGGCCAGGTCGGCCAGCCGGGCGTAGGTGTGCAGCTTCTGCGCCGCTGCAATCGGCACGGGGTCGGGCGCGTTGACGAACTGGTCGCGGGCGGTGGGGCCGATGAGCAGGTTGCCGGGCATGTCGTCGCCCTGGTCCAGGATGGCGCGCAGTGCGTGGGTGTCGCTCCAGTCGCCCAGCCGCTCGGGCAAGCCCAGGCGCTGGCCGTGCCGCTGGCAGTAGGCGCGCCCCAGGTAGCCCTGCGGGCGCATGTCATAGATCCACCACGGCAGGCCGTCGCTGTGCAGCCGGGCCCCGTCCGCCTCGACCATCACAAATCCCTGCGGGCACACGGGGACGAGGGTGCCCAGAGTTTCGACCGCGCCCTGGGGGGTGACGCGGTACACCGTGGCCTGCAGATCGGCGCGCTGGGGATCGCGGAGCGTGTATTGAATAGATCTGGCGGCGCCAAAAGGCACCACCTCGTCACCCAGCGCGCTGAGTGCCCGCGAGACGGTGGGCTGGCTGACCTGCAGCGCCTGGGCCAGCGCCTGCGCCTTGGTGGGGCCGGGGCGCAGCAGGGGGCGGACGGCGTTGGCGTAGGTCTGGGCGGCGGAGGGCATGGCCTAAGGATACGCCGTTTGAATTGAAAACTGAATAGATAAAAGAATAGATAAAAACAGACTGAATGGACGCCCCAGGGTCGCCCCCTTAAGCCGGCAACCGCACCGCAGCCTCCCGCAGCGCCTCGGCAAACGCCATCGCCGCCGGTTGTTGCTGCGTGCCCCGGCGGTAGGCCAGGTACAGGTCCAGGTGCACCACGGGCTCGCGCAGCATGGCGACGCCCAGGCCCTGGCGCAGGCATTCTTCCAGCGCGAACGAGGGCACGATAGCGCTGCCACGGCCGGCGCGCACCATGCCGATCAGGGTGCCGATCAGGTTCATGCGGGGGCGCTCCTGGTGGGCCAGGCCCAGGCGGGAGAGCTGCTTTTCGATGACCACCTGTATGGGGTTGCCCGACGGCAGGCTGACCAGAGGCACGTCTTTGAGTCGGCTCCAGGGCTGGCTGTCAGACAGCTGGCCGCTGGTGTGCGCCGTATCGGGCGGGCTGATGCGCATGAGGCGGAACTTGCACAAGGGCTGGCGCGACAGCCCCACGGCGGGTTTGACGAAGAAGCCAAAGCCGATGTCGGCCTCGCCGTCGAGCACGCGCTGGCGCACGGTGCCCACCTCGACATCGCTGAGCTGCACCTGCACGCCAGGGTGGCTTTGCGCAAAGCAGCGAATCACCTCGGGCAGCAGGCTGGCCGAGATCATGGGGGTGGCCGCTACCAGCAGGCGCGAGCGCACGGCGGCCTCGTTGCCATCCAGCACGGCGCCCAGGGCGCGCAGCTCGCCCACCACGCGCTCGGCCACGGGCTGCAGGCGGCGCCCGGCCTCGGTCAGCGTGATCGACCGGGTGGTGCGGTCAAACAGGCGGGCGCCAACCTGGTCTTCCAGCTCCTTGACCAGCATGCTCATGCCCGAGGGCGACAGGTGCACCTGCTCGGCCGCCTTGGCAAAGCTCTGCAGGCGCGTCACCTCCAGAAAAGCGTGGAGCTGGCGGGTGCTGACATTCATCAGCTTTGATGAAGAATTCATCAGAATTTTCCGTTTGATCAATGTCAAGAGTGTCGTTGTAATTGTCCTGTAACGCCCTTCCAACGACTAGAGAGACAAGCCCCATGCCCCAGCTGCCCACCCTGCGTGCCAACGCGCACCCGCCCTCCCCCCAACGCCGCAGCCTGGTGCTGGGCGCGCTGGCCGCCACGGCTGCCGCCGCCACGCCCAGGGCCTGGGCACAGACGGGGGCCGATGCGCCGGTGCGGCTGGTGGTGCCGTTCACGCCCGGCACGGGCATTGACCTGATTGCGCGGCAGATTGCGCAGCCGCTGTCTGACCGGCTCAAGCGCCCGTTTTTTGTGGAGAACAAGGCGGGTGCGTCCGGCATCATCGGCACGCAAGAGGTGGTGCGCGCGGCGCCCGATGGCACCACGCTGCTGGTCAGCGTGAACACGCTGGTGATGAACATGGCGCTGTACCCCAAGCAGGGCTTTAACCCGCTGACGGACCTGGTGCCCGTGAGCCAGACCAGCTGGGGGCAGCTGCTGCTGGTGGCATCGGCGGGGTCCAAAATCGAATCGCTCAAGGACCTGATGGACCGCGCCCGGGCCAAGCCCGGCTCGCTCAACTACGGCTCGCCCGGTGCGGGCACGCCGCACCACCTGGCGATGGAGCTGCTGAAAAACCGGGCCAAGATTTCGCTCACCCACATCAGCTACCGGGGCACCGCCCCGGCCGTGACAGACCTGCTGGGCGGGCAGATCGACGCGATGTTCCTACCCATCCACGTGGCCTTGCAGCATGTGAAGGCGGGCAAGCTGAAGGCGCTGGCCATCAGCTCTGACACGCCCCACCCGCTGCTGCCCGAGGTGCCGTCGCTGGGCACGCTGAAGCTGGGCGACCTGAACGTGGACATGTGGTACGGCGTGTTTGCCCCCGCAGGCACGCCCCGTGCCATGGTGGACCGGCTGAATACCGAGCTGCGCGACGTGCTGGCCTCGCCCGCCGTGGCCAAGTCGTTCGAGACCCAGGGCATGACGCCCGCCCACAGCTCGCCAGACGCCTTCCAGAAGCTGGTGACGGCTGACGCCAAGCGCTGGGCCGATCTCATCAAGGCCCAGGGCATCACCGCCGAGTAACCACGGTCACTCGCACCACGCAGCAGCGCGCAGCACTGCACAACCTCGCACCGCAGCCCGTACCGAACCGAATCGAACAAAACCAACAACATGAACCAGCAAGCAACCGTGGCGCCGCAGCAGGACGCCGAAGTGATCATCGTGGGCGGCGGCCCCGTCGGCATGGGCCTGGCCATAGAGCTGGGCCAGCGCGGCGTGAGCGTGATCGTGGTGGAGCGCTATGTGCAGCCCCAGCCCATCCCCAAGGGCCAGAACCTCACGCAGCGCACCATGGAGCACTTTCATTTCTGGGGGGCTGAAAAGCAGCTGCGCGCAGCGCGCACCATTCCGGTCGAGTACGGCATTGGCGGCCTGACCGCACATGGCACGCTGCTGGGGCCCTACAGCTACGACTGGCTGCAACGCGACCTGGTCAAGCCCTACTACTTCACTGCCAACGAGCGGCTGCCGCAGTACGCCACCGAGGCGGTGCTGCGCCAGCGCGTGGCCCAGCTGCCGTCGGTGCAGACCCTCTACGGCTGGGAGACAAGCACCGTGGCGCAGGACGATGCGGGCGTGTCCGTCACCATTCAGCAACGCGGCGACGGCAAGGCCCAGCGCGTGCTGCGCGGCGCCTATGTGGTGGGGTCGGACGGGGCGCGGTCGGTGGTGCGCGAGCAGGCGGGCATCACCCACACCCGCACGGACCACGACCGCATGATGGTGCTGCTGGTGTTCAAGTCGCAAGGTCTGCACCAGCTGCTGGAGCGCTACCCCGGCAAGTCTTACTACAACGTGCTGCAGCCCGAGCTGAAGGGCTACTGGAAGTTTCTCGGCCGGGTGGACCTGGGCAGCACCTGGTTCTTTCACGCGCCGGTGCCGCCAGGCACCACCAAAGACAACTTTGACTTTGCCGCCTACCTGCACGAGGCGGTGGGCGCGGAGTTTGAAGTGGAGTTTGAGCACATCGGCTTTTGGGACCTGCGCTTCATGCTGGCCGACAGCTATCGCAAGGGCCGGGTGTTCATCGCGGGTGATGCCGCCCACAGCCACCCGCCCTACGGCGGCTATGGCGTGAACTCGGGCCTGGAAGACGCGCGCAACCTGGGCTGGAAGCTGGCCGCCTCGCTGCAAGGCTGGGGCGGCGAGCGCCTGCTGGACTCGTACGACGCCGAGCGGCGCCCGGTGTTTGCGTCCACCATCAATGACTTCATTGCGCGGTCCATCGAGACAGACAAGGAGTTTCTGGACACCCACGACCCGGCGCGGGACCAGGCCGCGTTTGAAGCCGCATGGCAGGCGCGCGCACAGGGTGCCGTGGGCGAGGTGCATGCGTTTGAGCCGCACTACGAGGGCTCGGGCATCGTGTGGGGCAGCGAGGGCCGCGCCAGCAGCGCCAAGGGATCGCACCGGTTTGAGGCGCGGCCTGGCCACCACCTGGCACCCGCTACGCTGCCCACCGGGCGCAATGTGTTTGAGGAGCTGGGCCCGGGCTTTTCGCTGCTGGTGGTGGGCCGCGACGGCGCCCACGCGCCATCGGTGCAGGCCTTTCGCGAGGCGGCGGCGGGCCTGGGACTGCCCCTGCGGCTGGTGGACTGTGGTGACGGGGGCGAAGGCACCGAGCCTGCGCGCTATGGCGCACCGCTGGTGCTGGTGCGGCCCGACCAGTTTGTGGCCTGGACGGCGCCTGCTGGCGGCCCCGTGGTGACCGCAGCGCAAGCCCGCGACGTTCTGGCGCGTGTGGCGGGGTAACCGCACGGGCGCGGCCGCTGGGTTAGCGGCAACGCCCCAGCCCGGGAGTGATCCAGGCCAGGGCGCGATCCAGGCCGGGGCGCCAGGCAGCCAATCGCTCAGGCGGCCTTGCGCAGCGCGGCGGGCGCCACCGGTGTCTGCTGCCCGTCGCGCTCTGCCACCTTGGCGCGCACCAGGGGCAGCAGCTCGCGGCCGTACTCGATAGCGTCCACCAGCGGGTCAAAGCCACGGATCAGGAAGGTGGTGATGCCCAGGTCGTAGTACTTGAGCAGTGCGTCGGCCACCTGCTCGGGCGTACCCACCAGCGATGTGGAGTTGGACCGGCCGCCCAGCTCGCGCGCAATGGCCGTCCACAGGCGTTCGTCCACACGGTCGCCCTTGGCGGCGTCGGCCAGCAGGCGCTGCGCGCCTTCGCTCTGCTGCGGGCCCACGCCGCGCGAGTAGCCTTGGCTCACTCGCAAACGGCGCGTGTCTTCCAGAATGCGCTCGGCCTTGGCCCAGGCTTCGTCCTCGGTCTTGCCCAGGATGGGGCGGAACGAGATGCTGAAGTCCACATGCCGGCCCTGCAAGGTGGCCTCGGCGCGCACACGGCGCACCAGGTCGCCCGCCTGGGCCAGCGACTCGCCCCACAGCGCGTACACGTCGGCATGTTTGCCGGCCACCTGCAGGGCAGGTGCAGAGGCACCACCAAAGTAAATGGGCACGCGCTGGCCTTGCAGGGGCTTGACTTCCGACACCACGCCCTTGGCGCGGTAGTAGGTGCCTTCGTGGTCAAAGGGT
Organism: Acidovorax sp. 59; assembly: GCF_002754175.1. Classification (NCBI taxonomy): domain Bacteria; kingdom Pseudomonadati; phylum Pseudomonadota; class Betaproteobacteria; order Burkholderiales; family Comamonadaceae; genus Acidovorax; species Acidovorax sp. 59. Next base: position 1,643,436 of record NZ_PEET01000001.1, on the reverse strand, counting down.
TTGTCTTCGGCCCACACGCGGCGCAGGACGGTGAGGTATTCGTCGGTGCGCGCATAGCGCTCGTCGTGGTTCAGGAAGTCGCCATCGCGCTGCTGGTCTTCGTCCGAGCCGCCGCTGATGTAGTGCACGGCCAGGCGGCCGTTGGTGTAGTGGTCCAGCGTGGCCAGCTGGCGCGCGGCCAGCGTGGGCGCCACAAAGCCGGGGCGGTGCGCCAGCAGGAACTTGATCTTGTCGGTGACCGATGCCGCGTACGTGACGGTCAGCAGCGTGTCGGGGCTGGACGAGCTGGCAGGCACCAGGATGCGGTCAAACCCCGCGTGCTCGTGCGCCTGGGCAAACACGCGCACATAGGCGGGGTCCACCGCCGGGCCCTTGCGGGCGATGGTTTCAGAGACTTCGTGCGGCTGGATCATGCCGATGAACTGGACGGGCATAGCGGGCTCCTGTGGCGATGGGGTGAAACAAGGTTGGGTGAATGGTTGGCAACGTCACGCGTGCGGGACTGCAGCCATGATCTGCCCGCCCCTGGTGCGCGCCAACGAAGAAAAACGCGTTTGCAAAGTTGTGCGGCGCATAGGCCCCGCCGCACACGGCGATGGGGGTACACCGCCGCCGTGCGCGCCGCTATGCTGTGGCGGGTTGCCATCCAGACTCCGCCGCCTGGCCGCCAGCGTCGGCATGGTCGGCCAGTGCGTTGCCGACCTGCACGTCTGGCCCTGGCCTCTGACCGCTGGCTCCTCGCTCCTCACTCCTCACAATGGCCAGCCCGCTTCGCATCCAGAAAGGACCCCACCCACCATGCTCTCGCACGTTTTTGTTGGCATCACAGATTTCGAGCGCGCCCTGGCGTTCTACCGGCCGGTGCTGGCCTCGTTGGGCATTCAGGAGCGCTTTTGCGAAGCCGAGCGGCCCTGGGCGGGCTGGGAGTCCACCCCCGGCCCCCGGCCGCTTTTTGTGATTGCCCGCCCGTTCAACGGCGAGGTGCCCCACCCTGGCAACGGGCTGATGGTGGCCTTCATGGCCGCCACGCGCAGCCAGGTGGACGCAGCCCATGCGCTGGCGCTGAGCCTGGGCGGCCAGTCCGAGGGCCGCCCCGGGCTGCGGCCCGAGTACCACGCCAACTACTACGGCGCGTATTTTCGGGACCCAGACGGCAACAAGCTGTGCGTGGCGTCGCACGGACAGGCGTAGCGCAGGGTGGCGCCGGGCGGGCGGAAGCCCCATGCGCTGCTTATCTAGGGAAAATGGCCTCAAGCGCTAGTCGATAAATCGCTGGCCGCTATTCTTTTGAGAGCAATCTGAACGCGACCAGGCATTCGCTCGCGGCCCGCTGCCAGCACGCTGGTGGCGGGCACTGTCAGTGCGGGAAGCCGCCCCGCACCAGCCGCACGGGCTCTGCGTCCATGCGGCGAATCAGCGCCTGCAGGCCATCGCCCGCAGCGTTGGCAGCTACATCGGCAGAAGGCAGCTGCTGGGCCGCTGGCGCTGTGCGGCAGACCAGATCGTCCTCCGACCACGCGGCCTTGCCCGGCTGGCCCCGTGCGCGCAGCCAGCCCGCACGGTCTGCGATGAGCTGGTGGCCGGGCAGGTCGCTGGCGGGAACGCCCAGCACCAGGGCCAGTGCCAACGGCGCTGCGGTATCGGTGGTCAGGCATTCCGCATCGGCGGCAGCAGCATCGGGAGTGTGCAGCGCGCCGGGCCCGGGGTGCGCCACCACCAGCGAGACAAGGCGTGGATCATCGGCGGGCAAGGGGCTGCCGCTGCCTGGCAGCACCACGCGCAGCCGCTGCCCCGCCAAGCTGCGCGCCGTGTGCTGGCGCCCATGGCGGCACAGCACGGCCACGTCGGGCAGGCGCACGGGGCGGTCCCAAGTGCCCGATTCGCGCAGCATCTGGCCCGCGGCATGGGCTTGCAGGTAGTCCAGCACCTCCCACACCTGCGCGTCGGTGAGCTGCGTGGTGTCAAAGCCGGGCATGGTCTGCGCGCCGTTGCGGCCCTGCATGCCGTGGCGCACGCGCCAGAAGAGTTCGCCATCCAGCCGCTTCCACAACAGCGCGCCGTTCAGGTTGGGCGGCCACATGGCCAGCCGGGGTGCGTCGGGCCCTTCGCCGTTGGCACTGGCGCCATGGCAGCGCTCGCAATGTTGCTGGTACACCGCCTGGCCGCGCACGATGCCCTGCGCAGTGAAGCCCGTGGGTGACTGGTGCAGGCTGGTGGCCACGGCGGGCGTCAGCAGCAGGTGGCGATGGGGCCAGGGCGCAAACACCACCAGTGCAGCGGCTAGCCACCACAGCGGCTTGCGGCCGCGCCGCCACGCCACGGATACCGCCAGCGCCAGCAGCGCCACACCCACACACAGCAGCGACAACATCACGCGCCGCGCGTGGCCGGCATCCACCACCAGCATCTCGGCGGCCACACGGTGCGCGAACGGCCAGGCGGGCTGGCCGTGCACATCGGGCGCCAGGCCCAACGCATGCAGCAGCGCGCGCATGCCCTGCTGGGTGGCCTGCAGGCCTTCGAGCAGAGCGGCCAGCCACTCGGGCGGCAACGACAGCCAGGCCAAGGCGGTGGCTACCAGCTGGCGTCCAGCCCCAGCAACGCCAGCGCCTCGTGGCGCAGGGCCGCCAGGCGTGGGTCGCCCCGGTGGCGCGGGTACGGCAGGTCGTTGACCAGCACCTGCTTGACGCGCGCAGGCCGGTCAGAGAACACCACCACGCGCTGCGCCATGAACAGCGCTTCTTCCACATCGTGCGTGACGAGCAGGGCAGAGAAACCCGCACGCTGCCACAGCTGCACCAGCTCGGTCTGCATGGACAGGCGCGTGAGCGAGTCGAGCTTGCCCAGCGGCTCGTCCAGCACGAGCAAGGTGGGGTCGTTGACCAGCGCACGCGCCAGCGCCACGCGCTGCGCCATGCCGCCCGAGAGCTGGTGCGGGAAGGCCTTGGCAAAGTCCTGCAGCCCGACCAGGGCCAGCGCTTCGTCCACGCGATGGCGCTGGGATTTGAGGATGCCGCGCGCCTGCAGGCCCAGGGCCACGTTGTCCCACACGGTGCGCCAGGGGAACAGCGTGGGGTCCTGAAACACCACGATGCGCGACGGGTCGGGCTGGGTGATGGGGGCGCCATCCTGCAGCAGCTCGCCGGTGGTGGCCGGCTCCAGCCCCGCCACCAGGCGCAGCAGCGTGCTCTTGCCGCAGCCGCTGGGGCCCAGCAGGGCCACGAACTCGCCAGGTGCAATGGACAAGTCCAGCTCGTCGATCACGTGCAACGGGCCTGCGGGCAGGTCAAACCAGTGGCTGACATTGCGCACGTCAATGCGTGCGCCGTTCACACGGGCCGCCGTAGAGATTTCAGGAACCGTCGCGGAACTCACCATTTCACCACCCCCTTCTGCCACGAGAGCACCCTGTCGCGCAGCACAAACAGCAGCGTGATCACGCCCGAGAACAGCAGCGCCATCACGATGAGCGCCGCATACATGTTGGGATACGCCGCCCAGCCCTGCGCCCAGGTGAGGTACCAGCCCAGGCCCGCTTTCACGCCCAGCATCTCGGCCACCACCAGGGTGGAGAACGCCGCGCCCAGGCCCATGAACAGGCCCACAAACACCTGCGGCAGCGCCGCCGGGATGGCCACGCGCAGCACCAGAAACCAGGGCGACGCACCCATGGTGCGGGCCACGTCATAAAAGTTCTTGTGCACCCCGGCCACGCCTGACCAGGTGAGGATGGCCACCGGGAAGGCCGTGCCCAGCGCAATCAGAAAGATCGCCGTGGACCAGCTGGACGGAAAGAAATAGAAGCTGACCGGCAGCAGCGCGGTGGTGGGCACCGGGCCCAGGATGCGCAGCACCGGGTGGATCCAGTAACTGGCCTGGCGCGACCAGCCGATCAGCACGCCCGTGACAAAACCTGCCGCTGCTCCAATCGCAATGCCCAGCGCCAGCAGGCGGATGGAGGCGCCCGCGCTCTCCAGGAGGCGCGGCCAGTCGGTGGCGTACACCTCCACCAGGCTTTGGGGCGGTGCAAAGAAGGGCGGTGGCAGCGTGCCCAGCTTGGCGGTGAACACCTCCCACACCGCCAGGCCGACGGCAATGGCCACCAGCCACGGTCCAGCCGCACGCACGCGGCGCACCACGGCAGCCAGCGGACGGGCCAGCACGGTCAGCGCCAGCAGCAGTGCCGACACGCCCCCCGCACCCCAGGCGAACTCTTCGGTAAACGCCCATTCGCTGAAACCCGCTGGCTTGTTGGGCCACAGGCCCGTGAGCAAGGCCAGCCCCGCCCAGGCCACAGCGGCGGCCAGCCCCACCCACCAGACCCCCTGGGCCGCTTTGGCCGCCTTGAAGTCAGGCGCGGTGATAGGCTGCGCACCCGCAGCACGGGGCGCACCGGATGATGGGCTGGGCGCACGCAGCGGGGGCTGCGAAGGCTTGGGGCTGATGCCCGGCGGGGCGCCCAGGATGTTGTCGGCAACAGTGCTCATAGTCGGGTCCAGTCAGATCGATTCAGGTCCAGTGGTATTCATTCATCACGGTGAATGTTTGGCCATAGCCGCGCGAGGTGGGCGCGGCCCATGCGAGGGCTGCCGAGCAAGGGCCGCCCCGCAGCGAGGGCTGCGTTCCCCTGCCCGCAATGCGAAGCACTGCGAGAGCGGGGGGATGGCGCGCAGCGACTCAGGGGGGTGCCCTTTGCTACACCAGCACGTCAGCGTGGACGTGGGCCGCGAAGCGCGCAGGGTCGGTGCCGGGCTTGAGCACGCCCACCAGCTTGAAGTCGCGGGCATAGAACTCGATCTCCTGCCGCAGCGCTGTGCCCACCGGGTGGCTGCGGTGCGTGAGCGTGCCCAGCACGGCGCGCAGGTCCTCCTGCGGCACCTTGGAATACGGGCTGAAGATGCGCGCGGTTTCGTTGGGGTTGTCGGCCACGAAGTCCGAGGCCTCGATGATGGCGCGGGTCAACGCGGCTGCCGTGCCCTTGTCGTTGCGCACCATGGCGCCGCTCACGCCCAGCACGCAGCAGGTCTTGGCCGCGTATTCGCCCGACAGGTTGGACGCCAGGTCCACCAGGCCCTTGGTGCGGCGCTGGATCAGCAGCAGGTTGGGGTCGCCGTCAGCAATGGCCTGGGCCTCGCCTTTTTCCACCGCCAGGCCCAGCATGTCGCCGGGGAACTGGCGCCAGGTCACGTCCTTTTCGGGGTTCAGCCCGGCCTTGGTCAGCAGCACCGAAAAGAAGTTCTTGCCAGGGCTGTTGAGGTCCGACACCGCAATGGTCTTGCCCTTGAGTTTTTGCAGGCTGGTCACGCCCGCGGCCTCGTAGCCCACCAGGCGCGAGCAGCCGCCATGCGAGCTGCCCACCAGCTTCACGTCAAAGCCCGACTCCAGCGGCTTGATCCAGCGGTGCACCATGCCCAGGCCCGCGTCGGCCTTGGAGGTGGCGATGGTCTCCAGCAGCTGGTCAGTGGAGCCCGCAAAGTTGATCAGCTCGACCTTGAGGCCATGTTTTTCAAAAATGCCGCGCTCGATGGCGACCGGCGCGGCCGAGAGGCAGATGGCGTTGGCGTTCCACGCCAGCTTTACTTCGCGCAGCTTGCCGGCGGCCAGCACGTGGCTGCCCACCACACTCGACACCCCCACCACGCTGGCCGCGCCCGCTGTCTGCAACAGCTGCCGGCGCGTCCAGCGCCCTCCCACCCCACCTTGGTTTTGAAGCTTGCTCATGTTGTGCCCTTTTGGTTGTCAAATCCTGATCGGCGCTGCGATTGCCCGTGAATTCCTGTGGATGCCTGCGAGCCGGTCCGCGCCGCCGTTACGATGGATTGGCATTGAACTGAAAGACGCCTCGCAACAGAACGAAGAAAAACAGGGATGCATATGCAAAACACGCAACACACAGGCAGCCCGGGCGCTGGTGCAATACCGGGCATGAGTGCATTGCCCAACCCATCGACCCCACACACGTCCCCCTCCGCGCCGCAGGGCGCCCCCCACACTGCCCGCCTGCGCCACTTTGTGCAGCAGCTGGCCGCGCTGGTGGAGCAGCGCCTGCCCGAGCCCGACACCCTGGCCCAGGGCGCCACGCTGCTGGGCGCGCTGGTGGCCCATGACGACTGGCTGCCCGACACCTATGCCCAGCCCCACCCCGAGCGCTACCAGCAGTACCTGCTGCATGCCGATGCGCTGGGGCGCTTTTCGGTCGTGAGTTTTGTGTGGGGCCCCGGCCAGGCCACGCCCATTCATGACCACACCGTGTGGGGCCTGATCGGCATGCTGCGCGGCGCCGAGGATTCGCAGGCCTATGCCCGCACGCCCGACGGCCGCTGGGCACCGCAGGGCGCGCCCGTGCAGCTGCAGCCGGGCCAGGTGGAGGCCGTCTCGCCCAACGACCCTGCCATAGGCGATGTGCACCGCGTAAGCAACGCGTGGGAGGGCCACACCTCCATCAGCATCCACGTGTACGGCGCCAACATTGGCGCGGTGCAGCGCAGCGTGTACCTGGAGGACGGCACGCGTAAGCCGTTCATCTCGGGCTACAGCAACAGCACCCTGCCCAACCTCTGGGACCTGTCCAAAAACCCTACACCGGCTGCCTGAAGCCGATCCGACCCAACACCAAGACCATGACCGCTCCCGCCCTGCCCCAGACTTCGTTCCACCAGGTTCGCGAGGCCCTGCTCGCCCGCCAGGAAATCGCCTTGCTCGACGTGCGCGAGGAAGACCCGTTTGCCCAAAGCCACCCGCTGTTCGCCGCCAACCTGCCCGCCGGCAAGATCGAGCTGGATGCGTGGACGCGCATTCCGCGCCGCGACACCTTCATCGTGGTGTACGACAACGGCGAAGGCCTGGCCGAGCCCGCCGCGCGCAAGCTGCAGCAGCTGGGCTACACGCAGGTGACGCTGCTGGCCGGTGGCCTGCAGGGCTGGCGCGATGCGGGCGGCGAGCTGTTCATCGACGTGAACGTGCCCAGCAAATCGTTTGGCGAGCTGGTGGAGGCCGAGCGCCACACGCCCTCGCTGGCGGCCGAAGAGGTGCAGGCGCTCATCGACGCCCAGGCCGATGTCGTGGTGCTGGATGCGCGCCGGTATGACGAATACCACACCATGAACATCCCCACCGGCGTGAGCGTGCCCGGCGCGGAGCTGGTGCTGCGCGCGCAGGCACTGGCGCCCAACCCGGCCACGCAGATCATCGTGAACTGCGCAGGCCGCACGCGCAGCATCATCGGCACGCAGTCGCTGGTGAACGCGGGCATCCCCAACCCGGTGGCGGCCTTGCGCAACGGCACCATCGGCTGGCTGCTGGCCGGCCAGACGCTGGAGCGCGGCGCCACCCGCCGCTTTGACCCCGCCGTGCATGCCGACCGCGAGCGCGCGCCCCAGCAGGCGCGCAGCGTGGCCGACCGCGCGGGCGTGCAGCGCGCCACCCGCGCCGACCTGGCGCGCTTTGGGGCCGAGGCGCAGCGCACCACCTACCTGCTGGACGTGCGCACGCCCGAAGAATTTGCCGCAGGCCACCTGCCCGGCTTTCGCAACACGCCCGGCGGCCAGCTGGTGCAGGAGACCGACCACACCGCCGCCGTGCGTGGCGCGCGCATCGTGCTGGTGGATGACGACGGCGTGCGCGCGAACATGAGTGCATCGTGGCTGGCGCAGATGGGCTGGGATGTGTGGGTGCTGGACGGGGCGCCCGCCGCCGACTTCAATGAGACCGGCGCCGTGGCCAACACCGTGCCCGAGCCCGAAGGCCCCATTGCCTGGGTCACGCCCGCGCAACTGGCGGCCTGGCTGAACGAAGAAAGCAAAGAGCGCCCCGGCCACACCGCCGTGCTGGACCTGACCACCAGCGCCAACTACGTGCAGCGCCACATCCCCGGCGCGTGGTTCGTGATCCGCTCGCAACTGGCACAGGCGGTGGCCAGTATTCCCAAGGCGCAGCGTTATGTGTTGACCTGTGGCAGCAGCCTGCTGGCACGCTATGCCGCGCAGGACCTGGCCCGCCTGACGGGTGGTGCCGAGGTGGTGGTGCTGGAGGGTGGCACGCTGGCCTGGATCGCCCAGGGCCTGCCGCTGGAGCATGGCGAGACGCGCCTGGCCTCGCCACGCATCGACCGCTACCGCCGCCCGTACGAAGGCACCGACAGCCCGCGCGAGGCGATGCAGGCCTACCTGGACTGGGAGTTCGGGCTGGTGGAACAACTGGGGCGCGACGGCACCCACGGGTTCCGGGTGATCTGATTCACTATCGATTTAATAGCTGCCAGCGCATGATTCACTAGCGCTACCGGCTGATTTCTCTACAAACCCTCTCCTGGGGCGCCCCCGGGGCGCTCACAACGCCCCGTAGCGCCACGACACGTTCATCGCCAGCACCTCGCCCTGCGCCAAGGTGCGCAGGCCGGGCTGGCCCGGTTGGTGGAAAGCATCGATGGGCTGGGTGATGGGCTCAAAGCAGAACGCCGGGCCCTGTGGCGGGCGGTACACCAGGCAGTAGTGGTGGGCCGCGCCGCCGTCCTTGGCAAAGTCTGGCATGTGGGCGGTAAGGCGCAGCCCGCGCTCGGGCCAGTCGATCTGCGCGGTGCCGCCCCAGCCGGTGTAGGCGTTGTCGATCAAACCGCCGTTGGCGGGCGCGCCGGTGTTCAAGTCCCAGCCGGGCGGGAAGTGCTGCGTGTGCTGTGTGGGCAGGGGGTCGTCGCCACACAGCCACACGCCCTGCACCGGCGCCGTGATGCGCGTGCCGGGCGTGCGCGGAAACCAGGGGTGCAGGCCCAGGCCGTACGGCAGCGGCTGCGCGCCCAGGTGCCGCACCTGCACCGACTGGTCCAGGCCGCCCTCCACCAGGCGGAAGGTCTGCACGCACTCGTACTCGTAGGGGTTGCCGTCAAAGCGCTCGGAGCGCAGCTGCATCTGCAGCGTGTCGGGCGCGGGCTGGGTCAGCTGCCAGGGCTGCAGCCACCCGTCGCCGTGGATGGGGTACGGCTCGCCCACGCGGTTGGGGCGCATGGGGTGGAACTGGCCCGCGTGCTCAAACCCGCCGCCGCTGATGCGGTTGGACCAGGGCACCATGGCGAAGGACGCAAGTCGGTACAGGTCGGGCGTGGCGCCATCCCACGGGCGCCACAGGTCGATGCGCGCGCCCGCCGCCTGCGGGTCGTCGATCTGCCAGGCCGCCACGCTGCCGCCCAGTGTGGGCACCAGGCCCAGGTGCTGCCCCGCGTGGTGCAGCCAGACGATGGGGTGGGATGAAGAGGCCTCGGTCATGGGCGGTGTGCTTTCTGCGGGATGGAGAAAAAAGGAGGCGGAGCCATGGGCCTCGCTGCTGCGCGCGGGGCCGGCATCAGCCGCCAAACAGATGCGCGGGCAGGCCGGGCGTGCTGATGTCCACGGCAAACAGTGCCCCGGCCAGCGGCTCGGTCGCGAGCAGCTCGGGCGTGAGACCGGTGCGGGCCGAGGTGATGTACAGCGTGCGCAGGTCCGCACCGCCAAAGGCGCAGTTGGTGACCTGGCTTACGGGCAGCGGGATGCGGGCCAGCTCGCCCGCCGTGTCGGCGTCGTGGCAGGTGACGCAGCCACCGCCCCAGTGCGCCACCCACATGCGGCCCTGCGCATCGGTGGTCATGCCGTCGGGCACGCCGTCAGCCGCGGGCCAGCGCTTCCACAGCGTTTTGTCGCTCACGGTGCCGGTGGCTGGGTCGCAGTGGTAGCGGTAGGTGGCGCCCTGCACCGTGTCGTTGAAAAACATGGCCGGGCCCTGCGCGGTAGGGGCCCAGGTGGGGCCGTTGGTCACGGCAAAACCATCGTCGTGCCGCACGCAGTCGCCGCTGGCGGCGTAGCTGTAGAGCGCGCCCGTGGGAGCCTCGCACGCAAAGTCCATGCTGCCACCCCAGAAGCGGCCCTGGGCGTCGCACTTGCCGTCGTTGAATCGGTTGCCTGTGCGCTCTGGCTCGGGCTGGTGCAGGTAGCGCGCGGCGATGTCAGCAGCGGGGTCGAACAGTGCAAAGCCCCGGCGCAGGGTGACGATGAAGCCGGGGGCGTTGGTGCGCTCGGCAATGGCAGAAATCTCTTCGTCAAACGTCCAGCGCTGGTGGGCGCTGGTGGCCGGGTCCCAGCGGTGCAGCTCGCGCTGCAGGATGTCCACCCAGTACACGGCCTGCTCGCGCACGGACCACATCACCCCCTCACCCAGTGCGTTGCCCAGTGCGACCACGCAGCGCACGGCGCCGGTTGTTGTGGGAGCAGAGGCGGACGCGCCGCTGGACGGTGGGATGGGGGTATCCAGCGAAGGGCACACGTTGGTTGTCTCCGGTCGTTTTTTTGCATCGGCCTGCCGCCAGGCACTTGACGAGCGGCATCTTATCAACGCCAATTGATGCTTGAAATGAATTTTTTTGCCATTGATTGATTGCAATATTGATATGACACAGCTTTTTACCCCCTCCTCTTCCTCGACCGACGCCACGGGTGCCCCCCAGGGCCTGGCGAAATTCCCCAGCCTGCAAGGCCGCGCCGTGTTTGTGACGGGCGGCGGCAGCGGCATTGGCGCGGCCATCGTGGCGGCGTTTGCCGAACAAGGTGCCCGCGTGGCGTTTGTGGACGTGGCGCGCAACGCGAGCGAAGCCCTGGCCCAGCACATTGCCGACGCAGGCCTGCCCCGCCCCTGGTGGCGTGTGTGTGATGTGCGCGATGTGAACGCCCTGCAAGCCTGTGTGGCCGAAGCGGCGGCCGAGCTGGGCAGCGACTTTGCAGTGCTGGTGAACAACGTGGCCAGCGATGACCGGCACACGCTCGAATCCGTAACCCCCGAGTACTACGACGAGCGCATGGCCATCAACGAGCGCCCCGCCTTCTTCGCCATCCAGGCCGTGGTGCCTGGCATGCGCAGGCTGGGCGCGGGCTCTGTCATCAACCTGGGGTCTACCGGCTGGCAGGGCAAGGGCACGGGCTACCCCTGCTATGCCATCGCCAAGTCGTCGGTGAACGGCCTCACACGCGGGCTGGCCAAGACGCTGGGGCAGGACCGGATCCGCATCAACACGGTGTCGCCGGGGTGGGTGATGACGGAGCGGCAGATCAAACTGTGGCTGGACGCCGAGGGCGAGAAAGAGCTGGCGCGCAACCAGTGCCTGCCGGACAAGCTGCGGCCGCATGACATTGCGCGGATGGTGTTGTTTTTGGCGTCGGACGATGCGGCGATGTGTACGGCGCAGGAGTTCAAGGTGGATGCGGGATGGGTTTGATTTTTTGAAGTCTTTTTGGGCTCTGGCGCTTATCCATTAAGCGCTGGCAGCTATTGTTTTTGTAGTTTGTGAGTGTGAGTGTGGGTGCTGGTCTGGCGGCGTGCTCGGGTTGAGGACGGAGGCCGGGAGTCGCCCGGCGTGCGAGTAACTTTCTTTCGCGTCGCCGAAAGAAAGTCACCAAAGAAAGGGCGACCCTACTGCGCGCGTCCCTTCGCTGCGCTACGGGCAACCTGCGATGCTCGCACAGAGGGTGCGCCGCAGAACTCACTGCGCGCTACGCGCTCCGTTCAAACAACTGCGGCAAGTCAGTGCACGAAGTGCGTGTGTCCTTCGGCACACGCACGCACCCCCTGCCCTGCGCTTCTCGGCACGCGCAGAAGGGAACCCAAAAACAGACATCCACACGGGCCATTGCTTCGCTGCGCTGCGCTCGGCCCCGTCTCGCGGGCGCAAGCGCCACGCGCTGCGCAGGCGGGGCCGAGCGCAGCGATGGCCCGTGTGGCTGTTTGGATGTTCGGCTCCCCACCCCTGCTGGCTGCGCCTGCGGCGGGGCGGTTGCGGGGTGGCATGGGCGTCGGAGCGCGCGTGCTTCGTGAACTGACTCGCCGTGGATGTCTGAGCGGCGCGCGCCAGCGCAGAGCGAGTACCACGGCGCACCCCGCAACCGCCCCGCCGCAGGTTTGCCCCTTCGCACAGCGAAGGGGTCGCAGACTGGGGGTCGCCTTTCTTTTGGGTACTTTTCTTTGGCGAAGCAAAGAAAAGTACCTCGCCCGCCGGGGCGACTCCCGGCCTCCGCCTTCAACAAAGGCATGCCACCCAATCAGCGCACAAGAACCAACACTACAAAATCAATAGCTACCAGCCCATATCCCACTAGCGCATCCAGCCAACAACAACCCAAACCATCAATCCCCCACCTCCAACCGCCTCCCGTACTGCACCAGGCTCGTCTGCTTCAACGCCTTCATCATCACCTTCGCCGCCGGCGACAACAGCCGGTCCGACCGCGTGATGATTCCGAACGCATCCATATGGCACGGCATCGCCAGCGGCAACACCGTCACGATCCCATGCGCCGCGTAATAGCGCGCCACATCCTCCGCCACCACCGCAATCATGTCGCTCTGCTGCAGCATGCGCGTGATGAACAGCAGCGCCGATGTCTCCACCGTGTGCAGCGGCGGCGCCAGCCCGTCCTGCTGGAACATCAGGTCAAACCGGTGCCGCAACACGCTGCCCGCCGGCGGCACGATCCAGCTGGCCGACACCACGTCGCGCAGCGTCAACCCGGTCATGCTCGACAGCGGGTGGCCCGGGCGCGTCATGGCGCAAACCAGCTCCTCCGTCAGCGACTCATAGCGCAGGTTCTCCTTGTCGTGCTCCTCGTAGAGGCGGCCCACCACGATGTCGAGCTTGCCCTGCTCCAGCCGCTCCAGCAGCACGGGACTGGTTTCGATGTCCAGCGAAATGCGCAGGCTGGGGTGCTCCTGCTTGACCTGTGCCACGGCGGCGGGCAGCAGGCTCAGGCCCGGTGAGGTGATGGCGCCAATGCCTACCTGGCCGTAGTGCCCACGCTTGAGCGCGCCGATCTCATCGTGCGCCTGGTTCAGGTTGGCCAGGGCCATGCGGGCGTGGCGGATCATGGTTTCGCCGTACCAGGTGGGGCGCATGCCGCGTGGCAGGCGGTCAAACAGCGACACCTCCAGCACATCCTCCAGGTCCTTGAGCAGCTTGGAGGCGGCCGGCTGCGTCATGCTGAGCACCTGGGCGGCGCGGTGGATGTTGCCCTCTTCGGCCAGGGCCACCAGCAGCAGCAGTTGGCGCGTCTTGAGGCGGGCGCGGATGAACCAGTGGTTGTAGGTGCTCATGAATAGGAGGACGGGAAAAGGGAGGGGTTTTCCAGAATGCAAAGAACGATATGTATTTTGTCTAAAAAACGATTGGATTGATATCGAAACCTTCCATAGACTTCTCCGCAACTGCAACAAAGGCCTCTCTCCATGAAGCTCGGCGACCTCCAGCTCAGCCCCCGGCACCTGATCAACGGCCGGTGGGAAATCGGCACCACCACCGGTATCAGCACCAACCCGTCGGACACCCGCGAGGTGGTGGCCGAATATGCGCGCGCCGACCGCAACCAGACCGAGCTGGCCGTGCGCGCTGCGGCCGACGCCCTGCCCACCTGGAGCCAGAGCACACCCCAACGCCGCGCCGACGTGCTGGACATGATTGGCAGCGAGCTGCTGGCACGCAAGGACGAGCTGGGCGCACTGCTGGCCCGTGAAGAAGGCAAGACCCTGCCCGAAGGCATCGCCGAAGTGGCGCGCAGCGGGCAGATCTTCAAGTTTTTTGCGGGCGAGGCGCTGCGCATCCAGGGCGAACTACTCGCCTCGGTGCGCCAAGGCGTGCAGGTGGACGTAACCCGGGAGCCCGTGGGCGTGGTGGGCATCATCGCGCCGTGGAACTTCCCGTTCGCCATCCCGGCCTGGAAGATCGCCCCGGCCCTGGCCTACGGCAACACCGTGGTTTTCAAGCCCGCAGAGCTGGTGCCCGCCTGTGGCTGGGCGCTGGCCGAAATCATCAGCCGCAGCGGCCTGCCCGCCGGTGCCTTCAACCTCGTCATGGGCAGCGGCCGCGAGGTGGGCCAGACGCTGGTGGACCACCCGCTGGTCAACGCGCTGAGCTTCACCGGATCAGTCGCCACGGGCGACCGCATCCTGCGCGCCGCCAGCCAGCGCCGCGCCAAGGTGCAACTGGAGATGGGCGGCAAGAACCCGCTCATCGTGCTGGCCGACGCCGACCTGGACCAGGCGGTGGACTGCGCGCTGCAGGGCTCGTATTTCTCCACCGGCCAGCGCTGCACCGCATCGAGCCGCCTCATCGTCGAGGCCGAGGTGCACGACGCCTTTGTGGCGCGCCTGCGCAACCGGCTGGCCAGCCTGAAGGTGGGCCACGCGCTGGAGCGTGGCACCGAGATGGGCCCGGTGGTGGACGACAACCAGCTGGCACAGAACCTGGACTACATCGACATTGCGCGCAATGAGGGAGCGGAGCATGTCTGGGGTGGCGAGCGCCTGGAGCGCCCCACCCCAGGCCATTACATGAGCCCAGCCCTCTTCCTGGCCCGCCCGGAGCACCGCGTGGCGCGCGAGGAAATCTTTGGCCCCGTGGCCTGCGTGCTGCGGGCTGACGACTACGAGCACGCACTGGCCTTGGCCAACGACACGCCCTTTGGCCTGTGTGCGGGCATCTGTACCACGTCGCTCAAGCGCGCCATGCACTTCAAGCGCCACGCTGCCGTGGGCATGACCATGGTGAACCTGCCCACGGCGGGTGTGGACTTCCATGTGCCGTTTGGCGGCCGCAAGGAGTCCAGCTACGGCGCCCGCGAGCAGGGGCGCTATGCCGCCGAGTTCTACACCACGGTCAAGACGGGCTACATGCTGGCTTGAGCCCTGCCCTTTTCGAGCGTTCCTTCTTTCCATCCCGCAACCATCGTCAACCAACCATTACAGACAGGAGACAAGATGATGAAAATGAACCGCCGCACCGTTGCTGCCGCCTTGGCCAGCGTGCCCGTGGCCGCCTTGCTGCCCGGCACCGCCTGGGCGCAAAAGCCCCTCGTGCTGGGCTTCAGCCAGGTGGGGGCTGAGAGCGAATGGCGCACCGCCAACACCGAGTCCATCAAGTCGGCCGCCAAGGAGGCGGGCATCGAGCTGAAGTTCTCGGACGCGCAGCAAAAGCAGGAGAACCAGATCAAGGCCATCCGCTCGTTCATCGCGCAGAAGGTGGACGTGATTGCGTTCTCGCCCGTGGTGGAGTCTGGCTGGGAGCCCGTGCTGCGCGAGGCCAAGGCCGCCAAGATCCCCGTGGTGCTGACCGACCGCGCGGTGAACACCAAGGACACGTCGCTGTATGTGACCTTCATGGGCTCGGACTTTGTGGAAGAAGGCCGCAAGGCCGGCCGCTGGCTGGTGGAGAAGATGAAGGACCAGAAGGGCGAGGTCAACATCGTCGAGCTGCAAGGCACTGTGGGCTCCGCCCCCGCCATCGACCGCAAGAAGGGCTTTGAAGAAATCATCAAGGCCGACCCCAAGTTCAAGATCATCCGCAGCCAGACCGGTGACTTCACCCGCGCCAAGGGCAAGGAAGTGATGGAAGCCTTCCTGAAGGCCGAGGGAAAGAAGATCAATGTGCTGTACGCGCACAACGACGACATGGCGATTGGCGCCATCCAGGCCATCGAAGAGGCCGGCATGAAGCCCGCCAAGGACATCGTGATCATCTCCATCGACGCGGTGAAGGGCGCCTTCGAAGCCATGATCGCCGGCAAGCTCAACGTGAGCGTGGAATGCAGCCCCCTGCTGGGCCCGCAGCTGATGAGCGCTGTCAAGGACATCAAGGCTGGCAAGGCGGTGCCCAAGCGCATCGTGACCGAAGAAGGCATCTTCCCGATGGAAGTGGCGGCGAAGGAAATGCCGAACAGGAAGTATTAACCCCCTGAGGCGCTGCGCGCCTTCCCCCCTTTCTCTCGCATCGCTGCGCGATGCGGGAAGGGGGACGCCACCGGCCCGGCGGGGCGGCCCTTGGGCGGTGGCTCTGGCACTGGGCCGCGACAGTTTCGTAAGGCCGTGACGCATCCAAGCGGCAATCAAATCAAAACAACATCAGGAGACAGACTCAAATGAAGCGTGCAATTTTCAAGGCCGTGTTGGCCACCGTGGCACTGGCTGCCATTGGCGCCACGTCCGTGGCATCGGCCCAGGACAAGGGCACCATCGGCATCTCGATGCCCACCAAGTCCTCGGCGCGCTGGATTGCCGATGGCGACAACATGGTCAAGGTGCTCAAGGACCGGGGCTACAAGACCGACCTGCAGTACGCCGAAGACGACATCCCCAACCAGTTGGCGCAGATCGAGAACATGATCACCAAGGGCGCCAAGGTGCTGGTGATCGCGTCGATTGACGGCACCACGCTGTCCAAGGCGCTGCAAAACGCGGCCGACAAGGGCGTGAAGATCATTGCGTACGACCGTCTCATCAAGGGCTCGAAGAACGTGGACTACTACGCCACGTTCGACAACTTCCAGGTGGGTGTGCTGCAGGCCACCTCCATCGTGGACAAGCTGGGGCTCAAGCAAGGCAAGGGCCCGTTCAACATTGAACTGTTCGGCGGCTCGCCGGACGACAACAACGCCTTCTTCTTCTACGACGGCGCCATGAGCGTGCTGCAGCCCTACATCGACAGCGGCAAGCTGGTGGTGCGCAGCAAGCAGACCGGCATGAACAAGGTGGGCACGCTGCGCTGGGATGGCTCGGTGGCCCAGGCGCGCATGGACAACCTGCTGTCGGCCTACTACGGCAAGGACAAGGTGCATGCGGTGCTGTCGCCCTATGACGGCATCTCCATCGGCATCCTGTCCTCCCTCAAGGGCGTGGGCTACTGCACCGCCCAGCAGCCCTGCCCCGTGGTCAGCGGCCAGGACGCTGAGGTGCCTTCCATCAAGTCCATCCTCAAGGGCGAACAATCTTCCACCGTGTTCAAGGACACCCGCGAGCTGGCCAAGGTGGCCGCCAACATGGTGGACGCCGTACTGACAGGCAAGCAGCCCGAGATCAACGACACCAAGACCTACAACAACGGCGTGAAGGTGGTGCCCTCGTACCTGCTCAAGCCCGTGTCGGTGGACGTATCCAACTGGAACACGGTGCTGGTGGGCAGTGGCTACTACAAGGAGTCCCAAATCAAGTGAGCGCGAGCGGCTTCTGCATCTAAAGCCGCCGCCTGCGAATGCCACCGGGGCAGCGCAGGCGGCCTGCAACCGGGATGGGGCCAGAGGCCCCACCAACAGACTGAGAGACCATGCTTCTTGAAATGCGGAACATCCGCAAAACCTTCCCCGGCGTAGTGGCGCTGAACCAGGTCAACCTGCAGGTGCAGGCCGGGGAGATTCATGCCATCGTCGGCGAAAACGGGGCGGGCAAATCCACGCTGATGAAGGTGCTGTCGGGTGTGTACCCGCACGGCAGCTACAGCGGCCAGATCCTGTTCGATGGGCAGGAGCGCGAGTTTGCGGGCATCCGCGACAGCGAGCACCTGGGCATCATCATCATTCACCAGGAGCTGGCGCTGGTGCCGCTGCTGTCGATTGCCGAGAACATCTTCCTTGGCAACGAAACCGCGCGGCACGGCGTCATCGACTGGATGGCTGCGCACAGCCGCGCCCAGGCGCTGCTGCACAAGGTGGGCCTGCGCGAGTCGCCCGACACCCCCGTGGGCCAGCTTGGCGTGGGCAAGCAGCAGCTGGTGGAAATTGCCAAGGCGCTGTCGCGCAAGGTACGCCTGCTGATCCTGGACGAGCCCACCGCCAGCCTCAACGAGAACGACAGCCAGGCCCTGCTGGACCTGCTGCTGGAGCTGAAAGCCCAGGGCATTACCTGCATCCTGATCTCGCACAAGCTCAACGAAATCTCGCGCGTGGCCGATGCCATCACCGTGCTGCGCGACGGCAGCACCGTGCAGATGCTGGACTGCCGCGAAGGCCCGGTGAGCGAAGACCGCGTGATCCAGGCCATGGTGGGCCGCGAGATGAGCGACCGCTACCCCCAGCGCCAGCCGCAAGTGGGTGACATTGTTTTTGAGGTGCGCAACTGGCGCGCCCACCACCCGCAGCGCAGCGACCGCGAGCACCTCAAGGGCATCGACCTGAATGTGCGGCGCGGCGAGATTGTGGGCATTGCGGGCCTGATGGGCGCAGGCCGCACCGAGCTGGCCATGAGCATCTTCGGCCGCTCGTGGGGCCAGCGCATCAGCGGCGAAGTGCGGCTGCACGGGCAGCCCATCGACGTGAGCACGGTCGAGAAAGCCGTGCGCCACGGCCTCGCCTATGTGACCGAAGACCGCAAGGGCAACGGCCTGGTGCTGAACGAAGACATCCAGTTCAACACCTCGCTGGCCAACCTGCCGGGCGTGTCGTTCGCCAGCGTGATCGACAACGGGCAGGAACACCGCGTGGCACAGGATTACCGCGAGAAGCTGCGCATCCGCTGCTCGGGCGTGGACCAGAAGACGCTGAACCTCTCGGGCGGCAACCAGCAAAAAGTGGTGCTGAGCAAATGGCTGTTCACCAGCCCCGAAGTGCTCATCCTCGACGAGCCCACGCGCGGCATCGACGTGGGCGCCAAGTACGAGATCTACACCCTCATCGCCCAGCTGGCGGCCGAGGGCAAATGCGTGATCGTGATCTCCTCCGAAATGCCTGAGCTGCTGGGCATCACGGACCGCATCTATGTGATGAACGAAGGCCGCTTTGTGGCCGAGATGCCGACGGCCGAAGCATCCCAAGAACGAATCATGCGAGCGATTGTGAAAGCCAGTTGATATGAGCCAGACCACCCATCCCCCCGCCAGCACGCTGGCCGACGGCAGCCCGACAGCAGCGGCGCGGCACGATAAGCCGCTGTTGCAGCACCTGCAGCACAACCTGCGCGAATACGGCATGTTGATCACGCTGGTGGCCATCATGGGCTTCTTCCAGTACATGACCGAGGGCACGCTGATGCAGCCCTTGAACCTGACCAACCTGGTGCTGCAGAACAGCTACATCGTCATCATGGCGCTGGGCATGCTGCTGGTCATCGTGGCCGGGCACATCGACCTGTCGGTGGGGTCGGTGTGTGGTTTCATCGGCGCGCTGGCAGCGGTGCTGATGGTCGAATACAACTGGCACTTTGTGCCCGCCACGCTGGTGTGCCTGCTCTGCGGCGGACTCATTGGCGCCATTCAAGGCAGCTTTGTGGCGTTCTCGCGCATTCCGTCGTTCATCGTCACGCTGGCGGGCATGCTGGTGTTCAAGGGCCTGGCGCTGGCGCTTCTGGCGGGTCAGTCGGTGGGGCCGTTCCCTTCGGCGTTCCAGATGCTCAGCTCGGGGTTCATCCCCGACCTGTTCAGCGTGGAAGGCCTGCGCCTGACCTCACTGCTGCTGGGCGCGGCCGTAGCCGCAGCCCTAGCCGTGGGTGGCCTGCGCCAGCGCGCCAACCGGCTGCGCCACGGCGTGCAGACAGAGCCCGCAGGTTTGTTTATCGCCCGCACCGTGGTGTTTGGTGGGCTGCTGGTGTACTTCAGCTACCTGCTCGCTTCGTACAAGGGCCTGCCCAACGTGCTCATCGTGATGGCGCTGCTGATCGTGCTGTTCGACTTTGTCACCAGCCGCACCACCGTCGGCCGCCGCATCTATGCCATGGGCGGCAACGAGAAGGCGGCCAAGCTCTCGGGCATCAAGACCGAGCGGCTCACGCTGTATGCCTTCATCAACATGGGCGTACTGGCCGCCCTGGCCGGGCTGGTGTTTGCGGCGCGACTCAACACCGCCACGCCCAAGGCGGGCCTGGGCTTTGAGCTGGACGTGATTGCGGCCTGCTTCATCGGCGGCGCGTCGGCATCGGGCGGCGTGGGCAAGGTGATGGGCGCGGTCATCGGCGCCTTTGTGATGGGCGTGATGAACAACGGCATGTCCATCCTGGGCATCGGCATTGACTACCAGCAGGTCATCAAGGGTGTGGTGCTGCTGGCCGCCGTGCTGGTGGACGTTTACAACAAGAACAAAGCGTGATGCCCCCCATGGACGCGTCCACCGCTCACGCCCCCGCTGCCGCGCCGGTGCTGCAGCTTTCGGGCATCCACAAGCAGTTTGCGGGCATCACCGTGCTGCGCGATGTGCAGCTCAACCTCTACCCTGGCGAGATCCATGCGCTGATGGGACAGAACGGTGCGGGCAAGTCCACCCTGATCAAGGTGCTGACAGGCGTGCTGGAGGCCAGCGGCGGCCAGATGCGGCTGGGCGGAGCAGCGGTGTGGCCGGACTCGCCGCTGGCGGCGCAGCGCCTGGGCATCAGCACCGTGTACCAGGAGGTCAACCTCTGCCCCAACCTCTCGGTGGCCGAGAACATCTTTGCGGGCCGCTACCCGCGCTGCGGCATCGCGCAGGGCTTCCGCATCGACTGGGCCACGCTGCACCAGCGCGCCCGCGATCTGGTGGCGCGCATCGGTCTGCAGATCGACGTGACGCGCCTGCTGTCGGACTACCCGGTGGCCGTACAGCAGCTGGTGGCGATTGCGCGTGCACTCAGCATCGAATCGCGCGTGCTGATTCTGGACGAACCCACCTCCAGCCTGGACGACGACGAGGTGCAAAAGCTCTTCGAGGTGCTGCGGCGTTTGCGCAGCGAGGGCCTGTCCATCGTCTTTGTGACGCATTTCCTGAACCAGGTGTATGCCGTATCCGACCGCATCACCGTGCTGCGCAACGGAAGCTGGGTGGGTGAGTGGCTGGCAAAGGACCTCGGACCTCAAGCCCTCATCGCCGCCATGCTGGGCCGCGATATGGCTGCGGCATCGGAGCAACCCGCACCAGCGCCGACCGTGGACAGCCAACAGACCACGCTGCTTCAAACCGAGGGCCTGGGGCAGGACACGCAACTGCAGCCGCTGGACCTGCAGATCCGTGCGGGCGAGGTGGTGGGCCTGGCGGGGCTGCTGGGATCGGGCCGCACCGAGCTGGCGCGCCTGCTGTTTGGCCTGGAGCAGCCCGACCGGGGCGCGCTGCGCATCGACGGGCAGGTGGTGAAGTTTGCCAACCCCATGGACGCGATTCGCCACGGCCTGGCCCTGTGCCCCGAAGAGCGCAAGACCGACGGCATCGTGGCCGAGCTGTCGGTGCGCGAGAACATTGCGTTGGCGCTGCAGGCCCGCATGGGCGTGGGCAAGTTCCTCTCGCGCGCCGAACAAACGGCCCTGGCCGAGCGCTATGTGAAGCTGCTGGGCATCAAGACCGAGACGGTGGACAAGCCCATCGGCTTGCTCTCGGGCGGCAACCAGCAAAAGGCCATCCTTGCGCGCTGGATGGCCATCGAGCCGCGACTGCTGATCCTGGACGAACCCACGCGCGGCATCGACGTGGCCGCCAAGCAGGAAATCATGGACCAGATCCTGCGCCTGGCCCAGGGCGGCATGGCCGTTCTGTTCATCTCTTCCGAAATGAGCGAGGTGGTGCGCGTGGCGCACCGCATCGTGGTGCTCCGCGACCGCCACAAGGTGGGTGAGCTGCCTGCGGGCAGCAGCGAAGACGCCGTCTACGAACTCATCGCCGCAGAACATGCTTGAACGTCCCTCCTCTCCTTCCCTTTTTGCCGCGCTGATGCGACACCGCTTGGCGTGGCCCGCCGTCACGTTGCTGCTCCTGCTGGCCATCAATACGGCTTTCAACGCCAGTTTTCTACACATCGAATGGCGCGATGGGCACCTGTACGGCAGCCTCATCGACATACTGAACCGCGCCGCACCGCTGGTGCTGGTTTCGCTGGGCATGACGCTGGTGATTGCCACACGCGGCATCGATATTTCGGTGGGCGCGACGGTGGCCATTGCAGCGGCCGTGGCAGCGTGGCTGATCGGCGGCTCGGTGTCGGGCACCGAGAGCCGGTTTCCACTGCCCGTCGCCATCCTGGGCGCCATCGGCGTGGCGCTGCTGTGCGGGCTGTGGAATGGCGTGCTGGTCGCCAAGGTGGGCATGCAGCCCATCATTGCCACACTGATCCTCATGGTGGCGGGCCGGGGCATTGCCCAGCTCATCACCGACGGGCAGATCATCACCATCTACTACACGCCCTACTTCTTCATGGGCGGTGGGTACCTGGCAGGGCTGCCGTTCTCTGTGTTCGTAGTGGCCGCAGTCTTCGTGGTGCTGTACCTCGCCATCACGCGCACGGCGCTGGGCCTGTTCATCCAGGCAGTGGGCATCAACCCCACGGCGGCGCGGGTGGCGGGCGTGCAGGCGGGGCGGCTTATCGTGGCGGCCTATGTGTTCTGCGGCGTGTGCGCGGGTATTGCGGGGCTGCTGATCAGCTCCAACGTGAAGAGCGCGGATGGCAACAACGCTGGGCAGCTGCTGGAGCTGGACGCCATCCTGGCCGTCACACTGGGTGGCACCGCCCTCACCGGAGGCCGCTTCAGCCTGGTGGGCAGCGTGATTGGTGCGCTCATCATCCAGACGCTGACCTACGCCATCTACTCGCTGGGCGTGCCGCCCGAGATCAACCTGGTGGTGAAGGCCGTGGTGGTGTTCATCGTGATGCTGCTGCAGTCGCCCGAGTTCCGGGCGCAAGTCGGCGCCCTGGCACGCCGCCCCGGCGCGGGAGCTTTGCCATGAGCGCCGTACCCAAAACCGCAGGCTTCGGCACCGTGAACCACCCTGCCCCACAGGCCACCGCCGCGCGCGCGCGGTTCAACCCCAAGTACCTGCCGCTGGCAGCCACCATCTCGCTGTTCGTGGCCATGGCCACGCTGGGTTCGGTGCTGTACACCGGGTTCTTCTCGGCCCAGGTGTTCCTCAACCTGCTGATCGACAACGCCTTCCTCATCATCGTGGCGGTGGGCATGACGTTCGTGATCCTGTCGGGCGGCATCGACCTCTCGGTGGGCTCGGTGGTGGCGCTGACCACCATGGTGCTGGCCGCGCTGGTGGAACACCGGGGCTGGAACCCGATGGTCGCCATCCCGCTGGTGTTGCTGATGGGCACGGCATTTGGCGCGTTCATGGGTTTCCTCATCGAGCGCTTTCGGCTTCAGCCCTTCATCGTCACGCTGGCAGGCATGTTCCTGGCGCGGGGGCTGTGCTACCTGATCAGCATCGACTCCATCAGCATCACACACGAAGGCTATTCGGAGCTGGCCCAGTGGCGCCTGCCGCTGTGGGAAGGCGCATCCCTATCGCTGGGGGCGCTCATCGCCATCGCCGTGCTGCTGGTTGCCCTGTTTGTGGCGCACTGCACGCCGTTTGGCCGCAGCGTGTATGCGGTGGGCGGCAGCGAGCACTCGGCTGTGCTCATGGGCCTGCCGGTGCGCCGTACGCTGATTGGCGTGTACACGCTGTCGGGCTTTTGCTCGGCACTGGCGGGCGTGGTGTTCACGTTCTACATGCTGTCGGGCTATGGCCTGCATGCCGTGGGCATGGAGCTGGATGCGATTGCCGCAGTGGTCATTGGCGGCACGCTGCTCACGGGTGGCGTGGGCTATGTGGCGGGCACGCTGTTTGGCGTGCTCATGCTCGGAATCATCCAGACCCTGATTTCCTTCGACGGCACGCTCAGCTCCTGGTGGACACGCATCGTCGTTGGTGTGCTGCTGTTCGCTTTCTGTCTGCTGCAGCGGCTGCTTTCGCGCCGCTCGGGCAAGGCCCGTTGACTCTTCATTTTTCCTCTTTCTCTCGCACCCCACCATGACCACCCCCAAGCGCAAACTCCGCTCCGCCGAATGGTTCGGCACGGCCGACAAGAACGGCTTCATGTACCGCAGCTGGATGAAGAACCAGGGCATCCCCGACCACGCGTTCGACGGCCGCCCCGTGATCGGCATCTGCAACACCTGGTCCGAGCTGACGCCATGCAACGCCCACTTTCGCAAGATCGCCGAGCATGTGAAGCGCGGCATCTACGAGGCGGGCGGCTTTCCGGTGGAGTTCCCGGTTTTCTCCAACGGCGAATCCAACCTGCGACCCACGGCCATGCTCACGCGCAACCTGGCCAGCATGGATGTGGAAGAGGCCATTCGCGGCAACCCCATCGACGCGGTCGTGCTGCTGGTGGGCTGCGACAAAACCACGCCTGCGCTGCTGATGGGCGCGGCCAGCTGCGATGTGCCCGCCATCGTGGTCACCGGCGGGCCCATGCTCAACGGCAAGCTCGACGGCAAGGACATCGGCTCGGGCACGGCCGTGTGGCGCCTGCACGAGTCACTGAAAGCCGGCGAGATCAACGAACACCAGTTCTTCGCGGCCGAGGCCGGCATGTCACGCTCCGCCGGCACCTGCAACACCATGGGCACGGCCAGCACCATGGCCTGCATGGCCGAGTCGCTGGGCACTTCGCTGCCGCACAACGCTGCCATCCCGGCCGTGGACTCGCGCCGGTATGTACTAGCCCACATGTCGGGCAAACGGATCGTTGAAATGGCGCACGAAGGGCTCACGCTCTCCAAAATTCTCACTCGCGAAGCCTTCGAGAACGCTATCCGCACCAACGCCGCCATCGGCGGCTCCACCAACGCGGTCATCCACCTCAAGGCCATCGCAGGCCGCATCGGCGTACAGCTGGACCTGGAGGACTGGACGCGCATTGGCCGTGGTACGCCCACGCTGGTAGACCTGCAGCCCTCGGGCCGCTTCCTGATGGAAGAGTTCTACTACGCGGGCGGCCTGCCCGCCGTGCTGCGCCGCCTGGGCGAGAACGGCCTGCTGCCCCACCCCAACGCACTCACCGTCAACGGCAAGAGCCTGTGGGACAACGTGCGCGAAGCGCCCCAATACAACGACGAGGTGATCCGCCCGATCAACAACCCGCTGATTGCCGACGGGGGCATCTGCATCCTGCGCGGCAACCTGGCGCCGCGTGGCGCGGTGCTCAAGCCCTCCGCCGCCTCGCCCGAACTGCTCAAGCACCGGGGCCGCGCCGTGGTGTTCGAGAACCTGGAGCACTACAAGGAACGCATCGTCGATGAAAACCTGGACATCGACGCAAGCTGCGTGATGGTGCTCAAGAACTGCGGCCCCAAGGGCTACCCCGGCATGGCCGAGGTGGGCAACATGGGCCTGCCGCCCAAGCTGCTGCGCCAGGGCGTGAAGGACATGGTGCGCATCTCAGACGCCCGCATGAGCGGCACCGCCTACGGCACCGTGGTGCTGCACGTGGCGCCCGAGGCGGCAGCCGGTGGCCCGCTGGCTGCTGTGCGCGATGGCGACTTCATTGAGCTGGACTGCGAGAACGGCCGCCTGCACCTGGACATCGGCGACGAGGAACTGGCAGCACGCCTGGCCGCGTTGGCGGGCGCGGACAACGGCGGACGCGGTGGCTACCAGCGGCTGTATGTGGACCACGTACTGCAGGCGGACGATGGTTGCGACTTTGACTTCTTGGTCGGCTGCCGGGGGGCTGCTGTGCCCCGCCACTCGCATTGATGCGCCCCACTGAGGCGCTCGTCGCAGTCAATTGCTACAAATTCAATAGCTACCAGCGCTTATTCAACTAGCGCTATAGGCATATTTCACTCAAATTCTTACCCGCACCCGCCATGCCAGCCACCCATTCCCTCCAGAACCCTCGCTACCGCGGCATCTTCCCCGTGGTGCCCACCACGTTCCATGAAGACGGCCGCCTCGACCTCGACAGCCAGAAGCGCTGCCTCGACTTCATGATCGACTCCGGTGTGGATGGCGTTTGCATCCTGGCCAACTTCTCCGAGCAGTTCTCGCTGTCCGACGCCGAGCGCGAAGTCCTCACCCGCACATCGCTGGAGCATGTGGCAGGCCGTGTGCCAGTCATCGTCACCACCACCCACTACGGCACGCGCGTGTGTGCCGAGCGCAGCCGCGCCGCGCAGGACATGGGCGCGGCCATGGTGATGGTCATGCCGCCGTATCACGGTGCCACCTTCCGCGTGCCCGAGGCGCAGATCTACGAGTTCTATGCCCGTGTGTCCGATGCGATCCGCATCCCGATCATGGTGCAGGACGCACCCGCCAGCGGCACCGTGCTGTCGGCCCCCTTTCTCGCGCGCATGGCGCAGGAGATCGAGAACCTGGCCTACTTCAAGATCGAAGTGCCCGGCGCCGCCAGCAAGCTGCGCGAGCTGATCCGCCTGGGCGGCGATGCGATTGAAGGCCCGTGGGACGGCGAAGAGGCCATCACCCTGCTGGCCGACCTGGATGCGGGCGCCACGGGCGCGATGACGGGTGGCGCCTTCCCCGACGGCATTCGCCCCATCATCGAGGCGCACCGCCAGGGCGACATGGACCAGGCGTTTGCGCTCTACCAGCGCTGGTTGCCCCTCATCAACCACGAAAACCGCCAGGGCGGCATCCTCACGGCCAAGGCGTTGATGAAGGAAGGCGGCGTAATCACCTGCGAGGCAGGCCGCCACCCCTTCCCGCCCATGCACCCCGAAGTGCGCCGCGGCCTGATCGACATCGCGCGGCGGCTGGACCCGCTGGTGCTGCGCTGGGCACGTTAAGCAGGACTCCCATGGTGCCTGCACGTTTTCTGGTGCCCGCCGAGGCCGGCCTGATTGCCCTGGACTGGGGCACCAGCGCATTGCGCGCCTTTCGCATGGGCGCGCATGGCGAGGTGCTGGAGACGCGGCACCGCCCCTGGGGCATCATGAACCTGCCCCCCGCCACCGCGAGCGTGGCAGACGGCGAGCCCGGCGCCGCGTTTGAACGCGCACTCCAAGACACCTGCGGCGACTGGCTGTCCACCACGCCCAGCCTGCCCCTGCTGGCCTGCGGCATGGTGGGCAGCGCCCAGGGCTGGCGCGAGGCCAAGTACCTGCCCACGCCCACCTCGCTCGATGCACTGGCGCGGGGCCTGACACTGGTGGAGCGGCGCGACGGCCCGCCGCTGCACATCGTGCCGGGCCTGTTGCAGCAGGGCGCGCTGCCCAACGTGATGCGCGGCGAAGAAACCCAGGTGCTGGGCGTGCTGGCGGGCCTTGCGCTGCGTGCGGATGCGCCCGTGCTCATCGGCCTGCCCGGCACGCACAGCAAATGGGTGCTGGCACGCCGGGGCCGCATCGAACAGTTCCACACCTTCATGACCGGCGAGGTGTTTGCCGCACTGCGCGGCCACACGATTCTGGGCAAGACCATGCAGGCCGCAGCGACACCCGACGACGATGCCTTTGCGCGCGGGCTGGAGGTGGCGCGGGGCAGCGATGCCGCGCTGGGACTGCTCTCGCACATCTTCAGCACCCGCACGCTGGGGCTGACCGGCGCGCTGGCGCCTACCGCGCAAGCGGACTACCTCTCCGGCCTGCTGATCGGGCACGAGGTGGCGAGCCTGAGCCGCGCACAGGGTCAAACTCCAACAACACCACCAACACTGGTGCTCTGCGGCGAGCCCGACCTGTGCCGCCGCTACGCCGTCGCAATGCAGGCCTACGGCTTTGCCGCCCCCACCATCGCCACGCAAGCCACGGCCACCGGGCTGTGGCAAATCGCGCTGGCGGCAGGGCTGGTCGTTGCGCCCGCACCCGCCCCCTCACACCCCTTCACCGCCGGGAGTCTGGCTGCATGAACCCCATCGACAAAACCCTGTTCCACATCCTGCAGCGCTGCGGGCTCATCGCCATCCTGCGCGGCGTGCAGCCGCACGAGGTGGTGGCCATCGGCCACGCGCTGTACGACGCGGGGTTTCGCATCATCGAAGTGCCGCTCAACTCGCCCGAGCCGCTGGCCAGCATCCGCGCGCTGCGCGATGCACTGCCAGCCGACTGCCTGGTGGGCGCAGGCACCGTGCTCTCCATCGATGCCGTGGCCGATGTGGCCGCAGCCGGCGGGCAGATCATCGTCATGCCCCACAGCGACCCCGACGTGATCCGCGCCGCACGGGCCGCCGGCATGGCCTGCGCGCCCGGCGTGGCTACGCTGACCGAGGCCTATGCCGCGCTGGCAGCGGGCGCCAACATGCTCAAGCTCTTTCCGGCCGAGGCGCTGCCGCCCCATGTGCTCAAGGCGTGGCGCGCCGTCATCATGCCGCCCATGGCGCTGGTGCCCGTGGGCGGCATCGTGCCCGAGAGCATTGCCCCTTATGCGGCAGCAGGCGCCAGCGGCTTTGGCCTGGGCTCGGCCCTGTACCGGCCCGGCGACCAGGCCCCCGAAGTCGCGCACAAAGCCGCAGCGTTTGCGCGGGCGTGGCAGGCGTCCTTTGGCACCGCGCCCGCCACGGCCTGAACCACGCCCCTACTCGCTCCAGACAACCCAGCATTTCTGAACCGACTGCCCCGCCCCCATGAAGATCACCCGACTCACCACGTTCATCGTTCCGCCGCGCTGGTGCTTCCTCAAAATAGAAACGGACGAAGGCATCACTGGCTGGGGCGAGCCCGTGCTGGAAGGCCGCGCGCACACCGTGGCCGCTGCGGTGGATGAGCTGGCAGACTATCTCGTTGGCAAAGACCCACGCCACATCGAAGACCATTGGACCGTGCTGTACCGGGGCGGCTTCTACCGGGGTGGCGGTGTGCACATGAGCGCACTGGCCGGGATCGACCAGGCCCTGTGGGACATCAAGGGCAAGGCGCTGGGCGTGCCCGTGTCCGAGCTGCTGGGGGGCAATGTCCGCAGCCACATCAAGGTCTACAGCTGGATTGGCGGAGACCGCCCTAGCGAGACGGCCGCCGCTGCCCAGGCCGCCGTGGCGCGCGGCTTCACGGCCGTGAAGATGAACGGCACCGAAGAGGTGCAGTACGTGGACAGCTACGACAAGGTGGAGCGCTGCCTTCAAAACGTGGCCGCCGTGCGCGAGGCCGTGGGGCCGAATGTGGGGATTGGCGTGGACTTTCACGGCCGTGTGCACCGGCCCATGGCCAAGGTGCTGGTCAAGGAGCTGGAGCCCTACAAGCTCATGTTCATCGAAGAGCCCGTACTGAGCGAACACGAAGAGGCGCTGAAGGAGATCGCCCGCATCTCATCCACCCCCATTGCCCTGGGCGAGCGTCTGTACTCGCGCTGGGACTTCAAGCGCGTGCTGCAAGGCGGCTATGCGGACATCATCCAGCCCGACCCCTCGCACGCAGGCGGCATCACCGAAACCCGCAAGATCGCCAGCATGGCCGAGGCCTACGACGTGGCTCTGGCCCTGCACTGCCCGCTGGGCCCGATTGCCCTGGCGGCCAACCTGCAGCTGGATGCGGTTTGCTACAACGCCTTTATCCAGGAGCAAAGCCTGGGCATCCACTACAACCAGGCCAACGACCTGATGGACTATGTGTCCAACCCCGGGGTGTTTGCATACCAGGACGGCATGGTCGCCATCCCCACCGGGCCGGGGCTAGGCATTGAGGTGAACGAGGACTATGTGCGCGAGCGGGCGCAGGAGGGGCACCGGTGGAGGAACCCGGTGTGGCGGCACCGGGATGGGAGTTTTGCGGAGTGGTGAGGTGATTAGGAGCTTCGATAGCGGATTCAGCGGTAGTGGGCTGATTTAGGCTGGGTGTTGTCGCTCCATTCTTGTGCGTGGATGGCAGGCCTGACTGGTGCCTGATTTTCACTACATCGCAGGGTATCGATTCGCAGCGCTCTCGACCTTTGTTCCCTTGCTCTCACCACGCAACTGCGAGTGGATCAGCCTATGCGATTTGAGCCACTCATGTTGGGTCCGGAGCTGGAGTGACGCACTAGTCCCCAGTGGGTTACTGCAGGGTGCGAGTCAGCAGTTCATCGACTTCTGCCGAATCAAGCACTTTTATGACACCGTGATCACGCTGAAGGTGACGCCTGGCTACGAGTTTTGGTTCGCTTCATGGCCCCCTTACGCTAGGCAGACGCGGTAGGCGTAGAGTGCAGCCGCTCGCCAGGCCAGTCGTAAAGCTCGTGAATGGACGCCACGTCGGGATCATCAAATGCTGCGCAGGGTAAAACGCCTAGGAACAGCCCACGAAAAATCGCTGAGACTGGCAGCGTCTCCCAAGGCTACGCCATGGCAGGCAGCAATGAGTCACACCGAGTGCGGATGGTCCGGAGGGCTTGCTACGTCTTGCATTCCCTCTTCCAACATATCCAGAAAGCAGCGGCCCGCTAGCGTAAGGTGGCGGCGAGACGGATAAAGTGCGTAGATGTGCATCGCGGGGGGAACCCAGTCGGGCGCTACCTGAAGCAGTTGTCCGCTCGCAATATGGCTAGCCGCCATGATCCTAGGAAGCTGCACAACCCCTAGCCCCTGAAGCGCCGCTTCCCGGTTCAATAGCAGGTTGTCGCTCACAAAGCGCACGTCCAGTTCGACGTTCGCACTTTGGTTCTCGGGGCCAATCAGTGTCCAGCGCGCCACTGAGGAAGTAATGCTCCAGCCCACAGCTGCGCAGCGGGATAGAGCCAACGGTGTCTCCGGGGTATTGAGAGCCGCAACGAGCGCTGGATTTGCATACAAGGCATAGGGAACCGTTGCCAGCCTTCTGGCGACGAGACTGGAGTCCGTCAGCGGCTGTGTTGTCGGCTGAATCACAAGGTCCACCGTGTCATCCAAGGGGCGTAAACGTCCATCGGTGGTTTGAAGAGACAGGGTGACGCGAGGATAGCGGGCACTGAATTGCAGGGCTATCCGGCCGACAAGTGATGCCGCAATGGCTGCTGGGCAAGCCACTCGTAGTTGCCCCCAGGGACTCTCCAGGCTCTCACGTGCGACGGCGATGGCAGTTTGCGTTTCAACTCGCACCGCCTGGCCATGTAGAAAAATGCTGTGCCCTACATCGGTCAATTCAAACCGCCTTGCATTGCGGTGCAGTAGGGCAACCCCAAGGAATGACTCAAGAGCCGCCACGCGGCGACTCAATCGCGACTTCGGTATGCCTGTGCGCCTGCTGGCGGCGGTGAAGCCTCCTGCGTCGGCTACCTCTACAAAACTCAGAAGGTCTTCCACAGCCAGCAACACGTTATCCATTCGGCCCATCCGTCATCGTCGTTTTGCAAATAACGCGCGAGCCTGGAGTTCGCGCTCGTCCGCTGTCCAACTCCCAGCTTGCCATAGGTTGCTGCAGCCCAGATCCTCTTGGATGGGCTGTTTTCGCAACAGGGCGTTCCACCACTGAGTCTCGCCACCACGAGGTGGGTTGTCTAGCATGAGTTTTTCAGCAACTGATATCTAGATCAACTATTTCTGGAGACATGATGACAACGCGAAGGATATTTCTGCAGGTTTCCTCCGGGGCGCTTGCCGGTTCGTTGATAGGGTGTGGCGGTGGGGGCGGTGAGAACCCCGTGGTGGACACTACCTCGGGCAAGTTCAGCGCAGCGGTGCTGGGTGGCATCGCGGTATACAAGGGTGTGCCCTATGCGCAGCCCCCAGTTGGAGCGCTACGGTTCCAATCTCCCAAGCCCTATGTGCCCACCACGGCCCAGGTGACCCCTGCCACCGTGTTTGGTCCTGCCAGTTTACAAACGCTCCCTGCCAATGTGACCTGGATCTACACGCAGCCTCAAGCGCAAAGCGAAGACTGTCTCACTCTCAATGTTTGGGCGCCCCGCGACATGAGCAAGGCTCCAGTGGTGGTCTGGCTCCATGGCGGTGCGTGGCGCACGGGCGCTACCAGCATGCCCCTGATGGACGGGCAGAGACTGGCTGAGCAGGGACTGGTTGTCGTCACGGTCAACTATCGCTTGGGTGCAATGTCCAGCTTGGCCCACCCGGATTTCACAGATCCTGAAACCGGACTTGCTGCGAACTGGGGCCTGCAGGATCAGGCAGCCGCGTTGCGGTGGGTACACGAGAACATTGCCCGCTTCGGCGGAGACCCAGGCAACGTGTGCCTCGCGGGGCAATCAGCGGGCGCTGTCAACACGGCATTGATCGCGCAGCACCCTGTCTGGAGCCAGTGGCTGCACAAAGCTGTTTTGTTCAGTTCTGCCGGAATTGCCGCGCCTGCGGGGTTCACCCTTCAAGACGCGGCCAGCTACACCGAGCTGCTGGCCACGAGCCTAAAGACCACACCCAAGGGGCTGTTGGGCATACCGGCGGCCACGTTGCACGCAGCCGAATTGGCACTGAACGCTCAACCGCTGCCCTCTACTTTTCGGTCCGGCTTTGGCGTCAAGGCGTCGCCCGTGATGGATGGGAAGACTGTGTTCGCAGATTGGACCCGGGTTTCATGGCCCCAGCGCGTACCGGTGCTGATCACGAATACGCTCACCGAGGGGTCGTTTTTTGTTGACCTCATCGATCCAGCGAATCAGGCCCCGCTCACCGCTCCACTGCCTTCGTCAATGGAAGCGCTCACAGCACTCGTTGCTCCACTCTCTGGTTCTGCCAGTCGTGCTGCACAGGTGATCGGCGCCTATCAGGATGCGGCCCTGGCTGATGGTCGTTCCTCAGCGCCGGGCAACCTGTGGGTTGAAATCAACGGTGACAGGAATCTGCGCAACTTCTGCGTACGTTATGCAGACAGTCTCGTGAAGCAAGGCGCAAACGTGCGATATGGAATCTTCATGCATGACTTGCCAGCCCCGGGGCGGGGCGTGCCACATTGTGCAGAGCTGCCCTTCTTGTTCGGCACATATGGGCTTGACTACTACCGTCAAAAAGTGGGATCGGGCGCTGCAGAGCAGCGACTGAGCCGACATTTGATGAGCGCAGTGGTCACTTTCGCCCAAACCGGGACGGCGACTTTAGCGGATGGCACCGTCTGGCCGGGCTACGCCAGCGGCAACGCAAACTCCGCGCTGATCGGCTCCGGAGCGTCTTCGTCCATCGCGTTTGGCGCGGTGCCCAAGATCGCCCAGATGCGCGTGTGGGATGCGCTGCTAGGGTATCAATAGTTTGAATGAGCCAAAAAACCCGCCTTATCCGTGGGGGCAGCGGCCCACGCGCCAGGACAACTGGAAGTGCTCGCGAGGTGGCGGAACCGACTACGTCGTCACCCTGCAGCAGTATGAGCAGGAATGCGCCACTTGCGCACCTGTTACGTAGGAACGCATGCATGCCATGCGAGCGACGTGGAAGGCGTTGACGCAAGCGCCACCTGACGGCGCGACGGTGAGCCTTGGGCTGCTCGGTTGAGGCCCCGCCGCACTGGTGACAGTGGTCTTGGGCGGAGGCAGGGTCGTTTGCTATCGTGTTCGGGGTGGCAGCTCATCAGCTCCCTACCCTATACAGGCTTAGAAGAAATGCGATCGTTGATTTCCTTTCCCCTGCGCGCGCCCATCGCCGTCTTTCTGGCGGGACTTGCGGCCGCCGTGCACATCGGCAAGATTCCACCCGCCATCGCCGTTTTGCGGGATGCGTTGGGGGTCTCGCTGGTCGAGGCGGGCTTCTTGCTGTCGGCTGTCCAGCTGGCGGGCATGCTGCTGGGCGTTCTCGTGGGGGCGCTGGCCGATGGCTTTGGCCTGCGGCGCAGCATGCTGCACGGGCTGGGCGTATTGTGTGTCGCCAGCGTGGCGGGCGCGTGGGCCCGCCATCCCGCTGAGCTGCTCGCGTTGCGGGCGCTGGAGGGCTTGGGCTTCCTGTGTGTTGTGCTGCCAGCGCCGAGCTTGATGCGGCAGCTGGTGCCCACGGCCAAGCTGCCCACGTTCATGGGGTTGTGGGGGGCGTATATGCCCGCCGGCGTTGCGTTGGCGCTTTTGGCCGGGCCCGTGATCATGGCGCTGTGGAATTGGCAGACCTGGTGGGGGCTGCTGGGCGTGCTGGCGGGCTGCGCGGGGCTCTGGCTGGCTGTGGCAGTTTCGCCAGATGCCCAGCGTGCCACCGAGCCGCGGCCGCGTAGTGACTCACCGTCACCAGCGATCGTGATTTTGGCGCGGCGGTTGCGGCTCACCCTGGCCAGTCAAGGGCCTTGGGTGGTAGCGGTGGCTTTTGGCATGTACTCCTGCCAGTGGTTGGCCGTCATTGGATTTTTGCCTTCCATCTACGTGCAGGCAGGCGTCAGCGGCGTGGCCGCCGGTGCTTTGACTGCACTGGCCTGCGCGGCCAATGTGGTGGGGAATCTGGGGGCCGGCGGCTTGATGCGGGCGGGCTGGCGCACGCATAGTCTGCTGTCCCTCGGCTTCGGCGGCACGGCATTGGCCACCGTGGCGGCATTCAGTCCTTTGGCAGGCGACGGCCCGATCCTTCGTTTCGCTGCCGTGGTGGCGTTTTCAGCGGTGGGCGGGATGATTCCAGCCACCTTGTTTGCCCTGGCGGTAAGGGTAGCACCTAGCGAGCATACGGTGTCCACCACGATGGGCTGGGTGCAGCAATGCTCGGCCTGTGGCCAGTTCCTGGGTCCACCTCTAGTGGCCTGGGTGGCGGGCCTGGCGGGCGGCTGGCATTTCACCTGGGCGGTCACTGGTGTGGCTTCGGTGGTAGGCCTGGGGCTTTCGTGGTGGGTGCGCCGCCTGCGCCCCGCTTGAACACTTGCGGCTCTCTCCACATCTCTTGCACACAGGGTACCCCCAACACTTGCTCGCGCCACATCAAGATCCTATTCGAGCGCGGTTGCGCCGCTCACATTTCAATAGCTGCGAGCGCATATTTATAGAGCGGAAGATGCCAATTCCAGGCTCTTCTAGCGAATGCTAGTGATGAGTCTTTAACCGTAGCGCTACGCCCCCATCTCCCCAGCATGACGCGCTTGCGTCTGCCCCAGGAGAAGGCCATGCGACAGCAACAGATGACGCGCTTGATCCACAGCCTGCCCCAGCTGACGCACCACCAGCGCCAGCAACTGGCAAGCTGCCTGCAGGCGCTGCTCGATCACAGTCAAGCCATCGCCGTTGTAGAAGCACATGGCAGCGCCCACCGAACCTGTCCGCACTGCGGCAGCCCGCAGCTTGTCAAGAATGGCTCGGCCAACGGGCTGCAACGCTTCAAGTGCCGCCAGTGCGCGCGCACCTTCAACGCCTTGACTGGAACACCGCTGGCACGCCTGCATCTGCGGGATAAGTGGATGGGCCAGGCGCAGGTCTTGAGCGAAGGACTCTCACTCAACCAGGTGGCCCTGCGCCTGGGTGTGGCGCAAAGCACCGCCTTTCGCTGGCGCCACCGCTTCCTGGCCTGCCCCAAGAGCGTGCAGGCACGCCAGCTTGTGGGCATCGCCGAGGCCGATGAGTCTTACTTCCTGGCCTCCTGCAAGGGACACAGAGGCTTGCTGCGTCGTCCTCGCCGACGCGGCGGTAAGGCGCTGGCTGGCTGCAAGGGCTTGGAATACACCCCGGTGCTGATGGCGCGAGACCGGGCCGGAGCAACGGCCAACCTCATCCTGCAGACGAACCAAGCGGTGAGTGTGCAAACTGCACTCAAACCCTTGCTGCCACCAGACACCATCCTATGCACCGACGGCAGCGTCACACTGGCCAGCGCTGCGCGGGCCCTGGGCGTGCAGCACCAGGCGGTGAACGTGAGCCGGGGTAGGCGTGTGAGAGGCCCCTGGCATGTTCAAAACGTCAATGCCTATGTCAGCAGGCTGCGCGGGTGGATGCAGCGCTTCAAGGGCGTTGCAACGAAATACCTTGATTCGTACCTGGGCTGGTTCAGGATGTTGGACCGATCAGGCCCCATGGGGCCGCAGCCCGCACTGGTGCTGGAGGCGGCTATGGGGAGTCAAGGCGTCACTAGCATTCGCTAGAAGAGCCCAATTCCACTCAAATCTCTCTACAACCCATTTACCCCATCCAAAAAGCAGCACCTGCCAGACACTGTGATTAAAATCAGTGCCACGCCAGCCCACCCACCCCGTCATGACGGTGCTGCCCTCCTTGACCTCGGACTCCCCGCCCGCCATCCCGATCACCCGCTTTCACCGCACCCGCCTGATGCAGATCTGGCGCTCGGCAGGCTGGCCGTGCAAGGATGGACTGGAGATTGACCTGCTGGCTGCGGGCCTCATCAGTCTGCACATTGCGGCCGATGGTTGCGAAACCCTGCGCCTCACCGACGAAGGCATCCGCACGCTGGCGCAGGCCCGCCAGCGTGGCGTGCGGGCGCTGAGCCTGCACGACCGGCTGGGGCAGAAGTTTGCAGCGCAGTTGCTGGCTTCGGGGCGCATCGTATGGACCGAACTGTCACTGCGCGCGGTGATCGACACCGTGCCGATGGGGGATGTGCTGCTGCCTGCGGCCACGGCCGATGCACCCGCCAATACCGCGCCCGCCATGGCACCGCTGTGGGCCGACGATGACCACGCCCCGGCTGCCCGCGCCGCTGCCAATGTGTGGCGCATGGCCCGGCCCGATCTGTTCTCGGTGCGCAATACCTCGGTGCCCGCCTACCTGCAGCCCATGGTGCACGAGGTGAAGGCGAGCCGGGCCGACCTGCTGTCGGACCTGCGGCACGATGCCAAGCGGCAGGCCTATCAGTGGTTGTGCGAGGAGTGCTACTACGTCTTCCCGGCAGGCATAGCCGAGCCCGACGAGATCCCTGAGCACTTCGGCATCTGGGTATTGCACGGCAGCGTGGATGACGGGCGCTTTGAGCTGCTGCGCCCCGCGCGGCACAACCGCTGCACCCTGCCCTTTTCTGTGTGGATGGCGCTGTGCAAGGCCACGCCGCTGCGCAGCGATGACGACATGGCTCAGACCCATTTGGGCGAGCCTGCTCCTCCCGCCACTGACACCCCGACCACCCCGCCATGACCTACACCGTGGCGGTGCGCGAGCTGTGCGAGTTCACCGCCAAGCAAGGCGACCTGGACCTGCGCTTTACGCCTGCGCCCACCGCGCTGGAAGGCATGGCGGGCCATGCGGTGGCAGCGTCGCGCCGGGGTGCAGGCTACCGCGCCGAGGTGGCACTGAGCGGCAGTTACCAAACCCTGCGCGTGCGCGGCCGGGCCGATGGCTACGACCCCGCGCAGCAGCGCATCGACGAGGTCAAGACCTTCAAAGGGCGACTGGACCGCCAACCCGCATCGCACCGCCACCTGCACTGGGCGCAGGCCAAGGTGTATGGCTGGCTGCTGTGCGAGCAGGAGCAACTGGCGCACATCGACGTGGCACTCGTCTACCTGGACGTGGGCACGCAGCAGGAGACGGTGTTCACCGAACGCTGCAACGCCGACGACCTGCGCCAGCACTTCGAGGCCCAGTGCCAGCGCTTCATTGCCTGGGCCGAACAGCAGGTGGCCCACCGCGTGGCACGCGATGCGGCGCTGACCACCTTGGCATTTCCG
Source organism: Acidovorax sp. 59 (assembly GCF_002754175.1). Taxonomy (NCBI): domain Bacteria; kingdom Pseudomonadati; phylum Pseudomonadota; class Betaproteobacteria; order Burkholderiales; family Comamonadaceae; genus Acidovorax; species Acidovorax sp. 59. The sequence goes on along the minus strand of NZ_PEET01000001.1, from coordinate 1,606,526 downwards.
TTTGGCGACTTTCGCACCGGCCAGCGCCCGCTGGCCGAGGCCGTGTACAAGACGGCAGTGGCGGGCCGCTGCCTGCTGGCCCAGGCGCCCACGGGCATTGGCAAGACCATGGGCACGCTGTTCCCGCTGCTCAAGGCTGCGCCTGCGCAGCGCATCGACAAGGTGTTCTTTCTGGCCGCCAAAACCTCGGGGCGGCAGATGGCGCTGGATGCGCTGGCGCGCCTGGCCGACAGCGCACCGGCGCTGCCCCTGCGTGTGCTGGAGCTGGTGGCGCGCGACAAGGCGTGCGAACACCCAGACAAGGCCTGCCACGGCGAATCCTGCCCGCTGGCCCGGGGCTTTTACGACCGGCTGCCTGCCGCCCGCGCTGCCGCCGTGGCCCCCGCCAGCGCAGGCAACCCCGCGCCCGTCCTGCAACAAGCCCGTGTGCGCGACGTAGCCCTGCAGCATGACGTCTGCCCCTACTACCTGAGCCAGGAACTGGCCCGCTGGGCCGATGTGGTGGTGGGCGACTACAACTACTATTTTGACCTGGGCGGGCTGCTGCACGGCCTGGCCCAGGCCAACCAGTGGCGCACGGCGCTGCTGGTGGACGAGGCCCACAACCTGGTGGAGCGCGGCCGCAAGATGTTCACCGCCGAGCTGCACCCCGCCGCCTTGGCCCAGGCCCGCAGCAGCCCCACCGCTGCGCAGCACGCGCCGGTGAAGAAGGCACTGGACAAGGCGCGCCGCGCCTGGGTGGTGCTGGACAAGGCGCACCCGGCCCCGTACACGGTGCTCGAAACCTTCCCCGACAAGCTGCTGGCCGCGCTGCAGCAGTGCACCACCACGCTCACCGAGCATTTCACCGACCACCCCACGGAGCCTGACGGCGCGCTGCAAACGTTCTACTTCGATGCCCTGCACCTGCAACGCATGGCCGACCTGCTCGATGCGCATTCGATGGTGGACATCACCCAGGCTTCGTCAAGCCACCACCAGCGGTCCCCAAAACCCGGCGAGTCCGTAATCTGCATCCGCAACGTGGTGCCCGCGCCCTTCTTGCAACCCCGCCTCGCCGCTGTACACACCAGCACATTGTTCTCGGCCACGCTGCAGCCCGCGCGCTACTACACCGACCTGCTGGGCCTGCCCGACGACCATGTGTGGGTGGATGTGGAATCGCCCTTTGCTGCGCACCAGCTGCAGGTGCAGGTGGCGCGCCACATCTCCACACGCTACACGCACCGCGCGGCATCGCTGGCGCCGATTGCGGCGCTGATGGCGCAGCAGTTTCGCGAGCGGCCCGGCAACTACCTGGCGTTTTTCAGCAGCTATGACTACCTGCAGCAGGCCGCCGCGCTGTTTGCGCAGCAGCACCCCGATGTGCCGCACTGGTGCCAGTCGCGCCGCATGCTCGAAGGCGAGCAGCGCGAGTTTCTGGCCCGCTTCACCGACACCAGCCAGGGCATTGCCTTTGCCGTGCTGGGCGGCGCGTTTGCCGAGGGCATCGACCTGCCGGGCCAGCGGCTGATTGGCGCGTTCGTTGCCACGCTGGGCCTGCCGCAGGTCAACCCCGTCAACGAGCAGATCCGCGAGCGCATGCAGGCACTGTTTGGCGCGGGCTATGACTACACCTACCTCTACCCCGGTCTGCAAAAGGTGGTGCAGGCCGCTGGCCGCGTGATCCGCACGCCCAGCGACGAGGGCGTGGTGCACCTGATGGACGACCGGTTTGCGCAGGCCCAGGTGCGTGCGCTGCTGCCTGCATGGTGGCAGGTGGACTGAGAGGCTAAGAGGCTGAGAGTCTTTTGCCCATGCCCGCCTTGCACGCCATAACACCGCTGCTCGTCGTTGCAAATGCGCGCCATAGCCCGAGCTATGGCTGTGCCTTGCGCCTCGATCAGCGGTGTTATGGCGCACCTTTCGGGCACTGGCGAAAAACTCTCAGCCTCTCACCCACAAAAAAAAGGCCGGTCACCTGTTGGGGACCGGCCTTGCAAAGGCCGCCAAAGCGGCACACAGAGAGTCAATCTTCAGGATGCAACGGGCTCCGTCACCACCAGCTCCTTGGCCTTGCCACGCTGGCGGAAAAACGCCACCGTTTGCCACAAGACGAATGCGGCGATCAGGCTGATCAGCGTGCCGCTGATGGGACGGTTGATGAACACCTCAAAGCTGCCGCGCGACAGCAGCATGGAGCGGCGGAAGTTCTCTTCGAGCATGGGGCCAAGGATGAAGCCCAGCATCAGCGGCGAGGGGTCCATCTCCAGCCGCATGAACAGGTAGCCCAGCGCACCAAACGCCACGGTGATGAAGACGTCGTCCAGGTTGTTGTTGATGCTGTAGGTGCCAATGCAGCAGAAGAACAGAATCGCAGGGAACAACACGTTGTACGGAATCTTGAACACCGACAGCCAGTAGCGCACCAGCGGCACGTTGAGCACCAGCAGGAAGCAGTTGCCGATCCACATGCTGGCGACCAGACCCCAGAAGAGTTCGGGGTGGCCGGCAATCATGTTGGGGCCGGGCTGGATGCCCTTGATGATGAACGCAGCCATCATCAGCGCCATCACGGCGTTCTCGGGGATACCGATGCTCATCAGCGGGATGAAGCTGGTGCGTGCAGCCGCTTCGTCCGCTGCAGCCTGGCCGGCCACGCCTTCGATGCAGCCGGTGCCGATTTCGTGGCGGTACTTGCTGACCTTCTTGTCCAGCGCATAGGCCGCAAACTGGGCGATCACGGGGCCGCCGCCGGGCAGGATGCCCAGGATGGAGCCCACAACGCTGCCACGCAGCGCGCTGGGGATGATGCGCTTGAACTCGGGCCAGGTGGGCATGAGCTTGATCTTGCCGTTGAAGGGCGAGCGCTCTTCACGCGAGTCCAGGTTCTTGGCGATCTCGGCAATGCCGAAGCAGCCCAGCGCAATGCTCACAATGCCCACGCCGTCAGCCAGGAACGGAGCGTCCCAGGTGAAGCGGGCCAGGCCGCTGTTCACGTCGGTACCGATGGAGCCCAGCAGCACGCCCACCATGCACATGGCCAGGCCATTGAGCAGGCTGCCCGTGGTCACGAAGCTCACGCACACAAAGCCCACCAGCATCAGCGCGCAGTAGTCGGCAGGGCCGAACAGAAAGGCCACCTCGCCCAGGCTGGGCGCCAGGAACGCCAGCACCACAATGGCCACCGTGCCCCCGATGAAGCTGGAGAACCCGGCGGTGAACAGGGCCAGCCCCGTTTTCCCTTTCAGCGTCATCGCATACCCGTCGATACACGCCACGATACTGCTCGCATGCGGGATCTTCATGGTGATGGCGCTCACGCTGTCGCCGTATTGCGCACCGTAGTAAATACCGGCCAGCATGATGAGTGCGCCGGTGGTGTCGATGGAATAGGTCAGCGGCAGCAGCAGGCTGATGGTGGCCAGCGGGCCCAGGCCCGGCAGCAAGCCCACCAGGGTGCCCACCGTGCAGCCCAGGGCGCAGAACATCAGGTTCTGCAGCGTCAGCGCGTGGCTGAAGCCAAACGCGAGGTTGTTCAAGACTTCCATGGCGGCGACCTCAGTACAGCGGCAGGCTCACGCCCAGCAGCTTTTGGAATGCAAACGCGATGCCGACCAGCACCGCAGCGATCTTCAGGTTGCGCTTCCACGAGTACGACGTACCCGCAAACCCCGAGCAGAACACCAGAAACACGATGCCCGCGATCATGTTCACAAAGTGCGACAGCGCCGCAAAGCCACACAGGCTGCCCAGAATGATGGCGATGTTGCGCACCTGGAAGTCCATGGGCACCGGCGCCACCAGGCGCGCGCGCACCACGGTGATGACCCCGATCACAAACAGCATGCAGCTGACGATGAACGGGAACATGCCCGGCCCTGCGCGGCCGAGCGTCCCCAGCGAATAGCTCATGGACGGCAGGCCAAAGCCCAGCGCCAAAGCCATGAGGGCAAAGCCTCTGAGTAGATTGCGGTTGATCATGTAAAGGTTGTCTCCTGATAGGCTGGACGACCCCATCCGGCGGTGCAAACGGCGCGCAGGGCTGGGGTATGCTGACGGGCAGACTATCTCCATCGAACCTGATCGCAGGCTGATCTTGGCCATGCGTAATTTCACGTAGAACCCCGACCCCCATGCGCCTCCTCCTGGTGGAAGACGACCCGGTGCTCAGCCGCACCATGGCCCAGGGCCTCGAAAACGCGGGCCACCGTGTCGAGCTGGCCCATACCGTCGAAGAAGCCCAGCACTGGTGGGCCGTACAGGCTTTCGACGCTGTGCTGCTGGACCTGAACCTGCCCCACGCTGCCCACGCGCGCAGCGGCCTGGGCAGCGGCCTCACCGCCCTGCGCAGCGCCCGTGCGCGCGGCGACCGCACCCCCGTGCTGGTGCTCAGTGCCCGCGACAGCACCGAGGAGCGCATTGCCGGGCTGGACGCCGGCGCCGACGACTATCTGGGCAAGCCCTATGAACTCAAAGAGGTGGAAGCGCGCCTGCGCGCGCTGCTGCGGCGCGCCAGCGGCACCGCCGACATCGTCACCGTGGGCCAGCTGGTGCTGGACCGCCAGGCGCGCCGCGTCAGCGTGGCCGGGCAACCGCTGGAGCTGCCCGCGCGCGAGTTCGATTTGCTGTGGGAGCTGATGACCCCGCCCGGCCGTGTGCTGAGCAAGGGCGACTTGTCCTCGCGCCTGTCGGACGGCAGTGAGGTGGTGGGCGAAAACGCGCTGGAGGCCTCGTTCTCCCGCCTGCGGCGCAAGATTGCCGGCAGCGGCGCGGCGATCCGCACGCTGCGTGGGCTGGGTTACGTGCTAGAGGATGACGTTGGCCAGTCCTGAACCCGGCCCCGCACCGCTGCACCAGCAGCCGCCCGACCTGCGCCAGCGCATCGGCCGGCGCGTGCTGCTGTCACTGGTGCTGATCTGGGGGCTGGGCAGCACGGTGGTGCTGGGCGTGGGCAACCACTTTGTGGCCGAGGCATTTGACCGTGCGTTGCTCGATGACGCACACGCCGTGGCCGCCCATGTGCGCGGCGGCCAGCCGACAGATCCTGCGCGCGACCCTTTGCGGCTGGACCTCACGCCGCGCGAGGTGGGTCTGCTGCGTTTTGACCAGAGCGAAACCGTATGGTTTGCGGTGTACGCGCCCGATGGCAGCTTCATCGCAGGCGACCCCCACTTGGCGCCGGGCGTGGTGGCGGCGGGCAGCAGCCACGCCTTTTCGCAGCTTTCGCAAGACGGGCGCGAGCTGCGGCGCGCCACCTTGCAGATTGCGGGGCCGCCCTCTTTCACCGTCGTCATGGCGCAGACCACCGCCGAGCGCACGCAGCTGCTGCGCAGGCTGCTGGTGTACTCGGGCCTGGCCCAGCTGTGGCTGCTGGTGGTGCTGGGGTCGTGGCTGCTGCGCGGCATAGAGCGCGACCTGCATCCGCTGGGGGCACTGCAGGACGCCATGGACCAGCGCGACGCTGCCGACCTGCAACCTCTGCCGCCCGCGCTGACGCAACAGGCAAGCACCAGCGACGTGCAACGCCTGGGCGTGGCCCTGGACGGCTTGCTGGCGCGGGTGCAGCAAAGCCTGCATGCGCAGCGCGAATTTGCGGGCAACGTGGCGCACGAGCTGCGCACTCCGCTCGCAGGCATCCGCGCCCAGGCCGCCCACGCGCTGGCCCACAACGACCCGGCCGTCTGGCGCAGCGAAATCGAGGGCATCGCCCAAGCCGAACAGCGCGCCAGCCGCACCGTGGACCAGCTGCTGGCCCTGGCCCGTGCGGCCGAGGGTGGCATCGCGCTGGCGTTGCAGCCCTTGGCCTTGCACACGCTGGTGCGCGACGTGCTGTTGCGCTACCTGCCACGCGCCGATGCCCTGGGGGTGGACCTGGGCGCCGAGGGGCTAGACCAGGCCGTGGTGGTGCGGGGCAACACAGCGCTGGTCGAAGGCATCCTGAACAACCTGCTGGACAACGCACTGCGCTACGGGCGCGGCACGCCGCCCCGTATCACCGTGGCGCTGCACACCGAGCCCGGCTTTGGTGTGCTGCGCGTGACCGACAACGGCCCCGGCGTGGACGCCGCGCTGGCGCAGCAGCTGCAACAGCGCTGGGCGCAGGGCGACCAGGGCCAGCGCCTGGGCCAGGGTGCAGGGCTGGGCCTGGCCATCGTGGCACGGTATGTGCAGCTGATGGAAGGACGGCTGGAGCTGACGGCCGCCAACGACACAGCGGACGGTTCAGGCTTGGCGGCCAGCGTGTGGCTGCCGTTGGCACCCAATGCGCCTGCCCCCTCCAGCACGCTCCCCACATCCCCATGACCAGCCAGCCCAACCCAGCACTGACCGAGGCAGAGCAAGCGGCCTTCCTGCAGTCCATCGCCCGCGTGCGCAGCGCAGCCGGGCGGGCCTTGCGGGCGGTGCAGGCCCACGCCATGCAGGGCGCAGCAGCCCATGGCACCGACGCCATTGCCGCCACCCAGGCCGCAGAGGCCACCAAGCCCGCTGCTCAGGCCGCTGTCGATTTCATCGCCCAACTGCACAAGGGCCTGGATACCGTGGCAGAACAAGCCCGCGCCACCGGCCCACAGCCAGCGTGCCAGGCGGGCTGCGCGCACTGCTGCCACCTGCGCGTGGAGGCGACGGAGCCCGAGGTGCTGCGCATCGCCCAGCACCTGCACACGCTGCCCGACGCGGACCAGGCCACAACCACGCTGCGCCTGCAGCAGCATGTGGCGGCGGCAAGCGCGGGCAGCACGCGCCAGCCCTGCAGCTTTCTCGTCAATGATCGGTGTGCCATCTACAGCGTGCGCCCTGCCGCCTGCCGCAAGGCGCATTCCTTGTCGGCTGCGCACTGTGCAGAGCAATCGCCCACCATCCCGCAAAACCTGCGCCTGCTGGTGGACGCCGAAGCGCTGATGGCAGGTACCGCCCTGGCCTACCGCGACCAGCCCTTGCCCGCCAGCGCCCACGAACTCAACGCCGCCGTGCTGGCAGCCCTGGACGGCACGCCGCTCCACGCACCCAGCGCTCTGCTGCGCTGGTACCGGGGTGACGAAGGCACGCTGGCCCTGCCCACCACATTGCCGTGAAAGCCCACGCGCCTTGATGTCCGTCAAGACCCACCGCAACCAGCCGCCCACAATGCAGCCAGCCCCGCAGCCGCCTGGCCGTGCGGCCGAACTTCTCGACGACCCCCCGCCTCACGCCTGATGACCCAGCCCACTCTCCGCTCCTGCGCCCCCCTCCACCTGGCAGCCGCTGCCGCCATGGTGGTGGGCCTGGCAGGCTGCAGCAAGCCCGAAGCCACCGGCCCCGCCACCACCAGCTTCGATGCCATCACCACCGCGTGCACCCAGTTCCTGGCCGCACGGCAACCCCATGTACTGCCCGGCGCCGCGGGCGACTGGACCCTGACCGGCTACAGCCCCGCCCTGGTCCAGCCCGAAGTCACTCGCACCGAATCCACCGTGACACCCTACGTAGGCAAGCTCGTCATCAAGGACAACGAGGCCCAGGCCCATGCACCGACGCAAGCCGCTGCCCAGGCCATCACCCTCACCCCCGCACACCTGCTGTCCAACCGCACGCACACCTTCATCTACAGTTTTGACGGCACCCAGTGGCGCTGGCAGAACGGCCAGCGGCTGACCAAGATACCGGGGCAGAACGACCGGCTGGAGGCCGTGGCGCTGGCGGATGTTTCAGCAGCAGGGCCCAGGGGGTTTGCGGGGTGCTTGCCGCGTTGAGTCGGATCAATTAGCTCTCTTTTTGATAGCAATTACCGCATGATTCACTAGCGCCTCAGGCTGTTTTTGATCAAATCCCGCATCCACACAGCCCCGCGAGGCCTTGTACAGCCTGGTGCCGCACGCCAGCCCTGAGGGCCGTCGCGCAGCCAAGCCATTCACACCGCTCATTCCAGGTCGGCATCCAGCCGGGCGATCAGGCCCTGGGCGTTCAGGGTGATATCGAGGTTGCCGATCTCGTGACCAAAATCCCCGGTGAAGTCCACCCGCACCATCGCGCGCTGCGGCCCCAGGCGTTGCATCGACAGGAACCGGGTCACCGTCTGGTAGCGGACGAAGTACTGTTCGACATAGCGGCGTATTCCAGCATGGCCATCAAAACGGTGGCCCGTGGAGGGGTCGTCGATCACGGCATCGTGCGCAAAAAGGCCGAGCACCCGCTCCACTGCAAATGCGTTGGTGGCCGCGATCAGCGCATCCGCCACGTGGCGCAGGTGCTCGTGCGTGGGGGCCATCGCACCATGCCGCAGGCCTGCTGCGTCGTCCCTGCTGGCTGGCCCGCTGGCGCTTGCTGCCAAAGGTTGACCCGGCTGGCTCATGGCAGCACGCTCACCACCACCTTGCCACGGGCGCGGCCGCTGGCGACCAGGGCGTGCGCCGCTTCGGCCGTGTCCAGCGTGAAGCTGGTCGGGTCGAGCAATGGCTCTAGTTGCCCCGCTTCCGCGAGCAAGGTGGCCTGCTCCATGATCTCGCCGTGGTGTTCACGGAACTCCCCCGTGAGGATGGGAAGCAGCGTGAACACCCCAGAGAAAGTAGCACCCCGGAACGACAGCGGCGCCAGCTTGTGGGTGCCCCAGCCCAGCGAAGTCACCACGTGGCCCGAGTAGCGGCGGACCGCCACAAACGACGCATCCAGCACTGGCCCACCCACGGTGTCGTAAACGATATCGAAGCCCTGGCCGTCGGTGAACGCGTGGACATAGGCCTCGACCGAAGTCGTTTCATGGTCAATCGGCGTGGCGCCCAGGGACCGGATGTAACCGGCCTGCGCCGCCGTGCCCGTGGCGAACACTTCGGCACCCCGCGCGCGGGCCAGCTGCACCGCCACATGGCCCACGCCCCCGGCGCCGCCATGCACCAGCACCTTGTGCCCGCTGCGCACGTTGGCACGGTCCACCAGTCCTTCCCAGGCGGTGATGAAGACCAGCGGCAAGGCCGCTGCCTGGCGCATGGTCAGCCGACCTGGCTTGTGGGCCAACAGCCGGGCATCCACCGCCGCGTATTGCGCCAGGCTGCCTTGCAGCCCGCCAATGCCGCCGGTAAAGCCATACACCACATCCCCCACCTGGAAGCGAGAGACGCCCTGCCCCACCGCCTCCACCACGCCGGCGAGGTCCATGCCCAAGACGGCGGGCAGCGGCTGCTGGGCGTGCTCGGCGGCGCCCGCGCGGATCTTGGTGTCCAGCGGGTTCACGCCGCTGGCGTGGATGCGGACCAGCACTTGGCCCGCCGCGGGCTGGGGCCGGGGCAGCAAGGTGGGGGTCAGTGCGCCGTGGGGGGATGCGAGCACCAGGGCCTGCATGGTGGGGACGGGAGAGGTGGACATGGCGTTTTCCTTCGCGGGGTTGAACAGTGCCGCCAGTTTTCACCTTTCGCTTTTGAATGAAAAGCCACAAGATTGAAACCTTGTCATTCACTTTTGTATGATGCAGCCGATGAACTGGGATGACGTACAGGTGTTCTTGGCCATTGCCCGGCACGGCACGCTGGGTGCGGCAGGCCGCGCCCTCAAACAAAGCCAGCCCACCATGGGCCGCAGGCTGAAGGCGCTGGAGCTTTCTCTGGGCCACACCCTGTTCCAGCGGACCTCCGAGGGCTTCGTCTTGACCGATGAAGGAGCCGCCGTGCTGCGCCACGCCGAGGGCATGGAAGCGCAGGCGCTGTCGTTCTCCCGCCAACTGGACGGCGCAGACCAACAGCTGGAAGGCGCGCTGCGGGTATCGACCTCTGACTGGTTTGGACTGCATGTGCTGGCGCCGCTGTGCGCCGCGTTCACCAACCACCACCCCCGCGTCAGCATCGAACTCCTGACCGATGCGCGCCTCTTCAGCCTGGCGCGCCGCGAGGCGGACCTGGTGGCGCGCATCGTTCCTTTTGACGAGCCCGACGTCATACAGCGGCGGCTGATGCATGTGCCCTACGCGCTGTACATGCAGCGGGGCGCAGACATGCCCACGGACGATGCGGACGTTCGCCTCATCACCATGGACCTGGGCTTCAGCGAGATGCCGGACGCGGCCTGGCTGCGCGAGGCCTTTCCTGCGGCGCGCATCGCGTTTCGCAGCAACAACCGGCACGTGCAGGCCGTGGCCTGCGCATCGGGAGCGGGCCTGGCCGTATTGCCTTGCCCGTTGGGTGATTCGCACCCCGGCCTGCAAAGGGTGGAGGTCGCCCCAGCGCCGCCAGGGCGCGATGTGTGGCTGGGTTACCACCGGGACCTGCGCCGGGTGCCCCGGCTGCGCGCGCTGGTGGAAATGCTGATACAAGCGCTGGGCCCTGCTCAGGGCGATGCAGGCGACCAGGGCGGCTGACAAAACGCTGGGAGCGCCGTCGCAGCGCTTGGCTGATGGCGGTCAGCGACCCAGCCCTGCCCCAACGGCCAGCACATACTCGATGAAGCTGTGACACGGGTGGCTCTGGTGCGCCAGCACATCTGCCTTGACCAAAACGCCCAACGGCCCTACCGCCTGTGACTTCCACGGCAACACCGCCAGCTCCCCACGCTGAACCAGCGGCCGCAGCAGGCTGGCGGGCGCGCACATCAGCATGTCGCTGTCGGCCAGCATGGCGTATGCAATCTCGGTCGAACGGCTCGACACGCGGCACAGCTCAGGCACACCACCCAGTTCATCGAAGAGGCTCTCCACCTGCTGGGGTCCCAGCCCGGTCAGGGGTGGGGCCAGCCAGCGCTGCGCCAGCAGCTCTGCGGCGGTGACGGTGGCCTGCCGGGTCAGAGGATGCTCCGGGCGACAGGCCACCACAAACCCATCCTGCAGCGCGGCGCAAAACGCGAACCCTTGCGGCAGCGGGGTCGGTTCGCGGCAGATGGCCAGGTCCAGCGTCCCCTCATGGATGCTCTCCAGCAAATTGTCGATCGTGACCTCGTGGACATCGATGGCCGCATCCGGGTGTGCGGCAACGTAGGTCGGGATGGCCACCGTGAGCAGGCCGTTGATGCCCGCCGCAATGCTGCCAATGCGGATCAGCGCGGACGCTGCGCCCTGCTGCATCAGCGCAGCATTGCCAGCGGCGGCCTGGAGCGGAACCAGCGATGCGCGCAACAGCGGCAGGACCGCCTCTCCCAGGCGGGTCAAGCGCATGCCCTTGGAGTGCCGCTCGAACAGAGGGCCTCCCAGAGAGCTTTCCAGCTCGACCAGCGCATGGGTCGCGGCGGGCTGGCTCAGGCCAATGGAAGAAGCCGCCCGGTGCAGGCTTTGCAGGTCGGCGATCGCAATGGCCAGCTGCAGGTGCTTGAGGCGCACCCGCCCCAGGATGCGGTTGAACAGGACGGAAGGCGTCAAATCCGGCATGGCTTATTCAAAAATTGAATTCACTTGAAAAAGAAGCATTGGCCTTGCGGAGCCTGCTATGGAACGATCGCGCGCTGGCAAGGGGCAAACCCACGCCAGATGCATTCAATTAACGAATCTTATTCCCGCACCAGCCCGCCGCTGAATGCGAGAGATCTCAGGAGACAAACCACCATGCCATCACCTCAGCGCCAGCCCCTGCGCACGATCACCTTGCGCCCCACCCACTTCCTGCTCGCTCCGGTCGTGGGCGCCCTCCTGGCCATGGGCCAGGCACAGGCCGCAGACACCCTGGACACCGCCTGCAAGACCACCGCCGAATGCCAGGCACAGGTCGCCAAGATCCAGGGGCTGGTCAAGGGGGACGCCACCAGCGCCTTGTCCAAGTCGCAGGACACCTTCTACTGGTTTGGCCGCATCAACATGGCATCGACCGTGGTCAACGTGGAGCAAGGCATCATCCCCAAAGCCCAGGCGGGCCGCATTGCGAGGGGCGTGGAGTTGTCGATCACGCAGGCGACGGCCCCGGGCGGCAAGCGCCCCACCGATGTGCTGCAGGTCGAGAAGATCATCACGGACGCCGTGGGCCCCGAGGCCACGCTGATCCACACCGGGCGCAGTCGCCAGGACATCCACTCCACCCTGAACGCCGCGCAGTTGCGGCTCGAGATGCTGGACTTTGCCGATGCGCTGGACCAGGTGCGCGCACGGCTCATCACCATCGCACAGGCGCACACCGCCACCTATGTGCCCGCCTACACCAATGGCGTGCAGGCCATGCCCATCAGCTATGGGCACTACCTCATGGCGTTTGCCGATTCGTTCGCCCGCGACTCGGCACGCATCCGCGAAGCCTATGCCCGCATCAACCTCAGCCCCATGGGCACGGCGGTGCTGGCCAACTCCAGCTGGGGCATCAACCGGGAGCGCCTGGCGCAACTGCTGGGGTTTGACGGCCTCATCGTCAACTCGCTGGATGCCGGACAGATCAGCACGTACGACATCCCGATCGAGGCCACGTCCATCGCCAGCTCCACCGCCATCCGCGTGGGCGCTTTCATGCAGGATGTGCACACTCAGTACCACCAGACTCGGCCATGGCTGCTGCTGGCCAGCGGCAAGACGTACACCAGCAGCGCCATGCCGCAAAAGGCGAACCCGGGCATCATCCAGAACACCCGCGCCAAGGCCAGCGATGTGGTGGCGTCGGCCCAGGCATCGCTGTGGCGCGCCCATAACGTCACGCCCGGCATGATCGACTACAAGAACACCTGGAGCCCCGGTAGCGCCAAGACTTTTGTCCAGGGCGTGGAGATGCTGCAGCAGTTGGCCGATGTGCTGGACTCGCTGCGCATCGACCCGGCCCGCGCGCTGGACGAACTGGAATCCGAATGGACCACGTCGATGGAGCTGGCCGAAACCCTGCAGCGCACCCATGCCATTCCGTTCCGGGTGGGCCACCACTTTGCGTCGGACGTGGTGGTGTATGCCAAGGAACGCAACATCCGGCCCAAGGACTTTCCGTACGCCGAAGCCGTGCGCATCTACCGCGAAGCGGGCAAAAAGTACGACACCAAGGACCAGCGCCTGCCGCTCACGGAGAAGGAATTCCGCCGCGCCCTGTCCCCCGCCGAGATGGTGCAGACCCGCACCGGCACAGGCGGCCCCCAGCCCCAGGAGGTCGCGCGCATGGTGGCCGCTGCCAAGGACACGCTGGCCAAGGACCGCGCCTGGTCGGGTGAAGCCCGGCAGCGCCTGCTGGCCGCCGAGGCGGCGCTGAACGCGGCGTTTGAGGGCGTGAAGTCATTGCCCTGAACGGGGGATGTCCGGGGGCGGGCCTGAGGAGAACAAGAAACCGACGGCGTCGCCGGCGTCATTCCAGCCTGCGCCCGTCGGCGTCATCCAGCACGCCATCGCCGCCTTGCTGCACCGCTTTTTCGACCGCTTCGCGCGTGAGCGTCGGCACAAAGCTTTCAATGAACCGGTAGGCATACCCGCGCAGCCAGGCACCTCGCCGCAGACCTAGCCGGGTGAGGTTGACCTCGAACAGATGGCCCGCGTCGATGAGCCGCAGGTGGCGGTCGCGCTCTTCATCGACCGCGATGGACGCGACGATGCCCACGCCCATGTCCAGCTCCACATAGGTCTTGATCACGTCAGCGTCCATGGCGGTGAGCACGATGTCGGGCGCAATGCCTTCGCGCGCAAAGGCCTCGTCGATGTGCGCACGGCCGGTGTAGCCCAGCTCGTAGGTGATGATGGGGTATTGCGCCAGCTGCTCCAGCGTTACGGGGCCGGGCAGATCGAGCAGGCGGTGGCCCGGGGGCACCACGATGCTGTGCGTCCAGCGGTAGCACGGCAGGGTGACCAGGGCGTCGTAGCCGGCCAGCGCCTCGGTGGCCACGCCGATGTCGGCCTCGCCGGACAACAGCATCTCTGCCACCTGGCGGGGCGAGCCCTGGTGCAGGTGCAGCGACACCTGCGGGAACAACGCCCGAAAGTCGCGCACCACCTGGGGCAGCGCATAACGCGCCTGCGAGTGCGTGGCCGCCACCGACAGGCGCCCCTGCGCGCTGTCGCTGAAGTCCTGGCCGGCACGCCTGAGGTTGTCGGCCTCCAGCAGCAGGCGCTCCACCGTCGGCAACAGCACTTCGCCAGGCGGGGTCAGGCCCGTGAGGCGCTTGCCCGCCCGCACAAAAATCTCCACGCCCAGCTCTTCCTCCAGCTCGCGGATCTGGCGGCTCACCCCGGGCTGCGAGGTGTGCAGGATGTGTGCCACTTCGGTCAGGTTGAAGCCCCGCCGCACGGTTTCGCGCACAGAGCGCAGTTGCTGAAAGTTCATGGATGAAAAGCCGGTCTCACAATGTCGATGTGACTGCCACCGCGCGGGGACCGTGTTGGCGACGGCCCCATGCGTTCCGTAGCCAGACAGCCCGTAGCGCAGGGGCCTGTAAATACTATGTTTTTAATAGCATCAAGCGCACATTCCACTAGCGCATCAGTCACTTTTCTTTGGTTTTTTGCCCGTACGGGCCTTACATGCCCCGCTGGGACAGGTCGGGCACATAGCGGTCGGCCTGGATGTCGGGCGACAGCCCGTGGGTGATGACCTCGTCGGTGATGGGCAGGAACTGCGCATTCCACTGCTCCCACGCCGCGCGCAGGCGTTCAAACACTTCGGGGTGCTTGTGGCGCAGGTTGGCGCGCTCCAGCGTGTCGTCTTCCACGTCGAACAAAAACTCGTTGTCGTTGATGCGCAGGTACTTGAAGCGGCCCTCGCGCACGGCGCGCTGGCACTGCGACTTGTAACGCCAGAACAGCGTGCGCGGGTGCGCAGGCGCATGGCCCTCCAGCACGGGCAGGATGCTCTCGCCGTCGGGCGGGTAGTCGGCATGGGGCGCCACGCCCGCAGCTGCCAGCAGCGTGGGCAGCCAGTCCATGGTGGCGGTGACCTGGTCGCTCACCTGCGGTGCAATGCGCGCAGGCCAGCGCAGCAGCGTGGGCACGCGGATCCCGCCTTCGAGCAACTCGGTCTTCTGGCCGGTGAAGGGCCACGTCTTGGAAAAGCGCTCGCCGCCGTTGTCGCTGGTGAAGACGACGATGGTGTTGTCGGCCAGGCCTTGTGCCTTGAGAGCATCGAGCACCTGGCCCACCGCCTTGTCGAGCGAACGCACCATGCGCGCATAGGTGGCCAGGTTGCCGCCGTCGTAGTGAAAGAGGTCTTTCAGGCCCAGCGATATTTCTTCGTCCTCCGGCCCCACCCAGGGCCAGTGGGGCGCGGTGAAGTGCAGCGACAGAAAGAACGGCTTGGCCGCGCTGCGCTCGCCGATCCAGCGCGTGGCCTCATCGGCCAGCAGCTGGGTGTAGTAGCCCACGCGCTCCACCGGCACCTCGCCTTCGTACAAATCGCGCGCCACGGCATCGCCCACGCCGGGCTTGTGCGTGAAGTAGTCGATGGCACCGCCATAGTTGCCAAAGAAGCGGTCGTAGCCACTCTTGAGCGGGCCGAACGTGGGCAGACTGCCCAGGTGCCACTTGCCAATCAGCGCCGTGTCATAGCCTGCATCGCGCAGCAACGATGGCAGCGTGGGGTGCTCCGGCGGCAGGCCGTGCACATGGGCCTTGCGCACCAGGGGTTCCTCCAGCCCGCCGCGCAGCCGGTACTGGTAGCGCCCGGTGATCAGCGCAAACCGCGTGGCCGAGCACACAGCCGAGTTGGCATAGGCCTGGGTAAAGCGCACGCCCTCGCCCGCCAGCGCATCCAGGTGCGGCGTGGTGAAGTCGGCCTGGCCGTACACGCTCAGGTCGGCCCAGCCCAGGTCGTCGGCCAGGATAAAGACGATGTTGGGCGCTTGGGTGGAAGCGGAGGCGGCCACATTGGTGGTGATGCTCATGCAGCCCCCTTGGCCTTGCCGGCGGCATCGGTCTCGCGCCACTGCTTGTCGAGCTTGAGGTCCTTGACGGCCTGCTGCACGAAGGCGGGCTGGAACCAGGCCTTCACGTCAAACGTCTGGCGGATCAGCCCCAGCTTGACGCCGTCGTCCAGCACGCCCTGGTAACCGGCGATGAAGCCCTCGTCGAGCAGCGGCGAATATCGGGCGTTCAGGTTGTCGCCCGCCAGTTCTTCGCGGAACGACAGCTCGGGGTTGCCGCTGTTGTCGGCGTACAGCTTGATCAGCGCCTCGCGGTTGCCCTCTTGCGATGACCAGTGGGCCGCGCGCACCAGCTGGGTCACCAGGCGCTGGGTGAGCTGCGGGTTCTGCGTGGCGAAATCCTCGGTGGCCAGGATGCCGGAGTTGATGGTGTAGTCCGGCCCACGGCCCTTGGTGCTGAGCGCAATCTGCGCGCCCTGCGCTTTGAGCAGGAACAGGTCCGAGCCGCCGAACGTGGCGTCGATCTGCCCAGCCACCACGGCGGCCTTGGAGGTGGGCCAGTCCATGTTGATGAGCTTCACGTCCTTTTCGGTCAGGCCCGCCGTGGCCAGCAGGTTGTCGAAGGTGCGCTGGTAGGCGGTGCCCTTGAGCACAGTGACCTTCTTGCCCTTGAGGTCGGCCACGGTCTTGATGCTCACGCCGGGCGCCGTGGCCAGATAGCTGTTGCTGCCCCGGCCCGTGGCCGCAATGAAGCGGGTGGGCAGACCGCGCGCACGGCCAATGACGGCGGCCAGGTCGCCCAGCGAGACGATGTCGAGCTGCTTGGCCGACAGCGCCTCGTGCACGGCCGGGCCTGCGCCGCGAAAGAAGTTCCACTCGATCTTGATGCCGTCCTTGGCAAATTCATCTTCCAGCCACTTGTTGGCCTGCAGCACCGCAAACACGCTGCCGCCCGGCGAGGGCTTGCCGGCCGTACCCAGGTCGGGCGAGCCGATGCGGATGACCTTGGCGGGCGACTGGGCGCGCAGCACCATGGGGGCAGCGAATGCGGCAGCGCCAGTCACCAGCAGCGAACGGCGCGTGGAGAAAACGAGGGGGTTTTGTTGTGTCATGGGAATCTCGGGGATCGGTAAAAGGGGAACAAACAATCAAACGGCAAATTGCCACTGCGCGGCAGGCGCCAGCTGCTCGCCGCGCTTGAGCGGCGGCTCGGCCAGGTCGGCCGCCGGGTGGCCAGAGAACTCGCGCAGCACGCTGTCCTTGATGGCGGTGAACGCGTGGGAGGTGCGCTCGCGCGGATGGGGCAGCCCCACCGGAACCGTGCGGCGGATGCGGCCGGGGCGCGGCTCCATCACGACCACGCGGTCGCCCAGGTACACGGCCTCTTCCACGTCATGGGTCACCAGGATCATGGTGATGCCCTCCTGCTGCCAGATGCGGTGCAGCTCCTGCTGCAGGTGGGCACGGGTCATGGCGTCGAGTGCGCCAAAGGGTTCGTCCAGCAGCAGGATGTCGGGCCGGTTGACCAGCGCCCGCGCAATGGCCACGCGCTGCGACATGCCGCCCGAGAGCTGGTGCGGGTAGGCGGTCTCGAACCCCTGCAGCCCCACCAGCGCAATGTGCTCGCGCACGGTGGCGCGCTGCTGGCCCTCGGTCAGGCTGGAATTGAGCAGGCCCAGCGCCACGTTCTTCTCGACCGTGAGCCAGGGGAACAAGCGGTGCTCCTGGAACACGATGCCCCGGTTGAGGCTGGTGCCCACAATGCGCTGGCCCTTGAGCAGGATCTCGCCCTGGTAATCGCCCTCCAGGCCAATCACCAGCCGCAGCAGCGTGGACTTGCCGCAGCCGCTCGAGCCCACGATGCTCACGAACTCGCCGGGCTCGATGGTGAGGTGGATGTCCTGCAGCACGGGCAGGGCTTCGCCCTTGACCTCGTACTGCTTGTTCAGGCCGCGAATGGCCAGGGTACCGGCGTGTGCCATGGTGTGTTCCTTTTCAAATGACGTTGTTCTCAGCAATGGCCCGCAACTGGCGCGGCCCAGGCCAGTGCCCCCGGGGAGCTGGCTTTGCCAGGCCCCTGGGGGCGTCCCCCTGAGGGGGATGGCGCGCAGCGCCTCAGGGGGCTCAATACCTTGCGATCGTGCGATCACGCCAGGCCAGCAGGCGCTTTTCCAGTGCGGCCAGCAGCGCGTTCAGTACAAAGCCCACCAGGCCCACCACCACCACGCCAAACAGCACCAGGTCCATCCAGAAATGCTCGCGCCCATCGATCAGCGTGTTGCCAATGCCCTTGCCCGAGGCCAGCAGGTATTCGGCCCCCAGCGTGGCCAGCCAGCTGTAGATGAGCGAGAGCTGGATGCCGGTGAACAGTGAGGGCGCGGCGGCAGGCGCCACCACACGGCGCAACGTTTGCCACACGCTGAACTCGTACACGCGGGCCACCTCCAGGTACTCACGCGGCACGCTGCGCAGGCCCTCCAGCGTGTTGAGCACCACCGGAAAGAACGCCGCCATGGCCACAAACGCTACCTTGGCGGTATCGCCCAGGCCAAACCACATCGACAGCATCGGAATCCACGCAAACAGCGAGATCTGCTTGAGCGTGTGGAACGTAGGCCCCACCAGCCGCTCGGCCCAGCGCGACCAGCCCAGCAGCGCACCCACCGCCAGCCCGATGCCGGAGCCAATGCCGAACCCCCAGGCCATGCGCCACAGGCTGGCCGACAAGGCCACCCACAGTTCGCCGCTGACAACCTGGCCCACACCGCGCTGCCATACGGCCAATGGCGATACCAGCAGGGGCGAATCGGACGCCCCCGAAGCCACCACCGCCCACCACACGGCCAGGATCAGCACGGGCAGCACCCAGCCCCGCAGGCGTGCGGGCACTTTTTGGAACACGTTGCGTTGCACGTTCACAGAAGACATTGGCACACCCCGTTCACAAGCCCGGCTTGCGCCAGCGCAGCAGCCAGGCCTCGGACACGGCCAGCAGCTTGTCGATCACAAACCCCACGATGCCCACGGCCAGCACGGCGGCCAGCACCACGTCCAGCTGAAAGAGCTGACGGCCATAGACGATGAGAAACCCGATGCCCTCGGACGATGCCAGCAGCTCCACCACCACCAGCGCCAGCCAGGCATGGGTGAGTCCATAGCGCACGCCGTTCCAGATGGGCGCCGTGGCTGCCGGAAAGACCACCTTGCGCAGCATCTGCCAGCGGGTAAAGCCATACACACGCGCCACCTCCACCAACCGGTTGGGCACGTTCTGAATGCCCTGGCAGGTGTTGATAGCCACCGGCACCAGGGCCGCCTTGGCGATCAGCAGAAACTTGAGCCCCTCGTCAATGCCCACCACCAGGATCAGCAGCGGCAGCCAGCCGATCACCGGCACCTGGCTGAAGGCCTTGAACAATGGGAAGAAGTAGTCACGGAATGTCGGCGACAGGCCCATGGCACCACCCAGCACCAGGCCCAGCGACAGGCCGATGCCAAAGCCCGCAAACACACGGACCATGCTGATGCGCAGGTGGTCCCACAACTCTCCGCTGGCCAGCAGCTCGCCAAACACCTTGAACACGGCGGCGGGCGGGGGCAGCACCTGCTCGGGCACCCAACCCCACAGGGCGGAGAGCTGCCACAGCGCCAGCACGGCCAGCGGAAAGGGCCAGGCCCAGAGCGAACGCCTCGCCCAAGTCCAGGCAGCGTTTTGCCTTGCCGCTACGGGGCGGCGTGTGGGGGCATCCGGCAGCGCGTCCAGCGGGCTCGCGGGGCCGCCTGGCCCGGCCGCGTTCAGTGCGGGTATCGCCATCTTTTGCATTTCCTTTGTGGGTGGTAGAGCTGCTACCACCTAGGGTGAGCGCAGCGCCATCAATAACAACCAAAAGAAATGTAAAAGACGTTTGTTATAAAAATAAATGGTTAATACTCATATGCAATGACAAAGATGTTTGCGGCATGAGCAGCGACGCCTGCGTTATGAGGTTGCCTCGGCGCAGGCACAAAAAACCCGCCGCGCACCAGGTGCGGGCGGGTTGCAACGAGCGGTGGTGAGCGGCTTTTCCGGGCTTGGACACCGTGGTTCGGATTGGAGACCTGCATCAAGGGGCGGCGACCAGATCCCCGTTGGCGCCATACACGGGCCAGTAGCTCTCCAGCTTCAGCTCCTTGAGAGCAGCGTTCAGATAGCGGCGGTCAAACCAGCTATCGATCTCTGGCTTCTTGCGGATGAGTTTGAGCTTGTGGG
The DNA here is from genome assembly GCF_002754175.1 of Acidovorax sp. 59. NCBI lineage: Bacteria > Pseudomonadati > Pseudomonadota > Betaproteobacteria > Burkholderiales > Comamonadaceae > Acidovorax > Acidovorax sp. 59. The sequence goes on along the minus strand of NZ_PEET01000001.1, from coordinate 1,586,602 downwards.
CCTCGTCAGCCGCGTCCTTGTAGCGCGCCACCAGAAAGGGGTCGAGCAGTGGCGACAGGCGCACGCGCAGCGGCTGGCCAATAAAGTCTTCGCGCCACACCTTCTCGGCGTACTCGGCCTTGCCCCACTGCGCAAACAGTTCGGCACGGCGGTTTTCGTCGGAATATTTATGGGCGTACAGCACCACCGTCTTGACCACGCGCTCCACCGCCTTGGGGTGGCGGGCGGCGAAGTCGTCGGTCACCAGTAGCGCCGTCTGGCGGGTGTACTTGTAGGAATCTTCCGCAGCCGACCACACCACCTTGGCCAGGCCCTGGTCACGCAGCTTGAAAAAACCCACATAGCCAAATGCGGCGTCGATGTCCTTGCTGACCAACGCCGCCTCAGCGCTGGGCAAATCCAGATTGAGCAGTTTCACATCGCGCTCGCTCAGACCCTTGTCGGCCAGCGCGCGCACAGCTGCCAGATGCAGGTTGGTGCCCTTGAACACGGCCACCTTGCGGCCCTTGAGGTCCTCCAGGCGGCGGATGTTGGAGTCGGGCGGCACCGCCAGGTAGAGCCCGCCGCGCACGCCACTGCCCAGAATGATCTTGGTCTTCACGTCACTGGCCCGGTGCACGATAGAGGGCAGGTCGCCCTGCCACGCAAAGTCCAGTTGCTTGTTGACCAGTGCCTCATTGACGGCCGGACCCGCGCCCTTGAAGAAGGTCCATTGCACCTTCACACCGTCCTTCTTGAACTCTTCTTCCAGCCCGCCATCGGTGTAGGCCAGCGCGGCCGAGGTGCCACCATGGCGCACCGGGTCGCTGCCCACACCGCCGGTGGCGATGCCAATGCGGATCACCTTCAGGGGATCTTGCGCCTGTGCGGCTGCGCTACCCGCCCACAGGCCCAGGGCCACCGCTGCGCTGGCTGTCGTGGCAGCCGCCCAGAGCGCTGTTTTCCATTGCGTTTTTTTCATCTGTCGCCCCTTCGTGCCTGTTGTTTTGCCTGTTGTTTTGCCTGTTGTTTTGCCTGTTGTCGTTCCGGTGTGCGTGTGCAATGTGCTGCACACATCGCCGATCACTTTAGGCAGGCCCTGCGCGGGGGCCAACGACCAAAAACAGATATCCAAATTTGCGGATGGCAGGCCCACGCGCGCCAGTGCAAGGCGCAGTTTTCCGACTATGCATATGCGAACTGCTTCGTTGATGCGCGCACTGCGCGCTGTCCCAATCGTGTGGGAGTTCTCTTTCATCACCCCACCGTTTCAGAAAGTAGCGCCATGTCCAAGATCAACGATTTGCACCCCACGTTCACCCGCTTTGCGGTAGAGCCTTACACCCCCACCATCGGGGCAGTCATCCACGAGCTGGACCTGCGCCAGCCCCTGGACGCCGCCACACAGGCCGAGCTGCGCCAGGCACTGGCCGTGCACGAGGTGCTGTTCTTCCGCGACCAGCACATCACGCCGCAGCAGCAGGTGGACTTCACCCGCAGCTTTGGCAATGTGGCCGAGGTGAAGGCGTTCTTCCCCCGGCTCGAGAGCCACCCCGAGATCGAGATCGTGGAGAGCACGGCCGAGCGCCCCAAGGCGTCCAACCAATGGCATGCGGACATCACCTGGCGCGAGCAACCGCCGCTGGGCACCAGCCTCTATGCACAGGTGATCCCGGCCAGCGGCGGCGATACGCTGTGGGCCAGCCTCACGGCCGCGTACGCCAGTCTGCCGCCCGCCTTCCAGGCTCACCTGGAAACGCTCACGGCCGTGCACACCTGGGAGATCAGCGGCTGGACGGAGTACCTGCTGCGCAAGGACGCCAGCGGCGAAGAACTGAAGGCCGCCCGCGCCAAGTACCCGCCCGTGGAGCACCCCGTGGTGCGCGTGCACCCCGTCACGGGCAAGAAGATCCTGTACGTGAACCCCACCTTCACCAGCCACATCAAGGGCCTGCACCGCACGCACAGCGATGCGCTGCTGACCCAGCTGTTTGCCCTGCCACAGGTGGCCGAGTTCCAGGCCCGCCTGCGCTGGGCGCCGGGCACGCTGGCCGTTTGGGACAACCGCTCCACCCAGCACTACGCAGTGGGCGACTTCTTTCCGCAGCACCGCAAGCTGCATCGCATCACTATTACCGAGTAGCCCCCCTGAGTCGCCTTCGGCGCCATCCCCCTTGGGGAGACGCCCCCCTGGCCTGGCAAAGCCGGTTCCACGGGTGCACTGGCCTGGGCCGCGCCAGTGTCGAAGGCCGCGAGCCATCTCCACAAGTTTTGGAATCTCACATGACCCAACCCGACACATCCAGAAAACTGCGCCTCGGCGCCTTCATCATGGCCACGGGCCACCACGTAGCCGCCTGGCGCCACCCGGGCTCACAGGTCGATTCGGGTGTCAACATCGATCACTACATCGAAGTCGCCAAAACAGCCGAACGTGGCCTGTTTGACCAGGTGTTCGTGGCCGACAGCCCCGGCGTGTGGCACAAGGGCGACCGCGAGTCCTTCAGCCGCCAGGGACGCATCTCGCACTTCGAGCCCGTGACGCTGTGGGCAGCGCTGTCGGTCGTCACCAAGCACATCGGCTTTGTGGCCACAGCCTCCACCACCTACGAAGACCCCTACCTGCTGGCGCGCAAGTTTGCGTCGCTGGACCACATCAGCAAGGGCCGGGCCGCCTGGAACGTGGTGACCACCAGCGCCGAAAACGTGCACGGCAACTTTGGCCTGGACACGCACCCGGACCCTGCCACGCGGTACGAGCGCGCCCACGAATTTGTGGACGTGGTCAAGGGGCTGTGGGACAGCTTTGACGACGACGCCCTGGTGCGCGACCAGGCAAGCGGCATCTACTTTGACCCCGACAAGCTGCACGCACTCAACCACGTGGGCAAACACCTCAAGGTGCAAGGGCCGCTCAATATCGAGCGCTCGGTGCAAGGCCACCCAGTGATTGTGCAAGCCGGCTCTTCGGAAGACGGCAAGGAACTGGCCGCCGCGACGGCCGACGCCATCTTCACCGCCTGGACCAGCCTGGCCGAGGCCCAGGCCTTCTACAAGGATGTGAAGGGTCGCATGGCCAAGTACGGCCGCAGTCCTGAAGAACTGCTGGTGCTTCCCGGCATCTCCCCCGTGATTGGCCGCACCGAGGCAGAAGCCCAGGCCAAGTGGGCCGAGCTGCAGGCCCTGATCCACCCCAGTGTGGGCCTGGCCACTCTCACCCCCTTCTGGCCCGGAGAGGACCTGTCGAAGTGGAACCTCGACGCACCTCCGCCGTACATCCCCGAGCCACCCAAGGGCATCAACAGCCGCGCCCACGTGGTGCTGGAGCTGGCCCGGCGAGAGAAGTACACCGTGCGTCAGCTGTACGAATACCTCGCCGGTGCACGCGGCCACTGGGTGGTGATCGGTACACCCGAGACCATTGCCGACCGCATGCAGGAATGGTTTGAGAACGGGGCGGCGGACGGCTTCAACGTGATGCCGCCTGTGTTGCCCCAATCACTCAACGAGTTTGTGGACCTGGTGGTGCCTGAACTGCAGCGGCGCGGCCTGTTTCGCACCACCTACGAAGGCACCACCCTGCGGGAGAACCTGGGCCTGGCAAGGCCCGCAAGCCGGTACACAACACTGCTCGCGAAGGCGGCCTAGGCATCATGCATGGCGAGCCCAATGACCTCGGCAGGGCTGTCCGCAGGGCTCCTTCGTCATGTGCCACCCTGCAGCGCCGCAGGGTTGGGATGGCTCGGCAGGCGCGGCTGGCCTGCCTTGACACGGCGCACGGGCAGATCGGTCGCCAGGCGTTTCAGGGCGGCCCCCCGGGATGCGGACTGAAAGCCGTGCGGTACCACCAGCACGTCCGTGCGGGCTTCATGGAGGATGCGTTGCGCAACGCTCTCGAACAGCCAGTCTGCGCACCGGGACGCGGGATGCTTGCCCACCACGATCAGGTCGGCCCCTGCCCCTTGCTGCGCCACCAGCACCTGCCGCGCCGGGTCGCCCCGGCCGATGGAGGATGAAAGCCGGTTGCGCCGCACATCGTACGAGTCGGTCAGCGTGAACATGCGGTCCTGCGCATGGCGCCTGCACTGCTCGCGGTAGATCTGGATGGCGCGTTCCGACACTTCGGCATAACGCAGCTTGCCCTCGTTGGCAGTGCTGACGGCATGGAACAGTTCCACACGTGCGCGGGGGTGGAGCGCGAGGCCCAGCTCCACCAGGCGATGCGAAGCCTGAGAAAAGTCCACCGCCACCATCAGGCTCTGGTAGGGCTGTGCCGCTGCGCTACGCACCACGATCACGGGGCGCTGGCAGGCACGGAGCAACTGGATCGCAGGGTGCGCGCCGAACCAGGCCCGCAACCCGCGCTGCGGGGCCATGCCCCACACCACAAGGTCGTGACCCGCTGCCGCGCGGGCGATATCCGCCACCGTGCAATCCATGCGTGTTCCGGAATGAACAGGAATCTGGTGGCGCTGCCGAATCTGCAGCGCATGGTGCGACAGTCGCACGGCCACGTCGGGTGGCGGCACTTCGCCGGGTTGGGAGAGATACACCAGCTGCAACGCAGCCCGATGCTCTGCGCCCAGCAGCGCCGCACGCGCCAGCGCGTGCCCTCCCTGTTCGGAGAAATCGGTGACGGCAAGGATGGAACGAGGGGTCATTAGGGTACGTCCTTCTGTGGTGAACAACGCGCACTCCTCCAACGGCTGCCATTGCAAGTGGCGCCGGTCTGGTGAGAAGTGATCTGGTGGTACGGCCCGCAGCGGGCCGGAATACGGAGGCGACTAGGTGAGGTAGTCGCCCGTGGCCTCGGGCTGGTACTGGATGCTTTCGATGGTGGCGGAGCACTCTTCGCCATGGGGCGTTTGCCAACGGGCCACGTCCCCGGCCCGCAAGCCCAGCAGGCTGATGCCCACCGGCGACAGCACCGAGATGAAGCCCGCCGCAGGCTCGGCGTCCTGCGGGTAGCACAGGGTCAGCACCTGGCGCCGGTGGGTGTGCTGGTCCACCAGCTCCACGCGTGAATTCATGGTGACCACGTCTGCCCGCACGGTGCGCGGGCTGGTGATATCGGCGTTGGCCAGCAGGTCATCCAGCAAGGGCGCAGGCCGGTTGCCGACCAGCTTGGTCAGGCGCGAATAGTCCAGGTCGGTGAGCGTGCGCTCGCCAGGGGTCACAACTGCATGCATACAAAGCACTCCATCGAATGCGGCGGTGCCCCGTGGGGACAAGACGGCCGCTACCGCGCTTGGCTGGTGCCCGGCGGTGGATGGTTGCGCTACAAGGGGATGAGGAGAGAGGGTGCCGCCGGGCTCAGGAATGTGCTGGCGTCAGCTGACGACGCGCGTTCTTCTTGGCCACCGCTCGCGCGCAGGCCGCTGCGCGGGGCAGCACAGCCAGGGCGGCAAAAGGGCAAACCAGAAGGGTCGTCATGGGCCCGAGTGTAGGCAACACGGGCGGTTCTGGGGGCAATAGCCCCAGGGTTCTTGCCAGATACCCGGCGGCTGGGTGGCCGATCTTTGTCGCCACCAGGGGCCACCCAGAGCGTCACGCCAGCTGGGTGGGCCCCCTGCGCGGCGTACTCAGGCCACTTGCGGCAGATAGCTGGGTCGCGTTGCGGTCATCGCGAGCTTGACATGCTGTGTGAGCTCATCGGCCAGCACCTCGTCCGCGCCTGCTTCCAGGCCATCCAGCGCGCGCCGCACGATCTGAACCGGGCTGGTCTTGGGCACGTCAAAGCCGCGCGTCAGGTCGGTATCCACATACGCCATGTGCAGGCCCAGGACCTGCGTGTTTTGCGAGGCCAGCTCATGGCGCAGTGCATTGGTGAGCGACCAGGCCGCAGACTTGCTGGCCGAGTAAGCAGCCAGCTCGCCGCCATTCACCCACGACGCCACAGACAGCACGTTGAGCAGCGCCCCGCCTCCGTTGGACTGCAGGACCGGGGCAAAGGCTTTGCTGACACGCAGCACGCCAAAGACATTGGTCTCAAAGATGCGGCGCATGACCTCTTCGCTGTCGGCCGCCAGAAACCCGCCGGGCTGGGCGATGCCCGCGTTGTTGATCACCAAACTCACGTCAGACGCCTGCGCAGCGGCGGCCGCCACCTCTTCGGGGTTGTTGACGTCCAGGCGCAAAGCCTGCACGCCGGGTTGCGGGACGATGGTGGACGGATCGCGCGCGGCGGCGTAGACCTTGCGCGCACCGCGTGCGAGCAACTCGCGAACAAAGGCCAGGCCAATGCCGCGATTGGCACCGGTGACGAGGACAACAGCGTTTTCGATCTTCATGGGAATCTCCTGGGTTGGGGTGGGACTGAACAGGGATATGCACGGGCTGTGCAAGGGATGGATATGGAGTGAGGGCTCGATAGGTGCGAGACGGACGCGAGACGGGTGCGAGACGGGTGCGAGGCAGCAGTAAGCGAGCAGCTCAGCGCACCTTGACGACGACCTTGCCCTTGGCACGGCCGGTTTCCACGTAGGCGATGGCTTCGTTGGTTGCGTCGAAGGGAAACACCTTGTCGATCACCGGGCGGATGGCCCCTGCATCCACCAGACGCGTGATCTCCTGCAGCTGGCTGCCCTGTGCACGCATGAACAGGAACGAGTAGCCAACGCCCAGCACTTGGGCACGGCGCCGGGTACCGGCGCTCAACAGCCGGAACACCATCCGCAAGAAGCCCGACGCACGAAGGGTTTTGCCGAATGCGGGATCGGGTGGGCCCGAGACGGAGACAAGTTGGCCTCCGCGCTTGAGCACGCGCAGGGACTTGGCCAGCGCCTTGCTGTCCTGGCTGTGCAGCACCACGTCATAGTTGCGCAGCACGTTTTCAAAATCTTGCTGGCGGTAGTCGATGACAACGTCCGCGCCCAGGCTTTGGACCAGTGCGGCACTGCCCGCGCCGGCGGTGGTGGCCACGGTGGCGCCCAAGTGCTTGGCCAGCTGGATAGCAATGCTGCCCAGCCCCCCCGATCCCGCCTGGATGAAAACCTTCTGCCCTTTGCTTACCTGGGCCTTCTCCACCAGCGCCTGCCATGCCGTCAACCCCACCAGAGGGATCGACGCTGCCTCTTCCATGGTCAGGCTGCGGGGCTTGAAGGCCAGCGAAGACTCCTTGACCGCAATCAGCTCCGCAAAGGTGCCGATGTGAAAGTCGTCCGCCCGGGCATAGACCTCGTCCCCCGGCTTGAACTGCTGCACGCGCGGCCCTACCCGCACCACCACGCCCGCCACATCGTGCCCGAGGACGAGCGGCATCTTGTAAGGCAGCAGGAGCTTGAACTCACCATCTCGGATCTTGGCGTCGAGCGGGTTGACGCCCGCTGCATGGACCTCCACCAGCACCTCATCGTCGCGCAGGGAGGGAGCAGGAACATCGGCAGGCCGGAGTACGCCCTTTTTGGCATAGCGATCCAGAACAAACGCTTTCATGGGGTTTCCTTTGCTGCAAGGGATTGCATGGCTGCACAGCAACGCCACGCGGACTGGCGAGGCTTCACCAAAAACGCCGTCCCTCCATGACGCACCAGATGCTGTGAAGGGGTTGGGCCGTTATTTCGCATGATAAACATCATATGTAATGATAAAAAAATGCGTGCCATCGCACGATCATGAAGAGGCTGGGTGTGAATCCGCGTTATGCCGTTTCCGCCGGCAACAGGTGCTTGAGCGCGGCTTCGCGCAGGCTGTCGGACAGCGCGGCGTCGTTCACAGCACGGGCAAGCACGAGCGCTCCCACCATGGTGGACAAGGTGACAAGCGCTTGCTCATGCGTTTCTGGCTGGCCCCACTGGGGTGACTGGCGCGCAATCAGATCGACCATTTCCTTGATGTGCCGGGTGGAGACGCGCCGCACCTCAGGCGACTGGCGCGAGGTTTCGGAGCCCAACGCGGCCAGAGGGCAACCCGTTTCGATGCTCTCGACATGTTCGCGCGAAAGGTAGGCCTTGAGCACGGTTGCCATCGCCTGCGAGGCGGGCTCCCCCGCCACAGCGCCCGCCACCGTCGCCACAGACTGAGCGCACGCCTGTGTTGCAGCTTCGGCCAGCATGGCCTCGCGAGACTCGAAGTGCGCATAGAAGGCGCCATGCGTCAGGCCTGCTTCCTTCATGATGTCCGCAACCCCGGTGCCATGGTAGCCCTGGCGACGGATCGCCCGCGCCGCCACCGACACGATGCGCTCATGGGTCGCTTCTTTGGCGGCGGCTCGGGCATTGGACTGTTTATTTCGCATGATGTTTATCATACATAAACCCACCATTCAGCGCAACTGCGCTTGGTCTATGGGGTTGAACACACGCCCGTGCATCGTTCCGCCTCCAAAAAAACAGGCCCCTGCGGGGCCTGGAATACGAGCAGCGCCATGAACAGGCACGTGGTGGATGGTCAAAAAGAAGGCGGGCTGCGGCTGTATTGATGAACCCCCAGCCCTCCCCTCATGCGATGCGACCGTTTCCAAACGAGCTATTCGCCCGTCGCAGTCTTCGTCCAAAGCACCGCAGGCCCCCGCACGCAGCAGGTCGCTTCAACCGCCCGCTTTGCGCGCAATTCAGCCGCAATACCCACGATGGCTGCGCGCCGTGCTCCATCACAGCTTGGCGATGGACACCTCCGTGGACTTGACCAGTGCGACCACATCGGAACCCACGACCAGGCCCAGGTCGTCCACCGAACGGGTGGTGATGACGGAGGTGACGATGCCCCAGGGGGTTTCGACATCGACCTCGGAGACGACATCGCCGCGAATGATCTCGCGCACTTTGCCCTTGAACTGGTTGCGTACGTTGATGGCTTGAATGGACATGGGGTTCTCCTTGAATAGTCCGTTGAAAAATGAAAACAGTGGGTGAGAGAAACAGAAAAATCACACCGCCCAGCGCAGGCCATGCGCTGGCACAACTGGCCATGGCGCCTCGTGCGCAGGGTCGCCATCGGGCTTTTGCAGTACGCGGTCCAGGATGCGTTTTTCGATGGCGGCAAACGCGGCGTCACCGTGCGAACGGGGGCGTGGCAGGTCGATGCGCTGGTCCAGCGCGATCTGGCCGTCTTCGATCAGGATCACGCGGTCGGCCAGGGCCACGGCCTCTTGCACGTCGTGGGTGACCAGCAATGCCGTAAAGCCGCTGGTGCGCCACAGGCCTTCAATGAGGCGGTGCATCTCGATGCGGGTCAGTGCGTCGAGCGCACCAAGGGGTTCGTCCAGCAGCAGCAGGCGCGGGTTGTGCACCAGCGCACGCGCCAGGGCCACGCGCTGGCGCTGGCCGCCCGACAGGCGTGCCGGCCATTCGCCCAGCCGGTCGCCCAGGCCCACGCGCGCCAGCACATCGGCCGCGGCTCCGCGCCGCTCGGGCGGCAGGCCCAGGGCCACGTTGTCAGCCACACGCTTCCAGGGCAAGAGGCGCGAGTCCTGGAACATGATGCGGGTGTCACCGCTCAGGCCGGTGATGTCCCGGCCGTCCAGGCGGATCGCACCGCCAGAGACTGACTCCAGGCCCGCCACCAGGCGCAGCAGCGTGCTCTTGCCGCAGCCACTGCGGCCCACAATGGCGACAAACTGGCCGGGTTCAATCGTGAGTTCGGTCTTCTTGAGGACATCGCGCGTACCGTAGCGCTTGTCCACACTGCGCACTTCCAGGCGCACGCCCTGCGCTGTGTTGGGATCGTTCTGGCTCATGGCGTCAGGCTCCGGGTTTGAAGAGAGGCACATCGAGGGCATTCACGCGCCTGGGCAGCAGCTTCTCGGCCAAAAAGGCATCCGCAATGCGCTGTTGCTCGGCAAGGGCCGTGGGCACCACGGCGCGCACCTCGTAGCTGCGGCGGCTATTGGCCAGCTCGATCACGCCCGCATCCAGCCCCCACACCGGTGCCAGCAGCGCGGCCGCGTCCTTGGGACTTTGCTTGACCCAGGCACCGACCTTCTGCAGCTCGTGGAAGAACACACCGAGTACATCGGGTCGGGCCTTGGCATAGGGAGTCCCGGCCAGGTAATAGCGCTGGTAAGACGCCAGCTCACGCCCGTCGGCCAGCACCCGTACCGCCGACTGCTTTTGCACGGCGGCCAGGAACGGGTCCCACACCACCCAGGCGTCAATGGCGCCACGCTCAAAGGCTGCACGGCCGTCGGCCGGCGTGAGGTAGGCGGGCTCGATGTCCTTGAACGTCAGGCCGGACTTCTCCAGGGCTGCAATCAGCAAGAAGTGCACGCCCGCCGCCTTGGCAAAACCGATCTTCTTGCCCTTGAGGTCGGCCACGGTCTTGATGGGTGAATCGGCACGCACCACGATGGCCTGGGCGGCGGGCGATGGCGATTCCTGCGCCACGAAGGTGAGGTTGGCGCCGGCCGCCTGGGCGAAGACGGGCACGGTGTCAGCCACGTCGGCACTGACATCGATGTTGCCCAGGTTCAGGGCTTCGAGCAAAGGCAGGCCACTGGTGAACTCGTGCCACGAGACCTTGACGTTCAGCGGTGCCAGCAATTGCTCCAGCGTGCCCCGTGTTCGCAGGATGGTGGTGAGTGTGGATGATTTCTGCAAACCAATGCGCAAGGTCTCCGGCTTGCCTTGCGCCGCAGCCAGGCCACTGGACAGGGCCGCAAGGGCACCGAGCACGGTGCGCCGATGAATCAGGAAAGGAAGGGTCATGGTCGTGATGAATGCGTTGTAGGAATGTCGGAGTCAGGGCCCCGCAGCTCAAGCCGTCTGGTAGCCCGGGTGCCAGCGCAACCAGTAGCGCTCCAGCCCCTTGGCAAACACGTCAGCCAGCTTGCCCAGCAACGCGTACAGCAGGATGCCCACGAGCACGATGTCGGTCTGCAGGAACTCACGCGCATTCATCGTGAGGTAGCCAATACCCGCCTGCGCCGAAATGGTCTCTGCCACGATGAGGATCACCCACATCAGGCCGAGCGAGAAGCGCAGTCCCACCAGGATGCTCGACAAGGCGCCGGGCAGAATGATCTGGCGGTACAGCTGCCAGCGCCCGAGGCCGTAGGTGCGGCCCATCTCAATCAAGCCCGGGTCCACATTGCGGATGCCGTGGAAGGTGTTGAGATAGATCGGGAAGAACACCGACACGCTGATGAGGAACAGCTTGGCCGACTCGTCGATGCCGAACCACAGGATCACCAGCGGAATCAGCGCCAGCGCAGGGATGTTGCGCACCATCTGGATGGTGGAGTCGAGCAGCGTCTCGAACAGCTTGACCGAGCCGGTGAGCAGGCCCAGCAGCAATCCCAGCCCGCCCCCGATGGCCAGACCCGCCAGCGCCCGGCCTGCGCTGACCTTGACGTGGGTCCACAGCTCGCCGGACAGGGTCAACGTCCAGGCTGCCTTCACCACTTCCAGCGGTGCAGGCAACACGCGGGTGGACAACCAGCCCGAAGAAGAGGCGATCTGCCACAACACGATGAGCCCTACAGGCACGGCCCAGGGCAGCAGACGCTGCGCCAAGTTGGCCAAAAAGCGGACCAGCGACGCTGGGAGCAAAGGCCCTTCGAGCGGGAGATCGACGGAGTCCGCCACAGGCGATATCTGCAGCTCTCGGGTGGTCTGTGTCATGGTGTGATGTCCTGTTCGTTATCGGGCTCCAGGAACTCCAGCTGGTTACCCGCCGGGTCCTTGACGTAAAAGCGCAGGTAGCCGGGCAGCGCGCGGTTTTCCACCAGCGGCAGCTCGGCCTGCAGCAGGCGGTGGCGCAGCGCGGGCAGGTCCTGCACTTCGAAGGCCAGGTGCGACACCGCAGGCGCCGGTTGCCAGTGCTCGGTAGGCACCAGATCGATGCGCTGAGTGCCCGCGGCAAACCGCAGCGTGTTACCGGCCTGCAGGCGCACCTCCGGCAGACCCAGCAGGCTGGCGTAAAAGCGCCGGATGGGCGCCTCGGCCCCAGCCGGGAAGGCCAGTTGCACGTGGTTGATGGACTGGATGCTCATGGCATATCTCCTGCGGTGCCGATTCAGCTTTGCGACGCACGGGGCACAAAGTCATTGGCCACGGTCTCGCCAAACGGCCCCAGCGGGTTGCCGCCAGAGAGCTTCTCGCGCACACCCACGGGCAGCAACGGGAACACCAGCTCGGCAAACCGGTAAGCCTCTTCCAGGTGCGGGTAGCCCGAGAGCACAAAGGTGTCCAGCCCCAGCGCCGCGTATTCCTCGATGCGCGCCGCCACCGTTTCCGGGTCACCCACCAGCGCCGTGCCCGCACCACCACGCACCAGGCCCACACCAGCCCACAGGTTGGGGCTGATCTCCAGGTCGGCGCGGCTGCGCTTGACGCCACCCGCATGCAGCTGTGCCATGCGGCGCTGGCCTTCGGAATCCATGCGTGAGAACACCGCCTGGGCACGCGCCACGGTCACGTCGTCCACATGGCTGATGAGTTCTTCTGCAGCGGCCCAGGCCTGGTCTTCGGTTTCGCGCACGATGACGTGCAGGCGGATGCCAAACTTGACCGTGCGGCCACGCTTTGCAGCGCGGGCGCGCACGTCGGCCACCTTCTTGGCCACTTCGGCGGGGGGTTCACCCCAGGTCAGGTAGGTCTCCACCTGCTCGGCCGCCAGGTCGTGGGCGGCGTCGGACGACCCACCGAAGTACACCGGTGGGTGCGGCTGCTGCAAGGGCGGAAACAGCAGCTTTGCGCCCTTCACCGTGAGGTGCTTGCCCTCGTAGTCGAGGCTTTCGCCCTGGTGGCTGCGCGTGAGGATTTCGCGCCAGATGCGGATGAACTCGGCCGACTGCTCGTAGCGCGTGGCGTGGTCCAGAAACACGCCGTCGCCCTCCAGCTCGGCCTGATCGCCCCCGGTCACCAGGTTGATGAGCAGTCGCCCGCCCGAAAGCCGGTCGAACGTGGCTGCCATGCGTGCAGCCAGTGCGGGCTGGTGCAGGCCGGGGCGCACAGCCACCAGGAACTTGAGCTTCTTGGTCACGGCAAGCAGGCTGGACGCAACCACCCACGGGTCTTCGCAGGAGCGGCCGGTGGGGATCAGAACGCCCTCGTAGCCCAAGCTGTCGGCGGCAACAGCCACCTGCTGGAGGTAGTCATGGCTGAGCTGGCGTGCGCCTTTGGCAGTGCCAAGGTAGCGGCTGTCGCCGTGGGTGGGAATGAACCAGAAGATTTGCATGGGACAGGTCTCTTCAAAACGGGATCTCAACGAGGTCCGAACGAAATCAGTAGGAGATGGCAAAGCCGAACTGGGGCGGGCGCAAGACCGCGCGCCGCTGCTGACCGTTCAGCCCCCAGGCGGTGGCCGTGACGCACAGAACGCGTCGCAGCTGGGCGTGCAACGGGAAAGGCATGGGCGCAGGCATGGCAAGCTCCTTGGAACGTGTTTGTGGTCTGGGTGGTGGGGTTACAGCAGATCGACCGGCGCGGCGTGCAGCAGGTTGAGCTTTTTGGGGATCAGCTTCAGGTCGAAGAAGGTGTCGGCAATGCCTTGCTGCTCGGCCAGGATCTCGCGCGTGACCGGGGCGGTGCCGAACTGCGCGCGGTTCAGGTACAGCTCGGTGATGGACTTGTCCAGCCCCAGAACGGCAGAGAGCTCTGCGGCTGCAGCCGCCTTGTTCTTGGACGCCCAGGTGTCAATCGCATTGACCTCTTCGATCGCAATGCGCAACACATCGGTGTTCTTGGTCGCGAAGTCGCGCGAGGTGAAGTAGTAGGCGCGGTTGTTGACCACACCTGTGGCGTCCGCCAGCAGGCGGGCGTCCAGCGTCTTCTGGGCGGCAGCGAGGAACGGGTCCCAGATGATCCAGGCATCGACTGCGCCCTTTTCAAACGCGGCGCGCGCGTCGGCTGGGGCCAGGAAGACAGACTGCACGTCGCCGTATTTCAGGCCGTTCTTCTCCAGCAGCTTGACCAGGAAATACTGCACGTTGGAGCCCTTGTTGTAGGCCACGCGCTTGCCCCTGAGGTCGGCCACGCTGCGGATCGGGGAGTCCTTGGGCACGATCACGGCCTCCAGCGCGGGGCGCGGCACCGTGGCGCCAGCGTAGACCAGCGGCGCGCCAGCGGCCTGGGCGAAGATGGGCGGGGCTTCGCCCACGTCGCCAAAGTCGATGGAGCCGACGTTGAGCGCTTCCAGCTGCACGGGGCCGGCGTTGAACTCGGTCCAGGTGACCTTCACGCCCAGCGGGGCCAGTCGCTTTTCGAGCGTGCCACGGCCCTTGAGGATGGAAAGCCAGCCTTTTTGGTGGCCCACGCGCAGCACGCGGCCGGGCGCAGTCGTTTGTGCAAGGGCCGGGGCCCCCGTGACGCCGAGAGCGCCGGCGGCCAGACCGGTGAGCAGCGCCTGGCGGCGATGAAGAGAGAAATGTGTCGTCATGGTGATGGTTTGTTTCTAGAAAAATGGGGCGGCAAAAAGAGGCCAAAACTGTGGGAGTTCAGCCCGCGACAGGCACCACCGGCATGAGCAAGAAGGCACCGATGACCACGAGCGAGGCCACCACCAGCAAGGCAATACCCAGCCAGCGCAGGGCGTCGCGCAAACCCAGGGGACGGTCTTCAAGGACCGATGGAGCCTGTGGCTGTGCGGACAGAGGGATTGCGTCACCGGACATGAACAGCACCTTTTTTTGTACAAGCAGGCAACAGCCCGCCCTGCCTGCGCTCAGCGGGCATTACCAGGTAAACAATGGAACGGAGGAAGGCGGGCGGAGCGTGGGCACCTGCGGCCAGGGCCGCCGGCGCTTGGTCCGTCAGACGCTACATCGCACTTGCGAGAAATGCACGGGCGCGAACCGTGTGGCCTGGGCGGGCGATGGGCGAAGGGTTTCGGTGACCAGCACGTTCACCGCGTCATCCAGCCGGGCGGCAATGTCGGCCTGCACGTGGTAGGTGCCCTCGGGCGTCAGCGTGACCTGGGCGTCGGTGGCGTAGATGCCGGGCAGGATGCTCTTGGCACCCAGCGACTGCAGCACGGGGCGCAGCGCATAGTCCAGCGCCAGCATGTGGTGCGGGCTGCCGCCCGTGGCCAGGGGCAGCACGGTCTTGCCCTTGAGAGCTGTCTGCGGCAACAAATCCAGAAACACCTTGAGCACGCCGCTGTACGCCGCCTTGTAGACAGGCGTAGCCACCACCAGCACGCTGGCATCTGCCACCTGGTCAATCGCCTTCACCACGGTGGGATGGCCAAAATCGGCCAGCAACAGCGCCTGGGGCGACAGGTCGCGGATATGGACGCGATCCACCAGCGCGCCGCGCACCGACAGGCGCTGGGCCACGGCGTCGAGCAAGGCGGCGGAGCGGGAGCGCTCTGAAGGGCTGCCAGCGATGAGCAAGGCGGACATGGTGTTGGTTCCTTTATTACTACTGTTTTGATAGCTACCAGCGCATGACGGACTAGCGCTTGAGCTTGTTTTTCTTATAAAAAGGACAAACAACGCCCCGCCCGGCCCGTTGGGACCAGGGTTCTTCCATGGTGGCTGGAGCATCACCCCAGCCACCTTCGGGGCGGTTGGGCCTGCTTACTTGCGCGTGTAGATCTGATCGAAACTCGCGTTGTCCGCAAAGTGGTCCTTGGCAGCCTTGTCCCAGCCACCGAACGCGTCGTTGATCGTGAACAGGTTCAGCTTGGGGAACTGCTTGGCGTACTTGGCCTTGGCCTTGTCAGAGACTGCGGGGCGGTAAAAATGTTTGCCCGCAATGTCCTGGCCTTCTTCGGTGTACAGGTACTGCAGATAGGCCTCGGCCACGGCACGCGTGCCCTTCTTGTCCACGTTCTTGTCCACCACCGACACAGCGGGCTCGGCCAGGATGGAGATCGAAGGGGCAATCACGTCGAACTTGGTGCCGAACTCTTTTTCGAGCAGGTAGGCCTCGTTCTCCCAAGCAATCAGCACGTCACCCTGGTTGCGCTGCGCAAAGGTGATGGTGGAGCCGCGTGCGCCGGTGTCGAGCACGGGCACGTTGCCGTACAGCTTGGCCACGAAGTCCTTGGCCTTGGCGTCGCCACCGTACTTGCGCTTGGCGAATTCCCACGCGGCCAGGTAGTTCCAGCGGGCGCCGCCCGAGGTCTTGGGGTTGGGCGTGATCACTTTCACATCGGGGCGCACCAGGTCGTCCCAGTCCTTGATGCCCTTGGGGTTGCCCTGGCGCACCACCAGCACGATGGTGGAGGTGTAGGGCGAGCTGTTGTGCGGCAGGCGCTTTTGCCAGTCTTTCGGGATCCAGCCTCCGTTGGTGTGCAGCGCATCGGTGTCGCCCGCCAGCGCCAGGGTGGCCACGTCGGCGTCCAGCCCGTCGATGATGGAGCGCGCCTGCTTGCCCGAGCCGCCGTGGCTTTGCTTGATGGTCACGTCCTGGCCGGTCTTGGCCTTCCAGTGTTTGGCAAAGGCCTGGTTGAACTCCACGTACAGCTCGCGGGTCGGGTCGTACGACACATTGAGCAGCGTCACAGACTGTGCAAACGACGGCAATGCCGTCAGGGCCAAACTGCTGACCAGGGCAGCGGCGAAGGGAAACTTGATAAAGTCGCGGCGAAAGTTCATGGAAGGGCCTCTTTTTGTGAATGTGTTGCGGTGCAAATCACCGATGGAACGCATTCTGGAAGGCCCTCTTCAAAACTGGAACTACTGAGATTTCAGTTCTTAATATCCAAATCATCTGAGCGAAGCTTTTTTTCGCTCGCCCCACACCAAGGACATCCCATGGCACGCACCGTTCAATGCATCAAGCTCGGCAAGGAAGCCGAAGGCCTCGACTTCCCCCCCTACCCCGGCGAACTGGGCAAACGCATCTGGGAAAGCGTGAGCAAGGAAGCCTGGGCCGGCTGGCTCAAGCACCAGACCATGCTGGTCAATGAAAACCGCCTGAACCTGGCCGATGCGCGCGCCCGCCAGTACCTGGCGCGGCAGATGGAGAATCACTTTTTTGGCAGTGGCGCTGACGCTGCGGCCGGTTACGTGCCCCCCAGCGCCTGACCCCTCTTCCTCTCTCCATGTCCGAGCCTGTTGACTGGCTGCCGGACGGCACCCCCTACAGCCCCCGCTTCGGCGACCGCTACCACAGCGAAAACGGCGGCCTCACCCAGGCCCGCCGCGTGTTTTTGCACGGCTGTGGCCTGCCCGAGGCCTGGGCGGGGCAATCGCAGTGGCGCATTCTGGAGACCGGGTTTGGCTTTGGCCTGAATTTCCTGGTGACCTGGGCCGCCTGGCGCGCCGACCCGAAGCGCCCCACGCTGCTGCACTTCGTATCGACAGAAGCCTGGCCCGTGAGTGCAGCCGATCTGCTGCGTGCCACCTCGGTCCACTCTGAGCTGGCGCCGCTGGCTGAGGCATTGCACCGCCAGTGGTGGGGCCTGCTGCCGGGCGTGCACCGCCTGCGTTTTGATGAAGGCCGGGTGCTGCTCACCCTGTGTGTGGGCGACACCCAAGCCATGCTGCGCCAGCAGAACCTGACGGTGGACTCTATCTACCTCGACGGCTTCAGCCCCCAGCGCAACCCCGAAAGCTGGGACCTGCACACTCTGAAGGCCGTGGCGCGCTCTTGCCGTCGCGGTACACAGCTCGCCACCTGGACCATCGCACGCGCCGTGCGCGATGCCCTGGCGCAATGCGGCTTTGAAGTGACCCGCGTGCCCGGCGTGCCGCCCAAGCGCGACAACCTGCACGCCACCTACAACCCACGGTGGGAGCCGCGCACCCCGCGCCAGCCTGTGGCAACGCCGGAACCCTCTCTGCCCTGCCCCTGCATCGTGATCGGTGGCGGCATTGCAGGTGCCGCCGCCGCCGCCAGCCTGGCCCGACGCGGCTGGCAGGTCACTGTGCTGGACCAGGCCGCCGAACCCGCCGCAGGCGCGTCCGCCCTGCCCGCCGGGGTCTTCGCGCCCCATGTGTCGCCCGACGACAGTGTGCTGTCGCGCCTGTCGCGCAGCGGCATCCGCTCCACGCTGGAGCAGGCCCGCTGGTTGCTGAACGAGGGGGTGGACTGGGCGCATTGCGGCGTGCTGGAGCACCGCATTGACGGCAGCTCCGGCCTGTCACCCGATTGGACACAAGGGCCGGGTGCCGCCTGGAGCGAGCCTGCGCCCCCCGCTGCCCTGGCTGCTGCCCAGTTACCGCCCGACGCAACCGCCTGCTGGCACCACCAGGCGGGCTGGGTGCGCCCGGCGCGCCTGGCCAGGGCCCTGCTGGGCCAGCCGGGCATCCAATGGCGGGGGAATTGCGCGGTAGCCCAGCTGCGGCGCGTGGAGACACCCGCCACGACGCGCAGTCCGGACATCGCCACCTGGCAAGTGATCGATGCCCACGGCCAAGTGCTGGCCGAGGCGCCCACCGTGGTCATTGCCGCAGGCGCCGGCAGCGCGGCGCTGCTGAACCATCGCTGGCCCCTGCAGCCGGTGCGCGGACAGGTGTCATGGGGCCAACATGCCGACACGGCAACGCCGCTGCGACCATCGATTCCGTTCCCAGCCAACGGCAATGGCAACCTGGTGCCCCGGTTCCCGCTGGACGATCAAGCCGATGGCGATCAAGGCTGGGTGATGGGCTCGACGTTCGAACGCGATGTGCAGGCCCTGCCGCCCAGCACCGCCGACATCCACACCGCCCATGCCACCAACTGGGCCAAGCTGCAGAGCCTGCTGCCCGGCATCGCGCCCCAGCTGGAGCCTTTGTTCACCCAGGCGCTGGCCATGTCGGCGCCTCAGCCCGCCCCGGGCGAGCCCCCCGCTCTGCGCACCTGGGCCGCCGTACGCTGCACCGCGCCCGACCGGCTGCCTGTCGTAGGCCCGGTGGACGCGGCCCACCTGCCGGGCCTGTGGGCCAGCACGGCCATGGGCGCACGGGGGTTGACACTGGCGCTGTTGTGCGGCGAACTGCTGGCCGCCCGAGTGCAGGGCGAGCCCCTGCCGCTGGATGCGCGGCTGGCCAAGGCGCTGGGCACCGAGCGCCTGCCGTAACACCCTCTCGGCAAGTGGGTGGCCAGCGGCGGCCACCCCGCCAACCCGCGCCAAGCCTTGCTTATAAACAAATAAGCATATTGGCAGAGCAAAACAATAGTTTGCATCCATAAGAAGCCCCTCTACATTCGCCGCCATGCATGAATTGGCGTTTGTTTTTGCGGGCTTTGCCGTCGGGCTCATCGTTGGCCTGACCGGTGTGGGCGGTGGCTCGCTCATGACGCCGATCCTGATCTTCTTCTTCGGCATCAAGCCCCACATGGCGGTCGGCACCGACCTGCTGTTCGCGGCTTTCACCAAAATGGGCGGCACCGTGAGCCTGGCCCGCCAACGGCTGGTGCCCTGGAAGGTAGTGGGCCAGTTGTGCGCCGGCAGCATTCCGGCGGCGCTGCTGGCGCTGTGGGCGCTGAAAGTCCTGGGGCCCGCCAGCGGCACGGCGCAGGCCATCATGACCACCACGCTGGGCTTTGCCTTGCTGCTCACGGCGGCGGCCACGCTCTACAAGGTGGTGGCGTTTTCTGCCCAGCGCCAGGCGGCCGAAGCCGCTGCCCGCAAAAGCCACACCGTAGACCCCACCCGCCCCCGCCACTGGAGCCTGCCCGTGTTGCTGGGCGCCGTGATCGGCACGCTGGTGACCTTTACCTCGGTGGGCGCGGGCGCCATCGGCGTCACGGTGCTGCTGCTGGTGTACCCCATGCTGCCGCTGCCGCGCATCATCGGTGCCGACATTGCCTACGCCGTGCCTTTGACCATGGTGGCAGGGTTGGGTCATGCGTCGCTGGGCTCGGTGGACTGGCCTTTGCTTGCACAATTGCTGGCTGGCTCGCTGCCGGGCATCTGGCTGGGCTCTCGCCTCGTCGCCCGTACCCCTGAGCGCCTGATTCGCTCCGCCTTGTCCATTCTGCTGGCCTGGGCAGGCTTCAAACTGATTCTGATCTGAGCCCCTATGTACCAATACACCGCTTTCGACACCCAGTTCGTGAAACAGCGTGCCGCACAGTTCCGTGACCAGCTCACGCGCTGGCAGACGGGCAAGCTGAGCGAGGACGACTTCCGGCCCCTGCGCCTGCAAAACGGCTGGTATGTGCAGCGCTACGCGCCCATGCTGCGTGTGGCAGTGCCTTATGGCGAGATCGCCAGCCGCCAGCTGCGCGTGCTGGCGCAGATTGCCCGCGAATACGACGAGCCCGAAGCCGCCGTCTTCAAGGCCGCCATGGAAGGCCAGGGCAAGCTGGGCACCACGTTCCTGCCCACCCACTGCGCCCACTTCACCACCCGCACCAATGTGCAGTTCAACTGGATTCCGCTGTCCAAAAGCGCCGACGTGATGGACCTGCTCGCCAGCGTCAACCTGCACGGCATCCAGACCAGCGGCAACTGCATCCGCAACACCACCACCGACGCCCTGGCAGGCATCGCCGTGGACGAGATCGTGGACCCCCGCCCCTATGCGGAGCTGATCCGCCAGTGGTCCACGCTGCACCCCGAGTTCGCGTTCTTGCCCCGCAAGTTCAAGATCGCCATCACCGGCGCCAAGGACGACCGCGCGGCCACCGGCTGGCATGACGTGGGCCTGCACCTGGTCAAGAACGATGCAGGTGAGATCGGCTTCAAGGTCTTTGTGGGCGGTGGCATGGGACGCACGCCGGTCATCGGCACCGTGATCCGCGAGTTCCTGCCGTGGAACCAGATCATGAATTACATCGAGGCCATCGTGCGCGTGTACAACGAGCACGGCCGCCGCGACAACAAGTACAAGGCTCGCATCAAGATTCTGGTGAAGTCCGAAGGCCAGCAGTACATCGACGATGTGGAAGCCGAATACCGCCAGATTCTGGAGATCGACGGTGGCCCCCACACCATCCCGCAGGCTGAATTTGACCGCGTGGCCGCCTGCTTTGTGCCACCCAAGCTGGCCGACATTGCCGACGTGGCCCCCGCAGCCTTGCAGGCATCGCTGGACGCACAGGCGGCAGAGCATGTGATGTTTGGCCGCTGGCTCAAGCGCAATGTGCACGCCCACCAAAACGCCCAGCTGCGCGCCGTCACGCTGTCCTTCAAGCGCCCCGGCCAGTCGCCCGGCGACGCCACCAGCGACCAGCTCATCGCACTGGCCGACCTGGTGGACAAATACTCTGCTGGCGAAGCCCGCGTGACGCACGACCAGAACGTGCTGCTGCCCTGGGTGCACGCCAGCCGCCTGTTTGACCTTTGGCAGGAAGCCAAGGCCCTGGGCCTGGCCAGCGCCAACGTGCAGCTGCTGACCGACATGATCGCCTGCCCAGGCGGCGACTTCTGCGCGCTGGCCAACGCCCGCTCGCTGCCCATTGCCGAGGCCATCACCCAGCGCTACCAGGATCTGGACGAGCTGGATGACATCGGCGAGATCGACCTGCACATCAGCGGCTGCATCAACAGTTGCGGCCACCACCACAGCGGCCATATCGGCATCCTGGGCGTCGATAAAGACGGCAAGGAGTGGTACCAGGTCACGCTGGGCGGCTCCGACGGCTCCGACCTGTCGGGCGCTGCCGTGGCCGGCAAGGTGATTGGCCCATCGTTCTCGGCGGCCGAAGTTCCGGATGTGATCGAGGCCGTGCTCGGCACCTACCGCGACCTGCGCGAAAGCGGCGAGACCTTTCAGAACACCGTGCGCCGCACTGGCCTCGACCCGTTCAAGGAAGCCGCCAAGCAGGCACGCCACAAAGAACCAGAAACCGCTGCCGCCTGAGCCCCGCAGCGCCGTACAGCACAGCCCCACAGACATGATGTTGAAACTAATCGCCGCCCAAGACCACCAGCCGCCTGCCGATGGCGACGCCCGCGCCGTGGCCCTGCCCAACGATGCCGATGCGCTGGCCCTGCCGCTCGATGGCGTGGACCGTGTGGATCTGCACTTCCCCAACTTCACCGATGGCCGCGCATTCAGCCAGGCTTTTTTGCTGCGCCGCCGCCGTGGCTTTACGGGCGAGATCCGCGCCACCGGCGATGTGCTGATCGATCAGCTGGTGCAGATGCAACGCACGGGCTTTTCGAGCGCCGTGCTGCGCGAGGGCGTGGACGCTGCCGATGCGCAGCGCCAGTTTGAACGCTTCCCTGGCTTCTACCAGGGCGACGCAGTGAACCCCCAACCCCAGTTTGCCTCCCAGGCCGCCTGACAGGCGCACTGCCCGCGCGCGCTGCACCAAAAAAAGAGTCCCCTCACCATGAGTCAAATCGATCTCGCACGCATCAACGCCGACCTGGGCCGCAACGCGCCCGCCCTGGTGGAATGGGCCCTGAGCCTGGGCAAGACCAGCATCGTCACCACCAACTTTCGCCCCTTCGAAGCCGTGATCCTGCACATGGTCACGCAGGTGAATCCTGACGTGCCCGTGGTCTGGATGGACAACGGCTACAACACCGAAGCCACCTACCGCTTTGCCGACGAAGTGACCCAGCAGCTGGGGTTGAAGCTGAAGATCTACCTGCCACTGCGCTCGCGCGCCCACCGCGAAGCGGTGGACGGCCCTACGCCCGCGCTGGACGACCCACGCCACGCCGCCTTCACCGAAGAGGTGAAGCTGGAGCCTTTTGCCCGCGCCCTGCGCGAGACCGCACCGCAAGTCTGGTTCACTGCGCTGCGCGCCACTGACACCGCCGTGCGCGCGCAGATGGACCCGGTGAGCATCAACCCCGACGGCCTCATCAAGGTCGCGCCGCTGCTGCACTGGTCGTCCAAAGACCTGCACGAGTACTGCGTGAAACACGGCCTGCCCAACAACTTCGACTACGTGGACCCCACCAAAGGCGAAGACAACCGCGAGTGTGGCCTGCACATTGCCCACTGACCCCAGGTCCGACCATGAATGCCCGCACCGACTCAGCGCTGCTTGAGAAAACCAACAACATGAGCTACCACCTCAACAACTCCCACCTCGACGCCCTGGAAGAAGAAACCATCTTCATCCTGCGCGAAGTCGCCGCCGCCTTCGAGCGCCCCGCCCTGCTGTTCTCGGGCGGCAAGGATTCGCTGGTCATGCTCAAGTGCGCCGAAAAGGCCTTTGGCGCGGGCCGAATCCCTTACCCGCTCTTGATGATCGACACGGGCCACAACTTCCCGGAAGTGACGGACTTCCGCGACTTCCGGGCGAAGGAGCTGGGCGCCGAACTCATCGTGCGCAGCGTGGAAGATTCGATGGCGCGCGGCACCGTGCGCCTGGCCCACCCCGGCGAGTCGCGCAACGTGCACCAGTCGGTCACGCTGCTCGAAGCGATTGAAGAGTTCCGCTTTGACGCCCTGATCGGCGGTGCCCGCCGCGACGAGGAAAAGGCGCGCGCCAAGGAGCGCATCTTCAGCCACCGCGACAGCTTTGGCCAATGGCAGCCTAAGGCCCAGCGCCCCGAGCTGTGGACCCTGTTCAACACCCGCCTGCAGCCCGGCGAACACTTCCGCGTGTTCCCCATCAGCAACTGGACCGAGCTGGACGTGTGGCAGTACATCGACCGCGAGCAGATCGGCCTGCCCAGCATCTACTACACGCACAAGCGCCAGGTAGTGGACAAGAAGGGCCTGCTGATGCCCGTGACCGAACTCACCCCGCCGCGTGAAGGTGATGTGGTGGAAACGCGCGATGTGCGCTTCCGCACCGTGGGCGACATCACCTGCACCGCCCCCGTGGAAAGCACCGCAGCCACCCCGGCCGAGATCGTCATCGAGACCCTGGCCGCCGACGTGAGCGAGCGTGGCGCCACGCGCATGGACGACAAGACATCGGATGCTTCGATGGAGAAGCGCAAGAAGGACGGGTATTTCTGATGACCGCTATCAATTCAATAGCTACTGGCGCGAACAACACTAGCGCTACCGGCCAAAACGACCATATTTCCGCCCTCAAGTTCATCACTTGCGGCTCCGTCGATGACGGCAAGAGCACGCTGATCGGCCGCCTGCTGGTGGACAGCAAGGCTGTGCTGCAAGACCACCTGGCCGGCGTGCAGCGCCAGGGTGAGACCGACCTGGCCCTGCTGACCGACGGCCTTTCCGCCGAACGCGAGCAGGGCATCACCATCGACGTGGCCTACCGCTACTTCGCCACGGAAGAGCGCAAGTTCATCATTGGCGACGCGCCCGGTCACGAGCAGTACACCCGCAACATGGTGACGGCCGCCAGCAGCGCCGACGCCGCCGTGGTGCTGGTCGATGCGACCAAGCTCGACTGGAAGAACCCTGGCCTCGCATTGCTGCCGCAGACACGCCGCCACAGCCTGCTGGCCCATTTGCTGCGCGTGCACTCGCTGGTGTTTGCCGTGAACAAGCTGGACGCGGTGGAAGACCCCGCGCTGGCCTGGAAGCATATTCAAGGCGCACTGCAGGCCTTTGCCCAGGCGGCAGGCATCACCGTGCGCGCCATGGTGCCGGTCTCCGCCCTCAAGGGCTGGAACGTAGTGGACGCCCACGCAGGCTGGTGCGGCTATGACGGTCCTACCCTCCTGCAAGTCTTGGAAGAACTGCCCAACACTCCGGCAGACACCGCACTGGCACCGGCCTTCCCGGTGCAGTGGGTCGAGAAGTTCTCGTCCTCGTCGGACACCAGCCAGGGCCGCCGCGTGTTCTGGGGCCGCGTGGCCGCCGGCAGTTTTGCGCCCGGCACGACGGTGCAGATCTTCCCCAGCGGCCAACTCGCCACCGTGGCCCAGGTGCTGGACCACGCCCGCCACCCCAAGGACGTACCCGCAGGCACCAGCGCGGGCATCATCCTGGACCGCGAGGTGGACGTATCGCGCGGCGACTGGATTTTGGCAGCGCCCACACCCGCTGCAGCCCCAGCCGATGACGACTTTGGCGACACGCCCGCTGCCGCCCCGGCCTGGCCCGCCAGCCGCGAGCTGCGCACTACCGTCGCCTGGATGGACGACGAGCCCCTGGTCGCAGGCCGCGTGTACTGGGCACTGCACGGCCACCGCTGGGTCAAGGCCAAGGTCAAGGCCGTGGTGCACAAGCTCAACATCAACACGCTGGCCGAAGAAGCCGCCACACAGCTCGATCCCAATGCCATCGGTCATGTGGACCTGCTGCTGCAGGAGGCGATTCCCGCCGCAGCATTCAGCCAGGCACGCGTGCTGGGCTCGCTGATTCTGGTGGACACCGCCAGCCACAAAACCGCTGGCGCCGTGCTCGTCAACTGATCCAGATCAGCGCCCCAAGCCCCAGTCACCCCATCGGGGTGAGGGACCCTGCAACCAAAGGTCGGTGAAAGCTTTTAAAATCGAGGGTTTTCACCGACCCACACAACTCCTGTCATGACCCACGTCGTTTCCGAAAACTGCATCAAGTGCAAGTACACCGATTGTGTGGACGTGTGCCCCGTGGACTGCTTCCGCGAAGGCCCGAACATGCTCGTCATCGATCCCGATGAGTGCATCGATTGCGCCGTCTGCATCCCCGAGTGCCCGGCCAACGCCATCTTTGCCGAGGAAGACCTGCCCGCAGACCAGATCGCCTTCATCAAGCTCAACGCCGACCTGGCCTTTGCCGACGGCTGGAAGAGCATCACCAAGCGCAAGCCGGCGCTGCCCGACGCCGATGAATGGAACGGCAAGCCGGGCAAGGTCAACGAACTGATCAAGTAAACCGCCGCGCGCCCCGCTGGTGACTGAGACTTTGCAAGCGCCCGCCGTCGTAGAGACGGACGCCGTCGTCATCGGCGCGGGGCCCGTGGGGCTGTTCCAGGTCTTTCAGCTGGGCCTGCAAGGCATCACCGCCCACCTGATCGACGCCCTGCCCCATGCGGGCGGCCAGTGCGTCGAGCTGTATGGCGACAAACCCATCTACGACATCCCGGGCATCCCGGTGTGCACCGGGCGTGAGCTGGCCGCTTTGCTGCTTCAGCAGATTGCGCCGTTCAAGACCCAGTGGCACCTGAACACGCTGGTGTCCGCACTCACCGTGCAGGCCGATGGACGCCTGCTGGTCGAAACCTCGCAAGGTGCGCAACTGCTGGCCCGCAGCGTGTTCATTGCTGCCGGTGTGGGCGCCTTTGTGCCACGCACGCTCAAGGTGGACGGCATCGAGCGCTTTGTGGGCACCCAGGTCCACTACCAACACCTGCCCGCGACTGCGGATGTGGCCGGGCGCCACGTCGTCGTGCACGGCGGCGACGAGCCTGCCGTGGCCCGCGCCGTGGAACTGGCCGAACAAGGCCAGGCCGCACGCGTCAGCCTGCTGCACCGCCGCGACGTGTTCCAGGCGCCTGAAGCCCTGCTGCAACGCCTGCAGCAATTGCGCGATGCGGGCCGCATCCACGTCGAGGCCGCACAGATCACCGGCATTGACACTGCGGGCGACCGCCTCACCGCACTGCAGGTGGTGGATGCCGACGGCAGCACCCGCGCCCTGGCGCTGGACCTGCTGGTGGCCGTGCTGGGCATCTCGCCCCGCCTCGGGCCCATTGCGGACTGGGGTTTGGCCATGGACCGCAAACAGCTGGTGGTGGACACCGAGGCCTTCCGCACCAGCGTGCCCGGCATCTACGCCGTGGGTGACATCAACACCTACCCCGGCAAACGCAAGCTCATCCTGTGCGGCTTCCACGAGGCCACTCTCGCCGCCTTTGGCGCAGCCGAGGCGCTCAAGGGCGACAAGGTGGCGTTGCAATACACCACCACGAGTCCGCGGCTGCACCAGTTGCTGGGTGTGGCACCGGTATCGGCGCCGTCCGTCAGCGCGTAGTCCCGGCGGGCCAGGGCTCGTCACTTCGTGCCCAAACGACGGGCCCACAAATAAGCACAAAATGTCCAAAAGGCGCGCAAGCGCCCGGCACGATGGCGTCTCCATCCACCCACCAGGAGCACGCCATGAGCCAACCACCCCTTCAATCCATCTGGGACACCTACACCGCGTCGTGGAAGACCGATTCGGCCGCGGACCGCACAGCCCTTTTTACCCAGTCCCTCGACCCTGCCTGCACCTACAACGACCCGCTGGCCACAGCCCAGGGCTGGGACCAATTGACGGCCTACATGGACAACTTTCGCAGTCAGGTCCCCGGCGGACATTTTGTGACCCACTATTTCGCCAGCCACAACCAGCAGAGCATCGCCAAATGGAACATGGTGGATGGCAGCGGGCAGGTGATCGGGGAAGGCGTGAGCTACGGCCGGTACAACGACCAGAATCGCCTGGTTGCCATGACCGGTTTCTTTGAAACCCCTTGAACCGACGCCACCGTGCTTTATCTCCGGCAAATCCAGGAGGGCATCGATTTCATCGAGGCCCATCTCGAATCCGATATCCAGCTTTCCGAGGTGGCACGGGCTGCGGGGATGAGCCAGTGGCACTTCCAGCGGATCTTCAAGGCGCTGACCAACGAAACCCTCAAGACCTATATCCGGTCGCGCCGGTTCTCGCGGGCGCTGGAGCAGTTGACCAACACACGGCTGAACGTGCTCGACATTGCGCTGGCGTCCGGGTACGAGACACAGGAGAGCTTCACACGCGCATTCAGAGATTGCTTTCGGCTCACGCCGTCGCAGTACCGCAAGATGGGCAACCGCTCGCTGTTCGTGCGCAAGATCCGCTTCGACGAAAGCTACCTCGCGCACATTCACCACAACATTTCGCTGGAACCCGACATCAAGGAGCAGCCTGCCATGCAGCTGGTCGGACTGCCCACGGACTACTACGGCATCGACTCCGAAAAGAACAATCTGGGGCAAAAACTGCCGCCCCTGTGGGCGAAGTTCCTGCCCCGGCTGGGCGAGATTGCGAACACCGTGCCCGGGGTCTGCTACGGCGTCGTAGCCCCAGCGGGGCCCCACACCGAAGAACTGCGCTACCTGGCCTGCATCGAAGTGCGGGGCCTCGGTGCGCTGCCACCAAGCATGGTGGCCATGGAAATCCCCGGATCGACCTATGCACGCTTCACCCACCGGGGCCCTGCGCAGAACGTCGATGCGACGGTGAACTACATCTATGCAAGCTGGCTGCTGTCGGCCGGCCCGTCGCACACCCTGGGGCCGGATCTGGAAATCTACGGCTCGCAATACCACCCGACGTCCAGCGACTCCGTGATGCACTACGCGATCCCGATCGCCCAGGGGAAGCGCTGACTCCCCCTCCAAGAGGACCGCGCTCCTTTGGGGCGCCATCGCTAAGGGCGTCGAACCGGCCTGCCGGAACCGACTGAGAGAGTCCCTTTGAACCTGATTAAGATCATCCGGCGCCAGGGTCGGAACAGTAATCGAGCTGCCCGCTACCTACCGGCCAGAAGCGGACATTGGAGCCACAAATGCCACTCGAATGGAAACACTCCGCAGATGGAGTCGACTGGGAAGAACTGTCTGCCCTCTATCGGGCTGCACCACTAGGCGAGAAGCCGCCGCTTCATCTGCAGAAAGTCTTCTCAAACAGCATGTTCAAGTGTTTCGTCTACGAGAATGCGAAGCTCGTAGCGGTGGGACGCGCGCTCGCTGATGGTGGAGATTGCTCGTACATATGCGACGTTGCGGTATTGCCCAGCTATCAAGGCACAGGCCTCGGCAAACAAGTTGTCAGTGACCTGGTGGAAATGTCATCCGGTCACAAGAAAATCATCTTGTATGCGGTCCCTGGCAAAGAACCTTTCTACAGGAAATTCGGCTTCATGCGAATGAAGACGGCTATGGCCATCTTTAAGAATCAGCAGCAGCAGCAGCAGGTGGAGGGGGGGTACCTTAGTGAAAGCTAATCCTCAAATCAAGATGATGCGTACCGGCAAGTCGTCTGCTGCCGGGGGCCAAAGGTCTGCAACGGGCCCGCTAGCGTCCTTCTGCGTGGGGCAGAATTCGGCCAGGAGCGGTCTGTCGCGACAGATTAAAGCGGATGCTCAACGTGTCCGTACGCCCGACAAATTAGGCCTCATCGCGCAGCTCAAAAACATTCATTGCAATCTGTCGCAGAGGCACCAAGTGTCTTCACTTCCGCAGTGGCGTTAACCTCTCCATTCTCAGTGGAGCAGCTGACGCAAAGTGATAAATGACCGCCCCGTTTTCCAAGTCGGTGAACTGCACATCGATTGCTCCGGCGGTCCGAGACGCCTCTTTCGCGAATGCAGCTCCGTCCTCTAGAACGATCTGTTCAGGCCAGTCTTTGCCAGGTAGAGCACGGAAGCTGATAAGAGAAGCTGTGCCAAAACGAACCTTCACTATGCAACCGGATGGTTTGCAGTCCATCGCACCTGCTCCCTGCAGCCGCTTCTCTATAGTCAACGCAACCTTCACAGGCCGTCGGGGGTCATTGCGTACTGAGATGTATCCGTAGTTGGTCAATTTCGTCTCGGCGGGACGTGGCAACGTGTTCCGGCTCATAAGCGTAGCCTCTGGCTGGAGATCGCCCGTATGAAGATCCGGCTGCTGACCGTATGCCCACTCGCGCTGCGTCGGAAACTCTTGGCTCGATTGTGCGAAGCTTGCCCGGACTGAGCCCACGACCACAGTGGAAGCAATTAGTGGTGCGACGAGCCAAGCGCGTGTTCTATCGGATGTTTTCATGGGCGTGCGTGATTGTGAAAGATGGCCACGGTGAGTTCCAACGTGATGTATCCCGCGAAATCTGCGGAATAAACTGGACCATGCTGGATATCCTGGGCACGGCCCTTGCCGGAAGCGGCTTGCAGCATAGGGTTTGCAAAGGGTGGCTTGTTTGAATGTCCAGGTATAAAAATCCGGGAAACCCGGCAGGCGTCAACTCGGCAAACTATAGCTTGTCGGGGCAGAGACCGGGATTTCCAACAGCAGCGCGGCTAGTCAATGGCAGCTCACGGGTGGCGCTTCTGAACGGCGGCTCAGGGCCCAAAGCTGCCTTTGAACTAACTCCGGCAGTCCTTGAGTATTTTTAGAGCGACCCAGGCAATGAAGCCACCGAGAGCTCCCCAAATCAGGTGGTACAAAACGTTCCCAGCCGTTGAGCCAAGTGCAGCCCCAAGTGCCTCCGCCATCCCGCGTTGCACGAGCGAGTTTGTGGGTGACGGCGATGCTGCTGTTATCAGGCCCCAGGCGCTGAAAAGCAGCACACCAACTCCCAAAAAGAAAAAAAGCCACGCCACAAATTTGGCTTCACGCATACATCCATGCCCCTTGTCCTGTGATGACCGGTCCTGGCCGGATTCTGCCCCACGGCGAGGGACGCGAGCGGGCCCGCTCTAGACAGTCACCGCTGCCTCAAGGCGCCATTCGCACCCATGAAGGAAATGAACTGCGCCACTTGTGAAACAGCTCGTTGACCCCACTCAACCCTGTTTAACTAGAATCCAACCATATCGCTGGGGGTGTCCTGCAATAAATCCGTTGCTGGGCTGAGATCAAACCCTTCGAACCTGTTGCCTGCATTGTTTTACTTTGCAGGCTTGAGATCATCCTCGCGCAGGGAAGCAAGTCCGCCATGGCACGGCCCTGAACACGTCAGGGCGTACTGGTGGGCGGCCCCTGCTCTGTATCTGCTTACGGAGCCATTCCATGTCCTCATCGCCTGCCACGCACGCCACCAACGAAGCGCTGGCCCCCGTCTCCCCCGATCGCCGCGTCTTCCAGTGGCATGACCACGCCTCGCTCTGGTTCAGCCTGGGCGTGGGCCTGCTGGTCATGCAGGTGGGCGCCTACCTGATGCCTGCGCTGGGCACCAAAGAGGCACTCATCGCCATCGTCGCCGGTTCCATCGTGGGCGCGGGCCTGCTGGGCTGGGTGGCCAAGCTGGGCTGCGACAGCGGCCTGGCCAGCGCGGGGCTGATGCACGCCGTGTACGGCCGCACGTTTGCCAGCCTGCCCATCATCCTGAACATCGTGCAGCTGGTGGGCTGGGGTACGTTTGAGCTGGTGGTGATGCGCGATGCCACCGTGGCCATCGGCCAGCAGTCGGGCGCCATTGCCGGTGCCCACTGGCCGGTGCTGGCCACGCTGCTGTGGGGCGGCGTGGTGATGCTGCTCATCAGCGGCTCGATGGTGCAGCTGGTGCGCAAGCTGATTGCGCGCATTGCCCTGCCGCTGGTGGTGTTGTCGCTGCTGTGGCTGTCGTGGCAGTTCCTCTCGCTGGCGCAAACCCAAGGTTTTGAAGCGCTGTGGACACGCAAGGGCGACGGCGGCATGGGCGTGCTGCCCGCTCTGGACCTGGTGATCGCCATGCCCATCTCGTGGCTGCCGCTGGTGGCCGACTACGCGCGCCATGGCAAGAACGGCGGCTCGGCACTGCGCGGCACCTGGCTGGGCTATGCGTTGGCCAACATCTGGTGCTACAGCCTCGGTGTGCTGGTGGCGCTGACCTTGCCCAGCCAGGACCTGGTGCAGGCGCTGCTGCTGGCCCAGGGCGGGCTGATTGCGCTGTCACTGATCCTGATCGACGAGGTGGACAACGCCTATGGCGACGCCTATTCGGGCGCCGTGTCGGCCCACAGCCTGCTGCCGCGCTGGGGCGTACGCGCTTGGGGCCTGCTGGTGGCCGCGCTGTGCACCGGGCTGGCACTGGTGCTACCCATGCACAGCCTGGAGCCGTTCTTGCTGCTGCTCAGCTCGGTGTTTGTGCCGCTGTTTGGCGTGATTCTGGGGCGCCTGGCCTTCGGCACCGATGCGCCCGCCCTGCTGGCGGTTGCGCGCAAGGTGAATGCGGTGCCCGTGGCCATCTGGCTGGCGGGCATCGCGGTGTACCACCTGGCACCCAAGGCGTTTCCCGATGCGGGCTCTGCCCTGCCCGCATTGGTGTTCAGCTTTGTACTC
This sequence comes from Acidovorax sp. 59, assembly GCF_002754175.1. NCBI lineage: Bacteria > Pseudomonadati > Pseudomonadota > Betaproteobacteria > Burkholderiales > Comamonadaceae > Acidovorax > Acidovorax sp. 59. Next base: position 1,555,009 of record NZ_PEET01000001.1, on the reverse strand, counting down.
GCCTGGGCCACGAGGCCCAAAGCACACTGAACCAATCAATCACTATCAAAAGATGAGCAATCAGCGCATGATTGACTAGCGCTTGAGCCTCAAAACACCCAAAAATCGCTCTACAGTGCCTGAAACACCCGCTGCGCCACGGGCGCGTAGCCGTGGTTGAGGGGACCATGGCCGCGGCCGGTGGTGACATCCGCACCGGCAGCAATGGCCCCCAGGATGTAGGCCCGTGCGTGCTCCACGGCCTGCTGCAGCGGCTGGCCCAGTGCCAGCTGCGCGGCAATCGCTGACGACAGGGTGCACCCGGTGCCATGCCCGTTGTGGGTGGCAATGCGTTGTGACTGCAACCGGTGGCCCTGTCCTTGTGCGTGTTCCCCGCCTTGCACGGCCAGCACATCCACCACCCAGTCGCCCGGAAGGTGCCCGCCTTTGAGCAGCGCGGCGCGGGCGCCCAGTCGCAGCAGGTCTTGCGCGGCCAGCTCAAGCGCCTCCACGCCCTCGATGTTGCGCCCCAGCAGCCATCCGGCCTCGTCCAGGTTGGGCGTGACCACTTCGGCCAGCGGAAACAGCTCCTGGACCAGTACGGCCACCGTCTCCTGGGCAATCAGCCGATCGCCACTGGTGGCCACCATCACCGGGTCCAGCACCACGTGCGGCAGCTGATAGGTCCGAATGGCTTCTGCCACCACGTGCACCACGTCCGGTGAGTGCAGCATGCCGATCTTGACGGCGTCCACGCCAATGTCCTGCACCACCGCATCGATCTGGGCCTTGAGCATCTCGGGCGGAATGCCGTGGATGCCCGTCACCCCGCAGGTGTTCTGGGCCGTGATGGCGGTGATGGCCGTCATACCGTAGCAGCCCAGCGCACTGAAGGTCTTGAGATCGGCCTGGATGCCCGCGCCGCCGCCGCTGTCAGACCCGGCAATGGAGAGCACGCGTGCGTAGCGGTGGCCCGTGGAGGGCAAGGAGATCGTCGGTGAAATCATGGCAAAAATTATGGCCTATGCGCCACGTCAAAACGGGGCGCATGGGGGATGTGCTGTAATTCATTTTCCGGACGAAACAGGGGTGTCCCACCCTAGAGCCGGTTCCAAGTCTTTTTGGAGACTGCATTGGAGTGCAATCGGGATGAGTGAATGCTTCGGGTGCGCTGCATGGGCTCATGCCCATGCAAGCAGCCGGGGCGTCCAATCGCCCGATTTCACTCCAACCCTTCGGGCAAGTGCCTTGCCGGGCGGTCTGCGGCGTTGCGGCGCTTGTTGATAGCCGAGCTATCAACTGCGCACCGCGCCTAGCACCCCTTCCCGGCAAGGTACTTGTGCAACTCCAAAAAGACTTGGAACCGGCTCTTGGCACGCGACTGAGAAATACCCTGGGGCCCGCACAGAACCCTGTGCACTGCGGCACACGCAGCAGCCCCGCTACCCGATCCAGGTCATGCTGGCGTGGGGAGTTTCCATCAACGGTGACCCCGTTTTGTCCATGGCTGCTTGCCACTACATGGACACACTGACGGAGCTATGTCACTTCCACCTTCTTCCTTTGCCATCCTGGGCGCAGGGCTCATGGGCCGTCTGCTGGCTGTGGAGCTTGCGCGTCTGGGGCACCGTGTAGACATCTACGACGCGGGCAGCCCCGCCGCCGAAAACTCTGCCGCCACCGTGGCTGCGGCCATGCTGGCCCCGCTGGCAGAGTCTGCGATCACCGAACCCGGCGTGGTGCGCATGGGCCACCACGCGTTGACGCGCTGGCCCGAGTTGCTGGCAACCTTGTCAGCGCCTGTGTTTTTCCAGCAGGCCGGCACGTTGATCGTGTGGCATCGCCAGGACGCGGCCGAAGCCCAGCGTTTCACCCGCCAGCTCGAAAACAACCAGCGCAGCCTGCCCGAGCTGCCCGCCCTGCAAAAGCTCGACAGTGGCGCCCTGGAACAGGTGGAGCCCGCCCTTGCGCACCGCTTCAACCAGGGCCTGTACCTGCCCGGCGAAGGCCAGCTGGACAACCGCCAGTTGCTGGCCGCCCTGGTGGTGGAAATGGAGCGCCTGGGAGTGCGCATGCACTGGCACACGCCCCAGTCGCCCGAAGCCTTTACGCCCGGCGCACCCGGCCAGCCTGACCGGGTGCTGGACTGCCGGGGCCTGGGCGCCAAGGGCCAGTGGAGTGCCTTGCGCGGCGTGCGTGGCGAAGTGGTGCGCATCCATGCGCCCGACGTCACGCTGCAGCGCCCCACCCGGCTGGTGCACCCGCGCTACCCCATCTACATTGCGCCCAAGGAAGACCATCTGTTTGTCATTGGCGCGACCGAGATCGAGTCCGACGATCGCTCCCCGGCCAGTGTTCGCTCCACCCTGGAACTGCTGAGCGCCGCCTATGCGGTGCACCCCGGCTTTGGCGAAGGCCGCATCCTCGAGCTGGCCACGCAGTGCCGCCCCACGCTGCCCGACAACCTGCCCGCCATCCGTCAGACCCGCCCGGGCGTGCTGGAGATCAACGGTCTGTACCGCCACGGCTTCATGATCTCGCCCGCCATGCTGGATGTGACCCTGGAGGTGCTGAACACGGGACAATCGACCCTGTCCGAACGTTTTGACCTCCGGCTGGAACTGGAGCCAGCCGCACCCGCCCCGACCGGCGTTGCAGCCCCCGCATTTGCATGAACATCTCGATCAACCAAATCCCGCACGAACTGCCCGAAGGCGCCACCGTGGCCGATGCTGTGGCCGCCATCGAAGCGCGCCCCCCGTTTGCCGTGGCGGTGAACACCACTTTTGTGCCAAACACCCGCTACGCCGCCCATGCGCTGCAGCCTGGCGACCGTGTGGAGATCATCTCGCCGGTCACGGGCGGCTGAATCAGCCAAAATTCAATCAAAAGAGCTGTAAGCGCTTATAAATCATGCACTAGCAGCTACAAAAATCATAGTAAACCAATGACCACTCCGACGCCCCAAGACCCGCTGGTGCTGTATGGCCAGACGTTCGCCAGCCGCCTGCTGCTGGGCACCTCGCGCTACCCATCGCCCGCCGTGCTCGAAACCGCTGTGCAACGCGCCAAGCCCGCCATGGTCACTGCCTCGCTGCGCCGCCAGGGCAGCAACCCGGCCGAAAGCGGCAGCAGCTTCTGGGATCTGCTGCGCAAGCTCAACGTGCCCGTGCTGCCCAACACCGCCGGCTGCCACAGCGCGCAAGAGGCCATCACTACCGCCCAGATGGCGCGTGAGGTGTTCAACACCCCCTGGATCAAGCTGGAGCTGATCGGCGATGACTACACCCTGCAGCCGGACACGCTGAACCTGGTGGGTGTGGCCGAACACCTCATTAAGGAAGGCTTTCAGGTGCTGCCTTATTGCACCGAAGACCTGGTGCTGTGCCAGCGCCTCGTCGATGTGGGCTGCCAGGCCGTGATGCCCTGGGCCGCGCCGATCGGCACCGGACGCGGCCCGGTCAACCCCTATGCGCTGCAGACGCTGCGCCAGCGCCTGAACGTGCCCATGCTGGTGGATGCCGGGTTGGGCCTGCCTTCGCACGCCTGCCAGGTCATGGAATGGGGCTATGACGGCGTGCTGCTGAACACCGCCGTGGCCCTGGCACAAGACCCCGTGGCCATGGCCGGTGCATTTGCCGATGCCGTCAGCGCCGGGCGCGCAGCCCGCCTGGCCGGTGCCATGGCCGCACAAGACGCCGCCCAGCCCAGCACCCCCGTGCTGGGCACCCCTTTCTGGCACCACGCCCATGCATGACACCACCACCCTGGCGCAGGCCATCCTGAGCCACCACGCGGCCACCTTTGCGGGGTTTGCGCCCGAGCCCGTGCCAACCCCCACGTTGCAGGACCCTGTCTACCTCGCCGCGCTACAGGCCTGCAGCCAGTTGGGCTTCATCGCCCATGACACCGAATGCCTGGCCCGCGCCTGGCAGGCGCGCGCGCTGCGCACTGGCAGTGCACAGCCCGAGCAATGGCCGGACGAGCCCCAGGACTTTGGCCTGCAGCGCCTTCCACGCCCTCAGCAGTTCTCCGCGTGCCCGGATCATTTGGGCTTGTATGCCGTACTGCCCGACGCCCAGTGGGTGGGCCGCATGGCACGTGCCGGGGTGCCCACAGTGCAATTGCGCTTCAAGTCGGACGACGCCCAGGCCATCCGGACCGAAGTTCAGGCCGCCGTCCAGGCGGTGCAAGGCACAGGCGCGCTGTTGTTCATCAACGATCACTGGCGGGACGCCATCGAAGCTGGCGCCTACGGCATTCATCTGGGCCAGGAAGACCTGGACGCACTCACCGCAGAGCAACTGCAAACGCTTCATCGCTCGGGCCTGCGTCTGGGCGTGAGCACCCATGGATATGCCGAAATGGTGCGTGCCGACGCCGTGGGGCCCAGCTATATCGCGATGGGTGCAGTGTTCCCCACGACCCTGAAAAAAATGGCCACCGCTCCCCAGGGCGTGGGCAGGCTGGGCGTGTATGCGCGGCTGATGCGGCACTACCCGCAGGTGGCGATTGGTGGGATCAGCGCCGAGCAGTTCCCCACGGTACTGGCCACTGGCGTGGGTTCCGTGGCCGTGGTGCGGGCCTTGGTCAACGCGCCGGACCCTGAAGCATCGGCCGCAGAGCTGATGGCGCTGATGCGGTGACGGCTGGGTGGCGATAGCGGCCACGGCGGCTATCGCGCATCCCTCACGACCATCGCAGCGCCCCCTGGATAGTCGCCGGGTGGCCGATTGGTCGCCTGCTCGCTACTTGTTGTCGGGCTTCTTCATCTGCTCCAGCTCAAGGCGGAGCTCCATGAGATCGTTCTCCATGCCAAAGCCGACCGGCTGGCCCGCTGGCGGCGGCGCCGTCACGGGCACCGGGGGCAGATCGCTCAGCGTGAGGTGGGGTGGGTCCGACAGATCCAGGTCAAGCGGAATGCCCCGCGAATCCTCGCCTAATGCTGCTGCAGGCCTGGAGGGAGTGGCTGCAGAGCGCACGGGCTCGGGCTCCTGCTGGGCCTTCATCGCAAACTCGAACTCGAGGCTGGCTGCCAGTGAATCAAGCGGCTGGTCGTCGTGCAGCGCCACCGGTGCAGGCGCTGCAGGTGCCACCAGGGTCTCGGACCGGGGCGGTGCCAGGGGCGTCGTCCGCTTGCGCGGGGGCGCTGCACCACGCGCGCTGGCGGGCGTGGTCTGTGCAATCGCCAGCAGCAGCAAAAGATCGTCATAGGCCGCCAGATCAAACGGCTCCACCGCTTCAGCGCCCGTGCGGCGGAACAGGAATTTCTCCAGCAAGCCCAGCACCGCAGGCGTTGTCCACTCGGCCTCGATCTCGGCGAGTGCGTCGGTGTAGTGGTACAGCATGCGGCCCGTGCGGTGAAAGCCCGCAAACTCCGGCACTTGCGCGTTGAAGGACTGCATGAACTGCGTTCGCAGCTGCGCAAACTCATCCACACGGCTGAGCGTGTGATACAGCCGCAATAGCTCCAGGTAGGCCAACGGAGAGGTCTGGCGGTGCTCGGCAATGTGATTCTTCAGCACCTCGATGGCCTGCTGGTGCTCGCCCACCGAAACAAAAAATTCAGCCTGCTGCTGGATGTCAAACAGCTCTTCAGGGTTGACGATGTGGGGCGCTACCGAGGCGGCGGCCGGCGCGGAAACCGACTTCGCCTGCAAGGGAGCGGGAGCACTCGCCGCCGGGCTGGTCGCTACGAAGCGTGGTTCCACGGCCGCAGGGGCTGCCTTGCGCAGGGGCATGGCACCGGACTCTGGGTTCGCCGCGACGGCATGAGGCTGGGTTTCCGACGGCAGCCAGGTGTCACCGGGATGGGGGGTAAGACCGACCGCTTCTTCATGCGCCGATGCTGCATCGCCACGTGCGCCCAAGGCCACAGAATCGCGCCACGAACGCACTGCCTTGTCAGAGGCGCTGCGCATCCGCGACCACATCCATGCCACCCCCGCCAAGGCCAAGGCCAGCAGACCGCCCAAGGCATATACCACCGTCGCAGGAAAACGCTCCTGTTCCATCGCCTCCAGCTGCTGCTGCAACTGGCCAGCGGCTGCACGGTCCTTGGCGGCCTGTGCTCGCAATGCGGTGGTGTCTGATTCCAGCGCCTTCAACCGTTCGCCGTCTTTTTGCAATTCTTCCGGCTGCGCGTTCAACGACCTCCACAACGCGGCGGCCTGGGTGCGCAGGGCCGACATCTCTTCAGAAGGCGCCGTGGGTAGCTGCGCGGTAGAGCGCAACGCCACAGGACTGTCCAGCCAGGTGTCCAGGGGCTCAACCACCAAACGCGAGCGCGCTGCAGGTGCAGCGGCCACCACCGACTTGCCAGGTGCTGCCGTGCCCACACGCGCGGAAGGCCGTGCGGCAGCTGGAGAGCCGGGAGGGCGGCTCTCAGCGGAGGGCGAGCCCGAGGCCCTTGCCAGTGCAGGCGCCTTGTCACGGGGCCTGGTGGCCTGCATCGCACCGGCGGCAGCCGCAGATGCACTGCCACTGCCCTGTGAAGGCGAACGCTGTGACTCTGAAGCTGCGCTGGGGGTTGCTGCAGGAAGCCGCGCCAAGTCCACCGGGGATGCAGAGGCGGACCGGGTGACGGTGGTCGGCAAATCCGAGAGGAAGGTGTAGCTGCGCGCGGTTTTTCCGTTGCACCCTGCGGTCAGGGTCACGGTGAGAACCGGTTCATCCAGCGATACCGAGGCCAGCACGCGGACCCCTGAAGGACGCCCACGCACCTCGGGCAATGGGACCACGCGCACCTTGTTGTCACTGATGGCGTTGTCGCCTGCCACCAGCTTGGCCGTGACGCAGGACGATGCGACATCCGTGCCCGGGTCGGGCTGCAACTCGAACGAGAGATCGACCGGGGCGCCCAACACGACCGTACCACTACCATTGCCCAGGGACAGCGCCGAAGCACCGGCTGCAAGCGCCCACAATCCTGGTCCAAAAACGGTGTTACGGATTTTCACAATCAATTCTGTTTTTCGGTCCGGAGGATTCTTGCACATAAGACCCAGATAAGGCCAGAGCCATAATGCCGCTATGAAAATTCAGTTTCCCAACATCGCCATCGTGGGTACCGGTGCCATGGGCCAAGGCATCGCACAAATTGCTGCCCAGGCTGGCAGTCAGGTTTTTCTGCTGGACGCCAACCCCGGAGCCGCCGACGCCGCACGGGCCGCCCTGCAGGAGCAATGGAACAAGCTGGTCGCCAAGGGCCGGATCGAAGCGGACCAAGCCACAGCGCTGACCGCGCGGCTGCACCCCGTCAAAACAGCGGCAGACCTGGCGGCCTGCGATCTGGTGGTGGAAGCCATCGTGGAGCGGCTGGATGCCAAACAGGCTCTCTTCGTCGAACTGGAAGGGGTGGTGCGCGCCGATGCGGTGCTGGCCACGAACACGTCCTCCCTGTCCGTGACGGCCATTGGCGCAGCCCTCAAGCGCCCCGAACGCCTGGCCGGGTTCCACTTCTTCAACCCCGTCCCTTTGATGAAGGTGGTGGAGGTGATCGCGGGCCTCAAGACAGATCCAGCGATCTGCACTGCGCTGGCCGCGTATGCCAAGGAAATGGGCCATACCCCTGCACAGGCGCAGGACACCCCTGGCTTCATCGTGAACCACGCGGGGCGCGGCTTCGGCACGGAGGCCCTGCGCATCGTGGGCGAAGGCGTGGCCGATTTCGCCACCATCGACCGCATCCTGCGCGACCAGGTCGGCTTCAAGCTGGGGCCCTTCGAGTTGATGGACCTGACGGCGCTGGACGTGTCGCACCCGGTCATGGAGTCCATCTACCGCCAGTACTACGATGAACCCCGTTTCCGCCCCAGCGTGATCACCGCGCAGCGTCTGGCGGGGGGCGTGGTGGGCAAGAAGGTGGGCGAAGGCTTCTATCGCTACGTGGAGGGCACGGCGCAGGTGCCTGCCGAGGCGCCTGCCCCCGTGGTCAACGACATTCCGCCGGTGTGGGTGTCCCCGCGCGCTGCACGCCGGGCCGAGCTGTACCAGTTGCTCAAGGACCTGGGGGCCACCATCGAGACCGGCCAATCCCCCTCCCCCCAGGCCATCACGCTGGTGGCCCCGCTGGGCTTTGACGTGACCACCGTCGCAGTGGTGGAGCGGCTGGACCCGGCCCGCACCATCGGCATCGACATGCTCATCGATGACGCCGCGACCAAGCGCCGCGTGCTGGCCACCAACCCCGCCACGCGCGTCGACATCCGCAACGCTGCGCACGCGCTGTTTGCGCGCGACGGCAAGGCTGTCAGTGTGATCCGTGACAGCGGTGGTTTCGTCACGCAGCGCGTGGTGGCCACCATCGTGAACATCGCCAGCGACATCTGCCAGCAAGGCATTTGCACCCCCAAGGATCTTGAGACCGCCGTGACCCTGGGCCTGGGCTACCCGCTGGGCCCCCTGGCCATGGGCGACCGCTGGGGCCCCACCAACATCCTGGAAGTGTTGTTCAACATGCAGACCGTGTATGGCGACACGCGCTACCGCCCCAGCCCATGGCTGCGCCGACGGGGTGCGATTGGCCTGAGCCTGAGCCATGTCGAAGAAGACTGATTGCCAAGCACCACGGCCGCCTCACTGAAGACCACCATGCCCGCAGAACTCCAGAGCACCAGCCAGGGCCAGACCCTGATCCTGACCCTTCGCAACCCCGAGCGGCGCAATGCCATCGACCCGGTGATGTATGCCGCGGGTGTGGAAGCGCTGGGCGTGGCCGAAAGCAGCCCCGACATCCGCAGCGTGGTCATCACGGGCGCCGATGGCATGTTCTGCTCGGGCGGCAATCTGCAGCGCCTGCTGGCCAACCGCCAGGAAGCGCCGCAGGTGCAGGCACAAAGCATTGAAGGCCTGCACAACTGGATCGAGACCATCCGCACCTACCCCAAGCCGGTGATCGCCGCCGTGGAGGGCGCCGCAGCCGGTGCAGGGTTTTCGCTGGCACTGGCCTGCGACTTCATCGTGGCGGCCCGCAATGCCGTGTTTGTGATGGCCTACAGCAACTTGGCCCTGTCGCCCGATGGCGGCGCCAGCTGGAGCCTGGCCCACGCGCTGCCCCGCCAGATAGCCACCGAGATTCTCATGTGCGGGGACCGCATCAGCGCAGAACGCCTGCACACATTGGGCCTGGTCAACCGCCTTGCCGAAGCAGGCAATGCACTCGACACCGCCCTGGCGCTGGCCGAGCAGCTCAATGCCCGTGCACCCAATGCACTGGCCAGCATCAAGGAGCTGCTGAACGAAGCTCCCCATGCCCAGCTCACGCACCACCTGGGCCATGAGCGCGACCACTTCGTGAAGAATCTGCACCACGCCAATGGCGGCGCAGGCATCTCAGCGTTTCTGGAAAAGCGCGTGCCCCGCTACGAGTAGCGCTGCACCACAAACGCCTCGACGCATCCACCGTCGCAGACCCATCAACCCCCGGTACGCTGCCACCCAGCGCCGGGGGTTTTCTTTTGGCCTACGCGCAGACACGCAGGTGACAACCCTGACGCATTGCGCAGGTCCCTGACGCGACAATGGGCCTGTTTCTAGTCACCCAAAAGACAGGCCATGGACGACCCGATTCTTACTATCGAAGAACGTGAAGCGATCAACTCCGGTCGCTGGTTTTCATCACTCTCACCTTCGCTACGCCACGACATCCTGCGATGTGCATACGTCAAACGCTTCAAGGACGGCGGCCTTATCGCCGCACGCGGCGACCCGCCCGAGGAGTGGATTGCCTGCGCGCGCGGTGCAGTGCGGGTGAGCTCCACATCCATCTCGGGCAAGCAGATCACGCTGACCTATGTGGAGCCGGGCATCTGGTTCGGCGACGTGGCGATCTTCGATGGGGACCGGCGCACGCACGACGCCTACGCGCATGGCGACACCACGATCCTGTGTGTGGCCAAGGCCGATTTTCGCAAGATCCTGGCCGTGCACACCGAGCTGTACGAAGCGATGCTGCGCCTGCATGCGCGGCGCATTCGCCAGCTGTTCGGGCTGGTGGAAGACCTCAATACGCTGCCCCTGCGATCGCGCCTGGCCAAGCAGCTGGTGCACCTGGTGCGCAGCTACGGCGTGCCCAGCCTGTCGGACGGCAGCGAAATGCGGATCAGCCTGCAATTGGCGCAGGAAGAACTGGCACAACTGCTGGGTGCGTCGCGGCAACGCGTGAACCAGGAACTCAAGGCCATGGAACGCGAAGACGCCATCCGCATCGAGCCGGGCGGCCTGGTGGTGCGGGACCGCGAAGCCCTGATGCGCATCGCTGAAGCCGACAACTGACTCACTTACCCCATCACTGACTGCCAGAACCTTCATCCGCCTCCATGAGCAACTTTGACCATTTCGTCGGCACCCGCCCCGTTTCCGATCAGCACGCCTTTGACATCGAAACGCTGACTGCATGGCTCTCCAGGAACATGGAGGGCTTTGCGGGCCCGCTGACGGTAGAGATGTTCAAGGGCGGGCAGTCCAACCCCACCTACAAGCTCATCACCCCCGGCGCCAGCTACGTGATGCGCGCCAAGCCCGGGCCCGTGGCCAAGCTGCTGCCTTCGGCCCACGCCATCGAACGCGAGTTTGCGGTGATGAGCGGCCTGTACGGCACCGACGTTCCCGTGCCGCGCATGTTTGTGCTGTGCGAGGACGAGTCGGTGATTGGGCGCGCCTTCTACGTGATGGAGTGCATGCAGGGCCGCGTGCTGTGGGACCAGTCCCTGCCCGGCATGACGCCAGCTGAACGCGGTGACATCTACAACGAGATGAACCGGGTGATCGCGGCGCTGCACACGGTGAAATTTGCAGACCGAGGCCTGGCCAGCTACGGCAAGCCCGGCAATTACTTTGACCGCCAGATCGGCCGCTGGAGCAAGCAATACGTGGCCTCCATCACGCAGCCCATCGAAGAGATGGACCGCCTCATGGAATGGTTGCCCGCCAACATGCCCGCCAGCGCACGGGACGAGGGCCATGTGTCCATCGTGCACGGCGACTACCGCCTGGACAACCTGATGTTCCATCCCACCGAGCCCCGCGTGATCGCCGTGCTCGACTGGGAGCTGTCCACACTGGGCCATCCGCTGGCGGACTTCAGCTACCACTGCATGAGCTGGCACATTCCTGCCTCGCTGGGGCGTGGCATTGCGGGGTTGGACCTGGGCGCGCTGGGCATTCCCGACGAAGACACCTACATCCGCCTGTACTGCGAGCGCACCGGCATCACCACCCCCGATGCGCTGCGTGCCGACTGGAACTTCTACCTCGCCTACAACATGTTCCGCATCGCCGCCATTTTGCAGGGCATTGCCAAGCGGGTAGAGGCTGGCACGGCCTCCAGCGCCCAGGCCAAGGCCTCGGGCGACACCGCACGACCCATGGCCCAGCTGGCCTGGTCCTTCGCGCAACGCGGCTGAACACACGACGCAACACCAGCGCCGCCCACGATTACCAACGGAGAAGAAACCCATGGACTTTGACTACTCGCCCAAAACCAAGGAACTGCAGGCCAAGCTGCTCCAGTTCATGGATGACCACATCTATCCGAACGAGTCTGCCTACAAGGATGAGTTGGCCGCCAACACCGTCGCAGGCAAGCGCTGGAGCGCGCTGAACACCATCGAGAACCTCAAGCCCAAGGCCCAGGCCGCCGGGTTGTGGAACCTGTTCCTGCCGGTCGACAGCGCCGCAGCATCCGGCTATGCAGGTGCCGGGCTGACCAACCAGGAATACGCACCGCTGGCCGAAATCATGGGCCGCGTGCCATGGGCCAGCGAGGTGTTCAACTGCTCCGCGCCCGACACCGGCAACATGGAAACCATTGCCCGCTACGGCGACGAAGCCAACAAGGCCCGCTGGCTCAAGCCCCTGCTCGAAGGCAAGATCCGCTCGGCCTTCGCCATGACCGAGCCCGATGTGGCATCGAGCGACGCCACCAACATCGAGACCCGCATCGAGCGCCAGGGCGATGAGTACGTGATCAACGGCCGCAAGTGGTGGATCTCTGGTGCCGCCGACCCGCGCTGCGCAGTGTTCATCACCATGGGCAAGACCGACCCCGAAGCCCCACGCCATTCGCAGCAGAGCATGGTGCTGGTGCCCGCCGACGCCCCTGGCATCAAGATCATCCGTCCGCTGAATGTTCTGGGCTACGACGACGCACCGCACGGCCACGTCGAGATGACCTTCGAGAACGTGCGTGTGCCCGTCTCCAACATCCTGCTGGGCGAAGGCCGTGGCTTCGAGATCGCCCAAGGCCGCCTGGGCCCTGGACGCATTCACCACTGCATGCGCCTCATTGGCTTGGCCGAACGTGCGCTGGAGCTGATGTGCAAGCGCGCATCGTCACGCGTGGCCTTCGGCAAGACCGTTGCGCAGCAGACGGTGACACAGGAGCGCATTGCCGAGGCCCGCTGCAAGATCGACATGGCCCGCCTGCTCACCCTGAAGGCTGCCTGGCTGATGGACGTGGCTGGCAACAAGGTCGCCAAGACCGAGATCGCCATGATCAAGGTGGTGGCCCCCAGCATGGCCTGCCAGGTCATCGACTGGGCCATGCAGGTGCACGGCGGTGGCGGCATGTCTGACGACTTCCCGCTGGCCTATGCCTACGCCGGTGCGCGCACCCTGCGCTTTGCCGACGGCCCGGACGAAGTGCACCGCAACGCCATTGCCAAGTGGGAGCTGGGCAAGTACGGCACCTACGGCCGCGACGCCGCCGTGCCGGTCACCCGCGGTAGCTGACGCTCCACGGCACAGGACACAGGACCCGCAGACGCTCTACTGCGGGTCTTCAGCGTCTCCCGTCGCCCCGCCTGCGGCCGCAGGGGGCGGCAGGTTGTGTAATGCCCCTTGCGCAGCCGCCAGCAGCAATTGCGTGGCCTGGGCGATCTCCGTCAGGCTGCGCTGCGTGTGCTCCATGCGCAGATACACCTTGCCGCGTACCAGCATCAACAGCAGCGGCGACTGCGCCCGTACCTCCCCGCCCTCACCTTCCACGATGTTGAGCAACTGGGACACCACCGGCGCATGGATCCAGCGCTGCGCTGTCTCCATGCGCTCCGCCACCACCGCAAAGTGCTGGCGAAACGAGGCGGGCAGGCCCGGCCAGGTCACCTCTTCAAACATCGCCAGCCAGCGCATTTCCTCGGGCAGGCTGGCATTCACCGTGGTCTGCAGGGTGTCGGTGATGGCGTTGTAGGCATTGCCCTCCAAGGACTCCTGCAAGGGGCGGTTAAGCACCATCACCGCCGCGTCCGGGTCCACCCCCAGATCGGCGCGCCCCCGCAACTCCAGGCCGCGCACATAGTCACGCGTTGGGTTGCCACATTCCAGCCGCCACGGGTGGCCATTCAGGTCGCCCCCCAGGTCAAAATGCCCGTCCACCGCCTGCGGCACCACCGCCAGGCGCTGGGTGGCCGCCCAACGCACCACCTCCTGGTTGGACACGGGCCGTGCGGCATACGGGCCACCGGGCAGATGCAGCGCTTTGCGAAGACGGTCAAACATGGCGATTCGAAGCCCAAGGCTTCGCGGAAGTCACGGATGCAGGCATTATTGGGGGCATCGGCCGCTGCGGCAAACCGGCGGAACGCCTTCTGTGACCGGGTTCACCATGCCGGAAGGGCAAAGCGGCGAACGGTTGGTGCGGCCACTACCCAGGCGCATGGGCACTGCACCGCGTCGGAGCGCCCCCGCCGCATTCACTTTTGGCGATCTGAACAGCCCACATGCTCTTCTCTACGGACCGCAGACTTGCCCTCATCACCGTGGCTGGTGCGCTGGCCGCTCCGGGGACCGCCCTGGCGCTGCCCGACGATGCATCGGCCCGGGTGCGCCAGCTGGTGCGCTGGTCCACCGCGACGGCCGACCACCAGGGCTTGCCGTTTGCCGTGATCGACAAGCCTGCCGCGCGCATCCACGTGTTTTCGGCACAGGCCCAGTGGCTCGGCAGCGCGCCCGTGCTGCTGGGGGCCGCTGCGGGTGACCGCTCAGCCCCGGGCATCGGGGCCAAGCCTCTGTCCCACATCCGCCCGCACGAACGCACCACCCCTGCAGGCCGCTTTGTGACCGAGCCTGGCCGCAACCTGCAGGGTGAAGACATTGTGTGGATCGACTACGACGCTGCCGTCTCACTGCACCGGGTGCGCAGCGTGAGCGCCGCAGAGCGCCGCCTGCAGCGTCTTGCAAGCCCCGGCGCGCGGGACAAACGCATCAGCTACGGCTGTGTGAACGCACCCGCAGCGTTCTACGACCAATTCATCGCGCCCAGGTTCGGCCGGGCGCCAGGGGTGATCTACGTGCTGCCGGACACCGAGCCTTTTGCTACATTTTTTGAAGCAGCCAGCACATATGAATAGTGCGCTACCGGCCGATTTCACGCAAATTCTCTGCCCAACACGCCGTGGGAGCAGGAACCGGCACTTCCGACGGTAGCCACCCAGACGTCGCCCAGGCTCAAGCCGCTGCGCGTTGCAAGCGAAAGACCGACCGCCGGCCGCCCACCACCAGCCCCTTGGCATTGCGGATGACCGCGTTTCTGCGCAGCGCCAGGGCCTCTTGCTGGGTGGCGTCCAGCCATCCCAGCTGGTCCATCACCTCCACGGCAGCCGCCACCTGCGCCACCATGTTGCCGTCCATGATCTTGAGGGCAAAGGCCTCGCCACGGCTGCGGCTGCCCACCACCTGCACCCCGTCGGCCCCGGTCTTCGAGACCCAATCGCCCCGCCCTGCCCGCATGAAATCCAGGTCGTGCCGGCCGGTGCCGGAGCCCAGCTCCGGGCGTTGCACCATGGCATCGGCCAGTGCGGTCAGGCTCTGGTCCAGATCCGTGTCGGGCGCCCCACCCGCCAGGCGCGCATAGCCCCGGGCCAGGTGCGCGAGCGGCATGGCGTAGTTGGGGGCGGAGCAGCCATCGATGCCCATGACCAGTTGCTCAGGCCCCAGCCCCACTGCCTGCGCCACCCGCTCACGAATCGCCCGCTGCAACGGGTGCGCAGGGTCCAGATGCTTGTCGAGCGGCCAGCCCTGCCGCACACAATGGGCGACAAAACCCGCGTGTTTGCCGCTGCAGTTGTTGTGGCGTTCGTCGGGCACAAAACCCTCTGGCAGCGAACCCAGCCCCAGCTCGGCAAACAGCGGCCGGTGACAGCCGCAGCGCAGGGCGTGGTAGCTCTGCCCCACACTGCCCAGCATGTGCTCAACCTGCTCGACATGCATGGCCTCACCGTTGTGGCTGGCGCACAGCAGGGCCAGTTCGCCCGCGCCCCAGCCCAGCGCCTGGGCGCCGCCAGACTGCATGAACGGCAGGGCCTGAAATGCCTTGATGGTGGAGCGCGTGAACGTGACCGTGTACGGGTCGCCCACCTGCGCCAGCACACGGCCATGGCGGTCGGACACCGCCACGGCGCCCCAGTGCTGGCATTCGGCGAGGTCGCCCCGGGTCACCTCGATCAGCGGAACAAAACCCATGGTGATCTCCAGCGTGACTACTGCGCCGCCGGTGCGGGGGCCAGCGTCAGCTCATGGGCCCAGCTTGCGGGCTGGCGCTGCAACGCGCGGTAGCCCGTCTGCGCCCAAGTGCTGCTCATGTCGCGGTAACGCGGCGAAAACACCAGGCCACTTTGTCCGGTCTGGTAGATGAAGTGCGACTGCTCCAGGTCGGCCAGGTCGTACACCGCGCGCAGCGATGCGGCGTGGCGGTTCACAAACGGCCCCTTGGCTTCGCCCGCGTTGTACTGCCCCACGTTGACGGTGTAGGCGTCGCCATGCGATGGCTCGCTCACGTCAAAAAAGCGGGCCAGTGCAGGCACATTGCCAAATGGCCGGTGCACGCTGAGTGCCGGGTGCGCCGCGCCCCAACGCCATTGCGCGGGGGCTGCGCCGTACGCCGCCTGCAGCCGGTCGAGCGCGCGTCCCAGGGCTGCGGCCGACTGCTCTGCACACGATGCGGGCTGGCACCACCAGGGGTCGTTACGCTCCAGGATGCCCTCCAGCGCGGCCCGGTAGTCGCGCTTGCCGTAGGTGGCGGTAAACCGCGCGTCACCGATGCGCGGCACGATCAGGCCACGCGCCAGCTCGTCGGTCCATGCGGCAAACACCAGGGGCGCAGCCTTGCCCGCATCCATCACACCGTCAAAGCCTTGGAGCTGCTGTTGCGCAGCTGCGGCCAGGGGGTGTGATGACTTGGCCTGCTGCAGATAGGGCAGCAGCCTGCGCGTGGCCAGCGACGTTACATCGCGGTGAATGGCCTGCATGCTCGCGGCGTCGTGCTTGTCGGTCGCCTCGATCAGCTGCGCAATGCGTTCGTAGCGGTAGGGCAAGGCCCAGTCTTGGGTGAGGTAGTGGGGATAGTCCGGCGCGGTCACCCGCTGGTTGGCGGTGGCAATCCAGCCCCGGGCGCCTTTGTCCTCGGGCGTCTGGTCATACGGCAGCCAGCCCTTCCAGTCGTACCGCGCATCCCAGCCCGGTGAGGGCGCCACGCCCCGGATGTCGTTGGCCGGGTCTCGCACAGGTGCGCGGCCTGCGGCCTTGAAACGGATGTTGCCCTGGTCATCGGCCGCCACCACGTTCTGCATCGGCGAGTGGTAGTGCGACAGGGCCGCGAACAACGCGTCCACCGATTTCGCCTGGTTGGTCTGGAGGCCCGCCAGCACCGTCTGGTTGTCAGTATCGAGCGCGCTCCAGCGCAGCGCCAGCACGTATTTGCCGAGGTCCAGCACGTCGGCATGCGACTTCTGCGCGTCGCTCAACACAGGGCCATGCCGGGTGCTGCGCACTTTCAGGGCGACGTCGGCCTGCCCTTTCACACGGACGGTTTCGTTGCGCACCGTGAAGGGCGCCCAGCCTTCGGGCGTGCGGTACTGCGAGGCATCAGCGGGGTTGATCTGCTCCAGGTACAGGTCCTGAACATCGGGGCCCGTGTTGGTGAAGCCCCAGGCCACTTTGTCCGTACGGCCCAGCACCACAAAGGGCATGCCGGGCAAGGTGGCGCCCACCGCGTCGATGGCGCCCATGGGGGTGCCGTCAGACGCCTGGCCCGCAGGTGCCTGCAAGCCCGCAAAGTACCAGATGGCAGGTGCCGACAGGCCCAGGTGCGGGTCGTTGGCCAGCAGCGGTTTGCCACTGACGGTGCGGGTGCCCGCCAGCACCCAGTTGTTGCTGCCCTTGCCCTCGTTGGTACCCGCATTGCGGGTCAGTTCGTCGGCCCAGGCCAGCATGCCGGCACTGATCTGGCGGGACAAAGGCCCGTCACCCAGCGCGGCAGATGCAGTTCCCCGGTCGACCGGTTCAGCGGCGGCCGCCGGTGCAGCAGAAGCGCTGGCATCGGTGGCCCGGTACACCCCCAGCTGCCGGTACAACGCGGCCAGGTCGGCCGAGGCTGCGGGGCGCTCGCCCGGGTACGGTGGCATCAGTTGCCACAAGCGCTCGGTGTCCAGCGTTTTCGCAATGGACAGCCGCGCAAACTCGTTGCCCCAGTTGCCGCCCAGGTCCAGCGCCATCATCAGCGCCCAGCCCACGCTGTCCTCCGGCTCCCACACGGCGCCCGTGGTCCCGCCGGGCTGAACGCCCAGGATATGGAACTCCGGCGGCAGCGCCTGGGGGCGGTTCTGGTGGAAGGCGTGGATGCCCTGGCTGTAGGCCTGCAGGGCCTCCTGGGCATACAACGGCAGGTCTGCGTACTGCCGCTTGGCCGTGCCCATGATGTCCAGCGTGCGCATGAGCTTGTCGGTCTCCAGCGTGGCCGGCCCAAATACTTCGGACAGCTCGCCGTGCATCACGCGGCGGTTGAACTCCAGTTGCCAGGTGCGCTCCTGCGCATGCACGTAGCCCATCGCAAACCAGGCGTCTTGCGGGCTCTGCGCGCGGATGTGGGTGACGTCTGCGCCATCGCGCTGCACCTGCACGGCCTGCCGCAGGCCCTTCACGACCAACTTGCCATCCAGTGTCGCAAAGCTGCGCTGTACATATACGGCAGCCCCCGTGCCAGCCAGCAAGGCCGCCACCACCAGCCCGACGGCCGTTCGCTTCATCCACGCCATGTCTCGTGTCTCCTGATTGTTCTGGGTTGTTTGTGTGGGTTCGGAAGTGAAAGGGCTGCGCGCTGACCGGGAGCCCGCCGCGCTGTGACAGCTGTCGGCGGCAGCCGACGGCCTCAGCCCAGATGAACGCTGGTGCCGGCGACCTGAAAGTTCATGATCGGAGCACTGGACTCGGTAAAGGGAACCCCCAGCGCAATCTGCCCCGTGCCATGCAGGATGCAGGCATCGCGGCGCAGCCGCACGGGCGAGTCGCTACCGTCAAACCGCACCCAGGTGCCGAAGCTGCTCATGTCGGTCAGCACAAAGCCGCTGTTGCGCCAGTCGATGCGCGCATGCAGCCGTGAAACGCGGGGGTCATTGATGCACAGCTGGGCATGGTTGGCGCGCCCCACATGCACGGGCGCATCCGACGAGGTGAAAGACATGTCCACCCCATGCCAGGAAAACTGGATCTGCCCCAGGATGGAATCGGCCGGAGCAAAACTGCTGACCAGCGCCGCCTGCATGGTGAGCGAGTCGGGCTCTTCGTTCTCGCGCCACTCCACCTGATAGAGCATCTGCAGCTCGGCCTTGCCGCGGATTTCCATCAGGCCCAGCTTGCGGTACCACACATCGGCAGCGGCCCCCGCCAGCAGCACAGTCGTCTCGGTGGCCCAGATTTCGGCGGGGCCCGCGCGCTCGCACAGGCGGGAGGCCACATTGACGGCATCACCGTAGCAGTCGCCATCCACATCGACCACCTCGCCACTGGCCACTCCCACGCGGATGTCCATGCGCAGCGGCTGCGGCCACCGGTCCAGACGCGCCTGGTGCTGGCGCAGCATGTGGGTGGTGGCAGTCACGGCACTGGCCGCATCACCAAACACACACAACACCCCGTCGCCCAGCTTCTTGACCACGCGCCCCGCATGCGCCTCGATGGTGTCACTGATCCACTGCGTGACCTGCGTCACCGCCTCGGTGGCGCGCTCGTTGCCCAGCGTTTCATACAACGAGGTGCTGCCCGAAATGTCGGCGAAGACCACCGTTGACAACACACTCATGAACGATGGCCGATTAGTAACATCATGTGAACCAGTTTAGTGCAAGCTCAACGAAGACGCACCTATCAAAGCGTCAACAATCCTTCGCCAAGGTCTTTGCGGGCCACGCACGCCAGTACTTGCGGCCTCACTGCAGGCGCTGGTGGTGGCAGTAGGCGTAGAGGGCGTGCATCTTGGGTGCCTGAAGACCCGGCAAAGCCCACGCCGAGCAGCGCACCTGTTCACCCGGTTGCCTCGCGTCAGGCCGCCGCAAGCATTCGCGATGAATTGCGTAAAAGTTCGCAACAAACGGGGGCGCCGTGTTGTCTTTATGCAAAAACAGGAGCGCCACCCTTGCGTCAAACCTCACTCCCGCTTACTTTGATCGACCCTGTTACAAAAATCGCACAGCCCGCCGTCCATGCGCTGGAACAAGCCCAATCTCCGCAACAACCTGCACGACCTGCTCGGTCGTGACAAGCCGTCATCGACGGCCTGGGTGCGCGACCATGGTCTGGAAGAGGTGCGGCGTGCCATGCTGCACAGCCTGTTGGGGTTGACCGGCTGCGAAGTGGCGCGCATGAACATGCGCCTGCGCTATGCGGGCGACATTGAAGCGCTGTGGTACCTGCGCAGCGATTTGCTTGACACGCTCACCCTGCTGCGCGGCGAGGCCATCGCGCAGACGGTGCTGGACCAGGTGACGCCGATGTTCCAGGGGCAGTTGCCGCTGTCGCTGCGGGTGCCACAAATGCCCAACGCACCCCGCGCGCACCTCTGAAACTCTGAGATTGCAGCCCTGACAGCCGGGGCCGGTCACCACGCCGCACTTACATCGTGCCACGCAGCGGCCCCAGGTTAGCGCCGCCTGTTCAGTGCTGGTGGCCCCAATAGATCAGCGCATCGCGCTCTTCCACCGACAACGACACCGTTGCACCCACGGGCAGCAGCACCTTGGTCTCGACATGCCCAAACGGCAGGTTGGTCAGCACGGGCGCCTTGATCTGGGTGCGCAGCCAGTCCACCACCGACTGCAGCTTGTAGCCCTTGTCGTGCGGCGCCAGCTTGAAGTTGGTGAACTGCCCCAGTACCACGGCCTTTTGCTGGGCCAGCACACCGGCGTGCAGCAGCTGGGTCAGCATGCGCTCAACGCGGTAGGGATGCTCGTGCACATCCTCCACAAACAGCACCCCACCCTTGACCTGCGGGAAGTACGGCGTGCCGACCAGCGAAGCCAGCACCGCCAGGTTGCCGCCCCACAGGGTGGCGCTTTTCACATAGACGTTGGGCACAGCCGGCTTGCCGGTAGTGGCATGGGGCTTTTCCTTGTGCATGCGCCAGCCCGTGCCTTCACCGTGGCCGGTCAGCAGGTCGTCAAAGCAGGCTTCCATGATGTCGTCGGGCGCGCCCTCCACGCCAAAATCGGCCCCCAGCGAGGGCCCCGACCAGGTGGTGGCCCCGGTTTTGGCCAGCACGGCGAGCTGGAAGGCGGTGAAATCGCTCACGCCCACGAAGTGGGTGCCCTTTTCGATGGCCTTGGCCACCGCCTTGTAGCGGATGCCCGGCAGGATGCGGGTGAGGCCATAGCCCCCGCGCGAGATCAGCGCCACATCGGCGCCACTGGCCGCCGCACGGTGGATGGCGGCCAGCCGGGTGGCGTCGTCGCCCGCAAAGCGTGTGTGTGTGGCCAGCGCGTCCACATCCACCTCCACCTCATGGCCCTGGGCCTTGAGGCGGGCAATGCCCCGCTTGAAGGCGGCCTTGTCGCGCACTGCACTGGAAGGCGAGTAGATGTAGATGTGCTTGGGACCGTGGTCGTGGTCGCACTGCGAGGGGTCGTGATGGTGGTCGTGCAAAGCGCTCAGGCCCCGCTGGGGCCTGCTCCGTAAACAGGGGGGATGCCCGGTGCCCCATGCAGTCATGGGGCGCCAGCGGGCACATCAGTGCGTGAAGTATTCCACAGCCTGTGCGGCAATGGCCTCGCCATGCTCCTGAACAAAGTGGCCCGCATGGGGCAGCACCACCGGCTCGGGGCATCCACGGATGTTGTGTTGCAGCGCCCGCATGGTGGGCAGCCCCAGCACGGGGTCTTGCACCCCCACCACCATCAGGCTGCGGCCTTGCCACTGGTGCTGCCAGAAATCGCGGGCTGCACGCGACAGCGCCGCACCGGCGTCATCCAGGGCGGCAGGGACACGTTCGGGGAACGCACGCAGCGCAGCCCGGTAACCTTTGTCCGGAAAGGGGGCATCGTAGGCTGCGCATTCCGCAGCGCTCATGTGCGGGTTGCCGCGTGCCAGCAGGCGCCCTACCCCGTACAGCGGCTTGTCCCGGCACATCGCACGCCAGTCCACAAAGCCCGGGGGCAACGGTGCATCGCCTGTGGCCAGCAGCGTGTTCATCACCAGCAGGCCGCCAAACCGCTCGGGCGTCGCCATGGGCAGCGTGAGGCCCAGGATGCCGCCCCAGTCCTGCACCACCAGCACGACACTGCGCAGGTCCAGCCGCTCGATCAGCTCCAGCAGCACCTGGCGGTGCCATTCGAACTGGTGCGCCCCCTCCTTCTTGGGCTTTTCGCTTTTGCCAAAGCCGATCAGGTCGGGCGCCACCACGCGGTCGCCCGCAGCCAGAAAGGCCGGCAGCATGCGGCGATAGAGGTAGCTCCAGGCCGGGTTGCCATGCAGGCACAGCCAGGTGCGCGGTGCATCGCGCGGGCCCTCATCCAGGTAGTGCAGACGCAGGCCCGCCAGACTCGGCAGGTCGCTGAGGTAGTGGGGAGCCCAGGGGTAGCCGGGCAGGTGGGTAAACGCCGCATCGGGCGTGCGCAAGGCATCGTCACGCAACGGGTGGCGGGCCAACGCCTCAGCACGCTGCTGGCGGCGGCGCTGCGCAAAAAAGCGGCTCAGCAGGCCACCACATTCTTCGGCCAACACCCCGCCCTGCACCTCGGTCTGGTGGTTGATCTCGGCATGCCCAAACAGGTTGAGCACTGACCCAGCCGCCCCGGTCTTGGGCTCCGGCGCGCCATACACCACCCGCGCCAGCCGCGCGTGCAGCATGGCGCCACTGCACATGGCGCAGGGCTCCAGCGTCACATACAGGCTGCAGCCGTCAAGCCGGTAGTTGCCCAGGCGCTGGGCCGCAGCGCGCAGGGCTGCGATCTCGGCATGAGCCGTGGGGTCATGGTCTTGCACCGGGGCATTGCGGCCAGTGGCGATGACCTGGCCGTCCTTGACCACGATGGCGCCCACAGGCACCTCGCCCGCGCTGGCTGCGGCTTGCGCCTCGGCCAGGGCCAGTCGCATCCAGTGCGCATCGTCGGCGATTTTCATCACTATATTTTCAATAGCATCCAAGGCATGAAATATCAGCGCTTGAAGCCGATCTGGCTCATTTTTTCTCGTCTTCGGGCATGGGGCGTGCCTGTTGCATCAGGCCTTCTACCTGCTGCTTGACCTGCTGCTGCATCTGCTGGCTCTGCTCACGTACCGTGCCGGTTGGCACCGATGCAGGCACCGCCGCGCCTGTGGCAGTTTGCAATGCGGGCACGGGGGCGCGCGTGGCCGCCAGTTGCTTCTTGGCCAGCAGGCCCACGATGGCCAGCACCACCACCAGTCCGACCAATCCAAACATTGCGCGCATACCTGGGCTCCTTGGCGGGCACCGGCGGCCCGCGCGTTCTTGCGATGGGATCTGACTGTAAAGCCAAACGCCGCACGCAAAAACGGCCGCAGGGAGCGGCCGTGGGGTCAGGAGTCGCTGAAGCAACGCCGGAGAGTGGCCTCAGTTCAATGCCACGCGGCTACCGTCCTTGAACGTGTACAAGGTCACGGCGGGCGTGGTCAGCTCGCCCTTGGCGGTGAAGGCGATGTTGGCGGTCACGCCCTTGTATTCAGTCTTGGTGAGGAACGGCGCGAACACCTTGGGGTCCACCGAGTTGGCGCGCTTCATCGCGTCAGCCAGCACCATGGCGGCGTCATAGGCATAGGGGCTGTAGATCTGGAACTGGCCGGGGAACTTGGCGTCGTAGCGCTTCTTCCAGTCCGAGCCGCCCTGCATCTTGTCCACCGAGGCACCGCCCGTCGCGCAGGTCACATTCTTCAGCGCGGGGGTCTTGCCTGACAGTTCGGGCAGCTTCTCGGTGCACAGCGCATCACCGCCGAAGAACTTCACGTTGCCCAGGCCCAGCTGCTCCATCTGGCGGAGCATGGGGCCGGCTTGGGCGTCCAGGCCGCCGTAGAAAATCGCGTCGGGCTTCTTGTTCTTGATGGCGGTGAGGATGGCCATGAAGTCGGTGGCCTTGTCGTTGGTGAACTCCTCGGCCACCACTTTCAGGCCCTTTTGTTGCGCCGTCGCCTTGAAAACCGAGGCCACGCCCTGGCCATAGGCCGTGCGGTCGTCGATGATGGCCACGCTCTTGAGCTTGAGGTGATCCGCACCAAACAAGGCCAGGGCAGCACCCAGCGCGTTGTCGTTGGCGATCAGGCGGAAGGTGGTCTTGTGGCCGGGCTTGGTCAGGTCGGGGTTGGAGGCCGAGGCCGTGATGTGCGGCAGGTCGCACTTGGCGTAGACCGCCGACGCGGGAATGGACGTGCCCGATTGCAGGTGCCCCACCACGCCCGCCACCTTCTGGTCGCACAGTTTCTGGGCCACGGCAGTGGCCTGGCGTGGGTCGCCCGCGTCGTCTTCGGCCGCGATTTCAAACTTGATCTTCTTGCCGCCGATGACGAGATTCTGGGCGTTCAGGTCGTCAATGGCCAGACGCACACCGTTTTCCGTGTCTTTACCGATGTGGGCAATGCCGCCCGACACCGGGCCCGCATGGGCGATCTTGACGGTCTGTACGTCCTGGGCAGAGGCCAGATGGGCCGCCAGCGCAAGGGCGGTCAGTGCAGAAATTCGGAACAGGGGCGAAGAAGCGAAAACGGGGCGCAGCACGGTACAAAGTCTCCTGGGTCGGTCAAAGCATCCTGTTGTGCACCGAACTTGTACACAACAAACCCCGCATCGTAGCCACTTCAACCCTCGTTTTCGCATAATTACTAAGCAAACTTAGTAATTTGCTCCGGCATTAACCGGGCTAATGAGTCCGGCGCCCACCGCCCGGCCAGGCAGGCTGGGATAATCACGCCCCATGTCCCTCCTCCCCCACCAGCTCGAACTGCTCTCGCCCGCGCGCGACGCAGACATTGGCATCGAAGCCATCAACCACGGCGCCGATGCCGTCTACATCGGCGGCCCGGCCTTTGGCGCGCGGGCCAGTGCGGGCAACGACATCCGGGACATCGAGCGCCTGGTCAAGCACGCGCACCGCTTCAACAGCCGCATCTTCATCACGCTCAACACCATCCTGCGCGACGATGAACTGGAGGCCGCGCGCAAGATGGCCTGGCAGGTGTACGAGGCGGGCGCGGACGCATTGATCATTCAGGACATGGGCCTGCTCGAAATCGACCTGCCGCCCATCCAGCTGCACGCCAGCACCCAGACCGATGTCCGCACGCCCGAAAAAGCACGCTTCTTGCAGGACGCGGGCCTCTCGCAGATCGTGCTGGCACGCGAGCTGACGGTGCAGCAGATCGCCGCAGTGCACAAGGCGCTGGGGCCCGTGGATGCGCCGGGGCGCGCCAACATCGAGTTCTTCATCCACGGCGCGCTGTGCGTGGCCTACAGCGGCCAGTGCAACATCAGCCATGCGCAAACGGGCCGCAGCGCCAACCGCGGCGACTGCAGCCAGGCCTGCCGCCTGCCCTACCAGGTGACCGACGCGCAGGGCCGCTTCATCGCGCACGACAAGCACGTGCTGAGCATGAAGGACAACAACCAGAGCGACAACCTGCGCGCGCTCATCGATGCGGGCGTGCGCAGCTTCAAGATCGAAGGGCGCTACAAGGACATGGGCTACGTGAAGAACATCACCGCCCACTACCGCACCTTGCTCGACGAGATCATCGAAGAGCGCGAGGCCCAGGGCCGGCCGCTGTCGCGCTCGTCCAGTGGTCGCACCACCCTCACCTTCACACCCGACCCACTGCAGAACTTCAACCGCGAGTTCACCGATTACTTCGTGACCGGCCGCAAGGAAGACATCGGCGCGTTCGACACCCCCAAGAACCCCGGCCAGGCCATCGGCTGGGTGACCAAGCTGGGCCCAGACTTTGTGGAGCTGGAACTGAGTGACCCAGCCACCGTGCTGCACAACGGCGACGGGCTTTGCTACTACGACCTGCACAAAGAACTGGTGGGCATGGCCATCAACGTAGCCGAGCCGGTGTCGGCCCGCAGCGTGGGCCAGTGGCGCGTGTACCCCAAGGACCCGATGGACGGCTTCAAGGACCTGCGCAAGGGCACCGAGGTCAACCGCAACCGCGACATGGACTGGGTGCGCACGCTGGAGAAAAAGTCCAGCGACCGCCGCATCGGCCTGTGGGCACACCTGAGCGAAACGCCCACTGGCTTCAGCCTGATGCTGACCGACGAGGACGGCAACGTGGGTTGTGCATCCGTGCAGCAACCCCACCAGCCAGCCACTGACACGGCCAAGGCCGAGGCCAGCCTGCGCGAGCAGCTCGGCCGCTTTGGAGCCACGGTGTTTGCGGTGCATGACATTGCGCTGCAGCTCTCGCAGCCGTGGTTTGTGCCCGCCTCGGTGCTCAACGCCCTGCGCCGCGATGCCGTGGCCGAACTGGAAGCCAACCGGGCCCACAACTTTGCCCGCCTGCCGCGCGCCACGCCGGTGGAGCCGCCTGCGCCCTACCCTGAGGACACGCTTTCTTTCCTGGGCAACGTGTTCAACCACAAGGCCCACGACTTCTACGTGCGCCACAGTGTGAAGGTGATCGACGCGGCCTACGAGGCGCACGAAGAGGAAGACGAGGTCAGCCTCATGATCACCAAGCACTGCGTGCGCTTTTCCATGAGCCTGTGCCCCAAACAGGCCAAGGGCGTGACGGGTGTCCAGGGCACCATCAAGGCCGAACCCTTGATGTTGATCAATGGCAAGGAAAAGCTGACCTTGCGCTTTGACTGCAAGCCCTGTGAAATGCATGTGGTGGGCAAGATCAAGCGCCAGGTGCTGAACCAGGTGCCAGAAGCCCCGCTCCAGTTCTACAAAGCCCGGCCGCAAGTCGCGCACTAAGGCAACGCCGAAGAAGTCCTTGTGCGGGCGTGCGGCCCGTTTCACCGATCGCCGCATGTCCCCATCCACCGCGCCGCACCTGCACCCCACCGACGCCGTGGCCCAGGCCCATGGCGTCAACCCTGACGCAGGCCTGCACGCCGACGAAGCGCTGCGCCGCAGCGCCACCCATGGCGCCAACGAGTTGGCCGCATCGCAGGACCGCCCCTGGTGGCGCCTGCTGGCCGACCAGTTCAAGGACTTCATGGTGCTGGTACTGCTGGGTGCGGCCGTCATCTCGGGGCTGGTGGGCGAGGTCACCGACACGCTGGTCATCCTCGTCATCGTGGTGCTCAACGCGGTCATCGGCTTTGTGCAGGCCTGGCGCGCCGACCAGGCCATGGCGGCACTGCGCCAGCTGGCGGCGGCGCACGCCACCGTTTTGCGCAGCGGTGCGGTGCAGGTGGTTCCTGCCACCCTGCTCGTGCCCGGCGACATCGTGATGCTGGAGGCGGGCAACCAGATCCCGGCCGACCTGCGGCTCATCGAGATTGCGCAGTTGCAGGTGGATGAATCGGCCCTCACGGGCGAGTCCGTCACGGTAGCCAAGCAGACCGAAGCCCTGGCAGCCGAAGACGTGGGCGCGCTGGGCGACCGCACCAACATGGCCTTCAAGGGCACCACCGCCACCCATGGTCGCGCACGCGGGCTGGTGGTGGCCACCGGCATGCACACCGAGCTGGGCAAGGTGGCCACGCTGCTCGACACCGGCGACCGCAGCACGCCGCTGCAACTGCGCCTGGCGGCGTTTGGCAAGCGCCTGGCGATAGCGGTGCTGGGCATCTGCGCGGTGATCTTTGTGGTGGGGGTGCTGCGCGGCGAGGCGCCGCTGCTCATGGCCCTCACCGCCATCAGCCTGGCGGTGGCCGCCATTCCCGAGGCCCTGCCCGCCGTGGTCACGGTGCTGCTGGCCCTGGGCGCACGCCGCATGGTGGCTGTGCATGCCCTGGTGCGGCGCCTGCCCTCGGTGGAGACCCTGGGCTCGGTCACCACCATCTGCTCGGACAAGACCGGCACCCTGACCCAGAACCGCATGCATGCCGAGCTGCTGCTGGCACACGGTGTGCGCTGGGTGCCCGGCGACCCCTTGCCCGGTGCGGCCCACGCCGAAGCCCTGTGCGCCGCCGCGCTGTGCAACGACGCCACGCTGCAGGTTCACAACGAAGAGGGCCAGTCGGGCATCCACTGGCTGGGCGACCCCACCGAGACCGCGCTGGTGCTCGCCGCCCACGCGGGCGGGCTGGACAAGGCCCAGCTCGACGCTGCCAGCCCCCGCGTGCAGGAGCAACCGTTTGACTCCGACCGCAAGCGCATGACGACCTTCCACCGCGCGGCCGCAGGCTTTGTGGCCTACACCAAAGGCGCGCCCGAATCCGTGCTGCCCCGCTGCACCGCCCACTGGACGCCTGAAGGCGCTGCCGCACTCGACACCGCCAAGGTCCTCGCCACCGCACAGCAGCTCGCTGCACAGGGGTTGCGCGTGCTGGCCCTCGCCCGCCGCAGCCACGCCCGCCTGCCCGACACCAACGACATCGACGCAGTAGAAAACCAGCTGGAGCTGCTGGGCCTGATCGCCCTCATCGACCCACCCCGCGCCGAGGCCCAGGCCGCAGTGCGCGACTGCATCAGCGCGGGCATCACGCCCGTAATGATCACAGGCGACCATCCTGCGACTGCGCGCGCCATCGCGCACCGCCTGGGCTTGGTGAAGAGTAGCGATGCCCCGGTGCTCACCGGCGCCGACCTGGCCACACTGGACGATGCTGCCCTGCGCGCCCGCGTGGAGCAGGTGCAGGTCTACGCCCGCGTGGACCCGGCGCAGAAGATCCGCATCGTCGAGGCGCTGCAGGCCCAGGGCCACTTTGTGGCCATGACAGGGGACGGCGTGAACGATGCCCCGGCGCTCAAGCGTGCCGACATCGGCGTGGCCATGGGCCAGGGCGGCACCGACGTGGCGCGCGAGGCCTCGAGCCTGGTGCTGCTGGACGACAACTTCGCCACCATCGTCGCGGCGGTGCGCGAGGGCCGCCGCATCTACGACAACATCCGCAAGTTTGTGCGCTACGCGATGACGGGCAACTCGGGCGAGATCTGGACCATCTTCCTGGCGCCGCTGTTGCTGTTGCCCATCCCTTTGCTGCCCATCCACATCCTGTGGGTCAACCTCGTCACAGACGGCCTGCCCGGCCTAGCTCTGGCGGCCGAGCCTGCCGAGCGCGGCATCATGCAGCGCCCGCCCCGCGCGCCGCGCGAAAGCCTGTTTGCCCACGGCATGTGGCAGCACATCCTGGGCGTGGGCCTGCTCATCGGCGGGCTGTGCCTGGCGGTGCAGGCCTGGGCCCTGCACACCGGCCACACGCACTGGCAGACCATGGTGTTCACCGTGCTCACGCTGGCGCAGATGGCGCATGTGATCGCCATTCGCTCCGAATCCGAACCCATCTGGCGCCTGGGCCTGCTGAGCAACCGCCCGCTGCTGGGTGCCGTGCTGCTCACCTTTGCGCTGCAGATGGCCACCATCTATGTGCCCTGGCTCAACCCCATCTTCCGCACCGAGCCGCTGAGCCTGGGCGAACTGGCCCTGTGCATTGGCGCCGCGCTGGTGGTGCTGGTGGTCGTGGAAGTCGAGAAGGCCTGGCGCCGCAGCCAGCAGGCGCGGCGCACCACCCCAGAGCCCATGGACAGCGCTATGGACGAGCCCTCGGCCTGAAAGAGTCCAGCGCGCACAAGAACGTCATAAGCACATAGCCAACGATTCGATGACGCCAGGGGTCCAGGGTGCCAGAATGGCCCGCGCCCTCGGCACATCGGGCCTCGTCCCGCAATGGGCCGAGCCCGGTTGTTCCACTCCCATCCCTTCAATGAAAGAGACAGCACCCATGCAGATCGAAACCCTGGCCGTCCACGCAGGCTACAGCCCCGACCCCACCACCAAGGCCGTGGCCGTGCCCATCTACCAGACGGTGGCCTACGCGTTTGACAGCGCCCAGCATGGCGCCGACCTGTTTGACTTGAAGGTGCCGGGCAATATCTACACCCGCATCATGAACCCCACCACCGACGTGCTCGAAAAGCGCGTCGCGGCGCTGGAAGGCGGCATCGCCGCGCTGGCCGTGGCCTCGGGCATGGCCGCCATCACCTACGCCATCCAGACCATTGCCGAGGCGGGCGACAACATCGTCTCGGCCAGCACGCTCTACGGCGGCACCTACAACCTGTTTGCCCACACGCTGCCGCAGCAGGGCATCACCACGCGCTTTGCCGACCCGCGTGACCCGGCCAGCTTTGCGCAGCACATCGACGCGCGCACCAAGGCCATCTTCATCGAGTCCATCGGCAACCCGCTGGGCAACGTGACCGACATCGCCGCGCTGGCCAAGGTGGCGCACGACCATGGCGTGCCGCTGATCGTGGACAACACGGTGCCCAGCCCCTACCTGTTGCGCCCCATCGAGCATGGCGCCGATATCGTGGTGCACTCGCTCACCAAGTACCTGGGCGGCCACGGCAACAGCGTGGGCGGCGCGATTGTGGACAGCGGGAAGTTCCCGTGGGCGGAGCACAAGGCACGCTTCCCGCGCCTGAACGAGCCCGACGTGAGCTACCACGGCGTGGTCTACACCGAGGCGCTGGGCCCCGCCGCCTTCATCGGCCGTGCACGCGTGGTGCCACTGCGCAACACGGGTGCGGCGCTGGCGCCGCTCAATGCCTTCCTGATCCTGCAAGGCGTCGAAACCCTGGCGCTGCGCATGGACCGCATCTGCGACAACACGCTGGCCATTGCCCAGTACCTGCAAAGCCACCCCAAGGTCGAATGGGTGCGCTACGCCGGGCTGCCCGACCACCCGGACCACGCGCTGGTGCAACGCCAGTCAGGCGGCAAGGCCTCGGGCATCCTGAGCTTTGGCGTGAAGAACAGCGACGCTGATCCACGTGCGGCAGGTGCCCGTTTCCTCGACGCGCTGCAGCTCTTCACGCGCCTCGTGAACATTGGCGATGCAAAGTCGCTGGCCACCCACCCCGCGTCCACCACCCACCGCCAGCTCAATCCCGAAGAGCTGGCCAAGGCGGGCGTGAGCGAAGGCATGGTGCGCCTGTCGGTCGGCATCGAGCACATCGACGACCTGCGGGCGGACCTGGCGCAGGCACTCGACAAGGTGTGATGTGCGAATGGCCATGCGCCCCCACAAGCGCATGGCCAGGCACCTGACACCGTACTTTTGAGGCTTTTTTGCGTCCAAGCGCTAGTGGAATATGCGCCAACAGCTACACATTTGATAGCAACCAAGACCACGGCACGCAGCGACACCGTCATGCCGGCCCCAACGCGGCGGGTCGATGACGGCCAGCGCCGGGCGCTGACCGCCTTCAGCCGAGGTCGCGTGCCAACCGAATGCCCGTGAACTGCCAGCGCGCCGTGGCCGGAAAGAAGTTGCGGTAGGTCAGTCGCTCGTGCCCCGGCGGCGTGGCTTTGGACGAGCCCCGCAGCACGTACTGGTTGACCATGAACTTGCCGTTGTACTCACCCACGGCGCCTTCGGCCACCCGGAAGCCGGGGTATGGCGCGTAGCTCGACTGCGTCCACTGCCAGGCAGCGCCGTGCCACTGCGCCAAGCCAGCGGCACCCTGCGCGGCCGCATGCTCCCATTCAGCCTCGGTGGGCAGGCGCGCGCCCACCCAGCGCGCGTAGGCATCGGCCTCGTAGTACGACAGATGCACCACCGGCTGGTTGCCCTGCAGCGGCTGCAGGCCGGCCAGCGTGAACTGGTGCCAGGCCCCATCGATGCGATGCCAGTACAGCGGCTGCTCCAGGCCCTGCGCCGCGCGCCAGTCCCAGCCTTCGGCCAGCCAGAGCAGCGGGTTGCGGTAGCCACCCGCTTCCACAAACGCCAGATACTCGGCCTGCGTCACCAACCGCGAGGCCAGCGCGTAGGGATGCAGATACACACGATGGCGCGGGCCCTCGTTGTCAAAGGCAAAGCCGCTGCCAGCGTGGCCGATATCGGCCAGCCCCCCGTCAAAGGAGTGCCACGCCAGTGCTTGGCCAGCCTCGGGCGCCACAGCGTCTGAAGCCTTGGCATAGGCGGGGAACAAGGGGTTGCAGGACAGCAGGTGCAGGATGTCGGTGAGCATCAGCTCCTGGTGCTGCTGCTCATGCTGCAGGCCCAGCTCGATCAGGCCACGCGGCGCAGCGTCATGCGCCACAGCGGGCCACAAGCGCGCCATGCGGGCGTCCACGTCGGCCCGGTAGGCAAGCACCTCGTCCAGCGATGGCCGCGTGAGCAGCCCGCGCTGCGGACGCGGGTGCTTGGCGCCCACACCGTTGTAGTAGGAGTTGAACAGCACCCGGAACGCCGGTGCAAACGGCTGGAAACCTGGCTCGTGGGCTTCGAGCACAAAGGTCTCAAAGAACCAGGTGGTGTGGGCCAGGTGCCATTTGGTGGGACTGGCGTCGGGCATGGACTGCGCGGCGCAGTCCTCGGGCGACAGCGGAGCCGCCAGGGCCAGCGAGCGACCGCGCACGGCGGTGTAGCGCGCCAGCAGCGTGTCAAATGCGGGGGATGTCACGGTCATGGCAGCCACCGGTCAAGGACGGGCGTGGACCACCGCGAACCAGCCCCGCTCGTCCGTCCACGCCTGGGCCTGCGCAAAACCGGCGCGCGCAAGCATGTCGGTGAACACGGGCAACGGGTACTTGTAGCTGTTCTCGGTGTGGATGCGCTCGCCCCGGTCGAACCGGCGACCGCCGCCGGGCCAGCACACCTCGGTGTCAGAGGCAGCCTCCAGGTGCATTTCGATGCGCGACGCCTCGGTGTTGAAGAACGCACGGTGCCGCCACTGCGCAACGTCAAAGTCGCTGCCGATCAGGCGGTTCACATGCCGCAGCACATTGCGGTTGAACTCGGCGGTGACCCCCGCTGCATCGTCGTAGGCGGCTTCGAGCACCGCCACATCCTTGGGCAAATCGATGCCGATGAGCAGGCCGCCATCGTCGTCGATCAGCTCGCGCATGTGGGCCAGCAGCTCCAGCGCGTGCGGCGGGTCGAAGTTGCCGATGGACGAGCCAGGGTAGAACACGAGGCGCCCGGTGCGGGGAATGTCGTCAGGCAGTGACACCCCCAGGGTCATGTCGCCCGCCAGCGCGCGGGCATCCAGCGCCGGGAAGTCGTCGCGCAGCCCTTGCACCGCCTGCTCCAGAAAATCCGCCGAAATGTCCACGCCCACAAAACAGGCCGGCTGGACCAGACGGCACAGGGTGCGGGCCTTCTGGCAGTTGCCCGCGCCCAGTTCGATCAGGGTGCGGCCTGCGCCCACGGCGCCCGCGATGCTGTCTGCATGTGTCTGCATCAGCGCCATTTCAGTGCGTGTGGGGTAGTACTCCGGCAGGCGTGTGATGGCTTCAAAGAGCTGCGAGCCATGCTGGTCGTAGAAATACTTGGGGGAGATGCGTGCGGGCCGCTGGGTCAGTCCGCGGGTGATGTCGGAATAGCGAGGCAGGAGCATGGGTCGTCAGGACGTTGGGGCGGCAGCGCCGCCGGGTGGTCAAAAGCAGAGGCACCTGGAGCGCCCACATTGCGGCACGCCCCACACGCTCCCCTGCCCCATTGTGCGTTGCCTCGCTGACTGCCGTGTGTAGGCCATTTCCGCACCCACAAAAAAAGGGCTGGCGCATGCGCCAGCCCTTCAGACCCTTGGAGAACTTTTATTGTCAGGAACGCAGGGCCCGCCTGGGGCCCTGTGCCCTTAGAAGCGCCAGCCCAGACCCACGCCCACCAGAACGGGGTCCACCTTGAAGGTGCCCAGCTTGGCACCACCTGCGCTCACATCGGTCTTGATGAAAACCTTCTTCACGTCGAAGTTGAGGTACAGGTTCTTGGCCAGCGGGATGTCCACACCCACTTGCAGCGCGGGGCCGAAGCTGTTGCGGTCAATGCTCACACCCGCAGGCAGGTTCACGCTCGAGAAACGCGTGTAATTCAGGCCTGCGCCCACATAGGGCTTGAAGCCGGGGGCATCAAAGTGGTACTGCGCCAGCAGTGTGGGGGGCAGGTGCTTGAGCGTGCCAATGGCTGCGCCGCCAGCGCTGAGCGTGTGCTTCTGGGGCACGGTCAGGATCAGCTCGGCCGCGATGTTCTTGTTGAAGAAGTAGGTCACATCCACTTCAGGGATGGTCTTGTTGTTGACCGACAGGCCCAGCGGTGTGCTGTCCTTGTTGGCGCTGTCCAGGTGCACCGCACGTGCACGGACCATCCAGGGGCCTTCAGCCTGTTGCGCCAGGGCAGCGCCAGAAGACAGGGCACAGAGAACGGCGACAGCCAGCAGGTTCTTTTTCATGGTATTTCGCATCGGTTGGACGGGGACGACCCCCGTGCATGCATTGAACCGCTGCGGCCACGACCCGGCCTTGCCTTACCTCAAGCCCTCGGTAGTAACCCTTAGACCTAGATCAAGGAATACCCACTATCAAGCTGTGGACTTGCCCCGCAGGCGCTGAACCAGGGTCCACCCGGCCAGCACCAGGCCACCCGCCACGATGCCCACCACGGCGTTCAGCAGGTTGGGCACCAGCACCGCCCACAACCCGCCCACGGGCCATTGCGCCGCTGCCGTGCCTGCGGCCTCAACCGCATGGTGCAACGCAGGCACGCCGTGCACCAGAATGCCACCGCCCACCAGAAACATCGCCGCAGTGCCCGCAATGGACAGCCCCTTCATCAGCCAGGGTGCTGCGCGCAGGATGCCCGATCCCAGGGCGCGCGCGGCGCTGCTGGCCTTGTTGTTGAGCCACAGGCCCAGGTCGTCCAGCTTGACGATACCCGCCACCAGCCCATAGACACCGATGGTCATGATGATGGCGATGCCCGACAGCACCGTGAGCTGCTGCACGAAGGGCGCAGCGGCCACCGTGCCCAGCGTGATCGCAATGATTTCGGCCGACAGGATGAAGTCCGTGCGCACGGCGCCCTTGATCTTGTCCTTTTCAAAGGCCACCAGATCCACCGCTGGATTGGCATTGGCCTTGGCGTGGCTCTCATGCTCGGCCTCATCCTCATGCTGGGCGTGCAGCAGCTTGTGCGCCACCTTCTCAAAGCCCTCAAAGCACAAGAAGGCGCCCCCCACCATCAGCAGCGGCGTCACGGCCCACGGCGCAAAGGCGCTGATCAGCAGCGCAGCGGGCACCAGGATGACCTTGTTGATGAACGAGCCCTTGGCCACCGCCCACACCACCGGAATCTCGCGCTCAGCGCGCACCCCGGTCACCTGCTGGGCGTTGAGCGCCAGGTCGTCCCCCAGCACCCCCGCCGTCTTCTGTGCAGCCACCTTGGTCATCACCGACACATCGTCGGCCATGGCAGCGCTCTTCTTGGCCGCCACCTTGGTCATCAAGGCCACATCGTCGAGGATGGTGGCGATATCGTCGAGCAAAGCAAGCAGGCTGCCAGCGGCCATGGGAAGTCCTTGGGATGAGTCGCAAAAAAATGCGGCGAACAAGCCGCCGGTGTGCGCCGCACTATAGCAACGCACAGGCAACCGCCGCGCAAGCCCCATCGTCGTGCAGCGGCCATGCCATTCGCAGATAGCCCCACACCGCCTGCGGGCATGCCTGCCCAGCCACAAGGCGCATACTCGCGCCCTCATCCACTACCCGCTATGGGGCCTTCTGCGGGCTTCACCGCCCCGCCATGCCCGGCTACCTGACCAAGCAAGAAGACATCGCCATCACCGGCGCGGCAGACCTGATCATCCAGTCGCTGCTGGACAAGCAGCAGTTTGCCGACCCACTGGGCGCCGCCGAGGCGCTGGGTATCTCATCGGCCGCCTGGCCCCTCTTCGGCCTGTTGTGGCCGTCGGGCGCGCAGCTGGCCCAGCGCATGGCCAGCCGCCCCCTGCTGGCGGGCGAACGTGTGCTGGAGATCGGCTGCGGACTGGGTCTGGCCAGCCTGGTGTGCCACCGGCGCGGTATCGATGTCACTGCCAGCGACTGCCATCCTCTGGCCCAACAATTTCTGCAGGAAAACGCGCGCTTGAACGGCCTGTCACCCGTGAAGTACCGTACGGGTCAGTGGGGCTCGGACGCGCCAGCACCGGCCAACGCGGTGCAAGGCCAGTTCGACCTCATCATCGGCAGCGATGTGCTGTACGAACGCGACGCCCGTGCGTCCCTGGCCACCTTTCTGGACCACCACGCAGGCGACGGCGCACAGATCTGGATCGTGGACCCGAACCGGGGCAACCGCTCCAGCTTTCACAAACAGATGGCGGTCCACCGCTTCGAGGTGGTGGAAGAGCGACTGGACCACCCCGAGCAGGAAGACCGCCCGGCCTACAAGGGCCGACTGCTGATGTACCAGCGCACCTTAACAGCGGCCTGAACACGACCTTGAAGGGTTGGCCCGGCGCGATAGCGCCACCATCAGACCGCCGAGCCCGCGCACCCTAAGCGCCAGGGCAGCCGAGCAAGGGCCGCCCCGCAGCGAGGGCTGCGTCCCTCTTCCCGATTCGCGCAGCGAATCGAGAGAAGGGGGAAGCGGCGCAGCCGCTCAGGGGGATGCCCCCTGCTACCCCACCCACTTGCGCGCGTTGCGCCAGATGCGCATCCAGCCGCTGTACTGCGCCTTGTCTTCGCTGGTCCAGCTCATCTGCACGTTGCGGAACACGCGCTCGGGGTGCGGCATCATGGCTGTGAAGCGGCCGTCGGCCGTGGTCACTGCCGTCAGGCCACCCGCGCTGCCGTTGGGGTTGAACGGGTACTGCTCCGTCGCGCGGCCGTGGTTGTCCACGTAGCGCATCGCAGCGATGGCCTTGTCGGCGTTGCCCCGGTACTTGAAGTTGGCATAACCCTCACCATGCGCCACGGCAATGGGCAAACGGCTGCCGGCCATGCCCTGCAGGAACAGGCTGGGAGATTCGAGCACTTCCACCAGCGACAGGCGGGCCTCGAAGCGCTCGCTCTGGTTGGTGGTGAAGCGTGGCCAGTCTTGTGCGCCGGGGATGATGTCGGCCAGCTCGGCAAACATCTGGCAGCCGTTGCAAACGCCCAGGCCGAACGTGTCGGTGCGACCGAAGAAGCCCTGGAACTGTGCGGCCAACACCGGGTTGAAGGTGATGGACCGCGCCCAGCCAATGCCAGCGCCCAGCGTGTCGCCATAGCTGAAGCCGCCGCAGGCCACCACGCCCTTGAAGTCTTCGAGCTGGACGCGGCCGGTCTGCAGGTCGGTCATGTGCACGTCGTAGGCCTCGAAGCCCGCCTCGGTGAAGGCGTAGGCCATCTCGATGTGCGAGTTCACGCCCTGCTCGCGCAGGATGGCGACCTTGGGTTTGGCCAGGTTGAGGTACGGCGCGGCCACGTTGTCGGCCGCGTCGAACGTGAGGTGCACGTGCAGGCCCGGGTCGGTGGGCTCGCCCGCTGCAGCGTGCTCGGCATCGGCGTTGGCGGGGTTATCGCGCTGCTGGCAGATCTTCCAGCTCACCGCATCCCACACCTGGTGCAGGTCGGCCAGCGAGGCACTGAACACGGCCTTGGCATCTCGCCAGACCTGGAGTTCGCCCTTGCCTGCGTCGATTTCGGACCACACTGGGCGCGTCTTGCCCACGAAGTGGCTGAATTTGGACAGGCCATGCTCGCGCAGCACCTGCATCACATCGTTGCGCTCGGCGGTGCGCACTTGCAGCAGCACACCCAGCTCTTCGTTGAACAGCGCCTTGAGCGTCAGTTCTTCACGGCGGGCACTGACCTGCTGCGCCCAGTTCTTGGCGTCACCGGTTTCCATGCGGCTGTCGCTGATGCCGTCGCCTTCAGTCACCAGCATGTCCACGTTGAGCGCCACGCCCACGTGGCCTGCAAAGGCCATTTCGGCTGCTGCGGCCAGCAGGCCGCCATCGCTGCGGTCGTGGTAGGCCAGGATCTGGCCCTTGGCGCGCAGTGCGTTCACGGCGTTGACCAAGTTGACCAGGTCTTTGGGGTCGTCCACATCGGGCACCACGTCGCCGCTTTGCTCCAGCGTCTGGCCCAGGATGCTGCCGCCCATGCGGTTCTGGCCCTTGCCCAGGTCGATCAGCACCAGCGTGGTATCGGCCTCGGTGGCGTTGAGCTGGGGAGTGAGCGTACCCCGCACGTCGGACAGCGAAGCAAAGGCGCTCACGATCAGGCTGACGGGCGAGGTGACTTTCTTCTTGTCGGAACCTTCATTCCACTGCGTGCGCATGGACAGACTGTCCTTGCCCACGGGAATGGACACGCCCAGCGCGGGGCACAGTTCCATGCCCACGGCCTTCACGGTTTCGTAGAGCGCAGCGTCTTCGCCGGGCTCACCGCAGGCGGCCATCCAGTTGGCCGATAGCTTCACACGCGGCAGCTCAATGGACGCAGCCAGCAGATTGGTAATGGCCTCGGCCACGGCCATGCGACCCGAGGCAGGGGCGTTGATGGCGGCCAGCGGCGTGCGTTCGCCCATGCTCATCGCTTCACCCGCAAAGCCCTTGTAATCGGCCAGCGTCACGGCGCAATCGGCCACGGGCACTTGCCAGGGGCCGACCATCTGGTCGCGGTGCGACAGGCCACCCACGGTGCGGTCGCCAATGGTGATGAGGAAGCGCTTGGAGGCGACCGTGGGGTGGGCCAGCACGTCGATCACGGCCTTTTGCAGCGGCACGCCGGTCAGGTCCATCGGCGCGAATTCGCGCACCACGGTCTTCACGTCGCGATGCATCTTGGGCGGCTTGCCCAGCAGCACGTTCATGGGCATGTCCACGGGCAGCTTCTGGTCGTCGGCCGTGGCAGCGGGGTCGTGCAGCACCAGCTGGCGCTCTTCGGTGGCCGTACCGATCACGGCAAACGGGCAGCGCTCGCGTTCGCAGAAGGCTTTGAACTGCTCCAGCGATTCGGGCGCAATCGCCAGCACGTAGCGTTCTTGCGACTCGTTGCTCCAGATTTCCTTCGGGCTCATGCCGGACTCTTCGAGCTGCACGGCACGGAGGTCAAAGCGCGCGCCGCGGCGAGCATCATTGGTCAGCTCGGGGAAGGCGTTGGACAAACCGCCCGCGCCCACGTCGTGGATGGCCAGGATGGGGTTGTTCGTGCCCTGTGCCCAGCAGTGGTTGATGACCTCTTGTGCACGGCGCTCGATCTCAGGGTTGCCGCGCTGCACCGAGTCAAAGTCCAGCTCGGCCGCATTGGTGCCTGTGGCCATGGAGCTGGCCGCGCTGCCGCCCATGCCGATGCGCATGCCGGGGCCGCCCAGCTGGATCAGCAGCGAGCCGGCCGGAAATTCAATCTTTTTCGTCAGCTCTGCATCGATCACGCCCACGCCGCCCGCGATCATGATGGGCTTGTGGTAGCCACGCTGCACGCCGCCGACGTTCTGCTCGTACTCGCGGAAGTAGCCGTTCAGGTTGGGACGACCGAATTCGTTGTTGAACGCCGCGCCGCCCAAGGGGCCTTCGACCATGATCTGCAGCGGGCTGGCAATGTGCTCCGGCTTGCCCACGGTGCTGCCCCAGAGCTTGGACACGGTGAAACCCGTGAGGCCCGCCTTGGGCTTGGAGCCCCGGCCCGTGGCGCCTTCGTCGCGGATCTCGCCGCCCGCGCCGGTCGAAGCGCCAGGGAAGGGCGAGATGGCCGTGGGGTGGTTGTGCGTTTCCACCTTCATCAGCACATGCTGGGTAACGCTACTTTTTTGATAGCTATTGGCGCTTGATTCACTAGCGCTTGCGGCCATTTTTGCCACAAAACGCTCCACCTGATGGCCTTCCATCACCGAGGCGTTGTCCGAATACGCGATCACCGTGTGCTGGGGCGCCAGCTGGTGGGTGTTGCGGATCATGCCGAACAGGCTCTTGTCCTGCGCCACACCGTCGATGGTGAACTGGGCGTTGAAGATCTTGTGGCGGCAGTGTTCGCTGTTGGCCTGCGCGAACATCATCAGTTCCACGTCGGTGGGGTTGCGCTTCAGGCCCGTGAAGGCGGCCACGAGGTAGTCGATTTCATCGTCGGCGAGGGCCAGGCCGAAGCGGGTGTTGGCCGCTTCGAGTGCCGCGCGACCACCGGCCAGCACATCCACATGCTCCATGGGGGCGGGCTGCAGTTCGGTGAAGAGGGCGGCTGCGGCGCTGCGGTCGGCCACCACCGATTCGGTCATGCGGTCGTGCAGCAGGGCCGCGATCTGGCCCAGTTGCTCGGCCGTCAGCTCAGGCGTCTTGCCCAGCAGGCCGGATTTCAGGCTGATGCGGTACTCGGTGATGCGCTCGACACGGCGGATGGCGATGCCGCAGTTGCGCGCAATGTCG
Source organism: Acidovorax sp. 59 (assembly GCF_002754175.1). Taxonomy (NCBI): domain Bacteria; kingdom Pseudomonadati; phylum Pseudomonadota; class Betaproteobacteria; order Burkholderiales; family Comamonadaceae; genus Acidovorax; species Acidovorax sp. 59. The sequence goes on along the minus strand of NZ_PEET01000001.1, from coordinate 1,515,515 downwards.
GTGGCCTTGGAGGCCCAGGGCGACAGCGTTCCCAGGCGGGGCGTGACGATGAGCGCGGCGCCGTCTTCAGGGCCAGCGTAGGGGTCGCCATAGGTCAGCAGCGCGGCCAGGCGTTCTTGTTCTGCAGGAGTGGGGACCGCATCGGTGGCGACCAGGTGCACGAAACGCGCTGCAATGCCACTGATCTTGGGGTGGATCGCCTCCAGGGCGGGTTGAAGTTGCTGGGCGCGGAAGGAGCTGAGGGCGTTGCCGCCCGCCAGCGTGGTCATGTGCAAGGTCACGGTAGCGGCCTGTTGGGGGGTGTCAGGGGTAGAGGGTGGCTCCGGGCGCCAGCGTGCAACCAGCACCGGAGCCTTCCATTTTACCGGGCATGGCCGGGCCGCCTGCGCAGCCGGGGGCCCAATGGGATAATTGCGCCATGAGCATCACCATCAAAAGCGCCGAGGACATCGAGGGCATGCGCCTGGCCTGCCGTCTGGCCTCCGAAGTGCTGGACTACATCACACCGCACATCAAGCCCGGCATCACCACCAAAGAAATCGATCGCCTGGGCGCCGAATGCATGGCCCAGCAGGGCACCATCTCGGCCACCGTGGGCTACCAGCCACCGGGCTACCCGCCCTACCCGGCTTCGCTGTGCACCTCGGTCAACCATGTGGTATGCCACGGCATCCCCAACGACAAGCCGCTCAAGAAGGGCGACATCGTCAATGTGGACGTGACCGTGATCACCAAGGACGGCTGGTACGGTGACAACAGCCGCATGTTCCTGATCGGCGAGTGCTCGATCGCTGCCAAGCGCCTGTCAGCGCTGACGTTTGAAGCCATGTGGCATGGCATCGTGCAGGTCAAGCCTGGCGCGCGGCTGGGTGATATCGGCCACGCGATCCAGAAGTTTGCCGAAGGGCACGGCTTCTCGGTGGTGCGCGAGTTCTGCGGCCACGGCATTGGCCAAAAGTTCCACGAAGAACCCCAGGTGCTGCACTATGGCAAGCCCGGCACACTCGAAGAACTGGTACCCGGCATGGTGTTCACCATCGAGCCCATGATCAATGCCGGCCGCCGCGAAGTGAAGGAATTTGGCAACGACGGCTGGACCATCGTGACCAAGGACCACAGCCTGTCGGCCCAGTGGGAGCACACGGTACTGGTCACGCCCACGGGGTACGAGGTGATGACGCTGTCAGCAGGTTCGCCCCCGTTGCCGTCCTTTGTGACTGCCACCAAGACCTGAGGCGAGCGCCGGGCCACCGGTTCCCGCGCAAAAAGGCAGCCGCTTGCACAACTCTTGCATGGCTTTTTCATGGCCTCCCACGATACTTACCGACCATGACTGAACTCCATGCCCTGCGCGACGCCTACCGCAGCGACAAGGCCGCGCTGCTGGCGGCCATGCAATCCACCGGCGCATCGACACGCGGCATCCGTGTGCTCCTGCGCAAGCTGTCGTCGCTGGCGGGCAACCTGCTGCAGGCCCTGTGGCAGCGTGCTGAGCTGCCCGACGACATGGCCCTGGTGGCCGTCGGCGGATTTGGGCGCGACCAGTTGTTCCCCTATTCCGATGTCGATGTCCTGTTGCTGCTGCCCGACGGCACGGCGCCCGAGGCCGGCAGCGCCTTGCGCAACAAGCTCGAAGGCTTCATTGGTAGCTGCTGGGACACGGGTCTGGAGATCGGATCCAGCGTACGCACCGTGGCCGAGTGCCTGGCCGAGAGTGCGGGGGATGTCACCGTGCAGACCTCGCTGCTCGAATCGCGGCTGGTGTGCGGCAATGCCGCGCTGTTTTCCGAGTTCCAACGCCAATACCGGGCTCAGATGAACCCCCAGGCGTTTCTGGTCGCCAAGACGCTGGAGATGCGCCAGCGCCACACCAAATACGAGAACACGCCCTATTCGCTAGAGCCCAATTGCAAGGAGTCGCCCGGCGGGCTGCGCGACCTGCAGATGATCCTGTGGGTGTCCCAGGCTGCCGGGTTGGGAAGCAACTGGAAGGAGCTGGCCGCCAGCGGCATGGCCACGGCCTTCGAAGTGCGCCAGATCGAGCGCAACGAAGCGCTGCTCTGTCTGATCCGTGCCCGTCTGCATGCAGCGGCGGGGCGGCACGAAGACCGGCTGGTGTTCGACCTGCAGACCGCCGTGGCCGAGTCGTTCGGCTACCGCTCGCAAGCACCCGACGGCTCGCGCCTGCCTATGCGGGCCAGCGAAAGCCTGATGCGCCGCTATTACTGGGCAGCCAAGGCCGTGTCGCAGCTCAGCCAGATCCTGCTGCTCAACATCGAAGAGCGCCTGAACCCATCGACCCACGAGCCACGTCCGATCAACGAGCGCTTCTTCGAGAAGGCGGGCCTCATTGAGGTGGCGAGTGACGACCTCTACACCCGTGACCCGCATGCGATCCTGGAGACCTTTCTGCTCTACCAGACCACCGTGGGGCTTAAGGACCTGTCGGCGCGCACCTTGCGCGCGCTGTACAACGCACGCGGCGTGATGGACAGCGCCTTCCGTCGAGACCCGGTCAACCGCGATGCCTTCATGCGCATCCTGCAGCAGCCCTCGGGAATCACGCACGCCATGCGGCTGATGAACCAGACCTCGGTGCTAGGCCGCTACCTGTGGCCGTTTCGTCGCATCGTGGGGCAGATGCAGCATGACCTGTTCCACGTCTACACGGTGGACCAGCACATCCTGATGGTGCTGCGCAATGTGCGCCGCTTCTTCATGGCCGAGCATGCGCACGAATACCCCTTTTGCTCGCAGCTGGCGGGCGGCTGGGACAAGCCCTGGATTTTGTATGTGGCGGCGCTTTTCCATGACATTGGCAAGGGGCGCGGTGGCGACCACTCGCAAATCGGCGCAGAAGAAGTACGGCGCTTTTGCCGCCAGCACGGCGTGGACCGCGAAGATGGCCGGCTCATCGAGTTTCTGGTGCGTGAGCACCTGACCATGAGCACTGTGGCGCAAAAGCAGGATCTGAGCGACCCCGATGTGATTGCTGCCTTTGCACGCCGCGTGGGCAATGAACGTAACCTCACGGCCATGTACCTGCTCACGGTGGCGGACATCCGCGGCACCAGCCCCAAGGTCTGGAACGCCTGGAAGGGCAAGCTGCTGGAAGACCTGTACCGCGCCACACTGCGCACCCTGGGCGGCCGCGCCCCCGATGCAGCCGCCGAGATCGAGGCTCGCAAGCGCGAGGCGCTGGTGCTGCTGGCGCTCAACGCCCTGCCCTTTGAAGCGCACAAGGCGCTGTGGGCCACGCTCGACGTGAGCTATTTCATGCGCCACGACGCTGCCGACATTGCCTGGCACACACGCCACCTGTCGCGCCATGTGGGCACGGCCAAGCCGGTGGTGCGCGCCCGCCAGTCGCTGGCGGGTGATGGGCTGCAGGTGATGGTCTACGCCGCCGACCAGGCCGACCTGTTTGCACGCATCTGCGGCTACTTCGACCGTGTGGGTTTCAGCATCCTCGATGCGCGGGTGCACACCGCCAACAACGGCTATGCGCTGGACACCTTTCAGGTCGTGGCCTCTTCGGCATCGGAGCAGCCCGGACACTACCGCGAGCTGACCCACATGGTCGAGAGCGACCTGATGCGCGTGATCAAGGAAGGCGGCCCTTTGCCAGAACCCACCCGCAAGCGGGTGTCACGCCGGGTCAAGAGCTTTCCGGTAGCGCCCCGGGTGACCTTGCGCCCCGACGAAAAGGCCCAGCGCTGGCTGCTGGCGATCTCGGCCAGCGACCGTGCCGGTCTGCTATATCTCGTGGCACGCATCCTGGCGCAGCACCACCTGAGCGTGCAACTGGCCAAGGTCAGTACCCTGGGCGAGCGGGTGGAAGACACCTTTCTCATCCAGGGCCCAGAGCTGCAAAACAACGCCCGCCAGATCCAGATCGAAACCGAGCTGCTGCAGGAACTGTCGTCCTGACCGCGCAGGGATAGGCCCAGGAGAGGATCTCTATCAGTCGTCTTCGGTGGCACTGATCTCCGGGAACAGCACCTCGGTAAACCCGAACTGCGTGAAATCACGCACCCGCATGGGATACAGCTTGCCGATCAGATGGTCGCATTCGTGCTGTACGACGCGCGCATGGAAGCCATCTACCGTGCGGTCAATGGGGTCGCCGTACAAATCGAAGCCTGTGTAGCTGATGCGCGACCAGCGGGGCACCTTGCCGCGCAAGCCGGGCACGGAGAGGCAACCCTCCCAGTCTTCCTCTTCTTCCACCCCCAGGGGCGTGATCACCGGGTTGAGCAGTACGGTGGGCGGCACAAGCGGCCGATCCGGATAGCGCGGATTGCGGTCGTTGGAACCAAAGATCACGAGTTGCAGATCTACCCCAATCTGCGGCGCGGCAAGGCCGGCTCCGTTCACGGAGGCCATGGTCTCGAACATATCCCGCACCAGCTGATGCAACTCGTCAGTGTCGAACGCTGTGACAGGCTGCGCTACGCGCAGCAGGCGGGGGTCGCCCATTTTCAAAATGGTGTGGATGGTCATGAAATATGAGACAGGCTTGGAGGCAAGGCACAGACCGCCAAATTGGCAGCAGGGTGCCCAGCATATCGCGCCGTAGGGCTCCAGGTTGGCGCGCAGGTTTGCGAACCGATGCAGTCAGTTTTGTGGATTCGGGACAATTTTTGTGTATATAATCTAAGTCTTGTTCCTCGATAGCTCAGTCGGTAGAGCGCCGGACTGTTAATCCGTAGGTCCCTGGTTCGAGCCCAGGTCGAGGAGCCAAGAATTTGCAGGCCCTGCATAAAAAAAGCGGGGCCTTTTAGTTAGTCAGTTGATAGATACCGATCATTCCTCGATAGCTCAGTCGGTAGAGCGCCGGACTGTTAATCCGTAGGTCCCTGGTTCGAGCCCAGGTCGAGGAGCCAATCTGAAAAAGCCTCACACTTTCTGAGTGTGGGGCTTTTTTGTTGGCCGAAACCCCACCACGCAGCGCGCCAGTGCTTGCCAGACAATAGTGCCTTTGCGACACACGCCCGCATGCCCCCGCAACTCCCCTGGCTCGAACCTGACGCCCCCCTTCCAGCCCCGACCCTTGCATGGGGAGAAGGTGACCCTGCGCCGGGACTGCTGGCCGCAGGTGGTGCACTGGATGTGGACAGCCTCCGTGCCGCGTACGCGCAGGGCACCTTTCCCTGGTATGGCCCTGGGCAACCCATCCTGTGGTGGGCACCCGATCCGCGCATGGTGCTGCCAGTGTCGGAATTTCGGCTGCATCGATCACTGAACAAACGGCTGCAGGCGTTTCGCAGACAGGCGCATTGCGAAATACGTGTCGATAGCGCATTCCAGGACGTCATCACGGCTTGTGCCACCAAGGAACGCGATGGCCAGGCTGGAACCTGGATCGTGCCGGAGATGGTGAACGCCTACACTGATTTGCACCGAGCAGGCCATGCCCACAGCGTGGAAACCTGGGTGGACGACCGACTCATAGGGGGCCTGTACTGCGTGGCACTGGGTCGTGCGGTGTTCGGAGAATCCATGTTTGCCCATGCGACCGACGCCTCCAAGATCGCTCTTGCAGCCTTGGTCTGCCTTTGCCGCCGCCATGGCATCAGCTTGATTGACTGCCAGCAGAATACGCAGCACCTGACCTCCCTGGGCGGCCGGGAAATACCCCGCGCCGATTTCCTGGTACATGTGGACAAAGCGCGACAACAGCCTGCCATCCCCTGGAGATTTGAGCCCGTATACTGGAACGAGCTGCTGCCACCCAAGATCGATCCGGCATGACGCAACTCAATGACCTTCCACTGCAGACCCTGCAGTTTTACGCGACAGCCCCCTACCCCTGCAGTTACCTGCCGGACCGTCAGGCACGATCGCAGGTCGCCACCCCCAGCCATCTGATCCAGAGCGATCTCTATTCCGACCTCGTAACCAAAGGGTTTCGCCGCAGTGGCATGTTCACCTACCGCCCCTATTGCGACGGATGCCAGGCGTGTACACCGCTGCGGGTCCTGGTCAACGAATTCAAGCCTGATCGCAGCCAAAGACGCGCGGCAACACGCCACGGCCAACTGCAGGCCCGGGTGCTACGGCTGTGTTTTGTGCCCGAACATTACCAGCTGTACCTGCGCTACCAGAACGGCCGCCATGCAGGCGGTGGCATGGACCATGACAGCATCGACCAGTACACACAGTTTCTGCTGCAAAGCAGGGTGAACTCGAGACTGGTGGAGTTCCGCGAGACAGACGCATCAGGCGAACCCGGTGCGCTCAAGATGGTCTCCATTCTTGACGTGCTCGATGACGGCCTGTCTGCCGTGTATACGTTTTACGAACCCGAGCCCCATTGCAGCTACGGCACCTACAACGTCATGTGGCAAATTGCGCAAGCCAATGCACTGGGCCTGCCCCATGTCTACCTGGGGTACTGGATAGAAACCAGCCCCAAGATGAACTACAAGGCACGCTTTGTGCCCCATGAAATCCGTACCGATGGGCTATGGCACCGGGTAGCAGACACCGGCCACGCGAGCACCTGAATACGCGTTAACATTTCACAAGATAAAATGTGGCGGCCTTCGCACCATAGCCGCTCATGAAAAAAACCGATTCCAGCATCCCTCTCAAACCCAGCGTTCAGGTGCTTGAGCGTATGTTCACTCTGATCGATGTTCTGGCTTCTCGTGAAGAGGCGATTTCCCTGAAGGAAATCAGCGAAAAGACAGGGCTGCACCCCTCTACGACTCACCGCATCCTGAACGACCTGACCATTGGACGGTTTGTGGACCGCCCCGAATCGGGCAGCTACCGGCTGGGCATGCGACTGCTGGAGCTGGGCAACCTGGTGAAGGCACGCCTGAGCGTTCGTGATGCGGCGCTGACCCCCATGCGCAGTCTGCACAAGCTGATCCAGCAGCCCGTGAACCTGAGCATGCGCCAGGGCGACGAGATTGTGTATGTGGAGCGTGCCTACAGTGAGCGGTCGGGCATGCAGGTCGTGCGCGCCATTGGCGGCAGGGCGCCACTGCACCTGACCTCTACAGGAAAGCTCTTCCTCGCACTGGATGACCCCCAGCGCGTTCGTGCCTATGCCACCCGCACCGGTCTTGCAGGCCACACCCGCAACAGCATCACCCAGCTGCCCGTGCTGGAGCGGGAACTGGCAAAGGCCCGGCAATACGGTATTGCCCGCGATAACGAAGAGCTTGAGTTGGGCGTGCGCTGTATGGCAGCCGGTGTGTATGACGACCAGGGAAAACTGGTAGCAGGCCTGTCCATTTCTGCCCCCGCTGACAGACTGGATGAAGGCTGGCTGCCCAAGCTGCAAGCAACGGCGAACGAAATTTCACTGGCCCTGGGCTATACGCCAAGTACCGACGCGAGTCATAACCCAATCACCAACCAACGCACCGAATTGCGCTGATGTTCTGCATCCACACCCCATTTGCCAATGGCGCTATTGGCGGGGCCGCAGTGGCGTATTGAGGCATCGAGGCAAGCGCTGCACGGTGTGCGTGGGACACGCGCAGCAAGCCTCCGGCATGGTCTTGCCAGCTCATCGCATCCCAACCCACTCAAGACAAGAGATGCCCGCTGACCCTATTTACCCAAGACCGTTTGCGAGACCGGACTCGCACTACAAAAGAAAACGCCTGACAGGACCAGCCTGTCAGGCGCATGTGGGGAGATGTCTGCCTATCAGCCGTTGTTGCTCCGTACCGCCTGTAAAGGTGCGGCCAACGAAGGATTCGACTCCACCCAGCGGCGCACCCGCTCGGCATCGCCCAGTCGACTGAATTTACCTGCAGAGTCCAGGAACACCATGATCAATTTGCGTCCCGCCACCTGGGCTTGCATCACCAAGCAGCGCCCTGCCTCGGAGATATAACCGGTCTTCTGCAGACCGATGTCCCAGGTAGGATTTTTCACGAGACCGTTGGTGTTGTTGTACTGAAGCGTCTTATGCCCCACCGCCACTTCATAGCCGGGGGAAGTGGACAGCTCACGCAACAGAGGATCTCCATGCGCCACACCCACCAAGGTCGCAAGATCGCGGGCACTGGATTGGTTACGGCTGGACAGACCCGTGGGCTCCACATAGTGAGTATCATTCATGCCCAGTGACTTGGCCTTGGCGTTCATTTGCGTCACAAAGACCTCCAACCCACCCGGGTAAGTACGACCCAGTGCATGGGCGGCCCGGTTCTCACTGGACATCAGCGCCAAGTGCAGCATCTCGCCACGCGTCAGCGTGGTACCCACGGTCAAACGCGACCGACTCCCCTTTTCGGTGTCTACATCGTCCTGCGTGATGGTGACAGGTTCGTCCATGGGCAACTTGGCCTGCGAAATCAGCATACCCGTCATGAGCTTGGTCAGCGAGGCGATGGGAAGCACAGCCTGATCGTTCTTACGGAGCAACACCTCATGGGTGTCTTGGTCCACCACCAGCGCTACGCTGGACTTGAGGTCCAGCGGATCATTGACCTCGTGCAAGCCCGCCATCTGGCCGAAAGAGGGCTTGGCTGGAACAAACGCCACCTTGGTAGGTGCTTTGGCAGTCCGGGCAGCGACGCGCGTGGGCTTGATGCTGGCGGCCACCTTGCGTGGTGCCACGGCACGCTTCGCGTTGCTTGCGCTGACCTGCTGTTTTTTGACCCCTGGCTTTTTGACATCTGCCGCGTGCACAGAGGGCGAAATGAGGGCAGCGCTCACGAGCGCGAAACCCATCCACTGGAAAAATCGATTCACTGCAGCGTTGCGGCGATGGTGCATCAAAGTGCTCCAAACGGTAAGAATTATTGAGCAGTGTACAGAATCAAAAAAAGTCGCGCAAGATCAATACCTTGCGCGACTTTCCGAGAAAGTGAGTGAATTATAAATTGATCACTCAGCCTTGTGCGGCTACCCGATCGGCTTTACTTTGTAACTTGTTCAAAGCGCTGAGGTAGGCCTTCGCCGACGCCACGACGATGTCTGGGTCCGCGCCCACCCCATTCACCACACGCCCGCTGTTCTGCAACCGCACGGTGACCTCGCCCTGGCTCTCGGTAGAGCCACTGATGGCATTGACGGAATACAACACCATTTCGGCGCCACTCTTCACATGCGATTCGATGGCCTTGAGCGAGGCGTCGACAGGACCGTTGCCCTCGGCCTCGCCGCGCACTTCCTGCCCATCCACGGTGAACACAATACGTGCACGGGGCTGCTCACCGGTTTCGCTTTGCTGGAACAACGATACGAACCCGTATTGCTCTTTTTCAGCAGTCACGCTCTCGTCGCTCACCAGTGCCAAGATATCTTCGTCAAAGATCTCGCTCTTTCGATCAGCCAATTCCTTGAAGCGTGTGAAAGCGGTGTTGACTTCGGTTTCGCTATCCAGGCTGACACCCAGTTCCTGCAGGCGCTGCTTGAAGGCGTTACGACCACTGAGCTTACCCAGCACGATCTTGTTGGCGCTCCAGCCCACATCTTCCGCCCGCATGATCTCGTAGGTATCGCGTGCCTTGAGCACGCCATCCTGGTGGATACCGCTGGCATGAGCAAATGCGTTGGCACCCACCACGGCCTTGTTGGGCTGCACCACAAAACCAGTGGTCTGGCTGACCATGCGGCTGGCTGCGACGATGTGCTGGGTATCAATCCCCAGTTCAAGGCCGAAGTAGTCACGGCGGGTTTTGACTGCCATCACCACCTCTTCGAGGGAGCAGTTACCGGCGCGCTCACCCAGACCGTTGATGGTGCATTCGACCTGCCGCGCACCGCCAATCTTCACACCGGCGAGCGAGTTGGCCACCGCCATGCCCAGATCATTGTGGCAATGCACCGACCAGATCGCCTTGTCGCTATTGGGGATGCGCTCGCGCAGTGTCTTGATGAAGTTGCCGTACAGCTCCGGAACGGCATAGCCCACGGTATCGGGCACGTTGATGGTGGTGGCACCTTCTGCAATCACGGCTTCCAGCACGCGGCACAAAAAGTCGGGATCGCTGCGGTATCCGTCCTCAGGGCTGAACTCGATGTCACCCACCAGGTTGCGGGCGAAACGGACCGACTGTTTAGCCTGCTCCAGCACCTGGTCAGGCGTCATCCGCAGCTTTTTCTCCATGTGCAGCGCCGAAGTGGCAATGAAGGTGTGAATACGGGCACTCGCCGCGCCCTTGAGGGCCTCAGCAGCGCGTGAAATATCACGATCATTGGCCCGAGACAGGGAACAGATGGTGGACTCCTTGATGGCGTTGGCAATCGCCTGCACGGCTTCAAAGTCGCCATTGGAGCTGGCTGCAAAACCGGCCTCGATCACATCCACCTTCAGACGCTCGAGCTGGCGGGCAATGCGCAGCTTCTCGTCCTTGGTCATCGAGGCGCCGGGAGACTGCTCCCCATCGCGCAAGGTGGTATCGAAAATGATCAGTTTGTCAGCCATGTTGTTCTCCTGGTATCAGTGGGTGGGGCCCCGCAACTTAGAAATCTGGCGCCCAAAACAAAAGGCCCGTCGCGGGTGCAAACGGGCCTTTGTGAAAAAGTGTGCGCGTGCGCCTACTGTCTCCGCCCGTGGGGAGGTAGCAGTAGCGCCAAAGCAAACAAATTCATATCGCGCAATGTAGCACAACTGGCCGGATATCACGGTCATCACTTGTGCAGACCGCGCTCGTCGGGTTCGTCGGTAGAGGTGCTGATCACGCTGCTGTGCTGCCCTTTGGCCTTGCGCCAGGCGTACACGCCATAACCACTCAGGCCATAGAACACGAACACACCAAACAGCACGATAGGGGGGTGAATGTTGATGACAGCGATGCCCAGCGCGATGAGCACGATGGCAGCAAAAGGCACGCTCTTTTTCATCTGCACATCCTTGAAGCTGTAGAACGGCACATTGGTCACCATGGTGAGCCCTGCATACAGCGTGAAGGAGAACATGATCCAGGTCACCTGGCTCCATGTCAGCCAGTGGTCTTCGCCGGGACGCACGCCCAGCTCGGTCATCAACCAGATAAACCCTGCCACCAAGGCCGCAGCGGCTGGTGAAGGCAGCCCCTGGAAATAGCGCTTGTCCACAACGCCCGTATTCACGTTAAAGCGCGCCAGGCGAAGCGCCGCGCAGGCACAGTACACAAACGCAGCAATCCAGCCCCAGCGGCCCAGACCCTGCAGGGACCACTCATAGGCAATCAGGGCAGGCGCAGCACCAAAGGACACCATGTCGGACAACGAGTCCATCTGCTCGCCAAACGCACTCTGGGTATTGGTCATGCGGGCCACGCGCCCGTCCAGGCTGTCGAGCACCATCGCGCAGAAGACGCCCACCGCCGCCTGATCAAACCGGCCATTCATGGCCATGACGATGGAGTAAAAGCCCCCAAACAGCGCCGCCAGCGTGAACAGATTGGGCAGGATGTAGATGCCTTTGCGCCTTTTGCGCACCATCACACCGGGGTTCTCGGTGGACTCATTGCCGTCATGCATCAAACAGACCTCCAGCGCTTGCAAATATTGCACAAGCAGCTATTAAATTTATAGTATTGAACCATTTCCCGCAGGAATGCCGACTGCCAAGCGCGCAAAAGGCGAAGGCCGCAGTGTAGCGCCTGCACACCATGCCGCCCGCCAATGAAAAAGGCCACCGAAGTGGCCTTTTGACGCTTCAGAAACGAAACATCAGTTGCGGGTCTGGTCGACCAGCTTGTTCTTGGCGATCCAGGGCATCATGGCGCGCAGCTGGCCGCCCACCTTTTCGATGCTGTGGTCGGCCGTGTTGCGGCGGCGGGCCGTCATCGATGGGTAGTTCAGGCGGCCTTCCTGGATGAACATCTTGGCGTAGTCACCGTTCTGGATGCGCTTGAGGGCATTGCGCATGGCAGCGCGCGACTGCTCATTGATCACTTCAGGGCCGGTCACGTACTCGCCGTATTCGGCGTTGTTCGAGATCGAGTAGTTCATGTTGGCGATGCCGCCTTCGTAGATCAGGTCCACGATGAGCTTGAGCTCGTGCAGGCATTCGAAGTAGGCCATTTCGGGCGCATAACCGGCTTCGACCAGGGTTTCGTAACCCATCTTGATCAGCTCGACGGCACCGCCGCACAGCACGGCCTGTTCGCCGAACAGGTCGGTCTCGGTTTCTTCCTTGAAGTTGGTCTCGATAATGCCGGCCTTGCCGCCGCCGTTGGCTGCTGCGTAGGAGAGAGCCAGGTCACGGGCCTTGCCGGACTTGTCCTGGTGAACGGCCACCAGGTGGGGCACGCCGCCGCCCTGGGTGTAGGTGTTGCGCACGGTGTGGCCAGGGGCCTTAGGGGCCACCATCCACACGTCCAGATCGGCGCGGGGCACTACCTGGTTGTAGTGCACGTTGAAACCGTGGGCAAAGGCCAGCGAAGCGCCTTGCTTGATGTTGGGTTCGACGTTGTTCTTGTACACGGCTGCGATGTCTTCGTCGGGCAGCAAGATCATGACCACGTCGGCGGCCTTCACGGCGTCGTTGACTTCCAGCACGTTCAGGCCGGCCTTGCCAACCTTGTCCCACGAGGCACCGCCCTTGCGCAGGCCGACCACCACCTTCACGCCGCTGTCGTTCAGGTTTTGTGCGTGGGCATGGCCCTGCGAGCCGTAGCCAATGATGGCCACGGTCTTGCCCTTGATCAGGCTCAGGTCGGTGTCTTTGTCGTAGAAAACTTTCATGGGTCGCTCCGGTTGAAATGCGTTGTTGGGGGGATTGAAATGGGAAAAACGGGGTGAATTGTCTTACACACGCAAAATGCGCTCGCCCCGGCCGATGCCGCTGGCGCCCGTGCGCACGGTTTCCAGGATGGCCGTGCGGTCGATGGCTTGCAGGAACGCGTCGTTCTTGGACTGGTCGCCCGTCAGCTCGATGGTGTAGCTCTTCTCGGTCACGTCGATGATGCGGCCACGGAAGATATCCGCCATGCGCTTCATCTCCTCGCGCTCTTTGCCCACCGCGCGCACCTTCACCATCATGAGCTCACGCTCGGTGTAGGCACCTTCGGTGAGGTCAACCACCTTGACCACTTCAATGAGGCGGTTCAGGTGCTTGGTGATCTGCTCGATCACGTCATCGGAGCCCGTGGTCTGGATGGTCATGCGCGACAGCGATGCATCCTCGGTGGGCGCCACGGTGAGCGACTCGATGTTGTAGCCACGGGCCGAGAACAGACCCACGACGCGGGAAAGAGCACCAGGCTCGTTTTCCAGCAAGACAGCAATGATGTGTTTCATGATGAAGAGATTCCTCTTTTTGCTGCCCTCCCCCATGCACGGTAATGCATGGGCTTGGCAGGCAATAGATTCGTCAAAAATTTAGATGCTATCTATTCGATAGCTGGTAGTGCATGAAAAACATGCGCCTGAGGCCGATTTGGCTTAAAGGTCTTCCGACCCCAGCAGCATTTCGGTGATGCCCTTGCCGGCCTGCACCATCGGGAACACGTTCTCGGTGGGGTCGGTACGGAAGTCCATGAACACCGTGCGGTCCTTGAGCTTGCGGGCTTCGCGCAATGCAGGCTCCACGTCCTTGGGGTGCTCGATCAGCATCCCTACGTGGCCATAGGCCTCAGCCAGCTTCACGAAGTTGGGCAGCGCGTCCATGTAACTGTGGCTGTACCGACCGGAGTATTCGATCTCCTGCCACTGGCGCACCATGCCCAGATAACGGTTATTCAACGAGCAGATCTTGATCGGCGTGTTGTACTGCAGGCAGGTGGACAGTTCCTGGATGTTCATCTGCACCGAGCCTTCGCCGGTAATACAAAACACTTCGGACTGTGGCTTGGCCAGCTTGATCCCCATGGCATAGGGAATGCCCACACCCATAGTGCCCAGACCACCGGAATTGATCCAGCGGCGCGGCTCGTCGAAGCGGTAGTACTGCGCGGCCCACATCTGGTGCTGGCCCACGTCGGACGTGATGTATGTGTCACCATCCTTCGTCATGTTCCACAGCGTCTCTACCACGTACTGTGGCTTGATCACATCACCGCTGCCCATGCTGTACTTCAGGCACTCGCGCTTGCGCCAGCCTTCAATAGTGTCCCACCAGGCAGCCAGGGCACCGGCGTCAGGGCGGGTGCTGCTCTCGCGGATCATGGAAATCAGCTCAGTGAGCACGTCCTTCACGTCACCGACGATCGGGATGTCGACCTTCACGCGTTTGGAGATGCTCGACGGGTCGATATCGACGTGGATGATCTTGCGGTCGTTCTGCGCGAAGTGCTTGGGGTTGCCGATCACCCGGTCGTCAAAGCGCGCACCCACTGCCAGCAGCACGTCGCAGTTCTGCATGGCGTTGTTGGCTTCGATGGTGCCGTGCATGCCCAGCATACCCAGGAACTTGCGGTCGCTGGCCGGATAGGCCCCCAGGCCCATCAACGTGTTGGTGACCGGGTAGCCCAGCATGTCCACCAGCGTGCGCAGCTCGTTGGTGGCGTTGCCCAACAGCACGCCGCCGCCCGTGTAGATATAAGGGCGCTTGGCCGCCAGCAGCAACTGCAGGGCCTTGCGGATCTGTCCGCCATGGCCCTTGCGCACGGGGTTGTACGAGCGCATTTCTACCGTTTGCGGGTAGCCGGTGTAAGGCACCTTCTTGAAGGAAACATCTTTGGGCACATCCACCACCACAGGGCCTGGGCGGCCGGTACGGGCAATATGGAAGGCCTTCTTCATCGTCGCGGCCAGGTCGCGAGGGTCCTTGACGAGAAAATTGTGCTTGACGATGGGGCGGGTGATACCGACCGTATCGCACTCCTGGAAGGCGTCAAGCCCGATGGCGGGCGTGGGCACCTGACCAGAAATGATCACCATGGGGATCGAATCCATGTACGCGGTGGCGATGCCGGTCACAGCATTGGTCAAGCCGGGACCCGAAGTGACCAAGGCTACGCCGACTTCACCCGTGGCGCGGGCGTAGCCGTCGGCAGCGTGCACGGCGGCCTGTTCGTGACGCACCAGCACGTGCTGGATGGTGTCTTGCTTGTAGAGCGCGTCGTATATGTACAGAACCGCGCCGCCAGGGTAGCCCCAGATGTACTGGACGTTCTCTGCCTGGAGAGCCTTGATGAGGATCTCAGAACCCATGAGGTCCTGCGAACCGGAAGCGGGAGAAGTGTTGCCCTGCGAAGCAGCGGCTGCTGAAGAGATTTCAGCCTTGGAGATTTCCATGATCGATCAACCTTTGTGAATTTCTCTGACGAAAAACCTTGGGTGCCCCTCGCACGCGCTCTTGTGAAGCCAGCTTGGAACTTGAGGCCAAGGACATGGGCGGGATGATTGCCGCGCCGGACCGTGACCCGTTTGCCTTTTGAATTGCAGGTGGATTATCGCACTGCAACACTCACAAAACGCTCCGCAGCCGAAAAAAACTCCGGCGGGTGCGATAATCTGCGGTTTTACGGCGCCGTTGAGTTGCGAAACTGCAGATATCTGCGCCGATCTCCTCCCGGGCTGACCCGTCTTGGCAACCGAACAAGAACTTTCCGATTTCCTCAAAAGCGTAGAAAAGCGCGCGTTCAAGCGCTCGGTCTACCACGTTCGCAACGAGGAAGCGGCGCTCGACATCGTGCAAGACAGCATGCTCAAGTTGGCCGAGCATTACGGGGACAAACCGGCGGGCGAACTGCCCATGCTCTTCCAGCGGATTCTTTCCAACTGCACCCTGGACTGGTTTCGCCGCCAGAAGACGCGCAATGCACTGTTTTCGAGCATGAGCGACTTCGAAGGCCCAGGTGAAGATGGCACGGATTTTGATCTGCTCGAAGCGTACTCGGGGACAGAAGACGGCGACAAAGCCGAAAGCGCGGAAGACCTGACCCGCCGGGCCCAGATATTCCAGGGCATTGAAGAAGAAATTGCAGAGTTGCCACCACGTCAACGGGAAGCGTTCCTGATGCGTTATTGGGAGGAAATGGACGTCGCAGAGACGGCTGCCGCCATGGGCTGCTCCGAAGGCAGTGTCAAAACACACTGCTTTCGCGCCATACAAACCCTCAGCAAGGCACTGAAGGCCAAAGGAATCGAGCCATGAAGAACACTGTACAGACCCCACCGACCCAAGCTGAAGCTGCTGCCGAGCGCTTTGCGCTGCGCGTCACGGCGCGCCTGTCCAGCGGCACCGACGCCCTGCCCTATGACATCTCCGAGCGGCTGCGCGCCTCGCGCATGCAGGCGTTGGCCAAACGTAAAGTCACCGCGCCAGTGCATCGCACCGCCTCCGCAGCAGTGGTGGTCAACGCAGGCAGCACCGCCACATTGGGCCGTGGCGGCGAAGGCGGTGGCTGGTGGAATGCCCTGGTGTCCGCCGTGCCTCTGCTGGCGCTGGTCGTGGGACTGGTGGTCATCAACATCGCGCAGGACGAACGCAGTGCCAACGATGTGGCCGAGGTAGATGCCGCTCTGCTGACCGATGACCTGCCTCCCGCCGCTTATTCGGACCCAGGCTTCGTACAATTCCTCAAGACCTCCGCGCAGTCAAACTGATCTGCCTGACTCTGGACTGCATGCACCCAAGCCCCTCTGAAGCTCCCTCCACGCTGCCAGCCTTTGTGCTGGCATTGGCGCTTCTGGGTGCGCTTACTGCTGGTGGCTGGCAGGCGTTGGTGCAGATGCGCATGGCCCCCAGCACAGTGCTCCAGGCGGGCGCTGAGGCCGCAGTGGCCCGTCCCAATAACGCCCGCACAGACCTGTCTGCCGTGAACATGCCCCCAGCCACGGAATCAGGACCAGGCTGGGGCACGCTCACCACGGCGCAAAAACTGGCGCTGTATCCGCTGTCGGAACGCTGGGCGCTGATCAGCGAAGCCCAAAAACGCCGCTGGCTGGACTTGGCCATCAACTACCCCGGTCTTTCGGAAGAGGAACAACGCAAGTTCCATGACCGCATCACCGACTGGGCCAATCTGAGTGCCCAGCAGCGCAACCAGGCACGCTTGAACTACGCGGTCACCAAGCGCCTGGCTGGGGACGACAAGCGGGCGCAGTGGGAGGCCTACCAGGCACTGTCTGACGAAGAGCGCAAGGCGTTGGCCTCCAAGGCGACCCCCAATCCCCATGGGGCTGCCACGGCCCTGCGCCCTGTCTCGCCCAAAAAGCTGGCCCAGGTGCCCGCAGCAACGCAAGCCAACCCCGATCGGCCCAACGCCCCCAAGATTCCACCGGTGGTAGACCACTCGCCCCGCGTTGCGGCCCCTGTGCCTCAGCCGACGGCGCCTGCGATGCCATCCACCCCCGCATCCGCAGCGCCGGCAACCTCGATGGGTGGCGTGGAAACAGCGCCCGTGGCGATCCCCAGTGCGGTGCCTGCTGTACTTCCGCCCCTGGGCTCTGGCGGAGCCGACAGCACGGGCTCGCCCGGCACCCCCGCGGTAACACCTGACACCTCCGGCCTGTATCCTCAGTAGGTTTCAACCTGCCCTGGCCCGACGGGCCTGACCTGGAATGTCCGTTTCTCCCTCTCCCACCACGCCCCAGCCTGCGGCCAACGCATCAAGCGGTGTCCTTGCGGGCGGCCCCACGCCCAACCTGTGGCGGCGCATGGCCTGCTGGCTGTACGAAGGCATGCTGATGTTCGGCGTGGTCTTTATCGCCGGGTACCTGTTTGGCACGCTGAGCCAGACGCGCAATGCGATGGACAACCGCCATGCGCTGCAAGCCTTTCTCTTTGTGGTGTTCGGTATTTATTTCACCTGGTTCTGGGCCAAAGGCCAGACCCTCGCACAGAAAACCTGGCACATCCGCGTGGTGGGCACTGCAGGGCAACCCATCAGCCAGCCGCGCGCCTTGTTGCGGTATGTATTGAGCTGGCTGTGGTTTCTGCCGCCGCTGGCGGCAATCGCACCATTTTCCCTGTCGGGAGGCGAGTCCGCCGTGATCGTGCTGGGCTGGGTGGCCATCTGGGCGCTGCTCAGCCGGTTCCACCCCACGCGGCAGTTCTGGCACGACGCGCTGGCTGGCACCCGGCTGGTGCACTACGAAATTCCCAAAAAATAAGCGCATGCAACCCTCTTCCCCTCCTTCAGCGGCCCCGGCCAACCCCCAAAAGGCACGCACGGGTCTCAACCGCATCTGGCATGCCGCCGGCTATTCCATGGAAGGGCTGCGGGCCGGCTGGAACGAGAAGGCCTTCCGCCAGGAGGCCATCGCCGCCATGGTGCTGCTGCCGCTGTCGCTCTGGCTGGGCCGCAGTTGGGTCGAAGTCGCCTTGTTGGCGGGCTCCGTGGTCATCGTGATGATTGTGGAGTTGCTCAACACGGGCATCGAGACCGCCATCGACCGCATCGGGCCCGAGTGGCATGACCTGTCCAAACGCGCCAAGGACATGGGCAGCGCAGCGGTTCTGCTGGCCTTGCTGCTGTGCATCGGCATCTGGGCCGCCGCATTGTTTCAGAGGTTTTTCCATGGCTGAACCCACTTTTTCTGTGTGCGTATATTGCGGATCGCGCCCCGGCGACAACCCCGCCTATGCCCAGGCGGCGCAGGCAGTGGGCCAGTGGATCGGCGCCCACAACGGACAACTGGTATACGGCGGTGGCCGCAGTGGCCTGATGGGCACGGTGGCCGAGGCAACGCGTCTGGCGGGCGGCCGGGTGGTGGGGGTGATACCGCAGGCGCTGGTGGACAAGGAGCTGGCCAACCGCCAATGTGACGAGCTGCACATCGTGCAGACCATGCACGAACGCAAGGCCATGATGGCAGAGCGCAGCGATGCCTTCCTCGCCTTGCCCGGCGGCATCGGCACCTTTGAAGAACTGTTTGAAGTGTGGACCTGGCGCCAGCTGGGCTACCACGACAAGCCCTTGGGCTTGCTCAACGTGGGGGGCTACTATGATGGCCTGCTGGGTTTCTTGCAGGGCAGCGTGGCCAGTGGCTTCATGGGTGAATGGCAGATGGGCCTGTTGCACGCATCCACCGATGCAGAGGGCCTGCTGCGCGCGCTGGTGCAAGACGCGGGGCCCGACCAAGCGCCTGTCCCGCTGCGCTCGGTGATCTGACTCCCCCGCACTCCGAAACTGGAGCGGCCCACAAGCCAAGGCCACCGAGCAAGGGCCAACAGGCTGCGCATTCGGCGCTTCGCTTGCTTGCGCTGGCGTTGCCTCCCTTTTCTCGAATGGCGCAGCCGTTCAAGAGAAAGGGCAAGGTAAGAAACGACTCAGGGGGTTGTCACCTCACACCGCTGCGTCGTCCAGATCGCCCGTGCGAATACGCACCGTGCGCTCCACGGCGGTCACAAAAATCTTGCCGTCACCGATCTTGCCGGTGCGCGCCACGTTCACGATCGCGTCCACGCAGCGGTCCACATCCTCGGACTTGACGACGACCTCGACCTTCACCTTGGGCAGAAAGTCCACCACGTATTCCGCGCCGCGGTACAGCTCGGTATGGCCTTTCTGGCGGCCAAAACCCTTCACTTCGGTCACCGTGAGGCCGGTCACGCCGCATTCGGCCAGGGCTTCGCGGACTTCTTCGAGCTTGAAGGGCTTGATGACGGCGGTGATCATTTTCATGGCGGGTCTCCTGGAGGATGTAAAAAATCGGGCTGGGGGCACGGCGCCGAAGCGTCACGCCCTGAATTTGCTGGTGATAGGGTAACGCCAGTCCTTGCCAAAGCTGCGGCGCGTGACACGAATCCCTACCGGCGCCTGGCGGCGTTTGTACTCGTTGAGCTTGATCAGGCGCGTCACGCGCTCGACATCGGCCCGGGCGAAGCCGCTGGCGATGATGGACTCGATGGGCTCATCATTTTCCATGTAGCGGGCCACGATGGCGTCCAGCACCTCATACGGCGGCAGGCTGTCCTGGTCCTTCTGGTCGGGTCGCAGCTCGGCACTGGGCGGCCGGGTGATGATGCGCTCAGGGATGGGGCTGGCGCAGGTGCCATACGGGTCGTTGGCATTGCGCCAGCGGGCCAGATCAAACACCCGGGTCTTGGCCACGTCCTTGATCACGGCAAAGCCGCCGGCCATGTCGCCGTACAGCGTGCAGTAGCCGGTGGACATCTCGCTCTTGTTGCCGGTGGTCAGCACGATGGCGCCGAACTTGTTGGACAGCGCCATCAGCAGCGTGCCCCGGATGCGTGCCTGCAGGTTTTCTTCGGTGGTGTCTTCGGGCAGCCCGGCGAATTCGGTGGCCAGCGCGGCCTTGAAGGCCTCGAACTGCGGCTTGATCGAAATCTCGTCATAGCGCACGCCCATGCGAGCGGCCATGTCGCGCGCATCGATCCAGCTGATGTCGGCGGTGTAGGGCGACGGCATCATCACCGTGCGGACCTTGTCGGCACCGAGCGCGTCCACCGCAATCGCCAGCACCAGCGCCGAGTCGATGCCGCCCGACAACCCCAGCAGCGCGCCCGGGAAGCCGTTCTTGCCCACATAGTCGCGCACACCCAGCACCAGGGCATCCCACAGGTCGGCCTCCAGCGTGCGCTCTGGGGCAACCTCTGCTGTAATTTTGATAGCACCCTGGGCAGATTCGACTAGCGCATAGACCAGTTTTTCCACAAAAGCAGGGGCCCGGGCCGCGACCGAGCCGTCGGCGGCCAGCGCAAACGACCGGCCTTCAAACACCACCTCGTCCTGCCCGCCCACCAGGTGGGCGTAGACCAGCGGCAGGCCCGTCTCGACCACACGGGCGCGCATGGTGGCCTCGCGCTCTGTGCCCTTGCCCAGATGGAAAGGCGATGCATTGATGACTGCCAGCAACTGCGCACCGGCGGCAGCGGTATCGCGCGCGGGGGTGGCAAACCAGGCGTCTTCGCACACCAGCACACCCACCTTCACGCCCTCCACCTCGAACACGCAGGGCTTGCTGCCGGGCACGAAGTAGCGCCGCTCGTCAAACACCTGGTAGTTGGGCAGCTCGCGCTTGGCATAGGTCTGCTCGATCTTGCCGTCGCGCATCACGCTGGCGGCGTTGAAGCAGACGCTGAAGGCCTGGGCGCCAGGGGCCATGGCCTGCGGGTGGCCCAGCACGATGGCCAGGCCTTTCAACCCCGCAGTCTCGCGGGCCACGGTTTTCACGGCATCATCGCAGGCCGCAATGAAGGCAGGGCGCAGGAACAGGTCTTCGGCCGCGTAGCCGCAGATGGCCAGCTCCGGTGTCAACAACAGGCGAGCGCCCTGGGCATAGGCCTCGCGGGCTGCCGCAATGATCTTTTGGGCGTTGCCGGGCATGTCGCCCACAACAAAGTTGAGCTGCGCAGTGCAAATGGAGAGCGTCATGGAACTGGAATCGGCCCCTGCGGCCAGGTTGAATACCGCCGTTGCAGGCCCGCAATCAAAGGTGCATCACAGGGGCCTGCATGGCTGAAGCTGCCATTATCGCCCGCGTGCTCCCCTCCGTGCTGGACGTGGACACTGCCGCCTGGAACCACCTGCTGGCGCAGCAAAGCCACCCCACGCCCTTCATGCGGCATGAATACCTGGCCGCGCTGGAAAGCAGCGGCAGCGCCACGCCGCGTACCGGCTGGACGCCCCGCTTCATGACGCTGTGGGACGGCGACACCCTGGTGGCAGCCTGCCCCCTGTACCTCAAGAGCCATTCGTACGGCGAATATGTGTTTGACTGGGCCTGGGCCAGCGCTTACGAGCAGCACCGTGTGCCCTACTACCCCAAGGCCGTCATTGCCGTGCCCTTTACGCCCGTGCCGGGCAGCCGGCTGCTGGCCCGCGATGCCGCCACGCGCGCCCTGCTGGTGCAGGCGGTGTGCCAGTGGTGCGAGCAAGAAGACGTGTCGTCCGTGCATGTGCTGTTTGCCAGCGATGACGATGTGCTGACCAGCGCGCAACAAGACCTGATGCTGCGGCACACCGTGCAGTTTCACTGGAAGAATGAGCGGCCCACGCTCCCTGTGGCCCAGGGGGTAGCCGCCACCGACGGCGAAACCCCGCGCTACCAGGACTTTGACCAGTTCCTCGCCAGCCTGTCGCAAGACAAACGCAAGAAGATCCGCCAGGAGCGCCGCCGCGTTGCCGATGCCGGAGTCACCTTCCGCTGGTCACGCGGGGCGGACATCAGCGCTGCAGACTGGGATTTTTTCTACCGCTGCTACGAGCGCACCTACCTGGAGCACGGCAACCCGCCCTACCTCACGCGCGACTTCTTCGCCCGCATGGCAGCGGACATGCCCGAGGCCTGGCTGCTGTTTGTGGGGGAGAGGGACGGGCGGCCTATTGCTAGCAGTTTGATAGCTACCGGCGCATATGCATCTAGCGCTTCAGCCCCAAAAGACGCTGAATCACGCCCCGAATCACGCTCCGAGCTGGTGGCCTACGGCCGCTACTGGGGCGCGCTGGAGCGCGTGGACTGCCTGCACTTCGAGGCCTGCTACTACCAGCCGCTGCAGTGGTGCATCGCCCACGGTGCCGTGCGGTTTGAGGGGGGTGCCCAGGGCGAGCACAAGATGGCCCGCGCGCTGCTGCCCGTGCAGGCCACCAGCGCGCACTGGCTGGCACACCCGGCATTTGCTGAGGCGGTGCAGCGCTTTCTGGACCGCGAAGGCGCTGGCGTGGAAAGCTACCTCGGCGACCTGCAAGCGCGAAGCCCCTTCAAGGCCGCCTGACCTGCAACGGTCAGGCAGGACGCGCGGACAAGATCAAAGCCAGGTTTGAACCAACACATGGCGAAGGCAGGGCCCGTCACGCCTACCGAGGGCGGCGAGTCACTGTCAAAAACTCTCCCAGTCAGCATCATTGCCGCTGCCCGAACGAGCTGGCGCCGTTGACGCAAGAGCCGGTGCGGGCTTGGCGGCCGCACGCAGGGGCGGCACCTTGGACTGGGCCACAGGGGCTGGTCGGCTGGAACCGGCCAAGGCCGGAGATGGGCCTGCAGCCTTGGGCACATGCGCAAAGGCAGACGCAGCAGGCTGCGCAGCCTGCGCTGGCGACAGCTTGAAGAACGCCACCGTGCTCACCAGGTCCTGCGCCTGGTTGTTGAGGCTGGCGGCGGCGGCGGCCATTTCTTCCACCAGGGCAGCGTTTTGCTGGGTGACCTGGTCCATCTGTGTAACAGCCTCGCCCACCTGGGCCACACCCTGGCTTTGTTCAGAGCTGGCGGCACTGATCTCGCCCATCAAATCCGTAACACGTTTGATGGAGCCCACCACCTCGGTCATGGTTGCACCCGCCTGATCGACCAGCGTGGTGCCTGCGGCCACGCGTTCCACGCTGTCGTTGATCAGGGTCTTGATCTGCTTGGCCGCGTCGGCCGAACGGCCCGCCAGGCTGCGCACCTCGGACGCCACCACTGCAAAGCCCCGGCCCTGCTCACCCGCACGCGCCGCTTCGACGGCAGCGTTCAGCGCAAGGATGTTGGTCTGAAAGGCAATGCCATCGATCACACCGATGATGTCGGCGATCTTGCTGCTGCTGTCGTGGATGCCCTTCATGGTGTCCACCACCTGGCTCACCACCTCTCCACCATGCACGGCCACCGTCGATGCGCTCTGCGCAAGCTGGTTGGCCTGGCGGGCGTTGTCGGCGTTCTGGCGCACGGTCGAATTGAGCTGCTCCATGGATGCCGCCGTCTCCTGCAGGGCGCTGGCCTGCTGCTCGGTGCGTGCGCTCAGGTCGTTGTTGCCCTGGGCGATCTCCGACGACGCCGTGGCCACGTTCTCGGAGCCCGAGCGCACATGCCCCACGATGCGCGACAGGTTTTGCTGCATTTCGTCCAGCGAGCGCAGCAGCTGGGCCATCTCATTGCGGCCATTGCCCACGTCGGGAATCTGCACCGACAGATTGCCGTGGCTGATCTCATCGGCCGCCCGCACCGCACGCTGCACCGGCCCCACGATGGAACGCGTGGTCCACAGCGCAAACAGTGCGCCCAGCACCACCGACACCACCGCAGCCAGCGCCAGCACCCACTGGCTGGTCACCGCGTCCTGCATGATGGCGCCCTCAAACTCATCGAGTTGCTTGTGCGTGTTGTCCGCCACATCGGCCAGCGACTGCAGGTAAGCGGTGGCCAGGGGCTTGAGGTCGCTGTCCACCAGCGCAAACACGTCTTCCCCGGCCTTCTTGCGCTCCAGCAATTTGGCGCGCGCGTCCACATAGGCCTTGCGTGTCACCGCCACACGTTCCATCAGCGCCTTTTCGGTGGGGTCGTCCACCAGCGCCTCCAGCTTCTTTTGCGCCTCGCTGGCCCGTTGGGACGTGGTGGCCATGTCCGCCGTGAGCGACTGGATGTAGCCCGCATCCGTGGCCTTGAGCGACGCCGACGCCCGCACCCAGTTCAGGTCGATGGCCGCCTTCCACTCCTGCGCCAGGGCGTTGCGTTCCATTTCGACAGTGGCAATGCGACTGCTGGCCTCCTTGAGTACCGCCAGTCGCCAGACGCCGGTGGCGGCGATGGTGGCGGTGATCAACAGCACAAGGCCAAAGGCCAGGCTCAGGCGCGCTCCGATTTTCAGGTTGCTCATGGGAATCTTTCGTGGTTTTTATGGGGGCTTTTGCCAGCCATGGGTGCGCCGATGTGGTGCGGCGCACCTGCGCGGGACAACAAGGAATCAGCGGCTGGAATGTGATAATTATATCATATTTATGATAAATATGATTTTATCAATTTAAATCATCACAAGAGAGTCGACGGCCCACTGCGCAAGCGCTGCGCCGGTGGGGGCATGGGTGCGGCCCCCTGTGTCAGCCGTGGGGATATCAAAACAGCGCACAAGGCCCGTGCGTGCAGCGCACGCTCGGGCTGGGGTGCTACATCGCGGGAGCTGTCGGCGCAGTGCCAGGCACCGAACCAACTTGGGGAAGTCTACGCCCCAAAACGGGGCAAAAAACTTACAAACGGTGCAGGCATGGCCTGCCGTCGGTCAAAAGCTCTCCCAGTCGTCCTCGGCACCGGCAGCCACTGCTTGTGGGGCTGCTTTGGGTGCGGCGCCCGCGGCCTTGGTGGTGGCACTGGCAGCAGGTGCCTTTTTGGCGGCAGGAGCAAAGGAAGAGCGCAAAGCAAGGGTTGCCTTGCTGCCCGCGGCATGGCCACCCATCGCCGCCTTGCGCGTGTCCGCTGCAGGCGCAGGGCGCGGCACCGGGTCCACAGCGCCGCCAGGCTGCGATGCCCGTGCCTGGTCGGCCGTGAGCTTGAACACCGCCACCGCCCCCACCAAGGCCTGGGCCTGGTGGCTCAGGCTGCTGGCAGCAGCCGCCATTTCCTCGACCAGCGCCGCGTTCTGCTGGGTGACCTGGTCCATCTGCGTGACGGCCTCGCCCACCTGCGACACGCCCGTGCTCTGCTCGCTGCTGGCGGCGCTGATCTCGCCCATGATGTCCGTCACGCGGCGAATGGCGCCCACCACCTCGGTCATGGTGATGCCCGCCTTGTCCACCAGCTGGGTGCCCTGCTCGACCCGCTCCACGCTGGCAGTGATGAGCGACTTGATCTCTTTGGCCGCCTCAGCACTGCGCTGGGCCAGATTGCGCACCTCGCCCGCTACCACCGCAAAGCCCCGGCCCTGCTCGCCCGCGCGGGCGGCCTCCACGGCCGCGTTCAGCGCCAGGATGTTGGTCTGGAACGCAATGCCGTCAATCACGCTGATGATGTCGGCGATCTTTTTGCTGCTGTCGTTGATGCCCTTCATCGTGGTCACCACCTCGGCCACCACATCGCCGCCCTGCCCCGCCACGGTGGATGCGCTCATCGCCAGCTGGTTGGCCTGGCGCGCGTTGTCGGCGTTTTGCTTGACGGTGGAACTCAGCTCCTCCATCGACGCAGCGGTTTCCTGCAGCGCGCTGGCCTGCTGCTCGGTGCGGATGGACAGGTCGTTGTTGCCCGATGCGATCTCGGCACTGGCCGACGCCACGCCCTGGGCATTGCCACGCACGCCCGACACCACATGTGCCAGGTTGTCCCGCATGGCGGTGAGGCCGCCGAGCAACTGGGCGATCTCGTCCTTGCCCCGCGCGTGGATCGCCACGGTCAGGTCGCCCTGAGCCACCGCGTCGGTGATCTGCACCGCATCACCCAGCGCGCGCGAAATCTGCCGGATCATGGCGCCGCCCATCAGCACCGCCAGCACGATGCCCGCCACCACGGCCGTGACCGCCAGTGCGCGGATGGTCTGGTAGCTGGCGGCCGCACTGTCGTACTCGGCCTTGGCACGGTCCAGCTGCACCTGCATCAGCTGGCCCAGCACCTCCTGCAATGGGTCGATGGCGGGGTACATCTCCTTGGCCGCAAACGCGGTCAGGGCCGCCACATCGCCCGACTTGAAGTGCCCCGCCAGTACATCGGTGGCCGCATCTGCCTTGGCCTGCAGCGGCTTGAAGCGCTCGACCAACTGCGTTTCCTCCGGCACCAGCTGGGTGGCCAGATAGGCCTTCCAGTTGGCCTCGATGGCCTTGCGCGCATCGGCCACCGACTGCAGGCCCTGTGCGGGTGTCAGCGCGCCATCACGCACCTTGTGGGCCGTGTCCACCACGTTGACCGCATACATGTCCGCCACCACCTTGATCTGCTTGAGCGGCACCACCCGGTCGTCATATACCGACTTGAGCCCGGCATTGGAATTGCCCATGCCATACAGCCCCGCCACGCCCACCAGCAACACCAGCAGACACAAGGCCGCAAGCAAACCCGCCAAGCGGGTGGAAATCTTGAACTGGTTCATGACAACACTCCTGAGGGAAACAAGCAAACAGGCTGCGCCCGGCTGGCAGCGCACCAGCGGTTGGAAAGGGGCATATGGGGAGCGCGCAGCAGACTCAGGTGCGGCCTGGGCGGCGCCACGGTTGGCGTAGCAGACCACACGGCAGGCGCACGGCGGCTCGCGCTGATAATGATGGGGCGGCTACCCATCATGTACGTGCGCGACGCGTTGAAACCTCGGTCCATTGCAGAACTCCTGTGGAGAACGGCGCCAAAAAGGAATGTCTACCCACCGACGGGCCGCGCGCCGTGGCGGGCCCGCTCAGCATAGCGCTTTCCGTTACGTTTGCGTACAAATCGCCCGCCTACATTGGCGCGCCGCTGCCCACAACGGCAACTCGCCATCACGCACCTTCAGCAAGCATCGCGCCAGCGGGTGGCAGACCCGCCCCACGCATCCCTTCAGCCATCACCAACAAAGCACCCGCCCACAAAAAAAGCACGCAGAAGGTAGCCCCCTCTGCGTGCTTTCTTGCTTTGTTTTTGATAGCTGTCAACGCATGTTCCACCTGCGCTTGCGGCCGTTTTGACCCGATTTCTTCACCCAGGGGCCTGCGCAGCCCTGGTCAGAAGCTCTCCCAGTCGTCGTCGCTTCCCGCAGCCTTGGGTGCCGGGGCCGGGCTGGGCGCTGCGGGCTTGGCGGCAGTTGAGGCTGCCGGGCTGCTGGCCTTGGGCGCCGCCAGGCTGGCGGGTTTGCTGCTGCTGCTCTTGGCGCTGCTGCCCAGGCTGGTGCTGCGGGCCGGGGCTTTGTAGCTGGGCGCTGCCATGGGGGTGCGGGCGGGGGCTGCCGTGTGGCGGTTCTGGCTGTAGCTGCTGTTCGTGCTGCTGGCGTCGAGCTTGAACACGGCCACGGCGTTGACCAGTTCGCCGGCCTGGGCGTTCAGTGCGCTGGCAGCAGCGGCCATTTCTTCCACCAGGGCGGCGTTTTGCTGGGTGGCCTGGTCCATCTGGGTGACGGCTTCTCCCACTTGGCCAACACCTGCGCTTTGTTCGCTGCTGGCGGCGCTGATCTCTCCCATGATGTCGGTCACTCGCCGGATGGCGCTGACGACTTCGGTCATGGTGGCTCCGGCCTTGTCGACCAGGGCGGTGCCTTGTTCCACGCGTTCCACGCTGGCGGTGATGAGGGCTTTGATTTCCTTGGCGGCTTCTGCGCTGCGTCCTGCCAGGTTGCGTACTTCTCCGGCCACCACGGCAAAGCCTCGGCCTTGTTCGCCGGCGCGGGCGGCTTCCACTGCGGCATTGAGCGCCAGGATGTTGGTCTGGAAGGCGATGCCGTCGATGACGCTGATGATGTCTGCGATCTTGTTGCTGCTGGCGTTGATGCCTTTCATAGTCTCGACCACTTCGGCCACCACGTCTCCGCCTTGCACGGCCACGGTGCTGGCGCTCACGGCCAGCTGGTTGGCGGCTCGCGCGTTGTCGGCGTTCTGGCGCACGGTCGAGCCCAGCTCTTCCATCGAGGCGGCCGTTTCTTCCAGGGCCGAGGCCTGCTGTTCCGTGCGCGCGCTCAGGTCGTTGTTGCCTGAGGCGATCTGTGCGCTCGCTGACGCTACGCCTTCGGCGTTCTGGCGCACCGAGCTGACGGTGTTGACCAGGCTTTGCTGCATGCGCTGCAGGGCGCTGAGCAGGTGGCCGGTTTCGTCCTTGGACTGCACGACGATCTGGCCGCTCAGGTCGCCACTGGCCACGCGGTCGGCCGCCTCCACCGCCTGCGCCAGGGGGCGGGTGATGGAGCGAATGATGGTGATGGCCAGAAAGATAGCGATGGCGATGGCCAGTGCACCCGCGATGAGCACATCGCGCTGCAGCGACACGGCGGCAGCTTCGGCGCGCGCGCCGGCGTCCACAGTTCTCTGCGATTGAAATTCAAACTGTTCGTCTATGGCGGCCATGTAGGCCCGCTGCGCAGGGCGCAGTTGCTCTTCCAGCAGCTTCAGGGCTTCGTCGCGCTGCCCTTGCTGGAGCGTCGTGAGGTATTGATCTCTCAGCTTCAAGAAATCACCGCGCCGCTGCTGCATGCGCGCCATCAGTTCCTTGCCCTTTTCAGAGGTGACCAATGCAGTCAGGGTTTTGTATTGCGCATCGACATCCGCTGCAGAAGCGGAAATCTGGTTTGTCGCCGATTTCACGATCGCATCCGAGGTGAAGATCGCCAGATTGCGCAGCTGAATGGCCTGCTCGTTCACGCCGTCGTTGAGGGCCCCCAGGGTTTTGACGATGGGTATCCGGACATCGATCACGTCC
Organism: Acidovorax sp. 59; assembly: GCF_002754175.1. Taxonomy (NCBI): domain Bacteria; kingdom Pseudomonadati; phylum Pseudomonadota; class Betaproteobacteria; order Burkholderiales; family Comamonadaceae; genus Acidovorax; species Acidovorax sp. 59. The sequence continues at coordinate 1,486,649 of NZ_PEET01000001.1, read as the reverse complement.
TTGAGCTCCGCGCGCTGGTTGGCTGACCGCACCAGGCCCACAGCACCCAAAGCGACCAACAGAAGCACCATGACGGCAAATGCCACAGCCAGCCGGGTTGAAATCTTGAGCTGATTCATCCTTTTTCTCCTCTGTGTTGATCTTTTGCAGTTGGGTGGCACATTACCTGTGCACGGCCGATCTCACCAGCCCAATTTCGTCACTGCTGAGCAGCGCCTCGATGTCCATCACGATCAGCATGCGCTCGCCCAGGCTGGCAATGCCAGTGACAAAGGCCGGGTCTACATGGCCCTGCCGCTCGAACTGGGGCGTGGGCTTGATGAGGTCGGGAGTGAGCGAGACCACATCGGCCACCGCATCCACCACCGCGCCAATCACGGTAGAGCCGATGTCCAGAATGATCACCACGGTGAAGTCGGTGTAGCTGGCTTCAGGGCATTGCAGCTTCACCCGCAGATCCAGGATGGGCACGATGCGGCCGCGCAGATCGATCACGCCCTTGATGAAGTCGGGCGATTGCGCCAGGCGCGTGGGTCTCTCGTATGAGCGGATCTCCTGCACGCGCAGGATGTCAATGCCGTACTCCTCCGCACCCAGGCGAAAGGTCAGGAATTCACGAGGGGCTGCGGTAGGGCTTGGGGCCAGCGCGCGGTGCGCAGAGTGGGTGGCGGCAGGCGCAGCGGCGTCGGCAATAGCGGTCATGGCGCGGGCTTTCAGGCGGTTGGAACGGGAGGGTTGCGAACAGCGCCAGAACGCGACGAACGCAAAAGCTATCCAAAGCATAGCAGCGCACGGTTGCAAAATGTGACATTCGCGGGCAATCCCCCCCGCAATCCGAAGGGGACTCCCCCGGTTCGGGCGGGGGCAATTGGAGAGCTTGCTCCATTTCGCGCCCCGCCTTGGTGCGCAAAAACTGCTACCGTCGCACGACCCGCCTGCCTTGCCCGGCAGGCGCCCGTTTTGGAACGACGACTTGATGCCTCTCTTCTCCGACCGCAAATCCGCCGCCCCTGACCACATGCCACCGCCCAGCCTCCCCTTGCTGGCGCTGGAGCTGCGGGCCCCCTGGGAATTTGGCGCCGTGCTGCCCGCATGGCCCGTTCTGCAGCGCGCTCCACTGGGCGATGGCCACACGGTCATCGTGTTTCCGGGCCTGACAGCTGGCGACGCCACCACCCTGCCCCTGCGTCGCTACCTCGAATCGCGCAACTACAACACGCTGGGCTGGGGCCAGGGCCTGAACCTGGGGCCGCGCGATGGCGTGCTGGAGAACGCCAAGGCCCAGCTGCAGCAAGCGGTGGATGCCAGCGGCCACAAGGTGAGCCTGGTGGGCTGGAGCCTGGGCGGCATCTACGCCCGCGAGCTGGCCAAGGAAATGCCGGATCTGGTGCGCTGCGTGGTGACCCTGGGCACCCCGTTTGCCGGGCCCCACACCTCCACCAACGCCTGGCGCATTTACCAGTTCGCCAGCGGCCGCAGCATCGAGCGCGAAACCGAGAACTACAACCTGCCCGAAGCACCCCCGGTGCCCACCACCAGCATCTACTCCCGCACCGATGGCGTGGTGGCATGGCGCGGCAGCATCCAGGCGCCCGCCGACCACAACCCCCACACCGAAAACATCGAGGTGGTGGCCAGCCACTTTGGCATCGGCCTGAACCCCAGTGCCTGGTGGGCCGTGGCCGACCGTCTGGGCCAGCCGCACGGGCCAGGCGTGGTGTGGCAGCCGTTCCAGCGCCCCCAGCTGCCAGGGCTGCATCTGGTGTACCCGAACCCGTACCGCTGACCGGCAGGTGCGGCGGCGCATCCGACTACGCCGACGCGAAGCGCTCGCCCACAAAAAAAGCACGCAGAAGGTAGCCCCCCTCTGCGTGCTTTCTTGCTTTGTTTTTGATAGCTGTCAGCGCATTTTCCACCTGCGCTTGCAGCCGTTTTGACCCGATTTCTTCACCCAGGGGCCTGCGCAGCCCTGGTCAGAAGCTCTCCCAGTCGTCGTCGCTTCCCGCAGCCTTGGGTGCCGGGGCCGGGCTGGGCGCTGCGGGCTTGGCGGCAGTTGAGGCTGCCGGGCTGCTGGCCTTGGGCGCCGCCAGGCTGGCGGGTTTGCTGCTGCTGCTCTTGGCGCTGCTGCCCAGGCTGGTGCTGCGGGCCGGGGCTTTGTAGCTGGGCGCTGCCATGGGGGTGCGGGCGGGGGCTGCCGTGTGGCGGTTCTGGCTGTAGCTGCTGTTCGTGCTGCTGGCGTCGAGCTTGAACACGGCCACGGCGTTGACCAGTTCGCCGGCCTGGGCGTTCAGTGCGCTGGCAGCAGCGGCCATTTCTTCCACCAGGGCGGCGTTTTGCTGGGTGGCCTGGTCCATCTGGGTGACGGCTTCTCCCACTTGGCCAACACCTGCGCTTTGTTCGCTGCTGGCGGCGCTGATCTCTCCCATGATGTCGGTCACTCGCCGGATGGCGCTGACGACTTCGGTCATGGTGGCTCCGGCCTTGTCGACCAGGGCGGTGCCTTGTTCCACGCGTTCCACGCTGGCGGTGATGAGGGCTTTGATTTCCTTGGCAGCTTCTGCGCTGCGTCCTGCCAGGTTTCGTACTTCTCCGGCCACCACAGCAAAGCCCCGGCCCTGCTCGCCGGCGCGGGCGGCTTCCACGGCTGCGTTGAGCGCCAGGATGTTGGTCTGGAAGGCGATGCCGTCGATGACGCTGATGATGTCTGCGATCTTGTTGCTGCTGGCGTTGATGCCTTTCATGGTCTCGACCACTTCGGCCACCACGTCTCCGCCTTGCACGGCCACGGTGCTGGCGCTCACGGCCAGCTGGTTGGCGGCGCGCGCGTTGTCGGCGTTCTGGCGCACGGTGGAGCCCAGTTCTTCCATCGAGGCTGCCGTTTCTTCCAGCGCACTGGCTTGCTGTTCCGTGCGTGCGCTCAGGTCGTTGTTGCCTGAGGCGATTTGGGCGCTCGCTGAGGCCACGCCTTCGGCGTTGCTGCGCACGCCCGACACCACACGCGCCAGGTTGGACCGCATGTCGCCCAGCGCATTCAGCAGCTGGCCCATTTCATCCTTGCCGCCGGGGGGCACCTCGGTCGCCAGGTCGCCATCGGCAATCGCGCGGGCGGCCAACACGGCGTGATGGGCGGGGCGCGTAACGGCGCGGGTGATGGCCACACCCAGTACGGCCGCCAACGCCACGCACAGGGCGAGGGTGCCCAGCACCCAGATGCGTGCCGCATTGAACACTGTCATCGCTTCCTCATTGGCCTGCAATGCAGCGTCCGCATTGATCTTTTGCAGCTCGCCCAGGGTCTCGGCGGTGGCCACAAAGGCTGACTCCGATTCGCCCGCATACAGCATGCTCAACGCATCTGCCGTGAGTTCCATGGTCTCGGCAGTGCTGAAGTCCACGCCCTTGGCAATGTCCGCCAGCTTGTCCTGCAACGCCACATAGGCCGCCTTGCGCGCCTTGTAGGCCTGGAAAACCTCGCGCTCCTTGGGCATGTCGATGAGCGGCTCGTAGATCGCCTCAACTCGGGTCAGGTCCTTGTGGCGCTGCGCGACCTGCTCGGCAAACGCCTTGACCTCGGCCGCGCTGCGCGCCGTGACCATGCCCGCCTCCGCACGGCGCATGCGGTTGAGCAGCACCCGCAGCTCGCCCGTTTGCGTGACGCTGGGCAGCAGGTTGGTAGCGATCTCCTCGGCGTTGGCATGGATGCGGGACATCTGCACCAGCGCGATGGCGCCGAGCAAGGCGGTCAACAGCACCACCGCCAGGAAGCCCGCCGCCAGCTTCACGCCGATGCGCAGATCAGAAATTTTCATGAATCACCTCAAAGTACCTCGTGACACCGGGACCACCCCAGGTGTGTAACCAAATGCAGTCTATCAGCGGGCCTGACCGCACATTGCGCGGCTTTTCCCTACCCCACCGGGGCACCGTCCACAAAAAAGCACGCCATCCATGGCGGATGGCGTGCTTATATTTTGATAGCAGCTGGTGCAATCAGCACCAGCGCTACCGGCCTATCTGACCTATCAGGCCTGCGACTTCTTGTAGCTGTCGATGCCGTCGGTGATTTCCTTCTTGGCGGCGTCGATGCCTTCCCAGCCCAGCACCTTGACCCACTTGCCCTTTTCCAGGTCCTTGTAGTGCTCAAAGAAGTGGGCGATGGCGTTGCGGCGCATGGCGTTCACATCGTCGATGGTCTTCCAGTGGTCATACATGGGCAGGATCTTGGACGTGGGCACAGCAATCACCTTGCCATCCACACCGGCCTCGTCTTCCATCATCAAGATGCCCAGGGGGCGGCAGGGCACGACCACGCCGGGGAACAGCGGGTAAGGCGTGATCACCAGCACATCGACTGGGTCGCCGTCGCCCGACAGCGTCTGCGGCACATACCCGTAGTTGGTGGGATAGTGCATGGCGGTGGTCATGAAACGGTCCACAAAAATGGCGCCCGATTCCTTGTCCACTTCGTACTTGATCGGATCGGCGTTCATCGGAATCTCGATGACGACGTTGAAGCTGTCAGGAACGTTCTTGCCTGGGGGGACGTTGTTGAGGGACATGTCGTTGGATAGTGGTTTGTTGACGATAACCCGCGAGGCCTTCGGCACTGATGCAGCGCAACGAAGCGTCGGGATTAACCCTGATTTTAGGCGCACGCCCCTTTCTGCCCGCTTGCAAACCGGCGTTTGCCTGTAAATTGGGCCTGTTGGCCAATCGGCTCCTGCGCGAAACGCATGGGTAGCACGAGGAAGCAACGCAGCGGGGAAGCCACCGATGCGTTGGTCCCCCTCCGTGCAACACACCAAGGAGAATTGAATGGCTGCAAGTTCAGCACTGACATCCCCTCTCATCCTCGCCCTCGTTTGCGGGCTCATCGCGGTGGCCTACGGCATCTGGGCCCGGGGCTGGATCCTTTCCAAAGACCCGGGCAACGCCCGCATGCAGGAGATTGCCGCCGCCATCCAGGCCGGTGCCGCCGCCTACCTGGCCCGCCAGTACAAGACCATTGCCATCGTGGGCGTGGTGCTGGCGGTGCTCATCGGCGTGTTTCTGGACGGCACCACGGCGGTCGGCTTTGTGGTGGGCGCCGTGCTCTCGGGCGCCTGCGGCTTCATCGGCATGAATGTCTCGGTGCGCGCCAATGTGCGCACCGCGCAGGCGGCCACTCAAGGCATTGGCCCGGCGCTCGATGTCGCGTTTCGTGGCGGTGCCATCACCGGCATGCTGGTGGTGGGGCTGGGTCTGCTGGGTGTCACGGGCTTTTACTGGTTCCTGGCGGGCAACGGCAACCACACGCCCACCACCCATCTGGCCACGCTGCTCAACCCGCTGATTGGCTTTGCGTTCGGCTCGTCGCTGATCTCGATCTTTGCGCGCCTGGGCGGTGGCATCTTCACCAAGGGCGCGGACGTGGGCGCCGACCTGGTGGGCAAGGTGGAGGCTGGCATCCCTGAGGACGACCCGCGCAACCCTGCCGTGATTGCCGACAACGTGGGCGACAACGTGGGCGACTGCGCGGGCATGGCGGCCGACCTGTTCGAGACCTACGCGGTGACACTGATCGCCACCATGGTGCTGGGCGCCCTGATGGTGGCCACGGCCCAGGTCAATGCGGTGGTGTACCCGCTGGCGCTGGGTGCGGTGTCCATCGTCGCGTCCATCATTGGCTGCTTCTTCGTCAAGGCAACGCCCGGCATGAAGAACGTGATGCCCGCGCTGTACAAGGGTCTGGCGATAGCGGGCGTGCTGTCGCTCATCGCTTTCTACTTCGTCACGCTGTGGATCATGCCGGACAATGCGGTCACGGCCACGGGCACCCAGCTGCGGCTGTTTGGCGCCTGCGCCACCGGCCTCGTGCTGACGGCCGCGCTGGTCTGGATCACCGAGTTCTACACCGGCACGCAGTACTCGCCCGTGCAGCACATTGCCCAGGCGTCCACCACCGGCCACGGCACCAACATCATTGCGGGCCTGGGCGTTTCGATGCGTTCCACGGCCTGGCCCGTGGTGTTTGTGTGCACGGCCATCATCGTGTCCTACGGCCTGGCTGGCCTGTACGGCATTGCGGTGGCAGCCACGTCGATGCTGAGCATGGCGGGCATTGTGGTGGCGCTGGATGCGTATGGTCCCATCACCGACAACGCGGGTGGCATTGCCGAAATGGCCGAGCTGCCCAGCAGTGTGCGCGACATCACCGACCCGCTGGACGCCGTGGGCAACACCACCAAGGCCGTGACCAAGGGCTACGCCATCGGCTCCGCCGGCCTGGCTGCACTGGTGCTGTTTGCCGACTACACCCACAAGCTGGAGAGCTACGGCAAGGCCATCACCTTTGATCTGTCGGACCCGCTGGTCATCGTGGGCCTGTTCATCGGCGGGCTGATTCCGTACCTGTTCGGCGCCATGGCCATGGAGGCTGTGGGCCGGGCCGCAGGCGCTGTGGTGGTGGAGGTGCGCCGCCAGTTCAGCACCATCAAGGGCATCATGGACGGCACGGGCAAGCCCGAATACGGCAAGGCCGTGGACATGCTGACCACCGCCGCCATCAAGGAAATGGTGATCCCCAGCCTGCTGCCGGTGGTGGTTCCCATTGTGGTGGGCCTGCTGCTGGGGCCCAAGGCGCTGGGCGGCTTGCTCATGGGCACCATCGTCACAGGTCTGTTTGTCGCAATCAGCATGTGCACGGGCGGTGGCGCGTGGGACAACGCCAAGAAGTACATCGAAGACGGCCACCACGGCGGCAAGGGCAGCGAGGCGCACAAGGCCGCCGTGACCGGTGACACCGTGGGCGACCCCTACAAGGACACGGCCGGCCCGGCCATCAACCCGCTGATCAAGATCATCAACATCGTGGCACTGCTCATCGTGCCGCTGGTGGTCAAGTTCCACGGCGGGTAAAACCGTCCCACCATCGTCAAAAAGGGGCCTCTGGCCCCTTTTTGACGCGTAACATCGCATCCACTGCAGCAGCCACTGGTATCGCGTTCCACTGAAGATGGCCTTGACACACACCACCCTGCCCGCCCCGGCCCCGACCGACAGCCCCGCTGCGCCCCAGCAGCGCATCGTCCAGATCGCGCTGGCCCAGGCCCGGCCTGTGGTGGAGCGCGTCATTGAGGCCACGCGCGTGTCCCTGCAAGCGCGCCTGGACAGTGCCCGCACCCCCGGCGAGCACCATGCGATGCAGGAGGCACGGCAGCAACTGGTGCGGCTGGCATCGGTGATGGCAGATCGCTACCCCGACGCACTGCGCAAGGCGCTGGACCAGGACACGGCACAGGGCGACGACAAGCCCACGCGGTCACTGTTCACCGTGCACTTTGACGACCTCGAACTGATGGACGAGGCGCAGATCAACGACAGCGTGGAGCGCGCACGTGCCCGTCAGGTACTGATCTCTGCAGTGGAAGGTCCGCTGGCGGACCTGGACGCGTTGGTGTGCGCGGCCCAGGGGCTGTCCCGGGTGCAGCCGGAGCACAACCCGCTGCGCCCCGACGTGTTCTTGCAGGCTCTGCAGTCCGTGGTGTCGCAAATGCAGGTCACACCCCAGGTGCGCCACGACTGGGTGGGGCTGATGGCACAGGCATTGGGCGCCGAGCTGCGCAGCCTGTACCTCGCGCAAATCGACCAGCTCAAGCAAAGTGGTGTGAAGCCTGTGGGCTACGCCATGCGGCAGGCCACGGGCGAAGTGGTCTATGTGGCGCCGGCCGACGCCGAGGCGTCCCCCGGTTTTGCAGCCGACAACGACTTGTACGTGTCGTCCACCAGCACGGGCGACCCGTTGCTGACGCTGGACCGCCTGCGCCGCCTGCTGCTGGGCGAGTTCAATGACGCACCCGCCCCTGCGGACATGCACGCCAGCGGCGACAACCCCCAGGAATCTTTCGCAGCCCGGTTTGACCGGGAGTTTGAACACCCGTCACAAGGCTTGCCGCAGATCGACCCACCGGCCACGGATTTCGCGATGACGGTGCCCGCAGCGTTTGAGGCGCTGCAAGAGATGAACCAGGTCGGCCAGATGATGGAGCGCCTGGGTACGCCACGCGCGCCAGCCGGCAACGATGCAGACGGCAGCCCTGCTGCCGCGCAGCGGGCACAGGCGCAGGGCCTGGGCCAGGCCTTGAGCATGGAGGTGGTGGCGCTGATGGTGGACAACATCGCGCGCGACACCCGGCTGCTGTGGCCGGTGCAACAGTTCATCCGCGCGCTGGAGCCTGCGCTGATGCAGCTGGCATTGGCCGACCCTCGCTTTTTCAGCCACAAGGAGCATGCCGCGCGCCGCCTGCTGCAGGACATCACCGACCGCAGCCAGGCCTTCAACAGCCCCGAAGCCCCTGGTTTTCAGAGCTTCATGCGCTCGCTCATGCACATCGCAGGCCCGCTGGCCACCGCCACCATCGACAGCGCTGATGACTTTGAACAAGTGCTGCAGCAACTGCACACCAAATGGGCCGAGAAGGACCAGGCGCTCAAGCAGGAGCGCTTGCGCGCCATCGAGGCCCTGCAGCACGCAGAGCAGCGCCATCTGCTGGCCGCACAGATATCGCGCGAGATCTGGCTGCTGCCCGACATCGGCAAGGTGCCGGACGCCATCTCGCGCTTTTTGCTGGGCGCTTGGGCCCAGGTCATGGCGGAGGCGCGTCTTTCGGACAAATCAGGCACGACCGACCCGGGCCGCTACCAGGAACTGGTGGACGCGCTGATCTGGAGCGTACAGCCCGAACTGACGCGCGCCAACACGGGCCAGCTGGCTCGCCTGCTGCCCAAGCTGCTGGCCAAATTGCGCGAAGGTCTGGCGTCCATCGACTACCCTACAGACCGCACGGAGGCTGTTTTTGAGCTGCTGATGCAACTGCACCAGCAGGCCTTCAAACCCGGGCCCCGGGTGGCTGCGCCAGCCCCTGCAGCCGCAGCGACTTTTGCAACGCCCCCGGCAGAGCCGCAGCAACCGGCGCCCCTTGATGACGACGACCCCTGGGTTGCGCCCTCCGAAGCGAGGGAGTCCGGCTACATCGATATCTCGCAATCGCCCGAGAGCGAGGGCGCAGACACGGCCCCCGAGGCTGCCCCCAGCAGCGCTGCGCCCCTGCCGCTGCCTGCCGCCACCATCACGGTGGGCACCTGGGTCAATCTGCAGGTGGCGGGCCAGTGGGAGCGCACACAGCTGTCCTGGATCGGCTCGCACGGCAACCTGTTCCTCTTTACCAGCGCCGCTGGCCGCACCCAATCGATGACCCTGCGGCTGCTGGACCGGCTGCTGCAACAGGGAGCGATGCAGGTGCTGGCCGAGCACACCGTGGTGGACAACGCCCTGGACGCCGTCGCTCAGACAGCCATGCAAAACAGCGTGGAAAGCAGGCACTGAAGGCCGCTTGCACAACAAAAGTGGTCAAACACGGCAGACGGTGATACCCTGTCTCCATCACTCCAAGGCTTTGCAGAATTCAGGGGAATTTGTCAGGGCCTTAGCCCGCTTTGGCGGGCTTTTTTAATGGGTTTCCGCTTTGGCGGTTTTTCTCTAGGCGCCCCGCCCAGCAGGACCTTTTTTGGCGTGTCGAGCAGCCGCTGCGGCTCAGTGAGCGCTCGCAGCAGGCAGGGTGAGCGTCGCCCGCAAGCCGCCAAGGCCTGCGGGCTCCAGATCCAGCCGCCCCCCATACAAAGCTGCCAGGTCCTGCACGATGGCCAAGCCCAGTCCCGTGCCGGGCACGGTTTCATCCAGGCGCACGCCGCGTTCCAGCGCCTGATCACGTTGCGCGGCATCAATGCCGGGGCCGTCGTCTTCCACCGCAACCACCAGTTGGGGCTGCGCAGTGCCCGATCCTGCGGGCAGCAGTTGCATCTGCAGCCGCACCGCAGCCTGCGCCCACTTGCAGGCGTTGTCCAGCAGGTTGCCCAGCATTTCCTGCAGGTCCTGCGCCTCGCCCGCAAAGAAAAGCGGCACTGCTGACGGCTCGACACTGATATCGACCAACCGGTCCGCATGCACTTTGTTCATCACGCGCACCAGCCCATCCACTACCGGCTGCAGCGGCGTGCGCTGCCCGGGCAAGCGCGCAGATGCCGCCACCCGCGACCGCGCCAGGTGCCAGTCGATGTGCCTGCGGGCCACCACCACCTGCTCTCGCACCAGCGCCGCCAGCTCCGGGCCATCAGTGGACGGTTGTGTGCGGGCCGCGTTCTCCAGCACCGTGAGGGGCGTCTTGAGCGCATGGGCCAGGTTGCCCGCCTGGGTGCGTGCCCGCTCCACCACCTCGCCATGCCGGCGCAGCACGGCGTTAAAGTCGTCGACCAGCGGCTGCACTTCCGCAGGGAAGCTGCCTTGCAACTGCGAAGCCCGCGCTTCTTGCACATCCTGCACCGCGCGCTGTAGCGCCTGCAGGGGCTTAAGCCCCACCGCCACCTGCGCCCAGGCGGCGGCGACCAGCAGCAATAGCAACACCGCCAGCGACAGCCCCAGCACGCCAGTGAACCGGGCCGTGGCTGCCTGGGTGGCCTGCAGGTCGGCGGCCACAATCAAGCGCCAGCGCGCTGCATGCACGCCCTCGGCGCGCACCGTGCGCTCCAGCACCAGCAAAGGCGCGCCCTGCGGGCCTGTCATCTCGTGCACATGCACGGTGCCATCGGCCAACGCATCCACCTGTAGCGCCAGGCTGGTGTCCCACAACGAGCGCGAGCGCAACACCCCAGCCCGCTCCCGCCCGTCGGGCGCCATGGCGTCCACCTGCCAATACAGGCCGGAGTAGGGCTTGAGCCAGCGGGGGTCGGACAGCGCCTCGGCAGCAATCACCGGCTGCCCTTGGGCGTCAAACTCCAGGCGCGCCGTGATCTGGTCCAGCTGCAGCTGCAGTGCAGCCTGAAACTGCTGCTGCACATGCTCGCGGAACAATCCGCTCAGCACCAGCCCAGCCAGCGCCATGGCTACGGCCGCCCCCGCCAGCGTGACGGCCAGCAGCCGCACCCGCAACGACCGGGACCAGTGCACGGCAGGCGCAGGTGGCACAGCTTGCGCGCTCATGGCGGCACCAGGCGGTAGCCCATGCCACGCACGGTTTCGATACGTGCCGAATCCGCCAGGGCAGCCGACGAAGCCGCAGGAGGCAACATCTTCTTGCGCAAGCGCCCCACAAAGACCTCGATGGTGTTGGAGTCCCGATCAAAGTCCTGCGCATAGATGTGTTCGGTCAGCTCCGCGCGTGACACCAGCACGCCAGGCCGGTGCATGAGGTAGTCGAGCACCTTGTACTCATGCGCTGTCAACGTCACCGGCTGGCCCGCACAGGTCACGCGGCCACTGCGTGTGTCCAGCGACCAGTCTCCACACTGCAGCACGGCCGACGCTTGCCCGCTGGCGCGGCGGATGAGTGCGCGAAGGCGCGCCAGCAGTTCTTCAAGGTGAAAGGGCTTGGTCAGGTAGTCGTCGGCACCGGCATCGATGCCTGCGACTTTTTCGTGCCAGTTGTCGCGCGCGGTGAGGATCAGCACCGGCATGTTGCGCCCCTCGGCCCGCCACCGCTTGAGCACCGTGAGCCCGTCCACCACCGGCAGGCCCAGGTCCAGCACCACGGCATCCACTGCCTCGGTGTCGCCCAGAAACTGCGCGTCGCGCCCGTTGTCTGCCTCGTCCACCGTGTAGCCCGCGCCGTGCAGGGCATTGCGCAACTGGGCGCGCAGCAGGGTGTCGTCTTCTACCAGCAGGATGCGCATGGAGGTGTCGCGGTCGGAAGGGTGTTAGCGATTGTCACGGCTTCGCTGCTGATCTTCGCGCGATTCTCGGGATCGCACACGCAGCACCTCCGCCGTGCGCGCATCGAGCTTGACCTTGGTCAACTGCCCGGCAGGCGTCAGCAGCTTGATCTCGTAGATCCAGCGCTCGCGCTCCTGCTCCAGCTCCACTTCCAGCACCTGACCAGGCACCTCGCGCTGCAGACGTTCCAGCACGACGGGCAGTGGTAGCACCTGGCCCGCCTGCACGGCCTGCCGGGCGCGGTCGTGGTCTTCCTTGCCGCTGCCCCACGCGGACGGCACGGCCAGCGCGGCAGCCCACAGCACACACGCCGCCAAGCACATGCACCGGACATGGCGGCCCGCACAAGCAGCGTGGAAGGAGAAAGGCATGGGCGCATTGTCCTGCGCGATATCTGAACGGCCGATGAACAGCCCTTTCACACGCCGTTCAGGCGGGGATTTCAACAATGGCTGCACAAGCGATGAAACCCACAAGGACCACAGCATGACTTCCCTTCGCACCCTGACTCTGGCCGCGCTCTGTGCACTTGCAGCCACCAGCATCAGCCACGCCGCTGACACCACCGCTGCCCAGCAGCTCGCCCACTGGAGCGCACAGGCCGGCAGCCCAGGCAATGCCGACAAAGGCAAGGTGTTCTTCAACGCACGCCATGGTGGCGAATGGTCTTGCGCATCCTGCCACGGCACACCGCCCACCGCACAGGGCAAACACGCCAGCACCGGCAAGTCGATTGCGCCCCTGGCTCCGGCCTTCAACCCCAAGGCATTTACCGACACCGCCAAGGTGAACAAGTGGTTCCGCCGCAACTGCAACGACGTGCTGAGCCGTGAATGCACAGCAGTGGAAAAAGCCGACGTGCTGGCCTACCTCAATGCCCTCAAGCCCTGAGACCGACACCATGCAAAAACCAGCCCAATTACGCCCTGCAGCCCTGGCCGCCGCTGTGTGCGCACTGACCCTGCTGTCACTCTCCAGCGCCCATGCAGACAGCGGGCGCGCCATGCCCCGCAACATGCCCAGTGCCTACACACAGGAATGCGCCGCTTGCCACACCGCCTACCCGCCCGGCCTGCTGCCCGCAGCATCCTGGAACCGCGTGATGACGGGCCTGGACAGGCACTACAGCACCGACGCATCGCTGGACGCCGCCACCGTACGCCAACTCAACCAGTGGCTGCAGGCCCACGCAGGCACCTACAAGCGGGTGAACGAGGAGCCACCCGAGGACCGTATCACCCGCTCGGCCTGGTTTGAACGCAAGCACCGAAAGATCGAACCCACCACCTGGAAGCTCGCCAGCGTGAAAAGCGCTGCCAACTGTGCAGCCTGCCACACGGGCGCGGACAAGGGGCAGTTTGACGAACACAACCTGCGCATGCCGGCGGGGCTGGATGCCCGCTCACGCCGCGCCTGGAACGACTGAGAGCGGTGAATCTGAACTGCGCCCCATCAAGGAAAACACGATGAACAACACACCTACCCTCCATCCCGTCGATGCCTCGGCGCAACCCGCCCCCGCCAGGGCTCCCAGTCGCCGGGTGACCGATGCGCCCACGCGCATGTTCCACTGGCTGTTTGCACTGTGCTTTGCCGGGGCCTACGCCACGGCCGACGGGGAACACTGGCGGCTGCTGCACGTCACGCTGGGCTACACCATGGCGGGGCTGCTGGGCTTTCGGCTGCTGTACGGCATCTTCGGGCCGCGCACCTCGGGCCTGGGCCTGCTGTGGCGCAAGCTGGCGGGGGCGCCCGCATGGCTGCGCTCCCTGCCCCAGGCCCCATCGGTCACGCAAATCAACTGGCGCCAGGGCCAGAACCTGCTGGTGGCGCTGGCCATCGTGTTGCTGCTGGCGCTGGTGGTGCCCCTCACCCTCAGCGGATATGCCACGTACAACGACTGGGGCGCTGCGCTGGGTGGCAACTGGATGGGAGAAGCGATGGAAGAAGTGCATGAGTTCTTCGGCAACGCCCTGCTGTTTGTGGTGCTGGCCCACATTGCGCTGATTGCAGGCTTGAGCGTGCTGCGCCGCAAGAACCAGGCCCTGCCCATGCTCACCGGCCGGGTGGAGGGCAAGGGACCCGACCTGGTCCCCAAGAACCGCACCTGGCTCGCCGCCCTGCTGCTGATCGCAACCCTGGCCTTTGGCGCCTGGCAGTGGCAGCAGTCGCCCAGCGGCTGGGTTGCCAACGGCACATCGACCGAACGCCAACGGCACCACGATGACGACTGACGCACAGCCCCAAACAGAAGGAACCACGCCATGAAAATCTACATGTGTGCCGTTTGCGGCTGGATCTACGACGAGGCTGCCGGCGTGCCCGACCACGGTATCGCGCCCGGCACCCTCTGGGCCAACGTGCCCGACGACTGGCGCTGCCCCGAATGCAATGTCGGCAAGGCCGACTTTGTGATGTGCGAGGTGTCATGAAGGCGGATGGGATGCGGCGCACTGCGCTCCCTCAGGGCTGCTGACACCAGCGCGCGGTATAACTGTTACACCGCTGCGACCCTCCTTGCAACGCAGCGTCACGCCCCACATGCCCACTACCGACTCCCCCACTGGCCTCGACCCGGCACTGGCCGCCCAACGCCTGCGTGAAGAAGGCCCCAACGAACTGGGCATCAGCCAGCGCCGCACGCTGCGCGACATGGCCTGGGATGTGGTCACCGAGCCCATGTTCCTGCTGTTGCTGGGCGCAGGTGCCATCTACCTCGCCATGGGCGACGCGCACGAGGCGCTGATCCTGCTGGGCTTTGTGGTGATCATCATGGCGATCACGGTGCTGCAGGAGCGCCGCACCGACAACGCGCTGAACGCCCTGCGCGACCTCTCCAGCCCCCGCGCGCTGGCGTTGCGCGGCGGCACCCTGGTGCGCATTGCAGGCCGCGACGTGGTGCGCGAAGACCTGCTGATGATTGCCGAGGGCGACCGCATCCCCGCCGACGGCACACTGCTGCAAGCCCACGAGCTGGCCGCCAACGAATCGATGCTGACCGGCGAATCTGAGCCCGTGGCCAAACAACCGGCAGACAAGGTGTTTGCAGGCACGCTGGTGGTCAGCGGCCAGGGCCTGCTGCAGGTGTCCGCCGTGGGCCGCCACACGGAGCTGGGGCGCATCGGCCAGTCGCTCGACACCATTGCCCTGCAGGCCTCGCCGCTGCGCGAGGAAATGGCGCGGCTCACGCGCAAGCTGGTGGTCATTGGCCTGTCGCTGTGCGCGCTGCTGGTGGCCCTGTTCTGGGCGCTGCGGGGCGACTGGCTGCAGGCCGTGCTGGCGGGCATCACACTGGCAATGGGGGTGCTGCCGCAAGAGCTGCCCGTGATCATGATCATCTTCCTGGCTCTGGCCGCGCGGAGGCTGGCGGCGCAACAGGTGCTCACGCGGCGGCTCAATGCCATTGAGACGCTGGGGCAAACCACCGTGCTGTGCGTGGACAAGACCGGCACCCTGACGCAGAACCGCATGGCCGTGGCGGCGCTCTGCATTGCGGGGCAGGAGCTGGATGTGCAGAACCTGCCCGCCGCAGCGGATGGCAGCGCGCTGCCCGATGCCTTCCACGAGCTGCTCGAATACGCCGTGCTGGCCAGCGAGATCGAGCCGCACGACCCCATGGAGCAGGCCTTTCACCGCATGGCGGCCGACCACCTGGTGGACACCGAGCACCTGCACCCCGCATGGTCACTGGCGCGCGAGTACGAGCTATCGCCCCAACTGCTGGCCATGAGCCACCTGTGGCGCGACGGCACCTCGGCACACGACACGGTGGCCACCAAGGGCGCGCCCGAAGCCGTGGCCGACCTTTGCCATCTGCCCGACGCCGAGCGCGCCGCCGTCAGCGCCCAGGCCGCACGCCTGGCCGACCGGGGCCTGCGCGTGCTGGGCGTGGCCAAGGCCCGGCACCACACGCAAGACACCTGGCCCGAAGCCCAGCACGACTTTGACTTTGAATGGCTGGGCCTGGTGGCCCTGGCCGACCCGCTGCGCCCCGAGGTGCCCCAGGCCGTAGCGCAGTGCCGCCAGGCGGGCATTCGCGTAGTGATGATCACCGGCGACCACCCCCGCACCGCGCGCGCCATTGCCGCCCAGGCAGGCATCGCCAACGACCGCGTGATCACCGGCGACGAGTTGGTCCACATGCCGCCGCAGGTGCTGGCCGACCAGGTCCGGCAGGTCAGCGTGTTTGCGCGCATCAAGCCACACCAGAAGCTGGCGCTGGTCGAAGCCCTCAAGGCCCAGGGCGAGGTGGTGGCCATGACGGGCGATGGTGTGAACGACGCCCCCGCCCTCAAGGCGGCACACATCGGCATCGCCATGGGCCAGCGCGGCACCGATGTGGCGCGCGAGGCTGCCGCCCTGGTGTTGCTGCACGACGACTTTGCAGCCATCGTGCTGGCGATTCACCGGGGGCGGCAGACCTTTGCCAATCTGCGCCAGGCCATGGTCTACACGCTGGCGGTGCACGTGCCCATCATTGGGCTGGCGCTGCTGCCGGTGCTGTTCGGGCTGCCGCTGGTGCTGGCGCCGCTGCACATCGCGTTTCTGGAGCTGGTCATCGACCCGGCCTGCTCCATCGTGTTCGAGGCCGAAGAAGGCGCTGCCGACCTCATGCAGCAGCCGCCGCGCGCGGCCGACGAACCCCTGCTGTCCGCCCGCCACATCCTGCTGAGCGTGCTGCAGGGCAGCGTGGTGACCGCTGCCGTGGTGGGCCTGTATGCCTGGCTGCTGCGCCAGCCCGCACATGCCGCCACCGCCAGCACGGCCGCGTTTGTGGTGCTGGTGGCCGCCAACGCCGCGCTCATGCTGCCCAGCCGCAGCAGCCAGACGGTGTGGCGCAGCCTGTGGGCGGGACTCACCCCGGTCAGCCTGTGGGTGGCGGGCGGCACGCTGGCCGCGCTGACGGCCATCACCACCGTGCCGTGGCTGGCCAACGCTTTCAGGTTTGTGCCGCTATCGCCCCTGCACTGGTTCATGGCCCTGCTGGCCGGGCTGCTGCTCACGGTGGTGTTTACGGCCAACAAGCGCTGGCTGCAGCCCGCCACACTGGCGCGCCATACTTCTCTCGCCTGATCCCCCCGCCCTACACCATGCCCATTGTTCTGGAATCCATCGACCACGTCGTGCTCACCGTCGCCAGCATCGACAAAACCATTGCGTTTTATGAGCGTGTGCTGGGCATGACCGCCCGGGAGTTCAAGCCCCAGCGGTACGCACTGCACTTCGGCGCGCAAAAGATCAACCTGCACGAAGTGGGCACGGTGGTGGACCCCAATGTGCGCCACGCGACGGCGGGCTCCGGCGACCTGTGCTTTCTCACCCAGATGCCGCTCGACGACGTCATCGCCCACCTGCAGGCCGAAGGCGTCCCCATCGTGCAAGGCCCAGTGGGCGCAACGGGCGCCCGCCACCGGCTGCGCTCGGTCTACATTTACGACCCGGACGACAACCTGATCGAGATTGCCAACGAGGTGTGAGGCGCTGGCTGCACCGATCGCAGTACGGTCTCCCACACAACGATCAGAACTCGGCCGAGATCGCCGCCCGCAACAAAGTTGCCGCGGGCTCCACCAGCTCTTGCAGCTGCCCGGCCCGGTCCTGCTCGATGGAGTGCAGCACCATCTCGTTGATGCCCCCCACCACCGCCATGGCCATCATGGGCTGCAGGGGCGTCTTGCGTTTGCGCTCACCCGCGCGGTTGTTCACCACGTCCAGCATCAGGTCGGCCAGTTGCTGGTTGGCGCGGCGGCGCGCGGCCAGCCCCGTGGGGCCCAGGCCCAGGATGTCGATGAACAAGGTGCGCAGCAGCACGGGGTTGCGTGCCAACACGCCAAAGTAGGCTGCCATGGCCTGCTCCACCTGGGCTTCCCAGTCGCTGTGCGGATCGATGGCAGAGCGCAGCACCGCAATCGCGTTGCCACTGGCCGCCTCGTACAGCGCGGTCAGGCACTCGGCCTTGTCGGCAAAATTTTCATAAAAGGTGCGGCGCGACACGCTGGCTTCGCGCACGATGTCGGCAATGGTGGTGTCGGCATAGCCCTTGGCGGCCACGGCGCGTGCCATGCCCTCCAGCAGGCGGGCGCGGTGTTCGGTGCCCGCAGCGGGTGCAGCGGGCGCAGCAATTGGGGCGGTGACGTCACTCATGGAGGCTGATCGCAATGCAGAAAATTCGACGAGGTACTTGACAGTACCATAGTTGATCTGCATCATACAAATCCACCGGTACTGCAAAGTACCAAATCCACGCACCACCGCGCGGCCCCCTTGCGCCAGGAGCCCTCTTCATGACCGAACTCGTTGTCCGCCGCCTGCTGATCGACCTGGAGACGCCGTTTGCGCGCCACTGGTGTGGTGGCGACGCGTTTCGCTCTGCGCTGTTCAACGCGCTGTCGATGAGCTTCCCGGTGGGCGAGCAGTTCTTTATCGACGCCGTGCGTGACGGCCACAAGGCCCTGCCCCCCGACAGGCAGGCCCAGTTTGCCGACGAAGTGCGTGGCTTCATCGGGCAGGAGGCCACACACCGCCGCATCCACGCGCTGTTCAACGGCCACCTCGACCAGCAGGGCCTCGCCAATGAATGGGCCCCGCGTGCGCAAGAGCGCATGAAGCTGTTTGCGGGCGCCGACCCACGCCATCCGCTGGCTGTGACCGCTGCCAACGAGCACTTCACCGCCCTGCTCGCCGAATGGCTGCTCGCCCACCCCGAGGTACTGCAGGGCGCCGAGCCGCGCCTGGCCACGATGTGGCAATGGCACTGTGCCGAAGAGTCCGAGCACAAGAACACGGCCTTCGACCTTTACCAGGCCCTGGGCGGCAACCACGAGTGGCGCATCACCTGGTTCCGTCGCATCACGGTGGTGTTCCTCGGCGATGTGCTGCGCCAGACGGTGCTGAACCTGCGCCGCGATGGCTCGCTGTGGAAATGGAGCACGTGGACCAGCGCCGCACGCACGCTGTTCGGCAAGGGCGGTCTGGTGCGCGAGACCTGGCGCCCCTGGCGCGAGTACCTGCGCCCCGACTTTCACCCCAGCCAGCACGGCACCGACTTGTCGGCACGCTGGCTGGCAGAGCACAGCAACGCCTACACCCCGGTGGGTGCGCGCTGACAACCACGACCTGACACCATGACCCATCCCACCACGCCCCGGCACACAGGCCGGGCAGGCGCGGCTTTGCTCTGCCTGCTTGCATCTACCACCCTGACCCTGCTGCCCCTGCTGCCCCTGCAGGCCCACGCCGCCCCTTTGGCATTTGACGCAGCGCTGCAGCAGCTGCAGCAGCGCTCCGACCAGCTGGCCGCATCGCGCAGCGCCGTCGAAAGCGCCCAGCTGCGCCGCGACGCCATGCAGCGCCTGGGTGGCCCGGTGGTCAACCTGAGCGGCGCCGCTTATACCTATAACGCCAACCTGGACGTGGACCTGAACCCGCTGAACCGCGCCCTGCCCGGCGTGCTGTCGCAGCTGCCACCCCAGCTGGCGGGCTCACTGGCCCAGTTGCCGCATCTGCCGTCCAGCTACACGCTCAACCGCAGCAAGAGCGACACCACAGCCTCGGTCTCTGCCATCTGGCCGATCTACATGGGCGGCGCCAGCAATGCGGCCCGGGGCCTGCTGGATGCCCAGGCGCAAGAAGCCCAGGCCGACGCCGCCAAAACCGGCCATGAGGCCACCACCCTGCTGGTGCAGCGCTACTTTGGCGCCCAGCTGGCGCAGCGCGCTGCCCTGCTGCGCGAATCGGCCCTGGCCACCATTGAGCAGCACGACGCCGCCGCACAGAAGATGCTGGACGCCGGCGTGATCGCACGCGTCGAACGCCTGCAGGCCCGCTCCGCGCTGGAAGAGGCCCGCCGCAACGCGCGCAAGGCCCGCGACGATGCCGAGCTGGCCGCCACGGCGCTAACCCGCACCCTCAAGGCGTCCGACCCTGTGACGCCCACCAGCCCCCTGTTTGTGCTGAGCCAGCCGGTCGAGCCCCTGCCCCACTTCATCGACACCGCCTTGGCCCACCACCCCGGGCTGGACAAGGTGGCCGCCAAGAAAGAGCAAGCCACACAACTGCATGCCGCACAGGAGGCACTGCGCAAGCCCCAGGTGTTCGCATTTGGCCAGCGCCAGCTCAAGACCGGCCGCGATGCCGACTGGGTGGCCGGCGTGGGCGTGCGCTGGACGCTGTGGGACTCAATCGACCGCAACGCGCTGGCCGAGTCATCCAACCGCCAGATCGAGCAGGCTGAGCGCACCGGCGCGCAGGCGCAGAACGACATTGCCCTGCTGGTGGAAAAACGCTGGCTGGCCCTGGAACAGGCGCGCCGCGCCTACTTTGCGCTGCAGCCGGGTCTGGAGCTGGCCGACGAAGTGCTGCGCCTGCGCATTTCCGGCCTGAAGGCGGGCACCAGCACCACGCTGGACCTGATCGACGCCCAGGTCAACCAGGCCAAGGCCCAGACCGAACGCGCGCAGGCCGCCCACGACTACGTGAAAGCGCTGGCCGATCTGCTGGAGGCCTGCGGCCTGTCGGAAGACTTTGGCAAATACATGGCGCGCGCTGATGCGGTGCGGGTGGAATGAGTAAAGGTGGAACGAACATGAGCAAGAACAACAGCAAAAAGGCGGCCGTGATCGGCACGGTGGCCTTTGTGGCGGTGGCAGGCTTTGTGGGCTTTGGCCTGTGGAAGGCCTCGCAGCCCGCGCCCGAGGTGTTCCAGGGCCAGATCGAAGCGCAAGAGGCCGATATCGCCCCCAAGGTCACCGCGCGCATCGCGCAAATCCTGGTGAAGGAAGGCGACCAGATCACCGTGGGCGCGCCGCTGATCCGCATGGACAGCCCCGAAGTCACCGCAAAGCTGGCCCAGGCCACGGCGGCGCAAGAGGCTGCCCAGGCCGTGGCCGACAAGGCCCAGCACGGCGCGCGCCCGCAAGAGATTGAAATGGCCCGTCTGAACTGGCAGCGCGCCGTGGCCGCTGCCGACCTGGCCGAATCGTCCTTCAAGCGCGTGGACGGCCTGGCCCGCGAGGGCCTGGTGGCGGCGCAAAAACGCGACGAGGCCGAGGCCAACTTCAAGGCCTCGCGCGACCAGGCGCTGGCCGCCAAGGCCCAGTACGACCTGGCCCGCGCTGGTGCCCGCAGCGAAGACCGATCCGCCGCCAGCGCCCAGGCGCGCCAGGTGGCGGGCGTGGTGGCGGAGGTGCAGGCGGCCCAGGCCGAGACCGAGCTCAAGAGCCCCGTCGCCGGCGAAGTGGCCAAGGTGCTGGCCCGCACGGGCGAGCTGTCGCCGCAGGGCGTGGCCGTGGTCACGGTGGTGGACCTGAAGGACCAGTGGGTGGTGCTGAATGTGCGCGAAGACCGTCTGCAACGCTTTGCCATCGGCAACGAGTTCGACGCCACCCTGCCCGCGCTGGGCGGCAAAACCGTGAAGTTCAAGGTCTACCACACGGCTGCGCTGCCCGACTTTGCCACCTGGCGCGCCACACGCGCAGGCCAGGGCTTTGACGCCCGCACGTTTGAAGTGCGCGCGCGCCCGGCAACCCCCATCGAGGGCGCACGCCCCGGCATGACGGTGCTGGTGAACTGAAATGCGACACCCCCCTGAGCGCCTTCGGCGCTTCCCCCCGCTCTCGCAACGCTATGCGTTGCGGGCAGGGGGACGCAGCCCTCGCTGCGGGGCGGCCCTTGCTCGGCTGCCCTCGCCGGGCCGCGCCTGTTCCGAATTCCGCGACGGGAGTGGAGCGCGATGGAAAACCGATCCAAAAAAGTGCCTCCAGCGCTTATCTTACAAGCGCAAAAAGCTATGAATTCAATAGCAAGCAGCCTTCGCCGCGAAGCCCGCCGCCTGGCGGCCGATCCGTGGGACCTAGCCATGGTCACCTGGGTGCCGCTGCTGGGCGTGGCGCTGCTGTGGTGGATCTTCTCGGCCGGCCTGCCGCGCCACCTGGCGGTGGGCGTGGTGGATGACGACCACTCCAGCCTGTCGCGCCAGCTGGTGCGCATGCTGGACGCCACACCGGGCGTGCAGATCACCCAGCACTTCACCAACGCGGCCGAGGCCGAACGCGCGCTGCGCGCGGTGGACGTGTATGCCGTGGTTTCCATCCCGCGCGACTTCGCGCGCACCGTGAAGGAAGGCCGCGCCGCGCAGGTCACGCTGCTGCACAACGCGCAGATGTCCACCCACTCGGGCCTGCTGCAGCGCGATGTGCGCACGGCCGTGGGCACCTTGTCGGCCGGTGTCGAGATGGCCGCGCGCAACAAACGCGGCGAAAGCGCCCAGGCCGTGCACGTGAGCATGGAGCCCATCCACACGCAGATGGTGGCGCTGTTCAATGTGTCCAGCAACTACGAGCAGTTTCTGGGCGCGGCGCTGATCCCCGCCCTGCTGCACATCCTGGCCATGACGGCCGGCGCCTGGACGGTGGGCCGCGAGCTGCGCGACCGCACGCTGGGCGAGTGGCTGGGCGCAGGGGGCTGGGTGCGCACTGCAGGCGCGCTGGTCGGCAAGCTGGCCTTGCCCTGGGTATCACTCACGCTGGTGGGCCTGCTGGCGCTGGTGGGCATCACCTGGGGCCGGGGCTGGCACCCGCCGGGCAACCTGTGGTGGGTGGCTGCGGCGCTGGCGCTGCTGATGGCGGTGTCGATCACCGCAGGCGCTGCGCTGGCAGGCATCACGCGGTCGCTGCGCACCGCACTGTCGGGTGCGGGCTTTTTTGCAGCCCCGGCGTTTGCGTTCAGCGGCGTGGCGTTTCCCCTTGCGGGCATGCCCGGCAGCGCACGCGCGTGGGCCGAAGCCATGCCGTTCACCCACTACATCCGTCTGCAGATCGAGCAGTTGCAAATGGGCGCACCGGTGGCTACCAGCGTCTCGACGATGGTGGCGCTGACCATCGCCACCACCGCGCTGTGGCTGATAGGCGCCACCGCGCTCACGCTGGCGCACGAACGCCCAGACACCTGGGGAGGCCGCTGATGAACACCCCGATGCAACCCATGCCGGTGACCACGCCACCCCGCCAGGGCCTGCTGGGCGCCTGGTTGCAAGCGCTGGCCACCGTGGTGCGCGACAAGGGCGTGCTGCTGCTGTTGGTAGGAGCGCCTGTGCTCTACGGTTTTTTCTACCCCTGGTTCTATGCCGACGAGGTGCTGACCCGCGTGCCTGTGGCCGTGGTGGATAGGGACCACACCAGCCTGTCGCGCCAGATCACCCGCTTTGCCGACGCCGACCCCCGCATTGAAGTGCGTTTTGTCGCCGCCAGCGAACGCGAGGCGCAGGAGGCCCTGTGGCGCGGAGAGATCGAAGGCTACGCGGTGATCCCTGCCGGGCTCAAGCGCAGCGTGGTGCGCGGCGAAAACGCCGTGGTCAGCATCGAGGCCAACGGCGCCTACGCGCTGCTGAACAAGGCGGTGCAATACGGCTTTGCGGAAGCCGTCGGCACGGTATCGGCCGGGGTCGAGATCCGCAAGCTGCAGGCCAGCGGCCAAAGCGCCCCCCAGGCCCGCGCCAGCCGCGCGCCGGTGCAGCTGCAGATGGTGGCACTGTTCAACCCCACCGAGGGCTACGGCAGCTTTGTGGTGCCTGCCGTGGCGCTGCTCATCCTGCAGCAGACCTTGCTGATGGGCGCTGCGATGCTCACCGGCACCTGGGTCGAAAGCGGCCAACACCGCGCCCGCGCCACCACCTGGCTGGGCCGCCTGCTGGCGCTGTGCACACTGGGCTGGGCCAGTGGCCTCTTCTACTTCGGGTGGATCTTTGTGCTGCACGACTACCCGCGCGGCGGCAACCCGCTGGGCGCGCTGGCGCTGCTGGCCTGCTACATCCCGGCCATCGCGGCACTGGGTGCGCTGCTGGGCCTGTGGTTTGGCAACCGTGAACGCGCGCTGCAGGTGCTGCTGTTCACCACACTGCCCATCGCGTTCGTCGCAGGCTTCTCGTGGCCGGTGGAGGCGCTGCCCGAGCTGCTGCAGTGGCTGCGCTGGCTGCTGCCCAGCACCTCGGGCGTGCAGGCGTCGCTGCGGCTCAACCAGCTGGGCGCGCCGCTGTCCGCCGCGCTGCCTTACCTGTGTGCATTGGTGGCGCTGGGTGCGGTGTGCGCAGGGGCCGTGCTGGCCCTTGCGAGGCCGTCAAGCACTTTGCGCCCTGGTGCCTAAGCAGCACAAGCAGCAAACGCGGCGGAGCGCGAGCGCAGAGCTTACTGAGGGTGGGCAGCAGCCTGTTGCCCGGTACGCAAGCGCACCGGGCCGCTGCGCTCTTCCACCGCCGCCTGCACTTCCTTGCGCAGGCCCAGTGCAAACGCCCATTCGGCCACCACAAACAGCGGGCCCACGATCAGGCCCACCAGGTCGTCCACAAAAGCGGGCTTGCGGCCTTCGTAATAGTGGCCCACGAACTGGATCACCCAGCCCACGGCAAACAGGCCAAGGCCCGTGGCGAGCCAGACGGCCAGGGTCTGTGCCGCCACCCATTGCCCGCCCACCAGCATGGCGGCCAGCAGCGCGGCCATGGCCAGGCCAAAACGCATGTCCAGCCGGAAGTAGAAAACACTGGCCGCCAGCGCTGCCAGCAGCGCCGGGCTTAGCGGCAGCGCACCCACCATCCAGGTCGGGCGCGACAGAAGGATGACGACGGCGAACATGATCATGGGCACGCCCACAAAATGGGTGTGGATGTTGCGCGGGTCGCGGTGGTAGTCGGCGTATTGGGAGAGGTGGTCGATCAGGGTTTTCATGGGTGTCTCCAGCATGTGTTTTGCGCAGCATCAATACTCGCTCTCAGGCCGCGCCAGCGTCTGTCGTGCAGACGACAAAAAGCCGCCGCGCCCTCCTGCCCCGTTCAATCGCATCCCATGTCCACCCCTTCCGCCTACCTGCCTGTCCTCCAGTCTGGCCGCTGGTTTGCCCACCTGCCGCCCGACTTTGCCCAGCCGCTGATTGCCATGGCGCAGTTGCGCCATCTGCCGACGGGCGAGGTGCTGTTCCGGCGCGGCGATGCGCCCTGTGGCCTGTATGCGGTGGTGCGCGGCGCGGTCAGCATCTCGGGCACCGGGGGGCGGGCCGACGAGGCGCGTGCGGCGCTGTTGATCCGCCTGGAGCCGCCGCACTGGTTTGGCGAGATCTCGGTGTTTGACAACTCGGCCCGCACCCACGATGCGCAGGCCACCGAACCCACCACCCTGGTGCACATCCCGCACGAGCGGCTGCAGCACTGGCTGCAGGCCCACCCGCAGCACTGGCATGCGCTGGCCTTGTTGATGACCGACAAGCTGCGCTCGGCCTTTGTTGCGATGGAAGAGCTGGCCCTGCTGCCCGCCCCGCAGCGCCTGGCGCGGCGCCTGGTGATGATGGCCGAGGGCTACGGGCAGTGGACGGCCGAAGGGCAGTCGCGCCGCGTGATCGAGATCTCGCAAGAGCAGCTGTCGCTGATGCTGGCGATCTCGCGCCAGACCACCAACCAGATCCTCAAGGACCTGGAGTCGCGCCAGCTGGTGCGCGTGCAGCGCGGCGAGGTGGAGATTCTGGACCTGGCCGGCCTGCGGGGTGCCTGCGCCTGATTACTATTAAATCGATAGCAACCAAGGCATATTGCACTAGCACATCGGCGTGTTTTTACACAAATACTAAGCACACATTCCATTTCCGGGCAAAATGGCGGCCATGCAACTGAACTACATCGCCAACGCCTCGGTGCCCTCGTCCTCGGGCCGCACGATCCCCGTGATCGACCCGTCCGACGGCCAGCCCTTCGACGAGATCCAGCGCAGCAACGCCGACGACATCGACGCGGCGGTGCATGCAGCCCGCCAGTGCTACCACGCGGTGTGGCAGAAGCTGGCCCCGGTGGAGCGCGGCCGCCTGCTCCAAAAGCTTTCGGCCAAGATCCTGGAGCATGCGGACGAGCTGACGGCGCTGGAGCAGCGCGACTGCGGCAAGCCCACCAAGCAAGCACGCGCCGACGCCATTGCGCTGGCCCGCTACTTCGAGTTCTACGCCGGTGCGTGCGACAAGTTCCACGGCGAGACCATCCCCTACCCCGACGGCTACAGCGTGCTGACTTGGCGCGAGCCCCACGGCGTCACGGGCCACGTGATCCCCTGGAACTACCCCATGCAGATCTTTGGCCGCAGCGTGGGCGGCGCACTGGCGGCGGGCAATGTGTGCGTGGTCAAGCCGGCCGAAGACGCCTGCCTCTCGCTGATCCGCGTGGCGCAGCTGGCAGCCGAGGTGGGGTTCCCAGCCGGAGCTTTGAATATCGTCACCGGCTACGGCCACGAGGTGGGCGACGCGCTGGCGCGCCACCCCGGCATCGACCACATCAGCTTCACCGGCAGCCCCAAGATCGGCACGCTCATCCAGCAGGTGGCTGCCGAACGCCACTGCCCCGTGACGCTGGAGCTGGGCGGCAAGAGCCCGCAAATCATCTTTGCCGACGCCGACCTGGACGCCGCCATCCCCGTGGTCATCAACGCCATCGTGCAGAACGCGGGGCAGACCTGCTCGGCGGGCTCGCGCGTGCTGATCGACTCGCTGATTTATGAACCCCTGCTGGAGCGCCTGGGCAAGGCGTTTGAAAAGCTGCGCGTCGGCCCCGCTGCCATGGACCTGGACGTGGGCCCGCTGATCCGCCAGACGCAGCAGCAGCGCGTGTGGGACTTTTTATCGGACGCGCAAGTGGCCGGCATCCCCATGGTGGCCCAGGGCGTGGTGGTGGACGAAGCCCCCGAGACTGGCTACTACCAGGCCCCCACCCTGCTGCGCGATGTGCCCGTGGGCCACCGCCTGGCGCAGGAAGAAGTCTTCGGCCCCGTGCTGTCGGCCATGGCCTTCCAGGACGAGGACCATGCGGTGGAGCTGGCCAACGCCACGCAATTCGGCCTGGTGGCCGGCATCTGGACGCGCGATGGTGCGCGCCAGTTCCGCATGGCCAAGCGTGTGCACAGCGGCCAGGTGTTCATCAACAACTACGGCGCGGCCGGCGGTGTGGAGCTGCCGTTTGGCGGCGTCAAATCCAGCGGCTATGGGCGCGAAAAGGGCTTTGAGGCGCTGTACGGCTTCACCACCTTGAAGACCGTCGCCATCAAGTACGGTTGAAGAGGCATTGCACAGGGTGTCCCGCTGGCGCGCGACGGTGCTGGCAGGCCCCGCTAACCTCGGCTGCTTCTGTACGACGATTTTTCTTCCCCCATGCCCCTGAGCCCCCCCGCCCCCCGCACCCTGAAGCATGTCCGCCGGGTGAACTACCAGGGCTTTGAACGCGACGATGGCCTGTGGGACATCGAAGGCGAGCTGCATGACAGCAAGGCCTACGACGCGCCCTCGCACCGCGACCCGACGCGCACGCGCCTGGCGGGCGAAGCCATCCACCACATGTGGCTGCGCGTGACCGTCAACCGCCAGCTGGTGGTGCAGGCGGTGGACGTGTCCATGGATTCGCACCCGCTCAAGGGCTGCACTGAGGCCCAGGCCGCGCTGCAGCGCATGGTGGGCTGCAGCATGGCGCGCGGCTGGCGCCAGGCCATCCAGAAGCACCTGGGCGGCGTGGAAAGCTGCACGCACCTGCGCGAACTGCTGTTCAACCTGGCCACGGCGGCGTTCCAGTCAGTGCCTGCCGTGTTTGCCGCCAGCCACCCCGACGAGCCGCCACGCCATCTGGGCCAGTGCACGGGGTGGGACTTCAACGGCAACGGCGTGAAGGAATTCTTTCCCCAGTTCTACGGCCGGGAGCCCAAGGCACCCGCCCCGGCAGCCCCTGCGGCCGATACAGCTTCGGCCACTGAAATTTCAGCCCCATCGGGCGCTAGCGCTAGCTGAATATGCGCTGGTAGCTATCAATTTTGATATATCACCACAATCCATCGGAGACACCCATGCGTGTGCAGAACAAATCCATCATCGTCACCGGCGCCGGCAACGGCATTGGCGAAGGCATCGCCAAGCGCCTGGCCGCTGAAGGCGGCAAGGTCATCGTCAACGACATCAACGAGGCCGGTGGCCAGCGTGTGGTGGCCGAGATCACGGCCGCCGGCGGCACCGCCGCGTTCTTCAAGGCCGACGTGACGAAGTCCGCTGAAGTGAAGGCGATGGTCGACGAAGCCGTGCGCCTGTACGGCCGCCTGGACGTGGTGGTGAACAACGCAGGCTGGACGCACCGCAACCGCCCCATGCTCGAAGTGAGCGAGGACGAGTTCGACAAGGTCTACGCCATCAACATGAAGAGCATCTACCTGAGCGCCATCCACGCCGTGCCCGCACTGCGCCAGGCGGGTGGCGGCAGCATCATCAACATCGCCTCCACCGCCGGGCTGCGCCCCCGCCCAGGCCTGACCTGGTACAACGGCTCCAAGGGCGCCGTCATCATCACCAGCAAGTCCATGGCCGCTGAGCTGGGCCCGGACAACATCCGCGTGAACTGCATCAACCCCGTGTTCAACCCCGACACCGGCCTGGCCGCCGAGTTTGCGGGCGGCCCGGTGGACGATGCGCGCCGCGCCAAGTTCCTGGCCACCATTCCGCTGGGCCGCTTCTCCACCGCGCTGGACGTGGCCAACGCCGCGCTGTACCTGGCGAGCGAAGAGGCGTCGTTCATCAGCGGCGTGTGCATTGAGGTGGATGGCGGGCGCTGCGTTTAAGTCAGCAAGCAAACAAACAGGCGTCGCGGCATGCTCTGTGAAGCAGCCACCACGCCCCTTTTTGAGCGGCCCAATCCGCACTGGGGCAGTGCGGATTGATTTGACGGTGCTGGCCCTGCTGCCTATAGTGCCGCCGATGTTTGCGAGCCACTCTCCCGCCACAGCTGCCAGCGCCACCGCGCCGCTGCGCCGTGGCGCGCGCTCGCAGGCCACGCTCCAGGCCGGTGACCGCGCTCTCTGCACCCTCGCTGCAGATTCCTGAGCCCGGCGACACCCCCTCCCCTCCGCATTCTTTTCGCGCACCTCTTGTCGCCGGGCCCCACGCCCAGCGCCAGCTTGCGCCTTGGCAACCGCCGGGGCGCGGACGTCAGGAGTGTCCATGCCCCCGTTCCCTTCGGGCGAGATTTCGCTCGCCCCGTGCGCCCTTGCGCACAGCCTGCCCGCCGATGAGGCCATCGCCAACGCGTCTGCCGCCACCGACATCACCCGCCACTTCATCCGCGCCAAGCGGCCTTGTGCCGACGGTTACCGCTGGTACCTGCGCCGCCAGGAGGGCGCCAGCAACTACCAGGCGCTGCTGGACGACCTGGTGCGCGAAGGCCGCGTGGAAGACGCGTGCTGGATGCTGGACCAGTTCGGCCCCACCAACGATGTGCTGGAGGTGGACCACCTGGAGGCAGACGCGCTGGTGTTTGCGGGCAGCGTGCGCTGCCGGGGCCATGCCGATGTGGAGGGTGTGCTGCGCACCGGCCGCAGCCTGAGCGTGCTGGGCGGCCTGCGGGTGGGCGGTGCGCTGCGCGTGGGCGAAGACCTGCGCGTGGCGGGCGCGGTGCGCTGCGAGGGCAGCGCACGGTTGCACGGTGATGTGCGCGTGGGCTGGTCGCTGACCGTGGCGCAGCGGCTGCAGTGCACAGGCAGCCTGCGTGTGGGCGGCGAGCTGGACTGCGGCGCCGCCGCCCACGTCAGTGGCCACTGCCGGGTGGCCCAGGATCTGCGGGTGGTGGGCGACCTGGGCTGCGACGGCGGCATCAAGGTGGGAGGGCATCTGCAAGCCGATGCCGCCGTGCAGGCCGCCCGGGGCGTGTGGGCCATGGGCGATGTGGACTGCAAGGGCCACCTGCAGGTGGGCTGGGGTGTGCGGGCCGGTGGTCACATTCACACCGGCGGGGCCATCCGTGCGGGCGAGAGCCTCTGGGCGGGTGAAACGATTGCCGCGGGCGACGCCTATGGCGTGTATGCGGGCCTGGACGTGCCCTTGCCCGACTGGCCCCACAGCGCCCAGGTGTGCGCCCGCGAACAGCCGGCACGCCTGCTGAGCGGCTGCTGGACCGGGGGCACGGGGAGCACGCCATGATGGCCAGCGCCCTTTGCCTGCACCTGCCTGGCCATGCCACCACCACCGGAACCACCAAGGCATCGACCAGCCCCGGCCGCTGGGCCCAGTGGCTGACCGAACTGCGCATCGACGTGGACCTGTCGGGCCGCGACATCCAGCGCGAATTCGATGCGCTGTACGACCGCATTCGCACCAACCACCGCACGCGCGATGCGATGCAGCCGCTGCCCCTGCATCTGCGCGGGCTGGTGTTCCGCCTGCGCGAGGCCGGTGGCGAATATTTTGTGTACGCCATCGACCCGCTGCGCAACCGCATCGTGGCCTACACCGTGTTCAACCGGCTGGTGGAGGTGGACCGGCGCACCGACCGCCACCTGCGCGCACCCCACACCAAGGTAGCGCACGGCTACCGGCGCATGGGCATTGCCACCGCCATCTACCGCTGGTGGCTGGACTCTGGCCGCAGCCTCATGACCGGCGCACGCCAGTCTGCCGGCGCGCACGGCCTGTGGATGGCCCTGGCCCGCGACTATGAGCTGGCAGCGGTCCGCATCGACGCGCACAAGCGCGTGCAGCACTTGCCGCTGCCACCGCCGCCGGGATTTTTCGACGCGCTGGACACGCGGCTGGTGCTGGTGGGGCGCGATTGCCGTTTGGCAGAATTCACGCTGCCTGCCGCCTGTGGCGGCCACTGACCGGATGCGCCCAGCCGTGCGGTGCGGCTCAGCCCAGCACCTCGCGCAGGGCGGCCTCGTAGAGGCTGGTGAGCTTGTCCATCACGCCCAGCAGGCGTTCGCTGGTGGTCGCCACGGCACTGAGCCCTGCGTCATCGGCCGGGCGGCGCAGGGCCGAGTCGAAGAACAGCCACTGCGAGTCGGCCAGCTCCAGCTCGCTGCGGATGGCGGGCGTGGACACCGGCGCTGTTTTCAGCGTCTGCAGCGCCTGCCGGAAGTCGGCCGCATCAGCCACCAGCTGCGCCTGCACCACCTTCGACTCCACCTTGGCCGCATTCAGAAAATAGTTCTTGGCCAGGCGCTGCGACAGCATGCGCTGGCGGCCCGCCAGGTTGACCAGGCGGGCGCTGGGGGCCTGTGCCATCTTCTCGATGGACTCGGTCACGGTCTGCGCGACCAGCAGCGTGCGGTCTGCCTGCTCGGACGCCGCAACGACCAGTGCGGTCTGGGTGGCAGGCGCTGCCGTCAACTGGTTGAGCAGGGCAAACTGCTTTTGCACATCGGCCAGTTGGCGCCCCACATCGGCAGGCCATTGCCCTGACTGCATGCCCCGGGCCAGCTCGTTGCTGCCAGACTGCACCATCTTGCGTGCCAGCCCCATCACGTCCACCGCAGCGCCCGGCAGCACCTGCAGGTACTGCTGGCAATAGGCCTTGGCCATGCGTTGCGACAGTGCACGGAACCAGCCCGCATAGTTGATGGCCCCCGACAATCCCATCTGTGCCTGGGCCCCATTGGCCCAGGTGGGCAGCAGGATGCCCGCCGCCACCCATTGCACCGCCACGCGGCGCTGGCATGGCATGGCGTCGGCGGAGAACCTGTTCAATAGCTCGCGAACTGGCATGGGAACCCCCTGAAATCGGATGCCCGTATTGTTGCAACGCAGCATTTCGACGCCCTGCGCCAGATCAAACATCCCCCATCCGCGGGTCCCGCACCTGCGAAGACGCAGAACCCATCTTCAGGGTCATTGGCGGGCGGGCCCACTGATGCGCACCAAACCTGACACACTGCGCCGTTCAGGAGACACACATGTTGATACAACTGACCTATGCCAGCCGCACCTCCCGTGTGCTCGGCCCTGCGGACATCAAGGACATCTTGGGCGCGTCGCAGCGCAACAATGCCCGCGCGGGCATCACTGGTGCGCTGTGCCTGAACAACGGCATCTTCCTGCAGCAGCTCGAAGGCGACCGTGCTGCGGTCAACGCGCTGTACCACCGACTGCTCAAGGACACGCGCCACAAGGACACGGCCGTGCTGGACTTTGGCGAGATCCCGCACCGCCGGTTTACCAGCTGGTCCATGGGGCTTCTGGGCTCGTTGGACGCCAACCGGCAGCTGTTCCTCAAATACTCCAGCACCCCCGATTTCGACCCGTTCAGCATGAACACCTTGACGCTGCGCAGCTTCTTTGACGAGATCCTGCAGAACGTGCGCTGGCTGGAGTGAGAAAATGCGGGGCATGTGCCCTCCCGTCCTGCTGAACGAGCCCACCCATGTCTGAACGCGTGATTCCGCTGGTCGATGAGCGCCTGGCCGCGCTGGCAGCCACGGTGCCAGCGCGGCTGGTGAGCCCCACGGGCCAACTCACCGACACGCGGGGCCGCCCGCTGCGCGACCTGCGCATCAGCGTGACGGACCGCTGCAACTTCCGCTGCAACTACTGCATGCCCAAGGAAGTGTTCGACAAGGACTACCCCTACCTGCCGCACGGGGCGCTGCTGAGCTTTGAAGAAATCACGCGGCTGGCGCGGCTGTTTCTGGCGCACGGCGTGCGCAAGATCCGCCTGACCGGCGGCGAGCCCCTGCTGCGCAAGAACCTCGAGGACCTGGTGGCGCAACTGGCCCAGCTGCGCACCGTGGATGGCGTGGCGCCCGACCTCACGCTCACTACCAACGGTTCATTGCTCGCACGAAAGGCCCAGGCCCTGAAAGATGCCGGCCTGAACCGCGTGACGGTGAGCCTGGACGGCCTGGACGACATGATCTTTCGCCGCATGAACGATGTGGACTTTCCGGTGGCCGATGTGCTGGCCGGCATCGACGCCGCGCATGCGGCGGGCCTGTCGCACATCAAGGTCAACATGGTGGTCAAGCGCGGCACCAACGACCACGAGATCTTGCCCATGGCGCGGCACTTTCGGGGCACCGGCACCACGCTGCGCTTCATCGAATACATGGACGTGGGCGCCACCAACGGCTGGCGCATGGACGAGGTGCTGCCCTCTGCCGAACTCATCGAGCGCCTGCGTGCCGAACTGCCGCTGGTGCAGCTGGACCCCAGCAGCCCCGGCGAAACCGCCGAGCGCTGGGGCTATGCCGATGCCCAGGGCCGGCACGACCCCGCACTGGGCGAGGTCGGCGTGATCAGCAGCGTGACCCAGGCCTTCTGCCACGACTGCAACCGCGCACGCCTGTCCACCGAGGGCAAGCTCTACCTGTGCCTGTTTGCCAGCCAGGGCTACGACCTGCGCAGCCTGCTGCGCGGGGGCGCGAGCGATGCAGAGATTGCCTCGGCCATCGCCCCCATCTGGCAGCAGCGCAACGACCGCTACTCCGAGCTGCGCAGCAGCTTGCCCGCCGACACCGGCCAGGGTGCTCGCCGCGTTGAGATGAGCTACATCGGGGGCTAGTGTGCTGTCCCGCAAATAACTGCACATGAAATCGCGTCCTCACCCCCAAGGCTGCGTTGCAAATCCTCGCGATAGCTACGGCTATCACTGCGGTTTGCGCCTTGCCCTGGGCGCGATGCCATCGATTTCATTTCGTGCAGCTATTTGCGGGACAGCACACTAGCAGCTCTGTCGAAAAAGCGTTGCGCTCATGCACAGCGCCGGCTATCCAGCACACGACCCATTGCCCACAGGATTTCAATTGATCAATCAGCAAGACATTACCGGCCTGGTCCTCGCAGGGGGCCGCGGCTCCCGCATGGGCGGGGTGGACAAAGGCCTGCAGAACTTTCGCGGCCTGCCGCTGGCCTTGCACACGCTGATGCGGCTACAGATGCAGACCGGTGCCACCATGGTCAATGCCAACCGCAATCTGGCGGCCTACGAGGCCTTTGGCACGCCGGTGTGGCCGGACGTGCTGAGCGACTACGCCGGGCCCCTGGCAGGCTTTCTGACCGGGCTGGAGCGCTGCGAAACCCCCTGGCTGCTCACGGTGCCCTGCGACACGCCGCTGTTTCCGCTGGACCTCGCCCAGCGCCTGGCGGCAGCGGCAGACGCCGAGGGCGCCGACATTGCCATGGCCGCAGCCCCCGAGGGCGACGGCAAGGGCCAGATCACCGTGCGCCCGCAGCCGGTGTTCTGCCTGCTGCGCGTGGACCTGCTGGAAAGCCTGGTCGCCTTCACCCAGGCCGGTGGCCGCAAGATCGACGCGTGGACCGGCCAGCACCGCTGCGCCATCGTGCCGTTCGACCAGCCGGGCGATGACCCCCAGGCCTTTTTCAATGCCAACACGCTGGCCGAGCTGCACGCGCTGGAAAACAGCAGCGCGCCCCAGCGCCTGACCCGCGCGCCAACACCATGAACAGTCGCCCCCTGCTAGACGCTGGCGCGGTGCAGATCCGCCCCCTGGTCGCCGCAGACGCATTGGCCTACAAGGCTTTGCGCGACGAGGCACTGCGCACAGCGCCGGATGCCTTCACCTCGGACTACGAATCCTCCGTGGGCCGCGATGCCAGCGAGTACGTGGCGCGTTTCGGCGCGCTGGAGTCCGGCCAGTTTTTCCTGGGCGCCTTCGACACGGCGGGCCAGCTGCTCGGCTGTCTGGGCTGCGAGCGTGAGCAACGCACCAAACAGCGCCACTGCGCGGTGGTAGTGGGCATGATGGTGTCGCCTGCTGCGCAGCGCCGGGGCGTTGGCCGGATGCTGGTGGATGCCTGCGTGCAGTCCGCCAGCCAGGTGCCAGGGCTGACCCAACTGGTGCTCACCGTCACCGCGTCCAACCAGCACGTGGTGCGCCTGTACGAGCAGGCCGGGTTCCGCCCCTGGGGCCTGCTGCCCAACGCCATCGTGGTGGATGGCGTGGGCTACGACAAGCTGCACATGGTGCGGCTGCTCTCCCACTGACTTCAAGCGAATCCCACCCATGAAAACCATTGCCCAGATTGCCGCCGAGCTGCAAGGCTACGACCCGCAGGCCCTGAGCGCCGCCGATGTGAACCAGTTTCTGGACCGGCTGGTTGAGCCCGTCACCGCCACCGAAGTGCTGCCGCTGTTCAGCGCGCTGGGCCGCGTGCTGGCGCAGGATGTGATCTCGCCCGTCAGCGTGCCGCCCCACAACAACTCGGCCATGGACGGCTACGCTTTTGCGGGCGCGCAACTGGTGGCTGGGCAGCCGCTCACCCTGCGCGTGGTGGGCACCGCCCTGGCGGGCAAGGCCTGGGCAGGCACGGTGGCTGCGGG
This sequence comes from Acidovorax sp. 59, assembly GCF_002754175.1. Taxonomy (NCBI): domain Bacteria; kingdom Pseudomonadati; phylum Pseudomonadota; class Betaproteobacteria; order Burkholderiales; family Comamonadaceae; genus Acidovorax; species Acidovorax sp. 59. The sequence goes on along the minus strand of NZ_PEET01000001.1, from coordinate 1,451,808 downwards.
CGAGTGCGTGAAGATCATGACCGGCGCCATCATGCCCGCCGGGCTGGACACCGTGGTGCCGCAGGAGTTCACCACCGCCACTGCCGACGGCCACGTGACCATCGCAGCCGATGTGCTGCGCGCCGGAGACAACCGCCGCTTCAAGGGCGAGGACATCATGGAAGGCCGCGTGGCCCTGGCCCGTGGCGAGCTGCTGACGCCCGCCGCCCTGGGCCTGGTGGCCAGCCTGGGCCTGCCCACCGTCTCGGTGTACCGCCGACTGCGGGTGGCGTACTTCTCCACCGGCGACGAGATCCTGAGCCTGGGCGAGGCTCCCCGCGAAGGCGCCGTGTACGACAGCAACCGCTACACCGTGTTCGGCCTGCTCACGCGCATGGGGGTGGAGGTGATTGACCTGGGCGTGGTGCGTGACGAGCCTGCACTGCTCGAAGCCGCCTTTCGCCAGGCGGCCCAGCAGGCCGACGCCATCATCACCAGCGGCGGCGTGAGTGTGGGCGAGGCCGACCACACCCGCACCATGATGAAAAAGCTGGGCGACGTGGCCTTCTGGCGCATCGCCATGCGCCCCGGCCGCCCCATGGCCGTGGGGCGCATCGGCAACGCAGAAAATCAAGCCGTTTCGGCCTCAAGCGCTAGTGCATCAAGCGCTGACAGCTATCAAAATGATATCAATACTGATATCAATACAGCCCCCGGTGGCGCAGTGCTCTTCGGGCTGCCCGGCAACCCCGTGGCGGTGATGGTGACCTTTCTCGCCTTTGTGCGCCCCGCCCTGCTGCGCATGATGGGCAGCACCCGCGCGGCGCCCCCGCTGCTGCGCGCCATCAGCACCGAGCCCATGCGCAAGAAGCCCGGCCGCACCGAATACCAGCGTGGCCTGGTCACCACCGCCGCCGACGGCACGCTGCAGGTGCGCACCACCGGCAACCAGGGCTCGGGCGTGCTCAGCTCCATGGTGCAGGCCAACGGGCTCATCGTGTTGCACCACGGGCAGGGCAATGTGGCGGTAGGCGACGCCGTGGATGTGATGGTGTTTGAGGGCGTGATCTGACACGGCAATGCGCCGCGAGCTGGTGCATGTCATCCGCAGCCGGATTAACCTGAAAACCGCCTTCCACAACAATCCCAGACAACGTATCGCGCCATGCCCTACGCCGCCCAACACCTTGCACAACCCCCATCCCGAGACGATGTGGACCGCCTGCCCGGCGCCACGGTGGTCGAGTTCGGTACCCCCTGGTGCGGCCACTGCCAGCGCGCCCAGCCATTGATCGAAGCCGCACTGAAGGACCGCGCGGACATTGCCCACGTCAAGGTGGAAGACGGCCCTGGCCAGCGCCTGGGCCGCACGTTCGGCGTGAAGCTGTGGCCGACACTGGTCTTTATGAAGGACGGCAAGGAGGTGGCACGCCTGGTGCGCCCGCAGAGGGGCCAGGAATTGCAGGACGCGATGCAGGCGGTGCTGGCCTAAGCCACCCGCACTGCAACCCGCTGGACCCAGACCGTCCTCACGCTGGCACTGCACAACAGAAAGCAGAAAGGGCCCTGCCGGGCCCTTTCTTGTCTTGCTTTGCTTTTGCTGTTTTGGCAGCTCGCTTTGCACTCCCACTGAAGGCTACTTGGCCACATAGTCGTGCGGGTGCAGCGGGTGGGCCGGCTGATCCACGGCCACGGCTGTGTTGGCCCCTGGCACCGCCTTGCGGGCAAACAGCGTGTACATAGTGGGCACCACAAAAATGGTGAGCAGCGTGCCCAGCGACATGCCACCCACAATCACCCAGCCGATCTGGGTGCGCGTTTCGGCGCCAGCGCCAGTGGCCAAAGCCAGGGGAATGGCGCCCAGCACCATGGCCCCCGTGGTCATCAGGATGGGGCGCAGTCGCTGGGCCGAGGCCTTGACCAGCGCGTCCACCATCTCCATGCCCTCTTCGCGCAGCTGGTTGGTGAACTCCACGATCAGGATGCCGTGTTTGGTGATCAGCCCCACGAGCGTGATCAGCCCGATCTGCGAATAGACGTTGAGCGAGCCGCCGCTCCACTTGAGCGCCAGCAGTGCGCCGATCATCGACAGCGGCACCGACACCATGATGACGAGCGGGTCGATGAAGCTTTCGAACTGCGCCGCCAGCACCAGGAAGATGAACACCAGCGCCAGCACAAACACCACGCCCAGCGCGCCTTGCGAGTTCTTGAACTCCCGCGAGGTGTCGTTCAGGTCGGTGGTGTAGCCGGGCTTGAGCACCTTGGCCGCCGTCTCGTTCATGAAGGTGATGGCCTGGCCCAGCGAGTAGTCGGACGACAGGTTGGCCGTGATGGTGGCCGAGCGGCGCTGACCAAAGTGGTTCAGCTCGCGCGGGCTCACGCTTTCGCGCACGTTGACCAGGCTGGTCAGCGGGATCATCGCGTCGTTGCGGCCGCGCACATAGATGGTGTCGATGTTCTCGGGCGTGGTGCGGCCCCGCGCCTCGGTCTGCACGATCACGTCGTACTGCTCGGCATCGCGTTTGTAACGTGTGACGGTGCGGCCGCCCAGCATGGTCTCGATGGCTTTGGCCACCACTTCCACGCTCACCCCCAGGTCGGCGGCGCGTTCACGGTTGACCTCGATCCGCAGCTCGGGCTTGTTCAGGCGCAGGTCCACGTCGGGGGACACGATGCCGGGGTTCTGCGCAATCTCGGCCATGAAGGCGGCCACCACCTTGCTCAGGTTTTCGTAGCTGTCCGAGGTCTGGATCACGTAGGTGAGTGGCCGCGAGCGAAAGCCCTGGCCCAGCGATGGCGGCGTGATCAGGAAGGCATTCACGCCGGGCAGGCCCGCCACCTTGGGCTGCAGCTCCTTGGCCAGGGCCAGCGTGGTGCGGTCGCGCTTTTCCCAGTCCACGGTGCGGTAGATCACGCTGCCTTGCGCCACCGTGGGGTTGCCGATGTTGGCGAACACGCGGTCGAATTCGGGGTAGGTGTTGCCGATCTTTTCCAGCTCCAGTGCATAGCGGTTGGTGTAGTCCAGCGTGGCACCGTCGGGCGCGGTCACACTGGCCAAAATGGTGCCCCGGTCTTCCAGCGGCGACAGCTCCTGCCGCATGCTGGGGAACACCAGCACCAGCGCCGCGCCGCTGAGGGCCATGACGCCCAGCACGATCCAGCGGGCCTGGAACAGCGCACCCCGCACGCCACTGCGCCCCGCGCCCGCACCACCCCAGCGGGCCGTGACGATCCAGCGCAGCAGGCGGCCATAGGCATCCGAGAGTGCGGTGAGCCAACGCTCCATGGAGCGGTCAAACCAATTGGGATTCGGGTTGTGCTTGAGCAGCAGCGAACACATCATGGGCGAGAGCGTCAACGCCACAAAGCCCGACACCACCACGGCCCCGGCCAGCGCCAGCGCAAACTCCACGAACAAGCGCCCCGTGCGGCCGGGTGTGAATGCGAGTGGCGCATACACCGCCACCAGCGTGAGCGTCATGGCCACGATGGCAAATCCGATTTCGCGTGCGCCCTTGATGGCGGCAGAAAACGGGTCGAGCCCCTCTTCGATGTGGCGGTAGATGTTCTCCAGCATCACGATGGCGTCGTCCACCACCAGGCCAATGGCCAACACCAGCGCCAGCAGCGTGAGCGTGTTGATCGAAAAGCCCGCCAGCGACATCAGCGCAAAACTGCCCACCAGGCTGACCGGGATGGTGATGATGGGGATGATGGACGCACGGAACGTGCGCAAGAACACAAAGATGACCAGGGCCACCAGCACCACGGCCTCGATGATGGTGGAGTACACGCTTTTGATGGAGCGGTCGATGAACAGCGAGTTGTCGTTGGCAATGTCGATGCCGATGTCTGGCGGCAGGTCGGCCTTGAGCAAGGGGATCATGGCGCGCACGCCTTTGGACAGCTCCAGCGGGTTGGCCGTGGCCTGGCGGATCACACCCACCGAGATCGCATCGCGGCCATTGAGCCGCACGCGGCTGCGGTCGCTGGCAGGGCCTTCTTCGACCCGGGCCACATCACGCACGCGCACTGAAAACCCATTGACCGTGCGGATCACGATGTCGGAAAACTGTGCCGGGGTTTTCAGGTCGGTCTGGGACGTCACGCTGAACTCGCGCTGCTGCGATTCAATGCGGCCTGCTGGCAGTTCCAGGTTGTTGCGGCGGATGGCGTCTTCCACGTCCTGCGTGGTCAAGCGATAGCCGGCCATGCGCTCGGGGTCCAGCCAGACGCGCATGGCGTATTTGCGCTCGCCATAAATCGGCACATCCGCCACACCGGTCACCGTCTGCAACCGGGGCTTGACGATGCGGTTGATCAGGTCATTGATCTCCAGCGGGCTGCGTGTATCGCTGCTGAAGGCGAGCCACAGCACGGGCGACGCATCGGCCTCCACCTTGGCAATCACGGGCTCATCCACCGCGAGCGGCAGGCGGTTGCGCACACGGGCGGTGCGGTCGCGCACTTCAGCGGCAGCGTTGTCAGCGTCCTTCTCCAGGCGAAAGCGCACGCTGATCTGGCTTTGCTCGGCCCGGCTGATGGAGGTGATTACATCCACGGCGTCGATACCGGCGATGGAGTCTTCGAGCGGCTTGGTCACCTGCGATTCGATGACCTCGGCCGACGCGCCCGCATACCGCACGCTGACGGTCACCACGGGTTCATCGATCTTGGGGTATTCGCGCACCGACAGGCGTGTGAAGCTCACCGCGCCAATCAACAGCACCAGCAGTGACAGCACGGTGGCAAACACCGGCCGGCGGATGGAGATTTCAGCGAGTTGCATGGCAGTCCAGAGGCATCAGAGGGTAAGGACGGCAGTCCGTCAGACGGGAGGGCGGCTGCCAGTGGGCGTGGACCGGCTGGAGGTTCCGGCCAGCTGGCAAGGGTTGGGGCCGGGCAGCGGATCGGGTTCGCTGCGAGCCGCCATCACGCGGGCCACCGAGGGGGCGGCAGAAGGAGATGGAGATGCCGATGCCGCAGAGGTGCTCTGCGCAGGCGCATCAGCCACCGGCGATGCCTTTTGGCCCGCCCCAGTCGCAGCACCTGAAGCGCCCGGAGCCGGCCGCGTTGCCGCGGCCGCCGCACCACCGTTGCCCTGCTTGCCCAGCTCCACCACGCGCACCTCGGTGCCGTCCTTGCGGATGCGCTGCTGGCCCGCCGTGACCACCAGGTCTCCGGCGCTCAAGCCGTCCACCACCTCCACCCACCCAGGTGAACGGACGCCCAGTTTGACCGGCGTGCGGCGCGTCACCTTGCTGCTGGGCTCCTTGCCTTCTACCACCTTGAGCACATAGGGGCTGGTGCCGTCGGGCACGATGGCTTCCTCGGGCACCACAAGCGCGTCGCTGCGTTCGGAAAACACGGTCGTCACCCGCGCGAACATGCCGGGGCGCAGCTGCAGGCGGCGGTTGTCGATGCAGCCACGCACCGCGATGGCCCGCCCATCCGCATCGATCTGTGGGCTGATGGCCTGCACCACGGCGGCGTAACGCGCGCCCGGCAGTGCATCAAAGGTGACCTGCGCGGTCTGCCCCGGGCGCACCTTGCCCTGCAACCGCTCGGGCAGGCGGAAATCGACATACACCGCATCAAGGTCTTCGATGTTGACGATATCGGCCCCGTCCTTGAGGTAGTCGCCCACGTTCACGCCCCGAATGCCTGCGATACCATCGAACGGGGCCAGGATCTTCAGGCGCTGGGCCGTGGCCTGGGCCAAAGCCAGCTTGGCCTGGGCCACTTCCAGGTTGGCCGCACTCTCGTCCACCGAACGCTGGCTGATGAAGCCCTGGGCCACCAGCTCCTGATTGCGCTTGTGGTTGGCCCGCGCAATCGACAACTCGGCCTGGCTTTGCTGGATCTGCGCACGCGGCAATTGGTCATCCAGCTGCACCAGCACTTGCCCGCGCCGCACACGCTGGCCGTCACGGAAGTTGAGCTGGGTGATACGCCCGCCCACCTCGGGCCGCAGCATCACGCTCTGGCGCGACCGCAGGCTTCCCACGGCTTCGGCATCGTCGCGCAGCGCCATCTGCCGCACGGTCACCGTTTCCACGGCCACGGGGCGGCCAGCACCAGCGGGCGCGGTGCCACCAGCCGATGCGCCAGCGCCTGCACCGCCCGCCCCGGCCTCGGCACGCTGCTGCGGCTGCACGGGCTTCTGCAGCCACCAGGCAGCGCCCGATGCGGCAGCGATGCCGATGACAGCGAAAACGAGGTACTTGTACTTGCTCTTGGACGCCATGGGTCAATCAATCCAGTGAGGTGGGATGCGCAGTCACACAATGTAACAGTGGGTGTGTGCAGTCGCAGCCACCCGCAGCAATATCCCGGAGCATTCGCCGCTGGTGCGTGAAGGCCGTACTGGCCGCATCGGACGCGGGCACAAAAAAAGCCTCCGAAGAGGCTTGCATGCGGTGAGCAGCTGGCAATGGATCTACCTGCGGCCCAGAGCCTGGTCCACGCCCCGATTGGCCAGCGCGTCGGCCCGCTCATTGCCCGGGTCGCCCGAATGCCCTTTCACCCATCGCCATTCGATGCGGTGCCCGCCGGTGCTGACCAGCGCATCCAGCCGCTGCCACAGCTCCACGTTCTTGACCGGCTGCTTGGAGGCCGTGCGCCAGCCCTTGGCCTTCCAGCCATGGATCCACTCGGTAATGCCCTTGCGCACGTACTCGCTGTCCAGGTACAGCGTCACGGCACAGGGTCGCTTGAGGGCCGACAGCGCCTCGATCACCGCCATCAGCTCCATGCGGTTGTTGGTGGTACCCAGTTCGCCGCCAAACAGCTCTTTTTCGGTCGCTCCGGAGCGCAGTAACACGCCCCACCCGCCGGGGCCCGGATTGCCCTTGCAGGCGCCATCGGTGTAAATCTCTACCTGGTTCAAACTCTGTTCCTGACAATGAGGTGGATGGTTGCCATGACGGGGCATGGAAGCCCAAGGCAACCGCGAAAGGCTGTGCTCAAGGCTTGTGCCGGGCTGCAGTGGGCGCAGTGCGCGAAGGATTCACCCCGCTTTGAGACACCCGGTTGGCGATGGGCACGGTGCCCGCAGCACGCTGGCGGTGGGTGCGCCAGGCGGGCTCCAGCAAACGCATGCCATGCACCCGTTTGACGGCCACCAGAAAATACGCGGCACCCAGAATGGGCCACCATTTCTCACCCAAAGGGTCCATCCAGCCAAAACGCTCCAGCCACTGCGCGCTGCGCACCGCTGGACGATAACAGCCAAATCGGGCAGATTCGACCTCGAAGTTCAAAAGCCGCAGCCAATCGCGCAGGCGGCGATAGCCGATGAACTCGCCCACGTCGGGCAGATACAGCGTGCCCCGCCCCAGGCGCTGGTACAGCCGCGCGCGCCGCTGCCGCAGGCCCCACAGGCTGGTGGGGTTCAGGCCGCTGATGACCACACGCCCTTCAGGGACCAGCACCCGCTCCACCTCGCGCAGCGCGGCATGGGGGTCGATGCTCAACTCCAGCGTGTGGGGCAACACCAGCAGGTCCAGGCTCGCTGCGGGGAAGGGCAAGGCCACAGGCTCGGTGAGCAGGTCCACCGCGCGGCGCTGCAGCGGCCCATCGTCATCACCGGTCTCCACAAAGGCGATGGAGCCCTCCACGGCCTCCTGCCCCATCGCCAGCCACTGGTGGGGCATGCGGTTGGCGCGCAGGCCGTCCAGCAGCGGCATGCCGAGCTGGAGACTGTGATAGCCAAAAATATCGGCCACCGCCTCGTCAAAGCGTGCCTGCTCCCATGCGAGCAGGTAGCGGCCAGGGGGGGAGTCGAACCAGTGGTGCAAACCTATAATTTGATCGCTCATGAACTTGCTACCGCTGCCCGCCTTTACCGACAACTACATCTGGATGCTGCACGACGGCCGCCAGGCCATCGTTGTGGACCCGGGAGAAGCCGCGCCGGTGGAGCAGGCCTTGCACCGCTGGGGCCTGTCATTGCAAGCCATTCTAGTCACGCACCACCATGCCGATCATGTCGGCGGAGTCGATGCCCTGCGCCAAGCCACCGGTGCACGGGTGTATGGCCCAGCGCGGGAGCGCATGCCCGAGCCGCTGGAGCGGCTGGCGCAAGGCGATACCGTCAACGCGCTGGGGTTTCAGTTCCAGGTCATCGACGTGCCAGGGCACACGGCGGGCCACATTGCCTACTACTGTCGCGAGATGGACGGAGCGCCCCTGCTTTTTTGTGGTGATACGCTGTTCTCAGGCGGTTGTGGCCGGCTGTTTGAAGGCACACCTGCGCAAATGCTCGACTCGCTGGACCGGCTGGCGGCACTGCCTGGCAACACCCGGGTGTGTTGCACCCACGAGTACACACTGTCTAACCTGAAGTTTGCGCGGGCCGTGGAACCTGGCAACGCCGCCCTGCTCCACTACAGCAGCCAATGCGAAGCCCTGCGGGAGCAGAACCAGCCCACACTGCCTTCGCACATGGCGCTGGAGCGAGACATCAACCCCTTTCTGCGCGTGCGGCAGGGCCCGGTGGCGCAAGCCGCCCAGGGCTACGACGCGCAGGTGCCCCTTGACGACGCCGTAGCGGTGCTGGCCGCGCTGCGTCAATGGAAAAACGAGTTCCGATGAAAATTTTGCACATTGCCTGCCTGGCCGGCCTTTTGTGGCTGACAGGCTGCGCCACTACGGGCTCGACGCCCGACCAGGCGTCCGCCAGCGGAAACACCACCAACACCAAGGGCCCCGCGTCGCCCCACACCCCTGTCATCCCCAACGGCCCGCTCAAACCCATCACTGCCGCGCAAGCCACGAGTGGCGAGGTGGCATCGCTCTCGGCCCCCGCCGACTTGTGGGACCGGATCCGGCGTGGCTTTGCTATGCCCGACCTGCAGCATGAGCTGGTACAGGACCGCGAGCAGTGGTATGCCACGCGCCCCGACTACATGCAGCGCATGACGGAGCGTTCCAGCAAGTACCTGTTCCATATTGTTGAAGAGCTGGAACGCCGGGGGATGCCGACCGAACTGGCGCTGCTGCCCTACATTGAAAGCGCGTTCAACCCCCAAGCGGTATCGAGCGCCAAGGCCGCAGGCATGTGGCAGTTCATGCCCGCTACGGGCAATTATTTCGACCTCAAGCAGAACGCCTTCCGCGACGACCGCCGCGACGTGCTCGCCTCCACCCGGGCGGCACTCGACTACCTGCAAAAACTCTACGGCATGTTTGGCGACTGGCACCTTGCCCTGGCCGCCTACAACTGGGGTGAAGGCAGCGTGAGCCGGGCCATTGCACGCAACCAGAAGCTGGGCCTGGGCACCACTTACACCGACCTGAACATGCCCGCGGAAACCCGCATGTATGTGCCCAAGCTGCAGGCGGTCAAGAACATCGTGGCCAACCCCGATGCCTTCCGCACAGAGTTGCCACTGATCGAGAACCACCCCTACTTCCAGACCGTGGACATCACGCACGACATCGATGTGTCGCTGGTGGCCACACTGGCGGGTATTCGCGAGGAAGACTTCCGTGCCCTCAACCCGTCGTACAAGCGACCCGTGATCCTCGCCGCCGGGACGCCACAAATCCTGCTGCCCTGGGACAACGCCAAGGTCTTCCAGCGCAACCTGGAGGCCAAGCGTGAAGGCCAGTACGCGAGCTGGACCGTGTGGTCTGTGCCCACCACCATGACGGTGGCCGAGGCGGCACAACGTGCCGGCATGAGCGAGGCGGATCTGCGCAGCATGAACAACATCCCGCCGCGCATGCTCATCAAAGCAGGCTCGGCGCTGATGGTGCCCCGCTCCACCACCACCCGGCAAGACGTGTCGTCCCACTTGGCCGACAACGGCCAACTGAGCCTTACCCCCGAGATCGTCACCCGCCGCACCACAGTGCGGGCCGGCAAGGGCGACACTGTGGCCAGCATTGCGCGGCGCTACAAGTTGGCAGCAGCCAACGTGGCGGACTGGAACGATGTGCGGGCGAATGCCGCATTCAAGGTGGGCCAGCAGATTGTGGTGTACCTGCCGGTGCGCCAGAGTCAGGCGCGCAGCAGCGGCGGCAGCGCTCGCGCATCGGCCGCCACCGCGGGCAAACGCCAGGCTCCAGCGCCTGCGCGGCGTGGCGGATCCCCCTCCAAGGTCAAGCGCCGCTGAGACGCAGGCGCCTCAGCAAAGCCACCTGGGCCCGGCGAAGCCCGGCATTGCTTGGCTGGTCGCTGGGCCCATGCATCAGAACCGGAGCGTGTGCATGCCCAGCAGCCCCAGGATTCCCATGATGATGAGATAAAGCGCCACGATGGTGCTGAGCAAACGCGGCATGACCAGAATGAGGATGCCTGCGATCAGGGAGACGAGCGGGCCGATGCTGAGGCTCAGCGACATGGTGGATAGTCCTTGAAAAATGGCACGGGAATGGCGCAGCACAAATGCTGCGTGCGTAGCCTGCGCAATGCGTATCGCACGGTGTGATTGCGGTGCAGTGGCAGGTGGGCAGGCGGCTGACACTGTAGTCGATGCCAGGGCCCTCAGAGCCTGTTGACGGTCTCGCAGGGGAGGTAAGCAGGCCCTTGGGGTCTCCCGCCGCAGCGGCTTGTCAGACGCTGTACTTTTGGCGGGCTTTGCGCACCAGATCGTTGCTGGACGTACGCGCCAGTTCGACTTTGGCCTCGGCCAGTTCGGGCAGCACGCGCGACAACACGCGCAGTGCGGTAGCCGGACCTTCGTCCGGCATCAGTCCGTTGGTGGAGTAGGTCTCGCGCACCCGGCTGAACGCCGCCAGATAGAGCCCCCGGTCGCCCATCAGGTAGGCCGGAGGCACCGCCTTCACCAGGTCTGCCGGTGCTGCCGTCTGCAGCCACTTGAGCGCATGCACAACGCCATTGACCAATGCCTGGGCCTGGGCAGGCTGCTTCTGGATGAAGGCCTGCGGGGCATACAGGCAACTGGCGGGCATGGTGCCACTGAACATGTCCTGCGCTGCCTTGAGAGAGCGCAGATCGCCCACGATGCGGGTGTCCGCCTTCTGCTCCAGCAAGGTCATGATGGGATCGGCATGGCACAGTGCATGCACCTGGCCGGAACGCAGCGCGTTCATGGCATTGGTACCCGAGCCCACCCCCACAAAACCCACATCGCGCAACGGCACGCCCGCACGCATCAGCATCAGGCTGGCCGCCAGATGGGTGGATGAGCCCACCGACGACACACCCACCTTGCGCCCCGCCAGGTCGCCCAGGTCCTTGTACGCAGGCACCGACCGCAGTGACACACCCAGCGCCAGCTGCGGGGCCCGCCCCTGCAGCACCAGCGCGCGGTACGCATGACCTCGCGCCTGCGCACGCAACACGTGCTCGAAGGCACCGGAACAGACATCTGCCGCACCGTCCTGTACCGCCTGCCAAGCAAGCGCCCCCGCCGAATAGTCCCGCACCACCACGTCCAGGCCTTCGAGGCGGAAGTACCCCAGCGCATCGGCCAGCGCCAGCGGCAGGTGGTACAGAACGCCCTGCCCTCCGACCGCCACGGTCACCCGCCCGAGAGCAGCGCCATCGGTCTGCGCACGCACCCGGATGGCAGGCGCCCACACCGCAGCCGCCGACAAGGCAGATACGGCGCCAAAGGCGCGGCGGGTGAGTGGAGGCAGAGACATGGAATCAGGCAAAAAGACAATGCTGCATTGCAACAATCGTGCCGCAGCACAGGCGAAACCGCATCAGGGTGAATCCCTGCGGGTTACTACGTACCGCGATAGACAGCCTTCAACCGCAGCACACCGCAAGACGGGTGGCGCGCACCCGGGGCGCTCAACGGTAACCGATGAACAGGATGGCAATATTGACCAGAAAACCGCCGGCCCAGACTGCGCTGCGGGCCATCGGCATGTCCGCCACGTACATCATCACGTAGAAGATGCGCAGGAAGACATACAACAACGCCAGCAGGTCCAGCAACGTCTGCCCCGCGCCCAGCAGGTGCGCAATGATGACCGCGCCGATGAAGAACGGCAGCGCTTCAAAGCTGTTGGCCTGCGCTGCGTTGGCGCGTCCGCGCCATTCAGTCTGCCGCGAGAGCCAGCCGCGCGGATCGTGGTTGTCAAAACCGCCTTCTTTACGGGACTTGCCAAAGTTGCCACTTTTGGCCAACCAGGCACAAGCGATGGGCAGCAGTGCTGCGAACAGCACGCACCAATAGGCCACGGTGAACCGCGCGACGTGCAAGGTGGTATTCATTTTCGAGGCTTTTGAGGGCAACAGCGCAGCAAATACAGGCGCTGGTAGCTATTAAATTGAGAGTATTTTAGCCGCAGACATTGTCGGGACGACGGGCTGGCAGGCGCCTTGGCGTCACCGGCGATCCACCAGCGCATGCGCGATCGTTCCCAGGTCCACGTACTCCAGCTCACTGCCGACAGGCACGCCGCGCGCGAGCCGCGTGACATGCAACCCACGGCTCTTCAGCGCCTCGCTGATCACATGCGCAGTCGCCTCCCCCTCGGCATTGAAGTTGGTGGCCAGGATCACCTCCTGAACGGCGCCATCCGTTGCGCGCTCCATGAGCTTGTGCAGGCCGATCTCCTTGGGACCGACACCATCGAGCGGGCTGAGCCGCCCCATCAACACGAAGTACAACCCCTTGAAGGCCCCCGTGCGCTCCAGCGCAGACTGGTCAGCGGGTGTTTCGACCACGCACAGCCGCGTGGCATCGCGGTCCGGGTCCAGGCAGGTGCTGCACACCTCAGCCTCGGTGAACGTATGACAACGTGCACAGTGGTGCACCGTGCCCACCGCTTCCGAGAGCGCCCGCGACAGGGTCAGCGCCCCTTCGCGATCGTGCTGCAACAGATGGAACGCCATGCGCTGCGCAGACTTCACCCCCACCCCCGGCAACCGGCGCAGCGCCTGGATCAGAACGTCGAGGGAGTTGGTGGTGGACATGGAAAGGCTGGAGATAAGGCGCGTAAGGTCGTACGAAGCAGTGGAGCGAGGCTCAACAGGCCAAGCCCAAACGGATGCGGGAAAACAACGGGAATTTACCCCTGCCTTGGCACCCACCCTCAAGGGCGTAGCGAGCGGGATCAGCTGCTAGGCGGACGGAGCACAGCCACCGGAACGTACTTGAAGTACGTGAGGATGGCGAGCACCGCCCAACGACGCAGATGGCCCGCTCGGTAGCCAACCCTCAGAAAGGGAACTTCATACCGCCGGGGAGGCCAGGCATACCTTGCGTCAGCTTGCCCATCTTCTCCGAAGATGTCTCCTCCGCCTTGCGCACCGCCGCATTGAACGCAGCCGCCACCAGGTCTTCCAGCATGTCCTTGTCCTCGGCCAGCAGGCTCGGGTCGATGGTGATGCGCTTGACGTCGTGCTTGCAGGTCATGACCACCTTCACCAGACCCGCGCCCGATTCACCCTCCACCTCGATGAAAGCCAGTTCGTCCTGGGCCTTCTTGAGGTTGTCCTGCATCGCCTGGGCTTGCTTCATGAGGCCGGCGAGTTGTCCTTTGTTGAACATGGTGTGGTTTCCTTTTCAGTTTCTAGTGAAATGAGTAACAGAGGTTGTCCGTCATGCAGGTTTGATACTGCCCGGCACGATTCTCGCGCCGTAGTCACGCATCAGCGATTGCACGAAGGGATCGTTGTGCACGATTTCTTCCGCGCGGCGTTGGCGCTCGGCGGCGGCGGCGGCGTTGCGACGGGCGGGGCTGTCGATGACCACGCCCACTTCCACGCTGATCTGGGTCGCATGGCCCGCAGCTTCAAGGGCCGCACGCAGGCGCTCGCGCGCCGTGGGCTGGTTGAGCGATTCGCGCTCGACGCGCAACAGCCAGTGACCACCGTCGCGCGCCACCAGCTGCGACTGCAGGGCCAGTTCACGCACCAGCGCCGTGATGGCCTCCGCCGCCATCAGTTGCTGCACCGTGGCATGCCAGACGTCCCCCTCTTCGGTGGGGGTGTAGCGGGCAGATACCGGGGTCGGTGCAGACAGTGGAAGCGGCTGCAACCGCTCGCCGGGCTCGGGGGACTCACGCACCGGGATTGCTACATATTCAGGAGCATTGTGTGCTTTGAATGATTGCGCTACACCGGGATTTTGCTCAAACCTCTCGGTGGTGCGTACCGGCAACGCCGTGGCAGCGAGCGCAGCCGCAGTGGTCACAGTACCTGGCTCGTCAGAACCTGGCCATGGGGGTGGCTCAGAATCGTTGAACGACTCTGAAGAATGGTCTCCGGCGCCAGAAGGTGCGGTGCCTGCAGCCACTGCCGGAACGGGGGCCGGGACTGCAGGCGCGGGGGCCGCAGACGGGACTTGCTGGGCAGCACGCACCGGAGCTGCGGGCGCCGACGGTACAGGCAGGGCCTGGGGGCGCTTCACCGCTGCCCCCCCCACAGGCCCTGGCGTGGCCACCACTGCAGCAGGGGCTGCAGCAGTTGATGCAATAGCGCCTGAGGGGGGCGTTTCAGCCCGCGTCAGAGTTTTTTTTTCAGCCGATTCACCGATGCCGCTGGCAGGCTTGAAGGCCAGCAGACGCAGCAGCACCATGGTGAGTGCCGCATACTCGTCGGGCGCCAGGCCCAACTCGCCGCGCCCGTGCAGGCACAGGCTGTAGAGCAACTGCGTTTCATCGGCGGGCATCAGTGCAGACAGGCGGGCTGTTTCAGCAGCCTCGGGGTCGTCTGCGTCCACGGCACCGGCCATCTGGGGCACGGCCTGGAACACGGCCATGCGCTGCAGCACGGCACTCATCTCTTCGAGCGTGGAAGCGGCAGACAGCCCGTTCATGCGCAGCGTATCCGAGGTCTCCACCACGGTTTTCCCGTCACCCTGGGCGAGCGCTTCGATGAGCCGGAACACATAGGAGCGGTCCACCGCACCCAGCATCTGGCGCACACCGGCTTCCTGCAGCTGGCCGCTGCCAAAGGCAATGGCCTGGTCGGTCAGCGACAGTGCATCGCGCATGGAGCCCCGCGCAGCGCGTGAGAGCAAGCGTAGCGCCTGGGGCTCGGCAGGCACGTTCTCGGTCGCCAGCACCTGCGTAAGGTGCGAGAGGACGGTTTCAGGCGCCATGGGGCGCAGGTTGAACTGCAGGCAACGGCTCAGCACCGTGACCGGCACCTTCTGCGGGTCGGTCGTGGCCAGCACAAACTTGAGGTACTCAGGCGGCTCTTCCAGCGTCTTGAGCATGGCGTTGAACGCCGTGTTGGTCAGCATGTGCACTTCGTCGATCATGAAGACCTTGAAGCGCCCCTGCACCGGCTTGTAGACCGCCTGCTCCAGCAGGCTTTGCACTTCGTCCACGCCCCGGTTGGAGGCCGCGTCCAGCTCGGTGTAGTCCACAAAGCGGCCGCTGTCGATGTCGGTGCAGGCCTGGCACACGCCGCAGGGCGTAGCGGTGATGCCGCCAGTGCCGTCCGCACCCTGGCAGTTGAGCGACTTGGCCAGAATGCGCGACACCGTGGTCTTGCCCACGCCGCGCGTACCGGTAAACAGGTAGGCGTGGTGCAGGCGCTGCTGGGTCAGCGCATTCGACAAGGCCTGGACCACATGTTCCTGCCCCACCATCTCGGTGAAATTGCGGGGACGGTACTTGCGGGCGAGCACGAGGTAGGACATGCGGTCGATTCTACGGGCTGGGCCATGCGCCCCTGGCGCCACCAGGGCAAACAAAACAGCCACTGAAAAATCAGGGCCTCCATCCGACGTACAATCAGCGGTGACGGGCCTCCTCGCATGGTGAAGCGGCCAACCGGGTCAGGTGGGGAACCAAGCAGCCCTAACTGTGGAGTCAGTGCCGGGGGTAAGGCTCGTCAACTTCTTCTTTCTTTTTGCGCGGTCGCGCAAAAACTTCCCTCTCTCCAGTATTTCCTCAGCGCGCCGGGCGCCTCACGCCCACTCAAGCCCCTGCGGACTGCCCCAGCCAGCGCAGCGCCCCCTCGCCCGCTACACGGCCGCTGGCCATGCTGGCGGTCAGCAGATAGCCCCCGGTGGGCGCCTCCCAGTCCAGCATTTCTCCCGCGCAGAACACACCTGGTAACGCCGTCGCCATGAGGTGTGCGTCCATCGCTTCAAAGGCCACACCGCCCGCCGTGCTGATGGCCTCGTCCAGCGGGCGCGTGGCCACCACGGTGATGGGCAAGGCTTTGACGGCATGGGCCAGTGCCACGGGGTCGTTCATTCCGTCCTTGCCCAGGTGTTCGTACAGGATGCCCGCCTTGATGCCATCCAGGCCCAGGCGGCTCTTGAGGTGGCTGGAGAGCGACCGGGAACCGCGCGGGTGGCGCACTTCCACCAGCACGCGCTCAGGCGCATGGTCGGGCAGCAGGTCGAGGTGGAACGTGGCGTGGCCATGGGCCTCCACCTCGTCGCGCAGCAGGTGCGAGGCGGCATAGACCAGGCTGCCCTCCACCCCTGTGGCCGTGACCACAAACTCGCCCCGACGACTGAAGCTGTGGCCCCGGCTGTCGGTAAAGCTGAGCGCCACGGTCTTGAAGGGCTGGCCCACAAACTTCTCGGCAAAATGCGGCGTCCAGCCCACGGTGGGCGCAGGCGTGCGGCCCAGCAGCTCCTGCAGAAAGGCGCGGCGCGTCTCGCCCGCAGGTGCGTCTGCACGCAGCACATCAAAGCCGCAGTTGGACGGGCGCAGCGGAGCCACAACCACGCCGCGCTGCGCCAGCAGCGGCACCCAGGCACCATCAGACCCCAGGCGTGCCCAGCTGCCGCCGCCCAGCGCCAGCACCACCGCCTTGGCGGCCGCCCGCACCTCGCCTGCCGGTGCGGCAAAGCGCAGCACCCCCTCCTCGGCCCAGCCCAGCCAGCGGTGGCGCATGTGGAACAGAACCCCTTGCCCGCGCAGGCGCTGCAGCCAGGCGCGCAGCAGCGGCGCGGCCTTCATGTCGGTGGGGAACACGCGGCCCGAAGTGCCCACAAAGCTCTCCACCCCCAGCCCTTGCGCCCAAGCGCGCATCTCGGGGCCGCCAAAAGCCTGAATCAGAGGCTCAATCTGTGGTTCGCGCCCGGCATAGCGACTCACAAAAGGCGCGTGCGGCTCGGAATGCGTGAGGTTGAGCCCGCCCTTGCCCGCGAGCAGAAACTTGCGGCCCACCGAAGGCATGGCGTCAAACACGTGCACGGCCACCCCCGCCTGGGCCAACACCTCTGCGGCCATGAGACCCGCCGGACCACCGCCGACGACGGCCACGTCGCACTGCAAAGCCTCCGCAGAATGGGCAAGTGCAGGGGATGTATCGGAAGGAGGAAGGGGGTGGGACACGTAAGGGCCTTGCTGAATAAAGGAGCGCGTCGCGGGGGCGGCACGTCAGAACAGGGAGCCTTGCGGAGAATCCGCAGGGCCTGGCGCGGTGGGCGCGCGCTCTGGTTGTGCTGGAGCAACCGGCGCAATGGGGGCAACGGGCGGGCGAGTATGCCCCACCGCGGAGGCCTGGGCCGCCGATGCCCCTGCTGAGCCCGGCGCATCGCCCACCATTACCAACCGCCCATCGCCCGTGAGAAAGGCGGCATGCACCACCTCGCCCGGCATCAGGGCCTGTACGGCTTCGCGGTAACGCTGCAACTGGGCCACCAGTGCCTGCTGGCGCTGGGGTTGGGTGGCGCTTTTGTAATCCAGCACCCACCAGCCGGCCTCTGCATCGCCGGCGTGTGCCGCGCGGCGCTGCACCAAGCGGTCGATGCGCAGGCTCTGCCCCTGGTAGTGCAGCGGGGCTTCGTTGATGGCGGTCTGCACCAGGGCAGCGTCCCACGCCCAGGCCCCCTCGCCCGCCAGAATGGCCTGCGCCATGCGGGCAGCCAACGCGGCGGCAGCGGGGGCAATGTCGTGGTCCAGAGCCAGGCGGGCAATGCGCGCGGCAGCCCAACCCTGGACGCGCAAGTCGGCCAGTGGGGCACCAGCCACGCCGGCTTGCTCCAGCAGCTGGTGCATGGCATCGCCCTGCCGCGACAAGGGGGTGGATTCTCCGTCGCCCGGCATGGCCACAGGGCTGTCGCCCGGCAATCCTGCATCGGTTTGTACGCGCGCGCTTTGCAGCGCCTCGGGCAGCACGGGCAGGCAGGGAATGGTGAAGGTCTGCGCGGGCGCTACGGCCGCCACGGCATGTTCTGCGGGGGTCAACGCCTGCGTGTCCACTTCAGTGACCAAGGGAGCAAGCCGATTCCACCAACTGCCGGGGGCTGAGTTACCGGGCTGCACGGACGACAGGGCCAGGCAATGCTTGGCACGCGTCATGGCCACGTAGAGCATGTTCAGTTCCTCGCGGCTGCGGGCCTGCTGCTCGGCGGCGAGCGCATCCACTGCGCTGGGTGGCGGGTTCGATTCGCTGGCCAAAAAGACGAAGGCAGACGGCACCGCCTGCTCGCCAGGCCAGTCCACCAGCACGCCCATGGTCTCGGCCTTTTGTGGACGGGTGTCGGTATCGAGCAGCAGCACACAATCGGCCTCCAGCCCCTTGGCACCGTGCACCGTCAGCAAGCGGATGGCCTGCGCATCCGCCCGGCCTGGGGCGCGCACACCGCCCTTTTTCATGGCCCGCACAAAGGCATAGGGCGTGAGGTAGCGCCCCCCGTCGTGCTGCAGCGATGCCGCCAGCAGTGCGCGCAGATTGGCCTGCACCGACTGGCGCTGGGTGACCGGTGCTGCGGCAGCAAAGCGGGCCAGCACGTCACCGTGTTCGTAAATGGTGTGCAGCGCGTCGTGGGGCGGCAAAGTACCCACCCACGTCTGATATTGGGCCAAAACAGCTCCAAGCGCCTGATATTCATGCGCTAGCAGCTCACTTTTCAATAGCAAATCAAACCAGCTGCAGCCCGCGTGTTCCGGCTGGCGGCGCAACAACGCCAGCGCGACCAGCGCGTCGTCACCCAGGCCAAACAGGGGTGACTTGAGCGCGCGGGCCAAAGACAGGTCGTGTGTGGGCGACACCAGCGCGTCGAGCAGCGCCACCATGTCCTGCACCTCGGGCGCGTCAAACAGGTCGGCCTTTTCGGGCTGCACACAGGGCAGGTGCAGGGCGCGCAGGGCGTCTTGCATGCTGGCCAGGCGGTCGCGCTTGCGGGCCAGCACCAGCACCTCTTTGGGCGGCGTGCCGCTGGCGATCTGCGCGGCCACCCAGGCGGCGGCCTGGGTGCATTCGCGCATGCGCTGGGTTTCTTCGGCCTCGTGCCGGGGTTCGGTCAGGCTGTCGCGCCAGGCCAGGGCGTCGCGGGCTGCGCCTTGGCTGTCGTCGTCCGCATCGGTGATGGCGGGCAGGCGCAGCAACTGGCCAGGGTGTTTGGATTCGGTGGTGTGGTCACGAAAACCACTCGTTTCGTGCTGCGCCTGGGCCTCGCCCATCACGGCGTTGACGGCGCCGATGACGCCCCGCGCGTTGCGGCGTGTGTGGTCGCAGCTGAGCAGATCGCCGCCCAGCCCATCGCGCACAAAGGCCTGCGCGGCGATGAACACCTGCGGCTCAGCGCGGCGAAAGCGGTAGATGCTCTGCTTGGGGTCACCCACGATGAACACGCTGGGTGCGGCCGAGCCACCGCCCGAGCCCGCGTAGCCCGACAGCCACGCATGCAGCGCCTGCCACTGCAGCGGGTTGGTGTCCTGAAACTCATCGACCAGCAGGTGGCGAATGCGGGCATCGAGCCGCTCCTGCACCCAGCCCGACAGCACCGGGTCCGCCAGCATGACCAGGGCGGTGCGCTCCACATCGTTCATGTCCACCCAGCCGTGCTGCTGCTTGACGGCCACAAACTGCGCAATCAGGCAACGCGCCAGCCGGGCCATGCGCTGCTGGTGCTGCCAGGCCTCGTGCTGGAGGCGTGCGGTGAGCAGGCGCTGCAGCTCGGGCTCGGCTTCTTGCGCGGCGGGGAACTTCTCGAGGTTCTTGGACAGGCGGTCTTCCTTGGCCACGAACATCGCACGGCGCAATTGGTCCAGGCGCTGGTTCAGGTCGGCGCAGGCCAGCGCGTCGATGATGGCGTCGGCCGCCTTTTGGGGGGTCTTGTTGGCCTCTGCGCCCAGCGCGCTGGCGCGGCTGCGCCAGCGCTGAAGAGCAGCGTCGGTCTGCAAAGCATCGGCGGGCTCGGCCAACGCGGCCAGTTCGGGGTAGGCCTGCTGGAACGGCGGCACCGAGGCATCGACCACGCCCGCCTCGTCCGCCAGATCGAACTCCACCCGCTTGGCCAGCGCCGCTGCCAGGGCCTTGTGCGTTTGCGAGCGGCCATGGCGGGCCACCACGGCTTCGTAGTCGGCACGCAGGCTGGCGCTCTCAGCCACAGTCTGCAAGAACGGGGGCCACACCTCGCGCACCGCCTCGGCATCGTCTTCGAGCAGCTCAAAGTGCGCGGGCAGGCCTTGTTGTTGCAGCAGCGCCAGCGGCGCCGTGCCCAGCAGCGCGGCAAACCAGCTGTGGAAGGTGCGGATCTGCACCGGGCGGCCTGCAGTGAGCAGCTGGCGGTATAGATTTTGCAGCGCCTCGCGCTTGTCCAGTGCACCTTGGGGGCTGATTCCCCTTGCAACCAGCTCGGCCGTGAGTTCCTCCAGCGGCTTGTGGCTGAACTGCTCCAGCCACTCCTGCAAACGCTGGCGCATTTCACCGGCCGCCTTCTTGGTGAAGGTGATGGCCAGGATCTCGTGCGGCGCGCAGCCGTCGAGCAGCGCCCGCAGCATGCGCGAGACCAGCATCCAGGTCTTGCCCGCACCGGCGCAGGCCTCCACCGCCACGCTGCGAGCAGGGTCGCAGGCGATGGCGTAGAAGGCCTCGCGCGATACGGGGCGGCCGTTGTGTTCGTAAGCGGCCTGGGCGGGTGGGGAATGGCTCTCGGTCATGGCGTCTCCTGCGCGGGCAACGCCTGTTCAGCGTCCGCCCAGTAGTCTTTGCGGCACAGGCCGCGCACGGCGCAGAACTCGCACACCGATCCCTCGCCCAGCGCGGGCAGCGGCGCGCCGGCGGCGATGCGGGCCATGTCGTGCTGGATGCCTTCGATGAGCACATCGCGCAGGTGCACCACCTCGTCTTGTTCGTGCAGCTGTGTCTCGCCGCGCTCGCCTACATTGACATAAGCCGCTCGCAGGGTGTCGTGGCTCAACAAGGCTGCGTAAAAAGCAAGTTGGGTGTCCTCCGCACCGGACTTGATGCGCTGGCGGGTCACGCTGTCGCTTTCGGTCTTGTAGTCAATCACCAGTACCGCAGGCTCGCCGGTGGACGAGACCCCATCGATGCGGTCGATGGTGCCGATGAGTTCCAGATCGCCCAGCGGCTGACGGGCCTTGAACTCGGCCTGGCGGAAGGTGGCGCCCTGTTGCTCATGCCCTGCCAGCCATTGCAGGTAGCCGTCGCGCAGTTGCGTCCAGCCCGCGGCAAAGGGCAGAAAGTCGCCGTCCCGCAAACGCTGCTCGCGGGTGACGGCCTCGGCGGCGGCGTCCATGCGCACGCGGCGCTCATCCAGACCATCGGTCGGCTCCGCCAGCAAGGCTTCATGAAAATGCTGCAGTACCGCGTGCAGCCAGGTGCCAAAGTCCCGCTTGTCCACTTCGGCATCCAGCTCGTCGGCCTCGCGCAGGCCCAGTTGGCGCTGGGCAAAGAAGCGGTAAGGACAGTGGCGCAAATCGGAATACGCCGTGGATGACAGGTGGGTCACCGGCAGCGCCTGGCCCACGGGCAAGGGGCGTAGCGTGGGAGTGGCGACCACCTCGCGCGCACCGCGCTCATCGGCTCCCGGCAGGGCGGCACCATGCAGCTGCAGGGCGAGCACCAGCGCGCTGGCCAGCAGGGGCTCACCGCCTTCGTCACCGGTGCGCCACAGCACATCCACCACCGGCGTGCGCAGGGCATGGGCCCAGGCGGCACGCTGGGCAGCCTCCAGCGACTGGCGCGTAGGCAGGCCCCATGCCTCGCGCTGGGCCTGTGTCCAGTCGCCAGCGGGTTCGGGAGCAGGTTGCAGGCGCTTTTCGTCGCAACCCGGCAACACGGCGGCGGCGAAAGGGCGGCCCAGCAGTTGCGGCATAGGCACCACCACCACGGGGGCACCAGCCGCCTGCGCGGCCACATAGCGCCCGGCCTCCAGCACGTCTTTGGCCCAACGGGTGAATTCGGCCAGTGTCATGCGGCGGCCCGCACTGTCGCCCCAGCCGTCCAGCTCTGACTGCTGACCGTCCTGCAGGCGCAGAGCGGCCAGCACCCGCATGCCAGCAGGGTCGGCCTGGAGACCCTGCCATTGGCCGGCCTGCTCCAGCACCGTGCGCAAAGCGGGTAGCCACTGCGCCAGCGGCCGTGCAGCGCGCAGGGTGCTGCGCCATGCTTCTACGGTGGCCACGGTGCGGGCCAAGTGGGGCTGCGCACCCACGTCGCCCATCAAACCCAGCTGGGCGGCGGCGCTCCAGTGCTGCACCACACCTTTGCGCAGCCATTGCTCCAGGCGATTGACCTCGCCAGGCATCAGCGCTGGGGTGTGTTTGACCCAGTCCAGCACCTCGTTGGAAGAGGCATTCCACGCAGCGGCCTGCAGCACGGCCATGACCCGTGAAGCGGCGCGCGTGGTGGACAGAATCCAGCCGCTTTCGTCGCGCACCAATACGCCACTGCTGTCCAGGTGGGCCAGGACACGGCGGATCAGTGCGCGGTCAGTGGCCGCGAGGGCCACGGGCACCCGACCCTGCTCGACATGACGCAGCACACAGGCCGCAGCACGGTGGGCCTCGTCTTCGGCGTCCGTTGCGGCGTGCAGGGCCCACTGCGATGTTGAACCCGCATCACCGACCAACGCGGGGAGCGCAATGCACACACCTTGCTCACCCCAATGCGCCTGCAGGGCCCGGGTCAGTGTGTCAGACTGAAATCCCTCCAGCACCACCAGCGCATCCACCGCCCCGCGAACGCCGGGCTCAAACAGCACATCGGTCGCGTAGCGCGATGCCAGTGCCCATTCCAGCGCCAAGCGAGCCACCAAGGCCTCGTAATGCAGGGCGGTACCTTCTTCCGGCGTGGCCAGCAGCTTCCGTGCCTCGTCACCCCAGGCAGCGCGTAGGGCTGGGGGCACGGCAGCAATCACCGGGGCCAATTGGGCTGCAGCCTCCTGCAGTGGCGTGGCCAGCACCTCGCGCTGCCCGCCCTGCCCCACACGGTCGAGCAAGGTGCGGGCCATGAGCGTGTCGCGCGCAACGTCGCCCGCCAGGTCGTCGCCCGTGGGCTCGAAAGCTTGCAGCTGGCGAGCCCAGTTGCGAGTGGTTTCAAAACGTGGTGCAAAGCTCTGCGGGAACTGCTGAACCCAATGGCGCTGCGCCCAGGGCATGAGCTGGGCGTAGGGCACCAGCACCACCGTACGCGCCAAATGGGCACCATGGGCTTGGGCATGCGCGGCCACCCGGGCCAGTGCGCGTTGCCACAGGGCGGTGCTTGCGGCCGCAAATCCACTGGTTTGATCGCTTTTCGCTATGACTGTCATAGCGTCGCAAGACCCGGCCACACCGGTGAACGTGGGATTGGTTTCTGTCACAATGCCCAGACTTTAAACGTACACCGGTCGCAACCCGCCCAAAATCAAGGAATTCCGCCATGGCCAGCGAACTCATCAAACATGTCTCCGACGCCAGCTTTGAAGCCGACGTGCTCCAACCGGGCTCCGCCGTGCTGGTGGACTACTGGGCTGAGTGGTGCGGCCCCTGCAAGATGATTGCTCCCATCCTGGACGAAGTCGCAGGCACCTACCAAGGCAAGCTGCAGATCGCCAAGATGAACGTGGACGAGAACCGCGAAATCCCCGCCAAGTTCGGCATCCGCGGCATCCCCACCCTGATGCTGTTCAAGGATGGCCAACTGGCAGCCACCAAGGTCGGCGCGATGAGCAAGGCCCAGTTGACCGCCTTCATCGACCAACAACTGGCCTGACCCACTGCCCCAAGCCCCCTCGGTACGACTGCCGATGGGGCTTTTTTGTTAAGCGATAGACCTGCGGGGAAACAACAGGCTGGCAGTTGCGCAACCTCACACCTTGCGCCCCTGAGGCCCCCGCATTTTTTCCTGTCATAATTCCCACAGATCACCGGGCTGCATGCATTGGCAGCCGGACCAAGATCCCTGGCGAGCCGGACCTGCAAACAGCAGCCCATTCGGCATCAGCCCACCTCCCCCAAGATTCATACCAGCTCCGCCAAGGAGTCAATCCATGCACTTAAACGAACTCAAGGCACTGCACGTGTCTGAAGTCCTGAAGCAGGCCGAAGAACTCGAAATCGAAAACACGGGCCGCATGCGCAAGCAGGAGTTGATGTTTGCCATCATCAAGAAGCGCGCCAAGGCGGGTGAGCAGGTGTTTGCAGACGGCGTGCTGGAAATCCTGCCTGATGGCTTCGGCTTTCTGCGCAGCCCGGACACCAGCTTCACCGCCAGTACGGACGATATTTACATCAGCCCCAGCCAGGTGCGTCGCTTCAACCTGCACACCGGCGACATGATCGAAGGCGAAGTGCGCACGCCCAAGGACGGCGAGCGCTACTTTGCACTGACCAAGCTCGACAAGGTCAACGACGGCCCACCAGAGCAGAACAAGCACAAGGTGATGTTCGAGAACCTGACGCCCCTGTTCCCCAAGGAGCAGATGCGACTGGAGCGCGACGTCAAAAGCGAAGAGAACATCACCGGCCGCATCATCGACATCATCGCGCCCATTGGCCGCGGCCAGCGTGCGCTAATCGTGGCACCGCCCAAGAGCGGCAAGACGGTGATGATGCAGCACATCGCCCACGCCATTACGGCCAACAACCCCGACGTGCACCTGATGGTGCTGCTGGTGGACGAGCGCCCTGAAGAAGTGACCGAAATGCAGCGCACGGTCAAGGGCGAGATCATCGCCTCCACCTTCGACGAGCCCGCCGCCCGCCACGTGCACGTGGCCGAGATGGTGATCGAGCGCGCCAAGCGTCTGGTCGAGCTCAAGAAGGACGTGGTGATCCTGCTGGACTCCATCACCCGTCTGGCCCGCGCCTACAACAACGTGGTGCCGTCGAGCGGCAAGGTGCTGTCCGGTGGTGTGGATGCCGCCGCACTCCAGCGCCCCAAGCGCTTCTTTGGCGCCGCGCGCAAGGTCGAGGAAGGTGGCTCGCTCACCATCATCGCCACGGCGCTGGTCGATACCGGCAGCCGCATGGATGAAGTGATCTTTGAAGAATTCAAGGGCACGGGCAACTGCGAAATCCACCTGAACCGCCGCCTGTACGAAAAGCGCGTGTTCCCTGCCATCGAGCTCAACAAGAGCGGCACCCGCCGCGAAGAACTGCTTCTGGCCCCCGAGATCCTGCAAAAGACCCGCATCCTTCGCCAGTTCATGTACAACATGGACGAAATCGAGTCCATGGAGCTCATGATCAAGAACATGAAGGCCACCAAGACCAATGTGGACTTCTTCGACATGATGCGTCGCGGGGGCTAATTCTCAGCCTGTGCAATAATAGAGGGCTTTTTCTTGCGGAAAGTACATCGGACTGGCCGGTGCGGCTCCCGCAGTTGACTCAAAGGAAGATCATGAAAGAAGGCATTCACCCCAACTACCGCGAAGTTCTGTTCGTGGACCTGTCCAACGGTTTCAAGTTCGTGACCCGCTCGTGCGTGAACACCAAGGAAACCGAAACCCACGAAGGCAAGGAATACCCGCTGTTCAAGCTGGATACCTCTTCTGAATCGCACCCCTTCTACACCGGCACGCAAAAGTCCGTGGACAACATGGGTGGCCGCGTGGAGCGCTTCCGCAACCGTTTCGGCAAGACCGCAGCGAAGTAATTCGCCCCTGCGATCCCGCCAAAAAGGCAGCCCGGGCAACCGGGCTGCCTTTTTTCATGGGTTTTGCCTTTATTCTCGGTGGCTCCTTTGCCCAGCCGCCCACTGCCGCGTGACTCCACCCACCCCCGCCATCGTTACCCAGAACGCCGTCAGCCCACTGCCCCGCTGGGCGCTGCTGCTGCTGTGCATTGCCTACGTAGTGCCCGGCTTTGTGGGCCGGGATCCGTGGAAGAACGCAGACGTCACCGCTTTTGGCTACATGCTGGAGCTCGCCCAGGGACGCACTCCCTGGCTCAGTCCGCTGCTCGGTGGCATGCCCCCCGAAACCGAAGGGCTGCTGCCCTACTGGCTGGGGGCCTGGGCTGTGCAGATGGCACCGGCCTGGCTGTCGCCGGAGATGGCGGCCCGCATACCGTTCATCGCGCTCCTGGTCATCACCCTGATGGCCACTTGGTATGGCGTGTACTACCTGGCCCGCAGCCCAGGCGCCCAACCGGTCGCATTTGCCTTTGGGGGTGAGGCCTCTCCCCTCGACTATGCGCGCGCGATTGCCGATGGCGCCTTGCTGGCGCTGATCGCCTGCCTGGGCCTGGCGCAGCTCTCGCATGAGGTCACGAGCTATCTGGCTCAGCTTGGCTGCACCGCTTTGCTGTTTTTTGCGGTGGCCGCCATGCCCCACCGTACCGTGGCGCCCGCCGTGGCCCTGGTACTGGGCATGGCCGGGCTCACGCTGTCCGGAGCCCCCGCCCTTACGGCCTTATTGGGCATGGGTGGCGCGTTGCTGGCACTGTTTGCGCCCGCTGGCAACACCGACCGCCGCTGGCGCTGGGCCGCCGTGCTGGCGGCAGCCACACTGGCGGCTGCTGCCCTGGCCCAGGGTCTGGACCTTTGGCGCTGGCGTGTTGTGGGGTTCGATGGTGGTGGCAAGGACTGGCTGAGTCTGGCGCGCCTGCTGCTGTGGTTTGGCTGGCCGGCCTGGCCACTGGCACTGTGGACCTTGTGGCGCTGGCGCCAGCAGATCTTCAGCCGCCCTGGCCAACGGCACCTGCTGCTGCCCCTGTGGTTCACTCTGGTGTCGATTGGCGCCACCATCACCACCCAGCCGGCCGACCGGGCATTGCTGCTGGGCCTGCCCGCCCTGGCTGCGCTGGCAGCCTTTGCCCTGCCTACGCTGCGCCGCAGCGTGGGGGCCTTGATCGACTGGTTCACGCTGCTGTTCTTCACCGCATCGGCCCTCGCGATCTGGGTGATCTGGATTGCCATGCAGACCGGGGTGCCTGCCAAACCTGCCGCCAACGTGGCCAAGCTGGCGCCCGGGTTCGTGCCGCAGTTTTCTGCACTGGCTTTGCTGGTGGCCGTGGCGGCCACCGTGGGTTGGTGTGGTCTGGCGTGGTGGCGCGCATCCCGCAACCGGGCCCCCATCTGGAAGAGCCTGGTGCTGCCCGCAGGTGGTGCTGCCCTGGGCTGGCTTTTGCTGATGACCCTCTGGCTGCCCCTGCTGGACTACGCACGCAGCTATGGTCCGCAGGTGCGCAGTGTGGTGGCAGCCCTGGGGCCGGAGCCCGGGTGCATTCAGACCGTCGGGCTGAACCGCGCTCAGGTGGCGGCTCTGCAGTTCCATGGACAGCTGTCGCTGCAGCGCGCGGGCCTGCAGGATGAATGCCAGTGGCTGCTGGTGGACAGCGCCTCCTGGCCCGCGTCCGAGCGCATGGTCCGCGCTGAGCTGTGGGAAGCCCGGGCCACCCTGCCCCGCCCCACCGACAAGAACGAGAACCTGCTGCTGTTCCGCCGTGCGGCCCCGGCCCGCTGATGTCGGAGCTGTCCACCATCACCCGGCACGCCGTGACCGTGCTGGCGGGGCAATTGGCGGTCATGGCCTTCGGGGTGACGGACACCATCGTGGCGGGGCGCTACAGCGAATCGTCGCTGGCCGCGCTGTCCGTGGGGTCGGCCATCTTCATCAGTGTGTACGTCGCACTGATCGGCGTGCTGCAGGCACTCCTCCCCGTGTGGGCCGAACAGCGCGGCGCGCAACAGCCTGAGGCCGTAGGCCGATCACTGCGACAGGCCTTGTACCTGTGCGCTGCTGCTTCAGTGGTGGGCATGGCGGTGCTGCTATCGCCAGGCGCGCTGCTGCGCTGGACGGAGGTCCCCCCTGCGCTTCGCCCGCAGGTAGAAAACTACCTGGCTGTGCTGGCACTGGCACTCCCGCCCGCCCTGCTGTTTCGCATCTACAGCACCCTCAACCAGGCCCTGGGCCATCCGCGTCTGGTCACCTGGCTACAGGTGGGCTCGCTGTTGATCAAGCTGCCGCTGTCGGTGTGGTTCACCTTTGGCGGCGGGGGCCTGCCTGCACAGGGGGTGGTGGGCTGCGCCTGGGCAACGCTGGTCGTCAACTGCAGCATGCTGGCGCTGGCTGTGTGGCTGCTGCGCACGCAGGACATCTATGCCCCCCTGGGGCTGTGGCGCCGCATGGAGCCCCCGCACTGGCCCACCATTGCAGGCTTTGCCAGACTCGGGATTCCGGCAGGCTTGGCCGTGATGGTGGAGGTGACCTCCTTCACCCTGATGGCCTTGTTCATCGCGCGCCAGGGCACCACCTCGGCCGCCGCCCACCAGATCGCCGCCAACATGGCTGCCGTGCTCTACATGGTGCCGCTGTCGCTGTCCATCGCCACCAGCGCACGGGTGAGCTACTGGCTGGGCGCGCAGCAGCCCCAGCGAGCCCGTCAGGTGGTTTTGATGGGTTTTTCGCTCGCTGCGCTAGTGGGTATTGCCTTGGCAGCTATATTATTGATAGCAAGACACTCGATCAGCCAGATCTACACCGACAACGCCAGCGTGGCAGCCGTGGCCGGCACGGTGCTGGTCTGGGTGGCGGCGTACCACGCTGCCGATGCGGTGCAGACGCTGTGCGTGTTTGTGCTGCGCTGCTACCGCATCACGCTGGCGCCACTGGTGGTGTACTGCGCGCTGCTGTGGGGGGCTGGCCTGGCGGGCGGCTACTGGCTGGCTTATGGGGGCAGCGGGCCTTGGTCGGGTGTTGCTTCGCCCACTCCCTTCTGGGCGGCCAGCGCGGCGGCGCTCGCAGTCACCGCACTGCTGTTCGTCGCCATGCTCTGGCGAGCCATCAACCCGGCAAGGAAAAACCCCGCAAACGGTTGGCCGGGAAAGTGACCGAAAACACCGAGCCCTTGCCCAGCGTGCTCGCGATGTCCAGCGTGGCGCCATGGCGCTGCAGCACATGCTTGACGATGGCCAGGCCCAGGCCGGTGCCCCCGGTCTCGCGCGAACGGCTGCGGTCCACCCGGTAAAAGCGCTCTGTCAGGCGCGGGATGTGCTCGGGCGCAATGCCGGGACCGGTGTCATGCACGGAGAACACGGCACTGCCATCCTCCTTGCGCAGCCACTGCACCTCGATGGAACCACCGCCGGGTGTGTAGCGCACCGCGTTGTTGACGAGGTTGGACAAGGCGCTTTGGAGTTCGGCAGGCACACCCGCAATCTCGCCTTCGGCCCGCAGCAGATCGGCCGCCGGAAAGCGCATCGTATGGGGACGCTGCTGGTTCTGTGTGAGCAGCGCCGACAGGGCGCGGCCCTCTTCCTCGCAGCGCTGCATCAGTGACTGAACAGGTGTCCATTCGGCCATGCCGGGCAGCGGGCTGCCCTCCAGCCGCGACAGCGTGAGCAGGTCCTGCACCACACTTTGCATGCGCTGCGCCTGCTGCGCCATCATGCCCAGGTAGCGCGAGCGCTCGTCGGCGCTCAGCGGCAAGGTCTGCAAGGTTTCGACAAAACCGGTGAGCACCGTGAGGGGTGTGCGGATCTCGTGCGACACATTGGCCACAAAGTCTCTCCGCATCGCGTCGGCCTGCTCCAGCGCCGTCACGTCGCGTGACAGCAGCAGCGTGCGGCCATCACCATAGGGGTGCAGGTGCACCGAGATGCGTACGGGCCGCGACGGCGTGCTCAGGCGCCCCTCCAGGACCACATCGCTGGTGAAGTCCTTGGCAGCAAAGTAAGCCGTGAATTCAGGGTTGCGCAGCAGATTGCCAATGGACTGCATGACGTCGCGCTGCGCGTCAAAGCCAAACTGGTTGGCTGCCATCTGGTTGCACCATTCGATGCGGCCCTGCGCATCCAGAAGCACCACGCCGTTGGGGGAGGCCTGCAGGGCGGCCAGTATCTCCTGCAAACGGTCCTGGCTGTCGCGTATCTGCGCCTCCTGCTTGCGCAGCAGACGCCGCGCACGGTCCGCCGCCTCGCCCCAGATGCCACGCATGGAGGGCACCGATGCCAGATCGCCAGTGCGCAGCCAGCGCAACACCCGCACGCCCCGCAGCAGGTCCCACACGAACCACGCCCAGGCAGCAATGGCGGCCCCCAGTGCGGCGCCCCAGGGCCCGCCTTGCCACCACCCCAGGCCACCACCCGCCAACTGCCACAGCAGGAAAAACGAAATACGCCACAGCATGCGGATTGCTAAGCCTTCTCAGAAACACCAGGGGCGCGACACGCGCGCCCATTGATCCATCACATCCATCCATCGCCACCACCGATGCACGCCGACCGCAGTGGCCCGCTGCACACCAGCCATCGAGCGCGTCGCATCACTCACAGGCGGCAGCCCGCCTGCCCCATCAGGCCGACAGCGGCACCTGGGGTTGTGCAGTGAGCCGGTAGCCCGCGCCGCGCACCGTTTCCACCATCACGGACGCTGCACCCAGGGCCTCGCGCAGGCGCTTGACATGCACGTCCACCGTGCGCTCCTCGATGAAGACATGGTCGCCCCACACCTTGTCGAGCAGCTGTGAGCGGCTGTGCACACGCTCGGCGTGCTTCATCAAAAAATGCAGCAACTTGAACTCCGTGGGCCCGACCTTCAGGGGCTGACCCTGGAAGGTGACCCGGTAGGTCGCAGCATCCAGCACCAGCTCGCCAATGCTCACGCTGTCGCTCACCTGCTCGGGTGCGCGGCGGCGCAGCACCGCACGGATGCGGGCCAGCAGCTCCTGCGTGGAAAAGGGCTTGGTGATGTAGTCGTCGGCACCGGCGTCCAGCCCGGCCACCTTGTCCGGCTCATCCCCACGCGCGGTGAGCATGAGGATGGGGATGGGCTTGGTGCGGCTGTCTGCACGCCACTTGCGTGCCAGCGACAGACCGCTCTGCCCTGGCAGCATCCAGTCCAGCAGGATCACATCGGGCAGCACGGCATCCAGCTCGCGCTGCGCGCTGTCGCCGTCTTCCGCCCAGAAGGGCTGGAAACCGTTGTGGCGCAGGTTGACTGCAATCAGTTCGGCAATCGCGGGTTCGTCCTCCACGATGAGGACACGGGGAAGCTTTCTCATGGTGATTTCGGCGCCCCGTACTTAGAGCACTGCCGACTCGATCTCGTCGAGGGCTGTGTGGCGCACGTCCTTGCCCTTGACCAGATAGATGATGAGCTCGGCCACGTTCTTGGAATGGTCGCCAATGCGCTCGATGGCCTTGGCGAGGAACAGCAAGTCCAGGCTGGGCGAGATGGTGCGGGGGTCTTCCATCATGTAGGTGATGAGCTTGCGCACGAAGCCGTCGAACTCCTTGTCGATGAGGTCGTCCTCCTTGAGGATGGCGACCGCCGCCTTCACGTCCAGCCGTGCAAACGCATCCAGCGTCTTGCGCAGCTGGCCCGAGGCCAGCTCGGCCGCCACCCGCAGGTCGCTCGATGGCAACGAGCGCGGGGCGCCGCCTTCGATGATGGAGCGCACCATGCGCGCCATCTTGTTGGCTTCGTCGCCCATGCGCTCCAGATTGGCCGTGGCCTTGGAGAAGGCCAGCAGCAGGCGCAGGTCGCGCGCGGTGGGCTGGCGGCGGGCGATGATGGAGGACAGCTCCTGGTCGATCTCGACCTCCATCGCATTGATGCGGGTCTCCATCGAAGCCACCGTTTCCACGGCCTCCAGGCTGAATTGCGACAGCGCGTACACCGCCTGGCGAATCTGCGACTCCACCAAGCCGCCCATTTCCATGACGCGGGCAGAGACGCTGTTGAGTTCGCTGTCGAACTGGGACGAAAGATGTTTATCGGGCATCTGCTGTCTCCTTAGCCGAAACGGCCGGTGATGTAGTCTTCGGTTTCTTTGCGCTCGGGCTTGAAGAAGATCTGCTCGGTCGCACCGAACTCGATCATCTCGCCCAGGTACATGTAGGCGGTGAAGTCGCTGCAGCGGGCGGCCTGCTGCATGTTGTGGGTCACGATCGCAATGGTGTAGTCGTGCTTGAGCTCGTCGATCAACTCTTCGATCTTGGCGGTGGACAAAGGGTCCAGCGCCGAGGTGGGCTCGTCGAGCAACAGCACCGAAGGCTTCACCGCCACGCTGCGCGCAATGCACAGGCGCTGCTGCTGGCCGCCGGAGAGCGACAGGCCGCTCTGGTGCAGCTTGTCCTTCACCTCAGTCCAAAGAGCGGCTTTGGACAGTGCCCACTCCACGCGGTCGTCCATCTCGCTCTTGCTCAGCGTCTCGTAAAGCTTCACGCCAAACGCGATGTTGTCGTAGATGGACATGGGGAACGGCGTGGGCTTCTGGAACACCATGCCGATGCGGGCGCGCAGCAGGTTGATGTCTTGCTTGGGGTCCAGGATGTCCTGGCCGTAGAAGCTGATGGAGCCCTCGGCGCGCTGGCCGGGATACAGGCTGTACATGCGGTTGAGCGTGCGCAGCAGCGTGGACTTGCCACAGCCCGAGGGGCCGATGAAGGCAGTGACCTTGTGCTCGGCGATGTCCAGGCTCACGTTGCGCAGGCCCTGGAACTTGCCGTAGAAAAAACTCAGGTTACGCAGCTCCAGCGCGTTCTTGCTGGCAGTGGCGGTAGCAGTGGCGTTCATTGTCAATTCCTGAAAATGGAGGCAGTCTTGTCGATGGCGTTGGCGTTGGCGTTGGCCGGATCAGCAAAGGGAATCACACGCGATTCTTTTCGCGCAGGAACACCCGCGCCACGACGTTTAGGATCAGCACCGACAGCGTGATGAGCAGCGCACCGCCCCAGGCCAGGCGAACCCAGTTCTCGTACGGGCTCAGCGCAAACTGGAAGATCACGACCGGCAGGTTGGCCATGGGCGCATTCATGTTGGTGCTGAAGAACTGGTTGTTGAGCGCAGTGAACAGCAAGGGCGCGGTCTCGCCACTGATGCGGGCCACAGCCAGCAGCAAGCCGGTCATCACGCCGCTGCGAGCAGCGCGCAGGGTGACCATGGTCGAGACCTTCCAGCGCGGCGCACCCAGGGCAAAGGCCGCTTCGCGCAGGCTGCCGGGCACCAGGCGCAGCATGTTCTCGGTGGTGCGCACCACCACCGGCACGGCGATGAGCGAGAGCGCCAGGCTGCCCGCCCAGCCCGAGAAGTTGCCCACGGTAGCGACCGCAATGGCATATACGAACAGGCCCAGCACGATGGAAGGGGCCGACAGCATGATGTCCGTCACAAAGCGGGTCAGTTCGGCGGTCTTGCTCTGGTCCCCGTATTCGGCCAGGTACACCCCCGCCAGCACGCCGATGGGCGTGGACACCAGCACGGTGAAGCCCACCATCAGCAGGCTGCCCACGATGGCGTTGGCCAGGCCACCGCCGTCGGAGCCGGGCGCTGGGGTGGACTGAGTGAACATGTTCCAGTCCAAAGCGGCAAAACCGTTGGACAGGAGCACGCTCAGGATCCAGAGCAGCACGAACAGGCCCAGTGCCATGGCGCCCAGTGACAGGGTCAGGCCAATGGCGTTGGAGCGCTGGCGCTTTTTGTAGAGTTGTTGATTGAATTCCATGGAGCTCGTCTCTGAAGAGGGTCGGGAGCGGGCTGCAGGGCTTACAGGCCCTTGGCCTTCTCGGCGCGCAGCAGCATGATCTTGGCGGCCGACAGCACCACAAACGTGATCACAAACAGCAGGAAGCCCAGGGCAAACAGCGTGGACAAATGAAAGTCCGCCGCCTCGCCAAACTCATTGGCCAACGTGGATGCGATGGACGTCCCGGGCGAGAACAGCGAGGTGGGCATGCGGTTGGCGTTGCCGATCACGAAAGTGACCGCCATGGTCTCGCCCAATGCCCGACCCAGGCCCAGCATCACGCCGCCAATCACGCCCTTCTGCGTGTAGGGCAGCACCACGCGACGCACCACCTCCCAGGTCGTGCAGCCCAGGCCATAGGCGGACTCGCGCAGGATGGGGGGAACAATCTCGAACACATCGCGCATCACGGCAGCCACAAAAGGCAACACCATGAAGGCCAGCACGATGCCAGCGGCCAGGATGCCAAAGCCGTTGGTACTGCCGCCAAACAGGAAGCCGACCAGCGGCATGGAGCCGAGCAGCTTTTGCACGGGTACCTGGAAATGGTCTGCAAACAATGGCGCAAACACGAACAGGCCGAACATGCCGTAGATGATGGACGGGACGGCCGCCAGCAATTCCACCGCCGTGCCGAGCGGGCGGCGCAGCCAAACAGGGCAGGTTTCGGTCAGGAACAGCGCAATGCCGAACGCCAGCGGAACGGCGATCAGCAGTGCAATGCCTGCGCTAGCCAGGGTGCCGACGATGGCAATCGCCGCACCAAATTCTTCATTGATGATGTCCCACTCAGCGCGCCAGATGAACTGGATGCCGAACTTGTGAAAAGCTGGCCACGCGTAGATGAACAGCGAAACGATGATGCCCAGCAGCGCCACCAGCACCAGCAGCGACAGGCTCTGGGTCAGCCGATGGAAAACGATGTCCTGCAGGCGCTGCCGCTTGGCAATCGACACCATGGACGGTGTGGGGGCGTCCGTCATCTTGACGGACACGGGTTGCGAACTCATGGTGGTTCCCACGCTCATGTTGACTCCCATCTGGCTTCTGGAGACCCCACAAACCAGCGCCCATCGGTCAGACCAGCCGGCCGATGGGCACTATTCTGGGGCAAACCGCTTACTTCTTGATTTGCGACCAGACCTTGGAACGGATCTGCGCCGTCAGAGCGTCAGGCAGCGGCACGTAGTCCAGGTCAGCAGCCATGGTCTTGCCGTTCTTGAAGGCCCAGTCAAAGAATTTCAGAACTTCGGCTGACTGGGCCTTGTCTGCGGGGTCGGCGTACATGAGGATGAAGGATGCCGTGCTCACGGGCCAGCTGTTGGCACCCTTGGCGTTCACCATCGAAATACCCATGCCAGGCACGCTGAACCAGTCAGCGCTCGCAGCCGCCGCTGCAAAGGTGGCATCGTCGGGCGCCACATACTTGCCATCAGCGTTCTGCAGTTGCAGGAACGTCATGTTGTTCTTCTTGACGTAGGCGTACTCCACGTAGCCCAGGGCCCCCTTCACACGGGTCACGTTGGCTGCAACACCTTCATTGCCCTTGCCACCCACGGAAGACTGAGCAGGCCACTTCACTGCAGCACCCTTGCCCACCGTGTCCGCCCATTCCTTGCTGACAGAGCTCAGGTAGTCGGTCCAGTTGAATGTGGTGCCAGAGCCATCGGCGCGGTGCACGATGGTGATGTTCTGGTCGGGCAGCGTCTTGCCGGGGTTCAGGGCTGCCAGCTTGGCATCGTTCCACTTGGTGATCTTGCCCAGATACATTTCGGCCAGGACGGCGCCGGTCACGCGCAGTTCGCCTGGCTTGAAACCGTCCAGGTTCACCACAGGCACGGTGCCACCGATGATGGCAGGAAACTGCACCATGCCGTCTTTTTCCAGTTCAGCGCCCGACAGAGGGGCATCGGTAGCGCCAAAAGCCACGGTCTTGGCGCGGATCTGGCGAATACCACCCGAGGAACCGATGGACTGGTAGTTCAGACCCACGCCGGTTTCCTTCTTGTAAGCTTCAGCCCACTTGGCATACATCGGGAAGGGGAACGTAGCGCCGGCGCCGGTGATGTCTGCCGCAAAGGCATTGCCCACTGCCAGGGCGGCCAGAGTTACTGCGACGGTTTTGAGAAATACGCGTTTCATGAGGTACCTTTCGGCAGGGGTTAACAGGAACAGAGCGAACTCTAGAGGCCTATCGTGACAATTCAGTGACATAAATAACCAACCTCAGACCATTGCAACACCCCTCATGACGCGGCATCGCTGGCGTCATGAATGCGTCACACAACCTCGTCACACTCCCGCCATCTCCCGGTCACTTGCCCGCCCAGCGGATGGCGGCCCGCGCTTCGGATCAGGCCACGCGCATCGCGGTACGATGCCGGACGCAGCTCCCACCAAACACACATGCAGAACGGCACACGCCTCGCCGCAGTCGATCTCGGCTCCAACAGTTTTCGCCTGGAAATCGGGCGCTATGAGTTCGGACACGTCCAGCGGGTGGAATACCTCAAGGAAACCGTGCGCCAAGGCAACGGGCTGGATGAAGACCGCAACCTGACTCGCGACGCCATGGAGCGCGGCTGGGCTTGTCTGGCGCGCTTTGGCGAGCGCCTGGCGGGCTTTCCCCGCGCGCAGGTGCGTGCAGTGGCCACTCAAACACTGCGTGAAGCGCGCAATCGCGAAGAATTCCTGTCACGCGGCAGTGAGGTGCTGGGATACCCTATCGACGTGGTGTCTGGCCCGGAAGAAGCTCGGTTGATTTACCAGGGCGTAGCCCGATTGCTGCCTCAGTCGGACGAGCGCCGCCTGGTGGTGGATATCGGAGGTCGGTCCACCGAATTGATCCTCGGCGAGCAGTTCACGCCCCACGCGGTGGCCTCTTTCCGGGTTGGCAGCGTCGCTTGGTCACAACGGTACTTTGCCAAGGGAGAGTTCTCTGCCCAGGCCTTCCTGGCGGCGGAGATTGCTGCCAAGGCGGTACTCGATGAGGCGCTGGAGACTTTTCGCCCCGATGCATGGGATGTTGCCTATGGGTCGTCTGGCACGGCGGGCGCCGTGGGGGACATTCTGTCCGCTGCAGGAGGTTCGCAGGGTCTGATCACCCGCGATGGGCTGAACTGGCTGCGGGAGCGTTTGCTCCGCGCCCAAAGTGCCGACCGGCTGCGCATGGACGGACTCAAGGAAGAGCGCCGTGCAGTCATCGGGGGGGGCATCAGCGTGCTGCGCGCCGTGTTTGACCTGCTGGACATCCACGAGATGCAGGTGGCGCAAGGAGCACTACGCCAGGGCGCCTTGTATGACCTTCTGGATCGGGAGCAACCCGGCACCGACCTTCGCACCACCACCGTCCAAGGGCTGATGCAGCGGTTTGGCGTGGACATGGAGCATGCAGACCGCGTGGCGCGCACCGCCTGCGCACTGTTTGACCAGGCTGCTCCACCCGGGAGCGAACGTGCCAGCCGCAAGCTGGACTGGGCAGCCCGCCTGCATGAGATTGGCTGCCGCATTTCCCACAGCGACTACCACCGACACGGCGCTTACATTCTCGACAACACTGACGCCGCTGGTTTTGCGGTGCCAGAACTGCACCGCCTGGGAGTGCTGGTGCAGGGGCAGCGGGGCAAGGTACGAAAGCTGGGGGTGGAACTCGACGATCCGATTTTTGTGCTGCAGCTCTTGTGCTTGCGCTTGGCCGTGGCGCTCTGCCATGCACGCCGGGAGCCCGATACCAAAGGACTGTCTTTGCAGCTGGACAGGCAGCGATTTGAGGTCAGCGCTCGCCCGGGCTGGGCCATGGCCTACCCACAGTCGGCCCACCTTCTGCGCGAAGAAATCCAAGCCTGGCAAAAAACCCCCTGGGAGCTGGCTGTGGGCATGCCTTGAGGGGAAACAATAAACGATATAAACTGTTTACACCGTTTATCAATCCTCTGCCATGACCGCTGCCACTACAACCCCCAACCCCTCCGTCGCACCCGCCGCGCCCGCAGCAGCCCAGCCCGCCAAGGCCGTCAAGTCAACCAGGCCGGCAACAGCACCCAAGGCTCCAAAGGCATCCAACGCTATCAAGCCCACCAAAAAGGCCGTGGCAGAAAAGGCGCCGACTTCCAAACCAGCAGCTGCGACCAAGCCTGCCAAGGCAGCAGCTGCAGTGAAAACCGGCAAGGCCACCGAGACCAAGGGCAAAAAGCCCAAGCTGGTCCGTGACAGCTTCACCATCCCCAAAGACGAGTACGCGGTGCTCGACACCCTGAAAGACCGCGCCACAGCACTGGCCCACCCCGTCAAGAAAAGCGAGCTGTTGCGCGCAGGGCTCAAGGTGCTGGCAGGTCTGTCAGACAGCGCGTTGCGCAGCGCTTTGCAAGCGGTGCCTTCCATCAAGACCGGTCGCCCAAAGGCCGACACAGCTGAAGCCGCGCCAACTGTCCCAGCCAAGGCAACGACCAAGGCCAGCGGCAAAGCAGGACGCAAGTAACCCTGTCCCGAGACACGGCGTGTCCAGGGGCACGGCTTCGGGCCCTCGGACATCGCCGGGCAAGCTAAAGAAACTCCGGTGACTGCACGGCCATGAGCACGGTCTGGCTGTGGTCCCAGCGCTGGCGCTGGCGCAACCACCACACGGAGCCCTTGCGCACAGGGCACTCGGGGGCCTGTAGTTGCAACAACTGGGCAACGGTCTGGCCCAGCATGGGCTGGTGCCCCACCACCAGAACAGCGCCCTTGGCACGCGGCCATTGCACGAGCTCTAGCAAATCCTGTGGTGTACCGCCAGGCAACAACTCGGCGCGCATCTTGAATTTGCGGCCCAAAGCGTGGGCAGTTTGCTCAGTCCGCCGCGCTGGACTTGCCACCACCCTCAGGCCTTCCGGCAGTTGACGATCAAGCCAGGCCGCCATGCGCGCCGCCTGCTTCTCGCCCCGGGCCGTGAGCGGGCGTGCAAGATCATCGCTACCGTCTTCTGCCTCTTCCGCCTCGGCATGACGCCAAAGGATCAAATCCATCATGCGACCCCTGGCTCCTCGCGACCCAAAGCAGGCCGCGGCCCATAGCGCACCATCAACGCGTTTTGGGCACCACTACCGTCCACCGGGTGCACAGCGCGGTCGTAGACGCCGGCGGCATTCAACGTCCAGGCATCGCGGTCATCACACAGGTAGGCCACCAAACATTCATCAATGATCTGCTGGCGCAGCTTGGGGTCAGTCACTGGCCACGCCAGCTCGACACGGCGCATCATGTTGCGGTTCATCCAATCGGCACTCGACAGATAGAGGTCTTCTTCGCCCCCCGCGCGGAAATAGAAAACACGCGTGTGCTCCAGGAACCGACCAATCACCGAGCGCACCCGGATGTTGTCAGTCACTCCCGGCACCTGCGGGGCCAGCATGCAGGCCCCGCGCACAATCAGATCGATGCGCGCGCCGCGCTGCCCAGCGAGGATCAACGCCCGCATCAATCCCTCGTCGGTCAGGGCATTCATCTTGGCCACGATCCGTGCGTCTTCCCCGCGGCTGGCAGCCAGTCCCACGCGCTCGATTTTTTCGATCATGCGGCGATGCAAATGGAACGGTGCCAGCATGAGCTTGCGCAGCTTGGGAGGCCGGTTCTGGCTGGCCAGGTGATTGAAAACACCGTCCATATCGGCAGTGGTTTCTTCATCTGCCGTGAGGTAACTCAGGTCGGTGTACAGCTTGGCCGTGCGCACGTTGTAGTTGCCAGTGGAGAGATGGCCGTAACGGCGTAACTGCCGCCCTTCACGGCGTGTGACGAGCAGCATCTTCGCGTGGGTCTTGAGGCCCACGACGCCATAGACCACCTGCGCCCCAATCGACTCCAGCGCCTCTGCCCAATTGATGTTGGCCTCCTCGTCAAAGCGTGCTTTCAGCTCCACCACCGCCATCACCTCCTTGCCTCGGCGTACCGCCTCGCTGAGCAGGTCCATGAGTTCGGAGTCGGCGCCCGTGCGGTAAATGGTCTGTTTGATGACCAGCACGTCCGGGTCGTTCACAGCCTCCCGCAGGAACGCAAGCAAACCATCAAAGCTCTCAAACGGCTGGTGGATCAACACGTCGCGCTCGCGCAGCTGGCCCATGATGGACACCCCTGGCTGGAGCTGACGTGGCCAAGCGGAACTCCATGGCGGGAACAGCAACGCGGGATCGTTCACCAAGTCCACCAGCTGATTCAGGCGCACCAAGTTCACAGGACCATGTACACGGTACAAGGCCGCGTTGGGCAGATCAAATTGCTGCAACAAGAAGTCGGACAGGAAGCGAGAGCAACCCGCAGAGACTTCCAGGCGCACAGCCTGCCCGTAATGACGGTGCTGCAGGCCCTGCCGCAAGGCGGTGCGCAGGTTACGAACATCCTCTTCGTCCAGTGCCAGATCGGAGTGGCGTGTGACACGAAACTGGGAAAACTCCGTCACTTCGCGGCCAGGAAAGAGGTCTTCCAAATGGGCACGCACGATGCTGGACAAGCTGACGAACAACGCCCCGTCGGACGCGACCTTCTTTGGCATGCGGATCAGGCGGGGCAGTGCGCGCGGCACCTTGACGATGGCGATTTCGTTCTCGCGGCCGAAGGCATCATGCCCCTTGAGACGCACTATGAAGTTCAACGACTTATTAGCCACCTGCGGAAACGGGTGGGCCGGGTCGAGCCCCACCGGAATCAACAAGGGACGGACCTCGCGCGCAAAATACTCGTGCACCCACCGCCTTTGCTCTGCGGAGCGGTCACCATGCGCCACGATACGTATCCCATGCTTTGCAAATGCGGGAACCAGTGCTTCGTTGTACAGCGCGTATTGCCGCTCTACCAGGTCGTGGACCTGGGCGGACAGGGCCTCGAACGACGCTGCGGTGTAGAGCCCCTTGGTCTCGCCCTTCTTGGCCGCCGTGATGTGCGCTGCAGCACGTACTTCAAAAAACTCGTCGAGGTTGGATGACACGATGCACAGGTAGCGCAGCCGCTCCAGCAGCGGGACATCTGTGCGAACCGCCCAGTCGAACACGCGTTCGTTAAATGCCAGGATGCTGTGGTCGCGGTCCAGAAACATGTGGGGGGCAACGCCCGTGACAGCCCCCACAGCCGCAAAATCGTTGTCATGTGACACGGCGTGCGAGGAGTCCCCGACAGCATCGGGGTGCTCGCGCTGCAAAGGGATGGAATCAACAGGAGGCAGGGGCAGCATGGATACGCGCGTACAGCAATTGCGGGATCGCTGCAGTATTTAACGCCCAGATGACAACTGCGTGACAGAATTTGTGACAGACACGAAAACTCCCTGCGAGCTGGAGCGGGCTGGTACCAGGTACTGTTGAAACAGCCTGGCCGCATGTGCCCAGGTGAACTCCAGCGCCCGGCTTCGTGCTTCGGACCTGGGTATGGACAAGGCCTGCTGCGTGGCCGCCAGAAGGCTCGCGTGCAACACGCCGCCCATCGGCACCCTGCCGTCCCCTGCACCCAGGACCTCCCGCGGACCGTCTTCAGGAAAGGCAGCGATCGGCGTGCCGCAAGCCATTGCCTCCAGCATGACCAGCCCAAAGGTTTCGGAGCGGCTCGGAAACACAAAGACATCGGCCGAGGCGTAGACCTGTGCCAGCGCCTCCCGGTCCAGAATGCCAAGCCAGCGTACGTGCGGGTACTTGGCTTTCAGCCGTGCCTCGAGCGGGCCTACACCACACACCACCTTCGTGCCCGGCATGTCCATCTGCAAAAAGGCATCGATGTTCTTTTCATATGAAATGCGCCCCACATACAGCGCCACAGGATGCGCCAGAACGCCAGTGAGCGGACTCTGACAGACCTCACCATGAAAGCGAAACGCCTGGGTGTCCACACCGTGCGTCCATAAACGCAGTTGGCGAAAGCCCCGCTGCTGCAGCATTTGCAAGACACCCTGCGTAGGAACCATTACCCCCGACGAAGGGCGATGAAAATGCCTGAAAAGCGCATAACCCCAACCCAGTGGTATGCGCAAGGCTGCCTGAAGAATCTCGGGAAACCTTGTGTGAAAGGCTGTGGTGAATGCCAGGCCACGCTTGAGACAGTAACGACGCCCCGCCCAGCCCAAAGGCCCCTCGGTCGCCAGATGAATGGCATCGGGCTGCAGGGCGTCCAACTTCTGGGTGAGTAACTTGTAGGGTCGCACCGCCAGATCAATGCCAGCGTAACCGGGACAAGGACGGGTAGAAAACTGACCAGGATGCAGCACCTGCACGTCGTGCCCGGCATCTTCCAGCTCTCGCACCAACTCGACCAAAGTGGTCACCACGCCATTGACCTGCGGCAGCCATGCATCAGTCAGCAGCGCAATCTTCATGCGGACACCCGTGTGGCCTGGCTGGACAGATTGGCTGCGGGCACAGCGGGCCATTGCAACAGCTCCAGCCGACCATCAAGGTGCTCGACGAGTGCTGTGTGGCTCTCCACCCAGTCGCCATCGTTGCAATACAAGGTGCCACCAATCTCGCGCATCTCCGCGCGGTGGATATGTCCGCAGACCACTCCATCGTGCCCGCGGCGACGGGCCTCTGCGGCCACCGCCACTTCAAAATCGGTGACGTAGTTCAGCGCCTTTTTTACCTTGCCTTTCAGGTAAGCTGACAAAGACCAATACGGAAGCCCCATCCGCGCCCTAAGGATGTTGAGATGGCGGTTCAGCTTGAGCGTGAATTCATAGAGGTTGTCACCCACGTAGGCGAGCCATTTGGCACACTGGATCACACCATCAAAGTGGTCACCATGCGTGACCCACAGGCTGCGCCCATCTGCAGTGATGTGCACAGCATCGGACACCACTTCGATACCGCCAAAAGAATGCCCCACAAAGGCTCGGGCAAATTCGTCGTGGTTACCAGGAACAAACACCACGCGGCACCCCTTGCGCGCGCGGCGCAACAGCTTTTGCACCACATCGTTGTGCGCCTGTGGCCAGAACCACCGGCGGCGCAACTGCCACCCATCCACGATGTCTCCCACCAGGTACAGATGGTCGCTGGGATGGTGCTTCAGAAAATCCAGAAGCGCTTCAGCCTGACACCCAGGCGTGCCGAGGTGCAAATCCGAAATGAACACCGCACGGAACCGGCGTTGACCGGCGAACGCCGCAAGGGCCTCGGGCTCTGCATCCTGCGGCACCTGGGACTCGTTCAACCAAGGGCCCAGGGCTTCGAACGCGGCACGCACCGGTCAGGCCCCCAGAAAATGCTTGCGGTAGCGGGGATGCAGGTCGGCCAGCCGCATCAGCATGGGCAGGTCGGCGGTATTGAAGTCCGGATCCCACGCCGGTGCACCCAGTACACGGGCGCCCAGTCGCAGATAGCCTTTGATCAGGGCCGGTGGGTCCACGGCAATGGATCCGTCCAGATGCTCCACGGGCAACGGCAGGCGCGGCAGCACGTGGTATTCGATGGGTGCCAGATGGGTCTTTCGCACTTGCTGCCAGATGCTGGCCGCCGCATCGCCACTGA
The DNA here is from genome assembly GCF_002754175.1 of Acidovorax sp. 59. Lineage (NCBI taxonomy): Bacteria > Pseudomonadati > Pseudomonadota > Betaproteobacteria > Burkholderiales > Comamonadaceae > Acidovorax > Acidovorax sp. 59. The sequence goes on along the minus strand of NZ_PEET01000001.1, from coordinate 1,408,798 downwards.
CCACGCCATTGTGAAGCATGGGAATGCTGGCGCAGCCGATCATCGTGTCGAGTTCGTTGCGCACCATGAAGTCCGCCAGCGCGCTCCACAGCGCCATGATCACGCCGCCGTGGCGGTGGTCTGGATGCACACAGCTGCGGCCCAGCTCCACCATGCGCGGGCGCAGCGTGCGCAAGCGCGTCAAGTCGAATTCGGTATCGCTGTAAGTTCCGCCCACCCGCTTGGCCTGCGCGGGCGTCAGCACCCGGTAAGTCCCAATGACTTGCTGGCTCGGAGCGTCGCGCACCAGAAGATGCTCGCAATAGTCGTCAAACAGGTCCACGTCGTGGCCAGGAATGGGGGTCGTCAATCGAGCGCCCATCTCTGCCGCGAACACCTCAAACCGCAAGCGCTGTGCCTCACGGACCTCATCCAGATGCCTGGCCCAAGTCACCTCGATAGCACCACGCGCCGGGATAGCATGCACAGCGCCCGGCACAACACCAGAAGGCTGAACAATACCGGTACCTGTAGCCTCCGGCGATGTGGACAACTGCATCAAAGTGGGCAGGTCGTTCATGGACAACGTCTCCTTCGGTAAGAACGGGCACAGCTGGAATTTCCAAACAGAGCGGGAATCCGCTTTCCTGGCCGGGAGTGTGAAAGCCGCGCATGACATGCCCATGTCTTCGGCGTGTCAACGCCATGACAATGCGCGCTTTCCATTGGCACGGGCCCTCACCGATGGCCTGCATAATTGACTGAGGAACTCCGCCGTGCCGTCCCCCGCCCTGCCCCCCACACGCAGCCCCATCGCAGCCTTTGTGGCTGTGTTTGTGCTGGCAGCAGCTTGCGCTGGTGCTTTGATCTGGACGCTGGAACGCCAGGAACGTGCGCAGCAGCGCACCCAAGCCGCCGATGTGGCGGGCGATCATGTCCAGGCCCTGCAGCGCGCCATCGAGTTGGCACTCTCGGCCAACAACACTCTGGTGGCGCTGGTGCGCCAGGGCCACGGGAACGTTCCCCAGTTCGAAGAAATCGGCGTGCAGATGCTGCCTTTCTACCCGGGTATCGCGGCCATGGGCCTGTCCCCGGGAGGGGTAGTGCAGCAGGTTGTTCCCCGTGCAGGCAACGAAAATTCGATTGGTTTTGACCAGCTCAACGACCCCCGCCAAGGGGCGGAGTCAGCCCGCGCCCGCGAGTCCGGCGTGTTGACGCTGGCGGGGCCCATGGAGCTGGTCCAGGGCGGCCTGGGCGTCGTGGGGCGCCAACCGGTGTACCTGGAAGATGACCTGGGGCGCCGGAGCTTCTGGGGTTTTACTTACGTCACCATCCGTCTGCCCGAAGTGCTGGCCACCGCCCGGCTGCCCCAGCTCAAGGAACGGGGTTTTCACTATCGATTGTGGCGTGTCCGCCCGGATAACAACCAGGAGCAGACCATCGCGACGTCTGACCCTCCGCCCACCGGTGACGCTGTTGGCCGGTCCCTGACCCTGCCCAATGGCCAGTGGACGCTCAGCCTGACACCCGTCAAGGGATGGGGCGCGCCAGATGTGCTGGCTCTGCGCTGCGCCTTGGGCTTGCTGTTTGCGTTGCTGATGGGCTACCTGGCGCGCTTGCTCGTCGAATTGAAGGCGCACGAGCGCGGTCTGGCGACACAGGTGGCCCAGCGGACCTCCGAGATCCAGGCCACACAGCAGCAGCTGCGCGCCACCATCGATGCAATTCCCGATCCGTTGTTTGAAATCGACCAAGATGGCCGCTATTGCAGCGTGCACAGTCCTCGTGCCGAGTTGCTCATGGGCCCTGCTGAGCAATTGATCGGCCGCAATGTCACCGAGGTGTTACCCGCCCTGGCTGCACTGACGGTGATGGATGTGCTCAATGAAGCGCAATCCCAAGGATGGTCCACTGGACGCCAGATCATGCTGGACCTGCCTGGCCTGGGGCCCACCTGGTTCGAGCTTTCTGCGGCCCGCAAGGCAGGATCAGCGGGAGGAAAACCCCGGTTCATCGTGCTGTCCCGCGACATTTCTGAACGCAAGCGGTCGCAAGAACAACTGCAGCTGACGGCCCAGGTGTTTGACCAGAGCGGCGAGGCCATCGTGATTGCCGACGCGGCCCAAACCATCGTGCGCATCAACCGGGCATTCAGCCGCATCACCGGCTACTCCGAAGCGGAGGCCGTAGGTCAGTCGATGCGCCTGCTCACGGTGGCAGAGTCCACCCGAGACTTCGATGCCGACCTGGTGTACACCCATCTCACCAAAGAAGGGCACTGGGAAGGCGAAGCCTGGGGCCGCCGCAAGGACGGATCGACCTACCCCCAGTGGCTGTCCGTCAGCCGCGTGCGCGATGGCAATGGCAGCACCACCCACTCCATCACGCTGTTCCGCGACATCACCCAGCAACGCGAGGCTCAGGACCGCATCCAGCGCCTCGCGCATTTCGACCCCCTCACTGATCTGCCCAACCGTGCGCTCCTGGCAGAGCGCGCCCAACGCCACATCGAACAAGAGCAAGCGCGGGGCGGAACGCTGGCCTTGCTGTTCCTGGACCTGGACCACTTCAAGAACGTCAACGACTCGCTGGGGCACCGCATTGGCGACATCCTGCTGGTGGCAGTAGCGCGACGGCTGGAGTCCCTGCTGGGCACACAGGACACCGTATCGCGCCTGGGAGGGGATGAATTTTTGCTGCTGCTACCCGCTGCCTCGGCCCTGCAGGCGGCCGACGTAGCCAACCGTTTGCTGATGGCCGTGGCGCAGCCGTTTCAGGTGGAGCCTTACGAACTCACCACCACCCTGTCCGTAGGCATTGCCATGTATCCGGCGGACGGAGACTCGTTCGACACCCTGTACCAGCGCGCTGATGCCGCCATGTACCGTGCCAAGCAAAGCGGGCGCAACCGCTTTGGCTTTTTCACCGCCGACCTGGAGGCACGGACCGCCCGAGCCTTGCAGATCGAAAACGCACTGCGCCGGGCACTGGAACGCAACCAGTTCGAGCTGCACTACCAACCTCAGGTGTCACTCACCACGCGCCAAGTGGTCGGTGCCGAGGCGCTGCTGCGCTGGAGCCACCCCGAGCTGGGCATGGTGTCCCCGGCGGAGTTCATCCCTGTGGCAGAAAGCAGCGGCATGATCGTCGCAATTGGCGAGTGGGTGCTGAACACTGCCGTGCATGACGCCAAGCGCTGGCTGGACCTTCAATTGCCACTGCGGGCTGTGTCAGTCAATCTGTCGGCGGTGCAGTTCCGTCACCCCCAGTTGCCCGAGATGGTGACACGCTGCCTGCAACAAGCCGGACTGCCTGCGCGTCGGTTGGAGCTGGAGCTGACCGAGGGGGCTGCGGTAGACGACCCAGCTGCTGCACTGGCCATGATGGACCAATTGCATGACCGGGGCGTCCGGCTGTCGATGGATGACTTTGGCACGGGATATTCGTCGTTGAGCTACCTCAAGCGCTTCCAGATCTACAAGCTCAAGATCGACCAGTCGTTTGTGCGCGACCTGGACGACGACGCCAATGACCGGGCCATTGTCAGCGCCATCATCCGCATGGCGCAGGCCTTGGGCATGCAAACGACCGCCGAGGGGGTGGAGACCGATGGCCAGCTGGAATTTCTGCGCGCGCAGGGCTGCGACGAAGGCCAGGGTTACCTGTTCAGTCGCCCCCTGGCAGCCGATGCCTTTGAGGCCTATCTGCGGGAACACTTGGGACGCTAAAAACGCCGGGCAACGCGTCTCTGCACCCTCTCGCGCCAGAGCTCCTGGCGACTGCACTTGCATCAGCCGTACGGCAGAACCTGCAGCGCTGTACCTGAGGCATACCCTCAAACGGCTTGTAAGCTGCCGCTGCTACACTTTGGCACACTTTTCTGAGGCCGTCTGGCCCAGCCGCCTGTTCTGGTCTTATGTATTCGCTGTTCAGCACTCCGCCCTCGCAGCGCGCCGGAGTGTCCCCTGACACCCCCCTGCAACGCACCTTGCGTGAACAACAAACCCTCCTGGACAGCGCGGGAGTGGGTATCGTGTTCCTGCGCCAGCGCAGCGTGGTGCGCTGCAACCAGCGGTATGCCGAAATTTTCGGCTATGCCAGCCCCGCCCACTTGGTAGGGCTCAACACCGAAGCCTTCTATCCAGACCGGGATGCATTCCGCGACCTCGGGCGCACGGCTTATCCCGCGCTTGCCCAAGGGCAGTCATTCCGGATTGAACGCCAGTTGCGTCGCCAGGACGGCACACTGTTCTGGGGCAGCCTCACGGGGCGCCTGATCAATCCGCACGACACCGGAGAAGGCTCGATCTGGATCGTGGACGACATCGATGAGCAAAAGCGTGCCCACGCCGCGCTGAATGCCGCTGTGCGGGAAAAGCAATTGCTGTTTGACAGCGCGATGGTCGGCATCGTCTTTCTGCGAGACCGGCATCTGACCCGCTGCAACCACCATTTTGAACAGATGCTGGGCTTTGAGCCGGGCGAACTCATGGGCAGCTCGTCGCGTCGCTGGTACGCCAGCGATGCTGCCTGGCAAGAAGTGGGCGACCGCTGCTACCCCTCGCTGGTGGCCGGACAGTCGTACGAGGGCGAGGTGGAGCTATGCCGTAAGGACGGCACCCCTGTGATTTGCGAAGTGCGCAGCAAATGCATCGATCCCGCCGACCCTGCCCAGGGGACCATCTGGATCACCATGGACATCACCGACCGCAAACGCGCGCAGGCGGTGCTGGCCCAGGCCCATGAGGAGCTGGAGCGGCAGGTGCAAGACCGCACGCGCGAGCTGCGCGAGACAGTGGAAAACCTGCACCGTGAAATCAATGACCGCAAGGCCGACCAGGAGCGCATTTATTGGTTGGCCCACTACGATGCGTTGACCGGTCTGCCCAACCGGGCGCTGCTGGCAGAACGTGCGCAGCAGGCCATTCGGGTGGCGCAGGAGAACCAGACGCCGCTGGCCGTCATCTTCCTGGACCTGGATCACTTCAAGCATGTGAACGACTCTCTGGGCCACCGGGTGGGCGATGTGCTGCTGGTCGAAATTGCCAAGCGCCTGCGTGCGGTGGTACGCGACAAGGACACGGTGTCGCGCCTGGGAGGGGATGAGTTCATCCTGCTTTTGCCAGGCGCCGATGCACGGGGTGCAGCCCGGGTTGCCAGCAAGTTGCAGGAGGCATCCCGTCAGCCGTACCAGATCGATCACCACGAGCTGACCATGGCCCCGTCGATGGGCATTGCGCTGTTCCCCCAGGACGGACACGATTTCGATACTTTGACCCAGTCGGCAGACGTGGCCATGTACCGCGCCAAGCTGGACGGACGCAACACCTTTCGCTTCTTTACCCCCGAGATGCAGGCCCAGTCGGTACGGGCCCTGCAGCTCGAAAACGCATTGCGCCGTGCGCTGGAGCGCGAACAGTTCCATCTGCACTACCAGCCACAGATGAACCTGGCCACGGGTACTGTGCGCAGTGTAGAAGCCCTGCTGCGCTGGCAACACCCCCAGCTGGGTGCGATTTCTCCGGGAGAGTTCATCCCCATCGCCGAAGACAGCGGCCAGATTCTGCAGATCGGCGAGTGGGTGCTGCGCACAGCACTGGCCCAGCTCAAGGCATGGCGCAGCTGCGGGTTTCCCGAACTCACAATGGCAGTGAACCTGTCAGCCATTCAATTTCGCCAGCCACAGCTGCCAGAGCTGGTGAGCCGGGTGCTCGCGGAGTTTGACCTGCCCCCCGACTCGCTGGAACTGGAGCTGACGGAGGGGGTGGCAGTGGACGACCCCCATGCGGCGGTGGCCACCATGGACCAGTTGCATGCACGTGGAGTGCGGATGTCGATGGACGACTTCGGCACGGGCTATTCGTCACTCAGCCAGCTCAAGCGGTTCCAGATATTCAAGCTCAAGATCGATCAATCCTTTGTGCGCGACCTGGGCAACGACAGCAACGACCGCGCCATCGTCAGCGCCATCATCCGCATGGCGCAGGCGCTGGGCATGCGTACTACCGCCGAAGGTGTGGAAACCGAGGGGCAACTGGCCTTTTTGCACGAACAAGGTTGCGACGAAGCGCAGGGCTACCACTTCAGCACGCCACTGCCCGCGGAGCAACTGGAACGCTTCATGCGGCAACACACGGCCGCACACTGACCAGCCTCAAGACCCTTTCCAGCGCGGCGGACGCTGCTGCACTCTGCCGATAGACCAAGACCTCAACCCGCGCGGGCTGCGTCGGCCAGGCGCTGAGCGCAAGAGCTGGCCAACTGCGCGTCGCGCGCCTCCACCATCACACGCAGCAGAGGCTCGGTGCCACTGGCGCGGATCAGTACGCGACCCGAGGGGCCCAACTGCTGCTCCACCGCCTGCGTGGCCTCTGCCAGTAAACGGTTGGCCTTCCAGTCCTGCCCTGGCGCCAATCGGACGTTGAGCAAGACCTGTGGGTAGAGCGTGATGCCTGCCAGCAGCTGCGCCAGCGTGCGGCCACTGCGCACACAAGCCTGCAGCACCTGCAGGGCACTGACCAAACCGTCGCCGGTGGTGTGTCGGTCCAGAGCCAGCAGATGCCCGGACCCCTCCCCGCCCAACACCCAGTGGTGGCGCGCCAGTTCTTCCAGTACGTACCGGTCACCGACCTTGGCGCGTACAAACTTCACTCCCTTGGCCAGTAGCGCCACCTCTACCGCCATGTTGGTCATCAGCGTGCCCACCACGCCAGGCACGTGCTCGTCACGGCCCATGCGGTCTGCCGCCATCAGGTACAGCAGCTCGTCACCGTTGTACAGCCGCCCAGTGGCGTCCACAATCTGCAGCCGGTCTGCATCCCCATCCAGGGCAATGCCATAGTCGGCATGGTTCGCGCGCACAGCGCGCACCAACGCGTCGGGGTGTGTCGCACCGACCTCGTGGTTGATGTTGAGGCCGTCGGGTGCGCAGCCAATCGACAGCACCTCCGCACCCAGCTCGTGGAATACCTTGGGCGCCACCTGGTACGCGGCTCCGTGGGCAGCGTCCACCACAATCTTCAGGCCCTTGAGCGTCAGGTCCTGGGGAAACGTGCTCTTGCAAAACTCGATGTAGCGCCCGGCCGCATCATCCAGGCGCCGGGCCTTGCCCAGGCTGGCCGAATCGACCCAGACGGGCGGTTCGGCCAGTGCGGCTTCCACCGCCAGCTCCCAGGCGTCCGACAGCTTGGTGCCTTGCGCGCTGAAGAACTTGATACCGTTGTCAGGGTAGGCGTTATGGCTGGCGCTGATGACCACGCCCAGACTGGCGCGCTGGGCGCGAGTCAGGTAAGCCACGCCTGGCGTGGGCAACGGCCCCAGCAGCACCACATCCACCCCTGCCGAGTTGAAGCCAGACTCCAGCGCGCTTTCAAGCATGTAGCCCGAGATGCGGGTGTCCTTGCCGATCAACACTGTGGGCCGCTCTTCCGTGCGGCGTAACACGCGACCCACTGCATGGGCAAGGCGCAGCACGAAATCCGGTGTGATGGGCGGCTGCCCCACAGTGCCGCGGATGCCGTCGGTTCCAAAGTATTGGCGTGTCATGTTCTGGCGTCTCCTCGTACGGATCTCAGTATGTTGTTGTCAAAGGCGAGGACCTGGCGCCCCACTACCTGCTCTCGAATCACCGGCCCCTCAGCCAGATCGCTGCATCGCAGACCACACTGCCAGTGCCGCCACCGTCTCGCGTACATCGTGCACACGCACTACCGACGCGCCCCGCTCCACCGCGAGCAAGGCGGCGGCCACACTGGGTACCATGCGTTGGCTCACCTCCAGCCCGGTGATCGTACCCAGCGATGACTTGCGCGACCATCCCGCCAGCAGCGGGTAGCCAGCAGCCAATAGCTCGGACTGTCGTGCCAGCAACGCAAAGTTCTGTTCCACCGTTTTGCCGAAACCAATGCCCGCATCCAGCAGGATACGAGCCTTTTCGACGCCAAGCGCTAGTAGATTATGCGCCTGCAGCTGCAAAAATGATAGCACCTGAGGCACCACATCCCCCCCCATGGGCGCCTGTTGCATGGTCTGCGGGTCGCGGTGCATATGCATCAGGCACACACCACACTGCGGGTGCGCAGCCACCGCTGCCGCAGCTCCTGGCTGCCGCAGGGCCCAGATGTCGTTGACGATGTCAGCCCCCAGATCCAGCACAGCACGCATGACCTCCGGCTTGTAGGTGTCCACTGAAATCGGGACACCCAGCGCCACAGCCTCACGCACCAAGGGAACGACACGAGACAGCTCCTCATCCAGCGGCACAGCAGGGCTGCCCGGGCGGGTGGACTCACCACCGATATCCAAAATATCTGCGCCCTCTTTCAACAGCTGTTCGCAATGCCGTAGCGCAGCAGCCGTGGAGCCATGGCGCCCACCATCGGAGAAAGAATCAGGAGTGACGTTGACGATGCCCATGACCTGGGGACGGACCAAGTCAATTGCGAAGCGAGAGGTTTGCCAGATCATGCCGATCACACCCGTGCAGATTTCGAAATAGCGGCTCGACAAAGCATTCCGCAAGAAAAAACGATGGTCCCCATGAAAAACGGGGCACAAGGCCCCGTTCAAACGGCTGGACCGCGAGCCCGGTCAGGCTGCCGTCGGTGCAGTATCCGTGGCTACAGCTGGAGTGCCGCCACTGGAGTTATCACCACCAGAGGGAGGGGTGCGTGGCGTCCAGTCCTTGGGAGGACGAGGCTCCTTGCCCGCCATGATGTCGTCCAACTGTTCGGTATCGATGGTTTCCCATTCGAGCAAGGCCTTGGCCATGGCGTGCATCTTGTCACTGTTCTCTTCGATCAGGCGGCGGGCGAGGTTGTACTGCTCGTCGATGATGCGGCGCACTTCCATGTCCACCTTTTCCATGGTCTGTTCGCTCATGGTGGTGGTCTTGGTGACCGAGCGGCCCAGGAACACTTCGCCTTCGTTCTCGGCGTAAACCATCGGCCCCAGGGCATCGGTCATGCCGTAGCGCGTGACCATGTCGCGGGCGATGTGGGTCGCGCGCTCGAAGTCGTTGCTGGCGCCGGTGGTCATCTGGTTCATGAACACTTCTTCGGCAATGCGGCCACCGAACAGCATGCTGATCTGGTTGAGCATGTATTCGCGGTCATAGCTGTAACGGTCCTGCGCGGGCAGACTCATCGTCACGCCCAGAGCACGGCCGCGGGGAATGATGGTGACCTTGTGCACGGGGTCGCACTTGGGCAGCAACTTGCCGATCAGCGCATGGCCTGACTCGTGGTAAGCCGTGTTGCGGCGTTCTTCCTCGGGCATGACCATGCTCTTGCGCTCGGGACCCATGAGGATCTTGTCCTTGGCCTTCTCGAAGTCCTGCATCTCCACGGTGCGCGCATTGCGGCGGGCAGCCATCAGGGCGGCTTCATTACACAGGTTGGCCAAGTCGGCACCGCTCATGCCGGGGGTACCACGGGCGATGATGCCAGGTGCCACATCCTGACCAATCGGGATCTTGCGCATGTGCACGTTCAGGATCTGCTCGCGGCCACGGATGTCGGGCAGCGTCACATACACCTGGCGGTCAAACCGGCCTGGACGCAGCAGGGCGGCGTCCAGAATGTCAGGGCGGTTGGTGGCAGCCACCACGATGACGCCCAGGTTGGTTTCAAAGCCGTCCATCTCGACCAGCATCTGGTTCAGGGTCTGCTCGCGCTCGTCGTTACCCCCGCCCAGGCCCGCGCCACGCTGGCGGCCCACCGCGTCGATTTCATCGATGAAGATGATGCAGGGGGCATTCTTCTTGGCGTTGTCGAACATGTCGCGCACGCGCGCCGCGCCCACGCCAACGAACATTTCCACGAAGTCGGAGCCGGAGATGCTGAAGAACGGCACCTTGGCTTCGCCAGCGATGGACTTGGCCAGCAGGGTCTTGCCAGTACCGGGAGGCCCCACCAGCAGCAGGCCACGGGGAATACGACCGCCGAGCTTCTGGAACTTTTGTGGGTCTTTGAGGAAGTCCACCACTTCCTTGACTTCTTCCTTGGCCTCGTCGCAACCGGCCACGTCAGCGAACGTCACTTGGTTGTTGTTCTCGTCCAGCATGCGCGCCTTGCTCTTACCAAAGCTGAAGGCGCCGCCCTTGCCACCACCTTGCATCTGGCGCATGAAGTACACCCACACGCCAATCAACAGCAACATGGGCCCCCAGCTGACCAGGAGGGTCATGAGCAAGGAGCCTTCCTCACGAGGCTTCACGTCGAACTTGACGTTGTGATTCAGCAGGTCACCCACCAGACCACGGTCCAGCACCGAAGCGTTTGTGCGGATCTTGCGATCATCGGTGGTGACCGCAACAATCTCGCCACCGCTCAGCCCTTCGGGAATGGTGGCGCTTTTAATGCGGTTGTTGCGGACTTCGTCCAGAAACTCGGAATACCCGACGTGGCCTGCACTGGCGCCGCTGCGAGTGTCAAACTGCTTGAACACCGTGAACAGCACCATGGCAATGACCAGCCATACGGCAATTTTTGAAAACCACTGATTGTTCAAGCGGGGCTCCAGTTGCAGGGAACAGAAAACGGACACACTGCCGTCATGGCACGCATGTGCGGCCCATTTTAGGTCTTTCAAGCCACGGGACCAGCTCTATTCCCCCTCACGCCCATGGAATCAGCACGGGCTTTGCAGCCAAAGTTCACGGATTCTTGACCTGAGGCAAGCCTAGACAGGCTGCTTTTTCAGCCCCATGCCCACCAGGAAGGTTTCTGACGACTTGTCGCGCGACGCCTTGGGTTTCAAGGGTTTGACGACCTTGAAGGTCTGCTTGAACAGGGTGGCCAGATCGCTGTATCCGCTGCCATGGAACAGCTTGACCACCAGGGCGCCTTCCGGTTTCAAATGGTTGCACGCAAAATCCACAGCCAACTCCACCAAATGCGCAATCCGTGCTGCATCGGCCGACTCGATGCCCGACAGGTTGGGCGCCATGTCAGACACCACCACGTCCACCACCCGGCCGTCGAGCGCCCGCTCCAGGCGCTCCAGCACCTCGGGCTCGCGAAAGTCTCCGTTCAAGTAGGTGACGCCTTCAATGGGGTCCATGGGCAGAATGTCCAGCGCAATGATCACCCCGTTGAGCTGCCCCGCTGCGGCGCCCGCGGGCGACATGCGCCTGCGCAGATACTGGCTCCACGCCCCCGGTGTGGAGCCTAGGTCGACCACCGTATAACCAGGCTTGATGAGGCCCAGTTGCTCGTCAATCTCCTTGAGCTTGTAGGCGGCACGGGCGCGGTAACCCTCCTTCTGTGCCAATTTGACATAGGTGTCGTTCACGTGGTCGTTGAGCCACGCCTTGTTCACCTTCTTGCTCTGGGTTTTGACTTTCATATGGCGGTATTGTCTCTCGACAATCGCTGTAGCTGGTGACTTGAAAGCCTTGCCGCACTTGGGAGGTGGAGTCACCCCACCACGGGCCGCAGACATAATACGGGTATGCCCCAAATTCAACTGACTCCTGCCGAGCGCCGGGAACAACGCGCCAATGCCCACCACCTGGACCCCGTGGTCCTGATCGGCGGCGATGGCCTCACCCCTGCCGTGAAGAAGGAAATCGACGCCGCCCTCAACGCCCATGGCCTGATCAAGGTGCGTGTTTTCAACGACGACCGCGTGGCGCGCGAGCTGATGTACCAGGAGCTGACCGCCGAACTCAACGCTGCACCCATTCAGCACATCGGCAAACTGCTGGTGCTGTGGCGGCCCCAGCCTGTCAAAGAGCGAACCATCGACGAAGACCGGATGCCCGGCCCACGCGATGTCAAGGTGCTGAAGTACAGCAAACGGGGTGGTCAGCGCCCCGAGATCAAGCAGTTGCGTGTGCTCGGCAACCAGCGCCTCACGTCAGGCGGCCAAATCAAGCGCGCCAAGCCCAAGCAAAAATCCATCAAGAAGCGCCAGGCTGACTGATGACCGCTGAAGCAGCATCTGCAACCATTGCAGCACCTGCCGGCATGGCGCCGACGCGCCACATCCTCTGCATGAAATGGGGCACGAAATACGGCCCCGAATACGTCAACCGGCTGTACGCCATGGTGCGCCGGCATCTGAGCGGAGACTTCCGTTTTGTCTGCCTCACCGATGACAGCACCGGAATCCGTAGCGAAGTGCAATGCCTGCCCATTCCTGCACTGGATCTACCGCCCGGCATTCCCGAGCGGGGCTGGACCAAGCTGGCCACCTTCAGCGCAGACTTGCATGGCCTGCGGGGCACCGCCCTGTTTCTGGACGTGGATGTGGTCGTCACCGGCAGCCTGGATGATTTTTTCACCCAGCCCGGCGAATTCCTGATCATTCACGACTACAAACGCCCATGGCGCATCACGGGAAACTCGTCGGTCTATCGCTTCGAGCTTGGCGCCCATCCTGATGTGCTGGCGTATTTTCGCGAACACTTCGCGGAGATACGCGCACAGTTTCGCAACGAACAGGCCTACCTGTCCGACTTCTTGCACAAGCAGGGCAAGCTGCAATACTGGCCCGCTGCATGGTGCCCCAGTTTCAAGTACCACGGGATACCGCCGTGGCCCACCAATTACTGGCGCGCTCCGTTTGTGCCCGAAGGCGCACGCATCGTGATTTTTCACGGGGAATGCAATCCCCCGGATGCGCTGGCGGGGAGGCGCAACCGCCGCTTCCGCTACATCCGTCCAGCTACCTGGGTGGCGGAACACTGGCACGAATAGGCGCGGCGGCGGGCAGGCTTGTCCTCAAAAGAAAAGTCCACGCCGCAGTAGGTCTGTCAGCGAGTCGCTTGCCTGACCGTCAATCGCTGGCGGACCGCTCTTCCACTGCCGTGTGCGCTCCTGGCCGAAGCGTTTGCCAGAACACTGCCAAGGCGCAGCCCCATTGCACCGCGTACATCACTGTCCCCACGCTGTGCCACAGACGCAAGTCCTGCCGGGCCACAATGCGGGGCGCCACACCAAACTGGTTGAGCAACGCCAGCAGCAGGCCGCCCAGAACGAACAGCATGGCAGCGCGTGCCCACGGATATTGGGTCACCCCATGCCGAGGTCTGGACAGCAGCAGCAGCACCACACAGCACACCACAGCCACCCAGGTTTGCGCCGCAAACAGCCGGGCCGCCATCTGTCCCGCCAGGGAAGGGGATGGCAGAGAGGCGAACAACAGCGGCACCACCAGAAAGCCGATGGTGGTGAGACTGCCCCACCACAAGGCCGCCACCAGAGCGGGAAGTCGCGGGCGCATGCCCAGCCACATGGCAGCCATCACACCATCACTGGTAGCTGACCGCCACCACTTCATAGCGGCGGATGCCACCGGGGGCCTGCACCTCAGCGGTGTCGCCTTCCTCCTTGCCAATGAGGGCACGCGCGATGGGGCTGGAAATATTGATCAGGCCTCGCTTGAGGTCCGCCTCGTCTTCCCCGACGATCTGGTATTTCACCGTGTCGCCCGACTCTTCGTCCTCCAGCTCGACCGTGGCACCAAACACCACCTTGCCGCCGCCATCGACCGCACTGGGGTCGATGACCTGGGCCACCGAGAGCTTGCCCTCGATCTCCTGAATGCGGCCTTCGATAAAGCCCTGGCGGTCCTTGGCGGCGTCGTAATCGGCGTTTTCACTCAGGTCGCCCTGCGCACGCGCTTCGGCAATGGCCGAGATCACAGCGGGACGCTCCACGGTCTTGAGTCGGTGCAGCTCTTCCTTGAGCATTTCGGCGCCGCGTTTGGTAATTGGAATGGTGGCCATGAGATTGAGTCTCCACAAGTCAAAACGGTGAAAGTGCAATGCACTTCCACCGATCTGTCGCCACGCTGCGCCCCGCAAAACACTGGCGGGTGCACATGGCACATCTACAAAAGGAAACCGCCGCACGTTGCCGCGCGGCGGTGTTAGTTCGGCTGCAATTATGCCGTGTTTGCGGCGGCAAAAGCCACCGCAAAAACCCGGTCAGGCCGCCAGTTGAGCGTGCAGTTCCTGCACGGAATACACGTCGAGTTTGTCCAGGTACTTCATGCCCTCGACGGCCGCCTCGGCACCAAAGATGGTGGTGAAGGTGGTCACGCGGGCCAGCAGCGACGAGGTGCGGATCGCGCGCGAGTCTGCAATCGCATTGCGGCGCTCTTCCACCGTGTTGATGACCATGACAATCTCATTGTTCTTGATCATGTCCACGATGTGCGGACGGCCTTCCGTGACCTTGTTGACCACCACCACCGGGACGCCCGCCTCGGCGATGGCCGCAGCGGTGCCCTTGGTCGCCACCAGGTCGAAGCCGAGCGCCACCAGCTGGCGGGCAATGTCCACCGCACGGGGCTTGTCGTTGTTCTTCACGGTGAGGAACACTTTGCCCGACGTCGGCAGCTTGGTGCCCGCGCCCAGCTGGCTCTTCACGAACGCTTCCCCAAAGGTCTTGCCCACGCCCATCACCTCGCCTGTGGACTTCATCTCGGGGCCGAGGATGGTGTCCACGCCCGGGAATTTGACGAAGGGGAACACGGCTTCCTTCACGCTGAAGTAAGGCGGTGTCACTTCCTTGGTGATGCCCTGCGAAGCCAGCGACTGGCCCGCCATGCAGCGCGCTGCGACCTTGGCCAGCTGGATGCCGGTGGCCTTGGAGACAAACGGCACCGTGCGCGAGGCGCGGGGGTTCACTTCCAGCACGTAGATCACGTCCTTGCCATCCACTTCCTGAATGGCGAACTGCACGTTCATCAGGCCCACCACATTCAGGCCTTCGGCCATGGCAGCCGACTGGCGCTTGAGCTCGTCCACGGTGGCTTGCTTGAGGTAGTACGGCGGCAGCGAGCAGGCCGAGTCACCCGAGTGCACGCCGGCTTGTTCGATGTGCTCCATCACGCCACCGATGAAGGTCTTGCCTTCGGGGTCGCGCAGGCAATCCACATCGCACTCGATGGCGTCGTTCAGGAAGCGGTCCAGCAGCACGGGCGAGTCGTTGCTCACCTTGACGGCCTCGCGCATGTAGCGCTCCAGGTCGCGCTGCTCGTGCACGATTTCCATCGCGCGGCCGCCCAGCACGTAGCTGGGGCGCACCACCAGGGGGTAACCCAGCGTGGCGGCCTTTTCCAACGCCTCGGCTTCGGTACGCGCCGTGGCATTGGGCGGCTGGCGCAGGCCCAGGTCCCCCAGCAGCTTCTGGAAACGCTCGCGGTCTTCGGCCGCGTCGATCATGTCGGGGCTGGTGCCGATGATGGGTACGCCTTCGGCTTCCAGGCCCAATGCCAGCTTGAGCGGCGTCTGGCCGCCGTACTGCACGATCACACCGTGTGGCTTTTCCTTGTCCACGATCTCGAGCACGTCTTCCAGCGTCAGCGGCTCGAAGTACAGGCGGTCGGAGGTGTCGTAGTCGGTCGAAACCGTTTCAGGGTTGCAGTTGACCATGATGGTTTCGTAGCCATCCTCGCGCATGGCCAGTGCGGCATGCACGCAGCAGTAGTCGAACTCGATGCCCTGGCCGATGCGGTTCGGGCCACCGCCCAGCACCATGATCTTTTTCTTGTCCGTCGGCGCAGCTTCGCACTCTTCCTCGTAGGTCGAATACATGTAGGCCGTGTTGGTGGCGAACTCGGCAGCGCAGGTGTCCACGCGCTTGTACACGGGGCGAACGTTCAGCGCGCGGCGTGCTTCGCGCACCGATTTCTCGGTGGTCTTGAGCAGCTTGGCCAGGCGGCGGTCGGAGAAGCCCTTCTTCTTGAGCGTGCGCAGCGTGTCGGCATCCAGCGTAGCCAATGCCGCATCACCCTTGTCGGCGGCGAGCTGGTCGAGTTCGAGTTCGATTTTCACGATCTCTTCGATCTGCACCAGGAACCACTTGTCGATCTTGGTGAGGTCGTACACCTCGTCCACCGACAGGCCCATGGCAAACGCGTCGCCCACGTACCAGATGCGCTCGGGACCGGGCTCGCCCAGTTCCTTTTCAAGCACTTCGCGGTCCTGGGTCTTTTCGTTCATGCCGTCCACGCCCACTTCCAGGCCACGCAAGGCTTTCTGGAAGGACTCCTGGAAGGTGCGGCCCATGGCCATGACCTCGCCCACAGACTTCATCTGGGTGGTCAGGCGGCTGTCGGCCGTCGGGAATTTCTCGAACGCAAAACGTGGGATCTTGGTGACCACGTAGTCGATCGAAGGCTCGAACGAAGCGGGCGTGGCGCCGCCCGTGATTTCGTTCTTGAGCTCATCGAGCGTATAGCCCACGGCCAGCTTGGCCGCGACCTTGGCAATCGGGAAGCCCGTGGCCTTGGAGGCCAGCGCCGACGAACGCGACACGCGCGGGTTCATCTCGATGACGATCATGCGGCCGTCCTTCGGGTTGACCGAGAACTGCACGTTGGAGCCGCCCGTGTCCACGCCGATCTCGCGCAGCACCGCGAGCGACGCGTTGCGCATGATCTGGTATTCCTTGTCGGTCAGCGTCTGCGCGGGGGCCACCGTGATCGAGTCGCCCGTGTGCACGCCCATCGGGTCCAGGTTCTCGATGGAGCAGATGATGATGCAGTTGTCCGCCTTGTCGCGGACCACTTCCATCTCGTACTCCTTCCAGCCGAGCAGCGACTCTTCAATTAGCAACTCGTTGGTGGGCGAGGCTTCCAGGCCGCGCTTGCAGATGGTCTCGAACTCTTCGGGGTTGTAGGCAATGCCGCCGCCGGTACCGCCCAGCGTGAAACTGGGGCGGATCACGGTGGGGAAACCCACGGTCTTTTGCACGGCCCAGGCTTCGTCCATGCTGTGGGCGATGCCGGAGCGAGCGGAGCCCAGACCGATCTTGGTCATGGCGTCCTTGAACTTCAGGCGGTCTTCGGCCTTGTCGATGGCTTCGGGTGTAGCACCGATCAACTCGACCTGGTACTTGTCGAGCACGCCGTTGCGCCACAGGTCCAGCGCGCAGTTCAGCGCAGTCTGGCCGCCCATGGTGGGCAGGATGGCGTCGGGGCGTTCCTTGGCAATGATCTTCTCGACCGTCTGCCAGGTGATGGGCTCGATGTAGGTGACGTCGGCGGTGGCCGGGTCGGTCATGATCGTCGCAGGGTTGCTGTTGATCAGGATGACCTTGTAGCCTTCTTCACGCAGGGCCTTGCAGGCCTGCACGCCGGAGTAGTCGAACTCGCAGGCCTGGCCGATGATGATCGGGCCGGCGCCAATGATGAGGATCGATTTGAGGTCTGTGCGCTTTGGCATTATTTCTTCTCCATCAGCGCGGTGAAGCGGTCAAACAGGTAGGCGATGTCGTGCGGGCCGGGCGATGCCTCGGGGTGGCCCTGGAAGCAGAACGCAGGCTTGTCGGTGCGCTCCAGCCCTTGCAGCGTGCCGTCGAACAGGCTGATGTGCGTGGGGCGCAGCGTGGCGGGCAGCGAGGCCATGTCCACGGCAAAGCCGTGGTTCTGGCTGGTGATGCTCACGCGGCCGTTGTCCAGGTCCTTCACTGGGTGGTTGGCACCATGGTGGCTGTTGTCCATCTTGAAGGTCTTGGCGCCGCTGGCCAGTGCCATGATCTGGTGGCCCAGACAGATGCCGAAGGTGGGCACACCTGCGTCAACGATCTGGCGGGTGGCTTCGATGGCGTAGTCGCAGGGCTCTGGGTCACCAGGGCCGTTGGACAGGAACACACCGTCCGGCTTCATGGCCAGCACGTCGGCCGCGGGCGTCTTGGCGGGCACCACGGTGAGCTTGCAGCCACGTTCGGCCAGCATGCGCAGGATGTTCTTCTTGACGCCGAAGTCGTATGCCACCACGTGGAAGCGCGGGGCAGCCTGTGTGCCATAGCCTTCGCCCAGCTTCCACTCGGTCTGGTCCCAGGTGTAGGTCGACGGGGTGGTCACCACCTGGGCGAGGTCCAGGCCCTTCATGCTGGGCGCGGCCTTGGCAGCCGCCAGGGCTTCGTCGATGCGCGCCTGCGTCACAGCCTCACCAGCCGCCAGGCCCAGGATGGCGCCGTTCTGCGCACCCTTGTCGCGTAGCAGGCGGGTGAGTTTGCGGGTGTCGATATTGGCAATGGCCACCGTCTTTTCGCGCACGAGGTACTGCGAAAGCGTTTCGGTGGATCGGAAGTTGCTGGCCAGAAGGGGCAGGTCTTTGATGATCAGGCCTGCAGCATGGACCTTGTCGGCTTCGATGTCTTCCGCATTGACGCCGTAATTGCCGATGTGCGGATACGTCAGGGTGACGATCTGCTGGCAGTAGCTGGGGTCGGTGAGGATTTCCTGGTAGCCGGTGATGGCGGTGTTGAACACCACTTCACCGACCGTGGTGCCGGTGGCACCGATCGAGTTACCGATAAAGACCGTGCCGTCTGCGAGCGCCAGGATGGCGGGCGGGAAGTTTCCCTTGAGAGACAAAAGCACTGGGTTCTCCGGATGGTTACGGTCGCCCGGCGCCTGCAGACCACTCGCACACTCGAAGCGCGATGGTGCCAATGGCTGCTCTCAGATGGGTTGTTGCTTTGGGTGCGGTCGGGCGACGCTGTTGCGAGAAAAGCTCCCGATTATACCCTCCGTCGCTGACACCTCCGCAATGCACGCCTTGCATAACCCTGGTACCAACGTCTATGAGCTGCAGGGCCAAGGCTCACCCCGAGCGCCCATGGCACCGCGGCGGGCGCGGACAGGATCAGCGCCCTGCTCCGCTCGCGTGCAGGCAGATGGCCGCAGCCGCCGCCACGTTCAGCGACTCCTCGCCGCCGGGCTGGGCGATGCGGATGCGCAACGAAGCCCTATCTTCCAGAGCCGGGCTGACGCCCTGCCCTTCGTGGCCCATCACCCAGGCGCAGGGCCAGGGCAAGGCGGCGCGGTGCAGGAAGTCACCCGCATGCGAGCTGGTGACCAGCAGCGGCACCTGCAGGGCAACGAGGTCGTCCAGCGCCAGCCCCTCGATCAGGTCCAGCGCGAAATGCGCCCCCATGCCAGCCCGCAAGACCTTGGGCGACCACAGCGCGGCACTTCCCTTGATGGCGGCCACCTGGCGGAATCCGAACGCCGAGGCGCTGCGCAGGATGGAACCCACATTGCCCGCGTCCTGCACCCTGTCCAGCACCACGGTGGGCGCATTGGGCTGGAGTGAAGCCGGTGCGGGCAAGTCCAGGACAAAGCCCATCGAGGCGGGCGACTCCAGCCCGCTCACGTCCGCAAACAGTGCATCGGCAAGGACTATGAATTTTGTAGCTGCACCAGCATATTGCACCTGCGCTTGCGGCCAAAAAGACTCCGAAAACACCGCCACCGATGCCCGCAGCCCCCGTGCGAGCGCGGCGCGGCACAGATGGTCTCCTTCGAGCCAGACACGGCCCTGCTTGCGGTACGCCGTCGTATCCTGAGCCAAACGGCGCAAGTCCTTGACGAAGGTGTTATCGCGGGAATGGATGGCGGTCACGGACGAGGAGGTCATGGCAAATTTTCAGCGCGCGGTCAGGATCCGGCGCGCAGGTTCTGGGCCACCGGCGCAAACGAGCGCCGGTGGTAAATGCAGGCACCGTGCTCGCGCAAGGCGGCCATGTGCACGGCCGTGCCGTACCCCTTGTGGCCGGCAAAGCCGTACTGCGGAAACTCGTCATGCACCTGCGCGCACCAGCGGTCGCGGTGCACCTTGGCAAGGATGGAGGCCGCCGAGATGGCAGGCACCAGCGCATCGCCCTTGACGATGGCTTCCGCCGGAACATCCAGCACGGGCAGCCGGTTGCCATCCACCAGCACCATCGCCGGTTTGAGCCGCAGCCCCATGACGGCACGGCGCATGGCCAGCAGCGTGGCCTGCAGGATGTTGAGCTGGTCGATCTCTTCGACGCTGGCCTCGGCGATGCTGCAGCACAGGGCCTTGGCGCGGATCTCGTCGTAAAGCTTTTCACGCCGCGCGGCCGTGAGTTTCTTGGAGTCGGCCAAGCCTGCAATCGGGTGCAGGTCGTCCAGGATCACAGCCGCTGCCACCACGGGCCCGGCCAGGGGGCCACGGCCAGCCTCATCCACGCCAGCCACGAGGCCGGGCGGGTGCCAGGGCAGGCAGGCCTGCTCAGGCTGCGGGAGCGAGGATTTTCTGGATCGCATCGGCAGCCAGTTGGGGGGTGTTGCGCAGCAGGCTCTCGTGCAGCGCCGTAAAGCGCTGCTCCAGGGCTGCAATTTTTCGGGGATCTTGGCGCTTTGCGTCCAGCCAGTCCAGCGTGGCTGCGCAAAGCGCCTGGGGCGTAGCGGCGTCCTGGATCAGCTCGGGCACCACAAACTCGCGGCACAGGATGTTGGGCAGGCCCACCCAGGGTTGCAACTGCTTGCGGCGCATGAGCCACCAGCTGAGCGGGTGCATGTGGTAGCCGATGACCATGGGCCGCTTGAAGAGCGCGGCCTCCAGCGTCGCGGTGCCGCTGGCAATCAACGTGGCATCACACGCTGCGAGCACCGTGTGCGACTGGCCCGTGGTGATTTGCAAGGCATTGCCCAGACCGCACGCGCGCGCCAACTGCTCGATGCGATCACGCAGTGCGGGCACTGCAGGCACTATCAATTTAATAGCTGGTCGTGCTTTAAACACTAGCGCTGCAGCCTCAAAGAATGGCTGGGCAATGTACTGGATCTCGGAGGAGCGGCTCCCAGGAAGGATGGCCAGGACTTCGTCCTCATCCTTCAGACCCAATTGCGCACGCGCGGCTGCACGGTCCGGCACCATGGGAATCACGCCCGCCAGCGGGTGACCTACGTAGGTGGCGGCAATGCCGTGCTGCGCGAGCAGCTCTGGCTCAAACGGGAAGATGCACAGCACATGGTCCGCGCTGCGGCGAATCTTGTCGACGCGATCCGCACGCCAGGCCCAGATGGACGGGCACACAAAATGCACGGTCTTGATGCCGGCCGCGCGTAAATCGGCCTCCAGGCCCAGGTTGAAATCGGGCGCATCCACACCGATGAACACGTCGGGGCGGTCCTTGAGCAGGCGCTCGCGCAGTTGTTTGCGAATGCCCAGCAGCTCGCGCAGCCGGCGCAGCACCTCCATGCTGTAGCCGTGCACTGCCAGCTTGTCGCTGGGCCACCAGGCAGTAAAACCGCGGCGCGCCATCTGCGGCCCGCCAATGCCGCAGGATTGCAGCCCGGACCAATGCGCCTGCATGCCATCGATCAGCAAGCCCGCCAGCAAGTCGCCCGACGTCTCGCCCGCCACCATGGCGACGCGGGGGGAATCTGCCATCGCCCAGCCCTCAGCGCGCAATGCCGCGCGTGGCGTCGGCCAGGAACCGCTCCATCATCGCCGCATCGTCACCGGCCTGCGGTGCGGACTGCGCCAACTCTGCAATAGCGGCACGCGCAGCCTCCAGCGTCAGGCCCTGCCGATAAATCAGCTTGTGCATCTGCTTGACCGCCGCAATGCGCTCGGCCGAAAAGCCACGGCGGCGCAGCCCCACCACGTTGTAGCCGCGCACCGCCAGGGGATTGCCATCCACCAGCATGAAAGGCGGCACGTCCTGCGACACCGCGCTGGCAAAGCCCACCATCGCGTGCGCACCAATCTTGACGAACTGGTGGATGCCCGTGAGTCCGCCCACCGTCACCCAGTCGCCCAGGTGCACATGCCCTGCCAGCGTGGTGTTGTTCGCCAGCGTGGTGTGGTTGCCCACATGGCAATCGTGCGCGATGTGGGTATACGCCATGATCCAGTTGTCATGGCCCACAGTGGTGATGCCGCCGGCCTGGGGCACGCCCAGGTTCAGCGTGCAGAACTCGCGGATGGTGTTGCGGTCACCAATGACCAGCTCGGTCGGCTCGCCTGCGTACTTCTTGTCCTGCGGGATGGCGCCGATGGAGTTGAACTGGAAAATGCGGTTGTCAGCACCAATCGTGGTGCGCCCATCGATCACGCAGTGCGCGCCAACTGTGGTGCCCGCGCCGATGGACACATGCTCGCCAATGACCGCGTAGGGCCCCACCGTGACCGTAGGGTCCAGGCGGGCGCCGTCCGCAACAATGGCTGTGGGGTGGATATTGCTCACGATCCAACAGGCCTGAACCGGTCAACCGACGTTGCGCATGGTGCACATGAGTTCGGCCTCGCAGGCCACCTCTTCGCCCACGCTCGCCACGCCCTTGAACTTCCAGATGCCACCGCGCACGCGGTCGATGGTGATGGTCAGGATCAACTGGTCGCCGGGCTCCACAGGGCGCTTGAACCGCGCGCCATCGATACCGACAAAGTAGTAAATGTTGTTCTCATCGGGCACCTTGCCCATGGCATCGAACGCCAGCAAGCCCGCAGCTTGGGCCAGTGCTTCCAGGATCAACACACCCGGCATCACCGGACGGCCAGGGAAATGCCCCATGAAATAGGGCTCGTTGAACGTGACGTTCTTGATGGCCTTGATGCGGGTGTTGCTCTCTAACTCGATCACCTTGTCCACCAGCAAAAACGGGTAGCGGTGGGGCAGTTGTTTGAGAATTGCGTGAATATCCATCATCGAGTTGTTCTTCCGTTCATACTGCCTTGAGGGCCAGCTCCAGCGCCTTGATGCGCTCGCGCAGGCTGTGCAATTGTTTGAGTGTGGCAGCGTTTTTTTCCCAGCGCGCATTGTCGTCGATGGGGAACATGCCGGTGTACTGACCAGGCCGGGTGAGAGAGCGGGTGACCACCGTCGCGGCCGAGATGTGTACGTTGTCAGCCAGCTCCAGGTGCCCCAACACGATGGCACCACCGCCTACCGTGCAATGCGCCCCGATGGTGGCACTGCCCGCCACGCCTACACACCCAGCCATGGCCGAGTGCTTGCCGATGCGCACGTTGTGCCCGATCTGGATCAGGTTGTCGAGCTTAACGCCGTCTTCGATCACCGTGTCCTGCAGCGCACCCCGGTCGATGCAGGTGTTGGCGCCAATCTCGACGCCATCTCCAATGCGCACGGCACCCAGTTGCTCGATCTTGACCCACTGCCCGTTCTCCGGCGCAAAACCGAAACCATCAGCGCCAATGACCACGCCCGCATGGACGATGCAACGCGCGCCGATGCTGCAGCCCTCGCCCACGGTGACGCGCGACTTGAGCACGGTATCTGCGCCCACCGAGGCGCCCCGCTCAATCACGCACAGCGGACCGATGGTGGCCGAGGGGTGGACCTGCGCCGAGGGATCAACCACTGCGCTGGGGTGCACACCGGACGACCGCGCGGGCGTATTGCGCTGCCGCCACAACTGGGTAGCTCGGGCGAAGTACACGTAGGGGTTGTCGGCCACGATGCAGGCGCCCCGTGCCAATGCGGCGTCGCGCATGGCAGGCGCCACAATGACACAGGCCGCCCGGGAGGCGGCCAGTTGCTGTTGGTAGCGGGGATTGCTCAGGAAACTGAGGTCTCCCGGGCCCGCAACCTCCAGTGGCGCAATGCGGGCGATGACGGTTTCCCGCGCGCCCCCTTCCAGCGAACCACCGAGCGCATCAACAATGTGCCCGAGAAGCAAGCTGCTCACGCGCCACCTGTCTTGCGCAGCGGCTTACTTGGCAGCAGCAGCGGCATTCAGGGCCTTGATCACCTTGTCGGTGATGTCGTGCTTGGGGTTGATGTAGACGGCCTCTTGCAGGATCACGTCATATTTTTCGGCCTCGGCCACCTGCTTGACCACCTTGTTGGCGCGTTCCAGCACTTGCGACAGCTCTTCGTTCTTGCGGGCG
Organism: Acidovorax sp. 59; assembly: GCF_002754175.1. NCBI lineage: Bacteria > Pseudomonadati > Pseudomonadota > Betaproteobacteria > Burkholderiales > Comamonadaceae > Acidovorax > Acidovorax sp. 59. Next base: position 1,385,193 of record NZ_PEET01000001.1, on the reverse strand, counting down.
CTCAGGTCTTCCTGGAATTCACGGCGCTTGCGCTGGAAGTCGCGGTCCTGGTCCACCAGCTGGCGCTGGCGCGCGGTGCGTTGGCTCTCCGCCATGGTGGGTGCTTCACGCTCAAACTTGTCGCTGGCAGTCTTCAGGGTGTTGCCCAGATCCACCAGTTCTTTCTCGCGACGGGAGAACTCCTGCTCCAGCTTGGCCTGCGCAGCCTTGGCTGTGGTGGCTTCTCGGAAGATGCGATCAGTGTTGACGAAACCGGCTTTGAACTCTTGCGCTTGTGCAGGGGCTGCGATGGCAACGGTGCCGAGCAGCAAGGCCACGGAGAGATGGCGAGAAAAGGATTTCATTAGAAAGACGTTCCAATCTGGAATTGCAGTTTCTGGATTCTATCGCCGGCGAACTTGCGCACTGGCTGCGCAAACGCCAAACGCAAGGGACCGAGCGGCGAAATCCAGCTCAGCCCCAGGCCCACGGAGGCACGCATGTCACTGAAGGTAACTTTGTCGTTCTCGCCGTACACATTGCCCACGTCCAGGAACGTGAACACACGCAGGGTCCGGTCATTGCCAGCGCCCGGGAACGGAGCAATCAGCTCGGTATTGAGCGTGATCTTCTTGGGGCCTCCCAAAGAAGCACCGGTCACATCACGCGGGCCGAGGGTACCCTGGTCGAAACCACGCACAGAGCCCAGACCGCCCGAGTAGAAGTTCTTGAAGACAGGGAATGGGCGGCCGTTCAAGCCCTTGCCGTAACCGGCCTCGCCATTGAAGGCAATGGTGAAGCGCTTGTTGAGCGGGATGTACTGCTGGTACTGATAGTTGGCCCGCACGTAGCGTGCATCGCCTGCCACAGACCATTCGGAATTGAGGCGCTGGTACCGGCCGGAGTTGGGCGCCAAGGCGCTGTCCCGGTCGTCACGGGACCAGCCCACGGTCAATGGAATCGAGGTGCTGCTGTAGCCGAACTTGTCTGCGTAAAACAGGTAGGTGGCCGGGATGTTCGTGCCGGGCTTGATGCGGGTCTGCTCCAGCCCACCGCCAAAGAACACCGTGTCGGTCTCACTGAAAGGCACGCCAAAACGCACGGAGGTCCCGGTGGTTACCAGCTGGTAATTGCCCCCCTGGTCTTCATAGGGCTTGTCGGTGCGGTAGTACACATCGAGCGTGCGCGAGATGCCTTCGGGCGTGAAGTACGGGTTGGTGGTGCTGAACACCAGTGTGCGCCGGTACTTGCTCGTGTTGACGTCGATGCCCAGGTAGTTGCCCGAGCCAAAGATGTTTTCCTGCTTGATACCGAACGAGAGAGACGCTTTTTCGGCGCTGGAAAAACCCACACCCAGTTGCAACGAGCCGGTTGGCTTTTCTGCCACGTTGATCACCAGATCGACCTGGTCGGGCGAGCCGGGCACTTCCTGGGTTTCCACGTTCACTTCCGTGAAGAAGCCCAGACGGTCCACGCGGTCGCGGGACAGGCGGATCTTGTCGCCGTCGTACCAGGAGGCTTCGTACTGGCGGAACTCACGGCGAATGACTTCGTCACGCGTGCGGTTGTTGCCACTGACGTTGATACGGCGCACGTAGGCGCGGCGTGCTGGTTCGGCTTGCAGCACAAAATTGACGCGATTGTTCTCACGATCAATTTCGGGCACAGCCTCCACGCGGGCAAACGCAAAACCAAAGCGGGCAAAGTACTCGGAAAACGCCTTGGTGGTTTCGGTCACCTGGTCCGCGTTGTAGGGCTCACCGGGGCGGATGGTCACCAGCGACTTGAACTCGTCCTCGCGGTCCAGATAGTTGCCTTCGAGTTTCACGCCCGACACCACATACCGTTCGCCTTCCGTCACATTGACAGTGATGGAGATGTCCTGCTTGTCCGGCGAGATGGCGACCTGCGTCGAGTCCACACGGAACTCCAGGTAGCCGCGCTGCAGGTAATACGAGCGCAGGGTTTCAAGGTCGGCGTTGAGCTTGGTGCGCGAGTAGCGATCGGACTTGGTGTACCAGCTCAGCCAGCCCCCCGTGTCCTGGTCGAACAGGCCCTTGAGCGTCGATTCACTGAACGCCTTGTTGCCCACGATGCGCACTTCCTTGATGCGTGCGGGCTCACCTTCCGTGATCGTGAAGGTCAGGTTCACGCGGTTGCGCTCGATGGGTGTGACCGTGGTCACCACCTCCGCGCCGTACAGGCTCTTGTTGATGTACTGGCGCTTGAGCTCTTGTTCGGCACGGTCGGTGAGCGCCTTGTCATAAGGACGCCCTTCCGTCAGGCCCACTTCGCGCATGGCTTTTTTGAGCGCATCTTTGTCGAATTCACGGGCACCGGCAAAGTCCACGTCGGCGACAGTGGGGCGCTCTTCGACCACCACCACCAGAACGTTGCCGCTGGCCTCCAGGCGCACATCCTTGAAGAGTCCCAGACCGAACAGCGCACGAATTGCTGCGGCGCCTTTTTCGTCGTTGTAGTCGTCACCCACCCGCAGGGGCATGGATGCAAACACGGTACCCGGCTCCACACGCTGCAAGCCCTCCACGCGAATGTCCTGCACCTTGAATGGCTCCAGAGCCCATGCCGCATTGGCGGCAAAAATCATGGCTGCAACGGCCGATGCGGTACGCACGCCCAGGCGATTGATGTGTTTTTTCATGAATGAAGCGGGAGCCGCAATTGCAGGGCAAGCGCGGCAAAAGTGTTAGCCAAAGAGCCGGGTGATATCGTTGAACAGAGCTATGGACATCATGACAAGCAGGACAGCAACGCCTCCACGCTGCAATCGCTCCATCCATGCGTCCGACACACCCCTGCCCGTGACACCCTCCCAAAGATAATACATCAGGTGCCCACCGTCCAAGACTGGCAGCGGAAGCAGGTTCAGCACCCCCAGGCTCACACTGATCAGAGCAAGAAAGATGAGGTACTGCGTCAGCCCCATGCTGGCTGAGCGGCCTGCGTAGTCGGCAATGGTCAAGGGGCCACTGAGGTTCTTGAGCGACGCCTCGCCGATCACCATGCGACCCATCATGCGCAGGGTCAGCAGCGACACATCCCAGGTCTTCACCACACCACCCCACAGACCATCGACCAGCCCGTAGTCCACCGTGACAAATTCTGGTGCAGCTCCCACGTAGGCGCCAATGCGCCCCACCGTATTAGCCGGTTCGGTTACAGCCTCGGGCAACACGTCCAGTGTCATCACCTGACCACCGCGCTCAACGCGCCAAGGCTGCGCCAATGGCTCGTTCCCCCGCACAGACTGCCGGATCAACTCGCGCAGTTGCTGCCCATCCACCACATCGGTCTGCCCCACCTTGAGCACCACATCACCTTGGCGCAGGCCAGAGCGCTCAGCCGCGCTTTGCGCCATGACCTCGCCCAACACAGGGCGGGTCCAAGGTCCCAGGATGCCGACCTTGCGAAACAGCTGGGCATCAGCCTCACGGCTGTCGATCCGGGACATGTCGAGCACGACCTCACGATGGCCCGCACCATGGGCGGACTGGACGTCAAGACGCACGTTCAGCCCCTCAAGCGCACCACGGGTCAGCAGCCACCGCAGGTCTTCAAACGAACGAACTGGCTCCAGATCTTCTGCACCCAATGCGGCGCGCTCTACCAGTTCACCGCCCCGCAACCCGGCACTGTGTGCGACAGAGCCTGCGACCGGGCTTGCCAGAATGGCCCGGGGCTCCTCGACACCGTTCCAGTTCACCACCGAATACAGCAGCACTGCCAACAACAAATTGGCGATGGGCCCAGCCGCAACGATGGCTGCTCGCGAGCGCAGGGGCTGGGTGTTGAAGGCCAGATGCCGCTCCTCTGCGGCAACGGGTGCCTCGCGCTCGTCCAGCATGCGCACATAGCCCCCCAATGGGAAGGCTCCCAACACAAACTCCGTGGGAGACCCCTGGGGCTGCCAGCGCAATAGCGGCTTGCCGAAACCCACAGAGAACCGCAATACCTTGACCCCACAGGCCACCGCCACGCGGTAGTGCCCGTATTCGTGCACTGCGATCAAAAGACCGAGGGCAACGATGAAGGCAGCGATAGTAAGCAGCATGGATGGATGGTTCCTGAGTGGGCCGGCAGTCAGGCAGCCAGACGGCCCGCCACATGTTCAGCCGCATGGCGGGCCTGGGTGTCCAGATCCAGCAACGCGGCGAGCGAATCGGGCTTGGAGGGCGAAACTGCATCCAAAGTTGCAAGGTTGACCGCATGAATATGGTCAAAACGCAGCCGACCCGACAAAAAGGCGCCCACCGCCACCTCGTTGGCCGCATTCAGCACGGCAGTGGTCCCCTCGGCCGCCTTCAGCGCCTGCCAGGACAGGTGCAGGCCCGGGAAGCGAATGGCGTCCGCGTCTTCAAACGCGAGGGCGCTCAGGGTCGAGAAATCCAGCTTGCTGGCCCCGCTGGTAATGCGCTCGGGCCAGGACAGGCCGCAGGCAATGGGCACTCGCATGTCGGGCGTACCCAGCTGTGCAAGGATGGAGGCGTCCTTGAACTGAACCATCGAATGGATGATCTGCTGCGGGTGGATGACCACCTTGATCTGGTCTGGGTGCAGATCAAACAGCCAACGCGCCTCAATGACCTCCAAGGCCTTGTTCATCATCGTGGCCGAATCCACGGAAATCTTGCGTCCCATCGAGAAGTTGGGATGCGCACAGGCCTGGTCAGGGGTGATCTGCGCCAACGTGGCCGGATCCCGCTGGCGGAAGGGACCGCCCGAGGCTGTGAGCAGGATGCTGTCCACCCGGTCAGACCAAGTGGCAGGGTCTTCTGGCAGGCACTGGAAGATCGCAGAGTGTTCGCTGTCGATAGGCAGCAGTGTGGCACCGCCGTCGCGCACGGTCTGCATGAACAGCCCGCCACCCACCACCAGGGCCTCCTTGTTGGCCAACAGCAATCGTTTGCCCGCGCGCGCCGCAGCCAGACACGGAGCCAGACCGGCAGCCCCCACGATAGCCGCCATTACGGCGTCGACCTCATCATGGGACGCTATGATTTCAAGAGCATCTTGCGCTTGTATCACTTCTGTCGGGAGGCTATTGGCCTGCAATTTTTCTGCCAGCTCCGCCGCATGGGATGCGCTGGCCATCACCGCGTAGCGAGGGCGAAACTGCGCGCATTGTTGCAGCAGCAGATCCACTTGCGTCGCAGCGCTGAGGGCAAACACCTCGAAGCGCTCCGGGTGGCGTGCCACCACATCCAGCGTGCTGGTCCCAATGGAGCCGGTGGAGCCGAGAACGGTGAGTCGTTGTTTCATCATGGGGTCGTCAGGCTCGTGAGCATCATGGCCAGGGGCAGTGTGGGCAGCAAGGCATCCACGCGGTCAAGCACGCCGCCGTGTCCGGGCAAAAGGCCACTGCTGTCCTTGACTCCGGCGCTGCGCTTGATGAGCGACTCCACCAGGTCACCCGACACGCTCATGGCCACCATGAACAACGCCGCAATCACCAGCAACCACCAGCCCTGCTGCGCCATGCGGCTGTAAAAACTGGGCACCGACGCCTGCCAGTGGGCATCCGCTGCCGCCCAAACAAAAGCCATCACCATCACCCCTGCCAGGCCGCCCCACACACCTTCCCAGCTCTTGCCGGGACTGATCGAGGGCGCCAGCTTGCCCTTGGTAAACCGCAATCCGAATGCGCGCCCCGCAAAGTAGGCAAAGATGTCGGCCACCCACACCAGCAGCAGCACCGACAGCAAAAAATTGATGCCCACATTGCGGGCCTGCACCACGGCCAGCCATGCGAGCCACAAGGCAAGCACGCCAGCCACGAGACGCACACCGGCTGGTATGCGGGGCCAGCCGGGCACTCCGGCCTTGAGCAGCCAGGCAGCCGCCAGGACCCACAGCCCGCCGCCCACCACCCATAGGGCAGTCAACGGGCGATCGACCCAGCCCAGCGCCCACGACCCGGCGCACAAGGCCACACAGGCCACACCCACCGCCACGGAACCTGCTTGGCCAAAGCCGCTCAGACGACCCCATTCCCAAGCCCCGGCAGCCATCAGAACCAACACGACCAGCGTGAACGGTATGGTGTTGGCGTAGAAAAGCGCGGGCAACAAGATGGCCAGCAGAACAAGGGCTGTGATGACGCGCTGTTGAAGCATGGGGGCTTTCAGAACCTGTTCAGGTTCTCAACCCGGCATCGGATCAGGATGCGCGGACAGAATCTGTTCAGAGGTTTTGCCAAAACGGCGCTCGCGGCGGCTGAAGGCGTCGATGGCCTCGTCCAGGGCGGACTCATCGAAATCGGGCCACAGTCGGTCGCTGAAGAAGAACTCGGAGTATGCCGATTGCCAGAGCAAAAAGTTGCTGATCCGCATTTCTCCCCCGGTGCGGATCACGAGGTCGGGGTCGGGCACGTGGGCCAATCCCATCGCATTGTGCAGACTGGCCTCGGTGATGGGCTCGCCACGGGCAGCCAGCGATGCAGCCGCCTGCGCGATGTCCCAGCGGCCTCCGTAGTTGAAGCAGACGTTGAGCACCAGGCGGGTGTTGTCCGCCGTGGCGGCTTCTGCCTGACCCAGGCCGTCTCGCACCTTGGGCGAAAGGCTGCCACGTTCGCCCACAAAATGAAGACGCACGCCGTCTTTCTTGAGCTGGGGCACCTCGCGCGCCAGGGCCATCGCCAGCAGCTCCATGAGGCCGGAGACCTCGTCGGCGGGGCGGTTCCAGTTTTCGGAAGAGAACGCAAACACCGTGAGCACACCAACGCCGCGCTGCACGCAAGCGCGTGCGCAGCGGCGAAGTGAGTCAACCCCTTGCTTGTGGCCGGCCAGACGCGGCAGAAAGCGACGCGTAGCCCAGCGGCCGTTGCCATCCATGACGATGGCAATGTGGTGTGGCACCACCGGAGATACAGACATGGGAATGTTCAAGCCCTGGGGGCTCAAACCGCCATGATTTCCTGCTCTTTGGCGGCCACCAGCGCGTCGATCTCGGCGATGTGCTTGTCGGTGAATTTTTGCACTTCCGTTTCGGCGCGCTTCTGGTCGTCTTCGGACGCCAGCTTGTCCTTGACCAGTTTTTTGACGGATTCGTTGGCATCGCGGCGCAGGTTGCGCACGGCGATCTTGGCGCTCTCGCCCTCGTTGCGCGCGAGCTTCGTCATTTCCTTGCGGCGCTCTTCGCTCATGGGGGGCATGGGCACGCGGATCAGGTCGCCCATGGAAGCCGGGTTCAAGCCCAGGTCGCTTTCGCGAATAGCCTTTTCAATCTTGGCGCCCATGCCCTTTTCCCAGGGCTGCACGCTGATGGTGCGCGAATCGATCAGCGCCACGTTGGCCACCTGGCTCAGTGGAACCAGGGAGCCGTAATACTCGACCTGCACCGTATCGAGCAGGGCCGGATTGGCACGACCGGTGCGAATCTTCTGCAGGTTGTTCTTGAACGCGGTGATGGACTGGTCCATCTTGGTTTCAGCAGTCTTCTTGATGTCGGCAATCGTCATGTTTTCTCCTCGGGCCGACCTGCATGCAATGCAGGCCTTTCCATCGTGATCAAGCGTAAACCAGCGTACCTTCGTCTTCGCCCATCACCACGCGCTTCAAGGCGCCGTGTTTGATGATGGAGAACACCTTCACGGGCAGCTTCTGGTCACGGCACAGGGCGAAGGCAGTCGCGTCCATGATGCCCAGATTGCGGGACATGGCCTCGTCAAAGCTGAGCTTGGTGTAGCGCGTCGCCGTGGGATCCTTCTGGGGGTCGGCAGTATAAACGCCGTCCACTTTGGTAGCCTTGAGCACCAGTTCGGCGCCAATTTCCGCGCCACGCAGGGCAGCTGCTGTGTCGGTGGTGAAAAACGGGTTGCCCGTACCGGCCGCGAAGACCACGACCTTGCCCTCTTCAAGATACTGCAGCGCCTTGGGGCGCACATAGGGCTCGACCACCTGCTCAATGGCAATGGCGGACATCACACGGGCCACCAGGCCCTGCTTGTCCATGGCGTCGGCCAGGGCCAGGGCGTTCATCACGGTGGCCAGCATGCCCATGTAGTCGGCGGTGGCACGGTCCATCCCGACCGAGCCCCCGGCGACACCACGGAAAATATTGCCCCCACCGATCACCACGGCCACCTGGACACCCAGGCGGGTCACTTCGGCGATCTCCTCGACCATGCGCACGATGGTGGCGCGGTTGATACCGAAGGCGTCATCCCCCATCAACGCCTCACCAGACAGCTTGAGCAAAATGCGCTTGTGGGCTGGTGCAGCGTTGGACATGGGAAATTTCTCCAGTAAGTGGTACGAGGCTTTGGTGGGGTGGTTACAGGGAACGATCAGGCAGCAGCCTTGGCAGCAGCCACCTGGGCAGCCACTTCGGCAGCAAAGTCGTCCACCTTCTTCTCGATGCCTTCGCCCACCACGTACAGGGTGAAGCCCTTCACGTTGGTGTTGGCAGCCTTGAGCATCTGGGCCACGGTTTGCTTGCCGTCGGCAGCCTTCACGAAGACCTGGTCGGCCAGAGAGACTTCCTTGAGGTACTTCTGCACCGCGCCGTCGATGCGCTTGGCCGTGATTTCAGCGCTTTGTGCAGGCTTGCCGGCAGCCACAAGCTCCTTGTTGGCTTCGTCAGCCTTGCCTTCGGCGACCGAGCGCTCCTTGGCGATCAGGTCGGCAGGCACGTCGGCGCTGGTCAGGGCCACGGGCTTCATGGCGGCCACGTGCATGGCAACGTCCTTGGCGGCGGTGGCGTCACCGTCGAACTCGACGACCACGCCGATGCGCGAGCCGTGCAGGTAGGCTGCCAGGTTGGAGCCGCTGAAGCGCTTGAAGCGGCGGAACGACATGTTTTCGCCGATCTTGCCGATCAGACCCTTGCGCACATCTTCCAGCGTGGGGCCGAAGCTGTCTTGCTCGTAGGGCAGGGCACCCAGGGCTTCCACCGTGGCGGGGTTGTGCAGTGCCACCAGCTTGGCAGCGGCGTTGGCCATGGCAATGAAGCTGTCGTTCTTGGAAACGAAGTCGGTTTCGCTGTTGACTTCGACCAGAGCACCCGTGGTGCCGTCGATGTAGTTGGCGACCACGCCTTCAGCAGTCACGCGCGATGCGGCCTTGCCTGCCTTGGTGCCCAGCTTGACGCGCAGCAGCTCTTCCGCCTTGGCCATGTCGCCGTCGGCTTCGGTCAGCGCCTTCTTGCATTCCATCATGGGGGCGTCGGTCTTGCCACGCAGTTCAGCCACCATGCTTGCGGTAATTGCAGCCATCTTTATTCCTTCAGTATTCAGTTCAGTCAGTTCAGATTCGGGCTAAAAAAAAGGGGGCTCACCAGGGGCCCCGCTTTTGTTCGCGACGGATCGCGCAGCCGGGCTATCAGGCAGCGGCTTCTTGCACTTCCACGAATTCGTCGGTGCTCTCGGCGGTTGCAGCCTTCACGACTTCATTCACGGCGTTGGCACGGCCTTCGATGATCGCGTCAGCGATGCCACGGGCGTACAGCGTCACAGCCTTGGCCGAGTCGTCGTTACCAGGGATCACGTAGTCAATGCCTTCGGGCGAGTGGTTGGTATCAACCACACCGATCAGCGGGATGCCCAGCTTCTTGGCTTCGGCCACGGCGATCTTGTGGAAACCCACGTCGATGATGAAGATGGCGTCGGGCAGAGCAGCCATGTCCTGGATGCCGCCGATGTCCTTTTCGAGCTTTTCGATTTCGCGGGAGAACGTCAGTTGCTCCTTCTTGCTCAGGTTCTCGAGGCCAGCTTCTTGCTGAGCCTTCATGTCCTTGAGGCGCTTGATCGAGGTCTTCACGGTCTTGAAGTTCGTCAGCATGCCGCCCAGCCAGCGCTGGTCCACGAAAGGCACACCAGCGCGTTGCGCTTCGGTGGCCAGGATTTCACGGGCTTGGCGCTTCGTGCCGACCATCAGGATCGTGCCGCGGTTGGCAGCCAGTTGCTTGGCGAACTTTTGGGCTTCCTGGAACAGTGGCAGCGACTTTTCCAGGTTGATGATGTGAATCTTGTTGCGATGGCCGAAGATGTAGGGGGCCATCTTGGGGTTCCAGAAGCGGGTTTGGTGACCGAAGTGGACACCGGCTTCCAGCATTTCGCGCATGGTAACGGACATAAAAATACTCCAAAGGTTAGGTCTAAAATCAGCCCCAATATTTGCAGTGCCGTGATCCTCACGAACACTGCAACACCTTGACAGGGCTGCTTTGCGATTGGTCTTGCCGCAGCGGCCACGCCGGTTGTGCAAACCTTGCACCACTGCGCTACTGCTCCCAGCAAAACCCAAAGATTCTAGCACACCCATGCTCCCTGACCTGATCGCCACCCGTGAGCAACTGCGGGACGGCGCCAACACCGCGCCCGCCGAGCTCGAGCGCTGCATCGACGCCGCCCAGGCCACACCCAACACCCACAGCTTTGTGCGCACGCTGTTTGACGAGGCACGCACCACGGCGGTGCAGCCGGGTGTGGCCCAGCTGCCCCTGGCCGGGCTGGCGGTGTCGGTGAAGGACTTGTTTGACGTGGCCGGCCAACCCACCCCGGCGGGCTCTACCGCGCTCGCAGACGCTCCCGCAGTAGCCGAGGACTGCCCGGCCGTGGCCCGCCTGCGCGCAGCGGGCGCCAGCCTGATCGGCCGCACCAACATGGTGGAGTTCGCGTTCTCTGGCGTGGGCGTCAACCCCCACTACGGCACGCCTGCTGCCTGGGATGCCCGCTTTGGCGCCCTGCCCAGCGCGCCCCGCGTGCCCGGCGGGTCTTCGTCCGGCGCCGGGGTATCGGTGGCCACTGGCGCGGCGTTCATCGGGCTGGGATCGGACACCGGTGGGTCTATCCGCATTCCCGCAGCGCTCAACGGCATCGTGGGCTTCAAGAACACCGCCCGGCTGGTGCCTACCGCCGGCGCCGTGCCGCTGTCCACCACCCTGGACACCGCCTGCGCCATGACGCGCACCGTGCGCGACGCCATCGTGGCGCACGAGGTGCTGGCCGCCCGGCGCGTGACGCGCAGCCTGGCGCCGCTGTCCCAGTACCGGCTGGCGGTGCCGACCACCCTCTTCCTGGAAGGGCTCGACGCCCCCGTGGCGCGCGCCTTTGAGCGTAGTGTGGAAGCTTTGCGCCAGGCGGGCGCACAGATCTACACCATCGCATTGCCCGCCGTGCTGGAGCAGCCCGCCTACGGCTTTGCCGCCCCCGAAGCCTACGCCTGGCACCGCGAGCTGCTGCAGCGCGCAGGCGACCGCTACGACCCCCGAGTGCGCATGCGCATCGAAAAAGGGGCCACGCTGATGGCCTGGGAATACATCGACCTGCTGCAGGCGCGCCAGCAATGGATTGCACGCATGATCGCCGACATGGAGCCGTACGACGCCCTGCTGTCCCCCACCGTGCCCATCCTGGCGCCACTGCTGTCCGATGTCGCTCCTGCAGATGGTGCGGACAAGGCCCGGGACTCCGCCCGCGATGCCGAGTTCTTCCGCGTCAACAACCTGCTGCTGCGCAACACCAGTGTGGTCAATCTGCTGGACGGCTGTGCGCTGTCGCTCCCCTGCCACGTGCAAGGGGAACTCCCGGTCGGGCTGATGGTCTGGCACGGGGCGCTCAGGGATGACACGGTGCTCAACATCAGCCTGCAGATCGAGCAAACACTACAAAAATAATAGCTACCAGCGCATTATTCACTAGCGCTACAAGCCAAAAACACCCAAATTCATGAAGATTGCCATCGTGGGCGCCGGCATTGTCGGCGTCACCACCGCGTACGAACTGGCCAGCGACGGCCACGAAGTCACGGTGTTTGAACAACGCAGTGCGGCCGCCGAAGAGGCCAGCTTTGCCACCGCCGGGCTGCTGGCGCCCCACCTGCTCAGCCCCTGGGCGCTGCCGGGATTCGGCCAGCCGCTGCGACTGATGGGGACACAGGCCACCCTGCGGCTGGCTGGCGGCCTGACCCGCGCCAACTGGGCCTGGCTGCGGCGCTGGCGCAGCATGGCGCGCAGCCACAGCGCCCCGGCCGCCGCGGTCGAACGCCTGGCGCAATACAGCCAAGCTCGACTACAGGCTATTGCGAACCAGCATGAGCTGGACTTTGAAGCCAGCGACGGCCGCCTGGTGCTGCTGCGCACTGAAGAAGACCGCGCCCGCCTGCAGCCCGCGCTGCAAGTGCTGCGCGACAGCGGCGTGGCCCTGCGTGAGATCGACGCCGATGTGGCGCGCCAGATCGAGCCTGGCCTCTCGCCCGAAGCCCCGCTGGCCGGCGCGATCCACCTGCCCGATGCACGCGCCGGCAACTGCCGTCTGTTTGCACAGTTGCTGCGCCAGGGCATCCAGGGTGCGGGGGTGCAGTTTGTGTTCAACACCCGCGTAGACCGCGTCGGCACCAGCCCCACGGGCGTGGTGCTGCAGGGCGAAACGGACCTGCGCCGCTTTGATGCCGTGGTGCTGTGCGCCGGCATGGCATCGGCCACGCTGCTGCCCGCACTGGGCCTGGGGCTGTCCATGGCGGCGGTGTACGGCTACTCCGTGAGCGCCCCACTGCGCGAATCCACCCACGCCCCCCGCGCCAGCGTGGTGGATGCGGGCCAGCAAATCTCCATCACCCGCCTGGGCCAGCGCGTGCGCATTGCCGGTGGCGCTGAACTGGCCGGGGCCGATGCCGAGCACCACACCCCCACACTGCAGCGCCTGTACCGCACGCTGAACGACTGGTTCCCCGGGGGCGCGCAGCTTTCATCCAACCTGCAGATCTGGCGCGGTGCCCGCACCATGCTGCCCGACGGTGCCCCGGTGGTGGGCGCCAGCGGCGTGCCGGGCCTGTGGCTCAACACTGGCCATGGCGCTGGCGGCTGGGCCCTGGCCTGCGGCAGCGCGCGGGCACTGGCCGACCTGATCGCGCAGCGGGAACCCGAGGTGTCGCTGGACGGGCTGGGCATGCGGCGGTTCTAAGAGCCTGTTCACAGGCCCGCCTGCGCTTTGCCCGCACGGGGCGTCGGCGCACAATGGCAGGCGCGCTGCCGCTGGCAGCAGCCCTTGCCCCCTGCAGCCCATGCACCGCATCACCGCCCACCAGCCTTATCCCCTGTTCAACACGGCCGCCACTCGCCGCCTGGAAAAAGCGGCGGCAGCCGCCCTGCCCCCGCACACGCTCATGCAGCGCGCCGGCCTGGCCGTCGCGCAACTGGCCCAGGCGCTGGCACCCCACGCAGGCACCGTGTGGATTGCCTGCGGCCCCGGTAACAACGGGGGTGACGGGTTGGAGGCTGCCATGCACCTGCAGCGCAATGGCCGCAGAGTGGTCGTGACCTGGCTGGGCCAGCCCGATACGGCCCCGGCGGATGCCAGGGCCTCCTGGCAGCGCGCACGGGATGCGGGCGTATCCTGGGCAGACACTGCCCCCGACGATCTGGGGGCCAACGATCTGTGCATTGATGCGCTGCTGGGCATTGGCGTCTCTTCGTCACCCCACAGCCCCGCACGCGCGCCCGACGCAAGGCTCCAGGCCTGCCTGCAAACCCTGCACCGCAGCCCGGCCCCCGTGCTGGCCGTGGACCTGCCCAGCGGGCTGGACGCGGACACCGGCCAGTTTGCCGCGGGCCTGGCGCCCGACACCCCACCCCACCCGCACCACCAAGCGCCCCCGCCACGCCACACGCTGAGTCTGCTCACCCTCAAGCCCGGCCTGTTCACCGCTGCCGGGCGGGACGCAGCAGGCCAGGTCTGGCTGGATGATCTGGGCGTAGAACCCGAGCATGAGCCGCCCAACGCCTGGCTCTCCGGCCCCGCCCTGCCCGCCCTCCGCACCCATGCCAGCCACAAGGGCAGCTATGGCGACGTGGCCGTGGTGGGTGGCGAAGGACTGGCAGCGCGGGGCATGGGCATGGCGGGCGCCGCCCTGCTCGCGGCCTCGGCGGCCCTGCACAGCGGCGCGGGCCGGGTGCTGGTGGCCCTGCTGGACGATGGGCATCTGCAACTGGACCTGCAGCAGCCCGAGTTGATGTTCCGCCGCTTTGACGCCCTCGCGCTCGAACAGCTCACCGTGGTATGCGGCTGTGGTGGCGGGCAGGCCATCACACGCGTGCTGCCCGAAGTCATCACCCGCGCGGCCCGGCTGGTGCTGGATGCCGACGCGCTCAACACCATCGCCACCCAGGCCGCACTGCACGCGCTGGTGGTGGCACGCGGACAGCACGGGCAACCCACGGTGCTCACACCGCACCCGCTGGAGGCTGCTCGCCTGCTGGGCCTGACCACGGCCGAGGTCCAGGCCCACCGGCTGGATGCCGCGCAGCAACTGGCCAACCAGTTCAACTGCGTGGCCGTGCTCAAGGGCTCGGGCACCGTGATCGCTGCACCCGACCGCGTCCCGGCCATCAACCCCACGGGCAATGCGCGGCTGGCCACGGCGGGTACGGGCGATGTGCTGGCAGGCATGGTGGGCGCCCACCTGGCCGCCGGTGCCAGCGCCTTGCGCGCTGCGAGTGAAGCGGTGTACCAGCATGGCCAGGCGGCTGATGATTGGCCGGCGCGCCAGGCGCTGACGGCCAGCGCGCTGGCGCGGCGCGTGGGCGGAAGCTGAGCCTCAGGCCAGCAAGGTCACCTTCTTGAGCGGCTTGAGCACGCTCGACGGTGTCATGCCAAAGGTCTGCCGGAACATGCGGCTGAAGTGGGCCGAATCAGAAAACTCGCCATGTAGCGCCGCGTCGGTCAGGCGCGGGCTGACCGCCAGCCCCGCCATCGCCAACCGCACCTGGGACCAGACGCGGTAGCTGCGCAAGCTCACGCCCATCTCGGCGCGAAACAGGTGGTTGAAACGCGATGCCGAAAGCTGTACGCCCGAGGCCAAGTCACCCCGTGCCACCCGCCCCGCCTGCGGATGGCGCAGCACATGCAGGCTGCGGACGACACGTGGGTCGAGCGGCGCCACCTCGCTATCGAGCGGGCACCGCAGCAAGGCGGGCAGGTCGAAGTGATGCAGATAACCCTCCATGGCACTGCGCGCACCCACAGGGACTGCAACGTCCACCACCACACCCCCCTCTTGCCCGAACAGCCCCCGCAGGCCGCGCGCCTGCGCCGAATCCGGCTCCAGATACACCAGCGCCACCACTTCACCACAGGGGTCGAACAGGTGCTCCACCCCGGCATCGACCAACGCGCTGTGGCAGGTCTCCACACGCCCTGCCCCCCAGTGCACCGCAAACCGGCCCGAGAGCCCCATCAGCAGCACCGGCGATGCATGGCAGTGCCAGCCCGTGGCCGGGATCTCTCCGACGTAGAGCGCGCGGTCAGTGCCCAGGGTCAGTGTGTTGCGTGCCGGCATAGCCCAAACCTACAAGTTTTTTTACCGAGATCTCCGTAGCCTTGCCTCTCCCGCCGGGGGGCCTGCCGGTGTGCAAGCAGAGCCCCTGACGTGTACGCAGCCATATCCCTGGAGAACGCTTCTTGAAACGCATCGCTATTTCTGTTGCAACGGCACTGGTACTGGGCACAGCCGGCCTCTACTACGGGGCCCCTTCACTGTTCAAAGAGCCCCTGCTCAGGGCCAATCGCCATCTGTCTGGCCTGGAAGAAAAAACCACCAACGCGGCGATGCACACCATCCACTACCTAGACAACGGCACGCCCCCAAACCCCGCGCTGGCCGTCGGCAGTGGAGCAGATGCTGGAACGCCCATTGTTCTGCTGCACGGCATTTTTGCGGAGAAGGACCATTGGGTCGATTTTGCGCGCCCCCTCACCGGCCAGTACCGGGTGATTGCCCCAGATATCGCGGGCTTTGGCGAAAGCACGCGGCGCGATGACCAAGCCTACGACTATGCCGCCCACGTGACGCGCCTCGCCGCGTTTCTGGATGTACTCGGCTTGGCGCAAGTGCATCTGGCTGGCAACTCGATGGGTGGCACGATCGCAGCGCTCTTTGCCCTGCGGTACCCCGAGCGCGTAGCCAGCGTGGCCTTCATCGGCGCGCCCCACGGCATACGCTCGCCCCAGCCCAGCACCATGGACCGCCTCATCGACGCCGGGCAACGCCCGCTGGTGGCCCACGATGCCACCGCCTTCAAAGCGATGATGGAGTTGGTGTTTGAAAAGCGCCCCTTCCTGCCCTACCCCATCCTGCATGCCTCCGAGCAGGACGCGCTGCGCAACGCTGCATCCAACACCCGCCTGTGGGACGCGCAACTGAAAGACCGCTATCTGCTGGAACAACACCTGGCCCGCCTGCAGCAGCACCCCACCCTGTTCCTGTGGGGCGACAGCGACCGCGTGTTCAACCGAAGCGGCCTTCAGACGGTGCAGAAGCTGCTTCCGCAGGCACACATCGCCGCACTGCCTGGCATCGGGCACCTGCCCATGATGGAAGCCCCCGCCGACACGGCACAACGGTATGCGCGCTTTCTGGAGCAATCGAGCGCCCCTCAAGCCGCCAAACATGCACACTTAAATAAAAAATAGCCGCAAGCGCATGTTCTACATGCGCTTGCAGCTATCAATTAAATAGCAATGATGAGACGAGCTGGAGGGCATTGGTCCACCAGCTCGACGACCTCAGCCGCGGCGTGGCTTGCGCGCTTTGCCTTTGCTGGACTTACCCGCCACCGCCTTCTTGACCGAGGCTTTGAGCGACTGGATCGGCGAACGCGCGGCCCGCTCGCGGGTCAGGCCTGCCTGCTCGGTGGCAGATGGACCTGCGGCCTTGTCGGCTTTGCGTCCGCCGGACCGACCACCCGCCTTGCGGGCGCCACCACCAGCCCCCTCGGTGCCCACACCCTTGTCCTTGAGCGCGCGGCCCAGCAGCTCCTCGCCTTCGCGCACCAGGCGGAAGTCGATCTTGCGCCCGTCCAGATCCACACGGCTCACCTGCACCCGCACCCGCGCGCCGATGGCGTAGCGGATGCCGGTGCGCTCGCCGCGCAGCTCCTGGCGCGCCTCGTCGAACTTGAAGTATTCGCCGCCCAATTCGGTGATGTGCACCAGCCCCTCGACGTACATCGCGTCCAGCGTCACGAAGATGCCGAAGCTCGTCGCAGCACTGACCACGCCACTGTATTCCTCGCCCAGGTGCTCGCGCATGTACTTGCACTTGAGCCAGGCTTCCACATCGCGGCTGGCCTCGTCGGCGCGGCGCTCGTTGGCACTGCAGTGCAGGCCGGCGGCCTCCCAGGCCTGGGTGTCGCGGCTGGGCGGTTTCACATCCTTGCGTGGCTTGGTGCCAGGTGCGGCCACACGCGCAGCCAGACGTTTGGCCAGCTTGGCATGGGCTTCGCCGGGTGTGGGCAAGGACGGCAGCGCGTACTTCGTCTTGCTCAGGATGGCCTTGATGACCCGGTGCACCAGCAAGTCGGGATACCGACGAATGGGGCTGGTGAAATGGGTGTAGGCATCGAACGCCAGGCCGAAGTGGCCGCTGTTGATGGGCGTGTAGATGGCCTGCTGCATGGAGCGCAGCAGCATGGTGTGGATCTGCTGTGCGTCGGGCCGATCCTTGGTCGCCGTAGCAATCGCCTGGAAGTCGCCCGGCTTGGGGTCGTCGCCAATCGTCATGCCCACAGCCATGGCCTTGAGGTAGTTGCGCAGGATCTCCTGCTTCTCGGGCGTGGGGCCTTCGTGCACGCGGAACAGGCCCGGCTGGCCACCCTGTGCAATGAAGTCGGCGCTGCACACGTTGGCGGCCAGCATGGCTTCCTCGATGAGCTTGTGCGCGTCGTTGCGGGTGCGCGGCACGATCTTTTCGATGCGGCCGTTTTCGTCACACACAATTTGCGTCTCGGTGGTCTCGAAGTCCACGGCGCCGCGCGCCTGGCGCGCGATGAGCAGCGCACGGTACACGTCATGCAGGTTGAGCAGGTCCTTGACGCGGTCCTTGCGCTTGCTGGCTTCCGGCCCGCGCGTATTGGCCAGGATGGCTGCGACCTCGGTGTACGTGAAGCGCGCGTGGCTGAACATCACGGCCGGGTAGAACTGGTACGCGTGCACCTCACCCTTGGCGGTGACCAGCATGTCGCAGACCATGCACAGGCGCTCCACCTCGGGATTGAGCGAGCAGAGCCCGTTGCTGAGCTTCTCGGGCAGCATGGGGATCACGCGGCGCGGAAAGTACACGCTGGTGGCACGGTCGTAGGCATCGATGTCGATGGCGCTGCCCGTTTCCACATAGTGGCTCACGTCGGCAATCGCCACCAGCAGACGCCAGCCCTTGCTGCGGCCGACCTTGGCGGGCTCGCAGTACACGGCATCGTCGAAGTCGCGCGCGTCTTCGCCGTCGATGGTGACCAATGGCACATCGGTCAAGTCCACGCGGCGTTTCTTGTCCTGCGCGCGCACCTTGTCGGGCAGATCCTTGGCCTGGGCGAGACACTCGGCAGAGAACTCGTGTGGCACGCCGTACTTGCGCACCGCGATCTCAATCTCCATGCCAGGGTCGTCCACTTCACCGAGCACTTCGGTGATACGCCCCACAGGCTGGCCGAACAGGGCCGGAGGTTCTGTCAGCTCAACCACCACGACCTGCCCGGGCTTCGCGGCGCCCGTGGCGCCCTTGGGGATCAGTACATCCTGGCCATAGCGCTTGTCTTCGGGAGCCACGAGCCACACACCGCTTTCCTGCAGCAGTCGGCCGATGATGGGCTGGGGTGGACGCTCGATGATTTCCACAACGCGGCCTTCGGGACGGCCACGGCGGTCCTGGCGCACGATGCGCACGCGCACACGGTCCTTGTGCAGGACTGCGCGCATTTCGTTCGGGGGAATATAGATGTCGCCTTCGCCATCGTCGCGGATGACGAAACCGTGTCCATCACGGTGCCCTTGCACGCTGCCTTCGATCTCTTGCGACAAATGTGTGGCTGGCTGCGTGCCGGGGGTGGATTTTTTGTTATACAATCTTAGTCTTTCCTGAAATGCCCAGGTGGCGGAATTGGTAGACGCACTAGTTTCAGGTACTAGCGAGTAACATCGTGGAGGTTCGAGTCCTCTCCTGGGCACCAAGTTTAACGAGAACCAGCGATGGTTTTCAAAATATCGAAGCCGCTGTACACCCAGCGGCTTTTTTATTTGCTGATATGTTTTGCGCGCTCTGCTGCGGCCAAAGATTTTTGAGCCGATGGCACATTTTTTTGAAAACTCTCCAGAAGCCCGAATTTCTTGTCCTATAATTCGAGGCTGATCTGAAAGCCCAGGTGGCGGAATTGGTAGACGCACTAGTTTCAGGTACTAGCGAGTAACATCGTGGAGGTTCGAGTCCTCTCCTGGGCACCAAACATATAAAAAGCCGTTGCATCCGCAACGGCTTTTTTGTTTTCAAACCATCAAAGCAAAGAAAAAAACGAGACCGCCAGCGGTCTCGTTTTTCGTTCTGTCTGCTGCCCTGAGGGTACACGCGCCGCGGCGCGCGCCCCAGCCCTTCAACTACTTGCGCAGCAGCGTCTTGAGCACGTTCTGCAAACGGCGTGCGTTCGCCGCATCGCTATTGCTCGCCAGCACGCGCGCCACATCCTGGCCCCAGGTCTGGGTGGGCGCAGGGTCGTTGCGGCGCGTCAGCAACTGCAGTTGCAACATCCGCCGCGCAGCAATGTGCTCGGCAGGGGTTGGGGCCTCGGCCGCCATTTCAAGGCGCAGCAGCGCTTCTGCCGCATCGCCCTTGGGCGCAGCCGACAATGCCTGTGTCCAGGCACTGCGCACCGACGCCGTCACACCCGAACCCAAATCTTGCGTGCCGGGTACCAGCGCAGCATCGCGCTTTTCCCATGCGGTCAACAGCTGGGTCAAGGCTTCGCCGTGGGCCTGTGCAGCCAACTTCTTCAGAGCCAGCTGCGCGTGCTCCATCGCCTCGCGCTGAGCACGGAATGCCGTGTCCCCCAAGCGAGGGCCACGGTCCTCGAAGGCTGGACGATCACCAAAACGGCCTCCACGGTCAGCGCGATCGCCCATGCGGCCATCACTGCGTGGGCCGCGGGCACCGTCACGGTCGCCAGGACGACCATCGCGGCGGTCTCCGGGTCGCGCACCACGGCCGAGGGCCACCGGAGCGTCTTTCTTCATGCCAGGGCGATCATCCCCACGCACCGCCACGACAGGTCTTGCGACAGGCTTGGGGGCTGCAGGTGTCGGCGCGGGCGCGGCTGCAGCGGTGTCACCACCTTCCGCAGCCTCGGCAGAGGCCTCTGCTGCAATTTCAGTAGCAGCTGGAGCAGCCGGAGCAGCATTCGCCTGCGCTTCAGCATGCGACTGGGCATCCTTGTTGGCCGTGGCGACCGCTTCAGCCGCCTGGGCCTGGCCGCGCAATGCAGCCTCCAGCGCCTGCATCGCGGCACGGATCTGCTGCGCATCACCCGTGGCGTTGGCAGCTTCCAGGGCCTTGGAGGCGTCCAGAACGACGCGGTCCCGCGCACTCAGTTCGGTGACAGCACGGTCACGATCCGCCGACTTGCGGTTGAACGCTTCATCAATAGGCTTGCGGAAAGCGTCCCACAGCTTTTGCTCGTGCTTGCGGTCCAGCGGCACGGTCTGTGCCTCAGCCTGCCAGCGCTGTTGCAACGCCTTGACGGCATCGATGCGCAAAGCGGGTGCCGCGCCCAAGGCTGTGGCCTCGTCGATCATCGCGTGACGACGCGCCAGACTTTCCTTCTGTGCAGCCTCCAGGGGTGCTGCGGCCAGGGCAATGGCCTGTTTCCACAGGGGCTGCAGCTCTGCAAAAATCTTCTCGCCCACATGCCCGCCTTCGCGCCAGCGGTCGCCGAACTGATACAGCGAGCGGTTGATGGCCTTCCAGTCGCCCGATGCAGCGTGTTCTTGCGCCCAGGCCTTGACCTCTTCGATCAGCGCCAGGCGCTGAGCCTTGTGCTCGGCCGCTTCAGTGCGGATCTTGTCCAGCCAGGCCTCGACCACCTTGTGCGCCGCGTTGCAGGCTTCATCAAATTTCTTCCACAGGGCGTGGTTAGGCGCACCACCCTGGTCTGCCTGCTTCCACTGGTCTCGCAGATTGCGCAGGGTCTCCTGCATCTTGCGGCCACCCAGGGCCTGGCCCTCGGGGCGGTTGAGCAGCGCTTCGGCCTTGGCCACCAGGTCTTCACGCACCTGGTCGGCACTCCAGCGTTGCCAGCCTTCCAGCTCACCGGCAGCCACCAGCGCCGTGTGCACCTGCTGCTCCAGGGCGTTGTCAATGTGTTTGCCATGCACCTTGAGCACGGCGCGCAGCGCAGCCGCTGCGCCAGCGCTGGCCTTGCCGTGGCCTTCGGCGGTTTCTTTTTCGAGCGTCGCCAGCGCATCGCGCACCAGTTGGTGCGCCTTTTCGATCACCTCTGGCGCCACCTTGGGTTTGGCGACGCGGGCTGGCTTGCTGGCCGCTGCTGAAGCAGCCGCAGCGGCGGCGGCTTCCGTGGGCAGGCCACGGGCAGCGCGCAATTCGTCCGCCCACACCGGCACGGGAGGCAGGGGCGCGGAGACATCTTCTGCCGCGGCAGCCGCCTGGGCGACTGCGGGCTGAAAAGCCTCCCACACCACCAGCAACTGGGTGCGAGAGGCATCCAGCAAAGGGGGGAACCGCGCTTCGACGCTCGCCCAGCTCGCATCGCCCGTGAGCTCCTGGGCCTGCTCCTGCCAGCGCGCGACATCGGCGCGCAGCAGCTCCAGCGCAGCATGGGCATCACGCCAGGGTTTGGTGGAGAGCACTTCAATGCGCTGCGCCAGCAGCACAGCGGCCTCGCGCTGCACCTGCACGCGGTGCTGCAGATCTTCAATGACCTTCACACGGTCCGCCAGCTGCACCTTGAGCAGCGACAGCGGCTCGCGCGACAGAGGCGCACCCGCCTTGGCGGCATCCCGCTGCCAGGCCAGGGCATCTGCAATATTGAGCTTGGGGGCCGCCAGCAGTGCCTGGGCCTTGTCCGCCCATTCGGCCGCAATAGCCTCTTGCCCCTTGGCACGGCGGATTTCGTCCAAACGTTCGCGCACGGCGCGGGCTGCGCCCTTGTCACGTCCGCTCAACTCCTTGAACACCTCCTGCAGCTGCTCAGGCGCTGGCTGCGTGGCCAGCCAGTCACGGATGCGGGAAGCGCGCTCACCCGACGTAGCGGCAGAAAAAGCGCCGCCGGTCAGCGCATCGAGCGGGTGCGGCTCGTGGGTTTTGGCCGGGGCCGGATTCACTTCAGGTGCGTCGGACATTTTGCTGCGGGAAAAAAATGGAAACATGGATCCAATGGATTACGAAGGCATCCCTGGCGCAGAGCCTGGGGCCGTGCCCGAGCGACCGCACCATGCGCACGCCAGGACAACAAAAGGGCTATTTTCACCGGATTGGGCCAACAAGCCGTGGCGGGGAGCATCATCCACACCAGCCAGGTGATCTGGCACAAGGCTCTGCGAGACAGGCCGCCCCGCTGAAGGACCTCTGCGAGAACGCCGCGCGACACTCCGGGCGAAGGGTCGCCGCTCTAGGGAACAGCCCCCATTATCTATATATAAGACAGCGCCGCCCACCCACAAGGCGAAGCACCAGTAAGAAAGCCCGACGAGCAGTGCCTGAAGGGCCTGCCCGCCGGGCTTGACGGCTGACACAACGGTCTTTGCCATCGGTCGCGATGCGGAGAGAAAGGTCCGCATGGCGAGGAGGCAAGGTATTGCCTCCAGGGGTTGCCATGGAAGCGGCATCTGCTGCACCTTGGCACTGAATGCCCTCGGAGGGAGACTTCGCTTCGTCTGGCGATGCCTGAAATCTACAGGCGCCTCCACCTTATCAAACTCACTCGGCCAACTCAAATCGGATTCTCAATGGCGGAGAAAAGCCCGATTGAATTTGACATGGTGATGTCAGCCACCACCGGCCCACCCACAGCGCTGAACAGCCCCTCACCCCCACAAAAACTGTGATTTTTCACATGTTTTTCATAATTTTTATGTCTTAAAAATAGTTTTGTTAGTATTGACTATGCATTTAGTGAGCTTCTAGAATCCGCCAGCCCCAAAAACAGGGCTAGTACAAACCCCAATCGCTGCCGAACCCGGCTAAGTCAATCCAGGGCGCCAAGCACTCCACAGACGTGCAGCCCGGACTTGATGGCGTACCAATCCAGGCGATCTGCCAGCAAAGTACAGTCCACTGCGACTGCTCCGCTCCACTGGCCCGCCTCAGAAAGGAAGAGCTATGACAGCGTCAGGAAAAATAGTCTCCGGCGTGCGAACCTTCGCGGCCGACGTGACAGAAGGTTTTCTTGAAATCACCCACAACAGCTTCGCCCTCATCGGCTTGGCCGTTGCCTTTGTCGTCATTGCCCTCACTGCACGGCCCGATCTGCGCCAGGCTGGTGAAGAGCAACTGATGAACTGGCTGCAAGCCCGCCAGGTTGAAATGCTGGGCATGCCCATCGAGCCAGAAGCCAGCGAGCGTGCTACGGCGGTAAACCCCAAGGACCTGCCCAAAGAGCAGGCAGCCGTGGCCTTCTGGCTCAGCAAAAAGTACCGCGTGGCGCCTGAGCCCCTGAGCGCTCTGGTGGCCGAGGCCTACGAGATTGGCACCCGCGCCAAGATCGACCCCACCCTGATCCTGGCCATCATGGCCATCGAGTCGAGCTTCAACCCGTTTGCCGAAAGCGCCGTGGGCGCACAAGGGCTCATGCAGGTGATGACCCGCGTGCACACAGACAAGTACCAGAACTTTGGCGGTCACTTTGCAGCTTTTGACCCGGTGAGCAACCTGCGGGTCGGTGTGAAGGTGCTGCAAGAATGCAT
This sequence comes from Acidovorax sp. 59, assembly GCF_002754175.1. Taxonomy (NCBI): domain Bacteria; kingdom Pseudomonadati; phylum Pseudomonadota; class Betaproteobacteria; order Burkholderiales; family Comamonadaceae; genus Acidovorax; species Acidovorax sp. 59. Next base: position 1,361,519 of record NZ_PEET01000001.1, on the reverse strand, counting down.
CGCTCGCGCTGGCTCGCTCGAAGGCGGCCTGCGCTTTTATGTGGGTGCAGGCAACATGGCCGACGACGGAGGCTATGCCGCCAAGGTGATGGCGGAACATTTACGCCTGCGCCAGGTGGCCGGCGGTCGCGCAGTGCCTTTCAACCCTCCACCCTCCTTGTCTACCCAAGCTCCCGTGCAGAGCATCCCCGCAGCGGTGCCCCGCAGCACAGCCCCTGCAGCAGCCAGCGACAAAGTGGCTTTGCTGACACCTGGCCTGTAACCCTGCGGGCTCCCGGCACCCAGCCAACAACCCTGGCGCCCAGCGGTTCGGACGGTGCGGCACTGGCGCCGTGTCGGCTACACTAACGGGGTACGCGACTGGCGATAGGCGCAGCATCCTGCCACTGGATGTTGCCGCTGACGTGGAAACCAGCAAGAACCTACTTCTTGTGAACCACTGGGAAGCGTGCCGCAGGGGCCCTGCCCCATGCGTTCAGCCGTTCGCCTGGGCAGCCCTTGTTTCAAGGGACACAAGTTCATAGGACTGCCAATCATGTACGACCGCAAAATTCTTGTCGAACAAACCGACCCCGAGCTGTTTGCTGCCATCCAGGCGGAGAACGCGCGCCAAGAGCACCACATCGAGCTGATCGCCAGCGAGAACTACGCCTCCCCCGCCGTGATGTGGGCACAGGGCACCCAGCTGACCAACAAATACGCAGAAGGCTACCCAGGCAAGCGCTACTACGGTGGCTGCGAGCATGTGGACGTGGCCGAGCAACTGGCCATCGACCGGGTCAAGCAGCTGTTCGGCGCAGAAGCCGCCAACGTGCAGCCTCACTGCGGCGCATCGGCCAACGAGGCCGTGTTCCTGGCCTTCTTGAAGCCCGGCGACACCATCATGGGCATGAGCCTGGCCGAAGGCGGCCACCTGACGCACGGCATGCCGCTGAACATGTCTGGCAAGTGGTTCAACGTGGTGTCCTATGGCCTGGATGCCAACGAAGCCATCGACTACGAAGCGATGGAGAAAAAGGCGCACGAGACCAAGCCCAAGCTGATCATCGCCGGTGCCTCGGCCTACAGCCTGCACATTGACTTCGCACGTTTTGCCAAGGTGGCCAAGGATGTGGGCGCGATCTTCATGGTCGACATGGCCCACTACGCCGGCCTGATTGCCGCGGGCGTGTACCCCAACCCCGTGCCCCACGCCGACGTGGTCACATCCACCACGCACAAGAGCCTGCGCGGCCCCCGTGGCGGCATCATCCTGATGAAGGCACAGCACGAGAAGGCCATCAACAGCGCCATCTTCCCCGGTCTGCAAGGCGGCCCGCTGATGCACGTGATCGCTGCCAAGGCCGTAGCCTTCAAGGAAGCGCTGCAGCCCGAGTTCAAGGCCTACCAGGAGCAAGTGGCCAAGAACGCCAAGGTCGTGGCTGAGACGCTGACCGCACGCGGCCTGCGCATCGTGTCCGGCGGCACGCAAAGCCACGTGATGCTGGTGGACCTGCGCGCCAAGGGAATTACCGGCAAGGAAGCCGAGGCCGTGCTGGGCGCCGCCCACATGACCATCAACAAGAACGCGATCCCCAACGACCCAGAAAAGCCGATGGTGACCAGCGGCGTGCGCATTGGTACCCCCGCCATGACCACGCGTGGCTTCAAGGAAGAAGAAGCCCGCATCACGGCCAACCTGATTGCCGACGTGCTGGACAACCCCCGCGACGAAGCCAACATCGCCGCCGTGCGTGCCAAGGTCAACGCCCTGACCGCTCGTTTCCCGGTCTACCGTTAAGCAACAAGCCGGTCCTCAGCGCCCATGAAGTGCCCCTTCTGCAGCCACCTCGAAACGCAAGTTGTTGAAACGCGGGTGTCTGAGGATGGGGTCTTCATCCGCCGCCGCCGCCAGTGCGGCGCGTGCGACAAGCGCTTTACCACCTATGAGCGGCCGGAAGTGAACTTCCCGGCCATCGTCAAAAAAGACGGTCGGCGCATTGAATATGACCGCAGCAAGCTGCTGGGCTCTTTCAACCTGGCGTTGCGCAAGCGCCCGGTCAGCACCGACCAGATCGACAGCGCCATCGAGCGCATCGAAGAAAAGCTGCTCAACCTGGGCCAGCGCGAAGTGATCTCCAGCCGCATTGGCGAGCTGGTGATGCGTGAGCTCAAGAAGCTCGACAAGGTGGCTTACATCCGCTTTGCCAGCGTGTACCGCAGCTTTGAAGACATCGACGACTTTCGCGCCATGGTGGATGAGGTGCGCAAGTAGCCACGCCCCCCAGGGTGGCCGTCACGCGGATGACCGCCCCTTTGCAGCCCCCGCCCCTGCTACCTCGTCTGGCCAATGCAGAGCGCGGCACCGTTGGCATACATTGCGCACTCCCAGGTTCTGCCATGGCCCCTGCGCATGTCGCGCAAGCTACTCTGCAACAGCTACCAATTTGATAGCTATCGCGGCATGATGGACTAGCGCTTCAAGCGGTTTTCGCATCAAAACTGCCATCCAACACTCCGGCAAGCACTGCGCAGGTGCCTGACAATGCGCGCGGTGAAAACCCGCCATTTCCTGCAGCTGGTGCTGCTGTCTGCCCTGTGGGGCGCTTCCTTTTTGTTCATCCGCATCGCCAGCCCGGTACTGGGTCCGAATGTGATGGCCGCGCTGCGCATTGGGCTGGCCACTCTCACGCTGATCGGCATCATGCGCTGGGTGGGTGAGCCTTGGCCCTGGCGCCACTGGCGGGAACTGCTGGGGCTGGGTGCGCTGACGGTGGCAGCGCCTTTTCTGCTGTACGCCTGGGCAGCCCTGCACCTGCCTGCGGGCTACAGCTCTCTGCTGAACACCATGGCTGTGCCGTTTGGCGTGATCGCCGCCGCCTGGATGAAGGAAGACACGCTGAGCACGCGCAAATGGGCGGGCTGCCTCTGCGGCTTTGCAGGGGTCGCGCTGATCGTGCAGCTGGGGCCTGTGGCGCCCACCTCGGCGGTACTGCTTGCGGCAGGCGCGTGCGTGACCGCTGCGGCGTGCTACGGCCTGTCTCTCACCTGGATGAAGCGGGCGACCACCCGCATGTCACCGCTGTCGATCGCGGCCGGCATCCACGCCGCTGCCCTGGTGCTGCTGCTGCCCGGGGCGGCCTGGACATTGCCCACCGCACGTTTCACTCCCGAGGCGCTGGCCGCCGTAGCCGTGATGGGCATCGTGACCTCGGGGCTCGCCTACTGGCTCAACCTGCGGGTCCTCAAACATGTCTCGCCCGTGGCCGCCATGAGTTCCGCCTTCATGATCCCGCTGTTCGGCGTGGCCTGGGGCCATATCTTTCTGGGCGAGGCACTGGGGCCGGGCATACTCTGGGGCGGCGCGCTGGTGCTGGTGGCGACCGGACTGGTCACCGGCTTCAACCCGCTGCAATGGCTGGGCGCGCTGCGCCGCACAGACGGCTAAGCGGCAGCCCCCCACCCAGCGAGCACCCAATGCCTTTGGTGCTCCTCAGCGCGCGGCAGGCGCAACGCGGGTGATGCGGTGGGTAGCGGGCGGTGCCACCGGGCTCTGCAGCCGGAAGTACGCCTCCAGCGCATCCAGGTCCAGCTCACCCACGCGCCGGTCCTGGCCTTGCGTCAGCACCGTGAAGTTGTCACCACCGCTGTCCAGAAAGCTGCTCATCACCACACGCACGGACTGCAGGTCTGTCACCGGCGCACCATTCAGCACCATGTGGCTGATGCGCGCCCCGGCGGGCTGGCTCAGGTCGTAGCGGTAACTGAACCCGCTGGACACCGACAACACCCGGGGCCGCTGCACGGTGTTGCCCCCGCTGGCGAACTGCTGCTCCAGCACCGCGCGGATCTGCGCACCCGTGAAGGTCTTGATCACCAGCTGGTTGCCAAAAGGCTGCACCGCATACAGCTGGCCGTAACGCACCAGCCCTTGCTCATCCGGCACCAGGTCAGCGCGCAGGCCGCCCGGGTTCATGAAGGACAGCTGCGCACCACCATCCGCAGGCGCTCGTGTGGCCAGCAGCTGGGCGTCCGCCACCAGATTGCCCAGCACGCTCTCCAGCGCCGCGTTGGGCTGGCGGCGCATGGCCCCTTGGGCCTGCCCCACTGGACGCTGGGCCAGCGGAATGGCGGCAGCGCGGTAGGTGTCGATGATCTTTTGCACGCCGGGATCCGCAGGGAACGTCGGCACGGCCGTGGTCAGCGGCACCGGCCCCTGGGCGCCCGTGAAGGCCTCGCCCTGCACCACCACATTGCGCGCCGTCTTGCTCACCACACGGCGGGTCTGCGTATCCACGCGCAGCTGGATGTCGGTGAGCAGCGTGCCGTACTGGCCTGCGCTGGTCAGCAAAAACGGCTTGGCCGGGTTCACGCGGCTGTAGTCGCACACATAGGCCTGGTGCGTGTGGCCCGAGACCACCACATCCACGGCCGGGTCCAGGCGCTCCAGGATGGGCACGATGTCGCCAGACAGACCTGCGCAGCTGGTCTCCTGCACGCCCGCCGTGGTGCCCCCGCCTTCATGGATGGCCACCACAATCACATCGGCACCTTGGGCCTTGAGCTGAGGGATCAGCGCGTTGGCCGTGGCCGCCTCGTCCTCAAAACGCAGCCCAGCGACCCCGGACGGGCTGACCATGGTCGGTGTGGCCTGCAGCGTGAGGCCAATGAACCCCATGGTGACGGTGACGCCGCCTTCGGTGAACCGCTTGAGCCCCGTGGCGGGCAGCAGGGTGCGCCCGTCCTCGCGCAGTGTGTTGGCGGCCAGCAGGCCAAACTTAGCGCCCTCGAACGGTTTGCTGATGCGGCAGGGCTCGCGCGAGGTGAACTTCTCGCAGCCACCGTTCTGCAGCCGCAGTAGCTCTCGCCAGCCCCGGTCAAACTCGTGGTTGCCGACCGCGTTGAAGTCGATCTGCATGCGGTTGACGGCCTCAATGGTGGGCTCGTCCAGGAACAGCGACGACACCAGCGGCGAGGCCCCCACCATGTCACCCGCCGACACCACCGCATGGTGCGGCGACTGGGCCTTGAGGGCGGCCATGGCACTGGCGAAATACGCCATGCCCCCGGCAGGCGCCAGCACCGGTCCCGTGGGCCCCTGCACCCGATGCGCCATGTGGGGCGGCTCCAGGTTGCCGTGCAGGTCGTTGAAGCCGATGAGGGTGATGTCGATGTGGGCCGGCGCGCTACCCGCCGCAGGGGGGGCGGTGGGCGAGATGGATGTCATGCCGCCACAGCCAGCCAGCCACAGCGGTATGGCCAAGGCGGCCAGAGCCCGGCGACGGAAGGCCCGGGACAAGCGGTTGCTCATACAGAGGCACCGCCTCAGGGACGGTGGGAGTTGGTGTTACAGAAACGAGGCCTGGATCGGCGGCACAGGCGGCACCACATCGCCGCACTGGGCACGGTGGCGCAGCGCGTGCTCCATCACCACCAGCGCCAGCAGCGCCTCGGCAATCGGCGCGGCGCGAATGCCCACGCAGGGGTCGTGGCGGCCCTTGGTGATCACCTCGGTGCTCTTGCCGTGGATATCGATGGACTCGCGCGGGCTGATGATGGAGCTGGTGGGCTTGATGGCGATGCTCACCTCCAGGTCTTGCCCCGTGCTGATGCCGCCCAGCACGCCACCGGCGTTGTTGGTGCGAAAGCCCTGCGGCGTCATGGAGTCGCCGTGCATGGTGCCCCGGTGGGCCACGCTGGCAAAGCCTGCACCAATCTCCACGCCCTTCACGGCATTCAAACCCATCATGGCGTGGGCAATGTCGGCGTCGAGCTTGTCGTACAGCGGCTCGCCCAGGCCCACCGGCACGCCCGTGGCCTGCACCCGGATGCGGGCGCCGCACGAGTCACCGGCCTTGCGCAGGGCGTCCATGTAATCCTCGTACTGCTGCACGTCGGCCACGGGGGCGAAGAAGGGGTTGCTGCGCACATGGTCCCAGCTCTCGAACGGGATGGGCAGCTCGCCCAGCTGCGTCATGCAGGCACGGAACTCAGCGCCATATTGCTGCGCCAGCCACTTCTTGGCCACGGCGCCTGCAGCCACCGTGGGCGCCGTCAGGCGGGCGGAAGACCGGCCGCCGCCGCGCGGGTCGCGGATGCCGTACTTGTGCCAGTAGGCGTAGTCGGCATGGCCCGGGCGGAAGCTCTCGGCGATGTTGCTGTAGTCCTTGCTGCGCTGGTCGGTGTTGCGGATCAGCAGGGCAATGGGGGTGCCGGTGGTCTTGCCCTCGTACACGCCAGAGAGGATCTCCACCGCGTCGGGCTCGTTGCGCTGCGTGACGTGGCGGCTGGTGCCAGGTCGGCGCCGGTCCAGGTCGGCCTGGATGTCAGCCTCGGTGAGCGGCATGCCGGGCGGGCAGCCGTCAATCACGCAGCCAATGGCCGGGCCGTGGGATTCACCAAAGTTGGTGACTGCGAATAGGGTACCGATGGTGTTGCCGCTCATGGGGCGGGATTATCCCAGAGCCCCGGGTGCCCGACGCACGGCCACACCGGTTTGCTGAGGTGCACTCCCCCGCAGCTCCTACGTCACCGCACCCACGAGGCACCAAGCGCCCGATACGTGGCGCCTTTGCACAGGCATGACATATCCTGCTTGGCAGGGTTCTGGACGCTTGTTAGCATGTAAACATCGATTTTTGGGATCTCCATGCCCGCCCTCGCGCCACCCTCTCCGGGTCCGATATCACCTTCCCGCACCCTTCTGACTGCCGCCCTGGCAGATGCCCCCCTTCGCCGCGCACTGGACGCCAGCGACAACGCGGTGGTGATGACCAACAGCTCCAAGCGTGTGGTGTATATCAATGAAGGATTTACGCGGTTGTTTGGATACCAGCCCGCCGAGGTGCTGGGCCGGCACCTGAGCGAGGTCTTGCTGGGCCCCCACTCCGACCCGGACCTGCTCGAAAGCATCCGGGGCAATGTGCTGACCAAAGGCAGTTTTCGCACGGATACCCTGCTTTACAGCAAGGCGGGGCAACCCCGCTGGGTGTCCTTGGTGATCAATGCGTCCGACGAAAGCTCCGGCGGACCGGGGGGCAGCATTTCGATCCTGACCGACATCACGCTCACCAAGATGCACGAGGTCCTGCAGACGCATGTGCTGGAGGGCATGGTCAACGAGTTGCCCCTGCCGGAGCTGATGGCCCTGGTCTGCCGCGAGGTCGAACGCATCGCGCCCGAGGTCACCGCCACCATCCTGGCGGTAGACGCACAAGGCCGGCTGCACCCGCTGGCGGCGCCTAGCCTGCCACCCACCATCAGTCATGCGCTGGACGAACTGGCGATTGGCCCCACGGCCGGGTCGTGTGGCACCGCGGCCTTCCGCAATGCGCCCGTGGTGGTCACCGACATGGCCACAGACCCACTCTGGGACGACTACCGCGACCTGTTTGCCGACAGCGGTTTGCGCGCCTGCTGGTCCAGTCCCATTCGCGACCACCGGGGCCAGCCGATCGGCACCTTTGCGTTTTACTTCCGCGAACCGCGCGCACCCGACGCGCTGCATCAGCGCCTTGTCGATGTATGCCTGCACCTGTGTGCGCTGGCCATCGAACGCAACAGCACACACGAGCGCATCCACCAGCTCGCGTTTTTTGATGTGCTGACGGGGCTGCCCAACCGGGCCCTGTTTCGCAGCAGCGGAGAGCGGGCGCTGGCCGACCTGCAGCGGGGGCGCCATACCGGCGCGCTGCTGTTCCTCGATCTGGACCGATTCAAACAGATCAACGACACCCAGGGGCACGCCGCAGGCGATGCGCTGCTGAGCGAGGTGGCCCAGCGCCTGACCCAAGGCCTGCGTGCGCGTGACCTGATCGCGCGCCTGTCGGGCGACGAATTCGTGCTGCTGCTCTCCGAATGCACCACCGAACAGGCCGTGCAAAGCGCCCAGCGCGTGCTGCACGACATTGCCCAGCCGCTGGACATCTTCGGGCAGACCCATGTGCCCCACGCCAGCATCGGCATTGCGATGTTTCCGAACGATGGAGACACCATCGACACCCTGCTGCGCCATGCCGACCAGGCCATGCACCAGGCCAAAAGCGACCATCGCCACAGCCTGCAGCTTTTCAGCGCCGAGATGAACCGCCGTGCCCAGGAGCGCGCCTCGCTGGAGCGCGCGCTGCAGCAGGCGCTGTCCGACCGCAGCCTCACGCTGCACTACCAGCCGCAGGTTCTCAGCAGTTCCCCCGGCACCTTGCACGGTGTGGAGGCTCTGGCGCGCTGGAACCACCCGCAGTGGGGCATGGTGCCGCCGTCGCAGTTCATCCCCGTGGCCGAGGACGCCGGGCTGATCCATGAGCTGACCCTGTGGCTGCTGGACGAAGCCTGTCGCCAGCTGGCGGCCTGGCGCGCTGCAGGCCACGACGTGCCCTGCGTGGCCATCAACCTGTCGGGCCGCAGCTTCCACCGGCCGGAGTTTGCGCAGGAGATCAGCGATGCGCTGCAGCGCCATGGCCTGCGCGCCAGCGATGTGCTGCTGGAGATCACGGAGAGCGTGATGATGGATGCGCGGCCCGTCACGCTGCAGAACATCGAGGCCCTGCACCACCAGGGCTTCAAGCTGTCGCTGGATGACTTCGGCACCGGCTATTCCAGCCTGAGCTACCTGCACCGCCTGCCCATCAGCGAGCTCAAGCTCGACATGGCTTTTGTGCAGGACCTCACCACCAGCGCCACGGCGCGCGCCCTAACGGTGTCGGTGCTGAGCATTGCGCACAGCCTGGGCATGGTGGTGGTGGCCGAGGGGGTGGAGACCACCGGCCAGCAGCAGTGGCTGCAGGCCCACGGCTGCCCGGTCATGCAGGGCTACCTGTTCGGCAAGCCGCTACCACCCGATGAGATCGAGGCCTGGCTGTGCGCCCAGGCGCCTCGCCCCTATCACTGACCTGGCTAGAGGCACATCTGTGCCGTCATGCCGGGGCGCGGGCCTCGCGCCCTGCCCACAACCTCAGGTACGGGGTTCTTCTTCCGGCCAGTCCCGGATGTAGGCCTTGAGCATCTTGTTCTCGAAGTTCTGGCTGTCCACCACGGCCTTGGCCACGTCATAGAAGCTGATCACGCCCATCAGCATGCGGCGGTCCATCACGGGCATGTAGCGTGCGTGGCGGTCCAGCATCATGCGGCGCACTTCGTCCATGTCGGTTTCAAGCGTGCAGGTCAGGGGCGCATCGTCCATGGCCGTGCGCACCAGCATCGTGCCCACGCTGCCGCCGTTCTTGACCAGCGCCTGGATCACTTCGCGGAAGGTGAGCATGCCCACCAGGTCGCCATGCTCCATCACCACCAGCGAGCCAATGTCGCGCTCTGCCATCAGGCTCACGGCACCCGCCAGCGGCTCGTCCGGCGATGCGGTGTAGAGGGTGTTGCCTTTGACGCGAAGGATGTCGCTGACTTTCATGGTGCGGAGTCTCCGGGGGATCGGGAAGAATCGGAAAGAGTATGTGTGGGCCCGCACACACCAGCACATCCGCTGGGGTTGCCCAGGTGCTGCAGGCTGTTTGTCAGCAAATATAGCCCACAATGCCCGCCTGCATTGACAACATGGGAGACACACAGATGCCCGGTTACTCCGACCCCGGCTTTGACACGCTGGCGCTGCACGCAGGCGCCAGCCCCGACCCCGCCACCGGCGCGCGCGCCGTGCCTATCCACCTGACCACCTCGTTCGTCTTCGAGTCGAGCGACCATGCCGCGTCCCTATTCAATCTGGAGCGCGGCGGCCATGTGTACAGCCGCATCAGCAACCCCACCAATGCGGTACTGGAGCAGCGCGTGGCCGCCTTGGAAGGCGGCGTGGGCGCGATCGCCACCGCCAGCGGCCAGGCTGCATTGCACCTGGCGATTGCCACATTGATGGGCGCGGGCAGCCATATCGTGGCCAGCACGGCGCTGTATGGCGGATCGCAGAACCTGCTGCACTACACGCTGTCGCGCTTCGGCATCGAGACCACGTTTGTGAAGCCCGGCGATATCGACGGCTGGCGCGCTGCGGTGCGCCCCAACACCAAGCTGCTCTTTGGCGAGACCGTGGGCAACCCTGGCCTCGATGTGCTGGACATCCCTACCGTATCCTCTATCGCCCATGAAGCGGGCGTGCCGCTGCTGGTGGACTCCACCCTCACCTCGCCCTGGCTCATCAAGCCTTTTGAACATGGAGCGGATCTGGTCTACCACTCGGCCACCAAGTTCCTCTCAGGCCATGGCACCGTGGTGGGGGGCATTGTGGTGGACGGAGGGAGCTTTGACTGGGACGGTCCAAAGTCGGTCGGCAAATTTTCCGAACTCACGCAGCCGTACGACGGCTTTCACAATATGGTGTTCACCGAAGAGAGCACCGTGGGCGCCTTTCTGCTGCGCGCGCGGCGCGAGGGCCTGCGCGACTTTGGCGCCTGCATGAGCCCGCACACCGCCTGGCTCATCCTGCAAGGCATCGAGACCCTGCCGCTGCGCATGGCGCAGCACATGCGCAACACGGAGAAGGTGGTCGAATTTTTGGCCGTGCAGCCGTTTGTGTCGCGCGTGGGCCACCCGCTGCTGGAGTCTCACCCCAGCCATGCCTTGGCGCAAAAGCTGCTGCCCCGCGGTGCGGGCTCGGTATTCAGCTTTGACCTCAAGGGCAACCGCGAGCAGGGCAAGAAATTCATCGAAACCCTCAAGGTCTTCAGCCACTTGGCCAACGTGGGCGACTGCCGCAGCCTGGTGATCCACCCGGCCAGCACCACGCATTTCCGCATGAGCGACGAAGCGCTGGCGGGCGCAGGCATCAGCCAGGGCACGATCCGCCTGTCCATCGGTCTCGAAGATGCCGACGACCTCATTGACGACCTGAAACGCGCGCTCAAAGCCGCAGAAAAGGCGGGGGCCTGACCATGCACATCCAAGTCAACGGTGCCGCCATCTACTGCTACACCGGCGGCAAGGCATTTGATGCCGCCAAACCGACCGTGGTGTTCATCCATGGTGTGCTCAACGACCACAGCGTGTGGGCCCTGCAAAGCCGTTACATGGCCAACCACGGCTGGAACGTTCTGGCCATCGACCTGCCCGGCCACTGCCGCAGTGGCGGCGATGCCCCCGCCACGGTGGAGCAAGGCGCGGACTTCATCGGCGCGCTGCTCGATGCCGCGGGCGTGCAGCGCGCGGCGCTGGTAGGCCACAGCTGGGGTTCCCTCATCGTCATGGAAGCCGCTGCGCGCCTGAAGGACCGCATCAGCCACCTGGTGCTGGTGGGCACCGCCTTCCCGATGAAGGTATCGCCCGCACTCATCGAGGCCTCGCAGACCGACCCGGAGAAGGCGATGCGCATGGTCAATGTGTTTTCCCGCAGCACCCTGTCTGCGCCCCCGTCGGCCCTGGGCCCGGGCACCTGGGTGTTTGGTGCAGGCATGGCGCTGGGGCGCAAGGTGCTGCGCAGCAACACGGCAGTCAACGTGTTCCACCGGGGATTTGTGGCCTGTGATAGCTATGCCGGTGGAGAAGCGGCCATGGCGCAACTGACCTGCCCCGTGCTGTTTGCGCTGGGCAGCCAGGACCAGATGACTGCGCCCAAGGCGGCACAGGGTCTCGTCAAGGCTGCCCAGGCGGCGGGCAAGCAGGTGCAGATCGCCCACCTGCCCGTGGGCCACAACCAGATGACCGAGGCGCCTGAAGAGACACTGGCCGCCATCCGGGACTTCCTGGCCCGGTGACTCCCAAACCCCGGCGCGCTGGCAGGCCCGCCGGGGCTTTCAGAACCCGTTCAAAGCGGCAGACCCGTTGGCGACAGCACACCCGCACTGCCCCGCTGGTGCGCACCGGGGCCACGGCGTATAACGCGGGCAGAGCCCCAACGCCGCCCGGAGACAACCCCATGACCACCCAGACTGCCACCCCGCAACCAGCGCCCAGCACGGACCCTCGGGCCTTCAAGCGCTTCGCGGACTTCTACCCGTTCTACCTGAGCGAACACAGCAACCGCACGTGCCGCCGCCTGCATTTTGTGGGCTCCACGCTCACGCTGGTCTGCCTGGCCATGCTGGTGGCCACGGGCAAGCCCCAGTACCTCCTGTACGGCCTGCTCTGCGGCTACGGCTTTGCCTGGCTAGGGCACTTCGGCTTTGAAAAGAACAAGCCCGCCAGCTTCAAGCGCCCGCTGTACAGCTTCATGGGCGACTGGGTCATGTACAAGGACATCTGGACGGGTAAAGTGCCCCTGTGAGATGACTTGGAGCCCCAGAGGCTGGAAGCGCTAGTGCAACATGCCTCATTAGCTCTTATTTGTATAGCAATGAGCCGCTATTTGAAGGCAGTCATTCACACCGGTCAACGCGCCTGCAGCACATCCGCCATGTGCAAGCTTTCGAGCCTGGCGTTGACCCACAGCGGCCCCAGGCTGTCCACGCGCTGCAGCAGCAAGCGCTGCACCAGGGGCGCAAGCAAGGTGCTTTCCGGGTCGGCCAGCAGCACATAGCGGGACTCGGGCACGTCGGCCGCACTCACCGCAGCATCGGCCACCTGTCCAACCCAGTCCAGCGCGGTCAGGGCTTCCAGCACCGGCTCCAGCTGCAATCCATCGACCCGCAGCAACTGGGCCAGCTGGCTGGGGCGCAGGCCCTTGATGGGCTGCTGGCGCGCACGGTGCAGCGCCTGCAGCACCTCCACCGCCAGCTGGAACGTCCAGCCCGCCACCGTGCCGCGCCGCGCCACCCCCGCCAGCAGGCTGGGCAGGTACGCGGTCACCACAGCACCCAGCAGCACGATGACCCAGGCCACATAGATCCAGACCAGCAAGATGGGCAGCGTGGCAAACGCGCCGTACACCACCGAGTAGGTGGGCACCTTGCCCAGGTACACCGCCAGCACCTTCTTGGCCAGCTCGATGCACACCGCCACAAAAAAGCCGCCCGTCCAGGCGTGCCGCCATTTCACCGGCGTGTTGGGCACATAGTGGTACAGCGACGCCATGCCGCCCGCCAGCACCACAAACTGGATCGAATCGAACAGCAACTGCACGCCGTCCGGCAGGCGCTTGACCAGCCCGCCCGAGGCCGACATCACATACGAAGTGAGGGCCAGGCTCGCGCCCATCAGCAACGGGCCGAGCGTGATGGCCGCCCAGTAGATCAGCACCCGCTGGCCCAGCGGCCGCAGGCGCTGCACGCGCCAGATGTCGTTGAGCGTGCGGTCGATGGTCAGGATTAGTGCCAGCGCCGTGGCCAGCAGGATGCTGAACCCCGCCACCCCCAGGCTGCTGGCCTTGGCCGCAAACTGCGTGAGGTAGCCCAGCACCTGCCGCGAGATGCTGTCGGGCACCAGGCTGCTGACCAGCCAGCCCTGGAGCGCGTCCTGCAGCTTGCCGAAGATGGGAAATGCGGTGAACACCGCCAGCGCCACGGTGAAGAAGGGCACCAGCGCCAGGATGGTGGTGAAGGTGAGGCTGCTGGCCGTGAGGCCCAGGTGGTCCTCACGAAAGCGCTCACGCAGTGTCTGGGCCGTGGTCTTCCATGGGAAGTGCGACAGCTCATTGATCAACGCCTCGGTGCGCGACGCTACTGTCTGTATGGAAAAAGGCATGGCCGATATGATGCCACCCCAATGACTGCCTCCCCCGCCATCCCTCTCCCACCGTCCGACAGCGGTGTTGCTGCCACCCGCTGGCTTGCCACTGGCAGCCTGCTCGCCCTGATTGTTCTGTGCCTGGCCTGGGAGCTGGTGCTGGCTCCCGTCAGGCCTGGCGGCTCGTGGCTGGCCATCAAGGCCCTGCCACTATGCATCCCGCTGGCAGGCATCCTGAAAAACCGCATGTACACCTACCGCTGGGTCAGCCTGGTGATCTGGCTGTACTTCACCGAAGGCGTGGTGCGCGGCTGGGGCGACAAGCCCCCATCGCAATGGCTGGCCTGGGGCGAAGTGGCCTTGTGCCTCGTGCTGTTCACCGCCTGCACGCTGCATGTGCGCGTGCGCCAGCGCAACGCCAAGGCAGCCGCCGCTGCGGCGGAAGCCAGCGCAGCGCCACCCGCCCCCTGATGCCCATGTCGCAGCCCTCCGCTACCCGATCAACCCACTGAACCCGTCGCTTCACCCATGACCACCTTGCTCGACACCCTGCGCACCATCGTCGGCCCCGCCCATGTGCTCAACGAAGGCGACCTCACTGCCTGGGAACAGGACTGGCGCCGCCGCGTGCGCGGCAAGGCCCTGGCCGTGGTGCGCCCTGCCAATACGCATGAGGTGGCCGCTGTGGTCAAGGCCTGTGCGGCAGCGGGCACCGCGATCGTTCCGCAAGGCGGCAACACTGGTCTGGCCGTGGGCTCGACGCCCGATGACAGCGGCACACAGATCGTGCTGAGCCTCACGCGCATGAACGCGGTGCGCAGCGTGGACACCGACAACCTGACCATGACGGTAGAAGCGGGCTGCATCCTGCAGAACCTGCAGGACGTGGCCGAGAAGGCCGGCGTGCTCTTCCCTCTGAGCCTCGCTGCCGAGGGCAGCTGCACCATTGGCGGCAACCTGGGCACCAACGCAGGCGGCACGCAGGTGGTGCGGTACGGCAATGCGCGCGACCTTTGCCTGGGCCTGGAAGTCGTCACCGCCCAGGGCGAGGTGTGGGATGGCCTCAAGGGCCTGCGCAAGGACAACACTGGCTACGACCTGCGCGACCTGTTCATCGGCAGCGAAGGCACGCTGGGCATCATCACCGCCGCGACGATGAAGCTCTACCCCGAGCCCGCCGCACGCCTCACCGCCTGGGCCGCCGTGCCATCCATGGAACACGCCGTGGCGCTGCTGGGCCAGGCGCACAAGCAGCTGGGCGCGGGCCTCACGGGCTTTGAGGTGATGGGCCAGTTTGCGCTGAGCCTGGTGGGCAAACACATGCCGCAGCTGCGCGTGCCGTTTCTGGGCGACGACAACGCGCCCTGGTGCGTGCTGCTCGAAAACTCCGACAGCGAATCCGAAGAACATGCGCGTGCACGGTTTGAATCGCTGCTGGAGACCGCGTTTGAAATGGGCTGCGTGACCGACGCCGTAGTGGCCGAGAACCTCACGCAGGCGCACCAGCTGTGGCACATCCGCGAGAGCATTCCGCTCGCCCAGGCCGAAGAGGGCCTGAACATCAAGCACGACATCTCGGTGCAGATCTCGCGCATCCCTGCCTTTGTGGCCCACACCGACGCGGTGCTGCAGCGCGAGATCCCCGGCGTTCGCCTGGTCAACTTCGGCCACCTGGGCGACGGCAACCTGCACTACAACGTGCAGGCACCGGCAGAAGGCGACCCCAAGGCCTTCCTGCGCGAGCACGAGGCGCACGTGAACCACCTGGTGTACGAGGCCGTGGCCGAGTTTGGCGGCTCGTTCTCGGCCGAGCATGGCATCGGCGAACTCAAGGCCGACAAGCTCGCCAAGTACCAGTCGCCCGTGGCGCTTGGCATGATGCGCGCCATCAAGCAGGCGCTGGACCCGCAGGGCATCATGAACCCGAAGCGCGTGCTGCAGTAAACCCACAGAAAGCTGACCCATGACCGCTGCCGTGACTGTGCGCCCGGTTCAACCCGAAGACTACGCCGCCTGGCGACCGCTCTGGGACGGCTACAACGCGTTCTACGGCCGCTTTGGCGCCACCGCGCTGCCGGAGCACATCACGCAAGCCACCTGGCAGCGGTTTCATGACGCGGCAGAGCCCATGTTCTGCCTGGTGGCGCAAGACGATGCCAGCGGTGAGCTGCTGGGCCTCACGCACTATGTGTTTCACCGCAGCATGACGCGCATCGAGCCCGTGTGCTACCTCAGCGACCTGTTCACCCGCGAAGCCGCGCGCGGCCGGGGCGTGGGACGGGCGCTGATCGAAGCGGTGTACGGCGCAGCGCGCACCGCCCGATCTTCCCGCGTGTACTGGCAAACCCACGAGACCAATGCCGCCGGGCGCCAGCTGTACGACAAGCTGGCCAAGCACCATGGTTTCATCGTGTACGCACAAGAACTTTGACAGCCACCCAAGGTCCGCCCATGACACTGCCTGATCTGCACCGCGCCATCGCCGAACACAAAGGCACGTTCTCCTGTGAGCGCATCAACAAGCCGCAAGAGACCAAAACGGTGAATTTTCAGCACCACATCCAGCCCCCCACTGCGCTGGATGCCCCCCTGCCCGGTGTGGGCCAGCTCGCCGCTTTCTACGCCACGTTCGGCGGCGTGCTGCTGTACCACGATGCCGACTCGGGCGACGCCGCCCGCTACATTGCCCCACCCGCTGAATGGCCCACGCTGCAAGAGGCGTTTGAGGGCTGTACGGAACACCTGAGCGACGAAGAACGCGAAGAGATCCTGCCCGACTGGATCGAACACTGCCAAGTGATTGGCGAGACACCCCATTCGGGCAACTACATCCTGATGGCGACCGATGGCGAGTGCGCCGGCCAGGTGTTCGAGTTCGACCACGATGGTTTTGAATTCACCCACGTGGCTGACGACCTGGTGGACTATGTGCAGCGCCTGCTCCACCTCGACAGCCCCACGCTGGCCAACATCGCTTCGCACATGCGCTTCATCGACAAGAACACGGGGGCACAGTGGTGGATTCTGGAAATGAGCGACAACCAGGGCCACCGGGTGCGTACCGACGTGTGAGCTGCGGCAGGGCAGGAAGCACCTATCGCTATAAAAATGAGAGCTTTCAGCGCATATAAATTGCGCGCCAGAGGCCATTTTTAGGCTCTTCTAGCGAATGCTAGTGACGCCTTGACTCCCCATAGCCGCCTCCAGCACCAGTGCGGGCTGCGGCCCCATGGGGCCTGATCGGTCCAACATCCTGAACCAGCCCAGGTACGAATCAAGGTATTTCGTTGCAACGCCCTTGAAGCGCTGCATCCACCCGCGCAGCCTGCTGACATAGGCATTGACGTTTTGAACATGCCAGGGGCCTCTCACACGCCTACCCCGGCTCACGTTCACCGCCTGGTGCTGCACGCCCAGGGCCCGCGCAGCGCTGGCCAGTGTGACGCTGCCGTCGGTGCATAGGATGGTGTCTGGTGGCAGCAAGGGTTTGAGTGCAGTTTGCACACTCACCGCTTGGTTCGTCTGCAGGATGAGGTTGGCCGTTGCTCCGGCCCGGTCTCGCGCCATCAGCACCGGGGTGTATTCCAAGCCCTTGCAGCCAGCCAGCGCCTTACCGCCGCGTCGGCGAGGACGACGCAGCAAGCCTCTGTGTCCCTTGCAGGAGGCCAGGAAGTAAGACTCATCGGCCTCGGCGATGCCCACAAGCTGGCGTGCCTGCACGCTCTTGGGGCAGGCCAGGAAGCGGTGGCGCCAGCGAAAGGCGGTGCTTTGCGCCACACCCAGGCGCAGGGCCACCTGGTTGAGTGAGAGTCCTTCGCTCAAGACCTGCGCCTGGCCCATCCACTTATCCCGCAGATGCAGGCGTGCCAGCGGTGTTCCAGTCAAGGCGTTGAAGGTGCGCGCGCACTGGCGGCACTTGAAGCGTTGCAGCCCGTTGGCCGAGCCATTCTTGACAAGCTGCGGGCTGCCGCAGTGCGGACAGGTTCGGTGGGCGCTGCCATGTGCTTCTACAACGGCGATGGCTTGACTGTGATCGAGCAGCGCCTGCAGGCAGCTTGCCAGTTGCTGGCGCTGGTGGTGCGTCAGCTGGGGCAGGCTGTGGATCAAGCGCGTCATCTGTTGCTGTCGCATGGCCTTCTCCTGGGGCAGACGCAAGCGCGTCATGCTGGGGAGATGGGGGCGTAGCGCTACGGTTAAAGACTCATCACTAGCATTCGCTAGAAGAGCCCATTTTTACTAGAACATTCGCTCTCCCGTCCCTGACCTGAGGGGTGACGCCGCCGCCGAAAAGGTGACGTCACAACACCTTGCGCATTGGCTGTGCCTGTAGCCCCGCCCAGGTTTGCACCGCTCCATGCGGCGCATAGCCATGGCGACGATAAAAGGCCTCCGCAGTGCGCGTACTCTCCAACCCCAAAGCTGCGAGCCCCACCTCGCGTGCATGGGCCTCCACGTGCTGCAGCAGGCCCCGCCCCACCCCTTGGTGCAAGGCCTTTGGCACCACATAGCAAAGTGCCAGCGTGGCCCGCGCCAGCAGCGCAAAGCCCACCACCGTGTCGCCTCGGTACGCCCCCCATGCTGCAGCGCCCGGCGCGGAGATCCACGCAGTCAGGTTCTCGGGCGTCTTGTTGGCCAGCCAAGCCATCAGGATGGTGGGGTCATGGCCGTGGTCAAGTGCACAGCAGTGGGTGATGGATTGACGGATGACCGTGCAGGCGGCTTCTGCGGCATCGGGGCCCACAGGGATGATGCGGAGGGCTTCGGAGGCTGCGTTGTCGGGCCTCATGCCGATGCGGCCCGCGACAAGCCCACCAGCAACACAGCCAGCAATACGTAGAACAAAGATCCGGCGATGTACAGGCCGCTCGCAGTCACCACGCGTTGACCCTCGCGCCGAAACGACAACGCTCCGGCGGGAGCAAACATGCGGGCTTCCTTGTGGCGCACATGCTCTGTGCGCCAGCGACCCAGGCTGAGCACACGCACCACCAATGCGCCAGTGAATATCAGCAGCACATCGACGGCTGACCACAGCACCGCAACCACAAGATCAGTCATTGGCATCCCCAGCGAATCGGCGACGTTTGATCATAGACGGCCCGCCTCCAAGGGTGCGGGCGCAACCCCATGTCAGCGCGGGTCTTGGGCTGCGGGATGCTGCTGGCTCCATGCGCGGGCAGCCTCCCAGCCCGGCGGCACGCAGCCTTGCGCCATCACGCACAAACTGGCGCTGGCCAGCGCATGGCGCAGCGCCTGCTGGCACGCATCGGCCGCCAGCGCTTCGACAAACCGCACAAAGCTCGCACCACCGGCAGCCTGCGATTGCCGCAGCAAATGCGTCAGCAGCCCGGCTAGAAAGCTGTCGCCCGCGCCCACGGTGTCCACCACTGGCAGCGACTGGGCCTCTTTGGCAAAACGCTGCACGCCGTTGCGGTGCAGCAGCCAGGCGCCTTCCGCGCCCAGCGTGAGCGCCAGCAGATAGGCCTGTGGGTTCGCGGCCAGCAGGTGCTGCGCGCGGGCCAGGGCATCCACACCAGGCACAGCCAGATGCTCCAGGTCTTCGTCGCTGGCCTTGATGATGTGGGCGTGGGCCAGCGCGGCGTGCACCGTGGTGCGGTAGGCCGGCAGGTCGGGCATGACGGAGGGGCGCAGATTGGCATCGACCACCACACAGCGGCCTGCGGCGCGCTGGGCGGCCAGCCACGGCAGGTAGATGGCAGTGTCACGCGCGTCGAGCGCCAGCGCGCCGGTGCACACCAACTGCAGCGCGGGCAAGGCGGCGCAGCTATCGCCCAGACCTGCGGCGGACACGGCGCGGTCGGCCACGCCTTCGCGGTAGAAGGCGTAGTCAGGGTGGCCATGTGCGTCGAGGTTGACCACGGCCAGTGACGTGACCTGCTGCACGGGCTCGGGCTGGGCCAGCACCACGCCGTCAGCCACCAGTTGCGCAGCCAGTTCACGCCCAAAACGGTCGCGCGACAGGGGGTTGAGGTACTGGGTGCCCACGCCTTGGCGGGCCAGCGCACGGCACAGGTTGTAGAGCGCGCCGCCCAGGCACGGCAGGTAGCTGCCATCGGGGCGGCGGATCAGGTCGATGAGGGCCTCGCCAGCAATGGCGGCGTGGATGGGCGCTGTGCCGTGGGAAATCGTGGATGCGGAAGTCATGGACGTTTGGGAGGAAGCAGACAGTGCGTCAGAACTGCGATTGCAGCGCGGGGTATAGCGCGACAAAGCGGGCATAGCGTTCGGCCAGCTGGGCTTGTTGTGCGGGCTGTGGCATGAAGGTGGCGTCAGCGGGCAGGGGCTGGCACCAGTGGGCTTCGTCACCACCGCAGGCCATGGCCGCCAGGCGCGCAGCCCCCAGGGCGGCTGCGGCGTGTGCGCCCTGCGGGCGCTGCAGCGGTGTGCCCAGCGCGCTGGCCAAGAGCTGCGCCCAGGGGTTGCTGCGGGCACCGCCACCGACCAAGGCCAGGGCTGCGTCATCCCGGCGGGCAGCACCACCCTGCCTGGCCCCGGCAGCACGCATGGCATTGAGGCCATCGAGCAGGCCAAAGCCCACGCCTTCTATCACCGCATAGGCCAGGTCCGCCGCTTCGTGCTCGGCCCGCAGGCCCATGAACACGCCGGTGGCAGCCGCGTTGTTGTGCGGTGTGCGCTCGCCACTCAGGTACGGCAAAAACAGCGGCGCCTGCGCCTGGCGGGTGGTGCTGAGGGTGCCCACAGCGTCAGACAGTTGCGCCTCGTCGCCACGCCCCATGAGCCGGGTGACCCAGCCAAACGCACTCGCTGCACTGAGCATGACGGACATGTGGTGCCAGCGCTGCGGCAGCGCATGGGCAAAGGCATGCACGGCGCGCTCGGTGGCAGGCGCAAAAGCGTCCGTCACGCGAAAGACCACACCCGAGGTGCCCAGCGACACAAAGCCCTGCCCCGCAGTGCGGGCGCCCACGCCCACGGCACTGGCGGCGTTGTCGCCTGCGCCAGCAGCGACGACGATGCTGTCACCGAACCCCCAGCGGCGTGCCACATCCCTGCGCAGTGTGCCTGTGGGCGCACTGCCCTCGGCCAGCGTCGGCATGTGCGAAACATCGAGCCCACAGGCTTGCAACATGGCCGGGCTCCAGGCGCGCGCCTGCACGTCCAGCCACAGCGTGCCTGATGCGTCGGACATGTCGCTCACTGCATCGCCGGTGAGTTGCAGGCGCAGCCAGTCCTTGGGCAGCAGCACGGTGCGGATCTGGTCGAACACGGCGGGCTCGTGCGTGCGCAGCCACAGCAGCTTGGGCGCGGTGAAGCCGGGCATGGCGAGATTGCCGGTGATCTGGCGCGAAGTGGGCACAGCCGATTCCAGCTGCGCACATTCGGCGCTGGCGCGGCCGTCGTTCCACAAGATGGCCGGGCGCAGCACCTGGCCCTGCGCGTCCAGTACCACCGCGCCATGCATGTGGCCCGAGAGGCCGATGCCCCGCACCTGCGCCCACGCTGCGGGAGCCTGCGCGCGCAACTGCGCCACGGAGGTCTCCACAGCGGCCCACCAGTCGGCGGGGTGCTGTTCGCTCCAGGTGGGCTGGGGGCGCAGCTGGGGCACGGCGGCATCTGCCGTAGCGACCACAGTGTGCGCATCGTCCAGCAGCAGGAGCTTGACACCCGAGGTGCCTAAATCGATTCCGAGGTACATGGGTGATGGACAGATGTCAGTGATTCACAGTGAAAGCCATGGCCCGGCCTTCGCCTTTGGCGGGCTGCGTGCAGGGGTCACGCAACAAGGGCCTTCCCCCCTCTCAGGGTGCAGATCCGGCCGGGGATCAAGAAGTCTTTCCAAACCTTCCCGCGCCCTGCTTGCGGTACTCGCTGGGCGTCATGCCCTTGATGTCCAGAAAGCGGCGGTTGAAGTTGGCCATGTTGTTGAAGCCCACGTCATACGCAATGTGGGTGATGTAGCGCTCAGTCTCCATCAGCAGCTGGCACGCGCGGTTCACGCGCACCAGGTTCACGAAGTCGGTGAAGGTATTGCCCGTGGCGCGGCGGAAGAAGCGCGAAAAGCGGCTCTCCGTCATGCCCAGCTCTTGCGCCAGGTCGGCCGCCGACAGCGGGTCGGCCAGGTGGTCGGTGATGCGGCTCACGATGGCGTTGATCTGGTCGAGCTGGGTATCGTTGTCCTCGCTCTGCAGTTGCGTGCTCGACAGCAGGCGAAAGTCGGTGCAGCGCGCCAGGTCGCTCATGAACTCACAGAAAGCGCCGAACCGGGCGAGCCCCTGGCGCGCCTTGATGCGGTGCCAATGCTCTTGCGCCTGCGCTTCCATGCCAAAGAACTCCACACCGTGGCGCGCGCGCTCCAGCAGAGGCAGCACCTCGCGCAGCTCGGGGATGGTCTCGCTGCTGGCCACCAGCGGCGCGTGCGAGAACTGGATCACCAGGTCGCGCAGCGGCACGCCGCCTTCGGGCAGATCCATACTGATCCAGTTGTGCGGCAGGCGCGGCCCGGTCAGCACCAGGTGGCCGGGCTGGAACTGACCGATCCAGTCCCCCACAAAGACCTTGCCAGAGGTCGCGGTGATCAGGTGCAGCTCGTACTCGTCGTGGTAATGCCAGCGCGCCAGCGGCGTGGGAAACCCGTGCGACAAACAACGGATGAAGCCCGCCGTCTCGGGCGACTCGTAGCCCAACGCGGGCGAGCGCACATAGTCGTGCTCCAGCTCGGGCTTGGTCTGGCGCGGGGCGATGGGCATCTTCACGGTCATGGCGGTAGTGGGCTCAAATTACACCAGCATCAGGCGCCTGTCCGCTCTGCCACAAAAGCCAACACGCGGGCATAGGCTTTGCGCAACGCGTCTACGAGTCGGGGGTGGCCGGCCATCTCGCCCCACAAGGTCGTGTCGGCTGCAAAGGCCGCCACGGGGTTAGCGGCATCGCAGATGGCATGGGCCACGGCGGGATCCATGGCCTGGTCCTGGTAGCTGTAGGGGATCTGCCCCGCGTGCCAGCGCTGCAGGTAGGCCAGGAACAGCGCGGGCAGCATGGCCACGCTGTCGAACGACGCGTTGCGCGCCAGTCGGTCACGGATGGTGGGCGCAATCATGCCGGGGATCTTGGAGAACGCATCCATGGCCACGCGCTGGTTGGTGTCGGCGATGGCAGGGTTGCCGAAGCGGTCCAGCACCACGTCGCGGTACTGCTCCAGGTTGATGGGGCATGGCTGCTCTGGGGTGTGGAGCACCGGGATCGCGTCGTCGGTGACGTAGTCGTAGGCCATCTGGCGAATGGCCGCGTCGTGTGTGCCTTCGTGGATGTACTGGTAACCTGCCAACGTGCCCGCCCAGGCAATGCAGCTGTGGGTGGCGTTGAGCAGGCGGATCTTGGCCTCTTCGTGCGCCTGCACCGACTGCACCATCTCGACACCGACCGTTTCCCACGAGGGGCGGCCTGCGATGAAGTCGTCTTCGATGACCCACTGGATAAAGCTTTCACCCATGAGTGCGGCCTTGTCGCCCCAACCCGTTGCAGCCCTCACGCGCTCGGCCACATCGGGCGTGGGGCGCGGCGTGATGCGGTCCACCATGGCGTTGGGGCTGGTGGTGTTCTGCTCTACCCACTCTTTCAGTGGCGCATCGCCCAGCGCCTCGATGAACTGCAGCAGCCCGCCGCGCGAGCGGTCGCCGTTGTGGCGCAGGTTGTCGCAGTTCATCAGCGTCACAGCGCCTGCACCGGCTGCCCTGCGCGCGCGCAGGATGCTGACCAGGCCGCCATAGATGGTGTGACCTGCCTGGCCCGCCTTCACGGCCGCCAGGTCGGCGCGCAGGTCGGCAAAAGTGGGCCAGTCGAGCTGGTTCTGGGCATCCAGGTAGTAGCCCGCTTCGGTCACCGTGAAGCTGATGATGCGGGTGGCGGGGTCGGCACCCATGGCAATCAGCGGGGCCAGGTCGTCCTGGTAGGGGATCACACGCTGGATCGACTCGATGACGGTGTAGTTGCGCTCGCCTTGGGGGGTGACGGTTTCGAGCGTGTAGCGCCCATCCTGCGCTTGCAGCGCCGCGATGGTGTCGGCCATGTCGGGGCGCAGGTTGCCGCCTGCGATGGCCCAACCCGTGTCGCCCTGCTGGCGCAATGCGTGAACGTAAACGGCCTGGTGGGCGCGGTGGAACGAGCCCAGGCCCAGGTGCAGGATGAAATTCATGGTGCGTGACTGCGGGTTTCTAGAGATCAAAGTTCGTGGGCATCATCACGACATCGCGGATGGTCATGCCGCGTGGGCGGGTGAGCATGAAAAGCACCACGTCGGCCACTTCGGAGGCCTCGATGAGGCTGCCGCTGGCCTTGGCCTCGGCCAGCTTTTCCTCAGGCCAGTCGGCCAGCAGCGAGGTGATGACGGGCCCGGGCGAGATGGAACCCACACGAATGCCGTGCTTGAACACCTGGCGGCGCACGGTCTGCACGAAGCAGTTGACCGCCCACTTGGACGATGCGTAGACGGGCTCCCACGGCGTGGGGAAATGCGCGGCCAGCGAGCTGGTGACGATGATGTCGCCCGTGCCGCGCTCGATCATGTGGGGCAGCACGTTGTGCACGTTCTTCATCACCACGTTGACGTTCAGGTTCAGCATGCGGTCGATGGCGTCGGGGTCGGCATCCACCAGGTCGCCGCCCACATACAGCCCGGCGTTGGCGTGGAAGATGTCGAGCTGCCCCGCGAGCGCCAGCGTGCGCTGCAGCAGGCTGGCGCATTGCCTGGCATCGAGCAGGTCCAGCACCAGCGGCAAGGCGCCGGGGCCGATGGCTGCACACGCCTTGGCCAGCGCGGCCTCGTCGCGATCGATGAGCACCACACTCGCGCCAGCGTGGGCCATGGCTTGGGCACTGGCAAAGCCGATGCCCGATGCGGCGCCGGTAACGGCCGCCACCTTGCCTTGAAGTTCTTGTCCGCGTGGCATGGAAGCAGTCATGGCGGTCATGCGGTCTGGCGGGCCACCACGCGGCCGTTCGGGTCGAACCAATGGGCTTGCGAGGCATCGATGTCCAGGCAAACCGCATCGCCCGCACGCAGGCTTGTGCGGTCGTTCTGGCGCGCCACAAACTGCGCGCCGCTGGGCGTGCTCACGTAGATCAGCGTCTCTGCGCCCAATGCTTCCACCAGGTCCACCTGGCCCGGCACCGGCGTCGCGCCGGTGTTGCGCACCGTGATGTTCTCGGGGCGCAGGCCGATGGCGCCGCCCTCGGCCCCGGCGGGTGCCTGCTGCTGCACGGGCGATGGCAGCTGCGGCAAGGGCACCACATTCATCTGCGGCGTGCCGATGAACTGGGCCACGAACTGGTTGGCGGGCTTGTCGTACAGCTCCAGCGGCGTGCCCACCTGCTCGATGACGCCGTCGCGCAGCACCACCACGCGGTCGGCCAGTGTCATGGCCTCCACCTGGTCGTGCGTGACGTAGATGGTGGTGGCCCCGAGGTCGCGGTGCAGCTTGGCGATCTCCACCCGCGTCTGGCCGCGCAGCGCCGCGTCGAGGTTGGACAGTGGCTCGTCAAACAAAAACACCTTGGGCGCGCGCACGATGGCGCGGCCGATGGCTACGCGCTGGCGCTGCCCGCCCGACAGCTCCTTGGGCGTGCGCTGCAGGTACTGCGTGAGGTTGAGGATGCGCGCGGCGTTCTGCACCTTCTCGTCGATCACCTGCTTGTCCACCTTGGCGAGCTTGAGCGCGAAGCTCATGTTCTCGTACACGCTCATGTGCGGGTACAGCGCATAGCTTTGGAACACCATCGCCAGGTCGCGCTTGCTCGATGGCTGGTCGGTAATGTCGCGGCCGTCCAGCATCAGGGTGCCGCCGTCGATGTTTTCGAGCCCCGCGATCAGCCGCAGCAGCGTGGACTTGCCGCAGCCCGAGGGGCCGACGAAGACGATGAACTCGCCTTGCTGGATGGTGAGGTCGATGCCCTTGATGGCGCGGTGCTCACCAAAGAATTTCTCGATGCCGCGCAGTTGAAGGTAGGCCATGGAATCGGGTTCCTGAAATCTTAAAAACTGGGAGGAAAACTGCGGCTTACTTGACCGCACCAAACGTCAGGCCCTGCACCAGCTGCTTCTGGCTGAACCAGCCGAACACCACGATGGGCGCAATGGCCATCAGCGAAGCCGCAGACAACTTGGCCCAGAACAGGCCCTCGGGGCTGGAGTACGACGCTATCAGCGTGGCCAGCGTGCCGGCCTTGGCGGCGCTGAGGTTCAGGCTCCAGAAGGCCTCGTTCCATGACAGCACCAGGCACAAGAGGCCGGTGGACGCGAGGCCGCCCATGCCCAGCGGCAGCAGCACCAGGCGCACCTCCTGCCACAGCGTGGCGCCGTCCATGCGCGCGGCTTCCAGGATCTCGCGCGGGATGTCCTTGAAGTGCGAATACAGCATCCAGACCATGATGGGCAGGTTGGACAGCGCGAACACGATGATGAGCGCAAGCTGCGTATCGAGCAGGTGGCTCTTTTGCGCCAGCACATAAATGGGTACCAGCGCGCCCACGGCGGGCATCATCTTGGTCGAGAGCATCCACATGAGGATGTCCTTGGTGTACTTGCCCTTGAAGAAGGCCATGGCGTAGGCCGCAGGCGCAGCCAGCATCAACCCCACCAGGGTAGAGACCACGCTGGTGATGACCGAATTCTTGGCGTACAGCAAGTAGTCGCTGCGCTCCTGCACCTCGTGAAAGTTTTCGAGCGTAGGGACAAAGAACAGCTGCGGCGGCACTGCGATGGCCTGCAACTCGGTCTTGAACGCCGTGAGGAACAGCCAACCCAGCGGGAAAAACAGCAGCAGGGCCACGCCCCAGGCAGCGGCGGTGCGCAGGGCCAGCAGGCCCAGCGGGAAGTTGGAGCGGCGTCGTTTTGTCGTTGTCATGAGCGTTGCCCCGTCTTACTTGTCAAGGTTCTTGCCGACCATGCGGATCAGAAACACCGCCGCGATATTGGCCAGCAACACTGCGAACAGCGCACCTGCCGAGGCCACGCCCGCGTCGAAGTTGAGCAGTGCCTGCTTGAAGATCAAGAAGGTGACGTTGGTGCTCGCATCGCCCGGCCCGCCACCCGTGGTGGTGTAGATCTCGGCAAAGATGCTGAGCAAAAAGATGAGTTCGATCATCACCACCACCGCCACCGAGCGCGCCAGGTGCGGCACATACAGGTAGCGCAGCTGCTGCAGGTAGTTGGCGCCGTCCATGCGCGAGGCTTCGAGCTGCTCGTGGTTCATGCTCTGCAATGCGGTCATGAAGATCAGCGTGGCAAACGGCAGCCATTGCCACGACACCATGACGATCACCGAGAACAACGGGTGGTCCGTGAGCCAATCCACCGGCTGTGCGCCAAAGAACATCCACACCTGGGCGAGCACGCCGTAGATGGGGTTCATCATCATGTTCTTCCACATCAGCGCGTTCACCGTGGGCATGACGAAAAACGGCGAAATCAACAGCACCCGCACGATGCCCCGGCCCGCAAACGGCTCGTTGATGAGCAGCGCAATCGCAACGCCGAACACCACCGTGATGAGAATGACGCTGCCCAGCAGCAGCAGCGTATTGACCACCGCCGTGCCAAACGACGGGTCGGTGACGAAATACTCAAAATTCTCCAGCCCGGCAAAGCCCGTCTGGTCCGGCCGCATGAGGTTGTAGCGGATGAGCGAGAAGTAGATCGTCATCACCAGCGGCACGATCATCCACAGGAAGAGCGTGGCCATGGCAGGCGTGAGCAGCAGGCGGGAGAGCAGGCGGCGGTTCATGGGAATTCCGATACAGACTTACACAGCGCAGTGAGGCAAGCGCCCAGTGGGCGTAGCGAGCGGCCCGAGGTGGGGGTGCTGTACCGCAGTCGTACTCCCGTACGGCGAGGAACACCGCCCCCAGATCGGGCCGCGCAGTAGCCCAATGGGTGCTTGCCTATTTGTAGTAGCCGGCCTTCTTCATTTCGCGGTCAGCCGCCACCTGGCCGGCCTTGAGTGCCGCGTCCACCGTCGTCTTGCCTGCCAGCGCAGAACTCATCTGCTGGCCCACGGCGATACCGATGGCCTGGAACTCCGGAATGGCCGCGAACTGCACGCCCACATACGGGCTCTTGGGCAAGGTCGAATCCGTGGGGTTGGCCGAGTCGATGGCGGTCTTCTCTGCGGCGGCAAAACGCGCGGCCTTCTGGAATTCCGGCGAGGCGTAGGTGCTCTTGCGCGTGCCGGTGGGCACGTTGGCCCAGCCGTTGGTCTTGGCCACCAGCTGGATGTAGTCCTTGCTGGTGGACCAGGTGATGAACTTCTGCGCGGCGTCGACCTTTTTGGAACCAGCCGGGATGGCCAGATTCCACGACCACAGCCAGTTCGCGCCCTTGGGCGTGTTCATGGTGGGCGCCTGGGCAAAGGCCATCTGGTCGGCCACCTTGGACTGCTTGGGGTCGGCCACGAACGATGCGGCGATGGTCGCGTCCACCCACATGCCGCACTTGCCGGAGTTGGTCAGCGCCAGGATCTCATTGAAGCTGTTGGCCGACGAGCCGGGCGGGCCATAGTTCTTGAGCAGGTCGACGTAGAAGGTGATCGCGTCCTTCCAGGGCTTGGATTCGAGCTGCGGCTTCCACTGCATGTCAAACCACTGGCCGCCGAAGGTGTTGACCAGCGTGGTCAAGAACGCCATGTTGTCACCCCAGCCTGGCTTTCCGCGCAGGCAGATGCCGTACACGCCGTTCTTGGGGTCGTGCATCTTGGCGGCCAGGTCCTTGATCTGCGGCCAGGTGGGACGCTCAGGCACCTGCACGCCGGCCTTGTCGGCCAGGTCCTTGCGGTACATCAGCATGGAGCTTTCGCCATAGAACGGCGCAGCAAACAGCTTGCCGTCCACCGTCAGGCCATTGCGTACGGCGGGCAGCAGGTCATCCACGTCGTAGGCAGCATCGGTCTTCAGCTCCTGCAGCCAGCCCTTCTTGCCCCAGATGGGCGCTTCGTACATGCCAATCGTCATCACGTCGAACTGGCCGCCCTTGGTGGCGATGTCGGTCGTCACGCGCTGGCGCAGCACACCTTCTTCGAGCGTGACCCACTTGAGCTTGATGTCGGGGTTCGCCTGCTCGAAATTCTTGCTGAGCTTTTGCATCTCGATCATGTGGCCGTTGTTCACAGTGGCAATCACGAGTTCTGTCTGCGCATGCGCAGCGGCTCCGCACAGCGATGCCGCCAGGGCGGCAACGGCCAGAGCCAGGCGAGTGTGTGGACGAGTGGAACGGTGCATCGGAACGTCTCCTGCGTAGTTGGTATGGATCTGCCATTCAACGCCAGTCGAATCTCGGCATTGATGGGCTGAACGATACCGATGCTCTGATGCTCAGTTGATACTTTGAAAAGCACTACACATACTAAATTTCGCCAGAATCTCAGGATTTATACCTAGTCGCATCAATTGGGTATGTGCATTGTTGGCCTGGGGTGCCCGCCCTGGCGCTGCGGGGCGCTGCGCTCATTTGACCCAAGGGCGCGTCCTGAGTGGGCCTACTGTTTCCAAAACTGGAACAGTCAGTTTGCGACTCAGTGGTTTTTCCATGAACACCATCGGCGTACAGTTCAACCCATCGATGAGCCGAACCCGCAAGGCGACTCACCGAACCCGGTTCAGGAATGGTTTTTGACCCGGCTTTTTTGAGACGCTTTTCAACTTCAAGGACTTATCCATCATGAACAACACCGCACGTTTCCTGTCTATCGCCGCTGTCGCCGCTTTCGCTTCTTTTGGCGCCCAGGCTGACGAAGCCGATGCTTCGCAGTTCGCCACCAAGTTTGAAACCAACCGCACCCGCGCTGAAGTGGCCGCCGAAGCTGCTACCGTGGCCCAGACCCGCTCGATCGAACCCGCTGGTTCGCGTGTGGTGACCTACAAGTCCACGGCTGACCGCGCTGCCGTGCGTGCCCAGGCTGCTGAAGCTGTGCGTACCGGCCAGATCCCTTCCGGCGAACTCGGCGCTCTGTAAGCCGTCCCGGAATCAACGGACTTCGCCCCCCCACCCCATCAAGAATCGGGATCACCATGAACAAGACAACACGTTTCCTGTCCATCGCTGCTGTGGCTGCTTTCTCCGCTTTCGGCGCCCACGCTGACGAAGCCGACAGCTCGCAATTCGCCCTCAAGTTCGACACCAACCGCACCCGTGCTGAAGTAGCTGCTGAAGCCTCTACCGTGGCCCAAACACGCAGCATCGAACCCGCTGGTTCGCGTGTCGTGACCTACAAGTCGACTGCTGACCGTGCTGCAGTGCGCGCCGCAGCGGCCGAAGCCGTGCGCACCGGCAAGATCCCATCGGGCGAAATCAGCGCGATGTAAGAACGCGGATCTTCCCGGGTGGCGGCCTCTCACTGTTGTGGACATGTGCCCCCGGACTCTCAGAAAGGGCTCCCATGTGGGAGCCCTTTTTGCATTGGCAAAAAGCTCAGGCCACCAGCGTCTTGAACATCACGTGGGCATCGACATAGCCCAGCGCGTGGTGCCGGAAGGCCCCGGGCAGCGTGCCCACGATCGCAAAGCCCAAGTGCTGCCACAGTCGCACGGCGCGCACGTTGCTGGCTACCACCAAGTTGAACTGCATGGCCCGAAAGCCCATGACCACAGCCTGCTGCTGGGAGTGCTCACACATCAACGAGGCCACGCCCTGCCCCTGCGCGGCCGGCGCCACCACGTAGCCACAGTTGCACACATGGGCGCCCTGCCCAGGCTGATTCGGCTTGATGAAATAGGTGCCCAGAATCTCCCCGCCCACGCCCAGGGCGACAAAGGTCGCAGCAGGCAGCTCTACCCAGGCTTTGTGGATCTCGGCATCGGTGCTGTCGGGGGCAAACGCATACGTGTCTCCCGCCTGGAAGGTGGTGCGCAGGATGGGCCACACGGCGGGCCAGTCGGCAGCCTGGAGGGGGCGGATGGTGACGGGGGTATCGGAAGTCGTCATGGGAAGTGCAGTGGATGGATGGCGAGTCTGGCATTCTCCCGCTCCGCATAAAATCCGCCGTCGGCAACGGCCACTCCTTGATGGCGGCGCCCTACCCTGAGTGATCCATCCCATGACCCAGCCTTCTGCTGCCCCGGCAGCTTCTGCCTTGCCCGCCCGCCCCGTGCGCTCCCAGTACGAAGATTTCATGCGCCATGTGTTCACCCACGGCGTGGACAAGTCGGACCGCACCGGCACCGGCACCAAGAGCGTGTTCGGCCACCAGATGCGGTTTGACCTGAAGGAAGGTTTTCCGCTGGTCACGACCAAGAAGGTGCACCTCAAGTCCATCATCCAGGAGTTGCTGTGGTTCCTGACCGGATCGAGCAACAACAACTGGCTGAAAGAGCGCGGCGTGACCATCTGGGACGAATGGGCGCGCGAGGACGGCGATCTGGGCCCGGTGTACGGCGTGCAGTGGCGCAGCTGGCCGACGCCGGACGGCGGGCACATCGACCAGATCAGCGACGTCATCCAAACGCTCAAGACCAACCCTGACTCGCGCCGCATCATCGTGAGCGCCTGGAACGTGGCCGAGCTGCACAAGATGGCGCTCATGCCGTGCCACGCTTTCTTTCAGTTTTACGTAGCCCCGGCGCAAGAGCCCGGCGGGCGTGGCACGCTGTCCTGCCAGCTGTACCAGCGCAGTGCAGACATCTTTCTGGGTGTGCCGTTCAACATCGCCAGCTATGCGCTGCTGACCCACATGGTGGCCCAACAGTGCGATCTTGAGGTGGGCGACTTCGTCTGGACGGGTGGCGACTGCCACATCTACAGCAACCACCACGAGCAAGTGCAGACCCAGCTGGCGCGCACGCCCTACCCCTACCCCGTGCTGAACATCAAACGCAAGCCGGACAGCATCTTCGACTACGAGTACGAAGACTTTGAAGTGGTGGACTACCAGTGCCACCCCACCATCAAGGCGCCCGTGGCAGTCTGACCACTGCACCAGCCAGCCTGCGGCACAGGCCCCGCTTTCACCCATAACCAATACAACGAGCTTCTATCTATGTCTTCCGGCGGATTCCACGTACACGGCCCCCACGACCACGCGGTCGAACATGCCACCCACGGCCACGATGCTGCGCACCACGGCGCGGACCATGGCGGCGGCTCGTCCACTAACAAGATCGCCATGTTCACGGCCATCGTGGCCACGGTGGGTGCCATCTTTGCCTACATGGGCGGCGCCACCCAGGCCAATGCGGGCCTGATGAAGAACGATGCGGCCATCAAGAAGACCGAGGCCTCCAACCAGTGGAATTACTTCCAGTCCAAAAGCACCAAACAAAGCCTGGCCGAGCTGGCCCGTGACCTGACCCCGGCCGAAGCCGAGAAGGTCAAATACCAGGCCAAGATCGACCGCTACGAAAAAGAGAAGAACGAGATCAAGACCGCGGCCGAAAAGCTGGAGGCCGACGCCCACGCCTTCGATCAGCAAAGCGAGGCCCAGATGCACCAGCACCACCGCTGGGCCCAGGCCACCACCGCGCTGCAGGTGGCGATTGCCCTGGCCGCGATTGCGCTGCTGACCAAAAAGAAGTGGCTGGAATACGGCATGTACGGCGTGGCCGCCGTGGGCCTGGGTGTGGGCGCGCTGGCGTTCCTGCACATCTGATCCTCCCCCCACTCACACACCGAGCGAGCCCCATGCCACTGCACCTCATCTACGCCCGCGCGGCCAACGGCGTCATCGGCAAGGACAACCGCCTGCCCTGGCACATCCCCGAGGACATGGCGCACTTCAAGCAGCTCACCCAGGGCTGCCCGGTGGTGATGGGCCGCAAGACCTGGGACTCGCTGCCCGCACGCTTTCGCCCCCTGCCCGGCCGCACCAACATCGTGGTGACGCGGCAGGCCGACTGGCAGGCCGAGGGTGCCCACCGCGCAGGCAGCCTGGCCGAAGCCCTGGCGCTGTGCGACGCAGGCAAAACCGTGTGGATCATTGGCGGCGCGCAGATCTATGCCGAATCCTTGCCCCTGGCGGACTGCGTGGAGGTGACGGAGATCGCGCAGGACTTTGACGGCGATGCCTATGCCCCCGTGCTGGGCGCAGAATGGGTAGAAACCGCCCGCGAGCACCACGTGAGCACCAACGGGCTGCCGTTCAGCTTTGTGACCCGTGTGCGCCGCGCCTGACGCTTCTGCCCCTCCCCTCATTCACTCACATTTTGATAGCTGCCAGCGCATGATCCACTAGCGCTACCGGCCAAAAACCATGCAAATTGCCACCTGGAACGTGAACTCCCTGTCGGTGCGCCTGCCCCAGGTGCTGGCCTGGCTGGCCGCCAACCCGGTCGATGCCCTGTGCCTGCAGGAGCTCAAGCTCACCGACGACAAGTTTCCCCACGACGCGTTGAAAGAGGCCGGCTACGAAGCTGTGGCCTTCGGCCAAAAGACCTACAACGGCGTGGCCATCCTGAGCCGCCACCCGCTGCGCGATGTGGTGCGCAACATCCCCGCCTTTGGCGACGAGCAGGCCCGCGTCATCGCCGCCACGCTGGACACGCCGGCAGGCCGGCTGCGCCTGCTCAACGGCTACTTCGTCAACGGCCAGGAGCCGGGCTCGGAAAAGTTCGCCTACAAGATGCGCTGGCTGCAGGCGCTGCAGGACATGGTGCGCGCCGAGATGGCCGCCCACCCGCGCCTGGTGCTGGTGGGCGACTTCAACGTGGCGCCCGAAGACCGCGACTCGTACGACCCCGAGGGCCTGCGCGAGACCATCCACCACACCACCGAAGAGCGCAACCACTTCCAGGCCCTGCTGGCCCTGGGGCTGACCGATGCCTTCCGCATGTTCGAGCAGCCCGAGAAGAGCTATTCGTGGTGGGACTACCGCATGCTGGGTTTCCAGAAAAACCGGGGCCTGCGCATCGACCACATTCTGGTGAGCGAGGCCCTCAAGCCCACGGTGACGGCCTGCGTGGTGGACCGCGCCCCGCGCAAGAACCCTCAGCCCAGCGACCATGCGCCGGTGGTTGTCACGATGAGCGCCTGATGCACCCTTGAGCTGCTCCGCACGCGACGTAAAAAAAGGCTGCCAGAGGAATGCTCTGGCAGCCTTTTTCTTGGGGTCAGCCCTCAGCGCAGCAACCGGCGCCCGGTCAGGCGCGGTTTACCCAAGGGCCGCCCTCGGCACCTGGGATCAGGGCCGGGGCGAGAACCCGTCCCGCAGCGCACGCACCTCGTCGTGGTTGCGCTGGGCGCCTTGGGCCTGGCGCTCCACCAGAGCACGCACATCGGCAGGCAGCGCAGCCTTCAGCGCCTTGCGGTAGCGGGCCACCGCAGCGTCCTCGCCACGTTCACACTCTTCGAGCACGGCCTTGTCGTCCTGGGTGGACAAAGCGGTCTTCACCGACACCCAGCCCCGGTGCAACGCGCCCGCCACGGTCCCCCCCTGCGCAGGGTCGCCATTGAGGCGGCGGATCTCGTGTTCCAGCTCCACGGCGGCAGCCGCACACTCGCGCGAGTGGCGCTGGAAGATGCCCTTGAGCTGGCCCGACTCTGCGTGCTCGGCACAGGCATGGAAGCCGTATTCGCCATCGCGTGCAGACTCCAGCAGGTCGTTGAGCACATCGACCACGTCTTCGGCGTCGATCACGTCCATCGGGCGGTCGCTGGCCAGCGCAGTGCGGTTGGCGGCGCGCTCCCACGCGGCGCGGGTGGCGGGGCGCACGTCGGTCCAGGCCAGGCCGTCGCTGCCGTGGCGTGCACGCCAGTCGTCCGCCAGGCGCGGCTCGATGGCGTCAAAGTCGCCCTCGTAGCGGCCTACCGACGACCAGCCCAGCTCGTAGGCGGGACGGTATTGGTCGTATGTGCGGCCGCCCACGTAGTAGGGCTCGCGGTGGTAGGTTTCGCGCCAGTAGGCGTCTTCTTCGGTGGGGTTGACGGCCTCGGCAGCCGCCTTGCCCGCCAGGCCGCCCGCCACAGCACCCGCTACGCCACCAATGGCAGCGCCGACCGGGCCGCCAAAAGCACCGGCAGCAGCCCCGGCAGCGGCGCCCCCGAGGGCGGCGCCCACGCCCGTTCCGACGGGGTGAGCACCTGGCTCATTGGTCAAGGGGTCACGGTTGGCATCGTTGAAATCCGACATAGGAACATCTCCGGTTGGTTGACAGTGACTTCATTGTTGAAGCCACCTCCGGAGTGCCGGGTCGGCCCAGGGAGGGCCTGCATGTAGGACATGGCCCGCCATGCAGTG
This sequence comes from Acidovorax sp. 59, assembly GCF_002754175.1. Taxonomy (NCBI): domain Bacteria; kingdom Pseudomonadati; phylum Pseudomonadota; class Betaproteobacteria; order Burkholderiales; family Comamonadaceae; genus Acidovorax; species Acidovorax sp. 59. The sequence continues at coordinate 1,326,810 of NZ_PEET01000001.1, read as the reverse complement.
CGATGCGCAGCGCGCATCCGGGCCGGGTTACAGCGATGCCACCAGCGATGTAATGGCACCTTGCATTGCTACTATTTCAATAGCTGCAGAGGCATGATAAACATACACCTGCGGCCATTTTCATACTTCATCCGGCGCGTCCAGCCCCAACTCCTGGATCTTGCGGGTGATGGTGTTGCGCCCAATGCCCAGGCGCTGCGCGGCTTCCATGCGGCGGCCGTGGGTGGCCACCAGGGCCGTGCGGATCAGGCGCGACTCAAAGCGCCGCGTGAGCGCGTCCCACACCTCGGGCTGGCCGCCTGCCAGCAGTTTTTGCGCTTCGGTTTCCAGTGCCTGCTCCCAGCTGTGGGCGGCAGCCACGGGGGCTGCGGCGGCGTCGGCCGACCAGGACGCAACGGCCGCAGGTGCAGACGCCGACACTGGAGCAGACACCTGCGCTGCGGGGTGCAGGCCACCCACCAATTCGGGTGCGGGCTGCGCCACTGGCGCAACTGGCGCCAGCGGGGCCACCGGCATCGATGTCACCGTGGCCGCCGCAGGCTCGGCGCCCGCCGTTGCGCGCACTGGCGGCTGGTACACCGGGGCTTCCAGCACCTCGGGCGGCAGGTCCTGCAGCGAGATCACCTGGGCAGGCGCCATCACCGTGAGCCAGTGGCAGATGTTCTCCAGCTGGCGCACGTTGCCCGGGAAGGCAAACTGCTCCAGCCGCGCCAGCGCCGAATCGGCAATGCGCTTGGGCTCCACGCCCAGCTGCCGCGCGCTTTGCTGCAGAAAGTGGCGCGTGAGCATGGGCACGTCTTCATGCCGCTCGCGCAGCGCGGGCAGGCGCAGGCGGATCACGTTGAGGCGGTGGAACAAGTCCTCGCGGAAGCCGCCTTCCTTGACGCGCTGCTCCAGGTTCTGGTGGGTGGCGGCAATCACGCGCACATGGGCCTTGACGGCTGCGTGGCCGCCCACGCGGTAGAACTGGCCGTCCGACAACACGCGCAGCAGGCGCGTCTGCAAATCAAACGGCATGTCGCCGATTTCGTCGAGGAACAGCGTGCCGCCCTCGGCCTGCTCGAAGCGGCCGCGCCGCTGGGTCTGGGCGCCGGTGAAGGCGCCGCGCTCATGGCCGAAGAGTTCGCTCTCCAGCAAGTCCTTGGGAATGGCTGCGGTGTTGATGGCCACAAAGGGGCCGTCTGCCACGGGCGAATGCTTGTGCAGCGCACGTGCCACCAGCTCCTTGCCCGAGCCCGATTCGCCGGTGATGAGCACCGTGACCTGGCTTTGCGACAGCCGCCCGATGGCGCGGAACACATCCTGCATGGCGGGCGCCTGGCCCAGCATTTCGGGGGTCGCGGTCTGGCGCTCTTCGGTGACTTCTTCGCGCTGGCTTTCTTCCACCGCTCGGCGGATCAGCTCCACCGCCTTGGGCAGGTCAAACGGCTTGGGCAGATACTCGAACGCGCCGCGCTGAAAAGCCGACACCGCGCTGTCGAGGTCGGAGTACGCCGTCATGATGATGACGGGCAGGCCGGGCTGCAGCTCGCGCACCTTCTCCAGCAGTTGCAGGCCCGAGCCTCCGGGCATGCGGATGTCGCTCACCAAGACCTGGGGGCCCTGGCGGGCGGGGTCGCCCGCAGTGACATCGGCCAGTGCGTCCAGCACTTCGCGCGGGTGCGTGAAGCTGCGCGTGGGCAGGTTCTCGCGGGCCAGCGCCTTTTCCAGGACGAAGCGGATCGAGGGGTCGTCATCTACTATCCAGATCGGCTTCATATGTTTTTCTTACCTTCCCTGTGGTTGCGTGTCAGGGACCGTCGTGCGCTGTCAAGGCAAGGGGATCAGGATTCGGAAGTCGGTGCGACCCGGTACGCTGTCGCATTCGATCAACCCGTGGTGTCGCTGCACGAAGGTTTGCGCCAACGTCAGCCCCAGCCCTGATCCGCCGTCCCGACCCGACACCAAGGGGTAAAAAATCCTCTCCTTGATGGCATCGGGTACGCCCGGTCCGTTGTCGATGACATGCAATTCCAGTGCCAGCCGATAGCGTTGCCGACCGAACGTGACCTGGCGGGCCACACGTGTGCGCAGCGTGATCACGGCATCGCCCTTGGCGATACGCTCTGACAACGCCTGGGCCGCGTTCTGCACGATGTTCAGCACCGCCTGAATGAGTTGCGCACGGTCCCCGCGAAACTCAGGAATGGAGGTGTCGTAGTCGCGCTGTACCTTGAGGCCCTGCGGGTATTCGACCAGCACGAGCGAGCGCACCCGCTCGCACACCTCGTGGATGTTCACGTCGCCCACCAGATGCGGGTGGCGGTGGGGGGCTAGCAACCGGTCCACCAGGCTTTGCAGGCGGTCGGCCTCGTGGATGATGACCTGGGTGTATTCGGTGAGCTCGCGGTTATCGAGCTCCATCTCCAGCAGTTGCGCCGCGCCCCGAATGCCGCCCAGCGGGTTCTTGATCTCATGGGCCAGGTTGCGGATCAGCTCCTTGTTGGCCTGGGCCTGGTCGCGCAGGCGCTCTTCGCGGTCCTGGCGGGCTTGCTGCTCCAAGGGCCACAGCTCCACCAGGATTTCGCCCACCTGTTCGGCATCGGCCACGTTGACATGCACGGGCACCGGGTCCTGGTGCAAGCGCTTCAGGCTGGCCTCGTAGCGCAGCGCGGCAAAGTCCTTGCCCCGGGCGCCCGCCAGTGCGGTCTGCAGCAGTGCCGGGTCGGTGAAGAAGGTGGAGAAGTCCGCCCCTTCCAGGGTACGGCGCGAGAGGCCCAGTGTGTTTTCCAGCGCGGCATTGGCAAACTGCACCGCGCCATCGTCAGCGCGCAGCACCGCCACCAGGGTGGACATCAGGTCCAGGGAATGAAAACGCCCGGTGTCAGTGCCGGGAAGGTCGGAGGAAGAAGGGGCACTCACACGCAATCACCGCGGTCAGTTGGTGGGTGCAGCAGGGGCAGGCAAGCGGGCAATCTCGCGCTTGATACCCGCAATGTCACTCTCGCTGCGGGCCACGCTGGCCTTGAGTTCGGCCGTGCGTTCGGTGTAGCGCTGGGGGTTGCGCAGATCGAGTGCGTTGCGCTCGGGGGCGCCGTTGTTGTATTCCTTGAGCAGCTCGGCATGGCGCGTTTCCGCCTTGCGCAGCTCGGACTCCAGAATCGCGCGGGCATCCGAGTCGCGGGATTTTTGTTCGTTGTTGCTGACGCGTGGAGCGTTGGCAGGCGAGGTCGCAGACGACGGGGCTGCCGCACCACCCGCTGCAGGAGCTGCGGCAGACGCTGGGCGGGTGCCCTGCACCACGGTAACGTTGCCGCCCTCCACCAGTTTGCAGCCGCGCTCCTTGGCTTGCTGGGCGTTGTTGGTGTATTCGTTGCCGCAACGGTAAATGCGGTCTTGCGCCTGGACTGCGGGGACGGTGGCGGCGATGAGGAGCAGGGTGATGAGCGTTTTATTCATTCGGTTTCCTCGCACTGACATGCAGGGGACAGGGGAGTATCTCCCAATCACCCTACATCTCCAATCCAACAAGGGCAGACCCTTGAAGGGCTGTGTATACGGATGCAACACCTGGCGTCTTGGTTCCACCGCACGCGTTCAGCGCAGGTAACGCCTCCGCCCGTCCATGAAAAAAGGCGGCTTGCGCCGCCTTTTCTTGAGCAATGGTCTGCAGGCAGACGATTACAGGGAGTAGTACATGTCGTACTCGACAGGGTGCACTGCCATGCGGAAGCGGGTCACTTCGTTCATCTTCAGATCGATGTAGGCGTCGATCATGCTGTCGGTGAACACGCCACCCTTGGTCAGGAACGCACGGTCCTTGTCCAGATGTTCCAGGGCTTGGTCCAGGCTGTGGCACACGGTGGGCACCAGCTTGTCTTCTTCTGGAGGCAGGTGATACAGGTCCTTCGTAGCGGCTTCGCCAGGATGGATCTTGTTTTCCACTCCGTCCAGACCGGCCATCAGCAGGGCTGCGAAGCCCAGGTAAGGGTTCATCAGTGGATCGGGGAAGCGGGCTTCCACGCGACGGCCCTTGGGGTTGGCCACGTAAGGGATACGGATCGAAGCGGAACGGTTCTTGGCCGAGTAGGCCAGCTTCACCGGTGCTTCGAAGTGAGGCACCAGGCGCTTGTAGCTGTTGGTACCGGGGTTGGTGATGGCGTTCAGGGCACGTGCGTGCTTGATGATGCCGCCGATGTAGTACAGCGCGAAGTCCGACAGACCAGCATAGCCGTCGCCAGCGAACAGATTCTTGCCGTCCTTCCAGACGGACTGGTGCACGTGCATGCCGGAGCCGTTGTCGCCGTGGTAAGGCTTGGGCATGAAAGTGGCGGTCTTGCCGTAGGCGTTGGCCACGTTGTGGATCACGTACTTTTGCAGGATGGTCCAGTCGGCGCGCTCAACCAGGGTGCTGAAACGGGTACCGATTTCGTTCTGGCCGGCGCCCGCCACTTCGTGGTGGAACACTTCGACCGGAATGCCCAGGGATTCGAGGATCAGGGACATCTCGGCGCGCATGTCTTGCGTGCTGTCGACGGGAGGCACGGGGAAATAGCCGCCCTTGACGGTGGGGCGGTGGCCACGGTTGCCGCCTTCGAGCTTGGCGCCTGTGTTCCAGGGGGCTTCGTACTCTTCGATTTCGTAGAACGTGTTGTTGGGTTCAGTGCTCCAGCGCACGCCGTCGAAGATGAAGAATTCTGGCTCTGGACCGAAGTAGGCCGTGTCGCCCAGGCCGGAGGCCTTCAGGTAGGCTTCAGCGCGCTTGGCAATGGAGCGGGGATCGCGGTCGTAGGCCTTGCCGTCGGTGGGCTCGATCACGTCGCAGGTCAGGATCAGCGTCGTTTCTTCAAAGAACGGATCGATGTTGGCCGTGCTCGGGTCGGGGATCAGCTGCATGTCGGAGGCTTCAATGCCCTTCCAACCGGCGATCGACGAGCCGTCAAAGGCATGGCCCGAAGTGAACTTGTCTTCGTCGAAGTGAGAGACGGGCACCGTGGTGTGCTGTTGTTTGCCACGGGTATCAGTGAAACGGAAGTCAACGAACTTGACTTCGTTCTCCTTCACCATCTTCATCACGTCTGCAACGGTCTTGGCCATCAGGTTCTCCTGGATAAAGCGCTTGTTGAAAAAAGAGTTTGCCGAAATAAAAGCAGTTTGCGTGCCAGCCGAGTGCAGCACCGCACTATGAAGGAGCGCTACCCGCGACAGGTCGGCGTGGCATGCGCGAAAAAGCACCAATACGGTGCAATCCGTCTACCAAATCTGAGTCTCACAGGTTGCGCACCAATTCAGGGCCGCAATTCGCACCAAATTCGTGCAATCCTGTTTTCAAAGCCTGCCATGCAGCAGGCACCGAGGACGCGGGCCCTTTGACACCCAGTTCGATATGCCGCCCATATTGTGGATGATCTACGCTGGGCAAACTGAACACCCGCACATCCGGGTGCGATTTCTCAATCTGCTCCATGAGAGGTGTCAACGAGGCCTCCATCGCGCCAAAGACCACCACCGACTGCTCGGTCTGCGGCGCACGGTTGAAATGGGCTGCGTAGTGCTGCTCCAGCACCCACTCGATCATGGGCCAGGCCATGACAGGGAAGCCCGGAACGAAGTGCACTGCACCGCCCCCAGCCCCGTCGCAACTGAAGCCGGGAATCTTGTTGTAGGGATTGGGAATGATGCGCGCGCCCACCGGGAACATGCCCATGTTGAGGCGGTGCACGTTGTCGGCCCGGTCGGGCTCATAGGGCACGCCCTGCTCGCGCGCCACATCCTGCATGCGTTCGCGGATCAGCGCCTCGGCTTCTGGGTGCAGGGCCAGATCCCGGCCCAGGGCACGTCCAGCACATTGCCGCGTGTGGTCGTCAGGGGTTGCGCCAATGCCGCCACACGAGAACACCACATCGGCCGACGCGAACGCCCGCTGCAAAGTGGCCGTGATGCGGTCCGGGCTGTCGCCCACATAGTCGGCGTAGGCCAGCGACAGGCCCCGCGCCGATAGCAGCTCGATCACCTTGGGCATGTGCTTGTCGGCCCGTTTGCCCGACAGTATCTCGTCACCGACGATGATGAGACCAAAGGTGGGGGTCATGGTGGATTGTCTCCAGGGTTCGGATTTGCAGGGGGCGGCAGCACGGGGGCTGAGGGTGCCGCCATGTTCAGAGCTGGCGCGTCTTTGGGATGCGCGGCCGCTTCGGCCAATGGGGCGTGCCCGGTCGTCGGCGCCATGGTGGACCGCTCGGCACGCAAGCGCTGCAGGGCGGCCAGACCGTAGTGCGTGAACCACAGCGAGGAAAACGCGAACACCAGGGTGTAGATCCAGATCGCCAGCGGCACCAGCACAAAAAACGCGGCGGCAAACACCACGCCCGATGCCCACACAATGCTGGGCGCCGCCCCGAGATAGCCTGTGACGATACCAATGCCCAGCAGGCTACTGCGATGGCGGCGGAATATCTCCAGGCGCTCTTCCTTGCTGGCGTGGTCTGCCAAGGCGTCGAACACCATCACACGGTAGGTCAGCCAACCCCAGATCAGCGGCGGCAGGATGAGCACCAGCGGCGGCACCAGCCACAGCGGAACGGACACCACCAGCGCCACCAGCGCCAACACCGTGGACCCTACCGACCAGGCCACACTCGCGATGAAGGACCCGCCCTTCTTGCGCTCCAGATCCGGAAACCGCCGCGCAGCCACCAATGCCACCAGGGCGGGGGTCATGAGTACCGCTACGGCCAGCAGCGATACCACCACCAGCACAGGCGCCACCGCCAGCACCACCATCAACGGCGCCATGACAGCAGTCACATCCCCCAGGCCCCAGCCCTGAAGCCAACCCCAAACGCTGGCCAGCAACGAGGACGCATCGAGCAATGCGCGCATCCCCTGTACCGCCGCGTCCCAGTAGAAGTAACCCAGGCCGAGTGTCAAAACGGCCATCAAGAACAGAGGCAAGAGCGACAGCGCAATCACCCGTGGACGCAGGCAATAGGCAGCGGCACGCCAGAAAGAATCAAGCAGTAATCCCATGGCGGCAAGCATACAGGCAGCGCCCGCCAAGCCGCTCAGGCCTTGCCCAGCAACCTCAGTACGCCCCGCCATTGCTGGGACCAGAACCCCGCGCCGTAGTCGCGCACACGGCCATCGGGGCCGGGCTCGACCTGGTCGCGCACGCCCGTGGGGTCAAAGCGCTTTTCAAAGTTGGCCGTGCCCATCAGCATGTCCCACCAGGGCAGAAGCACCCCGAAGTTATGCCCGCCGAGTACCACACGCGGCGGCGTTGCTGCTTGGCCCGATGTTGTCTCGGCCGAAGGCTTGACCGTCTCGTGGCCAATGCCAATGCTGTGGTGCCGGCGGTGAAACCGGGGGCTGATCCAGAGCCGCTCACCCACCTGACCAAACCACAGCCGCACGTTGGCGTGCTGAAAGCTCTCGCTGAGCTGGGTGATGGCCACGATGGCAATGAACTGCCCCGGCGCAACGCCAATCAGCTGCGCCACCGTCACCAGAATCACGTCGCGCAGCAGGTCATCGAGCAGGTGGTTGCGGTTGTCGCTCCACATCGTCATCTGCTGCTGTGCATGGTGCAGCGAATGCAGGCGCCACCACCACTCAAAGTGATGCTGCCCCCGGTGGATCCAGTAGTCCACAAAATCGAACACCACCAGATACAGCAGCAAGCTGACCCAGGAGATGTCCGTCACACCCGGCCAGAGGCCATCGAGCTGGAACGTACTGACACCCGCCACACGCAAGGCACCAAACAGTGAATCCGCCAGCGGATCCACCGTGAAAAACAGCGCCAGCCGGAACAGTCCCAGCCGGTGAATCAGGGTGTAGAGGATGTCAGTGCGGATGGTGGCGCGGTCATTGATCTGCTCCACCGGCCACCAGCGCTGCATGGGGCCAATCACAGCCACGATGACGACCAGCTGCAGCAATCCCACCAGCAGCCAGCCGGATGCCTCATAACCGTTCTCCAGCAGGCTGGCCAGCCCTGTGGTGAACATCAGCGGCTGCAGCACGCTCTCAAAAAGCCATTGCTGCACGCTATCAAATACACCGCCTAGCCATCCCATCGTGTCGCGCTCCCTGGCACCTGGTTAATCATGCAAACATGCGACGAGTGCGCCCTCAGCCACGGCGCACGCGATCCAACTTGATCCCACAGCCCATCTAGCGAACCTGAGCCGCTGCGGCCGCATAGTCAGGATGATCCCGCAAGGTGCGAAAGCAAAACCCTCGCTGCTTGAGCCCTTCAATCAAAGGCTCCAGCACAGCGGGCGCCCAGGCGTCCTTGCGCGACCAGATCCCCAGGTGCGCCAGCAGGATGTCGCCACTGCGCACATCGCGCAGCGCCTTGTTCAGCAGCGCGGTGTTGCTGGCCGTCTCACTGGGCAGCTCATCCCCCAAGAAGCCGGCAGGCGACCACCCCACATGCGCGTAACCGCAGGCCTTCGCGCTGGCAATCAATTGTGCAGAGGTCTTGCCGCCAGGCGCGCGGAACAGGGGCAAAGGCGTCTTGCCGGTAATGGCCTTCAAACGATCCGCAGCACGGGCAATTTCTTCGCAGTATTCAGCTGCGGACATCACAAAGCTTTGCCCCTCACGCTGTCCCGCAGAGGGACGGACCCGAAATGCCGGATGCGACGCGCCGCCAGCATCGGCACGCCAGTAGGTGTGATTCCAGGTGTGGGAAGCAAACTCATGGCCCTCCGCGGCGCGTGCACGCCACCATGGGGCCCAATGGTCTCCCAGACTTCCATCGCCTTCCTTCGTGCGCTCATTTGCAGCAAAGAAGGTCACGTGCACCTGCTGGCGCCTGAGCACCTCAGACACCAAAGGCGCCACTTCCATGTGGCCAGTGTCAAAGGTCAGGTACAGGGGCTTTTTGCATTCATTCTGCGCGGTAGCGCTCGTGAAACATGCCCAAATAGCTATCAACACAATAGCATCGCGACGCCTGCTGCGTGATCCACAAAAAGCGCTGAGGAACATACCGCTGACCGGCTGTACCGCGTTCAACGTGGCGCGTGTTGCAGGGTCCATACGCCGTGGGGCGATTTACCTACGTTGACTTGGCGCACCACCTTCTTTGCCTGGGTGTCCACCACAGACAGCTTCCGGGCCCAACGCGAACTGACGTAGATATAACGGCCATCCGCCGAAACATCCATGCAATCCGGCCCGCCCGGCACGGGGTACGACTCGACGACCTGCTGGGTGTTCATGTCGATCTTGCTGATCGAGTTGGCCACGCGATTGCTCACATACAGGTGGTGCCCGTCGCCAGCAGCGCGAAAGGCGTGTGCACCGTTGCCTGTCTTGATCCGCTTGACGCTGACCGCTTCACGCCCGGAGATATCGAACACCTCCACACTGTCACCGCCCGTCAGTCCTACAAACAGGTGCTTGCCATCGGGACTGCCGTAGACATCCGCAGGCATGGGGCCTGTTTTGACACGCCATTTGATGGTCTGGGTGGCAATATCAATCGCCACCAGTTCGTCACTGTCCTGCATGGTCGAATAGACGGTGGTGCTGCGGCTATCGATCCACAGATGGCTGGGGGTGCGCGATGTTGCCACGCGCTGCACCAGGGTCAGGTCCCTGCCGTCCCAGCGGTAAAAGTCCACGTGATTCAGACGGTTGGCGGCCGTGATGAACCATTTCATGTCGGGACTGAATCGCAGATGGTAGGGGTCCACAATGCCACGTACGGTACGCTGCACCTCGGCGGTACGGGGGTCTACGAACGTCAGCGTGTCACCAAGCGCGTTGGCCACGATGATCGACTTTTCATCGGGGGTCAGATACAGATGGTGCGGCTCTTTACCTGTAGGTATGCGGGCCGTCTCCGTCCAGGTCACCGGGTCGATGACGCTAACGTTGGCCTCCAGCGAATTGAGTACAAAAAGCGGCGGAGCGCCCGCCGCCACACTGGCCAAGGAGTAACACCACCCACCAAGGGCCACGACGCAGATGCGTGCAATCGAGAGAATCTTCACAAAACCACTTTCAACACAGCCTTGAAGTGTAGCGCCGCGCCCAGCGCGGACCCGAGCGACAACACGTAACATCAGGGTGATCGTGCTCTCTTTGACTCAGGTCATCCCGGTATTGACGCAGCCTGGAGTGCCAAGCCATATCGCAGGGCGAGACCATAACTTGCCAGCAGAGCTCTCCCGGCCTCGGCAGTCAAGGGATCAACGACATGAGGCACAGTGCCCTGGCCGCGCGCTCTGAGCTAGTCAAAAGAGGCCGCTCCTCCAGATAACATGCTCAAGCATTGCTGTTCAACAGTGACAGATCGGAAGCATTGAGCCATCGCCATTGGCCGGGGGCCAAATCCGCAGGCAAATCCATGCGTCCAATGCGAGAGCGATGTAGCCCCTCCACCCTATTGCCAACTGCTGCAATCATCCGCTTGACCTGGTGGTACTTGCCCTCAGTCAGCGTCATATCCAAGCGATGGGAATCCACAATGGAGCAGTTTGCAGCACGCACCGGCTTGGGATCATCGTCCAGCACAACCCCCGCCAACAATTTCGACACCTGTGTCTCGTCCACCGGGTGTTTGGTCGTCACTTGGTAAACCTTCGGAACATGCTTCTTGGGCGAACTCAAGCGATGAATGAATTGCCCGTCATCGCTCAATAGCAACATACCCGTTGTGTCCTGATCAAGGCGCCCCACCGCCTGCACTCCTTGAACCGCACTCTTCGTGGGCCGCTGACGCAACGGCGGAGGCAGAAGCGTATAGATGCTGGGGTACGTAGAAGGCTTCTGAGAACACTCCGTGCCGGCGGGTTTGTGAAGCAGCACGTAGGCTTTGGCGTGGAACGGCCAATCCACACCCTGTACACGTAACAGCAGTCCTTCGGGTTCATAGCCTGCGGTAGCCTCCGTGCAGAGCACGTACTCGGCATTGGGCGAACATGCCTCACGCACCGAGACCCATCCCTGCTGAATCAGGCCCGCGCAAACACGACGCGTACCAAAACCTTGGGAATACAGGATGTCTTGTAGTTGCATGGTCAATACCCTGGAGGGTCAGCGAGAAGGGATGATTTTTGTGCGCCTGGAAAGCAAAAAACCCCAGTCATATCTGACTGGGGTTTTCTGGGCTGTAAGAGCCTGACGATGACCTACTTTCACACGGGAACCCGCACTATCATCGGCGCAAAGTCGTTTCACTGTCCTGTTCGGGATGGGAAGGAGTGGGACCAACTTGCTATGGTCATCAGGCATAACTTGGTGCTGGGCAGTTTTTGTGAACTGCCTGGCAAATTCATAGAGTCTGGAATCAGATTTTTGTTTTGACTGCGTCTAACTTGGCATAACAGACTTTGAGCTTCACGCTGTGAGCGTGTTGGCTATCAAAGTTATAGGGTCAAGCCGCACGAGCAATTAGTATCAGTTAGCTTAACGCATTACTGCGCTTCCACACCTGACCTATCAACGTCCTGGTCTTGAACGACTCTTTAGGGGGCTCAAGGCCCCGGCAGATCTCATCTTGAAACGAGTTTCCCGCTTAGATGCTTTCAGCGGTTATCTCTTCCACACTTAGCTACTCGGCAATGCCACTGGCGTGACAACCGATACACCAGAGGTGTGTCCACTCCGGTCCTCTCGTACTAGGAGCAGGCTTCCTCAAATCTGCAGCGCCCACGGAAGATAGGGACCAAACTGTCTCACGACGTTTTAAACCCAGCTCACGTACCTCTTTAAATGGCGAACAGCCATACCCTTGGGACCGGCTACAGCCCCAGGATGAGATGAGCCGACATCGAGGTGCCAAACACCGCCGTCGATATGAACTCTTGGGCGGTATCAGCCTGTTATCCCCAGAGTACCTTTTATCCGTTGAGCGATGGCCCTTCCATACAGAACCACCGGATCACTATGTCCTGCTTTCGCATCTGCTCGACTTGTCAGTCTCGCAGTTAAGCACGCTTATGCCATTGCACTATCGTCACGATGTCCGACCGTAACTAGCGTACCTTCGAACTCCTCCGTTACGCTTTGGGAGGAGACCGCCCCAGTCAAACTGCCTACCATGCACTGTCCCCGATCCAGATAATGGACCTAGGTTAGAACCTCAAACACACCAGGGTGGTATTTCAACGTTGGCTCCATGAGAACTAGCGTCCTCACTTCAAAGCCTCCCACCTATCCTACACAGATCTGTTCAAAGTCCAATACAAAGCTACAGTAAAGGTTCATGGGGTCTTTCCGTCTTTCCGCGGGGAGATTGCATCATCACAAACATTTCAACTTCGCTGAGTCTCAGGAGGAGACAGTGTGGCCATCGTTACGCCATTCGTGCAGGTCGGAACTTACCCGACAAGGAATTTCGCTACCTTAGGACCGTTATAGTTACGGCCGCCGTTTACTGGGACTTCAATCAAGAGCTTGCACCCCATCATTTAATCTTCCAGCACCGGGCAGGCGTCACACCCTATACGTCCACTTTCGTGTTTGCAGAGTGCTGTGTTTTTATTAAACAGTCGCAGCCACCGATTTTTTGCAACCCCGTTGGGCTCCCTCTGTACGAGTTCACCTACTTGGGGCATACCTTCTCCCGAAGTTACGGTATCAATTTGCCGAGTTCCTTCTCCTGAGTTCTCTCAAGCGCCTTAGAATACTCATCTCGCGCACCAGTGTCGGTTTGCGGTACGGTCGTCAATAGCTGAAGCTTAGTGGCTTTTCCTGGAAGCAGGGTATCACTCACTTCGTCTGCAAGCAGACTCGTTATCACCCCTCATCTAAACCCGGCGGATTTGCCTACCGAGCACGACTACAGGCTTGAACCAACATATCCAACAGTTGGCTGAGCTAACCTTCTCCGTCCCCACATCGCACTATTGATCGGTACAGGAATATTGACCTGTTTCCCATCAGCTACGCATCTCTGCCTCGCCTTAGGGGCCGACTCACTCTACGCCGATGAACGTTGCGTAGAAAACCTTGCGCTTACGGCGAGGGGGCTTTTCACCCCCTTTAACGCTACTCATGTCAGCATTCGCACTTCTGATACCTCCAGCATCCGTTACCAGACACCTTCACAGGCCTACAGAACGCTCTCCTACCACTTGCAATAAATTGCAAATCCGCAGCTTCGGTAACTGGCTTAGCCCCGTTACATCTTCCGCGCAGGACGACTCGATCAGTGAGCTATTACGCTTTCTTTAAATGATGGCTGCTTCTAAGCCAACATCCTGACTGTTTTAGCCTTCCCACTTCGTTTCCCACTTAGCCAATTTTAGGGACCTTAGCTGGCGGTCTGGGTTGTTTCCCTCTTGAGTCCGGACGTTAGCACCCGGTGCTCTGTCTCCCAAGCTGTACTCTGCGGTATTCGGAGTTTGCATAGGTTTGGTAAGTCGCCATGACCCCCTAGCCTAAACAGTGCTCTACCCCCGCAGGTAATACTTGAGGCACTACCTAAATAGTTTTCGGAGAGAACCAGCTATTTCCAAGTTTGTTTAGCCTTTCACCCCTATCCACAGCTCATCCCCTAGTTTTGCAACACTAGTGGGTTCGGACCTCCAGTACCTGTTACGGCACCTTCATCCTGGCCATGGATAGATCACTTGGTTTCGGGTCTACACCCAGCGACTGATTCGCCCTATTCGGACTCGATTTCTCTACGGCTTCCCTATTCGGTTAACCTTGCCACTGAATGTAAGTCGCTGACCCATTATACAAAAGGTACGCAGTCACCCTTGCGGGCTCCTACTTTTTGTAAGCATGCGGTTTCAGGATCTATTTCACTCCCCTCCCGGGGTTCTTTTCGCCTTTCCCTCACGGTACTGGTTCACTATCGGTCGATTACGAGTATTTAGCCTTGGAGGATGGTCCCCCCATATTCAGACAGGATTTCTCGTGTCCCGCCCTACTTTTCTCTAACTTAGTACCACACGTCTGTTTTCGCATACAGGGCTATCACCTGCTATGGCCGGGCTTTCCATCCCGTTTTGCTAACAGTCGTGCTATCACTAGAAGGCTCTTCCGATTTCGCTCGCCACTACTTTCGGAATCTCGGTTGATGTCTTTTCCTCGAGCTACTGAGATGTTTCAGTTCACCCGGTTCGCCTCGCATACCTATGTATTCAGTATGCGATACCTCTTGCGAGGTGGGTTTCCCCATTCAGAAATCTCCGGATCAAAGCTTATTTGCCAGCTCCCCGAAGCTTATCGCAGGCTATCACGTCTTTCGTCGCCTGTAATCGCCAAGGCATCCACCACATGCTCTTAGTCACTTGACCCTATAACTTTGACATCTCTTTCAAGATATCGCCGTCATCTCAAGGACTTGCCAGGTCTTTCACC